>NZ_CP080381.1:0-3509180 GCF_019443465.1 Microbacterium sp. PAMC21962 | reverse complement strand
CTCGTCGTCTACGCGTTCCACATGCCCGCCTTCGCCCTGATCTCCGGCTACTTCTCGACGTCGGACGGGCCGTCGCGGCGGCAGATGGCCCGGGTGCTGACGGACATCGTCGCCCCCTACGTGGTGTTCGAAAGCCTGTGGACGCTGACGAAGTGGCTCGTCGAGGGCGAGGCGAACCCCAACCTCACCCAGCCGTCCTGGACGCTGTGGTTCCTGCTCGCGCTCGCCATCTTCCGGCTCGTGCTGCCCTACCTCGCGCTCCTGCGGTGGCCGCTCGCGTGGACCGTCGCCGTCTCCCTCGCCGTCGGCTACTGGCCCAACGTCGACTCGACCCTGTCGCTGTCGCGCACGTTGGGCCTGCTCCCGTTCTTCACCCTCGGGTGGTGGGTGTCGCACCACCGGATCGTGCAGCGGCTCGACCTGCTCCGCCGTCGCCGCAGGGGTCCGCGGATCGCGGCCGTCGCCCTGTTCGCCGCGGCGGGCGCCGTGGCGTGGCTGTTCGCCGACACCTGGCGCACGGTCGACCTGCGCCAGTGGCTGTTCTACGACCAGGACTACGCCGCGCTCGGTGGCCCCTGGTGGTCGGCCGCGGTGCGCCTGGCGCTGATGGCGATCGCGCTCGTCCTCAGTGTCGCGTTCTTCGCCCTCGTCCCCCGCGGCGCGTACGGGTGGACGGCGTTCGGGCGCTACACGATGTACGTGTACCTGCTCCACTCGTTCGTGCTGTACCCGTTCCGCGAGAGCGGTCTGCTGCGCAGCGCCGAGCCGACGTGGCTCTGGCTGCCGACGCTGGTCGTCCTGTCGGTCGTCATCGCGCTCGGCCTCGCGACGCGGCCCGTGCGCACGGTCTTCCGGCCGCTCGTCGAGCCCCGCCCCCGCTGGCTGTTCGCCGACCCGACGCTGGCCGGGCGCGAAGGCCATCGCTCCGACCCCACCGGCTCGCGCCGACCCCGTCAGGACCCGCGGCCGCGACCGCACCGCGAGCCCGAGCGGTAACCGGGCGCAACACAGCGCGCGCAGGTGTCGGCATCCGCCTACCCTCGCCTTCATGAGCGACCTGAACCTGCCCGTGCTCGATTTCGCCCTCCTCGACGCCGGCCCCGAACAGGCCGCCCTCTTCCGCGAGCAGTTGCGGGCGGCGACCCACGACGTCGGGTTCTTCTACCTCACCGGCACGGGCGTCGACGGCGAGCTGGAAGCACGGCTGCACCGCGCCGCGCGGGACTTCTTCGCCCTCCCGGATGCCGACAAGCTCGCGATCGAGAACGTCACCAGTGCGCACTTCCGCGGCTACACGCGCATCGGCGGCGAGCGCACGCAGGGCAAGGTCGACTGGCGCGAGCAGATCGACATCGGACCCGAGCGCGATGTCGTCGACGACCCGGACGCCCCGGCGTTCGCACGGCTCATCGGGCCGAACCTGTGGCCCGCGGCGCAGCCCGAGCTGCGCGAGGTCGCGTCGGCCTGGCAGGAGCATCTGACGGGCGTCGCCCGGCGGCTGCTGCGCGCGTGGGCTCTGGCCCTGGGCGCCCCCGAGGACTACTTCGACGACCACTTCGGCGAACCGTCGACGCTGCTCAAGATCGTCCGCTACCCCGGCTCGAGCGCGCCCGAGCCGGCCCAGGGCGTCGGCGCCCACAAGGACTCGGGCGTCCTCACGCTGCTGTGGGTCGAGCCCGGCAAGGGTGGCCTTCAGGTCGAGCGCGACGGCGAATGGGTGGATGCGCCCCCGGTGCCGGGGGCGTTCGTGGTCAACATCGGCGAGATGCTCGAGTACGCGACCGGCGGCTACCTCATCGCGACGAACCACCGCGTCGTATCGCCGCGCGCGCCCGAGGATCGCATCTCGGTGCCGTTCTTCTTCAACCCGGCCCTCGACGCCCGGCTCCCGCTCATCGAGCTGCCCCCCGAGCTCGCCGCACAGGCGCGCGGCGTCACGCAGGACCCCACGAACCCCATCCACGCCCTCTACGGCGAGAACGCCCTGAAGTCACGGCTGCGGGCGCACCCCGACGTGGCCGAGCGCTGGCACGCCGACCTGCTGGCCGCTCGCGCCTAGGAGAGCTGCTTGCCGATGATGATCCGATCCACACCGCCGTACATCTTGCGGCGTGCCAGGTCGACGTAGCCGGCCTTCAGGAAGTTGCGACGACTCGGCTCATTGTCAGGAGACACCGTCGCCAACGCGACGGGAACGTGGTCACGGACGAGTTCCTCCTCGACAGAGCTCAGGAGTGCCCGCTGCAGTCCACGGCCGCGGTACGGCGGTGCGACCGCAACCGACTCGATGTGCGCAGCCGCCAAGACGGTCGCATCGTCGTATCCGAGACCGCGTGCCAGGTTGTCCTCGGCGTCCCGAGGAAACCGCACGATCATCGCGGCGACGACGAGATCGCCGTCGCCGGCGACCACCGTGAACCCGTCCGGGCCGCCAAGGTGACGCGCGACCACGTCGAGCGGATCCACGATGAAACGACCCTCGGGTTCGGTCCTCGAGGCCTCCTCGAGCAGCCGATGGATCGTCGGAGCCTCGTCAGGATGCGGCCTACGCAGCTGAACCACGTCGAGCGCCCTTCCGCCGACCCGCGGCCGAGTGCAGGAGTTCGCCGTACTCCGCACCCAACGCCGCTTCCAGTTCGGTCGATGACGCGTACTCGTCCCACCGACCCTGCGCCCGTACGTGGTCGCGCCAGATGTCGTACAGGGTGATGAGGTTCCGGTAGCTGTAGCGATCGGGAATCAGCTCGATGCGCTGGATGTCGGGATTGTGCATCGCGACGAAGAAGCGGTATCCGAACAGATCATCCAGGAGCGCGATATCCACGACCCGGCGAGCGTGCAAGAGGTAACAGGTTTCGAAGAACGTGAGGTACACCATCGCGTCGTACTGATCGCGGTCCGCGAGCCGCTTCTCCCGGACCAGCCGTCCGTACACCCTCCCGATGGAGGCGTTGTCGTTGAAGCTGTTGTTGAGGTTCATGATGAACTCACCGATCGCGACGTCCTTCTCGGCCTTGATCTGAAACCAGATGGCCACCGCGGCGAAGACGGTGGCTGCGGCGGCGAGCGCCTGCTGCAAGACCGAGTCGGGCATCGCGACGAACAGGATGATCGAGGCCGATGCCGCGACGACGAACAGAATCCCGATGATCTTGGTGCGCCTGCGGGTGTGCACGGTACGACCCCCTCTCGATGTGGCATCAGCATACGAGGAGCGGATCGGGCCGGGAAATGACGAGAGCCTCCCCACACCGTGGGGAGGCTCTCCAAGAATGTTTTGCGCGATTGAACGCGGGGGCGCGAAGCCTTAGCGGCGCAGACCGAGGCGCTCGATGAGCGAGCGGTAACGGTTGATGTCGATGTCCTGCAGGTAACCCAGCAGGCGACGACGCTGACCGACGAGCAGGAACAGCCCACGACGCGAGTGGTGGTCGTGCTTGTGCTCCTTGAGGTGCTCGGTGAGGTCCTTGATGCGCTGCGTCAGCATCGCGACCTGCACCTCGGGGGATCCGGTGTCACCGGGGTGCGTCGCGTACTCTTCGATGATCGCCTTCTTGACGTCTGCTTCCAGTGCCATAGGTGATCCCCTTCCTCTTCGTTGCGCGGCGCCCGACGCCTGATGCGTGGGCTCTCTTTCTCCGCGGCCGATCGAACGGCAACCTCAGGAGTCTACCAGCGCCGACGCCGTCGCGGAAACTCGTAGGCTCGGTCACGTGCAGTTCTCCGTCCACGTCAAGCCCGGCAGCCGCAAGGGCCCCCTCGTCGAGCAGGATGCCGAGGGCCTCACGGTCTTCGTGCGCGAGCGCGCCGTGGACGGCGCGGCCAACGACGGCGTCGTGCGGGCCCTCGCGGCCCACTTCGGTGTCCCGCCGCGCGACGTGACGATCCTCCGTGGACACGCCTCGCGCCACAAGCGCGTCGAGGTCGACCGGTGAGCGGCGGCCATCTGATCGATCTCACGCCGTTCCGGCGGAGCCCGGCCTTCGCCCGTCTGTGGATCGGGTCGACGCTGTCGGGCCTCGGCGGGCAGCTGACGATCATGGCCGTCATGCTGCACATGTACGCGCTGACCGGATCGACCTTCGCGGTGTCGATGATCGCGGTGGCGGGACTGGTGCCCATGGTGCTCGCCGGGATCTACGGCGGCATGCTGGCCGACGCCTTCGATCGGCGCACGGTCGCGCTCACCGCGGCGACGGTCACCTTCGTCTCGACCCTGCTGCTCGCGGTCCTCGCGTGGACGCAGCAGGAGGCGGTCTGGTCGCTCTACGTGCTCAGCGTCGTCAACTCGGCCGCGAACTCGATCGTGATGGCGAGCCGATCCGCCATCATCCCCCGCCTGCTCCCCCGCGAGCTGCTGCCCTCCGCCGCGGCGCTGCAGGGGGTGACGGTCGGCATCATGGTGATGGCCGGGCCCGCGCTGGCCGGTGTGCTGGTGGCCACCACGGGCTACGCGTGGACGTACTCCCTCGACGTCGTCCTGATGCTGAGCCTGTTCCTGGGCCTGTGGACGCTGCCGACGATGCGACCGGAGGGCGAGACGGTACGACCCGGCTTGGAGTCGCTGAAGGACGGCATCGCCTTCCTGAAGCGCGCCCCGAACATCCGGCTGCAGTTCGTCATGGACATCGTCGCGATGACGTTCGGACAGCCCTTGGCACTGTTCCCCGCCCTGGGCATGGTGCTGCTCGGCGGCGGGCCGGTGACGGCCGGGGCCCTGACCGCCGCCATCGCGGCCGGCGCCTTCCTGTCGAGTCTGTTCTCCGGCCGGGTCGGCGGCTACCGCTGGCACGGGCGCGGCATCACGCGGGCGATCGAGGTGTACGGCGGGGCCATCGGCGCCTTCGCCCTGGCGCTGCTGCTGGCGGCGGTGGGGCTGGGCGCACCGGCGACGGTGGATGCCGAGCACGCGAACGTGCCGATGATCGTCGCCGCCTGCGTCGCGCTCGCGGTGGCCGGCGCCGCCGACAACGTGAGCGCGATCTACCGTTCGACGATGCTCCAGGCCGCCGTTCCGGACGCCGTGCGCGGAAGGCTCCAGGGGATCTTCATCGTCGTCGTCGCGGGCGGTCCGCGCGTCGGCGCGCTCTACGCGGGCACGCTGGCGACGATCACGACCCTGTGGTTCCCGCCGCTGGTCGGCGGCATCCTGATCATCGCGATCGTCGCGACGCTCGCGCGGTTGAGCCCCCGCTTCCGCGCGTACGACGCCGAGAACCCCCTCGCCTGAGCGCAGCGCCCGAGCGGGCGCGAGGTGCGCCGTCGCATTCCTGCCAGCCGTCGGCGGGTTTCGGACGTCACGCTCGCGGACCCGTCCCGACGTCGGATGCCGCGGCTAGAGTCGCCGCGTGACCGTCTCCACGCCCGCCGCCGCCGTGGCCGCACCGCGCCCCGGGGCAGGGCCCGCCTCCTCGGTGATCGCCGTGCAGTTCGTGCTGGTCGGCGTCATCTGGGGCTCGAGCTTCCTGTTCATGAAGGTCGCCCTCGAGGGGATCTCCCCCGCGCAGGTCGCGTGGGGGCGGCTCGTGCTGGGCGCGCTCACCCTCGGGATCTTCGTCCTCGCCCGCCGAGACCGCCTGCCGGCCGTCCGCGGCACGGGTGCGCGCGTCTGGGGCCACATGACGGTGCTCGCGGTGAGCTTCTGCGTCGTGCCGTTCCTGCTCTTCTCTTGGGCGGAGCAGCACGTCTCCTCGGGTCTGGGCAGCATCTACAACGCGACCACGCCGATCATGACGGCCGTGATGGCGGCCGCCGTGTTCCGGGTCGAACGGCTGAAGCCCGTCCAGATCACCGGGATCGTCGTGGGCATCGCGGGCGTCGTGGTGATCATCGCGCCGTGGACGGGGCTCGATCTCACGCACAGCCTCGTGGCACAGCTCGCCCTGCTCGGCGCGACGGCGTGCTACGGGTTCAGCCTCGCCTACATGCGGCGCTTCCTCCGCGACTCGGGGATGACGCCCCTCGCCTTCTCGTTCGTCAACATCGGTATCGCGGCCGTCCTCATGACGCTCATCGCCCCGGCGATCGCGCTCTCGCCCGTCACCCTCGATCCCTGGATCGTGGGGAGCATGGTCCTGCTGGGATGTCTCGGCACGGGGGTCGCCTACATCTGGAACCAGAACACGCTGCGCGCCTGGGGGCCGACGGCGGCCTCCACCGTGACCTACATCACCCCCGTGGTCGGCGTCGCACTCGGCGTGCTCGTGCTCGGCGAAGAGGTCAGCTGGCACGAGCCGGTCGGTGCGGCGGTCGTCTTCCTCGGCATCCTCCTGGCGCAGAACCGGCTGCGGATGCCACGACGGCGGCCGCCCCGGGATGCCGGGGACGACCGCCGTCGATCGGATCGGATCAGGCCTGCAGCGCGCCCTGCAGATCGAGCGTGATGGTCACGTCCTTGCCGACGAGGACGCCACCGGTCTCGAGGGCGGCGTTCCAGGTCAGGCCGAAGTCCTCGCGGTTGATGACACCGGTCGCCGTCGCGCCGGCCTTGTAGTTGCCGTACGGGTCGGTTCCGAACCCGCCGAACTCGAGGGTGAAGGTGACCGGCTTCGTGACGCCGTGCATCGTCAGGTCGCCGTCGACGAGGAAGTCGCCGCCGTCGAGACGGACACCGGTCGAGACGAACTCGATGGTCGGGAACTGGGCGACGTCGAAGAAGTCGGCGCTGCGCAGGTGGTTGTCGCGGTTCTCGTCGTTGGTGTTGATCGAGGCGACGTCGACGGTCGCGGTGACCTTGGCGTCCAGGGGGTTCTCGGGCGCCTCGATGGTGGCGCTCTTCAGGCCGAACACGCCGCGGACCTTCGAGATCATCATGTGGCGCAGGCTGAAGGTGACCTCGCTGTGGGCGGGGTCGAGGACCCAGGTGCCGGCCTTGTAGCCGGGGATCTCGGGGGCGGTGGTGGTCGTGTCGGTCATGTCAGTCGTCCTTCGTCGGGGGAACCGGTCTGCGCATAGTCAACACGTCGACCGGGTATGTATTCCCAAGAATGAAAAAACTCTCGGCGAACACCTCGGGGGCGGATGCCGCGGCATCCGCCCCCGAGGAACGTCCAGTGGTCAGCCGACCTTCAGCAGGTCGATGATGAAGATGAGCGTCTTGCCGCCCAGGAAGTGGCCGCCGGCCGGTCCGTACGCCAGGTGCGGGGGGATCACGAGCTCGCGGCGACCGCCCACCTTCATGCCCGGGATGCCGTCCTGCCATCCCTGGATCAGGCCGCGCAGCGGGAACTGGATCGACTCGCCGCGGCCCCAGGAGGAGTCGAACTCCTCACCGGACTCGTACTCGACGCCGGCGTAGTGGACGGTGACGTTGTCGCCGGGCTTCGCCTCGTCGCCGTCACCGACGATGAGGTCGCGGATGACGAGGTCCGCGGGAGCAGGCCCCGTCGGGGCGTCGAACTCGGGCTTGGTGCGCTCTTCGGTCATGCCTCCATCCAAGCATGCGCGGATGCCGCGGGCACCCTCTTGACACCCCCGAGAGCACCGACGGACAATGACTGTAGGCCAACTCAGCGCCCGGGAGACACGCAGGCATCGCCGCGGCACCGGGCGCTGAGTCTTTCCCACTGCAACCTGCGGAGACCCGCGTCGCGACCGTAATCACCAAAACCTGCGCCGTCGCGCCGTCCCCACTACCCTGGAGGGATGCGTTTCGCCCACGTCGTGCTGCCCGAGACGGACGATCCGCAGCTGGTCGCCGTCGTCGCCCCCGGACGTGTCGCCCCGGTGGGCGCCCTGTTCGCGGGCGCGCCGCGCACGCTGCAATCCCTCATCGAGGGCGGCGACGACCTGCTCGCACGGGTGCGGGAGGCGGCCGAGGATGCCGAGGGCATCCCCCTCGCGGGGCTCGTGTTCGGGCCGGCCGTCGCCGCGCCGCCCATCGTCCTCGCGGTCGGCCTCAACTACGCGGCGCACTCCAGCGAGCTCGGCCTGAAGGCCGACACCGCACCGACCGTGTTCACGCTGTGGCCGAATTCCCTGGCCGGCAACGAGGGCACGACGAGCTGGCCGCGCACGCTCAGCGAGTCGGTCGACTACGAGTCGGAGCTCGGTGTCGTGATCGGCGCGCCCGCGAAGGACGTCCCGGCGGAGGACGCGCTCGATCACGTGTGGGGATACACCGTCGTCAACGACATCACGGCGCGCGACATCCAGTTCTCCGAGGCGCAGTGGTCGCGGTGCAAGTCGTTCGACGGGTTCACCCCCAACGGCCCGTTCGTCGTCACGGCCGATGAGATCCCCGACCCGCAGGATCTGCACATCTGGGCCGTCGTCGACGGCCAGACGGTGCAGGACGCCTCGACGGGGCAGATGATCCGCTCGGTCGCCACGCTGATCGCACACCTCTCCCAGTCGGCGACGCTGCTGCCGGGAACCCTCATCTCCACGGGGAGCCCCGGCGGTGCGGGCTACTCGCGCGACCCGCAGATCTTCCTCCGCGACCGCTCCACCGTGACCGTCGGCATCGACGGGATCGGCGAGCTCACGACGCACTGCCGCATCCTGGACTGAGGCCGCCACCGCTCGACGACGAACGGCCCGCCCCCGCGCCGAAGCGCAGGAGCGGGCCGTCGCACGTTCGCGGGATCAGCCGCCGTTGCAGGTGACGGTCTGCCCGTTCACCTCGTACACCCCGCTGGGGTTGTTGGCGCAGAACTGGATGAGATCGCCCGCCGCGTTGGCGAACACGGCCACGAGGATGATGCCGACGATGACGCCGACCACGGCCAGCACGGCACCGACGATGATCGCCGCGACCGCCCAGCCGTTCTTGACCCCCGCCTTGCGGCTCTGCACGAGAGCCACGATGCCCAGGATGAGGCCGATGATGTTGAAGAAGATCGCCACCACGAACGCGACGATGCCGAGGGTGCGGCCGGGGACCGGCGCCCCGGGGGCGGGCGGTCCGGCGTACGCGGGGGCAGCCTGGTACGCGGGCGGTGCGACGGGCGGCGCCGACGGGGGCGTCGGCGGGTTGACGGGGGGCTGAGTGGGGTCGGTCATGTCTCTCCTCGGTGATTCGGTACAGGGTGCCGGATTGAGACGTACGCTATCGGGCGTTGACGGCCGCCCGCAAAGGGTTGCGCTCAGCTCTCGACGAGGTTCTCCGCCGGCTGGACGATCGGGATCGCCTGGGTGATCGCCTCCAACCCCGACAGCCGCGCGGGCGACAGCTGCTTGTCGACGTCGTCACGGCTCATGAGACCGGCTTCGACGACGAGGTCGCCGACGTTGCGGTGCGTGAGCAGCGCCGTCTTGGCGAGGGCCGCCGAGGCGGCATAGCCGATGAACGGCGTGAGGGCCGTCACGACGCCGACCGAGGAGCCGACCATGGCGCCGAGGCGCTCGCGGTTCGCGGTGATGCCGTCGACGCAGTTGATCCGGAAGCTGCGCATGGCCCGGCGCATCCAGGTGATCGACTGGAAGATCGAGTGCGCGATGATCGGCTCGAACGCGTTCAGCTGGAGCTGGCCGCCCTCCACCGCCATCGTCACGGTGAGATCGGCGCCCGCCACAGAGAACGCGACCTGGTTGACGACCTCCGGGATGACGGGGTTGACCTTGCCGGGCATGATGCTGGAGCCCGCCTGACGCGCGGGCAGGTTGATCTCTCCGAGACCCGCTTGAGGACCGCTGGAGAGCAGCCGCAGGTCGTTGGCGATCTTCGACAGCTTGATGGCGTTGCGCTTGAGGGTGGAGGAGAAGGACATGAACGAGCCGGTGTCGCTCGTCGCCTCGACGAGGTCGTCGGCGGTCGCGAGGTCGAGGCCGGTGATCTCCCGCAGGTGGCGCAGCACCGCCGGCGCGTATCCGGGATGCGTCGTGATGCCCGTGCCGATCGCGGTGGCCCCCATGTTGATCTCGAACAGGAGATAGGCGTTCTCGGTGAGGCGCTGATGGTCGTAGCCGAGGGTCGTCGCGAACCCGTGGAACTCCTGCCCGAGCGTCATCGGGACCGCGTCCTGCAGCTGAGTGCGACCGATCTTCAGGATGTCGTGGAACTCCACGGCCTTCGCCAGGAACGAGCGGCGCAGGAGGTCGAGCTCCTCCAGCAGCGTCTTGAGGTCGAGGCTGAGGCCCACCTTGACGGCCGTCGGGTACACGTCGTTGGTCGACTGCGAGCGGTTCGTGTGATCGATCGGCGAGAGGAACGCGTAGTCGCCCTTCGGGCGTCCGGCCAGCTCCAGCGCGATGTTGGTGATGACCTCGTTCGCGTTCATGTTGGTGGAGGTGCCGGCGCCGCCCTGGACGACGCCCACGACGAACTGGTCGTGGAACTCGCCGTCGATGACCCGCTGGGACGCGCGATCGATGAGGTCGGCCCGCTCGGCATCCAGCACGCCGATCTCCAGGTTCGCGCGGGCGGAGGCCTGCTTGACCATCGCGAGGGCGGTGACGAGGTCCTTGTAGACGGAGATGGGGCGCATGGAGATGGGGAAGTTGTCCAGAGCGCGGGCGGTGTGGATGCCCCAGTAGGCATCCGCGGGGATCTCCATCGATCCCAGGGAGTCGGTCTCGGTGCGCGTCGTTGCGTCCAGTGCCATGAGTGCAGGTCCTTTTGGGTCGTCGCCTCGGGTGGTCGTGGTCGAGCCTACCCGCGGCGACGCGGCGCGTCCGGTGTACACGACGTACACCGGAAACGCCGGCGCCCTCCGCCACGGTCATCGACCGGTGCGGAGGGCGCCGTCCGATCAGCGGTTGACCGTGGACATGTCCGCGTAGCGCTCGCCCACCGGGGCGGCCACCGTGTCCAGCGCCGCGAGCTGCGCCGCCGAGAGCGACAGCTCGGCCGCGCCGATGTTCTCCTCGACCCGCGTCAGCTTGCGCGTACCCGGGATCGGAGCGATGTGCTCGCCCTGGGCCAGCAGCCAGGCCAGTGCCACCTGCGCCGGCGTGGCCCCGGCGTCGCGTGCGACGCCCTCCACGACCTCGACGATGGCGAGGTTGGCCTCCAGGGCCCCGTCGGCGAAGCGCGGATTGCTCTTGCGGAAATCGTCGTCGTCGAGCACGTCCAGCGACCGGATGGTCCCGGTCAGGAAGCCGCGGCCCAGCGGGGAGTACGGCACGAACCCGATTCCGAGCTCCCGCAGCGCGGGCAGCAGCTCGCCCTCGGGGTCGCGCGTCCACAGCGAGTACTCGGTCTGCACGGCGGTCACCGGGTGCACGGCGTGCGCCCGGCGGATCGTCGCGACGGAGGCCTCCGACAGGCCGTAGCCGCGGATCTTCCCCTCGGCGACGAGCTCCGCGAGCGCGCCGACGGTGTCCTCGATGGGCGTCGAGGGATCCATCCGGTGCTGGTAGTAGATGTCGATCCGGTCGGTGCGCAGGCGGCGCAGGGAGCCCTCGACGGACAGCCGGATGTTCTCGGGCGTGCCGTCGAGTCCCCGCTCGTCACCGGCGGTGTGGCGGATGGTGCCGAACTTGGTGGCGATGACGGCCTCGTCGCGGCGACCGGCCTCGGCCAGCGTGCGCCCGAGCAGCTCCTCGTTCGTGTAGGGGCCGTACATCTCGGCCGTGTCGAGGAAGGTGACGCCGCGGTCCAGGGCGCCGAGGATCGTGCGCGCGCCGTCGACGTCGTCCTGACCGGCTCCCGTGTAGAAGGCGCTGATCCCCATCAGGCCGAGGCCGATGCGGCTGACCTGGATCGGGGTCGAGGCTCCCAGAGTGGTGGTCTTCATGAGTGTGCGATCTCCTTGTCGTAGATGTCGATCTTGTGGTCGATGGCGCGCAGGCTGGCGGTGATCTCCTCCAGCTGTGCGCGGACGCGTTCGCGGTGCTCGACGAGGAGCTCGCGCCGCTGCGGCACCGTCGACTCCCCCACGCGCACGAGCTCGGTGTACCGCCGGATGCCGGCGATGGGCATTCCGGTCATGCGCAGTCGCGTGAGGAAACGCACCCACGCGATGTCGGCCTCCGTGTAGCGCCGGTGCGACGACGAGGCGCGGTCGATCGGCGCCAGCATCAGTCCCTCGCGCTCGTAGTAGCGCAAGGTGTGGGCGGACACACCGGTCGCCTCGGCGACCGTGGCGATCGAGACGCCGTCGTGAAGGAGGGTCATGCCCCCACGCTAGAACTTAGAGTGCACTCTCAGTCAAGCGGGTCGGCGACGACGCGATCAGCGTTTGCGTGAGAACGCCTCCAGGCGCTCCTCGGCGCTCAGCGCCGCCATGCGTCGCGTCCACTCCGGTGTGAAGACCTCGGCCGTCTCGCCCTCCCCCACGGGCACCACCGCATGGGTGATCGTGTCGTCGTAGACGTGGACGAGATGGAAGGACTGACCGCCGTCCATGCCGTTGACCTCCTGCGGCGGGCGCTGGAGGTTCATCGTGTAGCAGGTCGCCGACGCGACGCTCACCGGGATGCCCGCGAACGTCCCCGAAGTCGCGTAGTGGAGGTGCCCGGCGAGGATCGCCCGCACGTCGCTGCCGGCGAGCACGGCGGCGAGCTCGTGCTGGTGCCGCAGCTCGAGGATGTCGAAGAAGGGGATGTGACTCGGAAGCGGCGGGTGGTGCAGCGCCAGGATCGTTCCGAGCGGTGCCGGCTCGGCGAGGATGCCGCGGAGCCAGTCGAGCTGCGCGGCATCCAGATCGCCGTGGTGCCAGCCCGGCACCGACGAGTCGAGGGCGATCAGCCGCAGCCCGCCCAGATCCCACACGCCGGTGATCGGCTCGGCCGACGCGGTCCCGTCGAGCAGCCCCGCCCGCAGCGCGGGGCGCTCGTCGTGGTTTCCCGCGACCCACACGATCGGCGCGCCCAGGCGTGCGGCGACGGGCTCGACGGTGGCACGAAGCGCCGCGTAGGCCTCCGGCTCACCGAGGTCGGTCAGATCGCCCGTGAAGACGATCGCGTCGGGTCGCACGCCGGTGCGCTCCACCGCCGCCAACGAGGCGGTGAGGTTCGCCGCCGTGTCGTAGCGCCCGCCCAGCGGCCGGTTTGCCGCCAGCAGATGCGTGTCGCTCAGGTGCACGATCACGCGCCGTGCGGGCGGATGGATGCCGAAGCGGATCGACTCTGTGGCCATGCCCTCAGCCTAGGCGGGGGTCGCGACGCCGCGTCGGGTGCCCGCTCAGCGCACCACGATCAGTGCGAGGCCCGCGAGCACGGCGACGCCGCACAACGCGAAGCACAGGTAGGCGCCGACGAGGGCCACACGCTTCTGCCCGTCGGTGAGGGGACTCTTCTTCGCGGCCTTCGCGGCGGCCTTCGCGGCCCGCTTGGCCTCCTTCTCACTGATGACGGTGATGGCGTCCGTGAACTCCGCCGGCGCCACGACGGGTGCGCGGCCGCCGCGCACGAGCAGCCGCAGGCCGACGGCGTAGAAGCCGACCACGAGCAGCGCACCGGCGAGCGCCGCGGCGAAGACCTGGACGAAGGCGAACCAGTCGATCGTGATGCCCATCAGCGCGGGTCCTTCCCCTGACGGTGCGCGCGGTCGGCCTTGTCCTTCGCCCGCTGCGCCTTCTCGCGTGCACGCTCTTCGCGCAGGATCGCGCGCTGGCGGCGGGTGGGCGGCGGGTTGCGCTTGACCTTGACGGCCAGGCCGGAGTCGGCGACCTCGCTCATGGCGTTCGAGGAGTCCACCTGGTTGCGGCGGGAGCGCAGGAAGAGGCCGACGATGATCGCGACCGCGATCACGGCGTCGATGAAGATGCCCACGTTCCCGAACCACACCACCAGCAGCGCGGCCAGGGCGCCCACCGCGGCGGAGGCCGGCAGGGTGAGCACCCAGCCGACGGCGATGCGGCCCACGGTGCGCCAGCGGACCGTGGAGCCGCGGCGGCCGAGCCCCGAGCCGATGACCGATCCCGACGCCACCTGCGTCGTGGACAGGGCGAAGCCGAGCGCGCTGGAGGCCAGGATCGTCGCCGCCGTGGAGGTCTCGGCGGAGAAGCCCTGCGCGGGCTTGACATCGGTGAGGCCCTTGCCGAGGGTGCGGATGATGCGCCAGCCGCCCATGTAGGTGCCGAGCGCGATCGTGAACGCACAGGCGAGGATGACCCACAGTTGCGGATCGGCGTGGGCGGAGTTCTGCCAGCCCGCCATGATCAGCGCCAGGGTGATGACGCCCATCGTCTTCTGGGCGTCGTTCGTGCCGTGCGCCAGGGCGACGAGCGACGAGGTGAAGATCTGCCCCCAACGGAAGCCGTCGCGTCCGTCGGGCTTGTTGTCGTAGCGCCGGGTCACCGCGTAGGCGAGGCGCGTGACGAGGAACGCGATCACACCCGCCGTGAACGGCGCGATCAGCGCCGGCAGCACGACCTTGCTCAAGACCATGCCGAAGTCGATGGCCGCGACGCTCGCGCCGACCAGGGTCGCGCCGATGAGGCCGCCGAACAGCGCGTGCGAGGAGCTGGAGGGCAGCCCGAGCAGCCACGTGAGCATGTTCCAGGTGATGGCGCCGATGAGGCCGGCGAAGATGATCGGCAGGAAGGCCAGCGGCTCGATCTGATCCTCGCGGATGATCCCGTGGGAGATCGTCTTGGAGACCTCCGTGGACAGGAAGGCACCGACGAGGTTCAGGCTCGCGGCGAGGAGGACGGCGACCTTGGGCTTGAGCGCTCCGGTCGCGATCGGGGTGGCCATCGCGTTCGCGGTGTCGTGGAAGCCGTTCGTGAAGTCGAAGAACAGCGCCAGCGCGATCACCAGCACGACGATGAGTGCAGCGGTTTCCACAGTTCGCTTTCGTCGGGATTCGTGGGAAGGGAGCCGATGGGATCGGCGGTGCGAACGAAGAGTTCACCGTGGGTTCATACTCCGGCAACCGGACCACAGAAATACTCCCACATCCGCGGGCCGGCGCCGAACGCCGCTTCGCCCCCGACACGCCGGTCGTCGATTAGCGTGGAGCGGTGACCCGAGACCTCGCCTCCACGCCGCCGTCCGCCCCGATCGCCCCGGTACGCCCCACGATCCGCCGGCATCACGGCGACGAGGTCCGCGACGACTTCGAATGGCTGCGCGCCAAGGAGGATGCCGAGGTCATCGCGCACCTCGAGGACGAGAACGCCTACACCGAGGCGCGCACCGCGCACCTCGCGGGACTGCGCCAGCGGATCTTCGACGAGATCAAGGCCCGGACGCTCGAGACCGACCTCTCCGTGCCGACCCGTCAGGGCGCGTGGTGGTACTACGGACGCACCGTCGAGGGCAAGCAGTACGGCATCCACTGCCGCGCGCCGCTGTCCGGTCCCGACGACTGGACGCCGCCGGTGCTCACCCCCGGCGTCGACGTCCCCGGCGAGACGGTGCTCCTGGACGGCAACGTCGAAGCCGACGGCCACGAGTTCTTCTCCCTCGGCAGCTTCGACGTGAGCACCGACGGCACGCGTCTGCTGTACGGCGTGGATGTCGCCGGCGACGAGCGGTACACGCTGCGCATCCGCGACCTCGCCACCGGCGAGACGCTCGGCGACGTCGTCGAGAACACGTCCGCGGGCGCCTCCTTCTCCCCCGACGGCCGGTACGTGGTGTACACGACGGTCGACGACGCCTGGCGCCCCGACACCGTCTGGCTGCACGAGGTCGGCACCGACGCAGCCGCCGACGTCCGCCTGTTCCACGAGCCGGACGAGCGCTACTGGGTGGGGGCGGGATTCACCCGCAGCGAGAAGTACCTCGTGATCGAGGTGGGATCGTCCATCACGACGGAGGAGTATCTCCTGGAGGCCGCCGAGCTCGGCGCCGGGGCCGAGCCGCGCTCGATCTGGCCGCGCCGCGAGGGCGTCGAGTACTCGGGCACCCACGCCGTCGTCGACGGCGAGGACGTGCTCTACATCGTGCACAACGAGGATGCGCTCGACTTCGAGCTCGTGCGGGTCGCGGCATCCGACCCTCTCGGCGCGCGGGAGGTCGTGCTCCCCCACACGCCGGGACGCCGCCTGCTGGACGTCTCGGCGTTCCGGGACTGGGCGGTGGTGTCGTACCGCCGCGACGGCCTGTCGCGCATGGGGATCCTCGACTACCGCACCGGCGCCGTGGACGAGCTCGACTTCCCGGAGGAGCTGTACACCGCCGGCGCCGCGGGCAACCCGGAGTGGGCTCCCCCGATGGTGCGGCTCGGGTTCGGCTCGTTCGTGACCCCCGGGACCGTCTACGACTACGTGGTGGCCTCCGGCGAGCTGCTGCTGCGCAAGCGACAGCCGGTGCTCGGCGGGTACGAGCCGCAGGAGTACGCACAGCGGCGGGAGTGGGTCACGGCATCCGACGGCACCCGGGTACCCGTCTCGCTCGTCTGGAAGCGCTCGTTCGGCGACCCCGGCGACGGGCCGCGACCCGTGCATCTGTACGGCTACGGCTCGTACGAGCACTCGATCGAGCCGGGCTTCTCCGTCGCGCGCCTGTCGATGCTCGACCGCGGCGTCGTGTTCGCGGTGGCGCACGTGCGCGGCGGCGGCGAGCTCGGCCGCCAGTGGTACGAGGACGGCAAGCTGCAGCACAAGCGCAACACGTTCACGGACTTCGTCGACGTCGCCCGGCACCTCGTCGACACCGGCGTCACGAGCCCCGACCGGCTCGTCGCCGAGGGCGGATCGGCCGGCGGGCTGCTGATGGGCGCCGTCGCGAACCTCGCCCCCGAGCTGTTCGCCGGCATCCTCGCCGACGTGCCGTTCGTCGACGCGCTGACCACGATCCTCGACCCGTCGCTGCCGCTGACCGTCATCGAGTGGGACGAGTGGGGCGACCCGCTGCACGACGCCGAGGTGTACGCGTACATGAAGTCGTACACGCCGTACGAGAACGTCCGCGCGGGCGTCACGTACCCCCGCATCCTGGCGACCACCTCGCTCAACGACACCCGCGTGTACTACGTCGAGCCCGCGAAGTGGGTCGCGCGTCTGCGCGAGGTGGGCGCGGACGCCCTGCTCAAATGCGAGATGGTCGCCGGCCACGGCGGAGTCTCCGGACGCTACAACTCGTGGCACCAGCGGTCGTTCGAGCTCGCCTGGCTGCTGGACGTGCTCGGTCTCGCCGCCGACTGATTCCGCACTCCCACGCACCGCGCCCATGCCTCGGCATGTCCCACTTATGCCGAGGCGTGTCCCACATTCTGCGCTTGGCACCGCTCCCAGGCAGCAGGAAGTGGGACACAGCGCCCGGCGATCAGAGCTAGCAGTGACCGGCGTCAGCGCCCGGGGGTCCACCCGGCGCGCTGCAGGGCGTCTCGTACCATCGACACCGCGAGCCGGCCATCGCCGACGAGGTGATGCGCCAGCACGCGCTCGTGCTGCCACCCCAGGCCGCGAATGGCCGCCCACCGATCGGCGTCGCGCGCGAACTGACGCGCATCGTAAGCGTGGACGCGCCCGTCGTACTCGACGGCGAGACGATAGCGAGGAAAGGCCAGATCGAGTTCCGCGACGAACGTCCCCCGATCATCGAACAGATTCCAGGCCACCTCGGCCTCCGGCAGTCCCGCACGGCTCAGCAGCAGCCGCAACCGCGTTTCGCGAGGAGAGCGCACGCCACCGCGAGCGAGTGCCAGCGCCCTGCGGAGGATTCCGCCGCGCACGTCGCCCATCACCTCGATCTCACGCCGAAGCCCGGCCGCATCCGTCAGCGGGCTCCGGCCCGAGATGAGGTGATCTACGGCCGCAACGAGGTCATCGAGCCGCCAGAGCGTGCCCGTTTGACGCCAGGCACGCGCCGGGTGCTCGACCGGCATCCCGCGCACCGTCGTGTGCGCCGACTCCCGCAGCTGCAGGCGATGGCCGACCACGGCGTGAGTGCGGGGTTCGCGCGCGGGACGGTGGGTGGAAACGTGGATGCTCGGGGCATAGGGCCACTCCGGCAGGGGCACCCCGAGAAGACACAGGGCCGTCTCGTGGCTGAAGAACTGCCCGTTCCGCAACCGCGGCAGCAGCGCCCGACAGGACGCCTCCAGCGAACCGAGCGTGGGCTCCGTCCGCGCGCGGACGCCGTGGAAGGGACGCGAGAGATCGCGTCCCCGCAGCCGCCCGGGACTCACGCCGGCATCTCGCGCCTGCGCGACGGTGAACGCCTCCGGCAGACTCCGCGGCAGGTCGCTCGAGGTCGTCATCGCGCAAGCGTCACGCATCCGCGGCGACGCTCTGGCGGCTGAGCGCCCGACGGTGGGAACTTCGACGCCCGACGCGGCCGGGGAGGAACCTCCGTCGGGCGTGGACAGTGAGAGTGACGCTCACACGACGTGTCCCACTTCCTGCTGTGCAGGGGTGCCCCGCAGAGCAAGAAGTGGGACATGCCACGACGGAAGTGGGACAACGCCGGCGAGAAGTGGGACACGGCATCTGCGGCGCCCCGGCGGGCCGGGGTCAGCCGAAGAGCGCCGCGGCCTCTTCGTAGCGGTAGATCGGGACCGTGTTCAGCTCGCCGAGCGCCTCCGCGAACGGCACGCGCACGATGTCGGTGCCCTTCAGCGACACCATCTGGCCCCAGGCCTGCTCGTAGACCGAGTCGGCCGCGTGCAACCCCAGGCGCGTCGCGAGCACCCGGTCGAAGCCCGACGGCGAGCCGCCGCGCTGGATGTGGCCGAGCACGGTGGCTCGGGTCTCGATACCCGTCAGGCGCTCGATCTCGGGCGCGAGCACCTCGCTGATGCCGCCGAGACGCGGGCGGTTGAAGGCGTCGAGGCCCTTGTCGCTGAACGCCTCGTCCATGCCCTTGAGGGTGAAGCCCTCCGACACGACGACGAGGGGGGCGCGTCCGCGGTCGTGCGCCTTCTGCACCTGCGCCGCGATCTCGTCGATCGACATCGGCACCTCCGGGATGCAGATGACGTGGGCGCCCGCGGCGATGCCGGAGTGCAGGGCGATCCAGCCGACGTGGCGGCCCATGACCTCGGCCACCATGCAGCGCTGGTGCGAGTCGCCGGTGGTGCGCAGGCGGTCCATCGCGTCGGTGGCGATGTTGACTGCGGTGTCGAAGCCGAAGGAGTAGTCGGTGGCGCGCAGGTCGTTGTCGATCGTCTTCGGAACGCCCATCACGTTGATGCCGTCGTTCCAGAGCCGGTTCGCGGCCGCCAGGGTGCCCTCGCCGCCGATGGCGATGATGCCGTCGATGTGGTGGCCGTACATCGTCTTCGCGATGTTCTCGGCGCCGCCGCGCGGACCCTCGTAGGGGTTGGTGCGGCTCGTGCCGAGGATCGTGCCGCCGACCTTGGACAGCCCCTTCACCTCGTGGCGCGTGAGCGGGAAGAAGTCGCCGTCGACGACGCCGCGCCATCCGTCACGGATGCCGACGAACTCGATGTTGTAGTTCGTGGTGCCCTTGAGCACGACGCCGCGGATGACCGCGTTGAGTCCGGGGCAGTCTCCGCCGCTGGTGAGGATGCCGATCTTCATGTGGAGATCCTTCGATGGTTCGGGATGTGGTTCGGCGACGCTGCCATCCTCGACACTATCGCCGTATCGACGGCGGATGCCACCGCATCCGCCGTCGATAATCCCGGCCCGCCTCAGGCCGCGCCGAGCGCCTGCCGCAGCAGGTGCATGAGCGCGGACAGCTGCACCGAGTCGCTCGAGGTGGGGTCGAGCTGGGCGCCGTCCAGCGCGCGCTGGGCAAGACCCTGCTTGGAGTCGATGAGCTCCGCGATCTTCGTGTCGATCGTGTGGGCGGCGATGATCCGCCACGCCGTGACCGGCTCGTCCTGACCGATGCGGTGCACGCGGTCGATGGCCTGCGTCTGCTCGGCCGCCGTCCACGACAGTTCGGCGAGCACCACGTTGGAGGCCGCCTGCATGTTGAGGCCGACGCCGGCGGCCGTCAGCGAACAGACGGCGATGGCCACGTCGGGATCCGTGTTGAACGCGTCGATCGCCTGCTGGCGGGCGGGCGTGGACTGGTCGCCGCGGATGGAGATGGTGCGCAGGCCGGATGCCGCGAAGTGCGCCTCTGCGGCATCCATCACGTCGATGTGCTTCGCGAAGAAGACGACCTTGCCGACGGAGCGCTGCAGCTGCACGGCGTAGTCGGCCGCGAGGTGAGCCTTGGCCTGGCCGATCTTGCGCACCATGGTGAACACGTTGTCGGCGCCGGCGGACGACGACTTGGCGTCCTCGAGCTCGCCGTGCGCGACGAGGCGCACGATGTCCTCGTCGATCTCGCCGATGCGCACCTTGTCGCCGCGCGCCTCGATGATGCGGCGGTACTTGGCGGCCAGGCGCGCACCCAGCTCGCGCTCGGCCTCGCGGATGGAGCGGCCGAACTCGTCGTCCAGCTCCACGGGCAGGTCGGCGACCAGCTTGTCGGGGAGGTCGGAGGCGACATCCTTCTTCTTGCGACGGACGATGCCCATCGAGATGACCGCTTCGCGGGCCTCGGGGTAGAACGCCTTGTCCGCCGGGGTGAACCCGGTCGCGTCGAGCTTCTCCATGAGCTCCGCGCCCGGCTTCTCACCGTTGGTCCAGCCGAGGAAGCGCCAGATCGCGTCGAAGTCCTCGACGTCGTTGATCAGCGGCGTGCCGGTGAGGGCCAGCATGAGCGGGTTCCGCACCTGCTCGCGGATGCGTCCGCCGAGCGCCAGCACGTTCTGCGAACGCTGCGAGGTGAGGTTCTTGATGAAGTGCGCCTCGTCGACGACCATGCCCTTCAGCCCGAGCGAGCCGAGCCAGGACAGGTGGCGATCGAGTACCTCGTAGTTGACGATGAAGACGTCGGCGAAGGCGTCGACCGTGTCGCCGTCGCCGTGGATGACGGTGGCCCGACGCTGCGGCGTCCACCGCTCGACCTCGCGCGCCCAGTTCATCTTCACGACGTTGGGCACGACCGCCAGCAGCGGATAGGCGTCGGCGACGGAGGCCGCGAGCACCGACTGCGCGGTCTTGCCGAGGCCGGGCTCGTCGGCGAGCAGGAACGAGCGATGACCCGCCCGGACCGCCTCGAGGAACCGCGACTGGTGCGGCATGATCTCGAGCCCCTTGGGCGAGAGCCGGTCGAACTCGGGCACGGGGGGCAGCTCCATCGACGCGCTCGCGCCTCCGGCGCCCGTCTCGAACGCCTTGTAGAGCGGTCCCATCAGCTCCCAGCCGTCGAGGCGGCGGCGGGCGGTGGATGCCGGGGCGCGCAGGGCCACATCGGGCGCGAGGAACGGGTTCGCCTCCCGGCGCGCCTCGATCTGCGGCGGGATGACCTGCCGCTCGGCGAGCGCGGCGGGCACGACCGGGGTCTGCCCCCAGCTCTGCGCGTTCTGCGTGACGTCGGTGATGATGAGCTCGTCCTCGGGCAGGTCCGCGCCCGACTCGAGCAGCCAGTCGCGGCGCATGCGCTTGGCGACGGGCGACGTGGCCTGGTCGACCTCAAGCAGCTGGATGAGCGAGGTGTCGCGTGCGGCCGTCTTGGCGAGGATCGTCGCGACGCCGTCGAGGCGCTTGAGCAGCTCGGCGCGGGCGGCGCCGGCGATCGCCTCGTCGGCCTTGACGCGGGCCCGCTCCTCGCGCACGAGGAAGGCGATGACCTGGAACTTGACCCGATTGGTAGGCCCGAGCTTGCCCTTCTGCGCCTTCGCCTCGACCTCGCGCACCTTGCGGGCGAGGATCGGGATCAGCGGCGCGTCGTCGTCGCGACGAGCGGACGAGCCGCGATGGGACGAGCCGCGTCGGCGTGACGCGGGGGCGATGGATGCCGTGGTCGGCATGCTCCTCCTGAGCGTGAGTCGCCGGGAGACCGGCGGGCTTCCGGTCCAGAGACCGGTCAGTCGTTTCCCGGGGCGGATGCCGCGGGGTCGGGACGAGGCACGGATCCTCCGGCTGCGGGTACTCGCTTCTGCGAGCTGCGGCGACGGGGGTAGCCCTCACGCCCAGTCTAGCGCGCCACCCCCGCACCCGCGAGCCGCCACGACGCGGCCGAGCCGCCATGATTCGGCCGGCACGAACCATGGCGGCTCGCACAGAGGATGGCGGCTCGCGAGGAGGGAGGGAGGGGAGGGAGGGAGGGGGTCAGGAACGCAGGCGCAGGCTGTTGAGGACGACGAAGACGCTCGAGAAGGCCATCGCGGCCCCGGCGATCATCGGGTTCAGCAGCCCCAGGGCCGCCAGCGGGAGCGCCGCGACGTTGTAGGCGAAGGCCCAGAAGAGGTTGCCGCGGATGATCCGCATCGTGCGACGGCTCAGCCGGATCGCCGTCAGCACCGGTGCCAGGCCCTGCCCGGTGATCGCGATGTCGCTGGCGTGCATCGCGGCATCCGTTCCCGAGCCCATCGCGATTCCGAGGTCGGCGCTCGCGAGGGCGGCGGCGTCGTTGATCCCGTCGCCGACCATGGCGACACGGTGTCCCCCGGCCCGCAGCCGCTCGATCTCGGCGACCTTCCCCTCCGGAAGCACGCCCGCGACGACGCTGCGGATGCCGACGGCCTCCGCCACCGCGTGGGCGGCTCCGGCGTTGTCCCCGGTGAGGAGCACGACGTCCAACCCCATCGCCGCCAGCGCCGCGACCGTGTCGGCGCTGTCGGCGCGCACGGTGTCGGCGACGGCGATGACCGCGCGGATCCGTCCGTCCCACCCCGCGACGATCGCGGTCGCGCCGCGCTGCTCGGCCGCGCGCACCGCCGCGGCGATCTCGTCGGGCGCACCATCCGCGGCACCCGCGATCGGCTCGGCATCCGCGATCGGCTCGGCATCCGCGGCCCGCGCAGCCTGCTCGGCCGCGAAGGTCGGACGGCCGGCGAACACGCGGCGCCCCTCCACCGTGCCGGTGACGCCGAGCCCGGCCCGGCCCGCGAAGTCGGTCACCTCCGCCGGGGCGTCGGCGAGGGCGGCGACGGCACGCGCGAGCGGGTGCTCGGATGCGTGCTCCAGCGAGCCGACGAGGTGCGCGACATCGTCGGGATCGGTGCCGGCGACGGCGGTCACGGTCGCGACCGTCATGGTTCCGGCGGTCACGGTTCCGGTCTTGTCGAGGACGACCGTGTCGATGCGGTCGGCCGCCTCGAGCGCCTCCGGCCCGGTGATCAGCACCCCCAGCTGGGCGCCGCGCCCGGTGCCGACCAGGATCGCGATCGGCGTCGCCAGTCCGAGCGCACAGGGGCAGGCGATGATCAGCACCGCCACCGCGGCGGTGAACCCCGATGCGATCGCCTCGCCCGAGAACCCGCCGACGATCAGCCACGCCAGCAGGGTCAGCGCCGCCAGGACGATGACGACGGGCACGAACACGCCGGAGATCCGGTCGGCGAGCCGCTGGACGCGGCTCTTGCCCGCCTGGGCGTCTTCCACCAGCCGCGCCAGCCGGGCGAGACGGGTGTCGTCGCCGACCGAGGTCGCCTCGACGACCAGTCGACCGTCGGTGGAGATCGTGCCGCCGGTCACGATCGCACCGGCATCCACCTCGACGGGCACCGCCTCGCCGGTGATCATGCTCTCGTCGATCGAGGCGCGCCCGGCGACCACACGACCGTCGGTGGCGACCTTCTCCCCCGGGCGCACGACGAACGCGTCCCCGACCCGGAGGGCGTCGATCGGCACGCGGCGGCCGTCCTGCAGCTCGACGTCGCGCGCCGAGAGATCCATCAGCGCCCGCACCGCCGCGCCGGCGCGCCGCTTGGAGCGCTGCTCGATGACGCGTCCGAGCAGCAGGAACACCGTCACGGCGGCGGCGACCTCGAAGTAGACGAGCGACGACGGGTCGTGGACGGGGGCGAACATCCCGCCGTCGTGGCGCATCCCGAGCTCGCCGGCCGTGCCGAACAGGAGCGCCCAGACGCTCCAGAGGTAGGCCGCGCCGGTGCCGAGGGTGATGAGCGTGTCCATCGTCATCGCGCCGTGGCGCGCATTGGCGATCGTCGCGCGGTGGAACGGCCACCCGCCCCAGAGCACCACCGGCGTCGCGAGCGCGAGCGACACCCACTGCCAGCCCGAGAACTGCCACGCGGGGACCATCCCGAGCGCGACGACGGGCAGCGCCAGAAGGATGCTGACGATCAGGCGGGTCCGCAGTGTGACGGCGCCCGGGCGATCCTCCACGTCGTGGACGTGGCCCTCCGCTCCCTCCGCGTGCGCCGCGTGGTCGTGCGCGTGCGCCTCGCCGGGCGACGACTCGTGCCCCCGGTCGGGGGTCGAACGCCGCGGACGCAGGTGCGCCTCGCACCCCGCTTCGCGCACCGCGGCCACGAGTGCGGCAGGATCCAGGGCGCGAGGGTAGTCGACGCGTGCGGACTCGGTCGCGAGGTTGACGGATGCCGAGACGCCGTCGAGGCGCTCCAACCGCTTCTCCACGCGCGCGACGCAGCTCGCGCAGGTCATCCCCTCGATGTCGAGCACCGCCTCCTCGTGCGGCATCGACACGGCATCCGTCGACAGGCCGGTCATCGTCGGCTCCGTCAGCGGGCGACGACGGTGTAGCCCGCCTCGTCGACGGCGGCCGCGATCTCGGCGTCGAGCGCGGCACCGGCCGCGCCGTCGTCGACGGTGACCGTGAGGGTTCCCGCCGTCACGTCGACGGCGATGTCATCGATCCCGTCGACCTTGCGCACCTCGCGCGTGACCGCTCCGGCGCAGTGCGCGCAGGTCATGCCGTCGACGGCGTACGTCTGCGTGGACATGGTGTCTCCTCTCGCCGCACGCCCGTTCGGCTGCGGCTCTCGCTGACAACCATGATACCCCCCTGGGGTATTCCCGAGGACCCGCTGGCGTAGGCTGGGACCATGTCCACCATCACCGAGCGGGACCTCGCCGCGACCATCGACCACGCCATCCTCAAGCCCGAACTGACGCGCGCCGACGTCGACGGCGAGCTCGACATCGCCGCGGAGTGGGGCGTCTTCAGCGTGTGCGTGCGTCCGAGCGACATCGCCCACGCGGTCGACCGCCTGGCCGGCACCGGAGTGAACGTGGGCACCGTCATCGGCTTCCCCCACGGCACCACCTCCACCGCCGCCAAGGTCGCCGAGGTCGGTCAGGCCCTCGCCGACGGCGCCGTCGAGTTCGACATGGTCATCAACATCGGCGCCCTGCGTTCGGGCTTCGACGACGCGGTCGTCGCCGACATCGCGGCCGTCGTCGCGGCGGCATCCGGCAAGGTGACGAAGGTCATCCTCGAGACCTCGCTGCTCGACGACGAGCAGATCGCCCGCGGCAGCCGTCTGACCGAGGCCGGCGGCGCCGACTTCGTCAAGACGTCGACGGGATTCGCGGGGGGCGGGGCGAGCGTCGCCCACGTCGAGCTCATGCGCGCGAACGTCGGACCCGATGTGCAGGTGAAGGCCTCCGGCGGCGTCCGCAGCTACGCCGACGCGCTGGCGATGCTGGCCGCCGGGGCGACCCGACTGGGCACGAGCGGCAGCGCGGTGATCCTCGGTGAGGCGCGCCGGGTGGATGCCGGAGAGCAGGCCGTCGGCGCCGTCGACGCCTCCTCGTACTGACCCGCCGTCGTCGGGTGCGGCGGCTCAGGCCAGAGCCGCACGCACACGGGCGACGTCGTCGTCCATCTGCGCGATGAGCGCCTCGATGCCGGCGAAGGCGACCATTCCGCGGATGCGATGCGTGAAGCGGATCTGCACGCGGTGCCCGTACAGGTCGAGTCCCATCTCGTCGAGGACGTAGGCCTCGACCTGACGGACGGGGACGTCGTCGAACGTCGGGTTCGTCCCGACGGAGATGGCCGCGGGGTAGCGGGTCGTGACGGCGGTTCCGTCCGCGCCGAGGTCGACGAGCCAGCCGGCGTACACGCCGTCGGCCGGGATGAAGCCCTCCGCCGACGCGGACAGGTTCGCCGTCGGAAAACCGAGCTCCCGGCCGCGCTTGAGGCCGTGGACCACCTCGCCCTGCACGGCGTGCGGACGTCCCAGCAGCCGTGCGGCCCCCTCGACGTCACCGGCGGCCAGCAGGTCGCGCACCCACGTCGACGAGACACGGCGGCCGCCGCCCTGCACGTCGCCGACGACGTCGACCGCGAAGCCGTACTCGGCGCCCAGTTCGGTGAGGAGAGCGGGATCTCCCGCCCCGCCGCGGCCGAAACGGAAGTCGTCTCCGACCATCACGGTCACGACGCCCAGGCTGAGCAGGACGTGCTCCACGAACGCCCGCGGCTCCAGCGCGGCGAGCTGTTCATCGAAGCGCAGGACGAGGGTCGCATCGACGCCCGCGGCCGCGAGGAGGTCGAGCTTCTGGCCCACGCTGCACACCGGCTCGGGACACAGCTCCGGCCGCAGCAGGCTCAGCGGGTTGCGGTCGAAGGTCACGGCGACCACCCGCGCGCCGGCCTCGGCCGCCGCGACCCGGGCGCGATCGATCACGGCGCGGTGGCCGGAGTGCACGCCGTCGAACTTCCCGATGGCGACGACGCTCGGGCCGAACCCCTCGGGGATCTCGGCGGGGTCGTGGAAGACGATCACCAGGACGACCTCCGATCGGTGCCGACGGTGTCGTGCCGGACGGGCTCGTCGTCGGATGCCGCGGCATCCGGCACCGGGTCCGCCCCGCGTCCGCCGCTGCGCAGCCACCAGAGCCCGACGAAGGGAAGCACGAGCGGCACCCAGAAGTAGCCGAAGCCGTAGCCGGACCAGACGGTGGCATCGTGGAGGAACAGCTCCGGATGCGTGAGGCTCAGAGTTCCGACGATGAGCACCCCCGCCAGCTCGAAGCAGATCGCGATCCACGCGACGACGTACCAGCGCGGGCTGTCGGACTTCACGAGGGCGACGGTCGCCAGCACGTACACGACGGCGGCGGCCGCCGACAGCGTGTAGGCGAGCGGGGCGGCGGAGAAGTCCTGCACGATCTGGACGAACGAGCGTCCGGTCGCCGCGAGGGCCATGATGGCGTAGACGACCACGAGCACGCGGCCGATGCCGGTCATCCGGGTGGGCCCGGTCGCGTCGAGGTGTGGCGAAGTCATGACCTGTCAATGATAGGCGGCGCCGACGGAGGCGTCGGGCGCCCGCTCACATGCCGACGGTCGTCCAGATGACCTGCATGCGCCAGACCATGACCGCGACCGACAGCGCCGCGATCCCCATGATCACGGTGCTCCAGCGGCTGCGCTCGATGAGGGCCCAGACCACCGACGCGGGCGGAATGAGCACCGCGGACACGAGGTAGACCCAGAACTCCAGCGCGCTGCCCGACGGGGGGTTGCCGACGAGCGGGGCGACGATCGCGACGACGACCTGCGCGAGCAGGAGCACGAGGATGAGGGCCATCGCCCCGACCGTCAGGTCGCTGGGACGACGCCCGGCCAGGCCGAGCACGACCGCGAGCAGACCCGCCGCGACGGCGACCGCGACCTGCACGATGGCGAACCACTCGATCATGCGTCCTCCGCCATGTTCATCACGCTCTTCACGTCGGCGCCGCGGCGTTCCACGATGCCGACCAGTCGCCCGTCGGGGTCGATCGCGGCGGGCGTCGCGGTCGCGGATCCGTCGAGGCGCTCCGCCGCGGCGTGGAGCCTCTTGCCGTGGCGCAGGTCGCGCGCCTCGTCGGCGCTGACGGGAAACGCGCCGAGCACGGCGGCCGCGACGTGCGCCGGCGTCTCCAGCGGCGCGTCGGGGGTGATCTCGGCGACGGCGTCGGCGACCTCGAACGCCCCGATGCGGGTGCGCCGCAGCGCCGTGAGGTGCCCGCCGACGCCGAGGGCGGCGCCGAGATCGCGCGCGAGGGCGCGGATGTACGTCCCGCTGGAGCAGTCCACGACCACGTCGAGGGCGATGGTGCCGTCCGCGCCCGCACGTCGGGCCAGGACCTCGAACCGGTCGATCGTGACGCGCCGCGCCGTCAGCTCGACGGCTTCGCCCGCGCGCGCGAGATCGTAGGCACGCTTGCCGCCGACCTTGATCGCCGAGACCGTGCTCGGCACCTGGTCGATCTCGCCGGAGAGCGCGGCGATGCCGGCCGCGATCCGCTCGTCCGTCGCGGCGGCGAGGGCCGCGGCATCCGCTCGGGCCGTCTCGACGCCGTCCGCGTCGTCGGAGTCGGTGGCGACGCCGAGCCGGATCGTGGCCTCGTACGTCTTGCCGAGGCCGACGATGAAGGTCAGCAGCCGGGTCGCGGGCCCCACCCCGAGGATGAGCAGCCCCGTGGCCATCGGGTCGAGGGTGCCCGCATGCCCGATCTTGCGGGTGTTCAGCGCGCGACGCGCGCGGGCGACGACGTCGTGGCTCGTGATCCCCTGCGGCTTGTCGACGAGCAGGATGCCGTTCGGGACGGACGGTGACGCGGGCATTGCTCCAGCCTAGGCCGGGCCGACGCGCGGCCGGAGAACGCAACCCGCCCGCGGCCGTAGGCTGGTGCGGTGCCAGAGCTCGCGACGCCGCTGATCGCGTGGTATCGCGACACCGCGCGCGACCTGCCCTGGCGGGCGCCCGGTTTCGGCGCATGGGGCGTGCTGGTGAGCGAGTTCATGCTGCAGCAGACGCCGGTGACCCGCGTGATCCCGCGTCTGGAGGCGTGGCTGACGCGCTGGCCGACTCCCACCGCGCTGGCCGCCGACCCGCCCGCCGCCGCCGTCGCGCAGTGGGCGAACCTCGGCTACCCGCGCCGCGCGCTGTGGTTGCACCGCGCCGCGGTCGAGATCCGCGACCGTCACGACGGCGTGGTCCCCCGCGACGTCGACGCGCTCCTGGCCCTCACCGGGATCGGCGACTACACCGCGCGCGCCGTCGCGGTGTTCGCGTACGGCGACCGGCATCCGGTCGTCGACACGAACACGCGGCGGGTCATCGCGCGGGCGGTCGAGGGCCGGTCGCAGCCCGGCCCCCCGGGGCGCAGGGACCTCGCCGACATGGAACGGCTGCTGCCGGCGGAGCTGCCAGATGCCGCGGTGATGAACGCCGCGATGATGGAGCTCGGCGCCGTGGTCTGCACCGCGCGGGCGGCGCGCTGCGACGTCTGCCCGGTGGCCTCGCTGTGTGCGTGGCGCGCCGCCGGGTATCCCGACACCGGCGACGCCCGCCGCAAGCAGGCGTCCTACGAGGGCAGCGATCGTCAGGCGCGCGGCGCGGTGCTGCGGACGCTGCGGGCGGCGGAGGCGCACGAGGTCGCCGAGGCGGCGGTCATCGCCGACTGGCCCGATCCGGCGCAGCGCGGGCGGGCCATCGACTCGCTGCTGGTCGACGGACTCATCGAGTCCGACGGGATGCTGCTGCGACTGCCCCGCTGACGACGCCGAGCTCGGCGCACCCTCATTGTCACGGCGAGGGGCCGATGCGTCACCCGGCGCGGCGGCGTACGGTCCGCCTCATGAAGGCGCTGATCGTGTACGAATCTCAGTTCGGCAACACCGAGAAGGTCGCCCGGGCCATCGCGGAGGGCGTCGCGACGAGCGGTCGGGTCGAGGTCGTCGCGGTCGACACCGCCCCGACGGTCCTGCCCGACGATGTGGACCTGCTCCTCGTGGGCGGTCCGACGCACGTGTTCTCGATGTCGCGGGTGCAGACGCGGGCCGATGCCGCGAAGGACGCGCCGACGCCGACCCGGCGCGGCATCCGGGAATGGCTCGCCCAGCCCCCCTCCTCTTCGGGACGTCTTCGCGTCGCCACGTTCGGCACGAAGCAGGGGCACGGCCGGCTCAGCGGGTCGGCGGCGACGGCGGCCGCGAAGGCGGCGCGGGCGCACGGTTTGTCGGTGGATGCCGTGGAGGACTTCTTCGTGACGGGACGAAGCGGCCCCCTCGAGGAGGGCGAGCTCGAACGCGCGACCGCGTGGGGACGCGCGCTCGGGCGCTGAGGCTCAGTCGTCCTCGTCGTCGTCCTCGCGCGGCTTGACGTAGGGGTCGGCGTCGCCCGCGTAGGCGGCACCGGCGGCGAGCCCGGCGACGGCGGCGTCCCGCTCCTGCGCCTCCCGGAGGAGCTCGGCGATGTGTCCGGCGTTCTCCGGCAGCGCGTCGGGGATGAACTCGAGCGACGGGGTGAGCCGCACGCCGAGCTGCTTGCCGACCTCGCTGCGCAGCATCCCGGTGGCCGCCTTCAGGGCAGCGGCCGAGTCTTCGCGCGCCTTGTCGTCGCCGTACACGGTGTAGAACACCGAGGCGTGCTGCAGGTCTCCGGTGACGCGCACGTCGGTGATCGTCACGAAGCCGAGGCGCGGGTCACGCAGCCCCTTCTCGAGCCGCTCGGCGATGAGCACGCGGATGCGGTCGGCGAGTCTCGCCTGCCGTTCTGAAGACATCTCTCTTACCTCTTTCTGCGCCCGGCGGAGCCGGGAGGTCGGCGGAGGCGGAGCCGGTCGCGCCGCGGAGACAATCGGGGTAGGGGCCCCGCTCTTGTCTCCGCGGCGCGACCGGCGCAGCCGCAGCCGAACAGGAAGGATCAGCCGCGCGGCTTCTCCACCATCTCGGTCGTCTCGATCTCGTCGCCGATCTGGATGTCGTTGTACTTGCCCAGTCCGATACCGGCCTCGAAGTCCGTGCGGACCTCGGTGACGTCGTCCTTGAAGCGGCGCAGCGACTCGATCTGCAGACCGTCGGCCAGCACGACGCCGTCGCGGATGACGCGCGCCTTGGCGTTGCGCGTGATCGTTCCGCTGCGGACGATGACACCGGCGATGTTGCCGAACTTCGAGGAGCGGAACACCTCGCGGATCTCGGCGACACCCGACTGCACCTCTTCGAACTCCGGCTTGAGCAGGCCCTTGAGCGACTGCTCGACGTCGTCGATCGCGTTGTAGATGACCGAGTAGAAGCGCACGTCCACGCCCTCGCGGGCGGCGCGCTCGCGCGCCTTCGTGTCGGGGCGGACGTTGAAGCCGATCACGATCGCGTTGTCGATCGTGGCCAGGTTGATGTCCGACTCCGTGATGGCGCCGACGCCGCGGTGGATGATGCGCAGCTGCACCGAGTCGTCGACCTCGATCTTGAGGAGCGACTCCTCCAGCGCCTCGACGGCACCGGACACGTCGCCCTTGATGATGAGGTTGAGCGACTCGACCTTGCCCTCTTCGAGAGCGCGGGTGAAGTCCTCGAGCGAGATGCGCTTGCGGGCCTTGGCCAGCTGGGCGTTGCGCTCGGCGGCCTCGCGCTTCTCGGCGATCTGGCGAGCCGTGCGGTCCTCCTCGGTGACGATGAACACGTCACCGGCACGGGGCACGGAGTTCAGACCCTGCACCTGGACGGGACGCGAGGGGTAGGCCTCGTCGACCGCGTCGCCGTTCTCGTCGATCATCGCGCGGACGCGGCCGTAGGCCGTGCCGGCCACGATCGCGTCGCCGACGCGCAGCGTTCCCGACTGGATGAGCACGGTCGCCACCGAGCCGCGGCCCTTGTCGAGCTTCGCTTCGATCGCGACACCGCGGGCGGCCTTGTTCGGGTTCGCCGTGAGGTCGAGTCCCGCGTCGGCCGTCAGCAGCACGGCATCCAGCAGTTCCTGGATGTTCGTGCCCTGGCGTGCGGACACGTCGACGAACATGACGTCGCCGCCGTACTCCTCGGCCACGAGGCCGTACTCGGTGAGCTGCTGGCGCACCTTGGCCGGGTTCGCGTCGGGCTTGTCGACCTTGTTGACCGCGACCACGATCGGCACACCGGCCGCCTGGGCGTGGTTCAGGGCCTCCACCGTCTGCGGCATGATGCCGTCGTCGGCGGCGACCACGAGGATGGCGATGTCGGTCACCTGGGCACCACGGGCACGCATGGCGGTGAACGCCTCGTGACCGGGGGTGTCGATGAAGGTGATCGCGCGCTCGATGCCCTCGTGCTCGGTCCACACCTGGTACGCACCGATGTGCTGGGTGATGCCGCCGGCCTCGCCCGCCACGACGTTCGTCTGGCGGATGGCGTCGAGCAGTCGCGTCTTACCGTGGTCGACGTGACCCATGACGGTCACGACCGGAGGACGGATCTCGAGGTCGTCCTCGCTCTCCGCCTCCAACTCGGCCTCGAGGTCGAGACCGAAGCCCTCGAGGAGCTCCTTGTCCTCGTCCTCGGGCGAGACCATCTGGATCTTGTAGCCGAGTTCGGCGCCGAGCACCTCGAAGGTGGCCTCGTCCAGCGACTCGGTCGCGGTGGCCATCTCACCGAGGTTGAAGAGGATCGTCACCAGCGTGCCGGGCTGCACGGTGTAGCCGCGCAGGGCCTCGAGCTTGTCGGCGAAGTCGGCGATCGACGCGCCGCGACGCAGGCGGATGATCTCGCCGTTGCCCTTCTGGACGTTGACGCCGCCGACGACGGGCGCCGACCGCATCTCGAATTCCTGCCGCTTCGCACGACGCGACTTGCGCTGCTTGCTCTTGCCGCCGCCCTTGCCGAAGGCACCCGCGGTGCCACCGCCGGGACCACGGCCACGACCACCGCCGCCACCGGGACGACCCGCGAAGCCGCCACCGGGCGCTCCGGGACCGCCGGTGCCGCCGGGACGCTGGAAGCCGCCGGCACCGCCGGGACGACCGGGACCGCCGGGACGCTGCTGGAACGGCGCGCCGGGACGACCGCCGCCTCCGGGACGACCGGCGCCGCCGGGACGCGGGGCGCCGGGGCGGGGAGCGCCGGGGCGCGGAGCCTGCGGGCGCGGGATGTTGCCGGGCGTCGGACGCTGACCCATCCCCTGCGCGGACGCGAACGGGTTGTTGCCCGGACGCGGGCCGGCGGGACGCTGGCCCATCCCCTGCGACGAGGAGAACGGGTTGTTGCCGGGACGCGGAGCGCCACCGGGGCGCGGCGCCTGCGGCGTGGCCGCACCGGGCGCGGCGGCGGCCGGCGTGGCGGGCGTCGGAGCCTCGGCTGCGGCGGCGGCCGCCGGAGCCGGAGCGGCCGGCGCGGCGGGCGCGCTGGGCGCCGGTGCCGCCGGAGCGGATGCCGCGGGCGCCGCCGGAGCGGGAGCCGCCGGCTTCGCCGGGCCGGGACGCGCCGCGGGGCGCGCGCCGGGGGTCGGCGCACCGGAGGCCGCACGAGGGGCGGCCGGGGCGGCGTCATTGGACTTCTTGGCGGCGCCGTCGGCCTCGAGGGCCGCGCGGAGCTTGCGCGCCACGGGGGGCGCGATGGTGGATGAGGGGCTCTTGACGTATTCGCCGAGCTCCTTCAGCTTCGCGAGGGCGACTTTGCTGTCGACGCCGATCTCGGAGGCGATTTCGTGCACGCGTGGGTTTGCCACAATTCTCCTGTCTGAGGTCTCCCCCGGACAGGGCAGACCGTTACTTGCGGACGGGTCTCATTTCGAGCCGTTCACTTTGTGTCCATAGCCGTTCAGCCGTTTCGCTGGTGGGTGTTCTGAAAGGTCTGCGTGTCGAGCGGGCCCGACACACGCAATGCTCGTCCGAAGGCGCGGCGCCGGATGGCGGTATCCACACACCCGTGCGTGTCGTGCACCCACGCGCCCCGCCCGGGAAGGACGGCCTTCTCATCGGCGATGAGGACACCGTCTCGCTCCACCACTCGCAGGAGGGCGGACCGGAGGTCGCGCGCGCGGCATCCCACGCACGTTCGAACGGCTTCCATCCTACCCCCACTCGCCGCGTCGGGATTTCGGCGCGGTCGCGGCGCCCCCTCGCTCACCCTCGCGTCACGACTCGAGGATCGAATCCGGCTGGATGTCGATCTTGGCGCCCGTGAGCTTGGCCGCGAGGCGGGCGTTCTGCCCCTCCTTGCCGATGGCGAGCGACAGCTGGTAGTCGGGGACGAGGGCGCGGACCGCCTTGGTGCCGGCATCCAGCACGAAGCTGGAGGTGACCTTCGCCGGAGACAGGGCGTTCGCGACGAACTTCGCCAGCTCGGGGTCGTAGTCGACGATGTCGATCTTCTCCCCGCCGAGCTCCTCCGTGACCGCGCGCACACGCCGGCCGAGCTCGCCGATGCAGGCGCCCTTGGCGTTGATGGCGGGATCCTTCGCCGTCACCGCGATCTTGGTGCGGTGACCGGCCTCGCGCGCCAGCGACGTGATCTCGACCAGACCGGAGGCGATCTCGGGGACCTCGAGCGCGAACAGCTTGCGCACGAGACCCGGGTGGGTGCGCGAGACCGTGATCTGCGGCCCCTTGGTGCCCTTGGACACGGAGGTGACGTAGACGCGCAGCCGGGAGCCGTGCGGGTACTGCTCGCCCGCGACCTGCTCCTCGGGCGGAAGGATCGCCTCGACCGTGCCGAGGTCGACGTGCACCATCCGCGGGTTGGGGCCCTGCTGGATGACGCCGGCGACGATGTCGCCCTCCTTGCCGCGGAACTCGCCCAGGATCGCATCGTCGGCGATGTCGCGCAGACGCTGGCCGATCACCTGCTTGGCCGCGAACGCGGCGATGCGTCCGAAGTCCTCGGGGGTGGACTCCTCCTCGCCGATGACGACCCCCTCCTCGTCGCGGAGCGGGATGAACACGGCGACGTGCCCCGTCTTGCGGTCGAGCTCGGCGCGGGCGCCCTCGGGCAGTTCGCCGGTGGGCGAGGTGTGCTTGGCGTAGGCGGTGAGGATCGCCTGCTCGATGATCCCGACGAGTTCGTCGAACGGGATCTCCTTCTCGCGCTCGACCGTTCGCAGCAGTCCCAGATCGATGTCCACAGGTGCCTCCCTATTCAGCTCTCGACGCGAGGTCACCCTCGGTCATCTGCACGATTTTAGCCGATCGTCCCGCGGCGGCGGACGTGCGCGGACGTGCATACTTGCCAGATGGATGCCGCCTCACCCGCCGTCGACCGAGCGATCCCGCAGCCGCGGCGCGCCGATCCCGGTCTGATCGGTCTGCTCGGGTTCGTGATCGCGACCTTGACCGCGCAGCTGGCGCACCTCGGCGTTCAGAACGAGAGCGCCGTGTTCTGGGTCGGCGCGGTCTTCGGCGGCGTCGTGCAGGTCACCGCGGGCATGCTCTCGTACTTCATCGGCGACGACTTCCACTTCATCGTGTACAACGCGTTCGGGTGGTACTGGATCTGCATGCCGGGGTTCCTCCTCGGCGGGGAGCTGGGCTTCTTCGAGGTGTCGGGACCGGCGCGGCCGCTCTTCTCCATGATGTTCGCGGTGCTCGCACTCGGCTTCATGTTCGCCGGGGCGATGCACAACACCGCCCTGCCGCTGACCTTGTTGTTCGTCGCGATCGGGCTGGCCCTGGAGTCCGTGGGCTCCTTCGCGTCCTCGCCCGCGCTCGGCACGGTCGGTGCCTGGTTCCTGCTGGGCGCCTCCGCGCTCGCGTTCTACCTGCTGATCGAGAAGTTCGCCTGGCGGACGATGGGACGCCGTGTCGTCCCCCTCGGGCGGCCGTGGATCGCGCCGCACGATGGGCACGGCGACCCGGAATCGTGAGCGCGGCAGCGGCGTCTGTCAAGGCCCTGGGGCGTCATCCCGACGGCGGGCAGGGTCGAGTCATGACCGAACTCACTGGAATCGAGGCGCGCGACCGCGTCAAGGAACTCGTCGAGGACATCGACATCACCATGCTCACGACCGTGGACGCCGACGGGCGCCTCGTCAGCCGTCCGATGAGCACCCGCGAGATGGACGACGACGGCGTGATCTGGTTCTTCACCTCCGACGAGACGAAGAAGGCCGACGAGGTCGAGGCGGACCACGACGTGAACCTCGCCTACTGCGACGCCAAGGGCATGCGCTACGTGTCGGTGGCCGGTCGCGCGACGATCGTGCACGACCGCGCACGGATGGAGCAGCTGTGGTCGCCGTCGCTGGACATCTGGTTCGAGGAGGGCCTGGACACCCCCGACATCGCACTGCTGACGGTGACTCCGATCGTGACCGAGTTCTGGGAACCGGCGCACGGCACGCTCGCGATGGCCGCCGGCATGCTCAAGGCTCTCGTCACGCGGGAGACGCCGGACGACACCATGAACCACGGCAGGCTGGTCCGCTGACGCGCACCTCGAGCCGACTCAGGCCGGGCGCGCCTCGGCGGGGGCGCTCGGCAGCGCGTTGACGGCGCGGATGAGGTGGTGCAGCTCACCCACGCGCCGCTGCGCGTAGCGCATGACGAGACGGGGCGCGGCGACATCGTCGTCGTCCTCCCGCTCGGCCTTCAAGGGACCGCGGCGTTCGATCACGCCTTCGGCCAGCAGCGATCCGAAGCGAGCGTTCAGCGCGTCCACCTCCGCGTCGGTGGGCTCCGCACGCAGGCGGAGCACGAGCCGACGGCCGACCCACCGCAGCGAGACGTAGTTGCGGTAGAAGCCCGTGAGCTCGTCCACGGCGGCATCCACGGAGTCGGTCACGACCACCCGGTCGAGGTCGTCCGGAGAGATGACGCCCTCGGGGATGAGCTGGTCGTCGGCGAAACGCTGCAGCCCGTGCCAGAAGCCGCCGCCGGGACGGTCCAGCAGCACGATCGGCGTGGGCGCGGCCTTGCCGGTCTGCTGCAGCGTCAGCAGCTCGAACATCTCGTCGAGCGTGCCGAAGCCGCCGGGCATGCACACGAAGCCGCTGGACTCCTTGACCAGCATGAGCTTCCTCGTGAAGAAGTACTTCATCGCGACGTTGCGGGCGTGCGCGGCGATGATCGCGTTCGGCTTCTCCTCGAACGGCAGGCGGATGGAGACCCCGAGGGAGTGCTGCGGGCCCGCGCCTTCGGCCGCCGCCTGCATGATCCCGGGGCCCGCCCCCGTCACGGTCATCCATCCGCGGGCGGCGAGCGCCGCGGTGAGCTCGACGGTCAGGCGGTAGAGCGGCGAGTCGGGGGCGGTGCGGGCCGAACCGAACACGGTGACCTTGGGCACACCGCGGAAGGGCGCGAACAGCTCGAAGGCCGCGCGCATCTCGGTGAGGGCGGCCGAGGTGATCTTGAGGTCGAGGCGGTCGGCGCCGTCGAGCCCCATGCCCACGCCCGTCGCGAGGATGCGGGCGATGAGATCGGCGTCGGTCGTGATGCCGGCGTCGTCGAGCAGCCGGCGGATGCCGTCGGTGACGGTGGACGGGAGCGTGGAGCGATCTGACATGGCTCCAGCCTGACATCCCGGACGCAGTTCGGGTGAACGCGGCGAGAACGTCTCCTTCCCTCTTCCCACATTCGAATCTTTGTTCTAGGATCGACGTATGGACGATGACATCGAGACGGAGCCCTATCCCGGGTACTGGTCGGATGTCGCGGCCTTCGAGACGGCACTCCTCCCCCGCGATCCGGTCGATCAGGTGGCCGACATCGCCACTCTCGTGGCGGTGCACACGGCCGAGCAATACGTGTGCGTCGCGGCCGCCCGCCGCGATGCGATGGCGACGGCCTCCTCCCGTGCCTGCGCCGACGAGATGATCGACCGCTCGCTGCGCCTCGAGCTCGCCGCCGCGCTGCGCATCACCGAGTACGCCGCGGGCGACCTGGTGGCGCGCTCGACGGCGCTGGTCGAGCGCTACCCGCGGGCGCTCGAGGCGTTGGGGGCGGCGCGCATCACCGATCAGCACGCGCGATTCTTCGTCGACGTGCTGGATGCCGCGGATCCGGCGGTGCGCGCACGGCTCGTCGATCGAGCGGTTCGGCTGGCCGAGGACCTCCCCGCGGGGACGTTCCGGCGTCGCCTGCGCGACCTCGTCGCGGCCGAGGCGGTGCAGACCCTCGCCGAGACGCACGAGCGCGCCCTCGCGCAGCGCCGCGTGCACGTCGTCCCGGCCGCCGACGGCATGTCCGTCCTGACCGCGCATCTGCCCAGCGTCGAGGCCCACGCGATCTTCGACCGGCTGACGCGGATGGCCGCGGCGATGACCGGGCGCCGGGCCGTCCCCGACGCGTCCGCCGACGCCACGCCCCCACCCGCCGACGACCGTTCCCTCGACCAGGTGCGTGCCGACGTCCTCTGCGATCTGCTGATCGACGGTCGCTGCGACGGCCACTCCCCCTCGGCGCGGGGAATCCGTCCGACCGTGGTCGTGACCGTTCCGGCGCTGTCCTTGCGGGAAGACGCGCACGGCGCCGGAGAACCGGCGCAGGTCGAGGGCCTCGGTCCGATCCCGATCGAGCGGGCCCGCGAGCTCAGCGGCGGCGCCAGGGGCTGGATGCGCGTGCTCACCCATCCCGAGACCGGCGCCGTGCTGTCCGTCGGGCGCCGCAGGTACGACCCGCCGCCCGAGCTCCGGCGCCTCGTACGGTGGCGGGCCGAGCGCTGCATGGCACCCGGGTGCGTCATGCCGGCCTCACGGTGCGAGATCGACCACACGCTCGCCTGGTCCGAGGGCGGAGCGACCGCGGCGGACAACCTCGCTCCCCTGTGCCCGGGCCATCACAAGGTGAAGCATCACGGCGGGTGGACGGTGGTCCAGGTTCCCGACAGCGGAGGCGTCCTGGAGTGGACCTCGCCGTACGGCCGACGCTACCTCGTGGAGCCGGAGCGTCGAACCCCGGTGTTCCGACCCGTCGCCGAGCGTGCGGACGACACCGGACCACCACCGTTCTGACCCGCGGCCGCGGGTGGGGGGTGTCGGTGCCGGCGCGCCGTCAGCGCACCGACAGGCGGGCGACGGCGTCGGCCGCCGAGACGAGCGTGCGCTCTCCGGACCGGCGATCCCACAGCTCGACCTCGCCGTCGGCCGCCCCGCGGCCGACGATGACGATCTGCGGAACGCCGACGAGCTCGGCATCGCCGAACTTCACACCCGGCGACACCTTCGGCCGATCGTCGTAGAGCACGTCGAGTCCCGCACCCTCGAGGTCGGCCGACAGCTTCTCGGCGAGCTCGAAGGCCACGGCATCCCGCCCCGTCGCCACGACCTGCACGTCGAACGGCGCCACGGATGCCGGCCAGATGAGGCCCTTGTCGTCGTTGTTGAGCTCGGCGATGATCGCGAGGATGCGGGTGACGCCGATGCCGTAGGAGCCCATCGTGACAGTCACGAGCTTGCCGTTCTCGTCGAGCACCTTGAGACCGAGCGCGTCCGCATACTTGCGCCCCAGCTGGAAGACGTGGCCGATCTCCATGCCGCGGGCGAGCTCGACCGGGCCGGAGCCGTCGGGCGCCGGGTCGCCGGCGCGCACGGTCGCGACCTCGACGTACCCGTCGGCGGCGAAGTCGCGACCGGCGACGAGCGAGTGCACGTGCTTCTGGTCGATGTTCGCGCCGGTGATCCATCGCGTGCCGTCCACGACGCGGGGGTCGAGGACGTAGCGGATGCCGGTGGCCGACTCCTCGCCCAGGATCGCGCCCTGGGGCGACCACGGCCCGATGTACCCCTTGACCAGCAGCGGGTGCTTCTCGAAGTCCTCGGGCGTGGCGGGCTCGACCTCGGCGGGCGCGAACGCCACCTCGACGCGCTTGTCGTCGACGTCGCGGTCGCCGGGGAGGCCGACGACGACGAGCTCGCGGGTGCCGTCGAGGTGCGTGAGAGCGAGGACGACGTTCTTGAGGGTGTCGGCGGCGGTGTACTCGCCGTCGAGCACGGCGTTGGTGTGCGCCACGAGCGTGTCGATCGTGGGCGTGTTCGGGGAGTCGAAGATCACCGGCTCGCCGAACCCGTCGAACGCGATGGGCTCGGGCGCCAGGGTCTCGAACGCCTCCACATTGGCCGCGTAGCCGCCGGCCGAGCGCACGAACGTGTCCTCGCCGATCGCCGTCGGGTGCAGGAACTCCTCGCTGCGCGAGCCGCCCATCGCCCCGGCATCCGCCTGGACGATGACGTACTCCAGCCCCAGGCGCTGGAAGATGCGCTCGTAGGCGTCGCGCTGGGCCATGTAGCTGGTGTCGAGCCCGGCGTCGGTGTAGTCGAAGGAGTAGGCGTCCTTCATCGTGAACTCGCGGCCGCGCAGGAGACCCGCACGCGGGCGGGCCTCGTCGCGGTACTTGTCCTGGATCTGGTAGATCGTCAGCGGCAGGTCTTTGTAGGAGCCGTACAGGTCCTTCACCAGCAGCGTGAACGCCTCTTCGTGGGTGGGGGCGAGCAGGTAGTCGGCGCCCTTGCGGTCCTTGAGGCGGAAGATGCCGTCGCCGTACTCCTCCCAGCGCCCGGTCGCCTCATAGGGGTCGCGCGGCATGAGCGCCGGGAAGTGGACCTCCTGCGCTCCGGCCGCCGTCATCTCCTCACGGATGATGGTCTCGATGCGGGCCTTCACGCGCAGGCCCAGCGGCAGCCACGCGAAGATCCCCGGCGCCTGACGGCGGATGTAGCCGGCGCGCACGAGCAGGCGGTGGCTCGTGACCTCGGCATCCGAGGGGTCTTCGCGAAGCGTGCGGAGGAAGAAGTTCGACAGACGGGTGACCACGAGCGTCAAGCCTAGTCCGCAGCCACTGGCTATCCCCTCGCACCCTTCATCGCTGCCAGGAGGGCGGCGGCGGCGGCCAGCGGATCTGGTGCGCTGAAGACCCTCACGACGTTCACACCGTCCGACGCGTAGACGTTGCTCAGCGGAGAGGTGGTCTCCGACCGCGTCGCCACTGCGGCGCGAGCACCGTCGACGTTCACCGGCACGACATCACCGACCGGATCCGTCGCGGTCGCGATCCGCTCCCAATCCCAGGCGCCGCCCGGATACAGCATGATCATCATGCTCGATCCCGATGCCGAGTCATCAGAGGGCCGCCAACCGCATTGGAGGCCAAAACCCTGCGCACCGGCAACCCGAGAGTCGACATCGGCGCTTGCCTCGCCACCAAATCCCGTCTGATAGCCGGATGATCCCAGGAGCTGAGCCAACGGAATCTTCGTTGCAAGATCGTCGCACGTCACTTGTGGCCACCACTCGTCGGTTCTCGTCGCCGCAGACGGGGCTCCGGCGCGCGCGAGTGCGTCGAACAGCAACGGCGTCAGCGCGTCGAGCCGTTGACGCACAGCGGCCTCATCGAACTCTCCGTCGACGAACTGGTACACATCGCCCGAAACTGTAGCCAGAAGCCAGGTCTTGTCATCCTCCACGGCTTTTCGGCATCCTGTCGAAAGCCACGGCACCGGCTCACAAAGAGCCGATTCGTACGTGCTCCGGAGACTGCTATCTACGACCGAAGACGGCATTGCCGAGACGCGGAGAGTGGTGCCGTCAGCGAAGCGCCAGTCGCACGTGATCCCCCCAGCCGTTCGCACGTCGACAAAGAAGTAGCTGCGCGCTTCCGCGGTGGCTTCGGACCCCCACGCAGCCGAGAGGGCGACGGTGCTCATCACCGCGGCGCAGTCGTCATCGAAAGCGATGGACGGCGACGATGAAGCAACGGGTGGCATGCTGCCCGATGCCGACGGCGACGGTTCCGGCGTCGGCGCACGCGTCGCCGAGGGCGAGGGCGAGGGCGACATGGTCTCGATCGGCGTGGTCACCCGGTCGGGCTGCCGCAGCGTCGTGAACGCGACCGCCGTGACGACGACGGCAACCAGAGCGGCGGCGGCGACGCCGGCGACGATGCGCGACCGCCGCGCGCGTGCTGCCCGCAGACGACCGACGCCGGTGACCACACTCTCGCGGAGTTCGGCGTGCTCGCGCGGGGTGAGTTCTTCGTTCAGGTCCACGATGCCTCCAGTGCCGCCATCCCGTCCCGCAGTCGGCCCTTCGCGCGAGACAGCCTCGATTTGACGGTGCCGACGGGGATGCCGAGTGCATCCGCCGCCTCACGCTCCGAGTAGCCCTCCAGCACCACGAGGACCACGACGCTGCGCTCCACGCCCGGGAGCTGGGCAAGAGAGGCGAGCACGCCGCTCTCATCCGGCGCCACGGGGGGATCGACGGCCGCCGCCGCGGGCGTCCGTGCCAGCAACGCACGGTAGCGCCGGCGAGATCGCTCCACGTTCCGGGAGGTGTTGACGACGGTGGTCAACAGCCAGGGCAGCGGAGAGCCGTCGACGAGGCGCACGGCGGCCTTCTTCCGCCACGCCTCGAGGAAGGCGATCGCCACGGCATCCTTGGCGTCCTCCCGATCGGCGAGCAGACGACACGCCTGACGGAAGAGACGGGCCTCGTGGAGATCGAAGAGGTCGCGCATCGCCGTATCGTCACCGGCGCACAGCCTCCGCCATGCGTCCGCATCGTCATTGCTCACACTGTGTAGTGTCCAGCACCGGCCGAAAGGTTCGCGCCCGTCTCCACCTACACTGGGCGCGTGGTCCAGCGTCGCTCCCGGCTCATCGGCAGCTCCATCGGGGGTCAGCTCGCCGCGTCGCTGCAAGCCCTGCGCCGCGCGCTCGATCTCCCGGACGGCTACCCCGCTGATGCGCAGGCCGAGGCGGAGCGTGCCGCCGACACCGTGCCGGTCGCGCCCTCGGCATCCGGGCTGGCCGATCTCCGCGACATCCCCTTCCTCACGATCGATCCCGCCGGATCCACCGACCTCGACCAGGCGCTGCACCTCGAACGCACCGCGAGCGGGGCGATCCTGCACTACGCGATCGCCGACGTCCCCGCGTTCGTGAGCGCCGGCGGCGCGCTGGATGCCGAGACGCGCCGCCGCGGCCAGACCCTCTACGCTCCCGACGGCCGCATCCCGCTGCATCCGGGGGTGCTCGGCGACGGCGCCGCCTCGCTGCTTCCCGGGCGAGTTCGCCGCGCGTTCGTCTGGCGATTCGTCCTCGACGACGGCGCGCGGCCCGTCGAGACGACCCTCACCCGCGCGGTGGTGCGCTCGCGGCGGCAATGGTCGTACGTGGACGCGCAACGCGCGATCGATGCGGGCGACGCGCCGGCCACGCTCCTGGCGCTCCCCTGGTTCGGTGCGGCGCGCGCCGACCGCGAGCGGGAGCGCGGCGGCGCGAGCCTGAACCTGCCCGAGACCCGCGTCGTCTCGCCACCGGCCGGAGAGCCCGGGGAGTACGCCCTCGATCGCAGCGACGGGGTACCGCTCGAGGACTGGAATGCCGATGTGTCGCTGCTGACGGGCATGGCCGCGGCGCAGATCATGATCGACGGTCGCATCGGCATCCTGCGGACCATGCCGCCCGCCGCCGCGGAGGATGTGGCGTCCTTCCGCTCACAGACCGTCGCGCTCGGGATGCCATGGGCACCGGAGGTGGCGTACGGGGACTATCTCCGCGGTCTCGACCGCTCCCCCGTCGCACGGGTGGTCCGCGAGTACGCGGCAGCCCTGTTCCGCGGCGCGGGCTACACGACGTTCGACGGCGACGTGCCGACCGAGACGATGCAGGCGGCGATCGGCGCTCCGTACGCCCACACGACCGCGCCGCTGCGGCGCCTCGTCGACCGCTGGTCGCTGGTCATCTGCGACGCGCTCGCGAACGGCCGCGAGGTGCCCGAGTGGACGCGTTCGTCGCTGGCCGGGCTGCCGTCAGCGATGGCGCGGAGCGCCGCCGTCGCGGGCCGTCTGGACGCGGGGTCGATCGATCGCATCGAGGCGGCGCTGCTCGCCGGGCACGAGGGAGAGGTGTTCGACGCGCTCGTGCTGAACGTCCGCGGCACGACGGCCCGCGTCCAGATCGATCGGCCTCCGGTCGAGGCGACGGTCACGGGCCTCGACGCCGCCCCCGGGACGAGCGCCGCGCTCCGGCTTCTCGCGGCATCCGTCCCGGACGGGACCATCGCGTTCGCACCCGCCTGAGACCCGCGGTCATCCGCGGCAGGCGGGGCCGCGCGACGGTCAGGAGTCGAACGGGACGAGTCGATTGCTCTGCAGCGTCTGCAGCGTCGGGGTGAGCGCGCGCCCGAAGGTCTGGGGATCGGCGAGACCGTCGTGGTGGGAGGTCTCTGCGATGTGGCGGAGCCCCTCGACGGCGTCGCGGTCGTTCGCACCGCACACGTGGAGGAAGGCCCGGGTCCCCGCGGCGAACACCGGGGGTCCGTCGATGCGGTCGAGATCGAGCCAGGAATCGGCCACGAGCATGAACGATGCGGTCAGATCCGGTTCGCTCCGCAGATGGAGACGGAACTGCCCGGCTCCGCCCTCGGTGAGCAGACCCCCCACGGCCATCCGCAGCCGGGCCAAGGCGCCGGCGCGGGCGAGCTCGGCGGTCAGGCCCCTCGCGGCGAGCGCGTTGCGCGTGAGGGTCACATGCCGATCGCCCTCATCCAGCCCGAGCACAGCGAAGAGCCCGGACCCTGCAGGCTCGGACCAGGGCAGGTCGTCGTCACCGGCGCCGCGCTCGAGGAGGGCCGCGGTGATCTGCGCCTGATCTTCGGCGCTGCGCAGCAGCAGGTTGACAGCGGGGAACAGTGCGGTCGTCCCCGCAGCTTCGTCGAGCAGGACGAGTACCCGTTCGTCACCGTTCCTCGCTTCGACGAGCTTCACCGCCGGCGGCGACGCGGAGGGGCGCTTCCGGCGGAACAGACTCATGGGCCCATGCTATTCAGAACGGCTCGTCCGTCTCTCCGACCGCACCGGCCGCGGTGACGCAGGTCCGCCCCTCCGTGGGCCGCGGGGGCGCGATTCTCGGTGGCTCGTGCTCCTGTGCGATGTCCGTCGTGCGGAGGGGTCAGAGACGGCGCCGCGGAGCAGGGGACGAGGTCATGCCCATCGCGGCAGCCAGAGAGCGCGATGCGATATATTGCATATCGTGTCTCTCTCGCTCACGCCCGTACCGCGCGCCCTCCTGCGCGACGACGTGCACGCCCGCTTGCGCGACGCCATCGTCGACGGCACGCTCGCGCCCGGCGAACAGCTGCGCGACGTCGAGCTGGCCGAACGACTCGGCGTCAGCCGGACGCCCGTGCGCGAGGCGCTGCTCGAGCTCGCCCGCGCCGGACTCGTGACGGCCACGCCCGGCCGCTCCACCGTCGTCGCCCCCCTCGACCCCCGAGCGATCCGCGATGCTCAGGCCGTCGTCGGCGCTCTCCACGCCCTCGCCGTGCGGACGGCCGTGCCGCTGCTGACGGCGGCGGATCTGTCCGCCATGCGCGACGCCAACGCGGCGTTCACCGCCGCGCAGCGGGCCGGCGACACCGACGCCGCCCTCGCCGCGGACGAGCGCTTCCATCGCGTCGCGCTCGATGCCAGCGGCAACGCGGCCGCCGTCGCGGTCATCGCCCAGTACGAGCCGGTCCTGCGTCGCGTGGAGCGGCTGCGGTTCGCCTCGCACGAAGGAGCAGAGTCGGCCGCTCGGCATGAACGACTCATCGCGCTGTGCGCCGACGGCGACGCCGACGGGGCTGCCCGCCTGGCCGAGCAGACGTGGCAGAGCCTCGGCATCCCGACCACCCGGACCACCCCGATCGAACAGGACCCCGCATGAAGCTGCACGAGTTCCCGCGCCACCCGCTCACGTTCGGCCCCAGCCCGTTGCAGCACCTGGCGCGGCTCAGCGATCACCTCGGCGGTGCGCAGATCTGGGCGAAACGCGAAGACGTGAACAGCGGCCTCGCGTTCGGCGGCAACAAGGTACGCAAGCTCGAGTACATCGTCCCCGACATCCTCGCCTCCGGCGCCGACACGATCGTCTCGATCGGCGGCTACCAGTCCAACCACACCCGACAGGTCGCGGCCGTCGCGGCGCACCTCGGGCTGAAGGCGCGGCTCGTGCAGGAGAAGTGGGTTCCGTGGGACGACCCCACCAACGACAAGGTCGGCAACATCCTGCTCTCGCGCATGATGGGCGCGGACTCGCGCCTCGACGACGCCGGGTTCGACATCGGCATCCGCGATTCCTGGAAGCAGGCCCTCGCCGAGGTCGAGGCGGGCGGCGGAACGCCCTATCCGATCCCGGCCGGCGCGAGCGAGCACCCGCTCGGCGGCCTCGGTTTCGCGAACTGGGCGTTCGAGGTCGCCGAACAGGAGAAGCAGCTCGGGGTGTTCTTCGACACGATCATCGTGTGCACCGTGACCGGCTCCACCCACGCGGGCATGATCGCCGGGTTCGCGGCGCTGGAGGAGGCCACCGGGGTGAAGCGCCGCGTGCTCGGGATCGACGCGTCCGCCACGCTCCAGAAGACCCGGGACCAGGTGGCACGCATCGCCCGCCACACCGCGGAGCTCATCGAGCTCGGCCGCGACCTCCGCGACGACGAGATCCAGGTGCTGGAGGGCTGGGCGGGCGAGCTGTACGGCATCCCCGTCGACTCGACGATGGAGGCGATGGCCATCGGCGCGCAGCTGGAGGCGATGATCACCGACCCCGTCTACGAGGGGAAGTCTCTCGCGGGACTCATCGATCTCGTCGGCTCGCGCGACATCCCGGCGTCGTCGACCGTGCTCTACGCGCACCTGGGCGGACAGCCGGCGATCAACGCCTATCACTCGCTGTGGGACCCGACGGTCGCTCCCCGGTGACGCGAGCGAGCGGCCCGACGCCCTCGCGCCGCTCGAAGACCAGGTGGGTCTCGGTCGTGCGCACCGACTCGTGCACGGTGATGTGCTGCAGCACGATGTCACGCAGCGCCGCGGCATCCTCGACCGCGACGTGCACGAGGAAGTCGTCCTCGCCCGCGACGTGGAACGCCTCGATCACTCCGGGCGTCGCGACGATCGCATCGAAGAGCCGGCCGACGCCCTCGCGGGTGTGACGGCCGAGCCGGACGCGGATGACCGCCTGCAGCGGCAGACCGAGGGATGCCGGGTCGACGAGCACCCGCACGCCGGTGAGCACGCCGCGCGAACGCAGCGTCCGCACGCGGTACGCGCACGTCGACTCGGCGATGCCGAGATCATCGGCGAGCGCCTTGTTGGAGCGCCCGGGAGCGCGCACGATCGCCGCGAGCACACGGAGGTCGAGCTCGTCCAGAGCGGATGCGGCGCCTTGTGATTCCGGCAAGGGCGGCTCCTCACGGTCGCGCGGGATTGATGACAGCGGCACAATTCGATCACCCGATTGCTCTTTCCGCAATCACGCAGGCGGTCTGCCGCTCTTTCCTTCATACTCGCGGGCATGACGCACCCCGACACCCTCGCCGTCCACGCCGGTCGTGACGACTTCGCCGCCCTCGGCGTGCACACTCCGCCGCTGGACCTGTCATCCACGTACCCCCTGCCGGACGTCGAGCGCGGCGGAGACTCCTACGAGGCGCTGGCCACCGGGGGCACGCCCATCGACGGGGGCAGCCACGTGTACGCGCGGCTGTGGAACCCCACCGTGGCGCGCTTCGAGGAAGCCCTCGCGGCACTCGAGCACGCCGAGGCCGCTGTCGCGTTCGCGTCCGGGATGGCCGCGCTCACCGCCGCCGTCCTCTCGCACACGGTGTCCGTCGGTCGCCCGCACGTCGTGGCGGTGCGACCGCTGTACGGCGGCAGTGACCATCTGCTGGCGACGGGCCTGCTCGGCACCGACGTGACCTTCTGCTCCGCGGACGAGGTCGGAGCGTCGCTGCGACCGGACACCGGTCTGGTGATCGTCGAGACGCCCGCGAACCCCACCCTGGACCTCGTCGACATCGCCGACGTGGTCGCGCAGGCGGACGGCGTGCCGGTGCTCGTGGACAACACCTTCGCCACCCCGGTGCTGCAGCAGCCGCTCCACCACGGCGCGGCGATGTCGCTGCACAGCGCGACGAAGTACCTCGGCGGCCACGGCGACGTCGTCGGCGGGGTCATCGCCTGCGGCCCGGAGTCCGCGGCGGCCCTACGACGCGTGCGCGCCATCACCGGCGGCATCCTCCATCCGCTCGGCGCGTATCTCCTCCACCGCGGGCTGCCGACGCTGCCGCTGCGCATGCGCGCTCAGCAGGGGTCGGCGGCGCACATCGCTCGGCATCTGCAGGAGGACGATGCGGTCGTCGACGTCTTCTACCCCGGACTGCACGGTGATCCGCAGGGACTCCTGGCGCGCCAGCAGCACGGCGGCGGCGCGATGCTCGCTCTGCGCCTGCGGGACGGCTACGACGCGGCGGCACAGGTCGCGGCATCCCTGCGCCTGTTCACCCACGCGGTGTCCTTGGGCGGCGTCGACTCGCTCGTCCAGCATCCCGCGGCGCTCACGCACCGCCCCGTCGCGCCCGAGGCGCGCCCCGCCGCCGACATCCTGCGACTGTCGATCGGACTCGAGCACGTCGACGACCTGATCGCCGATCTGTCGCGGGCCCTGGCGCGGACGCGCGAGGGCCTGCGGGCGGTGAGCGTCGCGCGCTGACGCCGCCCGCCGGCCGCGCTCAGCCCTGGCTCAGTGCGGCGATCACGGACGCCGTCGCGTCGGCGGTTCGGGGCGCCTCCGCGACCTGGATGAGGTTGATCCCGTCGGTGGCGGCCACGAACGAACTCTCCGGACGAATGGCGCCGGTGCCCTCGATCGCCTGCTGCGCACCTGCGACGACGACGGGCGTCACCGGTGTCCGCGACGACAGGTCGTTCTCGAGTTGCTCCCACTCATCCGCGGCGCCGGGATAGGCGGTGATGACGATCGCCGTCATCCCCTCTGCGGACGACGAGTACCACTTGCAGTCGATCATCGTCCCGCGCGCGATCGCCAGCTCCGACGCGATGTCGGTGGCGAATCCCGACGGATACCCGGACTCGAAATCGGCTGAGTCGAGAATGCCCGCGAGATCGAGTCGGCTCCCCAGGTCCTCACAGGTGGGCGCCGCCCACCATCCCGCGCTCGGGGTCGCAGCTCGCGGAGCGGGCGATGCCGCCAGGGACTCCTGGAAGAGCGGGGCGAGCTTTCCGGCGTCCTCGCTCAATTGAGCCTTTGACGCCGACCCCTCGACGCCCACTTCGCCGTCGATCGTGACCAGGAGCCAGGTCGTGTCGTTGCGGACCGCGATCCGGCACCCCCAACCGTCGTAGAGGTATCCCTCGCAGACCACGCTGCCGTAGCGGGACTGGGTGGTTTCCGGGACGACATCGACGGGAGCGGCAAAGCTGCGCACGGCCGAACCGCTCCCCGTCCGCCAGACGCATTCCAGGCCCCCGAGCGTACGCACGCCGGTCGAGGTCTCCTCGGAAGCCTGCCCGAGCTCTCTGCCCAGAATCGAGGAGAGCCGCGCCGCGTCCACGACGGAGGCGCAGTCGCCTCCGAAAGCGGGGCGCGCGGTCGTGTCGATCGCCGAGCTGGGGGTGGGGCTCTCGGGCGCGGAGGCCGCAGCCTCGCTGGTCGAAGGGGAGCTCGCGACAGAGCCGCCGGACGCACAAGCCGGCAGCGACACGACGGTCGCCGCCAGCGCGATCAGAAGTGCCGCGCGCCGGACGACGTCCTTGGTAAACGTAGGAAGGGGGGCCATGAACCCATCGTGGCACGCGCACGATTCGTCGCTCGAACGGAGCCCACAACGATCTGGTCACGCCCATGCCGATGGCGGCATATGGTGCGCCGCCGAGGAAGGGGGACCGCCGTCAGGCCGTGACGACCTGCGCCGTTCCGAGCGGGGCGTCGGGGCCCATCTCGTCGGCGATGCGGTTGGCCTCTTCGATCAGGGTGGCCACGATCTCGGCCTCCGGGACGGTCTTGATGACCTCGCCCTTGACGAAGATCTGTCCCTTGCCGTTGCCGGACGCGACGCCGAGGTCGGCCTCGCGCGCCTCACCGGGGCCGTTGACGACGCAGCCCATGACGGCGACGCGCAGCGGCACGGTCATGTCCTTGAGGCCTTCGGTGACGTCGTTGGCGAGGGTGTAGACGTCGACCTGCGCCCGCCCGCACGACGGGCACGAGACGATCTCGAGCTTGCGCTCGCGGAGGTTCAGCGACTGCAGGATCTGGTGACCCACCTTGACCTCTTCGGCCGGCGGCGCCGACAGCGAGACGCGGATCGTGTCGCCGATGCCCTCGCCGAGCAGGATGCCGAAGGCGGTCGCGCTCTTGATCGTGCCCTGGAACGCGGGACCGGCCTCGGTCACACCGAGGTGCAGGGGCCAGTCGCCCCGCTCGGCGAGCATGCGGTAGGCCTTCACCATGACGATCGGGTCGTTGTGCTTGACCGAGATCTTGAAGTCGTGGAAGTCGTGCTCCTCGAACAGCGAGGCCTCCCAGACGGCGCTCTCCACGAGCGCCTCCGGAGTCGCCTTGCCGTACTTCTCCAGCAGCCGCTTGTCGAGCGAGCCGGCGTTCACGCCGATGCGCAGCGACACACCGGCATCCTTCGCCGCCTTCGCGATCGCGCCGACCTGGTCGTCGAACTTGCGGATGTTGCCCGGGTTCACGCGCACCGCGCCGCAGCCCGCGTCGATGGCCTGGAAGACGTACTTGGGCTGGAAGTGGATGTCGGCGATCACGGGGATCTGACTCTTCTTCGCGATGATGTGCAGCACATCCGCGTCATCCTGGCTCGGGACGGCGACGCGCACGATCTCGCAGCCGGATGCCGTGAGCTCCGCGATCTGCTGGAGCGTGGCGTTGATGTTGGTCGTGGGCGTCGTGCACATCGACTGCACGCTCACGGGCGCGTCGCCTCCGACGAGCACCTTCCCGACCTTGATCTGACGGCTCTTGCGGCGCGGGGCGAGGACGTCCGGCACACGCGGCATCCCGATGTTCACTGCTGGCACTGCACCAGCCTACGCCGCACGGGCCGCGCGGGGGCGGTGCGAAGAGGCGCACCGTTGGTTCTGATATCGTGACCGCATGTTCGCGAACACCTCCTGGTGGCCCACCCGCTGAGGCGGTGTGCTCGCGACCCACGACCACAGACCGCCCTCGAGGCGGTCTTTTCGTTCCCGGACGAACCCAGCCCGCCCGACCTGAAGAAAGGCCCGGCGATGACCCCGAGCCCCGCCCTCCTGGAGTCCGTGCTGCGCGCGGATCGCCCCTTCGCCCTGATCGCGCGGGATCCCGACACCGTCGAGCTGCTCGTCGGCGATGTCGTCGACGTCGCCCTGCTCGCCGACATCCCGCTGAGGGATGCGACCGGCGCCCCGCGAGAGGTGCTGGCGCTGGTGCCCTACCGGCAGGTCGTCGAGCGCGGCTTCGCGTGCCACGACGACGGCGCGCCGTTGCGCTGCCTCGTCGTCGAGGAGCACACCACGCTCCCCCGCGCCGACGTGCTGGCGGCGCTGCCCACCGCGGCGGTGCCGCTGGCCGACGCCGGGTTCGACATCTCCGACGACGAGTACGCCGCGATCGTGCGCACCGTCATCGCCGATGAGATCGGTCGCGGCGAGGGCGCGAACTTCGTCATCCGGCGCGACTTCACGGCATCCGTCGACACCGATGCCCTCACCGCCGGCCTGACCTGGTTCCGCGCTCTGCTCGAACACGAGCGCGGCGCCTACTGGACCTTCCTCGTCTCCACCCCCGGCCACCTCGCGGTCGGGGCGAGCCCGGAGGCGCACGTGAGCGCGCAGGCCGGGGCTCCCACCGGGCCCGGCCACAGCACGGTGACGATGAACCCGATCTCCGGCACGTTCCGCCACCCGGCCGGCGGGGCCACGGCAGAGACCCTGACGGAGTTCCTCTCGTCCACCAAGGAGACCGAAGAGCTCTTCATGGTGGTCGACGAGGAGCTCAAGATGATGAGCGCCGTCTGCAGCGACGGGGGCCGCATCACCGGTCCGCATCTCAAGGAGATGTCGCGGTTGACGCACACCGAGTACATGCTGCGCGGGACGAGCACGATGGATCCGCGGGACATCCTGCGCGAGACGATGTTCGCCCCGACGGTCACCGGATCGCCCATGCAGAACGCGTGCACCGTCATCCAGCGGCACGAACGCGCTCCGCGCGGCTACTACTCGGGCGTCGCCGCACTGTTCACGCCCACGCCCGGCGGCGGACACGACCTCGACGCGCCGATCCTCATCCGCACGGCGTATCTCGTCGACGGCACGCTGCGCGTGCCGGTCGGCGCGACGCTCGTGCGTCACTCCGATCCCGACGGCGAGGTCGGTGAGACCCATGGAAAGGCGGCGGGCGTGCTGGGCGCCATCGGCGCGGTCGCCCGCGACGTCGTCGCGGAGGCGAGCGCGCTCGACGAGGACGCGCCCGCCGCCCGGCCTCCCCGCCTCGCCGACGTGCCCGAGATCGCCGCACTGCTGGCCGCGCGCAACGAACGCCTCGCGTCGTTCTGGCTCGAGCCGCAAGCCGGGGAGATCGCGGGACCGTACTCCGGGCGCACCGCGGTCGTCGTCGACGCCGAAGACCGCTTCACGACGATGCTCGCGCACCAGCTGCGCCACCTCGGCTTCGCGGTCTCGATCCTCCCGTGGAACGACGCGGATGCCGCGACCCTCGCGGCCGCCGACCTGGTGGTCGCCGGGCCCGGGCCCGGCGACCCGCGTGACGACGCCAACGCACGGATCCGGACGATGCGCGCCATCGTGGCCGACCGGCTGGAGAGCGGCCGGCCGCTGCTGGCCGTCTGCCTGAGCCACCAGATCCTCGCCGATCGGCTCGGCATCTCCCTGGCCCCGTTGGACGCGCCGCATCAGGGCCTGCAGAAGACGGTCGACGTCTTCGGGGTGCCGGCATCCATCGGCTTCTACAACACCTTCACGGCGCGTGTCGAGCCGGGCACCGACGAGATCGGCCGGACGCGGATCGCGGCCGACCCGGCATCCGGCGACGTCTACGCGCTCCGCGGGCCGGGCTACGCCTCGGTGCAGGGCCACCTCGAGTCGATCCTGTCGCGCGACGGGCTGCGGACCCTCGAGAGCCTCATCGCCGACGCGCTGTCCTGAACCGGGGCGCGAGGGCGCTCAGCCGAAGATCTTCATCGGGTTGACGATGTCGGCCAGGATGAGGATGCCACCCATCACGATGAGCGCGATGACGACGACGAAGGTGACCGGCACGAGCCGTGTCGCGTCGACGGGAGCGGGCGGCGGCCGCCGCCACAGCTTCGCCCAGGCCCGCTTGAGTCCGTCCCAGAGCGCGACGACGACGTGCCCGCCGTCCAACGGGAGCAACGGGATGAGGTTGAAGACGAACAGCGCGAGGTTGAGCGATCCGAGCAGACCGAGGATCGTGGCCACCCGGTCGAGGACGGGCGCGTCGATGGCCGCCGCCTCTCCGGCGAGCCGGCCCACGCCGACGACCGAGAGCGGGCCGTTGGGATCGCGCGGCGCTCCCGTGACCAGGTCGGACGCCGTCTGGTAGACCCGGACCGGGAGCTGCCACATGATGCCGGCGACCTGGCCGGCCTGCTGCAGCGCGGCGGCGGGCCCGTCCCACAGCGGCTGGCGCACATAGGCGGTCGCGGCCGTCATCCCGACGAAGCCGACCTCCGCGGTCACCGCCGTGCCGTCCGGACCCGCGATCTGGCGCTGCGCGAGCATCGGCGTCACGCGCAGGGTCTGCTCGACGCCGTCGCGACGGACGACGACGTCGATCGTGCGGTTCGGGGCGGCCTGGATGATCGCCGACGCCTCCTCGAAGGTGGCGACGGGGGTCCCGTCGACCGACACGAGCTCGTCGCCGGGGCGAAGGCCCGCCGCCGCGGCCGGCGACTGCGGGTCGTCCGCGGTGCAGGCGGACTGGGTGGAGCCGGCAGGCAGGACGCATTCGTTGACGGCGGCGACCGTCGTGGTGGCCGTCTGCACCCCGATCCCGCTGAACACGATGGCGAACAGCAGCATCGCGAGCAGCAGGTTCATGACGGGGCCGCCCAGCATGATGACGACCCGCTTCCACACGGGCAGCGCGTGGAACGTGCCCGTGCTGTCGTCTCCGGCGATCGTCTCGTCATTGGCGGCGCGGGCGTCCTGCACCATCGTGGCGAAGAACCCGCCCCCCGCCTTGCCCGCGGCACCGCCCACCGCGGCGCGGGCACGCGACCGCGGGTACATCCCCGCCATCGAGATGTAGCCGCCCAACGGCACGGCCTTCACGCCGTACTCGGTCTCGCCGAAGCGACGCGACCACAGCGTCGGTCCGAAGCCCACCATGTACTGCCCGACGCGGACGCCGAAGCGCTTCGCGGGCACGAGATGACCGATCTCGTGCAGGGCGATGGATGCGGCGAGTCCCACGACAAGCAGCAGGACGCCGACGATGAAGGCGATGACGGTCACGAGCGAACAGGCTACCCGCCACCGCTTTGAGTTTGCTCAGTCCGCGCCCCGGCCCCCGGTAGGCTCGACGTGTGCCCGAACGCCCGATGACCCGCCGGCTGCGGGCCCTGCGCGGGACGGCGGCGGCGGCGATCGCGACGACCCTCGCCTCGACCGGGCACACGTTCGGCGGCGGGGCCGCGCCGTCGCTGTGGCTGCTGGTCGCCGTGACCGTCCTGGCGGCGCCGCTCGCGGTCGCGATGGTCGGACGACGGCGCAGCCTTCCACGGCTGGCGGCCGCCATCGCGACGGCCCAGATCGCCCTGCACACGGCGTTCGCCGTCGTCGGCGGCGCCGCACCGGTCACCCCCGCCGGGCACGAGCACGTGATGCCGGGCGTCGCGATCGGGGTCGCGACGACCCACGCCGGCGGGCATCTGACGGCCGCCATGCTGATCGGCCACCTGGTGGCCGCCCTCGTGACGATCGCGCTCGTCGCCTACGGCGAACGACTGCTCGCGATGATCGCGCGCGGCGTCCGTCGCCTCCTCGCCCGGGCCGCCGTGACGGCGCCCGGACCGCGTCCCCGCGCGCACGCCGCCCCGACCGACCGGCGCATCGCCCTCCCGCTCTTCCTGCTGTCCGCTCTTCGTCGACGGGGGCCGCCGGCGTTCGCACGCTGAGCACCGCCGCACACGCGGCACCCGCGGCGCACGCGCCGCCCCGTCACCGCGGCATCCCGCCGCACCACGTACAGAAAGAGCACCCTGATGACCGTCACCACCCGTTCGCGCCGTCGCACCCGCCTCGCCGCCGGCCTCATCGCCGGCGCAGCCCTCGTCCTCGCCGCCCCGCTGGCCGCGTCCGCGCATGTCCACGTGACCCCCGACGAATCGTCGGCCGGCACGACCACCCGCCTCGCGTTCTCCTTCAGCCACGGCTGCGAGGACTCCCCGACCACCGCCGTGAAGATCACGGTGCCGCAGGGCATCGACGGGGTGAAGCCCGTGCTGGACGGCGCCTGGACGATCTCCCGTGAGCTGAACACCGACGGCATCCCCACGAGCGTCACGTTCACGGCCGTGACCCCCGTCGAGTCGGGCGTCGCGGCATCCGTCGCCCTCGACGTGATCTTCTCCTCCAGCGCCGCGAACACGTCGGTCGCCTTCCCCGTCCTGCAGACCTGCGCGACGGGATCGACCGACTGGTCGGAGGTCGCCGCCGAGGGACAGACCGAGGACGACCTGGCCGCCCCGGCACCGGTCGTCGCGGTCGGCGCCGTCTCCGCGGACGGCGGAGAGCACGGCCATGACGCCTCGACGGCCGAGGAGCACGCCGACGCCGACACGCACGCGTCGACGGATGCCGCGGCACCGGCAGACGCCGATCCCGTCGCCCGCTGGCTGAGCGGAGGGGCCCTGGTCGCGGCGCTCGCGGCCCTCGCCGTGGCCCTCTTCCGACGCCGCGCCTGACCCCCGGTCGGCGCGACCTCTCACCCGCGGCCGGGCGGCGGATTCGACCCCGTTGCCCGGCCGCTCTCAACGAGCCGCGATAGAGGGCACATAGTTTTCACATAACTCCATGCGCGAGCATGGGGGGATCATGACACCCGACATCGAGAGCACCCTGCCCCCGACGCTTCGCCCCGATCAGCCGCCGCAGAGGAGACTGATCGACCTCGTCGATCGCTTCGGCGGAGAGCTGCGCGCCGGAGACGGCGACACCGTGTTGCGCGGGATCACGCTGTCCACCAACGATCTGCGCCCCGGTGAGGCGTTCGTCGCCCTGCCCGGCACCCATCAGCACGGTGCCGAGTTCACGAGCGCGGCGGCCTCCCTCGACGCGGCGGCGATCATCACCGACGAGGAGGGTGCGCGCCTCGTCCGCGATGCGGCGCTGTCTCCCACGCTGCCGGTGGCCGTCTTCCCCGATCCCCGCGGCACCCTCGGTGCCATGTCGGCATGGGTCTACGGCACCGACCGCGACCTGCCGACCCTCCTCGCCGTCACCGGCACGAACGGCAAGACCAGCGTCTCGCACCTGCTGAAAGCGATCCTCGAGCAGATGGGGGTGGTCGCCGGACTGTCGTCCACCGCCGAGCGCCACATCGGCCCCGAGGTGATCACGTCGCGCCTGACCACGCCCGAGGCCAGCGAGTTCCACGCCCTCCTCGCCCTCATGCGCGAGCGCGGCGTCGAGGCCGTGGCCGACGAGGTCAGCGCTCAGGCCCTCGACCGCCACCGCGTGGACGGCATCGTCTTCGACGTCGCGGGCTTCACCAACCTGACCCACGACCACCTGGACGACTTCGGCGACATGGAGACCTACTTCCAGGCCAAGCTCCCCCTGTTCACCCCGGAGCGCAGCCGGAGGGCGGTCGTCAGCCTCGACTCGGAGTACGGGCCGCAGCTGGTCGCCGCCGCGACGGTGCCGACGACGACCATCACGACACCCGCGATCGCGGCCGTGCCGGCATCCGCCGATTGGACCGTGGAGATCTCCGCGGAACGCCAGAACGGCACGACCTTCTCGCTGCGGGGTCCCGGCGGGCAGGCGCTGGAGACGACCGTGCCGGTGATCGGGCGGCACATGGCGTCCAACGCGGGGCTCGCGATCGTCATGCTCGTCGAGGCCGGGTACGAATGGTCGCGGATCCACGCCGCGCTCGACGGTCGCCGCATCGAGGCCGCCGTCCCCGGACGCACGCAGCGCGTCTCCGGGGATGCCGGGCCGGCGGTCTACGTCGACTTCGGGCACTCCCCGGACGCCTTCGACAAGACGCTGGCCGCGGTCCGGAGGGTCACCCCCGGGCGGGTGCTGATGCTGTTCGGCGCCGACGGCGACCGCGACACGACCAAGCGCTTCGACATGGGCCGCACGGCGGCGCTGGGCAGCGACATCCTCATCATCACCGATCACCATCCGCGTCACGAGGATCCGGACCAGATCCGCGCGGCGCTGCTGACGGGGGCCCGGGCGGCGATGTCCCGCGCCGAGATCCTGGAGATCTCCCCGCCCGAGCGCGCGATCGTCGAGGCCGTGAGCCGGGTCGGCGACGGCGACGCGATCCTCTGGGCGGGACCCGGCCACCAGGACTACCGCGACATCCGCGGCGTCCGCACGCCGTACTCGGCGCGCGAGCTCGCCCGCCGAGCGCTCGACGCGGCGGGCTGGCCCGCCCCCGCACCGACGTGGACGGTACCCTACCCCGCCGACTCCATCACACCATCGGACCCCACGCGGCCGTTCTGAGCTCCGCTCGGGCTCTCTCGCGAGGCGCTTCCCCTTTGTGGCCTGACCACATTGCGGGCGGCGCCTCGCGCGCTTCTCCTGTCGACTTCCTCCACAGTCCCGTTGTGGTCTGACCACAGGTCGTATGCTGGGGTCACGACCCGACCACGGATGGGTGGACGGGCCGCTCCCACGAGGATCTGAGGAAGCGAATCATGACCACCGTCACCCCCTCCGCACAGGACACGCAGCCCGCCGCCTGGAACGGTTTCACCGCCGGCCCCTGGCAGGACGCGATCGACGTGCGCGACTTCATCCAGCGCAATTACACGCCCTACCTCGGGGACGCCTCGTTCCTGACGGGAGCGACGGCGCGCACCACCCGGGTCTGGGACACGCTGTCGGCGATGTTCCCCGTCGAGCGTGAGAAGGGCATCTACGACGTCGACGCGCACACGCCCGCCGGCATCACGGCCCACGGTCCCGGCTACATCGCGAAGGACGACGAGGTCATCGTCGGCCTGCAGACCGACGCGCCGCTCAAGCGCGCCATCATGCCCAACGGCGGATGGCGCATGGTCGAGGGCGCGCTGAACACGTACGGGTACGAGGTCGACGAGACGCTGAAGGAGATCTTCACGACGTACCGCAAGACGCACAATGAGGCGGTCTTCGACGCGTACTCCCCCAACGTCCGCGCCGCCCGCAGCTCGCACGTGATCACCGGACTGCCCGACGCGTACGGCCGCGGACGCATCATCGGCGACTACCGCCGCGTCGCGCTCTACGGCGTGGACCAGCTCATCGCCGCGAAGCAGGTCGACAAGCTCGGGCTCGACACGACGCCGTTCAGCGAGGAGGTCGTCCGCATGCGCGAGGAGCACGCGGAGCAGATCCGCGCGCTCGGCGAGCTGAAGCAGATGGCCGCGTCGTACGGCTACGACATCTCCGGTCCGGCGACGACGGCGCGCGAGGCCGTGCAGTGGCTGTACTTCGGCTACCTCGCCGCCGTGAAGGAGCAGAACGGCGCCGCGATGTCGCTCGGGCGCACCTCGACGTTCCTCGACGTGTTCATCGAGCGCGATCTCGAAGCCGGGCTCATCACCGAGTCCGAGGCCCAGGAGATCATCGACGACTTCGTCATCAAGCTGCGCATCGTCCGCTTCCTGCGCACCCCCGAGTACGACAGCCTCTTCTCGGGCGACCCGACATGGGTCACCGAGACCATCGGCGGCATGGGCGAGGACGGGCGCCCGCTCGTCACGAAGAACTCCTTCCGCTTCCTCCAGACGCTCTACAACCTGGGCCCGGCCCCCGAGCCCAACATGACCGTGTTCTGGAGCCCCGAGCTGCCGCAGGGGTTCAAGGACTACTGCGCCCGCGTGTCGATCGACACCTCGGCCGTGCAGTACGAGTCCGACGAGATCATCCGCCCGGCGTGGGGGGATGACGCGGCCATCGCGTGCTGCGTGAGCCCCATGCGCGTCGGCAAGCAGATGCAGTTCTTCGGCGCCCGCGTGAACCTCGCCAAGACGCTCCTGTACGCGATCAACGGCGGACGCGACGAGGTGACCGGCAAGCAGGTCTCGCCGGTCGCGGCGCCCGTCGGCGACGGCCCCCTCGACTTCGACGACGTCATGGAACGCTTCGACAAGACGATGGACTGGCTGGCCGAGACGTACGTGGAGGCCCTCAACTGCATCCACTGGTCGCACGACAAGTACGCGTACGAGCGGATCGAGATGGCCCTGCACGACAAGGACGTGCTGCGCACGATGGCCTGCGGCATCGCCGGACTCTCGGTCGCGGCGGACTCGCTGGCGGCGATCAAGTACGCCACGGTGACCCCCGTCCGCGACGAGCGCGGCATCGTCGTCGACTACCTCACCGAGGGTGACTTCCCGAGCTACGGCAACGACGACGACCGGGCCGACCAGATCGCCGTCGGCCTCGTGGAGAGCTTCATGTCGAAGATCCGCCGTCACCCGATGTACCGGGGCGCCCTGCCCACGCAGTCGGTGCTCACGATCACCTCGAACGTCGTCTACGGCAAGGCGACGGGCAACACGCCCGACGGTCGCCGCGCCGGCGAGCCGTTCGCCCCGGGCGCCAACCCGATGAACGGTCGCGACACGCACGGCATGCTGGCGTCGGCACTGTCGGTCGCCAAGATCCCGTACGCGCAGGCGCAGGACGGCATCTCGCTGACCAACACGGTCGTGCCGAGCGGGCTGGGACGCACGACGGACGAGCAGGTGCGCAACCTGGCGGGCCTCCTCGACGCCTACGTCGGCTCGCACGGCTACCACATGAACGTCAACGTGCTGAACCGCGAGACGCTCGAGGACGCCATGGAGCACCCGGAGAACTACCCGCAGCTGACCATCCGGGTCTCCGGCTACGCCGTCAACTTCGTGCGCCTCACCCGTGAGCAGCAGTTGGACGTCCTGTCGCGGACCTTCCACGGCTCGATGTGACCCCGAGAGAAGCTGAGGACCATGGCCAGGGCGATGCTCCGCCACCCGTGCAACACGGTACCGGCCTCCCTCCCCGATGACGCGGTGCGCCTGGAGGTCCCCCTCCAGGCGCCCGCCCATCGGCGCACGGGCGCCGGCGTCGACGGACTCGAGGTCTCCGACGTCGACCGTCACGAACGCCTCACGGCGATGCGCGAGGGCCGCCTCGGCTCCGTGCACTCGTGGGAGCTGGTCACGGCGGTCGACGGACCGGGGACGAGACTGACCACGTTCCTCAGCGGATGCCCGCTGCAGTGCCTGTACTGCCACAACCCCGACACGCTCGCGATGAAGGACGGCCAGCCCGTCACGAGCGATGAGCTGCTGGCCCGCATCTCCCGGTACACCGCGGTCTTCCGCGCCACCGGCGGCGGCATCACCCTCTCCGGCGGAGAGGTGCTCATGCAGCCCGCCTTCGCCGCACGGATCCTCCGTGGCGCGAAGGAGCGCGGCATCCACACGGCGATCGACACCTCCGGCTACCTCGGCGCGGCGGCGTCGGACGCGATGCTGGACGACGTCGATCTCGTCCTGCTCGACGTGAAGAGCGGCGACCCGCAGGCCTACCGGGAGATCACCGGTCGCGATCTCGAACCGACCCTCGCCTTCGGTCGGCGCCTGGCCACCCGCCCCGAGGGCCCCGAGATCTGGATCCGGTACGTCCTCGTGCCGGGCCTGACGGACGACGTCGAGGGCATCGAAGCGGTCGCGGCCTACGCGGCATCCCTCAACGAGATCCGACCCGGCGCCGTGACGCGCGTCGAAGTGCTGCCGTTCCACCAGATGGGCCGCGACAAGTGGGACGCCCTCGGCCGCGAGTACCGTCTCGCCGACACCGAGCCGCCCTCCGTCGCCCTCGTGGAACGGGTGCGCGCGCAGTTCCGCGCGCACGGCCTGGTGACCTACTGACGTCGGCTCGTCTCGCGAACGCGGACCGCTGCTTCCCCTCCGCGGCCGCGCGGCCGGGTCATCGACGACCGGGCCCCGGACCGGACCGCTCTCCCCCATCCCCTGTGGGCGGTCCGGTCCTCTTCTCCGCCCGGGCGCACGGCCGGGGCGGCGACCTCACGCGGAGGCGATGATCCGGTCGGCGCTCCTGCGCGCCCACGCCTCCGCCTCGGTCAGGGCGTCGCGCGACAGCATCGACGGCGCCTCGTGCGCCTCCACGGTCCGTCGCACGGTGTCGAGGATGCCGGGAAACGAGAGCCGCCCCTCGTGGAACGCGTCGACGGCCTGCTCGTTGGCCGCGTTGAACACGGCCGGATACGTCGCACCGGCGCGGCCGACGCTCTTGGCGAGCGCGACGGCGGGGAACGCGTCCTCGTCGAGCGGTTCGAACGTCCACGAGCCGGCACGCGTCCAGTCCAGCGGCACGCCGACGCCGCCGACCCGGTGCGGCCAGTCCAGGCCGAGCGAGATCGGCAGGCGCATGTCGGGCGGAGACGCCTGCGCGATCGTCGATCCGTCCACGAACTCGACCATCGAGTGGACGATCGACTGCGGATGCACGACGACGTCGATGGCGTCGTAGTCGATGCCGAACAGCAGGTGCGCCTCGATGACCTCCAGGCCCTTGTTGACCAGCGTCGCGGAGTTCGTCGTCACGACGCGGCCCATGTCCCAGGTGGGATGCGCCAGCGCCTGCGCCGGGGTGACGTCGGCGAGGTCGGCGCGGCTGCGACCGCGGAACGGACCGCCCGAGGCGGTCAGCACGAGCCGGCGCACCTCGTCCGCCGCGCCGGCGCGCAACGCCTGCGCGATCGCCGAGTGCTCCGAGTCGACCGGGACGATCTGCCCGGGAGCCGCCCGCGCGGTGACGAGCTCGCCGCCGACGATGAGGGACTCCTTGTTGGCGAGCGCGAGCGTGCGCCCGCACTCCAGCGCCGCGAGAGTGGGACCCAGCCCGACGGATCCGGTGATGCCGTTGAGCACGACATCGGCATCCACGTCGCGGACGAGCTGCTCGGCCTCGACCGCGCCGAGCGCGGTGTGCTCCACACCGAACTCCGCCGCCTGCGCGGCGAGCGCGTCGGCGCTGCTGCCGGCCGCGAGCCCGACGACCTCGAACCTGTCGCGCCGTCCGCGGATCACGTCCAGCGCCTGCGTGCCGATCGAGCCGGTGGAGCCGAGAATCAGGATGCGGCGCATCCCGTCAGCCTACCGGCGACCGATCGGGGCTACTGGTTCTGCGAGGTCTGCGCGCCGAGGATGTCGACGACGAACACGAGCGTCTCGCCCTTCAGGTCGGTCGTGTTGATCTCGCCCTCGCCGTACCCGTCGGCGGGGGTCATCACGACCAGCACCTGCGAGCCGACGGTCTGACCCTCGAGCGCCTTGCGGAAGCCCTCGACGACCCCCGTCGTGCTGAAGCTCGTGGGGACACCGCCCTTGTCCCAGGTGGAGTCGAAGGTCTCGCCGTTCGACCAGCGCACGCCGGTGTACTGCACCAGCACCTGGTCGCCGCTCTGCACGGTCGCGCCGTCGCCCTTCTTGAGCGTCGCGATCTGCGTCTCGGCCGGCGGGTTCCCGCCCGGCAGCGTGATCGTGGGGGCGCCGTTGTCGGCCAGCGCGACGGTGGGCATGCCCGCGACGGGCTCCTGGGAGGCCCCCCACGCGGCGCTCGGCACCACCGAGAGCAGATCGACGACGTAGACCTGTGCCGCGCCCTGCTCGCTGGCCGGGAAGGTCGCGACGACGCGCTCGCCCGGCGCGCCGCAGCCGAGCACCTGGCCGAGCGGGCTCGACGCGGAGATCTGGGCGGGCAGCAGCTGACCGGCCTGGTAGCCGATGTCGCCCATCTTCTCGCCGGTCTCGGCGTCGTAGGCGGTCATCGCGTAGGAGATGAAGTCGCCCGCGGCGACGGGGGTCCCGGTGCCCTTGTCGATGGTCTTCGCCTCGAGCTTGTCGATCTGCAGCGGGGCGGTGAAGGACAGGGTCGGAGACGTACCCGCGTCTCCGCTGACGGTGACCGCGTCGACCGCGGTGCCGGCGGCGACCTGGGCCGAGCAGAGGTCGGCCGCAGCGTCGGCGCTGGGGCTCTGCGTGGCGGCGTCGCCGCCCGAACCGGAGCATCCCACGAGAAGGACGGCCGAGACGGCGGCGATGGACAGAGCGGCGAGCGGGCGCAGGCGCACGATGAGGACCTCACAGATGGGAGACGGGACCCGCCCATCCTCTCGCACTTTGTTCTGTGCGCGCTGGGAGATCGTCGGCGAGCCCTGGCGGGGCATGCGTGATCGGGCATGCGATCGGGAGTACCCTCGTCTGGTGACATCCGCCGAGCCCGCCCCCGACGCCGCCGGCGAACAGGCGCCGCCCGAGACGGGCCCCCACGACGTGACCGGCATCGGCCCGACCTACGTCATCGGCCGCTGGGTCGTGGCGCCGCTCGCCCGCCTCGTGTACCGGCCGCACATCGAGGGCCGCAAGAACTTCCCCCGCAAGGGCGCGGTCATCATCGCGAGCAACCACCTGTCGTTCATCGACTCCTTCGTCATCCCGATGGCCGCCCCGCGCCCCGTGCGGTTCCTCGCGAAGTCGAGCTACTTCGACGGCACCGGGATCAAGGGATGGTTCTCGCGGCAGTTCTTCTACGCCGTCGGCGCGTTCCCCGTCCAGCGCGGCGCGGGACAGGCCGCCCTGGACGCCCTGGATCAGCAGCGCCGCATGCTCGAGGAGGGCTGGTCGACCGCGCTGTACCCGGAGGGCACCCGCTCGCTGGACGGACGCCTCTACAAGGGCCGCACGGGCGTCGCCTTCCTCGCCCTGCAGACCGGAGCGCCCGTCATCCCCGTCGGCCTCGTCGGCACCAACGAGATCATGCCGGTCGGCGCGAAGTTCCCGCGTCTGCGGCCGCGGGTGACCGTGCGCTTCGGCGAGCCGCTCGATCTGTCGCACCACGGCTCGGCCGACTCGGGCCGCGCCCGACGGCAGGCCACCGACGAGATCATGGCGGCCATCCACGCCCTCTCCGGCCAGGAGCTGGCGGGTGCCTACAACGAGGCTCCCGCGTCGAATCCCGTCGAGCGGCTCAAGCAGGTCCTGCCCCACGAGCGTCGCTGACACCCGCGACGACGACCACGGCCTCGTGCCGCACGGGGAAGTTGACGGAGTTCGCGATGAAGCACCACTCGCGCGCCTGCGCGTGGGCTGCCTCGGCGGCGGCGACCATGGATGCCGCGGCCACCTCGACCCGGGGGTGCAGGGTCACCTCGGAGAACGACCCCCCGCCGCGGCCGTCCTCCGTCATCAGGCCGGTGGCGCTGTCTTCGTAGGACACGACGACGACGCCGGCCTGGACGCACGCGTGCAGGTACGACAGCAAATGGCATTCGGACAGCGCCGCCAGCAGCAGGTCCTCGGGGTTCCACTTCGCCGGGTCGCCGCGGAACGGCCGGTCGCTCGAGGCGTCGAGGGCGGGTTTGCCGTCGACCGAGATCGTGACCGAGCGGTCGTAGTCCCGGTATCCGCTCGTGCCGGTGCCCCGGTTGCCGGTCCACCTGCTGTGCAGCGCGTAGCGATGCTCACCGTTCATGCGGCCAGTCTGCCATCCGCGACCGCCGCGGCCGATGCGCGCAGGGAAGTAGGCTCTTCTGCGTGTCAGATCCTCACGCCTCCGCCCGATCGTCCGCGCGCAACGGAACCATCGCGGTCGGCGACGCCGTCGAACTCGCCGTCGTCGAGCGCAGCGGCTTCGTCGAGTCGCGGCACGCGGGCGCGGCGATCGTGCTCGACGCGGAAGGCGTCGTCCGGCTGAGCCTCGGCGACGTCGAGGCGCCCATCCTGCCGCGCTCGAGCATGAAGCCGCTGCAGGCCCTGGGCTGCCTGACGGCGGGCGTGACGCTGGAGGGCGAGCAGCTCGCGCTTTCGACGGCGAGCCACAGCGGCACCGACCGGCACGCCGCGGTGGTCCGGGAGATCCTGGGACGGGCCGGCCTCGGCGAGGACAGCCTGCAGTGCCCTCCGGCATGGCCCGGCGACACCGCGACGCGCGACGAGCTCGTGCGCGAGCTCGGCCAGCCCGAACGGGTGCGGATGAACTGCTCGGGCAAGCACGCGACGATGCTGCTGGCCTGCACCGCGAACGGGTGGGACCCGGGCAGCTACCTCGACCCGCAGCATCCGCTTCAGGTGCACATCCGTGAGGTGATCGAGCGCCTGACGGGCACGAAGGTGTCGACCATGGCCATCGACGGGTGCGGGGCGCCGGTGTACGCCATGAGCCTGACCGCCCTGGCGCGCGCGGCGCACCGGATCGGCACGGCGTCGGAGCGATCCCCGTTCGCGCTGCATCGCCAGGCCGGCGCGCTCGTGCGCGCGGTGCGGGAGAACCCGTGGGCGATCGACGGCCCGGGGCGGCCCGACACGATCGCGATCGAGCGCCTCGGAGTGTTCGCCAAGGGCGGCGCCGAGGGTGTCATGATCATGACGGCTCCCGACGGCACGACCGTCGCGCTCAAGACCCTCGACGGCAGCGGTCGGGTGGCGACCGCGGTGGCCCTCTCACTGCTCGCCCGCGTCGGTGCCCTGACCGCGGAGGACGCCGCCGCCACGATGGCGCAGCTCCCCCTCGAGGTCACCGGCGGGGGCCGCGAGGTGGGACGCATCCGCCCGACCGTCTGATCGGCGCCCCGGCGGCAGGCGGACCCGCACGCACTCCCGTCCGGGAACGACCCGCCACGCGCGCCCGGCCGCGGACGCGGCGAACGGCGGCAGCTCTCGCCGACCCGTCACGGCGCGGAACTCGGGGAGACACTCCGCGCCGATCAGCAGCTCGTGCGCCGACCTGACGCGCGCCAGCAGACGCCATTGCGCGAGCCACTCGTCGGCGGCGCCGTGGACGACCAGGGTCTCGCGCGGGGCACCCGGCGGCGGCGCCGCCGGGTCGATCAGGTCGGATGCGGCCGCCTCCGCGACGGTCAGCAGACGCGCTCCGCGGGCGGCGCAGGCCGCGGCGAGGCCGCGCGGGTCGGCGCCCGGACCCGCCACGACGGCGGTGACACCGCCGACGGCGCCCGCCGGTGACCACACGGGCGGCGCGGGGCCCGGCGCGGGCATCTCCGGCGCGTCGGTGTGGGCGAACTGGACGAGGAGCCGGCCCCAGCGTCCGCGCCCCACCGGCTGATCGGGAAGGAAGTGGGCGGAGTCGCCGCCGGCGGCGACGTGGTCGGCGCGCGTCGCGAGCGACAGCAGGGCGCGATGCGGGAGGAGCTCGATGATGCGCGCCGAAGGGCCCGAGATCCGGGCCGCGGAGACGACGACGAGCCGGTCCGCCCGGCGCGCGTCACGGACGATGCGCTCCAGACGGGCGACGAACTCGACGGCGTACTCGGCGGAGAACCGGCCGACGAGGGCGTCGACGTCGTCGATCAGCACGGCGCCGCCGGTCGCGGAGCGCAGCAGAGCGTCGACCGCGTCCCACGCGCCCTCCGCGTCTGCCGGAACCCACAGCGGAGCGACGCGAAGCTGGCGCGCGACCGTCTGGAGCACTCCCGTGCGCCCGCTGGCGGCGGCCCCGACGACGGCGAGACCCGCGGCATCCTCGGGGAGGACCACCGCCTCCTGACGCTGCCGGTCCGGCTCGTCCGCGAGCCCCAGGACGATCCGTCCCGGGCGGGTGATCCGTTCGAGAGGCACGGATGCCGCGAGCGGCGGAAGCCAGGGCGCCCGCGCACGCTGCGCTCCCGCCCCGAGCCGGATCGCCTCCAGGGCGCGCACGGTGCAGCGGGCGACGCGCACGCGCCGCGGCTCATCGTCCGCCGCGCCGCGGATCAGCGCGATCCCCCGCCCCTCCGGGCGCCCCGACAGCCGCACCGCGTCGTCGGTGCCGAGCACGAGGCGGGAGTCGGCCGCATCGGTGGTGCGCAGCGCGATCCGCAGCGGCGCGTTGGCCAGGACGGCGTCGCGGAAGGCGCCGGTCGCCCGCTGCGACGCGAGCACGAGGTGCATCCCGAGCGCCCGCCCGCGCGCCGCCACATCGGCGAAGAGCTCATGCAGCTCGGGATGGGCGTTGATGAGGGCCGCGTACTCGTCGACGACGATGACGAGGCGCGGGAGGGCACCGGCCGCCTCGTCGATGTCCTTCGCCGCGTGCGCGGCGAGCGTCCGCTCCCGATGCCGTATCTCGGCACGAAGGCTCTCCACCGCCCGCACCGCGGCCTGCTCGTCGAGATCGGTGAGCACGCCCGTCACGTGCGGGAGGGCCGCGAGCGCGTCGAATGCGCGCCCTCCCTTGAAGTCCACGAGGAGCAGGGCCACCTCGGTCGCATCACGGCCCCGGCACATGCCGGCTGCCCACGTGCACAGCAGCTCGCTCTTGCCGCTGCCGGTCGTGCCGATCACGACGGCGTGCGGACCGTCGGTCACCAGATCGAGGGAGACGACCTCGCCCGCGCTCACTCCCAGCGGACAGCGCAAGCTGCCCGGACGGGGCTCGTCGACGGCGAGGTCGTCGACGGTGGTCGCCTCGTCCGTGCGGTGTCCGAGGCCGTGCGCCCGCGCCGCGAGCGCCGACGCGATCTCGGCGGCCTGGGCGGCCGAGACGGCCTCGACCTGCACCGAGCGGGTGCTCCCGTCGTGATCCAGCCGCCCCCGGTCTCCCCCGGCGAGCGTGAGCACCGCCGCGCACCGCGGCGGCACGGGATCGTCTTCACCGATCACGACGATGGGGATGTCGGCGCCGGCGGGAACGCGCGCAGCGGCATCCGTCACCACGACGGCCGCCCCCGCCGTCGCGTGGGCGTGGGGCAGCTCGCCGGCGACCGCGAGGACCGTGCTCAGCGCCGCGGGGTCGGCGACCCGCACTCGACCGGGAGGGTGGACCAGGCACACCTGCAGCAGCAGCGCCCGGGCCACGGATGCCGCGAGCACGGCCGGCCCGCGCACGGCGATGCCCGCGTCCAGCGGGATCGTCACGGGCACGTCCTCGATCTCGCGGGCGCGACGGCGCAGCGCACGCGCCGCCTCGTCGGCGGCGTCGCCCTCGATGCGCAGACCGCTGACACCGGCTCCGCGCCCGACCACGAGGCAGCTCTCGCGGCCGGGGACCGCCCGCCAGATCTCGGCGTCGTCGCCGCACAGCGCCGCGACGTCGGGAGTGCGGCCCCACGCGCGCGCACGTTCCTCGGCATGGCGCGTCTCGACCTCGCGGCCGAGGCGGGTCAGCTCGCCGCGCGCGGCGCGACGGGCCGCCTGTCGTGCGCGGCGCGCGGCGCGCAGCCCGTCACCGAAGGAGGCGACGGCCAGCAGCGGTCCGAGCGCCGCGAACCACAGGGCGTACGTCGAGCCCGTCACCCGCCACAGGACGAGTGCGCCGACGACCGGGACGATCGCCGCCAGCACGGGCACCGGTGCGCGCACCGGCGGAGGCGGCACCGACGGCAGGCGGAGGAGATCGTGCTCACGGGCGGCGACATCGCTCATGCCGGCAGTCAACCGGCCCGTGGACAGCGCCGACCGCGGATGTGGACGATCGGTGGAGGGAAGGCGTCAGTCGGCTGCCGGGGAGGAACCCGTGCGGTGGACGTCGAGGACGATGATCGAGATGTTGTCGCGGCCGCCGTTCTCCAGCGCCGCCTCGAGCATGTCGTCGGCCGCCGCACTCGGGTCGTCGTGCTGCAGGAGGAAATGCAGGATGCCGTAGTCCGTGAGTTCCTTGGTGAGCCCGTCGCTGCAGATGACGAAGCGGTCGCCGTCGATGACCTCGAGGCGGACGTAGTCGGGCGCGACGCCGTCGGAGGGGCCCACGGCGCGGGTGATCACATTGCCGTAGGGGTGGTTCTCCGCCTCTTCCGGGCTCAGCCGTCCCGCGGCGATGAGCTCCTGCACGACGGAGTGGTCCGTCGTCACCTGGGCGAGGCCGCCGTCACGGAAGAGGTAGACCCGGGAGTCGCCGATGTTGAGGGTGACCCAGGTCGGCTCGGGCGTCGAGGTGTCGAGGTACACGCCGGTGACGGTCGTGCCCGTCCCGTCGTCGGTCGCATCGGGGTGCGAGGCGATGTCGGCGACGGCCCGTGCGAGCGCCTTCTCGATGCTCTTGGGGGTCACCTCGCCCTTGGCGGCGATCGACTCCAGGCGCGCGACCGCGCTGCTGCTGGCGATCTCCCCACCGATGTGCCCGCCCATGCCGTCGGCGACGACGAAGAGCGGATACTCGGCGAGGACCGCATCCTGATTGACCTCGCGCCGCCGACCGCGGTGGGTCAGTTCCGACCACTGCAGTTCGAGCACACCGTCCGCGAGAGGGATGGTGCGCGAATGGGTCGCGGCTTCGGGCACGGTCCCACTCTAGTGGACGCCTCAGCCCCGCACCCCGCCGACAGGCGCACCGCTCGGCGGAAGGTCGGCGATCCCCTCGTCGTCGACGGGCGCCTCGAACTGCGCGTCATAGAGCCGGCGGTACGCACCGCGCGCGGCGAGCAGCTGCTCGTGGGTGCCCTGCTCGACGATCGAGCCCTCCTCCATCACGAGGATCAGGTCCGCGTCGCGGATGGTCGAGAGCCGATGCGCGATCACGAACGCGGTCCGGTCGGTGCGAAGGCGCGACATCGCCCGCTGGATGAGCAGCTCGGTGCGGGTGTCGACCGAGCTGGTCGCCTCGTCGAGGATGAGGATGCGGGGATCGGCGAGGAAGGCGCGGGCGATGGTGATGAGCTGGCGCTCACCGACCGACAGGTTCGTCGCCTCGTCGTCCAGCACCGTGTCGTAGCCTTCCGGCAGGGCGTGCACGAACCGGTCGACATAGGCGGCCGTGGCCGCCGCGACGATCTCCTCCTCCGACGCCTCCGGACGCCCGTACGCGATGTTCTCGCGGATGGTGCCCGAGAACAGCCACGTGTCCTGGAGCACCATGCCGGTGCGTGCCCGCAGGTCGTCGCGGGTCATCCGCCGGGTGTCGACCCCGTCGAGCGCGATCGCGCCGGCATCCACATCGTAGAAACGCATGATGAGGTTCACGAGCGTGGTCTTGCCCGCACCCGTGGGCCCGACGATCGCGACGGTGCTGCCCGGCTGCGGCTCGAGCGTCAGCCCGTCGATGAGCGGCTTGTCGGCCACGTAGCGGAAGCTCACGTCGTCGAACTCGAGGTGGGCGGCGTCGGCGGGCGCGGTCGCCGCCGGATCGGGATCGGGCTCCTGCTCGGGCTCGTCCAGCAGCTCGAACACGCGCTCGGCGCTGGCGACGCCGGACTGCAGCAGGTTCGCCATCGACCCCAGCTGGCTGAGCGGCTGGGTGAACTGGCGCGAGTACTGGATGAAGGCCTGCACATCGCCGATCGAGAGCAGTCCCGCGGCCACCTGGAGACCGCCGACGACGGCGATGCCGACGTAGACGAGGTTGCCGATGAACATCATCGCGGGCATGATCACGCCGGAGAGGAACTGCGCGCCGAAGCTCGCGCGATACACCTCCTCGTTCTCGACCGCGAAGTCCTGCTCCACCGCCCGCTGGTGCCCGAAGACCTTCACGACGGCGTGGCCCGAGAAGGTCTCCTCGACGCGTGCGTTCAGGATGCCGGTGGCCTTCCACTGGGCCACGAAGAGCTTCTGCGAACGGCGGGCCACCAGCACGGTGACCAGGACGGTCAGCGGGATCGTGACGAGCGCGATGACGGCGAGCAGCGGCGAGATCACGAACATCATCACCAGCACGCCCACCACGGTGAGCAGCGACATGATGACCTGCGACAGCGTCTGCTGCATCGTCTGGCCGATGTTGTCGACGTCGTTCGTCACGCGGCTGAGGAGCTCTCCGCGCTGCACGCCGTCGAAGTACGACAGGGGCAGGCGGTGGATCTTCTCCTCCACGCGGACACGCAGCCGGTGCATCGCACGCTGGACGATGCCGTTGAGCAGGCGGGCTTGGAGCCAGTTGAAGACCGCCGCGAACACGTAGATCGCGAGGACGGCGAGCAGGATGGTGCCGAGCCGGCCCATGTCGATGCCGGCGCCGGGCGTGAAGTCCATCGCGGAGAGCATGTCGGCCTGCTGCTGATTGCCGCTGGCGACGAGCTGGTCGATGACCTGCTGCTTGGTCGCCCCGGCCGGCACCTGCATCGAGATGAATCCGGCGAACACGACGTTCGTGCCCTCGCCGAGGATCTTCGGTCCGAGCACCGAGAGCCCCACCGACAGCACACCCAGGATCAGGACGACCACGAGCTTCGCGTTGTCCACGCGCAGGGTGGCGAGCAGGCGACGCGCGCTCGGGCCGAAGTTCTGCGCCTTCTGCACCGGCGCGCCCCCGGCCATCGGGCCGCCGCGCGGGCCGCGGGGCCCCGGGCCGCTCACGATGCCTCCTGCGCGGCGAGCTGCGACTCGACGATCTCGCGGTAGGTCTCGCTGGTCTCCAGGAGCTCCTCGTGCGCGCCGATGCCGACCATGCGACCGTGGTCGAGGACGATGATCTGGTCGGCGCTCTGGATCGTCGAGACGCGCTGGGCGACGACGATGCGCGTGGCGCCGGGCAGATGCATGTCCAGTGCTCGGCGCAGCGCCGCGTCGGTCTGCAGGTCGAGCGCCGAGAACGAGTCGTCGAAGATGTAGATCTCCGGCTGCTTGGCGAGCGCACGGGCGATCGCGAGGCGTTGACGTTGGCCGCCGGAGACGTTCGTGCCGCCCTGCGCGATCTGGGCCTCAAGTCCTCCCGGGAGCGCCGTCACGAAGTCCTTCGCCTGGGCGAGCTCCAGCGCCCGCCACAGCTGTTCGTCGGTGGCGTCCTCGTCGCCGTAGCGGAGGTTGGAGGCGACGGTGCCCGCGAACAGGAACGCCCGCTGCGGCACCAGCCCCACCCGCTCCCAGAGATCATCCGGATCCATCGTGCGCACGTCCACCCCGTCGACCGTGAGACTGCCCCCGGTCACGTCGAAGAGGCGCGCGATGAGCCCGACGAGCGTGGACTTGCCCGACCCGGTCGAGCCGATGATCGCGGTGGTGGTGCCCGGCTCGGCCTGGAAGCTGATGCCCTGCAGCACCGGCGCCTCGGCACCGGGGTAGGTGAACTCCACGTCGTCGAACACGACCCGGCCGCCACCGCGCGCGGCCGGCACCGGCGTCTGCGGGGCACGGACCGAGGGCTCGGTGTCCAGCACGGCGCCGATGCGGTCGGCGCACACCGCCGCGCGCGGGATCATCACGAACATGAAGGTCGCCATCATGACGCCCATGAGGATCTGCATCATGTAGCTCAGGAACGCGAAGAGCGTGCCGATCTGCACGCCGTTGTCCTGCACCTCCGCAGCGCCGAACCAGATGATGGCGACGGAGGAGAGGTTCATCACGAGCATGACCGCGGGGAACATCAGCGCCATCAGGTTGCCGGCGCGAAGCGCCGTCTCCATGACGTCTTCGCTCGCGCGGGTGAACCGGGCGCGCTCCTCGTCCTCGCGCACGAAGGCGCGGACCACGCGGATGCCGGTGAGCTGCTCGCGCATGATCTGGTTGATCCGGTCGATGCGGGCCTGCATCTTGGTGAAGGCCGGCACCATCCGCACCACGATGAGCGACACGATCACCAGGAGCACGGGGACCGACACCGCGACGAGCCAGGACAGCCCGGCATCCTGTCGCACCGCCATGACGATGCCGCCGATCGCCAGCATGGGAGCGGCCACCATGACCGTCGCCGACATCTGCACGAGCATCTGCACCTGCTGCACGTCGTTGGTGTTGCGGGTGATCAGCGACGGCGCGCCGAACTGGCCCACCTCCCGCTGCGAGAAGGCCACCACGCGATGGAACAGGTCCGCGCGCAGCGCCCGGCCGAGTCCCATCGCGAGCCGCGACCCGAAGTACACGGCGATGAGCGAGCACACGATCTGCACCAGGCTCACGCCGAGCATGACGCCGCCGGTCTGCCAGATGTAGCCGATGTCGCCGGTGATGACACCTTTGTCGATGATGTCGGCGTTGAGCGTGGGCAGCAGCAGCGAGGCGACCGACTGGCCGAGCTGGAAGACGACGACCAGCACGAGCAGCGGCCATGACGGTGCGATGTAGCGCACCAGGATCCTGCCGAGCACGGCACCACCTTCCCGCGCCCCACGAGATGAGCGTGAGATGAGCGCGAGACGACGCTACGCCCGCGCGCCGTCCACGCTCAACCGCCCGGGTGCGCTGTGAGCGAACCCGGGCGGTCGAGATGAGAAGGTGCGATCAGGAGCGCGGCGGCTCCGGAGCCGCGGGGGGCTCCGTCGTCGGAGGCTCGGGCGCCGCGGGCGGCTGCGTGGCCGCGGGCGGCTGGTACGTGGGCGGCGCCGGCGGCTGGTATCCCGCGGGCGGTGCCGGCGGCTGATACCCGGCCGGAGCGGCGCCGGCGGCCTGGACGGGAACGCCCTGCCACACGGTGCGGTCGGCGAGGAAGCCGTTCGCGGCCCACGGTGCCGGTGCGACGCTCGGGTTCCAGCGCGACTTGTCGAACGCGAGGATGCCGAGCCAGACGATGCCGAGGAGCACGTAGAGGATGACCCAGGGGGTCTCCTTCTGGAGCTTGAGGCCGACGCGCCACGCGGCCAGCGCCCCGACGACGATGGGGAGCAGGGCGATGATCCATCCGAGGACGGGGATCTGGCTCAGCAGGCCCGACGCCAGGATGGCCCCGAGCATCACCCACGGGCTGACGTCGCCGAGCTTGGCGAACACCATGAAGTTGTAGATCGGGACCCAGGCGCGCCACTTGCCCTGGACACCGGCCTTGTCGAAGATCTTCATCAAGAAGAAAGCGCTGATCACGTAGCCGATCACCGCGAAGATGAAGATGAAGAATGCGAGCGCGATCAGGGCAGCCGCAGCCGCAGCCGCGCTGCCTCCCGAGTAGTCATCCATGAAAACCTCCCCCGGCGAGTCTCGCCGTCGAGCACGACCACCCTGGCCCGCTCGGCTCACATCGTATTGGTAGTGCCCCGACGAGCGCGACGTCTGTTGCGGTGGGTCTTCCCGGGGCGGTCGCGCCGATCGATAGCCTGTCCCCATCCCGCCCACCGCCATCCGGAGGAAGACGCCATGACCGATCCGTCCGCACACACGCCGCCGCCCCTGCCCGAGCGACCCGCAGAGGAGGCCGCCCGCGAGGTGCCCCGCCCCGAGGGGATCGCCGGCGTCGACGACACGGGGGTGCCCCGGCTCGTGGGCGATCTCGACGACATCGGCCGCGGCTTCCTCTCCGCCCTATTCGACCTGTCGTTCACGCGGTTCATCACCCGCCGTCTCGCGAGCGTCTTCTACCTCGTGGGGCTGGTCGCCATCGGCATCGCCTTCATCGCGAGCTTCCTCGGCGGGATCATCTCGGGAATCGGCTCGCTGTGGTGGAACCCGGGCGGCGGCATCGCCCTGATCCTCTCGACGCTCATCGTGGTCCCCGTGCTCGCGTTCCTCGCGGTCGTCGTGCTGCGGTTCGTCATCGAGGCCGGCGTCGCGCTGGTCGCGATCGCCGAGAACACCGAGCGCACGGCCGCGAACACCTCACGCGACTGACGGCACGGGGCCGTCAGACGACGAGCTCGATCTCGCCCGCCGCGCCCTCGCGCAGGACGACGTCGTTCGCCGTCGCCCAGCGCAGTAGCGCGTCGATCGTGGAGATGCGCGGCCGGGTCTGGGCGAGGGCGCGTACGAGGGCGCCCTTGCCGGCCTTGTTGAAGTGGTTGAGGGCCCGAGCGGTCCCGTCGTCGCCGACGGTCACGACCCGCAGGTAGGCGCAGCGGAGTCCGGACGGGACCGGCCCCAGAGCCGCGTAGGCCTCCGAGCGCAGGTCGAGGACGAACGCGGGAGCCTCGGCCGCCAGCGCGGACGACACGGCGCCGGCCCAGTGGCGACGCAGCGGCGGGATGCCGGGGAGCGCGGTGCCCGCGGCGAGACGGTAGGCGGGGATCGCGTCGAGCGCGGCGACCGGGCCGAACGGCGCGGAGTGGATGAGGACGTGCGCGCCGAGCCAGCGGCGCGCCGCGGGCTCCAGCGTCGCGGCATCCAGGGCGTCGAAGAGGACGCCCGTGTAGCGGTCGATCGCCGGCATCGTCGGCGCGCGGCGCAGTGCGGCATTGTCGGCGATGTCGCCGCGCTGGCGCGCGGAGAGTCTGAGCACGGCGGCCGCCGCGTCCTCGTCCGCGCTGAGGGCGATCAGCGCATCGATCACGGCCTCGCGGGCGTCGGTCAACGCGGGCAGGGCCAGCGACCCGACATCCAGCGGCCGGGACGCCCGTCCGCCGGGACGCTTCGTCTCCGACGGCGGCAGCAGGATCAGCATCACGCCTCCCAACAGTGAGAAACCACTCCCCTGCCGACGAACCACCGGAGCGGTGGTTTGTCGAGAGGGAAGTGGTTTCTCGAGGTTTTCAGCGAGACGCGAGTGCGGCGTGGCCGGCCACGATGGTGAGCTCGTCGCCCTCCATCGACAGGAATCCGTCCTGCGCGCTGGCGACGACCTTCGTCCCGTCGGGCTGCGTGATGCGCACCTGCCCTTCGGCGAGGATCGCGAGCACGGGCTCGTGACCGGTCATGAAGCCGATCTCGCCCTCGACGGTCTTGGCGACGACGAGATTCGCCTCGCCGTGCCAGACCTCCTCCTCCGCGGAGACGAGGGTGACGGTCAGCGCCATGTCAGCTGTTCTCCTTCTGGATCTTCGCCCACTTCTCCTCGACGTCGGAGATGCCTCCGACGTTGAAGAAGGCCTGCTCGGCCACGTGGTCGAAGTCGCCCTTGACGATGGCGTCGAACGACTCGATGGTCTCCTTGATCGGGACCGTGGAGCCCTCGACACCGGTGAACTTCTTCGCCATGTAGGTGTTCTGCGAGAGGAACTGCTGGATGCGGCGGGCGCGCGAGACGACGATCTTGTCCTCTTCGGACAGCTCGTCGACACCGAGGATCGCGATGATCTCCTGCAGCTCCTTGTTCTTCTGCAGGATCTGCTTCACGGCCGTCGCCACCCGGTAGTGGTCCTCGCCGATGTAGCGCGGGTCCAGGATGCGGCTGGTCGAGGTCAGCGGGTCGATGGCCGGGTAGAGGCCCTTCGACGCGATCTCGCGGGAGAGCTCGGTCGTCGCGTCGAGGTGCGCGAAGGTCGTGGCCGGCGCCGGGTCGGTGTAGTCGTCGGCCGGCACGTAGATCGCCTGCAGCGAGGTGATCGAGTGACCGCGCGTGGAGGTGATGCGCTCCTGCAGCACACCCATCTCGTCGGCGAGGTTCGGCTGGTAGCCCACGGCCGACGGCATGCGACCGAGAAGGGTCGACACCTCGGAGCCCGCCTGCGTGAAGCGGAAGATGTTGTCGATGAACAGCAGCACGTCCTGCTTCTGCACGTCGCGGAAGTACTCCGCCATCGTCAGCGCCGACAGCGCGACGCGAAGACGCGTCCCCGGCGGCTCGTCCATCTGGCCGAAGACGAGCGCGGTCTTGTCGAAGACGCCCGCCTCCTCCATCTCGCCGATGAGGTCGTTGCCCTCACGGGTACGCTCACCGACACCGGCGAACACCGACACACCGCCGTGGTCCTGCGCGACGCGCTGGATCATCTCCTGGATGAGGACGGTCTTGCCGACACCGGCGCCGCCGAACAGGCCGATCTTGCCACCCTGCACGTAGGGCGTCAGCAGGTCGATGGACTTGATGCCGGTCTCGAACATCTCGGTCTTCGATTCGAGCTGGTCGAAGTTCGGCGCCTGGCGGTGGATGCCCCAGCGCTCGGTGATCTCGACGGTCTCGCCGGGCTCGAGGTTCAGGATGTCGCCGGTGACGTTGAACACCTTGCCCTTGGTGACGTCGCCGACCGGGACCGTGATGGGGCCACCGGTGTCGCGCACCTCCTGGCCGCGGACCATGCCGTCGGTGGGCTTGAGCGAGATGGCGCGCACCAGGTCGTCGCCGAGGTGCTGCGCGACCTCGAGGGTGATCTCCGTCGCGTCGTCGCCGATCGTGATGGTCGTCTTCAGCGCGTTGTAGATGTCGGGGATCGCATCGTGCGGGAACTCGATGTCGACGACCGGGCCGGTGACGCGTGCGACGCGCCCGACGACCGTCGTCTCGGCCTGTTCGGCGGTGGCGGTGGCAGTCATTGTCTGTCTCTTTCGGTGTGGGCGTTATTTGCCGGATGCCAGGGCGTCGGCACCGCCGACGATCTCGGCGATCTGCTGAGTGATCTCGGCCTGACGCGCGTTGTTGCGCAGGCGGGTGTAGTCGGTGATGAGCTTGTCGGCGTTGTCGCTGGCGCTCTTCATCGCCTTCTGGGTCGCGGCGTGCTTCGCGGCCGACGACTGCAGGAGCGCGTTGAACACGCGGCTCTGCACGTACACCGGCAGCAGCGCGTCGAGGACGACCTCGGGGCTGGGCTCGAACTCGTACAGCGGGTAGACCTGGGTGCCCGCGCCGGCGGACTCGACGACCTCGTCCGCCTCGACGACCTCGAGGGGCAGCAGACGAACGGTCTGCGGCTCCTGGGTCATCATGCTGACGAAGCGGTTGAAGACGAGATGGATCTCGTCCACGCCACCCTCCTCCTCGCCGCCGCGGTCGTAGGCGTCCAGCAGGGCGCCCGCGATCTGCTCGGCGGTGTTGAAGTGGGGGGTGTCGGTGTCGCCGACCCACTCGCCGGCCGACGCCATGCGGCGGAACTGGAAGTAGCCCACCGCCTTGCGTCCGACGAGGAAGTACTCGACCTCCTTGCCCTGGGAGCGCAGCAGCTCACCGAGCTGCAGGCCCTCGCGCAGGATCTGCGAGTTGAAGGCACCGGCGAGCCCTCGGTCGGAGGCGAAGATGACGACCGCCGACCGGCGGATCGTCTCCCGCTCCGTCGTGAGGGGATGCTGGACGTTCGAGTGCGTCGCCACGGCGGAGACGGCCCGTGTCACGGCGCGCGCGAAGGGCGAGGAGGCGCGCACGCGCGCCATCGCCTTCTGAATGCGCGAAGCCGCGATGAGCTCCATCGCCTTCGTGATCTTCTTGGTCGTCTGAGCAGAAGAGATCTTCTGCTTGTAGACCCTGAGTTGTGCTCCCATGGATTCTCTGTCTCAGATCGCGCCGGGCGTCAGCCGCGGCGGCCCTTGACGATCTGCTCCTGGTTCACATCCTCCTCGTGCGCGGCGGCGACCTCTTCGTGACCGGGCTTGTTGATGGCCTGGCCCTTGCCGCCCTGGAACTCGAGGATGAAGGCGTCGGTGACCTTCTCGAGCTCGGCGACCGTCGCGTCGTCGAGCACGTTGGTGTCGCGGAGCGTGTCGAGGATCGTCGTGTTGCGCTTGAGGTAGTCGAGCAGGTCGCGCTCGAAACGGAGCACGTCCTCGACCGCGATCGTGTCGAGCTTGCCGTTGGTGCCGGCCCAGATCGACACGACCTGCTCCTCGACGGGGTACGGGTCGTACTGCGGCTGCTTGAGCAGCTCGGTCAGACGCGCACCGCGCTCGAGCTGACGGCGCGATGCCGCGTCGAGGTCGGAGGCGAACATGGCGAACGCCTCGAGCGAGCGGTACTGGGCCAGCTCGAGCTTGAGCGTTCCCGAGACCTTCTTGATCGACTTGACCTGGGCGTCGCCGCCGACGCGCGAGACCGAGATGCCCACGTCGACCGCGGGACGCTGGTTGGCGTTGAACAGGTCGGACTGCAGGAAGATCTGGCCGTCGGTGATCGAGATCACGTTGGTCGGGATGTAGGCCGAGACGTCGTTGGCCTTCGTCTCGATGATCGGAAGACCCGTCATCGAGCCGGCGCCGAGCTCGTCGCTCAGCTTCGCGCAACGCTCCAGCAGACGCGAGTGCAGGTAGAACACGTCGCCGGGGTACGCCTCACGGCCCGGCGGGCGGCGCAGGAGGAGCGAGACGGCGCGGTAGGCCTCGGCCTGCTTCGACAGGTCGTCGAAGATGATCAGGACGTGCTTGCCGCCGTACATCCAGTGCTGGCCGATGGCCGAGCCCGTGTAGGGCGCGAGGTATTTGAAGCCGGCGGGGTCGGATGCCGGGGCCGCGACGATCGTCGTGTACTCCATGGCACCGGCATCCTCGAGCGCACCCTTGACGGAGGCGATCGTGGAGCCCTTCTGACCGATGGCGACGTAGATGCAGCGGACCTGCTTGTTGACGTCGCCCGACTCCCAGTTGGCCTTCTGGTTGATGATCGTGTCGATCGCGATGGCCGTCTTGCCGGTCTGACGGTCGCCGATGATGAGCTGACGCTGACCGCGGCCGACGGGGATCATCGCGTCGATGGCCTTGATACCGGTCTGCATGGGCTCGTGCACGCTCTTGCGCTGCATGACGCCGGGCGCCTGCAGCTCGAGGGCGCGGCGCCCCTCGGTGGCGATCTCGCCGAGGCCGTCGATCGGGTTGCCGAGCGGGTCGACGACGCGGCCGAGGTAGCCGTCGCCGACGGCGACCGACAGGACCTCACCGGTACGGGTGACCTTCTGGCCGGCCTCGATGCCGGAGAACTCGCCGAGCACGACGACGCCGATCTCGTTCTCGTCGAGGTTCAGCGCGAGGCCCTCCACGCCGTTGTCGAAACGCACGAGCTCGTTCGCCATGACGCCGGGAAGACCCTCGACGTGCGCGATGCCGTCGGCGGCGTCGACGACCGTGCCCACCTCGGTGGCGGCGGCGCCGGCCGGCTCGTAGGCGGCGACGAAGTCTTTCAGCGCGTCACGGATGACGTCGGGGCTGATGGTCAGATCTGCCATGGTGTTCCTTCTGTTCTAGCCAGCGAGGCGCTGGCGCAAGTCGTTGATTCGGGAGGAGACGGTCCCGTCGATGACGTCGTCACCGATCTCCACGCGCATTCCGCCCAGCACCTCCGGGTCGACGACGACGTTCACGGTGACGTCGGCGTCGTAGCGGGCGCTCAGCGCGGCCGCGAGGCGATCCTGCTGCGCGGCGTCGAGCGCGCCGGCCACCCGCACGGTGGCGACCTTCTTGCCGCGCTGGTCGGCGACGAGCTGGAGCGCGCGGTTCAGAAGGAAGCGCACACGGCGCTCCCGGGGCTGCTGCACCAGCTGCGAGGCGATGAGGGCCGTGGCCTCTCCCGCCCGGCCGCCGAGCAGCTTCTCGATCAGCGCGCCCTTGGCCGACGCGTCGCCCCGCCTGCTGCCGAGCGCCAGCTCGAGCTCGGGGTTGGCCGCGACGAGGCGTGCGACCTGGAACAGCTCGCCCTCGACGTCCGTGCCGGGAGCCCCGATCGCGGCGGCGCGGATCGCGAGCTCCTCGATGCCGGAGATGAGGTCGTGCGTCGACGACCAGCGCTGCGAGACCGCGGAGGTCAGCAGCCGGACGGCGACGGGACCGTACCCGGCGAACACGGCGCGGGCGACCTGGGCGCGCGCCTCGGCAGGCGCGCCCCATGCGGAGAGCGCGCCGCTCAGCTGCGCCGAGTCGGCGATCTCGCGCGCGGCCGCGAACAGCTCGCGAGCGACCGTGAGGTCGCCCACGCCGGCTGCCGTCAGCTCCGCCGTGGTCGTCGCCAGTGCCTGAGTGGTCGCGCTGCCCATTACTTCGCCTTCTCGAGGTCGGCGAGGAAGCGGTCCACGACGCCCTTCGCCTTGGCGTCGTCCGAGAGCGACTCGCCGATGACGCCGCCGGCCAGGTCGAGCGCCAGGGTGCCGACCTCGCTGCGCAGCGACACGAGCGCCGTCTGGCGCTCCGCCTCGATCTGCGTGTGCGCGGCGGCGGTCAGGCGCGAGGCCTCGGCGGATGCCGTGTCCTTCGCCTCGGCGACGATCTTCTTGCCGTCCTCACGGGCGGCGTCGCGGATCTCACCGGCCTCCTTGCGAGCCTCGGCGAGCTGCGCCGTGTACTCCTCGAGCGCGGCTTCGGCCTTGCGCTGCGCCTCGTCGGCCTTCGCGATGTTGCCTTCGATGGCGGCGGCACGGTTGTCGAGCAGCACCTTCATCTTGGGAAGGGCGACCTTCCACACCACGACGAGGATGACGATGAAGCAGACACCCGACCAGATGATGTCGTACCAGGCGGGGATGAGCGGGTTGTGGCCCGCTTCCTCCGCGGCGTACGCGACAAGATTGCGCATCCTGTCTCCTTAACTGGTGCGGGCGATCAGACGAAGATGAAGCCGGCAGCGATGCCGATGAAGGCGAGCGCCTCGGTGAAGGCGATACCGATCCACATGAGGACCTGCAGGCGGCCGGCCAGCTCGGGCTGACGGGCGACGCCCTCGATCGTCTTGCCGACGACGATGCCCACGCCGATGGCGGGGCCGATGGCCGCGAGGCCGTAGCCCATCGTCGCGACGTTGCCGGAAAGCTCGGCGAGAACCGTAGTTGCGTCCACGGGGTTTTTCCTTTCGGGGTTGGGTGGGAGAGGCGGGAGCCTCGCCCGCTCAGTGCTCTTCTGCCACCGCGAGCTGGATGTAGACCGCGGTGAGGATGGTGAAGACGTAGGCCTGGAGGAAGGCCACCAGGATCTCGAACAGGGTGAAGGCCAGACCGAAGGCGAGCGAGCCCGCCGCCAGAGCCGACCACCAGCCGCCGAGGGTGATGAGGAAGAACTGCGTCGCCGAGAAGAACAGGACGAGCATGAGGTGACCGACGATCATGTTCATCAGCAGTCGCAGGGTGAGCGTCACCGGGCGGATGATGAACGTCGACAGGAACTCCAGCGGCGTGACGATGATGTAGAGGAACGGCGGGACGCCCGAGGGGAACAGCGCGTTCTTGAAGAAGTTCTTCGGGCTCTTCTTCATACCCGCGTAGATGAACGTCACGTAGCTGATCACCGCGAGCATCAGCGGGACGGCGATGATGCTCGTCCCGGCGAGGTTCATGAACGGGATGATGCCTGTGATGTTGAAGAACAGGATCATGAAGAACATCGTGGTGAGGATCGGCAGGAAGCGCTGCCCGTCCTTCTTGCCCAGGAGGTCTTCGGCGATGTTCACGCGGACGAAGTCCAGGCCCATCTCGGCGATGCTCTGGAAACGGCCCGGCACGATCCGCATGCGACGGGTTCCGGCCCACAGGAACAGCACGAGAGCGATCGTCGCGATGAACTGGATGAGGTGGATCCGCGTGACGGGGACGCCCAGGACGCTGAAGAGGACGTCCGGGAAGAACTCATCGATGGACGGGCCGTGGAAGCCGCCGTCTTCGGCGGTCTTGGCGATCAGTGTCGCAGCTTGGGTAAACAGCGCTGGCTCCAGCTTCGGGGCACCGGATGCAACCGGTGCGACGATGGTCGGTGTGAGCGTCACTGCGCACGCGTTTCGCGGAGCGCGAACGGGCGCAGAGACAGCCTATCAGCCCCGGGAGGGGTTATCGTCCGCGGGCCGCGGACCGTCCTCGGCATCCCCCCTTTCCGGGGGCGCCGGGCGTCGCGCCTCGTCGATGACGTCGGCGAGCGTGGGCAGCGAGGCGTCGCTGACGACGGGCACGCGCATGCGCACCATCACGATCGCGTCGATCGCGAGCGAGACCACCACGCTGATGACGAGCGCGATGAAGAACACGCCGGCATTCAGCCACGGCTGGCCCCGCAGCAGGAACAGCACGACGAGGAAGACGACGAACTTCAGCAGCCATCCGCCCATCACGGCGCCGAAGAAGATCGGCACGTACAGCGGATCGCCGAACCACCGGTTGGAGACGAGGATCGTGACCGCCGTGAACCCGAGGAAGACCGCCGCGAGGACGATCGCGACCAGCGCGCTCCACAGACCGGAGGTCCCGGCCACGGCGAAGCCGATCAGCGCGCCGACGACGGCCAGGATGCCGGTGGCGAGGGCCGACCACAGGAGGGTCGTGCGCAGGACGGTGGTGCTGGACAGGGAGCTCATGAGGTCCTCGGGGTCGGATCGGACGGGGGCGCCGCGGCGCCGTCGGCAGCGGTGGGGGCGGAACGCCGGGACGGCATGAAGGTGACGACGAGGCAGGCCGCGATGCCGACGAGGACGAACACCCCGCCGATCGCGTAGTCCCCCGGCCAGTTCTGGGTCGTCCCGATGTACATGAGCAGCACGCCCACCGACACCACGGCCGTCCAGGCGTAGAAGATGAGGACGGCGTCGCGGTCGCTGTGCCCCATGTCGAGCATGCGGTGGTGCAGGTGCTTGCGATCGGGAGAGAAGGGTGACTTCCCGCGCGCCATGCGGCGCACGATCGCCATCCCGAAGTCCAGCAGCGGCAGCAGCACGACGACGACGGGCAGCAGGATGGGGATGAACGCACCCAGCAGCTGCGAGCGGCCGAACACGTCGTTGTCGCCGAGCAGCGCCGGCGGCAGGTTGCCCGTGAACACGATCGCCGACGACGCCATGAGAAGACCGAGCAGGAGCGCCCCCGAGTCTCCCATGAACAGTTTCGACGGGTTCCAGTTCAGCGGCAGGAAGCCGACGCACACACCGATGAGGGCGACGGCGATGAACGAGGCGAGGCTCGAGTAGCTCGATGCGCCCGTGTCGCGCGCGACGAGGTAGGTGTACACGAAGAACACCGCGTTGGCGATGAGAGCGACCCCGGCCACGAGGCCGTCCAGTCCGTCGATGAAGTTGACCGCGTTCATGACGATGACGATCGCGATCACCGACATCGCGAAGCTCGCGAAGCTCGACACCACGAACTGCTGGCCGAACGGGATGAAGAAGATCTGGATGCCGCCGAAGCCCACCACGATGCCGGCGGCGAGGAACTGCGCACCCAGCTTGATCATCCAGTCCAGGTCCCACAGGTCGTCGAGCACGCCGACGACGACGATCAGGGCGGAGGCGCCGAGCAGCGACCAGATGACCGCCGGATCGGCCCAGAAGATCTGGAAGTAGCCGATCTGCGAGGAGATGCCGAAGGCCACCAGCACGCCGAGGAACATGGCCACACCGCCGACGCGCGGCTTGGGCGTGGTGTGGACGTCACGCTCACGGATCTCGGGGTACAGCTTGAGCCGCATCCCGATCCGCCAGACGACCCAGGTGAAGCCGAGGGTCGCCACGGCCGTCACGGCGACGGTGAGCAGATAGAACCTCATGGCGCGGGCGCGTCGTCGCCGAGCGGCTCGGGGTCGGGCTCGAGCAGCTCGCCCAGCACCTCGCGGAGCCGATCGCGCGGGACGGCGCCCTCGCGGAGCACCCGGACGGGACGCCCTCCCGGGACGGCGAGTCCCGTCGCGTCGACGATCGTCGACGCGACGCCGTGCGAGGACGGTCCCCCGTCGAGGTAGACGGAGACGCTGTCGCGCAGCATCGTGTAGGCGCTGTGCACGTCGACGGCCGCGGCCTTGCCGGTGAGGTTGGCGCTGGAGACCGCCAGCGGGCCGCAGTCCTCGAGCAGCTCGAGCGCGATGCGGTCGGCGGGCATGCGCACCGCCACGGTGCCGCCCGTGTCGCCGAGGTCCCACGACAGGGAGGGCTGCGACGGCAGCACGATCGTCAACCCGCCCGGCCAGAACTCCTCGACCAGTCGCTCCACGGGAGCCGGAACGTCCGAGACCAGGGCCCGCATCGTCGACAGGCCCGCGACCAGGACCGGAGGGGGCGACTGGCGCCCACGCCCCTTCGCCGCCAGGAGCGCGGCGACGGCGCTGGCGCTGAACGCGTCGGCTGCGATGCCGTACACGGTGTCCGTCGGCATGACGATGAGCTCACCGCGCCCGATCGCCTGCCGTGCCTTGCGCAGACCCGGAAGCAGCTGCTCCGTGTCGCGGGCGTCGAAGAACTCAGACATATCGTGTCCAGTCTACGTTTCACCCGCGCGACGTTTCGACTCGCTGCGCTCGCTCAACGACCGGAAGGCACGCGACGTTTCGACTCGCTGCGCTCGCTCAACGACCGGAAGGCACGCGACGTTTCGACTCGCTGCGCTCGCTCGACGACCGGAAGGTCAGGGGCGGAGGGCCGTCGTCGCCCGGTCGCGGAGGGTGAGGTCGGGATGCGTGGCGCACGCGCGCCAGCCGTCGGCCTCCAGCAGCGCGCGGATGGGGCCGCCCTGCCATTCCCCGTGCTCGATCACGAGGGTCCCGCCGGGGCGCAGCAGCCGCCGGCCGACCCGGGAGAGCACGCGGACGACGTCCAGGCCGTCCTCTCCCCCGTACAGCGCCGACGGCGGGTCCCAGTGGCGCACCTCCGGGTCGCGCGGCACGGCGGCGTCGGGGACGTAGGGCGGGTTGGAGACGAGCACGGCCACCGAGCCGTCGAGCTCCGGGAACGCGTCGGCGAGGTCGATGAACGCCAGGCGCGCCTGCGGCGCGTTCCGGGCGAAGTTCTCCTTCGCCCACACGAACGCGTCGAGCGCGTTCTCCGCCGCGTGCACCTGCGCGTGCGGCACCTCCGTGGCCATCGCCAACGCGATGGCGCCCGAGCCGGTGCCCAGGTCGACGGCGACGGGCTCGGCATCCGGCACGGCGCGCAGCGCGTCGATGGCGAGCTGGGCCACCATCTCGGTCTCGGGCCGCGGCACGAAGACTCCCGGACCCACCCGCAGCTCGAGATGGCGGAAAGGAGCCGTGCCCGTGAGGTGCTGGAGCGGCTCACGGGCGGCGCGGCGGGCGATCAGCGCCTCGAAGGCCGTCGTGTCGTCGGGGACCTCGTCGCCACGCAGGGCCGCGGCGAGCAGTTCTCCGCGCGTGCGGCCCCAGACGTGCGCCGCCAGCAGCTCCGCATCGACGTCGGGCGTCGGCACCCCCGCGGCGGCGAGCGTCTGCGTCGCCCGTCGGAGCAGGTCGGACAGGCCGGTGGCAGCGCGTCGTGCGGGCGCGCCGGAATCGTGCGGGGGGATCATGAGCCCTCCCACCCTAGTCGCGCCCGCCGGCGGATGCCGCGCGGGAGGCCCGTGCACCCGTGAAGAATCGTCACAATCGACTCCGGAGCAGATCGGGCGCTTAGGCTGGTGCGAGACGCCGACGGCGACGCGATCACGCACGACCGGGCGGCACCCGACCGCACGAAAGGCAGGCCATGTCCGGCATCCACCCCGACATCACGAGCGCATTCGGCAACACTCCCCTGGTGCGTCTGAACCGCATCGCCGAGGGCCTGCCCGGCACGGTGCTCGCCAAGCTCGAGTTCTACAACCCGGCGTCCTCCGTCAAGGACCGCCTCGGCATCGCGATCGTCGACGCCGCCGAAGCGGCGGGCGCGCTGCAGCCGGGCGGCACGATCGTCGAGGGCACGAGCGGCAACACCGGCATCGCGCTGGCGATGGTCGGCGCCGCACGCGGCTACAAGGTCATCCTCACGATGCCCGCGTCGATGTCGGTCGAGCGTCGTCTGCTGCTGAAGGCCTACGGTGCCGAGCTCGTGCTCACCGAGCCCGCGCTCGGCATGAAGGGCGCCGTCGCGAAGGCGGAGGAGATCGCCGCCGCGACGCCCGGCGCCATCCTCGCCAAGCAGTTCGCCAACGAGGCCAACCCCGCCATCCACCGCAAGACGACGGCCGAGGAGATCCTCCGCGACACCGACGGCGAGATCGGCTACTTCGTGGCCGGCATCGGCACCGGCGGCACGATCACCGGCGTCGGCCAGGTGCTGAAGGAGCGGGTGCCGGAGGCGAAGGTCATCGCCGTCGAGCCGGCCGACTCCCCGCTGCTGACCAAGGGCACGCCCGGGCCGCACAAGATCCAGGGCATCGGACCGAACTTCATCCCGGAGATCCTCGATCAGGGCGTCATCGACGAGGTCGTCGACGTCCAGTTCGACGACGCGATCCGCGTCGCCCGCGAGGTCGCGACCACGGAGGGCATCCTCGTCGGCATCTCCTCCGGCGCCGCGATCTGGGCCGCACTGCAGATCGCCGCCCGCCCCGAGGCCGAGGGCAAGAACATCGTCGTGATCATCCCGTCCTTCGGCGAGCGGTATCTCTCGACGGCGCTCTACGAGCACCTGCGCGAGGACTGATCCCCGACGTGACCCGCACCACCGGCCCCTCCGCCGCGCCGCGACTCGGGGCGTTCGCCCGCGTCCGCGAGGACATCGCGGCCGCGAAGCTGCGCGACCCCGCAGCCCGCGGCGCGGCGGAGATCGCCGTGCTCTACTCCGGGCTGCACGCGATCTGGTCCTACCGCCTGGCGAACGCCCTGTGGCGGCGCGGCTGGCGCTTCCCGGCCCGGGCCCTGTCGCAGCTGACGCGCTGGCTGACCGGGGTGGAGATCCATCCCGGTGCGAGCATCGGGCGCCGCTTCTTCATCGACCACGGCATGGGCGTCGTGATCGGCGAGACCGCCGAGATCGGTGACGACGTCATGCTCTACCACGGCGTCACCCTCGGCGGACGCACCCGCGACGCGGGCAAGCGCCACCCCACCCTGGGCGACGGCGTGGCGGTGGGCGCCGGCGCGAAGATCCTCGGCCCCGTGCGCATCGGCGCCGGATCCGTCATCGGGGCCAACGCGGTCGTCACGCGCGACGCACCGGAGGACTCGGTGCTGGTCGGCGTTCCCGCGAAGGCGCGCACGCGCCGCGCGGGCGAAGACACCCGCGCGCTGCTGACGACGCCGGAGTACTACATCTGACGCATCGTCAGGACGCGCGGCGGCTCTCGACCTTCTTCTTGAGGAGCACCGCGGGCAGCAGGAACGCCGCGATCGCGGTGACGACCCACACGATCATCGGGGCGACCACCCAGGTCCACCAGGGCGATCCGATCGTGAGCCCCGCCCCCGGGATGATCGCCGTCACCAACAGCGCGACGAAGGTCGACACGATGCCGATGCCGCCGAGGAAGGCCGGCGCGTTGCGCTGGGCGACGCGCGCGAGCCACGGGGCGAGGACGCTCTGCAGCACCGCGAAGATCACGATCGCCAGGATGAACCCGAACGGACTGCGCCAGTCGATCGTGAAGCCGGGCAGCACGATGTCGGCGACGATGAGGCCGACCGCCGCCGACGCGAGGAAGACGAGGGCGCGCAGGAGGAACGTGATCATGACGCGAGCGTAGCGGCATCCGTCGGCGCGCGACGACCCACGCGGTCAGTCGCCGCCGAGCGCCGCCAGCCGCGCCTCTTCGTCGGCGGCGATGGCCGACTCGATGAGGGGCCCGAGGGCGCCGTCCATGACCTGATCGAGGTTGTAGGCCTTGTAGCCGGTGCGGTGGTCGGCGATGCGGTTCTCGGGGAAGTTGTACGTGCGGATGCGCTCGGAACGGTCCATGCCGCGGATCTGCGAACGGCGGGCGTCGGATGCCGCGGCATCCCGCTCCTCCTGCTGCTTGGCGAGCAGCCGGGCACGCAGCACCCGCATGCCGGCCTCGCGGTTCTGCAGCTGGCTCTTCTCGTTCTGCATCGAGACGACGATGCCGGTCGGCAGGTGCGTGATGCGCACCGCGGAGTCGGTCGTGTTGACGGACTGTCCACCCGGACCCGACGAGCGGAACACGTCGATCTTGAGGTCGTTCGCGTCGATCTGCACCTCTTCGGGCTCGTCGACCTCCGGGAAGACGAGGACACCCGTCGTCGACGTGTGGATCCTCCCCTGCGACTCGGTCGCGGGGACGCGCTGCACACGGTGCACGCCGCCCTCGTACTTGAGGTGGGCCCACACCCCCTGCGCGGGGTCGGTCGAGCTGCCCTTGATCGCGACCTGGACGTCCTTGTAGCCGCCCAGATCGGATTCGTTGCGTTCCAGCAGCTCGGTCTTCCACCCCATGGATGCCGCGTACTGCAGGTACATCCGCAGGAGATCGGCCGCGAACAGGGCCGACTCGGCGCCGCCCTCCCCCGCCTTGACCTCGAGGATCACGTCGCGCGCGTCGTCGGGGTCGCGCGGGATGAGCAGGCGCCGCAGCTTCTCCTGCGCGGCGGCGACCCGCTCCTCGAGGACCGGGACCTCGTCGGCGAAGGCGTCGTCCTCACGGGCGAGCTCACGCGCGGCGGCGAGGTCGTCGTCCGCCGCGCGCCACGCGTCGTGCGCCGCGACGATCTTCGACAGCTCGGCGTAGCGACGGTTGACGCGCTTCGCGCGGGCGGCATCGGCGTGCACCGCGGGGTCGGAGAGCTCCTCCTGGACCGCGCGGTGCTCGTCGATCAGCGCCTGGACGGACTCGAACACGGTCCCGCTCAGCGGATGCTGTTCTCGTGTCCGTGGCTGTGGCCGCCGGCGGTCGTGGACACCGACTTCATCTGCACGTTCTGCATCTGGTAGAGGAACTCCACGTTCGAGCTCGTCTCCTTGAGCTTGCCGAGGACCACCTCGAGAGCCTGCTGCGGGTCGAGGCCGGCGAGGGCGCGACGCAGCTTCCAGGTGATCTTGACCTCGTCGGGGTTCAGCAGCATCTCCTCGCGGCGCGTGGACGAAGCGTTGACGTCGACGGCGGGGAAGATGCGCTTGTCGGCCAGCTGACGCGACAGGCGCAGCTCGCTGTTGCCGGTGCCCTTGAACTCCTCGAAGATGACCTCGTCCATCTTGGAGCCGGTCTCCACGAGCGCCGTCGCGAGGATGGTGAGCGATCCGCCGTTCTCGATGTTGCGGGCGGCACCGAAGAAGCGCTTGGGCGGGTACAGGGCCGACGCGTCGACGCCACCGCTGAGCACGCGGCCGCTGGTGGGCGCCGAGATGTTGTAGGCGCGGCCGAGACGCGTGATCGAGTCGAGCAGCACGACGACGTCGCGGCCGAGCTCCACGAGGCGCTTGGCGCGCTCGATGGCGAGCTCCGCGACGGTCGTGTGGTCTTCGGCCGGGCGGTCGAAGGTCGAGGCGATGACCTCGCCCTTGACCGTGCGCTGCATGTCGGTGACCTCTTCGGGGCGCTCGTCGACGAGCACGACCATGAGGTGGACCTCGGGGTTGTTCGTCGCGATCGCGTTCGCGATCTGCTGCAGGACGATCGTCTTGCCGGCCTTCGGCGGCGCGACGATGAGACCGCGCTGGCCCTTGCCGATCGGGGCGACGAGGTCGATGATGCGCTGCGTGAGCTTCTCCGGCGCCGTCTCCAGGCGCAGGCGCTCCTGCGGGTAGAGCGGCGTGAGCTTGCCGAACTCGACGCGCTCGGCGGCGTCGTCGACCGACAGGCCGTTGATGGCGTCGACCTTCACCAGCGCGTTGTACTTCTGGCGGCTCGACTGCTCGCCCTCGCGCGGCTGCTTGATGGCGCCGACGACGGCGTCGCCCTTGCGCAGGTTGTACTTCTTGACCTGGCCGAGCGAGACGTAGACGTCGCTGGCGCCGGGCAGGTAGCCCGTCGTGCGCACGAACGCGTAGTTGTCGAGCACGTCCAGGATGCCGGCGATCGGGATGAGGACGTCGTCCTCGCCGATCTCGGTCTCGAACTCGTCGCCGTTCTGGTTCTGTCCGCCGCGACGCTTGTTGCGCTGACGACCGCGTCCCTGACCCTGCTCGTCGGCGTCGTCGTTCGACGTGTTGTCCTCGGCGGGGGCCGCGGGAGCGGCCGGCGCGTTCTGACCGCCCTGCGTGGCCGGGGCGTTCTGCGCGGCCTGGGCGTTCTCGCCGCGCTGGCCGCGGTTGCGGCTGCGGCTGCGCGAACGGCTGCGGCTGCGGCTGGGGGTCTCGCCCTCGGCCGCGTTCTCGCCGGATGCCGTGGCGTCGGCGGCGGCACCCGTCTCGTCCTGGGCAGGAGCGGTCTCGCCCTCACCGGACGGGGCGACGGCGTCGGTGGCCGCAGCCGCGGTGTCGGGGGTCTCCGCCGGCGCGGCGGTCTCGGCGGGCGCGTCCGCGCTCTCGGCGGCGGTCTCGACGACGGTCTCGGCGACGGTCTCGGCGGCGGCGGTCTCGGCGGCGGGAGCCTCGGCATCCGTCGCCTCGGCGGCCGGCACGTCGGTGCTCTTCGCACGGCGCGGGGCACGCTTGCGCGGCGCTTTGACGGGCTTCTCGACGACCGGCGCCTCCTCGCTCGCGGCGGCGGGGGCCTCGGCATCCGAGGGCACCTCGACGTCGGGGGCCTCGCTCTGGACGGCCTCGGCGGCGGGCTCCTCCGGCGCGACGGGCTCCTCCGCGGGAGCCTCCTCCGCGGGAGCCTCCTCCGCGGGAGCCTCCTCGGCGGCGGCCTCCTCGACGGGGGTCTCCTCCGCCGGGGTCTCGTCGGCGGTGGGGGCGTCGGTCACCTCGGTCGCGGCGGCGTCGCCGGCGGCTTCCGTGTTCTCGACGTTCTCGATGTTCTCGGTCTGGATCTCGGAGAGGGACTCCACGAGTTCTCCTTCGTAGGCATGTGGACGGGGACCGTCCGCATCGCGCCGTCCACGACAGGCGCTACCGCTCTCGTGCGCGCATGCACGTCTAGCTCAGACGCGCGATGGTGCAACGTGAGGGTTATGCGGTGGTTCGCAGAATTGCGACGGAGGCCAGATTCACGGTCACGCCGTGGCACCCTCCGTATGGTTCCTCACTGTACCACCCCTGACGTCGACGGCGAGCATGCGCGGCTCCCACGGAGTGTCCGTGACGGTGGCCGCCACCTCCGCGGCCGCGAGACGCTGACCGGGACCGTCGGCGAGCACGAGCACGCTCGGTCCGGCTCCCGACACCACCGCCGCGAAGCCACGGGCACGCAGGGCGCGAACGAGCTCGTCGGTCGCCGGCATCGCCTGGGCCCGGTACGACTGATGCAGCTTGTCCTCGGTGGCCGCCATCAGCAGCTCCGGGCTCTGGGTGAGCGCCGCGATCAGCAGGGCCGAGCGCGACACGTTGAAGACGGCGTCCTCGCGCGTGACCTGCAGGGGCGCGAGCCCGCGCGCGACCGACGTGGACATCGTGAAGTCGGGGACGAACACGAGCGGAGCCACGCCGCGGTGCACCAGCAGCTTCTTGTGCTGCGGGCCGTTCTCGTCCATCCACGCGATCGTGAGGCCGCCGAACAGCGCCGGTGCGACGTTGTCGGGGTGCCCCTCGAGCTCCGTCGCGAGCCGCAGCAGCGTGTCGGGACCGAGCTCGACATCGCCGGCGAGCAGCCCCTGGGCCGCGAGCAGTCCGGCGACGACCGCCGCGCCCGACGAGCCCATGCCGCGCCCGTGCGGGATGGTGTTGTGCGCGACGAGACGGATGCCGGGCATCGGACGGCCGGAGGCCTCGAAGGCGTACGCCATGGCCCGCACGACCAGGTGCGAGGCGTCGGTGGGCACGTCCGCGGCGCCCTCCCCCGAGACGACGATCTCCAGCCCCGGCTCGGGCAGCGCCGTGACGACGAGCTCGTCGTACGAGCTCAGCGCGAGGCCCAGCGTGTCGAAGCCGGGCCCGAGGTTGGCGCTCGTCGCGGGCACGCGCACCGCGACGGCACGCCCCGCCTCTGCCGCGGTCATGCCAGGTCGAGGACGGACGCGACCTCACTGGTCGTCGCGTCGACGACGGTGGGCTCGACCTCGGTGCCGTCGGCGTTGCGCAGGGCCCACTGGGGGTCCTTGAGGCCGTGGCCGGTGACGGTGATGACGATGGTCGCGCCGGCGGGGATCACGCCCGCCTCAGCGCGGTCCAGCAGGCCCGCGACGCCGATCGCGCTGGCGGGCTCGACGAAGACGCCGGCCGTGCTGGCCAGCAGCTTCTGCGCCGCGAGGATGCGCGCGTCGTCGATGGCGCCGAACCAGCCCTGGGTCGCGTCGCGCGCTTCGAGGGCGAGCTCCCACGAGGCGGGGTTGCCGATGCGGATCGCGGAGGCGATCGTCTCGGGGTTGCGGACGACCTCGCCGCGCACGAGCGGCGCGGAGCCCTCGGCCTGGAAGCCGAACATGCGCGGCACCTTGGTCGCGACGCCGCGCGCGGCCTCCTCGCGGTAGCCCCGGGAGTAGGCCGTGTAGTTGCCGGCGTTGCCGACGGGGATGAGGTGGAAGTCGGGGGCGTCGCCGAGCTGGGAGACGACCTCGTAGGCGGCCGTCTTCTGCCCCTCGATGCGGTCGGGGTTGACCGAGTTGACGAGGTGGACGGGGTAGTTGTCGGCGAGCTCGCGCGCGATCTCGAGGCAGTCGTCGAAGTTGCCGCGCACCTGGATCAGCCGACCGCCGTGGATGACCGCCTGGCTGAGCTTGCCCATCGCGATCTTGCCCTCCGGGACCAGCACGGCCGCCGTGATGCCCGCGTGCGCCGCGTAGGCGGCGGCGGATGCCGACGTGTTGCCGGTCGAGGCGCAGATGACGGCCTTCGCGCCGTGCTCGACGGCGCGCGAGAGCGCGACCGTCATGCCGCGGTCCTTGAAGGAGCCGGTCGGGTTCATGCCCTCGAACTTGATGAAGACGTTCGCGCCGGTCTGCTGCGAGAGCGCCGCGGCGGGGATCAGGGGCGTGCCGCCCTCGCCGAGCGTCACGACCGTCGACGTCTCCGTGACGCCGAGCCGATCGGCGTATTCGCGCAGGACTCCCTGCCAGACGTGTGCCATGTCCATCTCCTTCTTGCGGTGCCGCGACCGCGAGTTCAGTTTCCCCGGATCAATTGCCTTCGACGCGCAGGACCGACACGACGCGGCCGACCACGCCGCTGGCGGCGAGACGGTCGACGGTGTCGCTGAGGTCCTGCTCGCGTGCCGTGTGGGTGCCGATGACCAGCCGCGCGACGCCCGGAGCGTCCTCGACCTCGGTGGGCGCGGTCGGCTCGATCGTCTGCTCGACCGTCGCGATCGACACGCGTCCCTCGCTGAGGATGCCGGCCACCGTCGCGAGCACACCCGGCTCGTCGGAGACCTCGAGGGTGATCTGGTAGCGCGTGGTGACGCGGCCGATCGGGAGCACCGGGAGGTTCGCGCGCGTGGACTCGCCGACCCCGACCCCGCCGGCGATGTGGCGCCGCGCCGCCGACACGACGTCGCCGAGCACGGCGGACGCCGTCTGCACGCCGCCGGCGCCCGCGCCGTAGAACATCAGGTTCCCGGCCGCCTCGGCCTGGACGAAGACCGCGTTGTTGGCGCCGTGCACGCTCGCCAGCGGGTGCTCGCGCGGGACCAGGGCGGGGTACACGCGCACCGAGATCGCCTCGCCGGTGGGCGAGTCAGCCTCGGCGTCGGCGAGACGCTCGCAGACGGCCAGCAGCTTGATGACGTAGCCGGCGTGATGGGCGGCATCCATCGCCTGCTTGTCGATGCGCGTGATGCCCTCGCGGTGCACGGCGTCGAGCGGGACGGCGGTGTGGAAGGCGAGCGAGGCGAGGATGGCCGCCTTCTGCGCCGCGTCGTAGCCTTCGATGTCCGCCGTGGGGTCCGCTTCCGCGTAGCCGAGCTTCTGCGCGTCGGCGAGGACCTCGTCGAAGCCGCTGCCCTCGCTGTCCATGCGGTCGAGGATGTAGTTGGTCGTCCCGTTGACGATGCCCATGATCCGCTGCACGCGGTCGCCGGCGAGCGAGTCGCGCAGCGGTCGGATGATCGGGATGGCACCGGCGGCGGCGGCCTCGTAGTACACCGACGCGCCCACCTGATCGGCGGCGTCGAAGATCTCCGGGCCGTGCGTGGCCAGCAGCGCCTTGTTGGCGGTGACCACGTCGGCGCCCGACGACAGCGCCAGCAGGATGTCGGTGCGGGCGGGCTCGATGCCGCCCATCAGCTCGATGACGATGTCGGCGCCGACGATCAGCTGCTCGGAGTCGGTGGTGAACAGCTCGCGCGGCAGGTCCGCGTCGCGCGGCGCGTCGGGGTTGCGCACCGCGATGCCGACGAGATCGAGCGCGGCGCCGGCGCGGTCGGCCAGCTCGTCCGCGTGCTTGCGCAGGAGCGCGGCGACCTGGGACCCGACGGCCCCCGCCCCGAGCAGGGCCACACGCAGTCGACGGTAGTCGGTCATTCGTTCTCCTCGCCGGATGGGGAGCCGGAGGCGACCCCGAGGTCGCGCGCCAGCAGGTCGTCGATGGTCTCGCCGCGCACGATCACCCGTGCCGCGCCGTCCCGGACGGCGACGACCGGCGGCCGCGGCACGTAGTTGTAGTTACTCGACAGCGAGAAGCAGTAGGCGCCGGTCGCGGGCACGGCGAGCAGGTCGCCGGGGGTGACGTCGCCGGGCAGGTACTCCGCGTCGACGACGATGTCGCCGGACTCGCAGTGACGGCCCACCACGCGGGCCAGGGCAGGCGCGGCATCCGAGGTGCGCGATGCGAGACGGGCGGAGTACTGCGCGCCGTACAGCGCCGGACGCGCGTTGTCGCTCATGCCGCCGTCGACGCTGACGTAGAGCCGTTCGAGCTCGTCGCTGACCTGCACGGGCTTGACGGTGCCCACCTCGTACAGAGTCACACCGGCGCGGCCGACGATCGTGCGGCCCGGCTCGAAGGCGAGGTGAGGCAGCGGGATGCCGCGGACCTCGCACTCGCGCGCGACGGCGTCGACGATGCCGTCGGCCAGCGCGGCGATGGGCGTGGGCGTATCGACCGACGTGTAGGCGATGCCGAAGCCGCCCCCCAGGTTGAGGACGGGGATGTCGCCGCCGGCGAGCAGCTGCGCGTGGAGGTCGACCACGCGAGCCGCGGACTCCTCGAAGCCGCGCGCGCCGAAGATCTGCGAGCCGATGTGGCAGTGCAGGCCGACGAAGCGCAGGCCCGGCAGCTCGCGGATGCGGGCGACGACGGCCGGGGCGTCGGCGAGGGCGAACCCGAACTTCTGGTCCTCGTGGGCGGTCGCGAGGAAGTCGTGCGTCTCGGCGTGCACGCCGCTGTTCACGCGGACGAGGACCGCCTGCGGCTCGGCCCCGGCGGCGACGCGGCGCTCCACGATCGCGGCGAGCCGCTCGAGCTCGATGCGGGAGTCGATGACGATCGAGCCGATGCCGATCTCCACGGCGCGCTCCAGCTCGGCCACCGACTTGTTGTTGCCGTGCAGCCCGAGCCGCGACGGGTCGGCGCCGGCGGCGAGGGCCACGGCGAGCTCACCACCGGTGGCGACGTCGACCGCGAGCCCCTCTTCGGTGACCCACCGCACGACCTCCGTCGACAGGAACGCCTTGCCGGCGTAGTAGACCCGGGCCTGCACCCCGTGGCGGGCGGCGGCGGCGGCGAACGCCTCGCGCACCTCGCGGGCGCGGCGGCGCACGGCATCCTCGTCGAGGACGTACAGCGGTGTGCCGAAGCGGGCGCGCAGCGCGGCGGCGCCGACGCCGGCGATGAGCAGCTGGCCGTCGTCGTCGCGGGCGGCCGAGGCCGGCCACACGGCCGCGGCGAGCGCGTTCGCATCGTCCGGCACGGTGAGCCACGCGGGCACGAGCGGGCGGTCGGAGGCGGCGGACACGTGCGGAACCAATCGTGTGGGGTCGGGCTGCCGACGGTCACGTCACGCCCGGCAGTCCTAGAAGTCTAGGGCACCCCCGCATGCCGCCTCACGCATGTGACGACCCCCGCGAGACCCCCCGGGCCCGCCCCGCCTCAGCTGCACGTGCCCTTCTGCTGCAGGGCCGTGTCGACGGTGATCCGCGGATCGACCGCGATGTCCGCGACCACCTGCGATCCGTCGACGCGCACCGCGGACAGCGTGAGCCCGGCGGGCAGGTACTGCTTCACGCACACGTCCCAGTCGCGCACCACGGTGCGCGCGACCGCGCCGAACTGGTCGATCAGCACGTCGGCCGACACCTCGGCGCCCGACACCCGCAGCGTGCGCGGCGTGAGCACCAGGTCGCCGTCCGACGCCGAGGGGGCGAGGCTCACCCCGACCGGCACCGACAGGGCGAACAGCCTCAGCTCCGTCGACATCACGATGTCCGGCGCCTCGAGCGTGACGGCATCCGCCGGGAAGCCCTCGACGGTGCCGAGCAGCCCCCGCACCTGGGCCTCGTCCAGACGCACGGTCGCCGACGCGCTCTGCAGCGGCTGGTCGCCGCCGACGGGCACACCCGCGGCGTGCACCTCGACGTCGCCCGTGAGCTGCCCGAGCGGGACGTCCGCGGCGGACACGGTGACCTCGTCGAGACGGCCCGCGATCAGCTGCGGCAGCATCTGACCGGGGACGGCGACGTCGATCTGCTGGTCGGCGGGGAGGTCGAGCCGCGACACGACCTGCTCGCGGATCGTCCGCTCCACGACACCGCGGGCGATGTACTCCCCCGCGAACCACGCGCCGACGGCGAGCGCCGCGACCGCGAGCACGGCGATCAGCCACGGCCAGCGGCGGCTGCGGCGTCGTCGCGGTGCGGATGCCGCGGCATCCGTCGACAGCACCCACTGCGCCGTCGGGTCGGGAAGCGGCTGGGTGGGGTGCTGGTCGCTCACGTCACATCCGCTCGGGCGCGCTCACACCGAGGAGTCCGAGTCCGTTGCGCAGCACCTGACCGGTCGCGTCGTTGAGCCAGAGCCGCGTGCGGTGCAGGTCGGTGACCGGCTCGTCACCCAGCGGCGTCACCCGGCAGGTGTCGTACCAGCGGTGGTACAGGCTCGCGAGCTCCTCGAGGTAGCGCGCGACACGGTGCGGCTCGCGCACCTCGGCGGCGTAGGCCACGATGCGCGGGAACTCCTGCAGGGCGCCGAGCAGGGCCGACTCGCTCTCGTGGTCCAGCAGCTCGGGCACGAACGCGCTGCGGTCGACGCCGGAGTCCGCCGCGTTGCGCGCGACGTTGTGCGTGCGGGCATGCGCGTACTGCACGTAGAAGACGGGGTTGTCGTTCGTGCGCTTCGTGAGGATCTCGGGGTCGAGGGTCAGCGGCGAATCGGCGGGGTACCGCGCGAGCGAGTAGCGCAGCGCATCGGTGCCGAGCCAGTCGCGCAGGTCGTCGAGCTCGATGATGTTGCCGGCGCGCTTGGACAGCCGCGCGCCGTTGACCGAGACGAGCTGGCCGATCAGCACCTCGATGTCCTTCTCGGGGTCGTCGCCCGCCGCGCCCGCGAGCGCCTTGAGGCGGTGGACGTAGCCGTGGTGGTCGGCGCCGAGGAGGTAGATCTTGTGTGCGAAGCCGCGGTCGCTCTTGTTGAGGTAGTAGGCGGCGTCGGCGGCGAAGTAGGTGTACTCGCCGTTGGAGCGACGGATCACGCGATCCTTGTCGTCACCGAAGTCGGTCGTGCGCACCCACACGGCGTCGTCCTGGTCGAACACGTGCCCCTGGGCGTGCAGGCGGTCGACGGCCTCGTCGACGAGGCTCGGCTCGCCGTTCGGGCCGTGGGCGTGGAGCGTGCGCTCGCTGAAGAACACGTCGAAGTGGACGTTGAACTTCTCCAGCGACGCCTGCAGGTCGGCCAGCTGCAGGGCATACGCCCGATCGCGCGCCTCGACCACCTGGTCCTCCGCCGGCAGGTCGAGGATGCCCGGGAGCTCGGCGAGGACGCGACGGGCGAGGTCGTCGATGTAGGAGCCCGGATAGCCGTCCTCGGGGGTCGGCTCGCCCTTGATGGCGGCGAGCACGGAACGGCCGAAGCGGTCCATCTGCGCGCCCGCGTCGTTGATGTAGAACTCGCGCACGAGCGTCGCACCGCTGGCCAGGAGCACCCGCGCGATCGCGTCGCCCAGGGCCGCCCACCGGGTGTGGCCGATGTGCATCGGGCCGGTCGGGTTCGCGCTCACGAACTCCAGGTTGATGCTCTGCCCGCGCTGGGTCTCGTTGGTGCCGTAGGCCGCGCCGGCCTCGACGATCGCCCGGGCCAGGGCACCGGCGGCGCCCGCCTCGAGACGGATGTTGATGAAGCCGGGACCGGCGACCTCGACGCTCGCGACGCCGTCGGTGGCGGCGAGCGCGTCGGCGATCTCCTGCGCGAACTCGCGCGGGTTCGCCCCGACCGCCTTGCCGAGCTTCAGCGCGGCGTTGGACGCCCAGTCGCCGTGGTCGCGGTTGCGCGGCCGCTCCAGCGGCAGGTCGGCCGCGGTCAGACCGGCGCTCGCACCGGGGCGTCGCGCCTCGGCGAGCGGGGCGATGACGGCGAGGAGGGCGGCGGAGAGGGCGTCGGGGTTCATAGCCCGTCAAGTCTACGGGCGCGTGCCGCCCGCAACCTGCGTGCCCGGCTCGGCATCCGTCGTGAGGTGCGGGGTCTTGCGGGGCCCTCCCCGCGCGCAGGCGCCGGCACAACTCCACCTGAGACGTCTGCGAAGCCACGAAAGCTGCGGACACCAGACCACAGGCGGAGTTGCGCAGGCACGTCGAGACCCACGGCCGCGGTGGCGGCCCGGCTGGCGCCGTCGGAGGCTCAGGCCGCATCCGCGCGCCGCCGCCGTGCGCAACTCCAGCTCGGTCGTGCGCGTGGGAGCGATAGCCGCAGCCTGGTGACGCACAGGCGGAGTTGCGCAGGCGCGTCGAGCCTCACGGCCGCGGTGGCGGTGGCGGCCGCGATGGCGGTGGCGGCCGGGTCAGGCGAGCTGGACGAGCTCGGCGAAGTCGTCGAGAGCGGGGTCGGATGCCGCGGCCGCGGCATCCTGCGCCGCGACGTCGGACGCGTCGTCCGGCAGGACGCACGCGTCGACGCGCATCCGCTGCAGGCCGACGTAGCCGCCGTGGTAGCTGAGGAACGCGCAGTCGGCGGCGTCGCGGCCGGTCGCGATGCGCACCAGCGAGCGGCGGTTCGCGAGCCGGGTGGCGTCGATGACGTACCAGCTGCCCTCGAGGTAGGCCTCGGCGACGGCGTGGAAGTCCATCGGGCGCAGCCCCGGCGCGAAGCACGCGGCGTAGCGGGCCGGCATGTCCATGGCCCGCAGCAGGGCGATGACGACGTGCGCGTAGTCGCGGCAGACGCCCTGGCCGGTCATCAGCGTGGTGACGGCCGAGTCGGTGCCCTGGCTGAGCCCCGGCGTGTAGGTCGTGCTGGAGGCGACGAACTCGCTGACGGCCGCGATGAGGTCGAGGCCCTGCAGCCCCCGGAACTGACGCCGCGCCTGCGAGAAGACCTCGTCGGACTGGCAGTAGCGGCTGGGGCGCAGGTAGGTGATGGCTTCCAGGTCGCTCGTCGCGCGCTGGGCGACGTGGCCCTCGATGAGCGCCTCGTAGCGCACCTCGAGACGTCCCGACTCGCCCAGAAGGCGGTGCAGCCGACTCCCGGACTGGTCGATGATCTCCGTCGGGGTGTACACGCGATCGCCCTGCGTGAAGGTCAACTCCTCGCGCAGGACCGGGGCCGGCTGGGCCGCCGCGATCTGGAAGATGAGGTCGACGGAGGCCCCGAGATCGAGGTCCAGTTCGGCGGTCACGAGGCGTTGCACCGCAGTATCCTCGCACGCCGCGGAGGCGGTCGCGCACACGGATGTCCGGACCCTCTCACGCGGGTCCCCGACGGCCGATTCCGGTTTGTGCCGGCCGTGACCTACTCTCGTCGCATGTCCGCCGCCCGCCGCCCGCGTCGCCGCCTTCCGGCGGGCGCACGGGCGACGCTCGCGACGCTCGTCGCGGTCGCCTGCGGCGTGGGCGTCTGGCAGCTCGCGATGCGCATCGCCGACCCGGCACCGGCCGCGGTCACGGCCTCCGGCAGCGACGCCGTGGCGGTGGCACCGGCATCCCTCGTGCTGCCGGATCACCCCACGGTGCTGGTGTTCGGCGACTCCTGGACGTACGGCTCGGCAGCCGCATCACCGGCCCTCGGCTACGCCGCCGTGGTCGGCGAGCTCGCCGGCTGGACGACGGTGGTCGACGGCGTGCGCGGCTCCGGGTATCTCACACCCGGGATCGACGGGCCCGACTACGCCACGCGCATCGCGGCGCTCGACCCGCGGCTCGATCCGGACCTCGTGATCGTGCAGGGCTCGATCAACGATCGACGTGAGCCGGCGGCGGGCTATCGGCAGGCGGTGGATGCCGCGTGGGACGCCCTGGCCGATCGGCTCCCCCGCGCGCAGGTGGTCATCCTCGGGCCGGCGCCGCAGGTGCTGCCCGTCGAAGCGGCGACGGCGCGGATCGACGCGGATCTCGCCGCCGCGGCCGCTGCGCGCGGCTGGTGGTACATCTCCCCCGTCCGGGAGCGGTGGATCACGCCGGCGAACTACGCGCAGGTGATCGACGCCGGTGCCGGGCGCCAGCACCCTTCGACCGCCGGGCACCGCTACCTCGCGGAGCGGCTCGCGGCGGCGGTCGCGGCGCTGCAGCGGTGATACCCTCGATCGGTACGCCTCCGTAGCTCAGGGGATAGAGCGTTGGTTTCCGGTACCAAAGGTCGCAGGTTCGATTCCTGTCGGGGGCACTCCTAGTTCCGCACGTCGTCGCGACGCGTCCGCGTCACGCGTCGTCATGCGCCGTCACACGCGCTCATCTCGCGGCACGGGGACACCCCTCTTCCTCCCGTCGAGACATGACCCGCACGACACTGCTGGAGAGGAGGCCGTCGCCTTCGCCCGCGATCTCATCCGCATCGACACCGTCGACACGTGTGTCGCCGATCTCGTCCTCGCGTTCCTCGCCGACGAGGAGAGCGGTGGCGTGTGGGGCGCGGGATGGCTCGTGGAGCACCGTCCGGACCTCTTCGGCGCGGCACGGGGGCTCTCCTTCTCCCCCGAGACGCGCGACGACGACCTCGACGCCCTCGGCTTCGTCGGAACCCTGATCGAGACCCTGCAGGCGGCGATGGCGGCGGAGGACGAGCAGGGCATCGTCGTCCCGTACCTGCTCCCGGCCTCCACCGACAACAAGCACTTCGCACGCCTCGGCATCCACGGCTACGGGTTCATCCCGCTCCGCGTGCCGCGGGGCTTCGACGTCTTCGGCCAGTTCCACGCGGCGGACGAGCGCATCCCTCTCGCGGCGCTGCACTTCAGCGCGCGCACGACGGCTCGCATCCTGCAGCACGCCTAGCGGGCAGGATGCGGGCCGTCGGGGATTCAGCCCTCGGACGGGAGCTCGGCCGCCGGTGCCCCCGCGTCGCGCCAGGCGGGGAAGCCGCCGTCGACGTGCGCGACGTTGGTGAAGCCGCTCTCGCGCAGCTTCTGCGCCACCGGTCCCGAGCCGCGGATGGATCCGCAGACGATGACGATGTCCTGATCCCACTCGGTGATCTCGGCGAGCTTCTCCGGAGAGTCGAGGAGGAACTGCGCGTCGATGCGATCGCGGTCACCGCGGATCGCCCCGGGGATCGCCCCGTCTTTGGCGCGACCGGCGTCGCTGCGCACGTCGACCACGACGGCGCCGGCCGCGAACCGGTCGGCGGCCTCTTCCGGGCTGATCAGCGGGGCCTCGACGGCGGGGGTGGATGCGGGTGCGACGTGGTCGTGGGTCACGGATGTCTCCTCGTGGGTCGGGATCGGAAGGGGGTGGTCCGCATGCGTCCGACGATAGGTGCGCCCCGCGCAGCGCCGGCCGATGCGTCGCCGGATTGCTCTGTGTGACGCCACGCTACGGATGATCACGGGCCGTGACGAACGGTGTTTGCCGTGCGCCCGTGCCGCTCTCTACCGTCAGGCAACCGGCTCGTCCCCGATGAGCCTTCCCGAGAGAACGGCCCGAAAGAGGCTTCCATGACCGACACCCTGGCCCGCGCCACCGGCGCGTCCGCGACCGCCCCCGGATCGCCGCCCGACGGCGACCGGTGGGACCTCGGCACCATCCGCGTCGTCCGCACGAAACACTGGTTCCGCTGGGCGCTCGCGGCCGTCGTGATCTTCGTCCTCGCGCAGTTCGCGTGGTCGCTCGTGACCGACGAGAACTACGAGTGGGACGTGTTCGCGCGCTACTTCGTCTCCGAGCCGGTCCTGCGCGGACTCGGTCTGACGCTGCTGTACACGGCGGTCTCGGCCGTGATCGGCTTCCTCCTCGGGACGCTGATCGCCCTGGCCCGCCTCGCGAAGTCGCCGCTGCTGAACAGCGCCGCCTGGCTGTACATCTGGTTCTTCCGCTCGGTGCCGCTCGTCGTGCAGCTGGTGGTCTGGTACAACCTCGGCTACCTCTACCCGACCCTCGGCCTCGGAACGCCGTTCACGACGGACTTCTGGATCGTCGAGTTCCCCACCGTCCAGCTGATCTCGGCGTTCGCGGCCGGCGTGCTCGGTCTCTCCCTCCACCAGGCCGCCTACTCGGCGGAGATCATCCGCGGTGGACTGCTGTCGGTGGACCAGGGCCAGCTGGAGGCCGCCGCCTCGCTCGGCATCCCGCCCCGCCGCCGCCTCACCCGCATCGTGCTCCCGCAGGCCATGCGCTCGATCGTGCCCAACGCGACCAACGAGGTCATCGGTCTCGTCAAGGGGACGTCGGTGCTCTTCGTCATCGCCATCCCCGAGCTTTTCTACGCGGTGCAGGTCATCTACAACCGCAACAGCCGCGTCATCCCGCTGCTGCTGGTCGCGGTGGTCTGGTACACGATCGTCACGACGATCCTGAGCATCGCGCAGTACTACATCGAGCGCCACTACGCCCGCGGAACCGTGCGCGTGCTCCCGCCCACACCGGTACAGAAGGCGCGCGCGTGGATCGCCGCGCAGTGGGCGCGCCTGGCCGACGAGAACCCGACAGCGGCGCGACCGGTGCCGCACGACGAGAAGGTCGCAGGACGGTCATGAGCGCGACGACGGGACTCGTGGAGATCCACGACGTGCACAAGAGCTACGGCGGCATCGAGGTGCTCCGCGGCATCCATCTGACGATCGCCCCCGGCGAGGTCGTGGCGATCCTCGGCGCCAGCGGCTCGGGCAAGTCGACCCTGCTGCGCACCATCAACCACCTCGAGACGGTGGATGCCGGCTCGGTCACGGTCGACGGCGAGTTCATCGGCTACGAGAAGCGCGGCGGCGTCCTCCACGAGCTGCGCGAGCGCGACGTGCTCGCGCGACGCACGCAGATCGGCATCGTCTTCCAGAACTTCAACCTCTTCCCGCACCTGACCGCCCTGGAGAACGTCACGGAGGCGCCGATCGCCCTCGGGCGACACTCCAAGGAGGATGCCCGCGAGCTCGGGCTGGGGCTGCTGGACCGCGTGGGCCTCGCGGACAAGGCCGACCGCTACCCGCGCCAGCTCTCCGGCGGTCAGCAGCAGCGGGTGGCGATCGCCCGCGCGCTGGCCCTCGCACCGAAGGTGATCCTGTTCGACGAGCCGACGAGCGCCCTCGATCCGGAACTGGTCGGCGAGGTGCTCGACGTCATCCGCGACCTCGCGCAGCTCGGCACCACGCTGGTCATCGTCACCCATGAGGTCGGCTTCGCACGCGAGGTCGCCGACCGCGTCGTCTTCCTCGACGGCGGTCGCATCATCGAGCAGGGTCCGCCCTCCGAGGTCCTCGTGCGTCCCCAGCACCCCCGCGTGCAGGAGTTCCTCGCCAAGGTCCTCTCCTGACAACCCCACCGCAGATCACACCCGAAACACAGAAAGCAGAACACAGCACATGGCCATCAGCAAGAAGCAGGGCATCGCCCTCGGCATCGCGGTCGTCGCCGTCGCCGCGATCGTCGGCGGCATCATCACGGCGGTCAGCCTCAACGGCTCGGCGACCGCCGCCGAGCCCGGCCCGACCGAGACCAGCGCGAACGTGTCCGCCTCCGGCATCCACTGGGTCCACCTGGACTCGTCCGTTCCCGCCGCCGTCGAGGCGCTCAAGAAGAGCGGCTTCACCCCGATCGAGCCCGGGAAGCTCACCGTCGCGATCGGCGCCTTCGTCCCGCCGCTGAGCTACCAGCCGGAGGGCACCTCGGCCGCGACGGACGTCGCGGGCACCGAGCCGAACATCGGCTCGCTGATCGCCGAGGCGCTGGGGCTGGAGTACAACCCCGTCGTGGTCGCCTGGGCCGACTGGCCGCTCGGCATCCAGTCGGGCAAGTACGACCTCATCGCGTCGAACGTCACGGTGACAGAGGAGCGCAAGGAGCTGTACGACTTCGCGAGCTACCGTGTCGACCAGCTCGGCTTCTACGTGAAGTCCGACAGCGCGATCACCTCCATCGCGGGCTCCGACGACATCTCGGGGCTGAAGATCATCGTGGGCTCGGGCACGAACCAGGAGAAGGTGCTGCTCGCCTGGAACGCGGAGCTCGAGAAGAAGGGCAAGGCGCCCGCTGAGCTCGTCTACTACGACGACAACGCGGCCGCGACGCTCGCGATCCAGTCGGGTCGCGCCGACGCCACCTTCGGCCCCAACGCGACCTCCGCCTGGGGCGCGCGCGAGACCGGTGACACCAAGCTCGTCGGGCTGGTGTCGGGCGGCTGGCCGCTGACGGCCAACATCGCGGCGGCGACGAAGAAGGGCAACGGCCTCATCGAGCCGGTCCAGATCGCCCTCAACGCCATCATCGACGGCGGCCAGTACGACGAGCTCCTGAAGACCTGGGGTCTGGAGGGCGAGCGGGTCGACAAGAGCGAGGTCAACCCGCAGGGTCTGCCGAAGTCCTGAGTCCGCGTTCTCCCACCGGCCGGTCCCATCCGCGGGACCGGCCGGTATCCTCGTCCTCTGGAGATCCGATGCCCCCTTCTTCCCCCGTCCCCGTCCCCGCTCCCGCCGCGCCCGCGCGAGCGGCCCACGACCCGGCGTCGCCGGCCGACGCCGCGTACCTCGCCAGCTACGGCGCGCTGTCCGACGGTTATCTCGCCTCCCTGCGCGACGTCGCCTCCCGCGTGCGCACAGGCGACGTGTGGGTGGCCGTCGACGACACGGGAGAGATCGTCGGCACCGTGTGGGTGTCGCGGCCGAACCGGGCCCTCAACCCCGACATCGGACGGCCGGGCGAGACCGACTTCCGCCAGCTCGCGGTCGCCCCGTCGGCGCGCGGCCGCGGCATCGGCGCCGCGCTGACGCGCCACGTCATCGCGCTGGCCCGCGAGCGCGGCTCGCACCGCGTCGTCATGAACTCGGGTCCGGAGATGACCGGGGCCCACGCGCTGTACGCGAAGCTGGGGTTCCGCCGGCTGCCCGACCGGGAGCAGGCACGCGAGCTCGAGCCGGGCCGCATCGTCACGCTCCTCGCCTTCGGCTACGACCTGGCTCCCGCACCCGCGCCCCCTGCCGAGGGCGCCGCCGACGAGCGCGGGCGACTGCTCGAAGTCCCCTGGGCCGACACCCGCGCCGCCGCGCTCCGCGAGCTCATGGATGCCGAGGTCAGCCCCCGCTACGCCGACCGCTTCCGCGACGGCGACCCGGCCGTCGCCGAGAGGGCGTTCGCCGTCGACCCCGCGACGATCGTCGCCACCCTGATCGCCCTCGACGAGGACGGCACCCCGGTCGGGCACGCCGCGCTGCGCGATCTCGCCCACGACGGCATCCGTGACCTCGAGATCAAGCGCTTCTTCGTGCACCCCCGCGCGCGCGGGCGTGGCGTGAGCCGGGCCCTGCTCGCGGAGTTGGAGCGCATCGCACAGCACCGCGGCGCGCGCCGGCTCATCCTGCAGACCGGGGACCGGCAGCACGACGCCGTGGCGCTCTACGAGAAGGCGGGCTACACCCCCATCGGGATCTACGAGCCCTACACGCCGTTCGCCTTCTCGCACTGCTTCGCGAAAGAGATCCCGGCGCAGGAGGTCCCGGCGAGCGGGCCCGGCGAGCGCTGACCGCTCAGGCCGGCACCGGCGCCGTCTCGCCGTGCACGCGCGAGACGGGGGTCTTCTCGCCCGCCTCGACCGCGATCGGCAGCCGGTTCTCGCTCGGCGGCAACGGGCACGTCGCGAAGTCGGTGTACGCGCACGGCAGGTTCGTCGCGCGGGTGAAGTCGATCGCCGTCCAGCCGTCCGCATCGGGGGCGTCCACCGCGACCGAGCGGTTCGCCGCGTAGGTCGTGCGCCCGCTCGTCGCATCGGTGAACAGCACGAGGAGGCCGCCGCCGTGACCGGGGAAGGCGGTGAGGGCGAGCGTCTCCCCCTCCCAGGCGAACTCCAGGCGGCCGGGCGCGTCGTAGACGTGGGTGAGACCGTCGACGGCCGAGCCGACCTCGGTCGGACGCGGGGTCTCGAACGGCACGAAGCGGGCGGGCACGCGCCACCGCGCGTCGGGGAGGTAGGCGGGCGTCCCCGGATACGCGACCAGGAACGGGTGGTCGGCGCGCCGGGGACGCACGATCGTGTGGCCCCCGCGGCGGGCGAGTTCGATCGCGCCCTCGACGTCACCGTCGGTGAAGCCCAGGAGCACGGAGGCGCGCTCGGGCAGCATCCCGAAGACGTGGCGCCCGCCGATGGCGACGCCGTCCAGGGTCAGGGTCTCACCCGCGGCGAGGTCGACGACGGCGCCGTCCACTCCGACGCTCCACGCCCCCGGCGCGCCCTCCAGGCGCACCGGGTCGGCCGAGAGCCAGGCCAGCCCGGTGATCGCGTGGAAGCCCAGCGGACTGTTGCGTCGCTCCTCGTGCGCGAGATGCCACGTCTCCCACTCGTGGGCGAACCGCGCCCGCTCGACGTCCGCGGTGATCGTGCTGGTCATCTTCTCTCCTCGTGGGGATGGGGGGTGGGGTGGGACTCAGGCGGGGACAGCGGCCGCCTCCCGCGGGCCTCCGCGCGATCCGGCGAGGCGAGCGAGCAGCGCCCCGGCGACACGATCGGTCTGCCGGAACGACAGCGCGTCGCTGCGCGGGCGGGTGAACGCGCCGCCCTCGGGATGCGAGGTGAACGGGCCGATCGCGAACAGGGCGTCGTGGACCGCGCCGTCGGCGCGACGCACCCGACCGTCCGCGTCGACGACGACGCGCCCGATGGTGAGCGTGCGCTCGCCGTCGGCGACCCGCAGGACGGTGCCGTGCACGGTGGCCAGCTGGCGCAGAGCGGCGCTGTCGCTGGTGGCCGCGTCGCTCGGCGGAAGCCAGGCGTCGACGAGGGTCCGCGCCCGCGTCGCACCCGGCCGAGACGGGCTGGATGCCGCGAACGACGCCCCGGAGGGGCCGCCCGCGTCGATCGCGATCTCGAGGTCGGGGCCGAGGAAGCGGACGATGCCGGCGTCGGCGAGCGCGAGCAGCTCCTCGAGACGGTGCGCGGGCGGGCCGCTCGCGACGTAGCTGAAGAAGGTGTGCCAGCGCACGGGCAGCAGGTCGGCCCGCGAGCGGGCGTTCCACCGTTCCGCGGGGATCTCGCTGAGCGCCAGGAAGGAGAGCAGGATCGCGAAGAAGAGCCCCTGCGCGGGGCTGCGCTCGGGCGCGGTGCGCAGGTGGAGGTCGCCGCGGATGTGGGCGACGACCGCATCGTGCGCGTCGTCGCCGTCGCGGAAGACCGCGCCCGCGAAAGGGCGATCGAGGGCGGCGATGTCGAGCCGGTCCAGCGGGTCGGTGACGAGCGCGGCCAGCGCCGCGTGCAGCGCGGGGTCGTCCCAGGCGTGCGTCGACAGCAGCGCCCGCGCGTGCTCCCACGTGCCCGCGACCCGGTCGGGGTACCCCGTGAACAGCTCGCGATAGTGACCGTGGAGGAGCTCGCGGGCGATCAGCGGCCAGGCGTCGCGCTCGAAGTCGAGGAGGCGCCCGTCGTCGCCGGGTGCCGCGAGGGCCGCGATCGCGGTCGGTGTGAGCACCTCGCGGCGGGGAGCCTCGCCCCGCAGCTGCGACGAGACCTTGGACCGGTAGGGGACGCCCCGTCGGGAGCCGAGATGCAGTCGGGGCTCGCGGCCGGAGGGGACGTAGCGCAGACCGTCCGCCGCGCGCTCGAACCGCCCCCCGCGCCCCTGCGTCAGCAGGACGACGAGATCGACCGCGGCGAGCCCGAGCCCCCGCACGATGACGTCGGCGGCCGCGGGGACCCCGTCGAGGTCGAGGTCTGCGGTGAACGCCGGCGGGATGTAGTCCAGGCCCGCACGTCGCGCGGCGTCCGCGAGGACCGCGGTCGGGCTGCCCGCGGCGGGGGCCGAGGCGACGTGGCCGATCGCGTAGACCACGGCATCCGCGGGCAGTGTCCCGCCCGAGGCGAGGGCGACCTCCCACTCCGCGCCGACGGCACGCACCTCGGTCACCTCGTCGACGTGCGTGCGGATGACGACGCCCTCGGGCGCCGCCGCGACCACCCGGCGCGCGAACCACTCCAGGTAGAAGCTCTGCAGCCGCCGGGTGGGGAACGCGTCGCCGGTCAGGGCCCGGGCCTCGGCAGCCACGACCTCGTCGTCGATCTCGACGTCGGCGAGGAGACCCTCCCGCCAGGACTGCGCCCACTCGATCAGCGAGGGCCCCGCGACGACCGGCCCCTCGATGGAACAGGTCTCGTCGGTGAACACCGTGACGTCCTGTGCCATCGAGTTGAGCTTCAGCAGCGGCGACTGCGCGCGCCGCCAGATGCGCCCCGCCCCGAGCGGATGGGGGTCGACGAGATCGATCCTCAGATCGCAGGCGGCGTCGGCGCGCGCGACGATCCGCTCCAGCAGCATGATCGCCCGGGGACCGCCCCCGACGATGACCAGGCGCGAGGTCATCGAACGGCGACGCTCGCGTCGAGGGGACGCACGGCGGGAAGCCCCAACAGGTCGCGGAGGGTCGCGCCGTCCTCGTACGCCTGACGGTACGAGCCGCGCTCCTGCAGCAGGGGCACGACCCGGTCGGCGAACTCGTCGAGACCGTGCGGGGTGAGGTGTCCGACGATCGTGAAGCCGTCGGTCGCGCGCCCCTGCACGTAGCGGTCGATCTCGGCGGCGATGTGCGCCGGCGTCCCGACGAAGGTGTGCCGCGCGGTGAGGCGGATGACGACCTCGCGGATGCTGAGGTTCTCGCTCTCGCTGAGCTCGCGCAGCGAGGCGATGCGCCGCCGAACGGCGGCGTGACGGTTCGCCCACCCGTGGTCCGACTCGGCGCCCGTGTCCGGATCGATCTCGGGGAGCGGACCGTCCGGGTCGTAGCCGCTGAGGTCGCGCCCCCACACCTGTTCGACGTAGGTCAGGGCGACCTCGGGACGCACCTGCTGCCGGGCGATCTCCCGCGAGCGCTCCTCGGCCTCCTCGGCGGTGTCGCCGATCACGAAGCTGGCGGCGGGGAGGATCTTCAGCGACTCCTCGTCGCGGCCGCCGGCGGCCAGGCGGCCCTTGACGTCGTCGTAGAAGGCCCGCGCGTCGTCGAACTCGGTGTGCAGCGAGAAGATCACCTCGGCGTGGGCGGCCCCGAAGTCACGGCCGTCGGCAGAGTCGCCCGCCTGCACGATCACCGGCCGCCCCTGCGGGGAGCGCGGCACGTCGAAGACCGCGTCGACGTCGAACTGGGGGCCGCTGTGGCGCACTCGTGCGGGTGCGCCCGCACGCAGGTACTCCCCCGCGGCGGCATCCGCGACGACGTCGCCCTCCGCCCACGAGTCCCAGAGCTTCTTCGCGAGCTCCGCGAACTCGGCGGCGCGCGTGTAGCGATCGGCGTGGTCGAGGAAGCCGCCGCGGCGGAAGTTCGCGCCGTGGAACGCATCCGAGCTCGTCACGGCGTTCCACCCGGCGCGTCCGGCGGAGAGCCAATCGAGGGTGGCGAGCTCCCGCGCCAGCTCGTACGGCTCGTTGAACGTGGTGTTGAGCGTGCCGACGAGCCCGACGTGATCCGTGACGGCGGCGAGCGCCGCGAGCACCGACAGGGTGTTGGGCCGGCCGACGACGTCGCGTCCGTGGATGCGACCGCGATGCTCGCGCAGGCGCAGCCCCTCCGCGAGGAAGACGTAGTCGAACAGCCCCTTCTCGGCCGTGCGACCGAAATACTCGAAGGAGGAGAAGTCGATCTGGCTGCCCGAATGCGGGTCGTTCCACACCGTCGTGTTGTTGACGCCCGGGAAGTGGGCGGCGAGATGGATCTGACGACGGCTCATGCGAAGGCCTTCTCTCGGGTGGGGGTGGTGGTCGGTCGTGCCAGACCGAGACGGCCGCGCAGGCTGACGCGGTCGTCGCGGACGAGGCCGCCGAACGCGTCGAGCAACGGGACCACGCGCTCCGCGACGGCGACGACGTCGCGCGGCTGACGAGCGGGTCGCAGGCGCACGCCGTCGACCCCGGTCGCCGCCAGCGCGCGGATCTCGTCCACGACCTCGAGCGGGGTGCCGATGACGATGCGCGCATCGGAGGCGAACGCGGAGCCGGCGAGATCGTCCAGACGCGCGGCGGCGGCGCGCGCCGCGGCCGGGGTCTCCTCGATCAGCACGACCAGATCGGCGAACACCCGGAGGCGCTCCCGCCCGCGTCGGTGCGCGGCGACGGCCTGATCGAGCTCGGCCAGGATCCCCGTGGCCGACGCCTCGTCGTGCGGTGTGACGAAGACGACGTCGGCCTGCTCGGCGGCCAGTCGGAACGGCACCGTCTGGTGCGCGAGCACCGTGATCAGCGGACGCCCCTGCGGCGAGCGCGGCACGATCGAGGCCCCCTCGACGGAGAAGAACTCGCCCTCGAACCGCGCGGGGTGCACACGATCGGGGTCGAGGAAGAGGCCCGCGGACGTGTCGCGGACGATGGCGTCGTCGTCCCACGAGTCCCACAGTCGTGTCAGCACCTCGGCGAACTCGCCCGCCTCGCGGAAGGCGGCCACCAGCTCGGGCGCGTCCTCGACCCGTCCGGATGCCGGGAGCCGTCCCGGCCCGTCCGGACGACGTCCGAAGTTCGCGCGCTCGGCGGGCGACGCGCCCGCGACGAGGCGGACGCCCGCGCGGCCACGGCTCGCGAAATCCAGCGTCTGGATGCCGGTGGCGACGTGGAACGGCTCGGGGTGCGCGGTCGTGACCGTCGGTACGAGCCCGATCCGCTGCGTGAGCGGAGCGACGTACGACGCGACGAGGACGGCGTCGAGGCGGCCGCGGACCCGATCCGATGCCGGGTGCTGCGCGTCCTCGAAGCGGTCGGTGAAGCTGAGGGCGTCCTCGATCGTGGCGAGCACGAGACCCGCGCGGTCGGCGCTCGCCACGAGGCGCCGCCAGTAGTGCGGGCTCTGCAGGTCGTGTGGGGCGGCGGAGGCGTCGCGCCAGGCGGCGGGGTGCCACCCGGCCCGGTCGAGGGCGAGGGCGAGATGAACCGGGGCTGTCATGTCGGCCACTGTGCGTCGGCCCCGCACGATCTCTCAACCGGCGACGACACAGGACGACGCACCTCGACACGCGGCGTCATCTTCCCCGTGGGTTCGTCGTGAGACGGGTGCGGTCACCGGCCTAGGCTCGGGGCATGACCCGTCCCGATCGGCACGACGCCCCCACGACCCATCTCGACACGCGGGCGGTGCACGCCGGCAACCGGGTCGACCCGGCTTCCGGCGCGATCCGGACGCCGGTGGTGATGGCCAACTCCTACGCGCTGCCCGAGGACCCGTCCGCCCTCGACTGGTCGGGCACCGACGTGCCGCTGTACACCCGGAACTCGGGCGTCAACCAGCTCGCGCTCCAGGAGAAGCTCGCGGCACTGGAAGAGGGCGAGGATGCCGTGGCCCTGGCATCCGGCGTCGCGGCGCTGCACGCGGTCTTCTTCACCTTCCTGCGCACCGGCGACCATGTCGTCGTCGCCGACGTCACCTACGAGGCCAGCTGGCGGCTGTTCGCGCAGCTGCTCCCGGAGAAGTACGGCATCGACGCGACGTTCGTGGATGCCGCCGATCCCGCCGCCGTCGAGAACGCCATCCGCCCCGAGACGCGGCTGATCCACGTCGAGACGATCGGCAACCCCACGACGAAGGTGACCGACATCGCCGCCGTCGCGCGCATCGCGCACGCCGCGGGCGCGTTGCTGTCGGTCGACTCCACCTTCACGCCGCCGCCCCTCTACCGGCCGCTCGCCGACGGGGCCGATCTGGTCGTCCACTCGCTGACGAAGTTCATCAACGGCCACGGCGATGCGATGGGCGGTGCGGTCATCGGCCGTCGGGAGCTCATCCAGCGGATCAAGGCCGACGCGATGGTCGACGTCGGCGGCGTCATCTCGCCCTTCAACGCGTGGCTCATCCAGCGCGGGTCGGTGACGCTGCCACTGCGTCTGCCCCGTCACCTGGAGACGGCGCAGCGGCTCGCCCGCGTGCTGGACGCCGATCCGCGCATCGCCTTCGTCGCCTATCCGGGGCTGGAGAGCCACCCGCAGCACGAGATCGCGCGACGTCAGTTCGGCGGGCGCGGGTTCGGCGCCGTCATGGCGTTCGCCGTCGACGGGGGTCCCGAGGTGCAGAACCGGTTCGTCTCGCACCTTCGCGTCATCACCTCGGCCGTCTCCCTCGGGCACGACGAATCCCTCATCGTCCACATCGGCACGGGCGGCCCACGGACCCTCGCGTACCCGGAACCGTTCCGCCGCTACGGTCATCTGCGTTTCTCGGTGGGGCTCGAGGACGCCCGCGACCTGGAGGCCGACCTCCTCGCCGCGCTCGACGACACGTTCGCATGAGGCCCTCCGACGCGCGCGTGTTGCCCGACGTGTCGGACGCGTTTGCGTGTCGCGTCGCGGACGCCGACAGTGGACGGATGACCGCATCGCCCGCCACGGCCGCCAGCGAGATCGCGCTGGACAACGCCGCCTGGTCCTCCCTCGCCGGCCCCCATGCGACGTTCGCGATCGGCGACGACCTCGCCCGCCGGTATCCGGAGGACGTCGCGCCGTTCGTGGCGGTGCGATCGTGGGACGAGCCGGGCGTCTGGGACGCGTTGCGCGGCATCCTCTCGCCGGGTGAGGCGTTCGGGCTGTCCGGCTTCGACGGCGAGCTCCCGCCCGGATGGGCGCTGCTCGGCGGCGGCGACGGGGTGCAGCTGGTCGAGACGGCGGCGCTGTCGCCGCGCCCCGACGACGAGGCGGTGCTCCTGGGCACCGACGACGTGCCCGAGATGCTCGCGCTCGTGGAGCGCAATCAGCCCGGTCCGTTCCGCCCCCGCACCCACGAGCTCGGTCGCTACATCGGCATCCGCCGCGGCGACCGCCTGGTCGCGATGGCCGGCGAGCGCCTGCACCCGCAGGGGTGGACGGAGATCAGCGCCGTCGCCGTCGACGACGACCATCGCCGACAGGGGTTGGCGTCCCGTCTCGTGCTCGACGTCGCGTTCCACATCCAGCAGCGCGGCGACCGCGCTCTCCTGCACGCCGCGGCGTCGAACACGGGTGCCATCGCCGCGTACGAGAGGCTCGGCTTCGCGTTGCGGCGACGCACGCGGTTCAGCTCCGTGCGCGCACCCCTCTGACCGCCGCGCCGCGTGACGCCGCGTGACACCAGCCGGGCGATCCGACGCGGCGGCGCGCCTAGCGTGGAGGCGTGACCCGTCCCCTACGTGCGCTCGGCTTCCTCACCATCGGCCTCTTCGACCGCGCCGACCCTCGACCCGGGCATGAGGCGACCCTCGCGATCATCGAGCGGGCCGAACGGCTCGGCTTCGACAGCGCCTGGCTGCGCGATCGCCACCTCCAGTACGGCATCTCGTCGCCGGTCGCCGTCCTGGCGGCCGCGTCGCAGCGCACCCGCCGCATCCGCCTCGGCACCGCCGTCATCCCGCTCGGGTTCGAGAACCCCTTCCGTCTGGCCGAGGACCTGGCGACCGTCGACGTCCTCTCCGGCGGCCGGCTGGAGCCCGGATTCTCGGTCGGTCCGCCGCGCCGCTTCGATGAGATCGCCGAGGCGCTCTACCCCGACACCGCCGCCCACGAGCGGTTCGGCTACGAGAGGCTGGCGCGCCTGCGGCGGTACCTCGCCGGCGACGCGGTGAGCGCCTTCGCCGGCGTGGAAGGCATCGAGGAGTACTCGGAGCGCATCGAACCGCACTCCGCGACGCTCGCGCAGCGCCTCTGGTACGGCGCGGGCAGTCCCGAGTCCACGCGGTGGGCGGCCGAGAACGGGTTCCATCTGCTCACCAGCAGCGTGATCCAGTCGCGGGAGACCACCGACTTCGACCGCGAGCAGCACGCCCAGATCCGCCTCTTCCGCGAGCATCATCCCGACGGCGAGCGCGCCCGCGTCTCGCAGGGTCTGGTCGTCATCCCCACCGACACCGCGACGGCGGATCAGCGTGAGCGGTACCGCGCGTACGCGGCGTCGCGCGCGCACCGCGTGGGCGTGCCGCACGGCCCCAAGCGGATGCTGTTCGCGGCCGACATCGTCGGCACCTCGGAGGAGATCGCCCAGACGCTGACGCAGAGCCGGGCCTTCGCCGAGGTCGACGAGGTGGCCTTCGCACTGCCGTTCAGCTTCCGCGAGGCGGACTACGTCCAGATCCTCGAGGACATCGCCGGCGTGCTCGCCCCGCTGTTGGGCTGGGAGCCGGCGGCGGACGCCACGGTGTGATCGCCGCGATCACCAGCCGCGGAAGGCGTCTCCGGGCGTCGGTCCGACGGCGACGGGCCGGCGCCGATCACGCGCCCACTGGCTCCACGAGCCGGCGTAGACGGCGGCGTCGATGCCCGCCGTCGCCAGCGCGAGCGCGGAGTGGGCCGAGGCGACGCCCGTCCCGCAGTACAGCACGACCTCGCCGTCCGGATCGATGCCGTGCGCCCACAGGATCGACCGCACCTCGGCGGCGTCGTGCAGCGCTCCGCCGTCGCGGATGAACGTCGTGGTGGGCAGGTTGACGGCGCCGGGGATGTGGCCCGCCGCCGGATCGGCCCCCGCCGCGGTGCCGCGATAGTGCGCCGGCGCCCGCACATCGATCAGGACGCCGTCCACGGGCGCGCGCGCCGCATCGTCGATGCCGACGACGCGGGGGCCGCGCCCCGTCAGGGTGACGCCGCCGGGCTCGGCCACGTGGTCGCCCGCGCTGACCGGCAGGCCCCGGGCGACCCAGGCGCGGATCCCTCCGTCGAGAACGCGGATGTCGATGCCCCGGTTGCGCAGCAGCCACCACGCGCGCGCCGCCGCCACGGAGTCGTTGTCGTCGTACGCGACGACGAGGTCGCCGTCGTCGATCCCCCACCGGCGGGCCGCGCGCTCAATGTCCTCCGCGTGCGGAAGCGGCAGGCGTCCCTCCTCCGGGTGGCCGCGTCGGGCGAGATCCCGCTCGAGGTCGACGTACACGGCATCCGGCAGGTGAGCCGCGAGGTAGGCGGGCCGGCCCTCCGGCACGTCCAGTCGCCAGCGCACGTCGAGCAGCCTCACGGGTCTCGCGTCGGCGAGCGCCGCGCTCAGTCCGTCGACGTCGATGAGATGCGGCATCTCCCCAGGCTCTCCCCGCGAGCCGTCGAGCGGAAACGAGGTCGAAACCAATCGCAACAGGACGAAAGACGGCGTCGCATTGACGCCCGCGTGTCACATCAGGCTGGCGATGAGCCCCTCGACGCGCGCCCTGATGTCGTCGCGGATGCCGCGCACCACCTCGACCGGCTGACCGGCCGGGTCGGTGAGCTCCCAGTCCTCGTAGCGCTTGCCCGGGAAGATGGGGCACGCGTCGCCGCAACCCATCGTGATGACGACGTCGGCCTGCCGCACGGCATCCGTCGTGAGGATCTGCGGCGTCGCGGTCGACAGGTCGATCCCCTCCTCGGCCATGACGGCGACGGCTGCCGGGTTGACGGCGTCGCCGGGTTCGCTCCCGGCGGAGAAGACGTCGATGCGATCCCCGGCGAGGGCGCGGAGGTAGCCGGCGGCCATCTGTGAACGACCGGCGTTGTGCACGCAGACGAAGAGCACGGCGGGAGCGGTGGCGGACATGGTTCCTCCGTGTCGGGCGACGGTGTGGGACGCGGGCGGTGCGACGGTGCTCGCCGCCCGCCGCCGAATGGTCCGCACCAGAGGATCCCCGATGCGTCGACGGATGTCAACACGGACGTCGCCGGCTCGTGCGGGCGCCGTGCCCCGATCGGCCGGCGAAGATCATCCTCCCGGCGGATGCCGGTGCATCCGCCGTCCGATGTGCGGCTCCCGCGCCGTCCGTAGCGTCGAGACCATGACCACCTCGACCCTCGTCCTCGCTCCGGCCTCCCCTCCCGCGACGTCGTCGTCGCGGACCCCGCGCGTGCCGCGGACCACGCGGATCGCGCTGTCCGACCGCGGGGCGGCGACGTCCGTCGGCGCCGCCGTGCTGTCGATCCTCGGCAGCATGATCGCGATCGGCGTGGCCGCGATGGGCGTGCTCGTGGTGCCCGTGGCGGCGCTCGTGGTCTTCGGTCCGGCGCTGCTGGCACGCTTTTGAGGGCGACCGCCCCGGTGCGCGATGCGTCGACGTGGGTTCACGGCGGCGTGGGGCAGCTCCCGGTACGGTGAAGGCATGACGGAGACAGCCCCCGCCGCCTCCCCCGCTCCGGCGGCCGCCGCGGCATCCGCGCGCACGCACGCCGTCGTCCGGCTCATGCGTCATCTGCCCGCCACCCTGCTCACGGTCGTGGCGATCATCGTCGTGGGCGTGCTGTCGCAGGGCCTCTGGGAGCCCTTCGACGAGAGCGCCGGCATGGACGTGTGGGCCTACGGACTGCCCGCCCTGCAGGCCGGTCGCTGGTGGACGCCGCTGACGGGCACCTTCTTCGTCGCCGAGCCGTGGCTCTTCGTCCCGACCATCCTCGGCTTCATCGGGATGGGCGTCCTCGAATACGCCCGCGGCACGCGCGTCGCCCTCGCCTACTTCTGGATCGGTCAGATCGTCGCCGTCCTCGCCACGGCGCTGCTCCTGGCCGCGCTCAGCGTCTTCTCCGGGTGGGAGTGGGTGCAGGAGACCGCGACCACGCTCGACGTCGGCGCCAGCGGCGGCACGTTCGCCTGCATCGCCGCGGTCATGGGCCTCCTGGCGTCGCCCTGGCGCCTGCGCGGCTGGCTCGTGCTCATCGCCGTCGTGATCGTCGGCGTGCTCGTGCTCGGAACCGTGGCGGACCTCTCACACCTCCTCGCGGTCGTGGCCGTCCTCCTCTTCGACCGCACGCTGCGGCCCCGCCGTGCGACGCTGCGGGAGCAGCGGCTCATCGCGTTCATCGGCATGGTGTCGTTCGTGGGCATCGAGGTGATCCTGACGATCATCCCGACCTACGGCCCGTTCGGCAGCACCGATCCGCTCTCCAGCTCGTGGATCACGACGGTCATCGACGTCGTCGTCGTCCTCGTGATCGCGCAGGGCCTGCACCGCGCGCGTCGCTGGGCGTGGATCTGCGCACTCGTACTGCTGTCGCTCAACATCCTCTCGGCGACGCTCCTCGCCGCCGTCGTCACCCTCGACGTCCACTTCGACCTGGGCGTGCCCATCGACGGCGAGACGGCCATCGAGATCGGGAGCGGACTCATCGCCCTCGTGCTGCTGGTCTACCTCGTGCTCGTGCGCGGCGCGTTCGCCGGCGCTCCGCGCACGGCGCTCGGGGCACGAGGGGCGGAGCCGACCGCCCGCGATGCCGCCGACCTCATCCGCACCCACGGCGGCGGGACGCTCTCGTGGATGACGACCTGGGAGGGCAACAGCTACCTCGGCACCAGCACCGGCATCGTGACCTATCAGATCCGGGCGGGCGCGGCCATCGCGCTGGCCGATCCGCTCGGACCGGAGGAGGGACGCGCCTCCTCGGTCGCGGAGTTCATCGCGGCGGCCGAGCAGGCGGGCCTGGCACCGTGCTTCTTCAGCGCCGGCGCATCGACGCTCGAGGCCGTGCCCCCGACGTGGCGCTCGCTCGTCGTCGCCGACGACACCATCGTCGATCTCCCGGGCCTGGCCTACACCGGAAAGCGGTGGAACTCCGTCCGCACGACGCTCAACCGGGCCGGTCGCGAGGATATGACCTTCCGCCTCACGCGCCTCCGCGACGAGTCGTGGGGTGTGCGCACGCAGCTGCAGGCGATCTCGAACCAGTGGGTCGGCGAGAAGCAGCTCCCGGAGATGCGCTTCACGCTCGGCACGCTCGCCGAGGCCGACGACCCCGAGGTGCGCATCGCCCTCGCACTGGACCCGCGCGGGGACGTGCACGGGTTCCTGTCGTGGATGCCGGTGTACGGCGAGAGCGGCATCCGGGGATGGACGCTCGATCTGATGCGTCGCCGCGAGCACGGGTTCGGCCCCGTCATGGAGTACCTGATCGGCAGCTCCGCCGCGGCGTTCCGCGACGAGGGCGCCGAGATCATGTCCCTGTCCGGCGCCCCCCTCGCGCACGAGTACCCGCCCGAGGCGCAGGGGCTGTCGGCGCTGAGCACGCGCCTGTCGGACGCGCTGGAGCCCGTCTACGGCTTCCAGTCGCTCCACCGCTTCAAGCAGAAGTTCCACCCGCGGTACGAGACGATGTACCTGCTGTTCCGCGACGAGGCCGACCTGCCGCGGATCGGCGCCGGACTGACCCGGGCCTTTCTGCCGTCCGCGACGACGCGCCAGTTCGCCAGCGCCGGTCTGGAGCTGCTGCGCGGGGAGCGCTGAGCGCGCGGCGGTCAGTCGTGGCCGACGAGTTTCAGGCCGACGACGCATCCGACCAGTCCCACGATGAGCAGCATCCGTACGAGCGAGAACTGCTCGTCGCCGGTGATCATCGCGTACGCGACGGTGAGCGCGGCGCCGATGCCGACCCACACGGCGTAGGCGGTGCCGGTGGAGATGTCGCGCATCGCCCACGCGAGTCCGCCCATGCTGGCGACGAGCGCCACGGCGAAGACGATCGTGGGAGCGGGCCGGCTGAAGCCCTCCGATTTGCCGAGGGCGGTGGCCCAGACGGCTTCGAGGATGCCGGAGACGATGAGGACGAGCCAGGACATGACGAGACCTTTCGGCCAGTCTTGTCGCTCACCGGGTACTGGGATCCCTCGTCCGGAGACCCTGTCGGGGTCCGGGTACGAGGATAGCGTCGCCGGCTGATCAGGAGCCGGGCACGAGCAGGAAGATCCCGTCGAGCAGTCCGGGGTTGTGGGCGTGCACCAGGACGGCGAAGACGACGGCGTCGAACAGCAGGTGCACCGTCACGACGTAGCCGAGTGAGCGCGTCTTGAGGAAGATCACCGCCTGCAGCAGAGCGAACGGGATCGTGAGCACGGGGCCCCATGCCCGGTAGCCGAGCTCCCAGAGGAAGGAGACGAAGACGACGGCCTGCAGGAGGTTCGCGGCGACGTCGGGCAGGTGGCGGCGCAACAGCACGAACACGGTGCAGATGAAGAACAACTCGTCCCAGATGCCGACCGCGCCGACCCCGACGAACAGCCGGGCGATGAGCTCCGGCGAGTCGACCACGGGCCAGTTGCGGTACACGCCGGAGCTGATGAAGTAGAACGGCAGGAGGGCCCATCCGAGCACCAGCACGGCGACGAGCCAGGCCCACTGCCAGCTCTTCCAACGCCCGCCGCCGCGCCAGGGGAACCGGATGGCCCGGTCGCGGTACACCCACCGTGAGACGGCGTACGGCACCGCGACGGCGCCGCCGAGCGCGAGGGTGAAGCGGACCATGGAGAGGTCGTCGAGCTTCGCCTCGAGCGAGATCGCGCTCACGACGAGCATGCCCAGCGCGATGAGCGAGAGGTCGCGGGCGAGCGAGGGTCCGGATGCGGCGACCCGGCCCCGTTCCCGCGCGATCGCGGCGCCCACCCCGAGGGCGAGGAGCCCCACGCCGATCAGGGGCTGCAGCAGCACGAAGAACGCGGGCGCGGCCAGGCAGACGATCAGGGCGGGGCCGACGGCCGTACCCCACCGGCGGGAGGACGCGTCCGAGGCCGCCGTCGAGATCATGCCGCGCCGGAGGGGCCGCGCGCCGCGCGACGGTAGGCGAGGTCGCGGATCTCGCGCCCCTTGGCGAGCCCCTTGCGCTCGAAGGCGGTCATGACCCGTCCGTCGAAGCGCGGTGCCCACGCCCCCTCGAACGCCGCGGCGAACTCCGACGCGGAGCCCAGCACGGCGCGCATCTGCAGGGCGTAGTCCTCCCAGTCGGTCGCCAGCCGCAGCATCCCGCCGTCGCGCAGCGCCCGCGCCGCGAGCGGCGGGAAGGCGGGGGCGACGAGCCTGCGCTTGTTGTGCTTCGCCTTGTGCCACGGGTCGGGGAAGAAGATCCAGAGCTCGTCGACGCTCGCCTCGGGCAGGAGGTGCTCAAGGACCTCGGGCGCGTTCGCCTCGACCAACCGCAGATTGCGCACACCGTCGCGGTCGGCGTCGAGCATCGTCCGGGCCAGGCCCGCGCGGAACACCTCGACCGCCAGGAAGTCGGTGTCCGGCGTCTGCGCCGCGGCGTGCACGATCGCGTGGCCCTGGCCGGAGCCGATCTCGACGATCAGCGGCGCGGTGCGCCCGTAGACCTCGGCAGGCGCGATGGTCGTCCCCGGCAGGATGCTGGTGGCCGCGGCATCCCGCTGCACCTCGATCACGTACCGCGGCGACAGCTCCGCCCACGCCCGCTCCTGCGCGTCGCTCATCCGGCCGCTGCGCCGCACGAACGAGACGGGCTTGTCGCGGTAGCGTGGGGCGGGTTCGGTCTCGTGCGGCATCCGACCAGGGTACCGGCGGACGCCGCGCCGTCAGGTGGTGACGAAGTCGATGAGCTCCTCGACGCGCCCGAGCAGGGCCGGGTCGAGGTCGCGGTAGCTGTGCACGGAGCCGAGGATCCGCTGCCACGTCCGCGCGATGTCGGCCTGGTCGTGCGCGGGCCAGCCGAGCGCCCGGCTCACGCCGACCTTCCACTCGATGCCGCGCGGCACCTCCGGCCAGGACGCGATACCGAGCGCACGCGGCAGGACGCACTGCCACACGTCGATGTGGGGGTGCCCGACGATGCGCACGTGCGCGCCGTGGGGCCCGCGCGCGACCGCGTCGGCGATGCGCGACTCCTTCGAGCCCGGCACGAGGTGGTCGACGAGCACGCCGTAGCGCCGTCCCGGCCCGGGCGGCTCGTCGCGCAGCACGGATTCGAGGAGGTCGACGCCCTGGAGGTACTCGACGACCACGCCCTCCACGCGCAGGTCGTCGCCCCACACCTTCTCGACCAGCTCGGCGTCGTGGCGGCCCTCGACGAGGATGCGGGAGGCGCGCGCGACCCGCGCCCGCGCGGTGTCGGCGGCGAAGGAGCCCGACGCCGTGCGCCGCGGCCCGGTCGCCGTGCGCCGCGGGGGCTCGAGCACGACGGCGGCACCGTCGATCAGGAAGCCTCCGCCGAGCGGGAACAGTCGGCGCCGTCCGCGCCGATCCTCCAGCTCGACGTGGCCGGACTGGATGCCGGTGACGGCTCCGCAGAACCCGTCGCCGGCCACCTCCACCACCAGGTCGGCGGTGGCTTCGACGCGCGGGACGACGGCGCGACCGGCGTCGCGCCATCCCGCGGCGAGCACATCCGCTCCGTACCGGTCGGGGCCGAATCCGTCGTCGATCATGGTTCCTCCGAAGCCGACACCCTACCGGGCCGACTCCCGCCGGGCGGGACGACGGGCCGCGTCCGCGCAGACCCGCAGCATCCCGTCGGTCCGCCTATCGTGCCATGCCGCGCGGGGCATAGGATCGAAGGGAGGGAGCGAGGGACCCGCGCCTCGCGCAGGGAGGATCACGCATGCGTGCGCGTCTGTGGCTGGCTCTGACGGCGGCAGCGGCGATCGTCCTCGGCGGTGCGGCGGCAGCGGTGGCGACGAGCCCCGTCGCCCTGAGCTCCTCGCGCGTCGTCGACCAGTCCGGGGTGCTCTCCGGGGCCCAGGTGTCGGAGGTCGACACGCGCTTGCGCGCCCTGACGGCCAGCTCGGGAGTCGACCTGTGGGTCGCCTACGTCCCGCAGTTCACCGACCCGTCCTCCCCCGAAGAGTGGGCGAACCAGACGGCTCAGAACAACGGTCTCGGCCCGCACCAGTACCTGCTCGCGATCTCCACCGACGGCCGGCAGTACTACCTGTCGGGGTACTCCGCGGGGCCGGTCACCGGCGACGAGCTCACCACGATCGAGCAGCAGCGGGTACAGCCCGCGCTCAGCTCCGGCGACTGGGTCGGCGCCGCGACCGCCGCCGCCGACGGGCTGGCCGACGCGATCGCGGGGGGCTCGGGAGGCACCTCGGCGGGAGGTGCCGGCGGCATCGTGCCGATCCTGCTCATCGTGGTCCTGCTGGCCCTCGCCGTCCTGGTCGTGTGGATCGTCGTCCGGTCGCGGCGCCGCGGTCCGCAGGGCGCGACACCGGGGGCGCCGCCGCCGGTCAGCCTCGAAGACCTCGCCCGCCGCGCGTCGTCGGCTCTCGTGCAGACCGACGATGCGGTCAAGACGAGCGAGCAGGAGCTCGGCTTCGCCCGGGCGCAGTTCGGCGACGACGCCGCCCGCGAGTTCGCCGCCGCACTCGCCGACGCGAAGTCGAAGCTGGACGAGGCGTTCTCGCTCAAGCAGAGGCTGGACGACGCGACGCCCGACAGCGACTCCGACGCGCGGGCGTGGAACGCGCGCATCGTCGAGCTGTGCGACGCCGCGAACGCCCAGCTCGACGAGAAGGCCGCCGCCTTCGACGAACTGCGCAAGCTCGAGCAGAACGCGCCCGAGGCGCTGGCCCGCCTCCAGCAGCTGCGCGCCACGGTGGGCGGCGCACACGAGGCCGCCGCCTCGGCCCTCGCCGCCCTCCGCACGACCTACGACCCGCTCGCGCTCGCCCCGATCGCGGACAATCCCGAGCAGGCGCAGCAGCGGCTCGCGTTCGCCGACACCCAGCTGACCACCGCTCAGCAGCAGATCGGCGCCGGCAACGGCGGCGCCGCGGCCGTGAGCATCCGGGCGGCCGAGGACGCGGTCTCGCAGGCGCAGGTGCTGCAGGACGCGGTCGGTCGCCTCGGCGCCGACCTCGCGCAGGCCGAGACGGACGCCGCCGCCCTCATCGCCGACCTCGAGACCGACATCGCCGCGGCGAGCGCCCTGCCCGATCCGGACGGACGGATCGCGCCGGTCATCGCGGCGACACGCGCCGAGGTGGATGCCGCCCGCGCCCTGATCACGGGCACGGCGAAGCGCCCCCTGTTCGCGCGCGACGAGCTCGATCGGGCGAACGCGCAGATCGACGCCCTGCTGGCGGGCGTCCGCGACGCACAGCAGCAGGCCGCGCGCGCCGCCCAGCAGCTCGGCGGCCTCCTGGCCCAGGCGCAGGGCGAGATCTCCGCCGCCGAGGACTTCATCGGCTCGCGCCGCGGGGCCGTGGGCGCCGAGGCGCGCACGCGGCTCGCCGAGGCCGGTGCCTCCCTCGTCCAGGCGCGCCAGCTGCAGCAGTCCGACCCCGCCCAGGCCCTCGCCGCCGCGCAGCGCGCCCACGACCTCGCGACGCAGGCGCTGCGCGCCGCGCAGAACGACGTGGGCGTGTTCCAGGGCGGGATGTTCGGCGGCACGGCCCCCGCGGCGCGCGGCAACGGATCGGGCGACATGATGGGCGCGATCCTCGGCGGGATCGTCATCAACTCGCTCCTCGGCGGCGGCGGTCGCCGAGGCGGTTTCGGAGGCTCGTCCGGCAGCCGCGGCGGCAGCATCTCCCCCGGCGGCTTCGGCGGGGCCGGAAGCCGGTCCCGCCGCGGAGGGGGCCGTTTCTGAGCCGGCATCCCGCCCTTCTCCCGCCCACCACCACTGACCTCGCAGTCCCCGCAGTTTCCCGCTAGGAAAGGAAAACCGATGGCAAAGCAGTCCATCTTCGGCCGCATCTCGACTCTCGTGAAGGCGAACATCAACGCGATGCTCGATTCCGCCGAAGACCCGCAGAAGATGCTCGACCAGCTGGTGCGCGACTACACCAACTCGATCGCCGACGCCGAGTCCGCCATCGCTGAGACCATCGGAAACCTGCGCCTGCTCGAGCGCGACCACGAAGAGGACGTCCGTGCCGCCGCGGAATGGGGCAACAAGGCCCTCGCCGCCAGCCGCAAGGCCGACGAGCTGCGCGCCGCCGGCAACGCCGCGGATGCCGACAAGTTCGACAACCTCGCCAAGATCGCCCTGCAGCGCCAGATCAGCGAGGAGAACGAGGCCAAGGCCGTCCAGCCGACGATCGCCTCCCAGACGGAGGTCGTCGACAAGCTCAAGGACGGCCTCAACGGCATGAAGCAGAAGCTCGAGCAGCTCAAGGCGAAGCGCAGCGAGCTGCTGGCGCGCGCGAAGACCGCCGAGGCGCAGAACAAGGTGCACGACGCCGTCAAGTCGATCGACGTGCTCGACCCCACGAGCGAGCTCGGACGCTTCGAAGACAAGGTCCGTCGCCAGGAGGCCCTCGCCGCCGGCAAGGCGGAGCTGGCGGCATCCAGCCTCGATGCCCAGTTCAACGAGCTCGAGGACGTCGGCGAGCTCACCGAGGTCGAGGCGCGGCTGGCCGCGCTCAAGAGCGGCGGCAGCCCCACGGCGGCGCTCGAGCAGTAGGAACGGCGCGCACGTTCCGGGGCCCCGCCCGACGCGGGAGCCCCGGGACGGCCCGCGGGGACGGAAGGACGACCGCATGACACGCTTCCTGGTGGTGCCGCAGTGGCAGGGCTCGCCCGCCCCGCGGGCGATGCTGCTCGTCGACGGTGCCGAGGCGATCGCGGGCGACCTCCCGCGCGCCGCGACGACGCGCGTCGAGGTCCCGGCGGAGGCCGGCGAAGAGCTCGAGACGGGCATCCGCCGTTTCAGCGCCCTGAACCGCGTCGCGGAGGCCGTCGGCGCCGCCCTGGCGACCGGCGACGAGCCCGCCCTCGTCATCGGCGGCGACTGCGGCGTGGCCCTTCCCGCGATCGCGCACGCCGCCCGGACGCACACCGACCTCGCCGTCGTGTGGTTCGACGCGCACGGCGACCTCCACACCCCGACCACCTCGCCCTCCGGCGCGTTCGCCGGGATGGCGCTCCGTGCGGTCGTGGCGACCTCCGCGCTCCCGGGCGGCGGCGCCGTCGCGGAGGATCGCACCGTGCTGGTCGGCACCCGCGAGCTCGACGAGCCGGAACGCGCGTTCCTGGACACCAGCGCGGTGCGCGTCGTCGACGCGGATGCCGCCGCCGAGGCGCGCGCGCTCGTGGACGCGGTGGCGGCCACCGGCGCGCAGGCCGTGTACATCCACGTCGATCTCGACGTGCTCGACCCGGCGGTGCTCGCGGGTGTCTCCCGTCCGGTCCCCTTCGGGCTCACGCTCGCGCAGCTGACCGCCGCGATCGGCGCGGTGCGCTCGCGCTTCCCCCTCGCGGGCGCATCGCTCTCCGGGTTCGCACCGGCCTCGCCCGCGGCGGCCGTCGACGATCTCGGGACGATCCTCCGCGTGGTCGGCGCGCTCGCGTGATCGCGACTCCGCCTCCCGGCTGGCAGACCCGTGCTGCCCGGGCCGTGGCGCGCGGGCGACGCCTGGACGCGCTGATCCCCGGCTTCCTCCTCGACTCGCCGGTGAGCCGCGTCGGCTACTGGTGGGGCACGGCCGTGGGCTGGGTCTGGGGGACGCTGTGGTCGACGGGACGCATCGAGCGCCGGGGCGGGCTCTGGGTCTTCACCGGGATGCCCTCCTGGACGTTCGGTCGCGGCGGCGTGTGCGTGGGCGGGTGCTTCCTCACCGACTCGCCGCACATCGGCGACGCGGTGCTGCGGCACGAGGCCGTGCACGCGCGCCAGTGGCGCCGCTACGGGTTCCTCATGCCGCTGCTGTACGCCGTGGCCGGTCGGGATCCGCTGACGAACCGCTTCGAGATCCTCGCCGGGCTGGAGGAGGGCAACTACGTGCCACGCGGCTCGTCGTCGACGAAGGGCGCGCGGGTCAGCGGGAGCTGACGAGCCCGAAGCGGGCAGGCGTGTGCACCGCCGCGGCGGCGATGCCCAGACGCTCGGTGAGGTGATCGAAGATGTCGGCGGTGCCGAGGAAGCCCCCGAGCAGGTGGATGCGCGTGCCGTCGACGCACGCGGCATCCGACGCGGGCCGAAGCCCGTCGGTGTCGTCCGCCGCGGCTTCGTCGGAGACGGCGTCGTCGCAGAGCATCTCGTCGGCCCAGGCGGTGACGGCGCGGCTCAGCGCCTGCCCCGGGGCGCATGCCCGGCCCGTGCCCGGCTCGCCGCTGCGCGCCGATCGATCGAGCCACGTGAGCACCATCCGGGCAGGAACGGTGATCGGAGCGATCCACGACGCATCGGGAACCTCGACGAAGACGCGGCCGGTCGAGCAGATCGGCAGGGTCGCGATGAGCGCCTCCAGCTCGGCGAGCGCGTTCTCGTCGGCCGTGATGAGGTGCTGCACGCGCGCGTGACGCGACGCCTTGCAGGCGGTCGAGTCGTGCACGGCACGTGTCGCGAGGGAAGTCATGATGACCCCCATCATACGCCCTGTTAAGGGGAGCCTTACCTCATTCTTCGATGAGGTGCGTACGCAGGGCCGCCACCTCGCCCTCCGTCAGTCCGTAGGCGCGCAGGTAGTCGGCGGCGCCGCCGTAGCGGCCGCGCACGTCGGCGAGGAGATCGCGCATGACCGTGGCCGGCGAACGCGTCACGAGGTCGTCGAGATGGCGCGCGTCGGGATGCAGGGTGCGCAGATACGCCAGCACGCGCCCGTTCCGCTCCGGCGGCAGCAGCTCCTCCGTCCGGGCGTAGTCGGCGACGATCGCGTCCTCGTCGACGCCCGCCGCCGCCAGCAGCAACGCGATCGTCACGCCCGTGCGGTCCTTGCCCACCGTGCAGTGCACGAGCACGGGCTGCGCGCCCAGGACGGCGCGCGCGGCCTCCACGAGCTGCGGCGCCGAGCCGTCGACCAGCTCGCGGTACATCTGCGCGAGCGACCTGTCCTCCGCGAAGAAGGATCCGACCGATCCGACGAACAGCGGGATGCGGACCGTCTCGAGGTCGAGGCCGTCGACGCGACTCGGCTCGGTGGCGACCTCGTCGTCGGCGCGCAGATCCACGATCCGGCGCACGCCGAGATCCGCGAGCGCGCGGCATCCCTCGCCGGTCAGCCGAGCGAGGTTGCCGGAGCGGAAGAGCACCCGCGGCCTCGTCGCACCCGAGCCCGCCGGCAGCCCGCCGACGTCGCGGAAGTTGAGCGCTCCGGGCACCAGCGTCATGCGGTGCCGCTCCCCGCTGCTGCGGCCGCCGCCTCGCCCCCGCGCGGCGGGACGGGGTACGCCCCGGCGATCGTGATGCGGTTGAACGCGTTGATCGAGACGAGGAGCCAGCTGATCGCGACGTACTCCGGCTCGGAGAGGATGCCGCCCACGCGGTCGTAGACCTCGTCCGGCACGCCTTCCTCGTGGATGAAGACGTGGCACTCGGCGAGCTCGAGAGCGGCGCGTTCACGGGCCGAGAAGACCCCCGACTCGCGCCACGTCGCCAACTGCGCGATGTCGTCGGCGGTCAGTCCCGCCGCCACGCCGCGGTCGACGTGCACCCGCACGCAGTAGGCGCAGCCGTTGAGCTGGGAGGCATGGATGAGCACGAGCTCCCGCAGCCGCGCGTCGATCCCCGCGTCGGCCGCGATGGTGCCGACCGTCTGGGAGAAGGCCTCCAGCGCGTCGTAGGCGGGACGGGCGGACCGGGACAGGTGGACGCGACGCTCGCTGCTCATGCGCCCAGCCTAGGACGCCCCCCTCACCCGCGAACCGCTATCCCGCGTGCGAGCCGCCATCGCGCGCACCGCCCAGGCTATAGCGGCTCGTCCGTGCCGTGGCGGCTCGCGGGGTGGGGAGGGAGAGGGGGAGGGAGAGGGAGAGGGGGGAGAATGGCGGGATGGATGAGTTCTCCTTCCTCGCGGCCCAGGCCGCGGAGCTCGGCATCGACGCCCCGCCTCCGGTCCGCCGGCTGACCCACACGCTGCCGGACGGTCGCACGGTCAGCGCCCTCCACTACGGCGATCCGACCACCGGAGCCTTCGCTCCCCCGCAGGTCACCCTCCTGCACGGCGCGGGCCTGAACGCCCACACGTGGGACACGACGGTGCTCGCCCTCGGGCTCCCGGCGCTGGCCGTGGACCTGCCCGGCCACGGCGACTCGTCGTGGCGGGCGGACGCGACGTACGCGGGCGGCGTGCTGGCCGCCGACATCGCCCCCGCGATCGCCGCCTGGGCACCGGCCGCGCAGGTGCTGGTCGGGCAGTCGCTCGGCGGCCTCACCGGCGCGGCCCTCGCCGCGGCGCACCCCGACCTCGTGCGCGAGCTGATCGTCGTCGACATCACTCCCGGCATCGACCCCAACGGCGACGCCGCCCAGATCGCGGCCTTCTTCGCGGGGCCCACCGACTGGGCGAGCCGAGAGGAGCTCGTCGAACGCGCCCTCGCCTTCGGCCTCGGCGGGTCGCGCGAGGCCGCGACGCGCGGCGTCACGCTGAACTCGCGCATCCGCGCGGACGGCCGCATCGAGTGGAAGCATCACTTCGCCCACCTCGCGAACGCGCTCGCCGGCGACCCGGATGCCGCCGCGAGCGCCGCCGCCCAGCAGGCCGCTCTGCGCGGCGCGCTGACGGCGAGCGGCTGGGACGATCTCGCGGCCGTCGCCGCGCCGATCACGCTCGTGCGCGGCACCCGCGGGTTCGTGACGCCGGCGGATGCCGACGAGTTCCGGCGCCGCCTGCCCGCGGCATCCGTGGTCGACATCGTCTCGGGCCACAACGTCCAGGAGGAGCAGCCGGTCGAGCTGGCGCGACTGATCGCACAGGTCGCCCGCGGTTGAGGCGGGGCCGGCCCGACGCGCTGCATGACGCGCCGTGTCGGGGCTGCGACGATCGATGACCGCGACGGGCCCGGCAAAGCCTAGGCTGTAACGCGCACAAGAGTCCGCGGGCCGCTGCGCACAGCACCGGCGCATGCCCGCGCCCCCGAAAGGACACCTCTCACATGCTTCGCCGCACCTCCGTCGCCGCGGCCGCGCTCATCGCGGCCGGCGCCCTGCTGCTCAGCGCCTGCTCCGGCGGCGCCGCCCCCGACACCTCGGCCTCCGCGGTCACGCCCGACCCCGACGCCGTCGTGACGGTGCGTCTGGTCTCCGAGCCGAGCAACCTCGACATCCGTGAGACGGCCGGCGCCGCGCTCGACCAGATCCTCATCGACAACGTGTACCAGGGGCTCGTCTCCCGCACGCCCGACCAGCAGATCGAGCCGGCGTTGGCCAGCAGCTACGACGTCTCCGGCGACGGCCTCACCTACACGTTCACCCTCCGCGAGGGGGTGAGCTTCCACGACGGCTCGCCCCTCACGCCCGAGGACGTCGTCTGGTCGCTCCAGCAGGTGAAGGACAACGCCGCCTACCGCGACTCCGAGCGCCTCGCACGCGTGCAGACGATCGCCGCGAACGGCCAGGACATCGTCCTCACCCTCAGCGAGCCCGACTCGAGCCTGCTGTGGAACCTCACCGGCCGCGCCGGCCTCGTCCTGAAGAAGGACGACACCACCGACCGCAAGACGAAGGCCAACGGCACCGGTCCGTTCACCCTCGCGAACTGGAAGCAGGGCGATTCGATCACCTTCGACCGCAACGACGCCTACTGGGGCGACAAGGCCAAGGCGAAGGAGGTCGTCTTCGACTACATCCCCGACAACCAGGCGGCCCTCAACGGCGCTCTCGCCCACGAGCTCGACGTCGTCACCGGCTTCGACGCGAACCTCAAGGACCAGGTCGAGGCGAACGGCGACTTCGCGCTCGTGCTCGGCAAGTCCACCGACAAGGGCACGCTCGCGATGAATGCGACGAAGGCCCCGCTGTCCGACAAGCGCGTGCGCCAGGCCATCCGCCAGGCCATCGACCACGACGCCATCGTGAAGGCGCTGGGTGCGGGCCAGACCCTCTACGGCCCCATCCCCGAGCTCGACCCCGGCTACGAGGACCTCTCGTCGACGGCGCCGTTCGATCCGGATGCCGCGAAGAAGCTGCTCGCGGAGGCGGGCGTGAGCGATCTCACGCTGACCCTCACGATCCCCTCGTTCTACGGGACGACGGTGTCGCAGATCCTCGTGTCGAACCTCAACGACGTGGGCATCACGCTCAAGGTGAAGGCCGTCGAGTTCCCGACGTGGCTCAACGACGTCTACATCAACAAGAACTACGACCTCAGCTTCGTCCTGCACACCGAGGCGCGTGACTTCGAGAACTGGGCGAACCCGGACTACTACTTCACCTACGACAACGCCGAGGTGCAGAAGCTCTACCAGCAGTCGCTCAGCGCGACCGACGAGCAGACCTCCGCCGACCTGCTGAAGAAGGCCGCGAAGATCGTCGCCGACGACCAGGCCGCCGACTGGCTGTACAACGGCGCCTCGGTCGTCGCGGTCGCCACCAACGTGAGCGGCTTCCCCTCGATCAACGTCAACGAGCGCATCGACCTCGCCGAACTGGCCAAGAGCAAGGGGTGATCCGCTACGTACTGACGCGACTGGCCCTGCTCCTGCTGGGCCTGTTCGTCGCCAGTGCGCTGATCTTCCTCACGCTGCGGGTCCTTCCCGGCGATGTGGCGCAGCTCATCGCCGGGATCGACTCGAGTCCGGAGCAGGTCGCCGCGATCCGCGAGCGCCTCGGCCTCGGCCAGCCGCTGCCCGTGCAGTACCTCGCCTGGATCGGCGGGGTGCTGCGCGGCGACCTCGGGCAGTCGCTGCTGACCGGGGCGCCGGTCGGGGCGCAGCTGGCCGAGAAGGCCCAGGTCACCATCCCGCTGGGGCTGATGGCCATGACGGTGGCGCTCGTGATCGCCCTCCCCTTCGGCGTCGTGTCGGCGATGCGCCGCGGACGCCCCGACGGCACGGCGCTGTCGGTGGGCGCCCAGGCCGTCGCGGCGGTGCCGGTCGTGTGGGCGGGCATGATGCTCGTCCTCGTCTTCGCGGTCTGGCTCGGCTGGCTGCCCGCGCAGGGGTTCCCCCGCGCAGGATGGAGCGACCCCGCATCCGCCGTCCGCGCCCTGCTGCTGCCGGCGATCACGATCGGCGTGGTCGAGGGTGCGATGCTGATGCGCTTCGTCCGCTCGGCCACCCTGCAGGCCACGGGGCAGGACTTCGTCCGCACCGCGGCCGCGAAGGGCCTCACCCGCACCCAGGCGCTCCTGCGCCACGGCCTGCCCACGGTCGGGCTGTCCATCATCACGGTGCTCGGGCTGCAGGTCGCGGGCATCATCGTCGGAGCCGTCGTCATCGAGCAGCTGTTCAGCCTCCCCGGCATCGGACGGATGCTGGTGGAGGACGTCGGCAAGCGCGACCTCCTGAAGGTGCAGGGCGAACTGCTCGTGCTGACCGGGTTCGTCCTCGTGGTCGGGTTCGCCGTCGACCTCGTCCACCGGGTCATCGACCCCCGGCAGCGGGAGGCGGAATGAGAAGGCTCGAGTGGCTGCGCCGGCTCTGGTCGCTGTCGACGGGGCGCTTCGGTCTCGTGGTGGTCCTCGCGATCGGGGTCGTGGCGCTCATCGCGCGGTTCTGGCTGCCCTTCGATCCGCAGACCGTCGACGTCGACGGGCGGTGGGCTGCCCCGGGCTGGCCGCATCTGCTCGGCACGGACGGCTCGGGCCGCGACATCCTGAGCCTGCTGATGGCCGGGGCGCGCACGACCGTCTGGGTCGCGCTGGGCGCCGGGCTCGTCGCGACGGTGATCGGCGTCGCCCTCGCGGCGCTGGGCTCGCTGACCGCCCGCTGGCTGCGGGAGACGGTGGCCGTGCTCGTGGACATCCTGATCGCCTTCCCGGTCCTGCTGATCGCCATGATGATCTCGTCGGTGTGGGGCGGCTCGCTCTGGGTGGTGATCGTGTCGGTCGGCATCGGTTTCGGCGTCAACATCGCGCGCGTCACACGCCCGGAGCTGCGGCGTGTGCTGCACAGCGACTTCGTCCTCGCCGGTCGCGCGGCCGGACTCACCCCGTTCCAGAACCTGTACCGGCACCTGCTGCCCAACGTCGCGCCCGTGTTCATCGTGCAGCTGTCGTGGGGCATGGCGGTCGCCGTCCTCGCCGAGGCCGGACTCAGCTACCTCGGCTTCGGCGCGCCGCTCACCGAGCCGAGCTGGGGCCTGCTGCTCAAGGACCTCCAGCAGTACATCTCGGTGCATCCGCTCAGCGTGGTCTGGCCGGGTCTGGCGATCACCATCACCGTGCTCGGACTCAACCTGCTCGGCGACGCCCTGCGCGAGGCGACCGACCCCACCCTGTCGCGGCGTCGCACGGCCGCGCAGACGCATACCCCGGCGGTGATCGCATGAGCCTCGTGGTGCGCGACCTCGTGATCGAGATCGACGGCCGTCGTGTCGTCGACGGCGTCTCCTTCGACGTGCCCGACGGCGCTCGCGTGGGACTGATCGGTGAGTCCGGCTCGGGCAAGTCGCTCACCGCCCTCGCGGTGCTCGGCCTCCTGCCGGACGCCGCGACGGCGTCGGGCAGCATCCGCTGGGACGACCGCGAGCTGATCGGCCTCCCCGACCGCGAGCTCGCGCGGCTGCGCGGCGACGAGATCGGCATCGTGTTCCAGGAACCGCGCACCGCCCTCAACCCCATCCGCACCGTCGGGCGTCAGATCGCCGAGTCGGTGCGCATCCACGAGGGCCTCGGACGCCGGGATGCCGCGGTGCGCGCGATCGCGGAGGCGGAGCGGGTGCGCCTGCCCGAGCCGGCGCAGATCGTGCGGCGCTATCCGCACCAGCTCTCCGGCGGTCAGCGACAGCGCGTCGCCATCGCGATGGCCCTGGCCTGCCGCCCCCGGCTGCTCATCGCGGACGAGCCCACCACGGCGCTGGACGTGACGATCCAGGCGGAGGTGCTCGACCTGCTGGCGGGTCTCGTCACCCGCGACGGGATGTCGCTCGTGTTCATCACCCACGACCTCGCGGTGCTCTCGCAGATCGCCACCCACGCGGTCGTGCTCGACGAGGGACGGGTCATCGAGCACGGACCGCTCTCCCGGCTGCTCACCGCACCGGCATCCCCCGTCACGCAGGGACTCCTGCGCGACGCGACCGCCACCCTGTGGCGCCCGGGAGGGATCTCGTGAGCGACGCCTCGCCCCTGCTCAGCGGACGCGGGCTGAGCCGCCGCTTCCGCCAGCGCGGCACCCGACTGCTCGAGCCGGCGCGGTGGACGACCGCGCTCGACGACGCCGACATCGACGTCTTCGAGGGATCGGCCGTGGGCATCATCGGCGAGTCCGGCTCCGGCAAGTCGACCCTCGTGCGCATCCTGCTCGGACTCGACCGCCCCTCGACGGGCACCGTCACGGTCGCCGGTCGCCGCGTCGACGCCGACGCATCCGCCCGCTCGCTGCATTGGTTGCGCCGCGAGACGGGGATCGTCTTCCAGGACCCCTACGCGTCGCTCGACCCGCGCATGAGCGTCGGCCGGATCGTGGGCGAGCCCCTGTGGGCGCTCGGCATCCCGGGCGACCGACGCGCCCGGGTGCGGGAGGTGCTGGAGGCGGTCGGGCTGGACGCGGAGATGGCCGACCGCTACCCGCACGAGTTCTCCGGCGGCCAGCGTCAGCGCGTCGCCCTCGCCCGCGCGATCGTGCACCGTCCGCGCATCCTCGTCGGCGACGAGCCGCTGTCGGCCCTCGACGTCACCGTGCGTGCGCAGATCCTCGAGCTGCTGCGCGCGCTGCGCGAGAGCGAGCGGCTCACCCTCGTGATGGTCTCGCACGACATCGGCGTGGTGCAGAACCTGTGCGACGAGGTCATCGTCATGAAGGACGGGCGGATCGTCGAGGAGGGCCCGACGGAGAAGGTGCTCCTCGCCCCTCAGGTCGCCTACACGCGGCGTCTGCTCGCATCGATCCCGGTGATCGACCCGCCGCGCGACGCAGACGGGCGTCGGTAGCCGGGCGTAGGGTGACGCCATGCCGGCCATCGTCCCCCCGTACCTGCTGTCCCGCCTCGCCGCCGCGCAGGCCCCTCACCTCGAGGCCGCGGCGGAGGCCGCCCGGGCGACGCTCGCGATCGTGCGCACCTACCATCCGTCGCGTCCCGATCGCGCTCGGCTCGACCTCTCGGTCGACGGCGATGCGCTCGTCGTCAGCGGCGAGCCCGCCCCCGACCGCGTGATCTCCGACGCGCAGCACCGCGAGCAGCTGCCCGGCGTGCGCGTGCGCGGCGAGGACGATCCGGCCTCGGGCGACCCGGCGGTCGACGAGGCGTTCGACGGGCTCGGGGCGAGCTTCGAGCTGTTCTGGGATGCGTTCTCCCGGCGGTCGATCGACGGCGCGGGCGGCACCCTCGAGGCGACCGTGCACTATGGCGATCGCTACGACAACGCGTTCTGGAACGGCGAGCGGATGGTCTTCGGCGACGGTGACGGCGAGGTGTTCCGCGACTTCACCGGGTCGATCAGCGTCATCGGGCACGAGCTGGGCCACGGCGTGATCGAGCACGGCGGCGGTCTCGACTACCGCGGACAGTCCGGCGCGCTCAACGAATCGGTGGCCGACGTCTTCGGCGCCCTCACGGAGCAGCACCTCCGCCGCCAGAGCACCGCCGACGCGACGTGGCTGATCGGCGCCGGGATCTTCACGGATGCCGTCCAGGGCGTCGCCCTGCGCTCGCTGAGCGCACCGGGCACGGCGTACGACGACGACGTGCTCGGCCGCGACCCGCAGCCCGCCCACATGCGCGACTACGTCGACACCGCCGAGGACAACGGCGGCGTCCACATCAACTCGGGCATCCCCAACAAGGCGTTCCACCTCGTCGCCACCGCCCTCGGCGGCTTCGCGTGGGAGCGCGCCGGACGCATCTGGTACACGACCGTCGCCTCGGGCTCGCTGTCACGCACGGCCGACTTCGCGACCTTCGCGGCGGCCACGACGGCGACCGCCGAGCGGGAGTACGGTGAGGACTCGGAGGAAGCCGAGGCCGTCCGCACCGCGTGGAACGCCGTCGGCGTGACCGCCCGTGACGAATCACCCCGATCCAGGCCCCACGTCTGACCCTGCCGAGCAGGGCGAGCCGGAGGTGTTGCTGAGCGTCACCCGCTCCGGCGGGTTCGCGGGGCTCACCCGCCGATGGAGCGTGAGCGCTCCCCCGCACGAGTCCGCGACCTGGATCGCGCTCGTCGGGCGCTGCCCGTGGGAGGCCACGGCATCCGATCCCCCACCGGCCGACGGCGCCGATCGCTTCACCTGGACGATCGACGCCGACCTGCGCGGTCGACGTCACCGCGCCGTCATCGGCGAGGACCAGGCGCGCGGCGCGTGGCGCGAGCTGCTCGACGCGGTCCGCGCCCGCGGATCCGCGGGCTGAGCCCGCCCCCGCCCGGCTCGGCCTGCCTCGCCGGGCTGTGCCCCCGTGACGAGCGTCGGACAATCCGCGCGGCGGCCGGGGAGGCCGCCCGGATACCGCGGGGACCCCTCGGGGGCGGCCGAGAAGTCCGGCGTTCGTCACGGCGCCTCCGCGGGCGACGGGCCGGCGGGCGACGGGACGGCGGCCGGTCAGCGCTCGGATCGGGAGAACAGCGAGCGCTTCTTCTTGACGGGAGACAGCTGCTTCTGCAGGTAGATGGTGCCCAGCCAGCGACCGAACTTGAAGCCGACCCGGCCCATCCGCCCGACCTCGACGAAGCCGAGCTTCTCGTGGAGGGCGATCGACGACTCGGCACCCTTGTCGCTGATGACGGCGACCATCTGGTGGATGCCGGCGGCCTCGCTCGCCGCGATGAGCGCTTCGAGCAGCGCACGCCCCAGCCCCTTCCCGGTGGCCGCCTGCCCCAGGTAGATCGAGTTCTCGACGCTGTAGCGATACGCGGACTTGGCGGACATGGGCTGTACGAGCGCGTAGCCGAGGATCTGCCCGCTCGGCGACTGGGCGACCAGGAACGGCATGCCCAGCCGCGACAGGTGCGCGACCTTCTCGCGCCACTGCGCGAGCGTCCACTTCTTCTCGTCGAAGGTCACGACGGAGTTCGTCACGTAGTGGTTGTAGATCTCGCGGATGTCGGGGATGTCGGCATCCCGCACGGGACGGATCTCGTACGCGAACGGTCGTTCCTGCTCGGCGCGCCGCAGATGCGCCGGCAGCCGCCGTCGCGTCTTCTCGTACTCCTCCTCCAACATGACGCTCAGCCTAGGCGCCAGTCCACGGCGGACGCACCCTGCTGCGCCAGCAGCTCGTTGACGCGCGAGAACGGCCGTGAGCCGAAGAAGCCCCGGCTGGCCGACAGCGGTGAGGGATGAGCCGATTCGACGATCGGGGTCGCCCCGAGCAGCGGCCGCAGGTTCGCGGCATCCCGCCCCCACAGCACCGCCACGAGCGGGCGTTCGCGGGCCACCAGCGTGCGGATGGCGTGCTCGGTCACCTTCTCCCACCCCCACCCGCGATGCGACGCGGGAGCTCCGGGCGCCACCGTCAGCACGCGGTTGAGCAGCATGACGCCCTGGTCGCTCCACGCGGAGAGGTCGCCGTGCGGCGCTCTCGGGATGCCGAGGTCGGCTTCGAGCTCCTGGTAGATGTTCGCGAGGCTCCGCGGCAGGGGCCGCACGTGCGCGTCGACGGCGAACGACAGTCCGATCGGGTGACCGGGCGTCGGGTACGGGTCCTGGCCCACGATGAGGACCTTCACCGCGGACAGGGGGCGCGCGAACGCGCGGAGCACCTTGTCGCCCGCGGGCAGGTAGGGGCGACCGGCGGCCGTCTCGGCGCGCAGCCGCTCGCCGAGGGCGGCGATATCCGGGGCGACCGGCGCGAGCGCGGACGCCCAGTCCGCGTCGATGAGCCCGGCACCGGCCAGCTCATCGAGCGTCATCGCCATCAGGCGCTCGCCTCCGCGCCGGCATCCTCCTCGATGACGGAGCCGGCGGCCGACCACGGGAAGTCGATCCAGCGGTCGGTCTCACGCCAGGAGTAGTCGGGCCGGGCGATGCTGCCGGGCTTCGTGTAGATGCAGACCGAGCGCACGTCGGCATCCGCGTCGCGCAGCATCTTCACGGCGAGCGCCAGCGTGCGTCCGCTGTCGGCGACGTCGTCGACGAGCAGCACCCGCTTGCCCGGCAGGTAGCCGAGGTCGAGGTCGGGCGGCAGCAGCGCCGGCGCCTCGAGCACCGTGCCGATGCCCGTGTAGAACTCCACGTTCAGCGCGCCGCAGCTCTTCACGCCGAGGCCGTACGCGATGGCGCCGCCGGGCAGCAGCCCGCCGCGTGCGATCGCCACCACGACGTCGGGCACGAACCCGTCCGCCACGATCGATCGGGACAGCGCCCGGGTCGCCTCGCCGAAACCGTCCCATGTCAACACTTCGCGCTCGCTGGTCACGGCATTCAGCCTAGGCGTCGGTGCCGCCGCCCGCCGTCACGCGTGGCTAGAGTGAACGCCGTGACCTCCCCCACTGCAGGCTCTTCGACGGCGAAGACCTCCCGCGCCCGCTCCGCCCGGCTCCCCGCCGGCTTCGGCATCACCGCCGGCCTGATCGGCTGGTTCATCCTGGTGGAGATCGTCAGCGGCATCCTGCAGGGCTACTACGTGCCGCTCTTCAGCGACATCGTCGTCTCCCTCGGCATCCACGATTCGGACGTCAACTGGTTCGAGGCGGCGCAGCTGCTGTTGTCGGCACTGGTCGTCCCGGTGCTCGCCAAGCTCGGCGACATGTACGGGCACAAGCGCATCCTGCTGATCGCCGCGATCCTGACTGCCGGGGCGACGTGGTGGCTCGTGTTCGCGACCTCGTTCTGGAGTTTCCTGATCGCCTGGGCGCTGCAGGGCTTCTACGTCGTCTGGCTGCCGCTGGAGATCGCGCTCATCTTCGAGCGCGGACGCGTCCAGCAGCGGGGTGTGTCCACGACCCGCCGCGCCGCGGGCCTGCTCGTCGTCGGGCTGCAGGCCGGAGCGATCATCGGCGCCCTCGCCGCGGGGCGCATCTTCGCGGCGACCGGGCAGAACCTCACCGCCACGCTGGTCGTGCCGGCGATCGCCGTGACGGTCGTCGCCCTCGTCATCTGGGTCGGCGTCCCCGAGTCCGTCCCCGAGGGCGGACGACGCCTCGACACCTGGGGGTTCGTGCTGCTCGCCTGGGCGCTCCTGCTGATCACGGGCGGGCTCGCCTGGATGCGCATGATCGGCGAGCTCGCACTCGGCTCCGGCGCCTGGTTCTGGGTCGTGGCGCTGCTGGTCGCGGGGGCGGGCGTGCTCGTCTGGTTCGTGCGCTACGAACTGCGCCAGGACGACCCCGCCGTCGACATCCGCGTGCTGCGGCGCCCGGAGATGTGGCCCGTGCAGGCCACCGCGTTCCTCATCGGGATCAGCCTCCTCGGCGCCCAGGGACCGCTGTCGACGTATGCCGGCACCGATCCCTCGATCGGGTACGGCCTCGGCCTGGATGCCACGGAGCGCTCGAACATCATCGGCGTGTACCTGGTGTCGCTGATCGTGGGAGCCGTGCTGTTCGCGATCACGTCGCGGCGGGCGAGCCCGCGGGTCGTGCTGATCGGGGCCTCCCTGCTGGTGGGCGTGGGGTATCTCCTCTTCCTGCCGTTCCACCTCGAGCTGTGGCAGGTGCTGCTGAACCTCTCGATCGCCGGCCTCGGCTGCGGTGCGCTCGTCGGGGCGCTCCCGGCGGCCGCGGCCGCCGCCGCCCCGCGCGGGCAGACGGGCATCGCGACGGCGTTGACCAACACGACCAAGACCATCGGCGGCTCGTTCTCGTCGGCCGTGTTCGGTGTGGTGCTCGCCGCCGGCGCCGGCGCCGTGGCCAGCCAGACCGCGGCCTCCCTCGGCGGCTACCTCACGGTGTGGGCGATCTGCGCCGGCGGCGGCTTCCTCGCGGCCCTGCTGCTCGTGTTCGTCCCGAAGGTGGCCTTCTCCGACGCTCCCGCCTCCTGACGCGTCGCCGCGGCGGGCGCGTCGCGGGGTCAGCCGCGCGGGCGGAGGCGCCCGCGCGCGAGCAGGTGCTGCGCGGACTGGGCGACGGGCCGCATCGTCACGAGGTCGAGGTTGACGTGCCCGGGCGCGTTCAGCGCGTAGGCGATCACGTCGGCGACGTCGTCCGCGACGAGCGGATTCTCGACGCCCTCGTAGACCTTCTCGGCGGTGGCCCGGTCGCCGCCCAGCCGGTTGAGCGTGAACTCCTCGGTGTAGACCATCCCCGGCGCGATCTCCGTCACCCGGATCGGCTCGCCGTTGAGCTCGAGGCGGAGGGCGTGCACGAGCATCGCCTCGCCCGCCTTCGCGGCGTTGTAGCCGGCGCCGCCGGGATACGCCGTCTGGGCGGCCGTCGAGGTCACGTACAGGGTGTCGGCGTGGCCGCCGGCACCGATCGCCGCACGCAGCAGCGGCAGCACCGCGGCGGTCACCAGCTGGGCCGACAGCACGTTGGCCTCGAACATCCACCGCCAGTCGGCGGGATCGCCGTCCTCGACCCGATCGGTGCCGCGCGCGCCGCCCGCGACGTGGACGAGCGCGTGCAGCGGGCCGGTGGCGGCCAGGTGCTCGACGAGCGCGGCGACGTCCGCCGCGTTCGAGAGGTCCGCCGCGAACGACGCGGAGCCGACCTCGGCGTCGAGGGCGGCAAGGCGGTCGGCGCGGCGCGCGACGCCCACGACCTCCCACCCGCTCGCCCGGAGGGCCCGCACCGTGGCGGCTCCGATCCCCGAGCTCGCACCCGTCACCACGGCTCGTCTGGTCCCCTGCTGCGAAGTCATGCCCCCACGCTACGTCACGGTGCCGGATGCCGTCGGGAGCCGAATTCGTTACGTCACATTTCCCACCCGTTGTTGACAACGACGCCGATCCCTACTCTCGGTGGTGGCCGCGGCGTCCGTCCCGGCACCCCTCCACTTCCCGATACCCCGATGGAGCCCGACATGTCCGCATCCGAGAACTGGCGCTTCGAGACCACGCAGATCCACGCGGGCGCCCAGCCCGATCCGGTCACGAAGGCGCGCGCCACCCCGATCTACCAGACCACCTCCTACGTGTTCGACAACGCCGACCACGCCGCGAACCTCTTCGCTCTGGCCGAGTTCGGCAACATCTACACCCGCATCCAGAACCCCACGCAGGATGTCGTCGAGCAGCGCATCGCCGCGCTCGAGGGCGGCACCGGCGCCCTCCTCGTCGCATCGGGTCAGGCCGCGGAGACCTTCGCGGTGCTCAACATCGCCGAGGCGGGCGACCACATCGTCTCGTCGAGCTCGATCTACGGCGGCACCTACAACCTGTTCAAGTACACGCTGGGCAAGCTCGGCATCGAGGTCACGTTCGTCGAGAACCAGGACGACCCCGAGGAGTGGCGCCGCGCCGTCCGCCCGAACACGAAGCTGTTCTTCGCGGAGACGATCGGCAACCCGCAGATCAACGTCCTCGACATCCGCACCGTCGCCGACGTCGCGCACGAGGCCGGGGTGCCGCTCATCGTCGACAACACGATCGCGACCCCGTACCTCATCCGCCCGTTCGAGCACGGCGCCGACATCGTCGTGCACTCGGCCACCAAGTTCCTCGGCGGTCACGGCACCGTCATCGGCGGCGCGATCGTCGACGGCGGCACCTTCCCGTGGTCGGAGCACGCCGACCGCTTCCCGGGCCTGACCACCCCCGACCCCTCCTACCACGGCGCGGTCTACACGCAGGCGGTCGGCGACGGCCTGGCCTACGTCATCAAGGCCCGCGTGCAGCTGCTGCGCGACCTGGGTGCCGCCATCTCGCCGCAGAGCGCGTGGCTGCTCATCCAGGGCATCGAGACCCTGTCGCTGCGCATCGAGCGTCACGTGCAGAACGCGCAGGAAATCGCGGAGTGGCTGGAGAACCACGACGACATCGCGTCGGTGAACTACTCGGGCCTGCCCACCTCGCCCTGGTACGCCGCCGCGAACCGCTACGCCCCAAAGGGTGTCGGCGCGGTGCTCTCGTTCGAGCTGAAGGGGGGCGTGGAGGCCGGCCGTGAGTTCGTCAACGCGCTCGAGCTGTTCAGCCACCTCGCGAACATCGGCGACGTGCGCTCGCTCGTCATCCACCCGGCATCCACGACGCACTCGCAGCTCACGCCCGAGCAGCAGCTCACGACGGGTGTGACCCCCGGCCTCGTGCGCCTGTCGGTGGGTCTGGAGAACGTCGAGGACCTCAAGGCCGACCTCGCGCAGGCCCTCGCCGCCGCGCGCAAGGTCTCCGAGGCCGCCCGCGCCTGAGCCCACTCCCCTCCCGCGGCGCGCGAGCACCGCAGGATGCCGCGAACTCCGCAGCCGATCACGCGATCGACTGCGGAGTTCGTGCGTGTGGGCCCCGCCCGGCGTAACAGTCGGTTCGCGCGCCGGGCGAGCCGGGAGAATGGAGCGTATGGACTGGCAGACCTCCGAGGACACGGTGCCGAGCGCGCCGATCACGGAGGCCGACGCGCGTCTCCTGCGCGGACGTCCCCCGGCGACGGGCGCCTGGCGCGACGGCGATCCGGCCGGCGAGCGCCGGTTCGCCGCGTTCGGCGCGTTCACAACGGAAGGCGGTCGGGCGCTGCCCGGCATCCGACTCGCCTACGAGACCTGGGGCGAGCTGTCCCCCGACCGCGACAACGCCGTGCTCGTGCTGCACGCGCTGACCGGCGACAGCCATGTGCGCGGCGCGGCCGGCCCCGGCCACCCCACCGCGGGCTGGTGGGACGACATCGTCGGTCCCGGCGCTGCCATCGACACCGACCGCTGGTTCGTCGTGGCGCCCAACATGCTCGGCGGATGCCAGGGCTCGACAGGCCCGTCCTCGATCGCACCCGACGGCTACGAGTGGGCGGGACGCTTCCCGTACCTCACGATCCGCGACCAGGTCGCCGCGCAGGTGCTCCTCGCCGACAGCCTGGGAATCCCGGTGTGGGCAGCGGTGATCGGCGGCTCGATGGGCGGGATGCACGCCCTGGAGTGGGGTGTCGGCCTCCCCGAGCGGGTGCGCCGGCTGGCGGTCCTCTCCTCGCCGCCGACGACCACGGCCGACCAGATCGCCCTCAACGGCGTGCAGCTGGAGGCCATCCAGATGGACCCCCGCTTCGCGGACGGCGAGTACTACGACGCGCCCGACGGCGACGGCCCGCACCGCGGTCTTGCCCTGGCCCGCCGCATGGCACTGCTGAACTACCGCAGCCCCACCGAGCTGAACCAGCGCTTCCAGCGCTCGTGGCAGTCGGGAAAGAGCCCGCTCGGGCACGGCGGCCGGTTCGCCGTGGAGAGCTATCTCGACTTCCACGGCAACAAGTTCACGCGCCGCTTCGACGCGAACACCTACATCACGCTCGTCGAGGCGATGAACTCGCACGACGTCGGTCGTGATCGCGGCGGTGTCGAGGACGCCCTCGCCCGGGTCACCGCCCGCACCCTCGTGCTCGGCATCGACAGCGACCGGCTGTTCCCGATCGACGGTCAGCACCGGATCGCACGAGGCATCCGCACGACGATCGACGACGGCGCGATCGTGCTGTCGAGCGACTTCGGCCACGACGGCTTCCTCATCGAGACGCCCGCGGTGGGAGCACATCTGCGGCGACTGCTGCAGGACTGATACGACTCAGCCGGCCGGGTGCACGGCACGGCGCGTCGCGCGCGCCTCGATCCCGAAGCTGACCAGGGCGAGCACGAGCCCGGATGCCGCGAGCAGCGCGCCCACCCAGACCGGCGCGACGAAGCCGAACCCCGCGGCGATCACGACGCCGCCGAGGAACGCCCCGCTCGCGTTGCCGATGTTCAGCGCCGAGTGGTTCAGCGCCGCGGCGATCGACTGGTTGTCGCCGGCGACGTCCATGAGCCGCGTCTGGATCGACGGGCTGAGCACCGACGACACGAAGCCGACGAGGAAGATGAACACCCCGAGGGTGAGCAGCAGCCCCGCGCTCAGCGCGAGGAGCACCTGCACCACGACCAGGGCGGCGAGGCCGCCCAGCATCGTGCGCTTCAGGTCGCGATCGGCGAGGTGGCCGCCGACCAGGTTGCCGATCGTCATCCCGAGGCCCATGACGATGAGGATGACGGGGACCACGGCGCTCGGCGCGCCGGCCACCTCGGTCACGATCGAGGCGACATAGCTGTAGGCCGCGAAGAAGCCGCCGAAGCCGATCGCGCCGACCCCGAGGGTCAGCCACACCTGGCCGATGCGCAGCGCGCCCAGCTCGGCGCGGAGCGTGCGGCCGGGATCCCCCGCGTGGGCGGGCACGGTCAGGGCGATCATCACGGCGGCGAGCGCGAAGATGAGTGCGACGACGAGGAAGGCGACGCGCCAGCCGAAGCTCTGCCCGAGGAAGGTCCCGAGCGGCACACCCACGACGTTCGCGACCGTGAGCCCGGTGAGCACGAACGCGACGCCCTTCGCGCGGTTGCCCGGCCCCATGACGTCGGCGGCGACGAGCGCGCCGATGCCGAAGTACGCGCCGTGCGGCAGCCCGGCCAGCACGCGGGATGCCGCGACCAGCTCGAACGTCGGGGCCACCAGGGTCAGCGCGTTGCCGACCGTCAGCGCGGCGGCGAGCGCCAGCATGACGCGGTGTCGCGGGTACTTCGCGACGGCGCCGGCGATCGTCGGCGCGCCGATGACCACCCCGAGCGCGTACAGCGTGATGAGCCAGCCGGCGTGCGCGACGGCATCCTCGGGCGAGGCCGCCCACGTGGCGGGCAGCAGGTCGGCGGCGATGTCGGGAAGCAGGCCCATGACGACGAACTCGGTCATGCCGATGCCGAACGAGCCGACGGCGAGAGAGAGGAGCGCCCACATCGCCGCACCCCTCGACGGTGTCGAGGAGATCACCCGGTCATGCTACCGGTTGCCGACAGCGTCAAGGCCGGCCTAGGACGGGTCGTCGAGCGCCGCGATGGCCGTCTCGAGCCGCTCGATCTTCCCGTCGATCTCACCGGTGCGCCCGGGCCGGATGTCGGCCTTGAGCACCAGCGAGACGCGCGAGCCGAACGGCATCACGGCATCCGTCGCCGCCTTCACGACCGCGAACACCTCGTCCCACTCCCCCTCGATCTCCGTGAACATCGAGGTCGTCCGGTGCGGCAGGCCGGACTCCCGCACCACCTTCACCGCCGCGGCGACGGCGTCGTGGACCGAGCCGTCCGCGGACGCGGTCGGCTGCGAGGATGCGCCGCTGGGGGCGACGGAGAACGCGACGAGCATGGGGACTCCTTCGATCGGGGTGAGCGGTCAGGGCAGGCTGCGCACGGTGGGCGTCTCGAGGGCGGCGGCTCGGGCAGCCCGTGCCGGCCCGGTGGGCGCCCGCACGACCGCGACGAGCCGGACCAGCATCCAGACGAACATCGCGACGAGCACGAGGTTGCGCAGGGTCAGCAGGCTCACCGGCACCACCTGCGGATACAGGATGCCGTTGTAGGTCAGCGGGTAGACGAGCTGCGTCAGCAGCGCGGCGAAGAGGGCCACGGATGCCGGGGCCGACCATCGCCGGCGATCGATGACCAGACCGACGACCAGCGAGGGCACGAGCCAGCACAGGTACTGCGGCGAGCCGACCTTGTTGAAGACGATGAAACCCAACACCAGCGCGAGCGACAGCGTCGGGAACAGCGTCGCGTAGCGGGCGCCGCGCATGACCGCGGCCGCCCCCAGGCCCACGACGGCGAGCATCGCGATCATGAGCGCGGGCGTCATCGCCGCGATGACGGGATCGATCTCGGTGCCCGTGACCTGGAAGGTCAGCAGGTCCTGGGCGTAGTACACCGAGAAGCCGGGGATGCCGAGGAGCGCGCCCCAGAGGTAGGGCATGCTGATGGGCGCCTCGACCTGCAGGCCCCGCGACGTCTGATCGCCGATGAACCCGAACGCGTGCGCCGCGCCCCCGAGGGCGACGACGAGGAGGAGGGTCGCCGCGCTCACCAGCAGCGCCCCGCCGATCAGGGCGATCCGCCGACGCAGCACCACGACCGCGGCGGCGAGCAGAGCGGCGGGCCACACCTTCATCCACGTGGCGACCGCCAGCAGCACGGAGGCCAGCCACGGCCGCCCGAGCAGCCACAGGCAGCCCAGCACCGCCAGCGCCACGGTGAACCCGTCCAGACGGTAGAGGCCGACCGGGCCCAGCAGTGCGATGTAGCAGAGCCAGAACCAGCCCGCCGTCCGGCGTCCCGCCGATCCGGCGCGACCGATGAGCACCGCGAAGGCGACGGCATCCGCGGCGATCACCACAAGCGCCCACGCGACGGTGTAGCCGGCGATCCAGGCGAAGGCGTGGGCGAGCAGCATGGGCAGCAGGGCCAGCTGTGGGTACACCCAGGACTGGTCGATGCCGACGATGCCGTATCCCTGCAGGGCGCCGAGCGACCAGGGCTCGTACACGCGGTAGACGTCGCCCATCGGCTCGTTCGGCAGGAGGAAGCCGAGCCAGGCCACGGCGACGTGCACGATCACGAAGGCGGCCCACAGTGCGCTCCGCCTCGTCATCCCCCCATCCTAAGGAGACGCGCTCAACGGTCCGAGACCAGCTGCCCGACGACGGATGCCACGGCGTGCGCGACGTCGAGGGCGACGATCGGTCCGCCGCCGTGTCGCTCGGACGCGAGCGCGCCGGCGCGCCCGTGCAGCCAGGCGGCGGTGGCCGCGGCATCCGCGGGTCGGTCGGGGTAGGCGGACAGCAGCGCGCCCAGCACGCCGGCGAGCACGTCGCCCGTCCCGGCGGTGGCGAGCCAGCCGACGCCGGACGTGACCGAGCGCAGGGCGGGGGCGCCCGTGCCGGGGGCGGCGATCAGGGTCGTGCCGCCTTTCAGGAGGACGACCGCACCCGTCGCCGTCGCGGTGTCGGCGGCGGCCGCCTCGCGATCGGGCTGCTCGTCGCGCCCGAGGCGGCGGCGCAGGGCGGTGTGCTCGCGATCGTGCGGAGTGAGCACCAGGCGGGTGGATGCGCCGGCCGGCGCGGACGGCACGAGATCGAGGGCGCCGGCGTCCACGACGACCGGCACCTCTCCGGCGAGGAGCGTCCGGACGGCGGAGGTCTCCGCGGCGGTCCGCGTCTGCGCGGACGTGCCGGAGCCGACGACCCACGCCTGCACCCGGCCGTCGGCGGTGACCGTCTCGGGTCGGCGGTGCAGCACGAGGTCCGCGGCGCGGCGGGGTCCGAGGTAGCGCACCATGCCCACACCCGTGCGCCACGCCGCCTCGACACCCAGCACGGCCGCCCCCGGGTACTCCTCGGATCCGGTGCGCAGCCCCACGACGCCGCGGGAATACTTGTCGTCGTCGGCGGTTGGCACCCTGAGGAGGGCGGCGGATTCCGCCGCCGACCACGGCCGGGCAGCGCTCATGCCCGCCACTGTACCCCGGCCCCACCCCCGGTCGTCGAGCGAGGCCACCAGGCCGAGTCCAAACACCCACCCCACCCCCGGTCGTTGAGCGAGGCCGCCAGGCCGAGTCGAAACGCCCACCCCACGACCCCTCCGGAGAGTCACGATGAGCCTGCTGTTCACCCCTACGATCTGGCCGGACGCACGGTGCGCAACCGCCTGTGGGTCGCGCCCATGTGCCAGTACTCGGCCACCGACGGCGTGCCGAACGACTGGCACCACGTGCACCTCGCGCAGTTCGCCTCGGGCGGTGCCGGCGTCGTGATCGCCGAGGCGACCGCCGTCGTCCCCGAGGGCCGGATCTCACCGGAGGACGTCGGCCTGTGGAACGACGAGCAGCGCGACGCCTGGGCCCCCATCGCCGCCGCGATCCGCTCCCGCGGCGCTCTGCCCGGCGTGCAGCTCGCCCACGCCGGCCGCAAGGCGTCGACGTGGTCGCCCTTCTCGGGCCGCCGCGGCACCGTCCCCCTGAGCGAGGGCGGCTGGAGCACCGTCGCGCCGTCCGCCGTCGCCTACGACGGGTTCGAAGCGCCCGAAGCGCTGGACGCCGCCGGCATCGACCGCATCGTCGAGGCGTTCGCGGATGCCGCGGCGCGCGCCGTCGCCGCCGGCTTCGAGGTGCTCGAGATCCACGCCGCGCACGGCTACCTCCTGCACCAGTTCCTCTCGCCGCTGTCCAACCTCCGCACCGACGAGTACGGCGGCTCCCTCGAGAACCGCGCCCGCCTGCTGCTGCGCGTCGTGGACGCCGTGCGCGCGGCGGCCCCCGACGCCGCGCTGCTCGTGCGGTTCTCGGCATCCGACTGGGCCGAAGGCGGATGGGATGCCGCGCAGACGGCGACCGTGGCCGCCTGGGCGGCCGCGCGCGGCGCCCACTTCTTCGACATCTCCAGCGGCGGGCTCGTCGCCCATCAGCGCATCACCACCGGTCCCGGCTACCAGGTGCCGCTGGCCGCCGAGGTGCGCCGCGAGGGCGGCGTGGCGGTGAGCGCGGTCGGCGAGATCTCGTCGGGCGCTCAGGCCGAGGAGATCCTCGCCTCCGGCGCCGCCGACGTCATCCTCGCCGGGCGCGAGTGGCTGCGCGACCCGCACTTCGCGCTGCGCGCGCAGGTCGAGCTCGGTGAGCCCGACGCGGGCCTCTGGCCGCCGCAGTACCTGCGCGCCCGCCCCGTCGCCCGCTGATCGGGCGCCGCGCGGGCGTGTCGACGCGGTCCGCTCGCTCGACGACCGGGGGGTCATCCCTCCCGGTCGTCGAGCGAGGCCCGCAGGGCCGCGTCGAAACGCCGCCTCTGCTCAGTAGCCGCGACGCGTCGCGTCGTGCACCTCGCCGACGAGCTCCTCGATGATGTCCTCGAGGAACAGCACGGCCGTCGTCTCCCCCGCCGCGTTGCGCACCTGGGCCAGGTGACGGCTCGTGCGCCGCATGAGCGCCAGCGCGTCCTCGAGGTCGGTCGTCTCGGCGACGGGCACCATGTGGTGGATGCGCTTGGGCTTGATCGGAGCGACGATCTTCTCCTCGGCCCCGGCACCCTCGGCGGCGCGCAGCACGTCCTTCAGGTGCACGTAGCCGATCGGGGCGCCCTCGGCATCCACGATCACGTACCGCGAGAACCCGTGTTTGGCGACGGCGCGCTCGATCTCGTCGGGCGTCGTCGTCTCGGGCAGCGTCACCAGCTCGGACAGCGGCACGGCGACGTCGCGCGCCTTCTTGTCGGTGAACTCCACCGCGGCCGTCACCGCGCCCGACGCATCGTCGAGCACACCCTCGATGCGCGACTGGTTCACGATCGTGGCGACCTCGTCGAGCGTGAACGTCGACGCCGCCTCATCCTTCGGCTCGACGCGGAACAGGCGCACGATGTGGTTCGCGATCCAGTTGAGCGCGACGATGATCGGGTAGAAGAGCTTCGACGTCCACACCAGCGGGGTGGCGAGCAGGAGCACGGCCCGGTCGGGCAGCGAGAACGCGAGGTTCTTCGGCACCATCTCGCCGAACACGACGTGCAGGTACGACACGAGGATCAGGGCGATCGCGAACGCGACGCCGCCGATGACGGCCTCGCTCCACCCCGTGAGTCCGAGCGGCACCTCCAGGAGGTGGTGGATCGCCGGCTCGGAGACGTTCAGGATCAGGAGCGAGCAGATCGTGATGCCGAGCTGGCTCGTGGCCAGCATCAGGGTGGCGTGCTCCATCGCGTACAACGCGGTGACCGCCGTCTTCGACCCCTTCTCGGCGAGCGGCTCGATCTGCGAGCGGCGTGCGGAGATCACGGCGAACTCGGCGCCGACGAAGAACGCGTTGAACGCCAGCAGGACGACCAGCCAGGCGATTCCGGCCCAATCGCTCATCGTCGCTCACCTCCCTCGCGTGCCGCGTCGGGCACGTCGGCACCGTCCGGCAGCGGGTGCGGCGTGAACCGGACGCGGTCGACGCGCCGGCCGTCCATCCGCTGCACCTCCAGCGTCCCGTCCTCGAGATCGATGCGGTCCCCGACGACGGGGATGCGCTCGAGGGTCGACATGAAGAATCCGCCGACGGTGTCGTACACGTCCCCTTCGGGCACGCGGATGCCGGTGCGGTCGAGCACCTCATCCGGACGCAGCTCGGCGGGGAACGTGACCGCTCCGGCCATCCGCACGACGCCGGCCCGGCTGCGGTCGTGCTCGTCGAGCACTTCGCCCACGATCTCCTCCACGAGGTCTTCGAGGGTCACGACCCCGGCGGTCCCGCCGTACTCGTCGACGACGATCGCCATCTGGTATCCGCGGGAGCGCAGCTCCGACATGACGGCGTCCAGGTGGACGGCCTCGGGCACCCGCAGCGGCTCCTGCGCGATCGCGGCGGCCGGCACGTCGCCGCGACGCTCGCGCGGCACGCTGACGGCCTGCTTGAGGTGGACGATGCCGGTGATGTCGTCCATCGACTCGTCGTAGACGGGGAAGCGGCTGTGGCCCGTGCGCCGGGCGAGCTGGATGACGTCCTCGACGCTGTCACCGGCGGCGACGGCGTGGATGCTGGGCCGCGGGGTCATCACGTCGGCGGTGGTGAGCCGCGCGAAGGTGAGGGTGCGATCCAGCAGGGATGCCGTGTCCTCCTCGAGGAGGCCGGCGCTCGCGGAGCGGCGCACGAGGCTGGACAGCTCCTCGGCCGTGCGGGCGCCCGACAGCTCCTCCTTGGGCTCGATGCCCATGCCGCGCAGCACACCGTTCGCGCTCCCGTTGAGCACGGTGATCGCGGGGCGGAAGACGGTCGTGAAGGCGACCTGGAACGGGATGACGAGCTTGGCGGTCTGACGCGGGATGGCGAGGGCGAAGTTCTTCGGCACCAGCTCGCCGAGGATCATCGAGAACGTCGTGGCGATGACGATGGCCAGGGTGGTGGCGATGACGCGCACGAGCGTGTCGGGCACGCCCCACCCCGCGAGCACGGGACTGAGCAGGCTCGTCAGCGCGGGCTCCATCGTGTAACCGGTGAGCAGCGTCGTGAGCGTGATGCCCAGCTGCGCGCTCGACAGGTGCGTGGAGGTGATGCGCAGCGCGCTGATGGTCAGCGACAGCCGCGACTCGCCGGCGGCCTGGCGGGCCTCGAGGTCGGCGCGATCGAGGTTGACCAGCGCGAACTCGCTCGCGACGAACAGTCCCGTTCCGATGGTGAGCAGAAGCCCCACGCCCAACATGACGAATTCCATCACGCGTCACCCCCGATCATGCTCGGGGAGGGTCGGTGGGGCGATCGTCTACAACTGGGAGGGTCGTCCATGGTGCAGAAGAGTTTACGGCACCCGGCCCGCGTCTGGGCTGGATGCCGCGGGCACAATGTCACGGAGCCCGCGACGATGATCGGTAGTGCCTCGTGGCACTGGGAGTCGGAGGAATCGGACTGGCGGCGCATGGGGCTCACCGTGTACGACCCGTCGATCCGCGGCCGCGGGATCGGAACGAATGCGCTGGCCGTCTGGACCGACTACCTCTTCCGCACCACGGCGGCCGTGCGACTCGACTACTCGACGTGGTCCGGCAATGAGCGCATGCTCGCCGTCGGCCGCCGCCTGGGTTTCACGGAGGAAGCCCGCTTCCGCGACGCCCGCGAGGTGCGCGGCACGCGTTACGACTCGGTGGTCATGGGAGTGCTGCGGCGCGAGTGGGAAGGGCGCGGAGCCGAGGAGGTCACCAGCTGACCGGCAGGGCCTTGCCCTCCTCGTAACCGGCGGCGGACTGCAGCCCGACCGTCGCACGCTCGTGGAACGCGGGCACCGTCGCAGCCCCCGCGTAGGTGAACGAGGACCGCACGCCCGACGTGATCATGTCGACGAGGTCCTCCACGGACGGCCGCAGCGGGTCGAGGTAGATCTTCGACGACGAGATGCCCTCCGCGAACAGCTCCTTGCGGGCGCGCTCGTAGGGGTCGAGGCGCCCGAAGCGGCCCTGGACCGCCTTCGTCGAGGCCATCCCCCACGACTCCTTGAAAACGCGGCCGGCCTCGTCGACCTGCAGCTGGCCCGGAGCCTCGATGGTCCCGGCGAACCACGAGCCGATCATGACGGATGCCGCGCCCGCGGCCAGGGCCAGCGCCACGTCGCGCGGGTAGCGCACGCCTCCGTCCGCCCAGACGTGCGCGCCGAGCTCGGCGGCGGCCTGCGCCGTCTCGAGCACGGCGGAGAACTGCGGGCGGCCCACCGCGGTCATCATGCGGGTCGTGCACATCGCGCCCGGTCCGACGCCCACCTTGAGGATGGTCGCCCCCGCACCGACGAGATCGCGCACGCCCTCGGCCGTGACGATGTTGCCGGCCGCGATCGGGATGCCCAGGCCCAGCTCCGACACCGTGTGCAGCGCGCGCAGCATCCCCTCCTGGTGGCCGTGCGCGGTGTCGACGACGAGCACGTCGACGCCGGCCGCGACGAGCGCGCGGGCCTTGGCGGCGACGTCGCCGTTGATGCCCACGGCCGCCGCGACGATCAGCCGACCGTCCGCGTCGACGGCGGGGCGGTACAGCGTCGAGCGCAGCGCCGTGCGCTGCGAGAGCGTGCCGACGAGGTAGCCGTGGTGCAGGACGCAGACGGTCTCGGCGCCCGCGGCGACGATCAGGTCGAAGGCGTGGCGGGCGTCGGTGACGTCGTCGGCGTCGATCGAGGCCCCGCGCCCGCGGGCGAGATCGCCCAGCCGCGCGTCGGGAAGCGCCGTGCCGAGGCGCGTGGCCGGCACGACCCCGAGGATGTCGTCGACGTGGACGCGGGCGGTCTCGCCGGACACCACGACGATGCCGTGGCCCTCCGTCGCGGGAAGCAGCGCCGCGGCCTCGGCGACGGTCGCGTCGGCGCCCAGCACGAGGGGCGTGTCCCACGGCACGGGCTGGTCCTTGACCCAGCGGATCGCCGCGTCGATGTCCTGCAGCGGCATGTCCTGCGGCAGCACGCCCAGCCCGCCGCGGCGGGCGAGGGCAGCGGCGAGGCGGGGACCGGTGACCGAGTTCATGTTCGACGCGACCAGTGGGATGGTCGCGGAGGTGCCGTCGCGCGGCGACAGGTCGACGTCCAGCCGGCTCGTCACGCCCGAGCGACGGGGCACGAGGAACACGTCGGAGTAGGTGAGATCGACGGTGGGCTGGGCGCCGGAGAACTGCATGGTTCCCACGGTACCGACAGAAAACCTGGGATACCCTTGATGAACGTGTGCGTGTGGGCCGCGCCATACACAGCAGCGGGCCTCGCACGATCTGAAGTTCATCGATGAAAGCAGGCGCAACCGTGTCCAGTCAGGTGACCGGCGTGGGAACTTCGAGCGACGGCGAGTTCGGGGCCAACGAATGGCTCGTCGCCGAGATGTACGACCAGTTCGCGAAGGATCGCGACTCGGTCGACCGGGCCTGGTGGCCCGTGCTGGAGGCGTACGAGAAGACCCAGACGGATGCCGGGACGCCCGCGCCCGCGACGACGGCCCCCGCCGCCGCATCCGCTCCCGCGGCGACCGCCCCGGCGGCGACCGACGCCCGCCCGATGACTGCGCCGATCCCCGTCGTCGGCGCGCAGCCGGTCGCGCGCACCACCGCGCGGCCCGCCTCGCCGCAGCCCGTGCCGGCCCAGGCGCCGAACACCGACCCGACGCCGACCCCGGCCGCCCGCGAGGACGTCGTCACGCCGCTGCGCGGCATGCCGAAGACCCTCGCCGCGAACATGGACGAGTCGCTCACCGTGCCGACCGCGACGAGCGTGCGCACCGTGCCGGCGAAGCTCATGATCGACAACCGCATCGTCATCAACAACCACATGTCGCGCACGCGCGGCGGCAAGGTGAGCTTCACGCACCTCATCGGCTGGGCGCTCATCCAGGCGCTCAAGGCCTTCCCCAGCCAGAACGTGTCCTACGCCGAGATCGACGGCAAGCCGTCGGTCGTCGCCCCCGCGCACATCAACCTCGGCATCGCGATCGACCTGCCCAAGCCCGACGGCACGCGCGCGCTCATGGTGCCCTCCATCAAGCAGGCGGAGTCGCTGACGTTCGGCGAGTACCTCTCGGCCTACGAGGACCTCGTCAAGCGCGCCCGCGGCGGCAAGCTCACCGCCGCCGACTTCCAGGGCACCACGATCTCGCTGACCAACCCCGGCGGCATCGGCACGGTCCACTCCGTGCCGCGCCTCATGAAGGGCCAGGGCTGCATCGTCGGCGCCGGCGCCCTCGAGTACCCCGCCGAGTTCCAGGGCTCGAGCGAGAAGACCCTGGTCGAGCTCGGCATCGGCAAGACGATCACCCTGACCAGCACGTACGACCACCGCGTGATCCAGGGCGCGGGCTCCGGCGAGTTCCTGAAGATCGTCCACGAGCTGCTCACCGGTCAGCGCGGCTTCTACGAGGGCGTCTTCGCGGCCCTGCGCATCCCCTACGCGCCCATCCACTGGGCCGGCGACATCAACGTCGACATCGCCGAGCGCGTCGACAAGACCGCCCGCGTGCAGGAGCTCATCAACTCTTACCGCGTCCGCGGCCACCTCATGGCCGACACGGACCCGCTCGAGTACGTGCAGCGCACGCACCCCGACCTCGAGATCGAGAACCACGGCCTCACCTTCTGGGACCTCGACCGCGAGTTCGTCACGGGAGGTTTCGGCGGCAAGCGGCTCATGAAGCTGCGCGACATCCTGGGCGTCCTCCGCGACTCGTACTGCCGCACGGTCGGCGTCGAGTACATGCACATCCAGGACCCGGCCCAGCGCAAGTGGTTCCAGGACAACGTCGAGGTCAAGTACCAGAAGCCGAGCCACGACGAGCAGCTGCGCATCCTCGACAAGCTCAACCAGGCCGAGGCCTTCGAGACCTTCCTGCAGACGAAGTACGTCGGCCAGAAGCGCTTCAGCCTCGAGGGCGGCGAGTCCCTCATCCCGCTGCTCGACCAGATCCTGCAGGGCGCCGCCGGTGCCGGCCTCGACGGCGCCGCCATCGGCATGGCGCACCGCGGTCGCCTCAACGTGCTGACGAACATCGCCGGCAAGACCTACAGCCAGATCTTCCGCGAGTTCGAGGGCTCCGTCGCGATCGGCTCCAAGAGCGGCTCGGGCGACGTGAAGTACCACCTCGGCACGCAGGGCACGTTCGTGTCGGATGCCGGCGAGGAACTGCCCGTGTACCTCGCCGCCAACCCCTCGCACCTCGAGACGGTCGACGGGGTGCTGGAAGGCGTCGTCCGCGCCAAGCAGGACCGGATGCCGATCGGCTCCTTCTCCTGGCTGCCCATCCTCGTGCACGGCGACGCGGCCTTCGCCGGCCAGGGCGTCGTCGTCGAGACCCTGCAGATGTCGCAGCTGCGCGGCTACCGCACGGGCGGAACGGTGCACGTCGTCGTCAACAACCAGGTCGGCTTCACGACCCTCCCCCAGGACGGGCGCACCTCGGTGTACGCCACGGACGTCGCCAAGACGATCCAGGCGCCCATCTTCCACGTGAACGGCGACGACCCCGAAGCCGTCGTGCGTGTGGCCGAGCTCGCCGTGGCCTACCGCCAGGAATTCAACCGCGACGTCGTGATCGACCTCGTCTGCTACCGCCGCCGCGGTCACAACGAGGGCGACGACCCGTCGATGACGCAGCCGCTGATGACGAACCTCATCGAGGCCAAGCGCTCCGTGCGCCGCCTCTACACGGAGTCGCTCGTCGGTCGCGGCGACATCACCGAGGAGGAGTACGAGAAGGCCAAGCAGGACTTCCAGAACCGCCTCGAGATCGCCTTCGCCGAGACGCACGCCGCCGAGACCGGCGCCACGGGCATCGTCTCGCCCTCGACGACCGGACCGGTCGACCAGGCCGTCGGCGAGCCGGAGACCACCGGCGTGTCCGTCGAGGTCGTCAACCAGATCGGCGACGCCTTCGTCAACAAGCCCGACGGCTTCACGGTGCACAACAAGCTGCAGCAGCTGCTCGACAAGCGCCTCGACATGAGCCGCAACGGGCAGATCGACTGGGGCTTCGGCGAGCTGCTCGCCTTCGGCTCGGTGCTGATGGAGGGCACGAACGTGCGCCTCGCGGGTCAGGACGCCCGCCGCGGCACGTTCGTCCAGCGTCACGCGGTGCTGCACGACCGGGCGAACGGTCAGGAGTGGCTGCCGCTGGCGAACCTGTCCGAGAGCCAGGGCCGCTTCTACGTCTACGACTCGCTGCTGAGCGAGTACGCGGCGATGGCCTTCGAGTACGGCTACTCGGTCGAGCGGCCCGACACGCTGACGCTGTGGGAGGCGCAGTTCGGCGACTTCGCCAACGGCGCCCAGTCGGTCATCGACGAGTACATCTCCGCGGCCGACCAGAAGTGGGGTCAGCAGTCGAGCGTCGTGCTGCTGCTCCCCCACGGCTACGAGGGCCAGGGGCCCGACCACTCCTCGGCGCGCATCGAGCGCTACCTGCAGATGTGCGCGCAGGACAACATGACCGTCGCGCGCCCCTCCACGCCCGCGTCGTACTTCCACCTGCTGCGCCGTCAGGCCTACGCCCGGCCGCGTCGCCCCCTGATCGTCTTCACGCCGAAGGCGATGCTGCGTCTTCGCGGAGCCACGAGCCCCGTCGACGCGTTCACCAGCGGACGCTTCGAGCCGGTGCTGGACGACGATCGGAACATCGACCCGTCGGGCGTGACGCGCGTGCTGCTCCACTCCGGGAAGATCCACTGGGATCTGAAGGCCGAGCTCGACAAGAAGCCCAACCCGCAGGTCGCGCTCGTGCGCCTCGAGCAGCTCTACCCCGCGCCGATCGACCAGCTCAACGCCGTGATCGAGCGATACCCGAACGCTCAGCTCGTCTGGGTGCAGGACGAGCCCGAGAACCAGGGCGCGTGGCCGTTCATCGCGCTCGAGGTCGTCAAGCACCTGCACGGTCGCACGATCCGACGCGTGTCCCGCGCCGCCGCCGCCTCGACGGCGACGGGCTCGCCGAAGGTGCACGCGCGCGAGCAGGCCGCGATCCTCGAGAAGGCGCTGACCGTCTGACGCGGCGAGACGAGGGGCCCGACACACCCGACTGGACGACATGGACGTCGCGCTCCTCGTCAACCCGACCGCTCGCGCCTCCGCGCGCACGCACGCCGCGGAGGACGTCGCCGCGCTCCTGCGCGCCCACGGCATCCGCACGACGCTGATCGCGGGCGGGAGCGCCGCCGAATCGACGCGCCTGCTGCGCCTCGCCCTCGACGCGGGGGCCGACGCCGTGCTCGTCGCGGGCGGCGACGGCACGGTCAATCTCGCCGCGCAGGAGCTCGCGGGCACCGGCATCCCGCTCGGCATCGTGCCGACGGGGACCGGCAACGACGTGGCCACGGCCCTCGGGCTGCGCGAGCGCGATGCGCGCGGCGCCGCCGAGGCCGTCGTGGCCGGGTCCACGCGCACGATCGATCTCGCGCGCGTGCGTCGCGCGGACGGCTCGACGACGTTGTACGCGACCGTGCTGGCGAGCGGGTTCGACTCGCGGGTGAACGACCGTGCCAACCGCATGCGCTGGCCCCGCGGACACGTCCGCTACGACCTCGCGATCCTCATCGAGTTCCTGCGGCTGCGCTGCGTCGCCTTCGAGGTGGAGCTCGAGCACGACGACGGCACGATCGAGCGCCGCAGCGAGGAGCTGCTCATGGCGACGGTGGGCAACGGCCCCACCTACGGCGGCGGCATCCCCATCTGCCCGGATGCCGACCTCGCCGACGGCCTCCTCGACGTCACGCTCGTGCGCCCGCTCGGCCGCGCCCGCCTGTTGCGACTGCTGCCCCGCGTCTACCGCGGCACGCACACCGGCCTCGATGAGGTCGTCACCGCGCGCGTGCGGCGGGTGCGGCTGTCCGCCCCCGCGACGACCGCCTACGCCGACGGCGACGCGGTGGGGATGCTGCCCCTGGAGGTCGACGTCGTTCCCGGTGCGCTCCACGTCTTCGCGCCGCCGGCGCGCTGACCCCGTTTCAGGGCCGGGTCACGGACCGCCCCGCAGGGGTGCGGTCAGTGGTGCGTGGCCTGCTCGGCGCGCAGACGCGCGAGCACCTGATCGCGCAGCTGTTCGGGCGCCGTCTCCTTGCAGGCACGCGCCACGACCGCGGTGAGCGTCGTCGCGACCAGTGCCTCGTCGCGGCAGGAGGGGCAGGTCTCCAGATGGGCACGGATGTCCGCGTGCTCCGTCTTGCAGACTTCGTTGCGGAGGTACTCCTCCAGATCTTTGCGCGCTTTGTCGCAGCCGCAGTCGCTCATTTCCTGCTCCCTGATGAAGAAGTGGCGGGCGCCGGCACATCGATGCCGCGCTCGCGTGCGTAGTCGGCGAGGAGGTCGCGCAGCATCCGTCTGCCACGGTGCAGACGGCTCATGACCGTGCCGATGGGGGTTTTCATGATGTCCGCGATCTCCTGATACGCGAAGCCTTCGACGTCCGCGAGGTAGACCGCCAGCCGGAAGTCCTCGGGGATCGACTGCAGCGCGTCCTTGACCACCGACGCGGGCATGTGGTCGATGGCCTCCGCCTCGGCGGAGCGGCTGCTCGTGGCCGTGGTCGACTCGGCACCGCCGAGCTGCCAGTCCTCGAGGTCGTCGATCGTGCCCTGATAGGGCTCGCGCTGCTTCTTGCGATACGTGTTGATGTACGTGTTGGTGAGGATGCGGTACAGCCACGCCTTGAGGTTGGTGCCCTGCGTGAAGGAGGACCACGACGCGAACGCCTTGACGAAGGTCTCCTGGACGAGGTCCGCGGCATCCGCCGGGTTCCGCGTCATCCGCATGCCCGCCGCGTACAGCTGGTCCATGAACGGCAGGGCCTGCTCCTCGAACTGCGCGCGGACGTCGATCGCCGTCGACGCGTCCTCCGACGGCGGCTCGGGGTACTCGGACGCTGGGTTCTGGGACACCGTGTCGTCGGGCGCTGAGGCCGCCTGCTCTTCCATCAGCGCCCAGTCTACGTCGGCGATGTCCGCCCGCACGGGTGCGAGTGTCGCGGTCACGGGGCTCCTCTCCCGGTCTGGCTCGGACGGCCCGCCGCGGTGGGCGGCGGCGGTGTCCGATGGGTTCGTTAGGGTAGAACCCGATGACAGTGACCGGGTATTCCCTCCCCCAACCGGCCGCGGATCCCGTCTGGCGGGCGCCGCGTGCGGATGACGCCGTCCAGGCGACGGTATCCGTGCCCGGATCCAAGTCGCTGACGAACCGCAAGCTGGTCCTGGCCGCCCTCGCCGACGGCCCCAGCACGCTGACGTCGCCGCTGCACTCCGAGGACTCGGAGCGCATGATCGCCGCGCTGCGCGCTCTGGGGGTGGAGATCACCGAGGTGCCCGGAGCGGGCGCCTTCGGGCCCGACCTGCTCGTCACTCCCCCCGCCACGTTCCGCGGAGACGTCGAGATCGACTGCGGTCAGGCCGGCACCGTCATGCGCTTCGTCGCCCCCCTCGCGGGTCTCGCCGACGGCGACGTCACCCTGACCGCCCATGCCAGCGCGCTGCACCGCCCGATGGGCGAGATGATCAAGGCGCTGCGCGAGATCGGTGCGGACGTCGACGACGGCGGCACCTGGTCGCTGCCGTTCACCGTCCGCGGGCGCGGCCACATCCGCGGCGGAGAGGTCACGATCGACGCGAGCGGCTCCAGCCAGTTCGTCTCCGGCCTCCTGCTCGCCGCCCCCCGCTTCGACGTCGGGCTGCACCTCGTGCACTCCGGGGAGCGTCTGCCCAGCGCGCCCCACATCGAGATGACGATCGAGACGCTCGCCCGCCGCGGCATCCAGGTGGAGCACCCCACCCCCCACGAGTGGGTCGTGCCCGCGGGCACGCTGCGCGGACGGGATGCCGCGATCGAGCCCGACCTGTCCAACGCGGCGCCGTTCCTCGCGGCCGCGATGCTGACGGAGGGCTCCGTCACGATCCCCGGCTGGCCGGCGAGCTCGACCCAGCCCGGCGCACTGCTGCCCGAGATCCTCACGGTGCTGGGCGGACGCGCGTCGCGGCGAGGAGGGGCGCTGACGGTCACCGGAGGCCCCCGGATCGCCGGTGTCGACCTCGACCTCAGTGCGGCGAGCGAGCTCGCGCCGACGCTGTTCGTGCTCGCGGCGTTCGCCGACGCCCCGACCACGCTCCACGGCATCGGTCACATCCGCGGCCACGAGACGAACCGCATCGACGCCCTCATCGGCAACCTCCGCAACATCGGCGGGCGCGCCGAAGAGCTGCCCGACGGCATCCGGATCATCCCCGCGCCCCTGCACGGCGGGCTGTGGCGTGCGCACCACGATCACCGCATCGCCACGGCCGGTGCGCTGATCGGTCTTCGCGTTCCCGGCATCGAGGTCGATCACATCGAGACGACCGCCAAGACGATGCCCGAGTTCCCCCAGCTCTGGGCGCGCATGCTGGGCGCCGAGACCGACGACGGAACCGGCGTACGGCGGCCGTGAGATGAGCTGGCTGGACCTCGACGACGACGACGAACCCGAGTTCGACGAGGCCGACATCCGTGTCCGCCCGAACCCGAAGGCCAACCGGCCCCGGACGAAGCGGCGACCGGCGCACGCCGACGCGCGCATCGCGCGCGTGCTGGGCGTCGACCGGGGGCGGTACACGGTGCTCATCGACGAGGACGGACCCGAGGAGCACACGGCGCTCGCGACGCGCGCGCGCGAGCTGCGCAAGCAGCCCATCGTCACGGGAGACCGCGCCCGCGTCGTGGGCGACACCACGGGCGACGACGGGACGCTGTCGCGGATCGTGGGGATCGAGGACCGCTCGTCGCTGCTGCGCCGCAGCGCCGACGACACCGACCAGGTCGAACGCGTCGTCGTCGCCAACGCGGATCAGATGCTCATCGTGGTGGCGGCGGCCGACCCCGAGCCGCGTCCGCGCCTCGTCGACCGGTACCTCATCGCCGCGCTGGATGCCGGCATCCACCCGCTCCTGGTGGTCACCAAGACCGACCTCGCCGACCCCTCCGGCTTCCTGGCGCACTTCGAGGGGCTGGACGACCTGGAGATCTTCACGAGCGGGCGCAGCAGCATGCCGGTCGATGAGATCGGCACCCGGCTCGTGGGCCACTCGACCGTGTTCGTGGGCCACTCCGGCGTGGGCAAGTCGACGCTCGTGAACGCGCTCGTCCCGAGCGCCGACCGGGCCACCGGCCACGTGAACGAGGTCACCGGACGCGGCCGTCACACCTCGAGCTCGACCGTCTCGCTGCGGTATCTCGGCGACGGCGGCCGCGGGTGGGTGATCGACACCCCGGGGGTCCGTTCGTTCGGGCTGGGCCACGTCGACCCCGCGAACATCCTCAAGGCGTTCACCGACCTCGCCGCGATCGCGCAGGAGTGCCCGCGCGGCTGCACGCACCTGCCGGACGCACCCGACTGCGCGATCGTCGAGGCGGTCGCGGAGGGCCGTCTCGGAGAACGCGGCGCTGCCCGCCTCGATTCGCTGCAGCGGCTCCTGTCGACCTTCGCCTGATCGTAGGCTGGTGGCATGGCCCGCCTCGAACCCGGTACCCCCGCTCCCGACTTCACGCTCGTCGACCAGGACGACGCCCCGGTCAGCCTGCACGATCTGCGCGGCGCTCCCGTCGTGCTCTTCTTCTACCCGGCCGCGATGACCCCGGGGTGCACCACCGAGGCGTGCGACTTCCGCGACAGCCTCGGCCCGCTGCAGGCCGCCGGGTACACCGTCGTCGGCATCTCGCGCGACGACCCCGCGACGCTGCGTCGTTTCCGGGAGCGCGACGCCCTCACCTACCCGCTCCTGAGCGACCCCGACCACGCGGTCCACGACGCCTACGGCGCCTGGGGCGAGAAGATGAACTACGGCAAGCTCGTCGAGGGCGTCATCCGCTCGACGGTGATCCTGGATGCCGAGGGCGTCGTCACCCACGCGCTGTACAACGTCAAGGCGACCGGGCACGTCGCGCGCGTGCGGTCGCTGCTCGGCGTCGGCTGACGACGCGCCGCGACGAGGATCACCCGCGGTCCGGGGCGTCCCGACGCGCCGCGACGAGGATCACCCGCGGTCCGGGGCGTCCCGACGCCCCGCCGCGGCACGCACGGCGGCGAACAGGGCGACGAGCCCCACGACCGCGGGCAGGGCCGTCCAGAGCGCCGTCTGCGGCGACGGGGTCGGACCGGTGATCGCCCCCAGCGCCACGGCGAGGATGAGCAGCTGCGCCACGATGCCTCCGGAGCGCCCCCACGACTGGCCGCGGAAGACGGCGACGGCGAAACCGACCAGCGCGACGGCGCCGATCGCCGTGAGGACGATGAGCGCGACGGAGCTGACGGCGTCATCCGTGTCGCCGGAGACGAGGGCGACGATCTCCCACCCCGCGAGAACGAAGACGGCGACCGCCTCCAGCGCCAGGACGGCGGCGGCGATACGCTCCGAACTCGTTGTCGTCATGGGCGCAGGTCCTCTCGTGCAGCCGATCCACAGCACACGCCGGGGGAAATGCCGAGTTCACCCTTGATTCATCTGAATGACCATGGGAGCATTGAACTATCCGTGTGCTCCCACAGTGGCGTGGGGCGAGCGTCTGCTCGCACACCATCAGGGTAATCGACGCCCGACGTCACACCCACCCGAACTTCTCATCCCGCATCAAGGAGCACCCCCTATGGATTGGCGCGACAAAGCCGCCTGCCTGACCGTCGACCCCGAGCTGTTCTTCCCCGTGGGGAACACCGGACCCGCTGTCGATCAGATCGAGAAAGCCAAGTCCGTGTGCGCGCGCTGCACCGTCACGGAGGTCTGCCTGCAGTACGCCCTCGAGACCGGTCAGGACTCGGGCGTCTGGGGAGGCCTCTCCGAGGACGAGCGCCGCGCCCTCAAGCGCCGCGCCGCGCGCGCCCGCCGCGCCAGCTGAGCCGCGCCTTCGCGTCTCAGCTCTGCGCGCGCCCGAGGTAGCGCATCGGGATCTCGATGGTCACCTCGGTGCCGGACCCGACGAGGGTGTGCCAGTCGATGGTTCCGCTGAGCTCACCCTGGATCAGCGTGCGCACGATCTGCGTCCCGAGCCCGCGCCCGACCTGACCCTCGGGAAGCCCGACCCCCGTGTCGCGCACCTTCACGCCGAGCTGCTCCTCGGTGCGTTCGGCGATGATCTCGACCTCGCCCTCCTGATCGACCAGGCCGTGCTCCACGGCGTTGGTCACGAGCTCGGTGAGCGCGAGGGCGAGGGGGGTCGCGTACTCGCTCGGCAGCGTGCCGAAGGTGCCGGTCTTGCGTGTGCGCGCGCGGGTGTTCGGCGACGCGGCCACCTCGGCCACGAGCTTGAGGACGCGGTCGAACACGTCGTCGAAGTCGACGTTCTGGGCGAGCCCCTCCGAGAGCGTGTCGTGCACGACCGCGATCGCCGACACGCGCCGCATGGCGTGGGTGAGTGCGTCGCGCGCCTCGTCGGAATGCGTGCGACGCGACTGGATGCGCAGCAGTGACGCGACCGTCTGCAGGTTGTTCTTCACCCGGTGGTGGATCTCCCGGATCGTCGCGTCCTTGGTGATCAGCTCCTGCTCCTGGTGGCGGATCTCGGTGACGTCGCGGCAGAGCACGATGGCCCCGATCCGCGTTCCGTGATCCTTGAGCGGGATGGTGCGCAGCGAGACCGTGACCCCGCGCGCCTCGATGTCGGCGCGCCACGGGGCGCGTCCGGCCATCACGATGGGAAGGGACTCGTCGAAGTCGCGCCCCTTCGGCAGGATGCCGGTCGCCACCTCGAGCAGCGACTCACCCTCGAGCTCGTCGTCGAATCCCAGCCGGTTGAACGCCGAGAGCGCGTTCGGGCTCGCGAAGGTGGTCACGCCGTCGACGTCCATGCGGATCAGACCGTCGGAGGCGCGGGGAGCGCCCCGGCGGGGAGAGGTCGGCGCGGCGAGGTCGGGGAAGTCGGCGCTGGCGATCATGCCGAACAGATCGTCCGCGCAGTCGTTGAAGGTGATCTGCTGTCGCGACGGTGTGCGGGCCTCGCCCAGGTTGGTGTGCCGGGTGAGCACGCCGACGACGGTCGGCGGGTTTCCGCCGCCCCCGACCGTGCGCACGATGGGCACGGCGCGCACGCGCGTGGGCGTCTCCTCGAACCAGTCCGGGGATGCCGAGTCGACGATCTCGACGCGGGTGAAGGCGTCGCGCACCTGGGTGCGCCACTGCGGCCGGACCAGGTCGCCGACGATGTCGCGGTAGAACAGCGTCGCCGCTCCGCTCGGACGGGTGTGTGCGACGGCGATGAAGGAGTCGTCGGCCGTCGGCACCCAGATCACGATGTCGGCGAAAGCGAGGTCCGCGAGCAGCTGGCCGTCACCGGCGAGCCGGTGCAGCCACTCGATGTCCGCGCCCGTCGAGCGGCCCTGGGCATAGACGAGATCGCTGAGCGTCGACACGCACCCAGCCTAAGCGACAACGACGTGCCGGCCACGCGGCGCCGGCCGTGCCTCAGGCCGCGCCGCGGACGGCCCGTCGCGTCCGCGTGCGACCGCCGCTGTCGTCGACGGCGACGTCCGCGCGCGCGTTCGCGCGGGTTCGCGCGGCGGCGGGGCGGGCGGAGGGAGGGGGTTCGATCGCCTCCCCGACGAATCGCCGTACGGCGGAGCAGAGCGCGGAGCGCGGAGCGACGCGACCGACCGGTTGCGCCTGCAGCACCGCGGCATCCGCTGCCTTCGGATCCCAGGGGATGAACCAGCACTCCGCGACGCCGGTGTACCGCGCCAGCGTCCGGCGCATCTGCGTCCGGGCGTCGATGCCGAGGGTCGAGGAGCGCGTCTTGTTCACGACGACATGGATCGGCGCGGCGCCGGCCGTCGCGCGCAGGTCCGGGTAGGCCCGCACGAACCGCGCCACCCCGACCGGATCGGCCGCCACCACGGCGATCACGACGTCGGCCGCGGCCAGCGCGGCGAGCGTCGCCGCGTTTCGCCGGGGTCCGTCCAGGTCGCTGACGATCTCCTCGTCGCGCTCGAGCGGCGCCGCGAGGTCGACGACGAGATCGTCCACCCACGCCCGGCCGCGGCGGAGCGCCTCGTCGACCCTTGTGGCGGTCAGCTCGGGCCAGCGTCCGGGCCGGTTGATGCCGGTGAGCACGCAGACGTCTCCGAGCGGCAGGGAGATGCGTTCGAGTTCGGCGACGGTGAGCGCCCCGCGCTCGGCCGCGCGGCACGCGGCGGCGAACCCCGGCCCCTCGTCGGGCAGGCCCGCGAGCATCGCCAGCGACGGCGCGTGGGTGTCCGCGTCGACGAGGCCGACGCGACGCCCATCGCGGGCGAGCTCCCCCGCGACCTCGATCGCCATCGTCGTGCGCCCCGGCGCGCCGTGCGGCCCCCAGACGGCGATGACACGCCCCCGCGGCGGCACGGGCACGGTGCGGGCGCGCGGGGCCAGGATCTCGTGCACGGCATCTGCCGCGTCGACCGCGGTGACGCCGAACATCTCGGCGAGGCGCCTGTCGGCGACGCCGTCGCAGAGCGCGACGATGCGCACGCCGAATCGGTCGCACGCGGCCACCACGCCGGGGGTGAGCGTGCGGCGCCCGGCATCCACCGCCAGCACGTCCGCCCCGGCGAGGGCGCCCCGCACCTCGGCGGGCTCCACCCGGCGCACCTCGGCATCCGCCTCCCGGAGCCGGTCGGCGAGCGCCGCCGCGTCGGCACGGCCGGATGCCAGCACGACGTGGAGCGTCATGAGCGCGGCCCGCCGATCGGGACGATGGCGAGACTCGACCCGTCGGCGATCGCCGCGAGCGCGGCGGCGACGTCGGCACGCTCGATCACGATCTCCACCGCGGCGCCGGCGGAGCCCATCATCGATCTCTCGCGATCGACCGAGGCCACCGTCGCCGCACCGACGAGGATGCGGGGCGTGTCGAACGTCCCGCGCTCGAGCGGAGACGCGGCCCACACCTCCACGGCCGAGCCGGTCACCACCGCCGCGGGCACCTCGCTCGCGGTGCGGACCACGATCGTCGTCGTCCGGGCGCGCGAGGGCTCCCCCACGGCGTCGCGCGGGACGAGCTCGCCCGCCGCCACCGTCCGCGTGACGACCGCGCCGGGCTGCAGCGTCGCCGGCGACGCGTACGAGTCCTGCACCGCGCCGAGGGCGACCTCCACGACCCGCAGATCGCCGGCGTCGACGTCCTGGCCGGGCACGAGCGTGCTCGCCGCGGCGAAGACCGGCACCGTCTGACGCGCCGCCGCCACGACGAACCACACGCCCGCGACGGAGACGACGATCAGTGCGATGCCGAGCAGGAATCTCAGGTCGGCCCAGAACGCCCGCGGACGGGGTCGGGCGGTGACGAACTCGCTCATCCGGACATGGTGTCCGAACGCTCCGCGACCCCGCGCGGGTTATCCACAGCCCGGCGTGGGCCGGTGAGTCGCCCACGAACGGAACGCATAATGTCCTCATGCCCGAATCGCCCCTCGACGGCGCACGCCTGCTCGCCCCCGCACAGGTGGCGGAGATGCTGCAGCTCGCCGTCGACGAGGTCATCGCGCTCGTCATCGACGGGCGGCTGCGCGGGGTCAGGGCGGGCGCGCCCCCGCGCTGGCGCGTCGACGCCGACAGCGTGGCGGAGTATCTCGACGACCAGGCCGAGGACGCCCGCCGGATGGCGCTGTGGCGGGAGTCGAACGCCGCGAGCTTCCCCGAGCTGTGGGGACGGGGCACGGTCCGAAACCCCGACTGACCGCGGCCGTCCGCGCTCAGATCAGGTCGGCGACGGCATCCAGCCGCACCGCGGCGACCGCCGCGAACGGCACGAGCCGGAAGCCGCGCACCTGGTCGGCCCGCCGCGGCGCGCCGAGGTCGTGCACGGCGAGGTCGAGGTGGTCGGCCCCGGCTCGATCCACCGTTCCCGACAGCGCCTGACCCGACACGAGCCGCACCGTGACCGGCACCCGGCGACGCACGAGATCGCGCAGCAGGAAGCCGAGCGGCATCCGCTGACCGAGCGCGCCGCCCGGACCCGCGTCGCGCACGGTGGACAGCACCTCCTCCGCGTCGAGGACGATCATCGCCACCGCGGGCAGCGGGACGATCCACACGGTCGGGCCCTCACCGGCATCCGTGCGCAACGCCGCCCAGTCGGCGCCCACCCGTCCGACGGCCCCGACGAGCACGGTCCCCTCGACGAGGTGGGCGGCGCACCGCGCAGCGTCGGCGTCGGCGAGGGCGACGAGGCGGTCGCGCAACGGCACCCGCGACAGGCGCAGTCGCTCCGCCTCGGTGTCCAGGGCCGCACGCTCGGCCTCCCATTCGGAGTCGAGTTGGTCTTCCAGATCCTCGAAGAAGCGGTCCCAGCGCACGCCGCGACCCTAGGAGAGGGATGCCGCGACGCGCGGGATCTGTCCACAGGCGACCTGTCCACACGTTGGAGGATTCTCATCCACGCCTCGTGACCGCTGTGCTGTACTCGTCAGACGCCCGCCCGGGCCGACGCCGCCAGAGGAGGTACAGCATGGTCCCCACCTCCGCCGACGCTCCCCGGCCGGCGTCACGGCTCGGCTCGGCGCTCGAGGTCGCCGACTACTTCGCCCCGCAGCGCACCGGCACCGACGCGCTGCCCGAACCGGAACCGCTGCTGAAGAACCTGACGATCGGCGTCCTCGAGGTGCTCGCGGGGGTCCGCGAAGTGGACCAGCTGGCCCGGTGGTTCGGCGAAGACGCCTTCCGTGCCCTGCTCACCCGCTCCAACCTGTCCGCCCGCGCCCGCAGCGCCCGCGGGGTGCCTCCGGCCCGGCCGGTGCACCGCATCCTGTCCACCCGGTACTCCTCCCCCGCCGACGGCGTGGTCGAAGGCGTCGTCGTGGTCGCAGGACCCGCCCGCACGCGCGCCGTCGCGATGCGGCTCGAGGGCTGGGACGGACGCTGGCGCGCGACCTCGCTGGGACTGCTCTGATCGCGGCGACGGCGCCGGCCGGGGCATCCCTGCCCTACCGTTACTGGCGGTAGGAGGACAGGAAGTTGCCGAGCCGCTCGATGGCCTCGGTCAGCACACGCGCCTCGGGCAGCGTCACGATGCGGAAGTGGTCGGGCGTGGGCCAGTTGAAGCCCGTCCCCTGCACCAGCAGCACGTGCTCGGCCACGAGGAAGTCGTAGACGAACTTGGCGTCGTCGTGGATCTCGTACACCTCGGGATCCAGCCGCGGGAACGCGTACAGGGCGCCGCGCGGCTTGTGGCACTGCACACCGGGAATGGCGGTCAGGGCGTCGAAGGCGGCATCCCGCTGCTCGTGCAGGCGACCGGTGGGGGCGATCAACGCGTCGATCGACTGCACCCCGGACAGCGCCGCCTGCACGGCGTGCTGGGCCGGGACGTTGGGGCACAGTCGCGTCGAGGCCAGCAGCTGGATGCCCTCGAGGAAGCCGGCGGCGTGCTTCTTCGGACCGGTGATGACCATCCAGCCCGAACGGTAGCCGGCCACGCGATACGTCTTCGACAGCCCGTTGAAAGTCAGGCAGAGCAGATCGGGTGCCAGGGTCGCGAGCGGGATATGAACGGCATCGTCGAAGAGGATGCGGTCGTAGATCTCGTCGCTGAGCAGCAGGAGGGAGTGCTCGCGCGCGATCTCGACGATGCCCTCCAGCACCTCGCGGGAGTAGACCGCGCCGGTGGGGTTGTTGGGGTTGATCACGACGATCGCCTTCGTCGCCGGGGTCACCTTGGCCCGGATGTCGTCGAGGTCGGGCTGCCAGCCGTTCTCGTTATCGCAGAGATAGTGCACCGGAGTCCCGCCGGCGAGGCTCGTCATCGCCGTCCACAGCGGATAGTCCGGCGCGGGGATCAGGACCTCGTCGCCGCTGTCGAGCAGCGCCTGCATGGTCATGGTGATCAGCTCGGACACGCCGTTTCCGAGGTAGACGTCGTCCGGGTCGAACTTCGGGAAGCCGGGCACCTGCTCGTACCGGGAGACGACGGCGCGGCGCGCCGACATGATGCCGCGGCTGTCGCTGTAGCCGTGCGCGTGCGGGATCGCCTCGATCATGTCGCGCACGATCTGGTACGGCGCCTCGAACCCGAAGACCGCGGGGTTGCCGGTGTTGAGCTTCAGGATGCGGTGCCCGTCGGCCTCGAGCCGGTCGGCCTCCACCAGGGCGGCTCCACGGATCTCGTAGAGGACGTCCTTGAGCTTGGATGACTGGTCGAGGATGCGGGGACTCATCGGATCAGGATATCGCCGCCCGGGCAGGGCCAATCGACGGCCGGTGGCCCGACCGTTCCACGCCCGATCGACCTACTTCTTCTTGCCCGCGGCGCGACGGTCGGCACGGTTCTGCGGCGCGGGAGCGGATGCCGCGGCATCCGTCCGCTGTCCGAACGCCCCGCGCGGGGCCTCGGCGGCGGGCTGCGCCGGAGCCTGCGCAGCGGACTGCTGACGGACCTTGTTGGTCGCCGCCTGCTGCACCTGCCCGCGCTCGTTGCGCACCTCGACCTCGCCCGCGTCGTTCGCCGCGGTGTACTGGAGCTTCTGGGCCTCGACGGCGGGCGCCGCCTGCAGTCCCTTCGCCTCGACCTCGCCGTCGCCCGACGCGCGCACCTCGACCTCGAGGTTGTAGAGGAAGCCGACCGACTCCTCCTTGATCTGGCCCATCATCGACTGGAACATCTGGTAGCCCTCGCGCTGATACTCGATCAGGGGGTCGCGCTGGGCCATCGCCCGCAGGCCGATGCCGTCCTTGAGGTAGTCCATCTCGTACAGGTGGTCGCGCCAACGACGGTCCAGCACCTGCAGCACGACACGGCGCTCGAGCTCGCGCATCGCGGCCTCGCCCAGCTTGTCCTCGCGCGCGGCGTAGGCGATCTTGGCATCGGAGAGGATCTCGCGCTTGAGCACCTCCGGCGTCACCCGGCCCTTGCTGCCGCTCTCGGCGACGACCTCGTCGATCGTGACGGAGACGGGGTAGAGCGTCTTCAGCTCGGTCCAGAGGGCGTCGAAGTCCCAGCTCTCGTTGTGGCCGCTGCCGGTGTGGTCGTCGATGATCGCGCCGATCGCGTCCTCGATGAAGTGGTGCACGCGGTCGGAGAGGTCGTCGCCCTCGAGCATCTGCCGGCGGTCGGCGTAGATGGCCTCGCGCTGGCGGTTGAGGACGTCGTCGTACTTCAGCACGTTCTTGCGGACCTCCGCGTTGCGCGCCTCGACCTGCGACTGCGCGCTCTTGATCGCGCGAGAGACCATGGTCGACTCGATCGCCACGTCGTCGGGGAAGTTCGTCCGGGCGAGGATCGCCTCGGCGGCTCCCGACTGGAACAGGCGCATGAGGTCGTCGGTCAGCGACAGGTAGAAGCGGCTCTCGCCGGGGTCGCCCTGTCGACCGGAACGACCGCGCAGCTGGTTGTCGATGCGGCGCGACTCGTGCCGCTCGGTGCCGAGCACGTAGAGCCCGCCGGCCTCGACGACCTTCGCCGCCTCCTCGGCCACGACGTCGCGCATCGCGGTGTAGGTCTCGCTCCACGCGGCGTCGTACTCGTCGGGGGTCTCGACGGGGTCCAGCCCCTTCGCCTTGACCTCCTGGACGGCGAGGAACTCGGCGTTGCCGCCGAGCATGATGTCGGTGCCGCGGCCGGCCATGTTGGTGGCCACGGTCACGGCCCCCAGACGCCCGGCGCGGGCGACGATCTCGGCCTCGCGCGCGTGGTTCTTCGCGTTGAGGACCTCGTGCTTGATGCCCTTCTTGGCCAGCAGTCGCGAGAGGTACTCGCTCTTCTCGACGCTGACCGTGCCGACGAGCACCGGCTGCCCGGTCTCGTGGCGACGCGCGATGTCCTCCACGACCTGGGCGAACTTCGCCTGCTCGTTCTTGTAGACGAGGTCGGGCTGGTCCTTGCGGATCATCGGCTTGTTGGTCGGGATGGGCACGACGCCGAGCTTGTAGGTCGACATGAACTCGGCCGCCTCGGTCTCGGCGGTACCGGTCATGCCGGCCAGCTTCTCGTAGAGGCGGAAGTAGTTCTGCAGCGTGACGGTCGCGAGCGTCTGGTTCTCGGCCTTGACCGGGACGCTCTCCTTGGCCTCGATGGCTTGGTGGATGCCCTCGTTGTAGCGGCGTCCGACGAGGATGCGACCCGTGTGCTCGTCGACGATCATCACCTCGTCGTTCATGACGACGTAGTCGGTGTCGCGCTTGAACAGCGCGAGCGCCTTGATCGAGTTGTTCAGGAACGAGATGAGCGGGGTGTTGGCCGACTCGTACAGGTTGTCGATGCCGAGGTAGTCCTCGACCTTCTCGATGCCGGGCTCGAGCACGCCGATCGTGCGCTTCTTCTCGTCGACCTCGTAGTCGACGCCGGCCTCGAGCGTCTTCGCGATCTTCGCGAACTCGACGAACCAGCGGTTCGCCTCTCCCGACGACGGTCCCGAGATGATGAGCGGCGTGCGCGCCTCGTCGATGAGGATCGAGTCGACCTCGTCGACGATCGCGAAGAAGTGGCCGCGCTGGACGAGATCCTGCTTCTGCCACGCCATGTTGTCGCGCAGGTAGTCGAAGCCGAACTCGTTGTTCGTGCCGTACGTGATGTCGGCGTTGTACTGCTCGCGGCGTACCTCGGGCGTCTGGCCCGCGATGATCGTGCCGGTCGTCATGCCGAGGGCACGGTAGACGCGCCCCATCAGCTCGGACTGGTACGACGCGAGGAAGTCGTTCACGGTGATGACGTGCACGCCCTTGCCGGCGATCGCGTTGAGGTACACGGCGAAGGTCGCGGTCAGGGTCTTGCCCTCACCGGTCTTCATCTCGGCGATGTTGCCGAGATGAAGCGCCGCTCCACCCATGATCTGCACGTCGTACGGACGCTGTCCGAGCGTGCGCTTGGCCGCCTCCCGGACGGCCGCGAACGCCTCCGGCATGAGCTTGTCGAGGCTCTCGCCCGCCTCGTGCCGCGCACGCAGTTCGGCCGTCTCGCCGCGCAGTTCCTCGTCGGTGAGCTGTGCGTAGTCCTCTTCGAGGGCCCCGACCGCTTTCACGACCTGCTGAAGCCGCCGCAGGATGCGTCCTTCGCCGGCGCGGAGCAGTTTCTCGAGAGGGTTGGCCACGGAGCATCTCCATCTATCGTGTGCGGGTGACGCGCGACGCCACCGGAGCCGCGCACGGGGGCACGGCATACGGGGCCATGTTACCTGGCTGTGACTTTGCTTACCTGCGCGAGTCCTCGAAAGGGCACGCATAGGATCGTGGCATGGCGGGATTCTGGGGCGCACGCAAGCAGGAGCGGCAGCAGAAGGCCGCGGAGGACGCCGAACTCGGCCGCCGCGCCGACGCCGCCCTCGTCTCGATCGACGAGCGGCTGCGTACGACCGAGGACGAACTCGTGTTCGCCGAGATCGAACTCGGCCGCGAGGCGACCTCGGGTCTGCGCGATGCCCTGGCGGCCGTCCGCAGCCACATGGGCGAGGCCTTCCAGCTCAATCAGCTCAACCACGACCACATCCCCGACACGGCGGAGGAGCTGCGCACCCGCAACGCGCGCATCATCCAGCTGTGCGACTGGGCCGAGGATCTGCTGGACGACCGGCTGCAGGCGCTCGCCGAGCCGGTGGAGCGCGCCCGGCGGGCTCCCGAGATCATCGACGGCATCCGCGCCGACGTCGCGCGCGGCGAGCAGCGCCTGGCCCGGGCCGAGGCGACCCTCGACCGCGTGCGCGCTCGCTACTCCCCCGACGCGGTGCGCCGCATCGAGAAGAACGCCGCGGAGGCCGCGCAGCTGTTCGCGTTCGCCACCCACGGGGCCGACGTGTCGACGGCGCGGCGCGAGTCGGGTCAGCGCGAACAGGCGAACCTCGCCCTGGAGACCGCGATGGAGGCCGTGCGACGCGGGACCACGCTGCTGGACGCCGTCGACGCGTTCGAGGTCGAGGCCCTGCGTGCGGAGTCGACGCTCGACGCGATCGTGGAGGACTCGCGCGACGACCTCGTCGTCGCCCGCGACCTCGCGCACGTCCCCGCCGTCGCGGCGGCGATGTCGACCCTCGAGAAGGAGCTGATGGCCCTCACCCCGGCCGGCGGCCTCCCCGATCCCTTCGGCGAGCTCACCCGGCTGCGCGAGGCGAACGCCGCGCTGGATGCCGCGGTCGCGAAGGCCCGCGCCCGGCTGGCCAATCCGGCGCCGCCCGAGACGCACGTGCGGCATGCGATCGACGACGCGGACCGCCAGCTCGGGGTGGCGCGCAGCGTCATCTCCGGCCACCGCGGATGGATCGGCGCCGATGCGCGCACCCGCCTGGCGGAGGCCGAGCGCATCCGCCTGGACCTCGCTGCGCTCGCTGCCCAGCCCATCGCCGAGGACGATCGCGAGCAGGCGCTGGCCGACGCGCGGCGCTGCGGTCAGCTCGCCGCCGAGGCCCTGCAGCTCGCTCAGCGCGACATCGACTCGTCGCGTCCCAACGACGGCGGCTGGGGCAACGGCGGCGGGTGGGGCGGCGGACGGCGCGGCGGAGGCGGCGGCGACATGGTCGGCGGCATCCTGGGCGGTCTCGTCATCGGCAGCATCCTGGACGGCATGTTCGACTGACCCCGCGCCCGCGGCGCGCCCGCGCCCGCCGCAGATTCGGTCCGCGCAAACAGAATCGGATGCCGCGCGTCGCGGCATCCGATTCTGTTCACTCCCTCCGATTCCGGGAGTCGGTGGCGTCGCTCAGGACGCGAGCTCCCGCGCCGGCGGCGCACTGGCCGTCAGCGAGATGACGCCGTAGTCCCAGCCCTTGCGGCGGTAGACGACGCTCGGGTGATCGGTGCGCGCGTCGATGAAGAGGAAGAAGTCGTGGCCCACGAGCTCCATCCGGTCCACGGCCTCCTCGACCGTCATCCACTCGGCGTCGAAGTTCTTCGTGCGGATGACGACCGGGGTGTAGTCGTCCTCGCCCTCGTCGCCCACGGCGATCGGGATCTCGCCGGTCGCGACGGCACGCAGCGTCTCGACCGAGGCCGGCTGCAGATCGATGCCGGACAGCGCGCCGCTGCCCTTGTCCAGCTTGGCTCCCCGCGGGTGGTTACGGGCATCCACCCTCTTGTCCTTGGCACGCCGCAACTGCTCGGCGAGCTTGTCGACGGCCATGTCCAGCGCCGTGAACTTGTCGCCGTCGGTGGCCTCCGCACGCACCAGCGGGCCCTTGCCGGTGACGGTGAGCTCGACGGTCTCCTCCTCGCGACTGCCGTTGTGATAGGCGCGGTGAGTGACCTTGACGTCGAGCCGCTGCGCCCGCGGCGCCAGCGTTCCGATGCGAACGGACTTCTCTTCGGTGACGGTGCGGAAACGATCGGAGATGCTCACGCCCACGCCGACGATGCTAGTTTCCATCCTGACCTCCTTGTTCCGGGTCCGGCCGGTCAAGGGCGGACCCTGAGTTCGCCTTGGTCCCTCCCACGCTATCGGGGTGCCGCGCCCGTGTCACCTGCGAATCGCCGTCGCGATCCGTGAGCATCCGCGATGAATCCGGGCTCACCGGGCGTGTCGGGCCGTGGCGGCCACCGTCGCCGCTCCCACGACCCGCGCGCCGGCGTCGGTGAGGGCCCGCGCGGCCTCGCGCAGGGTCGCTCCCGTGGTGACGACGTCGTCGACGATCAGCACCGGAGCCCCCTCGACGCCGCGGGCGCACATCGTGCCCGCGACGTTCTGCGCACGGGCTGCCCTTCCCAGACCGCGCTGATCCGCCACCGCGCCGACCGTCCGCAGCGCCCGCAGCGGTCGGAGTCCGCCGCGGCGCGCGATCAGCCCCGCCACCTCGTGGCCGCGACGCCGGAACGCGGCCCGGGACGAGGGGACGGGAACCACCAGGACGTCCTCGACCGCGCCCCCGGCGGCGGCCTCTGCCGCGGCCGCGAGGGCGGCCCCCAGCGGTCGTGCGAGTGCGGTGCGGCCGTCTTCCTTGAGCGCGCGCAGGACACGCGCGGGCACGCCCGAGAACTCCCGCGCCGAGAAGACGGCCAGGCCCGCGTCGAGCCGGCCGCGACGGACGCGCGGAGCGAGCTCGTCGCGGCAGGCCGGGCACAGTCCGACGTCCGGGACGTCGCAGCCGGCGCACCGGGTCGGCAGCAGCAGGCTCAGCGCCTCGGCACCCGCATTGCGGAGGACCGCGCCCAGCCCGCCCGGTGCTCGTGGGGATGCGCTCACGCCCCTCAGCCTCGCCGTCGCGTGCGCGCCGCGGGGCCCGGAGCGCACCATCGGGGGGATGCCGCGCGCCCGCGCTCCCCGGGGAGGAGCCGGCGCGGGATCAGCGGGGCGCGCCCTGCTGGATCGCGAGCACGCGGACGTCGCCGACCAGCTGCTGCCAGTTGGCGCCGCGCTGGGCGTAGACCTCGCCGTCGGCATCCCGCACGCGCGCGCTGTCTTTCTGCCCGGCGACGGTCGTGGTGTCGCCCGGGGTGCGGCTCGCTGAGGCGAACCCGCCCACGGTGAGCGTCTCGAGGTACTGGTCCTCGCCGTCGCTCGTGAGCACCCCGAGCGTGCTGCCGTCGAGCCAGGTGAGGGCCGTCGCCGGTCCGGGCAGGGTGTCGAGCACCTTCTCGGGCGACTCGATCGAGGTCGGCACGCCGTTGCGATCGCGCTGGATCCCCGCGCCCCAGATCGCGTAGCGGTCGCCGTCGCGGACCGCCGCGACCAGGCGCGTGCCGTCGCGGGACACGCGCTGCGCGAGGATCTGCGAGGCGCCCGACCACCCGCCGGCGACCGTGACGATCGTGCCGTCGGGGGCGTAGGCCCGCACGGCGCTCGGGGCGTCGGTGGGCACCGTCCAGATGTACCCCGACGGGTCGATCGAGGGCGCGATGAGGCCGGCGCGCTGGTCCAGCCGCTGGGTGGGCGCATCGGCGTGCACCGCGAGCACGGCGCCCGACACGTCGCGGACCGCGGCCGTCGTACGATCCGCATTGACCTCGATGTCGGTCGTCGCGATGTTGAGGATCGCGTCGGACAGCCCGGCGATCGGCGTCACCGTCGAGCCCGACGCGAATCCGAAGGCCGCCTCCGTGCGGACGACCGGGTTGGAGGCGACGGCGGTGGAGCGCACGTCGACCTTCTGCGCCATCAGCGCCTGCCCTCCCGGCAGGATCATGTCGACACCGCTGATACCGGCCGTGCCGAGACTCGCCTCGAGTTGCGTCTGCATGCGGTCCAGCGCCACCTGGTCGAGGTTGCGCGCGCCGTCCTGCAGCGTCACCTGTGCGACGTTCGACTGACGCGGCACCGAGGTCAGCTCCAGGCGGGCGCCGTCGGTGAAGGCGCTCACGACCGCACCGCGCAACCAGGGCGCCGGTGAGCCGTCGACCAGTCCCTCCGCGATGTTCGTGGCGGCGTAGTAGCGGGGGAACCACCGCACGTCGGGGACCAGGTAGGTCCACGTGGGGTCGAAGTACATGAGCGAGTACGCGTCGAACACCGTCGCGAACCGCGTCTGGTCGAGGACGATGCCGTCCGGCGCCTGCGTGATGCGCCATTGGCCGTCCGCCTGCTGCGCCAGTTTGAACGACAGGGGGATGTCTCCGTCGTCGGATGCCGGGGTCAGCTCGCCCGTGGCATCCACCGTCGCCACCGGCGCGACGGTCAGCACGAACTCCGCGGTGCCCGTCTGCTGCAGCGTCCGCTGCCCGGCCGCGTACACGGTGACACCGGCCTGCGGCTTCCACGTGCCCTTGAAGCTCGGCGCGAGGAACTGCTGGGCCGTCTCCCAGTTGTTGCTGGGACCGGTGCCGGCGGCGATGAAGCCCTCGACGATCTGCTGGGGCGTCGCATCCTGCACGGGCCCCTTGGGGATGAACGCGAAGTCGGCGGAGCCGTCGTCGTCGACGATGCGCACGCCCGGGTTGACCGGGCCCGAGGTCGGCAGGCCGGCGCACGCGACGAGCGCCGTCGAGAGCAGGGCGGCGAGGAGGGCGGCGACGACGCCGCGCAGGCGGATACGCATCATGGGCGACTCCCCCGGTCGAACACGGTGATCGGCTGCGTGAGACCGAGGTCGTCCAGCGAGACCCCGTCCTCGACGGGATCGACCGGAATCGGCGAGGCCCCGTCGAGCGGCTGGCCCTGACGCGGCAGCGTGAGCACGAAGTTCGTCCCGCGGCCGAGCTCGGACCAGACCGCCAGGCTGCCGCCGTGCAGCTTGGCGTCGCCGAGCGCGATCGACAGGCCGAGGCCCGTGCCGCCGATGGTGCGCTTGCGCGACGGGTCGGCGCGCCAGAACCGATCGAACACCCGCTCCGCATCGGCCGCGCTCATCCCGAGACCGTAGTCGCGCACGCCGATCGCCACGGCCCGCTGATTGCTGTCCACCGTCACGACGATGGGGCGTCCCTCGCCGTGCTCGATCGCGTTGCCGAGGAGATTGCGGACGACGCGGCGTACCCGCCGCGGATCCATCTCGACCGGCGAGTACCCGCCGGGGGCGACCAGCCGCACGTCGGTGCCGTGCTGCTCCGCGAGCTGCTGCATCGACGCGATGACGTCCTCCGCGAGGTGGGCCAGGCTCGTGGGCTCGTACTCGAGCTGCACGGAGCCGGCGTCGTATCGGCTGATCTCCAGGAGGTCGGTCAGCAGCGTCTCGAAGCGCTGCACCTGCGCGTGCAACAGCTCGGCGGCGCGGGCGGTCGTCGGATCGAAGCTCTCCCGCTGGTCGTTGAGCATGTCGCTGGCCAGACGGATGGTCGTCAGCGGGGTGCGCAGCTCGTGGGAGACGTCGGAGACGAAGCGCTGCTGGACGAGCGACAGTTCCGCCAGCTCCTTGATCTGCGCCTCGATGCTGTCGGCCATCGCATTGAAGGACCGGCCCAGCGTCGCGAACTCGTCCTCGCCGCGAACCGGCAGCCGCACGGCCAGGTCGCCGGCGGCGAGCGTGGCGCTCGTCTCCGCCGCCTCGGCGATCGGCACCGTCACGGAGCGCAGGACGAACCACGAGATGGCGGCGATGAGGACGACCAGTCCCGCGCCGACCAGCCAGAGCGTCACCTGCACGAACTGCAGGGTCTGCTGCTCGGGGGCGAAGTCGTACGCGAAGTAGAACTCGTAGGCTCCGACCTCGGGGAACACGAGCTGCTGGCCGATCACGACGCCGGGCACCGTGCTGCCGTCGGACTCGGCGAGCCCGACCGACTGCCACCAGCGCTTCTCGGCATCCCCCTGCACGGCGCTGCGCAGCCCCGGCGTGATGAGACCGACGTTGAGGCCGCCCTTCTGGAAGTCCTGGGGCGCGATCGTCGACGGGGCGTCCGAGATGCGGAAGGCGGCGATCATGTCGGTGCCGGCCTGTCGCGCGATCGAGTCGGTCACGTTGTTCCACAGGGACTGGAGCGCGGCGCCGTCCCCGTCGATCTGCGCGGCGTTGAGGGTCTGCTGCGTGGACTGCGTCGCCCGCTGCACCGACTCCTGCACCTGCTGGACGCGCGACTCGAAGAGGTCGTTCTGGATCGCGAGGGCCATCGCGACGAACGCGATCAGGATCGCGAACGCCGTGGCGCCGATCGTGATGACGAGCGTCCGGAACCGCAGCGAACGCGTCCAGGCGTAGGCCACGCGACGCGGCCAGGTGCGCCAGTCGCGCCACCCGGTCATCGTCGGCACGGTCGCCGTCTGCGGCGTCATCGTGGGCCGATCAGACCACCGCGCCGGCGCGGTAGCCGACCCCGCGCACCGTCATGACGATCCGCGGGTTGTCGGGGTCGATCTCGACCTTGGCGCGCAGACGCTGCACGTGCACGTTCACGAGGCGCGTGTCCGCCTTGTAGTGGTAGCCCCACACCTGCTCGAGGAGCATCTCGCGGGAGAACACCTGCTGCGGCTTGGAGGCCAGTGCCACCAGCAGCTCGAACTCGAGCGGGGTGAGCGCGATCACCTCGTTCCCCCGGCGCACCTCGTGCGCGGCCACGTCGACGACGACGTCGCCGATGCGCAGGTCGTCGCCCGCCGGCTCGGCCGCGGGGCGCAGCCGCGTGCGGATGCGCGCGACGAGCTCCTTCGGGTTGAACGGCTTGACGATGTAGTCGTCCGCGCCAGATTCGAGCCCCCGGACGACATCGGCGGTGTCGGTGCGCGCGGTCAGCATGATGATCGGAACGCCCGACTCGGAGCGGATGCGCGTGCAGATCTCGATGCCGTCCATGCCGGGAAGCATGAGGTCGAGTAGCACGAGGTCGGGGCGCTCCTCGCGCCACACGTCGACGGCGACGGTGCCATCGGCGCAGAACAGCGGTTCGAAGCCCTCGGTGCGCAGCACGATGCCGATCATCTCGGCGAGCGCGACGTCGTCGTCGACAACGAGGATGCGGGAAGTCATATGGCCTGGTTCGTCCTTCGGGTGGGCCGGATGCCGCCGACGCGGCAGGGCGCAGGAACACAGTATCGGACGCTCCTGGGATGGCACCGAGTGCCGCGCAGACGATGACGGGTCCGGGACGCTGTCCCGGACCCGTCATCGTCGACGTCCCGCCGCGGCGACCGCTACTGCAGAGCGGGCAGCTTGTCGTCGCTGTTGAGGGCGCGGAACAGGAGCGCGGCCAACGCGCCGCCGACCAGCGGGGCCAGGAAGTACAGCCAGTAGGCGCCGATGTCGAAGATGCCCGTGATGGACAGCCCCAGCGCGACAGCCGGGTTGAAGCCGCCGCCGGAGATGCCCCCCACGGCCACGGCGCCGACGAAGACCGTCGAGCCGATCGCGAGACCGTAGAACGAGTTGTGGACGTTGGACTTGGTGGTCGCGACGTTGAGCACGACGTACACGAGCACGAAGGTCCAGAGCGCCTCGACGAGGAACGCGGGGCCGATCTCGATCTTGGCAGGCTCGTCCGCGACGGGCCAGAGCGCGAAGCTGACGGCCGCCGCGAGCGCTCCGGCCGCGAGCTGGGCGACGACGTACGAGACGAACCGCGTCAGGCTGATGGCGCCGCGCAGCCAGGCGCCGAGCGAGACCGCCGGGTTCAGGTGGGCGCCGGAGATGTGGCCGGTCGCGAACACCATGATCATGAGTGCGAAGCCGATGGCGAGCGGGGTCAGGGCGCTGCCGCTGTTGACGGCGCCGATGATGGCGAACACGAAGATGAACGTGCCGATGAACTCGGCGAGGGGGTTGCGCAACGAATCCTTCATGATGAGCTCCTGTGGTCATCGCCGGTCCCTTCCGGCTCAGCACGACCATAGTGCACTCCCAGCGCTTTCCCAGGCAGCCGCGCGAGAACTCCCTCCACGCCGAACCGGGCCCCCTCCGATCGGAGAGGGCCCGGCATCCGCGCAGCGCGGTCAGCGGTGCAGGTCGAACCGGTCCAGCTCGGTGACCTTGCCCCACGCGGCGGCGAAGTCGCGCACGAACTTCTCGGTGGCGTCGTCCGAGGCGTACACCTCGGCCAGCGCGCGCAGCTCGGAGTTCGAGCTGAACAGCAGGTCGACGCGGGTGCCGACGCCGACCTTCTCGCCGCTGCCGTCCTTCGTCCCCGCGAACGCGTGGGCTCCGGGATCCAGCGGCTTCCAGGTCGTGCCGAGATCGAGCAGCGTGACGAAGTAGTCGTTCGTCAGCACGCCGACGCGGTCGGTGAACACGCCGTAGGGCGAGCCGTCCCAGTTGGCCCCGAGCACGCGCAGACCGCCGACGAGGACCGTCATCTCCGGCGCCGTGAGGGTGAGCAGGTTCGCCTTGTCGAGGAGGTGGTACTCGGCGGGCATCGCCGCCAGCGGACCCTGGTAGTTGCGGAACCCGTCGGCCGCGGGCTCCAGGTAGCCGAAGGACTCGACGTCGGTCTGCTCCTGCGACGCGTCGGTGCGCCCCGCGTGGAACGGGATCTCCACCTCCACGCCCGCGTCGGCGGCCGCCTTCTCGACCGCCGCGTTGCCCGCGATGACGATCAGATCGGCGAGGGAGACCTCGATGCCCGCCTGTGCGGCGTCGGCCGCGATGCCCCCGAGCACGCCCAGGACGCGGTGCAGCTGCGCGGGGTTGTTGACCTCCCAGTCCTTCTGCGGGGCGAGACGGATGCGGGCGCCGTTGACGCCGCCGCGCTTGTCGCTGCCGCGGAAGGAGGATGCCGCGGCCCACGTCGTGGCGACCAGCTCGGACACCGTGAGGCCGGAGGCGAGCACCCGAGCCTTGAGGTCGGCGACCTGGTCGGCCCCGAGCGGGGCGCCGGTCGGCGCGGGGACGGGGTCCTGCCACAGCAGTTCCTCGCCGGGGACCTCGGCGCCCAGGTAGCGGGCGACCGGACCCATGTCGCGATGCGTCAGCTTGAACCAGGCGCGCGCGAACGCGTCGGCGAAGGCGTCCGGGTCGTCCTTGAACCTGCGCGAGATCTTGTCGTACGCAGGGTCCACGCGCAGCGCGAGGTCGCTGGTGAGCATGCGGGGCTCGCGCTTGCCGTCGCTGTGGGCGAGCGGCACCATGTCGGCGCCGTGGCCGCCCGTCGGCCGCCACTGGTGCGCGCCGGCCGGGCTCTTCATGAGCTCCCACTCGTACGCGTAGAGGATGTGGAAGAACTCGTTGTCCCACCGGGTCGGGTGGTAGGTCCACGTCACCTCCAGGCCCGACGTGATCGTGTCGTCGCCGCGGCCGGTGGCGTGGTTGTTCTTCCACCCGAGGCCCTGCATCTCCAGCCCCGCGGCCTCGGGGTTGTCCTCGAGGTTGGCGTCGGGGGCGGCGCCGTGCGTCTTGCCGAAGGTGTGGCCGCCGGCGATGAGGGCCACGGTCTCCTCGTCGTCCATCGCCATCCGGGCGAACGTCTCGCGGATGTCGCGAGCCGAGGCGAGCGGGTCGGGGTTGCCGTTGGGCCCCTCGGGGTTGACGTAGATGAGGCCCATCTGCACGGCCGCGAGAGGCTTCTCGAGCTCACGGTCGCCCGAGTAGCGCTCGTCGCCGAGCCACGTGGTCTCGGGGCCCCAGTACACGTCGTCGTCCGGCTCCCACACGTCGGTGCGTCCGCCGGCGTAGCCGAAGGTGCGGAAGCCCATCGACTCCAGCGCGACGTTGCCGGCCAGGATCATGAGGTCGGCCCAGGAGATCGACTGCCCGTACTTCTTCTTGACGGGCCAGAGCAGGCGCCGGGCCTTGTCGAGGTTGACGTTGTCGGGCCAGCTGTTCAGCGGAGCGAAGCGCTGCTGTCCCGCTCCCCCGCCGCCGCGGCCGTCCGTCACGCGGTAGGTGCCGGCGGAGTGCCAGGCCATGCGGATCATGAGGGGCCCGTAGTGGCCGAAGTCGGCGGGCCACCAGTCCTGGCTCGTGGTGAGGAGCTCCGCGATGTCCGCCTTGACGGCGGCGAGGTCGAGCGACTCGAAGGCCGCCGCGTAGTCGAAGTCGTCATCCAGGGGGTTACGGACGCTCGGGTTCTTCGCGAGGATCTTGAGGTTGAGCTGGTTCGGCCACCACACCCGGTTCGCCGAGCCACTGGTGGGATGCGGCTGCGCATGGATGACCGGGCAGGTCGCCGCCTCCTCCGCGCGCGCCTCGTCGGTGTCGCTGACGGTGAGGGACTGGTCGATCTCGGTCGCGTCAGCGCCGATGCCGGCGGTGGTCGGGTCGTGGTCGGTCATGGTGTTCCTTCCGTTGGGGTGGGTCCGGCGGCGGCCGCGCACGACGGGCAGAGCCCCCAGTACGTGACCTCCGCCGTGGTGAGGGTGAAGCCGTGCGCGTCGGACGGTTGCAGACAGGGCGCGGCGCCGATGGCGCAGTCCACATCGACGACCGTGCCGCAGGAGGTGCACACGAGATGGTGGTGGTTGTCGCGCACCCGCAGCTCGAACAGCATGGGGCGCCCCGCGGGCTCGATGCGGCGGACCAGCCCGGCGTCGACGAAGTCGCCCAGCGCGTTGTACACGGACTGGCGGCTCGTCCGCGGCATCCGCTGGACGATCCGCAGGAAGACGTCGTCGGCACTCGCGTGCGGCATGTCGCGCAGGGCGTCGTAGACGGCCGTCCGCGACTCGGTGACCTTGAGTCCGGCCGCCCGCAGCGCGGCCGGGGCCGCCGCCTCGCCGTGCGGGGTGTCGATCTCGGTCATGTCTCCACCCTACCCAATTTTGACAAAGTCAAAATTACTCACGGGTGATCCATAGGCCGTCACGCCCGCGCCCCGAACGCCGCAACGCCGCCCCCGGTGGCGGGGACGGCGTTGCGAAGACGCGGAGGGCGCGGCTCAGTAGCGGTAGTGCTCGAGCTTGTAGGGACCCTCGACGGGCACGCCGATGTAGGCGGCCTGCTCGGGGGTCAGCTCCGTGAGCTCCACGCCCAGGGCGGCCAGGTGCAGGCGCGCGACCTTCTCGTCGAGGATCTTCGGCAGCACGTACACGCCGACGGGGTACAGCTCAGGCTTCGTGTACAGCTCGATCTGGGCGAGCACCTGGTTGGTGAACGACGCGCTCATGACGAACGAGGGATGCCCGGTCGCGTTGCCGAGGTTCATCAGGCGCCCCTCGCTCATCACCAGGATGCTGCGGGGCGCACCGTCGGCGGCCGCCGGCAGCCGGTACTCGTGCACCTGAGGCTTGATCTCGATCTTCTCGACGCCCGGCAGCGCCTCCAGACCGGCCATGTCGATCTCGTCGTCGAAGTGGCCGACGTTGCCGACGATCGCGAGGTGCTTCAGCTTCGTGAGGTGCTCGACGGTCACGACACGGGTGTTGCCGGTGCCGGTGATGAGGATGTCGACGTCGCCGACGACGGACTCGAGCCGGGCGACCTGGAAGCCGTCCATCGCCGCCTGCAGCGCGCAGATCGGGTCGACCTCGCCGATGATGACGCGCGCGCCCTGACCCCGCAGGGCCTCGGCCGCACCCTTGCCCACGTCGCCGTAGCCCACGACGAACGCGACCTTGCCGCCGATCAGCACGTCGGTGCCGCGGTTGAGCCCGTCGGGCAGCGAGTGACGGATGCCGTACTTGTTGTCGAACTTGCTCTTGGTGACCGAGTCGTTGACGTTGATGCCCGGGAACAGGAGCTTCCCGGCGGCGGCGAGTTCGTACAGGCGGTGCACGCCGGTCGTGGTCTCTTCGGTGACGCCGACGATCTGCGACGCCATGCGGGTGAAGCGCTGCGGGTCGCGGGCGAGGCTGGCGCGCAGCGTGTCGAGAACGATGCGGTACTCGAGGGAGTCGTTCTCGGATGCCGCGGGCACCGCGCCGGCCGCCTCGAACTCGACGCCCTTGTGCACGAGGAGCGTCGCGTCGCCGCCGTCGTCCAGGATGAGGTTGGGGCCGTCGAAGCCCTCCGCCGACCAGTCGAAGATGCGGTCGGCCAACTGCCAGTACTCCTCGAGCGTCTCGCCCTTGAACGCGAAGACGGGAACCCCGGCGGGCTCGTCCACGGTGCCCGTGGGGCCGACGGCGACCGCGGCGGCGGCCTCGTCCTGCGTGGAGAAGATGTTGCAGCTCGCCCAGCGCACCTGTGCTCCGAGCGCGACGAGCGTCTCGATGAGCACGGCGGTCTGCACGGTCATGTGCAGCGAGCCCGCGATGCGGGCGCCGGCGAGGGGCTGCGAGGGCCCGTACTCCTCGCGCAGCGCCATGAGCCCGGGCATCTCGTTCTCGGCGAGGCGGAGCTGGTGACGGCCGGCCTCGGCGAGGCTCAGATCGGCGACGACGAAGTCGTGGAGGCGGGCGGGGGCGGCAGTGGTCGGCATCCGACCATTCTCGCATCCCACGCCCGGGGACGGCTGTGCGTCAGACCCGCAGCGTCTCGTGGCGCACGACGACCCAGCCCTTCGGCACGGACAGCCGATCGGTGTGGATCGCGCAGAGGTCGTGCGCGTGGGGGTCGGTCGCCGCGCCGAGGGGGCCGAGCGCCGCCATCTGGTCGCCGTAGTCGTAGGTCAGGGTCGTCACAGCCTCGCGGGCACAGCCCACCTTCGAGCACAGTCGGGTACGCATCGCCCTCACGGTACCCGTCCGCGGTGCTCCCCGAGCGGATGCCGCGCCGCCGCGGGGCGATCGGCCCGGCCGATCGGCGCACGCTGACCTAGACTCGGACCATGATGAGGCGGCGCGCGAGCAGTGCCCCGCGCGTGCGCGCCTCGCGCCACGGCCGCCACGGCCGCGAAGACCGCAGTCCCGTCGTCCGCCCGCCCCTGCCGGCGCAGGAGACCCGGGAGGAACGCTTCGACTTCATCGTGGGCACGGCGGCGGAGTTCCTGCGCAGCGCCTGGCCCGAGCTGCGCGACGTCGCCTTCGAGGTCGCGGCGATGCCTCCGGCGCCCGACGCCGACGGCATCCCGCGCTGGACGGTGTCGACGGGCGACCGGCGCATCGTGCTCTACCGGCTGCCGATCGAGCGTCTCGGGTCGCTGCACCGCGAGGACGACCTGCACCGGCGGATGGCGATCGAGAGCTGCGTCTTCCGTGCGGCCGCGGAGTACCTCGACCGCGATCCGTGGGACCTCGGCCCCGAGCGCTTCCGCTACTTCTGAGCGCGCCGCCGGCGGCGGCCCTCAGCGGGCTCAGCGGGGATACACCGTGACCGCCGACGCCGACGCCGCGCTCGGCGCCACCGGATAGCCCGCGAGAGCCGACGCCCCCGCGTAGGTCACGCCCGCGCGCACGGCGCCCGTGCCGGGATCGACGCGGTAGACCTCTCCGGGGCGGACGGGGACCGTCACCGCCCCCGACGCCGGCACCGTCACATCCGTCGCCGTGCCCGCGCCGGCCGCCGCGGTCAGCACCACGGTCGTCGCCCGCCCGTCGGAGGAGACGAGCGTCAGCGTGGGCTCCGGCGCGCCGGACCCGCCGGCGGCGACCGCGACGAGGGCGGGAGCCGAGATCTCCTCGGCCGCGACGAACCAGCCGAAGTCGCTCCCGGCGCCGAACCCCGAGGTCGCCCACACCGCGCCGGTGACCGGGGCCGTCGCGCTCACGCGCACGGCGTAGGTGCCGGTGGCGAGGCCGCCGAGGTCGAGCTTCAGCGGCACACCCGCCGTCAACGGCACCGTCTGCGCGGTGCCCACCTGCGTCGCGCCCTGGAAGACGGTCACCGTCGCCTGAGCGTCGCTGCCCGGCGACAGGAGCCGCAGCGCGGTGGGCACGTTGCTCTCGCCCGCGCCGCCCTGGGTGGTGACGACCGGGACGCCCGGGATGACGAGATCGGTGTCCGGCACGGCGGCGGCGCCCACCTGGTCGACGCCGCCGGCGACGAGCACGCGCGTGAGGCTCGCCTGCAGCGCGGCACGGACCGGCGCCTGGGACGAGGTGATCCGCAGGACGGGGTTCTCCTCGCCGATGGCCAGCGAGGCGAGGGGGATGACGCGCTGCGTGCCGGCGGGAACCACGATGCCGTTGCCCGCCACGGGCACGGCGCCGCCGTCGGCGCCGTAGACGGTGACGGTGACCCGCGCCGCGACCGCGCCGGGGTTGGAGAGCACGACGAGATCCGACGCCCCCGTCGCGGCGGAGCCCGCGACGAGCCACGACTCCATCTCCGGGCGGGCGCACGCCGCGGCGGCGAACCCGCTGAGGTCCTCGGCGGCCGCCCGGGCGGCCGAGGCGGCCGCGATGTCGGTCGGCTCCCCGCCGACGGGGGCGGCGCGAAGCGTCGTCGGGCCGGTTCCCCCGGTGACATCGGGGGTGAGCAGCGTCGAGGTCGTCGCCGCGGCGGGCGTGCCCGCGGAGGCGGCGGCGGAGGTGACGGCGGCGGGCGCGGCATCCGTGAGCTGGGAGGCGATCGACGCGTCGCGCCCCGTGGCGAGGATCGGTCCCACGCACGTCGCGACGGAGGCGGATGCGGGGGTGTGCGCCGTGACCGAGACGGCCTCGCGCGCGAGGGTCGGCAGCGGCGTGACGACGAGGGCGACGGCCGCGGCGATCGCGACCGCGGCGACGGCGCCGCCGACGGCCAGCCGCACGCCGGCGATGCCGCGCGGACCGCGGGGGTGGGAGACTCCGTCGCTCACGCTGCCCCTCCTCGTTCGAGACCGACGGTGCGCGGGCGACGCCGGTTCAGGCGGAGCGAGCGCCGCGTCGGAAGCGCCAGCAGGAGCGCGATGACGATCACTCCGATCTGGAGGACGGCGACCTCCGCACCGGCGGTGCCGCCGGTCTGCTGCCGATCGACGACCGTGCCGGTGACGCGCCACAGCTTGCCGCGGCCCGTGTCGCCGACGATCTCGAGGTCGTCGCGCTGGTCCAGCGCCGTCTCCGCCCCGATGCGCACGGCCCGTGCGACGTCGCTCTCGCCGTCACCGCCGCCGCTGAGCAGGACGAAGGCCACGCCGTGGGCGGCGAGGTCGGCCACGGCGCTCCCCGAGGGCGCGGCGAGCAGCTCGGCGGTCAGTCGCGCCGCCTCGGCGTCGCCGGCGTCGGGGCCCTGGCGCGCCGAGCGGAGGGTCGTCTGTCCGCCGAGGGCCGAGGTCTCGCCCCACACGACATCGGTGACGACGGCGCCGTCGGATGCCGGTGTCAACACGAACGTCGCGTTGCCGAGCCCGGCGCGGCCCTCCGCCTCGACGTAGGCGGGCAGCGTGCTGCTCGGCCCGTCGGTGAGGGCGGAGGTCCCGCGGGGAAGCGCGGTGAGAGCGGGCACGGCGCTGACGGCGAGCGCGGCCATGGCCAGGACCGCCAGCGGCATCCGCACCCGGGCGGCGTCGGGGATCGCATCGACGGCGAGCGCCGCCGCGCCCAGCAGCGCCAGCCAGTACAGGCTCAACGCCGCCCCGGGCCACACGGCGATGCCCACGGACGCATCCGTGGTGACCTCGATGCCGATGACGGCCATCGCGGTCGCGAGGGCGCTGACGGCCACGACGAGCGCGACGGCCGCCGGCACGACCCGCGACAGGAGCGGTGCGGCGACGGCGAGACCCAGCAGCGGGACGACCAGCAGCAGCGCCCACGGTCCGATCCCGGCGACGAGCTGATCCCAGCCCGCGGCGTCGGTCGTGGGGAATCCGAAGGCGATCGCGATGCGGCGCGCGAGGTCGACCTGCTCGCCGCTCGCGAGGGGGACGCCGGGGTCGGCCAGGAGGGCCCACGGGTCGCCCGTGTCCAGGCGATGCCAGACCATCGGCGCCCAGACGGCCACCGCGGGCACGAGGAGCCAGATGACGCGGGCGATGCCGCGGCCTCGTCCGAGGCTCGCCGTGAGCACGATGGCCACGACCCACAGCAACACGACGGCGGGGGCCAGCGAGGGCGCGCAGGCCAGGACGGCGACCGCGATGACCGACCCCATGCCGGCCGCGCTCCATGAGCGGTGCGCGACGGCGGCGGTCCACAGCAGCCACGGCAGCAGCAGGTGCGCGATCACGACGGTGGGCCGACCGCTGGCGAGCGCCCCCAGCAGGGTCGGCGCCAGCGCGTAGCCGACGGCGACGAGGGCGCGCGCGAGGGGGCGCTCCGTGACGCGGGTCGCCGCGAACCACGCCCCGAGTGCCGCCAGCGGCAGCGCCAGCACCCACACGACGACGAGGACGCGCGAGGGCGCCGCGGGCCACAGCGAGCCGAGCACGGCGATGACCGCACTGAACGGATCCGCCGGACCGCTGGTGTCCCAGCCGAGCGGACGCAGTCCCGACGCGGCATCCGCCCACAGCTGCGCGACCGTCGCCCGCAGCGGGACGAGCGCTCCCCCGCCGAGCACCGGCCACGCCAGCAGCGAGAGGAAGGCGAGCACGGAGACCAGCAGCGCGCCGAGCACGATCCAGGCGCCGCCGCCCGAGAAGAAGCGCAGTTCCCCGCGCGCGGCACCGTCCACCACGTCGTCGTCGAGGCGTTGGCGCAGTTCGGCGCGGGTGATCCGCAGCGGCGCGAGCTGCGCCCACGAGACGCTGCGCCCGGCCCGGATGCCGCGTCGCGCCCGGGCGACCGCACCCGGGCGGGCCATCACCGTGACGGTGGCGCCCCACTCGGGGCCGATGAGCGCGGGGCGTTTGCCCAGCAGCAGCGCCACCGACCGCAGCAGGGCCAGCGGGAGGTACGACAGCCAGTGCAGCGGGACCGCGGCCGCCGGGGCGTAGGCGAGGCGGCGGTGCAGCTGTGCGGTGCGCTGGGCGTAGGCGCGGCGCACGCCCTCCGGCTCGAAGCGGTCGCCGAGCGCCGGCGGGTCGCTGCGATCGGCGTCGGCGATCGCGACGATCGCCTGCGGTGCGAGCACGACGCGCCCGCCGCGCAGCCGGGCGCGGACGCCGAGGTCGAGGCCCTCGTCCGCGCCGGCGAGCGCGGTGTCGAGTCCGCCCAGCGCCCGCCAGGCGTCGGTGCGCACGAGGATGCCGCGGACATCGGCGCCGAGGACGTCGTCGCCCGCGTCGTGCTGACCCTGGTCGTGCTCGCCGTCGGCGAGCCCGACCGTGCGCCCCCCGTGGGTCAGGGAGACGCCGAGGGAGACGATGCGGTCGTTGTCGTCGGCGCGCACGAGCTTCGGGGCGGCGAAGGCGACCGACGGCGAGGTCTCGAGCGCGCCGAGAAGGCGCATGAGGGCGTCGGGCGCGGGGGTGGTGTCTTGGGCGAGGATCCACACCGCCTCGCCGTCGAGTCGGCGGCTGGCCAGATCGAGGGCGTCGGCGAAGGAGGTGCCGCGATCGGCTGTGATGACCCCTTCGGCGCCCGACTCCCCCGCGATCCGCTGCAGTTCACGGTCGCCGGCGTGCACGCCGCAGAGCACGATCGTGAGCCTGTCCACGGGGCGCGACTGCGCCGCGAGCGCGGACAGGACGCGTTCGAGGCGGATGTCGGTGGCCACGCGCGCATCGGGGCGCACGACCAGCAGTGCGTGAACTCGGGCGGGCATGACGTCGTCAGCCTAGGCGCGGACGGCTCGGGCCCGCGCACGTCGCCCGCGAGTCTCGGGAACTCGTCAGGCGCGGCGCTTGAGCTTGCGGCGCTCGCGCTCGCTCAGCCCGCCCCAGATACCGAAGCGCTCATCGTTCTGCAGGGCGTACTCGAGGCACTCCCCGCGCACGTCGCACGAGGTGCAGATGCGTTTGGCGTCTCGCGTCGAGCCGCCCTTCTCCGGGAAGAACGCCTCGGGATCGGTCTGGGCGCACAGGGCGTCGGCCTGCCAGGCGAGGGCGGTGTCCTCGTCGGGCGCCGCGGCCCGGCGCACGCCCGGCACGCCGAGATTGACCGGGTCGACGAACCAGTTGTCGGGGACGCCGGAGCGGTAACCCGTCATATCGTTCTCCCCACGTTTTCCCGATGCGCCGATGCGCGTGTTGGGAATAATTACACCCTTGTCATTCGCCGTGGTCAAGTCGCAGATCGTAAACCCTCAATGAGGGATTGAACCTTCATCTCGACGCATCGGCGTGTCGCGCGCGATGTCGCGGGCTCACGCCCCGGGCTGAGCGAGGAAGATCTCACCGGATCCGGCGACGGCGATGACCCCTTCGTCGGCGACGTGCACGGCGGCCCCGGGGCGGAGGGCGACCTCATGGCCGGATGCCGAGACGACGACCTCGCCCCGCGTGCACAGGGCGATCGCGGGGCCACGCAGCGTCAGGCGTGCGTCGGCGCCGGGGGCGACGCTCACGCAGGACAGGGCGAAGTCGTCGACCGGTGTGTCGTAGTCGACCACGCCGTCGCCGACGGCGCGGGGGTGCACGACGGGGGCGGGTCCGGGGGTGACGTCCACGACGCGCATCAGTTCGGGCACGTCGACGTGCTTAGGGGTCAGACCGCCGCGCATGACGTTGTCGCTCGCGGCCATCAGCTCGACGCCGAGACCCGACTGGTAGGCGTGCAGGACGCCGGCGGGCGCGAACAGCCCCTCCCCGCGCCGCAGCGTGACGAGGTTCATGAGGAGGGCGACGATCAGACCGGGATCGCCCGGGAAATCCGCGGCGGCCGCACGCAGCACGGCGATCTCGTCGGAGAACTCGGCGCTGTCGGCACGGCCGAGCGCGGCGGTCAGGTCGGCGACGGTCGCGGCATCCGCCTCGTCGAGGGCCCACGCGAGCGTGCCCCGCAGCGCGGACCGGGCGTCGACGCCGGTGTCGGCGTCGCCGAGCCGCTCGCGGATCTCGGCGACGGCGCCGCTCGCGGACGGGGCGTCCAGGGCGTCCAGCAGCCGTCGGGTCTCGGCGAGCGGACGCAGTCCCACGAGGGCGCGGAACCGCTCGCTCAGCGCGACGATGATCTCGGGCTTGTGGTTGTCGTCGCGGTACAGACGCTCCGCTGCGTCGCGCGGGACTCCGGCGCCCTCCTCCCGCGCGAAGCCCTCCCGCGCCTGGTCCCGCGTGGGGTGCGCCTGGATCGACAGCGAGGATGCCGCGGCCAGCAGTTTCAGCAGGAACGGCAGCGGCGGGCGCCCGGCCTCGGCGAGGGCGACGTCGAGCGTGCGTCCGTCCGGCGTCCGCGACGGGCAGCCGGGGTGGTCGCCGTACCAGATCTCGGCCTCCGGAGCCCCCGTCGGCGGACGCCCCTCCAGTCCCGCGATCAGCGTCGTGGAGCCCCAGGAGTAGTCGCGCGGCTCGTTGGAGATCGGCGTCAGCATGCCCCCAGCCTAGAACCGCCGCCGCGATAGCCTGATCACACCATGGCCGTCTTCACCACGCACCCCGTCGCCGCGCCGCCGACCGCGCCGGTGCGCGCGACGACGGCCCATCTGCTGCTGCGGGGCTGGTGCATCTTCGTGATCGCCGCGGCGCTCGCGGGCACGTCGTGGCTGATGCTGCTCGGGGCGCCCGGCGCGGCGGTCGTGGCGATCGCGACCGGAGTGGTCTCCGCGGTGCTGTGGGCCCTGCTCCGCCCGCCCGTGCAGTGGCGCCGGCTCCCGTGGTTCGCGATGGGCTACGTCATCTGGGCGATCGCCTCGCTCCTGTGGAGCGCGCATCCGACCACGACGGCCGTCACCCTGCTGCTCCTGCTGATCACGACGCTGCAGGCGATGTTCGTCGGCGCCGTGCTCACCTGGCGCGAACTCGTCCGCGCGATCGCGTCGGCCCTGAAATGGGTGCTGGGGCTGTCGATCGTGTTCGAGCTCTGGGTCTCGCTCGTCTGGGGCGGCCCGATCCTGCCGCAGTTCGTGCGGCCCGACGGGCCGGTCGCCGATCCGATCGTCTACTGGTCGCGCGACAACCTCTTCGACGGGGGCCGCATCCAGGGCGTCTTCGGCAACGCCAACCCCCTCGCCTACGTCGCCCTGCTCGGCATGATCGTGTTCGCGATCCGCTTCGCCACGCGCGCCCCCCGGCGCTCGCTGCTCGTCGCCTGGTTCGCCCTCGCGGCCTACCTGTTCGTGCGCGCGGGATCGGCGACCGCCTGGCTCGCCGCCGGCGCGGTCGTGGTGGTCCTGCTCACCGTGCTCGCGATGCGCACCACCCGCCGCGCCGGCGAGCGCACACGCTACTACCTCGTCTACGCCGTCGTGGCCGTCGGCGGACTGGTCGCGCTCTGGCTCGGCCGCGAACGGGTGTTCTCGGTGCTGGGCCGCTCGTCCGACCTGACCGGCCGGGAGGGCATCTGGTCGATCGTCGGGGCGAAGGCCGTCGAGCGCCCCGTCGTGGGCTGGGGCTTCGCCACGCCCTGGCTGCCCGACGACCCCGCGTTCGACGGATGGATCGTCGACCACGGCCAGACCGTGATGCAGGCCCACAACATGTGGCTCGACGTGTTCTTCCAGCTCGGCGCCGTCGGGCTCGCCCTCATCGCCCTGACCTTCTTCGCCTACGTATGGCGGTCGTGGTTCTTCGCCGTCGACCGTCCGCGCTGGGATCTCGTCGCCGACCGCCCCTACTCCCCGGTCACTCTCCTGCCGACCCTCGTCGGCGCGGTGCTGCTGGTGCAGGGCCTGGCCGAGTCGGGGCCGCTCCTCGGCTGGGGCTGGCTGTTCGTCGTCATGCTCGCCTTCAAGATCAAACAGGCGCCGCTGCTCGGCCGAGGCGCCTCCGAGCAGCGACTGGTCGGCGAACAGGGCGAGCCGGAGCGGATGCCGCGATGACGCGCGCCGGGCGCGGCGACGGGTCGCTGCTCGGCGCCGGCAGCCCCCTGCAGCGCATGCTCGCCTCGGCGGATCTGGCGCGGGCGTACACGCTCGCCGCCGTCGCCACCCTGGTCGGTTCGCACCTGATCGCACGGCTCGCCGGCGTCGTCACCCTCCGCAGCATCATCGCCGGGCTGTGCGCCCTCGCGATCGGCATCCTCATCGCCCGTCGCGAGGAGCTGACGCTGCTGCGCCTGGTCCCCCTCACCGTGCTGCTGTGGGTCACCTGGGCGTTCGCGAGCGTCTTCTGGAGCACCGACCCGCTCGGCAGTCTCGCCCGGTGGCTCGCGATGGCGGCGATCGCGCTGATCGCGGTGACGGTCGGCCACGTGCGCGACCCGCTCCAGACGGTCCGCGCGCTCGGCGACGTCCTGCGCGTCGCGCTCGGCCTGTCCCTCGGCCTCGAGATCCTCTCGGGGCTCCTGCTCGACATGCCGCTGCGCTTCCTCGGCATCCAGGGCAACATCGCCGCGCTCGGGCCGGTGCAGGGGATCTTCGGCACCCGCAACATGCTCGGCTTCGTGGCGGTCGTCGCGATGGTCACCTTCGCCGTGGAGCTGCGCACGCATTCGGTGCGCACCGGTGTCGGCGTCGGATCGCTCGCCCTCGCCGCCGCGCTCGGCATCCTCTCGGCCTCCCCCACGGTGCTCGTGCTGGCCGTCGCGGTCGGTGCGGCCACCGGGGCGCTCACGCTGGTGCGCACCGTGCCGCCCGCCCGGCGCGCCGCCGTGCAGTGGTCGCTGGCGATCGTCGTCGTGGTGGCCGCGCTCGTCGGATACGCGCAGCGCACGCGCCTGCTCGATGCCCTGGGAGCGACCGACGACCTCGACATGCGCACGCGCCTGTGGTCGCTCGCGGAGTTCTTCGTGCAGCTGCGTCCCGTGCTGGGGTGGGGCTGGTTCGGGCCGTGGGACCGCTCCGGCCAGCCGTTCCTGACCATCAATCAGCTGCTGGCCGAGCACCACTCCAGCGCCCTGAACGCCTACGTCGACGCGCTGGTGCAGCTCGGCTGGGTCGGCGGGCTGCTGCTGTGCCTGCTCGGCGGCGTGGCGCTCGTGAGATCGTGGAGCGTCGCCAGCCGGCGCCGGTCGATCATGCACGCCTGGACGCCGCTGATCGTGGTGACGCTGGCGGTCACGAGCATCTTCGAGTCCGTCGCGCTCGTCGGCTTCGGGTGGATGCTCCTGTGCCTGTGCGCCGTGCGCGCGGGACAGTCGCGGTCGTGGCGCGACCGGCTGCGCGTCGGCGCCGTGCCCACGTCGGGGCTGCCCGAGGGAGGGTAGCTCACCCCGCGTGGTCGGCGTTGTACGCGTCGAGGACGTCGCCGATCGCGGCATCCATCACGAGAACGCCGTTGTCGAGGTAGAGGCCGCGCGTGCAGAACCGACGCAGGTCCCGCTCGTTGTGGCTGACGAAGAAGAGCGTCCGCCCCTCGGCGAGGAGCTCGTCGATGCGGCGGTAGCACTTCTCCCGGAACGCCTTGTCGCCGACGGCGAGCACCTCGTCCACGAGGAGCGTGGGCTCGTCCAGCTGCGACACCACCGAGAACGCCAGCCGCACCTTCATGCCGTTCGAGAGGTGTTTGTAGGGCATGTCGACGAAGTCGCCGATCTCGGCGAAGGCGATGATGTCGTCGAAGCGGCGGGAGGTCTCCGCCTTCGACATGCCGTGCAGCCCGGCCATCAGCCGCACGTTCTCCCGCACGGTGAGATCGCCCACGAAACCGCCGGTGATCTCGATGAGCGGCGCCACTCCCCCCTCGACCCGGACGGACCCCTCGTCGGGGAGCAGGACCCCGGCGACGAGCTTGAGGAGCGTGGACTTGCCCTGACCGTTGCGGCCGACGACACCGATCGCCTCGCCGCGGCGGACGTCGAAGGACACGCCCCGCAGGGCCCAGAACTCGCCCGGCCGGCTGCGCCGCGCCGAGCCCGCGAAGAGGTCCTTCAGGCTGCGGCGACCGCGGCGGTTGCGGCGGAAGCGCACCCCCAGGCCGTCGACGCGGATCGCGATGTCCTCGCCCATCACAGCTCCTTCAGCACGGCGGGCTCCAGGCGCCGGAAGACGACGACGCCGAGGGCGAGGATGCCGAGGCTGACGACGGCCGCGACCAGCACGGCCGTGACGTCCGCCTCGCCGGGGAACAGGCCCACGCGGTACAGGGTGAAGATGCCCGACAGCGGGTTGAGCAGCGCCAGGTCGCGGAAGATCCCGGGAAGGTCGTTCACGCCGTAGATGATCGGCGAGGCGTAGAACAGGGCCCGCAGGATCAGCCGGGTCGTGCGCTCCAGGTCGCCCCAGAGGACGCACAGCGGCGCGACGAGCAGACCGAGCCCGACCAGCAGGATCGCCTGCAGCGCGACGGCCACCGGGAACAGGAGCAGCCCCCAGCCCACGGTCACCCCCGAGAAGACCGCGAACAGCACGAGCACGGGCAGCGAGAAGACGAACTCGACGCCCTTGCTGAGCACGATGCGGTTGACCCAGATCGAACGCGGGATCGCGGTCGAGCGCACGAGGCGCGCGTCCTTGTTGAAGGCGCGGGTGAGGTCGCCGACCGCCGCGTTGAACCACACCCACGGCAGCAGGCCCGACAGGAGGAACACGATGTAGGGCTGGGCGCCGATGTCTCCGCGTTGGAACACCTGGGTGAACACGAACCAGTAGATCGCGCTCATCACGAGCGGATCCAGCACCGACCACAGGTAGCCGAGGGCACTCGTCGCGTAGCGCACGCGCAGGTCGCGCGCCGACAGCAGCCACAGCGAGTGCAGGTAACGCCGCGGAGAGCCGGCGGCGCCGACGACGGCGGTGGTCACGCGTCCGAGTCTAGGAGGTGAGCGTGCGCACGCGAGTGAGCCTGCGCCGTCCCGCACAGGGGACGCGGGGCGCACCGGGGTAGACTCGTGAGGCCATGGCCTCCATTCCTTCGCGCCACGACGCGGCCCCGAACGACACGTTCACGCCCGCCAGCGCGACGATCGCGATCGTCACCTTCAACCGTTCCGGACTGCTGACGAGGCTGCTCGAGAGCATCACCGCGATGGACCCGAAACCGGGCCATGTCGTCATCGTCGACAATGCGTCGACCGACGACACCACCGCGGTCGTCGAGTCGTTCCGCGATCGCCTGGGCACCGAGCTCGTGTACCGCCGGCTCGACGAGAACACCGGCGGCTCGGGCGGGTTCAGCGAGGGGATGCGCGTCGCGTACGAGCTCGGATCGACCTGGATCTGGCTCATGGACGACGACGTCGAGGTGCTGCCCGACGGCCTGGCGAGGATGGGGGCGTGGGCGCCGCGCTTCAAGTCGATCCAGGGGCGGCGCTACGACTTCGACGGCAGCGAGTTCTACTGGCAGTACCGCGTGGCGGAGCCGCTGGCCATCCCGATCCCGTTCGCGCCCAGCCGCTTCGACGACTCCGGCTACAAGGAGATGAACTCCGGCTGCTTCGAGGGCATGTTCATCCACCGCGACATCGTCGAGCGGATCGGCCTGCCCGACCCGCGCTTCTTCATCTACTGGGACGACCAGACCTACGGTTGGCTCGCGTCGCGGGTGACGACGTCGGTCATCGTCAACGAGTTCGTGCTCCGCCGCACCCGCGAGATCAAGCAGTGGGACATGGGCATCCGGCACATGAACGCGTCGAGCAACGCGTACCGCTACTACATCATGCGCAACCGCGCCATCATCCAGCGCTACTACCGGAGCCTCGGGGTCTACAACCCGGTGCTGTTCGGCGTCGGCACCGCGCTGACGTTCGGCAAGGAGCTGATTCGGCTCCTCTTCGTGGAGCGCACCGTCCGGGGGACCTCGAACCTGTTCCGTGGGCTGCGCGACGGCAGGAAGATCGCGCGGGATGCGGAGTGGAAGCCGATGCCGCCGCTGGTCGCGGCACCCGCGGCATCCTGAACTCCCCTTCATCGCTCGCAACGCTCGGAGACTCTCGTGGCCCACATCCTGCAGAACACCGTCCTCCCGACCGAGCGCGACCCCGATCTGCTTCCGCTCTACGTGGACCCCGAGACCTGGACCTCCATCGACGAGGAGCCCGTGCGGGTGTCCAGCCGTGCCCAGCTCGGCAACATCCTGGGCCGGACGACGGCGCGCATCGTCGCCGGGCGGCGCGTCTCCTTCGGCACCTACTTCAACGCGTTCCCCGCGTCGTACTGGCAGCACTGGACGACGGTGCGCGCCGTGACGCTCACGGTGCGCACCACCGGACCGGCCACGATCCTCGTGTACCGCTCGACCGGCAGCGGTGTGCGCCAGCGGATCGACACGCGCGAAGTGGAGGGCCAGGCCACCACGACGTTCGAGCTCACGCTCAATCAGTACAGCGACGGGGGCTGGATCTGGTTCGACGTCGCCGCGGATGAGAAGTCGGCGACGTTCGAAGGCGCCACGTGGTCGACCGAGACGGAGCCGCGTCGCCAGGGCAAGGCGAGCATCGGCATCACGACCTACAACAAGCCCGATTACTGCATCGGAACCCTGCGCGCGCTGGCGGCGAGTCCCGAGGTCCTTCCCCTGTTGGACCGCGTGTTCGTGATCGATCAAGGCGATCGGCTCGTCTCGGCGGAGCCCGGCTACGACGACGTCGCCCGCACGCTCGGCGACACGCTGCAGATCGTGACGCAGCCGAACCTCGGCGGTTCCGGAGGCTTCGCCCGGGCGATGACGGAGACCCTCCAGCGGCCGGAGAGCGACTTCGTGCAACTGCTGGACGACGACGTCCGCATCGAGCCGGAGTCGATCCGGCGATCCATCATGTTCGCGCGGTTCGCCACGATTCCGACGATCGTCGGCGCCCACATGTTCGATCTGCTCGACCGCCCCAAACTGCACGCGTGGGCGGAGGTCGTGGACGACATGCCGTTCATGTGGCGCACCCTCAACCAGGAGCGGATGCCCCACGACTTCTCCGTCGCGAATCTCCGCCAGTCGCCGTCGCTGCACTCGCGCCTCGATGCGGACTACAACGGGTGGTGGATGTGTCTGATCCCGACCGACGTCATCCGTGAGGTCGGGCTCGCCCTCCCGGCGTTCATCAAGTGGGACGACGCCGAGTATTCACTGCGCGCGCGCGAGGCCGGTTTCCCCACGGTCTCCGTGCCGGGCGTCGCCCTCTGGCATGTGTCGTGGGTGGGCAAGGACGACTCCATCGACTGGCAGGCGTACTTCCACGCGCGCAACCGCATCGTCGCCGGGCTGCTGCACTCTCGCGCACCGCGGGGGGGCACCCTGATGAAGCACAGCCGCCGGCTGGACCTCAAGCACCTCATGATGATGCAGTACTACCCCGTGGCCCTGCGCCACCGGGCACTGCGTGACGTCCTGTCCGGTCCCGCGCACATGAGGGCCACCCTCGCGACCGCGATGCCGGAAGCCCGCGCACTGTCGTCGGGGTTCCCCGAGACCGTCGTGCACCGGGAGACGGACACGCCCCTGCGGTCGCGGCGCGGGCGGCTGGTGTTCCCGCAGCGCAAGCGCCATCAGATCGACAGCCCCACGGGCCTGCGGCTGCGATGGTTCACGGCATCCACCCTCGCGGCGCACTGGCTCCGTGCACCCCGCCCCGAGAACGTGGCGCAGCCCGAGGTCGAGTTCGGCAAGGACGACGCCCACTGGTGGCGCGTCCCGCTCTTCGACAGCGCCCTGGTCAACGCCGCGGACGGGTCGGGCAAGAACGTCTACACCCGCGATCGTGCGCAGTTCCGTCGGATGCTCATCGACGGCATCCGCCTGCACCGCACGTTGCGTCGGCGATGGGACCGACTGTCCGACGAGTACCGCCGAGCGCTGCCGGAGCTGACCGCGGAGTCGGCCTGGCGCCGGACGTTCGACCTCGACGGCGACGCGGGCCGCTGAGCCCGGGTCGCTCGCTCGGGGCGACAGGTGCCATCGCCGTCAGGCGAGGTGGTTGTTCCAGAGGGAGAGCGCGGCCCCGATCGCCATGTGCATGTCGAGGTACTGGTAAGTGCCGAGTCGCCCGCCGAAATGGACGTCGCGCTCACCCTTCGCGAGTTCGCGATAGGCGAGAAGACCGGCACGATCGTCCGGGGTGTTCACCGGGTAGTACGGCTCGTCGTCGCGCGTCGCGAAGCGGGAGAACTCTCGCATGATGACGGTCTTGTCCGTCGGGTAGCGGTCGGCACGCTCCGGGTGGAAGTGCTTGAACTCATGGATGCGCGTGTAGGGCACGTCCGCATCGGCGTAGTTCATGACGCTCGTGCCCTGGAAGTCGCCGATATCGAGCACTTCCTCCTCGAAGTCGAGCGTCCGCCACGACAGCTCGCCCTCCGCGTAGTCGAAGTACCGATCGACCGGGCCGGTGTAGACGACGGGGACCTGACCGACGGTCGACTTCTTGTTCAACGGCTGCGACTCGTCGAAGTAATCCGTCGACAGTTTCACCTCGATGTTGGGGTGGTCCGCCATCCTCTCGAGCCACGCCGTGTAGCCATCGGTCGGCAGGCCTTCCCAGGTGTCGTTGAAGTAGCGGTTGTCGTAGGTGTATCGCACGGGCAGGCGGCTGATGATCTCTGCCGGCAACTCCTTCGGATCGGTCTGCCACTGCTTGGCGGTGTAGTCCCGGATGAAGGCTTCGTAGAGCGGGCGTCCGATCAGGCCGATGCCGCGCTCCTCGAGGTTCTGGGCGGATTTCGGGTCGAACTCCCCCGCCAGCTCGTGCACGAGCGCACGCGCCTCATCGGGCGTGTAGGCCGCCTGGAAGAACTGGTTGATCGTGCCCAGATTGATCGGGAGGGGGAAGACGACGCCCTTGTGAGTGGTGTACACGCGGTGGACGTAGTCGGTGAACGTCGTGAACCGGTTCACGTACTCCCACACGGTCGCGTTCGAGGTGTGGAACAGGTGCGCGCCGTAGCGGTGCACCTCGATGCCGGTCAGCGCTTCGTCCTCGCTGTAGGCGTTGCCACCGATGTGGTGGCGGCGATCGATCACCACGACCTTGCGGCCCGCGGCCGCGGCCCGCTCGGCGATCGTGAGTCCGAAGAAGCCCGAGCCGACGATGAGAAGATCCATGACATCCAATCCCGAGCGCGATGGCGCTCACTTTCCCAGGGTACCGAGCCGACCGGTGAGGTCAGACGTACCGTCTTGCGTAACGTCGGACGTGCACCGCCCGATAGACGGCGAGCGCCGCGGCGACGATCAGGATGCCGAGGATGGCACCGTAGAGTCCGAGCCAGATCACCAGCGCCGCGATGACGGGGATGCCGACCACCGCGGACGCGATCGATGAGAGCGCCAGCTGGCGAGAGCCTCCGAGCGCGACGAGGCCCGAGAGACCGGCGATCTGAGCCACGCATTCGAAGGCGAAGGCGGCGCCGGCGATGACGGCGACCGTCCACGGCACTACGGCTTCGCCCAGACTCAGCAGCGACGACACCGGGGTCGACAGCACCGCCAGTGCCACACCCCCGAGGAGGCCGACTCCGGTTGCGACCTTCACTCCGGTCACCGCTCGGGCGCCCACGGTCGCTCGCCCGGATTCCGGCACCCACCCCTGGATGGCCTGCAGGATCGGGGCGAGGGCGAGGACTCCGTACTTCATCAGCCGATCGATCATGGCGAAGACCGGAACGGCGGCGGGCGCGAAGGCCTGAACGAGCACCGTCGGCGCAGCCGTCCACATGCTGGCCGAGATCGTGCTCGACACTCCTGCGGACTGGGAGCGCAGGATCTCGCGCCACGGAGTCGGGTGCGCGGCCCGACGCGGGCCGTCCTGGGGACGGGTGACGACGTAGACCACGGATGCCGCCACTCCGACGACGGTCAGCGCCGCCGTGCACGCGAGGTACGCGGTCAGCTCTCCGGTGATCGAGACGGCGAACAGGCCGAGCACCTGGCCCACGATGGAGGGCGTCGCGTCGAGGAGGAAGAGCGGGATCGGCCGATTCGTGCCCACGAAGTACCAGGCGGCACTCAGTCCGGCGAACGTGTAGGTTCCGGCGGCGAGCACCGCATTGGTCCACGACTGGCCCGTGAGCTGAGCGCAGAGGATCACGGTGGGCAGGAGCACCACCGCGAAGAGCGTCCCGCGGACGGAGAGCGACTGCATGAACACCGCTTTGCGCTCCCCGGGTGCGATGGCCGACACCATGCTCGGGCCCGTCGCCCCCCAGCCGAAGGCGACGATCACCGACGCGAACTGGGTGATGGCCTGCATGACGGCGAGATGCCCCCACTGCTCGGCGCCGACCGTGGCGATCAGGATGGGTAGCGAGAAGACCCCGACGAGCGTCGAAGCGACGATCGAGAGGGAGAACAGAGCGCTCCGGCGCAGCAGCTCGTGGCGGAACAGGCGCCTCATGGGCGTCGCCGGCTCCCCCGGATGGCACGCAGCCGCTCCTCGCTGATGCGACCCGTCACGCCGCGCAGCCCGTCCGAGAGCCCCGCCACGGCAGCCCGCCACTGCGCGCCGCGATCCGGTGACAGCACGACGCATCCGACGACCATCTCCGCCATCTTGCGGGTGCGGAACAGCATCCAGCGCCGGCGGCGACGACCGAACACGCGGACGAGGATGGTGCTGTTGCGCACCATGTAATAGGTGCGGAACGGAGCGTGGTACAGGACGTGTCGGGGCTTCCCGGCGATCACGAGGTGACGGCCGAAGACCGTCAGGGGCACCAGCTCACCCAGTTCGTGGGCGATCTGCGCACCCGCCGCCACCACGAAGTGCAGGCCGTGCTCTTCGGCCCGGATGGAGAACTCGGAGTCGACCGCGTCGATGAACAGATCGGAGCGGTACGGTCCGACCTCGTCGAGGACCGACATCGGGATCAGCTGGCCGGCCTGGATCGGATCGAAAGCGAACCCGTCACGGAGCAGGACGCGCTGGCCGCCGACGAACTCGGGCACGACGGCCGCGACCTCCACCCCGGACGCCGCTGATGCCGCGAGGATGCGCAGTGCGCCCTCGACGTACCCGTCGGGGGCGGACGAGTCCTGATCGAGGGTGAGCACGTGGGTGGCACCGAGCTCGCGTGCGCGCTGCACCCCCTCGTTCAGAGCGTTGCCGATGCCCGAGTTCTCGGCGATCTCGACGATGTGCAACGAGGGGAGCTCGAGGCCGAGCGCCGCCGTCGAATGGGTCCCGTCATCCACCAGGACGACCGCATCGACCTGCTCCCGGAGGGCGGTCACGCGAGCAGCGAGGGCCGGCGGCGCGTGGAACACGGGGATGACGGCGATGACGAAGTGGGACACAGGACTCCTCGGCCGCTCTCACTGGAAAGGAGCGGGATTTTCATCGTAGATCAGCGTGTTCGTGGGAACCCTGCGTACAGGCCGCGGAGGCGTCGGTCGAACGCGGTCACTCCGTAGCGGCTCTCCGCCCACTGCTGCGCGCGACGGGTGCGGGCCGAGCCGTCCGCTGCGAGGGCGCCCACGACGGAGGCGGCGAACTCGTCGGCATCGTCCGTCAGCCCGGCGAACAGGTCCGCGTCGCCGATGCCCTCCGCGCCGACGGGCGTCGCCACGACGGGCACTCCCCGCACCATCGCGTCGATCGTCTTGAACTTCACGCCGGCGCCGGTGAACAGCGGGGCGATGAAGACCGACGCCTCGGCGTAGGACGGCTCGAGGGACTCGACATACCCCGTGAGCGCTGCTCGATCCGCGCGCGCGACCATGCGCTCGAGCCCCGGCCGGGCGTGCGCGCCCGCGACGACGAGCCGCGCAGACGGCACGGCACGCAGCACCGCGGGCCACACCCGTTGCAGGAACCACTCGATGCCGTTGTGATTGTCCGCGCGGTTGAGCGCCCCGGTGAACAGCACGATCGGCTCCGCCGCGTGCGGCGCGCGGGCCGGAGCGGTCCCTTCCGGTCCCAGGCCCGGGAGAACGACCTCCACGGGAGTGCCCGGTGAGAGCTCGCGGGCCAGATCGGCGTCCTTCTGACTGAAGACGATCACGACGTCCAGCTGCGCCAGCGACCGCTGCTCGCGGCCTCTGCTGCGGGCGGCTGCGACCCGGTACGCACTGCTCAGCGGAGCTCGTGCGGCCGCTGCGGCGCGCTCCCAGCGCTGCGTGATCACGTCGTGCGCGATCCCCACCAGGAATCCGTCCGGCATCCGGCGCCGTACCGGCTCGGCGAGGGCGAACATCTCCGACCACTGGAACTCGATGACGTCGGCCCGGTGCAGCCGATCCCACACCGCGGCATCCGCTCGGCGGAACTCGTTACGCACGTTTCGCGTGACCGCGCTTCCCGCCCAGGCGGCCTCGACGTCGGCGACGGGCTTCAGCCGGCCTCCGGCGAACAGTCCACGGCCGCGCATCAGAGCCACCGATGCGACGTCCTCGACGCGTCGAGACGCGTCCGCGTTGTCCGTCGTCAGCGGAGCGGTCGCATCGATCGCCCACTCCGACGCGAGGGCGCGGTAATGCGCACCGACGTAGCGGCCTCCCGCATGGGCGATACCCGGGTACGGGATATACTTCGTCAAGCTCGCAAGACGCGGAGGCTGCGCCTCGCTCGACTCCGAAACCACGCTTCACCTCTCCCACGACGCGCTCTGACAGCGACCACTTTATGGAACAGTACGCGACGATCGTCATCAGCTACCGACGGCCCGATCTCCTGCGTTCGGTGCTGGCGGAGCTGGCGGAGCAGACGGTCCCGCCCGAGCTCGTCATCGTCGTCGACAACGCCGGCGACCTCGACGAGGACGTGCTCCGCGAGAGCCCTCTGGCCCTGCGCACGCACCTCATCCGACGACCGGACAATCCCGGCTACTCCGCGGCGGTCAACGAATCTCGCCCGTTCGTGCGTGCCGCCGACATCGCTCGGCTGCTCGTCCTCACGCACGACGCGGAGTTCTCGCCGGAGCTGGCGGCCGAACTGCTGGTCGCGGCGGCCTCGCCGGCGGTCGGCGCCGCAGGACCGTTGCTGCGCCGGGCGTCGAACCCGTCGACCGTCTTCTCGGCGGGCGGGCGGCTCACGCGCAACGGGCGGGCATGGAACACCGTGGCTCCGGCCGCGGACGCGCCCTACCCGGTGGACTGGGTGGACGGCGCGATCGTCATGTACAGGACCGATGCGCTCGATCTCATCGACTGGCTCGACGAGCGCTACTTCCTCTACTTCGAAGACGTCGACACGGCATGGCGGATGCGGCGTGCGGGACGCCAGACCGTCGTGGTGCCATCGGCGCTCGCCGCCCAGGATCCCGGCGCGCATCCGATGTATCTCGGCATCCGCAACATGGTGCTCTTCGCACGCCGCGCCGGCATTCCCGGGTGGCGCTCGGCGCTGGGCGTGGCGCGCCGCGTCGCCGAGGAGAGCGCCTTCCGCGTGCTGCACGGCCGCCGCCCGGATGTGCTCGATGCGTGGCGCGGGTGGCGCGACGGCCGTCGCGGACGGACCGGACACCCCCCGGCGAGGTCCCGCCGTGGCTGAGTTCGACATCCTGCTGCCGTTCTACGGGCCGTCGGATCAGTTCGAAGAAGCGGTGCGCAGCGTCCTCGCCCAATCGCACGGCGACTTCCGCCTCCTGTGCGTCGACGACCACTACCCCTCCCTGGAACCGCGCGACTGGTTGTTGTCCCTGGGCGACCCGCGCATCGAGTACGTGCGCAACGACCGCAACCTCGGCGTCGCCGGCAACTTCTCGCGCTGTCTGGAGCTCGCGCAGGCGGACTGGTTCGTCATGATGGGCGGCGACGACATCATGCTGCCCGGGTACCTGGAAACGATGTCACGACAGCTGCACGCTCATCCCGGTGTCGACATCATCCAGCTCGGCGTGGAGGTCATCGATGCCGGCGGCCGGCCGAGCCGACCCCTGGGCGACGTCGTGAAGGCGGTGCTGCGCCCGCGTACGCGCGGCGCATCCGTTGTCATCGAGGGAGAAGCGATGGCCAAGAGTCTCGCGCGGGCGGATTGGGCCTACTTCCCGTCCCTCCTCTGGCGCACCTCGACGGCACGGCGGATCGGGTTCGACACCACGTTCGCGATCGCTCTGGACCTCTCCCTGCTGCTGGACATCGCGCTGGACGGCGGGCGGATGCTCATCGCCGACGACCTGGTGTTCCGATATCGGCGGCACGCGGCGTCGGCGTCCGCGGCGGGGACGCACGGGGATGTGCGCTTCACCCAGGAGGCGATGCTGCTCGACGCGTATGCGCGCCGGTTCGCCGCACGGGGATGGCACGGCGCCGCGCGGACCGCACGGGCGCGACTCATCCCGCGGCTGAACGCCCTCGTGTCGGCCGCGGCGGCGCTCGCCCGCGGACGAGGTTCACAGGCACGGCGCTACCTTCGCCACGTCTTCGCGTAGCCGGCGGCATCTCGCCGCCTCGCGAACGGGCAGGGAGGGGTCGGGCCCGCGATGCGGTGACGATACAATCGAGACTCGCGCACGTGTTCGCGTATCGAGCCGACGCCCGCTCCCGCGCCGCTCGGCGGCATCCGTCCTCGCCCAGGAGAACCACACATGCCCGACCACGTCCTCATCACCGGCGGCGCCGGTTTCATCGGCTCGCATCTGGCACGCTCCTTCGTGCGGGCCGGGTGCACGGTCACCGTGCTCGACTCGCTCATCGAGCAGGTGCACGGGCCGGATCCGGAGACCACCTCACCGCTGCTGCGCTCGCTGGACGGTGTCGCGGAGGTTCGCCGTGGATCGGTCACCTCGATCGAGGATCTGCGCGACGCTCTGCGCGGCGCGACGATCGTGGTCCACCTCGCCGCGGAGACCGGCACCGGACAGTCGATGTACGAGATCGACCGCTACGTCGACGCCAACGTCGGCGGGACCGCGAAACTCCTCGACCTTCTCGCCAACGAACCGCACGATGTGCGGCGCATCGTCATCGCCTCGTCCCGCTCGGTGTACGGCGAGGGCTCGTACCTGACACAGGACGGGCGCGTGATCTATCCGCCGCACCGCGCCGAGGCCGATATGGCGGCGGGCGACTTCGAGGTGCACCTGGCCGGCGAAGGTCCTCTGCGCATGGTCCCGACGGACGAGAACGCGCGTCTGCACCCGTCGAGCGTGTACGGCATCACGAAGCAGATGCAGGAATCGCTGGTCATGACCGTCGCGCCCACGCTCGGGATCGAGCCGGTGTCGGTGCGCTATCAGAACGTGTACGGCCCCGGCCAGTCACTGACCAACCCCTACACCGGCATCCTCTCGATCTTCTCGACCCTCATCAGGCAGGGCAAGGAGATCAACGTCTTCGAGGACGGTGCGGAGAGCCGCGACTTCGTGTACATCGACGACGTCGTGGAGGCGACCTTCCTCGCCGCCACGCACGCCGACGCGGCCGGAGGCGTCTACAACGTCGGCTCCGGGGTGGCGACGACCGTGATCGACGTCGTTCATGCCCTGTTCTCCGCGTTCGGCACGGAGGTGCCGGTGCGGGTGTCCGGGAACTACCGACTCGGCGACATCCGCCACAACGTGGCCGACACGAGCGCTCTACGAGACCGACTCGGTTTCACACCGTCCGTGCCCTTCGCCGACGGTGTCCGCCGCTTCGTCGACTGGGTTCGTGCCGAACCGACGACGGACGACGCCTACGAGCAGTCGCTCGAGGAGATGGCTCGCCGGAAGCTCCTCAAGTAGTCGAGCCGTCGAGACCCCGACGATCACCCGGACCGGGTGATTCGTCGTCCCTCGCCGCGGCGGCCGACCCGTCGCCCCGTGTCCCGAGGTCGGCGCGTTCACGCTCGAGGAGAGCGAGGCGCGCGGCGAGGCCCTGGATCTCGGCGCGGGCGATGGCGGCTTCCTCGGCGAGCCGACGGATCTCGTCCTCGGCCTGAGACAGCTCCCACGACAGGTGGAGCGAGACACCGAGGAGAAGGACGATGCCGAGCGCGAAGATGAGGTTCGCCGGCACCTGGACTCCGAGCACGCCCGCAAGCCCCAGGAGCAGCTGGGGGAAGACGCCGAGGATGAGGACGGCGAAACCGATCACCAGCCACATCGCCGCATACTTCTCACGCAGACGACGAGCGAGCAGCATCCACACCACGATGACGAGGATGAGGACGGCGAGGACGATCCCGACGAGCACGATCATGCCGCAGCCTCCCCGACGGGACGACCTCGCGTCGGCGACGGACGGCGTGTGATCGCCAACGCGAGCGCGAACACCGACCGCAACAGGTACATGCTGGCCCCGATGGGCCCCTGGCTCGGAGTTCCATGAGCTCGGGGCCTCATGGCGACAGGCACCTGCGTGACCGTCAGCCCCGCGTGACAGGCCGCCACCAGCGAGTCGAGCGTGTCGCCGAGGTACTCCGCGGGGTAGTACTTCACGTATTGATCGATGGCGCGCGCGTTCGCGGCACGGAAACCGCTCGTGACGTCCGTGAGTCGGGTCTTCGCCACCCCGGACACGACGCGCGCGAGGACGATCATCGCCCAGCGCCGCGGGCCGCGCACCTGGTAGTCACCGACGTCGGCGAACCGCGCGCCGATGGAGATGTCCGCGTGCTCCAGTCCCTGCAGCACCCGGGCGATGTCGGCGGGATTGTGCTGCCCGTCGGCGTCGACCTGAATGGCGCGCGCGTAGCCCCGGCGCTGCGCGTAGGTGAAGCCGGTGCGCATCGCACCGCCCACCCCGAGGTTGAAGGGAAGAGTCAGCACCGTCGCTCCCGCGGCTCGCGCCTGCGCGGCCGTGTCGTCGGTCGACCCGTCATCGATGACGGCGACATCGAACGACGTGTCGCTCGCGCGGATTTCGCGCACGGTGGGGCCGACGCTTCGAGCTTCATTCCATGCCGGCACAATGACGAGCACGCGTCCCTCGGTCGAGCCCATACCCGCGATTCTATCCACGGACCTCACGGGCCCTCCTGTCCCCCGCACGCCACGATCTCGTAGAGACGCGCGTCACCTTGCTCGTCGACCAGACGCACCGCGGGCGACGTGGCGAGATCCTCGAACCCGGGGTAGCTGTGCGTTCCCGGAAGGATCTCGCGGGTACCGAAATCCAGCACGAAGCGCGTGTGCGTGCGATCGAGGGCCGCGCAGACGGCGTCGCCCGCGCGAGCCGAACGGAGACCGTCCTGGATCGTGCGGATGTCCGGGGACACCTCGGACAGTGTGTGCGGCTGCAGCACCTGACGCCCCGCGAGCGCGTAGGCGAGCGCGGTGCCGGTCCAGGGGTTTCCTGCGATCACCGCCCCCTCCGGCACCCGGTCGCCGAGCCGCTCGAGAAGCGCGTACTCGTCCGAACTGATCAGCAGGGAGTCGGGCGCGATGCGGTACACGGTGTTGACGAAGGACGAGACCGTCGCGACGGGGCCCGTGAGGACCAGGGCGATCGCGGCGACGCCCGCCACGCTCCCCACGGCGCGCACGGCGCGTCCGACGCGCACCCCCGAGGCATCGGCCGGCCGCTTGAGCATCCTCCAGACCCACTCCGTGCCGAGGGCCGCCAGCGGCACCATCGTCATCGGAACGATCGCGGCGAGACGCGGGATGTTGTTGTACCAGCTCCCTGTGAGGACGTCTCGCAGCGGTTGATAGGTGAACGATGAGACCACGACGAACAGCCCGGCCGCGACCACGTACATCGACAGCGCGACGAAAGCCTCCGGACGGCGCGACACGGCCGTGGCGACGATCCCGGCGAGCACCGCGACCGCCACGACGATGGAGGGCGACGCGTACCACATCGATGCCGTCAGCACTTGGCCGACGGCATCCGGGATCGACCGCGTCGGGGGCCATCCACGGGCGTCTGCCGGCGGTCGCAGCACCTTGAGCAGCAGGAGACCGACGCCTGCATAGGCCACGAAGCCGAGCACGACCAGGATGCGCCGACGCCCCGCGGTCCGCCGGGAGAGCCGCCACGCGAAGAGGGTGACCATGGGCAGGGTCAGCGCCAGGACGACGACGAACGCACCGGGGTGCGCCAGTGACAGCCCCGGGAGCGTGCCGAGGAAGATGAGCGACCACCAGGTCCGCGGCATCGTCGTCCGCGCACCGAAGCCGAGGGCCTGCACGGCCGCCGCGAGCGCCACCGGCACGAGAGCGAGACCCAGCTGGAAGGGGAAGAGGACGCCGTAGTCCATCAACAGGAAGGGGAAGGCGGGCACCCCCACGGCGGCGACCACCGCGGCGACAGACAGCAGCCGCCCCGCCCCCAGGAGCGTGCGGGTGAGCAGGAGGGCGCCGAGCGGCCAGATGACGGCCGAGACGACCAGGGTGACGGCGTTCACTCCGATCGGGATGGCCACACCGGTCAGCGTGATCACGAGCGAGACGAGAGCGTGCCACGCCGCCGGATAGAACGGCAGCGTGCCCCCCGGGTTCGTCATCCGTCCGAGGTTGAACGACGAAGCGTTTCCCGTGTCCAGGACATATCGGACACCGTTGAGATGGAAGATGTTGTCGAAGGTCTGCGAGAAGTTGGTCGGCTCCCCGATCGCGACGCAGACCCGCCAGACGAGAAAGCCGCTGCCCAGCACGATCGCGGCCAGCACCCAGAAGTCGGGGCGCGAACCCCCCGCCTCCGTCGACGGTCGCACCCACCTCCGGCGGATCAGCGTCAGTGCAACGGCCAGAATCGCAGTGAGCAGGATGAGGGGGACGGGCGACCAGACCAACCCGACCCACGGCGCGGTGACGGAGGCGAGCGCGATCGCCGTCAGGGCGAATGCCGGAGCCGCGGCACACGCCCACAGTCCGCGCAGGCCCACCGCCCAGGAGAGCACGCCGCCGACGACGGCGAGGACGGCGAGGGCAGCGAGCACGGCAACAGCGAGCAAAAGCCAGGTCACGGGGTGAAGTCCTCGGGAGTCGTGTCCGCTCGATTCTCGCGGATCCCATCCACACTAATCGTGCGGCCTGGAAGAACACCGACGCGCGCCGCGTCCGCACGTTCTGCGGAGAGAGCCGACCGCCGTCTGGCAGGATGGGAGACCATGAAGGGCATTATCCTGGCGGGCGGCTCCGGCACCCGGCTGCACCCCATCACCCTCGGGGTGTCGAAGCAGCTGGTTCCTGTGTACGACAAGCCGATGGTCTACTACCCGCTGTCGACGCTGATGCTCGCGGGCATCCGGGACATCCTCGTCGTGACCACCCCCCATGACGCGCCCTTCTTCGAGCGGCTCCTGGGCGACGGTTCCCAGTTCGGGGTGAACATCTCCTTCGCTCAGCAGCCGTCGCCCGACGGCCTCGCCCAGGCGTTCACGATCGGCGCCGACTTCATCGGCACCGACAAGGTCGCGCTCGTCCTCGGCGACAACCTCCTCTACGGCCCCGGACTGGGCACGCAGCTCAAGCGGTACACGGACGTCGACGGCGGCGCCGTCTTCGCCTACTGGGTCGCCGAGCCCTCCGCGTACGGTGTCGTCGAGTTCGACGCCGAAGGCAGAGCCGTCTCGTTGGAGGAGAAGCCCGTCGCGCCGCGCAGCAACTACGCGGTACCGGGTCTCTACTTCTACGACAACGACGTCGTGGACATCGCCCGGAACCTGCGGCCGTCGGCGCGCGGCGAGTACGAGATCACCGACATCAACAAGGCCTACCTGGAGGCGGGAAAGCTGCAGGTGGAGGTGCTGCCGCGCGGAACCGCGTGGCTGGACACGGGTACCTTCGACCAGATGACGGATGCCGCGGACTACGTGCGGACGATCGAGCGCCGCACCGGTTTGCGGATCGGGGTGCCGGAGGAGGTCGCGTGGCGGCAGGGGTTCCTGTCCGACGCGCAGTTGAACGAGCGGGCGCAGAAGCTCGTGAAATCGGGCTACGGCACCTACCTGCTCAGCATTCTGGAACGAGGACTCTGATGGCGCGCAAACTCCTGGTCACCGGTGGTGCCGGTTTCATCGGTTCGAACTTCGTCCACCACGTGATCGCGCACACCGACGATCACGTCACGGTCCTGGACAAGCTCACCTACGCGGGCAACCTGGCGTCGCTGGCGGGCCTGCCGGCGGACCGCTTCTCTTTCGTGGAGGGCGACATCGCCGATGCGGCGCTGGTCGACGACCTGTTCGCCGGGGCGGATGCGGTCGTCCACTACGCCGCGGAATCGCACAACGACAACAGCCTGAACGATCCGCGTCCGTTCCTGGACACCAACATCATCGGCACGTACACGCTGCTGGAGGCCGCGCGTAAGCACGGGACGCGCGTGCATCACATCTCGACCGATGAGGTGTACGGGGACCTCGAGCTGGACGACCCGGAACGGTTCACCGAGAACACCCCCTACAACCCCTCGTCGCCGTACTCGTCGACGAAGGCGGGCTCCGACCTCCTCGTGCGCGCCTGGGTGCGCTCCTTCGGCGTGCAGGCGACCATCAGCAACTGCTCGAACAACTACGGCCCGTACCAGCACGTCGAGAAGTTCATCCCGCGCCAGATCACGAACGTGATCCGCGGCATCCGTCCGAAGCTGTACGGCAAGGGCGAGAACGTGCGCGACTGGATCCACGCCGACGACCACTCCTCGGCCGTGCTCACGATCCTCGACAAGGGTGTCATCGGCGAGACGTACCTCATCGGCGCAGACGGCGAGAAGGACAACAAGACCGTGGTCGAGCTGATCCTCGAGCTCATGGGTCAGCCCGCCGACGCCTACGACCACGTGACCGACCGTGCCGGCCACGACCTGCGCTACGCGATCGACTCCACGAAGCTGCGCACCGAGCTGGGCTGGACGCCGCAGTACCGCGACTTCGAAGCGGGGCTCGCCGCGACGATCGACTGGTACCGCACCAACGAAGCATGGTGGGCAGCCGCCAAAGACGGCGTCGAAGCGTTCTACGCCAGCAAAGGACAGTGACCCGCGGACGGCCTCGTTCTCAGGCTGGCGCACAGGCCCCACCAGGTAGACTCGCAAGGATGTTTGCTTCAGACCGGGATGCTGGTGAGCGGATGCGCCGCCTCGCGGCGATGCCGCTCGAGGAGGTCGGCGGATCCCACGGCCGCCGCTCATCCGTCGGAGCCCTGCGCAACGTGCTGTCCCGGCGTGAGATGCTCGGTCTGCTCATTCGCCGCGACCTCAAGGCCCGCTACAAGGACTCGACCCTCGGCTTCTTCTGGTCGACCGCCCGGCCCCTCATCCAGCTCGCGATCTACTTCGTCGTCATGGGGCAGTTCCTCCAGGCGGCCAAGAGCATCCCCGATTTCGCCGTGTACGTCTTCGCCGGCCTGTCGGCCATCGGACTGTTCACGGAGATCATCACCGGAGCGACGAGCTCGATCCTGAACAATGGCGGCCTGGTGAAGAAGGTCTACCTGCCGCGAGAGATCTTCCCGCTCTCGAGCGTCGGATCGGCGTTGTTCAACTTCGGCATCCAGCTGGTGATCCTCCTCGGCGCGACCCTGCTCGTGGCGAAGCCGCCGCTGCACCTCCAGTTCCTCTACTTCTTCCCCGCACTCCTGGTCCTCGTCGTCTACGCGACCGCGTTCGGGCTGCTGTTCAGCGCGGTCAACGTGTACCTGCGCGACACGCAGTACCTCGTCGAGGTCGTGACGATGCTGCTGTTCTGGGCGAGCCCGGTCGTGTACTCGTGGGAGATGGTGCGCAACCTGATCTCGAGCCCGCTGCTCCTCGAGGTGTACACCAACAACCCGCTGACGCTCGCCGTCCTCGGATTCCAGCGCGCGTTCTGGGTCGCCGGTGACGCGCACGTGTGGCCCGGCGAACTCATGCTGCGCCTCCTCGTCGCGCTCGGGATCGGGCTCGTCCTCCTCGTCTTCTGTCACCGCACCTTCGTTCGCCTGCAGGGCAACTTCGCCCAGGAGCTCTGAGCCGGCCATGCCTTCCTCATCCCGCGACCAGGACGACGTCACGCCTCCCGTGGTGGCATCCGTCGAGCACGTCTCGAAGCGATTCGTCATCCGCAAGGACTCCTCCATCAAGGAGCGCATCGTCACACTCGGCAGGGCGGGCAGGCGCCATCGGCAGAGCTTCTGGGCCCTCGACGACGTGACGCTCGACATCCGCGCCGGCGAGACGATCGGACTGATCGGTCACAACGGGTCCGGCAAGAGCACACTGCTGAAGATGATCGGCGGGATCATCGAACCGACATCGGGAACGGTGCGCGAACGGGGTCGCCTCGCGGCGCTGCTCGAGCTGGGCGCCGGCTTCCATCCGGATCTCACCGGCCGCGAGAACGTCTTCCTCAACGCCTCGGTGCTGGGGCTGAGCCGTGAGGAGACCGAGGCGCAGTTCGACGACATCGTCGCTTTCGCCAACATCGGCGATTTCATCGATACGCAGGTCAAGTTCTACTCATCGGGCATGTACGTGCGTCTGGCGTTCGCCGTGGCGGTGCACACCGACCCCGACATCCTGCTCGTCGACGAGGTGTTGGCCGTCGGGGATGAGGCCTTCCAGCGCAAGTGCATGGACCGCATCCGGCAGTTCCAGCACGAGGGACGCACGATCATCCTCGTCAGCCACTCGTTGGATCAGGTGGTGGATCTGTGCGGACGCTCCGTCCTGCTCGATCACGGGAAGATCGTCTACGACGGCAACCCCACCATCGCGGTCGCCAAGTTCCGAGACCTCCTCGAGGAACGGCGTCTGGAGGAACGGGCGACGGATGCGGCCAACGCGCGGACGGGTGGCGCAGCCGTCACGACGGTCGTCGCACGTGCGGGCGATCCCCGCTCCGGAGGAGCGCTGCGGCGCGGTGACGACCTGGAGATCGTGGTCACGGTCGCCGCCGACCACCTCGACGACTGGGCCTGCCGGATTCAGATCGACGACAAGATGGGCCAGAAGGTCTATGTCACCGGAACGGACTGGCTGGGAGTGGCGCAGGAGCCGCTGTCCGGGGAGCGGGAGGTGCGCTTCCTCCTGCGCGCACCCGCGTTCGGCGGTGGAAAGTACTTCGTCAACGCGGCGCTGCTGAACGACCAGGGTCAGACCCTGCACAACGTGATGCAGGCGACGTCGTTCAACGTCGAAGCCGACCCCCACGCCATCGGATTCTTGAGCATCCCCGTGGAGGCATCGGCTGCAGGTCGGTGAGGCCGATGCCCCGCCGAGGAAACGGATAGGGTAGGTCGATGTCCCTCTCGCCAGCCACCACCCGGCGCCGCATGCTGCATTTCGTCAGCCGAGTCGACGACAGCAACGCCGGTGACCGCGTGGCGAGCCCGCTCACCCACTACGCCGAGCGGTTCGCCGCCTTCCCCTTCCGACGGCATGACATCCGCTACATCGACTGGGACGCCATCCGCGACGACGACGTCGTGATCCTCGGCGGCGGCGGCATGTTCGACCACACCGAGTTCATGAACCGCGCGATCAATCGGCTCCTTCGCGTCGGTGCGCCCGTCATCGCGTGGGCGCCGGGGTTCAACACGCACTTCGGCCTGTCCCCCTCGTTCCGGACGCCGATCGACTTCGATCGATTCACGATCCTCACGGTCCGCGACTTCGAGAACGAGCACGGCATCCCCTACCTCCCGGATGTGACGTGCGTGATGCCGCAGCTGCGGACGACGCACGAGATCCGCAGGCGGTTCGGAGTCGCGCACCACAAGGACTTCCCGCTGGACTTCCCCGGCCATGACGCGATCTCCAATGAGAGGAGCGTGGAGGAGATCCTCACCTTCATCGGTGAGAGCGAGATCGTCGTGTCCAACAGCTATCACATGATCTACTGGGCGACCTTGATGGGCAAGCGCTGCCTGAGCCCCGGCGGCTTCTCCACGAAGTTCGACGGGTTCGAGTACCCGCCGACGTTCATCGATCCGGGCGAGGATCTCGAGGATGCGGCGAGGAGAGCGCGCTCCTACGACGTCCTGGACGCCTGCATCGAGAAGACCGATCTCTTCCTGGAGGAGGTCCTCGCCGTCGTCCGCGCACACGTGCCCGAGGGCGTCACACCCTGGGACGCCTACGATCTGGCGACGCGGGCGGCCGAGGCCGAGCAGCGCGCACGCGATCTCCGGCTTCTGCCGGGGGACATGGTGGCCTCCAAGCTGTTGATCGACACCGGAGCCGGATTCACGGACGACCAGCGTATCGACGCCACGAACAACGTGTTCGGCGACGACCGGATGACGGTGACGTTCGATCTCTCCGCCTACACGAACATCGACAGCGTCCGCTTCCACCCCCTGGACGGATGGGTCAGCCGGATCTCGGTGCTCTCCGCGGTGTCGGACCTCGGCGACGCAGCGCTCGTTGCCGAGGGCGCGTCGTCCGCGGACGGCGTCGACACCTTCCTCACGACGAACCCGTGGTACCTGTCGTCGGCGCCGGTGGCGGGAACCCTGGAGATCTCGTTCCATCTGGAGCTGGTCCCGAAAGCGGAGACGGAGTGGAACATCCTGCAGCTGGACCGCCTGGCCCGCATCCGCACGGCAGAGCGCGACGCCGCCACCGCGGAGTTCACCGAGACGTATGAGCAGTTGATGGGCACGGCCCGCGAGCTCGACGATGCGCGATCGGAGCTGCGGGAGACCCGGTCACGACTCCAGCGCATCGAGCAGAGCCGCGCATGGCGGGCGACGAGGCCCGTCCGGGCCGTCGCGCGCCGTCTGCGCGCTCTTCGAGATCGCCGTCGGTGATCTCGCTCAGAGGGGCGTGACCTCCCCCAACCGGGGGTGCTGTCGGTCCTTGTCGGACAACTCGACGTTCGCGAGCGGAATCGGCCACGGGATGTCGGCGGTCTCATCGGCGAGGTTCACGAAGGAGTATTCGCCGAGCTTCTCGGGGCTCCAATGGTCGTTCACGAGGTAGGTGTAGACCGTGTTGGGCTCGAGCGTCTGGTAGGAGTTGCCCACCCCGCGCGGAACGAAGATCGCGGTCGACGGGTCGAGCTCCGCCGTGAAGACGGTGCCGAAGCTCTCACCGGCGCGAAGATCCACCCACGCGCCGAAGACGGATCCGAAGCCGATCGAGATGAACTTGTCCCACGGTTCGGCATGGATGCCGCGCGTCGTGCCGACGGCGTCGTTGAACGAGATGTTGTTCTGCACCGGACCGAAGTCCGGAATACCCAGCTCCATCATCTTCTCGCGCTGCCAGTTCTCCTTGAACCATCCGCGGTTGTCGCCGTGGACGGGCAGATCGACGAGGAGGAGCCCGGGTATCGGCGTGGTGCGGGCGGCGAGCGATTTGCCGTACTCGATGGTCACGAATTCTCCTTGGCGAAGGGGGAGGCGGACATGAGCGCAGATATGGCTTCTGCATCGGCCCACGTTCCGGGGGAATCATAGGGGCGGTCGGGAAAGGCTCCGTACTCGAGTGTGAGCCCCAGACCGTTGTCGGCGATGAACCTCTCCACTCGGCTCGCCAGCGACTCCGGGGCGCCGCTCGCGACGTTGAGAACCCCGGTGACACCGGGAGAGACGGCGGCGACGGCGATCTGCCGGCCGAGCTCCACCACATCGATGAAGTCGTACAGGGTCTTTCCGGTCGTGAACGGGAAGACCGTCTCCCCTCGATCTGCCGCCTCGAGCAGTTTGGCGAAGATCGAACGGTTTCGTCGATCATCACCCAGGATGTAATAGGCCCGCAGCCAGACGTACTCGGAACGCTCACCGATGGCGATGGTCGTCGAGCGTCGCAGGGCATCCTTCGCGACGCCGTACAGCGTGAGCGGATTGGTGGGGGTGTCGGCGGTCACCGGCCCCTCCCAGTAGCCGATCTCGTGCATGGTCCCGAGCGCGGCGATGCGCGGAACACCGGCATCGGCGAGGCCCGTCAGAAACGCGTAGTGACGTGACAGTTGCGCCATGTGGGACGGCGCGTTGTGCACGAAACCGTCCTGCCACGCGAGGTGGATGACCGCCGCGACGTCGCCGACCCCGACGGCCCGGAGCACATCCGCACCCTCTGTGAGGATGTCTGCCTCGAAGACACGTGCCCGGGGGTCGATGGCCGCGGCGGAGCCGGGTCGCACGACGGCGATCGGCTCGAAGCCGAGGTCGGCGACCGCCGTGACGACATGCCTTCCGACGTAACCAGCCGCTCCGGTGATGATGACCGATGATCCCGCCATAGTCCTAGATCGCTCCTCTCAGGGCCCCGACAATGACCAGCGCTCCCGTCACGAGGAGCAGAAGCACGAGCGGCGTCATCCTGAGCCACGAGGGGACGCGCGACGAGCTCGCCTTCGGCGGCACCGGCTTCCAGCCTCCCAGGACGGCGACGCCGCGCGGCATCCAGTGCTTCAAGTCCAACGCCGGCTTCTCGATGAGCATGTAGCTCGCGAGCGCATACAGGTGCACGATCACGATGACCACGGCGAGGTACGCCACCGTTCCCCACTTCTCGACGCCGAAGACCGCCGCAAGGAACATCACGGGCCATCCGGCGATGTAGATGCCGTACGAGAGGTCCGCCCTCCGGTCCCAGTTGGCAAGGACCTTCACCCGACTGCCGAACCAGATCAGACCGTAGGCGAAGGCGTACTGGCCGACGACGAACCATCCACCGCGCCACCAGCACAACGCGGCCAGAACGAGCATCCCGATCCCGAGCCGATCATCGAACGGGACCTTGTCGATGAAGAGCTGGACCAGTGTGCCGAAGGCGAACGGGGCGGCGAGCTGCAGAACCTGCGGGTTGCCGAGCAGCTGGAACGTCGACGCCAGGTCGCCGACATGCAGAGCCTGCAGCATGCTGAGCGCGAGAATCAGCACCGCGAAGGCCGCACCCACGATGCGCCCGGCCAGGGCACCCACGACGCCGAGCGCCAGGACCCCCAGGTAGCAGCCGAACTCCCACATCAGGGTCCATGCGGAGCCGTTCCAGGTGTTGTACCCCTCCAGCACCGCGTGGACGCCGGAGCCCGTGCCGGCGATCGACCACTGTCCGAGGATCAAGGTGAAGTTGCGCGCCACGTAATCCCACGGGGAATCCGATGCGACGGAGAAGAAGCCGCGAATGGTCCCGCGCTCGTGCCACCACGCCAGGGGCGCGAACACGAATGCGGTGATGACGAGGACGAGGAACCAGGCCGGGAAGATGCGGACGACGCGATGCCAGAGGAAGCGCACCGGGGAGGAGCTGTTCATCATGCTGCGGGTGATGAGCATTCCCGACAGGAAGAAGAAGCCCGTGACGGCCACTCCGCCCAGCGACGTCTCCGCGCCCCACTGGGCGCCGATGTCCACGCCGCCGAAGAGACCGGCGACGGGTCCCGCGTGCGAGAAGATGACCATGAAGGCCATCAGCCAGCGAAGAAAGCCGATGGAGTTGTTACGGGTGTCGAAGGCGACAGCGAGACTCGTCAATCCGCGCTCACAATCCGACGGGATAGCCGAACGTGTCGGCGCCCTCCCAGATCGCCGGGCGGAGGTTGGTCGCAACAGGGCGCTGCCCGCCGAAGTAGGCGACCACCGCGTCGACGACGTCGATCTGATCGGTGTCGATCTCCGTCGTGAAGCCGCACCACTGAGCCATGCACATCTCATCGGCCTCGGACCGCAGGGTCACGGTCACCACCCGCGGGTCGACATCGTCCCAGTCGGATGCCGCGTTGACGAGCGCATAGCCGTTGACAGCGGCAGCGTGCGCGATGATCGCCGCCACCGCCTCCGGGCGCGCGTCGTCCATGACCCCGGAGCGCATGAAGGCATCGACGCTCCAGCGGAACATCGGTGAGCGGTGCTCGACGATCGCTTGATTCGTCCAGTCGGCGATATCGGACTGCGACACCACCCCGGCCGCGAGAGTCGAGCCACGTCCGGCGTGGTAGACGTACGCCCCCTGGACGAGAAGGTGCCGATACCCGGCGCTCGTCGCCCGTGCGGACCAGTCCGACTCCTCGCCGTAGCCCCGCCCGAAGACGGGATCCATGAGTCCGACGACCTCCAGTCGCGGCACGGGCACCATCATGGCGAACGAGATGCCCGCGGGGATGTCGATCGCCTCCGTCCCGAAACGGTTGTGGAGGGCGGTTCCGATGAGATCGGCGACGTCCTGCTCCTCCGGATACAGCTCCACACCGCAGGGCAACGAGTACGGCTCGACGTTGGTCGACCATGCCGTCGCCGATGCGACGTCGTCGTGCCCGCGCAGCGCCTCCAGCAGCACGCTCACCGAGTTCTTGGAGTAGATGACGTCGGAGTTGGAGATCACGACGTAGTCGTACTGCAGCTTCTGCGCCGTCGCGAGGCCCAGGTTCACGTTCCGCGGGATGCCGAGGTTGCGCGTGGCGCGGTAGTACGTCGCGCCCTTGCGATCCGAGATCTCCGCCAGATGGTCGCTGAAGCCCGGCTCCGGGCTCGCGTCGTCGAGCACGAGCACATCGAGATCGAAGCCATCGTGCTCGATGGCCGCGATCGAGTCCATCGTCCGCTCGGCGAAATCGCGGCCGTTGTAGAAGGTGACCGCCAGGAGGACGCGCGGCCTCGTGGGCGCGCTCACCGGCCCATCATCCGCTTGGCGCGACGACCGATGACGTACAGGGTGTGGTTCTTGCGGAACACGTGCTCGATCTTGCGCCGCGGATCCAGCATGAGCTTGAGCTGGACGACTTCGGCCTCGAGCTCGGTGATCCGCTTCTCGCGCTCCAGCATGCCGCGAGTCAGCTCGATGACCCGTGCGTTCGCGACCTCGACGTCCTTGAGCGCACGCTCGAGCGAGACGGAATCGACGGCATCCGCGGACAGCACACGGTCATCGGTCATCTGGAATCCTCTCGTCAGTACCCTCGGCGAGGGGACGTGGGGCCGGGTTCTCACCGGGGAGCACGACCGGCCTCAGATGAGCCCGCCCCGGCAGGCGCTGCAGCGGACTCGGTGGCGATCAGGACGCCGCGGGTTCGATATCGCCCGCCGGCGATCTCCCCCGCCCCCAGCAGATTAGCATCCATCGCCGTGGACTCTTCGCGACGACCGACCGTCACGGCGCCACCGAGATCGTGCCGAACTGGAAGTCCTGAGCCGTGCCCCCCGAAACGTTCTTGGCCGCGCGCAACGGAAGTCCGTAACGCCCGTTCGCTCCCCCGGCGGCGATCCACCGGCTGTAGATCGGCGCCGACACGACGTTGGCACCCGTTGCCGGCGACCAGACGATGGATCCGTTGTCGAAGTCGACCCCGCACCATTTCCCGTTGCAGGTGGCGGCGGCGAGCACGCGCCCGAGCGTGCCGGTGGGACCACCCGCCGCCATCCAGAGATCACGGTATTCGCCGAGGACGGCGATCACGCCGTTGGAGGGAGACCCCGAGAGCACACCGCCCTGGAACGACTGCGAACACGTCACCGCCGTGCACACCGCCGCCGCCGTCGGCGCACCCAACGCCCCGCCGCCCGCACCCTGCGCCTGCCACGGCTGCAGGAACCAGCCCGACACCGTCACCATCCCGTACGCCGGCGTCCACGCCAGGACACCGCGCTGGAAAGCCTGCGAACAGCTCTTGCCGTCACACGAGTCGTTGCCCAGCGGCAGACCCAGCGAGCCCGTGACGCCGCCCGTCGCGAGCCACACGTCACGGTACTGTCCCGTCACGGCGACGACGCCGTTCGACGGCGAACCGACCAGCAGACCGCCCTGGAACGACTGCGAACACGTCACCGCCGTGCACACCGCCGCCGCCGTCGGCGCACCCAACGCCCCGCCGCCCGCACCCTGCGCCTGCCACGGCTGCAGGAACCAGCCCGACACCGTCACCATCCCGTACGCCGGCGTCCACGCCAGGACACCGCGCTGGAAAGCCTGCGAACAGCTCTTGCCGTCACACGAGTCGTTGCCCAGCGGCAGACCCAGCGAGCCCGTGACGCCGCCCGTCGCGAGCCACACGTCACGGTACTGTCCCGTCACGGCGACGACGCCGTTCGACGGCGAACCGACCAGCAGACCGCCCTGGAACGACTGCGAACACGTCACCGCCGTGCACACCGCCGCCGCCGTCGGCGCACCCAGAACACCCTGGTCATAGCCGCGGGCCGCCCAGGCGGAGAGGAACAGCCCGGTGGTGATGATCGTGCCCCGCGCCGTGGAGACGTCGATGCGCGCCCGCTCGAACAGCTGCGAGCAGGAGGTGCCTGCGCCGCACGTTGCGGGAGCGACCGGTGCGCCCAGGGCGGCATATCCCCCCGCCGCGAGGTACGGTGTCGCGATCGCGGTCGGAATCGCCTGGGCGTTCGAACCGGCCGCCACGATGAGGCCGCCGTCGAACCGCTGCGTGCACCCGCCGCCGGCGCACACCGCATCGCTCTGGGGATACCCCATCGCGCCCGCCGACATGCCGTTCGCGCTCCACGCCTGGAAGATCCCGCCCACGACCGCGGTCGCACCCCCGCCGGAGAAGAACGCCGCCCGGGCGAAGGTCTGGGCGCACTTGTCACCGGCCGAGCAGACCTCCGGGCCGCGCGCGCCGCCGAGGGCGACACCGCCCGCCGCCAGCCAGGTGTACTGGATGTGCTGTCCCACCAGCGACCCGCCGACCGAGTCCGCCGCGATCACCCCGCCGTCGAACGACTGCGCGCAGGTCGAGTCAACGGCACAGACCGGCACGCCCGTCGGCAATCCCGGCTTGCCATCGATGAACCCGAGGTTCCGCCACATCGACTCGACGACCGACGGGACACCGAACACGCCCCGCGAGGGGAACCAGAAGATCGTCCCGCCGGCGAACGACTGCTGGCAGTAGCGGTTGTCGATGCAGACGACGACGCTCCTCGGCGCGCCGAGGATTCCGGAAGCTCCGCCGAGGGACTTCCACACCGCGGCGTACTCCCCCGTGACCTGCTCTGCGGTCGGGTCGCCGAACCAGTCGGTGTACAGACGCCAGAAGTTGCGGTTGCCGTAGGACGAGCAGAAGTCACCGGTGCTGTAGAGGTTGTCGAGCGCGGCCTGATTGGGTGTGTACGGCGTGTAGACGTACAGCGCGCGCGTGGCATCGTTCTGGATGTAGACGCGCTTGGTTCCGCAGATGCCCTTCGTGTCCGGAGGGTTGGCCTGATACAGGATGTTGTTCCACCCCAGCTGGTAGCCGAACCAACTCGGGTTCTTGATGTAGATCTGCATCTGCCGAGCCGCGCCGTACAGCTGGTAGAAGAAGCCCGCATAGTCGGGGTCGCAGGCGGCCCCGTCGGGGCATCCCTGCCCGAGCGCCGCACTGTACTGCACCTCGTACGGCGACGGGTCCGTGACGAGGCTCTGCTCCTTCTGCAGCATCACGAGAATCACCTTGGGGTTGATTCCGCACGACTGGGCGACGGCCGAGATCAACTGGGCGGCGGTCATCGAGCCGCCCGGGAACGCACTGCAGTAGGCGTTCGCCGCGAGCGCCGGCGTCGACTGCGCGACATAGTCGCGCATGCACGGCATGCCGTACAACGGCCGACAGTTCGACACCTTCGAGTTCAGGAAGCTCTGGATGTCGGATGCCGAGAGCGACCCCGAATCGAAGAAGTTGCTGTCGGAGATCAGATAGCCGGCCTGGAAGCTGCTCGCGGTCGCGGCGTCCGCGGCCGGCGGTTGCAGCGGTGCGACGACTCCGACGAGTCCCGAGAACACCGCCGCAACGACGACCAGCATCGAGAGGAGACGACGGCGGAGGGTCCGCGGGGCTTCACTCACGGCTGATGGACCAGCACCGATGCGGACGAGCCGGCCGAGGTCGGCGAGGTGAAGCTCAGAACGAGCGTCCAGTCGCCGGGCTCGGCCGCGATCTTGATCAGCCCGCAGTTCACGGCTGCGGGCGTGGCGTGGGCCTCTGTCTGGGCGGTGAGGACGCGACCCGTCGCCGATGTGGCAGTCAGCGAGCACGTCCCCTCCTCGTCGGCGTCTCCCGTGACGAGGCCCGATGCGAAGACGTCCTCCCCGTCCGCTCCCGAGCTGACGATCGTGACCGTCGCCGTGGCGCCGGGCGTCGGCGACGCGATCGGAGAGGGCGTCGCCGGGGTCGCAGAGGACGTCGGCGTCGGCACGGCAACGGTCGCGCTGGTGGGAGGAACCGGAGCGGTCGTCGTCGAGCCCGGCGAGCCTGCGGAGCCGGTCGCGCATGCGACGAGGGACATCATCGCGCCGACCGACACCAGCGCGCCGAAACCGACGCGCCTCATCGCGTCGCGCCGCTCGCCGAGACCAGGCTGCACTCGTTGACCGTAGTTCACTCCCTCAGTATCAACCACAGTTGGCGAGAATGGTCGAGATCAGCCCGCGTGCCCTTCACGGACGCGACTCGCAAGCGATCCCGTTGTTGTCGCGGTCAAGCCTGGCGACATCGCCGTAGTACGGCTTGTACTTGTCGAACCATGCCTGCGCTTGCGCCTGCGTGTCAAAATCGTCGCAGTTGACCGTATCGCCGGGGTTGGCGGGCGTCCCGCCGCCGGACGAGCCGCCCGTCGACGGCGCGGAGCCCGGCAGGGGATAGCTGGCCCGCCACGCATCGGCCTCGGCTCCCGTGAGCACCCGTACGCCTCCACCGGGCTGCCACACCATGAGGCCGTGCTGGAACGGAACCTGGCACTGGCCGCTGAAGCACGACTCGGGCCCCTCGACGAGACCGAGGTGACCGTCGGGCCCACCTTCGCGATAGAGCCAATGGTCGACGTACGCCGTGGAGAGCGACACGATCCCCGTGGACGACGACGTCAGCGTGCCTCTACTGAACTGCTGATAACACGCCGCTCGTTGACACTCCATCGCACCGAGCGGAACACCGAGAGAGCCACCGCCCCCTCCTCGGGCGATCCAGTCGCCGTAGAACCAGCGCTTCGTGACGGGGAACGTCACGCCGTAGCCGCCCGGATTCCAGACGATGACACCACCCGTGAACGAAGCCTCGCAGTACCACCCGTAGCACTTCTCGGGCCCCGAGACCAGACCGATGTCGCCGTCCGGTCCGCCCCACGCAAGCCACGTGCGCACATAGGAGCTGGAGAGTTTCACGATCTGGGTGCCGTCCGAGGTGAGCACGCCACCCACGAACTCCTGCCAGCACGAGGACGACTGGCACGTGAGGCCGTTGAGCGGGATGCCGATCTCTCCGGTGACCGCACCGAGCCGCTTCCACGCCTCTTCGAACCACGGGTGCACGAGGATCACCTGAACCCCGACGCCGGGCGTCCACCGTGCGACACCGTGGGTGAACGGAGTGGCGCAGTACGTACCGAAGCAGGATTCCGGGCCCGCGACCAGCCCGAGCCCGCCGTCCGGGCCTCCGGCCGCGAGCCATGTCGAGACGTACTCGGTGGAGAGCTTGACGATCCGGGTCCCATCGGACGTGAGCACTCCGCCGGCGAACTCCTGCCAGCACGAGCTCGACTGACACTGCATCGGGTGCAGGGGTGCGCCGAGGACGCCGCCGGTTCCGCCCAATTCGGTGTACGTCGGTTCGAACCACGGGTGCACCGGGATGTCGGTCGAGGCAGCCGCTGCGCTCGACGCCGTCGAGCCGGCGATACGTGCGGGCGCGGCGTCCACGGGCGCGGCGTACGCACCGGTGCCCGCTCCTGCGGCGACGATCACCACGACCAGGGCTGCGCAGACCGCGCTGAACAGAGAAAGGCGCCCCCGCCGCCTTCGCGCCCCGACCATGGACACCAGTGGATTCGACTGCACAGTCATGTCCTTTCATCCCGCAGACGGCTCGTCTCCCGCGCCTCGACCACACGCTACCGTTCTTCTGGGATCCGCCGAGGGCGTCACCGCCGTCCACGCCCCCGATCACGTGCCGCCTTCGCCGCCCGGGTGCGATAGCGTCGCCGGGTGGACACGCTCACGCAGGAGACACGACGCCGAAACACCTCGGGTCGGCAGTGGTGTCTCTTCCTCGACCGCGACGGCGTGATCAACACCCGCATCATCGACGGCTATGTGCGCACGTGGGAGCAGTTCGCGTTCGAACCCGGAGCACTCGAGGCCCTGGCAGTCCTCGCGCAGTGGGCACCGCGCATCGTGGTCGTGACGAACCAGCAGGGCGTGGGCAAAGGGCTCATGACGGCTGCCGACCTCGACGACATCCATCGGCGGATGCGCCTCGAGATCGAAGGGGCGGGAGGGCGGGTCGACGACATCCGCGTGTGCCCCCATCTCGTGGGCGCGGACTGCGACTGCCGCAAGCCTGCTCCCGGGATGGCGCTGAGCTACCTCGCCCAGCATCCGGAGGTCGATGCGGCACTGTCGGTCATGGTGGGCGACACGGAGTCGGACATCGAGATGGGACGGCGACTGGGAGCGCGCACCGGCGGCACGATGACCGTGCGCATCGATGCCGTGGACGATCCGCACGCCGACGTCACGTTCCCCACGTTGGCGGCATTCGCCGTCGCCGCCGCGGGGCCGGATCACTCCGCGGAGTAGCCGAACCCGTCCTCGATGGCCTGCATCAGCGAGTGGATGACGACGAGCTCCGACTCCTGGATGCGGTCGGCCCAGCGACTGGCGCCGAGGGCGATCGTCACATCGGCCAACGCCCCGATCGGGCTCTCGGCCGTGCCCGACGAGGCCACGACCTTGCCTCCCGCCGCCTTCATCGCCTCCGCCGCGCGGAGCACGTTCGGTGACTTGCCGCTCGTGCTGAGCGCGAGCAGGACGTCGCCGGGGCGAGCGAACGCCTCGACGAACTTGGAGAACACGAACTCGTAGCCGTAGTCGTTGGCGACGCAGGTGAGGTGGGACGGGTCGGAGATCGCCATCGCCCGCAGCGGCGGCCGATTCCCACGGAACCTGCCGGTGAGTTCCTCGGCGAAGTGCTGAGCGTTGGTCATCGAACCGCCGTTGCCGCAGGCGAACAGCGTCCCTCCCCCGCGCAGTGAGGTCACCATGGTCTCCGCCGCGGCCGCGAACGACGCTCCGAAGCGCTCGTCCTCCGCGAGGGCCGACATCCGGCGTGCGTTCTCGAGCAGGTTCTCCTGAACGATGTTCATCTTGTGATTCCTCTCCCGCGCGGCTCAGCCGCGACGCACCTGTTCGCCCTGCGACAGCTTCGTCGTCGAGACACCGTCGAGGAGGGTCACGATATGGACTCTGCCGCCCCAGGCCTTGGCATCGTCTCCCCCGACGACCTGATCGGGTCGGTAGTCCGATCCTTTCACGATGACGTCCGGCTGGATGGCCCGGATCAGCTCGCGGGGAGTGTCCTGCTCGAACACGGTGACGAAATCCACGTAGCGTACGGCGTCCAGCACCGCCATGCGATCCGCCTGCGGTTGCAGCGGTCGCGACGGTCCTTTGAGTCGCGCCGTCGAGGCATCCGAGTTCACTCCCACGACGAGCACGTCGCCGAACGAACGGGCCTCCTTGAGGAGAGCGACATGGCCGGCGTGCAGGAGGTCGAAGACTCCGTTCGCGAAGACCACCGTCCGGCCCGCGTCCTTCTCCACCCGCACCAGTCGCGCCAGCTCATCCCAGTCCTCGATCGTGCCCGGCCGGTGGGCGGGAGAGGAATCGATCAGCAGTTCGTTGAGGAGGTCGGCCGAGGTCACCACCGCGGTGCCCGGACGGGCGCAGGCGATGCCGGCGGCCAGGTTTCCGACCTGCACGGCCTTCAGGGTGGACAGGCCGCTGCCGAGGCCCACTGCGAGACCCGCGATCATGGAGTCACCGGCACCGGAGACGTCGGCGACGAGACGGGCGCGCGTGGGAAGCCGCGTGCGCGCGCCGCCCTCGACGACCTCGACGCCCAGCGCGGACAGGGAGATCGCGACGGCCGACACATCCGGGACGGCCATCGCCTCGGCGATCTGCGCGAGCACCTCCTCGGTCGGCGCGGTCGCCGACACCCCCGCCATGAGGGCCGCCTCGGCGAAGTTGGGCTTCACGACCGTCGCGCCGCTGTACTTGCGGATGTCCGCCGACTTCGGGTCGACGACGACGGGCAGGGAGCGCTCTCGGGCGAAGGCGATCACGCGCTGCACGACCGCCTCGTCGAGCATGCCCTTCGCGTAGTCGGAGAGGACGATGACGCACCGATGGTCGTGCCCCTCGACGGCATCGCGCACAGCGCTGAGCACGGCATCCGCACCGGCCGCATCCAGCGACGACGTGTCCTCGCGATCGATGCGCACGATCTGCTGCTGCCCGGCCACGACCCGCAGCTTCTCGATCGTGGGGGCATCGCCTCGGGCGACGCGGCGCGCCTGGACGCCGGCGGCCGCGAGCAGTTTCTCGAGCTCCCGGCCCGCCTCGTCCTCGGCCCACGCCGCGATGAGAGTCGCCGCGGCGCCGAGCCCCGCGATGTTCATCGCCGCGTTCGCGGCGCCTCCGGCCACCGAGCGGTCCTGGGCGACGCGGAGCACGGGGATCGGCGCTTCCGGAGAGATGCGGTGCACCGCGCCCTCGACGTACCGATCGAGCATCGCGTCGCCGACGACGACCACATGCACCGCCTGGAACCCGAGGACGTCGTGAGGAGTGATGAGGGGAAGAGAAGTCATGGCGGGTTCCAGATCAGTGACGGAGACAGGACGCGGGTCAGCCCGCGGACGCCGGTGTCTCGGAAGGACGAGAGGACTCACCGATGAGCGCGAGGGCGGCGCCGGCGACATCGGCGGAGTCGACGGCGAGGATGCAGTGCGGCTCGCGCGACGAGCACTCCTCGCCGCATCCGGGTGCGGGCCGTTCCGGCTGGAGAACCGCTCGCTGACGCGACCACGGGCCGAATCGCTCCGGCGCATTGTCGCTCCAGGGCGAGCCCGTCGCGGGATGGCAGGTGACGACGACGGTGGGAACGTCGAGAGAGCTCGAGATGTGCTGCAGACCGGAGTCGTTGCCGATGAAGAGGTCGCACTGCGAGATCGCCGCGGCGCTCTCGCTCAAGGAGAGTTCGCCCGCGAGATCCACGGCCGCGATCCCGCGGTCGCGGAGAAGCCCCACGAGTTCGGCCGCACGCTCGCGGTCGGTCGGGCCTCCGAGGATGCGGACGCGGACCGGCCCGCTCTTCGCGATCTCGACGACGGCCTCGGTCAGACGTTCGACGGGCCACTGACGCTTCGCGTCCCGTGCGCCGATGCCGAGGCCGATGACCCGTCCGCTCTCACCGGGCAAGGAGGCGCGGGCTTCTGCGCGCGCCGCGTCGGCGGCGTCGAACAGGGCTCGTCCCACCGGCCGGGCGCCCGGATGGGTCCATGCCAGCCCGAGCCAGTCCGCCAGGCGGCGCAGCTGAGCGACGGTCAGCAGGGGGTCGTTTCCGCGCGGGAGCTCATCGGTGAAGAGCGCGCTCTGGTCGCCGAGCCAGTCGGGCTCGCGCTGGGGGACGGGGGTGAAGCCGACGACCGAGCGCGCACGGGTGGCGACCGCGAGGTACCGGATCGGGGTGTCGTCGAAGTCCCAGCGCGGCAGGACCGCCAGATCGTAGCCGCGGATCCCGAACCGGCGCAGAGCCTGCCGAACCGTGAGGATCTGCCGCTTCAACGCCGAGCCCTCCGTGATCGGCGACCAGAAGATCAGACGGTCGACGCTGGGGGCGGCATGGAAAGCGGACCCCGGGCCCGGCTTGACCACGAGGTGCAGTTTCGCGGAGGGCCACTGGCGACGCATGGCGTCCAGCAGCGTCAACGTGCTGACGGTGTCGCCGATCTCGTCGCTGCGGAGGATGACGACCCGGCGCGGCTCCTGCGTCGGGTCCCAGGAGCGCCGCCGGCGCGAACCGAACAACCGGACAAACCGCCGTGGCGACAGAGGATCGCGATGCCGGATGGCATTGATCTCCCACTGGACGCGGTGAAGCAAGGAACGCGCGTTCATCCGAGCCATTCTACTGCTCACGCGGCGCCGCCCCCCGCGGCGCGGTGGCGGAGGACGTCGTCGACGATACGTCCGGCCCGCGCGTCGAAGGAATGATCCCGTCGGATGCGCTCGGACGCGGCCGCGAGCCCCTCCGCATCCGGGAACAGATCGGCGGGGTCGCGTGCCAGCAGCTCGAGCAGTTCCTCGTCCGTTCGGAAGACGGGCACGGCGTCACCGAACACGCGGTCGATACCGTCGACGTCCTCGCTGATCACCCGCCCGCCGGCGGCCACGACGTCGAACGGCCGCATGGCGATGAACCCTTCTTGCCGCATCGCCGGCCATTGGTCGTTGAGGACGATGGAGGCCGTCTCATAGCGCTCGCTGAGCCGGTCGTTCGGAAGGTTCTCCGCCGCGATGGCCGAGGCGGGGATGTAGGTGCGCCAATCCGGTCCGTAGACGCGCACCGGGATGCCCGCCGCCAGTGGCACGACGACGCTGGGCCGAGCGATTCCTCGCGCGGTGCCGACGAAGACGATCTCGTCGGTGCGCGCCAGGCCACGCGGGTAGAACTGATCGGCGTCGGTGCACTCCAGCAGCGGCGAGACGGTGATGTTCCACCGCTCGGAGGCCGCTGCACTCCACAGATCGGATGCCGCGTAGACGATGTCGAAGTCGTCCACCTCGGCTCGCGTGATCTGGTCGGGGTGGCTGATGATCCACTCGACGCGGGTACCCGTCGTCGGGGGCGAGATGCGGTACGGACCCCGCACCACCAGCGTCACGTCGTCGAGGGCAGACGTCCACCGGTCCCGGGCATCGAAGCTGTCCACCGCCACGAAGTGTCCGCGTCGTCTGAGGGCCTTGGCGAGTCCGTCGGCGAAGTGCGTGTCGCCCCAGACGGCGCCGAGGGGACCGGGCGGTGCGCAGATCTTGATGGCCCACCGCAAGGCCGCCGGCTCCGGGCGTCGCCACTCGAGCTCGGGCAGCGGTGCGGCGGACGGCGTGAGCGCGGGGCGCCAGGCCGTCACCCGGAAGCCCGCTGCACGGAGGATCTCTTCGGCGCGACGGCGCTCATCGGAGAAGGGCGCCGCGGCGGGTTCCTCCGTCCGGAACGCGGTGTGGCGCGCGTACGACGTGCTCCGGATGCCCGCGTCGATCTGGCAGACGAAGCCGGGAACTCGAGCACGCAGGGCGGCGCTGAGGGCAGGCACGGCCGCTCCCGCCGAGACACCGTCGAACCCGCCGATCGCGGACCAATCCTCACGAGCCATCGCGAACGTGGGACCGGCCAGAAGGGGCACTTCGATGCGCGACGTCCCGAGGAGATCGAGGTCTTCGCGGGGATGGCCGCTGAGAATCGCGTAGGGCACGGTCCCGCCGGTGCCGGCCGCGCCGAAGGCCGCGACGGTTCCGTCGGGCGCGATCTCCACGGGTGCGACCGCCCGGCCCGGCACGACGCCTTCCCGCAGTGCGCGGATCTCGGCCGTGGTGAGGTCCGATCGCGGGCCGACGATCGTGATCGTGCCCGATCCGCGTCGGGGCGCGGCGTCGGCGCTGCGGACGGCATCCCGATAGGACGCGGCGCGCGGAACGATCACTCGCCGCAACGACGGGAACAGCCGTGCGGCGACGTCGAGCCCGATCCACTGACCGGCTTCGCATCCGACCGCGACGACGACCACGTCATCCGTGTGGGCCAGGGGGGTGACCTCGAGGACGCGACGGGGGTAATCGCGATCCCGCCGCTGGAGGATCCGAACGACCAGGTCGGCTCGATCTGCGTCCCCGGCGGGTGCGCGCGTCCCCCGTCGCCACTCTTGCGCGGCCTCCATCGCCCAGGCGCGCAGCTGCATCACCGGCACGGACCGCGACCGTTCGCCGATCCGAACCTCGACGATCGCGCTCTCCCGGCGCGCCCAGACGTCGTCCAGTGGCGCAACGCCCTCGGCCCGGCGGGCGTCGGCCGGCGCGTCCCACCAGGGATGGACGGACACCGTGCGTCGATCGCTCACGAGGTAGGCGTAGAGCGCGGGGACCCGATCGGGCTCGGGCAGCGCCCGCCCGGCGACGAGCTCGTCGAACAGCGGATTCAGGCTGAGGCCGGATCTGAATCCGCGCGTGACGTAGTCCACGATCGCCCGCGCGTCACCGGCACGGCGCCATCCGCGCTGTGCGGCGTAATACTGCGCGTCCACCAGGCCGGAGCGGCGGATGACCCGCCACCACAGCAGACGGTCCGCGGCCCTGACGAGCGCGCCGGCCACCGGAGCGCCCCTGACGCGACGCCAGGCGGCGCGCAGACGCGATCGGGAAGCGGTCATCACGAGTCGCCTCGGCCGCCCAGACGTCGTCGCAGACGCCGCAGACGCGAAGCGATGGGCTGATGAGAATCGATGTCAGCACGGATCTGCTCCCGGAGGCGGTCGGCCGACGCATCGACGTGGTCCGCCAGCCGCCTCTCCATCCCCGCCAGGTACAGCGGAAGGCCCATTCCGTTGGCGGACGTCCAGGCGGCGAGCTCGCGATCGCGCACGAGGGCGTCGTCTTCGGCGTGTCGATCCTCGAGGGCGAACATGCTGTTGGACGCCACTCCGGTGGCGGAAGGGCGTTGGGTCCATATCGCGAGGGGAGCACCGGGGATGAACCCCACCGAGTGTCGAGCGAGCACCCGCAGCAGGAACTCCCAGTCCTCGACGGTGCCCAGTCGCTCGTCGTAACCGCCGACCTCGTCGTGGACCCGACGTCGGTAGAGCAACGAGATCGGGACGACGCGATTGCGATCGAGCATGTCGGTCAAGGAGACGCGGGTCATCCCTTCCCAGAACGGCACCCGTGAGGCCTCGACCCATACGCCGCCGACGTTCTGCTCGTAGGCGATCGCGGTGGCGACGGCGACGCCCACGTCCTCCGGGTGCGCGTCGAGCCAGGCGACCGTGCGCTCCAGGAAGCGCGGGTCCCACAGGTCGTCGTCGTCGTGGAGGACGACGAACTCGCTCCCGTCGGCCGCCGCGACTCCGGTGTTCGCGGCGACGCACCGCCCGCCCGGTGCGGCGGTGTCGATCAGTCGGGAATCGACGCCGGCGGAGGACACGATCTGCGCGGCCACGGCGCGGTCGCCGCCGTCATTGACGACGACGATGCCGACGTCACGGAAGGTCTGTGCCGAGATGTCAGCGAGAGACCTCGTCAAGAACTCCGGTCGGTTCTTCGTCCGCACGATCACGGTGACACGAGGAGGCATGACTTACACCCTAGAACCGCGCGCGTCCTCGCGCGTCCTCACAGGTCGGCGTGCAGCTGCCAGACCCGCTCGGCCGCGCTGAGCCAGGAGAAGGCGCGTCCGCGGTCGGCGGCGAGCACGGCCTGCCGCTCGACGACGGCCGTCGACGACAGCAGGCCCGCGAGCGCGTCCGCGAAGGCGCCCTCCTCGTCCGCCGGCACCAGCACGCCGCCGTCCCACACGATCTCGCGGTGCGTCGGCGAGTCCGCGGCGATGACGGGCACGCCGACGGCGAGCGCCTCGACGACCCGCCACGGGAAGCCCGCGAGCCGGCTCGGCGCCAGCAGCGCGACGGCGCCCCCGAGGACGGCCGCACGATCGGCATCCTCGAGCGTCCCCCGCACGTGCACGCGGCCCTCCGCCAGACCGGATGCCGCGGCCTGCTCGGCGAGCGCGGGCTCCTCCCCCTCGGGGGCGTCGAGGACGACGACGGGCAGGTCGGCTCCCGAGGCCGCGATCGCCGTGAAGGCGTCGGAGAGACCCGCGGATGCCGCCGCGGAACCGGACATGACGAGGCACCCGTCCGGGATGTCGAGCGCGCGGCGTCGACCCACCTCGTCGGTGGGGACGGCGAAGCGCGCGGGTGCGGCGCCGGCGATGACGCGGAGGCGGTCGCCCAGGGGGGCGATCTCCGAGAGCCTCTCCGCCATCGCATGGGTGGGCACCACGACGGCGTCGGCATGCTTGACGGCGCGCTTGAGCATCGCCCGATGCCACGCGACGGCGGGACGCGACATCTCCGCGGCGCGCTCCCACGCGGCGAGATCCCACATCGTGACGACCGTCTGATCGTTCTCGTGCACCCGATCGTGCTTCACCAGCGGCGCGAGGGAGGTGGGCGAGTGGATCATCCCTCCCCCGATGCCCGGTGCGATCCCGAGCTGCCACGAGGCGGCGAGCTCACGGCGCGGCAGCGAGGCGCGCGTGACATCGACGAGGCCGGGAACGGCGGCCTCCAGCGCGGCGGACGCGTCGGGCACCGACGGCACGATCGCGGCGACGTCGCACCCCGACGGCGCGGTCGCCACGAGCGCGCGGGCGATCTCGCGGGTGGCGATCGCGAGATCGGCGTCGGTCGCGGCGACGATCTGATCCAGCACCAGGCGGAGGGTGGCGGTCATGACCTCAGCCCTCCGGGGTCGGCGTGGGCGAGGGCGGGTAGAGCGCCTGCTGGATGAGGTCGCGCACGTGCGCGTACTCGTCGGCCGTCGGCTCGTCCGTGTCGATGCCGGCGCCCTCGGGGGTCAGCTCGAGCGTCTGCACGGGCTGCTCCTTCGCCTTGACGCCGAGCTGCACCAGATACCCCAGCATCGAGTCGGGGATGTCGGTCTTCACGAGGTCCTCCCCCGCCGCGGCGACCGCCTGGAAGCGGCTGAGGACGTTCGCGGGGTTCGCCTGCGCCAGGATCGCCTGCTGCAGCTCCCGCTGACGGCGCATGCGGTCCCAGTCGCTCGTGGTGTACCGCGACCGCGCGTACCACTGCGCCGTGTCGCCGTCCATGTGCTGCGCTCCGGCCTCGATCCAGCCGATCGCCCAGTCCTCCGCCGGCTCCCCCTCGTAGGTGGGACCGCCGCCCTTGGGCAGCCGCTCCTGGACGGTGATGTCCACGCCGCCGAGCGCGTCGACGATGTCGGCGAACCCCTTCATGTCGACGAACACGTAGTACGGGATCTGGATGCCGAGGATGCCCTCCGCGGCATCCTTCGTCGCCTCGATGGCAGGGGTGGAGCTCTGCGCGGCGGCGTCGGGGTAGATCTCCGCGCCTCCGTCGGGCTGGCAGATCTCGACGGCGTTCATGAGCTGGTTGATGCCCGGGCCCCAGCCGCACGTCTGCGAGGGGTGGCCCTCGAACCCGTCGGGATAGCGGTCGTGCATGGGTCCGTCGGCGAACGGCGCATAGGCGAGGTCGCGCGGGATGCCGGTGATGTGCACGGCGCCGGTCTCGGCGTTGACCGAGACCACCGAGATGCTGTCGAATCGCATCGAATCGCGCCCCAGGCCGCTGTCGGCGCCGAGGAGCAGGAAGTTGTAGTACCCGTCGGAGGGCGGCACCGGCGGGGCGTTGTTCGTGAAGATCGACGCGATCGCCTCGCGAGCCGGAGCCAGCAGCTGCTGCGCGGCGTACACGGCGCCGCCGCTGCCGACGACGAGGCTGAGGATCGCGAGCGCCGCGACGATCGGCCGGGAGCCGCGGCGGACGTTCACCAGCCGGATCAGCCGGAGCGTGTCGATCGTGAGCACGACCCACAGCACGGCGTACGCCAGGAGCACGAGCTGGATGACGAGCAGCGCGAACCCGTTCGTGCCGATCGTGAAGAGCAGCGACGGCCAGATCAGCGCGGCGACGCCGGCGAGCACGACGACCACCCACATGAGCAGGGTCGCCGTCAGGCCCACCCGCCCGAGGCGCCGGCTGCCGGCGAGGGCCTGAGCCGAGCCGGGCAGGAGGAAGTTGAGGGCCAGGAGCCACCAGGCGCGCCGCGTCATGACCTGCGGCGAGCGGGTGTCGGGGCGACGCATCGGCTGCTCGCCGACGATCACGCCTCCCCCGGCACCGCCTCCCGCGCCACGGGGCGGACGCGGCGGGGCGGCGATGCTCACAGCGATTCCTTCAGACGCAGGTTCTTCTCCTCGACCTGCTCCTCGAGGGTCCGCGCGTACTGCTCGACACGGTCGGCCAGTCGCGGGTCGGACGAGCCGAGGATGCGGGCCGCGAGCAGTCCGGCGTTCTTGGCGCCGTTGATGGACACGGTCGCCACCGGGATGCCCGCGGGCATCTGCACGATGCTGAGCAGGGAGTCCAACCCGTCGAGCGTCGCGAGCTGCACCGGCACACCGATGACGGGGAGGGAGGTGACCGACGCCAGCATGCCGGGCAGGTGCGCCGCGCCGCCGGCCCCGGCGATGATCGCACGGAGGCCGCGGCCGCGGGCCTCACGGCCGTAGCGCAGGAGCTTGTCGGGCGTGCGGTGGGCCGAGACCACCTCGACCTCGTGCGGGATCGTGAACTCGCTGAGCACCTGCGAGGCGTCGCTCATGACCCGCCAGTCGGAGTCCGACCCCATGACCACGCCGACGAGAGGGGATGCCGAGGAATGCAGGGGTCTTGTCACCCGACAAGGCTATGGCGGCACCCTGGAAGAACCCCGGAACGCCACGCTCGAGAGCCGTCGGTGACGAGCGTCGGAGTCGCGCCCTCATGCCCGTCGACATCACCCGCGAGCACGCCCACGCCCACCGATGGTCCGACGTTCGTCACGCAGCAACCGCCGATCCACCCCCACGATCGGGCGCGGGCCGGAGGGCGGAGGGGCGCGTCAGTCGGTGAAGAAGGCCGCCGCCGCGCGGGCCTCGTACACCACGGCATCGAGATCGTCGCCGACGGCGTTGACGTGCCCGACCTTGCGCCCGGGGCGGGGCGCCTTGCCGTAGGTGTGCACCTTCACAGCGGGATGGGCCTCGAGCACCGCGGGGAATCGACTCTCGAGCGTGTCGTGCTGCGGACCGCCGAGGATGTTCACCATGACCGCCCACGGCTGCCGCGGGGACGCGTCGCCCAGCGGAAGATCGAGGACCGCGCGCACGTGCTGCTCGAACTGTCCGGTGACGGCGCCGTCCTGGCTCCAGTGGCCGCTGTTGTGCGGGCGCATCGCGAGCTCGTTGACCAGCAGCCGCTCGTCGGTCGTCTCGAACAGCTCGACGGCGAGCATGCCCGTCACGCCGAGACCCTCCGCGATCGCGGTTCCGATCTCGGCCGCGACCTCGGCCAGACGCGCGCCGCCGCGCGGGGCGGGCGCGATCACCTCGGCGCACACGCCGTCGCGCTGCACCGTCTCGACCACGGGGTAGGCGAGCAGCGCACCGGACGGTCGTCGCGCCACCTGCTGGGCGAGCTCGCGGGAGAAGTCCACGAGCTCCTCCGCCAGCAGCGCGCCGCCATCGAACCAGTCCGCGACCTCCGCCGGGTCGCTGACGACGCGCACGCCCTTGCCGTCGTAGCCGCCCCGGGGCGTCTTGACGACGGCGCGGCCGCCGTGGGCGTCGAGGAACGCCCGCAGCGCCTCGGCATCGGCCACGGCCGCCCAATCGGGCTGCGGCATGCCCAGCTCGTCGAGGCGGGCGCGCATCGCGAGCTTGTCCTGCGCGAACTGCAGCGCGTCGGGCCCGGGGTGCACGCGCACACCGTCGTCCACGAGCGCGCGTAGCACCTCCTGGGGCACGTGCTCGTGATCGAAGGTGAGCACGTCGACGTCGCGCGCGAACGCCCGCACGGTCTCGAGGTCGCGGTAGTCGCCGGTCGCGGTCGCGGCGATCGCGGCGGCCATCCCGGGCTCCTCGGCGAGCACCCGCACCTGCACGCCCAGCTCGACGGCCGGCGCGATCATCATCCGCGCCAGCTGACCGCCGCCGACGATTCCGAGGGTGAGTGCCATGGTGCTCCCTTTCGTCCGCTCCATCTTCTCAGGTCGGCGAGAGGGCGCTCCGCCACCGCGGCCGCGCCGTCCGCCGTCCGCCGGCCGGGCCGTACGGGGCTACGGAAGCGGGGGCGGGTCCGGGATGACCGTGGTCGCGGCGTCCCACCGGGCGTCGCGATGGGCCAGGATCTGGCTCACCTCGACCTGGTCGGACAGCGCCTCGTGCAGGAGGCGGACCGCGGGGACGTTCACGAGCCGGAGGGGCTCGTCGACGCCGTTGGAGAGCACCAGCGTGCCGGCGCCCCACAGCCGCTGCAGCGGACCCCGGCGCTCCGCGATCGTGTAGCCGCGCGCGTGCAGGAGCTCACGGCGGCGCTGGCCGAAGGTCCCGGACTGCTCGACGACGCGCCGCGTCGTGACCGTGTAGGTGTGCGACAGCCACCGCAGGTACGGGAGGACGACCAGCAGCAGGACGACGGCGCCCGCCGTCGCCCACAGCATCCAGTCTTCGAACGGAGCGGGGAGATTGCCCGTGAAGTAGCCGGCGGCTCCGGCGGCGACGATGAGGACGAGCGCCGACCAGAACAGCCGGCGCGCGTGTCCGCGCACGCGCGCGATGCGGCGCTCGGGTGTCGGCGCGCCCGGCGCGGGCGTGGCGGGTCGCCCGGGGTACGCGGTCGGCGAGGTCACGCTCTCATTGTGCCGGTCACCGCGCCGAAACGGGGCGTGACCGGGCCGAGGTCCGCGATTCGCCCGCCGCCGGCGCGATCATCGCACGTGCACGACGTCACCGGCGCCCACGACGCTCTCCGGGCCGTCGTCGGTCGCGACGACGAGCCGACCGTCGGCGTCCAGCCGCGCGGCCGTGCCTTCGATGACCCCGCCGTCGGGCAGCGAGACGGTCACCCGCGTGCCGAGCGTGCCGCAGCGCGCGACGACGTCGGAGGCCACCGCGGCTCCCCCACCGACGGCCAGGCGGGCGATGCGGTCGCGGAGCGCGTCGAGGAACGCCGCGACGAGCCGGTCCTCGTCGGCGACGGCCCGCAGGGCAGCGAACGAGGTCGCCGTGGGCACGGGCAGCTCCGCCTCGGACATCGTCGTGTTCACACCGGCGCCGACGACGACCGTGTGCGGATCCGAGGGAACGACCTCGACGAGGATGCCGCAGATCTTGCGGCCGTCGACGAGCACGTCGTTCGGCCACTTCACCGCGACGTCGTGGGCGGGCAGCTGGGCGGCGACCGCGTCGACCATGGCGGCGCCCGCGACGAGCGGGATCCAACCCCGGTCGTGCACGGCGACGGCGCCGACGCGCAGCAGCACCGACACCGCGAGGGCCGATCCGGGGGGCGTCACCCAGGTGCGGCTGAGCCGGCCGCGGCCGGCGCGCTGGTCGCGGGTGAGCAGCACCGACAGGTGCGGATGCCCGTCCGGATCGTCCTCGGCATCGCGGACGAGCTTGGCGTTGGTGGAGTCGACGGTGTCGATGACGTGAACGCGGGGCGAGACAGCGGCCGTCAGGGGATAGCCCTCGGTGGGAATCGACATAGCGTCACCCTACGCCGCACCCGCGAGGCCGGACGGCGCGTCGTTCCGCGGCATCCCACAATCGAATCGCCGTCTCGTTGTGAGCGTCCCCCAACCGACGTACGGGGGCGGTCGCTAGGGTGGGAGGCGTGCCAGAGCAGCCAGACGAAACCGTGCAGCCAGACGAAACCGTGCAGCCAGACCACTCCGCGCAGCCCGACCTGTCGACGACGGCCGGCAAGATCGCCGACCTCCGCGCCCGCTACCAGGCGGCCGTCGTGGATGCCGAGGCCACCGCGCGCGACAAGCAGCACGCGAAGGGCAAGCTCACGGCGCGCGAGCGCATCGAGATGCTCGTGGACCCCGGGACCTTCGTCGAGTTCGACGAGTACGTGCGTCACCGCACGACGGCCTTCGGCATGGACCGCTCCCGCCCGTACGGCGACTCGGTGGTGACCGGCGTCGGCACGATCCACGGCCGCACGGTCGCCGTCTACGCGCAGGACTTCACGACCTTCGGCGGGTCGCTCGGCGAGGTGGCCGGCGACAAGATCATCAAGATCATGGAGTTCGCGCTGCGCGGCGGCATGCCCATCATCGGCATCCTCGACTCCGGCGGCGCCCGCATCCAGGAGGGCGTGGTCGCCCTCGGCAAGTACGGCGAGATCTTCCGCCTGAACACGGCGGCCTCCGGCGTCATCCCGCAGATCTCGATCATCATGGGCCCGGCGGCCGGCGGCGCGGTGTACTCCCCCGCGCTCACCGACTTCGTCATCATGGTCGACAAGACCAGCCAGATGTTCGTGACGGGTCCCGACGTGATCAAGACGGTCACCGGCGAGGACGTCGGCATGGAGGAGCTCGGCGGCGCCTACACGCACAACACCCGCTCCGGCGTGGCGCACTACCTGGCCGAGGACGAGGACGACGCGATCGACTACGTCCGCTCGATGGTCGGCTTCCTGCCCGACAACAACATGGCCGAGATCCCCGTCTACGAGAACGAGTTCGAGTGGGAGACCACCGACGCCGACCGGACGCTCAACACGGTCGTGCCCGACTCCCCCAACCAGCCGTACGACATCCACCAGGTGATCTCCCACATCGTGGATGCCGGGGACTTCCTCGAGGTGCAGCCGCTGTTCGCGCCGAACATCGTCATCGGCCTCGGCCGTGTCGAGGGCCGCACCGTCGGCATCATCGCCAACCAGCCGTCGCAGATGGCCGGCACCCTGAACATCGAGGCGGGCGAGAAGGCGAGCCGGTTCGTCCGCTTCTGCGACGCGTTCTCCATCCCGATCCTCACCCTCGTCGACGTCCCGGGCTACCTGCCCGGCACCGACCAGGAGTGGACCGGCGTCATCCGCCGCGGCGCCAAGCTGCTGTACGCGTACGCCGAGGCGACCGTCCCCCTCGTCACGGTCATCCTGCGCAAGGCCTACGGCGGCGCCTACATCGTGATGGGCTCCAAGCAGCTGGGCGCCGACGTCAACCTCGCCTGGCCGACCGCCGAGATCGCCGTCATGGGCGGTCAGGGCGCCGTCAACATCCTCTACCGCGGCGAGATCCGCAAGGCGGAGGAGGCCGGCGAAGACGTCGCGGCGGTGCGTCAGCGCCTCGCGAACGAGTACACCTACAACGTCGCGTCGCCGTTCCTGGCCGCCGAGCGCGGCGAGCTCGACGGCATCATCGAGCCCGCCCAGACCCGCGTCGCGGTCGCCAAGGCACTGCGGTCGCTGCGCGGGAAGCGGGCCAGCCTGCCCGCGAAGAAGCACGGTAACATCCCGCTATGACCGCGTCCGCCACGCCGCCGCCGAGCGCGGCTGCCGCCGGCGCGGATGCCGTGCGCATCGATGTCCGCCGCGGCGACCCCACCCCGGAGGAGCTGGCCGCCGTGCTCGCGGTGGTCACCGAGGCCTACGAGCGCGAGGCCGCCGACGCCGTCGCCGACGAGACCCCGCGGCGATCGGCCTGGGAGCTCTCGGCCCGGAACCTGCGCGCGCCCCTGCGGCGCGAGATCGGCTGGGGACGCTTCGCGGGCTGACCCGCTGTCTTTGTCCCCCAAAATACCTACAGACACAGCTTCTCGGAGCCGGAAGAATCGATATCGCTGGAACGCTTCTGCGTTCGGTCGGTTCCGCTTGATGAGCGGATCGGCCCTTCGCGAGTCGGTTTTCGGGTAACCACTCGCATGGCGAGGGGCGGGCGGCTTCGCCGCCCCTCGCCTCCTCTTTCTCTCGGCGCGCTCCCTCGGGGCGCCTTTCTCGGGCTGCTGTCTCGGGCCGCCGGCCTCACCCGCGGCGCGGGATCTCGCTCCAGAGGTCCACTTGGTCCTCACCGTCGTCGGACGGGGTCCGCCCCACGACGGTGACGGCGATCTCCTCGTGCGCGGCCGCGCGCACGTAGACGCGTTCCGAGTCGGCATCGGCCAGCACCTCCGCCAGGCGTGCACGGATCACCGCGCGCTCGGCGGGCGACAGCCCGTCCAGCCCGCCCTCGTCCAGCACCGAGACGATGGTCCCGCGCTCCCGGGCGGCGGACAGGGCGGCGCGGACGGCCTCGTCCAGCAGCGCCGACCCGCGAAGCTCGTCGCGCAGCGCCTCCTCCGCGATACGGGCCGCTCGTCGCTCGCCCTCCGTCAGGCGCCCCCGGGTCTCGATCGTCCGGGTGAGCACGGGCCCCGCCAGCGCGAGCGCGCGCTGCACCTGCGTACGCCGCTCGCGCCGCGTCCCCTCCTGAGCCGCCAGCCATTCGGACGCCGCGCGCTGCAACGCGGTCAGTTCCGCCGTGTCGGATGCCGCGCGGTCGACGAGCCAGGTCAGCAGCTGCGCCACCCCCACCCACAGCACGGCGCCCACGACGCCGAGCGCCAGCGCGTCGACCGGCCCGATCCACAGGGCCGCCTCCGCGGCCAGCAGGAGCACGCCGACCCACGCGACCCACGGACGTCGGCGCACCATGACGATGGCCAGCAGCGCCCCGACCGCCCCCACGCTCCAGGTGCCGATGTCGGTGCGTCGCGCCTCCGTCCCCACGGCGACCCAGCTCGCGTTCGGCACGAGCACCGCCGTCGCCAGCGCCAGCACCGCGGCCCATGCCGGCAGCACCGAGCGGTGTCCGAGGTCGCCGGTGATCGGGTCTCGTCGCGACGGCTTGGATCCGGAGTTCCAGAAGACGCACACCCAGGTGGTCGCGAGGTAGAGCGCCACGGCGACCAGCTGCACCGCGACGTGCGGCGGCGGGCTCGACCACAGCACGGCGCCCGCGGCGAGGTAGGAGGTGAAGGCGATCGCGAGCACCGAGAGCGTGGCGCGCACCCGCAGGTTCATCGCGGGTACTCCCAGTCGAGGGTGACGACGGTTCCGGCGGCGGTGGTCCGCACGCGGGCCCGGCCGCCGACGGCGGCCATCCGCGCGACGATCGATCCGCGGATGCCGAGGCGGTCGTCGGGGATGGCGGCCGGATCGAAGCCCGGTCCGCGATCGACGATCTGCACTCGCACACGAGCGGCATCCGCGCGCAGCGACACCTGCAGCCCGCGCCCGTGGGCGTGGTCGATCGCGTTGCTCACCGCCTGCGTCGCCGCGAGCACGAGCGCCCGGGCCACCCGCCCCGGCAGCACCGGGGCGTCGGCGGCGACCTCCCCCGCGACCGGGGCGGCCCCGTCGAGCTCGGCGACCACGGCGCGGAGGGTCGCGGCGACCGCGGCGGCCGCGACGGGCTCGTCGGGACCCTCGCCGGAGTCCTGGTCGGTGTTGGCGAGACGGGTCAGCGCCTCGCGCGCCATCGCGGCGGCCAGCGCCTCCTCGCGCGGTGTGCCGGCGCGCTCGGCGGCGATGAGGGCGGCCAGCACGCTGTCGTGCATGAGGGCGGCGACGGCCACCCGTTCCGTCTCGGCCGCGTTGGCCGCGGCGGCCTCGGCGTAGGAGGCGACCGCGTCGCTGCGGGCGCCGTCGATCCCCACGGCCACGCTGCGCAGCAGCCAGCCGAGCGTGATCACGACGGCGGCCAGGATGGCCGCGAAGACGGCGTCGCGCACGACGTCGACGGTCTGGGCGGCGTCGGCGCCCAGCTGCGTCACGCGCGCGATCGCATAGAGCAGCGGCACGAGGGCCGCCCACACGATCTGCACCGGCAGCCGGAAGGCGAGGACGGCGGCGGAGGTCGCGACGTTCAAGAGGTACCAGATCCACGGCGCACCCGCCGCCTCCTCGGCACGGCCCTGCGTCACCAGCGGCCAGCACAGCAGCGCGACCGGGAACACGACCGCGAAGACGCCCGCCGCGGTGCGCACCCCCACTCCGGCGACGCACGCCGCGATCATCACCCCGATCGGGATGAAGACGGCCAGCAGCAGCGGCAGATGGGCGGCCGGATTCTCCTGACGGGAGGCGAGGGCGTTCAGGAACGACTGCGCCCCCAGCACGGCGCACCCCAGCGCCACCACGACACGGATGATCCGCTCGACCCGCGCCTGCGTGAAACGCTCGGCGCCGGCCGCGATGTCGCCGAGCGGGCGACGCACCGCCGGATCGACGGCGATCGGCGGCACACCGGCCGGTGACGACCCGTCAGTCGCCACCGGCGCCCGCTCCGGCGTGGCCGGGCATGAGGCCGTCTTCCATCGCTCGGCGCAGGAGATCGACCTTCGTGGGTGCGGGACGGCCGACCTCGACGTACTTCACGCGCACCCGCGTGATGTTCTCCTTGGCCGTGGAGTAGGCGATGCCGAGACGGTCGGCGACCGCCTTCAGCGGAAGGCCGGCGGCGTACAGGCGCAGGACGTCGCGCTCGCGCTTTGAGAGCTGGGCGTCGGCGAACGCGCGGTCGCCGTCCACCGCGCTCGCCCACTCCACGTTGTCGAGCGCCTCTCCGCGCGCCACCGTGCGGATCGCCGCGATGACGTCGTCGATGCGGGACGCCTTGCTGATGACGCCGGCCGCACCGGCGGCGAGCGCCTCGCGCACGGCCCCGGGACGGTCGGCGACGCTGTGGATCAGCACGGGCGACCCGTCGGCGACGAGGCTGGAGACGTTCTCCGTCACGGTCGTCCCGTCACCCAGGGTCAGATCCAGCACGACGATGTCGGCGGGGGCCGCTCCGGATCGCTGCCGCCATTCCAGGTAGGCGCGCACACTGCTGCCGGAGAACACGACGTCCTTGGTCACGGCGCGTGCACACGCGGCCTCGAGCCCGAGCCGCACGGACTCGTGGTCGTCGATGAGAGCCACACGCGTCATGGGGTCAGCCTAACCATGACGCGTGGCGCCGACATCCGCCGAACGGGTGAGTTCCGCGGCGCCGTCGGCTCACTCGGCGCGTTGCAGGACCGCCACCGCTTCGACGTGATGCGAGTGCGGGAACAGGTCGCGCGCCTCGATGCGACGCGGCTCGTAGCCGTGCTCGCGGAAGCTGCCGAGGTCGCGCGCGAGGGCGACCGGATCGCAGGCGACGTACACGACGGATGCCGGGGCCAGCGCCGCGATGCCGTCGACGACCGCGCGGCCCGCTCCCGCCCGCGGCGGGTCGAGGAGGATGACGCCGCGGCTCAGCCGCGCGCGCTCGGCGGCGCCGGCGTCGGCGTTGAGCCGGGCGAGGAAGCGGTCGGTCCGCGCCGTCTCGGCGCGCGCACCGACCCAGTCGGCGAGGTTCTCGCCGGCGTGCTCGGTCGCGCGCGGATCGGATTCCACCGAGGTCACCCGGGTGGCGGCGCCGCCGAGCTCGCCGAGGGTGGCGGCGAAGAGCCCGACGCCGCCGTAGAGGTCCAGATGCTGGGCGGTGTCGTCGATGCCGCCCAGCTCTCGCAGCGCCTCGGCCACGACGGCGGTCAGGGTGTGCGCCGCGAGGCGGTGCACCTGCCAGAAGCCGCCCGCGTCGACGCGGAAGCGCCGTCCGGCCGCCTCCTCCCAGACCACCTCGGCGGCGGCATCCGCCCGGCCGCGGCCCGCGGAGGCAGGCGCTCCGGCGCGGTTTCGGCCGCGACCCCTCCCGCGTCCGGCGCGTTCCGCTTCGGGCCGCGGCACGATCCGCACCCGCCCGTCGGCGGGCTGGACGAGGTCCACCCGACCGGGCCGCGCGGTCAGCTCCCGCGCGGCACGGGCGATCTCCGCCGTCGCCAGCGGCAGGTCGTCGACCGGCACGACGCGGTGGCTGCGCGCCGCGTAGGGTCCGACGCGTCCGTCCGCGTCGACGTGCAGGCTGACCCGGGTGCGCCAGCCGGTCGCATCCTCCGACTCCGCGGCGAGCACCTCGCCGTCCGCACCGTGCAGCGCCGCCGCGCCCGAGACGACCACCTCGGGACCGGTCAGCCCGCCGAAGCGCTCGAGGGCGTCGCGGAGCACCTGCTGCTTCAACGCGCGCTGGCGCTCGAGGGTGATGTGGCCGAAGTCGGCACCGCCGGGGCGCAGGTCGGGGTCGACGTCCAGGTCGGCCGCCGCCCAGACGTGGGCGCGCCGATCCGGCGAGGCGTCGAGCACCTCGACCGTGGCCGCGCGCCAGAACGACGACTTCGCGGTGTCGGTGAGACGGGCGCGCACCCGTTCGCCCGGGATGGCGTCGGCCACGAACACGACGCGTCCCTCGTGGCGGGCGACGAACACACCGCCGTGCGCCACGTCGGTGATGTCGAGGTCGATGAGGTCGCCGGAGTCCATCCTCCGATGCTGTCACGTCGGCCGAGCGCGCGCCGACCGCCGGTGACGGTCGTCGGATTCTTGTCCGTCCTCCGGCGATCGGCCGCGCGTCCGGCTCGCGCGCAGCGGAAACTCCGACGTTCGTCACGCGCGGGACCGGGCGGGTGCCGGCGGGTGCCGGCGGGGGCGGGTGCCGTGGTGGGGACCGTACCCTTGACGGCATGCGCGTCTGCCTGGCCTCCACTTCGCCCGCCCGCCTGATGCTCATGCGGCAGGCGGGGATCGAACCGATCCTGCGCGCCCCGCAGGTGGACGAGGAGGCCGTCATCGCCGCGGTCGAGGCGAGCGAGCACCGGGTGTTGCCGCCGGACGAGCACGTGCTGCTGCTGGCCCGGCGCAAGGCGGCCGACGTCGCGGCCGCGCTCGTGCGCGACGATCCCGACTTCGACGGACTCGTCGTCGGGGGCGATTCGATGTTCGAGATCGACGGACAGGTGCTCGGCAAGCCGCTGCGGCCGGAGGTCGCGGTCGCGCGGTGGGAGCAGATGAGAGGACGCACCGGCATCCTGCACTCGGGGCACAGCGTCATCCGGGTGGCCCCGGGGATGCCGCCGCGCGAGGAGCACGCCGTCGCCGCGGCGTCGGTGGGTTTCGTCGCCGACGTCTCCGACGCCGAGATCGCCGCCTACGTCGCGACCGGCGAGCCGTTGCAGGTGGCGGGGGCGTTCACCGTCGACAGCCTCGGCGGTCCGTTCATCGACCGGGTCGAGGGCGACCCCTCCACGGTCGTCGGGATGTCGCTGTCGACCGTCCGCCGGCTCTGCGCGCGGCTCGGGGTCGTCTGGACCGATCTGTGGGCACCGCCCGAGCAGGCGCCGGAGGCGGCGGCGTCTTCGTAGGCTCTCGCACACGATTTCCCGACGATCTTGTGCGGGTGATCCAAATGCGGGGGGTCGGACGTGGGTAGGCTGACATCCATGCCACGCTCACTGGACCTGGCGGCCGCGCGCCCGCAGATCACCAAAGTGCTCATTGCGAACCGCGGCGAGATCGCCGTCCGGGTGATCCGGGCCGCCCGCGACTCCGGCCGCGGCTCGGTCGCGGTGTACGCCGATCAGGACCGCGACGCGATGCACGCGAAACTCGCGGACGAGGCCTACGCCCTCGAGGGCGCCACGAGCGCGGACACCTACCTCTCGATCGAGAAGATCCTCTCCGTCGCCCGCCGCTCCGGCGCCGACGCGGTGCACCCCGGCTACGGCTTCCTCGCGGAGAACGCGGAGTTCGCCCGCGCCGTGATCGCCGCGGGCCTCGTCTGGATCGGCCCGTCGCCCGAGGCCATCGAGGCGCTCGGCGACAAGGTCACCGCCCGCCACGTCGCCGAGAAGGTCGGCGCCCCGCTGGCGCCGGGCACGCCCGGGCCCGTGGCCGGCGCCGACGAGGTCATCGCGTTCGCCGAGCAGGTCGGCCTGCCGATCGCGATCAAGGCCGCCTACGGCGGCGGCGGACGCGGGCTGAAGGTCGCCCGCGAGCTGGACGAGGTCGCCGAGCTGTTCGAGTCGGCCACGCGCGAGGCGGTCGCCGCCTTCGGCCGCGGCGAGTGCTTCGTGGAGAAGTACCTCGACAAGCCCCGTCACGTCGAGACCCAGTGCCTCGCGGATGCCGAGGGCAACGTCGTCGTGGTCTCGACGCGCGACTGCTCGCTGCAGCGCCGTCACCAGAAGCTCGTGGAGGAGGCGCCGGCGCCGTTCCTCACCGAGGAGCAGAACCGCACGCTCTACGACTCCTCCAAGGCGATCCTGCGCGAAGTCGGCTACGTGGGCGCGGGAACGTGCGAGTTCCTCATCGGCGCCGACGGCACGATCTCGTTCCTCGAGGTCAACACCCGGCTGCAGGTGGAGCACCCCGTGTCTGAGGAGGTCACCGGCATCGATCTCGTGCGCGAGCAGTTCCGCCTCGCCGAGGGCGGCGTGCTCGACTACGACGACCCCCAGCCGACCGGCCACTCGATCGAGTTCCGCATCAACGGCGAAGACCCGGGGCGCGGCTTCCTCCCCCAGCCCGGCCGCATCCACCAGTTCAAGACCTTCGGCGGCCCCGGCATCCGTCTGGACTCCGGCGTCACCGCCGGCGACAGCGTCTCGGGCGCGTTCGACTCGCTGCTCGGCAAGCTCATCGTCACCGGCCGCGACCGCGCGGAGGCGCTCGAGCGTTCGCGCCGCGCGCTCGACGAGTTCGAGGTCGCCGGCATGCCCACCGTGCTGCCCTTCCACCGCAAGGTGGTGCGCGACCCCGCCTTCACCGCGGAGGACGGCCGCTTCGGTGTGTTCACGCGCTGGATCGAGACCGAGTTCGTCAACGACATCGCCCCGTGGGACGGCGAGGCGGAGTCCCCGGCGGAGGCCGAGCCGCGCCACACCGTCGTCGTCGAGGTGTCGGGCAAGCGTCTCGAGGTGAGCCTTCCCGACCGCATCGCGGTCGCTCCCGCGAAGATCGGTCGCCCGGTCGCCGTGCCGCCGTCGCGCCGCTCGCACGCCCCGTCGGTGTCCTCCGGCGCGTCGGGCGACGCCGTCAAGGCGCCGATGCAGGCCACGATCGTCAAGGTCGCGGTCGAGGACGGGCAGCCCGTCGTCAAGGGCGACCTCGTCGTTGTCCTCGAGGCCATGAAGATGGAGCAGCCGATCCAGGCACACAAGGACGGCGTCGTCGGCGCCATCAACGCCGACCCGGGAACCACCGTGTCCGCCGGCCACCAGCTGCTCACGATCTCCTGACATGACCGCTCGGCGCCGCCGTCTCGCCCTGGTCGCGGCCGCGGCATCCGCCGTCGTGCTCGTCGGCTGCAGCGCGGGCCCCTCCGACGCGGACCGCGCGGCATGGTCGGCCTGGTCGGAGTCGGTCATCGGCTCGGCGCCGGACACGGCCGTCGGCGGCATGCTCGCGGCGGTCGAGGGCGGGCCCGCGGCGACGCTGGACTTCGCCGAGCCGAGCCCGTTCCGCGCGGTCGAGCTGCGCTGCATCGGCGCCGACCGCGCACAGTTCGCCCTCGTCTACACGGCGGGCGGACAGACCCTCAGCACCACCCAGGACATCGTCTGCCAGCAGGGCGCCCTGCGCACACCCATCGCGATCCCCACCGCCGTGCAGAACCTGACGGCCGTCAGCGTGTCGGCGACCTCTCCCGAGGGCACCGGCATGTGGACCGCCCAGGTGCAGCACTAGCCGTCGCGTTCACCCCGCGGCGGGCGGCGCAGGCGGATGCCGGCCCCCGGCCGGTCAGCCGAAGAAGTCGTCGTCGCGGTTGACGAGGTGCATCGCGCGCGTGGCGTCGGTGATCGAGCCGCTCAACGAGGGGAACACCGCGAACACGCGCGAGACCTGATCGACAGTCAGGCGCCGCTCGACGGCGATCGCGATGGGGTAGATCAGCTCCGACGCCCGCGGGGCGACGATCACGCCGCCGATCACGGTGCCGCTGCCCTCGCGCGCGATGATCTTGACGAAGCCGTCCTTGATCCCCATCATCTTCGCGCGCGCGTTGGCGGTCAGCGGGAGCTTGTAGACGTAGCCGTTGATCGCGCCGGTCTCCAGGTCCTTCTCCTGCCGTCCGACGGTCGCGATCTCCGGCGCCGTGAAGATGTTCGCGGTGATCCGGCGGCGCTCCAGCGGGATGACGGTGTCGCCCAGGGCGTGGAAGATCGCGGTGCGCCCCTGCATCGAGGCGACGGAGGCGAGCGGGACGAAGGTCGTGCAGTCGCCGGCGGCGTAGATGTTGGGAACCGACGTGCGCGCGACCCGGTTGACGCGGATGTGACCCGAGTCGGTCAGCTGCACGCCGGCATCCTCGAGGCCGATGCCGGCGGTGTTCGGGATCGATCCGACGGCGAGCAGGCAGTGGCTGCCTTCGACGGTGCGCCCGTCCGAGAGGGTCACGACCACGCCGTCGCCGGCGCGCTGCACACTGTCGGCGCGCGACTTCGAGAGCACCGTCATCCCGCCGCGGGTGAACACCTTCTCCAGGACGGCGGCGGCGTCGGCATCCTCGCCGGGCAGCACCTGATCGCGACTGGAGATGAGCGTGACCTTGGCGCCGAGGTTCATGTAGGCCGACGCGAACTCCGCGCCGGTGACGCCCGAGCCGACGACGATGAGGTGCTCGGGAAGCGCCTTCATGTCGTAGAGCTGGGTCCACGTGAGGATGCGCTGGCCGTCGGGCTTGGCCGTCGGCAGCTCGCGCGGCGAGGCGCCCACGGCGACGACGAGCGTGTCCGCCTCGACGCGGTCGAAGTCGGTGCCGCCAGGGCCGGTGGCGACCACGAGGGCATGATGGCCGTCGAGGCGTCCGTGGCCGGAGATGATCCGCACGCCCGCATCGACGAGCTGGGCCCGCATGTCGTCGGACTGCTGTCGGGCCAGCGACAGCAGGCGCTTGTTGACGGCGGCGAGATTGATCGCGACCTCGGGCTTGAGCGCGACGCCGCTCTCCCCCTTCGCGAAGAACTGGACCCCGAGGTCGGACGCCTCGGAGATCGCGACCGCGGCATCGGCCGTGGCGATGAGGCTCTTGGAGGGGACCACGTCGGTGATCACGGCGGCACCGCCGACACCCGCGCGCTCGACGAGGGTGACGTCCGCGCCGAGCTGCGCGGCGGCGAGCGCCGCCTCGTAGCCGCCGGGGCCGCCGCCGAGGACGGCGACAGACTGGGTGTTCACGAAGCTCGACGACATTGCTCCATTCTCTCAGGCGCCGGCATCCGAGATGTCGCCCGCCGGCGACGGGGCCGGCTGCGGCGGAGCGAGTGGCCCGGGGCGGTCCGTGTTCCTAGAGTGGGAGGATGTCCGACATGAACAGCAATCCGCTCGACGATCCCGCCGCCGACCCCTTCGAGATCGCGGCGCGCGCCGCGGGCGACATCGCCCGCCTCACGGGCGTCGAGCACCACGACATCGCCCTCACGCTCGGCAGCGGCTGGGGCAAGGCCGCCGACCTCGTGGGCGAGACGACCGCGACCGTTCCGGCCACCGAGATCACGGGGTTCAGCGCACCGGCGCTGGCCGGACACGTCGGATCGATCCGCAGCATCCTCACGCCGACCGGCACGCGCGTGCTCGTCATCGGGGCCCGCACCCACTACTACGAGGGCCACGGCGTGCGTCGCGTCGTGCACAGCGTCCGCACCGCGGCGGCGACCGGCGCGAAGACGATGGTGCTCACCAACGGCGCCGGCGGCATCAAGCAGACATGGACGCCGGGAACCCCCGTGCTCATCAGCGACCACATCAACCTCACGGCGGACTCGCCCCTGGAGGGCGCGACCTTCATCGACCTCACCGACCTGTACTCCTCGCGCCTGCGCGAGATCGCCCGCAGCGTCGACCCGACCCTCGACGAGGGCGTCTACTGCCAGTTCCGCGGACCGCACTACGAGACCCCGGCCGAGGTGCAGATGGCGAAGGCGATCGACGGCCACATCGTCGGCATGTCGACGGCCCTGGAGGCCATCGCCGCCCGGCAGGCGGGCATGGAGGTGCTCGGCTTCTCGCTCATCACGAACCTGGCCGCCGGCATCCAGAAGACCCCGCTCAGCCACGCCGAGGTCATCGAGGCCGGCCAGGCCGCCGAGCCGGTGATCTCCGCCCTGCTCGCCCGCGTGATCGGTCGGCTGTGAACGGGGCGGATGCCGCGGGCACCGCGGTCCTCGACGCGGCCCGCGCCTGGCTCGCCCAGGATCCCGACCCCGAGACCCGCGCCGAGCTGACCGCGCTGCTGGACGCCGCCGCGTCGGGGGATGCCGCGGCATCCGCCGATCTGGCCGACCGCTTCGGCGCGCGCCTGCAGTTCGGCACGGCGGGGCTGCGCGGGCGTCTGGGCGCCGGCAGCAACCGCATGAACCGCGTGCTCGTCTCGCAGGCCGCGGCCGGCTTCGCCGCGTACCTGCGGGAGAAGGCCGGCCCCGACGCGGCACCGCTCGTCGTGATCGGCTACGACGGCCGCCGCAACTCCGACGTGTTCGCGCGCGACTCCGCCGAGCTGTTCGCGGGAGCGGGGCTGCGCGCGGTGCTGCTGCCGCGGATGCTCCCCACGCCCGTGCTGGCGTTCGCCGTGCGTCACCTCGGCGCCGCCGCCGGCGTGATGGTGACGGCCTCGCACAACCCGCCGGACGACAACGGCTACAAGGTCTACCTGGGCGGCGCGGACCAGGGGTCGCAGATCGTCTCCCCCGCCGACGCCGAGATCGCGGCGCACATCGACCGCGTCGCCGCCGGCGCGGCGGTGCCCGACCTGCTGCGCGGAACGTACGAGGTCGCCGAGGAGAGCGTCGTCGAGGCGTACGTCGCCGCGACCGCGGCGGTCGCACCCGCGACGGCCGGCGCGGCCGGGATGACCTGGGTCTACACGGCGATGCACGGCGTCGGCTCCGAGACGCTGCACGCCATCCTCGAGCTCGCGGGATACCCGCGGCCGACGGTCGTCGAGGCGCAGATCGCTCCGGACGGCCGCTTCCCCACCGTCGCGTTCCCCAACCCGGAGGAGCCGGGTGCGATGGACCTCGCGTTCGAGACGGCACGGGCGGCGGATGCCGAGTTCGTCATCGCCAACGACCCCGACGCCGACCGTCTCGCGGTCGCCCTCCCCGACCCGTCCGCGGACGGCGGGTGGCGGGCGCTCACCGGCAACGAGATCGGGCTGCTGCTCGGCTGGCGCGCGGCCGCCCGGGCGGCCGAACGCGGGGAGACGGGGTCGCTCGCGTGCTCGCTCGTCTCCTCTCCCGGACTGCAGGCGGTCGCCGAGCACTACGGACTGGACTTCCACGCGACCCTCACCGGTTTCAAGTGGATCTCCCGCGCTCCCGGCATCCTCTTCGGGTTCGAGGAAGCCCTGGGCTACCTCGTCAACCCGGAGACGGTGCGCGACAAGGACGGCATCTCGGCGGCGATCGCGATCCTCGGCATGATCGCCGAGGCGCGCGAGCGGGGCGAGGGGCTGGGCGATCTGCTGCGGCGCTTCCAGGACACGTTCGGCTTCTTCGCCTCGGGCCAGGTCTCCCTGCGCGTCGACGACCTGTCGGTCATCGGGCGCATCATGTCCGCTCTGCGCGCCGCCCCGCCGACACGGCTCGGGGAGGTCGCGGTCGAGCGGATCGACGATCTGCTGACGGGCGTTGACGGGTTCCCACCCGGTGACGTGCTCCGCCTCTGGCTCGACGACGGCTCGCGACTGATCGTGCGCCCGAGCGGCACCGAGCCCAAGCTGAAGGCGTACCTCGACGTGCGCGGCACGTCGGCCGCCGACGCCCAGGCCCGCCTCGCCGCCCTCGACGCCGCCACCCGCGCCCTCATCGCCGCCCGCTCCTGACTCCCGCGAGCCGCCATTCCCCGTGCGAGCCGCCACGCCCCGGGCGGGCCGCGCCATGGCGGCTCGGCCGGGTCGTGGCGGCTCGGCGGAGGGGGGGAGGGAGAAGAAGAAGAGGGGGGAGCTAGCCGTCTACGACGGCGACGAGCTCGTCCAGGAAGGGGGTGAAGGTGGTGCCGCGGCGGACGATGCGCTGCACGCTGTCGCGTTCGCTGAACACCTCGACGAGCTGCTCGAACACGGTCTGGAACGCCTCGCGGTCGCTCTCTGAGAAGGCGACCATCGCGATCACCTGCACGCGCCCCTCGCCCCACGCCATCGACGGGTCGGCGATCGCGACGGCGATCGCCGTGCGGGTCGCGGTCATCCCGATCGCGTGCGGCACGGCCAGCGCGTCGGTGAACGCGGTCGATGACAGACGCTCCCGCTCGAGGGTGCGCGTGACGTAGTCGTCGTCGATCACGCCCTGCGCGACCAGCCGGGCGCCGAGGTCGCGGATGACGCTCTCCTCGTCGGCATCCGCATCGACCCGCCCCACGAAGGCGTCGGCCGAGAAGTAGCGCCCGAGCTCGTCGCGAAGCCGGGCGAGACGCCGTCCCCGCCGCACGCGCCCCGCCGCGGCCTGCACCCGCTCGATGTCCGACTCGGTGAGGAACGGCTGGATGCGCACGATGCCGTCGCCCGCGAAGGGCGGGTCGATCGTGGTCAGGATGAGGTCGGTGTGGATCGCGTTCCAGTCGGGATCGGCCCGCGTGTCGACGCCGACGACGTCGACCGATTGGCCGAGGGAACGGTCGACGCTCGAGCGCAGCAGCTCGTGCAGCTCGTAGTACCCGGGGCACACGATCGTCGCCGTCAGCACCGTCCCGGCGTGCCGGCTGCGCTCCAGTTGCCCTCCGACGTGCATCGCGATGTAGGCGATCTCGTCGTCGAGAAGGGGGATGCCGAGGAGACCCCGCAAGCCGTCGGCGATGAAGACCGCGACCTCGAAGATCATCGGATAGGTCGCCTTGAGCGATCGCGTGAGGGGGTTGCGCGACCATGCCTGCTCCTGGGCGCGCAGTCGCAGGTTCTGCACGTGCAGCGCGAGACGCAGCACGAAGTCCTCGTGCTCGATGTCGACGAGGAACTCCGCCGCCGCACGGTGCACCACGTCGCGGACGGCGCTCTCGACGTCGGGCTGCAGCCCGGCGCGGGTGACGGATGCTGCTTCACCCGGACCCGGCGCCACGACACGGCCGAGGACGAGCGCGGCGAGGTGGCGGCGGTCGCCCGCGCCGAGCCGCAGTCCGAGGTGGTGGCCGCACAGCGCGTCGAGCAGGTCGCCCACCTGCTCCTGTGCCGGTGTGGCCGCGTCGACCGCGGCGGTCTCGAGGGCACGGTCGTGGGCCACGCGGTCGGCGGTGATCGCGACGTGCATCATGACGTCGCCGATGCCGAACTCGTTGACGAAGAAGCCGAGGTCGCGCAGCCCCGCCACGAGGTCGGCCTTGAAGGGACCGAACACCGCTTCGCCGATGGACCCCGCGCCCAGGCTGCGCCGGAGCGCGTCGAGGTCGAACGCGCCGTCGTCGGTCTCGTCGTGGGCGAGCCGGCTGAGCAGACGGCGCTGGGCCATCTCCGTGCCGCGCAGGCGCGCGCGCGAGCCGGTGCGTTCGAGGGTCAGCTCGGTGTCGCCCAGCAGGGCGCGGACGCGGGCGAGATCGCCCTCCAGGGTCGCCGGACTCACGTGGAACCCGTCGGCCGTCTCGTACACGTCGATGCCCTCACGACCCGACAGCAGGCTCCGCACCAGCCGATGGACGCGCTCGCGCGGCGTCGCGGTGTCGACGGCGGCACGCAGCGCGAGCGGCGCCTCGGCGCCCGCACGGTAGCCGAGCGGGCCCGACTCCACGACCCCTCCGCCGGGGACGCGGGCGTTCAGGGCCGTGACGTAGCTGCGGATGCTGCGCGGCGTGACGCCCACGATGTCGGCCAGCTCGCCGGCGGTCAGCCAGTCGCCCTCCCGCGCGAGGAGCGCGATGACACGGTCCTGTCGCGCTCTGCTCACGTGTTCCAGTCAACCATGCCCACCGTCGGGTGTTTCCGCCCCCGCGGAAACAGGTGTGGTTGTCGCCTCCCAGGCCTTTCACAAGAATGGCGGAGAAGGAGGCGGATCGATGAGGATCCTCGTTGTGTGCGGCGCGGGAGCGTCGAGCACGTTCGTGGCGCAGCGTGTCCGACACGCGGCGCAGGCGGCCGGGCGCGAGCTCAGCGCCGTCGCCGGCACCGAGCAGTCGCTCCCGATCGACATCGCTGCCGCAGACGTCGTGCTCGTGGGCCCCCACCTGCAGGACAGCCTGGACCGCATCCGTCGCGAAGCGGAGACGCGTCGCGCGCGGGTCGTCCTCCTTCCCCCCGACATCTACAGCGACCTCCACGGCACGCGCACCCTCGCGCTCGTCGACGAGGTGCTGGCGACCGGCCGAGAACAGACCGCCCCGACGGAGAGGAACCCCGCATGAGCACCGTGACCCGCACGATCCGCATCGGATCGTCCAATGGATTGCACGCCCGCCCGGCCAAGCTCTTCGCCCAGGCCGTCAAGGACTCGGGCCTGTCCGTGACCATCTCGAAGGGTTCGGGCGCGCCGGTCAACGCCGCCAGCATCCTCGGCGTCATCTCGCTGGGCGCCGAGAAGGGCGACTACGTCACCCTGGCCGCGGAGGGCGACAGCGCGAACGCCGTGCTCGACACCCTGGCCGAGCTGCTCACGACCGACCACGACGAGAACTGAACCGAAAGAGAGATCTGAAGATGAGCGAACTGCGTGGAGTGGGTATCGGACTGGGCGTCGCACAGGGCCCCGTGGCCCGCATGGCGGACCCGCTGCCGGCCCCCGCGGACGTCCCCAGCACCCTCACCCCCGACGAGGAGCTCGCCCGCGTGCGCGAGGCGGTCGCGGCGGTGGCCCGCGAGCTGGAGGACCGCGGTTCGAAGGCCGGCGGCCTCGCCCGCGACGTCCTGGAGGCGCAGGCGATGATGGCCGAGGACCCGACGCTCGACGCGGAGGTCTCCACGCGGGTGAACGCCGGCAAGACCGGCGAGTTCGCCGTCCACGAGGCGTTCGCGAGCTTCCGTGACAGCCTGGCCGCGATGGGCGGCTACCTCGGCGAGCGCGCCGCGGACCTCGACGACGTCGCACAGCGGGTCATCGCCCGCCTGCGCGGGCTGCCCGCACCGGGCGTCCCCGACCCCGGCCACCCGTTCGTGCTCGTCGCGAAGGACCTCGCTCCCGCCGACACCGCCCTGCTCGACCTCGACCAGGTGCTCGCCCTCGTCACGACCGACGGCGGCCCCACGTCGCATACCGCGATCCTGGCGCGCGAGAAGTCCATCGTCGCCGTCGTCGGCGCCGCCGCGGCGAAGGACCTGGTCGACGGCCAGACCGTCATCGTGGATGCCGCGAAGGGCGTCGTCACGACCGACCCCACCTCGGACGAGCTCGCCCAGGCCCAGCACCGCGCCGACACCCGCGCGGCCGCCGGCTCGGCACCGCTCACCCCGGGCGCGCTGAAGGACGGCCACGCCGTGCCGCTGCTGGCCAACCTCGGCAAGCCGGGCGGGGCCGCTCAGGCCGTCGAGCTGGGCGCCGAGGGCGTCGGATTGTTCCGCACCGAGTTCCTGTTCCTCTCCGCGACACAGGCCCCCACCGTCGAGGAGCAGACCGCGTCGTACACCGAGCTGCTGCAGGCGTTCCCCGGCAAGAAGGTCGTGGTCCGGGCGCTCGACGCGGGCGCCGACAAGCCGCTCGCGTTCCTCAACGACGCGCACGAGGACAACCCGGCGCTGGGGCTCCGGGGCCTGCGCGCCCTCCGCGCGAGCGAGGACATCCTGCGCGAGCAGCTGACGGCCCTCGCCAACGCGGATGCCGCGAGCGACGCGGACCTGTGGGTCATGGCGCCGATGGTCTCGACGGTCGAGGAGACGGAGTACTTCGTCACCCTCGCGAAGGAGTACGGCATCAAGACCGCGGGTGTCATGGTCGAGGTGCCGTCGTCGGCGATCCAGGCCGCGCGGATCCTGCAGCTCGCGGACTTCGCCTCGATCGGCACGAACGACCTCACCCAGTACACGCTGGCCGCCGACCGCCTGCTCGGCTCGGTCGCGTCGTATCAGGACCCCTGGCACCCCGCCGTCCTCCAGCTGATCAAGATGACCGCCGACGGCGGCAAGGCGAACGGCAAGCCGGTGGGCATCTGCGGCGAGGCCGCCGCCGACCCGCTGCTGGCCGTCGTGCTCGTCGGCCTCGGTGCGACCACGCTCTCCATGGCGCCCACGGCGCTCGCGGACGTGCGCGCGTCGCTCCTGCAGTACACCCGCGAGGATGCCGAGCGCATCGCCGCGGCCGCCCTCGCCGCCGATGACGCGGCATCCGCACGATCGGCGGCACAGGCCGCCGCTGAGAACTCCGCCGGCTGACGGCGGAGCACACCCGAAGGGAACACACGACAATGACAACGGCGTCTACGACCTCGACGGGGGTGAACCGCGCGCGCGTCGGCGTGCAGCGGTTCGGCACCTTCCTGTCGGGCATGATCATGCCCAACATCGCGGCATTCATCGCGTGGGGCTTCATCACGATGCTCTTCATCTCCGCGGGCTGGTTGGGCGGCTGGTTCCCCGTCGCCAACCTGCTCGGCGGTTTCGGCGACGCGGCGACCATCAACTGGCAGGGCGCGATGACCGCCCTCGCCCAGGACAAGGACGGCGCGACGTTCACGACGTTCGTCGGCCTGGTCGGCCCGATGGTCACCTATCTGCTGCCCCTGCTGATCGCCAACACCGGCGGTCGGATGGTCTACGGCGAGCGCGGCGGCGTCGTGGCCACGATCGCGACGATGGGTGTCATCGTCGGCACGAACATCCCCATGTTCCTCGGCGCGATGATCATGGGGCCGCTGGCCGCCTGGATCACCAAGCAGATGGACAAGCTCTGGGACGGCAAGATCCGCCCCGGGTTCGAGATGCTGGTGAACAACTTCTCCGCCGGCATCCTGGGCATGCTCCTCGCGATCTTCGGGTTCTTCGCGTTCGGCCCGGTGATGCTGGGCGTGAGCACGTTCCTCGGCGGCATCGTCGGGTGGCTCGTCGACCTCCACCTGCTGCCCGTGCTGTCGGTGATCGTCGAGCCGGCGAAGGTGCTGTTCCTCAACAACGCGATCAACCACGGCGTCTTCACCCCGCTCGGCATCCAGCAGGCGACCGAGGCGGGCAAGTCGATCCTGTTCCTCATCGAGGCCAACCCCGGCCCCGGTGTGGGTCTGCTGCTCGCCTTCACGTTCTTCGGCGTCGGCGCGGCGAAGGCCTCGGCCCCGGGTGCGATCATCATCCAGTTCTTCGGCGGCATCCACGAGATCTACTTCCCGTACGCGCTGAGCAAGCCGATGACGATCCTCGCCCTCATCGCGGGCGGCGCGACCGGTGTCACCACCAACATGATCTTCAACGGCGGCCTCGCCTTCCCGGCGGCTCCGGGCAGCATCATCGCGGTGACCGCGGCGGCGCTGACCCCCGAGGCCGGCGGCGTCGGCAACCTCCTCGTGGTCTACCTGTCGGTGGTCCTCGCGGCGGCGGTGACCTTCCTCGTGACCGGCGTCATCCTGCGGGCCTCGCGCAAGCGCGACCTCGCGGCCGAAGCGACCTCCAGCGCCTCCTTCGAGGCGGCCATCGCGCAGACCGAGGCGAACAAGGGCAAGAGCTCGGCGACGCTCGCGAACCTGCGTGCGGGTGCCGCGTCGAACGCGGGGCTCGAGGGCGACACGTCGACGCTCGCCGCCGACCGCGCCGCCGACGCCGTCGCGACGGGGACGCTGGCCCCCACCGGTCGGGTGACGAACATCGTGTTCGCCTGCGACGCCGGCATGGGCTCCTCGGCGATGGGCGCGAGCGTGCTGCGCAACAAGATCAAGAAGGCCGGCGTCGACGACGTCTCGGTCACCAACAAGGCGATCGCGAACCTCGACGGCAGCGAGGACCTCGTCATCACCCAGCAGCAGCTGACCGACCGCGCCCGCGGGCGCACACCGGACGCGACGCACGTCTCGGTGGACAACTTCATGAACTCGCCGAAGTACGACGAGGTCGTGGACCTGGTCGTGCGGCAGCACGAGAACGGGGCCTGAACGCGTCAGGCCCCCCGCGACCGCCGCGGGGACGGCAGGCGTGATGCCCCGTCCCCGCGGCTCTCGCCCGATACATGATCGCCCCGGCATACGATGACCGGGACGACGACACGAACAGAGACGAGGACGACATGTCACGCGACGTACTGAACGCCGGCCAGGTCCGGATCCACCCCGGATCGGTCACCAAGGAGGAAGCCATGCGCGAGGCGGCCGACATCCTCGAAGCCGCCGGGGCGGTCACCGACGCCTACTTCGATGCGATGCGCCAGCGCGAGCAGACCGTGTCCACCTACATGGGCAACGAGCTGGCCATCCCCCACGGCACGAACGAGACGAAGGATGCGATCCTCGCCTCCGCGCTGTCGTTCGTCCGCTACGACGGCGGCGTGGACTGGGACGGCGAGAAGGTCAGCTTCGTGGTCGGCATCGCCGGCAAGGGCGACGAGCACCTCGACATCCTGTCGCAGATCGCCCTCATCTTCTCGGAGGACGAGGAGGTCGCCCGACTGAAGGCCGCCGGCAGCCCCGAGGAGCTCTTCGGGCTCCTGGCATCGGTGAACGACTGATGAAGGCCGTCCACTTCGGCGCCGGCAACATCGGCCGCGGCTTCGTGGGCCTCCTCCTGCACGAGGGCGGCTACGAGCTCGTGTTCTCGGATGTCGCGGCATCCCTCGTCGACGCCATCAACGCGGCCGACGAGTACACCGTCCACGAGGTGGGCGACGGCGGCCGCGACACCGTGGTGACCGGCTTCCGCGCGATCGACAGCGCGAACGACGCCCAGGCGCTCATCGACGAGATCGCGACGGCCGACGTCGTGACGACCGCGGTCGGCCCGACGATCCTCCGCTTCGTCGCCCCGCACATCCTCGCGGGACTCGCCCTGCGCGATCCGGCGTTGCCGCCGCTTCAGGTCATGGCGTGCGAGAACGCGATCGGCGCCACCGACACGCTGCGCGACGAGATCCGGGCGCAGGCCGCCGACGCCTGGGATGCGATCTCGGGACGCGCGGTCTTCGCCAACACCGCGGTGGACCGCATCGTGCCGGCCCAGCCGGAGGGGGCGGGGATCGACGTGACCGTCGAGCCCTTCTTCGAGTGGGCGATCGAGCGCCCGCCGTTCGGCGACGACCCGCCGCACATCCCCGGGGCGCATTTCGTGGACGACCTCGCGCCGTACATCGAGCGCAAGCTGTTCACCGTGAACACCGGCCACGCCGCCACCGCGTACTTCGGCGCCCAGGCCGGCGTCGACAAGATCTCCGACGCACTGGCCGAGCCGGTCATCGCCGCGAAGGTCGCCGCCGCTCTCGAGGAGACCTCGGCACTGCTGGTGGCCGTCCACGGTTGGGATGCCGCGGACCTCGCCGACTACCGGGCGACGATCCTCCGTCGGTTCGCGAACCCGGCCCTGCCCGACACGGTCGGCCGCGTCGGACGCCAGCCGCTGCGCAAGCTGTCACGCCACGAGCGTTTCGTCGGTCCGGCCGCCGCGGCGGCGGAACGCGGGCTGTCGACGTCGGCGCTCGTCGCGGCGATGGCCGCCGCCCTCGAGTTCGACGTCGCCGACGACGAGCAGTCCGTGGAACTGCAGCGACGGCTCCGCGAGGAGGACCCCGCGACGTTCACCGCCGGGGTGACGGGCCTCGAGCCCACGCATCCCCTCTTCGCATCGGTCGAGGACGTGGTGCGCGCGCGGCAGGCGCAGCTCTGACCTGACCCGGCGATCGCGCCGGCAGGTCCCGCCTAGACTGGACGCATGACTGCCCGGACCCGCCGCCGCCGCGTGTGGCGGTGGGTCTTCGGCATCCTGGGCGGCCTCGTGGTCGCCGCCGTCGCCGGCGTGCTGGTGTGGAGCCAGGTGGGCGTCATGGCCGCCGAGGCCGAACCGCTCGCCGCCGTGCGCGCGGATGAGCGCATCGCCATCAGCGACGACGCCGCCGGGATCGTGCTGGCCCCGGCATCCGGCGCGAGCGGCGAGGGCCTCGTGTTCATCCCCGGCGCCAAGGTCGACCCGTGGGCGTACGCCGCGATCCTGTCCGGGCTGGTCACCGAGGACGATCTGACCGTCGTGATCACGAAGCCGTGGCTGAACCTGGCGTTCTTCGATCCGCGTTCCCTGTCGACGTTCACCGATCTCGCCCCGGGCGTGGGCAGCTGGCTGGTCGGAGGGCATTCGCTCGGCGGCGTGCGCGCGTGCCAGCTCGCCCCCGATGCCGCCGGACTCGTGCTGTTCGGCTCGTACTGCGCGAACGACCTGTCGCAGTCGGGACTGCCCGTCGTGAGCATCAGCGGCTCCGAGGACGGCTTGTCGACGCCGCAGAAGATCGCCGACGCCCGCCCGAACCTCCCCGCCGACGCCGTGATGGTCGAGATCCCGGGCGCTGCGCACGCGTCGTTCGGCGCCTACGGCCCCCAGGCCGGCGACGGCACCCCGACGGCCACCGCGGCCGAGGTGGAGGCCGTCGTGGTCCAGCAGGTGGGCGACCTGGCCCGCGCCCTCCGCTGACCCGCCCCTCGAGCCTCGACACCCGCCGCCCCTGCCCGGCGCGGCGCCCCCTCGACTCCCCGGCCCGGCGCCCGTCGAACCTGCCCGGCCCGCCCCGGCCCGAACTCCTCCATCTCGCGCGGCAACGGCCACCTGGAGCCGGCGCGGCCCCGGCGACGGACCTGCTGGAGGAGTTCGGGCCCGGCGCCTCCGCGCCTCCCCGGCCCGGCGCCGCGGCGCCTCCGACCCGCCGCCGATCGGGCTCCCGCCCCGCCCCGGCCGGCCGCCCGTCGAACCTACGCGGCCCGGCGCGGCCCGAACTCCTCCATCTCGCGCGGCAACGGCCACCTGGAGCCGGCGCGGCCCCGGCGACGGACCTGCTGGAGGAGTTCGGGCCCGGCGGCGTCCCCGACACCCCTACCTCGAAGTCTCCTCCCCACCAGCGAGTGCCGCGGGGCTGTCCACAGATCACGTCGGGGCGCTTCTCCGCGGCGACCGCCGTGGTGCGCTGACGGGATGCCCTCGCCTCGCGACCTCGCATCCGTCCTCCTCCGCAGCCGCAGCTGGACCACCGCGCAGTTGCGTCGGCACGGCATCGGCAAACGCGATCTGCGCCGCATGGTCGACGGCGGAGCGATCCTTCGCGTGCGGCAGGGACGCTACGTCCCGGCCGACACCGATCCCGCCCTGGTCGCGGCGGCCCGGCTCGGAGCCCGGCTCGGCTGCATCTCGCTGCTGTCGGCGCTCGGCGTCTTCGTGCGCGACACGGCGACCCTGCATGTGCACATCGATCGCGGAGCGAGTCGCCTGCCCCCGCGGGATGCGCGCATCGTCGCGCACTGGCGCGAAGCGGATGCCGACGGCGAGGGCGCGCTGACGGTCGATGTCGTCAGCGCGCTCGTCCAAGCCGTGCTCTGCCAGTCCCCGCGGGATGCCGTGGCCACCCTCGACTCCGCCTGGCACCACGGCCTCGTCGACGAGGGCGGCATCGCCGAGGTGTTCCGGCGCCTCCCCCACCGGCACCGGGCGCTGCGCCCTCTCGTCGACCCGCGGAGCGAGGCGGGGACGGAGACCCTCATGCGATTGCTGCTGCGGACGCTCGGTCACGACGTGCAGGTGCAGGTGGAGATCGCCGGCGTCGGCCGCGTCGACTTGCTGGTGGACGGATGGCTGATCGTCGAGTGCGACAGCCGCGGGTTCCATGCGGACTGGGCCGCGCGGCGGCGGGACCTGCGGCGTGACCTCGCGGCGGCGCGGCTCGGGTACACGACCGTGCGGCCGCTGGCGGAGGACATCCTGTTCGCGTACGACGACCTGGTGGCCGCGATGCGCGACGTGCTCCGTCACCCCCGGGCCGCGTCGGCGCGCGGCGTCCCGAACTCCTCCAGATCGCGGCGCTCACGGCGCCGACCCTCCCCCACCGCCGAATGAACCAAGGGATGGAGGAGTGCGGGCCGGGCCCCGGAGCGCAGCCGCGCTCACCCCGCGGGGTCAGGCGTCGAAGCCCTCGCCGATGAGCTCGATGAGCTCCTCGCGCTCCTCGACCGAGAGGAACGCCCCCGCGGCGGCGTTGAGCTGGAACGCCTCGAGGTCCTCCAGGCTGTACTCGAACGTCTCCGCGAGCAGCGCCAGCTCGCGCGTCAGCGAGGTCCGGCTCATCGTGCGGTTGTCGACGTTGACCGTCACGGCGAAGCCGAGCTGGTACAGCAGGTCGAACGGGTGGTCCTCCAGGCTCGTGCCCCACGCGGCGATCGCGCCGGTCTGCAGGTTGGACGACGGCGAGAGCTCGAGCGGGATCTCGCGGTCGCGCACCCACCGGGCGAGGTCGCCGAAGGTGACCAGCACCTCCTCACCCTTCTGCTGCACGACCTCCAGGTCCTCCGCGATGCGCACGCCGTGGCCGAGGCGCAGGGCGCGGCCGTCCAGCAGCGCCGAGCGGATCGAGTCGAGACCCGCGGCCTCGCCGGCGTGCACCGTCACGGGGAAGAACTCCGACGCGAGGTAGTCGAACGCGGCGCGGTGGCGGGACGGGAGGAACCCGTCCTCCGCTCCCGCGATGTCGAAGCCGACGGCGCCGCGCCCGCGGAACGCCACGGCGAGCCGGGCGATCTCCAGCGACCGGTCGGCGTGGCGCATCGCGGTGATCAGCTGGCCGACGCGGATGTCGCGACCCGAGCGGTCGACGGCGTCCTCGCCCTCCTCGATGCCCTCCTGCACGGCTTCGACGGCCTCCTCGAGGCTGAGGCCTCCGCCGAGGTGCTGCTCGGGAGCCCACCGCACCTCGCCGTAGATCACGCCGTCGGCGGCGAGGTCCTCGACGAACTCCTTCGCGACGCGCCGCAGCCCGTCGGCGCTCTGCATGACCGCCGTCGTCAGGTCGAAGGTCTTCAGGTACTCCACCAGCGAGCCGGAGTCGCTCTGGTCCTCGAACCAGTCGGCGAGCTCGTCGGCATCCGTCGACGGGACGTCGAGACCGATCTCGTCGGCGAGCTCGATGATCGTCTGGGGGCGCAGGGCGCCGTCGAGGTGGTCGTGGAGCGACACCTTCGGGAGCGACCGGATCGAGACGCCTTCGATCTTCGGGTCTGCGTGCGGGTCGATGGCCATGAGGGCTTCCTTCTGGTGGGGTGACGCGGAGGGGGCGACGGGTCAGGCGGTGATGCGCTCGAGGACGATCGGCGCGGATGCCGGGGCGTCCGTTCCGATCTCCCAGGCGCCCTCGAGGGCGTCGAGGGCGCGCTCGAAGCGCTTCCCATCATCCGCCAGGAGGGTGAACAACGGCTGACCGGCGGTGATCGGCGCGCCGGGCTTGACGTGCAGGTCGATGCCGGCCGCGTGGACGACCGGGTCCTGGGCGCGCGCACGACCGGCGCCGAGGCGCCACGCGGCGATCCCGAAAGGCAGCGCCTCCAGACGGGTGAGCACCCCGTCGCGCGGCGCCGTGACGGTGTGGGTCTCCCGCGGGGTCGGCAGCGGCGCGTCGGGATCGCCGTCCTGGGCGCGGATCATCTCCCGCCAGGCGTCCATGGCCCGGCCGTCGCGGAGCGCCGCCTCGACGTCGGCGTCGGGCTGTCCGGCGAGGGCGAGCATCTCGCGGGCGAGCGCGACGGTCAGCTCGACGATGTCGGCGGGACCGCCGCCGGCGAGCACCTCGACCGACTCCCGCACCTCGTTGGCGTTGCCGATGGCGAGGCCGAGCGGCGTGTTCATGTCGGTGAGCAGCGCCGTGGTCGCAACTCCGGAGTCGGTGCCCAGGGCCACCATGGTGCGGGCGAGCTCGCGCGCCTTGTCGACGTCGCGCATGAACGCGCCGGAGCCGAACTTGACGTCCAGCACGAGCGCGTCGGTGCCCTCGGCGATCTTCTTGGACATGATGCTCGAGGCGATCAGCGGGATGGCCTCGACCGTGCCGGTGACGTCGCGCAGGGCGTACAGCCGCTTGTCCGCCGGCGCGAGGCCGGAACCGGCCGCGCAGATGACGGCGCCGACGTCGCGCAGCTGCGCGAACATCTCGTCGTTCGACAGCGCGGCGCGCCATCCCGGAATGGACTCGAGCTTGTCGAGCGTGCCGCCGGTGTGGCCGAGGCCCCGGCCGGACAGCTGCGGCACGGCGACGCCGAAGGCGGCGACGAGCGGCGCGAGCGGCAGGGTGATCTTGTCGCCGACCCCGCCGGTGGAGTGCTTGTCGACGGTGCGCTTGCCGAGTCCGGCGAAGCTCATCCGCTCCCCCGAGGCGATCATCGCGTCGGTCATGACGCGGATCTCGTCGCGGTTCATGCCGTTGAGCAGCACCGCCATCGCGAACGCGGCCATCTGCGAGTCGGCGACGTACTCACGCGTGTAGGCGTCGATCATCCAGCGCAGGGCGTCTTCGGGCACCGCCCCGCCGTCGCGCTTGGTGCGGATGACGTCGACGGCGTCGAACGGCTCCACGGCGGCATCCGTCGTCGAGCTCATCGCGACACCTCCTCGAGGTCGCGGGGGCCGAACGCGTCGGGCAGCACCTCGTCGATCGTGCGGATGCCGGAGACGGTCTCCAGCAGCATGCCGGGAAGGGCGAACTCGTTGAGCAGCTGGCGGCATCGCCCGCACGGCATGATCGTCTCGCCGTCGTTGTTGACGCACACGAACGCGACGAGCTGGCCGCCGCCGGACATGTGCAGATCGCCGACGAGCGCGCACTCCGCACACAGGCCCACCCCGTAGGACGCGTTCTCGACGTTGCATCCCGACACGATCCGCCCGTCGCTGACGAGCGCCGCGGCGCCCACCCGGTAGCGGGAGTACGGCGCGTAGGCGCGCTGCATCGCGTCGGTGGCGACGGCGCGCAGCTCGTCCCAGTCGATGTCGGTCATGTGAGAGGTCACTCCTTGATATAGGGCTTGCCGGATGCCGCGGGCCCGCGGATCTGGCCGGCGAAGCCGGCGACCGCGAGGATCGTCACGACGTAGGGCAGCATGAGCATGAACTCGCTGGGGATCGGTGTCTTCAGGATCGTCAGCAGGTTCTGCAGGTTGGTCGCGAAGCCGAACAGCAGCGCGGCGAGGGTCGCGCGGATCGGGTCCCAGCGACCGAAGATGACCGCCGCGAGGGCGATGAAGCCGAGTCCGGCGGTCATGTCCTTGCCGAACTGCGGCACCGAGACGAGCGTGAAGTACGCGCCGCCGATGCCGGCGATCGCGCCGGCCAGCGACACGTTCCAGAACCGGGACGTGTTCACCTTGATGCCGACCGTGTCGGCCGCCTGCGGGTGCTCGCCCACCGCGCGCAGGCGCAGGCCCCACCGCGTCCGGTAGAGGCCCCAGGCCACGAGCGGCACCGTCACGAACATGAGGTACACGATGAAGGTCTGGTTGAACAGCACCGGGCCGAGGATCGGGATCTCGCTCAGCACCGGGATCTGGATGCGGCCGAAGCGCTCGGGGGTGTTGAGCTGCTGCTCGTTGGGAGCCAGCAGCGCGCCGTACAGGAAGCCGGTCAGACCGGTCACGAGGACGTTCAGCACGACACCGACGATGACCTGGTCGACGAGGTACTTGATCGCGAACGCCGCGAGCACGAACGAGACGAGCACGCCTCCGACCATGGCGCCGAGCAGCCCGATGAACGGGTTGTGCGTGATGCTGGAGAGCACGGCGGCCGAGAACGCGCCGAGCAGCAGCTGCCCTTCGATCGCGACGTTGACCACGCCCACGCGTTCGCCGATCACACCGCCGAGCGCACCGAAGACGAGGGGCACCGAGAGCGAGACGGCGCCGAACAGCAGGCTCGAGACGGGCACGAATCCGTCGGCGGCGGCCCACACCAGGAACGCCACGACGCCGAGGACGCCGAACGCGATCGTCAGCCACAGGGACGGACGCCGGTAGGTCCACGCCCGCCAGGCCGCACCGAGGGTGAGCACGATCAGCACGGCCCACAGCGCCCAGGCGGTCGGCGCGGTGGGGACGCCCACGTCGGGCAGGCCGAAGGACTGCGACGGGTCGCCGAGGCGGAAGGTCGAGATGCCGTCGCGCGGAGCCAGGCCGAACAGCGCCGCCAGCAGCACGACGATCACCGCGAGGACGATGGGCGCCTTGAAGTGGCGCTCCCGGACGACGGCCAGCTGGATGGTGCCGTCGCTCTGCTCGATCTGGGCTGCCGGTGTCGAGGCGCTCATGCGGCCACCGCCTTCTTCGCGGCCTTCGCTCGCGCTTTGGCCGCCTTCTCTGCGTCGGTCTTGGGAAGGAAGAACACGGCGCGCAGCAGCGGCGGCGCCGCGATGAACAGCACGATCAGCGACTGCACGACGAGCACGATGTCCACGGGGATGCCCTGGGCCTGCATCGAGAAGGATCCCGCCTTGAGTGCGCCGAAGAGGATGCCGGCGGCCAGCGTCCCCCACGCGCGGCTGCGCCCGAGGAGGGCGACGGTGATCGCGTCGAAGCCGATGCCGGCGTCGATCGTCGCGCCGAAGCCCGTGGTGACGGTGCCCTGGACCTGGTTCATGGCGGCGAGTCCGGCCAGACCGCCCGCGAAGAGCATCGCGTAGATGTAGAGGCGGTCCACGCTCATGCCCGCGGCCCGGGCGGCGCGCGGGTTCTCGCCGACGGCGCGCAGCCGCAGGCCGAGGCTCGAGCGCTCGATGAGCCACCACACGAACACGGTGGCCGCGAGCACCACGACGAAGCCCCAGTCCAGCTGCGGGAAGAGCGGGCCGAGGAGGTCGGGGAACTGCGCGGAGGCGGGCGTGGGCCTCGTCTGCGGCTGGTTGGTGCCGGGCGCCTGCAGCAGCCCGGGCGTGCGCGTCATCCAGAGCAGGAGGTAGAACGCGACGTAGTTGAGCATGATCGTGAGGATCACCTCGTGCGCCCCGGTCTTGGCCTTCAGCAGGCCCACGAGGCCGCCCCAGAGCGCACCGCCGACGATGCCGGCGAGCAGCGTGAGGGGAAGGTGCAGCCACATCGGCAGATCGAGGTTGAAGGCGAACAGGCCGGCGAAGATCGCACCGACGAGCATCTGACCGCGTGCGCCGATGTTGAACAGTCCCGCACGGAAGGCGAGAGCGACGCCGAGGCCGGCCGCGATGAGCGGCGTCGCGAACCCGAGCGAGTTGGTCAGGGGGCGGATCTGCGCCGCGAAGTCGGCGCCGCGGGCGTTGAACACGGCACCCCGGAAGAGCGCCTCGTAGCCGTTGTAGACGGCCTGCCAGATCGCGACGAGGGTGTCGCCGGGCCGCGCGAAGAAGTAGGAGGATGCCGCCTGCACGTCCTTGTTGGTCACGGCGATGAGGATGCCGCCGACGATCATGGCGAGCACGATGGCCAGGAAGGTCGTCACCGCGCTGCCGCGCAGCAGCTCCTTGAGGAAGACTCCCGACCGCGTCGGAGGGAACTCCTCTCCCTCGCGGGGTGCGGGCTCGCCGGTCAGCGGACCGGTCGCGCGGGGCAGCTCGGCGTCGCCGTGCGGCGCGCCCGCGCCGTCGTTGATGGGCGTCGATCCGCTCATGCGGCCACCTCCGGGTCGTGTGCTCCGGCCATCATGAGACCGAGGGTGTCGCGGGGCGTGTCACCGGGGACGACGCCGACGATCGTGCCGCGATACATCACGGCGATGCGGTCGGCGAGCGCGCTGACCTCGTCCAGCTCGGTGGAGACGACGATGACGGGGATGCCGGAATCGCGCGTCTCGATGATGCGACGGTGGATGAACTCGATCGAGCCGACGTCGACACCGCGGGTCGGCTGGGCCACGACGAGCAGGCGGAGCTCGCGGCTCATCTCGCGGGCGATGACGACCTTCTGCTGGTTTCCGCCCGAGAGGGTGCCGGCGAGGGTGTCCGGTCCCTGCGTGCGGATGTCGTACTCCTGGATGCGGTCGCGGGCGAACGCGTCGATCGCGCCCCGGCGCAGCGTGCCGGCGGCGGCGAAGGCCGACTCCGCGGAGCGGTCCAGGATGAGGTTCTCGGCGACGGAGAACCCGCCGACGAGGCCGTCCTCCTTGCGGTCTTCGGGGACGAACCCGACGCCTTCGTCGAGGATCGCACGGACGTTCTTGCCGACGAGTTCGGTGCCGTCGAGGCTGATGGAGCCCTCGACGCGGGCGGCCAGCCCGACGATCGCCTCGACGAGCTCGGTCTGCCCGTTGCCCTGGACGCCGGCGACGGCGAGCACCTCACCGGGACGCACCTCGAGGTCGACGTCGTCGACGACGATCGCACCGGATGCCGTGAGCACGCGCAGCCCGCGCACGCTCAGCCCGCCCTCGCGCGTCCGCGGCGCCTCCTTGTGCACGGTCAGCTCGACGGCGCGTCCGACCATGAGGGAGGCGAGCTCGGCGTTCGTCGCGGTGGGCGACGCCTCGCCGACGACCTTGCCGAGGCGGATGACGGTGATGCGGTCCGCCACTTCGCGGACCTCACGCAGCTTGTGGGTGATGAAGACGATGGAGGTGCCCTCGTCGCGCAGCTGGCGCATGATCGCCATCAGCTCGTCGGTCTCCTGGGGAGTCAGCACGGCGGTCGGCTCGTCGAACACGAGCACCTTCGCGTCGCGCGAGAGCGCTTTGATGATCTCGACGCGCTGCTGCACGCCGACGGGGAGGTCGCCCACGAGGGCATCGGGGTCGATCTCGAAGCCGAAGCGCTGCGCGACGCTGCGCACGTGCGCACGGGCGGCGTTGAGGTCGAGGCGGCCGAAGGCCTTGGTGTCCTCGTGGCCGAGCATGACGTTCTCGGCGACGGTGAAGACGGGGATGAGCATGAAGTGCTGGTGGACCATGCCGATGCCCGCGGCCATGGCGTCGCCGGGGCCGCGGAAGTGCTGCGCCTGGTCGTCGAGGAGGATCTCGCCCTCGTCGGCGCGATAGAGGCCGTACAGCACGTTCATGAGCGTGGACTTGCCGGCGCCGTTCTCGCCGAGGAGCGCGTGGATCTCCCCGGATTCGACCACGAGATCGATGTGGTCGTTGGCGACGAGGCTGCCGAATCTCTTCGTGATCCCGCGGAGCTCGAGCTTCATAGATGCACCCTACCTGGGTCGGAATTTCTGGCGGAAGGCGGACGAACGGAACTCGGGGCGAGCAGCTTGCGGCTGCTCGCCCCGAGTGCGTCCGCGTCAGATCAGGAGCCGGCGGGCGAGTTCTTCGACTCGACCTTGATGGTCCCCGCGATGATGTCGTCCTGGAGCTTGGTCAGCTCGTCGGTGAGACCGGCCGGCAGCTTCGACTCGAAGTCGTGGAAGCTCGAGAGCTTGACGCCCTCGTTCTTCAGCGTGCCGACGTAGGGGGTCGGGTCGAACTCGCCCTTGGAAGCCGCGATCGTCGCATCGTACACGGCGACGTCGATGGCCTTCATGATCGAGACGAGGGTGACCGAGGCGACGTTCGGGTCGGCGACGGCGAGGTCGCTGTCGACGCCGAGCATCAGGGTGTCCTTGCCGCTGTCGGCGATCGCCGCCGCTGCGCTCTTGTAGATGGGTCCGCCGACGGGGAGGATGACGTCGACGCCCTGGTCGAGAACGCCCTGCGCGGTCTGCTTGGCCGTGTCGTTGGCGTCGAAGGCCCCGGTGAACGAGCCCTTCTGCTCAGCGCTGTCCCAACCGACGACCTGGACGTTGGCGCTCTTGTCCTCGTTGTACTTCTTCACGCCCTGCTCGTAGCCGTCCATGAAGACCGCGACGGAGGGGATCTGCATGCCGCCGAAGGTGCCGACCTTGTTCACGCCGGCCTGCGCCGACCATGCCGCGGCGGCGTAGCCGCCCAGGTAGGCCGCCTCGGCGGTGTTGAAGACGAGGGGCTTGATGTTCGGGGCGTCGGTCTTGCCGTCGAAGTCGGTGTCGGCGTAGTCGTCGATGATCGCGAAGTCCAGCGTCGGGTTCGCCTTGGCGGCCTCGACCGTGGCGGCGGCGAGCTTGAAGCCGACCGAGATGATCAGGGTGCAGCCCTCGGAGATGGCGGTCGTCATGTTCGGCGCGTAGTCGTTGTCGTTGGTCGACTCGAACTCGACGGCCTGGATGCCGAGCTCGCCGACGGCCTTGTCCATGCCGTTCTTGGCGGACTCGTTGAACGACTTGTCGTCCCAACCGCCCGCGTCCGAGACCAGGCAGGGCTTGAAACCGTCGACGACGGTGCCGCCCGCGGCTCCCGTCCCGGTGCTCGCGGCGTCAGGGGCCGAGCCGCAGCCGGCGAGGGCGATGATGAGCCCCGCGGCAGCTGTGATGCCGGCGAGCTTCTTGGTGGTCGAGATGGTCAATGCAGCCTCCACATTGATAGACCCACGGATTTCGCGGGCGCACGGATCGAAGTTACCTACTGTGACGTGGGATTTGCACGCTGCACACCCGGGTGCGGGCGAAAGGTTACAAAGACGCAATCAAGCGGACACGCAGGCGGCATCCTGCCCGTCGCCGCGACTCAGAGGACGTCGCCGCGACCCGTCAGCTTCAACGCGTCGACGACGCCCTTGACGCGCTGGGCGTGCTCGCTGGTGGTCACCAGGAGCGCGTCCGGGGTGTCGACGACGACGATGTCCTTCACGCCGATGAGGCTGATGACGCGGTTGGTGTGGCTGACGACGATGCCGCTCGCGGCATCCGAGAGGATGCGGGCGTTCTCGCCGAGGATCGCCAGATCGTTCTTGCGTCCCCCGCTGTTGAGCTTCGCAAGGCTGGCGAAGTCGCCGACGTCGTCCCAGTCGAAGTGCCCCGGCACGACGGCCAGCCGCCCCTTCTCGGCCGCCGGCTCCGCCACGACGTAGTCGATCGCGATCTTGGGCAGCTTCGGCCAGATCCGGTCGACGGCGGGTCCCCGCCGCTCGCGGTCGTCCCATGCCGCGGCCAGCTCGAGCAGTCCCGCGTGCAGCTCGGGGTTGTTGGCCGCGATCTCGGCGAGCAGCACATCGGCGCGCGAGATGAACATGCCCGCGTTCCAGAGGTAGTCGCGGTCGGCGAGGTACTTCTTCGCCGTCTCGAGGTCGGGCTTCTCCACGAAGCGCTCGACCAGCGACGCGTCCCGCGCCCCGTCGACGATCAGCTCACCGCCGCGCTTGATGTAGCCGAACCCCACGGCGGGCTCCGAGGGGGCGATTCCGACGGTGCAGATGTAGCCCTCGCGCGCGACCTCGACGGCGTCGCGGACCGCGAACTCGAACACGCGCGTGCCGCGGATCACGTGGTCGGCGGCGAACGAGCCGATGATCACGTCGGGCTCGCGGCGGTGGAGGATCGCCGCGGCCAGGCCGATCGCGGCCGCCGAGTCGCGCGGCTCGGACTCGAGGAAGACGTTGTGGTCGGGGATGCCGGGAAGCTGCTCCTCCACCGCGGCGCGATGCGCGCGCCCCGTGACGACCGCGATGCGGTCGGCGCCGGACAGCGGCGCGAGGCGGTCCCACGTGTCGCGCAGCAGCGAGTGGCCCGACCCGGTGAGGTCGTGCAGGAACTTGGGCGCATCCGCACGGGAGAGGGGCCACAGGCGGCTGCCGACACCCCCCGCGGGGATCACGGCGTAGAAGTCGTCGATCGGATCGGCCATGCAGACAGGCTAGCCGTCGGCGGGTGACGCACCCGTTTCCGAAAGAAGGCGGTTTCATTCCGGTTCTCTCGATATCGAGAGAACTTAGGGTCGCCTTCCTCGCCCATGTCTCGAACGCCGACCTAGGATATGAGTGCGCCCGTGTGCGACGCCGAGGGTCCAGTGCCGTTGTGAACCCCGGGGCCGAAGTCCTGCCCCCGCCGTACCGAGGTGTCCGTTCACACCAAGGGAGGACGACCGTGTCTGCACCAGCACGCGTCACACCGTCGGTAGCACAGACCACGTCCAAGACGCCGCGCGGAACGCTCTACCGCGGCAACGAGGGCATGTGGTCCTGGGTTCTGCACCGCATCACCGGCGTCGCCATCTTCTTCTTCCTGCTCGTGCACGTGCTCGACACCGCGCTGATCCGCCTCTCCCCCGAGGCGTACGACGCGGTCATCGGCACGTACAAGAACCCGATCATGGGCTTCGGCGAGGTCGCCCTCGTCGCGGCGATCGTCTACCACGCCTTCAACGGCCTGCGCATCATCGCGGTCGACCTGTGGCCGTGGGCGACCCGTCACCAGCGTCAGCTGTGGTGGGGCGTGCTGGGTCTGTGGGTCGTGACCGTGGGCGGCTTCGCCGCACGCCACATCCCCATCGTGCTCTCGAACATCGGAGGCGGTCACTGATGTCCACCCTCACCCCGAGCGACGAGCAGGCCATCCCGGCGCCGCGCACCCCTCAGGTGCGCAAGAAGGGCGCGAACCTGGAGAAGGCCGGCTGGATCTACATGCGCGTGTCCGGCGTGCTGCTGGTCGTGCTCATCTTCGGCCACCTCTTCGTCAACCTGATGCTGGGCGAAGGCATCCACGGCATCGACTTCGCGTTCGTGGCGGGCAAGTTCGCGAGCCCGTTCTGGCAGGTCTGGGACGTGCTGATGCTGTGGCTCGCCCTCATCCACGGCGCGAACGGCATGCGCACGATCGTCAACGACTACGTCGTCGGCGCCACCACCCGCAAGGTGCTCGTCTGGGCGCTCTGGGTCGCCGCAGGGTTCCTGATCCTGCTCGGCACCCTCGTCGTGTTCACCTTCGACCCGTGCCTGGGCGTGGAGAACTCGACGACGGACTGGCTCATCCAGATGTGCGCCGCACGCTGACACCGCACAAGACGACGCAGAAGACAAGGCATCCCTGACGTGACTACCCAGCATCCCGAGGCCGTCCTGAAGGACGGCGTGTACTACCACGAGTTCGACATCGTCATCGTGGGCGCCGGCGGCGCCGGCATGCGCGCCGCGATCGAGGCCGGGCCCGGCGCCCGCACCGCCGTCATCACCAAGCTGTACCCGACCCGCTCGCACACCGGTGCGGCCCAGGGCGGCATGGCGGCGGCGCTCGCGAACGTCGAAGAGGACTCCTGGGAGTGGCACACCTTCGACACCGTCAAGGGCGGCGACTACCTCGTCGACCAGGATGCCGCGGAGATCCTCGCCCGCGAGGCCATCGACGCCGTCATCGACCTCGAGAACATGGGCCTGCCGTTCAACCGCACCCCCGAGGGCAAGATCGACCAGCGCCGCTTCGGCGGGCACACGGCCGACCACGGCAAGACCCCGGTCCGCCGCGCGTGCTACGCCGCCGACCGCACCGGACACATGATCCTGCAGACGCTGTTCCAGAACTGCGTGCGGCTCGGCATCAACTTCTTCAACGAGTACTACGCGCTCGACCTGATCACGGTGAAGGATGCCGACGGCAACACCCAGGTCGCCGGCGTCGTCGCCTACGAGCTGGCCACGGGCGACCTGCACGTCTTCCACTCCAAGGCCGTCATCTTCGCCACGGGCGGTTTCGGCAAGATCTACAAGACGACCTCCAACGCGCACACCCTCACCGGCGACGGCGTGGGCATCGTGTGGCGCAGGGGCCTGCCGCTGGAGGACATCGAGTTCTTCCAGTTCCACCCGACCGGTCTCGCGGGTCTCGGCATCCTGCTCACCGAGGGCGCCCGCGGCGAGGGCGCGATCCTGCGCAACGCCTCCGGCGAGCGGTTCATGGAGCGCTACGCGCCGACCATCAAGGACCTCGCCCCGCGTGACATCGTCGCCCGCTGCATGGTCAAGGAGGTGCTCGAAGGCCGCGGCGCCGGTCCCCACAAGGACTACGTGTACCTGGACTGCACCCACCTCGGGGCCGAGGTGCTGGAGACCAAGCTCCCCGACATCACCGAGTTCGCGCGCACCTACCTGGGCGTCGACCCCGTCACCGAGCCGGTGCCGGTCATGCCGACGGCCCACTACGCGATGGGCGGCATCCCCACCAACAACAACGGCGAGGTGCTGCAGGACAACGACACCGTCGTGCCCGGCCTCTACGCCGCCGGCGAGTGCGCGTGCGTGTCGGTGCACGGCGCCAACCGCCTGGGCACCAACTCGCTGCTCGACATCAACGTCTTCGGCAAGCGCAGCGGCCGCAACGCCGTCGAGTACGTGCAGACGGCCGACTTCGTGCCGCTGCCCGAGGACCCGGCCAAGGAGGTCCGCGAGATGCTCGAGGGCCTGCGCGCGAACGCGGGCACCGAGCGTGTCGCGGTGTTGCGCAAGAAGCTGCAGGAGGAGATGGACGCCAACGCCCAGGTCTTCCGCACCGAGGAGACCCTCACCAACGTGATGGGCACCATCCACGACCTGCGCCAGCGCTTCAAGAACGTGCACATCGACGACAAGGGCAAGCGCTTCAACACCGACCTGCTCGAGGCCGTCGAGCTCGGCTTCCTGCTCGACCTCGCCGAGATCGTCGCGTACGCCGCCCGCAACCGCCGCGAGAGCCGCGGCGGCCACATGCGCGAGGACTACCCCGACCGCAACGACGAGCAGTACATGCAGCACACGATGGCCTACCTCACGGGCGACCCGCACTCCCCCGACCCCGAGGACCACATCAAGCTCGACTGGAAGCCCGTCGTGTTCACGAAGAACGACAAGGGCGAGTTGAACTACCCCCCGATGGAGAGGAAGTACTGATGACGACCGCCATCGTCGAACAGGACGTCGTCGCCGAGACGACCGGTGAGGCTCCGATCCAGTCGTACCTCGTCACCTTCATCATCCGTCGCTTCGACCCCGAGACCGACAGCGAGCCGCGCTGGGTCGACTACGACGTCGAGATGTACCCCACCGACCGGGTGCTCGACGCGCTGCACAAGATCAAGTGGGAGGTCGACGGCTCGCTCACCTTCCGCCGCTCGTGCGCGCACGGCATCTGCGGCTCCGACGCCATGCGCATCAACGGCCGCAACCGTCTGGCCTGCAAGACGCTGATCAAGGACCTCGACATCTCGAAGCCGATCTACGTCGAGGCGATCAAGGGCCTGCCGCTGGAGAAGGACCTCGTCGTCGACATGGAGCCGTTCTTCGCGTCGTACCGCGAGGTGCAGCCGTTCCTCATCGCCAACAGCAAGCCCGAGGCCGGCAAGGAGCGCATCCAGTCGATCGTCGACCGCGAGATCTTCGACGACACCACCAAGTGCATCCTCTGCGCCGCGTGCACGTCGTCGTGTCCCGTGTTCTGGACCGACGGGCAGTACTTCGGCCCGGCCGCGATCGTCAACGCGCACCGCTTCATCTTCGACTCGCGCGACGACGCGGCCGATGTGCGCCTGGACATCCTCAACGACAAGGAAGGCGTCTGGCGCTGCCGTACGACCTTCAACTGCACCGAGGCGTGCCCCCGCGGCATCGAGGTCACGAAGGCCATCGCCGAGGTCAAGCAGGCCGTGCTGCGCGGCGGGCGCTGAGACGACCACGGATGCCGGGTCCCGCGCCCCGGCGGGGGCCACGGCATCCACGATCGCTAATCTGAACGAGTGACGGATTCGTCGGAACGCGCGGACGCCGTGTGGCGCGCGCGCTGGGAGCAGTCGCCGCTGCGCGAGCGGCTGGACGAGCCGATCGAGCGCGCGACGAAGATCACGCGCAAGACCCTCGCGTGGTTCCCGATCCGCGTGTGGCGCCACTTCCTGAGGGCGAACGGGTTCCTGCTGGCGGCGGCGATCAGCTACCAGTCGCTGTTCGCGATCTTCGCGGTGATCTACTTCGGCTTCGCGATCGTCGGCATCTGGCTCGGCGGCAGCGAGCAGGCGATCGACGGCCTCATCCAGATCGTCAACCTGTACATCCCCGGACTCATCGGCGCGCAGGACGGGCAGGGCCTGGTCAGCGAGGCGGACGTCGCGCAGATCGCCCAGGAGTCGGCGAGCGTGCTCGCCATCACCGGTGCGGTCGCCTTCGTCGCCGCCCTGTGGACGGCGATCGGGTTCGTCACCTTCACCCGCCGCGCGGTGCGCGACATCTTCGGCCTCCCGTTCGACACCCGCAGCTACGTGCTGCTGAAGGCGCGCGACTTCCTGGCCGCCGCCCTGTTCGGTCTGGCCCTCGTCGTCGGCGCGGTGCTGGCCACCATCGCGGCCGGGGCGATCGAACTGCTCTTCCGGCTGTTCGACTGGCCCGACTACTCGGGGTGGGTGTGGGGCACCGGCCGGGTCGCCTCGGCGGCGGTCGCCTTCGCGATCAACACCGCGGCGATCGCCGCCCTCATCCGTTTCCTGACCGGGACGTCGCTGCGGTGGCGGCTCATCGCCCCGGGCGCCGCGCTCGGCGGCGCGGCGATGGTCGTGCTGCAGTACGGCGCCGGCATCCTCCTGTCGTACTCCCCCTCCAACCCGCTGCTGGCCACGTTCTCCGTGTTCGTCGGCTTCCTGCTGTGGTTCCGCCTCGTGGGGATCGTGATCCTCGTCGCCGCCTCGTGGGTGGCCCTCACGGCCCAGGACGCCGACGTCCCGATCGAGCAGCTCAGCGAGGACGAGCAGCGCCGCCGCGAGCACGCCGCACTCCTCCTCGCGGCCCGCATCCGCGTGCGCGACGCGCATCTGGCGCGCGGCGAAGCGCCCTGGTGGGGCCGGTGGAGCGCCACCCGCGAGCTGCGGCGCGCCGAGGACGACCTCGCCCGCATCGAGGCGGACACACCGCCGCCGCGCCGCGGGCTGCTGCTGGACTGACCTCGGCGTCGCCCGAGCCGGCCGTGTCGGAGACGCTGGTTAGGGTGGTCTGGTGCCTCGAAACCTCCGCGTCGCCTCGGTCAACGTCAACGGCATCCGTGCCGCCGCCCGCAAGGGGATGCGTCCCTGGCTCGAGTCCGCCGGCGTCGACGTGCTCACCCTGCAGGAGGTGCGCGGTGAGGCCGCACATCTGGCCGAGGCGCTGCCGGGCTGGCACGTCGTCAACGACGAGGCGCTGGCGAAGGGCCGCGCCGGGGTCGCGATCGCGGCGCGCGAGCCCATCGACGTCTGGCGCGTCGAGCTCGGAGACGAGGCGCTCGACTCGCGGGGCCGCTGGGTGGAGGCCGACATCGACGTGGACGGCGAGCGCCTCACGGTCGTGAGCGCGTACGTCCACACCGGCGAGGCCGACACCGCGAAGCAGCTCGCCAAGTACGCCTTCCTCGACGCGATGGAGGCGCGGATGCCGCAGCTCGGCGCGCTCGCGCTGATCACCGGCGATCTCAACGTCGGTCACCGCGAGCTCGACATCCGCAATTGGCGCGGCAACGTGAAGAAGGCGGGCTTCCTGCCGCGGGAGCGCGCGTACTTCGACCGGTTCCTCGGCCCGGCCGGTGCCGAGGTCGCCTGCATCGACGGGACCACCGGCACCGGCCTGGGCTGGGTCGACGTCGGCCGCCGCTGGGCGGGCGAGGTCGACGGACCGTACTCCTGGTGGTCGAACCGGGGGAAGGCGTTCGACACCGACACCGGATGGCGCATCGACTACCACCTCGCCAGCCCGGCGCTCGCGGAGCGGGTGGTCGACTACCGCGTGGTGCGCGCCCCCTCCTGGGACACCCGGTGGAGCGATCACGCGCCCGTCATCGCCGACTACTCGTTCTGACGGGGGCGCGGCGGGGCGGCGGCCGTCGCGGGCGGGGACCCGGCATCCGTTCTCTAGACTTGGACGATGACCAGGCCCCGCCTCTACTCCGGAATGCAGCCCTCCGCCGACTCCCTCCAGCTCGGCAACTACATCGGGGCTCTCCTGCAGTGGCGTGACCTGCAGGAGGCGTACGAGGCGTTCTTCTCGGTCGTCGACCTCCACGCGCTCACCCAGCCGAACGACCCGGCGGAGCTGCGCGAGAAGACCCGCCGCACGGCGGCGCAGTACATCGCGGCCGGCATCGAGCCGTCGAAGTCGACCCTCTACGTGCAGTCGCACGTGCGGGCGCACGCCGAGCTCGCATGGGTGCTGTCGACGATCACCGGCTTCGGCGAGGCCGGCCGCATGACGCAGTTCAAGGACAAGTCTGCCCGGTACGGCGCCGATCAGACGAATGTGGGCCTGTTCACCTATCCGGTGCTGATGGCGGCCGACATCCTGCTCTACCAGACCGACATCGTGCCGGTCGGCGACGACCAGAAGCAGCACGTCGAGCTCACCCGCGACCTCGCCGAGCGCTTCAACGGCCGGTACGGCGAGACGTTCCGGGTGCCGATGCCGGTGATCCAGAAGGACACCGCCCGCATCTACGACCTGCAGAACCCGACGTCGAAGATGAGCAAGTCCGCCGAGTCCGACGCGGGTGTGCTGTGGATGCTGGACGACCCGGCCGTGTCGGCGAAGAAGATCATGCGCGCCGTCACCGACAGCGAGGGCGCGGTGCGCTACGACAAGGAGAACAAGCCCGGCGTCTCGAACCTGCTCGTGATCTACGCGGCCCTGACCGGTCGCCAGATCCCGTCGATCGAGGACGAGTACGCGGGCCGCGGCTACGGCGACTTCAAGAAGGGTCTCGCCGAGGTGGTCGTGAACGAGTTCGGGCCGGTGCGCCGGCGCGCGCTCGAGCTGCTCGACGACCCGGCGGAGCTGGATCGCGTGCTCGCCGCCAACGCCGACCGCGCCGCGGAGGTCGCCGACGCGACCCTCGCGGACGTCTACGCCAAGGTCGGACTGCTGCGCCGCGGCTGAGCCCCCCTCCCCCGGCACCCGCCCCGCGAGCAGGCGTCGCGGGGTGGGTGCCGGTGTGGTCTGCACAACTCCGCCTGCGCGGTCACTGTAGAGGGCTGGATCCCTTCCGGCGCCCCGCTCAGGCGGAGTTGCGCCGGGACGCGGCCGCCGGTCGCCCACCCTGCACGAGGGCGCGCAGCGCGGTATACACCTCGTCGGGACGGTAGAGGATCTGCGCTGCCGTCAGGCGGAGGGTGAGGTATCCGCGGGCGGCGAGCGCGAGATCCCGTTCGCGGTCCTTGACCTGCTGACGCCAGTCCGAGTGGAACTCCCTGCTGTCGCACTCTATGACGAGCCATCCGTCGACGAGGAGATCCACGAAGCCCACCCCGCGGAAGTAGACCTGCGGGACGGCGCGCGCACCCAACTTCCAGAGCATCACGCGGACCAGACTCTCGGTGCCCGCCTGCGCGCGACCGTCGAGATGCCGGCGCAGCGTGCGATACCGCCTCGGCAGGTGCGAGAACAGCGCATCGAGGTCACTGCGACGGATCAGTCCCTTGTTGAGGGCGGAGTCCAGAGTCGCGACGGCATAGCGCGGAGGCTGGCAGAGCACGGCGTGGACCAGCGCGTCGAAGACACCCACGCACACGGTGTCGGCGTCCTCCGGACGTGCCAGCGGCATCCAGTGAAGACGCAACCCACGGCGGTCGGCCCGCTGCGGCAGCGGGCGCCGACGATCGTCGGGGGCTCGCAGTCGGCTGGCTCCGCGGGTGACGTGCACATGGAGCGCGTCGTCGGCGAACACGAAGACGCCGCGCGTCGCCAGCGCGCTGAGACAGGTGAGACGTCCACCGACGCGCACCGCCTCGACGGCGGCCGCCGGAGCCGTTGCCGGGAGATAGTGATCACGGCGGGCACGGACGATCTGGCCGCGTCGCACGGCTTCAGCGATGCGGTGTCGGGTCATTCCCCTCTCCAGGAGCTCGCGTGCGGAGAGACAGACGACCTGATCCATGCCGCAATGCTGACCAGCCTCCGGCGGCTCGCGCCCGCTGCGGAAGAACTCCTGGGCATCCGGGCGACAGGGCCGCGCTGTGGAGGATGCGGCACTCATCCGCATGACTCCATCGGAACCGGCGGCGGGTGGCCCCTGAGCAGCCCAACGGGCGACTCCGGCGGAGTCATGCAGGGCGAGGGCCCGGAGCGGGGCCCAGGGCGGGGTCCGGGGAGGGGGCGGGATAGGCTCGCTGCATGCAACCGGTGACGCTGAGGACGCAGCGGCTCGAGCTCTCGATCCCGACGGACGGCGATGTCGACGCGATCTTCGCGGCCTGCCAGGACGAGCTGATCCAGCGGTTCACCACCGTCCCCTCGCCGTACGAGCGCTCGCACGCCGAGGGGTTCGTCCGCAAGGCCGCGGGGTGGTGGGATGCCGGGACGGAGGCCACCTGGGCCGTGCGCCATGACGGACGACTGGTCGGCATGATCGGGCTGCACCGTCTGGCCGCGGGCTCCGGCGAGCTGGGCTACTGGATGACCGCGGACGCGCGTGGACGGGGGCTCGTGGTCGAGGCCGCCCGCGCGGTGCTCGACTGGGGTTTCTCGCCCGACGGCCTCGGACTCGTCCGCATCGAGTGGCGCGCCGTGGCGGAGAACCCCGCATCGCACCGCGTCGCGCAACGTCTCGGGTTCCGGTACGAAGGGCGTCAGCGCTCGGCGCTGGTCAACGGCGCGGGGATCCGCAGCGACGGCCTCGTGGCGGGTCTGCTCGCCGGCGACGATCGGGCGCCTCAGGCCTGGCCGGCATCCCCCTGACGCCGCGTCCGGGGGCCGTGGCAGGATGAGGTCATGCCCGAGATGCCGGAGGTGCAAGGTCTCGTCGACTTCCTCGGCACCCGCGCGTCCGGGCGCACCATCGTCAAGATCACGGTCGCGAACATCGCGGCCCTGAAGACCTACGATCCGCCGATCGACGCCCTCGTGGGAACGACGATCTCCGGCGCGACACGGCGCGGGAAGTTCGTCGATCTCGCGACGGATGCCGGCAGCCATCTCATCTTCCACCTCGCGAAAGCGGGCTGGCTGCGCTGGTACGACGCCGTGCCCGACACGGTGATCCGCCCCGGCAAGACGCCCATCGCGCTGCGCGTCCGCCTCGACGACGGGTCGGGCTTCGACCTCACCGAAGCCGGCACCAAGAAGTCCCTCGCGGTCTACGCGGCGCGCGAGCCCGCCGACGTCCCCGGCATCGCGCGCCTGGGACCGGACCCGCTCGCCCCCGACTTCACGCGCGACACGCTCGCCTCCCTGCTGGCGGGCCGGCGCACCCAGATCAAAGGGGTGCTCCGCGACCAGTCGATCGTCGCGGGTATCGGCAACGCCTACTCGGACGAGATCCTCCACGCCGCGCGCATGTCGCCGTACGCGCTGGCGGCGAGTCTCACCGACACGGATGTGGACCGCCTCTACGACGCGATGCGCACGACATTGACGGATGCCGTGGCCACCGCATCCGGCAAGCCTCCGGCCGACCTCAAGGATGCGAAGCGACGCGGCATGGCCGTGCACGGCCGCCGCGGCGAGGCCTGCCCGGTGTGCGGTGCCGAGGTGCGCAGCGTCTTCTTCGCCGACAACTCCCTCGAGTACTGCCCCACGTGCCAGACGGGTGGCAAGCTACTGGCCGATCGGCGGCTGTCGCGACTGCTGAAGTGACGCGACGTCCGGGAACGCGAGCGCCGTAGCGGCGGAGCCGGTGCGGTCGCCGCGCGCTCAGCGCGCCACCGCCGGCTGCCAGGCCGGATCGGCGGCGTGCACCGCGGCGAGCGCGCGATCGACCTCGGCCGCCTGCGCGGCGGCATCCCACCCCATGACCGGTGCGATCGCGTCGGCGATCTCGACGGCGACGGTCCGGTCGGCGCGGCCCCGGAAGGCGAGATCGGTGCGACGCAGGAGCACGTCCTCGAGGTGCACGACCAGTTCGGTGCGGGCGAGGTGACGCAACTCGTCGCGCGTGTAGTCCGGCGCCGTCCGCAGGGGGACGTCGTCGGCGCCCGTCGCGGCGATGACCTCCGCGGCGATCGTGCCGTAGCGATCGAGGAGGACGGCGACGCGCGCCGGGTCCACCGCGCCGGCGTGCGCCAGCACCCACTGTCGGCGGGCGCGCTCGGACGTCGGATAGCCGACGCCGCCGCCGATGGCGAGCCCCTTCGTCGTTCGTGTCCGCGGGCGGGCGAGCACCTCCAGCACCCGGTCGGTGAGGTGGGCGGCCGAGGCGCGGAAGGTGGTCCATTTGCCGCCCACGAGACTGAGGACGGTCGGCGCGTCGCTGCCGGGCATCAGCTCGGCCTCGATCCGGTAGTCGCGCGAGACGAAACCGGGGGCCACGTCGCCGTGTCCGGGCAACGGGCGCACGCCGGCGAAGCGGTGCACGATCTGCGAGCGATCGACGGCGATCGTGGGGAAGACGTGGCCGATCAACTCGAAGAAGTAGTCGATCTCGTCGTCGGTGCAGACGATCGGCGCGCCCATGTCGTGCTCGAGGTCGGTCGTGCCCACGAGCACGCGTCCCTTCAACGGGTAGATGAGCACGATGCGGCCGTCGGAGTGCTCGAAGAACAGTTCGCGGCCGGCGGTCGCCTCGAGCAGTTCCTCGTTGTCCAGCACGATGTGCGAGCCCTTGGTCCCGCCCATGTCATGCGTGTCGTCGCCGAGGACGCGATTGGTGAGGTCGGTCCACGGTCCCGACGCGTTCACGACGACGGATGCCGAGAACACGAACTCCGCTCCGGAATCGGCGTCGCGGAGCACCACCTTGCCGTCGTCGTGGCCGACGGCGGCCGTGTAGGTCGCGACGCGCGCCCGGTCGCCCGCCGCTCCGGCGCGCAGCCCGTCGCGCAGGACGTCGATCGCGAGTCGCTCCGGGTCGTGGAGGGAGGCGTCCCAATACGTCGCGGTGTAGCGGGTGGCGGGGTTGAGCCGCGGCAGCTGCCGAAGCGAGGCGGACCGGCCGTGGAACGCGTGGCGCGGCACCGCGCCTCCCCCGAAGAGTCCGCCGCCGCGGGAGAACGAGTCGTAGATCACGAGGCCGATCTTGATGAGCACCGCTCCCCGCTCCCGGCGCTTCCCGGCGCCGTGCCGGAGGAACCGCAACGGAGCCGACAGGACACCGGAGAAGGTCGAGCCGATCGGGATGGTCGTCTGCAGCGGCCGGACGTAGTGCGCCGCGGTCCGCAGCAGCGCGTTGCGCTCGGTGACGGCCTCGTGGACGAGGCGGAACTCGCCGTTCTCGAGGTAGCGGATGCCGCCGTGGATCATGTGGCTCGAGGCCGCCGATGCTCCCGAGACGACGTCTCCGCGCTCGACGAGAGTCACGTCGACGCCCTGCAGTGCGAGGTCGCGGAAGGTCGCGAGCCCGTTGATGCCGCCGCCGATGATGAGCACGTCGGCGAAGGGGCGCTCACGAAGACGAGCCGCCCCGCGCACATCGTCGCTCCCCTGCGTGCCGCTGGTGTCGTGAGCCATCGTCGCCTCCCCGTCGTGTGTGCCTCCAGGCTAGGCCGCGGGGCGGGGAGATCGCTGGGCGGCCGCGCGGAATCCTCCGACCGACACGGAATGAAATCCGCATCCGCGCGTTGACTAGGATCAAGTGCAAGAAACGTGCTCCGGGGTCGGTGTGAATCCGAACCGGCGGTGACAGTCCGCGAGCCCCCTCTCACCAGGGGGTTGATCCGGTGGGATTCCGGAACCGACGGTGATGTGCGAAGGCCCTGCGGGGCCCGAGCGCTAGTCCGGATGGGAGGCAGCACGGACGACGATCCGTACGCGGACGCGTCGTCTGCGGTGTCGAACGCGCCCCCGGAGCCTCAGGTGGAGGACGACGGATGGCAGCGACAGACCGCGACGACACGGTGATCGACCGTGCCATGCGGCGCGCCCTGGAGATCGCACGGCGGGGCCCGCGAGGGGTCAATCCCCAGGTGGGGGCCGTCATCCTCTCTCCCGACGGACAGGTGCTCGCCGAGGGCTGGCATCGCGGGGCGGGCACGGCTCACGCCGAGGTGGACGCGCTCACCCGACTGACCGCACGCTCCGGCGCGGATGCCGCGCGCGGCACCACCGCCGTGGTCACCCTCGAGCCCTGCAATCACACGGGCCGCACGGGCCCGTGCAGCGAGGCGCTCATCGCTGCCGGCGTGGCCCGCGTGGTCTATGCCGTCGACGATCCCGGCGAGCAGTCCTCGGGGGGTGCGCAGCGGCTGCGCGCCGCGGGCGTCGAGGTGATCCGCGGCGTCGGCGGGGACGAGGGCGAAGCGCTGCTCGACTCGTGGTTGACGGTGCAGCGCCTCGGCCGACCGCACGTGACGCTCAAGTGGGCACAGTCCCTCGACGGGCGCGCGGCGGCCGCCGACGGCACGAGCCAGTGGATCACCGGTGCGCAGGCGCGGGCCGACGTGCACCGCCGCCGGAGCGTCGCCGATGCGATCCTCGTCGGCACGGGCACGCTGCTCGCCGACGACCCCGCGCTGACGGCACGCCGGCCCGACGGCACGCTCTACGACGACCAGCCGCGACCCGTGGTCGTCGGCACGCGCGCCACGCCCCTGGATGCCCGCGTCCGGCGGCATCCGCGCCCGTTCATGCAGGACGAGGGCGATGACCTCGCCGACCTGCTCGACCGGCTCCGCGAGCTGGGCGCGCACCGCGTCTTCGTCGAGGGCGGACCGACCCTGGCGTCGTCGTTCGTCCGCGAGGGGCTCGTCGACGAGCTGCTCGTCTACATCGCGCCCACGCTGATCGGCGGACCGCGGCTCGCGGTCGGCGACATCGGCGTCGCGACGATCACGGGGCAGCGCCGGCTGGCCACGGCATCCGTCGAACGGCTCGGCGACGACCTGCTCATCGTCGGGCATCTGCGCTCGGCGCACGAGGCCCACACCGCGACCACGGAGGAAGAGGACTGATGTTCACCGGAATCATCGAAGAGCGCGGCGAGATCGTCGCGGTGGAACCGTCGGGCGACGGCGTGCGGATGACCGTGCGGGCGCCGCTGTCGGTGTCCGACGCCGGCCACGGCGACTCGATCGCGGTCAGCGGCGTGTGCCTGACCGTCGTCGACCAGGGCGACGACTGGTTCACGGCCGACGTCATGCGCCAGAGCCTCGACATGGCGACGCTGGGCGCTTTCGGCCCGGGAACCCGTGTCAACCTCGAACGCGCCATGGCCGCGCACGGGCGCCTCGGCGGACACATCGTGCAGGGGCACGTCGACGGCACCGGGACCGTGCTCGAGGTGCGGCCGGGTGCCGAGTGGCGCGTCATCCGCATCTCGCTGCCCGCGGAGCTCGCACCCCTCGTCGTCGACAAGGGGTCGATCGCGGTCGACGGCGTCTCGCTCACGGTGTCGAACGCCTCCGATGCCGCGGCCTCCGAGGCCTGGTTCGAAGTGTCGCTCATCCCCGAGACGCTCGAGGCGACGACGCTCGGCGACCGGGTGGCCGGCGACCGCGTCAACCTCGAGACCGACATCCTGGCGCGTCACGTCCAGCGCCTCCTCGCTTTCACCCCGACCTCTCCCGAGAACACGAACGAAGGGGGCTCACGATGAGCCTGTCGACCATCCCCGAAGCCCTCGATGCCCTCCGCGCGGGGCGGCCGGTCATCGTCGCCGATGACGAGAACCGCGAGAACGAGGGCGACATCATCCTGTCGGCGCAGCTCGCGACGCCCGAATGGCTGGCATGGACCATCCGCTGGTCGAGCGGGTTCATCTGCGCGCCGATGCCCGCCGAGTGGGCGGACCGTCTCGACCTGCCGCCGATGGTCGCGGTCAACGAGGACGCCCGCGGGACCGCCTACACGGTCAGCGTCGACGCCGCCGACCGTGTCTCGACCGGGATCAGCGCCACCGACCGCTCGCACACCCTCAACGTGCTCGCCGACCCGGCATCCGTGCCGTCGTCGGTGATCCGACCGGGGCACATCCTGCCGCTGCGCGCCGTCGACGGCGGCGTGCGCGAGCGGGCCGGCCACACCGAGGCCGGAGTCGAGCTCATGCGCCTCGCGGGCCTGCAGCCGGTCGCCGCGATCGGCGAGGTGGTCGCTGAGGACGGGTCGATGATGCGGCTTCCGGGTCTGCTCGAGATGGGCGCTCGCGAAGGCGTGCCCGTCATCACGATCGAGCAGCTCATCGGCTACCTCGACGAGGTCGAGCCCGCGGCCATCGCGGCGCCCTCTCCCGCGGCGCAGAAGCGCCGGGTGAGCCTGCGCGCCGAGGCGACCGTTCCCACCTCGCACGGCACGTTCCGCTTCCTCGCCTACAAGGATCGCGTCACCGGCACCGACCACATCGCCGTCGTCTCCGGCGACCTCACCGAGGACGCCCCGCTCGTGCGCGTGCACTCGGAGTGCCTGACGGGCGAGGCCTTCGGCTCGCTCAAGTGCGAGTGCGGACCGCAGCTGGACGCGGCGCTGGATCGCATCGAGAAGGACGGCGGGGTCGTCGTCTACATGCGCGGACACGAGGGCCGGGGCATCGGTCTCATCAACAAGCTGCGTGCGTACAGCCTGCAGGAGCGGGGGCTCGACACCGTCGACGCGAACCTGGCTCTGGGACTTCCCGCCGATGCGCGCGACTACGCGGCGGCCGGCGGCATCCTCGCCGATCTGGGCGTGGACCGCATCCGCCTGCTGACGAACAACTCCGACAAGGTCAAGCAGCTGCGCGAGCTCGGACTGGATATCGTCGAGCAGGTGCCGCTGCTGGTCGGCGTCGGCGCCAACAACCACCAGTACCTGGCCACCAAGCGCGATCGCATGGGCCACATCATCAGCGCGGACGAGCTCGACGCGGCTCTCGCGCACAGCACGGAGGAGCACGCATGAGCGGCCACGGAGCCCCCCAGACCGCCCCGATCGACGCCACGGGACTGCGGGTCGTCGTCATCGCGGGCCTCTGGCACGACGTCATCACCGACGGCCTCATCGCCGGCGCGGAGCGCGTGCTCTCGGCATCCGGCGCGTCGTGGAGCCTCGAACGCGTCCCCGGCTCGTTCGAGCTGCCCGTCGCGGCGAAGGCGGCGCTGGACGCCGGTGCCGACGCGGTGGTGGCGCTCGGCGTGATCATCCGTGGCGGCACGCCGCACTTCGAGTTCGTCTCGTCCGCGGCCACCGACGGGCTCACCCGCGTCGCCCTCGACACCGGCAAGCCGGTCGGGTTCGGGGTGCTCACCCTGGACGACGAGCAGCAGGGCCTCGACCGCGCGGGTCTTCCCGCGTCGAAGGAAGACAAGGGCGCCGAGGCGGCGGATGCCGCGCTGCGGACGGCCCTGCTGCTGCGGCGCCTGCGCGGCTGACGCGCTGCGCGGGGGAACGCGTTTCGACTCGCTCCGCTCGCTCAACGACCGGGGGTGCGGACCTCTCCCCCCGGTCGTTGAGCGAGGCCCGCAGGGCCGAGTCGAAACGCCCTCAGTCGCCGCGATGGCGGGCACTCCACCGCCGCACCGCCTCGATACCGCCCTCGGCGTAGGCGAGACGTTTCGCGTGACTCCACCCCTGCAGCCGCTTCTCCCAGGCGAACGCGTCCGCGACGCGCGCCATCTTCTCGCTCCAGATCAGCTCCACGGGCAGACGCCGGCGCGTGTACACGGCTCCCTCTCCCGCCGCATGCTGCGCGACGCGCCGATCGAGATCGATCGTGCTGCCCACGTAGAGCGTGCCGTCGGCGCACCGCAGCATGTAGACGAACGGCATCCCGCGACGGTACCGGGGGCCGTGCGGATGCCGGGAGCGTTGTCCACAGCCCGGGAACGCGTTTCGACTCGCTGCGCTCGCTCAACGACCGGGGAGAGGGAACACGTTCGACTCGCTGTGCTCGCGCGGCGGGCGGGGGGCGCGGATCCGCACGCCATCAGTTAGGCTGAAGGCATGGAGATCCTGCGTCACGCCGTCGTCCTCGTCCACCTCACCGGTTTCGCGATCCTCTTCGGCGCCTGGGTCGTGGAGGCGGTGGGCCAGCGGCGCATCACGCGACTGATGACGTGGGGCATGGTCATCGCCGCCGTCGCGGGGCTCGCCCTCGCCGCCCCGTGGGGCATCGACCACCCGCTGAACTACACCAAGCTCGGCGTGAAGCTCATCGTGCTGCTCGCGATCGGCGCCGTCCTGGGCATCGGCACCGCGCGCCAGCGCAAGGCCGGCGCGGCACCGGCGGCACTGTTCTGGCTCGTCGGCATCCTCACCTTCCTCAACGCGGCCCTGGCCGTGCTCTGGCGCTGACCCGGCGTAGACTCGATGGCCGTGCGCCGGGAACCTGCCGGCGCCCCGGTGCCCCCATCGTCGCGGCGCCCGCCGCACACACCCCTGCCCCGGACGCCCACCACCGGCGCGTCCCACGAGGACCTTCGACACCCCATCGATAGGTAGCTCACTCCGCATGTCCGCAGCCACCGCGGCCCCCGCCGCACCCGCCAACTCCCGCGCCCGCGTCATCACCGCGAGCCTCGTCGGCACCACCATCGAGTTCTACGACTTCTACGTCTACGCGACCGCCGCGGTTCTCGTGTTCCCGGTGCTCTTCTTCCCGACCGGCGACGAGACCACCGCCCTGCTGTCGTCGTTCGCCGTCTTCGGCGCCGCGATGATCGCCCGCCCGATCGGCGCCGTCGTCTTCGGTCACTTCGGCGACCGCTTCGGCCGCAAGGCCACGCTCGTCGCGTCTCTGCTCACGATGGGCATCGCGACCTTCCTCATCGGATGCCTGCCCACCTATGCCGGCATCGGCTGGTGGGCGGCCTTCCTGCTGCTGATCCTGCGCCTCTTCCAGGGCTTCGCCCTCGGCGGCGAGTGGTCGGGCGCCGCCCTCGTGGCCACCGAGAACGCCCCGAAGGGCAAGCGCGCGTGGTACGGCACGTTCCCGCAGCTGGGCGCCCCCATCGGCTTCATCATCGCCAACACCCTGTTCCTCGTGATCAACTTCGCCCTCCCCCACCCCGACGGCCCCCTGCAGCGCTCGGACGCCTTCCTCTCCTGGGGCTGGCGCGTGCCGTTCCTGTTCTCGGCGGTGATGGTGATCATCGGTCTCTGGGTGCGTCTGAAGCTCGTGGAGTCGACGACGTTCACCGCGGCCGAGAAGAAGGGCGCGATCCGCCGGTTCCCGCTGGGCGAGGTCGTCCGCGGGCACGGGAAGAACCTGGTCCTCGGCACGTTCATCATGCTCGCCACCTACGTGCTCTTCTATCTGATGACGAGCTTCACCCTCGCCTACGGCACGAAGGCCGCCGACGCCCCCGTCCCCGGGCTCGGCTTCGGCTACACCGACTTCGTGATCATGCAGATCATCGGTGTCGTGTTCTTCGGCGTCTTCACGCTGCTGTCGGGTCCCATCGCGGATGCCGTGGGGCGGCGGAAGCTCCTCATCTGGGTGACCGCGCTGATCGGTGTGCTCGGACTCACCTTCAACGTGTTCCTCCTCCCGGCCGTCGACCCGAAGTTCACCGGCGCGCTCGTGCAGGCCTTCCTCGTGTTCGGCTTCATGCTGATGGGGGCCACCTTCGGGCCGATGGGCGCCGTGCTGCCGGAGCTCTTCCCGACCAATGTCCGCTACACCGGCTCGGCGATCGCGTACAACGTCTCGTCGATCCTCGGCGCGGCCATCGCCCCCTCGATCGCTCTCGCCCTCTGGGCCGCGGCCGGCGGCGAGCCGTGGCTGGTCGGCCTGTATCTGTCGGGCTCGGCGGTGCTCACCCTCATCGCCCTGGTGCTGTCCCGCGAGACCAAGGACGTCGACTACGAGACGAACATCGGCCTGGGCGAGACCGGCTCGCTCTGAGCCTTCGGCGACGACCGGCGGATGCCGCGGCCCGGGGGGACCGCGGCATCCGTCGTCTCACGTCGTGCGTGCCGCGGCGAGCTCAGTCGAGGAACAGCGCGCGCAGCCGTTTGGTCGTGAACACGAGCCCGATCGCGATCATGACGAGGTAGTAGAGCACGTGCCAGAGCATGTCGACGCTCAGGATGCCGGTCGTGAGCCCGCGGATCAGCTCCACCCCGTGCCACAGCGGCAGGGCCATGACGATCTGCTGCACCCAGCCGGGGTAGACCGTGATCGGGTAGAACGTGGCGGAGAACAGGAACATCGGCAGGAGCACGAAGTTGATCCAGTCCATCTGCTGGAACGTCTTCATGTAGCTCGTGACGGCCATGCCGAGGCTCGCGAAGCCGAAGGCGATCAGCACGACCGCGGGCAGGGCGAGCACCGCGGTCCAGGCGAGGTTGAGCCCGAGGACCTGCATGATGATCATGAACCCGGTCGCGTAGGCGAGTCCGCGCAGCAGCGCGTAGAGGATCTCGCCCAGGGCGACGTCGAGCGGTCCGAGCGACGTCGCGAGCATCCCCTCGTAGAGCTTGCCGTAGTTGAGCTTGAAGAAGACGTTCCACGTGGAGTCGTAGATGGCGCCGTTCATCGCCGACACCGCCAGCAGCGCCGGGGCGATGAAGGCGGCGTAGCTGACGCTCGCGCCCTGGGTGGTCTCGACGTCACCGATGAGCGCGCCGAGGCCGATGCCCATCGAGGCCAGGTAGAACACCGGCTCGAAGAAGCCGGAGAGCACGACCGCCCAACTCGACGACCGGGCCGCGATGAGCCCGCGTTGCACGACGGCGCCCGGGTTGCCCGCCCACAGCGCGCGGACGCCGCCGCGGCGGGCCGCGGTGGAGGGCACCTCGACGACGGCGCTCATTTCGCGAGCCTCTCGGTGAAGACGCGGCGGGCGAACAGGTAGCCGACCACCGCGAGGGCGAGCAGGTAGACGAGGTGGACCGCGACCATCACCGGGTCCACCGCCGCACCGTAGGTGGCGACGCGACCGAGTTCGGCGCCGTGCCAGAGCGGCGAGACCCACCCGATCCACTGCAACCACAGCGGCAGCGAGTCCAGCGGGTAGAACGTGCCGGAGAACAGGAACATCGGCATGAAGAGGAAGCGCTGCACGAGGGCGAACTGCCCCTTGTCGTCTTCGATCGACCCCGCGTACGCCATGAGCGGGATGCCGAAGGCGAGCCCCGCCAGCACACCGGCGAACACCGCGAGCCACCCCGTCGCGGGATGCGGCACCGCCCCGAACGGCAGCAGCCAGACGATCAGGTAGTACGCGGCCGAGGCGACGACCATGCGCGCCGTCGCCCCCGCGACCACGCCGTTCGCGATCTGCGGGCTCGACAGCGGCGACGCGTTGAAGCCGTAGAAGTAGCGCCGCCACTTGAAACCCGCCATGACCGGATACGTCAGCTCCTCGCTGGCCACCGAGATCGTCGCCGTCGCCAGCAGCGCCGGCGCGACGAACATCAGGTAGCTGACCTCCTGCCCGTGGTCGACGATCGGCACGCGGATGAGCGCGGCCAGGCCCACCGCGAGGCCGAGGAGGTACAGGATCGGCTGCCCGACGGCGCCGACGATGATCGTCCAGCCGTAGGCGCGCATCGCGCGCACCATGTGCTCCGTGACGTACCAGCTGCCGCGCCGGCGGGGCTTGCGTCCCCACGCCATCGCCTCGGCACGCAGCTCGTCGAGGCTCGGATGCGTCCCGGCATCCGTCTGCGGCGCGCTCATTCGATCAGCGACCTTCCCGTGAGCCGCAGGAACACGTCCTCCAGCGACGAACGACGAACGAGCGAGGTGATCGGCTCCAGACCCTGGGCGGTGACGCGCTCGAGGGCCGCCTCGCCGTCGTCGGCGTAGATCAGGATGCGGTCGGGGAGCACCTCGACGCGGTCGCCGATGCCGGCGAGGCTCTCGGCGACGACGGCGTTGCGATCGGAGCCGAAGCGCACCTCCAGCACCTCGCGGCTCGAGTGCGCGCGGATGAGGGATGCCGGGGTGCCCTCGGCCATGATGCGTCCCTTGTCGACGACGATGAGCCGGTCGCACAACTGCTCGGCCTCGTCCATGTAGTGCGTGGTCAGCACGAGTGTCGTGCCGCGCTCCTTGAGACGGAACAGGCGATCCCACAGCACGTGGCGCGCCTGCGGGTCGAGGCCCGTCGTCGGCTCGTCCAGCAGGAGGATGCGAGGGTCGTTGATGAGTCCGCGGGCGATCGTGAGGCGGCGCTTCATGCCGCCGGAGAGCTGGTCGACCTTGTTCTTCGCCTTGTCCTCGAGCTGCGCGAAGGCGAGCAGCTCATCGGCCTTCTCGTGGCAGACCTTGCCGGGAAGACCGAAGTACCGCCCGTAGATGTAGAGGTTCTCGCGGGCGTTGAGCTCCCCGTCGAGGTTGTCCTGCTGCGGGACGACGCCGAGCCGCGAGCGGATCTCGGGGCCGTATCGGTCGGGGTCGAGTCCGAGGATCTGCAGCTCGCCCGCGGTGCGGGTGGAGACGGCGCCGATCATCTTCATGGTCGTCGACTTGCCGGCCCCGTTCGGGCCCAGCAGACCGAACGACTCCCCCGGCGCGACCTCGAAGCTGAGACCGTCGACGGCGACGAAGTCGGGCTTCCCCTTGACCTTGTAGGACTTCACGAGGTGACGAGCGGAGATGACAGGAGCGGGCACCGGTCCACCCTATCCGCGGCCTCCGACAGGGCACGCACCGTTCATCCGTCCCGCGATGTCGCGAGCGACGGCGGGTGGCGACACCGGGGGACGGATGGGCGTCACTCGGCATCCGGATGTGCGGGAAGCGGGAGGGTGACCCCGCGCGGCGCCGCCGAGAGAGAAGATAGAGGCACCCGAACACCGCCCGAAAGCTCCCATGTCTTCTGCCAGCACCACCCGCCCGTCCCGCAGCCGCCGCCGTCCCGCCGACGATGGGCCCCGCGCGAGCCTGCGACAGCTCCTCCCCTTCGTCTTCGAGCAGAAGGGTGTGCTCGTCGTCGTGGCCGTGCTCAGCGTGCTCGCCGCGGTCGCGACGCTCGCCCAGCCGCTCGTCGTCGGCCAGGTCATCGACCGGGTGCAGAAGGAGGATCCGCTCGGGGTGCTCGTCTGGGTGCTGGTGGGCCTCGTCGTCGCGTCGTCGGTGATCAGCGGCATCCAGCACTTCCTGCTGCAGCGCACGGGCACCGCGGTCGTCTACTCGAGCCGCCGCCGCCTCATCGCCCAGCTGCTGCACCTGCCGGTGCAGGAGTACGACGCGCGTCGCACGGGAGACCTCGTCTCGCGCGTCGGCACCGATACGACGCTGCTGTACGCCGTGCTCACCCAGGGCCTCGCCGACTCGATCGGCAATGCGCTCATCTTCGTCGGCGCGATCGTCGCGATGCTCATCATCGATCCGGTGCTGCTGGCGCTCATCCTCGTCGTCGTGGGGGCGTCGGTCGCGGTCGTGGTGGCCCTCAGCGGGCGCATCCGTCGCGCGACCGCCGTGCAGCAGGAGAAGGTCGGCGAGCTGGCCTCGGGCGTCGAGCGCGCGGTCGGATCGATTCGCACGATCCGCGCTTCGGGGGCCTCGGAGCGCGAGCGCGAGAGCATCGAGCACACCGCGCGGGGCGCGTACGAGGCCGGCGTGCAGGTCGCGAAGGCGTCGGCGTTCGTCGTGCCGGTCGCCGGCGTCGCGCTGCAGCTGTCGCTGCTGGTGGTCCTGGGCGTCGGCGGGTTCCGCGTCGCCTCGGGCGCCATCACGATCGCCGGGCTGGTCACGTTCGTGATGTTCCTCTTCTTCCTCGTCCAGCCCCTGGGCTCGTTCTTCGGGGCGATCACCTCCGTCGGACAGGCCCTCGGCGCGCTGGGGCGCATCCAGGAGGTGCTGGATCTGCGCACCGAGACCGCGTGCGACGCGGAGGTCGCGGCATCCGTCGCCGTCGGCACCTCGCCGATCTCGACGGCCGCCGCGCACGAGGACCAGACGCCGCCGGCGACGATCGAGTTCCGCGACGTCCGGTTCTCCTACCCGGATGCCGTGGTCAGCGCGCGCCGCCGCTCGGAGGCGGAAGCCGCGGCCCTGCTCGCCGAGGCGCACGCCGACGCCACCGTCGAGGTGTCGGACACCCCGGGCGAAGTGCTGCGGGGCGTGTCCTTCCGTGTCCCGCGCGGCGCCCGCGTCGCCCTCGTCGGGCCGTCCGGAGCCGGCAAGTCGACCACCCTGGCCCTCATCGAACGCTTCTACGACCCCACCGGCGGGGCGATCCTGCTCGACGGCGTCGACCTCCGCGGCATCGACCGCACGCGACTGCGTGCCCAGCTCGGCTACGTCGAGCAGGATGCGCCGACCCTCGCCGGCACCATCGCCGACAACCTCCGGCTGGCGTCGCCGACGGCCTCCGACGAGGACTGCGAGCGGGTGCTGCGCGCCGTCAACCTCGGCGACGTGCTGGAGCGCTCCCCCCTCGGACTCGAGGCCCCCGTCGGCGAGGCGGGCGTCATGCTCTCCGGCGGCGAGCGCCAGCGCCTCGCGATCGCGCGGGCGCTGCTGGCCGCTCCCCCGGTGCTGCTGCTGGACGAGTCCACCTCGTCGCTGGACGGGCTGAACGAGCAGCGCATGCGCGAGGCGATCGACGCCGTCGCGACCGGCCGCACGCTCGTGGTCATCGCCCACCGCCTGTCGACCGTCGTCGACAGCGACCTGATCGTGGTGATGGACCACGGCCGCGTGGTGGGCCAGGGCACGCACTCCGAGCTCGTGGAGACCGTGCCGCTGTATCGCGACCTGGCGAAGCACCAGCTGCTGGTCTGATCCGCCGACACGACGAAGGGCCCGCCGACGTCGGCGGGCCCTTCGCGTGTCACGGTCGGCTCACTTGCCGCCGAGCGCGTCCTTCGCGTCCTTCGCCGCGTCCTTGACGTCGGCGGCCGCGTCCTTCGCGTGGGCCTTGACCTGGTCGGCCTTGCCCTCGGCGACGAGCTTGTCGTTGTCGGTGAGGTTGCCGATGGCCTCCTTGGCCTTGCCGGTCAGGTTCTCGGCGGTGTTCTTGATGTCGTCTGCGAGGCCCATGGGGGTCTCCTTTCTCTGTGGTGGTTCTGGGTGTTCTTCTCAGGGATCCCCGGCAGTCGGGGACGTTCGACGGCGTCAGGCGACGCGGCGCTCGTGGGCGAAGGCGGACCGCAGCCCGCCCGTGAGCTGGACGACCAGCGGGAGGGCGAGCCCCAGGCGCCGATCGGTGTCGGCCACGGCGGCGGACACGCGACGCTGGACGAGTGCCAGGTCGGCGCGGGGGCGCACCTGCACGCGGACGCGCACGAGACGGCCGCGACGACGACGGAGGGTGACCGCCGACACCGTCAGCACATCGGGCACGTCGGCCAGCGAGCGCCGCAGCAGGTCGGCGACGACGCCGTCGTCGATGGCGATCCCCCCGTCGTCGACGGCCGCACGCACGTGGCGCTCGCCACGGGTGAGGACGATCGCGAGAGCGATCACGACGCCCAGGGCCAGGATGCCGGCGGCGATCCCGGCCTGCGCGCGGGGAGCGAGCCCCATGCTGCGGACGGCGTCGGCGATCGGTGCCAGCAGCGGCATCGGCTGCCCGCCCGCCAGGACAGGCCAGGCGGCGGTGACGGCGACCGCGCCGGCGACGAGTGCGAGCAGGAGCAGGATCGCGCGATTGAGGACGCGGGCCCCGAGAGTCATGAGAGTCGTCCTTCCGCGGCGACGTCGATCCGCGCCGTCAGACGCGGCGCGGCGCCGAGTTCGGTGAGCAGGTCGTCGGCCGCGCGCGACACCCGCTCACGGTCGACCGGGAAGCCGGTGGACGGGGCGAGCGAGACCCGGGCGCGGCGACCGCCGAGCCGGGTGGTCACGTGGGAGGCGGCCACCGCCGCGGCGCTGCCGGCCGTGCGGGACAGCGCGCCCGCCATGACGGCGTCGTCGACGACCAGGGGCACCCGCCCGGCGGCGAGGGCCCGGCGGTGCGTGCGCCCGGGGGCGAGTGCACCCCAGAGGCACAGGAGGCCGAACACCGCGGCGGTCGCGGCGACGATCGTCCCCGTCGTCCCGCCGCCGGTCAGCGCGGCGCCGATGGCGTCCGGGGCGACGAGCGCGGGCGGCTGCCCGAGCGCGGCGAGCACCGCCTCCACGGCGAGCAGGACCGCGACCGCGGCGGCGACCAGCAGCGCGACGGCCACCCAGACGGCGCGCGAGCGCCCCTGCAGACGCTTCGCAGCGGCCCGCTCGACGCGGTCGGGACGTTCCGCCGGGACGGCGTCCGCCGTCGTCGGTGTCGTGTTCACGAGCCGCTCCTTTCTTCGGTCACGAGATGTGTGATGCGCAGTCGGATCTCGCCGACGCGGGCACCGGTGAGCTCGGTCACGCGCTCGCCGGTGCGGGTGCGCGCCGATGCGGCGCCGGTGGCGATGGGCTCGGCGTCGCCGCGGATGCCGCTGGTGAGATCCAGGGCGAGCGCCCCGCCCGCGTCGCGCACGCTCGCGCGGGCCGCGCGAGCGGGGACGCCCAGCTCATCGGCGAGCACCGCCGCCGCGACGCGCTCGTAGGCCCGTGTGGCGATGGTGACCCGACCGGGGATCCGTGCGGCATCCATGATCAGCCCACCCGCCGTCCGCGGGCCGCGTCGATCGCCGCGCGCAGGTCGATGCGGCCCGACACCGCGGCGCCGATGAGACCGCCGAGGGCGGCGAGCACCGCCACGAGCACCATGCCCCAGAACCCGTACGCCAGGACGGCGAAGGCCAGGACGGCGCCCGCGACGGCGCCCCACACCGTGGGGCTCGCGCCGGTCACTGGACGCGCTCCGGGGCGGGCGCGTCGTCGTCACCCGGGATGTGGACGTCCACGACGGTCACGTTGACCTCGGTGACCTCCATGCCGGCCAGCTCCGTGATGGCGTCGGCGACGGCCGCGCGGACGCCGGAGGCCACGCGCTGCAGCTGCTCGGGGTACTCGGCGACGATCGTGATGTCGGCGGCGACCTGCTTCTCGCCGACCTCGACGTTCACGCCCTGGCCGAGGTCCTTCGCGCCGACGGCCTCGCGGATGCTGCCGATCACGCGGGCGGCGCCGCCGCCGAGGGCGTGCACGCCGGGGACGGAGGATGCCGCGATGCCGGCGATCTTCGCGATCACGGGGTCGACGATGACGGTCTTGCCGCCGCCGGCGACGGGAGCCGCGTTCGGGGTGGGGGTGGTCGTGGTGGCCATGATCTGTGTCCTTTCCGCACCCTCGGGTGAGGGCGTTCACGAGTGTGACGGGCGCCGCGGCCCGATCGTCACGGTCGATTCCCTGGCAGTTCGCTGAGTGCCGTGACGCCGATGCCGGACGCGACCCCGACACCGTCCGCATAGACGCTGCGGGAGGCCGCGCGCAACCCCTTGGCGCGCCGCCGCGTTCGTGGCACGGTCGTCGTAGACCGGGGGGACCGTGCCGCTGCGGCACGAGGGAGCACAGGGGAAGGAGCGCGTGTGGAGACGCTGACGCTCGTCGAGGACGGCGTGCTCGCGGCGCGCGCCGCCGACGGGGACGAGCGCGCCTTCGCCGTGCTCGTGCGTCGCCACAGCGGGTACCTGATCGGCTTCGCGACGCGCCTGCTCGGCTCGCGCGCCGACGCCGACGACTGCGTGCAGGAGGCGCTCATCGTCGCCTGGCGGCGACTGCCCGAACTGCGCGAGCCCGCACGCGTGCGCTCCTGGCTGTCGACGATCGTGGCCCGCAAGGCCACCGACCGGCTGCGCTCGGCGCGCCCCTCGACGCCCATCGAGGATGCCGAGCCCGAAGCGCTGCAGCCGACGCCCGACGAGTCCGCCGTGGCATCCTCTCAATTGGACACGCTGCGGCGCGTGCTGGACGACCTGCCGGTCGAGCAGCGCACCGTGTGGCTGTTGCGCGAGGTCAGCGGGTACGGCTACGACGAGATCGCCCGCGAGCTCGGCGTCTCGGCCACGGCCGTCCGCGGCCGCCTGGCGCGCGCACGCGCGACCATCTACGACCGCATGCAGGACTGGAGGTGAACGAGATGACACGCGAGGAGATCGGAGAGTCGGGCCACACCCTCGAGGAGCTCGCCGCGTACCACGACCGTGGGCGCACCCCGGCGATCGCCGCCATCGAGGGCGATCCGCAGTGCCGCGCCGTCCTCGACTCGATGGATCGGCTCGGGGCGCTGTCGCGCGAGCTGGTCGAGCACGACGCCCGCACCGACGTGTCGGAGTCATGGTTCCAGCAGATCCTCGGCGAGGTGGCTCGCGAGTCGCGGGCCGGACGCGACCTGCCGCTGATCGACGACGAGCCCGTTCGCATCGTCGTCACCGAGGGCGCGGTGCGCGGACTCGTCCGCGACGCGGGAGACGACGTGGAGGGCGTGCTCGTGGAGCGCGTCGACGTGGACGTCGACACCGCCGCGCGGGTCGACGTGCGGATGACGATCAGCGTGCTGCACGCCGTCGTCCTGCGCGGCGACGGGCTGCCGGGCGTCGCCGACCGGGTGCGCACGCGCGTGCGGCACGCGCTGGAGGAGTACGCCGAGTGGACGGTGGGCGAGATCGACGTGGTCGTCGACTCGCTGCGGGTGCGGGAGGACGAGCGATGAGCGACCTGTCGATCCCCGCGGCGGACGGCCTGCGCCCTTCCGACCTGGCGGCGACCGTGGATGCCGCCGCGCGCGCCGTCGCCGGCGTCGCGGAGCTGTACTACGCCGCGCCCCTGCCCGCACGCCTGTGGCGGGCGACCGTCGCGCCGGACGGCGCCTACAGCGTCGTCGTGCGTCGTGCCGACGCCGTCGAGGCGACGGTGAGCATCGGCGTGACCGGGGGGCGCGTCGCCGAGGTGTCCCGCGAGGTCGCCGCACGCGTTCGCGACGCGATCGGCGACCCCGATGCCCGGGTCACGGTGCGCGTCAGCCGGATCACCCCCGGCTGAGCCCGCTCACGCCTCCCGCCGGAGGCGGTAGCGCAGGGCCGCGAGCTCGGCGTAGAGCGCGGCCGGGACGCGGCCCTCGAAGGTGCGGTAGAACTCCTCGGTGAGGTCGGTCTCCTGCAGCCACAGGTCGCGGTCGATCTCGAAGAGGGCGTCCAGATCGCGCTGCGGCACCTCGATGCCGGCGAGGTTGAGGTCGTCCGTGAGCGGCAGCCGCCCGATGGGGCTGTCCACGGCGGACACCCGGCCCTCGATGCGGCGGATGATCCAGTCGATGACGCGCGCGTTGTCGCCGAAGCCGGGCCAGAGGAAGCGGCCGTCGTCGCCCTTGCGGAACCAGTTCACCTGGAAGATGCGCGGCGCGCGGTCGAACCGCAGCTGCTGGCCGACCGCGAGCCAGTGGCCGAAGTAGTCCGCCATGTTGTAGCCGCAGAACGGCAGCATCGCGAAGGGATCGCGGCGCAGCTCGCCGACGGTCCCCTCGGCGGCGGCGGTGCGCTCGGAGGAGATGTTGGAGCCGAGGAAGACGCCGTGCGTCCAGTCGGTGGCCTCGACCACCAGCGGCACGTTGGTGGCCCGGCGTCCGCCGAAGAGGATGCCGTCCAGCGGCACGCCCTCGGGGGCCTCCCAGTCGGGAGCGATCTGCGGGCACTGACCCGCGCTCACCGTGAAGCGCGAGTTCGGGTGCGCCGCGGGCCGCCCGGACGCGGGCGTCCAGGGGTTGCCCTCCCAGTCGGTGAGCTCGTCCGGCACCTCGTCGGTGAGGCCCTCCCACCACACGTCGCCGTCGGGGCGCAGCGCGACGTTCGTGAAGATCGTGTTGCCCCAGAGCGTCTCCACGGCCGCGACGTTCGTCGACTGTCCCGTGCCGGGCGCGACCCCGAAGAAGCCCGCCTCGGGGTTGATCGCCCAGAGCCGGCCGTCCTCGCCGGGGCGCAGCCACGCGATGTCGTCGCCCAGGGTCTCCACGCGCCAGCCCGGGATGGTCGGACGCAGCATCGCGAGGTTCGTCTTGCCGCACGCCGAGGGGAAGGCCGCCGCGAGGTGGAAGCTGCGCCCCTCCGGGCTGATGACGCGGATGAGGAGCATGTGCTCGGCGAGCCAGCCCTCGTCGCGTCCGATGACGGAGGCGATGCGCAGGGCGAAGCACTTCTTGGCCAGGATCGCGTTCCCGCCGTAGCCGGAGCCGAACGACCACACCTCGAGCGTGTCGGGGAAGTGCACGATGTACTTCTCGTCGTTGCACGGCCACGGCACGTCCTGCTGGCCCGGGGCCAGCGGGGCTCCGACCGAGTGGACCGTCTTCACCCACGGCTTGCCGTCGGCGATCTGCTCCAGCACGGCGGTGCCGACGCGGGTCATGATCCCGATCGAGGTGACCGCGTAGGCGCTGTCGGTGACCTGGACGCCGATGTGCGAGAGCGGCCCGCCGACGGCTCCCATCGAGAAGGGGACGACGTACATCGTGCGCCCGCGCATCGATCCCTCGAACAGCGGCGTGATCGTCGCGCGGATCTCCTCCGGGGCGACCCAGTTGTTCGTGGGGCCGGCATCCTCCTCCCGCGCCGACGCGATGAAGGTGCGCGCCTCGGTGCGGGCGACGTCGCTCGGGTGCGAGCGGGCGAGGTACGAGCCGGGGCGCCACTCGGGGTTGAGCTTGATGAGCTTGCCCTCCTCCACCTGCTCGCGCAGCAGCGCCTCGTTCTCGGCGCGCGAGCCGTCGACCCAGTGGATGCGGGCCGGTTGCGTGAGAGCGGCGATCTCGTCGACCCAGGCGAAGAGCTCCTCGAGACCCGCGCCGGCGGCCGTGGGGCGCCGTCCGAACCGGGCGGGCGCAGCGGGTGCGCTCCCGCCCGCGGGAAGAACGGCGGTGGGGCGGGTGAACAGGTCGGCGATGGCCATGTCAGCTCCTTCGGCGTGGCAGCGGATGTCTGGTGCGTCCCTTCCACTGTGCGGGCTGAATGCGCCCGATTATCAGCCACCTCGGCGTCAAGAATCGCTTTTCTTTCGCTATGCTCAAGGAATGGCGCCCACCCCCCTCGAGCTGTCGACCCTCGGACACCGCATCCGTCACCAGCGCGTCTCGCACGGCCTGACCCTCGACGAGCTGGGCGGCCTGGTCGGTGTCGCCGGCAGCCAGCTCAGCCTGATCGAGAACGGCAAGCGCGAGCCCAAGCTCTCGCTGCTGCAGGCGATCGCCGGCGCGACCGGCACCGACGTCACCGATCTGCTCTCCCCGGAGCCGCCGAACCGCCGGGCGGCCCTCGAGCTCGAACTGGAACGCGCTCAGGCCTCGCCGGTGTTCCGGGCCCTCGGCATCCCGTCGATCCGGGTGACGAAGGCGACCACCGACGAGACGATCGAGTCGGTGCTCGGCCTGCACCGCGAACTGCAGCGTCGCGAGCGTGCCGCCATCGCGACGCCCGAGGAGGCGCGCCGCGCCAACACCGAGCTGCGCCTGCGCATGCGGGCGAAGGACAACTACCTGCCCGATGTCGAGAAGCTCGCGGAGAAGCAGCTGAAGGCGGCCGGCCACGTCACGGGGGCCCTGACCCACCGCACGGTGAGCATCATGGCCTCCCAGCTGGGCTTCGAGCTCATCTACGTCGACGACCTGCCACATTCGGCGCGCTCGGTGACCGATCTCGAGAACGGACGCATCTACCTGCCGCCCGCCTCGATCCCCGGCGGCCACGGACTGCGCTCGATGGCGCTCCAGGCGATGGCGCACCGCCTCCTGGGGCACACGCCGCCCACCGACTACGCCGACTTCCTGCAGCAGCGGCTCGAGATCAACTACTTCGCGGCCTGCTGCCTGATGCCCGAGACGGCCTCGGTCGCCTTCCTGGCCCAGGCCAAGAAGGACCGCAACCTCGCCGTCGAAGACTTCCGCGACGCGTTCGGCGTCACCCACGAGGCGGCCGGGATGCGGCTGACGAACCTTCTGACGCAGCACATCGGCATCCGCCTGCACTTCCTGCGCGTCGACGGGTCGGGGGCGATCAGCCGCGCGTACGAGAACGACGGGCTGCCGCTGCCGCTGGATGTCACGGGGTCGGTCGAGGGCCAGGTCGTCTGCCGGCGCTTCGCCGCGCGGTCCGCCTTCGCGGAGCAGAACCGCACCGTCGAGCACTACCAGTACACCGACACCCCGGCGGGGACGTTCTGGTGCTCGAGCCAGACGGGCCGCACGGCCGACGGCGAGTATTCGATCACCGTGGGCGTCCCGTTCGACGACGCCCGCTGGTTCCGCGGACGCGAGACGCAGAAGCGCGCGAGCTCCACGTGCCCCGACGAGTCGTGCTGCCGCCGGCCGGATGCCGCGCTCACCGAGCGCTGGGCCGGCCGCGCCTGGCCGAGCGCGCGGGTGCACATGCAGATGTTCTCGCCGCTGCCGCGGGGAGCCTTCCCCGGCGTCGACGACGGAGAGGTCTACGCCTTCCTCGACCGGCACGCGCAGGGCTGAGGCTCGGCCGCGCGACGGGCGCGGGTTGAGCGTCGCCGCGCGGGCGGTGTACCCTCGCATCTTGTGAGGTTCGCCTAACCTCACCGGATCCTCCGTCAACGGGGGCCCGGTGGGACTGCGATGGGGCAGCGGGCACCGGCCTCTCTTCTCCTCACCCGAAGAAGCATCTGTGCTCGCCACCTTCCTCATCGGCCTCCGCGAGGGCCTCGAAGCCGCGCTGGTCGTCGGCATCCTCGTCGCCTACCTGGGCCGCATCGGCCGACGCGACGTGCTGCCGCGACTGTGGATCGGCGTCGGGCTGGCCATCGCCCTCGCCGTCGGCATCGGCGCCGTCCTCACCTTCGGCGCGTACGCCCTGACCTTCACGGCGCAGGAGCTGATCGGCGGCCTGCTCTCGCTGGTCGCCGTCGGGATGGTCACCTGGATGATCTTCTGGATGCAGCGCACCGCGCGCACCATGAAGGCCACGCTGGAGGGCGGCATCGACCGCGCGCTCGCCACGGGCGGGCTGTGGGGCATCGTGCTGATCGGGTTCGTGTCGGTCGCGCGCGAGGGCATCGAGACGACCCTCCTGCTGTGGTCGATGGTGCAGTCCTTCGGCGACACCCCGACGGCGCTCGCGGGCGCCCTGCTCGGACTCGCGGTCGCCGTGCTGCTGGGGTGGCTGCTCGCGCGCGGCATGGTGCGGCTCGACCTGCGCGTGTTCTTCGGCTGGACGGGGGCGTTCCTCGTCATCGTCGCCGCCGGGGTGCTCGCCTACGCCGTCCACGATCTGCAGGAGGCCGGCGCCCTTCCCGGACCGTTCTCCGCCCTCGCCCCGGTCGACGCGGCCGGCAACGTCGCTGTCGGCCTGTCGGCCTTCCCCTTCGGCTGGGCGTTCGACGTCAGCGCGGCCATCACGCCGAGCGGCCCGCTCGCCGTCCTCCTCCAGGCGACCGTCGGCTTCATGCCGCAGATGTCCTGGCTGCAGGTCGTCGCCTGGGTGCTCTACCTCGCCGTCGTCGGCACCCTCTTCGTCCGCGGCCTGCGCCGCCGGCCCGCCCGTTCCGCGGCATCCCCCGTGATCCCGCCCGTTCCGCACCACCAAGGAGCATCATGACCCGCATGCGTACCTGGGGCGCCGTCGCCGCACTCGGCGCCGTCTCCCTCGTGCTGGCCGGCTGCGTCGCGAAGAGCGACGTCACGGCCTCCGACGCACTCACCGTCACCTCGACCGACACGTCGTGCGAGGTGTCCACGGCGACCGCGACGAGCGGGACCCTGACGTTCTCGGTGAGCAACGCGAGCTCGCAGGTGACGGAGTTCTACCTGCTCGCCGACGACGGGCTGCGCATCGTGGGAGAGGTCGAGAACATCGCGCCCGGCGCGTCGCGCACCCTGACCCTCGTCGCGCAGCCGGGGGACTACTTCACGCTCTGCAAGCCGGGGATGGTGGGCGAGGGCGTCGGCCGGGCCGGCTTCTCGGTCACGGGCGACGCCGTGACGGCGGCCGGTGACGACGCGGAGCAGAAGCAGAAGGCCGTCGGCCTCTACGCGGCGTTCGTGAAGGACCAGGTCGAGCAGCTCGTGCCCGCCGTCGACGCATTCGTGGCGGCCTACGTCGCGGGCGACGACGAGAAGGCGCGGTCGCTGTTCGCGAGCACGCGCGCGTTCTACGAGCGCATCGAGCCGGTCGCGGAATCGCTCGGCGACCTCGACCCGCGCATCGACTACCGCGAGGTGGATGCCGTCGCGGAGGGTCTCGAGTGGACGGGCTTCCACCGCATCGAGAAGGACCTCTGGGTGCCGGCACAGGACGCGCTCAACTCCGACGGCGCCACGTCGGCGTGGAAGGACTGGGCTCCGTCCACCGCCGCCGAGCGCGCGACTCACGGCGACAAGCTGATCGCCGACGTCGCCGAGCTGAACGCGTACGTGCACTCCGACGCCTTCCAGACGGCACTGGACGAGCAGGGCGTCGCCGGCATCTCCAACGGGGCGATCGCCCTGCTCGACGAGGTCGCGACGGGCAAGATCAGCGGCGAGGAGGACTGGTGGAGCGGCACCGACCTCGCCGACTTCGCGGCCAACGTCGAAGGCTCGAAGATGGCGTTCTCGCTCGTCAAGGACTTCGCCGTCTCCTCGGGCGACGAGGGCACGCAGCTCGCGGGACGGATCGAGGCCGGGTACGCCGACCTCGAGGCGGCGCTCGCGACGCACGGCTCGCTCAGCGCCGGCTTCGTGAACTACCGCGAGCTCAGCGAGAGCGACAAGCGTCAGCTCACCGATCTCATCAACGCGCTGGCGGAGCCGCTGTCCAAGCTCACGTCCGCCATCCTGCAGTGAGCGGGGAGCTCACCGACGACGCCGCGTCGCCGCGCGCAGGCCTGAGCCGTCGGGGCCTCCTGGGCCTCGCCGCGGGCGTCGGCGCCGCCGGTCTCGCCGTCGGCGCCGGAGCGGGCGCCGCCGCCGGTGTCGCGGTCGGCCGGGCGCGCGGCGCGGCCGGCACCGCCTCGCCCTACGCGTTCTACGGCGCGCACCAGGCGGGCATCACGACGCCCGTGCAGGACCACCTGCACTTCGCCTCGTTCGACATGATGGACCGCACCACGCGCGCGGACCTCATCGAGCTGCTGCAGGACTGGTCGTACGCCGCATCCCGGATGACCCAGGGACTCGACGTCTCGGCGAGCGGGGCCGTCGGAGGCTCCCCCGAAGCGCCGCCGGACGACACCGGCGAGGCGCTGGGGCTCGCCGCGAACGGGCTCACGATCACGTTCGGCTTCGGCCCGACGCTGTTCACCGCCGCGGACGGCACCGACCGCTACGGCATCGCCGACCGCGCGCCGGCCCTGCTGACGACGCTGCCGCCGTTCCTCGGCGAGGACCTCTCCCCCGACCACACGGGCGGCGACCTCTGCATCCAGGCGTGCGCGGACGATCCGCAGGTGGCGGTGCACGCGATCCGCAACCTCAGCCGCATCGCCTTCGGCCGCGCCCGGCTGCGCTGGTCGCAGCTGGGGTTCGGCAAGACCTCGAAGACGACCGCCGACCAGGCGACACCGCGGAACCTCTTCGGGTTCAAGGACGGCACCGCCAACATCCTCGCCGACGACCAGGCCGCCCTCGACGCCCATGTGTGGGTCGGCGACGGCGACGGGCCCGCCTGGCTGACGGGCGGCTCCTACCTGGTGGCGCGCAAGATCGCCATGCTCATCGAGACCTGGGATCGCGTGCGGCTGAGCGAGCAGGAGCGCATCACCGGTCGGGACAAGGCCCACGGCGCTCCCCTGTCGGGAGGCGAGGAGCAGAGCGCTCCGGACTTCTCCGCGGTCGGCGCGACCGGCCGGCCGGCGATCGACGCGCGCAGCCACGTGCGGCTCGCGCACCCCGACCTCAACGGCGGCATCCGCATCCTGCGGCGCGGGTACAACTACGTCGACGGCAACACCGAGCTCGGCCGGCTCGACGCGGGCCTGTTCTTCCTCGCGTACCAGCGCTCACCCGAGCAGTTCGTCACGCTGCAGCGAGCGCTGTCGACGGACCTGCTCAACGAGTACATCCGCCACATCGGCTCCGGCCTCTGGGCCGTTCCTCCGGGAGCCGCCGCGGGCTCGTACGTGGGCGCCGGCCTCTTCGCCTAGCGTCGGGCGCCGCTCAGGCGCGCAGGAAGCGCGCGAACCGCGCGAGCGCGTCGTCGACGGATGCCGCGTCCACCCCGTCGGCGAACGGCTCGGGCACGGGGTCGAGATGGTGGCGGCCGACGGCCGTCGAGTGACGCCAGGTGCCGACGACCTCGCCGTCGACGACGAGGACGGGGCGCACCAGGCCGTTCAGCGTGGGCCCCACGGCGGCCAGGTGGCCCGGCGGGCAGACGAGCGAGCGGTCGGTGTACGACAGGTAATACTCGTCGAACGGGGGAAGCGCCAGCGCGGCGCCGGGCGGCGGCACGGACGACGGGGACGGCGGACGGTGCGTCGCGTCGAGAAGTTCGTCGTCGAGCTCGACCACCCGCTCCCCCGCCCCCTCCCGCGCCGCACGCGCCAGGCCGATGGGCAGACCCGCCCACCAGCCGAAGTCGGCGAGACCGGCGGGGCCGTGCCCGGCCAGGTAGCGCACGAGGAGCTCCGCGAGCGGATCGGCCGGGGGCGCGGCATCCGGGAGCCAGTCCTCGGCCGCGACGAGGTACTGCTCCCGCGTGGGCGCGCCCGCGCGCGGGACGACGGGCCCGAGCACCACGACCCCGCGGACGGCGAGCGCGGACAGCAGGTGGTTGCCGCGCGAGGCGCTGACGTCGCCGCCGGACGCGGAGACCAGGTCGGCGAACTCGGCGCGGGTCAGCCGGTTGCCGCCCGCCAGCGCGGCGCGCGCGGCCCGCTCGGCGCGGTCGATCGCGTCGGCGTCGATGCCGAGGCGGCGGTGCATCGCCGCGGACTGGCGCTGCTGGCGCTCGCGGGTGACGGACAGGATCCACGCGAGGTCTTCGGCGGCGACGATGTGAAGCGTCCCCCGCTGCGTCCAGGAACGCACGAGCGCGCCGCGCGCGAACGCGTCGTCGACGTCGGCGAGCGTCGGCGAGCCGGCCGTGCGGATGCCGAGGGCCCAGCGTCCCGCCCAGAACTCCTGGGCCTGGGTCGCCGCCAGCCGCCGCGCAGCGGCGGCGGGGTCGGGCTGCGCGGCGGGCAGGGCGTGCGCGGCCAGTCGAGCGGCGCGCAGCGGGTGCGGGTGCATGTGCTCATCCTGCCCCGCTCCGCCGACACGGTGCGCATCGACGGTCACGGAGTCTGCGCACCGCGTCAAGACCGGCCGGCGCCGACGCCGCACACTGGAGTGAGGACGATCGAGGAGACCGCCATGTCCCACCACGAACACCACGACGCCGCGGGCGGCAACCCGGACCTGATCCCGATCCGGGTCGCCGATGCGACGCCGCGCCATCCGCTCGACCCGCTCACCGCCGCCGAGATCGAGCGCGCCCGCGAGATCCTGGTCGACGCCGGACTGCTCACCGAGACGGTGCGCGTGCCGATGCTGCTGCCCGACGAGTACGACCGGGCGGAGCTGGCTGCGTGGTCGCCCGGCGACGAGATCGATCGGCGGGTGGACGTCACACTGCTGGATGCCGCGACGGGCGCGGTCACGGAGGCGATCGTCTCGATCACCCGCGGCGCGGTCGTCTCGCAGCGCGCGCACGACCCGTCGGCGGCGCCGTACGGTCAGCCGCAGTATCTCTTCGAGGAGTACGAGCGCGCCGCGGAGATCGTCAAGGCCTCCCCCGAATGGCGTGCCGCGATGACCCGGCGCGGTCTCGCCGACCGCATGGAGCTCGCGTTCTGCGGCCCGCTCGCCCCCGGTTTCGTCGGACGGGCGAACGAGGTCGGGCGCCGCGTGATCCGCTCGCTCACGTTCCTGCGCGACAGCGAGGACGACAGCCCCTGGGCCCACCCCGTCGAAGGCCTGATCGTGCACGTCGACCTCGTGAGCGACGAGGTGATCGGCATCGAGGACGACGGCGACATCCCGGTTCCCGCCGGCAGCGGCAACTACACCCCGGATGCCGTGGGCCCCGCACGCCGGAGCCTGAAGCCGATCGAGATCGTCCAGCCGGAGGGGCCGAGCTTCCACGTGGACGGCCACCACGTGCAGTGGGAGAACTGGACGCTGCGCGTCGACTTCAACGCCCGCGAAGGTCTCGTCCTGCACGACGTGCGCTTCGACGACCGCCCCGTCCTCGCGCGGGCAAGCGTGCCGGAGATGGTGGTCCCCTACGGCGACACGACGCCGACGCGTTTCTGGATCAGCTACTTCGACGCCGGCGAATACCTGCTCGGCAAGAACGCGAACCACCTCGAGCTCGGCTGCGACTGCCTCGGGGTCATCCGCTACTTCGACGGCTACGTCGCCGACGACCACGGCCACGCGGTGCAGATCCCGAACGTCGTGTGCATGCACGAGGAGGACTACGGCGTGCTCTGGAAGCACACCGAGCCCGGTCCCATCGGCGCGCACGTGCGCCGCTCCCGCCGGCTGGTGGTGTCGTACTTCTCGACGATCGGCAACTACGACTACGGGTTCTTCTGGTACTTCTACCTCGACGGCTCGATCCAGGTGGAGGCGAAGGCGACGGGCATCGTCTTCGTCGGCGCCGGCATCCCGGGCTCGACCAACCCGCACGCGGCCGAGATCGCCCCGGGCGTCTTCGCGCCCGTCCACCAGCACCTGTTCTCGGCGCGGCTCGACGTGGCCGTCGACGGCGTCGACAACCGTCTGGTCGAGATCGACGCGGCGCGTATCCCCATGGGAGCGGACAACCCCTTCGGCAACGCGTTCACCTGGACCGAGACGCCGCTGCGCACCGAGCGGGAGGCGCAGCGCCTCGCCGACACCTCGGTCGCGCGCGTCTGGGAGGTGCGCTCGGCATCCCGGACGAACTACGTCGGCAAACCGACCGCGTACCACCTCATCCCCCAGCCGACGGCGCTGCTGATGGCCGACCCCGCCTCCTCGGTGGCCGCGCGCGCCGCGTTCGCGACGAGACACCTGTGGGCGAGCGCCTACGACCGCGACGAGCGGTGGCCGGCCGGCCGGTACCCGAACGCCCATCAGGGCGGCGCGGGTCTTCCGGCCTACACGGCCGACGACCGCTCGATCGACGGCACCGACCTGGTGCTCTGGCACACGTTCGGCCTCACCCACATCCCGCGCCCCGAGGACTGGCCCATCATGCCGGTGGACTACGCCGGGTTCTGGTTCAAGCCGTACGGGTTCCTCGACGTCAATCCGGCGATGGACGTGCCGGAGTCGAGTCAGGCGCACGCGGTCGGCACGGCGACGACCGGAGACGGCGGCTGCGGCCGCGGCGAAGACTGCACCTGCGGTCGGTGAACGACATGACGGCCGACGTCGTCCTGCGCGGCGGGACGGTGCTCACGCTGGACGGGTGGGCACCGGGCCGGACCGGTCGCGTCGCGGACGCCGTCGCGATCCGCGGCGGGGTCGTCTGCGCGCTCGGCGCGGCGGCCCGCGAGATGATCGGTCCCGGCACGCGGGTGATCGAACTGGACGGGCGCACGGTCGTCCCCGGACTCAACGACACCCACCTCCACCTCGCCTGTTACGCGATGGGACGCCACGGCCTGCGCGACGCGTCGCCCGAGCGCATCGGATCGTGGAGCGGGCTTTCCGAGGTGCTCACGCGCGACGCGATCGGTCCGGACGGCTGGATCCGAGCGCGCGGCTGGGACAGCGCGCGCATGGGCCGTGCACCGACCCGCACGGACGTCGACGCGGCGCTGGCGGCGAACGCGCTGTCCGGCACGCCCGCGGTGCTCTTCGACGCGACCGGTCACGAACTCCTCGTCGGCTCGGCCGCACTCGAGCGGTGCGGAATCGATGCGCGCACGCCCACCCCCGACGGCGGTGCCGTCTCCCGCGCGGCCGACGACACCCCGACCGGCGTCTTCTCCGACGCCGCCACCAGACTGGTGCTCTCCGCCCTGCCCGTCATCGGACGCGATGCCCTGACCGCGGTGCTGCGAACGGCGCTGCAGGATCTCGCACGGCTCGGCATCACGTCGGTCACCGACCCGGCGATCGGGCCGGGTCACGCGACGCTGTTCGACGGGTCGGCCTCCTACGAGGCGCTGGAGGCGCTGCGGCGGCTGTCCGCGCAGGACCGGCTCACCGTCCGCACCCAGGTGCTGCTGCTCTTCTCCGGTACGGGCGGCGAGACCGCGCGCACGGTCCGCGAGGGGATCGCCGGCGCACCGCGCCTCGCCGCGGGGGAGGAGCGTCGCCTGCGCATCGCCGGGGTGAAGGTCTTCGCCGACGGCATCCCCCGCAGCGCAACCGCCTGGCACCGGGAGCCGTACGGCGACCCGCACACCCGGGGCCGCCTGGCCGTCGCGGGCGACACGGACCAGGCCCGCCTGCGCGAGCTCGACGACATCCTGGGCGTCATCGCCGAGGCGGGACTGCAGGCCGGTGTGCACGCCACGGGAGACGCCGCGTCGGATGCCGTCGTGTCGAGCCTCGCGAACCGCCCGGCGACGAGGGCGACCCGCCCGTACCTCATCCACGGCGACTTCCTCGCGGCGGACGGGATGGACGCGCTCGCCGCCGCCGGGATCGGGTGGACGGCCAACCCCGTCATCTCCACGGCGGTGTGCCATCTCGGCCATCGGCTGTTCGGGCGGGAGCGCCAGGAGCAGCGCCAGCCACTGGCGAGCGCCCTGCGGGCCGGCGTCGCCGTCACGCTGTCCTCGGACGCCCCCGTCGTGGATCCCGACTGGCGCCCGGCGATCATCGCCGCCGTCGAGCGCACCCAGATCGACGGGGCCCGCCGCGCGGGCGATCCGGAGGCGGTCACCGGGATGGACGCGCTGGCCATGATGACCGTGAACGCGGCGCGACTGGACGGTGCCGAGAGCTGGAAGGGGCGGCTGGCGCCCGGGTTCGCGGCGGATCTGGTGGTGCTCTCCGGCGAATGGCCCCCGGATGAGGAGATCGGCGCGCTCGCCGACCTGCGCACGGATCTGACGATGGTCGGTGGACGGGTCGTCTACGAGGGCTGAGGCACCGCCCGGTGCGGACGCAGGCCGTCCAGCAGATCGTCCAGCGCCGCGACCTGGCGCTCGGGCGTGGTGGTGTCGGGCATGAGCAGGCACATGATCTGCAGGCCGGCGTTGAAGCTCGTGATCTGGTCGATGACGACGTCGATGTCGACGTCGTCACGGATCTCCCCGTCCTCACGGGCCTCGGCGAGCGAGGCGGCCATCTGCCGTCGCCAGGCCAGCGCGTTCGCGCGGTGCGCGTCCCAGAGCTCCTCGTCCTGCACGGCGCGATCCCAGAAGGCGACGACCACGCGCGCCTCGAGGGTGCGCTCGACACCGAGCGGCATGATCTCGTGACACAGGGTGCGCAGGGCCGTCAGCCCGCGCTGACGGGCGAGCGCCTCCCGGGAACGCTCGTTCGTGCGGGTGTGCGCACGGACGAAGGCCGCGGCCAGGAGGCTCTCCTTGTTCGGGAAGTACCGCTGCAGGGCCCCGTGGGCGAAGCCCGCCTCCGCCGCGATCTCCCGCATGGTGGCGCGTTCGAATCCGCCCCGCTCGATGAGACGCCACGTCGCATCGACGATGAGCTCGCGACGCTGGTCATGATCGACGATCTTCGGCACAGAAGCCCTCCGTTCTCCCCGCATCCTACGGCGCCCGCTTTTTCGTCTCCAATTGGTTACAAACCGTTACCCGAACGTAATACCACCCCGACAGAATCGGGACTAGCTTTTAGTCACCACATGGTGACGAAAGCAAGGAAGCCTCGTCCCCACCGCTGTCCGCCGTCACGACGCATCCTCGCGATGCCGACGCCCGACCCGCACCATCCGCACCCTCGAAGGAGATCCCCATGACCTTGCTCTCCCGCCGCGGCCGCACGCTCCTCGCCGCCACCACCGCCGCCGCGCTCGCGATCGCCCTGAGCGCCTGCGGCTCCTCCCCCGCCGACACCGGCGCGACCTCCGGAGGAGGCGCGTCCACCACGCTGAAGGTCGCCACGATCGGCCTGCTCGCCGACGGGGCCCTCCACCTCGGGGTCGAGAAGGGCTTCTTCGCCGAGGAGGGTCTGGAGATCGAGACCTCGGTCGTCGCGAATCCGCCGGCCGGTCTCGCCGCCGCGCAGGGCGGCCAGGTCGACCTCGCCTACGCCCCGAGCATCCCGGTGCTCAACGCCCTCAGCCAGGGCGTCCCGCTGAAGATCGTCGCCGCCGCGGACGGTTACCGCGACGGCGCCGCCGACGAAGCGGACGCCGCCAGCCTCGACGACAGCGGGCTCTACGCGAGCGCGCAGAGCGGCATCACGAGCCTCGACCAGCTGGCCGGCAAGACCATCGCCGTCCCGGCCCGCAAGGCGCAGCTGGAGGTCACGATCTCGGCGGCCCTCGAGGATGCGGGGGTCGATCCCGCGTCGATCAACTGGGTCGTGCTCGACTTCACCTCGGCCGCGGCGGCGCTCGCGGCGGGCAGTGTGGATGCCGCGGGACTCGTGACGCCGTTCACCGACCAGGCCGCGGCCGCGGGAGCGCACCTGGTGGCCTCCCCCGGCATCCAGTTCTTCCGCGAGGGCGCCGTCGGGCTGTGGACGGCGGGCGCGTCCACCGTGTCGGGCAAGGCCGACGCGATCGCGGCCTTCCAGCGCGCGATCGCCAAGGCGAACGCCTACGCGAACGAGCACCCCGAAGAAGCGGTCCAGGCCGGCATCGACGCCGTGAAGTCGTCCGTGTCCGTCGCCGATGCGACCGTGCCGTACTGGCCCACCGAGGTGCGCGAGGCCGACATCCAGCGCGTCGACGACACGCTCGTCACCCTCGGCTTCCTTCCCGCGCCGGTCTCGCTGTCGGGCGTCATCGTCCCCGCACCGTGATGAGCACCCTCGCCAAGCAGGCCGCCGTCGGCGCGGCGGGCGTGATCACCGCCCTCGGCGCGTGGCAGTACGCCGCCATCGGGCCGCTCGCCGGGTCGCCGCTGCCGCCCGCCACGGACGCGATCGCCGCGGCCGTGGGGCTGCTGGGGACGGCCGATCTCTGGTCGGCCGTCGCCAGCACCCTGGCGATGGCCCTCGGGGGGCTGGCCCTGGCCGCGGTCGTCGGCATCGCCGTCGGCATCGGCATCGGCACCTCGCCGCTCGCGCTGCACGCCACCCGCGTGCCGCTCGAGTTCCTCAAGCCGATCCCGCCGATCGTGATCCTGCCGGTCGTGGTGCTGGTGCTCGGCCCCACGGCGAGCATGGGGATCTTCCTCGTCTTCTTCGGCTGCGTCTTCGCGATCGCGATGCAGACCTCGGCGGGTGTGTTCGACACCGATCCCGTCGCCCTGGCGACGTCGCGCTCCTACGGCATGGGTCGCGGCGAGATCCTCCTGCGGGTCGTGCTGCCCAGCGCCCTGCCCTATGTGGGCACCGCGATGCGGGTCGCCGCGCCGACCGCGCTGATCGTCGCGGTGGTCGCGGGCCTCCTCGGCGGCGGTCCGGGGCTCGGCCAGAGCCTGCTGCTCGCGCAGCTCTCCGGCAGCCGGACGGCGCTGTTCGCCTATGTGCTGATCCTCGGCGCACTGGGCCTCGTCGTCGCCGGGGTCAGCCAGTGGGCCGAACGCCGGCTCCTGCACTGGCACCCGCAATACCGCGAGGGGGCGCGCTGATGGCGGCCTCGGTGCCCACCGGGCACATCAGCACGGCGCGCCTGCGACGCACCCGGGCCCGCCGCGTGCCGCGCGGCGTCCTGGTCGCGGTCGAAGCCGCCGTCCCGATCCTGCTCGTCGCGGCGTGGTGGGTGGCCTCGGCATCCTCCACGAACGCGTTCTTCCCGCCGCTGCAGACCATCCTCCGCCGCCTCGTGGAGATGTCCGCCGCGCCCCGGTTCTGGCTGGACGTCGGATCCTCCCTCGGCAACCTGTTCCTGTCGTTCGCGCTGGCCTCGGTGCTCGGCATCGTGCTCGGCACGGTGTTCGGGCTCGTCCGCCCGGTCTCCTGGTTCGTCGATCCGGTCCTGCACTTCTTCCGCGCGATCCCGCCCGTGGCGCTCGTGCCGATCTTCGTGTCACTGATCGGCTTCGGCAACGAGACCCGCATCGTGTCCATCACCCTGGCCGCCCTGTTCCCCACGCTGATCGCCACGATCGACGGCGTGCGCGCGGTGGACCCGGTGCTGAAGATGGTCGTGCGCGCCTACCGGATGCCGCTGCCCACGCGCGTCGCGCTGGTCACCCTGCCGGCGGCGAGCCCCCGCATCCTCTCCGGGATGCAGGTCAGCCTCGTCACCGCCTTCATCGTCATGATCGCGAGCGAGATGCTCGGCTCGTCGAGCGGGCTCGGCGCCGCGACGCTGCTGGCCCAGCAGTCGTTCGCCATCGCCGACATGTGGGCCGGCATCCTCCTGCTCGGCGTCATCGGATACGCCACCTCCGCGCTCTTCGGCCTCCTGCGCAGGGGCGTCCTGCGCTGGTACATCGCCGCTCAGCAGATGGGAAGAGAACTGTGAACACCCTCAACGCCGGCTCCCGCCGCGCCGACACCGCGCGTCTGTCCGTCCGGAGCCTCTCGAAGTCGTACCCGACCAAACGGGGCGAGGTCCTCGTCATCGACGATCTGAGCTTCGACGTCGGCGCGGGCGAGATCGCCTGCATCGTCGGCCCCTCGGGAGTCGGCAAGACGACGCTGCTGACGTGTCTGGCCGGCCTGCAGCATCCGAGCTCGGGCGCCGCCTTCGTCGACGGCGCCGAGATCGACGGCCCTCCGCGCGAGATGGCGCTCGTGTTCCAGGAGTACACCCGCTCGCTCATGCCCTGGCTGACGGTGACGCGCAACATCGCCATGCCGCTCGCGCACCTGGGCCTGTCGCGGGCCGAACGGGCCGCGCGTATCGCCGCGGCCGTGCGCGCGGTGGGCCTGTCGGGCGCCGAGGACAAGTACCCGTGGCAGCTCTCGGGCGGCATGCAGCAGCGCGTCGCCATCGCCCGCGCGGTCGCCTACCGTCCGGAGGTGCTCGTGATGGACGAGCCCTTCGCCTCGGTCGACGCCCAGACCCGGTTCGAGCTGGAGGATCTGTGCCTGCGGATCCGCGACGAGTTCGGGATGACGATCGTCGTCGTGACCCACGACATCGACGAGGCCGTCTACCTCTCCGACCGCGTCATCGTCCTGGGCAGCAAGCCCGCCACGGTCTCCCGGATCCTCGAGGTGCACTTCCCCGAACCGCGGGACCAGATCTCCACCCGCGCCCAGCCGGCGTTCGCCGAGCTGCGCGGAGAGATCCTCGCGCTCATCCGCGGGGCGCGCTGAATGACCGCGCACGCCCGCGGGTACGAACGCTTCCGCGGCCGGGCCGCGGAGTTCACGTCGCAGTCGACCCCGTCGTGGAACGCTCCGGCGTCGGCGCGCGCCGGAGCGCCGAACGTGATCGTCATGCTGATCGACGACCTCGGCTTCAGCGATCTGGGACCGTTCGGCAGCGAGATCGACACCCCGCACATCGACCGACTGGCACGGGACGGCTGGGTGTTCACGAACTACCACACCGCCCCCATGTGCTCACCGTCGCGCGCCGCGCTGCTGACGGGGCTCAGCCCGCACCGGGCCGGCTTCGGCTACGTCGCCCACATCGATCCGGGCTATCCGGGGTTCGCGGGCGAGCTGCCGGCGGATGCCGCGACGCTCGCCGAGTCCCTCCGGGCGGGCGGCTATGCGACGTTCATGGTCGGCAAGTGGCACCTGACGGTGGAGTCGCGTCTGCACGACGGCGCGGACAAGTCGTCGTGGCCGCTCCAGCGCGGCTTCGACCGGTACTTCGGCAGCATGGACGGCTTCACGTCGCTGCACCACCCGCATCGCCTGGTGGCGGACAACTCGCCCGTCGACGTCCCCGCCTTCCCGGAGGGCTACTTCCTCACCGACGACCTCACCGACCGCGCCCTCGGGATGATCGACGATCTGCGCGCCAACGACGCGACCAAGCCGTTCTTCCTCTACTTCGCCCACACGTCGGTGCACGGGCCGATCCAGGCCAAGGCGGTCGACATCGAGAAGTACCGCGGCCGCTACGAGGCCGGCTGGCAGCGCGTGCGCGAGGAGCGGTTCGCCCGCCAGCGCGCCGAGGGGATCGTCGGCGCCGACGCCGCACTGCCCGGCGACGACCTGCCGGATGCCGCGGGCATCCCCGCGTGGGAGGAGCTGACGGCCGAGGACCGGGCGCTGTTCGCGCGCCACATGGAGGTGTACGCGGCGGCGGTCGACGAGATCGATCAGAGCGTCGGACGGCTCGTGGCACGGCTGGAGGAGCTCGGCGAGCGCGAGGACACGATCATCATCGTCACGAGCGACAACGGCGGCACCGCGGAGGGCGGCCCGCACGGCACCCGCAGCTACTTCGCACAGTTCGGCGCCGACCTCGCCCTGCCGCCCGACTGGGTGCGCGACGTGCCGCGGGATCCCGAGCTGATCGGCGGCCCCCGCCTGTTCAGCCAGTACCCCGCGGGCTGGGCCCGGGTCTCGAACACGCCGTTTCGGGCGTTCAAGTCGTCGACGTACGAAGGCGGCGTCCACGCCCCGCTGATCCTGTCGTGGCCCCATGCCCCCGAGGGGGCGACCACCGGCATCCGTCGGCAGTTCGTGTTCGTGTCGGACCTGGCGCCCACCGTCCTGCAGCTGACCGGCACGCCCGCACTCGCGCACCGTCAGGGCGCACCGACGGTCGAGATCGACGGATCGTCGTTCGCGGCGACGCTGTACGACGCCGATGCCGCCGGTCGGCAGCGCCAGTACTTCGAGTGCGTCGGTCGCCGCGCGCTGTACGACACCGGGCTCAAAGCGGTCGCGCCGGCCGCACCGACGCGCGCCGAGGGCGCCGCGGGCGGCGTCTGGGAGCTGTACGACCTCGACCGCGATCCCACGGAGACGCGCGACATCGCCGGCGACCACCCGCACGTCGTCCGTCGCCTGGCGCAGCGCTGGCGCGACGAGGCCTGGCGCAACACGGTGTTCCCCCTCGACGACGACGGCACGCTCTACAGCGTGCGCCCCGCGTCGGAGGGCGCACTGTCCGAGCCCGTCGTCGTGCCCGCGTTCCGTCCGCCGCTGGAACGCTACCGGTCGGCGCGGCTGACGGTGCTGCGCTCGTTCCACGTCGTGATCGACGTCACCGTGACCGCCGCCTCGCGCGGCGTGCTCCTCGCGCACGGCGATCAGGGCGGCGGGTACACGATCTTCGTCGACGACGAGGGCCTGCACCTCGCCTACAACGCCTACGGCGCGATGCACCGGTGCCCGTCCGCGCCGCTGCGACCGGGATGCCGCCGCATCCGTCTGGACGTGACCGAACTGCCCGGACTGCGCTGCCGCCTCGCCGTGACCGTCGACGCGGAGCCGGCCGGGAGCATCGCCGAGGTGCCGCTGCTGTTCGGAATGGCGCCGTTCACGGGGATCAGCGTCGGCTACGACTACGGCAGCCCCGTCGACTGGGAGCGCTACGAGCGCTCCGGGCCCGGCCGCTGGGAGGGCGGCGGCCTGAGCGGCGCCCGCTACGTCCCGGGCCCGCGCTCGGCGCACGACACGACCGTGCTGCGCGCGATCGAGGCGGCGGTGGCCGTCATCGGGGATTGACGACGATGACGGCCACCGCCCGGCACTCAGAGCTCCGCGAGCTCCTCGAAGTTCTCGAGGTCCGCCGACAGCCCGGCGTACACCTCGGGCTTCTTCGCCTTGAGGTACGCGGCGTAGGCGACGCCGCCGACGAGCGCCAGCACGAGCAGCCACGGCATGAGCTGGACGTACAGGGCGTCCGAGCCGGCGACGAGGGTGAAGTTCAGCAGCGCCATGATGCTGAAGGTGAACAGGGCGACGAAACCCAGGCCCGGCGCGATGAAGGTGCTCCACAGCCGCGGGTCGCGCTTGCGGCGGAAGTGGACGACGACCGCCAGCGCGGCGATGGCCTGCACGATCATGACCGCGAGGGTGCCGAAGCCGAGTCCGACCGGCACGAGCGTGAGCACCGGCGGCAGCGGGTTGCCGTCCGCGTCGGGCTGGACGACGACCGCGAAGACGGCGGCCACGAGGATCGCGAAGACGAGGTTCACCAGCAGCGCGCGCTGGGGCGCCCCGTTGCGGTTGGTCTGCGCGAGCCAGGCGGGCAGCACCCGCGCCCGCCCCAGGGCGTAGAGGTAGCGCGCCGCCGAGTTGTGGAACGCGAGCTGCGCGGCGAAGAGGCTCACCACCAGCAGGACGAGCGTGATCGCACCGACGACCGGACCCAGGTAGCGGTCGATGAGGACGAGGGTCATGTCGCCGGCGGCGAGGTGGTCGAGGGCGTCCGCCTGCGCCTGGGGGACGCCCACGGCGCTGACGATCGCCCAGCCGACGATCGCGTGCAGGACGCCGATGATCACGATCGCGGCGTAGGTGGCCCGCGGGATCGTCGTGCGCGGCTCGCGCGCCTCCTCACCGAACAGCGCCGTCGCCTCGAAGCCGATGAACGCCGTCGCGACGAGCAGCAGGCCGATCCAGATCGAGCCGCCGACGAGGATCTCGGGGCTGAAGGCCTGGGTGAAGGCGTCCAGGCTGAAACCGGTGTTGACCAGCACCGACACCGCGAAGGCGAGCAGGATCAGGGTCTCCAGGACGAGCGCGACGCCCAGCACGGCCGCGCTGACGTGGATGCCGGCGCGCGCCAGGAGGAAGACCACGACGAACAGCACGACGGCGCACAGGAACCAATTCAGCTCGATGCCGAACAGCGCCGGCAGCACCACCGCTCCCGTGAAGAAGCCGATCGTGCCGAGGGCCCCCGCGACGAAGAAGTTGTAGCCGAGGGTCGCGATCATCCCCGTCACGAGCCCCGCCGTGCGGCCGAGACCCTTCACGGCGATGGCGTAGAAGCCGCCGGCGTTGACGAGGTCGCGGGTCATCTGGGCGTAGCCCACGGCGAACAGCAGCAGCGCGACCGCGACGATCAGGACGGCGACGGGGATGCCGCCGCCGTTGCCGAAGCCGATCGCGAGCGGCATCACGACGATCGCGACGGTGAGCGGGGCGACGGCGGCGAGCACGAGGAAGACGATCGCGGGCACGCCCAGCTGATTCGCCTTCAGCGTGCCGGTGCCGGTGTCGGATGCGGACATGCGGACTCCTGTCGAACGGGTGGACGTGGCCGCCGCGTCTCGGGGAACGCGGCCCGCCACGGGTTGCGAGCGAGTATGACGGACCCGCGCCCGCGCCGGGTTGCCGGGCGATGCGGGTGAGTTGACGACGCGCGCACGCCGTACGGCATCCGGCCGGCGCTCTTGCCTGGACGGGCACGTGCGTTGACTTCGGGCGCCCGATGCGTCGCCCCTCGTTGAGCCCGCCCCGTCGGCGGGCGAAAGTGGCCGCACGTTCCCGACGTCGCACGCCCGACCGGGCGGAACGGGCAGACCGATGCCCGATGCGACGCGACCTCCGAGAGGACAGCACTCATGATGAACACCGCGCTGATGAAGGGGCTCGGCCGCACCGCCGCCCTCCTCGCGGCCACCGGCCTCGCCGTGACGATGGCCGGCTGCTCCGCCTCGTCCGACGCCGCGGGAGGCTCCACCGCCGGCGCTTCCCAGGGCGCCATCGCGTGGAGCTTCGCCTCGCAGGACGTGGCGATCTGGGCCTCGCAGCTGGAGCTGATGAAGCCGATGATCGAGGACGCCGGCTACGAGTTCCTGACCGACAACCCGTCCTTCGACGTGCAGACCCAGGTCGGCGACTGGCAGTCGTGGATCACGCGCGGTGACGTCAAGGCGATCGGCGGGTTCCCCGTGGACCCCGCGTCGATGGTGTCGGTCACGAGCGATGCGACGGCCGCCGGCATCCCCGTGGTCAGCTATGCGGTGACCTGGGACGGGGTGACGGCGACGACCGAGATCTCCAACTACGACGCGGGCTTCGCCGTCGGCAAGGCCGCGGGTGAGTGGATCGCGACGGAGTACGGCTCGACGACCGTGTCGGTGGCCCTCCTCGCCGACACGCAGACGGGCCTCGGGATCGATCAGCTCAAGGGTCTCACCGAGGGCGTGCAGTCCACGAAGGCTTCCGTGAAGCTGTACCCCCTCGAGGCCACCACGCGCGACGTCGGCTACAGCGTCGCCCAGAGCCAGCTCACCGCCGACCCCGACACGAAGGTCTGGCTCGGCATCGGCGCCGACATGGTGCTCGGCGCCCGGCAGGCCCTGCTCGACTCCGGAGTCTCGGCGACGGATGCCGGGTACTACGTGTCGGCGACCGACGCGAACAAGGAGGTGCTCGGGCTCATCGAGAGCGGCACCGACATCTGGCGCACGTCGTTCGCGTGGAAGGCGCAGGACCTCGCCAAGGCGAACGTCGACCTGCTGCTCGCCGCCGCGAAGGGCGAGAAGCCGCAGAACATCGAGGTCGGCGTGACGCAGGTGACGGCCGACAACGTGGCCGACTTCGCCGCGAACGGCTGAGCGCGGGGCGCCGGGACGGGGATCCTCTCCGTCCCGGCGTCCTCTTCCCCCTCCCCCGTCGTATCCCCCTCCGAGGAGACTCATGTCCCGCATCGCCTTCCGCGGCGTCACCGTCGACTTCGGCGCCACCCGCGCCCTCGACGACATCACGGTCGCGATGGATGCCGGGGAGATCGTGGGCCTGCTCGGCCACAACGGCGCCGGCAAGTCGACCGTCATCAACGTCGCGGCCGGCGTCGTGAAGCCGACGGCCGGCCACTACGAGCTGGACGACGAGGTGGTGGCCGCCCCCACGCCCGCCGCCGTCGCGGCCCGCGGCGTCACCGTGGTCAGCCAGGAGCCCGCGCTCGTGGGCACCCTCTCGGTGCTCGACAACCTCTTCCTCGGGCAGAGCCACGTCGCCCGCGGGGACCGGCGCGAGCTCGCCCGTGCGGCGCTCGGCCGCGTCGGCCTGGCCGACCTCGACACGGCGACACTCGTCGGCGTGCTGCCCGTGGGTCAGCGCCAGCTCGTCGACCTCGCCCGCGGCCTGGTGCGCGGCGACATGAAGGTGCTGTTCCTCGACGAGCCGACGGCCGCGCTCGGAGCCGCCGAGACCGCGACGCTGCACGCGCTCATCCGTCGCTTCGCGGCGGAGGGGACCACCGTCGTGTACGTCTCGCATCGCCTGCCCGACATCCTCGACGTGTGCACCCGGGTCGTGGTGTTCAATGCCGGGCGGCTCGTGCGCGACGAGCCCGCGGCGACCCTCGGCATCCGCGATCTGGCCGTCGCGCTCGCCCCCGACTTCCACGACCTGGAGGAGCACACGCCCGCCGCGCGCGGGGCGGAGGTGCTGCGGGTCGCCGGGGCCATGGAGCTGTCGTTCCACGAGGGCGAGATCGTCGGGCTGTTCGGCATGGCCGCGGGCGGGCAGTTCGCCGTCCTCGAGAGCGTCTTCGGCTGGCGGCACGACGCGGTGGCGGGAGAGCTGTCGTACACGCTCGACGGCAGGCGGTTCGCGCCCCGGCATCCGGCGGCGGCCATCGCCGCGGGCGTGTTCATGTCCCCCGCCGACCGCGAGTCGGACGGCCTGGTGAAGAACCTCACGGCGCGCGAGAACACCCTGCTGCCGTGGCTGCGCGGCCTGTCGCGCTTCGGCTGGATCGGCGCGCGCACCGGTGAGGCGCCGTATCGGGCGGCACGCGAGTCGCTGAAGATGATCGGACCCGGCGGCGGCGCACCGATCGGCGCGTTCTCCGGCGGCAACAAGCAGAAGCACCTGCTCGCGCGGTGGATGTTCCCCCGGACGCCGCGCGTGCTCCTGCTCAACCAACCCACCCAGGGCGTCGACATCGGCGCGAAGAACGACATCGTGCGCGCGCTGCGCGCACTCGCGGCGAGCGGCGTGACCGTCGTGGTCGCGTCATCCGAGTCCGACGAGATCGCCCGCATGTGCGACCGCGCCTACACCATCTATTCCGACCGCGCCGCGGAGATCGCCCACGGCCCACACATGGAGGAGGAGCTGCTGCGCTCGTTGCTCGAGCTCGCCGCAGCGTGACGACTATGCCCCGCATCACCGCCGAGAGAATCCGTCTCCTGCTCGTGCAGAACGGGGTGCTCATCGCCCTCGTCCTGCTGATCGCGCTGTTCGCGATCCTCAATCCGCGCTTCATCTCCGTCGGCAACCTGCAGACCATCGTGCTCCAGATCGCCGAACTCGGCCTGATCGCCCTGCCGGTGGCCTTCCTCATCATGCAGGCGAACGTCGACCTCTCGGTCGGCTCCGTGGCGACCCTGTCGGCCGTCGTGGGCGGGCTGACCATGGTGGGCACCGGCAGCCCGGTGGCCGGCATCGTCGTCGGGGTGGCGGTCGGCGCGTGCGCCGGGCTCGTCAACGGCACCCTGGTCTCCGTGCTCGGGCTGAACTCCTTCGTCGTGACCCTCGGGTTCATGAGCGCGTGGAGCGGGCTCGCACTGTTCCTCACCAACGGCAAGACGGTGAGCGGCCTGCCGTCCTCGTTCACGTCCCTCGGTTCGTTCGCCCCGTTCGGGGTGCGGATCCAGATCATCCTGCTGGTCGCCGCGATCGTGGTGGCCTGGTGGGTGCTCAACCACACGGCACGCGGCCGCGAGATCCTGGCCGTCGGCGGCAACCTGCGCGCGTCGCAGCTGATGGGTCTGAGGATCAACCGCATCCGCGTCAGCACCTACGTCGTGACGGGTGCCGTCGCCGGGTTCGTCGGGCTGCTGCTCGCCGCGAAGCTCGGCGCCGTCAGCCCGATCGTCGGACAGGGGATGGAGCTGGACGCACTGACGGTGGTCCTGCTCGGCGGCGTCGCGTTCGAGGGAGGATCCGGGCGCATCCGCAGTGTCCTCTACGGCCTCGCCTTCGTCGGCGTGCTCAAGAACGGGCTCGTCATCCTCGGCATCTCCCCGTACATCCAGACGATCCTCGTCGGCCTGACGCTCGTGATCGCGGTCGGCCTCGACCGGGGGATCCAGCAGGCGGTCGCGCGCTCGATCGCGTCGAGCGCGCGACGCCGCCAGCGCCGCTACCAGCAGGAGCTCAGCCAGACGAGCGCCTAGAGTGGGCACAACGCCGCCCGCCACCGCCCAGATCCGAAGGGGAGACCGTGCCTCGACTCGTCGACCACGAGGCGATGCGCACCGAGATCATCCGCGCGACCTGGCGCCTCATCGCCGAGCGCGGGATCGCCGCCATGACGATGCGCGAGCTCGCGCGTGAGCTCGGGTTCGCCAACGGCAGCATCACGCACTACTTCCCCAACAAGTCGGCGATCCTCACGGCGGCGTTCGAGCTCGTGTACGAGGCCACCAACACGCGCTACCTCGCCGCGATCGCCCAGACCCACGCGACCGGCGTCGCGGCGCTGCGGCAGTTTCTCGTGCAGACCCTGCCGGTCGACGAGGAGCGACTGCTCGAGGCGCGGATCGTCATCCCCTTCCTCGAGCACGCCGCCGCCGACGACGAGATGGCGGAGCTGTTCCGGGCGATGATGACGCAGTGGCGCGCGCACTTCGACGCGCTCCTCGCCGAGGCCGCGGCGTCCGGCGAGCTGCGGCCGGGACTCGATCCCCGCGCCGCCGGCGATGCCCTGCTGGCCCTGCTCACCGGCGTCCAGGGCACCGGGATCCTCCTGCCCGACTCGCGCGAGCCCGCGCGCATGGAGGCCATGCTCGACACGGCCCTGCAGATGCTCCGCTGACGCCCCGTCCGGCACGACGGGGGCGCGGCGGCGACACGGCGGCGCGCGTCACACCGATTTTTCACGGCGCATTGTCACAGCACGGTAACAATCCCGACATTATGGTCCTCCAAGCGTCGGATAAAAAGGATCATGGCAATCACCCGACAGCACCACCGCAACGAGGCGAGGTCATCCATGTCAGCGAGCCCGGCGGCGCCCAGCGCCACACTCCATCGTTTCGACAGCATCGATCGGTTCCGCACCGCCGTGAACGACTCCTTCGTGCCGCTGCGGGTCGAATCGGCCCGCCCCGGCCTGCGCGCCTACATCCGCGGCTGCGCGTCCGACGGCATCCACCTCACCGAGGTGGGCGCCACCGCCCACCGCGTCGAGCGCACCGACGATCTCATCGCCCGCTCGCCGCGCGCCGCCTTCAAGGTGAGCCTCATGCTCTCGGGCACCGGCATCCTCGTGCAGGACGGCCGGCACGCCATGCTCCGCGAGGGCGACTTCGCCATCTATGACACCAGCCGCCCCTACACGCTGAGCTTCGACGACGACTTCCGCAATCTCGTCCTCATGTTCGGGCACGACGCCGTGAGCCTGCCGCCCGAGGTCATGCGTCAGATCACCGCGACCCGCATCGCGGGAGACGGCGGCATCGGCTCGGTGGTCGCTCCGTTCCTCGCCCGCCTCGGCGGCCGCATGAGCGAGTTCGCCGGGGCGACGGGCGTGCGTCTGGCCCGCTGCGGCGTCGACCTGATCACGACGGCCGTCGTGCGCGAGCTCGGTCTGGACACCACGGCATCCGACCCGCACCGCGCCCTCCTGAACCGCATCCACCTCTACATCGACGAGAACCTCGACTCCCCCGAGCTGTCTCCGGGGACCATCGCCGCGGCGCACTACATCTCCGTGCGACACCTGCACACGCTGTTCCAGGAGTCGGGCACGACGGTGTCCGCCGTCGTGCGACAGCGCCGTCTCGAACGCTGCCGGCGCGACCTGCTCGACCCGATGCTCGCGGAGCGGCCCGTCGCGGCCGTCGGCGCGCGGTGGGGGTTCCCCGACGCGGCCCACTTCAGCCGCGCGTTCAAAGCGGCCTTCGACGTCTCCCCGAACGCCTACCGCCGCGCCAACTGAGCCCGCCGCCCCGGGGCCGTCACATGCCCGCGTGATCGAACGCGATCGTCGGCACATCCACGATGTGGGCGCCGCCGTCGGCGACGAGCACGGCGCCCGTGAGGAACGACGACTCGGCCGAACCGAGGAACCGCACGACCGCGGCGATCTCCGCGGGCTCCGCCGCCCGCCCCAGCGGGACGTCGCGCGTCACGACGCCGTACGCCTCCTCCCGCGAGGCGAGACCGGCGTGTGCGGCGAACTCGTCCATCTCGGCATCCGCCATCGGCGTGCGCACCCACCCGGGGCACACGGCGTTGACTCGCACACCGCGGCGCCCGTAGTCGCGCGCCATCGACCGCGTGAGACCGATCAGCGCGTGCTTGCCGACCGTGTAGCCCGCCACCGACGGGCCCGCGAACAGCCCCGCGATCGAGGAGACCACCACGATCTGCCCGCGACTGTCGAGGAGCGCGGGAAGGGCGGCGCGCGCCATGACGAACGCCGTGTCGAGGTTCGCCCGCAGCGCGTCGTGCCATGCGACGTCTCCGGTGTCGAGGACCGTGGAGAAGCCGTGGCCCCCGGCGTTGGCCACGAGCACGTCGATCCGCCCGAACCGGGCCAGGGTCTCGGCGACCGCCGCTGCCGCCGCGTCCGCGTCGGCGGCGTCCGCGACGACCGCGACGGCTCCCGTGGCGGCGGCGACCGCGGCGAGCGGCTCGGGGCGACGGCCGACGACCACGACGTGCGCGGCGTCGTCGGCGTAGCGGCGTGCGATCGCGGCGCCGATGCCGGTGCCGCCGCCGGTGATGACGACCACCGGGGTGGGGGGCTGCTCGTGCTCGGTCATGACGGTGTCCTTTCGGGCGGGCCGGAGGCGCCGGCGACTCAGGCGGGGAAGGCCGATCGGGCGCTGAATCCGAAGTCGGAGACGATGCCGGTGCCGGCGATGGCCCGCGCCGCCGGCGAGAGGAGGTAGACGATCGTCCCCGCGAGCTCGTCGGCGCTCTGCACGGGATACGCGACATCGGCGAAACCGGTCGCGAGGTCGAGATCGCCCCGACTCATCGGGGTGTCCACGATCGACGGGCAGACGGCGGCGACGCGGATGCCGTCCGGCTGCAGTTCCACCGCGGCGGCGCGCGCCAGCTGCAGCACGGCCGCTTTCGAGGCGCCGTAGGGGACCATGCCGCCCGTGGCGACGAAGGCCGAGTCGCTCGCGACGATCACGACCGCCGCCTGCGCGGAGGCTGCGAGCCACGGCAGGGCGCTGCGCAGCATGAGGAAGGTGCCCGTGACGTTGACCGCCATGACCGCGTCCCAGTCGGCGAGGGAGGTGCGCCCCAGCGGCGTGCCGACGGGACCGGAGATGCCCGCGGCGCACACGAGCAGATCGATGCCGCCGAGCCGCGCCGCGGCGGTGTCGACGGCCGCCGCGACCGCAGCCTCGTCGCGGATGTCGGCGACGACCGACAGGCGACCGGGCACGGCGACGCGATCGATCACGGCGACGACCGCGCCCTCGGCCTCGAGGGTGCGGACCACGGCCGCACCGATCCCACCGGCCCCGCCGGAGACGACGGCGCGAAGCCCTCCGATGTGCAGATCCACGACGCCCTCCCCCCGGCGATCCGTTGCCGCCACTGGCATCCTGCCGGAGCGCGCGGCGGGCGAGCGGGGCTCTGCACGCAGGACACACCGCCGCGCACTCGCCGTCAACCATCCCGCCCGCGCACGCCGCACAATCGCAGAGACGGCGCGCGACGCCCCGTCGGGCCGGGCCGACCCCTGCCCGCCGCGACCACCGAGAGGACCTCGCCTGATGAGCGAAACGATCAACCTGTCCGACACGTCGACCTGGCTCCCCCTGGACGGCCTCGCCCCCGGGTTCGACGCGGGCAAGGCCGAGCCGACCTCCGACCTCGCGGGCCGCACGTTCACGATCGTGGACGAGCGCGGCACCCGCATCCGCCACACCTTCGGCGAGGGCACCGTGTCGTGGGACTACCGGCCCGGGGAGGGCGATGAGACGGCGCCGTCGGCGCAGACCGACGCGTGCGAGGTGATCCGCGTCGACGAGGACCTCTACTACGCGCAGTTCCACCACACCCACCTCCCCGAGGAGGCCGTTTCGCTCTTCCTCGACCTCCGCTCGGGTCGGGCCCTGTCGGTCATCTCCCTGCTGGGGACGGCGGCGACCGGCACGACGGCCGTGCGCCACCTGTTCGCCCCGGGCTCGATCGTCGAGGTGGACACCGTCGGCGAGGCCCCCGCCCCGACCGGCGAGCTGATCGGCCGCCGCGTCCTCTGGGTGTACTCCAGCGTGCACGCGTACGAGCACGTCTACCTGTCGCCGCACTGGTACACCTGGCAGTGCCTCGCCGGCCCCGAGCAGGGCCTCGCCGACACCGACGAGAACACCGTGTGGCGGCTGCGTCCCGGCATCTACGTCTTCACGTGGCGCGAGAAGGTCATCCCCTGCGGGTCGGTCACCGTCGCCGACCACCGCGATGCGAAGGCGCTGCGCGCCCACGGCGTGCTCTTCGGCACCGACGAGTCGGGCGCGGGACAGACCCACTTCACCTTCGGTGCCCACGGACGCCTGCTGTCCAACACCGTCCACCCCGCCGAGTACGACCCTTCGCGTCCGCTGGAGCGCTGAGGTGAGCGCCGAACTCATCCTGACCGGAGCGACCGTCCGCACCGCCGACGCCGAGCGCCCCCGCGCCGAGGCCGTGGCCGTCGCGGGCGGCCGCATCCTGGCGGTCGGATCGGCCGCCGAGATCGAGGCCCATCGCGGTCCCGACACGCTCGTGCGGGACCTCGCGGGGGCGGCGCTCTACCCCGGATTCATCGACGTGCACAACCACCACGCGATCGCCGGCATCACCGACCTGTTCGAGCTGTCGTTCGGCTCCGCGCTCGGCCTCGACGAGATCCTGGCGCTCGTCCGCGAGCGCGCCCGCACCCTGCCCGCCGGGGCGTGGATCACGGGCGGCTCGTGGGCCAGCACGCTCATGGACGAGCTGTCGTCGTCGGCCACGCGCGCGCGTCTCGACGAGGCGTCGGACGGGCATCCCGTCATGCTCTCCGACGACAGCCGACACAACCGCTGGGCCAACACCCGCGCCCTGGAGCTGGCGGGCATCGACGCCGGGCACCTGCCCGACGGCGGCGTGACGGTGCTCGACCCCGGCGACGGGCATCCCACCGGGGTGCTCCTGGAGGCGGCGGGCATCCCCGTCGCGCAGGCCCACGCGCGCGACGGGGCGCTCACCGCGGCGCAGCACCGGAGCGCGTCGCGCCGTGGGATCGAGCTGCTCGCGAGCTACGGCATCACGGCCTTCCAGGACGCGGCCGTCTCGCTGGAGATCCTCGAGGCGCTGCGCTCCCTGGACGAGGCGGGCGAGCTGGATGCCTGGGTGGTGTCGAGCCTGACGATCAACGACGACATCTTCGGGTTCGATCCCGTGGGACGGGCGCTGATCGACGCCGGCGAGCGCTTCCGCACGCGGCACCATCGCCCCGACTTCGTGAAGATCTTCCTCGACGGCGTGCCGCCCGCGCGCACCGCCTGCTTCCTCCATCCGTACCTGCCCGACACCGAGCACGGCGACGGCTTCACCGGCACCACGACGATGACCGGCGACGAGCTGTACGGATGGCTGCGACTGGTCGCCGACCGCGGCCTCGGCGCGAAGGTCCACTGCACCGGCGACGGCTCGGCGCGGCTGTTCCTCGACACCGTCGCGCGGCTGCGGGCCGAGGGTTTCACCGACACCCGATTCCAGATCGCGCACGGCCAGTACCTCGCCGACGACGACATCGGCCGGATGGCGTCGCTGCGGGTCGTCGCCGACATCTCCCCGTTCATCTGGTTCCCCGGGGTCATCCCGCAGGCGCTCGCGGCGGTGCTCGGCGAGGATCGCGCCGCGCAGCTGCAGCCCAACCGCGCCCTGCTGGATGCCGGGGCGCTGGTCGCCGGCGGCTCCGATTGGCCCGTCAGCGAGTCGCCGAACCCGCTCGAGGGCATGCAGGGCCTCGTCACCCGCGCCGACCCGCTGCGCCGCGCGCCCGGCGTCCTCTGGCCGGAGCAGGCGATCACCCCCGACGAGGCGCTCGAGGCCTTCACGATCAGCGCCGCGCGGGCGATGGGGATCGACCACGAGACCGGCAGCCTCACGCCCGGAAAGTCGGCGGACTTCGTCATCCTCGACCGCGACGCCGTCGGCGGCGACCCCGACGCCATGATCGACGCCCGGGTCGTGGAGACCTGGTTCGCCGGTCGGCGCGTCTTCGCGGCCTGAGCGGCGTCGGCTCCCGGGGCGCGCACGAAGAAGGGGCGGATGCCACGGCATCCGCCCCTTCTTCGTGCGCGGTCAGGAGGTGCGGCCGGGGGTGCTCACGACCTGCGGCACGGCGACCGACTTCAGGCCCTCGACGCCGAACTCGAGGCCGTAGCCGGAGGCCTTCACGCCGCCGAACGGGACCATCGGGTGCAGCCCGCCGTGCGAGTTGACCCAGACGGTGCCCGACTGCATGCGCGTCGCGTAGGAGGCGGCCTCGGCCGGGTCGCTCGACCACACCGACGCGCCCAGTCCCACCTCGGCCGCGTTGGCGCGGGCGAAGGCGTCGTCGATGTCGCTGTAGCGGATGACGGGGAGCACGGGACCGAACTGCTCCTCGTCGACGAGCGCGATGCCGTCGGTCACATCGGCGACGATCGTCGGGCGGTAGAACAGCTCGCCGAGCTCGGGGGCCGCCTCGCCGCCGGTGACGACCCGGCCGCCGTGGGCGCGGGCGTCGTCGACGAGCTGGGCGACCAGGTCGAATTGGGCCTTGTTCTGCACCGGGCCGAGGACGTTGCGCTCGTCGAGGCCGGGGCCCATGGGTGTGCGCGCCGCGATCTCGGCGAGCGCGTCGACGACCTCGTCGTAGACGGAGTCGTGCACGTACAGCCGCTTCATCGCGGCGCACGTCTGCCCCGTGTTGATGAACGCGCCCCAGAAGAGGTCGTCGGCGATCGCGCTGACGTCGGTGTCCGGCAGCACGATGCCGGCGTCGTTGCCGCCGAGCTCGAGCGTCAGGCGCGCGAAGTTGCCCGCCGAGCTCTCGATGATCTGGCGCCCGACCTCCGTCGAGCCGGTGAACATCACCTTCGCGACGTCGGGGTGGGCGGCCAGGCGCCCGCCCACCGCGCCGGGGCCCGACACGGCGATGAGCACGTCGGCGGGGAGCACCTCGTTCATCACCGAGACCAGCGCGAGCACGCTGAGCGGCGTGTTGCTGCTGGGCTTGATCACGACCGTGTTGCCCATCCGCAGCGACGGGCCGATCTGCCAGATCGAGATCATCATCGGCCAGTTCCAGGGGCTGATCGCACCGACGACGCCGGCCGCCTTGTAGACCAGCTCGGCGTGCAGGTTCGCGTCGTCGACGAGCACCTGGGGCTCCAGAACGGTGGCCGCGTTCGTGCGCAGCCAGGCGGAGCACGCCCCCACCTCGAACCGCGCGTTCGGACCGTTGAGCGGCTTGCCCTGCTCGCGCGAGAGGAGCCGTGCGAGCGCTTCCGCGTTGGCGTCGATCGCGTCGGCGGCGGCGTTCAGCAGGGCGGAGCGCTCCGCGTGGCCGAGGGCGTCCCACGCGGGCTGGGCGGCCTTGGCACGTGCGACCGCCGCGTCGAGCTCCTCCTCCGACTGGACGGGGGCGCGCCCGATGACCTCACGGGTGGCGGCGTCGAGGATCTCGCGCCCCTCCCCTTCGGGGGCCTGGACGCGCGCGAGCAGCGCGGCCTCGTCGAGCATGGTCGGTGAGTCGGACATCGATGTCTCCTTCGTGGATCCGAGCGCGGCGGTGCGGCGCGATGACTCTCATTGTCGGCGGCGGCGCCCCGCGCGGATTGTCGCCGGGCGCGCGGGGGTTGCCCGTGCGAGAGGGGATCGGCGACGCGGTCCCGGGCCGTACTCCCCGGCATCCCCGCCCCTATAATCGACACGTCCGGACGCGACGCGGCATCCGGTGCTCGAAAAAGGGGCACGCGAGACACATACGGCATCCATTCACCGTCCCGTCTCCCGGAGGACCCATGCCCACCGTGTCCGCGCACGTCGCCCAGACCCTCGCCGCCCACATCGACCACGTCTTCGGGGTGATGGGAAACGGCAACGCCCACGTCCTCGACGCGCTGGAGCGCTCCACCGACGTGCACTACACGGCGGTCCGCCACGAGGCGGGCGGCGTCGTCGCCGCCGACGCCTATCACCGCGCGTGCGGGCGGCTCGCCGCCGCGACCGCCACCTACGGCGCCGGCTTCACCAACACGCTCACGGCTCTCGCGGAGTCCGTGCAGGCGCACGTGCCGCTCGTGCTCGTCGTCGGCGACGAGCCCACCTCCGGGCCGCGGCCCTGGGGCGTCGACCAGATCGCGCTCGCGTCGGCCGTCGGCGCCCGCACGTACACGGTGGGTCGCACGGATGCCGCGGCCACCACCGTCATCGCGATCGAGCACGCCTTGACCTATCGGGTGCCGACCGTGCTCGCGATCCCCTACGACGTCGCGAAGCTCGACGCGGGGCCCGTGCCCGCGGCGCCCCAGCCGGTGCTCCCCGCCCCTCTCGCGCCCTCCCCGTTCGCCCGCGCCGCCATCGCCGACCTGGGCCGGGCGCTGGCCGCCGCCGAGCGTCCCGTCCTCCTCGCCGGCCGCGGCGCATGGATCGCGGGTGCGGGCGCGGCCCTGGGCCGCCTCGCGGACGCGACCGGCGCCGTCACGGCGACCACGGCCCTCGGGCGAGGCATCTTCCCGCGCGGCGAGTTCGACCTGGGCGTCACGGGCGGCTTCGGCGCCGAAGGAGCGATGAAGCTCCTCTCCACCGCGGACGTCGCCGTCGTCTTCGGCGCGGGACTCAACCAGTTCACGATGCGCTTCGGCGCGCTGTTCGCGCCCGGCACGCGCGTCGTCCAGGTCGACATCGCCCCCGCGGCGACGCATCCCCACGTCGGCGGGTACATCCGCGCCGACGCGCGGCTGGTCGCCGAGGCGCTGTGCGCGGAGCTCGACGCCCTCGGCGGGACGCCGAGCGGCTGGCGCGAGAGCATCGATCTCGCGGCCCTGCGGGGGCGCGAGGACGGCGACCGCCTCGCTCCCGACGGACGCCTCGACCCGCGCGCCGTCGCCGCGCGCATCGGCGAGCTGCTGGAGAGCGCGCCGTCGACGCGCGACCGGGTCGTCGTCACCGACGGCGGCCACTTCCTCGGGTGGCCCAACATGTACTGGCCCGTGGCATCGCCCGACCGGATGATGATGGTCGGCACGGCGTACCAGTCGATCGGGCTCGGCTTCCCCTCGGTGCCGGGCGCCGCGATGGCGAAGCCGGATGCCACCGTCGTGCTGTGCACGGGAGACGGCGGCGGGCTGATGGCGCTCGCCGACCTCGAATCCGCCGTGCGCGTCGCCGCGGGCCGCGGGCTGGCCGTCGTGTGGAACGACGCCGCCTACGGCGCCGAGGTCAACCTCTACGGCCTGCAGGGGCTGGCGCGCGGACCGATGCTCATCCCCGAGGTGGACTTCGCCGGCCTCGCCGCCGCGGTCGGAGCCCGCGGCGTCGTCGTGCGCACGCTCGACGATCTGGACGTGCTCGGGGAATGGGCCGCGGCCCCGGCATCCGACCGGCCGTTCCTGCTGCTCGACTGCCGCATCTCCGGCGCGGTCATCGCCCCCTACCAGCAGGAGATCATCCGCGTGAACTCCTGACCCCGCCCCTGGGCTCCCATTCGTCGGCGCGTGCCGTACTCCGTCTGCGCACGCACCAGCCGCGACCGCGACCGCGGAATCCCGCGGCCGACCCGAGCCGAGCCCGGCGTCGAGACTGAATACGGAAGGGACGGGGCGAGGACGCGGGCGGGAATGCCGGGGCCTGTCGGAACGCTGTGTCTGTGGCGCACACTGGGGTTCGACGGGAAAGCCGTCGGCGAACGCGCGCGCGGAAACGGGGTGCCATGGAAGGCCTGGAGGTCACGGTCCTGCTGGGGCTCGCGGTGCTGGCGGGGACGATCCTCGCGCCGCGGCTGCGCGTGGCGACACCGTTGGTGCTGCTCGTCATCGGGCTGCTGCTCGGATTCGTCCCGGCGCTGCGGCAGATCGAGCTGCCGCCCGAGACCGTCCTGCTGCTGTTCCTTCCGGTCATGCTGTTCTGGGAGAGCCTGACGACATCGCTGCGCGGCGTGCGCCGGTCGCTGCGGTACATCATCCCGATGAGCACGCTGCTGGTGGTCGCCTCGGCGTTCGCCGTCGCCTGGGTCGCGACGATGTTCGGCCTGCCCTGGCCCGCCGCGATGATCCTCGGCGCGGCGGTGGCCCCGCCCGACGCGACCGCCGTCGCGGCCCTCGGACGCCTGCTGCCGCAGCGCACGTTCATGAAGCTCAAGGCCGAGAGCCTGACCAACGACGGCACGGCCCTCGTGCTCTACGCGATCGCGATCTCGGTCGCCCTCGGCGACACCGTCACCGGCTGGTCGATCACCGCGACGGTGCTGATGTCGTATCTGGGCGGCGCGGCGGCGGGCATCGCGGTGGCGGCGCTCGCCTACGTGTCGCTGCGGCGGATGCGCAACGCCCTGTCGATCAACGTCACCCTGCTGCTGGTCCCGTTCACGGCCTTCCTGCTCGCCGAGCTCGTCAACGCCTCGGGGGTGCTCGCCGTCGTCTTCGCGGGCCTCATCATCGCCTGGGCCTCCCCGCGCATCACGACGGCGGCCTCGCGCCGCACCGCGACGGCGGCGTGGCCGTTCGGGGTGTATCTGCTCAACGGGGCGCTCTTCGTGCTCATCGGGCTCGAGGTGCAGCTCGTCCTCCACGAGATCTCCCCCGGCGAGCTGTGGGGGCTCGTCCTGCTCACGATCGCCGCGTGGGCGGCGCTGCTGGTGGTCCGGTACGTCTTCCAGCTGCTGGTCTCCCCGTTCTCGCGACCGCGCACGCCCGGTCTGTCCGCCCGGACCGGCCCGGGCTCGCTCAACCGCGCCCGCATCGTCAGCACCGTCGCGGGCTTCCGCGGCGCCGTCTCGCTCGCGATCGCGCTGTCCGTCCCCCTCACGACGTCGGCCGGCGACCCCCTCACCGGGCGGGATGCCGTCGTGTTCGTGACCGCCGGAGTGATCGTGCTGAGCCTGCTCGTGCAGGGTCCGCTGCTGCCCGCGGTCGTGCGGTGGGCGCAGCTGCCGAGCGACGAGTGGGCGGCCGACGAGCTGGAGCTCGCTCAGCGCACGATCACGGGTGCCGCCATCGCGGCCCTCGACGACATCGCCGCCGAGCACGGCATCAGCGACGAGGTCCGCGAACGCGCGCGCCGCGACGGCTACGACATGCTCGAGCTGGCCAACGCCCGTGCCTTCGCCCGGGCGCAGGCCGCCTCGGATGCCGATCAGATCGCCCAGCTCGAGGGTATGGTCGCCGCCCCGTCGGCTCCCGACACGGGCGCGCAGGCCGTCGTGGATGCCGCGGCATCCCCCGCCGAGGCGGCCTCGGAGAGCGTGACGGCCCTGACGATGCTGGCCGCGTCGACGGGGATCGATCTCACGCAGCGCTCGCCGCTGACCCGGTTCGAGGAGATGACCCGGCTCAAGCTCGCGCTGCTCGACCGCAAGCGGGAGGTGCTGCTGCGCCTGCGTCGCGAGGGCACGGTGGACGACCTGCTCGCCCGGCGGCTCGAGGCCCACCTCGATGCGGAGGAGCTGCGCCTGAGCGGTTTCGACGACCTCGACTGACGGACCGGGAGAGCGCCCCGGCCGTTGAGCGAGCGCAGCGAGTCGAGACGCCCCACGCCGGCCGACACCACCGACCCCACGGGGCCGGTCACGCCACGGGCAGCATCCACTCCGCGAAGAACGATGCCAGCTCGTCCGTCGCTTCCAGGGGCAGGACGGCCGCGACGTACTGGTCGGGGCGCACGACGACCAGCACACCGTCCCGCGACAGTCCGCGCGCGTCGAAGATGTCCACGTCGTTCCAGCGGTTCGGTGCTGCGGCGAACACCTTCTCCCAGTCGGTGAGGGCGAGGGCACCGGATCGGGGCCGGAAGATCGCGGGGGCCCGGGTGACGTCGATCTCCTCGAACCCCTCCTGATAGACCACCTTGGCGTCGAAGATCGCGTCGACGTCGCTCCCGTGCGGGGTGTAGCGGCGCACGGGCGAGTCCGGCGCCTCGGCCAGCCACCGCGCGAAGCCGGCGACGGCGGAGTCGGCCCGCGTGCCGGCGGCGTCGGCGAAGGCGTACAGGCGCCAGCGGCCGTCGGCCTTCGCGTGATGACCGAGGTGCACCACGTTGCCGTCCGCCGCGAGCGTCACGGGTGCGCTCTTGAACCGCTTGCCGACCGGGAAGCCCGTCGCGAGGTGCTGGTACGCGTCGCTCGCCACGACGCCCGCACCGACGGTGTAGGTCGTCATGAATCCGGACGGGAACTCGGCCGTCGCCAGGTAGTAGGTCGCGAGGTCGGTGGGGTCGGAGATCTCCTCCGGCTTCCTCGCCATCAACGACGACCACTCCTTGTCGAAGTCGATGAGCTGCTGCGCGACCGGACGCCGTTCGGCGCCGTACGTCGACAGCAGGGATGCCGGGCTCAGCCCGGTGAGCACCGAGCCGAGCTTCCAGCCGAGGTTGAACCCGTCCTGCATCGACACGTTCATGCCCTGTCCGGCCTTGGCGCTGTGGGTGTGGCAGGCATCCCCGGTGAGGAAGACCCGCGGGTCGCGGCCGCCGTCGAGCACGTCGTCGAAGCCGTCGGTGACCCGGTGGCCCACCTCGTACACGCTGTGCCAGGCCACGCTCTTCACATCGAGCGTGTACGGATGGAGGATCTCGCCTGCGCGCCGGATGATCTCCTCGATCGGCGTCTGGCGCACCCGGTGGTCGTCGTCCGCGGCGACCGCGCCGAGATCCACGTAGACGCGGCTGAGATAGCCGCCCTCGCGCGGGATGTGGAGGATGTTGCCCGCTTCGGCGTTGATCGCGCACTTGATGCGCCAGTCGGGGAAGTCGGTCTCGACCAGCACGTCCATGACGCCCCAGGCGTGCTGCGAGATGTCGCCGACGTGCACGCGCCCGATCGCCGCCCGCACGCCGCTGCGCGCCCCGTCGCATCCGACGACGTATCTGGCGCGCACGACCCGCTCGTCTCCCGCGTCCGGCCCGGCCACGACCCGCAGCCCCACCTCGACGGGATACTCCCCCGTGTCGTGGACGGTGAGCCCGGTGAACTCGATGCCGTAGTCGGGGACGATCCGCCCGGGCCCGTGGGCCGCCGCCTCGGCGAAGTAGTCGAGCACGCGCGCCTGGTTGACGATGAGGTGCGGGAACTCGCTGATGTCGTACGCGTAGTCGGCGGTGCGCGAACGGCGCACGATGGCGCGCGGGTTCTCGGGGTCGGGCCCCCAGAAGTTCATCCAGCCGATGTTGTAGGCCTCGGCGATGATGCGTTCGGCGAAGCCGAACGCCTGGAACGTCTCGACGCTGCGCGGCTGGATGCCGTCGGCCTGACCGAGCGGCAGGCGTCCGCTGCGCCGCTCCACGATGCGGGTGACGACATCGGGGTACTGCGACAGCTGCGCGGCCAGCAGCATCCCTGCCGGACCCGAGCCCACGATGAGCACGTCGATCTCGTCGGGCAGCGCGGCGGGACGGTCGAGGCCCGTGCCGGCGGCGGGGAGCACCCGCGGATCCTCCGAGACGTACCCGTGGTGATGGAACTGCATCGTCGTCGCCTTTCCGGCTCACGCCTTCGACATGCCGTAGAGGGGACTCACGGCTTGCTCCGCCTCGTGGTCGGGACCGAGCGGGATGCCGCTGCGGTCGCGCAGCAGCAGGGTCGCGACGAGGCCCAGCACCGTCATGCCGGCGAGGTACCAGGTCACGCCCGTGGTCGACCCCGTCGCCTGGACGATCGCCTGGGCGATCGTGGGTGCGAACGCCCCGCCGAGGATGGCCCCGATCGCGTAGGAGATGGAGACTCCCGAGAAGCGGATGGATGCCGGGAACAGCTCGGCGTACAGCGCGGCCTGCGGGCCGTAGGTGAACCCGAGGCCGACGGTGAGGATCACCAGACCGACGGTCAGCGTCACGATCGATCCCGTGTCGACGAGCGGGAACAGGAGGAACACGCCGATCAGCTGCAGCACCCAGCCGATCAGGTAGGTGGTGCGGCGCCCGATGCGGTCGGAGATCCAGCCGGACAGGAACGTGAACAGCAGCCAGGTGATCGCCGACAGGGTGACGGCGCCCAGCACGTCGGCCGTCGCGAGGCCGATCGGCCCCTTGGGGTCGGTGGCGTAGCGCTGGATGTAGCCGCCGGTGGTCATGTAGCCGACGGCGTTGTTGCCGGCGAAGACGAGCGCGGCGACGATCACGAGGAGCGCGTGACGACGGAACAGCTGCACGATCGGCATCCGGGTCTCCTCCTTGCGTTCGGCGAGCTCGGTGAACACGGGGCTCTCCTCGACCCGGCGGCGCACGTAGGAGCCGATGACGATCAGGACGAACGACAGCAGGAACGGCACCCGCCACCCCCACTGCAGGAAGGCTTCCCCCGGCGCGATGAGCGCCATCAGGGCGAGCATGCCCGACGCGAGGAGCAGTCCGAGGGGAACGCCCATCTGCGGCGAGGCGCCGAAGACCCCGCGGCGCGTCTTGGGCGCGTGCTCGACGGCCATGAGCACCGCGCCGCCCCACTCGCCGCCGGCCGAGATGCCCTGGAGGATGCGCAGGAGGACGAGGAGGATCGGCGCGGCCATGCCGATCGCGGCATACGTGGGCAGCAACCCCACGAGCGTCGTCGCGATGCCCATCAGGACGAGCGTCACCATGAGGACGAGGCGGCGGCCGTACTTGTCGCCGAAGTGGCCGGCGAGGAAGGCTCCGAAGGGCCGGAACAGGAAGCTGATGCCCACCGTGATGAACGAGAGCACCTGGGCGAAGCCCTCGCCGGCGGGCGCGAAGAACAGCTGGCCGAAGACGAGGCCGGCCGCCGAGGCGTAGATGAAGAAGTCGTACCACTCGACCGTCGTGCCCACGATGGTGGCGAACACCACCCGGCGGCGATCGGTGTGGGCGGCGATCGTGCCGGTCGGGGTGAACCCGCCGGCCTGGCTCGGGGATGCGCTCATCGGTGTGTGACTCCCGTGTCGTGTGACGTCTCTGTCGTGCGGAGAAGCGATGCTTGCTCCGGTGCGAACGATCATATACGATTTCGGATACGACGCAAGGGCGAGGGAGCTCATGACCATCGACCACCCCACGGTGACTGACAACGACACGGCGGATGCCGTCGACACCCGTTTCGCCGCGCTGCCGAGCCGGCCGGGGAAGATCGTCGCCGTCCACCTCAGCTACGAGTCGCGGGCCGCCCAGCGCGGCCGCCGACCCGCCGCCCCCTCCTACTTCTTCAAGGCGTCCAGCTCCGTCGCCGCCTCGGGCGGTGTCGTGGAACGGCCCGCCGGCACCGAGCTGCTGGCGTTCGAGGGCGAGATCGCACTCGTCATCGGCACCGCCGCCCGACGGGTCGGCGTGGACGACGCCTGGCGGCACGTCGGCTGGGTCACCGCGGCCAACGACCTCGGCCTCTACGACCTGCGCGCCAACGACAAGGGCTCCAACGTCCGCTCCAAGGGCGGCGACGGGTTCACGCCCATCGGGCCGACGCTGCTGCCCGCCGCCGACCTCGACCCCACCGCCCTCCGCGTGCGCACCTGGGTGGACGGCCGGCTGCGGCAGGAGGGCACCACCGACGACCTCCTCTTCCCGCTCGCGCAGCTCGTCGCCGACCTCTCGCAGCACTTCACGCTGGAGTCCGGCGACATCATCCTGACGGGCACACCGGCCGGCTCCTCCGTCGTCGTCCCCGGCGAGGTCGTCGAGGTCGAAGTCGACGTGCCGGCGACCGGCGCGAGCACCGGACGCCTGATCACCACGGTGGTCGACGGTCCTGACATCCCGTTCGACGAGACGCTCGGATCGCTGCCGGCCGTCGACGATCTGCAGCGCGAGGAGGCCTGGGGCTCGCGGGAGGCCGCCGGCCTGGCGGGTGACGGCGTGTCGGCTCAGGGTTCCGCCGGGCCGGAGGGCCGCGTCGGAGGGCCGCTGAGCCCGCAGCTGCGCGACAAACTCCTGCGCACCCCGGTGGCCGCACTGTCGCAGCAGCTGCGCAAGCGCGGACTCGACAACGTCACGATCGACGGCGTGCGCCCCCTGCACCCCGCGAGCAAGCTCGTCGGCACCGCGAAGACGCTGCGGTTCGTCCCGGGCCGCGAAGACCTCTTCGCCAGCCACGGCGGCGGCTACAACGCGCAGAAGCGCGCCTTCGACACCGTCGCGGACGGCGAGGTCATCGTGATCGAGGCCCGCGGCGAGGCGGGGTCGGGAACGCTCGGCGACGTCCTCGCCATCCGCGCCCACGCCCGCGGCGCCGCCGGCATCGTCACGGACGGCGGCGTGCGCGACATCGCCGCCGTGGCGGACGTGGGCATCCCGGTCTACACCGTCGGCGGGCACCCGGCCGTGCTCGGCCGCAAGCACGTGCCCTGGGACGTGAACGTCACGATCGCCTGCGGCGGCACGACCGTGCAGCCCGGCGACATCCTCGTCGGCGATGCCGACGGCGTCATCGTCATCCCTCCGGCACGGGCTCAGGAGATCGCGGACGCGGCACTCCTCCAGGAGGAGGAGGACGCGTGGATCGCCGCCCGGGTCGCCGAAGGCCATCCCGTGGAGGGCCTGTTCCCGATGAACGCGCACTGGCGCGCCATCTACGAGGAGTCGCGATGACCACGGTCGCCACCGGCAGCAAGTCGGAGATCGCCTACGACTGGATCCGCGAGCGCATCCACCGCCACGAGTACGGGCCCGGCTACCGGCTGGTGCTCGGCGCCATCGCCGCGGAGCTGGAGATGAGCGTGGTGCCGGTGCGCGAGGCGATCCGCCGCCTCGAGGCGGAACATCTGGTCACGTTCGAGAAGAACGTCGGCGCGCGGGTGTCGGTGGTCGACGAGGAGGCCTACGTCCACACGATGCAGACGCTGAGCCTCGTCGAGGGCTACGCGACGCGCCTCGCCGCGCCGTTCGTGACGGCGGACGACCTCGCCGCGGCATCCGAGATCAACGCACGCATGCACCGGCTGCTCGACGACTTCGACGCGCACACGTACACCCAGCTCAACCAGCGCTTCCACGCCGTGCTGTTCGACCGCTGCCCCAACCCGCACATCCTCGACCTCGTCGATCGCGGCTGGTCGCGCCTGGCGGGTCTTCGCGACACCTCCTTCGCGCTCATCCCGGGGCGCCCGCGCCACTCCGTGGAGGAGCACGATCGCATCCTCGACCTCATCCGCGGCCAGGCCGACCCGGACGAGCTGGAGATGTTCACCCGCACCCACCGCCTGCGCACGCTCGACGCGTTCCTGCAGGCCCGACACGACACCCCCGGGCGTTGACCCGCCATCGATCGGAGAGACCATGACCGACACGACGACTCCGGCCCTGGACACGCGGCATGTACCCGCCGACCTGCCCGACCGCATCCGCCACTACATCGACGGACGCTTCGTGGATGCGGTCGACGGCGACACGTTCGAGGTGCTCGAGCCGGTCAGCAACGAGGTCTACGTGCGGGCCGCGGCCGGCAAGAAGGCCGACATCGACCTCGCCGTCGCCGCGGCGCGACGCGCCTTCACCGAGGGGCCCTGGCCGCGGATGCTGCCGCGCGAGCGCTCCCGCATCCTGCACCGCATCGCGGACATCGTCGAGTCGCGCGACGCCCGTCTCGCCGAGCTCGAATCCTTCGACTCGGGCCTTCCCATCACCCAGGCCCTCGGTCAGGCACGGCGAGCCGCGGAGAACTTCCGCTTCTTCGCGGACCTCATCGTCGCCCAGTCCGACGACACCTTCAAGGTGCCGGGCCGGCAGATCAACTACGTCAACCGCAAGCCGATCGGCGTGGCGGGGCTGATCACGCCCTGGAACACCCCGTTCATGCTCGAGTCGTGGAAGCTCGGCCCCGCCCTGGCGACCGGCAACACCGTCGTGCTCAAGCCCGCGGAGTTCACGCCGCTGTCGGCATCCCTCTGGGCGGGGATCTTCGAGGAGGCGGGCCTGCCGCAGGGCGTCTTCAACCTCGTCAACGGCCTCGGCGAAGACGCGGGCGATGCCCTCGTGAAGCACCCCGACGTGCCCCTCATCTCCTTCACGGGCGAGAGCCGCACGGGCCAGATCATCTTCGGCAACGCGGCGCCGTTCCTGAAGGGCCTGTCGATGGAGCTCGGTGGCAAGAGCCCGGCGATCGTCTTCGCCGACGCCGACCTGGATGCCGCGATCGACGCGACCATCTTCGGCGTGTTCTCCCTCAACGGCGAGCGCTGCACGGCCGGCAGCCGCATCCTCGTCCAGCGGGGCGTCTACGACGAGTTCGTGGAGCGCTACGCGGCGCAGGCGTCGCGCGTGAAGGTCGGCTACCCGCACGACCCGGCGACCGAGGTCGGCGCGCTCGTGCACCCCGAGCACTTCGCGAAGGTGATGGGCTACGTCGAGATCGGCAAGACCGAGGGGCGCCTGGTCGCCGGAGGCGGACGGCCCGAGGGCTTCGCGTTCGGCAACTTCGTCGCCCCGACGGTGTTCGCCGACGTCGCCCCCGACGCCCGCATCTTCCAGGAGGAGATCTTCGGTCCGGTCGTCGCGATCACGCCGTTCGACACCGACGAGGAGGCCCTCGCGCTCGCCAACGACACGCGCTACGGGCTCGCCGCCTACGTCTGGACCAACGACCTCAGACGCGCGCACAACTTCGCCCAGGCGGTGGAGGCCGGCATGGTCTGGCTCAACTCGAACAACGTCCGCGACCTGCGCACCCCGTTCGGCGGGGTGAAGGCGTCGGGCCTCGGCCACGAGGGCGGCTACCGCTCCATCGACTTCTACACCGACCAGCAGGCCGTGCACATCACGCTCGGCGCGGTCCACAACCCGACATTCGGCAAGAACTGACCCACCCCTCATCACGCAAGGACGCTGACATGACCGACCGCTCGACCATGACGAAGACCTCGTCCGGGTTCTTCGTCTCGCCCGAGGCGCCCATCGCCTCGGACAACCCCGTCGCCACCCCGACGTCGCCGGCCCCCGACATCCTGCGCTGCGCCTACATGGAGCTCGTCGTCACCGATCTGGCGCGCTCCCGCGAGTTCTACGTGGACGTCCTGGGGCTGACGGTCACCGAGGAGGACGAGGACACCGTCTACCTGCGCTCGCTCGAGGAGTTCATCCACCACAACCTCGTCCTGCGCCGGGGGCCGATCGCCGCCGTGGCCGCGTTCAGCTACCGGGTGCGCTCCGCGGACGACCTCGACCGCGCCGTCGCCTTCTACACCGAGCTCGGCTGCGACGTGCGCCGCAACCCGGAGGGCTTCACGAAGGGCATCGGCGACGCCGTCCGGGTCGTCGACCCCCTCGGCTTCCCGTACGAGTTCTTCTACGAGACGGAGCACGTCGAGCGGCTCGCCTGGCGGTACGACCTGTACACACCGGGAGCGCTCGTGCGCCTCGACCACTTCAACCAGGTGACGCCCGACGTCCCCCGGGCGGTGCGCCACTACCAGGACCTCGGCTTCCGCGTGACGGAGGACATCCAGGACGAGGAGGGAACGGTCTACGCCGCCTGGATGCGCCGCAAGCCCACCGTGCACGACACGGCGACGACCGGCGGCGACGGCCCGCGGATGCACCACGTCGCGTTCTCGACCCACGAGAAGCACAACATCCTCGCGATCTGCGACAAGCTCGGCGCCCTCCGCCGCAGCGACATGATCGAGCGCGGGCCGGGCCGCCACGGCGTCAGCAACGCGTTCTACCTGTACCTGCGCGACCCCGACGGCCACCGCGTCGAGATCTACACGCAGGACTACTACACCGGCGACCCGGACAACCCCGTCGTCACGTGGGACGTGCACGACAACCAGCGCCGCGACTGGTGGGGCACCCCGGTCGTGCCGTCCTGGTACACCGATGCGTCGCTCGTGCTCGACCTGGACGGCAACCCGCAGCCCGTCGTCACCCGCACCGACGCCTCGGAGATGGCCGTGACGATCGGCGCCGACGGCTTCAGCTACACCCGCGGCGACGACGAGTCGTCACTGCCGGAATGGAAGCAGGGCGAGTACAAGCTGGGCCACCAGCTCTGATCATGGATGCCGAGACCATCGCCGGCCTCGCCGAGGAGCTGGCCGAAGCCGACCGCACCCACACCGTCATCCCCCGGATCACGGCGCGACACCCCGAGGCGACGATCGACGACTCCTACGCGATCCAGGGCGTCTGGCGCGACCGCATGATCGCGGCCGGACGCACTCTCGTGGGCCGCAAGATCGGACTCACCTCGAAGGCGATGCAGCAGGCCACCGGCATCACCGAGCCCGACTACGGCGTCATGTTCGACGACACCGTCTACCCGACGGGAGCGGCCATCCCGGTGGACCACTTCTCGAACGTGCGCATCGAGGTCGAGCTGGCCTTCGTGCTGAAAACCCCGCTCGCGGGGCCGGGCTGCACGCTCGAGGACGCGCTCGCGGCGATCGACTACGCGGTGCCCGCGCTGGAGGTGCTCAATTCGCACATCGAGCTGGAGGGCCGCACGATCGTCGACACGATCAGCGACAACGCCGCGTACGGCGCGATGGTGCTCGGCGACGTCCATCGCCGGCCCGACGAGATCGACCTGCGCTGGGTGCCCGGCGTGCTCAGCCGCAACGGCGAGATCGAGGAGACGGGTGTCGCCGCCGGCGTCCTCGGCCATCCCGCGGCGGGCGTGGCGTGGCTCGCCGACAAGTTCGCGCAGCACGGTGCCAGACTCGAGGCGGGCGAGATCATCCTCGCCGGGTCGTTCACGCGGCCCATGTGGGTCCGACGCGGCGACGAGGTGCGCTGCGACTTCGGCGAGATGGGGGTCATCGAGTGTCGTTTCGTCTGAGCCCGACCTTCCGCGACCGGCTGGCCGCGGCATCCCGCCCCCTCGCCGGAGGCTGGGTGTGCTCCGGCTCCGCGCTCGTCGCCGAGATCATGGCGGGCTCGGGCCTGGACTGGCTGCTCATCGACATGGAGCACGGGCCGAACACCCTCGCCTCCGTGCGGGAGCAGCTGCAGGCCGTCGAGGGGTCGCCCGCGACGGCGGTGGTGCGCCTGCCGATCGGCGACGTCGTGACCATCAAGCAGGTGCTCGACCTGGGCGCGCAGAACATCCTCGTGCCGATGGTGTCGTCGGCCGCCGAGGCACGCGCCGTCGTGGAGGCCACCCGCTATCCCCCGCGCGGCCGGCGGGGCGTCGGCTCCGCGCTCGCGCGTTCCGCCCGCTGGAACCGCGTCGAGGACTACCTCCCGAACGCCGACGCGTACGTCTCGGTGTTCGTGCAGGTCGAGACGGCCGAGGGCGTCGACGCGGCCGCCGAGATCGCCGCGGTCGACGGCATCGACGGGGTCTTCGTGGGGCCGAGCGACCTGGCCGCCTCGATGGGGCTGCTCGGTCAGCAGACCCATCCCGACGTCACGGCCGCCGTGATCCGCGCCTTCGAGGCGGTGCGGTCGACGGGCACACCCGTGGGCGTCAATGCGTTCGACCCGCGCGTGGCCCAGTCGTATCTGGATGCCGGGGCCGTCTTCGTCCTCGTCGGCGCCGACGTGGCGCTGCTCGCGCGGGGGTCGGAGGCGCTCGCGGCGCGGTGGGTGCCCGCGGCGGACGACACGGTACGCGGCTCGTACTGAGCCGCCCCCGCCCCACCCCCGGTCGTTGAGCGAGCGCAGCGAGTCGAAACGCCCCCACCCCACCCCGGTCGTTGAGCGAGCGCAGCGAGTCGAAACGCCCCCGCCCCCGCACCCCCGGTCGTTGAGCGAGCGCAGCGAGTCGAAACGCCCCCACCCCACCCCGGTCGTTGAGCGAGCGCAGCGAGTCGAAACGCCCCGCCCCCGCACCCCCGGTCGTTGAGCGAGCGCAGCGAGTCGAAACGCCCCGCCCGCGGCGATGTCAACCCCCGCGCACCCGCCCCCGGCGCGTGCGAGGCTGGGCCCATGCAGAGGACCGTCACCGCACACATCGAGCTGAGCGTCACCGAGCCCGCCGACCTCGTGTTCGCGGTCGCCGTGTCCGCGGCGTACGCCCCGGCATCCGAGGCGCTGAGCGTCAGCGTCGACGGCGCCCCCGTGCCGGTGCGGGAGCTCGCCGACGCGCACGGCGGACGCCTGCACCGCGTGCACGCCCCGACCGGAACGCTCCGGCTCGACTACGGGGCGACGATCGACGGCACGGCCGCGCCGCTGACCGCCGACGAGACCGAGCTGCTGGTCTACGGCCGCCCCAGCCGCTACGCCGAGTCCGACGCGCTCGCGCCCACCGCGGGGGCGGAGTTCGCCGGCATCGACGACGCCGCCGCGCTGCTGCTCGCGGTGTCGTCGTGGGTGGGCACGGAGCTGTCGTACGTGAGCGGATCGAGCCTGCCCACCGACGGCGCCACCCGCACGCTGCTCGCCCGCCAGGGCGTGTGCCGCGACTACAGCCACCTGTGCGTCGCCCTGCTGCGCGCCCGCGGCATCCCCGCACGGCTCGTCGCGGTCTACGCACCCGGTCTGGACCCCATGGACTTCCACGCGGTCACGGAGGCCTGGATCGACGGGGCGTGGCGCATCGTCGACGCCACCACCCTGGCGCCGCGAGACACGCTCGTGCGCATCGCGACGGGGCGGGATGCCGCCGACACGGCGTTCCTCAACGTGTTGAGCGGCCGCGCCGACCTCGTCGACGTGCGGGTCACGGCCACCGCCGACGTCCTGCCCGGCGACGACCTCGACCGTCTCGTCCGTCTGCAGTGACCCCCGAGTCAACCAGTTGACACATCACCATGTCAACTGGTTGACTCGTAGCATGGCCGACCGCATCACCGTCACCCTCCACGAGCTCGTGGGCGAGCTCGACCTGTTCGCGGACGCCTGGCTGCGCGAGCGGCACGGGGTGAGCTTCAACCTCTTCGAGGTGCTCGCCACCCTCGCCGAGCGCGCCCCCATCGACATCACGGGCCTCGCCCACTGCCTGCGGGTGACGAAGGCCGCCGTCAGCAAGCGCGTGCCCGCACTCGTCGCCGACGGCTGGATCACGGCCACGCCCGGCGACGGCCGGCGCGTCGTGCTCGCCCTCACCGCCCGTGGGGCGGAGCTGGTGCGCGTCGCGGGCGGAGAGCTCGAAGCGGCGTTCACCGAGATGCTCGCCGACCCCCGTCTCGACCCCGCGCACTCCCCCACCGGCATCGAGCCCGCCGGCCTCAACGCCCACCTCAGCATCCTCACCGAGATCGTCATCGCGAAAGGTCGCACCACATGAACCGCCGTCTGCTCGTCATCGTCGGCACTCCCCTGCCCGACACCCTCACCCACGCCCTCGCCGGCTCCTACGTCGACGCGGCGCGCGCCGCGGGCGCCGAGGTCCGCGTCATCGACCTCGCACACGATCCCATCCCCGACCACCCGCGCTCGCGCGACCAGCTGCGCGCCCCGCGCGCCGACCGCCCCGACGACCTGCCGCTGGACGCGGACGTCGCCCGTTACCTCGACGACGTGTTCTGGGCCGATCACCTCGTGATCTTCCACCCGCAGTGGTGGGGAACGACCCCCGCGGCACTGAAGGCCTTCATCGACCGCGTCTTCCTCTCCGGCGCGACCTTCCGCTATCGCGAGCGCTCGGCGCTGTCCGAGCGCCTCCTCGCGGGGAGGACCGCGCGCATCGTCATGACGATGGACTCGCCGCGCTTCTGGAACCGGCTGGTGTACCGCGGGGCCGCGGAGGCCTCCCTCACGCGCGCGACGCTCGGGTACTGCGGCGTGCGCACCGTCGGCATCTCCCGCTTCACCCCCGTCCGCTTCAGCGACGACACGGCACGGCGCGGCTGGATCGACCGTGTCGCCGACCACGGGCGGACCGACGCCGCGTCGCGCCGGCGGGCACCGCGCGCGGCGACCGCGGGCGCCGCTGCGGCGGATACCGAACTCGCCAACTCGTCGCAGACGTGACACGCTGACGGGATGAAGGCCTGGATCGTCCGGTTCGCGTCGCTGTACGTGTTCAACCTCGTCGTGCTGCTGCTGATCGGCCTGCTGACCCCCGCGCGCGTCGGCGTCGCCGCGATCTGGGCCTCGGTCGTGCTCTCCCTCGCCGAGATCGTCGTCAAGCCGATCGCCGAGAAGGGGTTCCGTTCGGCGGCCGCACGGTCGGCCTCCGAGCGCACCCGCGCGGGCGAGGCCCTCGTCCAGGGCGCGATCGTGCTGGCGGTCGCGGCCATCGTCTGGGTCATCACGCTCCTGCTGACCCGGGTCAACGCCGGCGGAAGCTGGTTCTGGGCCGCCGTGCTGCCGCCGATCATCATCGCGATCGGCTGGCTGGTGTACGCGAAGATCGACGAGAGGATCGAGGCGCGCGCCGGCCGGTACTACGACCGCGCCGCCGAGCGCCTCGGTCGCAAAGAGTGAAGACCTCGTAACAAAGCGTCGCCCGACGCCGCCCCCGCACGCGGGTCCGGCGAAGATGGAGGTCGCGGCATCCGCGCACAGCATCCCGCGTGCCGCCCATCCCACCCGGAGGTCTCCATGACGCGTCCCATCCTGCGCACCGCCCTCGCCGCCACCGCGGCGGCCCTCGCCCTCGCCCTCGCCGGCTGCGCCGGCGGCACGGGCGGCACCGCTTCGGGCTCGGCGGACGCGGATGCCGGCTACATCACGCCCGGCAAGCTCACCGTCGCCACGGGCGAGACGGCGTACGAGCCCTACGTGTACGACGACGACCCCGCCTCGGGCAAGGGCTTCGAAGCCGCCGTCGCCTACGCCGTGGCGGAGCAGCTCGGCTTCGCCAAGGAGGACGTCGTGTGGGTGCGCACCTCTTTCGAGTCGGCCATCGCCCCGGGGCCGAAGAACTTCGACATCAACATCCAGCAGTACACGATCACCGACGAGCGCAAGCAGGCGGTCGACTTCTCCACGCCGTACTACGAGGCCAGCCAGTCGGTCGTGGCGCTCAAGGGCGGGAAGGCGCAGGGGATCACCGACATCGCGGGCCTCAAGGCGCTCGCGATCGGCGCGATGACCGGCTCGACGAGCGCCGCCACCCTCGAGAAGGCGATCGCCCCGGCCACGGCGCCCTCGCTCTACAACTCCAACGAGGATGCGGTGGCCGCCCTCAAGGCGGGGCAGATCGACGCGATCGTCCTGGACACCCCCACGGCCTACGTCGCCGTCAACGCGCCCTACATCGAGAACTCGTTCGTCGTGGGCGAGCTGCCCGCCGCCGGCATCCCCGACCAGTGGGGACTGCTGCTGGCCAAGGACTCGCCGCTCACCGCGAAGGTGAGCGCGGCCGTCGACACGCTGCGCGAGAACGGCACCCTCGACGAGCTGAAGAAGACGTGGCTGTCGGTGCTGACCGAGGGCGTGCCCCAGCTGCAGTGACCGGCTCGGGTAACGTCGCTCTGTGACCAGTCACTCGACCACCCGCGCGCCGAGCGCGCTCGAGCTCGAGCGGCGCGCCTTCCGGCGCGGCCGCGAGCGCCGGTCGGTGCTCGTCGCGGTCGCCTCGAGCCTCGTGTTCGCCGCGATCGTCTGGGCCACCGTCATCGACACGCCCGGCTGGGCGAGCGTGCAGCGGGCGTTCTTCGATCCGCAGATCGCCCTGCAGTCGTTGCCCAAGATCTGGGACGGGTTCCTCATCAACCTGCAGGTGCTCGGCATTTCGCTCGTCACGGTGTCGGCGGTGGCGCTGGTCATCGCCGTGCTGCGCACCGTCCGCGGCCCGGTGTTCTTCCCGCTGCGCGTGCTGGCCGCCGGGTACACCGACCTGTTCCGCGGGCTGCCGTTCATCATCGTGCTCTACCTCATCGGCTTCGGCGTGCCGACGATCATGAACACACGGATCCCGGTGGTCGTGCTCGGCGTCGTCGCGGTCACGCTCACCTACTCGTCGTACGTCGCCGAGGTGCTGCGCGCCGGCATCGAGGCCGTCCACCCCTCGCAGCGCCTCGCGGCGCGGGCACTCGGGCTCGGCTACGTGCAGACCCTCCGCCGTGTCGTGCTCCCCCAGGCGGTGCGCAAGGTCACCCCGGCGCTGATGAACGACTTCATCTCCATGCAGAAGGACGTGGGCCTCATCTCCATCCTCGGGGCGATCGACGCCATCGCCGCCGCCCGGTCGGCGGCATCGCTGAGCTACAACTTCACGCCGTACGTCGTCGCCGGCATCCTGTTCATCCTGCTGGCGATCCCGACCATCCGCCTCACGGACTGGTACACGGCGCGGCTGCGCGAACGCGAGCAGCAGGGATCGATCCTGTGACCGGGCCCGCCGACGGCCCCGGCGCGCCCGTGCTGCGCGCCGACGACCTGTGGAAGTCGTTCGGCGACCGCGACGTGCTGCGCGGCGTCTCGGTGTCGCTCTCGGCGCACGAGGTGGTCGCCCTCATCGGCGCATCGGGGTCGGGAAAGTCCACGCTGCTGCGCTGCCTGGGCCTGCTCGAGCCCATCGACGACGGACGCATCTGGCTGGGCGCGCAGGACATCTCCGACCCGCGCGTCGACGGCAACCGCGTGCGGGCGCGACTGGGCGCCGTGTTCCAGAGCTACAACCTCTTCCCGCACCTGTCCGTGCTCGACAACGTGACCCTCGCGTCGCGCGTCGTGCACCGGCTGCCGCGGGCGCAGGCCGAGGACCGCGCGCGCGACCTGCTCGCCCGCGTCGGCCTCGCCGACTTCGCGAAGGCCCACCCCGACCGCCTCTCCGGCGGCCAGCAGCAGCGCGCCGCCATCGTGCGCGCCATCGCGACCGATCCCGAGGTGCTCCTGCTCGACGAGATCACCTCGGCTCTCGATCCGGAGCTCGTCGGCGAGGTGCTCGAGCTCGTGCGCGCCCTCGCCGCGGAGGGGACGACGATCCTCATGGCGACCCACGAGATGGCCTTCGCCCGCGACGTCGCCGACCGGGTGGTCTTCCTCGACGACGGCGTCATCGTGGAGGAGGGCGCCGCGGCATCCGTCTTCGCCGCCCCGCAGCACCCGCGCACCCGGGCGTTCCTCTCCCGCTTCTCCGGCTGAGCGGCGGGCGATCCCCCTCGGCCGCGTCAGCGGCGCCTCAGCGGGATGCCGCGGCGGCCCGGGCGGCGCGGATCAGCTGCGTCGAGTGGTCGAGGTGGGCGCGGACGGCCGCGCCGCCGCCCCGGCGGATCTCGTCGACGTACGCGCGGTGCTCGGCGGCCAGCGCGCCGGGACCGTAGTGCGGACGCACGTGCGTGAGCAGGAGGAGCACCTCGGACTCGAGCGCGGCGTGGGTCTGCACGATCCGCGGGCTTCCCGACGCCGCGACGACGGCCCGATGCACGGCGGCGTGGGCGCGGATCGTCGCGGGCCAGTCGGCGCGCGCCTCGGCATCCGCGAGCTCGTCGATGGCCGCGTCGATCGGCGCACGCACCTCCGCCGGCCATCGGGCGCCGTGGGCGGCGGAGATCATCCGCACCGCCTCGGACTCCAGGGCGGCCCGCAGCTGCTGCAGCCCGACGAGCTCGTCGTCGTCGAGCGCCGAGACCCGTGCCCCCGCGTAGGGGACGATCTGCACGAGCCGCTCCGCGCCGAGGGTCGCCAGCGCCGCCCGCACGGTGTGACGCGACACGTCGTGGGCGCGGGCGATCTCCTCTTCGCGCAGCGGCGATCCGGGGGCCGCCGCACCCGAGAGGATCTCCGCGCGCAGGGCGTCGGCCAGCCGTGAGTCGGCGGTCGGACGCGACACCGGCTCACGCCGCCGCGGAGACACGCGACCCCCGTTCGCGCACGGGAACGGCGACGATCGCCAGGCCCACGGCGATGACGGCGAGCCCGGCGATCGACGCCGGTGCCAGCTGCTCGTGGAGCACGAGGAGCCCCAGCACCGTCGCACCGAGCGGCTCGGCGAGGGTCAGGGTCGACACCGTGGCCGGGCTGAGCCGGCGAAGGCCCGCGCCGAACAGCAGGTAGGCGACGGTGACCGTGACCACGCCGAGCCAGAGCGCCAGGGCGATCCCGGCGGTGGTCGCGAGCCACGCGGTCGCCGTCGACAGCAGCACGGGCAGGCTGAGCACGGCGGCCGAGCCGAAGACGGCGCCCATTGCGGCCGGCGCCGTCCAGCCGCGATCGAGCAGCAGCTTGCTCGCGATCGCGTACAGCGCGTAGGAGGCCCCCGCCCCCACGGAGGCCGCGACCCCGACGGGCGTGATCGCGGCGATGCCCGCCGCTCCACCCGAGAACACCCCCGAGACCAGCACGAGACCGAGCACGGCGACGGTCGTGGCGATCAGCCAGCGGATGCCGGGGCGTCGACGACGCACGAGCGCGTCCAGCACGCCGGTGACGACGGGCGCCGATCCCAAGGCCACGACCGTACCGACGGCGACGCCGTTGAGCCCGGTGCCGGTGAAGAACGTGGGCTGGTAGGCCAGCACGCCGGACGCGCCCACGAGCACGATGACGATGCTCGGCATCCGCCTCCCCGTGCCGGACGGGGCGAGAGCGGCGGGCGGCGCGTCGGCGCGGAACCGCCGGCGCCGGGCGAGGGCGATCAGGCCGAGCAGCCCGCCGCCGATGAGCACGCGCGCCGCGCCGATCGAGACGGCGTCGGCATCCACGTCGGCGAGGGCGCGGGCGGTGCCGGTCGTCGCGAAGCAGAGCGCGGCCACGAGGACGGCGACGACCGAGAGCGAGCGGGACATGGGGCATATTGTTACACAATCTTGCGCCTGGTGGAGCGCGGGGAAGCCGACCGGGCGCGGCGCACGCTCACCGCCGACGCATAGGCACGCGACCTACGCTGGCCGCACGCCTCCCCTCGATGCCCTTCTCACCACTTGGCGCGCCGACCCCGTGACGATCGCGGTGCTGGTCGGCGCGGCGCTGCTCTACGCCCTCGGGATGCGCCGGGCGGCGCGGCGCGGCGTCGCCTGGCCCGCCCACCGTGCCGTGCTCTTCTTCACGCTCGGCCTGGGCTCGTACGCCGTCATCGAGCTCGGCTTCCTCGGCACGTGGTCGGCCGAGCTCCGCTGGGCGTTCGTCGCGCGCATCGCGCTGCTGCTGATGGCCGTACCGGGGCTCGTCTCGCTGGGCCGGCCGCTCGATCTGCTGCGCGCCGGGCTCTCCGCCGACGGACGCCGACGCCTGGATGCGATCCTCGACGGCCGCGTGTTCCGCGTGCTCGGCAACGCGATGTTCGCGACGCTGTTCGTCGCGGTCGTGTTCTGCGTCTTCCTCACCCCGCTCGCCGGCATCCTGCGCACCTCGCCGGTGATCGGCGAGGCGATCGGCGTCGTCGCCCTCGTCATCGGGCTGCTGCTGGTGGTGCCGCTCATGGCGCTCACCGGCATCCACACCAGCACCTTCCTGGCGGTCGAGTTCCTCCTGGCCTTCGTCGAGCTCGTGATCGACTCGATCCCCGGCATCCTGCTGCGCCTCAACGACACCGTCGTCGACGGCGTCGCGGCCGCCACCGGCGCGGGCTGGTGGCCGAACCCGCTGCACGACCAGCATCTCGCCGGCGACCTCCTGTGGTTCATCGCCGAGGTCGCCGACGTGCCGATCCTCATCATCCTGCTCGTGCGCTGGGGGCGCCGCGACCGCGTCGAGGCGGCCGGCTTCGACGCCCTCACCGACGAGGAGCACGACGCGCTCGTGCAGGCGCACCTGCGCGGAGACCGCACGGCCGACGCCTGACCGTCGCGCCGGGCGTTGCGGCCGGAGCCCGCTCGCTCAGGCCGAGACGGCGCGCTCCGCGGCCTCGACGACGTTCGTCATGAGCAGCGCCACGGTCATCGGACCCACCCCGCCGGGGTTCGGCGAGAGCCAGCCCGCGACGTCCTCGACGCCCGGGGCGATGTCGCCGTAGACCTTCGCCTTGCCGGTCTCGGGGTCGCTCTCGCGGGTGACGCCGACGTCGAGCACGGCGGCACCGGGCTTCACGTCCTCCGGGCGCACGAGGTGCTTGACCCCCGCGGCGCCGACGATCACGTCGGCCTGTCGCAGGTAGGAGGGCAGGTCGCGGGTTCCCGTGTGGGTGAGCGTGACCGTCGCGTTGACCGCGCGCCGCGTGAGCAGCAGCCCGATCGAGCGGCCGATGGTGACGCCACGGCCGACGACCACGACGTGCGTGCCGGCGAGGGCGAACCCGTTGCGCTCCAGCAGCTCGATCACCGCGCGCGGCGTGCACGGCAGCGGCGAGGTGATCTCGTCGTTGACGTTGAGCACGAGCTTGCCGAGGTTGGTCGGGTGCAGGCCGTCGGCATCCTTCGCGGGATCGATCCGCTCGAGGATGCGATCGGTGTCGAGGTGTCGCGGCAGCGGGAGCTGGACGATGTAGCCGTGGCAGGTCGAATCGGCGTTGAGGCGGTCGATCTCGGCTTCGACCTCCTCCTGCGTGGCCTCGGCGGGCAGCTCGACCTGGATCGAGTTCATGCCGATCGCCTCGGACTCGCGGTGCTTCATCCCGACGTAGAGCTGGGATGCCGGGTCGGCGCCGACGAGCACCGTCGCGATGCCGGGGGTCACGCCCAGCGCCTTCAGCTTCGCGACCCGCTCGGCCAGCTCCGCCTTGATCGCCGCGGCGGTCGCCCGCCCGTCGAGTTTCTGTGCCGTCATGTTCTCTCCTCAGAAATCGTCCCGCGAGAAACCACTCCCGCACCGAGACACACGTCGGCAGACGGTGTCTCGGTGCGAAGGTGGTGTCTCGCGGACAGGGGATGCCGGAATGGCGAGCCGTTACTGGGCGAGGCCGGGGTACAGCGGGAACGCGGCGGTCAGCGCGGCCACGCGGGTACGCAGGGCCTCGACGTCGGCGTCCGGAAGCAGCGCGAGCGCGATGACGTCGGCGACCTCGGTGAACTCGGCGTCGCCGAAGCCGCGGGTCGCGAGCGCCGGGGTGCCGATGCGCAGACCCGACGTCACCATCGGCGGACGCGGGTCGTTGGGCACCGCGTTGCGGTTGACGGTGATGTGGATCTCGTGCAGCAGATCTTCGGCCTGCTTGCCGTCGATCGCGGCGTCGCGGAGGTCGACGAGCACCAGGTGCACGTCGGTGCCGCCGGAGCGCACCGAGATCCCGGCATCCTTCACGTCCTGCTGCGACAGGCGCTCGGCGAGGATCGCCGCACCGCGCACGACGCGCTCCTGGCGCTCCTTGAACTCCGGGGTCGCGGCGAGCTTGAACGCGGTCGCCTTCGCGGCGATGACGTGCATGAGCGGGCCGCCCTGCTGGCCCGGGAAGACGGCCGAGTTGATCTTCTTCGCCAGGTCGGCGTCGTTGGTGAGGATGAAGCCCGAGCGGGGGCCGCCGATCGTCTTGTGCACCGTCGAGCTCACGACGTGCGCGTGCGGCACCGGCGACGGGTGCAGACCCGCGGCGACGAGACCGGCGAAGTGCGCCATGTCGACCCACAGCAGCGCGCCCACCTTGTCGGCGATGGCGCGGAAGCGGGCGAAGTCGAGCTGGCGCGGGTAGGCCGACCAGCCGGCGATGATGACCTTCGGCTGGTGCTCGACGGCGAGGCGCTCGACCTCGTCCATGTCGATCGTCGAGGTCTCGGGGTCGACGCCGTAGGCGACGATGTTGTAGAGCCGGCCGGAGAAGTTGATCTTCATGCCGTGCGTCAGGTGGCCGCCGTGGTCGAGCGAGAGGCCCAGCAGGGTGTCGCCGGGGCGCGCGATCGCGTGCAGCACGGCCGCGTTGGCGGAGGCGCCCGAGTGCGGCTGGACGTTCGCGAACTCGGCGCCGAACAGGGCCTTGGCGCGCTGGATGGCGAGCTCCTCGGCGACGTCGACCTCCTCGCAGCCGCCGTAGTAGCGACGGCCGGGGTAACCCTCGGCGTACTTGTTCGTCAGCACCGAGCCCTGCGACTGCAGCACGGAGACGGGGACGAAGTTCTCCGAGGCGATCATCTCGAGGTAGCCGCGCTGACGCTCGAGCTCACGCTCGAGGACCTGCGCGATCTCGGGGTCGACCTCGGCGAGCGGGGCGTTGAAGTAGGGATCGGTCATGACGGTCTCCTGCCATTCGTCGGGTGGATGCCGGTGTGCGCTGTGCGCACGCCGCTGTATCAAACGAAGGCCGGCCCAGGCGTGCGGTCGATTGCCGTGATCGTCGCTCCCCGATGGTGACCCACCTCAACGCCAGTCGCGACAGTGCGAGCATATCGGATGCGGCGACCCGGGCACACGGCTAAGCTGGCCCCGCCGGATTTGTTAGGGCTCCTTACAGAGCACATCGCCCCTGGTCTCGGTCCCGACACCCGCGCAGAATGGAGAGACCGTGTCGCAGCCCGCCCTCGTCCCCGCCCCCGCGCGGCTCGTCGTCGCCGACAGCGCCCCCTTCCTGCTCACGAGCGACGTCGAGATCCTCGCCGAGACGGAGGCCGCCGCGCCCGCCGCCGCGTTGCGCCGGCTGATCGAGGTGCGCACCGGCATCCGGCTGACCTCCACGGCGGCCGCCGGCGTCGCGTCGGGTCGCAGCATCCGCCTGGCGCTCGGCCACGACGGGCCCGCCGAGTCGTACCGGCTGCACAGCGGCGAGAGCGCCGTCGAGGTGGTCGGCGCCGACGCCGCGGGCCTCTTCTACGGCGTGCAGACGCTCGTGCAGGCGATCTCGGTCGGGCCCGCGGGTGCGCATGTCGCGGCGATGGAGATCGACGACGCCCCCCGTTTCGCCTATCGCGGGGTGATGCTCGACGTCGCCCGCCACTTCCTCGACGTCGAGACCGTGTGCGGATACATCGACCGGGCGGCGGGTCTGAAGTTCAACGCGCTGCACCTGCACCTGACCGACGACCAGGGCTGGCGGCTGCAGCTGGAGTCCCGACCGCTGCTCACCCAGAAGGCGGCGACGACAGCGGTCGGCGGTGACGCCGGAGGCTTCTACACGCACGACGACTACCGCGCCATCGTCGCGTACGCCGCCGCCCGTCACATGATCGTGGTGCCGGAGATCGACGGCCCGAGCCACACGCACGCGGTCTCGCTCGCCTACCCCGAGCTGTGCGAGGAGCCGGTGCTGAGCGCCGAACTGGAGGAGCTCGCGCAGGCGGACGCCAGCGCACTGCCCGTCAGCGGCACCCCGTACGAGGGCATCGGGGTGGGGTTCTCGTCGCTGCGCATCCGCGACGAGCGGACCTACGCCTTCCTCGCCGACGTCCTCACCGAGCTGGCGGCCCTCACGCCCGGGCCCTATCTGCACATCGGCGGCGACGAGGCGCTCGGGACGGATGCCGAGGACTACGCCCACTACATCGAGCGCACCTCGCGCCTCGTGCTCGACGCCGGCAAGACCCCCATCGCCTGGCACGAGGCGGGGGCCTCCCCCACCCTCGCCGCGGGCACGATCGGGCAGTACTGGGGTTTCGTGTCTCCCACCGACGGCATGGACGAGAAGACCCGCGGGTTCGTCCGTCGCGGCGGACAGGTGATCCTCTCCCCCGCCGACGCGATCTACCTCGACATGAAGTTCGACCCCGACTCGCCGCTCGGACTCACCTGGGCGCACGGTGTGACCACCGTCCGTCGCGCCTACGACTGGGACCCCGCCCGCGTCGTCGACGGCATCGGCGACGACGACATCCTCGGCGTCGAAGCGCCGCTGTGGGGCGAGACCGCCCGCACGGCCGACGACATGGACGCCCTCGCCTTCCCGCGCATCGCCGCCGCCGCGGAGGCGGCGTGGTCGCCCGCCCTCGGGGCGACGCCCCTGCGATCCTGGGAGTCGTTCCGCACCCGCGTCGGCGGACTCGGTCCCCTGTGGGCGGCGCTCGGCATCCGCTTCACCACCTCGCCCGAGATCGACTGGATGCCCGTCGCGGCCGCCCCGGCCCGCGATGCCGGCCGCGGCGAAGGACCGCTCAGCGAGGCGGCCGACGGGGGGACGGCATGACGACGGTGATCCGCGCCGTCCGGCTCGTCGACGGGGGCGCCGCCACCGACGACGCCTGGATCGCGTTCGCCGACGGACGCGTCCGCGACCGCGGCACGGGCGACGGGTGGCGCGCGGTGGCGGCGGACCGTGTCATCGACGGCGCGGGCGGCGTGCTCACGCCCGGTTTCATCGACATCCACGGACACGGCGGCGGCGGCGCGTCGTTCGACGACGGCGCCGAGGCGATCGCCACGGCCCGCGCGCTGCACCGCGCCCACGGCACGACCCGCGCCGTGGTGTCACTCGTCACGGCATCCCTCGACGACCTCGCCGCACGGGTCGCCGTCGTCGCCGGGCTCGCCGCGGCCGACGCGACGATCCTCGGCTCGCACCTCGAGGGGCCGTTCCTCGACGTCGGCCACAAGGGCGCCCACACCCCGGGCCTGCTGCGTCCGCCGGATGCCGCGGGCGTCGCACGCCTCATCGATGCCGGGCGCGGCACCGTGCGGCAGGTGACGCTCGCCCCCGAGCTTCCCGGCGGGCTCGCCGCCGTGTCGCAGTTCGCCGCGGCGGGTGTCGCGGTCGCCGTCGGGCACACGAACGCGACGGAGGACGAGGCGTTCGCCGCCTTCGACGCGGGCGCGACGATCCTGACGCACGCGTTCAACGCCATGCCCGGCATCCACCACCGCGAGCCCGGACCCGTCGTCGCAGCCCTCCGCGACGAGCGCGTCACGCTGGAGATCATCGCGGACGGGGTGCACGTGCATCCGGATGTCGTGGCGCTCGCGTTCACGCAGGCGCCCGGTCGCATCGCCCTCATCACCGATGCGATGGCCGCCGCCGGCGCCGCCGACGGCCACTACACGCTGGGCGGACTCGCCGTCACGGTGACCGACGGCACCGCGCGTCTCGACGTCGGCGGTGCGATCGCGGGATCGACCCTCACCCAGGACGCCGCCCTGCGCCTCGCGGTGCGCGCGGGTGTCCGGCTCGCCACCGCGGTCGGCGCGCTCACGCACGTCCCGGCGCGGGCCGTCGGCGTCGCGGACCGATTCGGTTCGCTCGCCGTGGGCCGCGCCGCCGACGCCGTGCTGCTCGATGAGCGGCTGACGGTGCGGTCGGTGTGGGTCGACGGCATCCCCGTCTGACCCCGCCGGCGCCCCACCCGAACCGGCACCGTCGACGAAGCTCTCGACGAGAAGCGGGGCGGACGGCGCCCCCACGCCGTCCGCCCCGCTCTACCCCCTCCACCGGTACCGCGCAGGTCCTCCCCCGAGATCCCGCGCTTCCGGTCCGTGGCCACGGATCGCTCCGTTCCCCTGGCCGTTCCCGACCGCGCTGCTCCTGAATCCCCCTGGAGAGCACGTGTCGGGAAGTCCTTCACCAGTAAGAGAGCGGGACTCACGCGGTCTATTACGCGAGTTGCGAGATTTTTCTCGACCTTTTTGCGAGAGCATGCCGGCGGCGTGTTCCGGCCATCGGCCGTTGCCCAGCCGGACCTGCGAAAATACGGGTGGGATGACGCGACCCGCGTCATAATCCGCCGCCGCGAGCGTCTCTCTCGATGAAGACGAACGACACGCCCGCCTCGACAGGACACCGCCATGGACACCCCCGATCAGCCGCGCCCCGACGTGGCCGACGTCGCCGACGCCGACCTCGTGCTGCGCACGCGTTCCGGCGACCGGCAGGCGTTCGCCGAACTGTGGCGTCGCCACTACCGTTCGGGGCTGACGGTCGCGTCGTCGATCACCTCGAGTTTCGACGCCGACGATCTGGTCCAGGAGGCGTATTCGCGCATCTATCAGGCCATCGCCAAGGGCGGCGGGCCCACGGGCTCCTTCCGCGCGTACCTGTTCACGAGCATCCGCAACACCGCGGCCGGCTGGGGCCGCGCCCGCCGTGAGACGGCGATCGACGAGCTCGAAGCGCTCCCCGATCCGGATGCCGACGCGCACTCCACCGATGAGGCGCTCGATCGGAGCCTCACGCATCGCGCGTTCCGCAGCCTTCCGACCCGCTGGCAGGAGGTGCTCTGGTACACCGAGATCGAGCAGATGAAGCCGGCCGAGATCGCCCCTCTGCTGGGCATGAAGGCCACCGCCGTCGCGCAGCTCGCCTTCCGCGCGCGCGAAGGGCTGCGCGAGGCGTGGATCCAGGCCCACCTGCAGAGCGTCACCGACGGCTCCGACTGCCAGTGGACGATCGAGCGCCTCGGCGCGTACGCGCGCAACAACCTCGGCACGCGTGACCACAAGAAGCTCGAGGCGCACCTGGCGGAGTGCGCGCGCTGCACCATCGTCGCCGCCGAGGCCACCGAGGTCTCGCACCGTCTGGCCCTGGTGCTCCTGCCGCTGACGATCGGCGCCGGCGCCGCGACCGCCTACCTCGCCACCCTCCAAGGCGGCTCCGCACCGTTGGTCGCCCTCGCGGCGGGCGCCTCGGGCACCGTGCCGGGCGCGGTGACCGTGGGCCCCGGATCGGCCCCGGTGATGGGGGCGGCCGGCGCAGCCGGCGCCGGATCGGGAGCGGCCGGCGGTGGCGGTACGGGCGGAGCGGGCGGCTCGGCGGGCGCCGCGGCCGGCGGCTCGGCGGCGGCCGGGGGCGGCGGACTCGCCGCCGGAGCCGTGGTCGGGCTGGTCGCGGCCGGTGTGCTCGTCGCCGGTGCGGCCGTTGCTGCCGCGATCGTCGTGCCCCAGGTGATCGCGAACAGCGCCTCCGCTCCGGCCGACGGTTCGGGCACGACCGGCGCAGGAGCGAGCGACGGCGGGGATGCCGCAGCCGCCCCGCCCGCTGCGGCGCCCACACCGAGCACCCTGCCCTCCGCCGATCCCACGTCGACGCCGGTGCCCACGGCATCCGTGCGGCCCGACACCGTCTCGACGTCCGCGCCGACGCGCCGTGCCACGCCGACGGCGCCCGCCGCCCCGGCGGCCCCGCCGGCGACCCCGACGCCGGCCCCGTCGCCGACCCCGAGCGCGACGCCGACCCCGACACCGACACCGACACCGACACCCACACCGACCCCCACACCGACACCGACGCCCACGCCCACGCCCACGGCGGACCCCTCGCCGCGGTTCGTCAGCGGCGAGTTCACGCCGAGCCCCGACACTCCGCTGACGGGCACTCTCGACCTGGTCGTCACGGGAACACCGGGCGAGACGGTCCGACTGGTCGTCGGGGGGATCGAGCGCGGTCGCCAGGTCTTGAACGAAGACGGCCGGACGACCTTCTCCTTCTCCGCGGTCTACCGGGAGATCCTGCACGCGCCGGCCACCATCCAGTACGTCGACGGCGAGCGACTGGGCCCGGAGTACACCGTCTTCCTCTGGGGCCCGCCTCCCGCCCCCTGAGCCGCAGCCCACCCCGGCCCCCGCGTAAACTGACAGGCATGTCCGACCTGCCGCCCGTACGACCCGCCGCCCCCGAAGCTCCGCGCGCGGACAGCGGTGCCGGCGCTCTTCCGGCGGGCATGCGACCGTCGCTCGACGCGCTCGACGTGCTCGCGTTCCTGACCGAGCTGTTCGCGTTCATCACGCTCGCGGTCTGGGGATTCACGGCGTGGCCGTTCCCGTGGAACATCGTCGCCGGAATCGGCACGCCGCTGATCGCGATCCTCCTGTGGGCCCTGTTCGTCTCCCCGCGCGCGGTGTTCGCGGTGCACCCGTTCGTGCGCGCGCTGGTCGAGCTGCTCGTGTACGCGTCCGCGACCATCGTGTGGTGGACCAGCGGCAACGCCTGGATCGGCGTCGCCTACGCGGTCGTCGCCGTCACGGTCGGGCTCGTCGTCGGTCGACGACGCCTCGCCGCCTAGACGGGAGACCGCGATGACGACCGTCCTGGACCTCCTGCGCGCCGAGCTGGCCGACCGCATCGACACGGACCCGGCCGCCCTCGACGCGGCGCGGGCCGACAAGTCCGGTCACGCCGCCGTCGGCGCACCGGTGGCCATCGTGCACGCGGCATCCGTGGCCGACGTCCAGGCGACCATGCGCATCGCGACGGCGACGCGCACCCCGGTCGTCGTGCGGGGCGCCGGCACGGGCCTCGCGGGCGGCGCGAACGCGGGTGCCGGCGAGATCGTCCTGTCGATGCGCGCGATGGACCGCATCCTCGAGGTGCGCGCCGATGACCTCCTGGCGGTCGTCGAGCCCGGCATCCTCAACGCCGATCTCAACGACGCCCTCGCCGCGCACGGGCTGTGGTGGTCTCCCGACCCGGCGAGCCGCGCCATCTCGACCGTCGGCGGCAACATCGCCACCGGCGCCGGGGGCCTGCTGTGCGCGAAGTACGGTGTCGTGCGCGACGCCGTCCTCGGCGTCGACGTCGTGCTCGCCGACGGGCGGCTGCTGCACCTCGGACACCGCAGCGTCAAGGGCGTGACCGGGCTCGACCTGACGGCCCTCGTGATCGGCTCGGAGGGCACCCTCGGCGTCGTCGTGGGGGCGACCCTGAAGCTGCGCCGCCTCGTTCCCGGCCGCACGCGCACCCTCACGGCGCTGTTCCCCGACGTCCGCGCGGCAGCCGCGGCCGCCTCCGCGGTGACCGCGGCGGGCGCGCAGCCCTCGATCATGGAGCTGATGGATGCCGCGTGCCTCGCCGCCGTCCACCGGCTCCTCTCACTGCCCGCGCCGCCCGCCGGCGCCGCGCAGCTGACGGTGCAGACCGACGGCCCGTCGGCATCCGACGAGGCCGAGGCGATCGCCGCCACCCTCGCCGCCGCCGGCGGCGAGGTCCGTACGGCCCGCGACGATGCGGACGCCGAGCTGCTGTGGACGATCCGTCGCTCGATGCATCCGGCGATGGAGGCGATGGGCACGACCCTCATCGAGGACGTCTCGGTGCCCCGCAGCGCCCTGCCGGCGATGTTCGACGAGATCGCGCGCATCGAGCGCGAGTACGACCTCGTGATCCCGACGGTCTGCCACGCGGGCGACGGCAATCTGCACCCCAACTTCGTCTTCGACGGCGACGAGGTGCCGGAGGTCGTCTGGCGGGCGGCCGACGATCTGTTCCGCTCGGCGCTGCGCCTCGGCGGCACGCTCACCGGAGAGCACGGTGTCGGCGTCCTCAAGCGCCGCTGGCTGGTCGACGAGCTCGGCGACGACCAGTGGGAGCTGCAGCGTCAGATCACCCGCGTGTTCGACCCCCTCGGCATCCTGAACCCGGGCAAGGTCTTCACGCCCTGAGCCGCCCGTTCATCCGTCCCTCGTTGTCGCCATCCGCGCGTGGACGCGACCGCAGGGGACGGATGAAGCGCGCTGGGCGGCGTCAGAGGCCCTGCCAGGCCGGCTTGTTCGCGAAGGCGTAGCGGTAGTAGTCGGCGTGCTCCAGGCGGGATGCCGCGGCCTCGTCGACCACGACGGTCACGTGCGGGTGCAGCTGGATGGCCGAGCCCGGCAGCGACGACGTCACGGGACCCTCCACGGCACCCGCGACGGCGGCGGCCTTGCCCTCGCCGAACGCGAGCAGGAAGAGGTGCCGGGCGGAGAGGATCGTGCCGAGCCCCTGCGTGATGCAGTGCATCGGCACGTCGTCGACCGAGTCGAAGAAGCGCGCGTTGTCGCGCCGCGTCTGCTCGATGAGGGTCTTCACGCGCGTACGCGAGGCGAACGAGGACCCGGGCTCGTTGAAGCCGATGTGGCCCGACGTGCCGATCCCGAGGATCTGCAGGTCGATGCCGCCCGCATCGGCGATCGCCCGCTCGTAGTCGTCGCCCGCGTGCGCGATGGTCGCGAGGTCGCCGTTGGGGGTGTGGATGCGGTCGGGATCGAGCCCGAGCGGCTCCACGACCTCCTTCGTGATCACGGAGCGGTAGCTCTCGGGATGCCGCGGGTCGATGCCCACGTACTCGTCGAGCGCGAACCCGCGCACCCGCGAGACGTCGAGGCCTTCCAGCCGGGGACGCAGGGCCTCGTACACGGGCAGCGGGGTCGAGCCGGTCGCGAGGCCCAGCACGGCGTCGGGCCGCGCCGCGATCAGGCGCACGATCTCGTCGGCGACGAGGGCGCCCGCGTCGGCGGCGGACGGGACGATGACGACTTCAGCCATGGAAGACAGCCTCCTGCTCAGAGTCGGCGCCGACGATCGCGGCGCCCAGGGCCGCCGCCGGAGAACCGGGCGGCAGCAGGTCGACGCGCTCGCTCAGTCGCAGCGAGCGCAGGAACGGGGATGCGGCGGCGCTCTCCTCGAGCTCGGTCAGCACAGGCCTCAGCATACGGTCGCCGAGCGCGGTGACGCCTCCCCCCAGCACGACGGCGTCGACGTCGCCGGCGAGCACGATCACGCGGATCGCCGAGGCCACGCCGTAGGCGAGACCGCGGCGGAGCGCGATCGCCTCGGCATCCCCCGCGTCGGCGGCGTCGAAGACGTCGCGCACCGGCAGGGCGCCGGGACGCGCCCAGCGTTCGGCGACGGCCGCGCCGCCGCTGAACGCCTCGATGCAGCCGCGCTGACCGCAGCGGCAGAGCGGGCCGGCCGGGTCGACGGAGATGTGGCCGACCTCCCCCGCCGATCCGTGCACTCCGCGCCAGAGGCGCCCGCCGCGCACGAAGCCGGCGGCGATCCCCGTCCCGAGGTTGAGGTAGGCCATCGCGCTCGATCCGGCGGCGCCGTGCAGCGCGTACGCACCGACGGCCGCCGCCTTCACGTCGTTCTCCGCGCGCACGGGGATGCCGAGGCGCGGCCCGATCGCGAGTGCGAGGTCGAGCTCGTCGATGCCGAGGTTGACGGCGTGCGTGACCGTGGACCCGCCGGGGGCGACCTGCCCGGGCATGCCGACGCCGATCGAGCTGAACACCGACGCGGGACGGCCCACGGCGTCCGCCAGCTCGTCGACCATCGTGAGGATCGTCGCGACGACGGCATCCGCTCCCCACCCGGTCGGACGTCGCAGGCGCGCGAGGATGTGCTCGCCGCGGTCCCCGCCGCCGGACGCGACGACCACGGCGTCGGTCTTGGTGCCCCCGACGTCGAATCCGAGTCGCATCAGCCCTTCACCGCTCCCGACACCAGGCCGCTCGTCATCTTGCCCTGCACGATGAGGAAGAAGACGATGACCGGGATCGCCATGAGGGTTGATCCGGCCATGACGACCGCCCAGTCTGTGGCCTTCGTCGCCTGCACGAAGCTGCGCAGCCAGATCGGCAACGTCTGCGACTCGGGGCGGGTCATGATGACGAGGGCGAAGATGAACTCGTTCCACGCCTGGATGAAGGCGAAGATGCCGGTCGAGACGAGCCCCGGTGCCAGCAGGGGGAAGGTCACCCGCCAGAAGGCCTGCGTGCGGCTGCAGCCGTCGATCATCGCCGCCTCCTCGAGGTCGGCGGGGATGCCGTTGACGAAGCCGCGCAGCGTCCAGATCGTGAACGGCAGCACCATCGCGATGTACACGGCCGACAGGCCGATCACCGTGTTGAGCAGGTGCCAGCCGTCGAGCACGCGGAAGGTCGAGATGATCATCGCCTCGGCCGGGATCATCTGGATCACGAGGATCGCCACGATGAAGCTCTTGCGCGAGCGGAACCGGTAGCGCGACACGGCGATCGAGGCGAGGAACGCGAACACCAGCGCGGCGACGACGGTGAGCAGCGTCACGGCCAGCGACACCCACAGCGCCGGTACGAACCCGCCCTCCCACGCCGCCTGGAAGCTGCGCAGCGTGAACTGGTCGGGCCAGAAGTGCGGGGTCTCGCTCTTGACCGCCGACCCCGGGAGGAAGGCCGTGTTGACCATCCAGTACACCGGGAAGACCGAGCAGACGAAGACGACGACGGCGGCGAGGTTCAGGAAGACGCGCCCGGTGGCGCGCCTCGTGCGGGCGCTCATCAGTCGTCCTCCGAGGTCAGCATGGTGCGGATGTAGTAGGCCGAGATGGCGAGCAGCACGATGACGAGGATCACCGAGATCGCCCCTCCCGAGCCCAGGTCGCCGGTCGCCATCGAGACGCTGTAGATGTAGACGCCGATGGTATTGGTGTCGGCGCGGATGCCGCCGACGGTCTGCAGCGCGTAGATCTGTGCGAACACGCGGAGATCCCAGATGACCTGGAGGATCAACAGCACGACCAGGATCGAGCGGATGTACGGCACGACGATGTACCGGAAGCGCTGCCAGGCGCTCGAACCGTCGAGGGATGCCGCCTCCAGCACCTCGTCGGGCACCTGCGAGAGCCCCGCGTACGTCGAGAAGGCGACGAACGGGATCGCGCCCCACGTGATGATGATGGCCGCGACGCCGAAGAAGCTGAGCGGATCGGACAGCCAGCTGTGACCGATCCAGTTCTGCCCGGTGATCCGGGTGAGCACGTAGTTGACGAGGCCGTAGGACGTGTCGAAGATCCAGCCCCACACGATCGTGCCCGTGAGCGCGGGCATCGCCCACGCCAGCAGCAGCCCGACCGACACGACCGTGCGCATCACCCGTCCGAGCGACTTCATCATGAGCGCGATCGCGACGCCCAGGACCATCGTGGCCGCGGCGCAGACGATCATCAGGCCGAAGCTGCGGCCCAGCACGACCCAGAACTGCGCGTCGGTGAGCACCCGCACGTAGTTGTCGAACCAGACGAACTCGGCGGGCTTGCCGAAGATCTGCTCGCGCCCGTACTTCTGGAACGACATGACGATCAGCTGCAGCAGGGGCCAGCCGATGAAGACGGCGAGCATCACCAGTGCGGGCAGCAGCAGCGCGAGCGGTGTGCGGTCCCGGCGACGGCGCCGGCGCGGCGCGGGCGCGGACGGGCGGTCGGTCTCGGGAGAGCGACGGGAGATCAGCGTGGTGGCCATCGCCGGGTCTCCTTTCGTGGTGGTGATGAGGGGCGTTTCGACGCGCTGCGCTCGCTCAACGACCGGGGAGGCGATGCCCCCACCGGTCGTTGAGCGCGGAGCGCAGCGACGAGTCGAAACGCCGGCGAGTCGAAGTGGACTCAGCCGTTGAGGATGGCGTCGATCTGCTCGTCCAGCGCGGTGGCGAGCGTCTTGACGTCGCCGCCGGCGGCGACCTGGACGAAGAAGTCCTGCAGCAGGCCCTTCGCCTCGACATCCGCCCACTTCGGGGAGGCGGGGGTCAGCTTGGCGTTCGCCGCGGCATCCGCGATGATCTTCGCGAGCTCCGGGGTGGCCGCCGCGACCTCGCCGCCCAGCGACTTCTTGGCGGGCACGAGACCGGCCTTGGCCAGGATCGACTGGTACTCGTCGCTGAGCATGATCTCCAGCGCGCTCTTGGCGAGCTCCGGGTTGGCCGACTTCGCCGCGATCCCGATGTTCGAGCCGCCGGCGAAGACCTTCGCCGCGCCGCCGTCCTTGCCGGGGAGCGCGTAGTAGCCGACGGTCTTGCTCAGCGCCGTCTCGGCCTTGTCCTCATCGGCGACGATCGACCAGTACGCCCAGCTCGGCGCCGACAGCGTGGCGGCCTTCTCGGTGCGGAAGGGCACCCACGCCTCGGTCTCGTCGCCGTCCTTCGGGGCGAGGGAGGCCTTCGTCATGAGCTGCTGCACCTGCTCGATGCCCTTGACCGACGCGTCACTGGACATCTGCGCCTCCCACTTGCCGTCCTTCTGCACGGCGACCTCGCCGCCGTTCTCCCAGATGAACGGGAGGGCGTTGTACCAGTCCTTGCCGGGGAAGTAGACGCCGGAGACGCCGGGGAGCGCCTGCGCGAGCTTCTCTCCGCCCGCGACGTACTCGTCGAGGGTCGTCGGCACCTGCACACCCGCCGTGGCGTACTGGGTGGTGTTGTAGAAGACGATGCGGGCGCCCGAGTAGTACGGCGCCGCGTAGAGCTTGCCGTCCCACGAGCCGGCCTCGACGAATCCGGGCAGGAGGTCGTCCCCGCCGATCTGATCCTTGATGTCGGAGATGTCCAGGAGTGCACCGCTGGAGGTGAAGGCGGCCGCCTGCGTGTTGCCCATCTCGACGATGTCGGGGGTGTCGTTGGACGACAGGCTCGTGGTCAGCTTGTCGACGAGCCCGGTCCACTGCTGCTCCTCGATGACGAGCGTCGAGCCGGGGTTGTCGGCTTCGAACGTCTTCTTGAGGTAGTCGCGGGCATCCTGAGGCGTGTCGGTGCCGACGAGCCAGACCCGCAGCTGCGCCGCTGCAGGCGTGCCCGAGGCGTCGGTGCCGCCCGAGCTTCCGCCCGCGCAGCCGGCGAGAACGACAGCCGAAGCGCCGAGGAGCGCGAGGGCTCCGAGCTTCTTGTTCATGGTGTCTTCCTTTGTCTCTCTTGGTGGTATCGGGGCACGGTGACCCATCCGTGGATGAGGGGTCAGGACACCCCGAGTTGTCCTGACAGGACCATGACGGCCGCACCGCGGAGGACGATGTCCTCCCCCTGCGCCGTCATCCGCACCTGCACGCCGTCGTGGAACTCGGCGAGCGTCCGGGTGCGCAGTGTCTCGACGGTCGCGGTCGCGAGGGGTCCGTCGAGAAGTTCTGGGATGCCGGAGAGCACGATCTCCGACAGGTCGAGCACGCCCACGATGGGGGCGAGTGCGATGCCGAGACGCGCACCGGCGTCGCGGAGCACGGCGTCGCGGTCCGCGTCGGGCTCCGCGAGCCGCGCCTCGAGGGCGGGCACCGACAGCCACGATTCGAGGCAGCCGATCTTGCCGCAGACGCAGCGCGGCCCGCCGTCGGTGCCGACCGTGACGTGGCCGATCTCGCCCGCGGCGAAGCGCGAGCCGCGCATGGGCTGTCCGCCGGCGAGCAGCCCCGAGCCGACGCCGCGGCCGACGCGAACGAGGAGCACGTCGTCGGCGGCGCCGCCGAAGGTGTACTCGGCGAGGACGGCCGCGTTGGCGTCGTTGGCCACGAGCACGGGAAGTCCGAGCTCGGCACGCAGCACCCCTTCGAGGTCGACGTCGTGCCAGCCGAGGTTCGGCGCCGTGAGCACGACGCCGCGGTCGTCGACGATGCCGGGACTGCCGACGCCGATGCCGAGGACGGGAGCGTGCGCATCCGCGACCAGGCGTCGGGCGAGATCGATGACGACGGCGAGGATGTCGGCGGGATCGGCGGGCACGTCGACGTCGAGGCGCGCGACGATCTCGCCGTCGAGGGTGAGCACGGCGCCGAGGAAGCGGTCGGTGCCGGAGAGGTCGAGCCCGACGATGCGGTGCCCCTCGCGGTCGAGGTCGACGAGGATCGCGGGCTTGCCCGGACCGGTCACCTCGCGCAGGCCGCGTTCGGCGACGTAGCCGTCGTCGATCAGCTCTGCCACGAGATCCGAGATCGTCACCCGGGTCAGGCCGGTCTCCCGGGAAAGGTCCGCCCGACTCATGGCACCCTGGTGGAAGAGGGTCTGCAGCACGAGGGAGCGGTTGTGCGCGCGAGCGTGCTCCGGCAGGACCTTCGCCGCGTGACGCAGCGCGCGGCCTGCGCTGAACGACCGGCCCGCGAGGGCGGCCGTCTCGGGGGCGGTGCGCTGCACATCGGATCCGGACATGTTTGTTAGTAGACCTTACGAATCTCCGTTCCGCAAGCGCGGAACGCAATTCGGCAGGACCGTTTACAAAACCGTTACATTGCCCGTCGCGGGCGATCACAGGAGGAGAGACATGACCGCCATGCCGCCGCGCCGCCGCGCCCCGCTCGCCGCCGTGATCCTCGCCGGCGCTCTGGCCCTCGCCGGCTGCGCGGCATCCTCCCCTGCCCCCACGCCGTCCGACGGCGACACGCAGACCGTCGCGGAGGCGTGCGACACCGTGCGCGCCGGCGTCGAGGATGCCGCGGCCCAGCTGCAGACGCTCGACCCCGGCGACCCGCGCGCCGCGGTCGACGCCCTCGGCGGGGTCGCGGAACGGCTCGGCGCCGCCGCCGGAACCGTCGGCAACCACGAGGTGGCCGCGCTGCTGCCGCCGCTGCAGACCGGGTTCGCCTCGGCATCCGACACCCTCGCGGCGATCGCGGGCGGGGATCTGTCCCGTCTCACGGCCCTGCAGACCACCACCGACGACATCCGGTCTGCGCTGGCCGCGTTCACCCGGATCTGCTCCGGGGGCTGAGCACACGAGCCTCGACGAACGTCTCTGCCGAGCCGGCCGCACCATCCCGTACCATAGGAGGGCGCGGCCGCGCAGAACACGGGGGTGTTGCAAGTGACCGATCCTGGCACGGGGCGAGAGGCGGACCACACGCCCGAGCCCTCGTCGGCGACGCCGACGACCGCCGCGACGGCCGTTCTCGACGGTCCCGTGGACCCGTTCGACGGCGCGGCGCCTCCGTCCGAAGCCCCTCCCGTGCAGTGGGCCCCGGCCGAGCCGGCGCCGAAGAAGAAGCGCCTCTGGCTGTGGATCGGCGTTCCCGCCGGTGCGCTCGCCGTCGGTGTCGTGGCCGCCTCGCTCGTGCTCATCGCCCCCGGCACGGCCGTCGCCGGCGTTCCCGTGGGCTTCCTCACGGCCGGCGCCGCGACCGATGCGATCAGTCAGCGGCTCGGCGCCACCACGCTCGTGCTGGGTGAGGGCGGGCCCACCGTGACGGGCGCTCAGCTCGGTGCGACGGTCGACGCCCGCGCGCTCGCCGACGCCGCCTTCGACGAACGCCCCCTGTGGAATGTGACGCAGTGGTTCGGCGACGCCGTCGATGCCCCCCTGACCCTGGATGCCGAGAAGGCCACCGCGGCGCTGCGCGCGGCCCTCCCCGGAAGCTTCGTCGACCCCGTCCCCGCAGGCGTCGCGTTCGCCGGCACCGCCTACACCGTCACGCCCGCCGTCGACGGGACGGGTCTCGACCTCGACGCCATCAGCGCGGCGCTCCACGACGCGTTCGTCTCGGGGCAGAGCTCCGTGGTCGTCCCGACGACGACGGTCCCGGTCGCCGCACCCGCCTCGACCGAGAAGGCGCAGGCCGCCGCCGACCAGCTCAACGGCATGCTGCAGACCATCGGCTTCTACGTCGGCGACGAGCGCACCGTGCCGGTCGACGCCGCGACCGCTGCGTCGTGGCTCACCGTGACCCCCGACGCCGCGGGGAGCTTCGCGATCACCGCGGACGCCGACAAGATCCAGGCGGCCGTGTCGGGCCTCGCCGCCCTCGTCGACCGCGCACCGGCGAACGGCACGGTGATCACCAACTCCGATGGCACCGTGCTCGACACCAGCGTGCCCGGCGCCGACGGCCGCACGCTCGGCGACACCAGCGGCGTCGCACAGGAGTTCGCGACGCAGCTCGCTTCAGGCAAAGCGGCGTTCGCCCTCCCGGTGACGGTGACCCCGGCATCCACGACGACGCTGCAGCGCCTGCTCGAGGTGAACCTCAGCGAGCAGATGCTCTACCTGAAGGAGAACGGCGCGGTCGTCGACTCGTGGCCGATCTCCAGCGGTCTGCCGGCGTCTCCCACCTACACGGGGCACTTCCGCATCAACAGCCACATCCGCTCGCAGACGATGACGAGCACCGACCCGAACAACCCGTACTGGAACTACGACGTGCCCAACGTCGAGTGGGTCATGTACTTCAACGGCGACGAGGCCTTCCACGGCGTGTACTGGCACAACAACTTCGGCACGCCGCAGAGCCACGGCTGCGTCGGCATGCCCAACTATCGCGCGAAGCAGATCTACGACTGGTCCCCGACCGGCGTGGACGTGTGGATCCACGACTGAGCCCGGGCTCGGCGCGTTTCGACTCCTCGCTGCGCTCGTCGCTCAACGACCGGGGGCCGCGCTCTCACCGGTCGTTGAGCGAGGCGCGGGCACCGCGCTCTCACCGGTCGTTGAGCGAGGCGCGAAGCGCCGAGTCGAAACGCCCCACGCCGGCAACGCCGAAGGCGCGGGCCGCAGCCCGCGCCTTCGGTGAGGATCACAGCGCGTCGATGACCGCGTTCAGCGTCGCCGACGGACGCATGACGGCGGTGACCTTCGCCACGTCGGGGTGGTAGTAGCCGCCGATGTCGACGGGGTGCCCCTGGACACCGTTGAGCTCGGCCACGATCTCCTGCTCCGCCGCCGCGAGCTTCTCGGCCACGGGCGCGAACGCGGCCGCGAGCTCGGCATCCGCGCTCTGGCGCGCCAGCTCCTGGGCCCAGTACAGACCGAGGTAGAAGTGGCTGCCGCGGTTGTCGATGGTCCCGAGCGAGCGCCCCGGCGAGCGGTCCTCCTCGAGGAACGTGCCGGTCGCGGCATCCAGCGTGTCCGCGAGCACCTTGGCCTTCGCGTTGCCGGTGAACTCGGCGAGGTGCTCGAAGGATGCCGCGAGCGCGAAGAACTCGCCGAGCGAGTCCCACCGCAGGTAGTCCTCTTCGAGGAGCTGCTGCACGTGCTTGGGGGCCGAGCCGCCCGCGCCGGTCTCGAAGAGGCCGCCGCCGGCGAGCAGGGGGACGATCGAGAGCATCTTGGCCGACGTGCCGACCTCGAGGATCGGGAAGAGGTCGGTCAGGTAGTCGCGCAGCACGTTGCCCGTCACCGAGATCGTGTCCTCGCCCTTGCGCAGGCGCGCGAGCGTGTACCGCGTCGCCTCCTCGGGCGGGAGGATGACGATCGTGATGTCACCGGTGTCGAGCGTCGCGAGCGCCTGGTGCACCTTGCCGATGAGCTGGGCGTCGTGGGCGCGGTTGACGTCGAGCCAGAAGACGGCGGGCACGCCGGTGGCGCGGGCGCGGGAGACGGCCAGGCGCACCCAGTCCATGATCGCGATGTGCTTCGCCTGGGTCGCGCGCCAGATGTCGCCCTTCTCGACGTGGTGCTCGATGAGCACGGTGCCGGCGGAGTCGAGCACCTCGACGACGCCGTCCGCCGGGATCTCGAAGGTCTTGTCGTGGCTGCCGTACTCCTCGGCGGCCTGGGCCATGAGGCCGACGTTCGGCACGGTGCCGATGGTCGCGGGGTCGAGCGGGCCGTTCGCGATCACGTCGTCGATGACGGCCTGGTAGACGCCGGCGTACGAGGAGTCGGGGATGACGGCGATGGTGTCGTCCTCGGCGCCGTCGACGCCCCACAGCTTTCCGCCGTTGCGCACGAGGGCGGGCATCGAGGCGTCGACGATGACGTCGGACGGCACGTGCAGGTTGGTGATGCCCTTGTCGCTGTTGACGTAGCTGAGACGGGGGCCCGACGCGAGGTCCTGCGCGATGCGGGCGGAGATCGCGTCGCCGTCGGCGAGGTCGCCCAGCCCGGCGAGGATCGACCCGAGGCCGTTGTTGCCGTCGAGACCGGCGGCCGAGAGCTGCGCGCCGTAGGTGTCGAAGACGTCGGCGAAGAACGCGCGGACGACGTGGCCGAAGATGATGGGGTCGCTGACCTTCATCATCGTGGCCTTCAGGTGCACGGAGTACAGCACGTTCTCCGCCTTGGCCTGGGCGATGGTGTCGGCGAGGAAGGCGTCGAGCGCCTTGGCCGAGAGGAAGGTGGCGTCGACGACCTCGCGCGGCAGCACCTTGAGGCCGTCCTTGAGAACGGTGACGGTGCCGTCGACGGCGGTGTGACGGATGCTGAGGACGTCGTCGTGGGCGGCGATCCAGCTCTTCTCGTTGCTCTTGAAGTCGTCGTGGCCCATGGTGGCGACGCGGGTCTTGGACCCGGCGGCGAAGGGCTTGTTGCGGTGGGGGTGCTTCTTCGCGTAGTTCTTGACCGCCAGCGGCGCGCGGCGGTCGCTGTTGCCCTCGCGCAGCACGGGGTTCACGGCCGATCCCTTGATGCGGTCGTAGCGGGCGCGGATGTCCTTCTCCTCCACCGTGGCGGCGTCGTCCGGGTAGTCGGGGATGTCGTAGCCCTGCGACTGGAGCTCGGCGATCGCGGCCTTCAGCTGCGGGATGGATGCCGAGATGTTCGGCAGCTTGATGATGTTCGCCTCGGGCAGGGTGGCGAGACCGCCGAGCTCGGCGAGCGCGTCGCCCACCTGCTGCTCGGGCGAGAGACGCTGCGGGAAGGCGGCGAGGATGCGGCCCGCGAGGGAGATGTCGCGGGTGTCGATCTCGACGCCCGCCTGCCCCGCGAAAGCCCTCACGATCGGCAGAAAAGAGGCCGTCGCCAGCGCCGGCGCCTCGTCGGTGTGCGTGTAGATGATGGTGGACTCGGGCACGTGTGATCTCTCCGTCGTGAGCGTCGTCGTGGGCGTCGTGGTGAGCGTCGCGGGGTCACCCACCAGGCTATCGCATCACCGGAATATATCTTGACGTCAAGATATCTCCGCCCCCGCTGCCGTGTTGGCGTTTTCTCACCGTTCGGAGGGTGCCGACCATGACCGCGCGCGAGGTAGCCTGATCACATGACCGAGCTGCGCCTCGAGGAACTGTCGGCCGCCACCATCGTGGCGGTGAACACCATGTCGCTCAAGCCGGGTCAGGAGCAGTACCTCGCCCCCACGAGCTACGCCGTCGCCGGGACCGTGGCCAATCCGAGCACCGCGTGGCAGCGGGTGGTGCTCGACGGCGACGAGGTCGTCGGCTTCGTCAGCGCGAACTTCGATCCCGACGCGCTGCACGAGCACTTCCGCTCCGTGCTCTGGCGCATCAACGTCGACGCCGACGACCAGGGCCGGGGCGTCGGCCGCTTCGCGGTGGAGCAGCTTCTCGAGGAGGCCCGCGCCCGCGGAATGGACCACGTGCACGTGATCTACGAAGAGGGCCAGGGCGGCCCCGACGCCTTCTTCCGTCGCGTGGGGTTCACTCCGGTCGATGAGACCGAGTTCGGCGAGGTCGTCGCCGAGATCCGCCTGTAGGCGCCCGCGTCGTTCGCACGTCACCGTTTGTTGCCAATATCCACAAACCTCTTGCGTCGATGGCGCGGAGGGCTCTATCGTGATCTCCAGCTTCGCTCGAAGCGCTTCGATACGACAGAGGAGTCGGCATGGCACGCATCGACGAGGTGGCTGCGGCCGCTGGCGTGTCCATCAGCACCGTGTCCTACGCGCTGAGCGGCAAGCGCCCCATCTCCCCTGACACGCGCCGCCGCGTCATCGACGCCGCACACCGGCTCGGGTACGCCCCGAACGCCGGAGCCCGCATGCTGGCGGGTCGCCTCACCCACATCTTCGCCCTCACCGAGCCGCTGCGACGCGAGACCCACGCGCCGACGCACATGTCCTTCGTGCTGGCGGCGGCCGTCGCGGCGCGCCGCCACGACTACGACATCCTGCTCCTCACCGACCAGCAGGCCTCGGCCGGCATGCAGCGGGTGACGGCCTCGGGTCTCGTCGACGCGATCCTCGTGCTCGACGTCGCGCCCGACGACGAGCGGGTCGCCATCGCCCGCTCGATCACCACGCCGACGGTGTTCATCGGCATCCCCGACGACCACGAGGGCCTGGACTGCGTCGACCTCGATTTCGAGGCGGCCGCACGACGCGCCGTCGACCGCGTGGCCGACGCGGGTCACCGCCGCATCGCCCTCATCGGCCAGCCGGCGAGCACCTACCGACTGTCCAACTTCCCTCCCCGCGTCCGCCGCGCCGTCGCCGAGCACGCGGCGCACCGGGCGCTCGAGCACTCGTTCGCGACGACGGGCGAGGTCGTCACGGATGCCGACGCGGTGCGCGCGGCCGTGAACGACGCGCTCGACGCCGGTGCGACCGCACTGCTGCTGCACGGCGTCGACGACATGCACGCCGCCGTGCTCGCCGCCCTCGCCGAGCGCGGGGCGGAGGTGGGCGCGGACGTCTCGATCGTCTCGATCGCGGCATCCTTCGACACCACGAAGCTGCCGACCCAGCTCGACACCATCCCGCTGATCCCCGAGGCGTCGTGCGATCTCGCCGTCGACCTCGCGCTGGCGCGGATCGACGACCCGCGCCGGCCCGCCGGCATCCACCTGCTCGCACCCGTGTACCGCGACGCGGGCTCGGTGACGACTCCCCCGCACGCGTGACCGCTTCCTCGGAAGCGCTTTCGTTCGCCGTTCATCGAAGCGCTTCGACAGACTTCACCTCCTGACCTGCAACTGAACACCGGCAACTGAACACCGCAATCACAGACCGGGCCGATGGCGGCCCACCGAAAGGAGTGCCGACGATGGCACGAATCACAGGGCGGACGCGGGCACTGACCGCCGCCGTCATCCTCACCGCCGCGGCGCTGAGCATCAGCGCCTGCTCCTCCTCCGGCGACACCGGCACAGGCAGCACCGACGGCGCCGGCCAGACCCTCAAGCTCTGGCACTACGAGGGCGCCGACAGCGCGATGGGCAAGGCCTGGGCCGAGGCCATCGACGTCTTCGAGAAGGAGACCGGCGCCAAGGTCGAGTTCGAGGAGAAGTCGTTCGAGCAGATCCAGAAGACGGCCAGCCAGGTGCTCGACACGGATGCCGCGCCCGATGTCATGGAGTTCAACAAGGGCAACGCGACCGCCGGCTTCCTCGCGTCGACGGGACTGATCAGCGACATCTCCGACGCCGTGGCGAAGTACGGGTGGGCCGACAAGCTCGCTCCCTCGCTGCAGACGACCGCGAAGTACACCGACAAGGGCGTCATGGGCGGCGACACCTGGTACGGCGTGCCCAACTACGGCGAGTTCGTCGGCGTCTACTACAACAAGGACGCCTTCGCCGCGGCGGGGCTGGAGATCCCCACCACGTACGACGAGTTCGTCAAGGTGCTCGACGCGTTCGTGGCGAAGGGCGTCACCCCGCTCGCCGAGGCCGGCGCGGAGTACCCGCTCGGCCAGCTCTGGTACCAGCTGGCGCTGTCCCATGGCGACCGCGACTGGGTGAACGACTACCAGCTCTACAAGAACCCGGTCGACTGGCAGGGCGCCGAGACGACCTACGCCAGCGACACCCTCAAGGACTACGTCGCCAAGGGCTACATCGCCAAGGACGTCTCCTCGATCAAGGCCGAGGATGCCGGGGTGTCCTTCATCAACGGCACCTCCCCCATCTTCGTGTCGGGCTCGTGGTGGTACGGACGCTTCACCGAGCAGGCCACCGGGTTCGACTGGACGATGCAGGCCTTCCCGGGCTCGAAGCTGTCGCTCGGCTCGTCGGGCAATCTGTGGGTGGTTCCGGAGAACGCGAAGAACAAGGACCTCGCCTACACGTTCATCGACATCACGATGCGACCGGAGATCCAGGCGATCATCGGCAACAACGGCGGCCTGCCCGTCGCGGCCGACCCGAAGGACATCACCGACCCGAAGAGCCAGGAGCTCATCTCGGTCTTCAACGGCGTCCTCGACCAGGACGGCCTCTCCTTCTACCCCGACTGGCCGGCTCCGGGCTTCTACGACGTGATCGTCCAGCAGCTCCAGGGCCTCGTCACCGGCACGCAGGATGCCGCGACCACCAACGCGAACCTCGGCAAGGCCTACGACGAGGGCACCGCGGACTACCGCTGACCGACCGGTGGGGGCGGCCTCGTGCCGCCCCCACCCCCGCTCCCGCCCCCGGCCCCGCCCCCGAACGAAAGCACCGCATGTCGCTCACAACACGCTCTCGGCGCACCCCGGTCGTCGACGACGAACCCGCCATCCCCCAGCGCGGAGGCGGACGCGGCGGGTACTGGCTGTACCTGCTGCCCGGCTTCGTCCTGCTGCTGGTCATCGTCATCGTCCCGCTGGTGTGGAACGTCTACCTCACCTTCACGAGCTGGAAGGGGGTGCGCGCACCGGAGTTCATCGGTGTCGACAACTGGATCAAGCTCGTCGGCGACGACGCGTTCTGGACCTCCTTCCTCAACTCCGTGTGGATGGTCATCGCCATGGTGATCGTGCCGACGATCGTCGGCCTGATCGTCGCCGCGCTCCTGTTCGACGTCGTCGGACGCAAGTTCGGCGGCCGGGTCGGCAGCTTCCTGCGCGCGACCTACTACCTCCCGCAGATCCTGCCGGTGGCCGTCGCCGGCATCGTGATCGGCTGGATCGTGCGGCCGGGCGCCGACGGCGCCCTCAACCAGCTGCTGGCCGCCGTCGGCATCGCCCCCGTCGACTGGCTGGGCCAGATGCCCTCCGCGCTCATCGTGCTCATGGTGGTGCTGGTGTGGGTGCAGATCGGCTATCCCGTGGTCGTGTTCATGGCGGCGCTGCAGCGGGTCGATCCCGAGCTGTACGAGGCCGCCGAGCTCGACGGCGCCAACTGGTTCCAGCGCTTCGCGTCCATCACCGTCAGCATCATCCGTCCGGAGATCTTCGTCGTCACCCTCACCTGCACGATCGCGGCGCTGAAGGTGTTCGGTCCGGTCTACGTCATCACCCGCGGCGGCCCCGCCGGCGCCACCCTCGTGCCGTCGTACTACGCCTACCAGGAGTTCTTCACCAAGCGCGACGTCGGCTACGGCGCCACCATCGCGACGGTGCTGACGATCGTCGTCGTCATCGTGTCGATCGTCTTCATCCGGGTGCAGAACTCCCTCGAACGCAAGGAAAGGGCGGGCCTGTGATGGCTGCCGGAACCGTACTCACGACCACGATCCGTCCCCGACGCGCCCCGCGCGGACGCGGCGGCATGGTCACCAAACGCGGAGTCGACTGGCTGATGCTCGTGCTGGTCGCTGTCGGCGCCCTCCTGGTGATCGCGCCGTTCTACCTCGTGCTGGTCAACTCGTTCAAGTCGCCGACCGACTACGCGAACTCGGGTCCGCTCGCCCTGCCGCACGCCCTCGACTTCACCGGCATCACCAAGTTCTGGGAGCGGGTCAACTTCCCGCAGAAGGTCTGGAACTCCCTCTTCATCTCCGGGGTGGTCGCCGTGCTCGCGGTGCTGATCTCGATGCTCAACGCGTTCGCGATCGGCATCGGCCGCGTCCGCGGCCGCACCTGGATCGTGCTGCTGTTCCTGCTGGCGAACCTGCTCCCCCAGGAGGCCCTGCTCTACCCGCTGTACTACATGTTCAAGTCGGTCGGCCTCTACGACAACGTGTGGTCGGTGATCATCATCTTCACGGTCGTCCAGGCCGCGTTCGGCACCTACCTGCTGTCGTCGGTGTACGGCACCTTCCCCAAGGAGGTGCTGGAGGCGGCATCCCTCGACGGCGCCGGACGCTGGACGATCCTGTGGCGCGTCGTCTTCCCGATCAGCCGTCCCACGCTGTCGGTGCTGCTCATCTTCTTCTTCATCTGGACGTGGAACGAGTTCCTCATCCCGCTGACGTTCCTCGCCTCGAACGCGAACCAGACCGTGCCGGTGGCGATCAGCGTGCTCCAGGGCGACCGCCTCATGGACGTGACCACGACCAGCGCGTCGGCCCTGCTGGGCATCATCCCGACGCTCATCTTCTTCCTCATCTTCCAACGCACCCTCACCCGGGGCATCACGGCAGGAGCAGTCAAGTAATGAAGTTCACCGACGGGTTCTGGCAGCTGCGCCCCGGAGTCACCGCGCTCTACGCGCAGGAGGCGTACGACCTGTGGCAGATCCCCGACACCCCCGACGGCCCCGGGCTGATGGTCACCGCGCCCACCGCGGTCATCGCGCGGCGCGGCGACGTGCTCAACCGGCCCGTGCTGACCACGACCCTCTCCTCGCCCGCCGAAGGGGTGATCCGCGTGCGGATCGCGCACCACACCGGCGCCGCGTGGCACGGTGGCTTCCCGATGCCGGGTGCCGGCGGGTCGGCCGACCGCGTCGAGATCACGGAGACCGAAGGTCTCGTCCGCGCCGGCATCCTCACCGCTCGCGTCGGGGCCGGCGCCCCGTGGGACCTCTCCTTCGAGGTCGACGGCCGCCGGGTCACCGGCAGCGGCCACAAATCCCAGGGCTATCTGCGGGTGGCCTCCGACGCTCAGGTCGACACCGGCATCGTCGGCAACGCCCGGGCCGGGCAGCGCACGGACACCGCCCCCGCCTACGTGCACGAACAGCTGGAGCTCGGTGTCGGCGAGCTCGTCTACGGCCTCGGCGAGCGCTTCGGCCCGCTGGTGAAGAACGGGCAGACGGTCGACATCTGGAACGCCGACGGGGGCACCTCGAGCGAGCAGGCCTACAAGAACGTGCCGTTCTACCTCACCACCCGCGGCCACGGCGTGCTCGTCAACGACCCCGGCCACGTGTCGTTCGAGGTGGGGTCGGAAGCCGTCGAGCGGGTGCAGTTCTCGGTGCCCGGCGAGGTGCTGGAGTACTTCGTGATCGCAGGGCCGACGCCCGCCGACGTGCTGCGCCGCTACACGGCTCTCACCGGCCGGCCGCCCGTGGTGCCGGCATGGTCGTACGGCCTGTGGCTGTCGACGAGCTTCACCACCGCCTACGACGAGGCGACCATCACCTCGTTCATCGACGAGATGGCGGCCCGCGAGCTGCCGGTGTCGGTGTTCCACTTCGACTGCTTCTGGATGCGCGAGTTCAACTGGTGCGACTTCGAGTGGGATGCCCGCGTGTTCCCCGACCCCGACGGCATGCTCGCGCGGCTCCACGAGCGCGAGCTGCGCGTGTGCGTCTGGATCAACCCCTACATCGCGCAGCGCTCGCCCCTGTTTCGCGAAGCGGCGGATGCCGGCTACCTCGTGCGCCGCGCGGACGGCTCGATCTGGCAGTGGGACCTCTGGCAGGCCGGCATGGGGCTGGTCGACTTCACGAACCCCGCTGCGACCGCGTGGTATCAGGAGAAGCTGCGGGCGCTGATCGCCCAGGGCGTCGACTGCTTCAAGACGGACTTCGGCGAGCGCATCCCCACCGACGTGGTGTGGGCCGACGGCAGCGACCCGCAGCGCATGCACAACCTCTACACCGAGCTGTACAACCGGGCCGTCCACGACGTGCTGGTCGCCACCCGCGGCGAGGGCGAGGCCGTGCTGTTCGCCCGTTCCGCCACGGCGGGAGGACAGAGCATGCCGGTGCACTGGGGCGGTGACTCGACCTCGACCTTCACCTCGATGGCCGAGACGCTGCGCGGAGGTCTCTCGCTCGCGATGAGCGGCTTCGCGTACTGGAGCCACGACATCGGCGGTTTCGAGGGCACACCCGATGCCGCCGTGTTCAAGAGGTGGACGGCGTTCGGTCTGCTCAGCTCGCACTCGCGCTTCCACGGGTCGGACTCCTACCGCGTGCCGTGGGCCTTCGACGAGGAGGCCGTGGCGGTGACGCGCCGCTTCACCCACCTCAAGATGCGGCTCATGCCGTATCTGCATCAGCTCGGCGTCGACGCGGCGCGCACCGGCATCCCGCTGCTGCGACCCCTGGCGCTGGAGTTCCCGGGCGACCCGGCCGTCGCCTACCTCGACCGCCAGTACATGCTGGGCCCGTCGCTGCTGGTCGCGCCCGTGATGTCGGCGGACGGGGAGGTGGAGTTCTACCTGCCCGACGGCGAGTGGACCTCGCTGCTGAGCGGCGAGCGCGTGAGCGGCGGGCGGTGGCGGCGCGAGACCCACGGGTTCGATTCCCTGCCGCTGTACGTGCGGCCGGGCGCGGTGCTGCCGTGGGGCGCGCGCGACGACCGGCCGGACTACGACTACCTCGACGGTCTCGAGCTGCGCGTGTTCGCGGGCGGCTCCGGGACGCGGGAGGTCGTCGTCACCGCCCCCGACGGTCGCCGCCAGACGTTCGAGGTCGACCTGGACGCGCCGACCCCCTGACCCGGCCGTCGGGTGTTCGGGTTCGCGTTCGCGGATTCGGAGAATGGCGACAGATGCGGATGCCGTGGGCCGCAGCATCCGCATCTGTTCACGTCCTCCGCATCCGCTGCGGGCGCGTCGGCTCCTCCCCAGCCATGGCGGTCCGGCGAGTCGTGCACGACAGCGCGCGGATCGGCGTGCGGAGGCGTGCGGGCGGGCAGGCTCGGACCGTGGGGATCCGAGAGCTGGTGGAGGCGGGTGGCGGCATCGTGCATCGGCGAGCCGTGCTGGATGCCGGCATCCGCCCCACCACGCTGCGAGCGGCCATCACGGCGGGCGAGGTGCGCCGCGTGCGCCGCTTCTGGGTGGCCACGGACGCGGCCCCGGCCGCGCTCGTGCACGCGGCGGAGGTCAGTGCGCGGGTGGCCTGCGTGTCGGCGGCTCGTCACCGCGGCTGGTGGCTGCCGCCGGAGATCCCGACGGGTCCGCACCTGCACGTGCCCGCCCACGCGCAGCGCCCTCGACCCGACGAACGCTCCGGGGACGGCGTGGTCGTCCACTGGGATACGCCGCTGGTGCCGTCGCACCCGCACGTGCTCGTCGAGTCGGTTCCCGACGCGCTGGCGCACCTCGCCCGGTGTCTGCCCCACGAGGATGCGCTCGTCGTGTGGGAGTCCGCCGTACGCCGCGAACGGCTCGACCCGGACGTGCTGCGGCGCTACCGCTGGCGCACGCCCGATGCGCGGCGACTGGCGGCGGAGGTCACGGGCCTCAGCGATTCCGGCCTCGAGACGCTCTTCGTCTCGCGGATACGTGGGATCGGCCTCGACGTCCGCCAGCAGGTGCTGCTGCTCGGACACCACGTCGACGGCCTCATCGGCGAGCGACTCGTCGCGCAGCTGGACGGCTTCGCCTTCCATTCCTCGGCCGCCGATCGGGGCCGAGACCTGAGCCACGACCGCGAGCTGACGGCGCGCGGGTACACCGTGCTGCGCTTCACCTACGCCGAGGTCGTGCATCAGTGGCCCCGGGTGGAGGCCGCGATCCTCCGCGCGGTCGCGCAGGGCCTTCACCTCGCGCGCTGACACCCCGCCGCCACCGGATTCGGATCACGTCACCACATGCGGATGCCGCGAGCCCTCGCATCCGCATCTGCTGCCCATCTCCGAATCTGCGGCAGGGCGCCCAGCCCAGCCCAGCCCGCACCGGATTCGGAGCAGCGCAACAGAATCGGATGCCGCGCGCCGCAGCATCCGATTCTGTTGGCCATCGCCGAAACCGGCGGGGGTCAGACGAGCGACTGCTTCCAGGCGCTGTGCAGCTGGGCGAACTTGCCCGTGCCGGCGATCAGCTCCGCCGGGGTGTCGTCCTCGATGATGCGGCCGTGCTCCATCACGAGCACCCGGTCGGCGATCGACACGGTCGACAGCCGGTGGGCGATGATGATCGCGGTACGATCGGCCAGCAGCGTCTGCAGCGCCGACTGGATCTGACGCTCGCTCGGGATGTCGAGCGACGCCGTAGCCTCGTCCAGGATGAGCACCGCGGGATCGGCGAGGAACGCGCGGGCGAACGAGATCAGCTGACGCTGTCCGGCCGACACCCGGCCGCCGCGCTTGTTGACGTCGGTGTCGTACCCGTCGGGCAGCCGCTCGATGAACGTGTCGGCGCCCACCGCGCGGGCCGCAGCCCGGATCTCCTCGAACGTCGCGTCGGGCTTGCCGAGCGCGATGTTGTCGGCGACGGTGCCGCTGAACAGGTACGCCTCCTGCGTCACCATCACGATCGCGCGACGGAGGTCCTTCGGATGCAGCGACCGCAGGTCGACGCCGTCGAGCATGACCGCGCCGTGCGACGGGTCGTAGAACCGCGACACGAGCTTCGCGAGCGTCGACTTGCCGGCGCCCGTCGTGCCGACCAGGGCGATCGTCTGCCCGGCGGGGATGTCGAGCGAGAAGTGCGGCAGGATCGTGCGGTCGTCCGCGTAGCCGAACACGACGTCGCGGAACTCCACGTGACCGGACGCCTTCCAGAGGTCGACCGGACGCACGGGGTCGGGAACGGTCGGCTCCTCCTCCAGCACGCCCGACACCTTCTCCAGCGCGGCCGTGGCCGACTGGTAGGAGTTCAGGAACATGGCGACTTCCTGCAGCGGCGAGAAGAAGTTCCGCACGTACAGGACGGCGGCCAGCAGGGTGCCCACGAGCAGGGTCCCGTCGACCACCCGCAGACCGCCCCAGAGGAGCACGCCCGCGACGGCGAAGGCCGAGACCGCCATCATCCCCGGCTCGAACGTGCCGAACAGCCGAAGCGAGCGCATGTTGACGTCGCGGTACTGTCCCGACAGGTCGCCGAACTCCTCGTCGTTGCGAGGCTCCTTGCGGAAGGCCTTCACGGCGCGGATGCCGGTCATCGTCTCGACGAACTTCACGATCACCTTGGCGCTGACCACGCGCGACTCCCGGTATGCACGCTGCGAGTTGCGGTAGAACCAGCGCATCAGCAGGTACAGCGGGATGCCCGCGACGGCGAGGATGACGCCCGACTGCCAGTCCAGCAGCAGCAGCGCGATCAGCGTGAACGCGCCGTAGAGCACGCCCGAGACGAGCTCGTTGAGCCCGCCGTCGAGCAGCTCGCGGATGGAGTCGAGGTCGCTCGTCTGGCGCGAGATGATGCGGCCCGACGTGTACGACTCGTGGAACTCCAGGCTGAGCCGCTGGGTGTGCAGGAAGATGCGGGTGCGCAGGTCGAGCATGACCGCCTGCGTCAGCCGCGCGGCCACGACCGCGTACCAGCCGATGAGCGCCGCCCCGCCGATGCCGGCGAGGAGGTAGACGGCGACGATGACGATCGTCGGCATCCAGTCGGCATCCTGCATGGCCTGCGGCAGCGCCGTGTTCAGGCCGTACGCGATCAGCGCGGGGCCCGCGACGCGCAGCGCCGTGGAGACGACGAGCACGGCCAGCGCCAGCACGAGCTGCCACCGCAGCGGGTCGACGAGCGAGCCCAGCAGGCGCAGCGAGCGCTGGCGGATCGAGCGCGACTCGGCGCGCGTGTAGTCCGAGCGGTCTTCACCGGTGGTGCCGGCGACGGACGCCGTGCCTCCCGTTGAGCTCATCGGTTCACCTCCGTCTCCCGCAAGCGGGTGTTCTGTTCCTCGGCGTCTTCCAGACTCGAGATGACGTGCCGGTAGTGTTCGCTCGTGCGCAGCAGCTCGGCGTGGGTGCCGACGGCCGTGATGCGGCCCTCCTCCAGGAGCGCGACCCGATCGGCGAGCATCACGGTCGACGGCCGATGGGCGATGACGAGCGTCGTGGTGTCGGCCATGACCTCGCGGAGGGCGTCCTCGACGAGCGCCTCGGTGTCGACGTCGAGCGCCGACAGGGGGTCGTCGAGCACCAGCACGGCCGGGCGGGCCGCGATGGCCCGGGCGAGCGCGAGCCGCTGGCGCTGTCCACCGGACAGCGACAGCCCCTCCTCGCCGATGATCGTGTCGACCCCGTCGGGCAGGTCCTCGACGAAGCCGGCCTGCGCGACGGCGAGCGCTTCGCGCAGCACCGCCTCGGCCTCGGGGCTTCCCGCGGCCAGGTCCTCGCGGCCGAGCAGCACGTTCTCGCGCACCGTCTGCGAGAAGAGCGTCGAGTCCTCGAACGCCATCCCCACATGCGTGCGCAGCTCCGTGAGGGTGAGGTCGCGGACGTCCACGCCGTCGACCGTCACGCGTCCGCCGGTCACGTCGTACAGGCGGGCCGGCAGCGTCGTGAGCGTCGTCTTGCCCGAACCGGTGAGGCCGACGAGGGCCATGGTCTCCCCCGGCACGAGCGTCAGGTCGATGCCGTCGAGGAGGTCGCGCTCGCCGTCCCCGGCATCCTGGTAGCGGAAGTGGACGCCCTCGAACGCGAGCGCGCCGCGCGACGAGCCCAGCACGACGGGGGCCGCGGCGTCGGTGATCGTGTTCTCCTCGTCGAAGACCTCGAAGATGCGATCGCTCGCCGTGCGCGCGTCGAGCAGGAACGAGAAGAGGAAGCCGATCGACTCCATGGGCCAGCGGAGCACCGTCGCCATGGCGAAGAAGGCCACGAGCTCGGCGATCGACAGCTGGCCGAGCTGCTGCAGCACGATGCCGACGCCGAGGCACAGGGCGAACGCGATCTCGGGCAGCAGCACCAGCCAGAACCAGATCCAGCCGACGGCGCGCGCCTTGCTCAGCTCGGTCTCGCGCAGCGTCTCGGCCTGCCGGGTGAACTTCTGCAGGGCGTGCTTCCCCCGCCCGAAGGCCTTCAGCACGCGGATGCCGTGCACGCTCTCCTCGACGCTGGTCGCGAGGTCGCCGGCCTGGTCCTGGCTCTGGCGCGCGAGGGTGCCGTACGTCTTCTCGAACCGGTAGCCGGCGTACCAGAGGGGGGCGCACACGATGAGGAAGGTGACGCCGAGCGCCCAGTGCCACCGGAAGAGCAGCGCCATGCCGACGAGGATGGTCAGCAGGTTGACGACCAGCAGCACGATGCCGAAGGCCATCCAGCGGCGCAGCATGCTGATGTCCTGCATCATGCGCGACAGCAGCTGGCCCGACTGCCACCGGTCGTGGAACGCGACCGGCAGGCGCTGCAGCCGCTCGTAGAAGCTCGTGCGCAGGTCGTACTCGACCTTGGTCGACGGCGCCAGCACGAACCAGCGCCGCAGCCACACCATGACGGCCTCGAGCAGGCCGAGCACGAGGATGATCGCGGCGCCCCAGACGAGCTGGCTGCGGTCGCCGGCGCTGGAGGCACCGGCGGCGATCGGGCCCTGCACGAGCACTTCGAGCACGAGCGGGATCGACAGGGCGAGCAGGCTCGCGACGAGGGCGCTGACGGCGCCCAGGATCAGGCGCGGCAGGACGGGTTTGGCGAAGGGGTACAGCCGGGCGAGGGCGCGGACGGTGGACAGGCGCTCGACGGGCTCGAGGTGCTCGGAGGAGGAGGTCATGATCCTTGCGAAGGGGTGGAGCGGATGCCGAGGTCACGGGTCGGCGATGAGTGACGGAGGGCGCACAGCGGCGCGGCAGGACGAGACGGGGCCCTGTCGGAGAGAACGCGCGGCGGGACGATGCCGCCGAAGGAGGAGGCGCGGCGCGTTATCCCCGGCCGACTCCGGCGGCCTCGAACGCGCGCGGGGCGACGGCCGAGGGACGGAGGAAGGCGGGCTTCGTGGTGACGATGGCCGTGGACATGGCTTCCTCCAAGGAGTCGGTGAACGGGGACCGCGCGCCGCCCGTGCGGCGACAGGGGCGCGACAGCCCTCCAGCCTATGCCGACCTCTCGCCCCGCCGCAAGGGCGGTCTTCCGATCAGGCCGCGGACTCGCGGGCGAGCAGGGCCCGCTTCACATCCAGGCCCCACGCGAAACCGCCGAGGGCGCCGCCGGTGCGCAGCACGCGGTGGCACGGCACGAACAGGGCGGGAGCGTTGCGGGCGCAGATGGATGCCGCGGCGCGCACGGCGCTCGGGCGGCCCAGAGCGGCCGCGAACTCCGCATAGGTGAGCGGGCTGCCCGGGGCGATGCGGCGCAGCGCCGCCCAGCCGTCGAGCTGCAGGGCGGTGCCGGTCTGCGCGACGGCCACCTCGTCGATGGCCGCGAGGTCGCCGTCGTAATAGGCGGCGACCGCGGCCGCGGCATCCGTCCGTCCCTCTCGCACGTCGCTCGGCGGCGAGGCCAGCCGGTGCAGCACGTCCGCCGGCTCGGCGGTCCACCCGCTGGCCAGGACGCGGCCGCGGTCGTCGGCGAGCAGCGTGAACGGGCCGTCCGGCGTGTCGACCGTCTGCAGGGTGGCGCTGTGGCGGGTGGCGGTCATGGGGTGCTCCGTTCGGGGGATGTGCGGGCCGGGCCGGGCGCGGCCGTGGGAACCGACGCCCGCCACAGGTGGGCGGTCAGGTAGCTGCGCCAGGGGGCGGCCCGCGTGGCCCAGGCGTCGTAGCCGCGGGGGTCGGAGGGGATGCCGACGGCTGCGGCGCCCGCGCGGACCGCGACGTCTCCCGGCAGCGTGATGTCGGGATCGCCGAGCACGCGCATGCGCACGTAGTCGGCGGTCCACGGCCCGATGCCGGGGCGGGCGAGCAGCGCCGCACGTTGCTCGGCGCCGTCGTCACCGGTCGTGAGCTCGAGCGTGCCGTCGGCCAGCGCGGCCGCGGCCGCGGTCACCGCCCGGATGCGCGCCGCGGGGCCGCGCAGCACATCGGCGCCGTGCTCGGCGATGGCCGCCATCGTCGGGAACAGGCGGTCCATGCCGTCGTGCGCATCGACGCGTTCTCCCAATGCCGCCGTGAGCGCGGTGAGCGCCGTGCGCGCCGCCGCGACCGAGATCTGCTGGCCGATCATGGCGCGGATGAGCATCTCGTGCGGGTCTGCGGCGCCCGGCACGCGGATGCCGGGGACGGCCCCGACCAGCGGGGCGATGGCGTCATGGGCGGACAGGGCCGCATCGATCGCGAGAGGGTCGGCGTCGAGGTCGAACAGCCGACGCACGCGCGCGACGAGCACGGGCAGGTCGGCGAGGTGGGTGAGCCGGGCGCTGAGACGCACCCTCCCGGCGTCGTCGAGACGGATCGCGAACCAGACCGGACCGCCCGCCAGACGCAGTACGCGCGCGAACGAGTCGGCACCGGCCGTCTCGATGCCGTCGACGGCGCGCGCCCGCATCCAGGCGAAGAGGCCGGAGGCGTCGAGCGGGCCGCGATGCGGCAGCAACAGATCGATCGTTCCGGCGGCGGGCACGCCGGCCGCCGCCGTGGGCCGGCGGGCGCGCAGGGCGCTCGGCGTCAGCCCGAAGACCTCCCGGACGGTGTCGTTGAACTGGCGCACGCTCGCGAATCCGGCCGAGAAGGCGACGTCCGCGGCGGCGAGATCCGTCGACACCAGGAGCAGGCGTGCCGTGTGGGCGCGCTGGGCGCGTGCGAGCGCGAGAGGGCCGGCGCCCAGCTCGGCCGTCAGCAGCCGGGTGAGATGGCGCGGCGAGTAGCCGAGCCGGCGCGCGAGCCCGGGCACCCCCTCCCGTTCGACGATCCCCTCCGCGATCAGCCGCATCGCGCGGCCCGCGACGTCGCCGCGCAGGTCCCATTCGGGGGAGCCGGGCGCCGCTTCGGGCAGGCACCGCTTGCACGCCCGGTATCCGGCCTCGTGCGCCGCGGCGGAGGTCGGATAGAAGGTGACGTTCGCCGCCTTCGGCGTGCGCGCCGGGCAGCTCGGACGGCAGTAGATCCCGGTCGAGCGCACCGCCGTCACGAACTGGCCGTCGAAGCGCGCGTCCCGCGCGTCGATCGCGCGATAGCGTTCGTCGAACGTCATCGCGGCGGAGGCGTCGACGGGGCTCATGCGACTAGCCTGACACGCCCCCGTACCCCCGGCTCGCGGAAATCGGACACGGCAGCGACGGCAGCGCCGGCCGCCCCGCCGCCGGGCGCGCGGGATCAGGCCGGCGCGACGCCGGCACGGCCGCCGGCGGCGCGGGCCGCCTGGGCCCGCCGCAGCTCGAGGTCGGCTCCGAGCTCGGACGCGAAGACGGGATGGGCGCGGATGATCCGGGCGATGAGCTCGGCGGGCAGCACGAGCACCGTCGTGGATGCCGTGGCGACGGCGGTCACGAGAGCCGGCTCGCGCGTCACCGCGGCGGTTCCCACGAACTCCCCGTCGCGGAGGTCGCCGCAGGCGACCTCGCCGCGCGGCGTCGGAGCGGTCAGCCGCGCCGCGCCCTCGACGAGGTAGCTCACCGCGGACGGCACGACCCCCGCACGACCCAGGTACTCCCCCGGCGCGTACTGCTCCACCCGGCACGCACTGAGCGCCGCTTCGTGCAGCTCCGCATCGAGGTGGAGGGCGCGCGCGACGTCGTCGACCACCGTGCGGAGCCGGTTCTCGGTCGCGGCCGTATCGGGTGCGACCTTGTCGAGGGCGAGTCCATGTCGCCGTGCGGCGTACCACAGGCGTCCGAGAAAGGCCGCGACGGTCTCGTCCGACTGGCTCGGCGCGGCGACCGGGATCTCCACGGTGTAGGCGCCGGCGCCGCCGTACTGCACGCCGGAGGGGACCTCCGCCAGCCTCATCGGCAGATCGTCGGCGGTGCTGCGCAGCAGCGCCGCCACCTCGTGCGGCGCATCGCCCGGCGCGAACACGACGGGGACGACGACGGTGAACGGCCCGGCCGGTCGACTCAGATTGCGAAAGGACGCCCCGGCGAGCGTCGCGTTGGGGATCACCTGGAGTCCCGAGCCGGTGTCGATGTGAAGAGCACGCCAGTTGACTTCGACCACCCGGCCCGCCGCCCCGCCGGTGTCGATCCAGTCGCCGAGCTTGAACGGCTGCTCGAACAGCACCAGCAGGCCCGAGACGATGCCCCCGGCGGCGTTCTGCAGGGCGAGGCCCACGATGATGGACGTGACGCCCAGGGTCGCGATCAAGCCCTCGATGTCGGCGTTCCAGACGACCTGGAAGAGGATCGCGAGCCCGACCACGACGAGCACGAGCCGCACGATCTCCACGAAGATCGTCGGCACGCGCTCCCGCCAGGTGCCTTCGCGCGCGGACGAGAAGAGGGCGACGTTGAGACCGCTCAGCAGGAGCAGGATCAGCAGGAAGCCGAGGAGCGTGCCGACGATCCTCACCCAGATGAGGTCCTGATCCGACCGTGTCGCGAACGCGAGCAGGGCGACGAGGGCCGCCACCGGGACGACCGCGTTGCGCAGGAGGAGCAACGGCCGCACGGCCGGGTTCCGACGCCGACGGAGCACGCCGATGATCTCGGTGAGCGCCACGAGGACCAGCGGAACGCCGACGGCGAGCGCGGCGGCCCACCACACCCACCCCTCGGCGAGCACGGGGATCATTCCGTGACCCGCCAGACCGCGCTCGTCCGCCCGGAGGCGTCCACGGCACCCACCTCGGTGAACTCCCAGAGGCCGTGGACCCGGTCGTGCACCGCGTCGCTGACGTACACACCCGGCGCATCCACGGCGCGTCGGACGCGGCTGGCGAGGTCGACGGCGTCACCCCAGAGGTCGTAGGCGAGGCTCGAACGGGCGACGAGGCCGCTCGTCACCGCGCCGGTGTCGACACCGGCGCGAAGCTCCAGACGCGATCCGGTGCGCTCGTTGAACCGTCGGACGTGCGTGTGCATCTCGAGGGCGAACTCGACGGCCCGACGCGCGTTGTCCACGCGCGGGATCGTCAGCCCGCAGCTGGCGAGGTAGCCGCCGCGAAGGGTGCGCACCGACTCCACGCCGACGCGCTCCGCCGCCTCCTCGAAGCCGCGCATGAGCTCGTTGAGCGCGTGGGTCTCCTGCTGACCGTCGAGCGCGCGGGAGAAGTCGTCGACACCCATCAACTCCGCATACACGACGGCCACGTCCTCGTGCTGCTCCGCGATCGTCTGCTCGCCCTCGCGGTAGCGCGCCGCGAGACTGTCCGGCATGAGGGTGCGCAGAAGGCGCTCGTTCTCCTCGCGCTGGCGGTCGATGAGATCCTGCTTGATCTGCAGGCCCGCGGCCATCTCGTTGAAGTCGCGCGACAGCTCGCCCATCTCGTCGGCCCCGCCGACCGCCACCCGCACACCGTAGTCGCCACCGGCCACGCGGCGAACCGCCTCCGCGAGCCGGCGCAGCGGCGCGGTGAACGCCTGCGCAAGCAGCAGCGACAGCACACTGATGACGAGAGTCAGCCCCAGCACCGACAGCAGCAGCGTGCGGGTGAAGTCGGCGACCGGCGCGAACGCTTCGGACGTCTCCATCCGAGCCACCACGACCCAGTCGAGTCCTTCGATGTTCGCCGGCCCGTAGGCGGTGATGCTCTCCGCGCCGATGTACTGCCCCGAGATCATCGTTCCCGACTGCCCCGCCAGCGCACGGCGCACGGGCTCCTGGTCCACGCTCTGCAGGATCGTCGAGTCGCCGACCTCGACGATGCGCTCGGCATCCGCGGCGGAGGTCCCGTTCTCGATCACCCCCTGGGCGTACGTCGTCGGCGAGGCGATCAGCTCTCGCGAGTTCGACCGCATGAGGCCGTCTGTACCGGCGAGGTACACCTCGCCGGTGTCGCCCAGACCCTGGGTCGTCCACTGCTGGTACCCGGTGGTGACGTCGTTGATCCACGACACGGGGATCTGCAGGGCCATCGCCCCGGTGACACCGGACTCGTCGCCGATGGGAGAGACGACCCACATCGTCGCCGCACCCTGCGCCGGGGCCCACGACTCGATGTCCGTCGTCACGACGGTGTCGACCGAGTTGGTCGCCATCGCCTTCCGGTAGCCCTCGGCGAGTCTGCTGTCGCGGAACGGGCCCTCGTCGAGGCTCGTCCCGAGCGCGGGAGTGTTGTACGTGCTGAAGACCACATCCGCGTCGAGGTTCATCACCAGCACATCCTGGTAGCCGACCGTCTCGACGAGATTCGCGAAGTAGCCCTGCGCGGATGCGTGCGCCGCGCTGTAGGCGCTGCCGTCGCCCGGATCCTTCAGCTCGAGGGATGCCGAGGACCCGCCGCCCTGCCGCGTGTACCAGTACTGCAGGTAGGCGCCGGCGGCACTGTCCGGGAGGAACGCGGCATCCGTGTACTGCTCGCCCGTCCGCTTCTCCAGCCCCGGGAGGAAGGAGCCGCGGTAGTAGTCCTCCACGGCCGCACGCTCCGCCGGCGTCACCGTCGCGGACGCCAGCGCCGCCCACCCCGCGTTCAGGGCGATCGACGCCTCGCGGGCACTGGAGTTGTCGGTCGCGAGCGACGCCTCTCGCTGGATCTCGCCGATCAGCGCGGAGACCTCACCGGCGCGCAGCTCGCGCGCGGCGGTCAGCTTGTCGATGATCGCGTCCTGGAGGGAGTCGCGGCCACTGATGTAGCCGATCGTGCCGACGACGCCGGCCGAGACGATGCCCACCGCCAACAGCATGATCAGCAGACGCGACTGCACGCTCAGCCGCCTGCGCGGGCGCCGTTCCCGATCTCCGACATGTCCCACGCTCGCACCCGACATGCGCATTCCCTCCCCAAGTTCCCTCACTCTAGCGGCCGGCCGCGGCGCCGCCGCGACGGCGCCGGCCACCGGCGAGACCGCGGCGTCACAAGCCGTCCGGTCGGGGCGAGAGCCACCGGGCACCGTACGCCCGAAGCGACTCCCGCCGCTGCGGGTCGATCAGGAACACATCGATCCCGCCGTCGTACGGCGCGAGCAGCCACGCGAGGTGCGGCATCGCGATCACGACATGGGCGTCGCCCGTCGCCGCGAGCTCGAGCAGCAGGTCCGCGCGGTCACGGCGCACAGCGGTGTCTGCCCAGAAGTACCCGACCGTGTCGCCCGTCGTGGGATCGGGGGGCAGCCCCCGCCGCCAGGCCCGTCGCGCCGGCAGTGCCGCCGCGCTCCACCCGGCCGCCCCGTCGGGCGCGCCCCAGTCCTCGGCGATCGCGACCAGACCGGCGGAGGGCTCCCCGCGCAGGAGGTACGAGAGCACCTCCTGCTGCCGACGACGCACTTCCGCGCGATCGTCCTCGTCGGCCGCCGGCCGCGCGCCGTCCGGCAGGGTGTGGAACCGAAGCCAGCGATCGGGATACGCGCGTCGGAGCGCATCCCCGGCGGGCTCGGCGTCTGCCCAGAGGTCACCCCACGTCGCGGTCAAGGAGGCCAGCTCGCTGGCGTCGTCGGCGCCGTCGAAGCTGCCCGTCGGTCTGTCGATGATCATCGCCCCGCCCTTCCTCGCCCGCCCGCACACGCGTGCACGACGCGAACCCGCCGCGCCGCGGGCCTCCATCCTCCCACCGGACGAGTCCGACGCGCCCGGCGCGTGCCGCCCCCGTCACCCCGCGCGGGCTCACGGGGTCGTGCGCGGGCGACGCAGCACCCCGGCCGCGCCGATGCCGGCGCCGATCAGGAGCACGGCGGAGGTCATCACGGCGGTGTGGAAGCCGTCGGATGCGCTGGCACCGGTCAGGGCGACGGCGCCGAGAAGGGCGGTTCCGAACCCGCCGCCGAGATCGTACGAGATCTCCTCCAGTGCGGCGGCTCCACCGACCTCGTGCACGCCGGCGGAGGAGATGATGAGGTCGTTGGCGGCGACGGCGGAGATCTCGATGCTGAGCCCGGCCAGCGCCGTCGACACCGCGAACACGGCGAGGTCGAGGGGTTCGCCCCAGAGCGCCAGCGCTGCCAACGCCCCGCCGGCGAGGACGAAGGTGGCGGTGAGGGCCGTGCGATGTCCCCATCGCCGGAGGACCCGCGGCGAGAGGAACGCGCCGACGATGGTCGCCAGCGCCAGCGGCACGAGGGCGACGGCGGCGTGCAACGGAGTGAGCCCGCGTTCGAGCTGCAGGTAGCGGGCGAACTGCAGCTCCAGCCCGACGAGGGCGAACATCGCCACGGCGATGGCGGCGAGGCCCGCGGAGAAAGCCGTGTTGCGAAACAGCGCGACGTCGAGCATGGGCTGCTCGCCGCGGCGTCGGAGCCGTCGCTGTCGGGCGACGAAGGTCCACCCCGACGCGACCGCGACCAGCATCCCGCCGATGAAGACCTCGACGTGGTGCTCGGCCAGGCTGTTCGCGGCGACGGCCGCCGTCAGCACCGCGGCGATCGCGAGGCCCTGGCTGCCCAGGTCGGCGCTGCCCGGGCGGTCGGACCGCGACTCCGTCACCCAGACGGCGGCCGCGACGACGACGAGGCCGCCGAGCGGCACGTTGATGAGGAACACCCCACCCCACCAGCTGTGCTCGACGATGAACCCGCCGACGACGGGCCCCGCCGCGGCGGCGGCGGCGGAGGACATCGACCAGATCGCCACGGCACGCACCCGCCGCTCCCGATCCGGATAGGCGACGCGCAGCAGCGACATCGTGGGCGGAAGCACCGCGGCGGCGCCGACGGCCATGACCACGCGCGCCGCGATGAGCGCGGCGGGCGTCCACGCGAAAGCTCCGAGAGCGGAGCCGAGGATGAACACGCTCATCCCGGCCATCAGGAACAGCCGACGCCCGTACCGATCGCTGAGCACGCCGGCCGACAGCAGCAGCGGTGCGATCACGAACGGGAAGGCATCGATGATCCACAGCAGCTCCGCGTCGTCCGCGTGCAGCTCGCGAGCGATGGTCGGGGCGGCGACGTGCAGCACGGTGACGTCGATCGAGATGAGCGCGAGCGCTCCGCAGACGGTCGCGAGCACGCGCCGCGCTTCGCGCGCGGACGGGCTCCGCCCCTCGCGGACGTGCGCCCCGACGTCTTCCATGACACCCATGGTGGCCGGACGCGGCGCGAATCGCGAGAACGGATCCGATCGATTCGGAGCCGCGTCGGCAGGCGGTGCCGGCAGACGGAGGCGGCGCCGCTCAGTGGAAGAAGTGGCGCTCCCCCGTGAAGAACATCGTCACCCCGGCCGCCCGAGCCGCGTCGACCACTTCCTGGTCGCGCACCGAGCCGCCCGGCTGCACGATGGTGCGGATGCCGGCGTCGATGAGCACCTGCGGACCGTCGGCGAACGGGAAGAACGCGTCGGATGCGGCGACCGAGCCGGCCGCGCGGTCGCCGGCGCGCTCGACGGCCAGGCGGCACGAGTCGACCCGGTTGACCTGGCCCATGCCGATGCCGACCGTCGCGAGGCCCTGGGCCAGCACGATGGCGTTCGACTTCACGGCGCGGCAGGCCTTCCACGCGAAGATGAGGTTCTCCATCTCCTCGGGGCTGTCGGGACGCTCACCGGAGACGAGCTCCCAGTTCTTCGCGACCGACTCGATGTCGTCCGGGAAGCGGTCCGCGTCCTGCAGCAGCAGTCCGCCCGACAGCAGCCGGACGTCCATGGGCTCCTGGCGCCAGTCGGCCGGCAGGCGCAGCACGCGCAGGTTCTTCTTGAGCTTGAAGACCTCCAGCGCCTCGGGCTCGAAGTCGGGGGCGACGATCACCTCGGTGAAGATGTCGCGCAGGTTCTCCGCCATCTTCAGCGTGACCGTGCGGTTGGCCGCGATCACGCCGCCGAACGCCGAGACCGGGTCGCACTCGTGGGCGCGCAGGTGCGCCGACGCGATGGGATCCAGCGCGTTGGGCGCCGCCACCGCGATGCCGCACGGGTTGGCGTGCTTGATGATCGCGACGGCGGGCTTGACCATGTCGAACGCGGCACGCAGCGCCGCATCGGCGTCGACGTAGTTGTTGTACGACATCTCCTTGCCCTGCAGCTGCTCCGCCTGCGCGATGCCGTGGGCACCGGCACGCGTGTAGATCGCGGCGCGCTGGTGCGAGTTCTCCCCGTAGCGCAGGGTCGCCAGGCGCTCGGCCTTGATGGTCAGGTGCTGCGGCAGCTCGCCCTCGGCCTCGAGGGTCTCCTCGGCGAACCACGTCGCCACCGCCCGGTCGTAGGCCGCCGTGTGGGCGAACGCGCGCGCGGCGAGCTCCCGCCGCTGCGCGAGCGAGGTGCCGCCGGCATCCAGCGCCTCGACGATCGCAGGATACGACTCGGGCGAGACGGCGATCGCGACGTTGGCGTAGTTCTTGGCAGAGGCGCGCACCATCGCCGGGCCGCCGATGTCGATCTGCTCGACGACGGCGTCGCCGACGGCGCCCGAGGCGACCGTCTCCACGAACGGGTAGAGGTTCACGACGACGAGCTCGAAGGGCAGGATGCCGAGGGCTCCCAGCTGCTCCTCGTGGTCTTCGAGGCGGAGGTCGGCCAGCAGCCCCGCGTGCACGCTCGGGTGGAGCGTCTTCACGCGGCCGCCGAGCGACTCCGGGAACCCGGTGACCTCCGCCACGTCCTTGACCGCGATGCCGGCGTCGCGCAGCAGCGCGGCCGATCCGCCGGTCGACACGATCTCGACGCCGGCGGCATCCAGCGCCTGGGCCAGCGGCAGCAGACCGGTCTTGTCGCTCACGGAGATGAGCGCGCGCCGCACGGGGACGAGGTCACGGGATCGGTAGAGGGCGGGATCGACGGCAGGACCGGCCATGCAGGGCTCCAGTGTTCGGTGTGGATCGGGTTCGGATCTGTCAGGACGAGGGGACCGCGGAGAGCTCGAGCTCCCCGCGGGCGATGGCGCGGACGACATCGATGAGCAGCCGCCGCTCGACCGGCTTGATGCGCTCGTGGAGCGTGTGCTCGGTGTCGTCGGGCAGGACGGCGACGCGCTCCTGCGCGAGGATCGGGCCCGTGTCCACGCCGTTGTCGACGACGATGACGCTGGCGCCGGTCTGCGCGACGCCGGCCGCGAGCGCGTCGCGCACGCCGTGTGCCCCCGGGAACTCCGGCAGGAAGGCGGGATGCGTGTTGATGAGCCGCGGCGACCACGCGTCGACGACGGCGGCCGGAAGCAGCCGCATCAGTCCGCTGAGCACCACGAGGTCGGGGTTCCAGACGCGGAGCTGACGGTCGAGCTCCTCCCCCCAGTGCTCGCGGGTCTCGAACTCGCGGAAGGGCACGAGGAAGGTGGGGATGCCGAAAGCCTCCGCGTGGGCGAAGCCGTCGGCCTGGCGGTCCGCCCCGACGACGACGACGCGCGCGGGGAAATCGGGGTCGGCGGCGGCCTCGAGGAGGGCCCGGAGATTGGAGCCGGTGCCCGAGATGAGAACGGCGACCGTCAGCACCCGGTCAGTCTACCGGCGCGACGGCGGCCTCTCGGGAGCGGGCCGGCGAGAACAGCGCGATGGCGGCGCCGACCGCGACCTCGACGCCCACCGTGAACGCGAACGGGCCGGCCGCGGGACCGACCTCGTCGAGGCGTCCGGGGCCGATCGCCCCCGAGGCGCAGGCCGCGAGCAGGGCCGCGGCGGCCGCGGCGAGGACGACCACGGCGACCAGCACCGCCAGCCGCACCGGTGCGGAGTCGGAGCCGGAGGCGGCGACCCCGTCGGCGGCGAGGCGCGCCCGCGCCGCCGCGCCGGCCACGAACCCGATGCCGACGACGAGGAGCACGAGGGCGAACAGCCACGGCGTCGAGCCCTCCGGGACCAGACCCAGCACGGGCAGGCCGGGCACCACGCCCAGTGTCGTGCCGGCCGGCGAGACCGCGGTGCCCGCACCGACGGCGAAGCCCGGACCGGCCGCGAACGCGGCGCCCCAGACGATCAGCGTGGGCAGATAGGCCAGCTGCCCCAGGGCGAGCACGCCGCCGCCGACCGCGTCGACGTGTGCCGCCTCGAACAGCGAGACGACCTGACCGCCGCGCGCGATCGCCGCGACGGCGACCAGCAGCGCGCCGACGGCGACGAGTCCCGTCACCGCGATGCCGGTGCCGCGGGCGGATGCCGCGACGGCGGCGACCCACGGATGCCCCCGGCGCGGGTCGGCGCCGTCGATCCGGTCCCGCACGGCATCCACGAGTCCGTCGTCGCCGCCGCGCCACGCCTCGACGAGGGCGCCGAGCAGTGCGGGGACGGCGAAGACCAGCGTCGGCAGCAGGAGCGCCTGCCAGCCGTAGACCGCCGCGACCGGGGTGCGCGAGGTCGCCCACAGCGCGGCCGCCAGCAGCAGGGTGACCCCCGATCCCGCGGCGACGCCGACGGGCCACGACCCGGAGCGCGCCGCCCGGATGCCCGAGCGCGCCGCGAACACGGCGGTGAAGGTCGCGAGCGCGAGCGGGGCGAGGGAGACGACGAAGGTCGCCGCCTGGGCGGGGATGCCGGCCGCGACGAGGTACTCGTCTCCCAGCACGACGTGCAGCGGAACGAAGTGGCCCAGCTGCCAGATGCGCACGGCCGCGGGCCACAGCGCGCCCCAGTCCGCCGTCCCGCCGAGCCCCACGACCCAGAAGACGGTGAGGGGTGCCAAGACGACGGCGACGCCGACGGCCGCCGCGATGAGGGCATCGACGGCGGAGAGGAGGAGGACGAGCAGGCGGTTCATGCGCGTTCGACCCTACCCACCCCGACCATGTGCGTCGGGTGGACGCGCGGGATGCCGGGACGGCGGCATCCACTACGGTTCTGGATGGAGGATCCATGCCCGCTACACCCTCGTCCGCCGCCCGCCCCACCCCCGCCGAGCCCACCGGCGCACTCGACCGCTTCTTCGAGATCACCCGACGAGGCTCCACGATCGGCGGTGAGATCCGCGGCGGACTGGTCACCTTCGTGACGATGGCCTACATCGTCATCCTGAATCCGATCATCCTGTCGGGCAAGGCCGACATCGCCGGCAACGAGCTCGCGTTCTCCGCCGTGGGGGCCGCCACGGCGCTGACCGCCGGCGTCATGACGATCCTCTTCGGCCTCATCACCCGGCTGCCGTTCGCGTTCGCGGCCGGGCTCGGCATCAACGCGTTCCTCGCCTTCAGCGTCATCCACGAGGTGACGTGGCCCGAGGCGATGGCCCTCGTGATGATCAACGGCGTCATCATCGTGCTGCTGGCGGCGACGGGGCTGCGAAAGCTCATCTTCGACGCCGTCCCGGTGCAGCTGAAGCTCGCGATCACGGTCGCGATCGGCCTGTTCATCGCGTTCATCGGGTTCGTAAACTCGGGCTTCGTCACGGCGACGGGCTCGAACTCCCCGCCCGTCGGGCTCGGCATCGGCGGCTCGGTCGCGTCGGTGCCGACGCTGATGTTCGTGCTGACGCTGCTGGCCACCGGCGTGCTGGTGGCCCGCAAGGTCAAGGGCGGGATGCTGATCGGCCTCGTGGGCGGGACGGTCGTCTCGGTGATCATCGAGGCGATCTGGCACCTCGGCTCGGCGACGGATCACCCCGGGGGCTGGGGCCTGACGATCCCGGCGCTGACCGGCTCGCCGGTGAGCGTTCCCGATCTGAGCCTCCTGGGTGCGGTCGACTTCGGATTCGACGTCGGCAAGGTCGGCTTCGTGGCCCTCGTCATGCTCGTGTTCACGCTGGTGTTCTCGAACTTCTTCGACGCGATGGGCACGATGACCGGACTCGCCAAAGAGGCCGGGCTCGCCGACGAGAAGGGCGACTTCCCCCGCATCAAGTCCGCGCTCGTGGTCGAAGGCGTCGGCGCCGTCGTGGGAGGCGCGACCTCCTCATCGTCGGCCACGGTGTTCATCGAGTCGGGGTCCGGCATCGGCGAGGGCGCCCGCACGGGCCTCGCCAACGTCGTCACCGGACTCGTGTTCCTGCTGGCGATGTTCTTCACGCCCCTCACCTCGATCGTGCCGACCGAGGTCGCCGCCGCGGCCCTCGTGATCGTCGGCGCGATGATGATGGCGCAGGTCAAGCACATCGACCTCAGCGACTTCAGCGTGCTGCTGCCGGTGTTCCTGACGGTGTCGGTCATGCCGATGACGTACTCGATCGCCAACGGCATCGGCGCGGGCTTCATCAGCTGGGTGGTCGTGCGTTCGCTCTCCGGCAAGGCGCGGCAGATCAGCCCCCTGCTGTGGGTGGTCGCCGCCGGCTTCCTGATCTACTTCGCCCGCGGCCCCATCGAGCTCCTCCTGACCTGACCCCTCCCTCGCGAGCCGCTACGCCCCGGGCGAGCCGCTATCGCGCGGGCGGGCCGCCGCGTGGCGGGTCGCACGCGGGATAGCGGCTCGCGGGGATGGAGAAGGGGAAGGGGGTGGATGCTGCGGCATCCACCCCCTTGTCCTACGCGAGGCGTCAGAGCGTCTCGATGATCTCCCGCATGAGGGCGGCGGTCTCGGACGGCGTCTTGCCGACCTTGACGCCGGCGGCCTCGAGGGCCTCCTTCTTGGCCTGCGCGGTGCCCGCCGAGCCGGAGACGATCGCGCCGGCGTGGCCCATCGTCTTGCCCTCGGGAGCCGTGAAGCCCGCGACGTAGCCGACGACCGGCTTGGTGACGTTCGCCTTGATGAACTCGGCCGCGCGCTCCTCGGCGTCGCCGCCGATCTCGCCGATCATGACGATCGCCTTGGTCTCGGGGTCGGCCTCGAACGCGGCGAGCGCGTCGATGTGCGTCGTGCCGATGATGGGGTCGCCGCCGATGCCGATGGCCGTGGAGAAGCCCAGGTCGCGCAGCTCGAACATCATCTGGTAGGTCAGGGTGCCCGACTTCGACACGAGGCCGATGGGGCCCTTGCCCGTGATGTTCGCCGGCGTGATCCCCACGAGCGCCTCGCCGGGCGTGATGATGCCGGGGCAGTTCGGACCGATGATGCGGGTCTTGTTGCCCTTGCTCTTGGCGTACGCCCACGCCTCGGCGGTGTCGCCGACGGGCACGCCCTCGGTGATGACGACGAGGAGCGGGATCTCGGTGTCGATGGCCTCGACCATCGCGTCCTTCGTGAACGCCGGCGGCACGAACGCAATCGACACGTCGGCGCCGGTGGCGGCGATGGCCTCGGCGACCGACGCGAAGACGGGCAGCTCGACGGTGTTGCCGTCCTTGTCGACGTGCGAGACGGTCGTGCCGGCCTTGCGCGCGTTGACACCGCCGACGACGTTGGTGCCCGCCTTCAGCATCAGCGCGGTGTGCTTGGTGCCCTCACCGCCGGTGATGCCCTGGACGATGACCTTGGAGTCCTTGTTGAGGTAGATAGACATTTCTCTGCAGTCCTGTTCTCGTCGGCGCTCAGGCGGTGGCGGTGACGTTGGCCAGCTCGGCGGCCTTGTCGGCGCCCTCATCCATGCCCGCGGCGAGGGTCACGAGCGGGTTGTTCGCGGCGGCGAGGATGGCGCGGCCCTCCTCGACCTGGTTGCCGTCGAGGCGCACGACCAGCGGCTTGGTGGCCGCGTCGCCGAGGATCTCGAGCGCCTTGACGATGCCCTCCGCCACGGCCACGCACGAGGTGATGCCGCCGAAGACGTTGACGAACACCGACTTCACCTGCGGGTCGCCGAGGATGACGTCCAGGCCCGCGGCCATGACGGTCGCCGAGGCGCCGCCGCCGATGTCGAGGAAGTTGGCGGGCTTCACGCCGCCGTGGTTCTCGCCGGCGTAGGCGACGACGTCGAGGGTCGACATGACCAGGCCCGCGCCGTTGCCGATGATGCCGACCTGGCCGTCGAGCTTGACGTAGTTGAGGCCGGAGGCCTTGGCCTTCGCCTCGAGCGGGTCGGCCGCGTCCTTGTCCTCGAGCTCCTCGTGCTCGGGGTGGCGCACCTCGGTGGCGTTGTCGTCGAGCGACACCTTGCCGTCGAGGGCGATGATGTTGCCCGCGGCATCCTGGATGAGGGGGTTCACCTCGACGAGGGTGGCACCCTCACCGGTGTACACGTCGTAGAGCTTGACGAAGACGTCGGCGACCTTCGGCGCCAGCTCGTCGTCGAAGCCGCCGGCCTTGGCGATCTCGAGCGCCTTCGCGGCGTCGATGCCGGTCAGCGGGTCGACCTCGACCTTGGCGAGGGCCTCGGGCTTCTCGACGGCGAGCTGCTCGATCTCCATACCGCCCTCGACCGAGCACAGGCTCAGGTACGAGCGGTTGGCGCGGTCCAGCAGCACCGAGAAGTAGAACTCCTTCTCGATCTGGGCGCCCGCGGCGACCATCACGCGCTTGACGACGTGGCCCTTGATGTCCAGGCCCAGGATGGCCTTGGCGGCTTCGTACGCGTCGTCGGGGGTCTTCGCGACCTTGACGCCGCCGGCCTTGCCGCGGCCTCCGGTCTTGACCTGAGCCTTGACGACCACGACGCCGCCGAGCTTCTCGGCCGCCGCCTTCGCCTCCTCAGGAGTGTCGGCGATGATGCCGGGGAGCACCGGCACCTCGTACTTCTCGAACAGGTCTCGTGCCTGGTACTCGTACAGATCCACGTGCAATCCTTCGCTGGGCGTCAGTGGGTGTCGTGCCGAAGGGTTCTCGGTATCGGAACAAAAGTGCCGAAACAATCTCGATATCGAGAGATCGACCGATCCCCCAGCTTAGTCGACGCGCCGAAGAGCTCCGACCGCGCGGAGCCCGCCTCACTCCTCTCGCAGGTGCCCGCGATCGCCGTCGGCGCGGCGTCGCGACCGGCGCGGTTCGGTCGGCAGATCGGTCACGGCCGGCCCCTCGATCCGCGTGCCGTCAGGGGTGAAGCGCGAGGCGTGCAGCGGGCAGTCCCACGTGCAGTCCGCGTCGTTCCACGTCAGGACGCCGCCGAGGTGGGGACAGACCGCGCGCACCGCGCGGGTGCGGCCGTTCACCGTTGAGACACCGACGGGAACGCCGCCGCGGGAGGTGACGACGCCCTGGCCCTCGGGCGGGCGCGGCACGGGCGCGGAGCGTCGTTCGGCGTCGATCCAGCCGGATGCGGCGAGTCGCGCGACCTCGGCGTTCTCCCGTCCGCCGCGGGCGAGGTCGGCGGGCACCGTCAGCCGCGTGCCGAAGGTGCGCATCCAGGGCGAGCGCTCCCGCCACGGGACGTCCGTGATCTCCGCGGCGAGCCGCAGCGCGGCGGCCGGCGCGAGCGCGAGCCCCCATTTGCCGTAGCCGGTCGCGAACGAGACGCGACCGGCCCCGCGGGGCAGATGCCCGATGAAGGGGATCAGATTGTGGGACTCGTAGTCCTGGGCCGACCACCACGTGACGGGCTCCGCGCCGGGGAAGTGCGCGCGGGTCCACGAGACCAGCTCGCCGACGGCCGCACTCTCCGACGGCTCCCGCCCGACCGGGTGCCCCTCGCCGCCCACCACCAGCCGCGCACCGGCGGGCCCGTCGGAGGCGGTCACCGATCGGAGCGAGCGGGTCGGCCCGTCGACCGACAGGTACAGGCCGTCGGGGACCTCACCGGGCACCGCGAAGGCGACGGCGTAACTGCGCAGCCCGCGGGTCTTGGCGAACGTGAGGCCGCGGTCGACGATCGGCGTGCCCGTCGCCAGCACGATGTGTCCGGCCGCGATGCCACCGGCATCCGTCAGCACCCGTACCTGCGGGAACACACGCACCCCGGTGGCGCGGATGCCGGCGTGCACCGCCCCGCCCTCCGCGAGCAGGCGCACCGTCAACGCGCGCACGAGCGCATACGGATCGATCGCGACCTGGTCGTCGAGAGCGACGGCATCCACCAGCGGAAACGGCACCGCCTCCCCCGCGGGCGGACGCCCCCGCCGCACGGCGAGGCCGGCGGCGCTGGCCGCGGCGGCCTCGTCGGCGACGATCGCCGCGCCGGCGCGTCCCTGCGCGTAGGAGTACGCCGTGCGACGCGTGTACGGGACGCCTTCGGCGTCGGCGAACGCGATGATCCACGCGGCGCCCTCGCGGTTCGCGTCGACGTACGCGCGTGCCAGACCGGCCGGATGATGGGCGCGCAGGCGGGACAGCACGCTCCCCTGCAGCAGCGACAGCTTGCCGGTGTTGCCCCCGCTGGCCAGGGCGCCGGGTCCGGCGGCATCCACCACCGTCACGCTGCGCCCGGCTCGGCGCAGCAGCAGGGCGGTCACGAGGCCGGTCAGCCCCGCCCCGACGATCACGACGTCGGCGGCGCGGGGCGCACCCGCGGTCGTGGGGACGGGGTCGGCGTCACGACGCCACAGCGATTCCATGGTGCCCACGCAATCCTCCGCGACGCCCGCGGGCAACCCGCTTGACAGCGCACGTGCGAGCGGCGGGGGCGCGTTAGGCTCACGGGCATGACCGACGCAAGTCCCACCTCCGCTCGCAACGCCGTCGTCGCCGCTGCGCTGGACCTCTTCGTCGCGCAGGGGTTCGAGGCGACGTCGGTGGAGCAGATCGCGCAGGCCGCGGGGGTCTCCCGCTCGACGTTCTTCCGCCAGTTCGGAGGCAAGGACGACGTCGTCTTCAGCGACCACGACGTCCTCCTCGCGCACCTGCGCGCGTCGCTCGCGACCGGCACGCACGGCGCCGGCACGAACCCGTGGGCCGCCGCGTGCGCCGCCTCGGTCGAGGTGTTCCGCCACTTCGCGGCCGAGCCGGAGCTCGCGCGCCGCCGCTACGCGGTCGTCCGCCAGGTGCCGGCGCTGCGCGATCGGGAGATCGTGACCGTCTTCCAGTACGAGCGACTGTTCGACGACTACCTGCGCTCGGCCCTGCCCGGCCTCGACCCGATCGACGCGGTCGCGTTCTCGGCGGCCGTCACGGCGGTCCACAACCACGTTCTGCGCCGGCTCCTGCGCGGCACGGAAGACATCCCCGAGTCGGTCCTCACCGACGCCTACGACGAGCTCATGCACCGCTTCGGCGTGCATCCCGACGGCGAGCGGGCGCAGAGCGACGACGTGGTCGTCGCGACGTTCCCCCGCCGGATGCCGATGGCCGAGGTCGTCCGGCGTCTGCGCGACGAGCTCTGACCGCGCGCGCTGCCCGCCTGCGCTGCCTGCCCGCGCTGCCTGCACTGCCTGCCCGCGCGCCTGCCCGAACTGCAAGGGCTCGCGCGCGGCGCGCCGTGATCGCGGCCTCCCGAGCGGCGTGTCGCACGGCAGACCTTGCAGTTGCGGCGCGGGCGCTTTGGCGGCGCGGGATGACGGGGCGCGGGATGCCCGGGGTGGTGGTGCGGGCGCGGGATGGCGCGGGCGCGGCGCGTTTCGACTCGCTGCGCTCGCTCAACGACCGGGGGTGCACGCGGCGGCCCGCCCGAACTGCAAGGGCTCGCGCGCGGCGCGCCGTGATCGCGGCATCCCGAGCGGCGTGTCGCACGGAAGGCCTTGCAGGTGCGGCGCGGGACGCCGGCGCGGGATGGCGCGCGCGGCGCGTTTCGACTCGCTGCGCTCGCTCAACGGCCGGGTGCACGGCGGGCGGGCGGCGGGTCAGGCGGTCTCGCCGGAGGCGACCGTCTCGGCGAGCGCGTGCACGCGCGGCAGGTGGTGGGCGCCGTAGAAGTCGGCGGCCGTCAGTCGGGCGGCATCCGCCTCGTCCGCCCCCTCGTGCGCCGCGACGGCCACGACGGCCAGCGCGTGCATCCACCCGCCGGCCAGCACGCCGAGGAGCATGAGGTACGGCACGCTGACGGCGTGGGCGTCCCGCGGCGAGGAGCCGAACGCGACCATCGCCGCGGTGGCGCGACGGGCGGCATCCACGGCCCGCTCGAGCCGGTCGGCCGTGCGCGCCGCGACGTCGCCGCCGGCGGCGCGCAGGGCGTCGACCGTCCGCTCGATGTCGGCGAACAGCGCGGCCGCCGTGGCGCCCTGGTTGCGGATGACCTTGCGGCCGATGAGGTCGTTCGACTGGATCGCGGTCGTGCCCTCGTAGATCGGCATGATCCGGGCATCGCGGTAGTGCTGCGCGACGCCCGTCTCCTCGATGAAGCCCATGCCGCCGTGCACCTGGATCGCGTCGCTGGTGAGGGCCACGGCATCCTCGGTCGACCAGCCCTTCAGGATCGGCACGAAGAACTCGGCCATCGCGAGCACGTCGGCATCCTCGGTCTGCTCGGCGCGGTCGAACAGGTCGGCGACGTACACGCCGAGGGCGCGCATCGCAAACACCTGACTGCGCATCGACAGCAGCAGCCGCCGCACGTCGGGGTGCTCGGCGATGGGCGCGACCCCGTCGCGTCCCAGCACGCGCCCCTGTATGCGGTCTGCGGCATATGCGCGCGCCTGCTGCAGGGCGCGGTCCGCGATCCCCGTCGCCTGGAACCCCATGGCGATGCGTGCGGAGTTCATCATGACGAACATGCCCGCGAGCCCGCCGCCGACCTCGCCGACGAGGTAGCCGGTGGCGTCCTCGTAGGAGAGCACGCACGTCGGGCTGCCGTGGATGCCGAGCTTGTGCTCGACCGCGACGGTCGTGACGGCGTTGCGGGCACCGAGCGATCCGTCGGCGTCGACGAGGTACTTGGGGGCGACGAACAGCGACAGTCCCTTCGCGCCCTCCGGAGCGCCGGGGGTGCGCGCCAGCACGAGGTGCACGATGTTCTCGGCCACGTCGTGGTCGCCCCACGTGATGAAGATCTTCTGCCCGCGGATCGCATACGTGCCGTCGCCGCGCGGGGTCGCCGTCGTGCGGATCGCCCCCAGGTCGGTGCCGGCGGCCGGCTCGGTGAGGTTCATCGTGCCGGTCCACTGCCCCGACACCAGCTTGGTCAGGTACGTCTCGCGCAGCTCGTCGGACGCCGCGGCATCCAGGGCGTGGATCTGCCCCGCGGTCAGCAGCCAGCAGAGCGCGAAGGCCGCGTTCGACGCGTTCCAGATCTCGCCGAGGCCCGCGCGCACCGCTCCCGGGAGCCCGTCGCCCCCCGCCGAGGCCGGCGCCTCCGCGCTGACCCATCCCGCCTCGACGAACGCGGCGTAGGCCTGGGCGAAGCCCTCGGGCAGCCGGACCTGGCCGTCGACGAGGCGTGCGCCCTCGCGGTCGCCGACCGTCTGCAGCGGGGCGAGCACGGATGCCGCGAACTCCCCGGCGCCCGCCACGATGTCGGCGCCGTCCTCCGCGGTCAGCTCCCCGCCGGTGGCGCGCGCGACGATGTCGACGCCGAACGCCTCACCGAAGAGGAAGGCGTAGTCGGCGGTGGGGGCCTGGTAGTCGGCGGCCATGGGGGCTCCTCGGTTCGGGCGATACTCAGTGAGACTGCGAACCATATTAGGTGATACTGAGTGTCATCGCGAGGCCTCTGTCGTCCGCGCCCGCCGAGGGACAGGATGGGGACCATGCCCTACGAGATCCCCGCCCCGATGCTGGCGAAGGCCGTCGCGGCCGTCCCCGACCCGACCAAGACGCCCGGTGGCCTGGCGTTCGAGCCGAAATGGGACGGCTTCCGCGCCCTCATCTCCTGGGACGGCACCGAGGTCGAGATCGGCTCGCGCGGCGCGAAGCCGCTCACGCGCTACTTCCCCGAGCTCGTCGCCGCCTGCGCCGAACTGCTTCCCGAGCCGTGCCTGGTCGACGGCGAGATCGTCGTCGCCCTCACCGCCTCCGACGGGTCGCGCCGCCTGTCGTGGGACGCACTGTCGCAGCGCATCCACCCGGCCGCCTCGCGCGTCGCGCTGCTGGGCGCCGAGACTCCCGCGATGTTCATCGCCTTCGACCTGCTCGCGCGCGGCGACCGCGATCTGCGGGACGAGCCGTTCTCGACGCGTCGCGCGGAGCTGGAACACCTGCTGGCCGGCGTTCCCGCGCCCCTGCACCTCACCCGGACCACGGCCGATCACGACCTCGCGACGCAGTGGCTCGCCCGCTTCGAGGGTGCGGGCCTGGACGGCGTGGTGGCCAAGCCGCTCGCCGGTGCGTACGCACCCGGCAAGCGGACGATGTTCAAGATCAAGCACGCCCGCACCGCCGACGTCGTGCTCGTGGGCTACCGCATCCACAAGAGCGGCGAGGGCGTGGGCTCGCTGCTGCTGGGGCTGTACGACGAGACCGGCACCCTGCGCAACGTGGGCGGCGCGTCCGCGTTCAGCGACGCTCGGCGCCGCGAGCTCGTCGACGAGCTGGCGCCGCTCGTCGTCACGGATGCCGAGGGCGCGGCGGTGACCGGAGAGACCGAGCGCTCGCGCTTCTCGGCGGCGAAGGACACCTCCTTCGTGCGGCTGCGCCCCGAACGCGTGCTCGAGGTGCGCTACGACCAGCTGGAGGGGGCGCGCTTCCGGCACACGGTGCAGTTCGATCGGTGGCGACCCGACCGCGACCCGCGATCGTGCACCTTCGCGCAGCTGGAGCAGGTGAGCGCGTACGACCTCGCCGACGTCCTCGCCTGAGGACGCGCGGACGGCGGCGCTCGGATCCGGCCCGCGCAGCACCGCACGGGCCGGATCCGGCTCTTCCGCACGTCGCCCGCATCGGCGCCGGGTCCCGGCGGCCGGACATGCGATCCGATGGTGCGGCTGGTGAGGGACGCTCTCCCCTCCTCCGTGATGCCGACGATACGCGCGCTCGCGCCCGCGCTCATCCGCCGGCGACCGTGAAAATCGGGGCCCGTTCTCCCGGCCCGTCCCCCTCGCCGCGGCACCGCGACGATGCGAGGATCGAACCATGGTCCCCGCCCCTTCCGACGAGCCGGACGCGCCCGCGCCCGCGCCGGAGCCGACCCCGACGCAGGAACTCGCGCTCGAACCGGTGCAGTTCATCGCGCGCACCGACGCGGTGCTGCGCCTGGGCACCCTCATGCTGGGCGCGGGCGCATCGTCGGCCCGCGTGCGCGACAGCATGGTGCGCGCGGCGGCGGCGCTCGGGATCGACGACGTGCACTGCCGCGTCGGCATGACCGACATCGTGCTCACCACCGGCCGCGGCCAGCTCTTCCGCACCCGGGTCGCCGAGGTGCCGCGTCCCGCGGTCGACGCCGATCGCATGACCGCCCTCAAGCAGCTGACGGCGCGGCTGACGCCCGGCACCACCCCGTCCGGTCTGCAGGACGAGCTGCGCCGGATCGAACGGATGCCGCGACGCTACGCGGAGCTCACCCGCGTGCTCGCGGCCGCGTTCGCCTGCGCCGCGTTCGCCCTGCTCAACAACGGCGGCTGGCAGGAGTTCGTCGCGGTGGGCATCGCCGCCGCCGCCGGTCAGTGGGTGCGCATGCTCATCCACCGCCTGCGCACCAATGAGTTCCTGCTGGTGTTCGCCTCGGCGATGACGGCCCTGCTCGTGTACCTGGCCGTCGCACAGGTCTTCGTGGCCGCGGGCGTGCCGGGCGGTCAGCACGACGCGGCCCTGACCAGCGCGGTGCTCTACCTCGTGCCGGGCTTCCCGCTCGTCACCGGCGCCCTGGATCTTGCCCGCCTGGACCTCAACGCCGGCATCGCCCGCGTCACGTACGCCGTACTGATCCTCCTCGCCACCGGAACGGCGGTGTGGGGCGTCGCGACGCTGTTCGATGCGACGGTGACCCAGGTGGCGACTCCCGAGTTCGCCGAGCCGCTCCTCTCGCTCGTGCGCCTCGCGGCGGGCTTCGTCGGCGTCCTCGGCTTCGCGCTGCTCTTCTCGACGCCGTGGGCGATCGCATTGGTCGCGGCCAGCCTCGGCGCCGTCGCGAACGTCGGACGGCTGGCGCTCGTCGATGCGCACGTGAACCCGGCCGTCGCGGCGGCGGCCGCAGCCCTCGCGGTGGGCCTGGGGGCCTATCTGTTCGGCGAGCGCCTGCGTGCCGCCCGGGTGACCCTCACCGTGCCGGCCGTGCTGATCATGGTGCCGGGCGCGGCCGCGTACCGCTCCATCGCGGGCGTCATCGGCGGCGACACGGTCGCGGCGATCCAGAACGCGACCACCGCGGTGTTCGTGGTGGTGGCGCTCGCCATCGGCCTCACGGTCGCCCGCGTGCTGACCGAACGGGAGTGGTCGCTGCCGGCACGGTGACGTCGTGCGCGCGCCCGCCGTCGTCTACGGTCGAGGCATGGGCCTGTTCCGCGACACCTCCCGCACCGTCCGCATCGACCAGCGCGGCGCCGACGCGGTGACCGTGCGCCCGGCCGGCAAGCCGTGGAGCCTGTGGGCCGACGCGTTCGGGGCGCTCGCGATCCGCGCCGCCCAGATCCTGGTCGTCGTCACCCTCGCCGCAGGGGTGATCTGGGGCATCCGCCAGCTGACGGTCGTGACGATCCCCCTCGTGATCGCCCTGATCCTCGCGTCGGCCTTCGCCCCGCTCATGAGCTGGCTGCGCCGGCGCGGCGTCCCTTCCGTCGTGGCGACGCTGCTGACGCTGCTCGCGATCGTCGTCGTGCTGACGGCCGTCGGCTGGCTGATCGTCTGGGCCGTCCGTGATCAGTGGGACGAGCTGGCCACGCAGGCGCAGGGCGGGTTCTCCGACCTCTTGGCATGGGCGAACACGCTGCCCTTCCAGATCGACCGCGCCCAGATCGACGAATGGATCGCGACGCTCACCGATTTCGTCACGAGCGCGCAGTTCGGCAGCGGGGCGCTGGCGGGCGTCAGCGCGGTCGCCAACTTCATCACGGGACTCGTGCTCATGGTCGTGATGCTGTTCTTCTTCCTCAAGGACGGCCCGCAGATGTGGGCGTTCCTGCTGCGTCCCTTCCGCGGCGAGTCCTACGAGCGCGCGCTGCGCGTCGGGGACAAGACGGTCACGGTGCTCGGCTCGTACGTGCGCGGCACGGCGACCGTGGCGGCGGTGGATGCCATCGGCATCCACATCGGCCTGCTCATCCTCCAGGTGCCGCTCGCGCTGCCGCTGGCCGTGCTGGTGTTCCTGCTCGCGTTCATCCCGATCGTCGGAGCGACGCTCGCGGGCATCCTGGCGGCCCTCGTCGCGCTCGTCGCGAACGGCTGGCTCGTCGCGCTCCTGGTCGTCGGCGTGGTCGTCCTCGTCAACCAGCTGGAGGGCAACCTGCTGCAACCCGTGCTGATGGGGCGGTCGATGCACCTGCACGCGTTCGTGATCCTGGTCGCGTTGACCGCCGGCACCGTGCTCGGCGGCATCGTCGGCGCCGTCCTCGCGGTGCCGCTCACCGCGGTCGCGTGGGGCATCGTGCAGGTGTGGGACGGGCCGCACACGCCCGCGCGCTGGGCGCGTCCGCACCGCGGAGAGGCGAGGGCCGCCGAAGCGGCGCGCTGACGCCGGTCCGTCCCGCGCCGGTCCGTCCCGCGCTCAGGGGATCCAGACGACGACGCCGTTCTGGCCGCTCAGCAGCGCCGCGACACCCGCGTCGACCGCGTCGCGGCAGCGTTCGGGTGTGAAGCTGGCCGGGTCGTGATGCGCGGCCTGACCGAGGTCCTCTCCCCGGAAGCCCGCACCCGCCCAGTCCACGGCGAGCACGTTCTCCGTCGGCTCCGCCAGCTCGCCGCCGAGCACGAGGAACGGCTGATCGAGGTGGCTGGCCGTCACGATCGCGAGCGGGTCGACCAGCGCGTCGCCCGCCGACATGATCACATCGGGATGCATCCCGATCGCCTCGGAGATCGCGGGGATCGGATCGGTTCCCGCCCGCACCTCGCGAAGGTCTGCCCCGACCTCCCGCGCCCAGGTGCGCACGGCCTCGGCCATCGTGGCGGTGCCCGCCTCGTCGCCCATCGTCAGCAGCACCACGCGGTACCCCCGCGACGGGTGGGCGCCGAGCCACGATCCCGGGCTCGGCGTCATGGTCGCGGCGGGCGCGAGCGGCGTGGCGGGCAGGAACCCGGGCTGCGCCGCGGCGACGAGCGTGGGAGAGGGATGCGGCGAGCTCCAGTCCGCCGCGCATCCGACGAGGGATGCCGCGACCACGACGATCGCCAGTCCCGCGGCCACGGAGCGCGGACGCGCGGGCAGGGGACGGAGCCGAGCGGGTCGCACCCCTCCAGCATCGCCGCCGACGCGGCGGGCACCGCTACCGGCGGCACGTCGTTCGTCCAAGGTTGTCACACGGGTCAACCTCCGTTCACCGAGCACGCGCACGCTCACGCCGTGACCGTTCGCCGCCTCCCCACCGCCCTCCTCGTCGCGTTCACGGCCGTACTGGCGGTGGCCCCCGCACTCGTGTCGGCATCCGCCGCCCTGGCGCACGGCTTCAGCTCGGTCGTCTTCGCCGACCTGTCGCACGACGAGGACGGACGAACGGTCGCGACGCTGCAACTCGAGTACGACCTGCTGGTGGTCTCGGCGGCCGACACCCAGCAGGACGACGACTTCTTCCGGGCGGGCACGGCCGCTTTCGATGCACGCGACGACGCGGCGATGGCCACGGCGGTCAGGGATCATCGCGACACCGTCTCGCGCTACCTCGACGAGCGCTTCACGGTCCGCACGACCGGCGGCGACGCGGGCACGTGCACGCTCGGCGCACTCGATACCGTGACGATGACCGTGCAGGAAGGGGTGCCCTACGTGGTCCTCCCGCTCGCGGTGGACTGCCCGCCGGGAGAGGCGCACGTCGTGCGCAGCACCCTGTTCCCCGACGAGGAGGGCTACGTCACGGGCACGAAGACGATCCTGACCTACGACATCGACCTGCACGCCGGGTCGGCCGCCCTGGACGCCTCGACACCGGAGTTCTCGACCGCGCAGAGCACGTGGGAACGCTTCTGGGAGTTCTTCCGCCTGGGCGCCGAGCACCTGCTGACCGGCATCGACCACATCCTCTTCCTGCTCGCGCTCATCGCCGGCTCTCGAAAGCTCCGGGAGATCGTCCTGGCCGCGACGGTGTTCACGATCGCCCACTCGGTGACCTTCATCCTCGCCGCGACCAAGGTGGTGAACCTGCCGAGCATCATCATCGAGCCCACCATCGCCCTGTCCATCGCGATCGTGGCCGCCTGGTATCTGTTCCGCCTGTGGCGCGAGGGTGAGGCCGCGACCGAGCTGACCCGTGACTCGGGTCCACTCGGGCTCGACCGCGCCGGCTGGCTGCGGCTCCTCGTGGTCTTCTGCTTCGGCCTGATCCACGGCCTCGGCTTCGCCTCCGCCCTCGGCATCGACGAGCCGTGGTCGTGGACGCTGCTGTGGTCGCTGCTCGTGTTCAACCTCGGCATCGAAGCCGTGCAGATCGGCCTCATCGCGCTCGTGTTCCCGGTGCTCGTGCTGCTGCGGCGACGCACTCCCCGTCTCGCGATGTGGGCCACCGGCGCCCTCGCGGTGGCCGTCACCCTCGCGGGCCTCATCTGGTTCGTGCAGCGCGTCTTCGGCTGGGACTGAGCCCGCTCTGGGCGAACCCTCAGAGTTTCGCCGCGACGTCACCGCTCCGGGGCGAGATGTTCACCGCGGTGTCATCCCCGAGGCGGATCGTCCAGATGACGCCCCTCGCGGCGCCTGCGTCGGGCCTTCGCCACGCATCCCTCACCCATGAACGGACAGACCATGCCGCACTCCGCCGAACTGCGAGCGCCGCGCCTCCCGCGCCGGTCGATCGCCTGGATCACCGCCGCCACGCTGTGCGCGACGGCCTTCGCGGGAGTCGTCGCGACTCCCGCCCTCGCCGACACCCCGACGACGCAGACCGGCGTCATCCTCGGCGTCGGCGCCGACGAGACCCAGCGCATCGTGAGCTGGTACACCTCCGCCGACACGGCCCAGGTCGTGCAGGTCGCGCCCACGGCCGCGCTCGTGGGCGGCGCCTTCCCGGCATCCGCCGTGACGTTCGCCGCGACCGGCGGCGCCAACATCGCGACCAGCGGCGGCTACAACCGCCACGCGACCATCACCGGCCTGCAGGAGAACACGCAGTACTCCTACCGCGTCGGTGCCGAGGGCGCGTGGTCGACGACCACGACCTTCCAGACGCACTCCTTCGAGGGCGACTTCGACTTCCTCTTCTACGGCGACCCGCAGATCGGCTCGTCGGGCGATGTCGCGAAGGACACCGCCGGGTGGGTCGACACGGTCAACGTCTCGCTGCAGTCGAACCCGAACGCGGAGCTGCTCGTCTCGGGCGGCGACCAGGTCGACAAGGCCAACACGGAGGCGCAGTGGGACGGCTTCCTCGCCCCCGCGCAGCTTCGCAGCTACCCGTGGGTCGCCACGATCGGCAACCACGACGTCGGCGGCAAGGCGTACGAGCAGCACTTCTACACCCCCAACACCGACCGATCGAGCCAGTACTACGTCAACGGCGACCCGACCTCCAACACGTCGGGCGGCGACTACTGGTTCATCCACAAGGACGTGCTGTTCATCGACCTGAACTCGAACAGCTACACCTCCTCGTCGGGCGGCGGCGGCGACGCGGCTCACATCCAGTACGTCACCGACGTCATCAACGCTCACGGCGCACAGGCGAAGTACACCGTGCTCGTCTACCACCACGCGATCTACTCCCCCGCCGACCACGCGCAGGATGCCGACAACAAGGTGCGCCGCGTCGACTTCCCGACCACGTTCTCCCAGCTCGGGGTCGACCTGGTGCTCCAGGGCCACGACCACAGCTACTCGCGCTCATACGAGATCAAGAACGGCCAGAAGGCGAACGCCGACGAGAAGCCCGGTCAGAACGAGGTCTTCGAGGGCCCCGGGGGCGTCGTCTACGTGACGGCGAACTCGGCCTCCGGCTCGAAGTACTACGACCTCACCGCGCCCGTCGCCGGTGACGCCACCTCCGGCGCGGGCAACGGCGCCGACCCGCAGAACCCGTCGAACTACTGGTACAACTCGGTCGAGAACCAGGAGCACGTGCGCACCTTCGTCAAGGTGCAGGTGCAGAAGGACGCCCTCGTCGTGCAGAACGTGCGCTCCGGCACGTGCGACGCGCCGAACGCGGCCGTCGAGCTGCGCAAGGTGCTGTGGTGCGGCCCCGCGAACGGCACGCAGGCGGCGCAGCCCGTCGGCTCGGTGCAGGACGAGGTGACCATCCACCCCAACCACGGCGACGGTCAGGACATCCAGGTCGACGTGCCCGACGCCGCCCCGGGCGAGTTCGGCTGGACCATCGACGGACACAACGGTCTCGTCGACCTCGGCACCGCCACGGAGAAGAGCAACAGCTACTTCGAGGCCACCGGCCAGATCAACCCGATCACCGTCACCGACACCCGCCGCGCCGTCGCCCCCTGGTCGATCGCGGCGAAGGTCGGCGACTTCACCGACGGTGACAAGTCGTTCTCGGGCTCGTACCTCGGCTGGACCCCGAAGCTGGTGACCGCCGGCGGCGGCGCCGTCGCGGGCGCGACCGTCGGCTCCGGCTACGACGGCGGCACGGGTCTGTCCGACTCGCGTGTGCTCGGCTCGGCCGCGCAGGGCCACGAGCGCGGCACCGCGACCCTCGGCTCCGACCTGGATCTGAAGATCCCGGTCGACGTCGACAAGGGCAGCTACCGCGGCACGCTCACCCTCACGGCGATCAGCAACTGATCTCCACCTCACCCCGCGCCCCGGGGCGGATCGGCGCGCATCGCCGCCGATCCGCCTCGGGACGCACCCGTTCCCACCCCACGCCGGAGGACCCCATGTTCCGCTCCCGCCGCTCTCTCCCCACGGCGCTGGCCGCTCCCCTGCTGGCCGCGGCCGTCCTCCTCGGCGGCGTCGCGGTGCCCGCCGCCTCCGCTCACGCGGTCACGGATGCCGCCGCCGCCGACTCCGCGGACGACGTCACCTGGACGGTGCGCACCGCCTCGAACGGCTTCGGCGCCGAGCGCACCTCGTACACGTACGCGGTCGATCCGGGCCAGAGCGTCAGCGACGCCCTCGTCGTGAGCAACCACGGCAGTGCGCCGCTGCAGCTGGCTGTGTACGCCGCCGACGGCTACACGGGCGCGGGCGGGCAGCTCGACCTGCTGACGCCCGCGGAGACCTCCGTCGGCATCGGCGCCTGGACGCATGCCGCCGCGACCACCGTCACGGTGGCGCCGGACGAGTCGGCGACCGTGCCGTTCGAGGTGTCGGTGCCCGCGACCGCGACCCCCGGCGACTACGTCGGCGGCATCGTCACCTCGCTCGCATCGTCGGCCGATCAGGGCATCTCCGTCGACCGCCGCCTCGGCATCCGCATCGGGCTGCGCGTCTCGGGGGCGCTCGCCCCCGCGCTGACGATCGAGAACCCGCAGGTGAGCTGGGGAGGCACGTGGGGACTCGGCAGCGGCGCGGCCACCCTCACCTACACGCTCCACAACACCGGCAACACGACGATGGGGGCCCAGCAGGCGGCCTCGATCGCGGGCCCCTTCGGCTGGTTCCCGACGGATGCCGGCGACGTCGCGCCCGAGGTCCAGATCCTCCCCGGCGAGACCCGCGACGTGCAGATCACCGTGCCGGGCATCGCCGGCATGCTCGCCCTCGTGGCCTCCGCGACGGTCACACCGATCGTCGTGGACGCGTCCGGTTCGACGAGCGCGCTGGAGCCCGTCGCGACCCAGACGATGGGTCTCGCCGTCCCGTGGCTGCTGCTGATCCTCGTGCTGCTCGCCGCCGCGATCGCGCTCGGCGCCGTCTGGTTGCGCCGCCGCACCGCCGCGACGCGGCGCCGGCGCGAGGACGAGCGCGTCGCCCGCGCCGTCGCCGACGCCCTCGCGGAGGCCCAGGGCACGGTCGGGGCGGAGGATGCCGCGGACACCGTCGCCCACGGGCCGAGCGCGGCCGGCACCCGCGCGTCCGGCGCGGACTGACGACCCGGCGGTCGTCAGGATCGACGCGCGGCGCGGGCACGCAGCGCTGCCCCGGCGGCGAGCAGCGCCGCCCCCACCGCGGCGAACGCGAGCGCGCCGGCCACCTGGTCGCCGGTCGACGCGAGGCCCCCGGCGTCGGAGCCGCCCGATGCGTCCGCGGGCGGGGTCACGGGCGGCGCGGGGCGATCGTGTGGAGGAACGACGACCGCGATGACCATGGTCGAGCCGCCCCCGTCCGCGCTCGCGCCGTCGTCGGCCGCGTACGCGACAGAGGTCGGCCCGGCGAGCAGGGCGATCGTGGCAGCTAGTGCGGCGAGACAGCGCGTCGCGGCATCCCTCGCGCCCATTCCCGCCCCCTTCCGCGCCGCAGCGCTCGCGCGCCACGATAAGCGGCGCGGGTGTCGCCGCGGATGCCGGTGGGCGACGCGGCGGTGAACCCGCTCAGTCCTTCTTCGCCCGACTCGGCTGCACCCGCGGGGGCTCGCCGGGCATCTTGGGGAACTCCGGCGGGAACGGCAGCTCGCCGAGCCCCGCCTCGAGGTCGCGCTGCCACCACTGGAGCAGCGTGTCGATGCGGCCCGGGGAGCGCTGCAGCCCCTCCCAGGGGTCGCCCATCGCGGCGAGACGCTCCGGGACGGTGCGCACCGTGAACGCCGTGGGATCGACGCCGTCCGCCAGCTCGTCCCACGTGATCGGCGTCGCGACCGTCGCGGACGGGAGAGCGCGCGGACTGTAGGCGCCGGCCATCGTGCGATCGCGGTTGGCCTGGTTGAAGTCGACGAAGATGCGCGCGCCGCGCTCCTCCTTCCACCAGTCCATCGTGACGGCATCCGGCAGCCGTCGGGCGAGCTCGCGCCCGGCGGCGATGACGGCGTGCCGGACGTCCAGGAACTCATGGGTCGGCTCGATCGGGCAGAACACGTGGATGCCGCGATTGCCACTCGTCTTCAGCCACGGCTCGAGCCCGGCCTCGCGCAGCACCTCGCGCAGCGCGGGCGCGACCGCCGCGGCATCCGCGAAGTCGGTGCCCGGCTGGGGGTCGAGGTCGATCCGCAGCTCGACGGGGTTGTCGGTGTCGTTCGCGAGCGAGGCCCACGGATGGAAGACGACCGTGTTCATCTGCACGGCCCACACGATCGCCGCCGCCTCGTCGAGCACGACCTGCGGGTGGCGGCGACCGCTGTTGTACGTGCACATGACCTCGTGCACGTAGTCGGGCGCGCCGCGCGGCGGGTTCTTCGAGAAGAAGCGCTCACCGTCGACCGTGTCGGGAAAGCGCTCGAGCGAGACCGGCCGGTGGCCGTTGGCGCGCAGGAACGGCTCCGCGACGGCGAGGAAATACTCGGCGAGCTCGCGCTTGGTGATGCCCGGCTCCGGCCAGATCACGCGGTTCGGGCTCGACAGCGACACCTCTCGGTCGCCGACCTCGATCGTGATGCGCTCCGATGCCATGCCTCGACCCTAGGGGGCGCCCGGCGGCGGCGACAGGGGTCTCCGCGACGGCAGCGGATTCGGATCACTCAACCGGATGCGGACGGCGCGGCGCGCGGCATCCGCATCTGTGTCGCGCCCCCGATTCCGCGAGCGCCCGGGTGTCAGTCGTCGGCGAGGGCGATCACGCCGGCGAGCGCGGCGCGGTCCAGCTCGATCCAGGGACCGCCGGGGTCGACGACGACGCCGGTCAGACCCGGCTCGGATGCCAGTGCCCGCCCGAGCTGCACGGGCTGCACGGGAAGGGGCCGATCGCCGCGACCGAGGGCGACGACCTCCAGCGGATGCGAGAACACCTCGATGCGTCGCAGTCCCTCGGGGGTCCGCGCCTCGGCGAGCCCCATCCGCCCCTCGGCGTCCGTGCCGCCGGCGACCCAGACGGGAAGGCGCGACAGGGCGTCGGCGACGCGGGCGGGCGTGCTCTCATCGCGCGGTCCGGACAGGAGCGCCTTGATCTCGAAGGTGGGCTCGCTCTCCTCGATGGCGCGGCTGAGCAGCGGCGCGGGAAGGATCACCCGGGCACCCGGCGTGGCGTGGTCGAGGTAGATGCCGTCGTAGCCGCCGGCAACGGCGTTGCGCAGCACCTCGAGCGCGGGCTGGCCGATGACCGAGGTCGACGCACCCCCCTCGGACTCGACGCTGGCCTGCAGCGCGGCACCGCCGCTGAAGGCGAGGAGGAAGCGCGTGCCCTCGAGCGATGCGATCGCGAGGTTGATCTGTTCTCCCGCGGCGAGCAGCGCCTGCACGTCGCCCTGCGCGCGGAGGAACAGCTGCCCCTGCAGCGCCTGGCGCATGACGTTCATGATCTCGGTGTTCTGCGGTTCGTCCGACAGCGCGGCGAGAGCCGCCTGCAGCAGCCCGTTGTCGATCAGGCCCGGCACGATCTCTTGAGCCTCGGGCGCGGTCGCGGCGGGGCGGGTCGCCGCCGCGGGCGGGGCGGAGGCGACCGCGGGGTCGGTGCCGAACGTCGAGACGGAGATGCGCACCTCGGGCACCGCTTCGGCCGCGGCCTCGGTCGGCGCGGACGCGTCGGCGGCGGACTCGGCCGGATCGACCGCGGGCGTCGCCGCATCCTCGGTGGTGTCGGATCGGCCGCGACGCGAGAACAGTGCCATGCGTTCGAGCCTAGCCGCGGCGCCCCGACGCTGCCGCCGCCGGCGCAGAGCGCTGCGCTACAGCTTCTCGATCGGCGCGATCTTGATCAGCAGCTTCTTCTGGCCGGCCCGATCGAACCGCACGTGCGCGACGCGCTTGGCGCCCTCGCCGGTGATCTGGTCGACGCGCCCCTCGCCGAAGTCCTCGTGACGGATGCGGTCGCCGGGAGCGAGCTCCATGTCGCCGTTGTCGCGCACCTTCGCCGGAATGCGGTTCGTGAACTTGGTCAGGTCGCCCGCCGGCTTCTCGCGTCGCGGCAGGGGAACGAGATCGTCGCCGTAGCGCGATCCGCCCGATCCGCCGAAACCGCCGCCCGGACGCCGCGCGTTGAGCGCGCGCGAGGGGCCGCCGCCGCGGGAGTTGATGTCTCCGGGCGACTGCCGCCAGTCGATGAGCTCGTGCGGGATCTCCTGCAGGAACCGGCTGGGCATCGCGACCGAGACCTCGCCGAACTGGGCGCGCGTCATCGCGAGCGACAGGTGCAGCCGCTTGCGGGCGCGGGTCAGGGCGACGTAGAACAGGCGCCGTTCCTCCTGCGGGCCGCCCGGCTCGCCGGCCGAGATCCGGTGCGGGATCAGATCCTCCTCGACGCCCGTGACGAACACGGCGTCGTACTCCAGCCCCTTCGCCGTGTGCATCGTCATGAGCGACACCGAGCCCGACGCGTCGGCGAGGTCGTCGGCATCCGAGACGAGCGCGACCTCCGTGAGGAAGTCGAGGATCGTCCCGTCGGGATTGTTGCGGGCGAACTCGCGCGTCACCGCGACGAGCTCGTCGAGGTTCTCGACGCGCGCCTCGTCCTGCGGATCCTTCGACATCCGCAGGGCGTCGAGGTAGCCGCTCTTGCCGAGCAGCAGGTTCAGTCCGTCGGTGACGGAGGTGGGGGGCGGCGCCTCGCCCGAGGCGGGCAACAGGATGGCGGTCGCCTCGGCGAGCACGGCGTCGAGCTGAGCGATGGCGGCCTGGATCTTCGGCCCGACGCCGAGGGCGGACGCATTGGCCAGTGCATCGCGGAAGGTGATGCCCTCGTCCGCGGCGTAGCGGGCGATGGCCGTCTCGGTGACGTCGCCGATGCCGCGGCGGGGCTTGTTGAGGATGCGGCGGACGCTCAGCTCGTCGGCCGGGTTGGCGACCGCGATCAGATACGCGAGCGCGTCCTTGATCTCGGCACGCTCGTAGAACTTCGTGCCGCCCATGATCTTGTACGGCACCGCCGCGCGGATGAAGATCTCTTCCAGCGCACGGGACTGCGAGTTGGTGCGGTAGAAGACGGCCATCTCGCCGTACGCGAGTCCTGCGCGGTGCAGGGCCTCGACCTCGTCGGCGACGAACTGCGCCTCGTCGTGCTGGGAGTAGCCGGTGAAGCCGACGATCTTCTCCCCCGCGCCGACGTCGGTCCACAGCTTCTTGTCTTTGCGGTCGAAGTTGTTGCTGATGACGGCGTTGGCGGCGGTGAGGATGTTCTGGGTCGACCGGTAGTTCTGCTCGAGGAGCACGACCTTCGCACCCGGATAGTCGCGTTCGAACTCGGTGATGTTGCGGATGTCGGCGCCGCGGAAGGCGTAGATCGACTGGTCGGAGTCGCCGACCACGGTCAGCGAGGCGCCGTCGGTCTCGTCGAGCAGCGCCCCGACGTCTTCGATGGGCCGGGTGAGCTCGTGGATGAGCGCGTACTGCGCGTGGTTCGTGTCCTGGTACTCGTCGACCAGGATGTGCCGGAACCGGCGCCGGTACGTGTCGGCGACGTGCGGGAAGGCGCGGAACAGATACACCGTCTGCGCGATGAGGTCGTCGAAGTCGAAGGCGTTGGCGCGCTGCAGCGAGCGCTGATAGTCGGCGAAGATCTCCGCGAACAGACGCTCGGCGGGGTCGCTCATGTTGGCCGTGCGGGCGAAGGACTCGGCATCCGCGAGCTCGTTCTTGAGCTTCGAGATGCGGCTCTGCACGGATGCCGGGGTCAGGCCGAACGCGTCGGCCTCGTACTGCTTGACGAGACGTTTGACGAGCGCCCGGGAGTCGCCCGAGTCGTAGATGGTGAAGCTCTTGGTGAAGCCGAACTGGTCGGCCTCGCGGCGGAGGATGCGCACGCACGCGGAGTGGAACGTCGAGATCCACATCCCCTGCGCGGTGTCGCCGATGAGGTGCCGCACGCGCTCGCGCATCTCGCCGGCGGCCTTGTTGGTGAAGGTGATCGCGAGGATCTGACTCGGCCACGCCTCGCGGCCGCGCAGCAGCGAGGCGATGCGGCGCGTGAGCACGCTGGTCTTGCCCGATCCGGCGCCGGCGACGATGAGGAGCGCCTGTCCGCGATAGGTGACCGCTTCGCGCTGCGGGGGGTTGAGCCCGGCCAGGAGGTCGTCGTCGACGCGCGCCCCCGTGCCGCGCGCGGCATCCGTGGGCATGCCGACGATGACGGGCTTGATCGGGTCACTCATATCCCGACAAGTCTAGGTCGCGGCTCCGACACCGCAGTCGCCGCACGTCACAGCAGGCGCCGCTGAGAGGCCCAAACCGTCAGCTCGTGCCGCGACGACAGCTGCAGCTTCCGCAACACCGCCGAGACGTGGGTCTCGACCGTCTTGATCGAGATGAACAGTGCGCTCGCGACCTCCTTGTACGCGTAGCCGCGGGCGATGAGGCGCATCACCTCCTGCTCGCGGGTCGACAGCCGGTCGAGCTCGTCGTCGACGGCGGCAGTCTCGCCGGCGACGGCTCCGAACGCGTCGAGCACGAACCCCGCGAGCCGCGGCGAGAACACGGCGTCGCCGTCGGCGACGGCGCGGGCGGCACGGCTCACTTCGGCGCCCGACGACCCTTTCGTGATGTAGCCGCGCGCTCCGGCGCGGATCACGCGCACGACGTCCTCGGCCGCGTCGGAAACGCTCAGCGCCAGAAAGCGGGTCGACACCCCGGCAGAGCCGCGAATGACGTCCTCGCCGCCCGTCGCGTCGTCGCCGCGTCCCCCGGGCAGGTGCACATCGAGCAGCACGACGTCCGGCTGTGTCTCGGCGACGACGGCGATCGCCGTCGGCACGTCCGCCGCCTCCCCGACCACCGCGACGTCGTCGTCGAGATCGCTGCGCAGACCCGAGCGGAAGATCGAGTGGTCGTCGACGATGACCACGCGGATGCCGTCAACCACGAGCGTTGCCCTCTGCCGTCGTCGCCCGCAGCTGTACCTCGGTGCCCTCCGGTCCCGACGTCACCGTCGCGGTGCCGCCGAGGCGCCGCATGCGTCCGATCACCGACTGGCGAACGCCGAGCCGGTCGTCCGCCACGTCGTCGAGAACGAAACCCGGCCCCCGGTCGCGGACGAAGACGTCGACGCCGTCGGCGCGCCCTTCGATGTAGACGGAGACGTCGCCGCCGGCGTGGCGCGCCGCATTCAGCATCGCTTCCCGTGCCGCCGCCGCGATCTCGCCGCTCGCGCGCTCATTCGAGATCCCCGCGGCGACCACGTCGATCCGCACCGGGTAATCGAGCTCGAGCGCGGCGGCGTAGTCGCGAAGGTCGGTGGCGAGGTCGCTGTCGGCCGGCTGATCGCCGTCGTACAGCCAGGCCCGCAGCTCTCGCTCCTGTGCCCGGGCGAGCCGCGCGACGTCGCTCGATGCGCCGCCCCGGTTCTGGATCAGGGCGAGCGTCTGCAGGACAGAATCGTGCAGGTGAGCGGCCATCTCGGCGCGCTGCTCCTCGCGGATGCGCCGGTCGCGCTCACCTGTGAGCTCGCGCCACTTCTCGACGAGAGTCGACGACAGCACCGCGGCGAGCGCGATCAGCGGCACCACGATCAGGAGAGCATCCGCCGCCACGCCGTCGCGGAGGGCGAGGATGGTCACTCCGAACACGGCGAGGAGGATGATCACGGCCGTGGTTCGGACGATCACCGCGTGCCCCGGTCCGCGGAGAAGGTCACGGCGGTCGACCAGCGTCGCCCATGCTCCCGCGGCCGCGGCCGCCGCCGATGCGGCGACGACGACGACGGCGAGGTCAGAGCTCGCACGCGAGCCGACGACGGCGAGCGCAGTCAGCGGCAGCAGGATGATCGCGGCGCCGCACGTGAGAATCCAGGCGATCGGCGCCGAGCTCGTGGTCGGCGCGTCTCCGGCGGCGCGGGGCGCGAAGGCCCAGCACCAGGCGTAGAAGAGGATGCCGGCACCTCCGCACAGCGCGAGGACGACCAACAACGCGCGCACCGCGCTCACGGGAGCACCGAGGTGGTGGGCGAGGCCCTCGGCGACGCCGGCGACGACGCACTCACGAGGACGAACGAGCGGCGGCCGGGCCGGCGGCACAGGACGCGGCGCGGGCGCGGCGCGCGCGGCATCCGGGGCGGCGGCGGGCGTCATACGGCCCATCAAACCATCCGCGAGCGCGGCCGTCATCGCCGCAGCTGCAGAGATCAGGGCCGTCTCAGGGGTTCCCCCGATGGTCGGCGCGGCCGCCACGCCGCGAAGATCGATGCATGACCACCCCACCCGTGGAGCCGCCGCAGACGACCGTGTCGACACAACCTCCTCCTCCCGACACCGACACCGGTGGCCGCAACGCCGGCGACCGCTTCTTCTCGTGGACCGGGGGACTCGGGCTGATCCGCGGCGACGGGTGGATCGGCGGGGTCGCGGCGGGAATCGCGGCGCGCCTGCGGATCGATCCGCTGATCGTCCGCGGCATCCTGGTCGTGGTCGGCCTCTTCGGGTTCCCGGTGATCTTCCTCTACGCGCTGGCCTGGGCACTCCTCCCCGACCTCGATGGTCGGATTCTGCTGCGCGACGCTCTGCGTCGTCGGTTCGAGCCGGCTCAGATCGGGATTCTCGGTCTGCTGATCCTCGGGCTCATCCCGCTCGGACCGGGAGTCGTCTTCGTCGGCGGCATCCCGCAGTGGATGCTGAGCCCCGGGCTCGGCGGATGGTCTGCGCTGTCCGCGCTGATGGTGACCGTCGGTCTGGTTCTCGCCGTCGCGCTCCTGTTCATCATCGTGCGCGCGGCGCGTCACTCCGCGCGCTCCGTGTCCCCGGCACCGCCGCAGCAGAGGGCTTCCGCTGCGGATGCATCGCCGGACGCGTCCGCCGTGGCCACCGGTTCGGGTCCGGTCGCCTCCGCGGACCCGCAGGGGACGGATGCCGCCGGCTTCGCGGCATCCTCCCCTGCCTTCCCGTCCCCGGGCACCGCCCCCGACTCCTCGAGCGACGCCGCCCCCGACCTCCGGTCGTCGAGCGGGGCCGGCACGGCCGAGTCGGAACGCCCTGCACCCGGCGACGACGCCTACGCCGCGTGGCGCGAGCAGCACGCCGCGTGGAAAGTGCAGGACGACGCCTGGCGCCGGCAGCAGCAGGATGCCGATCGTGCCGTCCGCGACCAGGCGCGCCGCGAGCGGCAGGAGCGCGCCGCCGCGTTCGCTGCCGAAGCCGCCGAGCGCCGTCGACTGCGGCGTCTGAACTCTCCCCGCACGTCGCTCGCGTTCGTCGGCGTCGCCGTCGGAGTCGCCGTGATCGCGGGTACCGCCACCGCCATCGCTCAGCGCGATGCCCTGGGTGCCGCACGCGGGCTGTTCGTCGCGGGCGTCGTGCTCGGCATGTCGATGGTGGTGGCCGGTGCGCTGCGCCGCCGCAGCGGCTTCCTCGCGTTCGTGACCGTCGTGACGCTGCTCGGCGCGGGCGCAGCGACGGCGGTGCCGATTGCGCAGACGCTTCATATCGGAAGCTACTGGATCACTGTGGGCGATGCCTCGCAGCCGGGCACCTCGGCATCGGACCCGTTCATGCAGACGTGGGGCGACCTCGTCATCGCGACACAGGACACCGGCCTCGATGGCGCCGCCTTCGTCGAGAAGAAATCGGGGAACACCCGCGTTCTTCCCGAGCCTCCCGATGACTCTGCCCGGATCGACATAGAGATCACGACACGCGACGCCGCCGTCGACGGCGTCAGCGTGAGCAGTTCCGGTGAGTATTCCTTCTCGCGACTCGACGACATCCCGGGCGTCACGTCCGCTCGACTCCCGGACGGCCGGATCCGCTACTCGGCTGCGTTCGGCGACCCCGGCTCCCGTACCCATCAGAGGATCGTCATCGAACAGGACGGCGGGTCCGTCACCGTCTTCCTCCCCACGCCCACCACCGGAGGTTCCCGATGACCGAGTACGACACCGTGACCGATCTGACCGCCGCATCCACCGCCGACGAAGAGAACACGACTCTCGACGCGATGCCGCAGCCTCGCATCCGCTGGGCGGGCATCGTCTGGGGCCTCGTGTTCGTGGCGGTCGCCATGGTCGGTGCCGCACTGACATGGGCACCCGGCGCGCTCGACGATCTCGCGACGATCGTGCCGCAGCTGGACGCCGCCACGCTCGTCGCCGGCACGCTCATGGCGCTCGGCGCGCTCGCCCTGATCTGCGGACTCGTAGGACTGCTCCGTCACGCGCAGGGCGCGGCGGCCCGGCGCCGCGTGTAGGCCCGCCCGGTTGCGGCGACAATGGACCCATGCGCACGATCCTCAACATCGTCTGGATCATCTTCGCCGGCTTCTGGCTGTTCGTCGGCTACGTGATCGCCGGGGTGGTGCTGTGCATCCCGATCATCACGATCCCATGGGCGATCGCCTCGTTCCGCACCGCCGGCTACGTCATCTGGCCGTTCGGACGCACGATCGTGCCGAAGCCCACCGCGGGCGTGGGGTCCTTCCTCGGCAACGTCGTCTGGGTGATCCTCGCCGGCTGGTGGCTTGCGATCGGGCACCTCGTCAGCGGCATCGCCCTCTGCATCACCATCATCGGCATCCCGATGGCGATCGCCGACTTCAAGATGATCCCGATCTCGCTCATGCCGCTCGGCAAGGACATCGTGTCGACCCGCCAGGGCGCGTTCGACCGCACGCTGTGATGCGGCGGCCGGAAGCCCGTCACGCGCGGACACATAACGCAAACACAGGTCACACACCTAGGCACGACGGGCGTGGCGGGTTAGCGTGATGGCGTCCCCACCTCGGGGCATCGCGGCGATCCGGGCGGACCCGGGCACCGGTTCATACCCGGTCGCGTTGCGGGTTCGACTCCCGCCGTCGCGTCTTCTTTCGAGGGGGCACGATCCCAGTCATAGCAAGGGATCGTGGCCGCTCAGTCGGCGTCGGAAGGCGCCAATGGACGCGGTTTGGACACAATCGCGGTCGTACGAGCCCGGTCGAGGGCGGTCCTCGCGCGCTTGCACCAGACGGTGCCCCCCCTCTGCCTCGCCGCCACCCTTCACCGGTTGGGGTCGCGTGCGATCATTTCTCATGCCGTCCTTCCCGGGGAGCCTTCCCGCCGCGCCCAGCCGTGAACCGGACATTGATGACGACTTCACCACCGGGCTGAACCCAAAGCGATGGGTTGCGAGCTATCTGCCGCAATGGACGACCCCAGAGCGGGCGCGCGCGCACTACGAAATCGTCGCTGCCGGGATCGAGCTGCGGATCGACTCTGACCAGCCAGATTGGCGCCTCGAAGACGCGCCTCTGCGCGTCTCCAATCTGCAGACAGGTGTGTATTCCGGGCCGGTCGGCTCACCGCTCGGAACACATCGTCACCGAGTCGATCTCGACGTCCGTACCGAGACACCACAAAGTCTCCTGTTTGCGCCGTCATGCGGGCGGGTGGAAATCACCGTCTCCGCGACCCGCGCCCCCAATTGCATGCTCGCGGGATGGCTCGTCGGAACTGAACACCGATCCCCGACAGAGTCCGGCGAGATCTGCATCTTCGAGATCGACGCCGACGCCATCGGGGAAACCACCGTGGCCCGCACCGGCATCAAAGCGCACCACGACCCGGGATTGACCACCGACATGGGCGAAGTGGTCCTCCCCTTCGACGCCTCCTCTCCCCACACCTGGACGGTGATCTGGGGTCGGGGAGAGACAGTGATCGGATGCGAAGGCCGCGTGCTCCGACGGATCGAACAGGCTCCCGACTATCCACTTTTCCTCATGATCGACCTGTTCGAGATCGGACCTCACACCGGTAGCTACCCCAAGTCCGCCACTATCCACCATGTCCGCGCCTGGCAATGACAAGAGAACCGAATCGGTTTGGCAACACGTCCTAGGGCGCGGCCAGTCGCTTGCGCGCGAGGCCATGGGCAGCGAGGGAGTACACAAAGGGACCGCGCGCGGCAGCGAGCCTGTGGATCTTGTCCGAGTACTCGAGGCAGAGGTCACCCATCTGCGCCGCGGTGAGGTCGCCTCGGGCGAAGACGAGCACTCTGGCGTCGTGGGCGTAGATCGCATGAGCCTCGAGGGGGCGCGTGGCGATGCGGTGGTCTTTCGCGACGAGGAAGTAGCCGGCCATCGCCCCGGCCCCGATCCACTCCTCGTCGCGCATGCGCTGCGCACGCTCGTCGCCGTACTGGTCGGCGAGCGTTTGAACGTCCCATCCGGCATCGCGAAGCCTCGCCGCAAGCGCTCGCTGACCAAGCGACCGGTCGAGGAGGAAGCGAACCGGGAGCACGGTTCAAGCAGCCTGGAGGATGAGCGAGCGTAGCTCGGGGCGTTCGAGTCCGAAGTCGTCTGCAACGTCGCCCATGGGCTCTCCGGCGCGCACACGGCTCACAATGTCGTCGACGCGCACGCCGATCCGATCCACTGTTGGCTGACCCGAATTGCGGTGCGGGTCCACGACGACATCGACAGCCTCAAAGATGGGCAACCGCAGGTACTGTGCGAATCCGTCCCGGTAGCTAATGCTCTGGAGGAACTCGGCGACGACCTCGTTGAACACGCCCTGGTGGTTGCGGACCACGACGAGCTCGCCCTGACCGTTTTGGTAAAGGATCTCCGCGCCGTCGGTTCGCAGCCGCTCACTGAGCAGAGCGTTTTCGAGGCCGATTTCTTCCCGAAGCACCTCGATCGCTGGCCGGATGCGCGCCATCGGCAGTCCGACCCGGCGGAACGACTCGATGATGAACCCCTCCGCAAGCGCGTTGAACGGCACGGTGTAGCCGCGCCCGTCGGTGACGCCGGTCAGCAGCGGAGGACTCCAACCGAACTCGCCGGCCGTCCGCTGCGCGAAACGGTGTCCGTGCGCCCAGCGTGCAAACGACGTCGGCGGCGCTTGGATGATGCGCGCGGCCTCGCTTTGACCGTAGATCGGCGTTGTGTACGCGCGATCCTTCACGAGTGTTTGCATGCAAACATGCTAGGGCACATCTAGCTCGGTCTGCCTGCTCGAAACCGAGTCACGCGAGCGTGGTCCTCCCCGCGCATTCGCAGGCGCAGGGCCTACCCTCGCTTCATCCGGCATCCGCATCGCCGGCCCGAGGAGGCTCTCATGCGCAGAACACCGATCCTGGCCGTGATCGCCCTGGCGGCGCTCGCCCTCACGTCGTGCGGGTCGGGGGCCACCGACCCGGCCGCGGAGTCGCCCGCCGCGTCGGCGTCGAGCCGACCTCCCCTGCAGACGGCCACACCGGGGCCCGTCGGGCCGACGGGCGCTGCCGTGGAGGTGCCGCAGAGCCGCTGGGATGCGATCGTCGCCGATCTGACCGCACGCGGGGTGAAAGGCACCCCGCAGCTCGTGTCCTCCCAGGCCGTGACGTTCAACGACGGCTCTCTCGGGTGCGCGACGCCCGGCCAGAGCTACACGCAGGCGCAGATCGACGGCCTGCGCATCATCGTGAGCGTCGACGGCACGACCTACGACTACCGGTTCGGCCAGGGCGCCGAGCCGAAGCTCTGCACGGCCTGATCCCTGACCGGGCGCACGACGGAGGGGACGGATGCCGCGGCATCCGTCCCCTCCGTCGTGGCGGGCCTACTTCTTGAGCGGCAGCAGCAGCGCCTCATCGGCGCCGGACTGGTTGTCCATCACGACCACCATCGAGCCGAGCGGCTTCTGCGCCTCGATCTGCTTCGCGTTGAAGCTCACGTCGACGCTCGCCGAGCCGCGCTGCGGGACGGTGACGTACTGCCCGTTGCTGATCGCCGGAGCGGTCGGGTCGTAGGTCGCCCACCCGTCCACGGCATCCGACGCGTTGTTGGACGCGAAGGTCTCGGCCGTGTACGCGAAGGCACCGGTGATGCCGAGGTCGCTGGCGCGGACCGGCAGCAGCAGCGTGCTGCTGTCGGTGGGCGCCTGGGTGAGGAACCCGGCCGCCGCCAGCTCCTTCGTCTTCGCGTTGACGATGAACACCTCCGAGAGGCCGTTCGTGTCTCCGTTGCGCACGGCGCCCGAGTCCGCCGACAGGACGATCCAGTCGGCCTGGCCGTCGCGATCGGTGTCGATCACGATGTCGTACTCGTTGGCGGCGGCGTTGGACCACCGGTGATGCATGTTCATCGCGAAGACCATCAGGTGATCGTCTCCCTCGGCGAACGACTGCACACCGACGGCACGGATGTCATACCCCGTGTCGGGGAGCGACGCCGCGGCATCCTTCGGGTCCGACAGCCCCCAGGTGTAGACGTCGGCACCGGCCGGAAGAGCCCCGGCGAGGTTGCGCAGCGTCAGCTTCTTGGTGCCGTCGGCGACCTTCTGCTTGCCCCCGAACCACGGACCGTTCGCAGTCGCCTTCACCGTGCTGTCCGCACGGGGGACGAGCAGATACGGAACGCGCAGAGTCGAGTCGGCCGCGCTCAGCACGATGTCGCCGGAGATCTCCGAGAACGCGAACTGATCGGACGCCCCCACAGAGCTCGGCACGTCCTTCGCGGCCGCGGCGACGATGAGCAGCAGCTTCGCCGTTCCCCCCGCCGGCACCGTGATCGACCGGTTCGAGAGGATGATCCGCGCCTTCTTCGACTGCGCCGAGGGCGCCGTCGAGACGTCGTAGCGCACGGCGGTCGGGCCGTCGTTGCGCACGGTGACCGTCTTGACCCCGCCGAAGCCGAGCGGCGACTCCTGGAAGCCGAAGCTCAGCGCCGACTCGCGGGCCCAGCCGCTCTCCGTGCGGAAGGCGTCTCCCGTCGCGGTCACCGTGGTGGCGACCGCCTGCGCCGCGTCGACCAGGCCCACGCCGCCGAGAGTCAGGCTCTGGCCGGCGACCTTGTCGGGGTCCGCCGTCGACACGACGGATGCCGCGATCTGCGGAGCCGTCCAGGACGGGTGCGCCTCAGCGGAGAGCGCGGCGACGCCGGCGACGTGCGGGGCGGCCATCGAGGTGCCCGACAGGATGGCGGCGCCGTTGCCCGAGCCGACCGCGGCCGACGAGATCGACACACCGGGGGCGGCGACGTCGGGGCTGATGGCGCTGTCTCCGGACCGCGGACCGGACGAGCTGAACGACGCGTAGCCGCGGAAGCCGGGGTTCGCGATCTGGGTGGCCACGAGGCTCGCCGTGGCGCCGGAGACGAAGACCGGGCCGTTCGAGGACCGCACGCCGAGGAACGGGATCGTCAGATCGAACGCCTCGCCGGTGTCGGGGTTCGCGGTGACGGCACCTTCGTACGGCGGCAGATCGTCGGTCGTGTTGACCATGACGACGGCCGCGGCACCGGCCTGCTGGCCGTAGATCGCCTTCGCGACGCGGGCGCAGGAGCCGCGGTCGACGACCGCGAGCTGATTGCCGCCCGGCACGATGCCGGCGGCCGTGAAGGCGGCGGCGGAGCAGCCCAGCACGTTGTCGCCCGTCAGACGCACGACCGAGAGATCGCCGAGGCCGTCCAGCGAGGCCCCGTTGGCGTTGATCGCCTCGACGGGGGCGCCGTCGACCGTGACCGTCGCGCCCGGGAAGCCCTCAGCGCTGTCCACGGCGGACACCGAGATGACGCCGTCGCCCGTGCCGGGAGAGCCGGTGAGGTAGGGGTTGTGTCCGGCGTTGCCGGACGAGGCCACGACGACCACACCGGCGCCCACCGCGTTGGCCGCGGCGACGGCGTCGGGGTCGTCGCCCCGGCCGAAGGACGAGCCGAGCGACATGTTCACGACGTCCATGCCGTTGTCGACCGCCCAGTCCAGGGCGGGCACGACGACGTCGGTCGATCCCTCGCAGCCGAAGACGCGCACCGCGTAGAGGTCGACCTGCGGTGCGACGCCGGGGCCGACGCGGAAGGTGTTCGACGGGGTCGTCGTGTCGTAGGGGCCCGGATAGGTCGTGCCGTCGGCGAGGACGCCGGAGCCGCCCGTGGTGCCCGCGACGTGCGAGCCGTGGCCGTTGCAGTCGAGCGGGTTGTCGTCGGGGTGCGGCACGGGCTGGTACGACGCGCTGGTCGGGTCGGCGTTGTAGTCGTCGCCGACGAGGTCGATGCCGCCCTTGACGCGCGGCGCGTCGGGGCCGTAGAGCGCGGGGTCGGCCGGCTGCGCCGACGTCGCGGCGGCCGCCTGGAACGCCTCGACGGTGCCGGGCCCGCCGAAGGTGGCGTGCGTGTAGTCGATGCCCGTGTCGATGATGGCGACCTTGACGTTCTGGCCCGTGTAGCCCGTGCTCTCCCACACCTGAGGGACGCCGAGGAACGGCACCGACACCGCGTTGTCGACCGAGTAGGTGCGCACCGGGTGCACGGCGACGACGTTCGGCATCGACGCGATGGCGTCGAGCTCGGCCGCGGGCACCTTCGCCTGCAGACCGTTGTACGCCGACTGCATCTCGGCCTGGACCGAGCCGCCCTTGTCCTCGATCGCCGCGCTCACGGGCTCCTGGGCGTCCTTGAGCCGACTCTTGACGTCGCCGCGCTCACCGTCGCTCAGCTCCCGGCCCTGCTCGGCCTCGACGACCGCCACGGGGTCGCCGGTCATCTCCACGACCACCGTCACGAGGCCGTCGGCCCCGATCGCGGCCGACGTGAACGAGGTCGAGACCTTCCCGGCGGATGCCGCGGGCAGGAACCGTGACGAGGGATCGCTGCCGTCGGGAGTGGCCGCGTACGCGGCTGCGGAGGGCAGGAGCAGCGCTAGCGCGCCGGCTGCAGCCAGAATGCGTCGTCGCAAAGGGGGACCGCCTTTCGTGCAGGGGGAGGTGCCACATCGGGGTGTGACGCGGCTGTATGGAGGCTATGCACCCCCTGCATACGGCGAAAGGAGGATGAGAGGATCCTCATCCATTGGCACTGCCGCCGCCGTCAGGCGATGCGCGTGCCCGGGGGCAGCTTCCGCGCGGGGGTGCGCGTGCGGGCCCAGGCCCACCACAGCAGCAATGCGGCGAGCGCGATCTGCACCGCCAGTCCGACGAACCAGCTCGGCACCGTGCCGTCGATGACCTGCTGGGGCGAGCGCCGGTCGCCGTCGTCGACGTACATGCGGGGGTCGCAGTCGTCCCACCGCTGCTCGAGGGACGGCGGCACCTGAGCCGAGCGGACGGAGAGCTTGAGCGAGCCGAACAGGTCGTCCGGGTAGCCGTACTCGTTGTAGGTCGTCGGCGTCGCATCACCGAGGATGACGAAGGGGTTGGCCGACAGCATCCACCAGACGTAGTCGAAGCGCGGCACGCGGTAGGTGCTGGTCGTCCACTCGCCGCACACGATCCGACCCGGATCGTTCCCGCAGTCGTCGCCGTCGTCGCGGCACAGGGGCAGGCCGTCGGGCCCGATCTCGTACGACCGCGTCAGCGAGGTGCCCTCGCTGGCGACGGCGGAGCCGATGAGCCCGAACCCGAGCGGTGTGCCCACGGCGAGCGCGGCGACGACGAGATACGTCGTCGCCACGGAGAACAGTGGACGGGCCAGCACGCCCGACAGCGCGACGCCGATCGCGGCGATCACGCCGGTCTCCAGGACGAGCACGGCGAGCGACACGACGACCGTCAGCGCATTCACCCCGCCCGCGAACGTCGAGATCACGAGGAACGGCGCTGCGACCGCGGCGAACGCGAGCCCCGTGATCCACCCCGCGAGGAACTTGCCGAGCAGGATCTCGCCGGCCGTGACCAGCGTGACCTGCACGGGCGCCAGGGTCGCGGCATCCCGGTCGCCGTTGATGCTGTTGCCGCTGAGGGTGGGCGAGACGAGGAGCACGAGCAGCAGGGTGACGTAGACGACGACGGAGAAGACCCCCGGCCCGCTCTGACCCCACCCGCCGTAGGCGAGGAACGCGAGGGCGGTCACACCGATGAGGACGAGGGCGAAGACTCCGAGCAGCACGTACCACGAGACGGTGCGCACGCGTTGCAGCAGCTCGAGACGGGCGATCGTCCACAGCCGCGCGGCGCTCATGAGCGGTCTCCTTCGAGGTCGAGGAAGGTGTGTTCCAGCATCCCCGTCGCGGCGGCGAACTCCGCCACCGGCAGGCCCGCTCCGACGAGGGCGGCGAGGGCGGATGCCGCGTCCGCGTCGCTCGCGAACGCGACGAGCAGATCGCGGCGGTCGATCGGCACGAGCGCGGCGTCGAGTCCCAGGGTCCGCGCCACCGGGAGCACCGCTGCCGTCGCGTCGCGGTCGGCCAGCCGGATGCGCCAGGAGCGCTGACGCGTCGCCGCCGCGGCGACGCGGTCGCCGGCGACCGTGGATCCCTCGACGAGGAACACGGCGTCGTCGACCACCTCCTCCAGCTCCGAGAGGATGTGGCTGGAGAGGAGGATGGTGCGCCCGTCGGCCGCGAGCCGGCGCAGCAGCACGCGCAGATCGATACGCGCCTGTGGGTCCAGACCCGACGCCGGCTCGTCCAGGAGCAGCACCCGCGGGTCGTGCACGAGCGCCCGCGCGAGCCCCAGCCGCTGCTTCTGGCCCCGCGACAGCACCCGTGCGGGGGCGTCGGCGAGCGCGGACAGCCCCACCTCGGCGAGCAGGCGGGCGGCACCCTCGCGCGCCGGGTCGGGTTCGATGCCGTACAGACGCGCGGTCATCGTCAGCGTCTCCCGGGCCGTCAGCGACGGCCAGGCGCCGAGCGCGTCCGGCATCCACCCGAGCACCGCGCGGGCCGACGCCGGGTCGGCGACCGGGTCGATCCCGCCGATGCGGATGGTGCCGGCATCCGGCGCCAGCAGCGACGCCAGCATCAGCATCAGGGTGGTCTTGCCGGAGCCGTTGGGGCCCACGAGACCCGTCACGGCGCCGGCGCGGGCGTCGAAGGAGACGTCGCGCACCGCGTGGACGGCGCCGAACGAGCGGCGCACCCCGGTGACGACGATGCCGGAAGGGCTCATGCCCTCACCCTATGCGGTCGCTGTGGAAGGACACCGCCGCGCCGCCGGCCGCTGCGTCAGCGGAAGAACGCGACCCCGAGGTCGGCGTGATCCACGAAGACGCCGTCCACCCCGGCATCCGCGATCACCCCCCACTCCCCCGCGTAGTCGCCGAACGCGGCCTTCGACCGGCCCCGCCGGTACGCCGCCAGGAGGAAGGCGTTCTCGGGACGGCAGGTCCACGTGAACACCCGGAGCCCGCGCTCGTGCGCGTCGGCGACGACGCGGGCCGGACCCGTGGCACGGCCCAGACGATCGGGGGCGAGGATCATGCGTTTGTCGACGCTGATCGCGTCGACCTCGCCGGCGAGGCGGTCCAGGCCCGCCGGCGTCGCCTGCTCGCGGTAGGTCGGTGGCGTGCTCCCGGCGGCGGAGAGGAGGTCGTAGGCGGTGCCGCTCGCCTCGAGCAGGTACACGTACGTGCCCCGGATGCCGCGGGCGCGCAGCCGCATCAGCACGTCCTGCTCGAAGGACTCGAGGTACAGCGGCAGTTCGCCGTCGGCCCACCCCGCACGCCGGAGCTCCGCGGCGACGAGGGCGTCGAGGTCGACGCCGAGGCCGGCGAAGTACGTCGCGTGCTTGATCTCCAGCACGACGCCGATCTCTCGCCCCTGGTCACGGGACGCCGTCCGCACGAGGTCCAACACGTCGCGGAGGCGCAGCGGCGGCTCCGCCCCGTCGAACGCGGCACTGGACGGGCGCAGCTGGGGCAGCCGCTCGCGGCAGCGCAGCGTCGCCAGCTCGTCCCACGTGAAGTCCTCCGTGAACCACCCCGTGTGCTCCACCCCGTCGATGGTCTTCGTGGTGCGCCGCGCGGCGAACTCGGGGTGCTCGGCGACGTCGGTCGTCCCGCCGATCTCGTTCTCGTGACGCACGACCAGCACCCCGTCGGCGGTGACGACGACATCCGGCTCGACCGCGTCCACGCCCAGCGCGAGGGCGAGCGCGTACGACGAACGGGTGTGCTCGGGCCGATACCCCGGGGCGCCACGATGACCGATGATCAGGGGCCGGACGGCAGGCATGCCTCCCAGGCTAACGAGAGCGGCTATGACCTCTCCGAGCGCCTTCACAGCAGCGACACAGCCGGGCCCTGACGCCGCGCGACACCCGTCCGATAGCCTGGTGTCACAGCACCTCGCTGTGCACCCGTCCGGTGCACCCCTAGGGAGTGGAAAGAGACCATGGCCTCCGGCAACTTCGCATTCAACAACCCGGCGTTCCAAGAGCAGCGTCCCGGCCTCACGCCGCCGGCCGCGCCGCAGCCCGGCGCCCAGACCGCCTACGCCGCGACGTCGCACCAGGTGACGGATGCCGCGGTGAACGCCCAGCTCGAGGGCGCCTTCGCCGCGCCCGCCGCCGCGTCGCACCAGACCGGCCGGATGACCGTCGAGGACACCGTCGCGAAGACCGTCGGCCTGTTCGCGATCCTCCTCGTCACGGCCGTCGTCGGCTGGGTGTGGACCCTGGGCGGCGCGTTCTCGCCGGAGCAGCTCACCACCACCTCGCAGGTGACGATCGTGCCCTGGATCATCGGCATGCTCGGCGGGTTCGTGCTGGCGATGGTGATCTCGTTCACGTCGCGCAAGAAGGTCCGCCCCGCGCTGATCTTCGCCTACGCGGCGTTCGAGGGCCTCTTCGTCGGCGGCATCTCGGCGTACTTCGAGTTCATCTGGCCCGGCATCGTCATGCAGGCCACGCTGGCGACCCTGTCGGTCGTCGGTGTCACCCTGGCCCTCTTCGCCAGCGGCAAGGTCCGCGCGAGCGCGCGCGCCACGAAGATCTTCATGATCGCGATGATCGGCTACCTCGTCTTCGGCCTGCTGAACGTCGTGCTGATGATGTTCGGCGCGGCGGGCGAGGGCGGCGCCTTCGGTCTGTACAGCAACATCAAGATCGCCGGCATCCCCCTCGGCCTGATCATCGGTGTGCTCGTGGTCATCATGGCCGCGTACTCGCTCGTGCTCGACTTCGACCAGATCCAGCAGGGTGTGCGCAACGGCGCGCCCCGCGAGTACGGCTGGCTCGGCGGCTTCGGCATCATGGTGACGGTCGTGTGGCTGTACATCGAGATCCTGCGCCTCATCGCGATCGCACGCGGCAACAACTAGTCGGCCCGCGCCCCGCGCGCACGAAGGCCCGTCCGGCTCCCCGGGCGGGCCTTCGGCTTTCCCGGGACAGCCCGCACGCGCACGGCATCCCTGGTCACGCCATCCAGACGGAAGACGAAACCGACCCGGCCCGCACGATGACCGGGCAACGACGGATGCCGGGACCCGGGGCAGTCCCCGCGATCCCGGCATCCGGTCAGATCACTCCCACTCGATGGTCCCCGGGGGCTTCGACGTGACGTCGAGCACGACCCGGTTGACCTCGCGGACCTCGTTGGTGATGCGGTTGCTGATCTTCGACAGCACGTCGTACGGCAGGCGCGTCCAGTCGGCGGTCATCGCGTCCTCGCTCGAGACGGGACGCAGCACGATCGGGTGGCCGTACGTGCGGCCGTCGCCCTGCACGCCCACCGACCGGACGTCGGCCAGGAGCACCACCGGGCACTGCCAGATCTCGCCGTCCAGGCCCGCCTTCGTCAGCTCCTCGCGGGCGATGGCGTCGGCGTCACGCAGGATCTCGAGGCGGTCAGCGGTGACCTCACCCACGATGCGGATGCCGAGGCCGGGCCCCGGAAACGGCTGGCGGCCGACGATCGCCTCGGGAAGCCCCAGCTCGCGACCGATCGCGCGCACCTCGTCCTTGAAGAGGGTGCGCAGCGGCTCGACGAGCTCGAACTGCAGATCCTCCGGGAGCCCGCCGACGTTGTGGTGGCTCTTGATGTTCGCGGTCCCCGCACCGCCGCCGGACTCGACGACATCGGGGTACAGCGTCCCCTGCACGAGGAACCGGATCGGCTCGCCCTCGGCGGCCGCCTCGGCGACGAGGTCGGCCTGCACCTTCTCGAAGGCGCGGATGAACTCGCGGCCGATGATCTTGCGCTTCTGCTCCGGGTCGCTCACGCCGGCGAGGGCGGTGAGGAAGGTCTCGCGGGCGTCGACCGTGATCAGGCGCACGCCGGTGGATGCCACGTAGTCGTTCTCGACCTGCTCGCGCTCGCCCTTGCGCAGCAGGCCGTGGTCGACGAAGACGGCGACGAGCTGGTCGCCGACGGCCTTGTGCACGAGCGCCGTCGACACCGCGGAGTCGACGCCGCCGGACAGCGCCGACAGCACGCGGCCGCTGCCGACCTGCGCGCGGATGCGCTCGACCTGCTCGGCGATGACGTTGCCGCTGTTCCAGTCGGCGGCCAGTCCCGCCGCCTTGTGGAGGAAGTTGACGATGACATCCTGGCCGTAGTCGGAGTGCTTGACCTCGGGGTGCCACTGGACGCCGTAGAAGCACTTCTCGGCGTTGCCGAAGGCGGCGACCGGCGTCGCCGCGGTCGAGGCGAGCACCTCGAAGCCCTCGGGGGCCGCCGCGACCTGGTCGCCGTGGCTCATCCAGACGTTCTGCTCGACGGGCTGACCGCCGAGCAGCACACCGCCGTCATTCGCGACCACGGCATCCGTCGCGCCGTACTCGCGCAGGCCGGTGTTGGCGACCTGGCCGCCCAGCTGCTGCGCCATCACCTGGAAGCCGTAGCAGATGCCGAGCGTCGGCACGCCGAGCTGCAGCACGGCCGGGTCGAGCGTCGGGGCACCGGGCTCGTACACGGAGGACGGACCGCCGGAGAGGATGATGGCCACCGGGTTCTTCGCCTCGACGTCGGCGGCGGTCACGGTGTGCGGCACCAGCTCGCTGTAGACACCGGCCTCGCGCACCCGTCGCGCGATGAGCTGCGCGTACTGGGCTCCGAAGTCGACGACGAGGACGGGACGCTGAGCGGTCTCGGTCTGGGTGGTCACCGGCTGCCTTCCGTGGCGGGGATCGGGGCGGAGGACTCGTCGGCCTCGCGCTGCGCGAGGTAGGCCCGCACCTCGCGGGCGACGCGCGCCTCCATGAAGAACGACAGGAGCGGGACGATGCCGCCGAGCGCGAGCACGATGAACCGCACGAAGCCCCAGCGCATGAGGCTCCACACGCGGAAGCACGCGAAGAGGTACACGACGTAGAACCAGCCGTGCGCGATGAGGATGCCGGTGGACAGGTTGATCGCGCCGCCGGTGAGGTCGCCGCCGCCGTCCAGCGTGACCGGGTGCAGCCAGAGCGCTCCCCCGGCGCCGCCGGCGAACAGCTCGTAGCCGAAGGCGTACTTGACGATCATCTCGGCGCACAGCGACAGGAGCATGACACCCGTGATCACCGAGGCGATCTGGTAGAACCTGAGCGCCCCGCGGATCGCCGGAAAACTGGCGAGTTTGGGCTGAGGCATGCCGTCAAGTCTAGTCGGCGACGCCCGCCGGTTCGGCCGCCGCGGATGCGGTGACGGCGGCGACCGGCGCCTCGCGCATCACACGGTCTCCCGCGCTCGCGCGGCCTGCTCCTCCTCGAGCGCCTCGACCTCTTTCTCCCACGCGTCGCGGGCCAGCCGGTACCACATGTAGAACGCGAAGCCCGCGAAGATGGCCCACTCGACGGCGTAGAAGATGTTCAGCCAGTTGATGGCGGAGCCCTCGGCGGGAGCCGGCGAATCGATCGCGACGAGCCCGCCCACGAGCGGCTCGCCGGCATCGGCGACCAGGTACGGGCGGTACACCGAGAGCTCGTCCGTGTCGTGCCACCAGCTCAGCAGGGCCGCCGGCGACATCCGGGTCATCTCGGTGGGCGCGGCGCCGCGCGGCGGCGCCATGGGGCCCTCGTCGGCGATGAGCCGACCGGTGAGCGTGAGCGCGCCGCCGGGGTCGGCGTTGAGGGCGGATGCCGCGGCATCCGCGACCGCGCGGTCATCCGTCCAGCCGACGGCGACCGCGAGCGAGGTCGGGGTCGCGGCGTCGGTGCGGAACTGTCCGGTCACCCAGTAGCCCTGTCGCCCGTCGTTGAACCGGGACGAGACGACGAGGAAGTCATCGGCGACGAAGGAGCCCGAGACCTCGACGCGCTGACCGACCAGCGGCTCGGGCAGATACGCACCGGGCTCGGTGATCTCCGCGATCGGGCGCACCTGCTCGGTGGCCCCGGGAGCGGGCGGCGACGTGTCGATCGCGCGGCCGAGCTGCCACTGGCCGAGCCAGGCGAAGACGGCCGCGACGACGAGCGCGAACACGAGCATGCCGAGCCACCAGGGGCGCAGCATGACCTCGCGCAGCGTGGGCGGGAACGGCTCCGTGGTCATCGACCTGCCATGTAGGGCGCGACGACGACCTCGACGCGCTGGAACTCCTTGAGGTCGGAGTAGCCCGTGGTGGCCATCGACTTCTTGAGCGCGCCGATGAGGTTCGCGGTGCCGTCGGCGACCGGGGCCGGCCCGTACAGGATCTCCTCGAGCGGCGCCACTTGCCCGACCTCGACGCGCTTGCCGCGCGGGAGCTTCGGGTGGTGGGCCTCGGGACCCCAGTGGTGTCCGCGGCCGGGCGCGTCGGTCGCGCGCGCAAGGGCGACGCCGAGCATGACGGCATCCGCGCCCATCGCGAGGGCCTTCACGATGTCGCCCGAGGTGCCGACGCCGCCGTCGGCGATGACGTGCACGTAGCGGCCGCCCGACTCGTCGAGGTAGTCGCGGCGGGCCCCGGCCACGTCGGCGACGGCGGTCGCCATCGGCGCGTGGATGCCGAGGGTGGCGCGGGTGGTCGAGGCCGCTCCGCCGCCGAAGCCCACCAGCACGCCCGCGGCTCCCGTGCGCATGAGGTGCAGCGCCGCCGTGTACGTGGAGGCGCCGCCGACGATCACGGGGACGTCGAGGTCGTAGATGAACTTCTTGAGGTTCAGGGGGGCGTCGACGCTGGAAACGTGCTCGGCGGAGACGGTCGTGCCGCGGATGACGAAGAGGTCGACGCCGGCCGCGACGACCGTCTCGTACAGCTCCTGGGTGCGCTGAGGGGTCAGGGCACCGGCGACCGTGACGCCGGCATCGCGGATCTCGGCGAGGCGGTCGCGGACGAGCTCGGGCTTGATCGGCTCGGCGTACAGCTCCTGCATGCGACGGGTCGCCTCGGATGCCGGCAGCGACCCGATCTCCTCGAGCAGGGGCTCCGGGTCGTCGTACCGCGTCCACACCCCTTCGAGGTCGAGCACGCCGAGGCCGCCGAGCTGGCCGAGCATCACGGCCGTGCGCGGGCTCATGACCGAGTCCATCGGGGCGCCGAGGACGGGGATCTCGAAACCGAAGGCATCGATCGACCAGGCGGTCGAGACGTCCTCGGGGTTGCGGGTGCGCCGCGAAGGCACGACCGCGATGTCGTCGAACGCATAGGCGCGGCGGGCGCGCTTGGCGCGGCCGAGCTCGATCTCCATGGTCACATCCCCAGCCTACCCGCGCTCTCCGTCCGCCCCCGCGGTATCCGCACCCGCGGCATCCCCTGCGGGATGCGGCGGCGTGAGGCGGAGGATGAGCGCGGCGAGCACGCCGTTGAGCAGGAAGGCGAGGAAGGCGTACGACCCGATCCACGGCGACAGCGCCACGGCGACGGCGGCGCACGTGACCGCGGAGATGCCGCCGGCGCTCGCCGCGCGGACGTTCTCGACCGCCTCCGGGCGCAACAGCTGCCCGCCGCGGGCGGCGGCCCACCTCCAGGACAGGTGACCGAACAGCGCCACGAGGAAGAAGTCGACGGGCAGCAGGACGCGCCCCGCGAGGAAGTCCGAGTACTGCGAGGTCAGCGCCGTCGTGAACGGGATGAGGACGACGAACAGCAGCCGGGCGTTGTTCAGCCACAGCAGCGTCGTGTCGACGTCGGCGATGTCACGGAACTGCCGCAGGTGGATCATCCACATGCCGCTCAGCAGCGCGAAGCTCACGGCGAACGAGGACACATTCGGCCACAGTCCCGCGAGGGCCGCCCACATGTCGGCATCCGAACCGATCTCGCCGAACGAGGCGGTCGTCAGATCGAGCACGAGCAGCGTCGCGGCGATCGCGAAGACGGCGTCGGAGTACGCCTCGACGCGGGAGGTGCCACCGGAGGCCACGCGTCGGCGGCGCGGCCGCGTCGTCTCGCTCACGCGCTCAGGCTAGCGCGGCCGCGCGACGCGCGCCTCGTCCCAGACCGGCTCAGCGGTCTCCACGACGCGGCCGTCGGCGCCGAAGACGAGGAAGCGATCGAACGAGCGCGCGAACCACCGATCGTGGGTCACGGCCATCACGGTCCCCTCGAACCGCTGCAGCGCGTCTTCCAGCGCCGCCGCCGAGACGAGGTCGAGGTTGTCGGTGGGCTCGTCCAGCAGCAGCAGCGTCGCGCCTGACAGCTCCAGCAGCAAGACCTGGAACCGGGCCTGCTGCCCACCCGAGAGGCTGTCGAACGTCTGCTCGGCCTGACGGACCAGTCCGTACCGGTCGAGGGCCGAGCTGGCCGCGTCGCGCGGCAGGCCGGGCCGCCGGTCGTCGCCGCGGTGCAGGATGTCGAGCAGCGACCGGCCGGAGAACTCCGGCTGCCGGTGGGTCTGCGCGAACCAACCGGGAGTGACGCGGGCGCCGAGCACCGCACGACCCGTGTGCGCCACCGGGTCGAGCACGGCTCCCACCTCGGTGACATGGCCCTGCAGCCGGTCGGGGTCGGTTCCCCCGCGCGCCAGCAGGCGCAGGAAGTGGGATTTGCCCGACCCGTTGGAGCCGAGCACCGCGATGCGGTCGCCGAACCAGACCTCGAGGTCGAACGCCGTCATGAGGCCGGTCAGCTCGAGCCGCTCGGCGACGACGGCGCGTTTGCCCGTCCGCGCGCCGCGGAGGCGCACGTCCAGCGTCTGCGCCGGCGGGCGTTCCTCGGGCGGCCCGGCCTCCTCGAAGCGGCGCAGCCGCGTCTGCGCCGCCCGGTACCGGGAGGCGAACTCGTCGCTGGCCGCCGCCTTCGCCTTCATGTCCGCGACGAAGCGGATGAGCTTCGCGTGCTGCTCGTCCCAGCGCCGGCGCAACTCGTCGAGGCGCGCCATCCGGTCTTCGCGGGCGGCGTGATACCCGCCGAACCCGCCGCCGTGCACCCAGGCCGTGCTGCCCGCCCCGCCGGCTTCGAGGGTCACGATGCGGTCGGCGGCGCGAGCGAGCAGCTCGCGGTCGTGCGAGACGAGCAGGACGGTCTTCGCCGTCTCGCGCAGGCGCTCCTCGAGCCAGCGCTTGCCGGGGACGTCGAGGTAGTTGTCGGGCTCGTCCAGCAGGAGCACCTGGTCGGGACCACGCAGCAGCGCCTCGAGGGCGAGCCGCTTCTGCTCGCCGCCCGACAGCGTCGTCAGCGCGCGGAACCGGGCGCGCGCGAACGGCACGCCCAGGGCCGCGGTCGTGCACGTGTCCCACACGGTCTCGTACTCGTAGCCACCCGCTTCGGCGTAGTCGGCGAGCGCGGCCGCGTAGCGCATCTGCGTGTCGAGGTCGTCGCGGTCGATGATGGCCGACTCGGCATCCTCGAGCTCGCGCGCGGCGGAGCGGACACGGCCCGGGGCGACGGAGATGAGCAGGTCGTGGATCGTCTGGCCCGCCTCGCCGTGGCCGACGAACTGGTCCATGACGCCGAGTCCTCCGTCGATGGTCACGACCCCCGAACGCGGCGCGAGCTCGCCGCGGATGATGCGCAGCAGCGTGGTCTTGCCCGCGCCGTTCTGGCCGATCAGCGCGGTGGTCCTGCCGTCGGCGACCCGGAACGTCACCTCGTCCAGCAGCGGGCGCCCGTCCGGCAGCGTGAACGAGACGGCGGCGATGTCGATGTAGCCCATGACGGGTCCTTCCGCCCTCGCCGCGTCGCGGGCGCAGAGCCGACCAGCCTAGCGTGTTGTCCTCCGAGCGACCAGCGCGAGCCTCCGAGCGACCGGCGCGAGCCGTCGCGCGGCCACCGCCGCGCCCGCGGGCCGCCGACCCGCGGCGTCACGAACGCGCCGTCGACGGGCGCGGTGGCCCAGGATGGATGCCGGAACGAGAGGAGACGGCGTGGCGCAGCGCATCGTCGTGATCGGCGGCGGGGTCATGGGCCTGGCGACGGCCTGGCAGCTGACGCTGCGCGGAGAACGGCCGATCGTGCTCGACCGCTTCGCGCGGGGCCACCGCCAGGGCGCGTCGCACGGGGCGACACGCAACTTCAACAACGCGTACGGCGAGGAGCACTACCTCGATCTGCTGGCGCGCGCCCGGGAGGGATGGGACGGGCTCGGCATCGTCGAGGGAGAGCCGCTGCTGCGTCTGCACGGCCTGGTGACGCACGGCGCGGGCCTTCGCGACGCCCCCGTGCCGGTGGCCGAGATCGCCCGCCGCCTGCAGGAGCGCGGCATCCGCGCCGAACTGCTCGACGCCGCGCAGGCGCATCGCCGCTGGCCCGGGATGCGGTTCGAGGACGTCGTGCTCCACTCCCCCGAGGGCGGGGTCGTCCGCGCCGACGCGGCGCTGCGCGAATGGGAGCGGCGGATCGTCGCCGCCGGCGCCGCGGTGCGGTGGCAGACCCCGGTCCACGCGGTGCGTCCCGATGCGGACGGCGTCGACGTCGTGCTCGACGGCGAGACGCTGCGGGCGGATGTCGCGGTCGTGACCGCGGGGGCGTGGACCGATCGGCTGCTGGCGGGCGCCGACCCGGACCTCCGTCTGCCTCCCTTGCGGGTCACCGAGGAGAGCCCGGCGCACTTCGCCGCCGTCGGTCCCGGTCCCTGGCCGTCGTTCAACCACATCGGCGTCCCGGGAGAGCGTCCGGGCGGGGTCTACGGCATGCCGACACCCGGTGAGGGCGTCAAGGTGGGGTTCCACGCCGTCGGAGACGAGGTCGATCCCGACGCCCGGCCGCATCGGCCGACGCTCCAGCGCGAGCTGCGGGAGTACGTGCGGGAGTGGTTCCCGGGCCTGGACGCCGACAGCGCGGCGCCGATCTCGTGCACGTACACGTCCACTCCGGATGCCGCGTTCGTGCTCGACCGCGTGGGACCGCTCGTGGTCGGGGCGGGCTTCTCCGGCCACGGCTTCAAGTTCGCGCCGGGCGTGGGCGCGACCCTCGCCGCGCTCGCTCTGGACCCGTCGGCGCGGGCCGCCGCGCCGTTCCGCCTGCCGTCCTGACGACCGGCGACGGCCGCTACTTCTTGTAGTTGGGCGCCTCCACGACGATCTGCACGTCGTGGGGGTGGCTCTCCTTGAGCCCGGCCGCCGTGATGCGGACGAACTTGCCCCGGGCCTTGAGCTCCTCGATGGTGCGGGCGCCGACGTAGAACATCGACTGACGGAGGCCGCCGACGAGCTGGTAGGCCACTGCAGAGACCGGACCGCGGTACGCGACCTGACCCTCGATGCCCTCGGGGATGAGCTTGTCGTCGCTCGGGATGTCGGCCTGGAAGTAGCGGTCCTTCGAGTAGGACGTCTTCTTGCCGCGCGTCTGCATCGCACCGAGCGAGCCCATGCCGCGGTAGAGCTTGAACTGCTTCCCGCCCTGGAAGACGATCTCGCCCGGCGACTCGTCGGTGCCCGCGAGGAGCGATCCGAGCATGACGGTGTCGGCGCCCGCGACGAGAGCCTTGGCGATGTCGCCGGAGTACTGCAGGCCGCCGTCGGCGATGACGGGGATGCCGGCCTCGCGCGCGGCCTGGTAGGCCTCCCAGATCGCGGTCACCTGGGGTACGCCCACGCCCGCGACGATGCGCGTCGTGCAGATCGAGCCCGGGCCGACGCCGACCTTGACGGCATCCACGCCCGCATCGATGAGCGCCTGCGCGCCCTCGCGCGTCGCGACGTTGCCGCCGATGACGTCGATGTGGGCGAACGACTCGTCGGCCTTCAGGCGGCGGACCATGTCGATGACGCCCTGCGACTGGCCGTTGGCCGTGTCGACGACGATGACGTCGACACCCGCGTCGCGGAGGGCCTCGGCGCGCTCCCACGCGTCGCCGAAGAAGCCGATCGCCGCTCCGACGCGCAGGCGCCCCTGGTCGTCCTTCGTCGCGAGCGGGTACTTCTCGCTCTTGTCGAAGTCCTTGATCGTGATGAGGCCCGCGAGCTTGCCGTCGTCGTCGATGAGCGGGAGCTTCTCGACGCGGTGCTGCGCGAACAGCGCGATGACCTCGTTGGCGCCGATGCCGACGCGCCCGGTGACCAGGCCCTCGCTGGTCATGACGTCGCGCACCTTGGTGGTCTGGCGCTCGAAGCCCGACACGAAGCGCATGTCGCGGTTCGTGATGATGCCCAGCAGCTGCCCGTCCTCGTCCACGACGGGGAGCCCGGAGATGCGGTACTGGCCGCACAGCTTGTCGACCTCGTCGATCGTGGCGTCGGGGGTGGTCGTGATCGGGTCGGTGATCATGCCCGACTCGCTCCGCTTGACCTGGTCGACCATGGCGGCCTGCTCGGCGATGGCGAGGTTGCGGTGCAGGATGCCGAGACCGCCCTCGCGGGCCATCGCGATCGCCATCCGCGCCTCGCTGACGGTGTCCATCGCCGCCGACAGCAGCGGCGTCGCCACGGTGATCCGGCGGGTGACGCGCGACGACGTGTCGGCCTCGGAGGGGATGACGTCGGTGTGCCCCGGCAGGAGCAGCACGTCGTCATAGGTCAGTCCGACGAAACCGAACGGGTCGTTGTGCTCCACGTGCTCTCCTGTTATCTCGCGCGCGCGAATTCGGGTGTGTACCGATTGTAAGTCGCGGGCGGCGGCGCGCATTCCGCGGCCCGTTCCCGCGGCCGGCTTCCGCTCCCCCGGAAACATGAGGCGGGTAGGCGAAACAATGGCGACACATTACGCTCGTACCGTCGTTGATCAATGTCGAGGCGACCGCACCACCTGCCATGGTGTGCCGGACTGGAGGAACCTTTGCGTCCCATGACCGCCACCGCACGAACGCCCCAGAGGTGGCTCGTGCTCATCCTCGGAGCGCTGCTCGCAGCGTCACTCCTGATCGTCGGCGGGGCTGCGAGCGCCGCGCACGCCGCCGGCGCCCCCGATACGCCCGGCGGGGATCAGGAGAAGACCGACTACTACTTCGGCGGGGTGATCACGTTCGAGGACAAACCCGTCGCCGATGTCGGGATGTCGGTGAAGGGCGGCGGCTTCGAGGCGAAGACCGTCACCGATGCCCAGGGCAAGTGGCGACTGTACGTTCCCGACAAGGACACCTACACGCTCGTCGTCGATGAGACCACGCTCCCGGAAGGCGTCATCGTCGACGCGTCGAACCTGCCCGAGGGACTCCAGCCCATCCAGGGCACGACGGGATCCTTCGAGGTCGAGTTCGGGCTCACGAAGACGAAGATCGTCAACCTGTTCCTCGGCCAGGGCGAGCGCGTCACGCAGTCGTTCGTCGACCAGCTCGCGGTGCGGCTGGTCAACGGTCTGAACTTCGGGCTGTTGCTGGCCCTCGCCGCGATGGGCGCGGCGCTCATCTTCGGCACGACCGGCCTGTCGAACTTCGCCCACGGCGAGATGGTCACGTGGGGCGCGCTGCTCGCCCTGCTGTTCAGCACGACCTGGCAGCTTCCGCTGTGGCTGGGGGTGACGGCGGCGGTTCTCGGCGGCGGCGCCCTGGGCCTGGTCCTGGATGCCGGCCTGTGGCGGCCGCTGCGCCGTCGCGGGCTCGGCGTCGTCCAGCTGATGATCGTGAGCATCGGCCTGTCGCTGGCGCTGCGCTACACGTATCAGTACTTCGTGGGCGGCGCGACGAGCCAGCTGCCGGGGTCGAGCCCGGCGCCGATCGAGTTCGGCCCGATCTCCCTGTCGTACATCGACCTCATCAGCATGGGGGTGAGCGTCATCGTCATCCTCGGCGTCGCCTACTTCCTGCTGCGCACCCGCATCGGCAAGGCGACGCGCGCGATCTCCGACAACCCGCAGCTCGCCGCCGCATCCGGCATCAACGTCGACCGCGTGGTGCGCATCGTGTGGGTCCTCGCGGGAGCGCTGGCGGCCATCTCCGGCGTGCTGTGGGCGTACTTCCGACCGGGCGTGCGCTGGGACATGGGAACGCAGATGCTGCTGCTGATCTTCGCCGCCATCACGCTCGGTGGGCTCGGCACGGCATTCGGCGCACTGCTCGGTGCGCTCATCGTCGGCATCGTCGTGGAGACCTCGACGCTCTGGATCCCGTCGGATCTCAAGTACGCGGGAGCCCTCGTCGTGCTCATCATCATCCTGCTGGTCAGGCCTCAAGGTCTGCTGGGTCGCAGAGAAAGGCTCGGGTGACGGCCATGGATTGGGGCGCCATCATCGGCAACACGCTCGGCTATCTGCTGAGCCCCGTCACGATCGCGTACGCGCTGGCCGCGACCGGCCTCGCGGTGCACTTCGGCTACGCGGGCCTCCTGAACTTCGGCATGGCCGGGTTCATGGCCCTCGGTGCCTACGGCTACGCGATCTCGATCCTCACCTTCGGGCTCCCGTGGTACCTCGCGATGATCGTCGGCCTGCTGCTGGCCGCCGTCTTCGCGGTCATCCTCGGCATCCCGACCCTGCGGCTGCGCGCGGACTACCTCGCGATCGTCACGATCGCGGCCGCGGAGATCGTGCGCCTGCTGTTCACCACGCAGGTGTTCGACGAGTGGACGAACTCCGCCGACGGCCTCGGCAACTACAACGGGAGCTTCCAGTCGGCCAACCCGTTCCCGTCGCTGCCCGGCGGCGCGCGCTACGGCTGGGGTCCCTGGCAGTTCACGGCGCAGCAGCTCTGGGTCGTCGTGTTCGGTCTGGTGCTGCTCGCGGTGTCGATCTTCGTGGTCTGGGCGCTCATGCGCAGCCCGTGGGGACGCGTGCTCAAGGGCATCCGCGAAGACGAGGACGCCGTACGCTCCCTGGGCAAGAACGTCTTCGCCTACAAGATGCAGGCGCTCGTCGTCGGCGGCGTGATCGGCGCGCTCGGCGGCATCGTCTACGTGCTGCCGTCCGCGGTGATCCCGTCGAGCTACACGACGGCGCTCACCTTCTTCCTGTGGACGATCCTCCTGCTCGGCGGCGCGTCGACCATCTTCGGCCCGTCGCTCGGTGCCGTCCTGTTCTGGATGGTGATGGCCCTGCTCGGCAACCTCCTGCCCGAGATGGCGAAGGCCGGCTGGCTGCCCATGAGCGACATCCAGGCGGGCACGCTGCGCTTCATCCTCGTGGGCGTCGCCCTCATGCTCATCGTGATCTTCCGGCCGCAGGGCATCCTCGGCGACAAGAAGGAGATGACCTTTGTCAAGTGATCAGAACCCCCAGGGCGTCCCCGACGCGACCGCGCCGGTGACGACCGCGACGGGCAGCATCCGCCGCCCGAAGAAGACCGGTCTCGCCACGGGCGCCGCCGTCCCGGGGGTGGCGAAGGTCGACCCGATCATGGTGATCGACGACGTCACGCGACGCTTCGGCGGCCTCACCGCCGTCGACGTCGACCACCTCGAGATCCCGCGGCACGCCATCACGGCGCTCATCGGCCCCAACGGCGCCGGCAAGACGACCCTGTTCAACCTGCTGTGCGGCTTCGACAAGCCCAACTCGGGCACGTGGTCGTACGACGGGAAGAACCTCGCCGGCATCCCCGCCTTCAAGGTGGCCCGGATGGGGCAGGTGCGCACGTTCCAGCTGACCAAGGCGCTGTCGCTGCTGACGGTGCTCGAGAACATGAAGCTCGGCGCGCCCAAGCAGAAGGGCGAACGGTTCTGGTCCGCCTTCATCCCGGGCATCTGGCGCGGGCAGGAGACGGCGAACGAGGAGAAGGCCCGCGGCCTGCTGCAGCGCTTCAAGCTCGACACCAAGGAGAAGGACTTCGCCGCATCGCTGTCGGGCGGCCAGCGCAAGCTCCTGGAGATGGCGCGGGCGCTCATGAGCGATCCGCAGCTGGTCATGCTGGACGAGCCGATGGCGGGCGTGAACCCCGCGCTCACGCAGTCGCTGCTGGATCACATCCTGGATCTGAAGGATCTGGGCGTGACCGTGCTGTTCGTCGAACACGACATGCACATGGTGCGCCACATCGCGGACTGGGTGGTCGTCATGGCCGAGGGCCGCGTCGTCGCGGAGGGCCCGCCGGACTCGGTCATGCAGGACAAGGCCGTCATCGACGCGTACCTCGGCAGCCACCAGGACGTCGACCTCGGGGTCGTCACGGGCCGCATCCCGGGAGAGCTCGACGAGTCCGCCAAGGAGCTGCTCGAGGAGATCGAGGACGTCGAGGCCGCGAGCATCGCCGAGGCCGAGGAGGAGAAGAAGTGAGTGCATCCACGGGCCCGGGAGCCGTCGCGCAGGCCGCACCCGCGGCATCCGACGAGATCGTCGTCGAGGTCTCCGATCTCACCGCCGGCTACCTGCCGGGCATCAACATCATCAACGGCGCGAACCTCGTCGCCCGCAAGGGCGAGCTGATCGGCATCATCGGTCCCAACGGCGCCGGCAAGTCCACGCTGCTGAAGTCGATCTTCGGGCTCGTGAAGGTGCGCGGCGGCGACATCACGGTGAACGGCGAGTCGATCGTGGGCCTCAAGGCCGACAAGCTCGTCCAGCGCGGGGTGGCGTTCGTCCCGCAGACGAACAACGTCTTCCCGTCGCTGTCGATCGAGGAGAACCTGCAGATGGGGCTCTACCAGAACCCCAAGATCTACGCGGCCCGCCTCGAGTTCGTGACCGGCATCTTCGCCGAGCTCGGCAAGCGCCTCAAGCAGCGTGCCGGCTCGCTGTCCGGCGGCGAACGGCAGATGGTGGCGATGAGCCGCGCCCTCATGATGGACCCGTCGGTGCTGCTGCTCGACGAGCCGAGCGCCGGGCTGTCGCCCGTACGTCAGGACGACGCCTTCATCCGCGTCTCCGACATCAACAAGGCGGGCGTGACGACGATCATGGTCGAGCAGAACGCGCGCCGCTGCCTGCAGATCTGCGACCGCGGCTACGTCCTCGACCAGGGCCGCGACGCGCACGAGGGCACGGGGCGCGACCTGCTGAACGACCCGCAGGTCATCGGTCTCTACCTGGGTACGCTGGGCACGGACGAGGAGCACTGAGCACCCCGTCCGGCACGACCGAAGAGGCCCCCTCCCGCCGCGAGGGGGCCTCTTCGCGTACCGGGATGCCGTGGCATCCATCCGCAGCGGCGCCGCACGCACGGGAAAGGGCCCCGGATCGCTCCGGGGCCCTCTCTACGCGTCGAGTGTCAGCGCGTGTCGATGCGGGTGTGCATGTTGTCGGCACCGAACTGGAAGATGCCGATGGACGCCTGCGTCGGGTCGCCGTGCTCGTCGAAGGTGATCGGGCCGGAGTAGCCGTCGTAGTCGGCCACGCCGCCGCCGAGGATGATGTCGGCGCACTCGGAGAACGAGGTGCACTTCTTGCCATCGCCCGAGCCGCCGGAGACCTCCTGCAGCTTGCCCGCCATGTCGGCGCCGGTGGTCGACTTCGCCGCGAGGGCGGAGAGGGCCAGCAGCACGACCGCGTCGTAGGACTCGGCCGCGTACGAGTAGTCCTCGAGCGCGGCGTTGCCGGCGGCGGTCCACGTGGTGTTCAGACGCTCCTTGAAGTCGTCCTCGAGCACCGGTCCGGGCGTGGTGCCCTTGGCGCCTTCGAGCGACACGGAGACCTTGTCGCCCCACTGCTTGAGGTTGCCGTCGACGAGGTAGAAGTTGCTCGCCGGCAGACCCGCGTTGACCAGGAGCGGAGCGATCGTCGCGAACTGGTCGAACGTGACGAGCACGACCGCGTCCGGCTTGGCGGCCGCGATCGTCGCCACCTGGGCGTCGAACGAGCTGTCGCCGTCGTTGTAGGACGCCTCGGCCACGACCTTGCCGCCGGTGGACTCGAAGACATCCTTGACGACACCGAACAGACCGGTGCCGTAGGCGTCGTTCTGGTAGATGATGCCGATGTTCTTGTGGCCGTCCTCGGCGATCAGGTTGCCGAGCACCTCACCCTGCAGCAGGTCGCTGGGGGCGGTGCGCCAGTACAGGCCCTTGTCGTCCCAGTTGGTGAAGTCGGGCGAGGTGTTGGCGGGCGAGAAGGTGATGATGCCGGCCGCGACGTTGGAGTCGAGGAACAGCTTCGTGACACCCGATGCCGCCGCACCGATCATGGCCGAGACGCCGGCGCTCTGCAGCTTGGGCACCGTGGTCTCGAAGGCCTTGTTGTCGGCGTCGCCGGAGTCGCCGGGGGTGAAGTCGACCGTGATGCCCTTGGCCGCCTTGTTCACCTCGTCGACGGCGAGCAGGACGCCGGCCTCCTCGGGCGGGCCGAGGAAGGCGAGGCTACCCGTCTGCGGCAGCACGCTGCCGATCTTGAGGGTCAGGTCCTCGGCCGGGCCGCTGCTTTCGCTGGGCGTAGACGAGCCGCCGCCGGCACAGCCGGCGAGCAGAACGGCGCTGACGGCGGCCACGGCGATACCGCCGAGCACCTTGCCAGCCCGCGAACGTGTGAAGACGCTCATGTTGCTCCTTGATCTGGTTGACACGGGGCGAGCTCGGGAGCCTCCCCAGTGGGTCAAACCTAACGGCCTGGTCGCGTCCGGATTGTTGCGATGCGTTAACGGTGTGAAACGGAACGGTCACGGTGCGATAACGGTCGCGGCGGGCCGCGCGGCGGGTCTCGCGGTGGGCCGCGCGGTGGGCTCAGACCAGATCGACGACGTCGGCCGCGCCGCGGGCGCGCCGCCCGGCGATCAGCGAGTCGGCGCTGAGGACGATGAGCGCCACCCAGACGAGTCCGAACCCGATCCACCGCTCCAGCGGCATCGGCTCCTGGAGGATCCACGCGCCGGTGATGAACTGCAGGATCGGCGCGACGAACTGGAGCAGGCCGATGACGGTGAGCGGGGCACGGCGGGCGCCGCTGGCGAACAGCAGCAGCGGCACGGCTGTCACGACGCCGGCGAGGGTGACCAGCACGGTGTGGCCGGCTCCCTGGGTGCCGAAGACGAGACCGGTCGTGCTCGCGACGACGACGAGCTGGATGAGCGCGATCGGGGTGAGCCAGAGGGACTCGAGCGTGAGACCGCTGATCGCGTCGACGCGCGGACCGATCTGCTTCTTGACGAGCCCGTAGGCGCCGAAGCTGGCGGCGAGGGTGAGGGCGATCCAGGGGAAGGAGCCGTACGCGACGATGATGACGATCACCGCGAGGCCGGCGAAACCGATGGCGACCCACTGCGCGGTGCGCAGGCGCTCCTTCAGCACGATGACACCCAGCAGGACGGTCACGATCGGGTTGATGAAGTAGCCCAGGCTGCCCTCGATGACGTGCCCGGTGAGGATGCCGATGAGGAAGACCTGCCAGTTCACGTAGATCAGCAGACCCGCCACGATGGTCCAGAACACGAGACGGCGGTCGCGCAGGATCGCGAACAGCTTGCCCCAGGTGCGCGTGACCGTCAGCAGCACCGCGCAGAACAGCAGCGAGAAGAGGATGCGCCAGACGACGATCTCCCACGGCCCGATCGGGGCGAGCGTCAGGAAATAGAGGGGCATGAAGCCCCACAGGAAGTAGGCCGCGAAGGCATAGATCCCGCCGAGCCGCTCTTCGCGTGCGGTGTCGGCGGGTGTCATGAGACAAAGCCTACGACGGTCCTGACACTCGGATGCCGCGGCATCCTGCCGTTCAGCGTGCGCGAACCGCCATGTTCTGTGCGAGCCGCCACATTTCGGACGGGACGGGCCGTGGCGGCTCGACCGGGGTGTAGCGGCTCGCGAGGGGATGCAGAAGGGCCCGGATGCCGTGGCATCCGGGCCCTTCTGTGCGAATCGTCAGCGGACGACGACCGCCAGCACGTCGCGAGCGGACAGGACGAGGAACTCGTCGCCGCCGAACTTCACCTCGGTGCCGCCGTACTTGCTGTAGATGACGCGGTCGCCGACGGCGACGTCGAGCGGGACGCGGTTGCCGTTGTCGTCGATGCGGCCGGGGCCCACGGCCACGACCTCGCCCTCCTGGGGCTTCTCCTTGGCGGTGTCGGGGATGACGAGGCCACTGGACGTGACCTGCTCAGCCTCGACCTGCTTGATGACGATGCGGTCCTCGAGCGGCTTGATGGAAACCGACACGGTCTACCTCTTTCTTGCTGGGCGTGATGCTTCAAGACTCGTTAGCACCCACAGGGGTGGAGTGCTAACAGAAGTCTAGGGCGGAGTTGGCACTCGTGCAACGCGAGTGCCAACCGTGCGACACGGAACCCCCCTGTTACATGAATCATGTTTCACCTAACATCGGCTCTGGGCTCCCCTGAGCCGGGACCGCCGGGCAATGGTGCCCGGTCGAAGGCGGGAGCCGGATCGGAGCAGACCGATGACATCCCCCCGCATCCCCCGACGCCGCGCCGTGGCGGCGATGCTGACGGCCGCCGCACTCGCGGCCGCCGGACTGCTCGCCGGGCCGCTGGCGACACCCGCCACGGCGGCGACCGGGTCGTGGACCACCGAGTCGATCGCCGGCATGAACGTGCGCCTCTACACGCCGGCGAGCGCGCCGACGCTCGGCGCCGGTCGCGCCCTCATGGTCAGTCTGCACGGCTGCGTCCAGACGGCCTCCACCCTGCAGACGGCCGGCAACTGGGCGGCGACCGCCGAGAGGTACGGCATGGTCGTCGCCCTGCCCGACGCCCCCAACGGCGGCGTCGTGCTGGGCTGCTGGGACTACTACGACGCGAACCACTCGCGCACCTCCCCCGCCCGCCACGACGACAACCTCCTCGCCCTCGTCTCCACCCTCACCGCACGCGGCACCCTGGGCATCGACGCGGCGCAGGTGTACCTGTCGGGACTGTCGTCGGGCGGCGGCGAGACGATGGTGATGGGCTGCCTCGCCCCCGACGTGTTCGCGGGCATCGGCATCAACGCCGGGCCCACCGTCGGCACCACGTCCGGTCAGATCGGCAGCGTCGCCGTGTCGCAGGCCCAGGGCCGGAACACCTGCACGACGTTCGCCGGCTCGGCATCCGGAGCCTTCGCGACGCAACTGACCTCGGTGGTCTACGGGTCGAACGACACGACGGTCGCTCCCGGCTACAACACGCTGAACGCGCAGATCATGGCGGGCATCTACGGCGCCGGGTCGACCTCGACGTTCGCGCTCACCGGTCTCGCCGGAACGAACACCGCGGGCTCGGGCACGCTCTACGCGGATGCCGCGGGTCCCCGTGTCTCGCTGATCCAGAACACCGGGCTCGGACACAACTGGCCCGCGGGCGGCGGCCCGGGCGGATCGTACGTGTCGACGAACAGCATCGACTACCCGGCCTACGTCACGGGCTTCTTCTTCCAGAACAACCGACGCGTCGACCGCTCGGGCACTCCGACGCCCACCCCCACGCCCACCCCTACCTCCACTCCGACGCCCACGTCGACGCCGACCGCGCCGGCGGGCTGTGTGACCGCGTCCAACGCGGACCACAAGGCGGCGGGCCGCGCCACGAGCTACGGCACCAACCCCTACAACCCGTACTACGCGGTCGGGAGCCTCGACTACCTGGGACAGGGGGATGCGACCGTGACGAGCCTGCAGCAGGTGTCGGCGACGCGGTGGACCAAGGTGGCCGGCTGCTGAGCCGACCCGCATAGGCTGGCCGGATGGAACGCGCCGAGCTCACCGCCCTGCTGACCGCCGACGGTCTGCGGCTGGTCGATGAGCTCGGCGCGATCGATTCCGCCGACGACGTCGCCCGCACGGTCTCACGGCTGCGCGCCGCGGGGCTGTCGCCCGAGCTGGTCTCGGCCGCCGTCGGCCAGGCGCGGCTGCGCACCCGCGCCCGCGCCAAGTTCGGCGAGTTCGCCGACCGCATGCTGTTCACGAGGGCGGGGCTGGAGCAGGCGACGCGGCTGTCGATCGCCGCCCGTCACGCCGGCCGCTTCCGCGATGCGGGCGTACGGCGCGTGGCCGACCTCGGATGCGGCATCGGCGGCGACGCGCTCGCCCTGGCCGGCATCGGGCTGGAGGTGCTGGCCGTCGACGCCGACGAGACCACCGCCGCCCTCGCCGCCTACAACCTCGCGCCCTTCGGCGACGCGGCGACGGTGCGCCACGCCCGTGCCGAGGAGGTGCCGCTCGACGGCATCGACGCCGTCTGGCTCGATCCCGCTCGGCGCACGGCGGGACACGCCGAGACCGCCCGGCTCGGCGCGGCCGACTGGTCGCCGTCGCTGGACTGGGTGTTCCCGCTGGCCGCGCGGATGCCCGCGGGCATCAAACTCGGGCCCGCCTTCGACCGCGCCCTCATCCCGGACGATCCCGCCGGAGTGGAGGCCCAGTGGATCAGCGTCGACGGGTCGACGATCGAGCTCGTCCTCTGGACGGGCGCGCTGGCCCGCCCGGGGGTGCGGCGGGCCGCCCTCGTCCTCCGCGCGGGCGCCGCCTCCGAGCTGACGGCCGACGCGGACGCGCCCGACGCCGAAGTGCGCCCGCTCGGCAGATTCATCCACGAGCCCGAGGGCGCCGTCATCCGTGCCCGGCTCATCGGGGAGGTCGCGCGCCGGCTCGACGCCGGCATGCTCGCCCCGGGCATCGCCTACCTCACCTCGGATGCCGAGGCCACGAGCCCCTTCGTGCAGACCTTCCGCGTCCGCGAGCAGCTGCCGACCGATGTCAAGGCGCTCGCCCGCGCACTGCGCGAGCGCGAGATCGGCACGCTCGAGATCAAGAAGCGGGGCGTCGACGTCGACCCGGCCGCACTCCGCACGAAGCTGAAGCTGCGCGGCCCCGGCACGGCCACCCTCATCCTCACCCGCGCGGGGACGTCACGGGTGGCGGTGCTCGCCGACCGGGTGTGACCCCACGGCGGCGCCGTCAGCCGAACAGAGGCCCCTGGGTGGAAGCCCACCACAGCCATCCCGCACTGTAGGCGAGCGAGAGCAGGCTCAGACAGAGTGCCCACACCGCGACGGCGCGACTCTCCCACGGCCGGCGAATCGCCACGATCGCCAGCACCGCGCCGACGAGGCCGATGAGGAAGCCCCACCCCACGAGCATCGAGACGATGAGGCCCAGCACGGCGAAGGTGAGCGCCCACGGGGCGCTGCGCGGCAGGACCTCGGGCGGCGGTGCCCAGCGCACCTCGGGCTCGGGCATCCAACTCGACTCCCCCTCCCCCGCGGCCACGGGCGTCGCCAGCGGCACGGGTTGGGTGAACTCGCGCTGGAAGCCGCCCCGGTGCTCGCCGGGGAGCGCCGCGGTCGCCGCGGGCGCCACGTCGTCGGAGGGCGCCTCGACGCGCGGCTCGGGCGGAGGTGCGGGGGTACGCTCGTCGCTCATCCGGCCACCTGGATCTCGGTCACGGGCAGGGTCGAGTCCGCACCGAAGCCGAGGTGCGAGGCCGGGCGTCCGTGAGCGATGAGCTCTGCAGCCAGCGCGGCGATCATCGCTCCGTTGTCGGTGCACAGGCTGAGCGGCGGGATGCGCACCGCGACGCCGGCCTCCGCCGCGCGCGTCAGCGCGACCTCGCGCAGGCGCCGGTTCGCGATGACCCCGCCGCCGAGGAGCAGCCGCGGCACGTCGTGACGCGCGCACGCGTCGAGCGCTTTCGTGACGAGCACGTCGACGACCGCTTCGCGGAACGAGGCGGCGACGTCGGACACGTCGGGTGCCCGCCCGTCGGCCTCGGCCTGCTCGACCCATCGCGCGACGGCCGTCTTCAACCCGGAGAACGAGAAGTCGTAGCGGTGCGCAGCCATGTCCGACGCACGCGACAGCCCTCGCGGGAACCGGATCGCCGCCGGGTCTCCGGTGGCCGCGGCGCGATCGATCTCCGGGCCGCCGGGATAGGGCAGCCCGAGGATGCGCGCGATCTTGTCGAAGGCCTCCCCCGCCGCGTCGTCCAGCGTCTCGCCGAGCAGCTCGACGTCCGACACGAGGTCGCGCACGAGCAGCAGAGAGGTGTGACCGCCGCTGACGAGGAGCGCGATCGTCGGGTACTCCACGTCGTCGCCGGTCAACAGGTCGGCGGCGATGTGGCCCACGAGGTGGTTGACGGCGTACAGGGGCTTGTCCAGCCCGACGGCGAGCGCCTTCGCCGCGCCGATGCCGACCATGAGCGCGCCGGCCAGGCCCGGTCCGCTCGTGACGGCGACCGCGTCGAGGTCGGACAGGGCGATCCCCGCCTCCGCGACCGCGGCGTCGATCGCGGGCTGCAGCGCCTCCAGGTGGGCGCGGGCGGCGACCTCCGGCACGACGCCGCCGTAGCGGGCGTGCTCGTCCATGGAGCTCGCGATCGTGTTGCTCAACAGGGTGCGGCCGCGCACGATGCCGATGCCGGTCTCGTCGCAGCTCGTCTCGATGCCGAGCACGAGGGGTTCGGTGGCCGTCACGAGCACGCTCCCGCATCCGTCGAGGTGGCGCCCGCCGCCGCGGTGCGGGCGGCGGCCCACCCCGCGAGGTCGAGCTTCATGACGACGGCGTCCACGTCGTCGGGCTGGTAGTAGCGGGGACGGCGGGCGATCTCGATGAAGCCCTCGGAGAGGTACAGCGCGGACGCCGTCGGGTTGTCGGCGCGCACCTCGAGGAACACCTCGCGGGCGCCGCGCTCGCGCGCCGCGTCGAGCAGGGCGCGCAGCAGCAGGCGTCCCCGGCCCCGTCCACGGGATGCCGCGGCGATCGCGATCGTCTGGATGTCGGCGTCGGCCGCGCGCGCGACGGCGCGCACCCCGCCGTAGCCGACGAGCCGGCCGCCCTCGACGTCGACGAGGTAGCGCGCATGCGGCGACGCGAGCTCCTCGCGCATCATCGCCGCGCTCCACGCGTCGGTCGGGAACGAGGCGCGCTCCAGCTCCATGATGGCGGGAAGGTCGTCGGCCGCCGCGGGTCGCAGGCTCATCCGGCCGCCCCCGGCGGACGGGCGGCGGCGCTGCGCGGGAGGGTGACGTCGGGAGCGCGCAGATACAGCGGCTCGGGACCGGCGAGGGTCCGCCCGGCGGCCACCGCGCGCGCCGCGAGCACGGCGAGCACGGCCGCGCTGACCGCCGCGACGTCGCGTCGCACCGCGCCGGTGCGGGCGAGGAGGTCGTCGATGTCGGCGCGGGGGCTGAGGGCGGGGCCGTCGGTGCGGATCGGGATGCCGTCGGCATCCACCCCCTCGTACACCGAGTACGCGACCTCGCGCCGGCGGGCGTCCGTGACGACGGCGAACCGCTCCGGCTCGGCGAACGGGTCGACCAGGGCGGTGGCCAGAAGGATCTCGAGAGCGGCGGCGTCGTGGCTGGGCACGGCGACCACCGGCAGCTCCCGGGCCAGGGCGAAGGCCCGCGCCGCGGCGATGCCGACCCGCAGCCCCGTGAAGGGTCCCGGACCCATGCCCACCGCGACGTGGGTGAGCACGACCGGCTCGCTCACGCCGGTCTGACCGAGCGGACCGCGTTCGGCCTCGACGAGCGCCTGCCGCAGCAGGTCGCCGATGACCTCGGCATGGCCGAGCGGGTTCGCGCTTGCACTCTCCGCCCGCACGGCCCCGTCGGGATCGACGATGCCGACGGCGGTGCCGAGCGAGGTGTCGATGCCGAGGATCACCGTTCCAGGGTAGTCGGGGTGCGCGCGCCGGCGGGCAGGACGGCTCAGCCGTGGCGGGTGATGCGGACGAGGCGCGGAGCGGCGTCCTCCATCGCGGCCGCATGCGGGCCGGCCGTGCCGCAGGCGTTGTCCACCCCGGTGCCGCTCCAGCCGCGGTCGATCTCGACCTCCCACCAGCGATCCGCCACGGCATCCGCGAAGGGCGCCGCCCACTCGGCGATGACCACGGCGTTCTCGAAGTCGATGTCGAGGTCGTCGAGCTCGCCGTCGGTGCCGAGACGATACGCGTCCACGTGGACGAGGGCGGGGCCGTCACCCAGCGACGGATGGGTCCGCGCGATGACGAACGTCGGACTCTGCACGCGTCCGCGCACCCCGAGGGACGCGGCGATGCCGCGGGTGAGGGTGGTCTTGCCCGCCCCCAGCGGCCCCGTCAGCACGACCAGGTCTCCCGCGCGCAGGGCCGCTCCGAAGGAGCGTCCGAGGTCCTCCATGTCCGCGGGCGATGCGACCTCACGCTCGCCGAGGAATCCGTCCAGTCCGCTCATGCGCTCCCCTCCCGCCGCGGCACGCGCGGGCCGATGCGCGTCACGATCTCGTAGTTGATGGTGCCCGCGGCATCCGCCCACGCCTCCACCGGCGGGGCGCCGAGGGTCGGATCGCCGAACAGCACCACCTCATCGCCGACCGCGACCGGATGATCGCCGACGTCGACGACGAACTGGTCCATCGCGATCCGGCCCGCGACCGGGAACACCTCGCCGCCGATGCGCACGGCCGCCCCGCCCGAGGCGGCGCGCGGGACCCCGTCGGCGTACCCCGCCGGCACGAGCGCCAGCGTGGACTCCTGCGCGGTGCGGTGACGGTATCCGTACGAGACGCCCTGCCCGGCCGGCACCCGGCGGACGGCGGCGACGGCCGCGCGCAGCGTCATCGCGGGACGAAGGCCCAGGTCGGCCGATGTGCGCTCGGGGAACGGCGACAGCCCGTAGATCGACACGCCGAGCCGCACACAGCCGAAGCGCGACTGCGGAAGGGCGATCGCCGCGTGCGAGGCGGCGATGTGTCGCAGCTGCGGGGCGAGGCCGTGGGATGCCGCGAGCGCGAGCGCGTCGGTGAACCGCCCGATCGCGGCACGGTCGTCGTCGGCCGACGCGTTGGAGAGGTGGCTGAAGATCCCGATGACGCGCAGCCGCCCGATGCGCTCGAGCCGTGCGGCTTCCGCGAAGGCGGTGGCGTAGGCGGCCGGAGCCAGACCGTTGCGGCCGAGGCCCGTCTCGAGCTTGAGGTGCACGCCGACGGGACGGTCGCCGGATGCCGCGGCCGCCGCGGCCTGCAGCTGGTCGAGGCTCGACACACCCAGCTCGATACCGCGGCCGGCGGCCTCGGCGAAGCGGGCTCCGGGGGCGTGCAGCCACGCCAGGATCGGGGCGTCGATGCCGGCGCGTCGCAGCGCGAGCGCCTCGTCGATGTCCGAGACTCCGATGCGCCGCGCGCCGCCGTCGAGGGCGGCGCGGGCCGAGCGGACCGCGCCGTGCCCGTACCCGTCGGCCTTGACGACGGCGATGACCTCGGATGCCGTCAGCTGTCGCAGATGACGCACGTTCGCGCTGATCGCGGACGTGTCGATGAGCGCTTCGCGCAGCACGCCCTCCGGAAGTCGGCTCACGCGTCCCCCTCGATGTCGCGGATGATCGGCCCGCCGCCCACCGCGGACTCGGCGACGACGTAGGCCGCGGCCAGTCCGGCGTCATGGCTGAGCGAGAGGTGGATCATGCCGATGCCGCGGGCGGTGACCGTCGCGGCGGTGTCGCCGCTGAGCGCGAAGACGGGGCGTCCCGAGGGCTCGCTCGCGACCTCGATGTCGGTCCAGTGCACGCCGTCCGAGCCGCCGAGCGCCTTGATCAGCGCCTCCTTCGCCGCGTAGCGCGCGGCGAGCGAGTGCGGTTTCAGGCGACGCTCCGCGGGCGCGAAGAGGCGCTCGCGCAGTCGCGGCGTGCGCTCCAGCGACCGCTCGAAACGCGGGATGTCGACGAGGTCGACGCCGATTCCGATGATCACGGCATCCCCCTGTTCTGCTCGGCGGCGTGGTGGTCGACCTGTTTTGCTCGGCGGCGTCGTGGTCGACCTGTTCTGCTCGACGGCGTGGTGGTCGACCTGTTCTGCTCGGCGGCGTTGTGGTCGACGCCGCGTCGCCCGCGCCCCCGCCAGCCTACTGGCGCCGCATCCCGATCGCCGCGGCCGGCCTGCCCGCGCCCGCGCTCCCGAGAAACCACTCCCGTGCCGAGAAACCCGCCACGGAGTGGTTTCTCGGCACGCAAGATGCGTCTCGCGGTGCGGCGCGAGGCGCGCGGCGGCGCGAGGCGCGAGGGTTACTCGACCGTGACGGACTTCGCGAGGTTGCGCGGCTGGTCGACGTCCAGGCCCTTCGCCGTGGCGAGGCCCATCGCGAACACGTGCAGCGGCACGACGGCCAGCAGCGGCTCGAACAGGGGCCCGGCGAGCGGGATGCGCAGCACCTCGTCGGCGAACGGGAGCACCGCGGCATCCCCCTCTTCGGCGACGACGATCACGCGGGCGCCGCGAGCGCGGATCTCCTGGATGTTGGAGACCACCTTCTTGTGCAGCTCGGCCGACTCGCGCGGCGACGGCACGATGACGAACACGGGCTGGCCGGGCTCGATGAGCGCGATCGGGCCGTGCTTGAGCTCGCCGGCGGCGAAGCCCTCGGCGTGGATGTAGCTGATCTCCTTGAGCTTCAGCGCACCCTCGAGGGCGATCGGGTAACCGACGTGACGGCCGAGGAAGAGCACCGACTGCGTGTCGGCCATCCAGCGCGAGAACTGCTCGATGTGCGCCTGCTCCTCGTCGAGCACGCGCTGGATCTTGCCGGGGACGGCCTCCAGCTCGCGCACGTGCAGCGCCTGCTCGGCGTGCGAGATGGTGCCGCGCACGCGCGCGACGTGCAGCGCGAGCAGGTACAGCGCGGTGATCTGGGCGACGAAGGCCTTGGTGGATGCCACGGCCACCTCGGGTCCGGCGTGCGTGTAGATCACGGCATCCGACTCGCGCGGAATCGTCGCGCCCTGCGTGTTGCAGATCGACAGCGTCTTCGCGCCGTGCTCGCGCGCGTACTTGACCGCCATGAGCGTGTCCATCGTCTCGCCGGACTGGCTGATCGAGACGACGAGGGTGTCCTCGCCGATCACCGGATCGCGGTAGCGGAACTCGTGTGCGAGCTCGACGTCGACGGGGATGCGCGTCCACTGCTCGAGCGCGTACTTGCCGGTCTGGCCCGCGTACGCGGCGGTGCCGCACGCGATGACGACGATGCGACGGATGCCGGTGAACAGCTCGTCCATGCCGTCCAGCTCGGGGATGGTCACGGCGGCGTCGTGGAGGCGCCCGCGGATGGTGTTCGCGACGGCCTCGGGCTCCTCGGAGACCTCCTTGGCCATGAACGACGACCAGCCGCCCTTCTCTGCGGCCGAGGCGTCCCAGACGACCTCGAAGGGCTCCACCTCGACGGGCGCGCCGGCGAAGTCGGTCACCTCGACGCCGGCCGGGGTGATCGCCACGATCTCGTCCTGCCCGATCGCGAGGGCGTTGCGGGTGTGCTCCACGAAGGCCGCGACGTCGGATCCGAGGAAGTTCTCCCCGTCGCCGAGGCCGATGACCAGCGGCGAGTTGCGGCGGGCGCCGACGACGAGTCCCGGCTGGTCGCGGTGCATCGCGAGCAGGGTGAACGCCCCCTCCAGGCGCGCGACGACCGTGCGGAACGCGGCGACGAGGTCGCCCGAGGCCTGGTACTCGCGGCCGAGGAGGACCGCCGCGACCTCGGTGTCGGTCTCGGAGCGGAACGTGAAGCCCTCGCTGAGCAGCTCGGCCTTGAGCTCGGAGAAGTTCTCGATGATGCCGTTGTGGATGACGGCGAGCTTGTCGTCGTCGGCCAGATGCGGATGCGCGTTCGCGTCGGTCGGGCCGCCGTGGGTCGCCCAGCGCGTGTGGCCGATGCCGGTGGTGCCGTCGGGCATGGGGTGGGCGGCGAGGTCGTCGCGCAGCACCTGGAGCTTGCCGGCGCGCTTGCGCATGTCGAGATCGCCCTGACCGTCGATCACGGCGATGCCGGCGGAGTCGTAGCCGCGGTACTCGAGGCGGGCGAGCCCGGACAGGAGGATGGCCTGGCTGTCGCGCGGGCCCACGTATCCGACGATTCCACACATGGGGTCCATGCTAGGTCCGGGTATTTGCGCGGATCCCTCACAAACGCCGTGAGATTGCGCTCAGAGTTTGCGCAGCCGCACCGACTCGACGGCGTGCGCCGCCGCCTTCTTCAGCACGAGGGTCGCCCGATGCCGCGTGGGCGCGACGTTCTCGCGGAGGTTCGGCAGGTTGATGTCGTTCCAGTAGCCGAGCGCCGTGGTCACCGCCTCCTCGTCGGACAGCTCCGCGAACACCTTGAAGAACGAGTGGGGGTTGCTGAAGGCGCCGCGCCGCAGGGCCAGGAACCGGTCGACGTACCACTGCGCGATGTCGGCCTCGTCGGCATCCACGTAGATCGAGAAGTCGAACAGGTCGCTGACGGCGACGTCGTTCGGCGTCGGGGGCGGCGAGAGCACGTTCAGCCCCTCGACGATCACGACGTCCGGGCGGCGGACGGTGACGTGGGCGTCCGGGACGATGTCGTACCGCACGTGGGAGTAGAACGGCGCCCGCACCTCCGCCGCACCCGACTTGACCTCGGTGAGGAAGCTGACAAGGGCGCGCCGGTCGTACGACTCGGGGAACCCCTTGCGGGCCATCAGCCCGCGCCGCTCGAGCTCGGCGTTGGAGTAGAGGAAGCCGTCCGTCGTGACCAGCTCGACGCGCGGTGTGCCGGGCCAGCGGCTCATCAGCTCGCGCAGCAGCCGCGCGATGGTCGACTTGCCCACGGCCACCGAGCCGGCGACGGCGACCACGAACGGCGTCGTGGAGTCGGGCTCGCCCAGGAACGCCGCGGTCTCGGCGCCCAGCCGCTTGGTGTTCTCGGCGTAGGTGCTCAGCAGTCGGCTGAGCGGGAGGTACACCTCGCGCACCTCGGCGAGGTCCAACCGGTCGCCGATGCCGCGCAACTGCACGACCTCGGTCTCACTGAGGGGGGTGGGGATGCCGGCCGCCAGCCGGGCCCACTCGGAACGGTCGATCTCGCGGTACAGCGAGTCGATGGCAGTCGTCTCGTCTTCGGTGGACATCGGGCCTACTCTATCCATGCGGCGGCTCCGCCCCGCGAGGGGATGCCGGGCCCGCGTCGGCTGTGACGGCGCGGAACCCATCTGTGGATACGCTGAACGCATGCGTCTCGGAGTCCTCGACATCGGCTCGAACACCGTCCACCTGCTCGTCGCCGATGTCCACCCCGGAGGACGCCCCCAGGCCACCACGAGCCAACGCACGGTGCTGCGCCTGATGCGCTACCTCGAGCCCGACGGATCGATCAGCGAGACGGGCGTGACGGCGCTGGTGGATGCCGTCACCCAGGCGCGCGCGGTCGCCCAGGCCGAGAACGTCGTCGAGCTGCTCGCCACCGCGACGAGCGCCGTGCGCGAGGCCGCCAACGGCGCCGACGTGATCGCCCGGATCGAGGCGGCGCTCGGACAGGAGCTGCAGGTGCTCGGCGGCGAGTCCGAGGCCCGTTTCACCTTCCTCGCCGTGCGTCGCTGGTTCGGCTGGTCGGCCGGCCAGATCCTGCTCTTCGACATCGGCGGCGGATCGCTCGAGGTGGCCTCGGGCGCCGACGAACTGCCGGACGTCGCCGCCTCCGTGCCGCTGGGAGCCGGCCGGTCGACGGTGGAGTTCCTGCCGCACGACCCGCCCGGGGAGGATGCCGTCGAGGTGCTGCGCGACCACGCGCGCGGCGTCCTGGCGCCCGTCGCCGAGCTCATGTCCGGCCAGCCGCGGCCGAATCACGTGGTCGGATCGTCCAAGGCGATCCGCTCCCTCGCCAAGCTCGCAGGCTATCCCGCCCCCGGCTGGAGCGGCAGCGAGCGGATGCTGCTGCCGCGCGGCGCGCTGGGCTCGTGGATTCCGCGGCTCGCGCGCATCCCGGCATCCGCTCGGCAGGAGCTGCCCGGCATCACCGCCGATCGCACGTTCCAGATCGTCGCGGCGGCCGTCGTGCTGCACACCGCGATGACCGCACTGGACGTCGACGAGCTCGAGGTGAGCCCGTGGGCCCTGCGTGAGGGCGTGCTGCTGCGGTACATCGAGTCGCTGAGCTGGCAGGAACCGGCCTGACGCCGCGCATCGACCGGTCGGGAGCTTCCCCGGCCGTCCGCGCGCGGCATCCCGGGGCCGGAGGGGGAGCGACCCCTCCGTCTGGGGGATGCGGGGGGACATCGACGGAGGGGTCGCGCACCCCAGTCGTCAAACCCGTCGCACCCCGTCCCTGTCGGGTCAGGGCGCGGGGAATGGGCATGTGAGTGCACGCCCAGGGTAGAGTCGCCGCCGATCGCGGCGCCACTGCTGCGGCGACGTTTAACAGACGCTTAACGTGCGGCGCCCACGGCGTTCAGCCGCGGACGATGTCCGCGAGCTCGTCGGCGATGCGCTGGGCGTCCTCCTGCGAGGCCGCTTCGACCATCACCCGCACCATCTGCTCGGTGCCGGAGGGCCGGATCAGCACCCGTCCGCTGTCGCCGAGGGCCGCTTCGGCGACCTGCACGCCCGCCAGGACGTCCGCATCGGTCGCGCGCGAGCGCTCGACGCCGCGCACGTTGATCAGCACCTGCGGGAACACGGTCATCACCGCGGCGAGCTCGGCGAGCGACCGGCCCGTGCGGGCCATCTCGGCGCACAGGTGCAGCCCCGTCAGCACCCCGTCGCCGGTGGTCGCGTAGCGGCTCATGATGACGTGCCCGCTCTGCTCGCCGCCGAGCGAGTAGCCGCCCTCGTTCATGCGCTCCAGGACGTAGCGGTCACCGACCGCCGTCTGCTCGACGGCGATGCCCTGTGCGGCCATCGCGCGGTGCAGTCCGAGGTTGCTCATGACGGTCGCGACGAGCGTGTCGTTCTTCAACCGCCCGTCGCGCTTCATCGCCACGGCGAGGATCGCCATGATCTGGTCGCCGTCCACCAGGGTGCCGTCGGCATCCACCGCGAGGCAGCGGTCGGCGTCGCCGTCGTGGGCGATACCGACGTCGGCGCCGGTGCGCACGACCTCCGCGGCGAGACGCTCCATGTGCGTCGAGCCGTAGCCGTCGTTGATGTTGATGCCGTCGGGGTCTGCGCCGATGACGGTGACCTTCGCTCCGGCGTTGCGGAACGTCTCGGGCGAGACCCCGGATGCCGCGCCGTGCGCGCAGTCGAGCACGACGTGCAGGCCGTCGAGGCGGTGGGGAAGGGAGGCGAGCAGGTGGATCGCGTAGCGGTCCTCGGCATCCGAGAAGCGCACCACACGACCGACGTCGCCGCCGGTCGGACGCAGCTTCTCGCCCGTCATCGCCTCTTCGATGCGCCGCTCGACCTGATCGGGGAGCTTGACGCCGCCGCGCGCGAAGATCTTGATGCCGTTGTCGGGCGCGGGGTTGTGCGACGCCGAGATCATGACCCCGAAATCGGCGTCGATGTCGCCGATGAGGTAGGCCGCGGCCGGCGTGGGCAGCGTTCCCGCATCGAGCACGTCGACGCCGGAGGAGGCGAGACCCGCCTCGACCGCCGCGGACAGGAACTGGCCCGACACGCGGGGATCACGCGCGATGACGGCGGTGAGCCGCTTTCCCGCGGCCTTGCGCGCCTCGGCGATACGGCCCTGGCCCAGGACGACGGCAGTCGCCTGGGCCAGGGTGAGCGCGAGGTCGGCGGTGAGGGGGCCATTGGCCAGGCCCCGCACACCGTCCGTCCCGAACAGCGCCATGAAGCTTTAGCGCTTCGAGTACTGCGGAGCCTTGCGGGCCTTCTTGAGACCGGCCTTCTTGCGCTCCTTGACGCGAGCGTCGCGCGAGAGGAAGCCGGCCTTCTTCAGGGTCGGGCGGTTGTTCTCGGCGTCGATCTCGTTGAGCGCACGGGCGATGCCCAGGCGCAGCGCGCCGGCCTGGCCCGAGGGGCCACCACCGGAGATGCGCGCGATGACGTCGTAGCCACCGGCGAGGTCGAGGACCGTGAACGGGTCGTTGATGAGCTGCTGGTGCAGCTTGTTGGGGAAGTAGTCCTCGAGGGTGCGACCGTTCACCGTGATGGTGCCGGAGCCCGGGATGAGGCGGACGCGCGCGATGGCCTGCTTGCGGCGGCCGACGGCGGCACCGGGAACCGACAGCACCGGGCGGGGAGCGGCAGCGGCCTCGACCGGGGCGCTCTCGGTGGTGTAGCTCTCCGCGTTGTCGAGGGTGTTCTCTTCGATGGAGTCAGCGATCTTCGCCATGAGTTGTCCTTATGTCTCTCGGCGCGCTTACTGGGCGACCTGGCCGAAGGTGTACGGGGTGGGCTGCTGGGCCGCGTGCGGGTGCTCGGCGCCCACGTAGACCTTCAGCTTCGACAGCTGCTGGCGGCCCAGGCTGTTCTTGGGGAGCATGCCGCGGATCGCCTTCTCGACGGCGCGGACCGGGTTCTTCTCGAGGAGCTCGGCGTACGAGGTGGCCGTGAGGCCGCCCGGGTAGCCCGAGTGGCGGTAGGCCATCTTCTTCTGGAGCTTCTGACCCGTGAGGGCGACCTTCTCGGCGTTGACGACGATGACGAAGTCACCGGTGTCGATGTGGTTCGCGAAGGTGGGCTTGTGCTTGCCGCGGAGGATGGCGGCGGCGTGCGAGGCGAGGCGTCCGAGGACGACGTCGGTCGCGTCGATGACGACCCACTCACGGGTCACTTCACCGGCCTTGGGGGTGTAGGTGCGCGTCACAGTAGTGCTGCTTTCTTGATTCGAACGGAGAGGTTCGTGAATCCCGCTCCGGGGTGGTTCGCTGCGCGGTGACGGTGCACGATGCAGGGGAACACGCCAGTGGAGGGCTCACGTTCGCGGTGCCGGCCGCAGGCAGCGCGAGCACCAAAGGGAGAGTCTACGCCATGCGGATGCCGCGACAAAACCGGCCGTGCGACGGGCGCCGTGAGAAAAAGGGCGACCGAGGGGCCGAAGGGATACTCCGGGCCCCTCGGTCGCGGCGGCCGCACGCGGGGGGTCGGCGACCGCCAACCGGTCGTGTGGGGACACTACCGGGGGCTGAGGGATCTTCAGCGGACGCCGGTGACGGCGCCGCGTTTATCGGTAACCAGCCTACCGGGCGGAGGGGCTCTGCACCGTAGCCCCGGCCGGAGAAACATCCGTCGCCGCGAGGCCCGCTGCGAACTGCTTGATCCAGGGTCGTAGCTCGGGTCCGAGGTCGTCGCGGTCCACGGCCAGCTGCAGGATCGCCTTGATGTAGTCGACCCGGTCGCCCGTGTCGTACCGGCGACCGCTGAAGACGACGCCGTAGACGCCGGGGCCCTCGGGGTCGGCCGCGAGCTCGCGGAGGGCGTCGGTGAGCTGGATCTCGCCGCCCTTGCCGGGAGCGGTGTGCGCGAGCACGCCGAAGACCTCGGGGCCGAGCACGTACCGGCCGATCACCGCGAGGTTCGACGGCGCCTCCTCGCGGGACGGCTTCTCGACCAGATCGAGCACCCGGTACGAGCCGTCGGGGTCGCGGTCGCCGACGGTGGCCACGCCGTAGAGGTGCACCTGTTCGGGGTCGACCTCCATCAGGGCGACGACCGCACCGCCGGTGCGCTCGTGCACCGCGAGCATGGTCGGCAGCAGCGGGTCGCGCTCGTCGATCAGATCGTCGCCGAGCATGACGACGAAGGAGCAGTCGCCGACGTACGAGGCGGCGCGGGAGACGGCGTGACCGAGGCCGCGCGGCTCGCCCTGGCGCGTGATGTGGATGTCGGCGAGCTGCGAGGAGTGGGCGACCTTGCCGAGCTTGGCCGTGTCGCCCTTCGTCGTCAGCGCCGTCTCGAGTTCGGGAACCGAGTCGAAGTGGTTGGCGATGTTGTTCTTGTTGCGGCCGACGATGATCAGCACGTCGCGGATGCCGGCGGCGACCGCCTCCTCGACGACGTACTGGATGGCCGGCTTGTCGACGACGGGGAGCATCTCCTTCGGCATCGCCTTGGTGGCGGGAAGGAACCTCGTGCCGAGACCGGCGGCGGGGATGACGGCTTTGTAACGGGGGGACATGCGATCTCCTGCGGGGCGTAGGGGGGTGTGCTCCGAGGCGTCCGGGGACGCGCGCGTATCGCGAGCATAGCGAACGACGTCACATCGTCTGTGACGGGGATGCGACGGCTCGATGACGAGCGCGGACGTGGCCGACGAGCGCGGACTCAGGCGTGGGCCGCGAGCGCCGGAGCCGGGATCATCGACTCGAGCACGACGTCGTCGCCCTCCTGGTACAGGAGCGTGCGACCCGCGAACGGGCGCATCGGCATGACGGCGCGCGGCAGCGCGCCGGAGGACGCGACGCGCACGTGCAGCACGCCGTCGGCGCCTGTCGTGATCTCGATGCGCGCCGCGCGCGCACCGGAGTGCTTGACCGCGTTCACGAGCGCCTCGTTGACGACCTCGGTGACGATCGGTGCGGCCTCGGAGCGTTCGACGGCGGCGACGGCGCCGTCGTCGATGCGGGTGTCGAGATGCATGATGGGCTCCCAGCCCGCCAGCATGCGTCGCAGCTCGCCGCCCGACTCGATCTCGGCGGCGCGCACCGGGGCGATGACCTCGTCGAGGGCGCGATCCGTCTCGGAGCGGAAGCGCGCGATCTCCCGCGCCGTCGGGGCGTTCTCGTCGACGTGTGCCGCGAAGATCACGCACCGCCCCTGCACCCGTCCGTGCAGGGTGGATGCCGCCTGGAGCAGCGGCAGCTGCGCGCGGCGCGTGCGGTCGGCGAACTCCCCCGCGGCGCGGGCGAGCTCGACGGTGGAGCGCGCCGCCTCCTCGCGTGCGCGCCGGCGCGTGTCGATGGCGAGCGCCAGGACGATCGCGGCGAGCGGCATCGCGACCAGCGGGATCAGCATGATGGCGCCCGTGTCGGGCAGCAGCAGGTGTCCGACGGCGGTCGTGGCGGCGCCGGCGAGGATCCAGACCAGCAGGAAGGCGATGCCGCGGGTGCGCGGCGCAGCCGTCGGCAGCGCGCGCAGCACGGCGCCGGCGGCGAGGTCGACGAGCACGACCGCGACGGCCGCGGCGAGCACACCCACGACGTCGGGCAGCGTGACCAGGAACGGCGCGCACATGAAGAGGTAGAGGACGCCGACCCACAGCAGCGGCGTGGGCTGCAGCCGCTCCACGCCACGGCGGCGCGCGGCCGACAGCGGCCGCGGCGTCCACAGCGCAGGCACCGGAGGGCTGGCCGCAGCCAGCTCCTCGAGGCGGTGGCTGGCGGTGCGCACCCGCTCGGAGAAGTCGCGGACGGCGTCGAAGTCGACGGTGCCGGCGAGCATCGCGTCGCGTTCGGTGCGCAGCTCGGCGACCATGCCGCGCACGACCAGTCGCGCATCCCGCTCGTCGTTCAGGACCTGCTGGCTCGCGGCATCCAGTCGACCGAGGGCGTGCGCGAGCCGGTCGACCGTGGCCCGCGTCTGGGAGTACTCGGTCGTGATGATCGCGATCAGGGAGAAGAGGCCGAACGCGACGACGAGGTTGGTGCCCGTGCGGGCGAGCCACACGCCGTTCGAGTGGCCGTGGAAGACGATGCCCACGAGCATCTCGTTCAGGACCGGACGGACGAGGGCGACGGCGACGAGGGTCGTCGTGACGAGGATGCCGCGCGCACGGTGATCGCGCATGCGGCGTTCGGCTGCGGCGACGGCGAGGACGGGCAGTGCCAGCAGGGTCCATGCCATCGCGGCGGCCGCGACGCCCTGGCCGTAACCGTCCGGACGGCCGTCGACGACCGGGACGAGCAGGAGCGTCGCGATCGGCAGCGACACGATGGCGCTCCAGCGCGTGAAGAAACGACCGCTTCCCGCCGCATCCCAGTACGCTGACACGACGTTGATCGTGCGCGACCCACCGCGGGCCATCAGGTGCACCCCAACATTCCTACCCCCAAGTAGTAGTCAGTGTAGCCATTCGTCTACATGATGGGGAGAGGAAATTCCTTATAATCCAGCGTCTATTCCGTCGCACCGGAGCGGCCCCGATTCGAGGAGCCTGACATGACGGACGAGCCCGCTGCGGCACACCGCCGCACCCGGTGGGCGGCGCGCGTGACGGATCCCCGCGCCTGGCTGTCGGTCTACGCGGTCGCCCTGGCGCTCGTCGCGTTCTGGCCTGTGCCCGTCGACTCCGGCGCGCGGCCCTTTCTGCGGGCGGTGACGGCGCTGTTCCCCGCGCTGACCTCCGCACGGATCGAGTTCGTGGCGAACATCGTCATGTTCGTCCCGCTGGGGTTCCTGCTGACCGTGATCCTGCGACGCCGGCGCTGGATGGTGCTGCCGATCGCGTTCCTCACGACGGTCGTCATCGAGACCGGCCAGGCGGTCGCGCTCGCCGCCCGCACGCCGAGCGTGCTCGACATCGTGGCGAACACGGCGGGTGCGTGCGCGGGGATGCTGCTGGCCGCCCTCGCCGAGCGGCTCGCGCGTGCACGCACGCGACCGCCCGCGGACGCTCCCGCGCCGCCGCGGCGCGGCTAGCGACGCGGGCGGACGCCGGGCTCCGGAGGGCGCGAGGCCTCCTCGACCGCTTCCTCGAGCCACGTCTGCAGGCGCCACGCGGGGACGCGGAACATCCGCGAGATGGTCGACAGCGGATAGCCCGCCTCGAGCACGGCGGCCACGGCGAACTGTCGCATCGAGTCGAAGTCGCGGTCGGCGAGCGCGCCGGTGCGCAGATCGGCGAGCGAGCGGGGACGCGCTACCGGCGCGCCGGATGCGGCGCCGGCGTCCGTCGCGATGCCCGGTGACGGTGACGGTGACGGTGCGGATGCTGCGGCGGAGGCGGATGCTGCGGCGGAGGCGGGGGCGGCAGTGCGCGCGCTCGTGGCCGGTCGCGACGGGTGCGGCCGCGCAGGCGGCGGCGTCCGAGGTCCTTGCGGAACGGGCTCGGCCGGCGCCTCGGGGGTGACCGCAGGCTCGGCCGATGCCGGCGCCGTCGCCGGCGCGGCTGCGGGCTCCTCCGTCGATGTCACCGTCTCATCGACGCCGTAGGCCGCGATCCGCTGCTGGCCGTACTGCACGATCGCCTGCTCCAGCAGGCGTCGGAGCTGCCGGTGCCGCACGCGCCGACGCCACAGCAGCGGCACGCCGACCAGGGGGATGACGAGCACCGACAGCCACATCCACGCCATGGGGTGGGCGTTGAGCCACGTGACGAAGTCGGAACGGAACTCCCACGTGCGTGTGTCGTTGCCCTGGACGGTCGGGGCGGCACCGTCCGAGGTCGCGACGGCATCCTGACCGATGCCGCCGAGGACGTTCTTCGCGACGGTGACGCGGCCCTCCCCCACGACGGCGACCGCGTTCCCGAGCCCGACGGTGATGTCGTTGTGTTCCACGTCGGCGACCGAGGCCGCGACGCGCAGCGCCGCCCCCTGCCCGTGGAGGACGTTGCCGGTGACGACGGCCGGCACGACGCCGTCAGCGATGACGACGGCGGGCTCCGCCGAGGAGGTGAGATCGCAGCCGACGATCTCGAGGCGTTTCGCGGGGCCGTTGGCCCGCACGGCGGCGGCGGTCTCGCGGGCCGTGACGCCGGTGAGGATCGTGCCGTCCGCCTCCTCGAGGAGCAGTCCGCCGCGGGCGTTGTCCGCGAACGTTCCTCCCTTGACGGCGAACCCGCTGCTGCGGTCGGTGCCGTAGCCGGCGGCCGTCGGCCCCGTCGCGAGCGCCCGTCCGCTCAGGCGCAGGCCGTACTCGCCCGAATCGCGCACGGTCGCGTCGCCGATGCCGACGGTCGAGGAGCCGCCGCCCACCTGGATGCCGTCATCGCCGGACGCGTCGACGTCCACGCCCGAGAGCGCGACGCGCTGCGACTGGCCGGTGACGGCCACGCCGGAGACCTCGGCGGCGATCGACGAGAAGGAGGTCACCGTGGTGTCGACGACGCCCGAGAGGAAGAGCCCGTAGTGCGAGTCCTCGCTGGACACCCGCGCGAGGTCGGCCCGCGCCGATCCGGTGTCGCTGCCGGTGACGGCCAGCCCGCCGGTGCGTCCGCTCCAGAACCCGAGGTGGTCCACGTGCACGTCGGACATCGTCAGCACCCCGTCGCGCACGCGGAGGTAGGCACGCCCATCGTCGGTGGCGTCGTCGGGGGCGCCGGCCTCGGCATCCCACCCCGTGATCGTGAGCGGCGCATCGGCGCCCCCGTGCAGGTCGAGCGACCCGCCCCAGGCGACGATGCTGACGAAGCCGTCCGACCCGCTGTGCAACCGCAGCGTCGCACCCGGCTGCACGAGGGAGAGGGTGGCACCGGCACGGACGACGACGTTGCGCGTGAGGGCCCACGTGTTCTCGCCGTCGGGGGCGGCGGCGCCGGCATCCACGAGGTCGCTCAGTCCGTAGGGCGCGTCGCGGGCAGCGAGCACGACGGTGCCGAACGTCGAGAGCGCCGCCGGGTCGCCCGGCGCGACGCGGCTCAGCCCCGCGAGGCGTCCGTCCTCGCGGGCGACGGCGACGGCGGGATCGGGGGCGACGGGCGGCGCGTACGTGCCGGCGGTGACCTGCGCGGCGAGGCCGCTCATCGCCGTCGCAACGGCGGTGGCGGTTCCCGGAGGAAGCGTCGGCACGGGCGCGGCCGTCGGCGACACCTGATCCCACGGGTACCCCTTCTGGTGGATGAGGGGACCGACGAAAACGATGAGGAGGACGAAGACGGCGATCGCCGACACCACGACCACCCGCCCGAGCACGTGGCGCGTGAGCGTGGTGTCGCCGCGCTCTTCGCGGGTGAAGCCGTCGGGCGCGCTCATGACGTGGCCGTCGCCGCCGGAGGGCCGTCCAGACTCGCCTCGGACTGCCCCTCGCCGCCCTGCTGCGTGGCGGAGCGGGTGAGCCAGCCCTGCTTGTTCATCGTGAACAGGGCGTAGACCTTGATCGGCAGGGCGATGAGGATCGTGACGGCGGCCACGAGCGGCAGGACCACGATGTCCTCGGGGCGACGCCAGAGGTGCGAGACGCCGCGGATGCCGCGACCGATGACGACCCACACGAATGCCAGGAGGAGGGCGAGGGCGGGTTGGGCCGAGCGGATCGAGAGGATGATGTAGGCGACCGCCACTCCCATCGTGAACGGCGTCATCAGGATCTGCATCATCGTCAGCTGGGAGATGAAGGGCGTGCGGAACACCCATCCTTTCCCGATGGCCGTGAGGTAGCAGCGGTAGGAGTTCCTGCTCCACCGCACCCGCTGCTTCACGAAGGCGCGGAAGGTGGAGGGGAACATCGAGAGGGCGCGCGCATTGTCCTGGTGTGTGACGCGGAAGCCCTGCGAGAGCACCAGCCAGGTCATCCGCCCGTCGTCGCCGGCGACGCACTCGCGGCCGAAGAAGACCTCGTGCTCGAGCTGCTCGACCTGTGGGACGATCACGGCCGCGCGATACGCCGCCGTGCGGCCGGACGCGCAGATCACGCCCCCGTAGCGCGCCATGGCCGGAACGTAGTCGTAGTAGCGGAGGTCGATGATCCAGTCGGCGACCCGCCGCCACACGCTCGACCGCGGGCGGTAGACGTTCTGCCGCGTGCTGACGGCGCCGACCGCGGGGTCGATGAAGGGCATCTGGATCGCGTCCAGCATCCCCTCCTCCCACGCCGTGTCGCTGTCGACGAAGATGACGAGCTCGGTGTCGACCATCCGCATCCCGTGACCGAGGGCCGATCTCTTGCCGTGGTGGTGGAACAGCACCGCCTCGACGCCGCGGAGGGCCAGGGCGTCGATCCTGGCCTTCGCCTCCAGGTCGGCGACGTCGAGCACGATGATGATCCGCGAGGGCCCCTGGCGATGCCAGGTGTGCAGGCAGCGGATGAGGACGTCGGGGTCTTCGTGGTACGACGGCACGACGACGGTGACGGTGGTGCGATAGTCGTTGACGACCGGTCGCGTCATCATCGCGAGCACCTTGCGGAGGATCCAGAACGACCAGGAGATCAACCCGAGCACGCCGAAGGGCAGCATCCAGAGCGCATGCTGAGTCAGCAGTTCCATCGATCCTCCGGGGCTTCGGGGGTCCCCACATCGTGCACAGCATATCTACGGCGTGTTCGCGCACGCACGCACGCGCGCAGGCAGGAATCAGCGGCAGGACGGCGACATCGGCGGCGGGGTCGAGGCGCCGTCGGACACGTTGTCGCACGTGACCGTGTTGCCCGCCCGCCGCGCGGCGCCGACGACGGTGACGGCGACGGCGGATGCCGAGAGGTCGAAGGTGTTCCGTGACACGGTGTTCGACGCACCGCTGCGGACCTCGACCGGAGTCGAGATGCTGTGGATCTGGATGCCGTCGCCCGCCGCGACGGTGAGGCGATTGTCCGCCACGAGCCAGCCGGTGCCCTTGAGGTCGACCACCGAGTCGACGGCGGCGGCATCCGCGATGGAGAGCGTGTTGCCGCTGATCACGCCGTCCGACGTGCCCTCCTTGACGTCGATGGCCTCGGCGGTGACGTCGAAGACGGTGGTGCCGGTCACCCGGTTGCGGTCGCTGCGGTCGGGTTCGCACGCGGTGACGGTGCACCAGTTCGATGCGGCGGTGCCGATGTAGACGCCTTCGCCGAACTCCGGCGTGGAGCGGCCGGTGTCGTGGATGACCAGTCCGTCGATCACGTTGTCGCTGCTGCCCGCGCGGAGGTGGACCGCCTCCTGGCCGGTGCCGGACACCTCCAGACCGGTGAGGGTCGTCGTGGCGACGCCGTCCAGCACGATCCCCTTCTGCCCGCCGGTCACCCGGAAACCGGTGAGCACCCAGTCGGCGACGTGGTCGAGGTGCAACGCGTAGCCGCTGTCGACCGATCCCCCGTCGAGCACCGACGCGCTCGTGCCGCACAGCGTGATGGGCTCGTCGGCGCCGGAGGTCGTGATCGTGAACGGGCCGCGATAGGTGGCTGCGGCGAGCGCGAGCACGTCGCCGGGTCGCGCGTCGTCCAGTGCCCGCTGGAGGGCGTCGGCCGAGGGATCGACGGCCCGCGCCTGCGGTCCGCAGGCACCGACCGCCGCGCCGCCCGCGGAGCCGGGAGCGTCCGGAGCGCATCCCGCGAGCGCGGCAACGAGGACGCCGAGCGCGGCGACAGCCGCGGCGGCTCGTGTTCGCATGCGCACGAGTATGACATCCCGGGCGCGCAGGTCCGCGCCCGGGGGTTCCGACCGGCGCGCCCGCCGGAACCCCCGGGACACGTCCTAGCCGAGTGCCGGGTAGAGGGTGGGCGTCGTGCGGAAGTGCGTCGCCTGCTCGTAGTCGTAGGCGAGACCGAGGAGGCTGCCCTCCGAGAAGTCGCGCCCGAGGAACTCGAGGTTGACGCCGGCGCTCGATCCGCCCTGGCCTGCTCCCGCGCTTCCCATCGGCAGCGTCACCGCCGGCATCCCCGTGTTGGGGCTCAGCCGCATGTTCGTGCCGATCGTGCCGTAGGCATTGGTGCTCGGGTAGATGAGCGCGTCGAGGTCGTTGTCGTCCATCATCTGCGTGACGAGCACCTTGCCGGCGGCGAGCTGGGTGGTGTGGCTGCCGGTCGGCCCGGCCCACGCCTGATAGACGCTGTCCGTGACGCTGTTGCGCTGCACGTAGGTGCTCCGCCGCGAGGTCACGAAGTTCCCGCCGGCCAGGATGTCGTCCAGGGTGCGCTGGGCGACGTCGGGGGCCAGGTGAGTGGCGACGTAGGCAGTGAGGTCGTGCTTGAACTCGTTGGTCGAGCCCGAGCTCTCGCCCAGCACCCCGGCGAACGCGCCGGGAGGCGTGATCTCCACGACCGTCGCGCCCTGCGCGGTCAGCTCGGCCTTCGCCTTCTCGAACAGGGCGACGGTGGTCGCGTTCGAGCCGATCATCGAGGAGACGTAGCCGATGCGCGCTCCCTCCAGCGCGGTCGTCGACAGCCCCGCGGTGTAGGACGAGGGGACCTTGCCCTCCTGACGGGCAGTGACCGGATCGGCGGCATCCACGCCCACGACGGCGTCCAGGGCGACCGCTGCGTCGACGACCGACCGTGCGATCGGGCCACCGGTGTCCTGGGTGAGGGCCAGCGGGATGATGCCGTCACGACTGGCGAGGCCGACCGTGGGGCGCACACCGACGAGCTGGTTGTACGACGAGGGCACGCGGATGGAGCCGCCCGTGTCGGTTCCGAAGCCGATGCCGGCGAGGTTCGCCGCGATCGCCGCGCCGGTGCCTCCGGAGGAGCCGCCCGCGGTCTTCGTCGTGTCGTACGGCGACGCGACGAGCAGGGTCGAGCCGGGGGCCTGGAACGAGGAGAACTCGGACGCGAAGCCGTACGCGAACTCGTCGAGCGAGGCTTTGGCCAGCACGACGGCACCCGCCGCGCGCAGTCCGGCGACCATCGCCGCATCCGTCGAGGTCTGGTTGTCGTTCCAGCAGCCGCAGCCGCCCGTGGTGACCATGTCGACGGTGTCGTAGTTGTCCTTGAGGGCGATCGGGACCCCGAGCAGCATGCTGGTCATTCCGTGCTCCGCGCGCTCGGCGTCGGCCTTGGCCGCCGCGTCCAGCGCCACGGAGCTCACCGTGATGATCGAGTTGAGCGGCCGCGTCGCCCCCGCCACGACCGTGCGATCGTAGGCGCTGATGCGGTCGAGGTATGCCTGCGTCAGCGCGACCGATGTCGTCACGCCGGCGTTCATGGCCGCCTGCATGTCGATCACCGAGGCCTCGACGAGCTCGAACGGGCCGTCGTCGTAGATCATGCGGTGCGAGAGGGCCGCCAGGTCCTTCACCGTGAGGCGGCCGTCGGCATCCAGATCGATGCGTCCGACGGTGGCCCACGCGGCATCCGCCGTCGTCGCACCCAGCGCTGCGGCCGCGACCTCGAGGTCGGCCGCGGTCACCTGCGCATCGCCGGTGAGATCGAGCTCGGTGTAGTAGGGCGCGAGCATCGGCGCGACGGCGGGCGGCGCCTCCGCCGCGGAGGCGGGCGCAGCGACGGTGAGGGCGGATGCGGCCGCGACGACGGTGGCGGCCGCGACGATCCGGCGGGAGCGAGGGGTGAGCGCGGTCATCGCAGGGACTCCTTCGTGGTGGTGGCGCGACGGACGATGAGGACGATGCCGAGCGCGATGACGGCCGCGGCGAGCGCACCGCCGACGAGGAACGGCACGGCGTCGGCACCGGTGGAGGCCAGCGGGTCGCTCGACGTGTCGCCGCTGTCCGCGACGACGGGGGTGGCCGAGGGCGAAACGGAGACCTCCGGGTCGGGGGTGCCGGGCTCGACGACGGGCGCGGCGTCGAGGGCGATCACCGCGGCGGCGGGCGGCGTGACCGCGGTGGAGGCACCGTCGCTCGCGACGAAAGTGATGGCCGTGGGGGTGAGCGCGGTGGTCTGGCCCCCGGCGAGCACCGTGAAGGCGAGAGTGACGAGGGTCTGCGGACCGGTGAGGCCGGGCGAGGAGCCGAGGCGGGTGTGGGTGATCGTCACCTGACCGCTCGTCGGGGTGGCCGCGTCGTAGCCGCCCGCCGGGAACACGGCGGAGCCGTCGTCGTACGCGAGCAGCGCGGGATCGAACTGCAGGGTCAGCTCGTAGGCGTAGAGGTCGCTCACGGCGTCGGCCGCGACCGTGACGCTGATCACGTCGCCGGCGGTGGCCGTCGTCGGCGATGCGAGTGTGACCGCGGGGTCCGATGCGGCGGTGGCGGTCGGGGCGAAGAGCCCGGCCGCGGCGGTGAGCGAGAGCGTCACCGCCGTGAGGAGAGCGGCACGAGCGCGGGCGCGCCGTGCGGTTTCTCTGTGCTGTGGTGCGGGCATGCGAGGAGACGTCCTTTCGGGAGGGCGAGAGGACGGCCGACGCGCCAGTGCTGCGAGTCGCATCGGCGCGTCCGGGGGGGGTCCTCGCACCCTCCCAAAACCGGATGTCGTTCGGGTTTCATCAGATGACGATCGCGTTTCCGCACGACCGGCGGGGTTCTCCGACGCTCGGGAAGCGGCGTTCTCCGACGTCTCGGGAGACGGTCTTCTCAGACGCTCGGGAGGCGGCGCGTGCGCCGCAGGCGAGCGGAGTGGATACGGTCGCCCCGCCGCAGCCCCCCGGCAGGGGCAGGGCGACCGTCTTCCCGGGCGATGTGTGGGGTCACATCGCTGGTGGGGATGGGGCATGCTCATCATCGACGATGCGGGACCCGTTGTGGGGCTAGATGAGAGGAATCTCACCTGCACCGGGCAACGGCGTCACTCCCGCGTGCGCGAGATACCGGCGCGCGGCCTCGACGCGGGCGTTGCGCTCGGGGTCGGACCCGACGCCGAGCAGGGCGTAGGACGTCCGCAGGTGCGCTTCGACCGAACGCGGCGAGATCGCGAGCCGCCGCGCGATGGCGGCGTTGCTCAGCCCGTCGGCGACGAGAGCGAGGACCTCGCGCTGGCGCGGGCTGAGGCGGCTCAGCGGGTTGTTGCGACGCGTCGCGCGCTCGGCGCGGATGGCGGGGTCGAGCACGCTGCGCCCCTCCGCCACGGAGCGGATGGCGTAGACGAGCGCGGATGCCGTCAGCGACAGGTTCTTGGACAGCACGCCCCATCCGGCGGTCTCGGAGCAGTGCACCTCCCGCAGCTGGTCGTGCACGTCCGGCGCCGACAGCACGATGATGCCGAGCCGCGGCGAGCGCGCGCGCAGCGCGTGCCCGAGCGAGATCCCGTCGCCGTCGGGCAGGCGCGGCCCGAGCAGAGCGACATCGATCGCACGGTCGGTCGCGGCGAGCGCGTCATCCATCGAGGCGCAGGCGCGCACCGTGCGCATGTCGTGCTGCTGGTCGACGAGACCCGCGAGAAGATCGCGGAACAGGGGCTGACCCTCGACCACGAGCACCCGCAGCGGTCGCCGACCCTCCGTCACGCGGGTGGCGAGGCGTCGTCGCCACGATGCGTCGTGGTGGCGAGGTAGCGGGCGACCGAGATGTCCCGTCCGACCAGGCCGGCCGAGCGACCGGTGACCCGACTCCACAGGCTCGGCACGACCCGAACCATCGTGATGCCCTCCAGGCGCAGCTGACGCGCGGTCGGAGGGTCGAGGTAGCGGCGGGCCGGCGCCGTCTGCCAGTGCGCGTCGACGTAGATCTCGACGATACGGGCGCCGCCTGCTCGGCTCATCGTTGGTCCTCTTTCCCCAAGGCACGACCCGCCACGGGCACACGCGCGCACCCCGATCGAGCGGGTTGCGCGGCGTCGCGAGTGCTCCGTTCGCAAGGACGGAGGGGTCACGCGGGGCCCCATGACCTCGCGCAGGATCATTGTGGCGCAGGCCGAAACACGCATCCGACCGAACGCCGCGATTTCACGAGAGTTTTACGTGAAATCACCTAGCGCTCCGGGCGGGCGCGGCGGGCGCGTCGATCCGTGAGCGCTCCCACGGACCGTCGGCGGCGGCATCCCGCGGCGCGCCCGGACGCGTGGTCGCGTCGACCACGGCGCGACCGTCAGCGCGGCGGGTCTTCCAACGGGAGCCGGAGCGTCAGCCGCGCACCCGGCGACGGGCGCGCGCCGGCTCCCGCGACCAGGGCCAGCTCGCCGCCGAGCACCTCCGCCCGGCGGCGCAACCGCGCCAGCCCGGACCACGGCGCATCGGAACGGGGCGGAGCGCCGTTGTTGCGGACGGCGACCCGGAGGTGATCGGCATCGGCCCGCGCGTCGATCGTGATCTCGTCGGCGCCGCCGTGACGCAGCGCGTTGGAGAGGGCGTCCTCGATGACGCGGATGACGAGCACCCTCGCCTCGTGCGACAGCCGGTGCTCGACCGTCGCGAGCACATCGGCGGCGGGCGCCCGCACGGCCACCGAGGGCGGCAGGCGCACGACGAGGGCGCGCACGGCGGGCGCCAGTCCGCGCTCGAGGTCGACCGGGTAGAGCCGAGCGCTGAGCGCCCGTAGCTCCTTCTCCCGCAGGCGTTCGAGCTGCCCCGCGATCGCGGTGAGCTCGGCCGCACCGTCCTCGTCGCGCGGCCGCACGCCCGCGGCGAGGTGGCGCAGCCTCGTCTCGATGACGACGAACGTGCCCTGCACGCTGCCGTGGATGGTTTCGGCCAGTTCGTACCGAAGGCGCAGCTCCTCCTCCTGCAGCTCGGCGACGAGCCCCGCCGCCCGGGCCTGCGCGACGGATTGCCCGCGCTCGGCATGGCGGATGCGGCGGGCCACGTCGACCTGCACGAGACCCAATCCGATCGCGCAGGCCGCGGCGAGGGTCGCGCTCGCGAACTCGCCCGCCCCGACCGAGGTGCCCGCGTCGTCGGCGGCGAGCAGGGAGATGACGACGCGGACCCCCGCCAGGGTGAGGGCGGCGCCGAGGGCCAGCACGAGGACGAGTCCGCAGCGCGCGAGGAGCCCGTAGCGCTCGGGGCGCAGCACGTGGACGGCGGCCAGCATGGCGATCGGCGCGACGACGGCCGCCGTGGCCGGCGCGGCGACCCCGACGTCGCTGCCCCAGGTGCGCAGCAGCACCGACTGCAGGCTGGTGTACAGCGTGATGGCGACGGTGGCCGCGGCGGTCGCGACCAGCGCGATGCGATGGTCCGTCGCGGCATCCGACGAGGGATGGCGCGACTGCGACGCGCCGCTCATCCTCCGGCTGTCCAGGGCGACGCGGTGTGCTCCAGATAGCTGCGCACCGCCTCGACGCGCGGGTTGCGCTCGCGGCTGGCGGGAAGTCCGAGCACCGCGTACGCGACGTTGAGGTGCGCGTCGACCGACCGCGGTGAGATGCCGAGACGGTCGGCGATCGCGGCGTTGGTGAGCCCCTCGGCCACCAGGGCGACCACCTCGTACTGCCGGGCGCTGAGGCGCGAGAGCGGGCTGTTCCGCCGCACTTCGCGCTGCGCGCGGATCGCGGGGTCGAGCACCGCGCGCCCGGCCGCGACCGCGCGGATGGCGTACACGAGCGCGGATGCCGAGAGCGAGGAGTTCTTCGAGAGGAAGCCCCAGCCCGCCGCTTCGGCGCCCGGCACCTCCAGGAGGGTGCTGATCGAGTCGGAGGCCGAGAGGATCAGCACCCCGAGACCGGGACGACGGCGGCGGAGCTCGCGGCCGAGGCTGATCCCGTCGCCGTCCGGCAGTCGGAGGTCGAGGAGGGCGACGTCGAGGCCGCGGACGTCGACGACGCGGGTGCCTTCGGCGCTGCGCGCGACCGCCGCCACGCGCAGACCCTTCTGCTCGCCCAGGAGCACCGCGAGCATCTCGCGGAACAGCGGCTGGTCCTCGACGACCATCACGTCGAGGGTCGGCAGGCGCCCGTTCACGGCCGCGGCACGGAGGCGGGACGCGGAACCGGAGTGGAGGTGCCCGAGGTGCGCGGATGCCGCGGGCACGAGAGTCGGGGGCGCGCTTGTCGCATGTGAGGTCTCCTGTCGACGTCTCCCCCGCCGCGCACCATTGTCACGCATCCGCTTCGACGCGCCGGTCGAAAAGTCGGCAGAACACGGCGTCCTCGGGCGGAGAAGCGCAGATTCGCTCGGTGATTCCACCTAGGGGCGGGCGGCGCAGAGCGAGGTCCGCGCCGACGCTCTGCTAGAACCGGGGAGGGAGGAAGTCCGTGGCGAGCACGGGATGGGACCCATGAATCTGGCGAGCAGGAGCGCGAACCAGCCGGCCTTTCCTCGGGGTCGGCGGACACGTCACGCCGCCGCGAGCGACGCGTCCGTCCTCGCGACGGTCAGCGATGCGGTCAGTGATGCCGTCGTCGTGACCGACGAGCGCGGCATCCCGGTGCGCCTCAACGCTGCGGCCCGCGAGGCCTTCGCCCGGGCGGGCCTGCCGGAGCGGATCCGCGCCGACGCGGAGTACCGCGATCTGCGGTTCTTCCATGCCGACCGCGTGACCCCGATCACCGTCGGCCCTCCCCTGCTGCACCATGTCACGCACGCCGGTTCCCGCATCCCCTATACGACGTGGGTGGGAGAGGGCGACGACCAGCGGGCGATGTCGATCACGGCCCGGCCCTACGCGGACGCGCGCGGCACCCGCCGCGGGGCGGTCATCGTCGCACGGGACATGACGGTGATGTTCGAGGCGGCCCGCATCCGCGACGACTTCCTCCGTGACGCCGCACACCGCCTGCGCGGACACCTGACGACGGTGGCCGGCTACGCCGAGCTGCTGGAGACGGATGCCCATCTGGGGGAGATCGGCGAGCGGTTGACGCGGGTGACCGGTCAGCTCGTCGACACGGTGGACGACCTCTTCCGCACGGCCCGCGAAGACATCGCCCGATCGATTCCGCCGGCCGACCTCTCCTCGGCCCTGGCCGACGTGTGCTCCGTCTTCCTGGCCGTCGCGGCGGCGCGGGGCGTCACGCTCCAGGTGATCGACGAGGGATGCGGGCGGGTGCGCTTCGAGCAGGCGGAGCTGCGTCAGGTGCTCGCCGATCTCCTCTCGCACGCGATCGGCCATTGCGCCACGGCGGGGAAGGTGGTGGTGCGGGCGCACCGGGACCACCACCGCACGACCGTCTCGGTGAGCGACGACGGACTCCACACGAGCCACGATCAGCGCCGCCGCGAGCTGGCGCAGCTGACGGGCGGGCCGGCGCCGGAGGAGGCGGCCCCGGGCACCGCCCGGCGCAACGTCGTGCGCGCCAATCAGGCGACGCTGTCGGTACGACCCGACCACCCGGTGGGGACGATCGCGAGTCTCGTGATGATCGCGGTATGAGGCCCTGCGGGCGGGGAGGCGGAGGGGGTTCGTGCGCCGCGCCTCACCGCGTGTGGATGAGGGCGACCCCGGCCTCAACGAGCTCACGGGCGCCGGGGTCGGTGTCGGGGATGTCGGCGATGATCGCCGTGACGGCGTCGAGGCCGAGCACGCCGTAGCGCGAGGCGGTGCCGATCTTCTCGTCGCTGCCGAGCACGTAGGTGTCGGCGGCGCGCGCGGCGAGGGTGCGCTTCATGGCGGCCTCGTCGGCGTCACCGGTCGTGAGTCCCGCGGTGGCATGGATGCCGGTCACTCCCAGGAAGAAGAGGTCGGCGCTGATGCGGTTCGCCGCTTCGACAGCGGCGGCGCCGCACGCGACCGCCGAGTGCTTGAAGAGCTGGCCACCGATGAGGAAGACGTCGACCGCGTGGTCGAGCAGTGCCGCCGCGATCGTCGGGCTGTGGGTGATGATCGTGCCCGGCTGGGTGCGCGGGAGTGCGGCGACGAGGGCGAGGCTCGTGGTGCCGCCGTCGAGGATGGCCGTCGCGCCCGGTTCGATGAGGGCTGCCGCGGCCGCCCCGACCCGCCGCTTGCTGTCGGGGGCGACGCCGGTGCGGGCGGCGTAGTCGACGACGGCCGGGGATGCCGGCAGGGCGCCGCCGTACACGCGGACGGCGAGACCCGCGGCGTCCAGGTCGCGCAGGTCGCGGCGGATGCTGTCTTCGGACAGGCCGAGCTCCGCGGCGATCTCCTTGGCGACGATGCGACCGTCGCGGCGGAGGCGATCAAGCAGCAGGTCTCTGCGGGCGGCAGCGAGCATTCACGTTCCTTCTTGTTTTTGCACGTTGTTGTCGTATTGTAGCCGACATGACCGCATCTCTCATGATCCTCATCGCCGGCCCGTACGCATCGGGCACCGACGGCGACCCCGCCCGGATGGCGCAGAACCTGAAACGCCTGGAGACGGCGGCCTGGCCGCTGTTCCAGGCGGGGCACGTGCCGATGATCGGCGAGTGGGTCGCGTTGCCGGTGCTGGAGAGCGCCGGCGCGTCGGGACCGACCGATCCGCTCGCTGCGCAGGTCATGTACCCGACGGCGGAGCGCCTGCTGCAGCGGTGCGATGCGGTGCTGCGCCTTCCCGGCGCGTCCCGGGGAGCCGACCAGGACGTCGCGATCGCCGAGGCGAGGGGCCTCCCGGTGTACTACGCCCTCGAGGACGTGCCCGGGGTGGCGCCGTCAGCGGGCCAGGAACGCCGCACCTGAGGCCGTCGCGGACGTGCGCGACGGCGGCCCCCTCGGGGCCACGCGGCATCCAGCCCCCTCACGACCCGACGTCGACGCTCAGAACGGTGCCGCCACGACGGCGATCGCGTTGCGGCCCGGCGGGGACGTTCTCGTGGGCGGCGCGACGGCATCGGCCACGAAGGCGACGAGCGGAGTCGGCGCATCTTCTCGGTAGACGCGCCCCGTCGGCGAGGTCCATTCGAGCACTCCCCTCCCGCGCTGTCGTACCGCCCAGGGGGTGAACTGCTTCATCGAATGATGTCGTTGACAGAGGTGCGCGAGGTTCCAGAGCGCGGTGGGTCCGCCTCGAGCCGCATCGACGGTGTGGTCGATCTCGCAGCGGATCGCCGCCCGTCGGCATCCGGGGAACCGACAGTGCTGATCGCGCGCCCGCAGGAACCTCCGCTGCGGCCAGGGCGTCCGGTAGCGGTCGACCGCGACGACCGTGCCGTCGATCGGGTCGGTGAGCACGCGCGAGAGGCTGGGGGCATTGGCCGCGAGACACCGCGCCGTCTCGGCATCCACCGGGGTACGTCCGACGAGGTCGACCGGGCCCTCGTCCGCTCCGAGGAGCGCGAGGACCGGCACCACCACCTGTACCTGCGCACGAATGCCGCCCAGCTCACCGGGGCCGTCGCCGTGGGCGGTGGGGTCGAGGGCGGGCGTGGCGGTCAGGAGCAGGTCGCTGAGCACGTCGGCGCGGATCTGGTCCACCGAACGCGGGTCGTCGTCGCCCGGCTCGCGGGCATCGACGATCACGGTCGCCTGCCGGGTCAGCCGATCGAGGATGCCGTCGGCGATCACCGTCGGCACGGTGGCGACGACCTCGGACATCCCGTGCGCGCCGGGAACGACGCGAACCCGTCGGCCGGCGCTCGCGTCGCGGTGCCGGTCGGTGAAGGAACGTTCCGCCGCGCGTTCGGCGAGGATCTCGACGGCGGCGCGGACCCGGTTGGCGGTGTCGCCCTCGCAGCGCCGGATCGCTTCGGCCTCGAAGTCAGGCCGCCGATCGACGGGAACCACCGCGCCCGCGTCGACGATCACGCGGACATGGCCGCGCGTGATCCGGCCCGCTTCCCAGGCGTCGAGCGTCGCCGGAAAGCCCTCGACGAGCTCGCGCGCCTCACCGATGCGCTGCTGTACCGTGCGGTCGGTCACCCGCAGCACCCCGCCGAGCTCCGCGGCGATCGAGCGCAGCACCATGTCGTGCTCCCGCACCGATCCGCTCTGGCTGGCCACCTCACGCTCCGCGAGTCGACCGGCGCGCGCCAGCATCCGGACCTCGGCGACCTGCGCCTGCGTCAACGCTGCCGCCACCCCCTCGGCGTCGGATACGAGGCCGGCGAGCGCGGTCACGTACCCGCCGCCCGCATCGGCCTGGAAGACGCCCCCCGGCGTGAACTCCGTCATGCGTCCATCATGCCGCGACCCTCGGACATTCGTTCGAATTTCCGGACGAGCGCGCCGGTCGCGGCGCGGGCCGGCGACACGTCCGGCAGAGGCTTCGCCCAGATGGTGGCGGCCAGGATCACCGACACGGCGGCCAGCGCGCCGGCCGAGACCGTATCCCACCACTCCCGCCACCACCTCGCGGCGACGAACTCCGCCGCTCCGCGAGAGCGACGCCGTCGGGACTCCTCCGTCACGGCATGCGGCTTAGGGGCGCCCCATCCCGTAGTACGTCCAGCCCGCGGCGCGCCAGGCGGCGGCGTCGAGCCCGTTGCGCCCGTCGACGACCACGCGCCCCGCGGTGAGCGACGACGCGTGCTCCGGCGGCAGCTCGCGGCGGTACTCGTCCCACTCGGTCACGAGGACGAGCGCATCCGCATCGCGGATGGCGTCGTCGCGGTCGTCGACGTAGGTCAGCTGAGGGTGGATGCGCCGCGCGTTCTCGATCGCGGCCGGGTCGGTCACGGTCACGTTCGCACCGAGGCCGTGCAGGCGCACGGCGACGTCGAGTGCGGGCGAGTCGCGGATGTCATCGGAGTGCGGCTTGAACGCCGCGCCGAGCACCGTCACGTTCTTCTCGTAGACCGAGCCGCCGAGACCATCCACGACGAGCTGCACGGCGCGGTCGCGGCGTCGCAGGTTGATCTCGTCGACCTGTCGCAGGAACGCCACCGACTCGCCCCGGCCGAGCTCCTCGGCTCGCGCGGAGAAGGCGCGGATGTCCTTCGGCAGACACCCGCCGCCGAAGCCGATGCCGGCGCCGAGGAAGCGCCGGCCGATGCGGGCGTCGTGGCCGATGGCGTCGGCGAGCTGGGTCACGTCGGCTCCGGTCACCTCGGCGATCTCGGCCATGGCGTTGATGAAGCTGATCTTGGTCGCGAGGAAGGCGTTCGCCGACACCTTGACGAGTTCGGCGGTTGCGTAGTCGGTGACGATGAACGGCGTGCCCTTGGCGACGGACGGGTGGTAGACCTCGCGCAGCACGGATGCCGCGACCTCTCCCTCGTCACCGGCGGGGACGCCCGCGACGAGGCGGTCGGGGTCGACGGTGTCCTGGACGGCATAGCCCTCACGGAGGAACTCCGGGTTCCAGACCAGCGTCGCTCCGGTCGCCGACACCCGCGGCGCGAGGCTCGCGGCCGTTCCGACCGGGACCGTCGACTTGCCCGCGACGATGTCGCCGGGTGCGAGGTAGGGCAGCAGACCGTCGAACGCCGCGTTCACATACGTGAGGTCGGCGGCGTAGCTGTCCTTCTGCTGCGGCGTGCCGACGCCCACGAAGTGCACCTTCGCGCCGGCCGCGTCGGCCATGTCGGTGGTGAACCTGAGGTTGCCCGCCGCGATCCCGGCGGTGAGGATCTCCTGCAGACCCGGCTCGAAGAACGGCGCCTCCCCCTTCGACAGGGCGGCGATCTTGCGCTCGTCGACGTCGATGCCGACGACCTCGTGACCGATGGATGCCATGGCGGCAGCATGCACCGCGCCGAGATAACCACAACCGATGACGGACAGCTTCATAGGAGCTCCTGTTGGGGGGACGGTGCGTGCGAGGAGAAGGAACACGCAAGACTGTTCCTACCAGAGACGCGTATCCGGCATGTAAACGAGGGAGCGCAAAAAGGAACACACGCGCGAGCGGCGATACCGCAACGGGCGCAGCACGCCCGGACTCGCATCGGATGGCGGCTGAGCCCCCAGCGATCGCCGAACCGTCCGCCGAGAGCCGCGCTCATCGACGCGAGTTCCGTGGCGACGCTCGCGCGCTACGGAACTCACTCACGCCCCGATACGGATGCCCGCCTGAATCTGAGCCAGTTCCTCGAGGCGGGAGCGGTTCGCCACCTCGGGGTATCGCTGAGAATAGGGATCCTGCGCACCCCCGAGTCGAGCACGAAAAGCGGATTCTCGCCGCTTCATCCTCTTGACGACGCGGCGCAATTCGTCGGTCACGAATGGGTCGCCGTCGAGAATCGACGCGAGTCTGGACCGCGACTCGCGCCGCTGGTCCCAGTATTTCTTGGCTTGCTCGTAAGTAACCACATTGCCCCCCGGCTCTGGTCGAGAAGATTGTATGCAGATCAGAGCGCCGTCCGCCAGTTCCGCGGCCGTCGAGGGCAAGGCCGTCCTAGCGCTTGTCGCGCGAGAGGAACTGCTCGATGACGCCGGCCTGCGACCGCGCCTGATCGATCCCCACGGTCACCGGGAAGGTCGGCGAGGTTGAGTCGTACGCGAGCAAGCGGCTGTCGGCTCCCCCCATGGCCGCGAAGTACGTGACGTCCATCCCGTACCGGTCGGCGGTGGCGTACGCGCGATCGCCGACCGCATTCCACGCGGCGATGTCATTCGGATCGACCTCTGGAGATCCGGTCCCCGGCCATCCGATCTCGCCGATCGAACATGTCACACCCCAGCGCTCGCACCACTCACCGAAGTCGACGATCGACGTCTGGAAGGCTTCGTACCCCCGCCAATAGTCGTAGCGGACCTGAGTGGTCGCCGTGCCGCGCGGATAGAAATGCTGGGAGTACACGATGCTCTTGTCCACCTCGCCGTGCGCGTCCGTGACCCAGGGCCCCTTGACGGCGTCTCTCGCGAAGGTCCAGTTCCCGACCATCGCCTCGACCCAGATCCGGGACGTATCGCCCTCGTCGCGAATCGCGTCGACGACCGCCTGGGTCGCGGCTCGATAGGTCGCGAAGCTGATCAAGTCGCTGCGGGGCTCGTTGAAGATGTCATAGGCGTAGATCGCCGGATCGTCTTTGAACTCGCGGGAGAGCGTCCTCCAAATGCTCGTCTGGGCGTCGAGCGAGAGATCGCGGCCGCAGATCAGGGAGTTCTCCGATGTGGCGCCCGGTCCCGTGGGGAAGGTGCACCCATTGTGCAGATCGAGGACGACACGCATCCCCGCGCGTTCGATCCGGTCCACCTGCTCGTGGAGCATCGTCAGCGCTTTCGGGTCGACGGGAGCACTCAAAGCGGCGGCCCGGTCAGCCGCCGTGTCCGTCAGAGCCGGCTGAAGGGTGCCCCACGAGATGGCGAGCCTCACGATTGACATTCCGCGCGAGGCGAGGAAGTCGTAGCTCGACTGCGGCTCTCCCCAATCAGACACCGGCGCATCCGAACCGCGGTGCATCAGGAGCGTGTAGACGTTCACGCCGCGCTCGAAAGGGCGCGACGATATGGGAACGCATCCCGGGAGCACCACGGCAGCGCAGGCGAGCACGGCGAGGAGGACTATCGATCGACGTCGGTGGGGCGACGCGGAGCGGTGGGCGCGCGATCCCCGCCGGCCACGACCCTTCCGGTCGTCCGTGGGGCTCATCGGACCAGCCGGCGATACACCTCTGCGTGTCTCCGTCCGATGAGCGGCCATTCGCGCGCAGCCATGTCGACGCTGTCGCCATCGCAGGTGCGCGCAAGGGCGATGGCTCGTTCGAGGTCGCTCGGCGTGAGAGGCGCGGCGAACATCAGCACCCACCGGTCGCCGAACTCGTCGACGAGCTCCCGCGTCGCCTCGCAGTCCGGCATGAGAACGGGACGGTTCGATGAGAGGGCGAGCAACGCCGCACCAGAGTTGTACATCTCGGCATACGGCAGGGCGACGAGTGTCGACGTCGCGAGGAGTTCGGGAACCTGCTCGTCGGGGACGAACTCGAGCCGCAAGTCGACCCGCGGGTCCTCCCCGGCGATCTCGGCGAGCTGGACACCGTAGGACGGCGGCACGGGTTTGCCCGCGACGAGCAGTTCAGCGCCGGCGTCGCGGGCTCCCACGAATGCCTCTACGAGCTGATCGCTGTTCTTGTAGGGACGAAGAAGCCCGAAATGGAGTACACGGGGGATCTCCGGCAGGGGCTGATCGAGGACGAGCCCGTAGGCGTCGCGGTAGTGACCATGGGGAATCTTCTCCCAGTCCACCCCTTCCACGCCGTCCTCGCGACCGAGCAGGAGGATCCGAAACGCCACGCGCGACTCGAACAGCCGAAGAGCGACGCGGGAGAGCCAGGGCAGCCGCTCGTGAGGCGTGCGGTTGTGCACCGTCCAGACGATCGGTCGGCGCCGGACGGCCAGCCACCCGAGCAGCGTGATGAACAGGACGGCGTTCCGGACACCCGTGCCGCCCTTCGTCGGGCCCGCGAGCGAGTGCGGCCAGTGCACGTGAAACATGTCGTAACGCCCGAGGAACGCGTGGCGCCAGGTGAAGTACGAAGGCGAGATCTCATCGAGCGGCAACGATTCGGCGAGCAGGCGAGTGTAGGGATTCCTCGCTCGCGAGGGATCCCCGAACGACATGAGGACCCGAACTCGATCGCGCGCAGCTGTCACGGCAATCAGCCTAGGCAGTCTCTCGCCCAGGAACGTCACGCGACGGCACTTCTTAGCATGAAGGTAACCTCGCCGTGACCGACGCGAATCCGCGGCCATGAGACGATGACGGACGTGAGCTTGTCGAAGGCTGCGGCGCGTGGCGCGATGACCACCCTCGGGGGTCAGTGGATCCGTTTCGTGGTGCAGACCCTGTCCGTCATCGTCTTGGCGCGGCTGCTCACGCCCCAGGACTACGGCCTCGTGGCGATGGCGACCGCGGTGTCCGGGCTTGCGTTGCTGTTGGGCGACTTCGGTCTGTCGCTCGCATCGATTCAGTCCCAGACGATCACCCATCAGCAACGAAGCAACATCTTCTGGATCAATCTGGGCGTGGGCCTCGCGATATCGGGGATCGTCTTCGGACTGGCCTATCCCATGGCAGCGTTCTACGGACAACCGGAGGTCGCGCTCGTCGCCATGGGGATCTCCCCGATGTTCCTCCTGGAGAACTGCGCCTCGCAGTTCCGGGCCGAATGTTCCCGGAACCTGCGGTTCAAGTGGATGGCGGCCGCAGACATCATCAGTCAAACTGCGGGTCTTGCAGCCGCTGTCATCGTCGCGCTGAGCGGCGGCGGGTTCTGGGCGCTCGTCGTGCAGCAGGTCGGCATCTCGCTCGTGCGGCTCATCGTGCTCGTCATCGCTGCACGTTGGGCGCCCACGCTCCCCCGCCGCGCCCAGGGGATGGGCGCGCTCTACACGTTCGGACTGAACACGCTCGGGGTGCAGTTCGTGAACTACCTCAGCTCCAACGTCGACAACATCCTGGTCGGCAAGGTCTACGGGGCGGACGCGCTCGGCATGTACAGCAGGGCGTATCAACTGTTCCGACTGCCCATGCAGCAGGTCGCGGCGCCCATGACCCGCGTCGCGCTTCCGATCCTGTCGAAGATCGAGGATCAGTCGCGGTTCAACGCCTACGTCGAGCGGGCGCAGCTGCTGCTCACGTATGTGCTCGGCGGCGCATTCATGCTTGCGACGGCGTTCGCGCTCCCCATCGTCTCCATCGTGCTGGGCTCGCAGTGGACAGCGAGTGCGCCGATCTTCGCGGTCCTCGCGGCCGGCGGTGTCTTCCAGGGCATCGGGTACGTCTACTACTGGGTGTTCTTGGCCAAGGCGTTGACGGGGCTTCAGCTCCGGTACGCGATCATCAGCCGACTCCTGATGATCGCACTGATGGTCGCCGGACTCCCCTTCGGTCCGATCGGCGTCGCCGCGGGCGCGAGCACCGGCCTGGCTCTCAACTGGATCATCCTGACCATCTTCGCGATCCCGAAGGCGGGCATCGACGCGAAGTCTCTCGCGGCACAGGCGATCGTCCCGATCCTGGTGTATCTGCCCCTCGTCGCTGCCCTGCTGCCCCTGTCCTATCTCTGGAACGACGCCCTCGGAAGCTGGGGACTGCTCGGAGCGCTGTCGGGTATCGCTATCGTCTATCTCGTGGCCGTCTGGCTGACGATCCCGAGAGTGCGCCAAGACCTCAGACTGCTGACCGCCACCGCTCGCCTGATAAGGAACCGATGACCGTTCGCGACGACGTGCCCCCGTGGATCTTCCACTGGAATCCCCGCAAGCCTGTCTTCCCGGGACGGCTCGGCCGGCTGATCCCCCTGCGAAGAAGAGTCAACAACTTCGGAGACCTCCTCGGTCCGCGGATCGTCCGACTCCTGATGCAGCAGCGCGGGGCGGTCGATCTCGGGCTCGAGGCGCCGCGGCGGCTCTTCAGCGTCGGATCGGTGCTCCACTTCGCTGCGGATGACGACATCGTCTGGGGCTCGGGCGTCAACGGGAAGGTATCGCAGAGCAGCCTGGGCTTCGAACGCCTCGATGTGCGCGCAGTGCGAGGACCGCGCACGGCAGCGATCCTGCGAGACAAGGGCATTGCAGTACCGGAGGTGTACGGCGACCCTGCGTTGCTGTTGCGGGACCTCGATCAGGATTTCGCGGGATGGTCGCTGGACAAGCGCCACAAGATCACGATCGTCCCCAACCTCAACGACCTGTCGACGCTGGGCCGGACGGCCGACGTCCTCGATCCTCGGGGACGCGTCGATGACTGCCTCGAACGGATCGCCCGGAGCGAGGTGGTCGTCGCCTCCTCCCTGCACGGCATCATCCTGGGCGAGCTCGCGGGAGCGAAGGTCGTTCCCTTCCGCGCGACGCGGGAGCACATCTTCAAGTACGACGACTACTACGAAGGGACGGGACGCGCACGACCGGAGTTCGCGCCGGATCTCGACTCCGCGTTGGATCTGGCTGCCGGCGCCGCGTCGGTGTCGGATCCCCTCGAGAACTGGGATGCCCGACCGCTGCTCGACGCGTTTCCCTGGGACGCGCTGACGACGGGCCGGGAATGAGCGCCACTGTTCCGCAGCTGCTCACGACGCCGTCCCCGGCGGCCGTCCAGCGCGCCGCGCGTGACACGCGCAACGCCAGGATCATCGGCCTGCTGTTCGGCATCTACGCCGGGACGATCGGGGTCAGGATCAGCGTCGGCGGCGGGCTGGCGTTTCCGACCGCGGTCTTCTTGATCGGCCTGGTCGCGACGCTCCTGTGCTTCGCACCGCAACGGTTGCGTCATCTGCGGATAACGTGGATCGACTTCGCGATCGTGGCCTATTTCCTCGTGCGTGTGTTGACCGAAGCCATCAACGCCGATCGGCTGGACCACTCGCCGGCATATCCGGTGGCCGTGAACGCCGCGTACTACATCACGGCGTACTACTGCGCGCGGCTGACGGTCAGCAATCGGGACGAGCTCCGCGCCTTTCTCGGCGCTTTGGCGCTGCCCTCCATCGCGGTGAGCGCGATCGGCGTGCTCCAAGTGCTCGGCGTGAGCGCCGTCACGAGTTTCGTCGTCAACTTCACGCAGAGCGACGCGGTGATCAACCGGCTCACGGACGGACGGCTCACGCGCGCATCGAGTCTCATCGGCCACTGGTCCGCCCTCGGCGGGTACCTGTGCTGCGCGGCCGCCATCGCGGCCGTGTGCCTGGTTCTCGATCGGGCGGAGGGGCGTCGGGTGTCGCGAACTCAGCTGCTCGTGTTCGCTGCGAGCATGGTGGGGGTGCTCGCCACGTTCACATTCGCCGCGATCCTCGCCGCGCTCGCGATTCTGATCGCGACGATGGCCGTCCTCGGGTACAAGGTGCGCGGCCTGCTCGCGCTCACCCTGCTGTTCGTCGCCGCGAGCGTCGTCTTCGGAGACTCCTTGCAATCGCGCTTCAACCTCCAAGACCTGCCGACGACATATCTTCCGCCGGAGTTCGCCTGGGTCCCCTCCACGCTGGCCGTGCGGATCTACCTGTGGACGACTCAGACCCTCCCCGCCATCAGCATCGAGCCGTGGCTCGGCTGGGGACACAGCGTGTTCGCGGGCGTGGGCACCTGGCCGGTCTACCCGAAGACGATCGTGTGGCCGTTCCCGGAATCCGAGTACATCAAGACGCTGATCACAGGCGGGATCGCAGAGCTGTCCGCACAGGTCCTCGTCTTCATCGGCTGGCTGACCGTCATCCGGCGGGGCGGCGGGAGCATCGATGTGCGCGCGCGCTCAGTCCTCACGGTGACCTTCGCGTCCCTGCTCATCGCGTCTTCCATCAACGCCTACTTCACGAATCAGGGAGTCCCCTCTATCTGGTGGCCTCTGGTGGGGGCGTTGGCCTTCGCCTACACGCCAGGCAGCGCACTCCCGGCATCGCGCCGAACGTCGACAGTGACGAGGACTACATCTTCCGCACGATGACCGGCGTGGCGAACGGTGCGAACTTGAGAAGGAGGAGCGCCACCGCCCGTCGTCGATCGACGCGAACAGTCCGGGTCACGACCGTCGCGACCGAGATCCTCGCTCGGGCCCGCCGACGCGCTTCGCGCGCCTCCTGCGGTGAGTAGCGAGGATTGTACGAGTCCTTGATCGCGGACAAGAGGAAGAAGCGGTGGACGAAATCCTCCACCAGCGGAGGATCGATCCCGACCCGCTGCGTGGCGGTACGGACAGCTCCTTCGACGATGGCAAGGGACTGCGCACGCCGTCGACCGGATTGGATGATCGATCCGGGACGCACGAGGTAGCGGTACTTCACCTGGTCCGTGAAGATGACCGTCGTCGCGGCGGCGAGATACGAGGACGTCATGGTGAGGTCCGAGTGCACCTCCGAGGGGGGAACCTCGATGCTCTCGATGAGCACGCGCGAGAAGAGCTTGTTCCACAGGTGCCCCTTCAGCACGCCGGACAAGAGACGTTCGACGGCTTCGCGACCATCCATGCGAGAGGTCTGGGCAGTGGGATGCACCGGCCGGACGAGTCCCGACGGGTAGACATAGTCGGCGTCGCAGATCACCACGTCGGCTGCCGCCGACTCGGCGAGCCCCACCATCGAGCTGAGCAGCGTGGCGTCCCAATCGTCGTCGATGTCGACGAACCACACGAAGTCGCCGCTCGCGCGAGCCAGCCCCGCCCGACGTGCCCGCGCCACACCTTGATTCACCTCGAGACGCACGAGCACGACGCGAGCATCGTCGCCGACGACACGCTCGATCACACGGAGCGAGTCATCCGACGAGCCATCGTCGACCAGGATGAGCTCACCGTCCACCTCCGCGACTTCCGCGATGAGCTTCGGGAGGGATTCTTCGAGGTATGCGGACGCGTTGAAGATCGCCGCCACCGCGGACACGCGCGGACGAGTAGTCACTGGTTCACCACTTTCGACATCGTGAGGACGGTGGACTCGATCGACGCTCTCGCGCGACCCAGACTCTCGCGCAAGGCATTCTGCCGCGGCTCGATGTCCGCCGCCGCCCCGATGAGATCATCCGGGGTGACCAGGTCGCGGTCGAATGCTCCGACATCGAGACCGGCCGAGTCGAGCGTGCGCCACGCCTTCTCGCGACGGTTCGAGACCAGCGCGACCGGCAGCGCCCCCTCGGTCACGCCGATGGCGAGCGCGTGCAGTCGATCGCTGAGAACGATCCGAGAGGCTCGATAGACAAGACGGATCCGCTGCTCTTGGCGCATCATGTCGTCGTCATCCCAACGGACGTGCTCGCCGCCGACGAGCGCTGCGAGCTTGCGCGCCATCTGTTCGTCGCGCCGGATCTGGGCGACCACCAGAACTCGCAGATCGAGCTGCCGCGCCGCCTGACGGATGGCGTTGACGAGACCGGGGCTCGGCGCTGCGCCGTCATAGCGCAGGGAGACGGCAAGGACGTCACGGATGCCGGAGCCCTCACCCTCTTCGGGATCGCCCAGCCGCAACGCCCAGTCGGGGGCGACGCCTCCTACACCGATGTACTGGGCGCTCCACTGATCACGCCATTGCACGATGTGCATCAGTCGAAGTACGCACGCGACCACGATGCGCCCACGGCCGGGCGCCCGGATGCCCACTCCCACGTGCACGTTCGTGCCGCCGCGGAGGCGGTTCAGAAGGAGAATCGGAGCGAGCCGCCCGTAGCGAAGGGCATGGCGCCCGGCCGCGCCCGACTCGCCGGCGTTGTGAGCGTAGAGCATCCCTCCCATCGCCCCCGCCAGAAGTGCTCTGCGCCACTCCGCGCGGTCTCGAACGAGGATGTCGTCGTCACGCACGCCCAGTCCGGAGATGTACCCGGCCGATTGACCCCCGACGAAGACCGTGAGCGGGCCGAAGCCGCGGAGGACATCGAAGAACGCTCGGCGGAGGGCTGTGTCTCCAAGATTGTCACGTTGCCCCAGAGCGGAGACGAGGACCCTCATCCGGAGACGTAACGCCTCGTTCGATCGAGCAGAGCCTCGAGGAGCGAGACACTGTTCTCGGGCGAGAACCGGTGCAGCCACCTGCTCGTGTCCGTCATCGTCAGTGCCGACGCGCGCTGCACGGCGTCCGCGATGTCCGAGGGCCGATCCGAGACGGCGAGCTCACCCGTGATGCCGGGGACGATGGCGTCCGCGACACCGAGCGCTGCGGAGAGGGCGACCGACGGGAACCCCGCCGCCGCCGCTTCGACCAGGACGTTTCCGAATCCTTCACGATCCGAGGGGAGCAGCACGACGGCATCGGCGGGGAACTGCGTGAACCAGTCCTCGACCCATCCCTTGAACTCGATGTCCACGCCGGCTCGCCGCGCCGCGAGCTCGACGCTCGCCTTCAACGGCCCGTCGCCGAAACTCACCACCCTGACCGACACGCCGCGGCGCGCGAGTTCGGCGGCGGTCGCGACGGCGAGTTCCGGTCGCTTCTGCGAAACCAGTCGCGAGGGCAGCACGATGGAGATCGTGTCGCTCGGCTGACGCGTGCCGTCCGCAGCCGCGGCTCGGCTCGTCTTGGCCGTCGCCGGGTTGGGGATGACGGTGCAGCGCTCACTGAGCACACCGAATCCCGCCACGAGTTCGGCGGCGACCGGATGCGAGATCGCGACGACGTGATCTGCCCAGGGATAGACCAGCTTCGCGATGCGGATCTTCACCCGGTGGGACAGCGACGCGGACCTCAGCCCCAGAGAGACGAGGTTCCTCTCCGAGATGAGCACCGCCGGGCGGTCCTGCCGAGATATCAGGCGTGAGGCGATGAGTGCGAGGAGATTCGGATGCGCCTGCAGCGCCAGCACGACATCCGGCTTCTCCCGCTGCATGGCCTTGGCGATCGCCCGGACCTTCGCGACCTGCCCTCCGCGCCCCTTGAGCGAATGGAACTCGACACCCGCCGGAGCGTACGCGGGGTCGACGTCTCCTGCGGTGAGAACCGTCACGACGTGATGGCCGCGCTCGACCAGCGCCCCCATCCATGTGCGCGCCACGAACTCTGCGCCGCCTCCGCGCAGCGCCGGCACGACGAACATGATCCTCATCGAGCGATCTCCTCTACTGCTGCGCGATCGCTGCCGTAACGCGCATCCCGCGCCTCGGTCCATGCCCGCTCGAGGACGGGCGCCACGGCCTTCATCGAGTAGTTCTCCTCGAAGCGCTGCAGCCCGCGCGACGCGACGTCACGGCGCTTGGCGGCATCGTCCATGAGGGTGCCCAGTGCGGCGGCGAGCTCATCGACGTCTCCCGGGGGCACGATGAGCCCCGCACCCTCATCGAGGAGCTTCTCGATGCCGCCGACGCTCGTCGCCACCACCGCACAGCCGTTGGCCATGGCTTCGATGAGGAACATCGGCATCGCTTCATCGAACGACGGCAGGACGGCGATCTCGGCGCCGGCCAGATCCGCCATCAGCTCATCATGCGGCTGGGAACCCGTGAACTCGGCGTTCGGGATGGAGAGCCCGGCGAAACTCGAATCCACGATCGGCCCCACGATGCGCAGGTTCCAGTCCGGACGCGTTGCAGACACTCGCGACCACGCCTCCAGCAGCGGGCCGACACCCTTCCTTCGCGACACCGCACCGCCGAACACGACGGTGGGTCGCTTTGCCGAGGATGCGGCCTCCTGAACGGCATTCGGGATCAGCTTCACGTCGCTGTCGGGGAGGAGGTGCGAGACGGCGTCCGCCGTCTCCTCGGAGAGGACGACCACGGTGTCCGCGGCGGCCAGCACTCGTCTCACGAGCTTCGGCCGCTCCGTGGCGAAGGACACGAACTCGCTGCCGTGCAGATGAGCGACGGTCGCAAAACCACGGATGTCGGCGAGCCGGAGCAGCATCCCCTCCCGCCAGAAGGATCCCCCCTGGGACAGATGCACGACGATGACGTCGCGACGGTCCCTCCTCTTGGTGAGTATCTTGGCGGCGGCCGAGAGGAAGAGCCAGGTGCCGCGCAGACCGCGCGTCCCGTCCCGCGAGACGATGACGTGGGATGTGCTCTGATCGAACGACCAGTTCAGATAGGAGTTGACGACCTGCGTCATGCCGCCCGCCACCTCGCCCGACCGTCCCACGTGCCAGACCCGCTGCGGAGAGTCGCCGTCGCCGTCGAACAGCGTGGCGATCTCGGCGCGGACCTCGGCCAGTTCCGCGCGCGCGGCTCGCGCCGCTGCCTGAGTCTCCTCGACGCGTTCGATCGCGGCGGCCAGGTGGTCCTGCAGAAGCTGAGCATCGGCGCCGGCCGCGGAGACGGAGACGCCGTCGATGCCGGCCGCCCTGAAATGGCGATCGATCTTGTCCGACCCGTCCGTGAGCAGCGCCGCCGGGGCCACGCCCTCCGTTGTGGCCGCGATCAGCACGTGAAGGCGATCGCTCACGGCGAGGAGCGATTCCCGGTAGAGGTCGCGCAGAGCCTCCTCGTGCTCGAGGGGACGGGAACCGTCCCAATCGTGCAACGCACCTTCCAAGCGCTGGGCGAGCACCGCGGACCGTTCGCGGTCGCGCAACACCTGCACGACGCACACGATGGCGAGGTCGTGTTCGTCCGCCGTCCGCCGGACGGCGTCGAACCATGCGTCCGAGGGCAGATCGCGATCGCTTCGCATCGACACGACCATCTTCGACCGCGTGGGGCGCTCCGCGGTCGCCGCGGCGGGCAGCCGCTCCGCCTGACCGAACGCCAGATCCGGCATGAGGCGACCGCGGAAGTACTCCGCGGTTCGCGTGTCGCGCCACAGTGTCACGTGCGAGAGGCCGATCGATGGCTTCATCAGCATGCGGGGCAGGGGGGCGAAGTCTCGACTTCCCGCACCGACCCTCGCGACGGGACCCCGTCTCAACCGCACCAGAGCCACCGCCGGCAGCATCCCGAGATGCTCCTTCATGCCTTTCAGCGTCAGCTGGATCTCGCCCGGCTTGAAGACGTAGGCGGCATCGCCTCGCGCAGCGCTTCGCAGCAGCGCCCGGTACCACGCCGTGAAGCTGTAGTAGATCGTGGAATCCGGGCCCGCATCCAACGCGTCCGCGTAGCCCTCCGGAGCCGCACCGACATAGACGTGGAGCTTTCCGAACGGACGCAGCCACTCGATCAGCTCGCGCCGGAGGATGATGTCACCGATGTTGTCGTGCTGCCCGACACCGGGGACGAAGATGTGACGTGCAGAACTCACGGTGTGGCTTCTCCGGGGGAGATGGGACGGACGCGCTTGCTGCTCGCTTCGACCAGCAGGTCGGCGGTCATCTCGTAGGGGTCGACAGCGGTGGCGATGCCCAACTCATTGACCAGCTCCGCGATCTGGGCTTGGTGATCATCGACGTGCTCGCCTCTCTGGCTCTTCCGCACGGCGAGAACGGGATGAACACCGAGCTCCAGCAGCTCGAGGAGCGACCCGACGCCGGCGTGGCTGATCACGACATCAGCGTTACGCGCGTACTCCGAGAACTCATCCGCCCGGATGTGCTCGAACACGTGCCCGGGGAGATCCGTCCGGCCGGTCGTCTCACCGACCTGCCAGATCGTGCGGTCATCCGCCAAGCCCGTCGCGAGCACGGCGTCGATGGCCGAATCGAACCGGTACTTCTTGATGGTGCCCAGCGTGACGAACAGACGCGGCCGATCGACCGGCTGTCCCACCTCGGTCGTGAACTCCGCGAGCACGCTGCGGTGAGGCTTCCACCGTCCTGACGCCCACTGCGGGTGCTGCGTGAAGGTCTCGAATCGGCGCATCGCCGCGAGCATCCGTCCGGACAGCGACGGGCCGGAGACGCGTGAGACGCTCTCGATGTACGTGCAGGGGATGCCGAAGCGTCGCGCGAGCGGCAGCGCCGACACCGCCAGCGCCGCTCCCGTGCTGTACGCCGCGTCGAAGTCGTTCTCGTTCCTCAGATGTTCGGCGATCAGACGCCGCGCCCGGAGAGCGCCCTTCCAGTCACGAGGTTCGACGTAGGGCACGTAGAAGACCCGCTTGTCGGCGAGCAGCGACTTGCTCTGAGCGGTGTCGAAGGTGATCCACAGCGAGTCCTCGCTCGCGCCCAGCGATTCGGCGAATCGGGACAGTTGCGCGAGATGGCCTCCCGTCGATGCGACGAGGAGGAGCTTGCGGGCACCCACGGAGCTGAGGGTCGGCTGGGTCTGGGGGGAACTCATGACCATGCCCTTTCGGTTCGTTGACTAGGACGCGGAGTCGCCCGGCGCGACGGCCGCGCGGGCGGTCTTCGCGAGAATGGCGAGGTCGCCGACGAGCGACCAGTTCTCGACGTAGGAGAGATCGAGCCGCACGGTGTCCTCCCACGACAGCGTCGACCGGCCGCTGACCTGCCACAGGCCGGTGACGCCCGGCTTGACGAGGAACCGCCGATGGACATGCGTGGCGTACTGCGCGACTTCGCTGGGAAGGGGAGGGCGAGGACCGACGAGTGACATCGATCCGCCGATGACGTTGAAGAGCTGAGGAAGCTCGTCGAGGCTGAACTTCCGCATGATCCTGCCGATCGGAGTCACACGCGGATCGTTCTTCATCTTGAACATGACCTCGTTGCCCGAGTCCACGCCCTGCTCTCGACGCTCGCGCCAGAGCTGTTCGAGCATGTCCTCTGCATTGGTGACCATGGAGCGGAACTTCAGCATCGTGAACTCGGTGCCACCGCGGCCGACGCGGACCTGCCGGAACAAGACGGGCCCCTCCGAGGAGAGCCGCACGCTCATCGCCAGGAATGCCAGGAGCGGACTGAGCACGAGGACGCCGACGGCGCTCGCGACGATGTCCACCGCACGCTTCAAGAACAGCTGCCCCTTGCTGAAGCGGGGTGTCTCCACGTGGATCAGCGGCAGCCCGGCCACCGGACGGGTGTGGAGACGTGGTCCCGCGATGTCCACGATGCTGGGGGCGAGAACGAGGTGCTGGCGTCCGGCTTGAAGGTTCCACGAGATCTGCTTGACCTTGTCGGGGGGAAGCTCGTCCGTGCTCGTGACGGCGACGGTGTCAGCCGCCGTGCGTTCCATCGCCCGCTCGATCGCGTCGACGCTGCCCATCATCGGGATCGCGGTTCCGGGGACGAAGTCCGCGACCTTCCCGGTCGGCGTGCAGGCGCCGACGACGTGGTAACCGGCGCTCGGCGTCCGCAGGAGTTCGCGGGCGATCTGCGCGACGGACTCTTCGGATCCGACGAGAAGGACGCGCGCCGAGTAGGCACCGGTACGCCGCTTCATGATGAGCCACTGGCGCCACAGCCAGCGCGTCCACAGAAGCACGAAGACCCCGAACGGCAGGCTCAGCAGGAGGAACCCGCGCGCGATGTCGATGCGCGTCAGGAAGGCGATGATCGCGATCGCGCCGAACAGCCGCAGACTCGCATCGACGATGCGGAGGTATTCGGTCGAGCCCGAGCCCAACACCCGGATGCTGCGCGAATCGTTCCACGACAGCGCGCCCATCCAGAGGAGGACGAGCAGGATCGAGAACACCCAATAGGAGACGTCGGTGATGCGCGCATCGTCACGAATGGCGACTTGGGCGTTGCCGAAGCCGAACCACGCGATCTGGGTACCGAAGACGACCCACATCAGGACGAGGAAGTCGCTGAGGACGAGCCGACGTTGAAAACGCCGACGCCAGTCGTCGAGTGGAGCAGGAGCAGGGGGCATGGGGATGGCGGCCTGAACCGACGGTGCCACGCGATCCGGGGCGCTTGCCGCGCCCTGAGCGGTGGGTCCTGTCGAGTCGTGAGGCGACTCCGGCGTCGCATCGACCTGAAAGCCGGTCGACACTTCGGCGTCCTCCTTCTGTTCCTCTGGTCCTGGGCCCCCCGGCTCTCGGGAGATTATCAGCCGAATGTGTCAGGCGTGTGACGCCTGCCAGCTCGGTTACTCCCGGTGACACCTGAGCGTAGGGGCCAAGGGAGGCCGGCTCATCATCCTTTTGGTGAAAACTTGGTGACTCAGGTGACTCAGATGAGAGCGGTACCGACGACGACGAGGGCGAGGTACGTCACGTTGTAGACGACGTGGGTGAGCACCGCACCCCAGATACGGCCCGTCAGGAGCACGACGAGCGCGCACGTGGCACCGACGGCGAAGAGTTGGATGCCGTCGCTCAGCGTCAAGACGCCGGCGGTCGCATGCAGCAGCACGAAACCGCCCGCCGACACCAGCAGCGCCGTCATTCCGGCGGCGACACCACCCACGCCGCGTCGCAGCAGCTGGTAGACCGCCACGAGCACGACCGTCCGGAAGAAGAACTCCTCCACCACGGGCGCGATCACCCCCGCGGGGAGGGCGTCGGTGAGCCACCATCCGGACGGCAGGGATCCGTCGAGGCTCACGGCGGAGGGGAAGGACGCGGCATCCGCGCCGCTCACCCATCCCTGCATCATGCGCAGTGCGATCCCCAGCCCGAGGCCCCACAGCAGATCGGTCGGCCGGAAGCGCAGGAGCCCGGCAGGCCGGCCGCGCAGGAAGGCGAAGGCGATCGCAGCACCGAGTCCCGCCCACAGCACGACGGTCGACGCGAGCGGTGCCCACGGCGCCGCGATGCGACTGACCGCCCCTCCCCCGACCACCCCGATCCCGACGCCGATCAGCGCCGCCGACAGCACCGTCAGGTCCCACCGCCGCACGGCACGGCCGCCCTCGCGCCAGTCGGTGCGCTTGCGGCGCCGGCGCGGCCGATGGGCGGCATCCGGGGTCGACACGGGCGTGGCCCGTTCCGACTCGCTGCGCTCGCTCGACGACCGGGACGCGCCGGCGGGAGCGGGATGTTCCGGCGCGCCGGACTCCCCCCTCGGCCGGGGGGAAGGCGAAGCGGGGTCGCTAAGCTGATCGGGCACGTGGCCAAACTACCGGTCGCGCAGCGAGCCACACACTCCCCCCGCTCCTCCCGACACCGGAAGTCACCGTGCTCGAGATCCTCACCGTGTGCACCGGCAACATCTGCCGCTCCCCTCTGGCCGCGCAGCTGCTGGCCCTCCGCCTCGCCGACCTGGACGTGTCCGTCACCAGCGCGGGCACGCGCGCACGCGAGGGGATGCCGATGACACCGGAGGCCGCCGATCTCGCCGCCGCCCGCGGCGTCGGCCCCGCGCTCACCGCGGCGCACGGCGCCCGCTACCTCACGCCGGCTCACGTGCACGGCGCCGATCTCGTGCTGGCGATGGCGCGCGACCACCGCCGCGAGATCGTCGAACTCGATCCGTCGCGCACGCGCAGCGCCTTCATCGCACGGGAGTTCGCGCGGCTCGCGGGCGACGTCACCGACGAGGAGCTGCGGACGGCCGCGGCCGGCGCGGGCGATGCGGCCGGTCCGCGGGAGCGGTTCGCGGCGGCGCTCGCCGTGATCGCCGGCCGTCGCGGGATCACTCTGCCCCCGGCATCCCCCGATGAGGACGACGTCGTCGACCCGTACGGGCGCTCCGCGGCGACGTACGAACGCTCCGCGGCGGAGCTCGAGCCCGGACTCGCCGCCGTCGAGCGCGTGGTGCGGATCGCGCTGACCGGTCGTTGAGCGAGCGCAGCGAGTCGAACCACCCACCCACCCCCGGTCGTTGAGCGAGCGAAGCGAGTCGAACCACCCACCCACCCCCGGTCGTTGAGCGAGCGAAGCGAGTCGAAACGCCCACCCACCGGTCGTTGAGCGAGCGAAGCGAGTCGAAACGCCCACCCACCGGTCGTTGACCGCGCGCAGCGAGTCGAACCACCCACCCCCATCCGGTCGTTGAGCGAGCGCAGCAAGCCGAACCACCCACCCACCCCCGGTCGTTGAGCGAGCGAAGCGAGTCGAAACGGCCACCCCCACCCATCCGGTCGTTGAGCGAGCGCAGCGAGTCGAAACGCCTGTGGATAACTCACCCCAGTGTCGTATCTATGTTCTAATGTCGAAGGCATGGAGAACCGACTCGATGGCATCGCCGCAGCGCTCGACGCGCTGACGGCCGCCGGTGGTGGCCGGGCTCCGGAGGCGCTCTCACCGGGCGAGCTCATCGAGGTGAACCGCATCTTCGGTCAGCTCATGCGACAGGTGGATGCCGCGTTCGCTCCCGTCGCCGCGGAGATCGCCCGGCAGTCGCGACCGCAGCTGGGCGGCGACTCCCTCGCGAAGCGGCAAGGCTTCCGGTCTCCGGTCGCGCTGATCCAGGCGACCACCGGCACGAGCGTCGGCGAGGCGATCAGGCTGGTGCAGGTCGGCGAGGCCACGGCGTCGCGGGCGACGTTCGGCGGCGACGAGCGGCCGGCGGCGCATCCGCATGTGGCGGCGGCGGTCGCGACGGGCACGCTGGGTATGACGGCGGCATCCGCGATCATCGGGCTGCTCGATCGGCTGGCACTGCGGGTCGACCCCGACCGTCGAGACGCGGCCGAGCAGGACTTGTGCGAACGGGCACCGGGGCTCCGCGCCGACGAGCTGTCGCGGCTGCTCGCGCGGGCCGAGGCGCAGCTCGATCCCGACGGCATCGCCGCCGCACACGAGGAGCACCGGTCGCAGCGTGCCTTGCGCGTCCAGGAGCGCGACGGGATGCTGCATCTGACCGGTGTGTTCGACGTGGCCAGCGGTGCGCCCATCAAGACCGCGCTCGATGCGATGGTGCCGCGGGTTCTCCAGCAGAACGAGCATCGCGATGACGCGGCGCGAGACGAGCGCACGTTGCCACAGATGCGCGCCGACGCTCTCCACGAGCTGTGCGCGCACGCTCTCGGATGCGATCGGGTGCCGACTGCGGCGACGACGACCGTCGTGGTGCGGATGACCCTCGACGAGCTCGAGTCGGGGCGAGGATTGGCGAGCATCGACGGGTTCGATGCCGCGCTGCCCGCGGCCGAGGTGCGGCGGCTGGCGGCGGATCTGCAGGTCATTCCGTGCGTGCTCGGCGGCGACAGCGAGATCCTCGACTGGGGACGCGCGCGGCGACTGTTCTCCTCGGCGCAGAAGCTGGCTCTCGCCGAACGGGACGGCGGCTGCGCCTTCTGCGGGGCGCCCCCGCCGTGGACGCACGGTCATCACCTCTCCTGGTGGGATCGAGATACCGGACCGACCGACATCGACAACGGCGTGCTGCTGTGCACCGGATGCCACCACCGCGTGCACGACGACGGTTGGGAGATCCGCATCGACGGCCGCGGCACGGCGGCAAGCGTCTGGTTCGTGCCGCCGCCCTGGATCGATGCGGACCGCACACCACGGCTCGGCGGGAACGCGCGGTATGCACTCCGGGAGTGAGTCCGGGTGCGAACGACCCACCCGCACGGCATCGTGCCGTTGCCGCCTGGACACCGGCACGAAACATGGCCTATGGCAGACTGAGTCCGATCGTCCGGCCTCCACCCCCCTCTTGGCCGGCAGCGCGTCTTCGAGAGGCACCATGGAGCTCAGCGACTACATCCGCATCCTCCGCAAGAACTGGCTCGTGATCGTTGTCCTGACCCTCCTCGGGCTCGGGGCGGCCGCGGGGTACTCGCTCACGCGCACGCCGATCTACGAATCGTCGAGCACGGTCTTCGTCTCGACCCAGACGGCGGGCACGGCTGCGGAGCTTCAGCAGGGCTCCAACTTCACTCAGGCGCGCATCAACACGTACGTCGGTCTCGTGAGCACGCCCGTGGTCCTCAACCCGGTGATCGCCGACCTCGGTCTCGCCGTGACGGCGGAGTCGCTGGCGGGGCGCGTGAAGGCGTCGGCCACGCTGAACTCGACCCTGATCACCATCAGCGTGTCGGACCCCGACGCGGTCCAGTCGGCGAAGCTGGCGAACGCGATCGCGGCCAGCCTCGCGTCGGCGGTGCCGCAGCTCGAGCCCGAGACCGCGGCGGGCGGGAGCCCCGTCCGCCTGAGCCGCGTCAGCGACGCGCAGCCGGCGCTGAAGCCGTCGAGCCCCAACGTCCCGCTGAACCTCGCGCTCGGAACGCTCATCGGGCTCGCGCTCGGCATCGGTGTCGCCGTCCTGCGCACGACGCTCGACAACCGCGTGCGCACGCCGCGCGACGCCGAGCAGATCACCGGCGCCCCCGGCATCGGCGCGATCGCGTACGACGCGAAGGCGAAGGAACGCCCGCTCATCGTGCACGCCGACCCCCTCAGCCCGCGAGCCGAGTCGTTCCGGGCGCTGCGCACGAACCTGCAGTTCCTCGACATGGGCGGCCGGTCGAGTTTCGTGATCACCAGCTCCATCCCGAGCGAGGGCAAGTCGACCACGACGATCAACCTCGCCATCGCCCTGGCCGACGCCGGAAAGCGCGTCGCCCTGCTCGACACCGACCTCCGCAAGCCCAAGGTCGCCGAATACCTCGGCCTGGAGGGCGGAGCGGGCCTCACCGACGTTCTCATCGGACGCGCCAAGGTCAGCGAGGTCATGCTCCCGTGGGGTGGCCGCAGCCTCTTTGTGCTCCCCGCCGGCAAAGTGCCGCCGAACCCGAGCGAGCTGCTCGGCTCGCACCAGATGAGCATGCTCCTCGACATGCTCGAGCAGGACTTCGACGTCGTCCTGTGCGACGCGCCGCCGCTGCTCCCCGTGACGGATGCCGCGATCCTCGCGCGCGCCACGAGCGGCGCGCTGCTGATCGTCTCCGCCGGCAAGACCACCCGTCACCAGCTCACCGGGGCGACCGAAGCGCTCAACACGGTGGGCGCCAAGCTCGCCGGGTTCGTCATGTCGATGGTGCCCACACGCGGTCCCGACTCCTATTACTCCGCCTACGGGTACGGATACGGCTACGGGTACGGGTACCGCGAGGCCCCCGCGAAGAGCGACAAGGCCGGCCGCAAGGCGGAGAAGCGCCGTGGACGGTCGACGCCGCTGGCCACCGTCCCCGCAGCGCCGACGCTGGACGAGCTCGGGTTCGACTCCCGCCGCGAGGCGCGCGAGGCCGACAGGGAGAGCTGACACGTGCCCCGCCAGCGCCGCTTCACCGCGACGCGGGGCGGTGTCACCGTCATCGCGATCGGGCTCACCGTGCTCGCTGTCGCGGTCGCCGCCCTGAGCATCGCCGCGCTCCGTCAGGGGCGCGGTCCCGCCGACGCCGAGACGACCGCCGGCCCGGCGCCGACCTTCACCTACGTCCAGCGGACACCGACGGCCTCCGCCGTCCCCACCCCCACCCCAACGGCACCCGCCGACACGGCCCCGGGCCCCGACGAGCGGTTCCTGTCCGTCGGCGCGGAGGCCATGTGGCGCGGCACCGCCGGCGCGTGCGGAGGAGCGGCACCACTGATCGAGCGCTCCGGCGACGAGGGCACCACCTGGCAGAACGTCACGCCCACCGCGAAAGGCATCGCGCAGCTGCAGAGCCTCACCTCCTTCGGCGGCCGCAACGCGACGGCCGTCGCCGATCTGGGCGCCGCGTGCGCCAAGACCACCCTGCGCACCTACACCGACGGCCAGTTCTGGGAGCCCTACCCCGACATCTTCGCCGTCGACACCTACGCCCTCCCCGGCGAGCGCGCGGTCGTCGTCGACGGCGCGAAGATCGCCGCGCCGTGCGCCACCCCCTGGGGTCTGCGTTCGACGGGCGGGGTGGCCGCGCTCGTGTGCGACGGCACCGCCTATCGGCTCGACGGCCAGGCCTGGACCGCCCTCTCGGGCGGCGCGCGCGCCGTCGCCGTGACCTCCGGCGGCGTCTACGTCGCCCAGACGGATGCCGCCTGCACCACCACCGCCACCACGACCACGACCACGACCACCACCACCGCCGGCATCCGCGTCACCGGCCATCCCACCGGCTCGTCGGCGATCGACCTCGGCTGTGTCGAGATGGACGCGGCGGAGGCAGCCGGCCCGGTCGCCCTCGACGCGACGGCGACGGGCTCGGGCACCAGCCTCGCCCTCTGGGCCGGAACGCGCATCATCGCCGTCGCGAGCTGAAGGCTCCCGGCCGAGCCGGGCTCAGGACGCGAGAAGGTCGGCGACGCGGCGGCGCAGCTCGCGCGGCGCGAACGGCTTCACGACGTAGTCGTCGGCGCCGGCCCCGCGGGCCGCGTCGATGTCGCTCTGCGCCGACTTCGCCGTCAGCATGATGATGCGCGTCTCGTCGAAGGCGTGGTCCTGGCGCAGCGTGCGGCACACCTCGATGCCCGTCATCCCCGGCATCATCCGGTCGAGCACGATCAGGTCGGGACGCTGCGCGGATGCCGCCGCGAGGCCGCGCTGGCCGTCGCCCGCGACATCGACCGAATGGCCGGCGATCGTCAGCACGGTGCGCACGAGTTCGGCGACGTCGGCGTCATCGTCGACCACGAGCACATGCGCCATGGGTGTGGCCTCCACCGAGTCTGCCCCTCGTGTACCTAGTTTCCACCCCGATTGCCATTAGCGTACTCGTATGAGAGCCCCCGGGGTGGAACACTCCGTCGCACACCGACCCGCGGCTCTCCGTCGTCGCCCCCCGCAGCGCCGCGCGCAGCAATGGCGCGCGGTCGCGTTCTGGGTGGGCGGCAGCGCGCTCATCTTCGGCCTCTCCTTCCTGGCCGTCGCCTTCGCACTCCCGGGGATGGTCGTGGCATTGTGGTGGCCCGCTGCGGGGGTTTCGGCCGTGCTGGTGCTGCGCGCCCGGGCGGCGCACCGGCCGTCGGCGGTCGCGATCGTGCTCGTGGTCACCACTCTCGGTAACCTCTTCGCCGGTCGGCCGGTGGGAGTCAGCGCCCTGTACGGCGCAGCGAACGCGGTCGAGGTGGCATTGCTGGCCTGGCTGCTCCTGCGCGGCCGGGAGGACGCACGTCTGCGCACCACGAACGACGCCGTGCGCTTCGTCGCCTGGGCGGCCGTGGCGGCGTTGGTGTTCGCGCTCACGATCGCGCTGATCAACGCGGTGCTCGGAAGCGCCGACGCGCTGCCCGCCGCGCTCGCGACGGGCGCGTCGCACTTCTCCGCCGTGCTGCTGATCGTGCCGCTCGCGCTCTTCGATCCGCAACCCCAGTCGCCGCCGGCCGCCAGCGAGCTGGTCGGCCAGTTCATCCTCATGGTCGTCGTGCTCGCGGCGGGACTCGGCCCCCTGACACGGCTTCCCCTCGCGTTCCTCGTCTTCGTTCCGCTCGCGTGGGCGACACTGCGTTTTCCGCCGCTGCTCGCACACCTGCAGGCGCTCGCCATCGCGGTCGTCACGGTCGTGTACAGCAGGGTGAGCGTCGGCGTGTTCGCCACCTCGACCATCGACACGACCGAGCTGTCGATCACGGTGACGATCTTCCTCTCGGCGATCGCGATCTTCGCGGTGTCGACCACCACCGAGCGCAACGAGTCCCTCGTCAACGCGCGCACGGCCGTGGATGCCGCCGAAACGGCCGCCGAAGCGGCGCGGGCGACCGCTGCGACGCTGCAGGTGCGCTACGACCTGGAGCGCCAGCGTCAAGACTTCCTCTCCACCACCAGCCACGAACTGCGCACGCCCGTCACGATCATCGCGGGCTACACCGAGCTTCTCGGCGAGATCGATCTGCCGAGTGAGGCGAGGCCGTGGGTGGACGCGATCCACCGCAACACCGGACGCCTCGCCGGCATGCTCGACGACCTCCTCTCCTTCAGCCGCACGCAGGCCGAGCGTCCACGGCCCACCGACATCGCCGCCAGCGATCTGGTGACCACCGTCGTGAGCCGGCACGTCGAGGTCGCCTCCGCGCGAGATCTCGCCGTCACGGTGGGGGCGATCGGGGATCTCGGCGTCATCGCCGATCGCGACGACGCCATCCGCGCCCTCGGCAACCTGGTCTCCAACGCCGTGAAGTTCACGCCGGACGGCGGTCGCGTCCACATCGAGGCGACCGACGTCGCCGGCGACGTCATGATCACCGTCAGCGACACCGGTCCCGGCATCGGTCCCGACGCGCTGGGCCAGGTCTTCGATCCCTTCTACCGCGGAGAGCAGTCCGAGGTGCGCGCCATGCCCGGCACGGGACTGGGACTGCCGATCGCGCGTATGCTCGCGCGGCGCAACGGGGGCGAGGTCATGCTCGTCTCCCTCCCCGGTCACGGCACGAAGGCCACGCTGCTCCTTCCTCGCGTCGGTGGCGCGGACGACCTGGATGAGAGCGCGGAGGACGCTCAATAGACTGCCGTGTGAGGAACCGATGACCACCCCCCGCGTCGAGAGTCGATGGGCCGACAGCCAGCTGATCGGCACCGTCGTCAGGTCCGTGTGGCAGTGGCAGCTGGTGGTCGCCTTCAGCACGGTCGCGGTCGCCGTGGGCATCGCGCTGCTCGATCCGCACCTCTTCGGCGACATCGCCTTCCTCGCCGGCCTCACCGCCATCGCGGGCGCCACGATCGCCGCGATCGTGATCCCCTGGGCGCGCCACCGCGACGCCGTCGTCGCGCTGCCCCTGTTCGACGCCGCCGCCATCGGGTTGCTCGCGATGTCCGACGAAGCGCTCGGCTACCTCTGGGTCATTCCCATCGCGTGGGTCGCGACCTACTACTCGATGGCGGCCGTCACCGCCGCGCTGGTGGTCGTGCTGGCCCTCCAGCTGTGTCGCTGGGCCGTTCCGGGCAGCGCCGCCGCCTCGCCGCTCGAGATCGTCATCGTCCTGCTGGCGCTGGGCTTCCTCGGCGTCGCGATGAACCAGGGCGCGCGACGAACACGGGCGTTCCGCCTCCTCATCCGCCGCCAGTCCCGGCAGCTCGACCGCTCGGTCGCGCGGATGACCGTCCACGAGGACCGCGCCAACGGACTGTTCGACACGATCAGCACCGCGCTCGCCCGTGTCGACGACCGCGGTCAGCTCGATCTCGCGAACGCCGCGTACCGGCACCTCTACGCCTACGACAACGACGACTACCGGCATCCCCCGCGCGCCGTCGAGTACGACGGCTATCGCGGCACGGCGCTGCCGCGCGAATCGACCTCCATCGCGCGCGCCGGACGCGGCGAGCGTACCGAGAACGAGCTGCTGTGGCTTTACGACGCGAGCGGCAACTGGCGCGCGCTGTCGCTGTCGATCCGGGGTCGCACCGTGATGCAGGAGTCGGCGCCCGACGCGGAGGTCTCGATCATCCAGCTCGACGACGTGACCGCGCACGAGTTCGAGCGTCGACAGCAGCGCGCGGCGACCAGCGCCGTCTCCCACGAGCTGCGCAACCCCCTGACGGTGATCCTCGGGCACGCCGACCTGCTGCTCGACAGCGACGAGCTCACGCCCGCGCAGCGAGAGCACGCCGCGCTCATCGAGGGCGCGGCCGAGCGGATGATCACGCTCACGGCATCCTTGCTCGACACGCACCGCACGACCGATCACGCCGACGGTTTCGATCTGCGCGGGCTCTCGATCGCCACGGTCGACGCCTTCGCGCCGGCCGCGGCCTCCGCCGACATCGATCTCACCCGCGACGGCGACGAGCCGCTCCCGGTCGCGGGGGACGGATTCCGGATGCGTCAGGTGGTCGACAACGTGATCAGCAACGCCATCAAGTACACGCCGCGCGCCGGGACGGTCCGTGTGTGGACGACCCGCGAGGGGGACGAAGCCGTGCTGCGCGTCGCGGACTCCGGCATCGGCATCGCGCCGTCCGATCTGGATAGTGTGTTCGTACCGTACTTCCGCGCCCGCAGCGCCACCGCGAGCGGCATCGCCGGCACCGGCCTCGGGATGTCGATCGCGCGCACGATCGTGGAGGAGAACGGTGGCACCATCGCCCTGGACAGCGCGCTGGGATCGGGAACGACCGTCACGGTCCGCCTCCCTCTGACGCACGGACGAGACGACGAGAGCGGGGACCAGGCGTGACCGAGATCGAACCGCTGCTCATCACCCTGTCGACGGTCTGCACGGCCATCATGATCGGCCTGGGCTTCCTGCCGCATCCCTCGCGTGAGTCCGCGATCTGGTCGAGCGCCTTCGTCGCCGCGATGGTCGCGACCTATTTCGATGCCGCGTCCGAGACCCTCGGCGGCGCCTGGCCGCGCGCCCTCGCGGAGGCCCTCAACGTCGCGGCGCTCGGCCTGGTCTGGGTCGGCATCCGGGTGCGCATCGGACGACGCCACGTGCTGCTCGTGCCGACGCTGCTCGTGTCGGCGCTGGTGGGGGTCGCGCTCGCGGTGAGCGCCGACACCGACGCGCAGCCGCTCGTCCTCGCCGTCGGGCTCGTGCTCGTCGCCGCCGTGTCGGCCGCCATCGCCATCGAGCTGTTCGCGGTGCGCTCCGCACAGCGCGCCGCGACCATCCCGCTCACCATCGCCGCGGGCCTCATCAGCGTCTTCGCCCTCATCTGGTTCGTGTCGGGCCTCGTCCGTCATGCGGAGGACAGCATCGGCACGCTCCTCATGGCGCAGCAGTATGCCCCCGCCGTCGCGGTGGTCACGCTGGTCACCGCCCTGGTGTCGCTGCTCCTGCTCGTACGCACCGAGGCGCCCGTCGCCGACGAGGACGCGCCCACCGGGTTCCGCGCCGTCGCCGTCGATCGCCTCGTCCGCGCCGAGCGCTTCGACGACGCGTGGTGGTCGCTGCTCGACGTGCGCCTCGACGATCCCCTCGCACTGCGCGAAGCCTCCAGCGCGCTCGCCTACACCCGCGTGCTCGACCGCTTCGCCGCGGACGTGTCGGCCGTCTTCCCCGCCGAAGCCGACCTCGACCGCGTCGAGCCGAACCGCATGCTCGTGCTCCTGCCGCGGCACGAGGCCGCGGTCCGACCGATGCTGCGTTCGCTGCTGGAGCGTGTGTCGACGGTGTCGAGCGACCAGTCCATCGATGTGCGACTGTCGGCCAGCATCGGATGGGCGAGCGTCTCGCTCATCGGGTACGACCTCGACGACCTCATCGCCGCCGCCGCGGCCGCGGCCGACGAGGCCCAGCTGTCCGGCGGCGACCGCTGGGAGCGCGCGAGCATCGTCGCCTAGGCCGTCCCCCTTAGGATCAGTGGCGTGAGCCCACTCCCCCGTCCGGCGCGCACCGCGGGCCGCGCCTTCGCCTGGATTCTGGCCGGCGCCCTGGTGCTCGGCCTCTTCGCCGCCGTGTGGATCGGTGTGCGCGGCGCGATGGCCTACCAGCACCTCACCCGCATCCAGACCGGAGCCGACGACACCACGGCGGCCCTCGCGGACGACCCGGCGTCGGCCGCCCCGACCCTCGCGCGACTTGCGACGGATGCGGCGGCCGCGCACGAGCTCACGTCCGACCCGATCTGGGCCCTCGCCGCGCACACACCGTGGATCGGCCCGCAGCTCGCGGCGTTCGGCACGGTCGCGGCCGCCTCCGACGAGCTGCTCCGCGAGAGCCTCCTGCCGCTCGCCACCGCCGCGCAGGGCATATCGGTCGACGCGCTGCGCCCTGTCGGCGGGCGCATCGACACGAGCGTGCTCACCGGTATCGCCGCACCGGCGCAGGATGCCGCGACGAAAGCGACCTCGGCGGCGGAGGCGGTTCAGGAGATCGATCGCACGCCCCTGGTCGGCGTGGTCGGCACGGCCGTCGACCGCGCCGACGACCTGTTCACGCGGGTCGCGACCGCCGTGGACACCGTGTCGCGCACCGCGCAGCTGCTGCCCGACATGCTCGGCCAGAACGGTCCCCGCAACTATCTCGTGCTCGTGCAGAACAACGCCGAGTGGCGCTCGCTGGGCGGGATCGCCGGCGCGGCCATCGTGGTGCACACCGAAGGCGGCGCACTGTCCCTGTCGGGCACGCTCTCCTCGCGCGACTTCCCCCGCGGCTACGACGAGCCGGTCGCTCCGCTCTCGGAGGAGGTGGTCGGCATCTTCGACACCAAGCCCGCCCGCTACTTCCAGAACCTCACCCAGATCCCCGACTTCTCGGTGGACGGCCCGATCGCGCGCGCGATGTACCGGCTAAAGACCGGCAGCGACGTCGACGGCGTGCTCGCGGTCGACCCGGTCGTGCTGTCGTACCTGTTGAAGACCACCGGCCCCGTCTCGCTGCCCACCGGCGACACCCTGACCGCCGAGAACGCGGTCCCTCTGCTCCTGAACGAGGTGTACCTGCGCTACACGAACCCGGCTGAACAAGACGCCTTCTTCGCCGGCGCCGCCGGAGCGGTCTTCCAGGCTCTCGCGGACGGGCGCGGCTCGGCATCCGGGCTCATCGAAGCCCTCACGCGCGCGGGTGAGGAACACCGCCTCCTCGCCTGGAGCGCCGATGCCGACGAGCAGAAGCTCATCGACGGCACCGTCGTCGCCGGTCAGCTTCCCGTCACCGACGCCCGCACCGCGCGCTTCGGCGTCTACCTGAACGACGGCACCGGCTCCAAGATGAGCTACTACACCGAGCCCGACGTCTCGCTCGCCTGGGCTTCCTGCCTCCCCGCCGGAACGGTGGCGTCGAGGCAGCTCACGCTCCAACTGACGCTCACCAGTCGCGCACCGGCGGATGCCGCCACCTCCCTTCCGTCCTACGTCACGGGCGGCGGCAACTTCGGCACGCCCGCGGGAACGACGGAGGTCGTCGGCAACCTCTACCTGCCCGAGGGGTTCGAGCTGGTCTCCGCCGAGGCGACCAACGGTGCCGGGTTCGCCGGCGGCATGCACGAGGGGCGGCGCGTTCTGACGTTCGACATCGATCTCGATCCCGGAGCATCGACAGGGCTGACCGTCATCGTCCGCGCGACGACGCCCGTCGCCGATGCCCAGGCGCTCGTGACCCCGACGGCAGATGCCGGTCGTAGCCCCGTCGTCGTGGCGACGTGCGGGGTCGGTTAGACTCCCTGCAACCGCGACAACCGCCGAGCTCCACCGAGGCCGCACCGCAGATCGCAGGGAGAAGCTCCATGACCCGCTCGCACCGCTCCATCGACCGGCTCCGCGTCGCACGCGTCGCGGGGGCGAGCCTGCTGGGCGCCGCGCTGGCGCTGTCCCCGGTCGCCGCCCAGGCGTCGACGATCTACCCGCCGGTCGACTCCTGCACGAGCTCCCCGGCGAGCGTGCCCGCGGGCGGCACGCTGTCGTTCGTCTGCGCGTCCGGCACCTTCGCCGCGAACGAGCCCGTGACGATCACCGTCACCGGCGAGAACGGTCGCGACGTCGCGTTCGGCATCGTGCGCTTCGCGATCAGCACGGGCAGCGTCACGCGCACCTCCGACGCCACCGGCGCCCTGCCCGCCGTGGGCATCACCCTCCCTCAGAACGCGAGCGGGGTCTACAACATCGCGGCGATCTCCCGCAGTTCCGCGGGCGGCACGGCGAGCACCTCCATCACGGGGGCGGACGGGCTGCCGAGCACCGGCGGCGACAGCGGCCAGCTGGTCGGCGTCTGGGTGGGCGGCGGCGCGCTCGTCCTCGCGGGCGCCACCGTGCTGATCGCCCTCGCCGCGCGGCGGCGACGCGACCGCGACGATCGCTGACGGACCAGCACCCGCTACAGTTCAGGAGTGTCCTCCTCCCCCCGCAGGCGCATCTCCCGCCGCGCGATCGTCATCACCGCGATCTCAGCGGGAGCCGTCCTCGTGCTCGGCGCGATCGCCGTCGTCGGGGTCTTCATCACCCAGGGGGTGCACGCCGTGCTCGCACAGCCGCCCGCCGTCGGCACGACCGTCATCGCGCCCGAGCAGTCGAAGGCGCGCGTCGCGCTGGACCACATCGACATGGCGGCCGACGCCACCGCCGCCACGCAGTATCTCGCCGCCCAACCGACGGCCTACTGGCTCACGCCCGAGCAGGATCCGATCGGCACGGTCGGCGGCACGGTGCTCAGCCTCATCGCTCAGGGCCGCGACCAGGGCCGTGCGACCGCGATGGTCGTCTACGGGCTGCCCGACCGTGACTGCGGCAACCACTCCGCCGGCGGCCTGTCGCCCGAGGATTACCCGCGCTGGGTGCGCGAGATCGGCAAGGCGCTGAAGACGGCGCCCGACGAACAGAAGATCGTGGTGCTCGAGCCCGACAGCATCGCTCTGACGAGTGAGTGCGGCGACATCCCGACGCGGGCGAAGTATCTCTCCGACGCCGTCGACGCACTGAGCTCGACCGGCACCTGGATCTATATCGACGGCGGCCACAGCGCCTGGCACAGCGCCGACGAGATGGCCGATCTCATCGGCCAGATGGGCATCATCGACCGGGTGCGCGGCGTCGCGACCAACGTGTCGAACTATCAGTCGACCTACGACGAGTTCGCCTACGCCCACGCCCTGTCCGCACGGCTCGGCGGCACGCATGCGGTGATCGACACCTCCCGCAACGGCCTCGCGACCGCGGGGGCCACCTGGTGCAACCCTTCCGGGCAGCGGGTCGGCGACCCCGGCGGCACCTTCGGCGACGACGTCGTCGACACCAACCTGTGGATCAAACCCCCGGGCGAGAGCGACGGCACCTGCAACGGCGGCCCGGACGCCGGGCGGTGGTGGCCGCAGGCAGCGGAGGAGCTCACGCGCGACGTCCGCTGAGCGGGCCGCGGTCCCGCGGCGCTCCGCCGTGGCTAGACTGTGGCTCACCACCCTGCTCCACACCCCCCTAATGGAGAACCTCGGGCCCATGACCGATCCCTCGTTGCCGATGAAGACCGCCGTGATCATCGAAGATGATCCCGACATCCGCCACCTCATCGTCGAGGTGCTGGAAGCGGCGGGCTTCTCGACCGTCTCGGTCGGCAACGGCATCGACGGCGTGCGCGCCGTGCTCTCCTACCAGCCGCTCGTCACGACGCTGGACGTCAACATGCCCGGCATCGACGGATTCGAGGCGGCGCGACGCATCCGGGCGCAGAGCGACACCTTCATCATCATGATCACGGGCCTGGAGGAGGAGGCCGACGTCGTCGTGGGGCTCGGGTCGGGGGCCGACGACTACATCGTCAAGCCCTTCCGCCCGCGCGAGCTGCGCGCCCGCATCGACTCCCTGTTGCGCCGACCGCGTGCGACGATGACGAACGCCCCGCAGCAGACGGCGCCGCGCCAGGAGGTCGCCGGTCCGTCCTTCCCCGGCGCACGTCCCGGTCAGCGTGTGCCCGACTACGGGATGCCGTCGGCTCCCGCCGCCGGCTACGGCTATCCCGGCCAGGCGGCGCCCGCGGGATGGCCCGGGGTCGCGTCGCCGACCGGCGCTCCCGACGCCCAGCCGGGGCCATGGCCCACCGTCGAGCCGGTCGCCGACCCGCCCTACAGCTTCGACGAGGTCCGCCACACGGGGGCTCCCGCGGCGGCGGGCCAGCCCGCGGCATCCGCGCCGGCGCCGCCCGCGCCGGCGCAGCCGATCGTCGTCCCCTCCACCGTGGGGCCGCAGGTGCCCGGCACCGAGCTCGCCGCGTCCGGCGGCCCCGGCGCGGTCGTCGCGTTCACGGGACCCGGCTGGGTCGCGCACCGCGATCTCGCCGTCAACCCGGAACAGCGCGTCGCGGCGATCAACGGTCAGGAGCTCGTCCTGACGCGGACGGAGTTCGACCTGCTGGCGACGCTGATGGAGTCCAAGCGTCGGGTGCGCAGCAAGGCGGACCTCACCCTCGTGCTGCGCGGCGAGTCGTACGTGACGAGCTACTTCGTCGGCGAAGCCGACAAGCGCGCCATCGAAGCCCACATGACGAACCTCCGCCGCAAGCTCGGCGACAACCCGGCGAACCCGCGTTACATCGAGACCGTCCGCGGCGTCGGCTACCGGCTCACCTCGGAGCACGCCGCCTGATCCGGCCCGGCGCGGCGCCGGTCGTCAGACCTTGAAGCCCTGGTGCCGGCGGAACAGCTTGAACGACATGAGCACGGTCTGGATGACCGTGACGACACCGACGATCGGCCAGCCCACCCACAGGATGGCGGACTGCGCCACCGGGTCGAGCATGTTCCAAATGACCGCGACGGCGATCGCGACGATCGCGAGCATGATGAACGGCACCCAGTGCCCGATGCTGCCGCCGCCGCGCTCCGCACGCGCCTGCATCGCCCAGTTGTCGACCTTCTTGCGCGAGAGGAACCGCGTCCACGAGCGCAGGAAGTGGCTGATGCGGATCCACATGAACACCTCGGCCGGGACGATGAGACCGGCGAACATGAGGTCTCGCGAATCGCATGCCTCCATCGTGCGCGCGACGCGCAGGTTCAGCATGGTCGCGATCACGGGCGGGATGAGCCACCACGGCGAGAAGACGAAGGCGTTGATCGACAGCGAGGCGATCAGCAGGGTCAGGAAGGCGACGCGCACGAACAGGTTGGTGAGCATCGAGAAGTTCTCGAACCACCGCAGGCGCAGGTTCGGGTGGAACGGCTGCCCCTTCGTGTCGCCGCGCTGACCGGGCCACATGAGCTCGATCGCGCCGTACGTCCACTTCACCTGCTGGGCGTCGTAGCCCTTCAGCGTCGTCATGCCGCCGACATCCGCGCGGGCGAACGGGCTGATCTTGGTGAGGTAGCCGGCGCTCTTGATCTGCAGCGACAGGAGCGAGTCCTCGACCTCGCTGTCCTTGACCCAGGGCGAGTTCTGGTGGTTCGCCTTCATCACGTCGCGCAGCGCCGTCGTCGAGAAGATCGAGAACTGCCCGCCCAGCACGGCCATGTTGCGCCCGCGCAGGAGGTTCTGGAGGTTGAAGGCGGCGAACTGCGTGCGCTGGCCGGCGATCAGGAACTTGGCGACCAGCCCCTGGATGGGCTTGTCGTCGATCGAGTAGATCGCCGAGATGCCGCCGATACGCGAGTCCGAGACCGCCTCGCTCTCGAGGAACTCGACCGCGCGACGGTCCGCGATCGTGTCGCCGTCGACACCGAGGAGGTAGTCGTAGCCCTCGACGAGCGCATAGCCGTAGTTGAGCGCCCCGACCTTCTTGTCGGGGTTCTTGCCGATGTCGTGCACGAACACCTCGGTGAACTGCTCCCCGAGTTCGGTCGAGATCTCGTGCGGTCCGCTGAACTCCGACGCGATCTTGACGGTGGCGTCGGAGGTGTTGTTGACGACGACGTGGATGACGTCGGGAACGCGACTCTGTCCGAGGAGGGAACGGATCACGTCCGCGATCGACTCCTCCTCGTTGTACGCGGGCACGACGCACCCGATCGTCGAGCGGTGGACCGTCGTGTGCTCGAGGACCGAGGCGAAGTCGTCGAGGTCGGGGATCGCGAGATCGGCCGGATGCGCCGACGCGTCCGGCGCCGGGAACGCGAACGGGTTCGCCGGGGGCGCCGGCGGCGTGGCGAACGGCGCAGCGGTGAACTGCGGTTCGGCTGCCTGCCGTCCGGTGTCAAAGGGCGTGCTCACGATAGATACCTCGTGTCTGCTGTGCTGACAGACTATTGAGTGGAAGCGGTCGGAGAGAAGATGGCGACCGGCAGAACCTGATAGACGGTCTGCTGCGCGAAGCTCGAGTCGGTGTTGGCGGTGCCTTCCACCCACACCTGGAGCGCGAACTGCAGCGTGATCCCGTAGGTGTCCGCGGGAAGCTGATGGATCGTGGTGGTGGGCACGAGCAGCCCACCCTGGTAGCTGTTGAGCAGCAGACCGCGGTCGGAGCGCAGCGTGTCGGTCGGCACGAGCGTGCGCGGGTCGGCCGAGAACTGGAACGGCGACATCATCTGCTGCTGTCCGATCGTGGACTGCGACACCTGCGAGGTGACGCTGATCATCGACAGGTAGACCCGGCGCTTCTGCGTGAGGACGGCCTTCTCGTCGACGCGGTGGTCGTACACGTTGACGGCGAACCCGAAGGTCTTGTCGTTGTCGGGCGCCCACTCCTGCGTGCGCTTGGGGTCGGCCGCCCACACGTCGAGGCGCACCTCGAGGCCGTCGGCGACGTCGGTGGACAGCGACACCGACCCGTCGTAGGTGAAGGCGGAGTCGAACGGCATCGAGACCGCGGCCGACGCCGACGGGCGCGGTTCGGGCGTGGCGACGACGTTCTGCTGGAGACCGTTGAAGGCGCTCGCGATCTGAGTGCAACCGGTCAGCGAGGTCAGCACGACGAGTCCGGCCGCGACGGTGCCGACGGCGCGGAGCCGGGCGGGGCGGAGGGGGGCGGGAGGCATGATCGACACGTTATCTTCTGGGCGCTCCCCCGCCCGCGGAACTGGGGAAACCTCGACGCGGTCTTTACCCGATCTTGAGGAAGGGGCGGTCAGCCGCCGGTCTGGGCCGCGATGGCGATCGTGAGCGTGTCGCTGGCGGTCTGCTTCGCGAACTCCGTCGACGTGGGCGTGGTCTGCACGAGGAAGTCGTAGTCGAACTGGATCGTCACGTAGGTCGCCTCGGCGGGGACAGCGCCGACGTTGAAGGTGTTCGAGTAGCTGTAGGGCGAGAGCACGAGATAGCCGGGCGACACGGTCGACTGGTCGACCTGCGCGTCCAGCGGCGCGAAGGTCTCCGTCGCGTTCGCGGGGATCGCCGTCATCGACGCACGCTGGAGGTAGACCTTCTGCCCGTCGTTCGGGGTGATCGTCGTGACCATCGAGAGGCTGATCGGCTTGACGGCCGTGGCGGTCCAGCGGTCCATGCGCAGCGTCGACCAGTAGTTCACGGTGGCCGAGACCGCCCCCGCGGTCAGGGTGCGCTGCGTCGAACCTCCGGACAGGTCGTTCGAGACGGGCGGCGCGACGGGCGCGGCCGAGGTCGCCGGCGGGGCGGCGGGTGTGGTTCCCGTGGCCCACGGCGCGGGTCCGCAGCCCGACAGCGGCAGCGCGACCGCGACGATCCCGAGGGCGGCGAGGCGGAGCATGCGATGACGCGCCGACACTGCTGTGCGGGCGGCGCCCCTCCCGGCTCGTCCCATCCGTCAGGTCCCCTTCACGTCGCGAAACATTTACATATCGGAAACCGCGAGAGTTTGCAATCCGACAGACCCCTAGGCAATACTCGGGAGAGCATCAGCTACACCATACCGCTTCATTCTCATCCCCCCCATCTGCAACAAGACCGGATATACGGAACGAGCGGATCATCAGGTACCCCCAGACCGGATTCGAAAGCAGGCTCTCATGAAGCATCGATTCACCAAGGCGGTGGCCTCGGCCGCCGTCGCCGCAGCGCTCGTCTTCGCGGCGCCCGCCATGGCTCAGGCCTACACGCCGGGCGGCACCGTCGACGTCGTCTCGGACGCGCCCTTCACGGTGTCGGGAGACACCTACACGTTCTCGGGATTCGAGGCGGGCGCCACCGTCACGTTCACCCTGACCGGCGAGAACGCGGCCGCGGGCTCCCTCGCGATCGCCAAGTTCGCCGTGTCGTCGACCTCCACGACGAAGACGGCCAGCTCGTCGGGCGTCGCGGCGGTCACCGTCACGCTCCCCGCCGAGGCCAGCGGCAGCTACACCCTGTCGGCCACCGGTGCTCTGACGCCCGCGAGCGCGGGTGGGAGCGGCACGCTGCCGTCCACCGGTGGCGACAGCGAGTCGCTGCTCGGCATCTGGGTCGGTGGCGGGGCACTCGTCCTCGCCGGCGCGACGATCGCCGTGGCCGCCACGGTCCGCCGCGGCCGCCAGGAGACCAGCGCCTGACACGCACCACGCAACGAGAGAGCCTCCCCGGTCACGGCCGGGGAGGCTCTCTCGTTGTCGGGACGCCCGTGGCGCGGCATCCGCAGCGCGCTCAGCGCACGACGGCGGTGACGCTCGTGAGCCGCGACAGCACCTCCTGGCTGATCGAGCCGAGCAGGAAGCGCGCGAGCGCACCGCGCCCGTGCGTGCCCACGACGGCGAGGCGCGCGGTCATCGCGCGCGATCCGATGACCCGCGAGGGATACCCGCGCTCGACCACCCGCTCCACGACGAGGTCGGGGAAGTCGACGGCGAGACCGGCGAGGGCGACCGCCTGCATCTCCTCCGTCGCGGCCTGCATGTTGGCGAGGTACATCTCGGGGTACACCGCGAGTCCGTTGCGCGGGGCCTCCAGCGGCGTCCACACACTCACCGCCGTCAGCGACTCGCCCAGCCGGTCGGCCTCGCAGGCCGCGAAGCGCAGCGCGTGCTCCGAGACGGGCGAGCCGTCGATGCCGACCACGACGCCCGAGCGCCCCACCAGCTCCACGTCGGGGACGACGACGACCGGGCACGCGGCACCGGCGGCGATGCGGATGCCGTGGGCTCCCCGCGCCGGACCCGCGCCCGGCCCGCGGTAATCGCTGCCGATCACGAGAAGCGCCGCCTCCGCGCTGGCGTCGATCAGCCGCGAGACGGGGTCGCCGGCCTCCGCGCGGCAGACCACCGGGATCCCGGCATCCCGCACCGGCTCGGCGAGGCGCTCCAGCAACGTCTCCGTCACCGCGACGGCCTGCTCGAGCACCGCCGCTTCACCGACGGTGCCGAGCACGCCGCCGACCACCGAGAGGAGCTCGATCCGCTGACTTCCCGGAGGCGCCGCCTGCGCCCGCTGCACTGCCCAGCGCACCGCGCGAACGGCGACGGGCGCACCCGTCACGGCTACAACGATCGAGTCGACCATGATCTCATCCCTCCGTCGGGATCGGCGTAGCAGAACCCTACGCCGGACGGCACGAGACCCGCGCGGGCGCGCGCCGTGACTAACCCTCAGGACGACGCGGTCGGCAACGCGGTCGGCTCGGCCGTGATGAGGATCGGCAGGTGGTCGCTGCGCCCCTGCGGCAGCGTCGTGATCGTGTCGATGTGGAAGCCGACGCTCGTCGCGAAGTCGTAGTGTCCGCGGAAGAACTTGTACCGCGTGTAGGTGCGCGCATCGCTCAGGGTCAGCTCGTATCCCGACTCGCGGACGTGCTGGCCCAGGTTCTCCTTGAACACGGGGTAGTTGTAGTCGCCGACCATGAGGATCGGCAGGTCGGGCCCCAGGCTCGTGAGCTCCTCGAGCGCCGCCTGGATCTGCTTGCGCCGCAGCGAGTTCAGCGCGGTCAGGGGTGCGGCGTGGAAGCTCGCGACGATCAGCTCGCGACCGAGATCGATGTCGTGCAGGCGCACCGCCAGCATCCGCTCCTCCGCAGGCTTGAGCACGCGGTCGTGGAGCGACTTCTTCAGCGCGAGGGAGCGCACCTCGCGGGCGGCGAAGCTGTTGCGGCGGTAGTAGAGGGCCAGCCCCAGACGGTTGCGCGCCGTCGCCTCGGCGAGGTGGAGATCGCCGATCTCCACCGGAAGGTCGCCCGAGACCGCCTCCTGCAGGCACAGGATGTCGGCGCCCGTCGTCTCCACGAGCGCGTCGAGCTCGCCGATCGCCTTGTGCTTGTTGAGGTTGTACGAGATGACCTTCATCCCCCGCCTTCCGTCGCCATCAGCCTAGGCGCGCCTCTTAAGAATCCGCTCCGTCTTGACAACGCGCGCAGGCCGTCAGTCGGCGTCGAGGCGGCGGTGGGCGCGCGTCTGCTCGGCACGGGCCGCGAGCTGATCGTCGGCGGGGTAGCCCACCTCCGTCAGGGTGAGGCCGCGGGCCGCCAGCACCTTCACCTCGCTCGTGCGCACGCCCTCGTCGCGGATCGCGGCGACGTCGGCGACCTCCAGGCGTCCCTCGCCGACGGCGGCGCACGCGCCGACGAGAGCGCGCACCATGCTGTGGCAGAAGGCGTCGGCCCGCACCCGCGCGACCAGGATGCCGCGGTCATCGCGGTGCCATCCGAAGTCGAGCAGCGTGCGGATCGTCGTGGCGCCCTCGCGCCACTTGCAGTAGGCCGCGAAGTCGTGGAGGCCGATGAGGGAGCGGGCCGCGGCATCCATGGCCGCCACGTCGAGAGCGGCCTTGACGGTCGTCGTCCGCACCCTCTCCAGGGGGTCGTATCCGGATTCCCGGTCGGCGATGCGGTACTCGTAGCGACGCCACACGGCGGAGAAGCGCGCGTCGAAGCCGTCGGCGGCGCGCGCGGTGCGCCGCAGCGCGACGTCGGGGTACGGGCCCAGCACGCCGTTCACGCGGGCGGCGAGCGCCTCGGCCGTCGCCGCCCGGCTCTTCGCGAGACGCTCCTGCTGGGCCGGCGTGAGGTCCAGATGCGCCACCTGCCCGGAGGCGTGGACGCCGGCATCCGTCCGCCCCGCGACGACCAGTTGGGGGTCGCCGCCGAGCACGCGCGCGATCGCGGCCTCGAGGGTGCCCTGCACGGTGCGTAGGCCCGGTTGACGCGCCCAGCCGCGGAAGGCGGTGCCGTCATAGGCGAGGTCGAGGCGCAGCCGCACGGGGGCCGTGTCGTCGTCGGTCACCGATCGATCCGCTCAGCCGAGAACCGCGTCGACCTCGGCGCGGACGGGCGGATTGGCTCCGGCACGCGAGACCGTGATGCCGGCGGTGACGGCGGCGCGGCGCAGCGCCGCCCGGAACACGGCGGCGTCCTCGAACAGGGCGGGGTCGTCGAGGGCGCTCGAGACGAGGCTCGCCATGTAGGCGTCCCCCGCGCCGATCGTGTCGGCGACCGTGACCGGGAGCGCGTCGACCGCGGCGACGCCGCCGGGCCCGAGTCCGATGGCGCCGGATCCCCCGCGGGTCATGACGACGATGCGCGGGCCGTGCGCGGCGATCTGGTGCAGGACGGCCTCGGCGTCCAGGCCCGGGTAGAGCCACGCGGCGTCTTCGTCGCTGAGCTTGACGAGGTCCGCGGATGCCGCGGCCTGCGCGAACCGCGCGCGTGCCACCTCGTGACCGCCCACGAGGGCGGAACGGATGTTCGGGTCGAGCGTCACGAGCGCCGTCCCGCTGTCGGCGGCGCGGCGCAGCACCTCCAGCACGGCGCTTCCCCCGGGCTCCAGGAACAGCGCGATCGAGCCCGTGTGCACGATGCGGACGTCGTCGGCGGCGAGCACCGGCACGGCCCAGTCGATGGCGAACTCGTACTCCGCGGAACCGTCGGCGCGCAACCGGGCGCGCGCCGTGGAGGTCGCGGCATCCGTCCACGACGCCTCGTCGACGACCGCTCCCGACGCGGTGATCTGGGCGGCGATCCGCTCGCCGCGCGCATCCCGTCCGAGACGGGTGAGCAGGCGCACGCGGTGCCCCTGACGGGCCACGCCCACCGCGACGTTGGCGGGGCTGCCGCCCACCAGCTCACGGTCGCCGTCCGTCGTCTCCACGATGTCGATCAGGGCCTCGCCGATCACCAGCACATCCGCTTCCATGCCCCCAGTCTGGCAGGACGTCCGCGACCCGCGCGTCACCGGACGGCCGTGCCTCCGCGACGCGTGCCTGGCGTGTCGCCGCGCGCCGGAACGTACACTGGAGAACCTGCGCGAGCCCGCCCCGTCCGGCCCCGCCGCGCCCGCGCTCTCCCCTCCGGAAACAGCCCTCCCCGCCATGACCACACCTTCCGCCCCGCGCTACGCGGGCCTCGACGGCCTGCGTGCCCTCGCCGTGCTGCTCGTGGTCGTCTACCACCTGTTCCCCGCCGGGATGCTGCGCAGCGGGTTCATCGGCGTCGACGTGTTCTTCGTGATCTCCGGCTTCCTGATCACCTCGCTGCTGCTGCGCGAACGGGGATCCACCGGCCGTATCGCGCTGCGCGCCTTCTGGATGCGGCGCGCGCGGCGCCTGCTGCCGGCGCTGGCCGTCGTGGTGGCCACGAGCGCGAGCGTCGCGGGCCTCGTCGGCGGCGACGTGCTGCTCGGACTCGGCCGTCAGGTGATCGGCGCGGTCACGTTCTCGTACAACTGGACGTCGATCTCCGCCGGCGCCTCCTACTTCGGCGCCACACAGCCGGAGCTGCTGCGCAACCTCTGGTCGCTGGCGGTCGAGGAGCAGTTCTACGTGCTGTGGCCGCTGCTGCTGCCGCTGTTCCTGCTGCTGCCGCGCCGGTGGATGCGGACGGCTGTCGCCGCGCTGCTGGCTGCGGCCTCCGTCGCCTGGGCCGCGCAGGTCGTCGGCGCCGGCCCGGGGCTCGCGGGCCTGACCCGCGCCTACTACGGCACCGACACCCACGCCTTCGGGCTGCTCATCGGCGTCGCCCTCGCGTTCGCCCTGGCGGGGCGCACCGCCTGGAGCGCCGCGGCCCGCCCGTCGATCGGCGGCGTCGGCCCCGCGTGGACCGCCGTGGTGGGCGCGGTCAGCGTCGGAGGGATCGTCGTCATCGGCATAATCGCCGACGGCGCGACGGCCTACCCGATCGTGCCGTTGGCGGCGAGCGCCCTGACGGCGGTCGCGATCGCCGCAGCCACGCTCACCGGCTCGTGGTTCGGTCCCGCGCTCGACGTCGCGCCGCTGCGGTGGGTCGGCGAGCGCTCCTACGGCATCTATCTGTGGCATTGGCCGGTCGTCGTGCTCCTCACCGTCGCGGTGACGGGCACGTTCGTCGAGGAGACCGTGCCCGTCCCCGTGGGGGTCGCGGCCGCCGTGACGACCCTCGTGCTGTCGGCGGCCTCGTACCGGCTGCTCGAACAGCCGATCCGCCGGCTCGGCTTCCGCGGCGCCGCGTCCGCGTTCGGCCGCCGCCTGCGCTCGACGCCCGCGCGGCGCTTCGGCGCCGTCGCGTCGCTCGGCGTGACCGCGCTGGTGGTCGCGGGCACCGCCGCGGCCGTGGCCGCCGTGCCCGCCGTCAGCTCGGGCCAAGCCGTCGTCGAAGCCGGGCAGCGCGCGCTGGATGCGGCATCCGCGTCGCCGACCCCTCCGCCGTCGTCGCCGCCGTCCGGCGATCCCGGCGCGACCACACCCCGCCCCACGCCGACGGTGGGTCCCGACGGCGAGCCCTTGCCGCCGCCCCCGGTGTCGGTGCCCGGCGATCGCGTCACGGCCGTCGGCGACTCGGTCATGCTGGCATCCGCCGGCGGACTGCTCGAGGAGCTTCCCGGCATCCAGATCGACGCCGAGGTGTCGCGATCGATGTGGGTCGGCAGCGAGATCGTCGACCGGCTCGCCGCGCAGGGCGCGCTGCGCGACTACGTCGTCGTCGGCCTCGGCACCAACGGGCCCGTCGACGGCGAGGCGCTCCAGGACATCTACGACAAGGTCGGACGGGACCGCACGCTCGTGCTCGTCAACGCCTTCGCCCCGCGCGACTGGATCGACGGCGTCAACCGCGACCTCGCGGCGTTCGCGGCCACCCACCCGGGGGTGATCGTCGCCGACTGGTCACAGGCCATCGCGCCGCGCACCGATCTGCTGGCGGGCGACGACATCCACCCGGGCGAGGCGGGCGGGCGCGTCTACGCCGACACCGTCACGACCGCGGTGGATGCCGTGGCCAACCAGCGCGCGCAGGTGCGCTACCAGGTGCAGCTGATCCGCTGGGCCACCACCCGCGCGCTCGCCCCCACCGCGACGCCCTGAACGGGGCCCACGCCGCCCGCGCCGCGGCGGACAGCCCGGACCAGCTGCGGGTCGGGTCAGACGTGGGCGACGAGCGCGACCGCGCGCTCGTCCGCGACGAAACCGAGTCCCTCGTAGAGGGTGTTGGCCCCGGTCGGGCTCGCCGTGTCGACGTCGAGGACGGCCTTCTCCAGGCCGGCGGCGGCGATGGCGCGGAGCGCGTCCGCGACGACGACCGGCGCGAGCCCCTGCCGGCGATGGGCGCGGACGACGCCGATCAGGTCGATGTACGCGTGCGAGGCGCCGAGCATCTCCCAGTCGTCCTCGTTGACCGACGCGAGGCAGAAGGCGGCAATGGCCCCCGCGTCATCGACGACGAGGCGCGAGAGGTCGGGGCGGAAGAACTCGCCGCCGACGAACTTCGCCCACGACTCCGGCGGGCTCGGCAGGCTTCCCCAGTGGTCGCGGAACGCATCGTTGCGGGCGCGACGCGCGTCGTCGTCGCGGTCGTGGGTGTAGGCCACGACGCGCAGTCCGCGGGCCGCGGCATCCGCCGACAGCACCACGTCGGGAAGCGGACGGGCCAGGTCGCGCAGCATCGTGGCGAACCACCGCTCGGCGGCGAAGCCGCGCGCCTCCGCGAGCCGCCGATGGCCCAGGTTGCCCTCCTCCGCGTAGACCTTGAGATCGGCGGTCCACTCCCCCGCCTCCACCGGCGCGAGCGACGGGGCGACCTCGGCGAGCTGCTCGAGCGCGCGGGCGTACTGCCACGCGAACACGGCCGTCCCGATGCCTCGGCGCCACCGTTCGGGCAGCACGGCGCCGGACAGCGACACGGTCAAGGCCCCATCGCGCGCCGGATGCAGGAACGCGCTGCCGTAGGCGATCACCGTGCCCGCGGCATCCACCGCCAGCACCGTGTCGCGGGTGTGGTCGATGTGCGGCAGGTCGAAGGTGTCCGCGACCTCCTGGCGGGGCGTCGTCCACGTCGGGTGGTCGATGCGCTCGGCCGCGACCATGACGGCGTGAAGCGCGTCGATGTCGTCCGTCGTGGCGGTCCGCCAGGCGGCGACCTCGGGATGCCGCGGCGGCAGCGGACCGGCGTCGACACCGGCCTCGCGCTGCAACCGGTGGATGCGCTCGATCAGGGACGTCTCGCTCACCACACCACCGTAGCGGGGCGCAGGACGGTTCGCGGGCCGGCGCCGCGCCGCGCTCCCGCCCCACGCAGCGAGGCCCGCACCCCCGTTCCGGGGTGCGGGCCTCGCGACAGCGTTCGCCTTACTTGGTGGCGTCCTCGGCGGCGGCCTCCGCGGCCGCGCCCTCCTCGGGCGACTCGGCGCCGGCAGCGGCGGCGTCGTCCGTGGCGACCTCGTCAGCGGCGTCCTGAGCCTCGTCGGCCTCGGCGACGGCCTCGGTCGCGGCCTCCTCGGCGGCGTCCTCGTCCTTCGCCGGGGCGGCGACGGGAGCCGCGGCGGCCGACTTCTTGGCCGACTTCGGCTTCGGGTTGACGGGCTCGAGCACGAGCTCGATCACGGCCATGGGGGCGTTGTCGCCCTTGCGGTTGCCGATCTTCGTGATGCGGGTGTAGCCGCCCTCGCGCTCGGCGACGAGCGGAGCGATCTCGGCGAACAGCACGTGCACCGCATCCTTGTTGCCGATGACCGACAGCACGCGACGGCGAGCGTGCAGGTCGCCGCGCTTGGCGAAGGTGACGAGACGCTCGGCGAGCGGACGCAGGCGCTTGGCCTTGGTCTCGGTCGTCGTGATCGACTTGTGCGTGAACAGGGCGGCGGCCAGGTTGGCCAGCAGCAGACGCTCGTGGGCGGGGCCGCCTCCGAGGCGGGGACCCTTGGTGGGCTTGGGCATATCAGTTACTCCAGAGGAAAAGTGTCAGCGAACCGGTCGGGGCCGGAGCGCGCAGAAGGTCTTGCCGGTGCGAGCGCGGAGGCTCAGAGGGCCTCGTCGTCGTAGCCGCCGTAGAAGTGCGCGCCGTCGAACCCGGGGACCGAGTCCTTCAGCGACAGGCCGAGCGAGACGAGCTTGTCGCGCACCTCGTCGACCGACTTCTGACCGAAGTTGCGGATGTTCATCAGCTGCGTCTCGGAGAGGGCGACCAGCTCGGACACCGTGTTGATGCCCTCGCGCTTGAGGCAGTTGTACGAACGCACCGACAGATCGAGGTCCTCGATCGGCATCGACAGCTCGTTGGTGAGCACCTCGGCGACCGGCGCGGGGCCGATCTCGATGCCCTCGGCCTCGACGTTCAGCTCGCGGGCGAGACCGAACAGCTCGGTGAGCGTGCGACCGGCCGACGCGACGGCGTCGCGCGGCGAGATCGACGGCTTGGCCTCGACGTCCAGGACGAGCTTGTCGAAGTCGGTGCGCTCACCGGCACGCGTGGCGTCGACGCGGTACGACACCTTCAGCACGGGCGAGTAGATCGAGTCGATCGGGATCTGACCGGCCTCGGCGTACTCGTTGCGGTTCTGCGTGGCCGACACGTAGCCGCGGCCGCGCTCGATCGTGAGCTCGAGCTCGAACTTCGCCGAGTCGTTGAGCGTCGCGATGACCAGCTCGGGGTTGTGCACCTCGACACCCGCCGGAGCGGAGATGTCGGCGGCGGTGACCTCGCCGGCGCCGGTCTTGCGCAGGTACGCCGTGATCGGCTCGTCGCGCTCGGACGAGACGACGAGCTGCTTGATGTTGAGGATGATCTCGGTGACATCCTCCTTCACACCCGGGATGGTGCTGAACTCGTGCAGCACGCCGTCGATGCGGATGCTGGTGACAGCCGCACCGGGGATCGAGGACAGCAGGCTGCGGCGCAGCGCGTTGCCGATCGTGTAGCCGAAGCCGGGCTCCAGCGGCTCGATGACGAAGCGGCTGCGGAACTCGCCGATCTTCTCCTCGGTCAGAGTGGGACGCTGTGCAATGAGCACTATGTGTTCCTTTCCGTCACGTGCCCGCTATATGACACGTGCGATTGCAAGAGGTGTTGAGTTTTCAAAGACGACGGATGCCGGGTGCCGCCCGCGATGCGGGGGCACCCGGCCCGGAAGTCAGACGCGGCGACGCTTCGGCGGACGGCAGCCGTTGTGCGCCTGCGGGGTGACGTCGGAGATCGACCCCACCTCGAGGCCGGCGGCCTGCAGCGAGCGGATCGCGGTCTCGCGGCCCGAACCCGGGCCCTTCACGAAGACGTCCACCTTCTTGACGCCGTGCTCGGCGGCCTGGCGGGCGGCCGACTCGGCAGCCATGCCGGCGGCGTACGGGGTCGACTTGCGCGAGCCCTTGAAGCCCACCCCACCCGAGGACGCCCAGCTGATGACGGCGCCCGAGGGGTCGGTGATCGAGACGATCGTGTTGTTGAACGTCGACTTGATGTGGGCCTGGCCCAGCGCGATGTTCTTCTTTTCCTTGCGGCGCGGCTTGCGCGCAGCGGTCTTGGCCTGTGCCATGTGTCTGTTCTCCTAAACCTGTACCGGGGGCCGCGCTTACTTGCGGCCGGCCTTCTTCTTGCCGGCGACGGTGCGCTTCGGGCCCTTGCGGGTACGCGCGTTGGTCTTGGTGCGCTGACCGCGCACCGGAAGGCCGCGGCGGTGGCGCAGACCCTCGTACGAGCCGATCTCGACCTTGCGGCGGATGTCGGCGGCGACCTCGCGGCGCAGGTCACCCTCCACCTTGTAGTTGCCTTCGATGTAGTCGCGCAGGGCGACCAGCTGGTCGTCGGTGAGGTCCTTGACGCGGATCGACTCGTCGATCTCGGTGGCCTTGAGGATCTCGACCGAACGCGTACGGCCGATGCCGTAGATGTAGGTGAGGGCGATCACCACGCGCTTGTCGCGCGGGATGTCGACGCCGGCAAGACGTGCCATGCGGGTTCTCCTAGGAGTAGTGGAGGTGTGGAACAGGATCGGTGCCCGGGCCTCCGCCCGAGGTGTCCCCTCCGGAGAGGTTCTGACCCTGCAATGTGCTGACCGTTGCCGGTCGGTGTGCGAGCGTCGCGCCGCCCCCGACCATCCGGTCGTTGAGCGAGCGCAGCGAGTCGAAACGCGCCGTTCGCGGACCATCCGGTCGTTGAGCGAGCGCAGCGAGTCGAAACGCGCCGTTCGCGGTATGGAGTTGTGTCTTCGTACTGAGGTGTCGACTCGGCCCTGCGGGCCTCGCTCACCCTTGAGTCGCGAGCGACTCAGCCCTGGCGCTGCTTGTGACGCGGGTTCGACTTGCAGATGACCATGACGCGACCGTGGCGACGGATGACCTTGCAGTGGTCGCAGATGGGCTTGACGGAGGGGTTGACCTTCATGATGTTTCCTGTTCGCTGTCTTCGAGTCGCGCGGATGCCGCAGCATCCGCCCGCTCGTTACTTCTCGACCGGTCTAGCGGTAGCGATAGACGATGCGACCGCGCGTGAGGTCGTAGGGCGAGAGCTCCACGACGACGCGGTCTTCGGGGATGATGCGGATGTAGTTCTGCCGCATCTTGCCGGAGATCGTGGCGAGAACCTTGTGTCCGTTCGTGAGCTCAACGCGGAACATCGCGTTGGGCAGCGCCTCGGACACGACGCCCTCGATTTCGATGACACCGTCTTTCTTAGCCATAGCCTCGCTGACGCTTGAGCAGACCGGTCGGTCTGCGGTGAGTGGGATGTGGTGCGGCGACACGCCAATGAAGGCGCAAGGCACCAAAGATTCAGTGTACGTGATAGGGGGCCGGACGGCAAACTGCCGTCCGGCCCCCTCCCCGTCGTCTCGGTGCTTACTGGAACAGCGTCGCGAACTGGCCCTTGGCGGGGATGGTCTGGTTGGCGATGACGGTGCCGTTGACGGCCAGCGTCGGCGTGCCGATGCCGCTGGAGCCGGGCTGCACGGGCGTCTTCTCGGTCATGGCCGCCACGAACTTCGTATACGTGCCGTCGGAGACGCAGGAGTCGATGCCCGTCACCCCGACGCTGGAGGCGACATCGAGGATCTGCTGGTCGGTGAGACCCGTGGAGTTCTCCTCCGGCTGCGCCTTGAAGAGGGCCTGCATGAAGGTCACGGCCTTGTCGGGGTCGGCCTCGGCGACGCAGTACATCGCGTTCGCGGCTCGGGTGGAGTACTTCGTCCCCTGCGAGTAGCGGTCGAGGATCGAGATGGGGTGGATGTTGAGCGTGATCGTGCCGTTGTTGGCGAGATCGAGGATCTCGTCGCCGTAGGTCTGCTCGAACTGGTTGCAGATGGGGCACATGAAGTCGATGTAGGTGTCGAGCGTCTGCGAGCCCGAGCCGACCACGACGGCGCCGGTCTCCTGGTTGATGCCCGATCCGGAGGGAGCCGTGCCCGGGTCGGTCGCCGCGCGGTTCATCCACACGACCAGTGCGACCACGAGGGCGACGATGACGACCACCGCCACGCTCACCCAGATCGCGAACCAGTTCTTCCTGCCTGCCGCTGCCTGCGCCATAGCCCGATGCCTCTCCTCGCCGCGGCCCACGCCGCCGTCGTTCTATCTTCCCTCACTCCCCCCTATGCGTTCCCCGTGAACTCCGTTATCCTCGCGAGCCGCCATCCCCTGCCCGGACCGCCCATCCGCGGACCGCACACCGTGTGCCGGTTCGCGCGCGGCGTGGCGGCTCGCGGAAGGGCGCGGGGTCAGTGGGGCGGATACACCGAGAACGCCGCCAGACGCCGGCCGAGGGCGGCGGCCGAGGTGGTGTGCGCCTTGCCCCACCGCGCGAACCGCCGGTTCGTCGTCCCCCGGATCCAGTCCTCCCGCATCTTCTCGTCGAGAACCGCCTGGGCGATGTCGACGCCGTCGCCGCGCAGCCGCGGATCGAGGTACTTGCCCTCTCCGTCGTACTCTCCCCAGGCTGCGGCATCGTCGAGCCCGAAGTCCGCGTAGTACGTGCCGCCCCTCGGAGCGGGGATCGGTACCTGCAGCCGCGGCGCGGCGAATCCGAGCTCCCGCAGATACAGACGACTGACACTCTCCCCGGGCGACGCCGCGCGGCCGTCCGCGAGGTCGAGGATCCGCCGCGCCCGGCGCACGCCGCGGCCGCCCCGCGGCACGCGCGACGCGATGCGCGCCCGAAGGGATGCCGCGGCATCCTCGTCGTAGCGCCCCGTCGCCCGATCGTGGGCTTCGATCCGCAGCGCCGCATCGGCGAGGGCGAGTCCGGACTCCTCGGACACGCCGCGCAGCGTGTCCGCCACGGTGCGCGGCAGCGATGTGCAGCGCAGTGCGTCGCGTTCGACGATGTCGTCGTCGGGCACGGCGACCTCATGCCGCGCCACGAGCGGATTCGACGCCCTCACGTGCCCGCTCGCCGACCGACCGCTGAGGTGGACGCGCTCGGGCTCGAGCCGGAAGAGCGGCAGTCCCCACAGGACGGCGGCCGCCGTGTGCGAGTACACGAGGGACGAACCGCCGCGCCGGCGCTCCTCGGCCGCGACGACGCGCATCAGCTGACGGCCTTCCGCGTAGGCGCTCCGCCAGTGCGCGGCATCCGCGTACCACCCCTGGTCGACGCGGATCAGCGTGCCCGCCCGTACCCGGGAGGTGATGTCCCGCGTGGTCAGTCCCGCCGCCTCCAGATCCGCGCGCGATCGGAGCGCGGCTCGAGCGTGTTCCGTGAGCATGCCGCCCACCCTGCCGCGCGCCGCCTCTCCCCCGACGCACGCACCCCCACCCCGTGCACAATCCCCCTCTCCTCCCGCCTGTGGAGGACATCCCACCCCTCCGCCGAGCCGCTACTGGGCGGCCGAGCCGACACGGTTCGTGCGGTCCGGCGCGTGGCGGCTCGACCGCGGCGTAGCGGCTCGCGGGCGCGGGGGGGTGGGGGGAGCTAGGGGATGGGGGTGGGGGTCACGTTGAAGGGGGCGAGGGATGCGGCGCCGCCGTCGGCGGCGGTCAGCACCCAGATGCCGCCCTCGTGCACGGCGACGCTGTGCTCCCAGTGACAGCCGTCGCTGCCGTCGACGGTCGTGACGGTCCAGTCGTCGTCCTCGACGTACGTCTGGTCCGAGCCGCCCGTGACCATGGGCTCGATCGCGAGGCACAGGCCCGGCCGCACGGCGGGACCGAGGTCGTCGACCCGGTAGTTGAAGACGGTCGGGCCCTCGTGCATCCGGCGCCCGATGCCGTGACCGACGTAGTCGCGCAGGATGCCGTAGCCCTCGCCGGAGCGCTCGATGTAGCCCTGGACGGCGTCGCCGATCTCGCCGACCCGTGCCGCGGACGCGAGCGCCGCGACGCCCGCCCAGAGCGATCCCTCCGTGACCGCCGACAAGCGCTCGCGCGCGGCCCGCACACCCGGGTCGCCCCCGGGCACCACGACCGTGATCGCCGAGTCGCCGTTCCAGCCCTTGAACTGCGCGCCGGCGTCGATCGAGACGATGTCACCCGGCTCCAGCACGCGCCCGCCGGGGATGCCGTGGACGACCTGGTCGTTGACGGAGATGCAGGTCGTGTGCCGGTACCCGCGCACCAGCTGGAAGTTCGACTCGGCACCGCGGGCGACGATGACATCGGATGCCGCGGCATCCAGCTCTGCCGTCGTCACACCGGGGGCGACCAGCGCACGGACCGCGTCGAGCGCGGCCGCGGTGATGAGTCCCGGCTCGACCATCGAGCGCAGCTGCGCAGGGGTCTTGTACAGGGAGCGGCGCAGCCCCATCAGAGCGCGGCGGCCGTGATGCCGCGCGCCGTCAGCGCGGCGGTGATGCGTGCGTAGACCTCGTCCAACGTGCCGACGCCGTCGATCTGGTCGACGATGCCGCGCTGGCGGTACACGTCGAGGATCGGGGCCGTCTCGGACTCGTAGATCGCGAGGCGCTTGGCGATCGACTCCTCGTTGTCGTCCGCGCGGCCTTGCTCGGTCGCGCGCAGCGACAGACGCTGGATCGACTCCTCGCGCGGCACAACCAGCTCGATGACCGCGGTCAGCGGCTCGTCGCGCGCGTCGAGGAACGCGTCGAGGTCGCCGACCTGACCGAGGTTGCGCGGGTAGCCGTCGAGCAGGAAGCCCGCCGCGGCATCCGGCTGCGCCAGACGGTCGCGGACGATCTCGCCCGTCAGCTCGTCGGGCACCAGATCGCCGGCGTCGATGATGGCCTTGACCTTCAGACCCAGCTCGGTGCCGTCCTTCACGTTGGCGCGGAAGACGTCGCCCGTCGAGACGGCGGGGATGCCGAGGGCCTCGGCCACCCGCACGCCCTGCGTGCCCTTGCCGGAGCCCTGCGGGCCGATGATGAGCAGTCGCGCAGCAGTCATCGCAGCAGCCCTTCGTAGTGGCGCTGCTGCAGCTGCGCGTCGATCTGCTTGACCGTCTCCAGACCCACACCGACGATGATGAGGATCGACGCGCCGCCGAACGGGAAGTTCTGGTTGGCGCTGACGGTGGCAAGCGCCACGAGCGGCAGCAACGCGATGAGACCGAGGTAGATCGAGCCCGGCAGCGTGATGCGCGTCAGGACGTAGTCGAGGTACTCCGCCGTGGGGCGACCGGCCCGGATGCCCGGGATGAAGCCGCCGTACTTCTTCATGTTGTCGGCGACCTCGACGGGGTTGAAGGTGATCGCGACGTAGAAGTAGGTGAAGCCGACGATGAGCAGGAAGTACAGCAGCATGTAGAGCGGGTGATCGCCCTTCGTGAGGTACTGCTGGATCCAGGTCACCCAGCCCGGGATGTTGCCGTTCGCGTCGGGCGTCTGGTTGAACTGTGCGATCAGCGCGGGGATGTACAGCAGCGACGAGGCGAAGATGACCGGGACGACACCCGCCATGTTCACCTTGATCGGGATGTACGTGTTCGTCCCACCGAGCGTGCGCCGGCCGACCATCCGCTTCGCGTACTGCACCGGGATGCGCCGCTGCGACTGCTCGACGAAGACCACGAGGGCCACGACGACGATGCCGACCGCGAGCACCAGGAGGAAGACCTCGAAGCCGCGCGAGGTGGCGATGGCCCACATCGCGGCCGGGAACTGCGCCGCGATCGAGGTGAAGATGAGGATCGACATGCCGTTGCCGACGCCGCGCTCGGTGACGAGCTCGGCGAACCACATGATGAGGCCGGTGCCGGCGGTCAGCGTGATGATCATCAGCAGCTGCGCCCACCACACGTCGTTGGTCAGCAGGGCGTTGCACTCCGCGATGCCGGTCGTGCCGAACAGCTGACCGGAGCGGGCCACCGTGACCAGCGTGGTCGACTGCAGCAGCGCGAGCGCGATCGTGAGGTAGCGGGTGTACTGCGTGAGGCGGGCCTGACCGGACTGCCCCTCCTTGTACAGCGCCTCGAAGTGGGGGATGACGACGCGCAGCAGCTGCACGATGATCGTCGCCGTGATGTAGGGCATGACCCCCAGGGCGAAGATCGACAGCTGCAGGAGGGCGCCGCCGGAGAAGAGGTTGACCAGGGAGAGCAGGCCCTCACTGGCCGATCCGGTCTGCTGCAGGCAGGACTGGACGTTCGGGAAGCTCACGAAGGGCGCCGGGATGTGCGCACCGAGGCGGTAGATGGCGATGATCGCGAGAGTGAAGCCGATCTTCCGCCGGAGGTCCGGGGTGCGGAAGACCCGCGCGATGGCGCTGACGGCGCTGAACAAAAGGATTTCCTCCAGTGAGCTGACCGGTGTCTCGAGACGCGTCCGAGGACACCGCTTCCAGAGTACGGCAACAGGGGCCGGAGGCTCGCCTCCGGCCCCTGCCGTGGAATTACTTGACCGAACCGCCCGCGGCGACGATCTTCTGCTCGGCCGAACCCGAGACCTTGTCGACCGCGACGGTGAGCTTGACCGAGATGTCTCCGGTGCCGAGCACCTTGACCTTCTCGTTCTTGCGCACGGCGCCCTTCGCGACCAGGTCGCTCACGGTGACGTCGCCACCGGCCGGGTACAGCTCGGCGAGCTTGTCGAGGTTGACCACCTGGTACTCGACGCGGAACGGGTTCTTGAACCCGCGCAGCTTCGGCGTACGCATGTGCAGCGGCATCTGGCCGCCCTCGAAGCCGATCTTGACCTGGTAGCGGGCCTTGGTGCCCTTGGTGCCACGGCCCGCGGTCTTACCCTTCGAGCCCTCACCACGACCGACACGGGTCTTCGCGGTGTTGGAGCCCGGGACGGGACGCAGGTGGTGCACCTTCAGCACACCGGGACGCGACGCCTCGGCATCCGCCTTCTTGGCGGGAGCCTTCTTCGCGGCCGGCTTGGCCGCAGCCTTGGCGGGAGCCTTCTCGGCGGTCTTCTTGGCAGCCGGCTTGGCGGCGGCCTTCTTCTCGACGACCTCTTCGGTCGCCTTCTCAGCCTTGTCGGCCATCAGTCGATCTCCTCAACCTTGACGAGGTGGGCGACGGTCTTGACGTAACCGCGCGTCTGCGCGTCGTCGGGACGGACGACCGAGTCGCCGATCCGCTTCAGGCCGAGCGAACGCAGCGTGTCACGCTGGTTCTGCTTCTCGCTCACCTTGGACTTGATCTGGGTCACCTTGAGACGCGCGGCCATCAGGCACCTCCCTTTGCAGCGGCCGCGGCGTCAGCCTCGGCACGGATCAGACGGGCGGGAGCCACCTGGTCGAAGTCGAGACCACGACGGGCGGCGACCGCGCGGGGCTCCTCGAGCTGCTTCAGCGCCTCGACGGTCGCGTGCACGATGTTGATCGTGTTCGACGAGCCGAGGGACTTGGAGAGCACGTCGTGGATGCCGGCGCACTCGAGCACGGCGCGAACCGGACCACCGGCGATGACACCGGTACCGGCGGCAGCCGGACGCAGGAGCACGACACCGGCAGCGGCCTCGCCCTGCACCGGGTGCGGGATCGACGAGCCGGTGCGGGGCACGCGGAAGAAGTTGCGCTTGGCCTCTTCGACACCCTTGGAGATGGCGAGGGGGACCTCACGCGCCTTGCCGTAGCCGACGCCGACGAGACCGTTGCCGTCACCCACGACGACGAGCGCCGTGAAGCTGAAGCGACGACCGCCCTTGACGACCTTCGACACGCGGTTGATCGTCACGACGCGCTCGAGGAACTGGCTCTTCTCGGCGTCGCGCGAACCGCGGTCGCGGTTGGGGTTGCGCTCGCGTCCGCCGCGGCGGGGCTCGCGGGCCTCGCGCTCGACGGGAGCGGTGGCCGCAGCCTGCTCGGTCACTTCGTTCTCCACATTCTGAGTAGTTGCATCGCTCACAGGTTCAGACCTCCCTCGCGGGCGCCCTCGGCGATCGCTGCGACACGGCCCGCGTAGCGGTTGCCACCGCGGTCGAACACGACGTCCGAGAAGCCGGCCGCCTTCGCACGCTCGGCGACGAGCTCGCCGACCTTGCGCGCCTTCGCGGTCTTGTCACCGTCGAACGTGCGCAGGTCCGACTCGAGGGTCGACGCCGACGCGACGGTCACGCCCTTGCTGTCGTCCACGAGCTGGACGAAGACGTGGCGGGCCGAACGGGTGACGACCAGGCGCGGACGGGCCTCGGTGCCCACGACCTTCTTGCGAAGGCGCAGGTGACGACGCGAACGCGCGTCGCTCTTCGACTTGACAGCCATGATTACTTACCAGCCTTTCCGGCCTTGCGGCGAACGACCTCGCCCGCGTAGCGCACACCCTTGCCCTTGTACGGCTCGGGCTTGCGGATCTTGCGGATGTTCGCGGCGGCCTCACCCACGGCCTGCTTGGAGATACCGCTGACGGTGAGCTTGTTGTTGCCCTCGACGGTCAGCGTGATGCCGGCCGGCGCCTCGACGAGCACCGGGTGCGAGAAGCCGAGCGCGAACTCGACCGCCGTGCCCTTCTGTGCGACGCGGTAACCGGTGCCGACGACCTCGAGGCCCTTGGTGTAGCCCTCGGTCACGCCGATGATGTTGTTGTTGATCAGGGTGCGGGTCAGCCCGTGCAGCGAACGCGACTCGCGCTCGTCGTCGGGGCGGGAGACCAGGACCTGGTTCTCCTCGACCTTGACCTCGATGGGCTTGGCGACGGAGAGCGCGAGCTCGCCCTTCGGGCCCTTGACGGTGACGTCCTGGCCGTCCACCGAAACGGTGACGCCGGCGGGGATGTCGATGGGAAGACGTCCGATACGCGACATGTCAGATCACCACACGTAGGCGAGGACTTCCCCACCCACGCCCTTCTGCTCTGCCTGACGGTCGGTGAGAAGACCGGAGGAGGTGGACAGGATCGCGACGCCGAGGCCGCCGAGGACCTTGGGGATCTCGGTCGAGCGTGCGTACACGCGCAGACCGGGCTTCGAGACGCGCTTGATACCGGCGATCGACCGCTCGCGGTTCGGGCCGTACTTGAGCGTCAGGGTGAGGGTCTGGCCGACACGGGCGTCGGAGACCTCCCAGCCGGAGATGTAGCCCTCCTGCTGGAGGATCTCGGCGATGTGGGTCTTGAGCTTGGAGCTCGGCAGCGACACGGAGTCGTGGTGCGCCGAGTTCGCGTTGCGCAGACGGGTCAGCATGTCAGCGACCGGGTCTGTCATCGTCATTTCTTGGTGTCCTTTGTTCAGCGGTTTCGGATGCCGTTACACGACAGCCGACCTTCTTGATGGTCCGACCGGAACGGTCGGGGGTGGGTCAGGCCTGGTTCTCGTCCGTCTTGAACGGGAAGCCCAGCTGGCGCAGCAGCGACCGGCCCTCGGCATCCGTCTTCGCCGTGGTGACGATCGTGATGTCGAAGCCGCGGACGCGGTCGATCTTGTCCTGGTTGATCTCGTGGAAGACCGACTGCTCCTGCAGACCGAACGTGTAGTTGCCGTGTCCGTCGAACTGCTTCGGGGACAGGCCGCGGAAGTCGCGGATGCGCGGCAGCGCCAGGTTCACGAGACGGTCCAGGAACTCCCACGCGCGGTCACCGCGGAGGGTGACGTGCGCGCCGATGGCCTGGCCCTCGCGCAGCTTGAACTGGGCGATGGACTTGCGGGCCTTCGTGACGACCGGCTTCTGGCCGGTGATCTTGGTGAGGTCGTCGACGGCGCCATCGATCACCTTGGAGTCACGAGCAGCCTCGCCGACACCGGTGTTCACGACGACCTTGACGATCCCGGGGATCTGCATGACGTTGGCGTAGCCGAACTCGTCCTGCAGAGCCTTCTTGATCTCGCCCTGGTACTTCTGCTTCAGGCGGGGCTGGATCTTGCCAGCCGCCGCGGCAGTGGTGGTGCTCATGTTCAGAGGTCCTTGCCGCTCTTCTTCGCGTAGCGCACACGGACGGTGCGCTTCACGCCGTCCTTCGTCTGCTCCTCGACACGGTGACCGACCTTGGTCGGCTTCTTGGTCGAGGGGTCGACGAGGGCGACGTTGGAGATGTGGATCGGGGCTTCCATCGTCTCGATGCCGCCCGTCTTGGTGCCGCGCTGGGACTGGCCCACACGGTTGTGCTTCGTGACGTAGTTGACGCCCTCGACGATGACACGGTTCTGCTCGACGATGACGTCGAGAACCTTGCCCTGCTTGCCGCGGTCGCCGCCCTTGTCCTGCTTCTTGCCAGTGATGACCTGAACCAGGTCACCCTTCTTGATCTTGGCCATGAGGGTCAGATCACCTCCGGTGCGAGCGAGACGATCTTCATGAACTTCTTGTCGCGAAGCTCACGACCGACCGGTCCGAAGATGCGGGTGCCGCGGGGCTCCCCGTCGTTCTTCAGGATGACGGCGGCGTTCTCGTCGAACTTGATGTACGAACCGTCGGCACGACGGGTCTGCTTGACGGTGCGGACGACGACGGCCTTGACCACGTCGCCCTTCTTGACGTTGCCGCCGGGGATCGCGTCCTTGACGGTCGCGACGATGATGTCGCCGAGACCGGCGTAGCGGCGGTTGGAGCCGCCGAGCACGCGGATCGTGAGCAGCTCCTTGGCGCCGGTGTTGTCGGCGACCTTGAGGCGGGACTCAGTCTGGATCATTTCTTACTTCGCCTTCTCGAGGATCTCGACCAGGCGCCACCGCTTGGTGGCGCTCAGCGGCCGGGTCTCGTTGATGAGCACGAGGTCGCCGATGCCGGCGCTGTTCTGCTCGTCGTGGGCCTTGACCTTCGACGTGCGGCGGATGACCTTGCCGTAGAGCGGGTGCTTCACGCGGTCCTCGACCTCGACGACGATCGTCTTGTCCATCTTGTCGCTCACGACGTAGCCACGACGCGACTTGCGGTAGCCACGGGCGTCGGCGTCGCGCACGTCGTGCGCAGCCGACTCGTGACCGGCGACGGGCGCCTCGACGACGGCCTCGGCGGCCGGCGCCTTCTTGGCGGCCTTCTTCTCGGTGGTCTCAGCCATCACTCGGCCTCTTCCTTCGTGGCCTCGGCAGCGTCATCCGCCTTCTTGGCCTTGGTCTTCTTCGCCTTGGTCGCGACCTCGACGGGCGCAGGCGTGGCACGGATGCCCAGCTCGCGCTCGCGGATCACGGTGTAGAGCCGCGCGATGTCGCGCTTGACGGCGCGGATGCGGCCGTGGCTCTCGAGCTGGCCCGTGGCCGACTGGAAGCGCAGGTTGAACAGCTCTTCCTTGGCCTTGCGCAGCTCCTCGACGAGGCGCTGGTCCTCGAACGTGTCCAGCTCGCTGGGAGCGAGCGTCTTGGTTCCGACGGCCATTACGCGTCGCCCTCCTCGCGCTTGATGATGCGTGCCTTCAGGGGCAGCTTGTGGATTGCACGGGTGAGGGCCTCACGAGCGAGCTGCTCGTTGACGCCCGCGACCTCGAAGAGGACGCGACCCGGCTTGACGTTGGCGACCCACCACTCCGGCGAACCCTTACCGGAACCCATGCGGGTTTCGGCCGGCTTCTTGGTGAGCGGACGGTCGGGGTAGATGTTGATCCACACCTTGCCACCGCGCTTGATGTGACGGGTCATCGCGATACGAGCGGACTCGATCTGACGGTTCGTCACGTACGCGGGGGTGAGGGCCTGGATGCCGAACTCGCCGAAGGAGACCTTCGTGCCGCCGGTGGCCTGGCCCGCGCGGCCCGGGTGGTGCTGCTTGCGGTACTTGACCTTACGGGGAATAAGCATTATGCCGATGCTCCTTCTGCGACGGGCGCCTCGTTGCGGGGCGCGCGACGACGGTCGCCACCACGGTCGTCACGACCGCGGGGTGCCTTCGGCGCGTTCGCCTGCTCGCGCGCGAGCTCCTTGTTGGTGAGGTCGCCCTTGTAGATCCAGACCTTCACGCCGATGCGGCCGAAGGTGGTCTTGGCCTCGTAGAAGCCGTAGTCGATGTTCGCGCGCAGCGTGTGCAGCGGCACACGACCCTCGCGGTAGAACTCCGAGCGGCTCATCTCCGCGCCGCCGAGGCGGCCGGAGACCTGGATGCGGATGCCCTTGGCACCGGCGCGCTGCGCGCCCTGCAGGCCCTTGCGCATCGCGCGGCGGAACGCCACGCGGGCGGAGAGCTGCTCGGCGATGCCCTGGGCGACCAGCTGGGCGTCGGCCTCGGGGTTCTTGACCTCGAGGATGTTCAGCTGGATCTGCTTGCCGGTGAGCTTCTCGAGGTCGGCGCGGATGCGCTCGGCCTCGGCGCCGCGGCGACCGATCACGATGCCCGGGCGGGCGGTGTGGATGTCGACGCGGACGCGGTCACGCGTGCGCTCGATCTCGATGCCGCTCACGCCGGCGCGGTCCAGCTGCGTCTGCAGGAGCTTGCGGATCTTGATGTCCTCGGCCACGTAGTCGGCGTAACGCTGTCCCGGCTTCGTGGAGTCGGAGAACCAACGCGACACGTGGTCCGTGGTGATGCCGAGGCGGAAGCCGTAGGGGTTGACCTTCTGTCCCATTACTTGCTCGCCTTCTTGCTGGTCTCGGCAACCTCGGGGGTCGCGAGCTGGATGGTGATGTGGCTCGTGCGCTTCTTGATCTGGAAGGCACGACCCTGGGCGCGGGGGCGGAAGCGCTTGAGCGTCGACCCCTCGTCCACGTACGCGTTGGCCACGTACAGGTCCTGCTCGTCCAGGAACTCGCTGTCCTTGTCGGCCTTCACCCGGGCGTTGGCGATCGCCGACTCCACGAGCTTGTAGATCGGCTCACTGGCAGCCTGCGGGGCGAACTTCAGGATGGCCAGGGCCTCCAGAGCCTGCTTGCCCTTGATCAGCGCGACGACACGACGAGCCTTCTGAGGGGTCACGCGGATGTGCTTGACGCGTGCGATGGATTCCACCATTTCTCTCCTCCTCTAGTCCTCTCTGGAACGCCACCGCGTCAGCGGCGGCGACCCTTCTTGTCGTCCTTCTCGTGGCCGCGGAAGGTGCGGGTGGGCGCGAACTCGCCCAGCTTGTGACCGACCATGGTCTCGGACACGAACACGGGGATGTGCTTGCGTCCGTCGTGCACGGCGATGGTGTGTCCCAGCATGGCGGGGATGATCATCGAACGGCGCGACCAGGTCTTGATGACGTTCTTGGTGCCGGCATCGTTCTGCGAGACGACCTTGCGAAGCAGGTGCTCGTCGACGAAGGGGCCCTTCTTCAGGCTGCGAGGCATCTTCCTCTACTCCTACTTGCGCTTCTTGCCGGCGTTGCGACGGCGGACGATGTACTTGTCGCTTTCCTTGTTGGCGTGGCGGGTGCGACCCTCAGCCTGGCCCCAAGGAGAGACGGGGTGACGTCCACCGGACGTCTTGCCCTCACCACCACCGTGCGGGTGGTCGACCGGGTTCATCGCGACACCACGGACGGTCGGGCGCACGCCCTTCCAGCGCTTGCGGCCGGCCTTGCCCCAGTTGATGTTGGACTGCTCGGCGTTGCCGACCTCGCCGATCGTGGCGCGGCAGCGCGCGTCGACGTTGCGGATCTCGCCCGACGGCAGACGGAGCTGCGCGTAGGGGCCGTCCTTGGCGACCAGACGCACCGAGGCGCCGGCCGAGCGCGCCATCTTCGCGCCGCCGCCGGGGCGGAGCTCGATGGCGTGGATGACCGTACCGGTGGGGATGTTCTTCAGCGGCAGGTTGTTGCCCGGCTTGATGTCGGCGCCCGGACCGGACTCGACGACGTCGCCCTGCTGCAGCTTGTTCGGCGCGAGGATGTAACGCTTCTCGCCGTCCACGTAGTGCAGCAGCGCGATGCGCGCGGTGCGGTTGGGGTCGTACTCGATGTGAGCGACCTTGGCGTCGACGCCGTCCTTGTCGTTGCGACGGAAGTCGATGACACGGTACTGGCGCTTGTGGCCGCCACCGATGTGGCGGGTGGTGATGCGGCCCTGGTTGTTGCGGCCACCGGTCTTCGACAGCGGGCGCAGCAGCGACTTCTCAGGCGTCGATCGCGTGATCTCGGCGAAGTCTGCCACCGACGAACCGCGGCGACCCGGGGTCGTGGGCTTGTACTTGCGAATAGCCATGTTGGTTGTCCTCTATCCCAGCTGTCAGCCGACGGCCGTGAAGATGTCGATGGTGCCCGACTTCAGCGTGACGATGGCGCGCTTGGTGTCCTTGCGCTTGCCGGTGCCGAAGCGGGTGCGGCGGGCCTTGCCCGTGCGGTTGAGCGTGTTGACCGCGGCGACCTTGACGCCGAAGATCTTCTCGATCGCGAGCTTGATCTCGGTCTTCGAGGCGCGCGGGTCCACCAGGAAGGTGTACTTGCCCTCGTCGATGAGCCCGTAGCTCTTCTCCGAGACGACCGGCTTCAGGATGATGTCGCGCGGGTCCTTGTTGACGGAGACGTTCATGCCGAGACCTCCTCGGTGGTGGCGCTCTTCGACGCGACGAACGCGTCGTAGGCGGCCTTGGTGAAGACGATGTCGTCGGAGACGAGAACGTCGTAGGCGTTCAGCTGGTCGAACGTGAGCACGTGGACGTACGCGAGGTTGCGCACGCTCTTGACGCTCAGCTCGTCGCCGCGCTCGATGACGACCAGGACGTTCTTGGTCGGCGCGAGCTCGGCGAGGACGGCCGCAGCGGCCTTGGTCGACGGGGCGCCCTCGATGCCGAACGAGTCGACGACGTGGAGGCGGCCACCGCGAGCACGGTCGCTCAGCGCGCCCAGCAGGGCGGCGGCGATCATCTTCTTGGGGGTGCGCTGGGCGTAGTCGCGCGGCTTCGGGCCGTGGACGATGCCACCACCGGTCATGTGCGGCGCGCGGATCGAGCCCTGACGGGCGTTACCCGTGCCCTTCTGCTTGAAGGGCTTGCGGCCGGCACCCGAGACCTCGCCACGACGCTTGGTCGAGTGCGTGCCCTGGCGAGCCGCGGCGAGCTGCGCCACGACGACCTGGTGGATGAGGGGGATGTTCGTCTTGACGTCGAACAGCGCGGCGGGCAGCTCGACCGAGCCGGCCTTCTTGCCGTTGGGGCTGTGGACGTCGAGCGCGAGAGTCGAGTCAGCCATGATCAGGCACCCTTCACTGCGTTGCGGACGTAGACGATGCGGCCGCGCGCACCGGGGACGGCGCCCTTGACGAGCAGCAGACCCTTCTCGGCGTCGACGGCGTGCACCGTGAGGTTGAGGACGGTCACGCGCTCGCCACCCATACGGCCGGCCATGCGCATGCCCTTGAAGACGCGGCTCGGCGTCGACGAGGCGCCGATCGAGCCCGGCTTGCGGTGGTTGCGGTGCGCACCGTGCGAGGCGGAGACGCCCTTGAAGTTGTGGCGCTTCATGACACCCGCGGTGCCCTTGCCCTTGCTGGTGCCGACGACGTCGACCAGCTGGCCGGCCTCGAAGGTGGCGTCCACGGTGAGCTCCTGACCGAGTGAGTAGTCAGCGGCATCCGCGGTGCGCACCTCGGTGAGGTGGCGGCGAGGGGTCACGCCGGCGGCCTCGAAGTGGGCCGTCAGGGGCTGGTTGACCTTGCGCGGGTCGATCTGGCCGTAGGCGATCTGGACGGCGTTGTAGCCGTCGTGCTCCGGCGTGCGCACCTGGGTGACCACGTTGGGGGCCACCTCGATGACGGTGACGGGAACGAGCTTGCCGTTCTCGTCCCAGACCTGGGTCATGCCGAGCTTCGTGCCGAGCAGGCCCTTGGAAACCTTTTCGTTGATGTGTGCCATGACCGGGACCTCAGAGCTTGATCTCGATGTTGACGTCGGCCGGGAGGTCGAGACGCATCAGCGAGTCGACGGCCTTGGGCGTCGGGTCGATGATGTCGATCAGGCGCTTGTGGGTGCGCATCTCGAAGTGCTCGCGGCTGTCCTTGTACTTGTGGGGCGACCGGATGACGCACACGACGTTCTTCTCGGTCGGAAGGGGCACGGGGCCCACGACGGTGGCGCCTGCGCGGGTCACCGTGTCGACGATCTTGCGCGCCGACGTGTCGATGACCTCGTGGTCATACGACTTCAGGCGAATGCGGATCTTCTGTCCCGCCATTGTCTGCTCACTCTCTTTCTCGCGTCGTACCTCTGGGGCATTGGACGCACAGGGCACAGGGTTGTGCCGGGCACTTGCGCACCACTGTTCTGATGTCAGTCCCGACCGCCGCGCGCACGCGCGCGGATCCCGTTTCCGGGTGGAGTCGGATTGTCGTGTTCTGCTGCCCGCGGCCTAGGTCACTGCGCGTTCTCGTGGAGAGGATGCGCCGCCTATGCACTGCCCTGGCAGTGATCCCGCGCCGCGCTTTCGCGCACGCAGGAATGTGGAACTGGTCTAGTCTACGTGCCTCCCGGGCGTGTCGCAAACCCGGGCGTGTCGCGGACGGCGCGCGGCCTCGGCATCCGTCCGCGGGCGCCGCATAACGGCACAAAAAAGGGGAGGGGTGGGCCCTTGGGGAAAGCCCACCCCTCCCGGTCTCCGCGGGACGCGCGACCCCCCGATCACGCGTCCCGGGTCTCAGCGCGCCGCGTCCCCCCGACGCGGACGCGCGGCATCGAGGACGACGCCACGGCGCGGACGGCGTCGACGCGGAAGCCCCCCGGCATCCACGTCGACGGCGATTCGTCCATCGCCGGCAGGAGCGAGAGGCGCGCGGCCGGAGATCCCGTACCGCGGCGAGTGTGCTCGGGTCCCCCGAACGTCCCCCATAAATCCACGAGCAGCGCTCATGCCCCCACAACCTGTCACCGTGCACACACGCATTCTCTGCGTGGTGCGGCGGAACGAACCCCCACAGTTCGTCCAGTCGGTCTCAGCCCCCCGGCGTCGTACTGACCAAGGTCGACGCTAAGCGGTCCGGGTCCCGGCGTCAAGTCGGTTTTGATCTCGTTTTCGACACGGCACGACGAAGGGTCGGATGCCGTGGCATCCGACCCTTCTCGAACTCAGTTGCCGATGGCGCCGTCGACCTGGTCGCGCACCTCGTCGACCTTCGCGTCGAACTGGTCCGGGGCGACCTTCTTGACGAAGTCGGCCGCCGCGTCGAGGACGCTGTCGCTGACCTCCTCCGCCTTGTCGGAGTGGATCACCTCGTCGATCTTGTCCTTGTTCTGCTCGAGGAACTGCTTCCCCTGATTCACGATGTCATCCAGCCCCATGGCCGTCCCCTCTTCGTCGATCGATGCGGCGCGGGCGCGCTCGCTGCCATTCTGGCCGCAGACGACGTCGAGCAATAGGGGGCGGACCCCCGGAAACGACGACGCCTCCGGGAGCGCGAGGCTCCCGGAGGCGTCGTCGGTGCGAAGTGCTTACTTCAGGATCTTGGTGACGGTACCGGCACCGACGGTGCGGCCACCCTCACGGATCGCGAAGCCGAGGCCCTCTTCCATGGCGATCGGCTGGATCAGCTCGACCGACATCTCCGTGGTGTCGCCGGGCATGACCATCTCGGTGCCCTCGGGCAGCGTGATGACGCCGGTGACGTCGGTGGTGCGGAAGTAGAACTGCGGGCGGTAGTTCGTGAAGAACGGGTTGTGACGGCCACCCTCCTCCTTGGAGAGGATGTACGCGGTGCCCTCGAAGTCGGTGTGCGGCGTGACCGAACCCGGCTTGACGACGACCTGACCACGCTCGACGTCGTCACGCTTGGTGCCGCGCAGGAGCAGACCACAGTTCTCGCCGGCCCAGGCCTCGTCGAGCTGCTTGTGGAACATCTCGATACCGGTGACGATCGTCTTCTGCGTCGGGCGGATGCCGACGATCTCGACCTCGGAGTTGATCGCCAGCGTGCCACGCTCGGCGCGGCCCGTGACGACCGTGCCACGGCCGGTGATCGTGAAGACGTCCTCGATGGGCATGAGGAACGGCTTGTCCTTGTCGCGCACCGGGTCCGGGATGGACTCGTCGACGGCGTTCATCAGCTCGACGATCGACTCGACCCACTTCTCGTCGCCCTCGAGAGCCTTCAGGCCCGAGACGCGCACGACGGGGGCGTTGTCGCCGTCGAAGTCCTGCGAGCTGAGGAGCTCACGGACCTCGAGCTCGACGAGCTCCAGGATCTCCTCGTCGTCGACCATGTCGCTCTTGTTGAGCGCGACGAGCAGGTAGGGCACGCCGACCTGCTTGGCGAGCAGGACGTGCTCACGCGTCTGCGCCATCGGGCCGTCGGTGGCGGCGACCACGAGGATCGCGCCGTCCATCTGAGCGGCACCGGTGATCATGTTCTTGATGTAGTCGGCGTGGCCGGGCGCGTCGACGTGCGCGTAGTGGCGCTTCGGGGTCTCGTACTCGACGTGCGAGATGTTGATCGTGATACCACGCTGACGCTCTTCGGGAGCCGAGTCGATCGACGCGAAGTCACGCTGCACGTTGGTCGCCGACGGGTACTTGTCGGCGAGCACCTTCGAGATGGCAGCGGTGAGCGTGGTCTTGCCGTGGTCGACGTGACCGATCGTTCCGATGTTGACGTGCGGCTTGGTCCGCTCGAACTTGGCCTTGGCCACTGGGTCCTCCTCAGGACATTCGTGTAGAGGTTCCGGGCGCTGGATTGCGACCGGTGCTCTACGGGGATGGGTGTCAGTCTAGACGACTGGGTCTGTATTCAGTTTGTGCGGATGCTGTGCGCGGGGCCGTCTGCGCAGACGGCCCTGCGCACGGCATCCAGAGCGTTACTCGCCCTTGTTCTTCTGGACGATCTCGTCGGCGACGGCCTTGGGGACCTCGGCGTACGAGTCGAACTCCATCGAGTACACGGCCCGGCCCGAGGTCTTCGAGCGCAGGTCGCCGATGTAGCCGAACATCTCCGACAGCGGGACGAGCGCGCGGACGATCTTGATGCCCGAGCCGTCCTCCATCGACTGGATCTGGCCACGACGCGAGTTCAGGTCGCCGATGACGTCGCCCATGTACTCCTCGGGCGTGCGCACCTCGACGGCCATCAGCGGCTCGAGGATGGCGGGGGCGGCCTTGCGGACGGCCTCCTTGAAGCCCATCGAACCGGCGATCTTGAACGCCATCTCGGACGAGTCGACGTCGTGCGATGCACCGTCGAGCAGGATCGCCTTGACGCCCACGATGGGGTAGCCGGCGAGCACGCCGACGTTCATCGCGTCCTGGAAGCCCTGGTTGGTCGGCTCGATGTACTCGCGCGGGATACGGCCACCGGTGACCTTGTTCTCGAACTCGTACGTCTTGTCCGCCGTGACCTCGAGGGGCTCGAGCGCGAACTGGATCTTCGCGAACTGACCCGACCCACCGGTCTGCTTCTTGTGGGTGTAGTCGTGGCGCTCGACGGCCTTCTTGATCGTCTCGCGGTAGGCCACCTGGGGCTTGCCGACGTTGGCCTCGACCTTGAACTCGCGCTTCATGCGGTCCACGAGGATGTCGAGGTGCAGCTCGCCCATGCCCTTGATGACCGTCTGACCGGTCTCGGGGTTGAGCTCGGTGCGGAAGGTCGGGTCCTCTTCGGCCAGCTTCTGGATCGCGGTGCCCAGCTTCTCCTGGTCGGCCTTGGTCTTCGGCTCGATGGCGACCTCGATGACCGGCTCGGGGAAGGTCATCGACTCGAGGACGACGGGCTCGGCGGGGTCGGCCAGGGTGTCACCGGTGGTGGTGTCCTTGAGGCCGATCACGGCGTAGATGTTGCCCGCGGTGACCGAGTCGACCGGGTTCTCCTTGTTGGCGTGCATCTGGAAGATCTTCCCGATGCGCTCCTTCTTGCCCTTGGTCGAGTTGATGACCTGGGCGCCGGAGTCGAGGTGACCGGAGTACACGCGGATGTAGGTGAGGCGACCGAAGAACGGGTGCACCGCCACCTTGAACGCGAGCGCGGCGAACGGGTCGTTGGCGTCGGGGTGACGCTCGATGACCTTCTCCTCGTCCTTGGGGTCGTGCGCCTCGATGGCGGGCACGTCCAGGGGCGACGGCAGGTAGTCGACGACCGCGTCCAGCATCGGCTGGACGCCGCGGTTCTTGAACGCCGAGCCGCAGAGCACGGGGTACAGCTCGCCGCCGACGGTGAGCTTGCGGATCGCGCCCTTGATCTCGGCGAGCGTGAGCTCCTCGCCGCCGAAGTACTTCTCGAGCAGCGCCTCGTCGGTCTCGGCGACCGTCTCGAGCAGCTTCTCGCGGTACTCGGCCGCGCGGTCGGCCAGGTCGGCCGGGATCTCCTGGACCTCGTACTTGGCGCCCATGGTGACATCACCCTTGGCGTCGCCGGGCCACACCAGGGCACGCATCTCAACGAGGTCGATGACGCCGACGAAGTCGTTCTCGGCACCGATCGGCAGCTGCAGCACGAGCGGCTTGGCACCGAGGCGGTTCACGATGGTGTCGACGGTGAAGTAGAAGTCGGCGCCCAGCTTGTCCATCTTGTTGACGAAGCAGATGCGGGGCACGTCGTACTTGTCGGCCTGACGCCAGACGGTCTCGGACTGGGGCTCGACGCCCTCCTTGCCGTCGAAGACGGCGACCGCGCCGTCGAGGACGCGGAGCGAGCGCTCCACCTCGACCGTGAAGTCCACGTGGCCCGGGGTGTCGATGATGTTGATCTGGTGCTTGTTCCAGAAGCAGGTGACGGCGGCCGACGTGATCGTGATGCCGCGCTCCTTCTCCTGCTCCATCCAGTCGGTGGTCGAGGCGCCGTCGTGGGTCTCGCCCAGCTTGTGGTTGACACCCGTGTAGAACAGGATGCGCTCGGTCGTCGTCGTCTTGCCGGCATCGATGTGCGCCATGATGCCGATGTTGCGGACCTTGTTGAGGTCGGTGAGCACTTCTTGTGCCACGGGGTGTCCTTACGTGTGGTTTCGGGTTGCGGACGTTTCGACTCGGCTCTGCGAGCCTCGCTCAACGACCGGGGGGGGGTGGGCCCCGCCGGTCGTTGAGCGAGCGCAGCGAGTCGAAACGCGTTACCAGCGGTAGTGCGCGAAGGCGCGGTTCGACTCGGCCATCTTGTGGGTGTCCTCGCGGCGCTTGACCGCGGCACCGAGGCCGTTCGAGGCGTCGAGGATCTCGTTCTGCAGACGCTCGGTCATCGTCTTCTCACGACGACCCTTCGCGTAGCTGACGAGCCAGCGCAGCGCGAGGGTGTTCGCGCGGTGCGGCTTGACCTCGACCGGCACCTGGTAGGTCGAGCCACCGACGCGGCGGCTCTTGACCTCGAGGGTGGGGCGGACGTTGTCGAGCGCCTTCTTGAGCGTCGCGACGGCATCCTGGCCGTTCTTGGCCTCGACGCCCTTGAGGGCGTTGTAGACGATCGACTCGGCGAGCGACTTCTTGCCGTCGACGAGGATCTTGTTCACCAGCTGGGTGACGATCGGAGCACCGTAGACCGGGTCGTTGACGACGACGCGGCGAGGTGCGGGTCCCTTGCGAGGCATCGGACTCAGCCCTTCTTGGCGCCGTAGCGGCTACGGGCCTGCTTGCGGTTCTTGACGGCCTGGGTGTCCAGGGCGCCGCGAACGATCTTGTAGCGGACACCGGGGAGGTCCTTGACACGGCCTCCACGGACGAGCACGAGCGAGTGCTCCTGCAGGTTGTGGCCCTCACCCGGGATGTAGGCCGTGACCTCGGTGCCGTTGCGGAGCTTCACACGGGCGACCTTGCGCATGGCCGAGTTCGGCTTCTTGGGCGTGGTCGTGTAGACGCGGGTGCAGACACCCGCCTGCTGGGGGTTCGACTTCAGGGCGGGAGCCTTGGTCTTGGTGACCTTCGGCGAGCGACCCTTGCGAACCAACTGCTGAATGGTTGGCACGTTCTCTCCTTGTAAGTCCGTGCGGTCTTCTCGTCCGCACGGGTGCTGCACGGTGACAGCGATGGTGGTTTCACCACAGATCCACCGGCGCGGCGGTGTGCCGAGCGTGTGTGGTGGATATGCCGTGGGGGCGGCCTGTTCGCAGACCGGTCCCGCTGTGTGCACCCGCCCCTTCCGCAGGCCGTGGCACGGCGGATGGCGCGCATACGCGCACACCCGGTCAATACTACGCCGTATGACGAACTCGGGCAAACGCGCCCGGTGAGTCGCCGCACGGCCCACGGATGCCGTCGCGCGGGCGCCCGCTCAGTGATCGAGACGCTGCAGATGGAACTCTTCGTCGCCCAGGAAGAAGCGCTCGCCGGCGTCGATCTTCGATCCGGGTTCGACCTCGACCTCCTCGCCCATCAGCGTGCGCACGAGCACGCCGTTGGTCGAGGCCAGATCGGTGATGGTCCACACGTCGTCGTGGCGTTCGAGGCGCGCATGCGTCTTCGAGACGGTGAGCGCCTCCCCCGGCACCGCGACCAGCTGCGCGCGCGGGAAGGCGGCGTCGCCGGAGGGTCGGCGCCCCAGGATGACGATGTCCGAGGTGATCGGCACGGGGGCGCCCGAGACCGGGACCAGCTGCCAGGTGGGCTTGCGGGCCCGGCGCGTGATGATCGTCTGATCGAGGTCGTCGTCGCCGGCGTCCCCGCGGCGGTGCTGGGCGGCGACGGCGCCCGCGGCCGAACGGGGCGACCCGGCGGCGGGCGAGCCGATGACCGCGGAGACCTCTCCCGACAGCTCCGGGAACCCGTCGGGCTCGTTCGGGGCGACCGCGAACGCCGGCCACGGGCGGGCGCGGCGCAGCTCGGGTTCCGGCGCCTCCGCGGACGGCCGGGCGGCGGCCGGCGGGGCGGCATCCGTCGCGGCCTCGGGCTCCGCACGGCGGGCGGGCGCCGGCTCGGGCATGGCGGCACGGGCCGCCGCCTCCGCCGCCGAGACGCGCTGGACGGGCGCATCCGCCGGCGCGGCCGCCTGCTCCGACGGCGACGGCAGCGCCGTGCTGCGCCGGCCCGGCACGAAGTCGATGGGGGCGTCCTCGGTCACCGGCGGCATCGCGTGGCGCCACCCGGCGCCCGAGCTCGGCGGGAACGGCGACGGCGCGATCGCCGAGACGTCGTCGATCTCCGACGGCCATGCGTCGTCGTCGGAGGGAGGGCCGGCCTCGGCGGACGAGGCGACGACGGCCGCGGCGGACACGGGCGCGGGCGCCGCGGGGCGCGTGGCCGCCGGCGGCGGGGAGGCGGCGGGCGACGGGTCCTCCGCGGCGGCGGGCTCGTGGGACGCCGCCGGGGCATCCGCGACCGACGCACCCGGGACGAGCGGGGCATCCGCCGGGCGGTCGTCGAGGACGGACGCCGCGGACTCCGGCGGCGCGGTCGTCGTGTCGGGCGGGGTCCACTGCGCGGCCGGCGCGGAGGGCGGCGGCGCGAACAGGCGGACCAGGTCGTCGTCGGTCTCGTCCGCGTCGGCGTCCTCGCGGCCGCGCGCGAGGGCGGCATCCGGGGCGGCGGCATCCGTGGGCGCGGCCAGCGGCGGCTCCGGGACGAACGGCCCCGTCGGCAGCACGGAGACCACGACCGGCGCGGGCGATGCCGGCTCGGCGGCGAAGACGCCGCCGAGGGTGGCGGCGCGCGACGCGCCCTCGGAACGCGATCCCCCGGCGCGGGCACCCAGCCAGCGGGCCGGACCGAAGCCGAGGATGCTCGCCCAGACGACGAACAGCACGGCGGAGACCACGGTCATGCCGGCGCCGTACCCGAATCCGGGGTTGATGCGGTGCGCGGCGACGATCAGCAGCACCCAGACCGCGACGGGGCCGAGGACCGGGACGAGCAGGAGCAGGATCAGCCAGGGACTGAAGCCGCCCCACGCCAGCACCGTCGCCTGATTGAAGAACGGCACCCAGCCCTTCCAGGCCTCGTCGCCCATCTTCCGGAACATCGCCGCGAGCGCCAGGGCCGTCCAGACGTACAGGGCGAGCCCGACGCCGACGGCGACCAGGCCCAGCAGGGCGCCGACGGAGTCGCCGATGGGTGCGTTCATGCGGTGCGCCGCGGGCGGGATGCCGCGCGACTCCCCCTCTCGAAGTGTGACCGGAACGATCGCGGGACGAACGATCTCAACGATACGGCCGCACGGAGCCGGCGCCACCGGGTCGGTGCGAGCGCGGTGCGTTCCTCGTCGACGATCCGCCAGAACGCATCGGCCTCGTCCGCGTCGATCACGCGCGCAGAGAACACCGCTTCGTCCGCGGCGCGCGCGAGGCCGCCGGCGGACGGGCGCGACAGCGCGGCGGCGATCTCGGTGCGCGTCGCGGCGGCCGGCAGCGGACGGCGCGCGTCGGTCGCCGCATCCAGGTACTCGTCCCATCCGCCCGCGATGCGCGCGGCCGGAGCCTCCTGCCGGCGGCGGCGACGACGGCGCACGGCCTTGGCGATCACGATCGCGAGGAAGGGCCCCGCCAGCACCAGCAGGACCGCGAGCACACCGCCGGCGACGCCCAGCGCCGTCCACAGTCCACGCAGATCCAGAGCGTCGGAGCGATCGGCGGGGGCGGCGGTGTCCTCCTGCGCGGGACGCTGCGGCTGCACCTCGTCGACGCCGTCGGGACGCACGGAGGTCGCGATCTGCGGGTCGGGCTGCTCCGTCACCTCGCGCTGCGGGGGGCGGGTGTGCTGCGGGGTCACGTCGACGGGGATCCACTCCCCCGTCGACGCGCGCACCTCGACCCAGGCCGACACGTCGCCGGCGCGGCACACCCCGTCCGTGCACGCGGCGGCATCCGGATCGGTCGACGACAGACGCGTGCCCACGACGATCCGCGCCGGGAAGCCGAGCTCGCGGGCGATGAGCGCGACGGCCACGGAGAACTGCTCGTCGTCGCCGACGGCGGCCACGAGGTCATCGGATGCCGCGGCGGCCGGGTCGGCCTCACGGGCCAGCAGCGCCGTGAACATGTCGTCGATGCGGGCGAGCGAATGGCCCGACGCGCTCGGGGCGAAGCGGTACCCGCCCGCGGCGGACAGCTCGCGCATCCAGGCGGCGCCGCCGTCCTGGCCCGTGAGGGCATGGCTGAGGTAGCCGCGCTCCCGCAGCAGGGCGACGAGCCCCTCCAGGGCCGCGCCTCCCGTGCCGGTCGCGTGCTGCTGGACCCACGTGCGCAGGCTCGCCGGAGCCGCCGGTGCGCCGCCCGCGGCATCCGACGCTCCGCTCGCGGCGGACTGCCCGCCCGGCGCCGACACCGAGGCCAGCGCCGGCGCCGGCGGCACCGCGGCGCGCAGACGGTACTCGTCGCCGTCCTGCCAGGGGGCCGTCTCGACAGCGGCGTCGCGCGCGTCGCTCACGTAGAACCCGTCGGCGAGCACGCCGGCTCGCGGGCCCGTGAACGAGACGGATGCCACGACGCCCGCCGACGGCATCCAGAGCCCGTCCAGCGCCCCGATCGAGAAGACGGCGTCCACGGGGGCGCCGGCCGCCATCGGGCGCGCCGACGCGAGGCGCACGAACGGATCGCCGGCGGCGTCGGTGCGGAAGACGGCGCCGTCGTAGGCGTCGAGGACCGCCAGCCGCACCCGATCGGGGACGGCCTCGCCGGACACGCGGAAGAGCTCCTCGTCGATGCGCGCGTCCGCGAACAGGGCGCGGTACGAGCTCAGGGGGCTGACCGCCTGCGAGATCTCCTCCCGCGGGCCGGTCACGCCGCGCAGCACGTCGCGCTGTTCGGGGGCGGCGACCGCGGGGACGGCGAGCGCCACGACCGTGGCGATCGCGACCATCCCGGCCCCCAGCGCCGCACGCCGCAACGCGGGCCCTCGCCGGCGGGGCGGCGCCGCACCGAGGCGCGCGCCCGCGTCGTCGGCCGCACGACGCAGGGCACGCCGCCGCCCGTCGCGCGTGCGCCACGCCAGCCACAGCACGCCGCTGAGCAGGACCCCCGCACCCACGGCCGTCTCGACCGGTGCGCGGAGCGTCACCGCGCCGATGACGAGCGGCGCGCTCACCTCGGCGCGCCCGAACAGCAGTCCGAACGCCGCCATCGCGATGGCGACCGGCACGGCGAGGACCGCGAGCGCATCCGTGCGCCAGGCGAGCAGCAGCACGCTGGCGGTGCCGACGAGGAAGACGACGAGCGCGGGGACGAGGAGGTTGCGGTAGGAGCCGACGGGCAGCTCCACGGTCAGCAGGTCCTTCCACCCCCACAGCACACCGGCGCCCAGCTCGCCGAGTCCGTGCACGACGTCCTCCGCGGAGCCGGTGCGAGCCGGCACGGCCAGCGGTACACCCACGATCAGGATCGTCGCGGCGAGCAGTCCCGCGGCGGCCCACCCGCTCCAGCGCCGCCACGCCACGAGGGCCGCGACGGCCGCCGCGAGCACCGCGGCGACGGCGACGAGCAGCAGGAAGGCCGGCGAGCGGTAGAGGGGCCAGGCCGCCACCGCGGCGAGCACCACCGCCACGAGCGCGTAGATCCCGCCGGCGACGATCCTCATGAGCGTGCGCCTCTCAGCAGCAGCCCGGCGAGGTCCTCGATCGTGCCGATCGTGAGCACGGTCAGCGGACCGGCCGCCTGCGTGCGCGGATGCGCGCGCTCGTCGCAGACGACCGCGATCACCGCGGCATCCGCGGGGAAGGCCAGGGCCGCCAGACGCAGCGTCGCCAGCCCCACCCCGGAGCCCGCCACGAGGACGACGACGGACAGCCGCTCGTTCGCCTCCGCGGTGAGGCGGCAGACCTCGGGGAAGGACATCGTCTCGGTGAGGCGCTCGACGCCGCTGAAGCCGTCCAGGACCACGCGCGGCGAGCCGGCGGGGATGTGCCGGATCGCGCGGAGGCGGCCGCGGACGACGCGCGGGATCTCGGCACCGACGACGATGTCGAGGTCGCGCGCGTCGTGCACGGCGCGCAGGGCCAGGGAGCCGGCGGCGCTGACGGCCAGCTCGAACTCGTCGTCCGAGGCGTACTCGCCCGCCGCGAGGCCGAGCACGACCGCCATCCGCGACCGCCGGGACTCCTCGTACTGGCGCACCATGAGCCGGCCGGTCTTGGCGGTCGACTTCCAGTGGATCTGGCGGCGGGCGTCTCCGGGCGCATACTCGCGGATGGCGTGGAAGGACATGTCGGCGTCGACGAGCCGCCGCGTGGCACTGCCGTCGAGGTCGCGGATGAGGCCCGCGCTCGACGAGGGGACGGCGACCGTGCGGGGGTGCACGAACAGCTCCTGCACCTCCTCGAACGCGTGCTCCCGGCGCAGCAGGCCGAGGGGATCCGAGCGGATCGTGGTCGCGGGTCCGATGCGCACGACGCCGCGGCGCTGAGGGGGCAGCTCCAGGGCATGCCGCGACACGGCGCCGGGGGCGAGCAGCGGGACGCCGAACTCGACCAGGCCCGCCCCGATCGGCACGTCGATGCGCCCCGGAAGGGCCGTGCGCGACCCGACGTTGCGCACCTCGACCGTCGCCCGGGCGGGAGTTCCGGCCACGACCCGCAGCCGGTCGAGCACGAGGCCCACCTCGTACGCCCGTGCGTTCAGCAGGAACGGGATGCCGAGGATCAGGAGCGTCAGGGCCGCGACACCCGCGACGATCGCCTCGACCCAGCCGAAGACGATGCCCGCGGCGAGTCCCGCCGTGGCGGCGAGGATCACCAGCGCGCCCGCGGGACGAACGGTCGCGCGCGCCCACTGGACCACGACGTGCGCGCCGGCGCGCACGGTCGTCCACGCGCGCGACGCCCGCAGCGCCGCGCCGACGAGGCGACGGCCGCGGCGCGCGGTGACCTCCGTGCGCTCCCCGGTGAGGCCCCCGGCCGACGTCCGGGTGAGCCGCGACTCGGCCGGCAGGGCGCGGCTGTCGCCGAGCGTCACACCGGCTCCCGGCGGGTGGGCGGCGCGACGTCGAGCAGCACCTGCCCGACCACGGCCTCGGGCGTGACCCCGTCGAACTCGGCCTCCGCGTGCAGGATGAGGCGGTGGGCGAGGACCGGCACCGCCAGACGCTTCACGTCGTCCGGGGTGACGTAGGTGCGGCCGTGCGAGGCGGCGCTGGCCCGCGCCGCCCGCGTGAGCGCGAGGGCGCCGCGGATGCTCACCCCCAGGCGCACCTCGTCCGCGGCGCGCGTCGCGTCGACGATCCGGGCGATGTAGTCCAGGACGAGCGCGTCGACGTAGACGTCGGCGGCGAGCTCCGTCATCCCGACCAGCGCGCCGGGGGTGATCACGGCGGGCAGGTCCGCGATCGGCACCGCGGCGCGGTCGAGGATGCGCACCGTCGCCGCGTGGTCGGGGTAGCCGAGCGCCGTCCGCAGCAGGAAGCGGTCGAGCTGCGCCTCGGGCAGCCGGTACGTTCCGGCCTGCTCGACGGGGTTCTGCGTGGCGAGCACGAGGAACGGCGCGCCGACCGTGCGCGAGACGCCGTCGATGGTGACGCGCCCCTCCTCCATGACCTCCAGCAGGGCGGCCTGCGTCTTGGGGCTCGCCCGGTTGATCTCGTCGGCGAGCACGATGTTGGCGAAGATCGGACCGGCGTGGAAGTCGAAGGTCCCCGTCTTCTGGTCGTACACGGTGATGCCGGTGATGTCGCCCGGGAGGAGGTCGGGCGTGAACTGGATGCGCGTCGTCGTGCCCTGGACCGACTGCGCGACCGCGCGGGCGAGCGACGTCTTGCCCGTGCCCGGGACGTCCTCGATGAGCACGTGCCCTTCGCTCAGCATCGCCGTGAGCACGAGCTCGACGACGTGGCGCTTGCCGAGGACGGCGCGCTCGACGTTGTCGGCGAGCTGCGCGAACGTCTGCGCGAACCAGGTCGCCTGCTCGGTGGTGATCGTCATGGGGGACTCCGTGGGGGTCAGCCGGCCGGGTCGGGCGCGGTGGAGGGCGTGCAGCGGGTGGACAGTTCTGCGGTGGCCGGCGACAGGTTCCAGCCCTGGCCGGACCAGTCGACGACGACCTGGATGCCGGCGACGCGCGCGGCATCCGCCGGCACCGTCCACGGGTCGGCGCCGGGGGCGATGAGCGCGTCGTTGCGGTCGTAGTAGCGGATGGCGGCGGCGTCGAAGGCGATGTCGGCGCGCGAGCCGCTCGAGCTGCCCGAGGGCTCGAGCGTCGCTCCGCCCGTGCAGGATCCGAGCGTCCACGAGGCCTGCACCTGGTACGGGGCGCTGCCCGGCGCCGGGGTCACCGCCCCCCAGGCGGACTGCCACCAGCCGTCCTTGTGCTCGTAGCGCACCTCGATCCCGGGGTCTTTGTCGAACACGCTGCTCGGCAGTCCCCGGAAGACGACGTCGTTCTCGTTCGGCGGCGTCTCGGGGGAGGTCGGCGTCTGATCGATCGTCCAGGTCGCCCGGCCGGCGTCGTTCCCGCTGCCGCTGACGTGGGCCGTCGGCCCGACCACGAAGGTGTAGCCGGTGGGCGCGGCGCCGCTCTGCGTGGCGCGCACCTGCTGCGTGACGGTCGCCCGCCCGAACGACGTCCCGTCGTACCAGGACTCGACGCAGAGCACGAAGGTGTACAGCCGCCCGTCCGGAAGGTCGCCGAAGACTCGCCGCGCGCCGTCCTCGCTCGTGCGACAGCTGTCCGCCGAGACCGGACCGTCGGCGGCGGGCGGGCCGTCCACGCGCACGATGCCGTAGCGCACGCGCGCGTTGTCGCCGCCCGGCGACGCCGTGCCGACGGCGGTGATGTCGACCCGGCCGCCGCCGACGTTCACCGCCGTCAGGCTCAGCGCCGCCCCGGTGGGCGCGCCGATGCCGTAGGCCTGTACCGTCATGCTCCCGATCGCGGGGCCGGGAAGGCCCGGGGGGACGGCGTAGCGGGAGACCGGGGTCACCGTCACGGGCGTCGCGGTGTTCGCGCCGACGCGGAACGTCGGGACGGACACCTGGGTCTGATCGGCGGCGACGGCGATCGTGCGCGTCTCGCCGGAGGGGCTCGAGATCTGCAGTGCGCCGGTGTCGGCGGCATCCACACCGGTGAGCGTCAGCGCCGCGACGCCGCCGTCCGCGCCCGCCACGACGGGGACGGCGCTCCCGCCCGTCGGAGCGGCGGGCGGATCGTAGGCCCACGCGGTGGTGCGCACCGACGTCAGCGAGGCGCCGACGGCGTTGACGGCCACCGCCTCGTAGGAGCGCTGCTCGCCGTTGGGCGCGCTGATCGGCGGGCAGATGCCCTGCGGCGTGCACACCGCGACCCGCTGCCCGCCCTGACGCACCTCGAAGCCGGTGAGAGCCGGATAGGCGGCCTGCGCCGGTCCGGGGTCCACTCGCAGCGTGAGGCTGCCGTCCGCATACGCGGACTGCGCGACGCTGGCCGGCGCGCGGGGGAAGCCCTGCAGGTCGAGGAGGATGCGCCCGTCGCGCGCGCTCGCGCTCTGGCGCCCCTGCGCGTCGCGGACCGTGAAGCTCGCCGCGCAGGCCGCACCCGGCGCGTCGTCGGTCCAGCTGGCGACGACGCTCGTCGGCGAGACGACCGCGAACGTGACCCCCGTGCACGCCGCCGCCGGCGCCACCGCGACCACCTGCAACGGCGTGCTCGGCAGCGGGTTGACCTCGCCGTTGGCCCCGATGACGTCGATCGTGCACGAGCTGCCGGCCGCCTGGCTGCACTGCTGCTGCACCGCGCCGCCCTGCGGGAGGGTCGAGGGCGCGGCGCCGACGCGGAGCGAGACGCGGGCGGGGGCGACGCCCGGGTGCGAGGCGACCTGCACCACGACGCCCTCGACGGTTCCGGGAACGGCGGCGTCGCGCCCGCGGACGGTGAGCTGGGCGCCCTGCAACGACACGTCGAAGGATGCCGGTGTGCCGTCGATCCGGTAGACGATCGCCTCGGGACGGCCCTGCCAGGTCGTCATCGCGCCGAGGTCGAACACCTGGGTGTCGCCGGGGGCGACCTCGAGGGCCGCCGGCGACAGCCGCGGCTGGGGGTCGAGCGGGGTGACGACCACCGCGATCGACAGCACGGTCCACGTCGACTGGCCGGACAGCCGGACCGGCACGAGGCAGGCGTCGGTCCAGGGGGCGTCCGCGCCCGCGGTGTAGCGCAGCGTCGTGCCCGACACCACCGTGCACGTCGCGGCCGCACGCGCACCGGAGGCGCGCACCTCGTCGGACATCTCGAGCGTGCGCCCGCGCGGCACCGCGACGAGCGTGCTGACGTCGACGTCGGCCTGCGCGTTCTCCCCCACCGTCAACGGCGGCGACCCCGGCCGGAGGGTGAGCGGGGCGTCGGCGACGGCGGGGATCCGCAGGAACGCGTAGGTGGTCACCGGTCCGGCCACGGTGGGGCCGGTGACCGAGAACGCGATGAGGTGCGCGCCGTCGTCCACGCTGCCGCGCAGGCGGGTGCCGTCGACGGTGATCCCGGCCGGGGCGCCCCACAGCCCGACGGTGAGCTCGTCCGTGTCGCCGCCGGACCACACCGCCTTGCCGGCGAGCACGTCGATGCCGCGGGCCAGGTCGTCGCGTCCGTCGGCGCTGAGCACGGTGTCGGAGACGACCGGGAAGTCGGCGACGCGCTGGGCGACCACCTTCACGACGATGAGGCCGCGGGCGGTGTTGCCCGACGAGGAGACGACGTCGTACAGGAAGGACATCGTCCCCGGAGACGCGCCGGCGGCGATCGTCAGCGCGTCCTCGCTCTGCGCGACGATCCGATCCTGCAGCCGCGCGAACTCGGCGGTCGGCGTGCCGTCGAGCGCGAACTCGGGCACGTCGGGGCGCACGCGCTCCAGCGTGAGACGCCCCTGCAGGGGATCGATGTCGTTCGCGAGCGGATGCACGCGGATGACGTTGCCGTCGCCGGCCTGCACCTGCACGTAGTCGGTGTAGGTGACGGGGGCGGGGCTGGCTTCGCCGTCGAGCACTCCCACCCGCACGGTGCCGATGGCGCTCCGACCCGACGGGTCGACGACGCGATAGGCGAAGGAGTCCTGCCCGGAACTGCCGGCGACGCTCGAGTAGACGATCGACGCCCCGTCCGCGGAGATCACGGCGGAGCCGTGCGCCGGCTGGTCGACGATGCGGTCCAGCCGCACGACGTCGCCGTCGGGATCCATGCCGAAGCCGCTGAACGGGATGGTCGTCGACAGGCCGCTGAGCACACGGCCGGACAGGGTGCGCGGCAGCGGATCGCGGTTGCTCTCGTCGCCCGCGACGCGGATCCGGACCGTCGCGATGTCACCGAGGGCCGGGGCCCCGGTCGTGAACGCGCGGTACTCCACGGTGTAATCGCCCGGCGTCGTCGGCGCCAGGTAGCGCAGCACGTCCCCGGCCGCGAAGGCGAGGGCGTCGGGGCTCGACGAGACGATCGACTCGGGGTCCAGCCGCGGCCGGGTCCCGACGGCGGCGACGTCGTTGTCGAGCACCGGGATGTCGATCTGCGAGCCGGCGCGGACGACCACACGGTCATCGACCGCGATCGGCGCCTGCTCGTCGGCGGGGGGCAGCAGGTACACGGTGGCCTCGCCGATCACCGACGAGCCGTCGTCGGTCGTCCCGTCGCCGACGCGGTACGAGACGGTGCCGAGCAGCCCCGACGCGCCCGAGGGCGTCGTCCCCGACACCCGCAGCTGACTCTGGGCCACGATGTCGGCGGACAGCGACGCTCCGGTCGCCGGACGGATGACCGGATCGCTCAGCAGCAGCACGCGCCGCGTCGGGTTGGTCACCGCGGCCAGCACGTCCACCGTCGCATCCGCCTGCGGCCGGACGAAGGCGACGACCGGCGCGGTCGACAGGTTCGCGGCACCCGCGGCATCCAGGAGTGTGAGGCGCACCGTGCCGGTCGCCTCGCGTCCGCCCGCCGAGACGGTGACGGCCACGCGGTAGGCGCCCGGGGATGCCGCGGCGAAGTCGAACGTCGTCGAGCCGCCGACGACCGTCGCCGTCGCGGCGGCGTCGTCGAGCACGCGCGCCGCCGTGAGGGTGAGGTCACCCGCCGTGCCGGTCACGTGCGGCGCGACGTCCACCGCCACGCGCGAGCCGGCCACGTCGACGACGGCGAACGACTGCACGACCGGCTGCGCGTCGTCGCGGATGCGGATCACGAGCTGCCGCGTCGCCGTGGCGCCGCGGACATCGGCCACGGTCACCGTGACCGACGCGGCCTGCTCGCCCTCGACACCCGTGTCGTGGTGCTGGAAGACGACATCGCCCTCCGGCGTCGTGGCGACCTGCCCGAGCCCGGAGTCATCGGTCGCCGACAGCAGGAGCACGGGATCGCCCTCGGGATCCACCCAGTCGCCGAGGACGGGCACGCTGACGGTTCCGCCGGGGGCCACCTCCGGGCTCGGCCAGTCCTGCCGGCACGCCTCCACGCCGCACCAGACCGGAGCGGAGTTGTCCTCGTCGGAGACCGCCCGCAGCGTCACGGTCGCCGGCGGCGACAGCAGCCCGTCGGCGGTGGTCCCGTCGGTGACGGCGTAGGAGAAGGCGGCGGTCCCCGACGCCCCCGGCGCGACCCGCACCGCCAGGCGCTGGCGGTCGTCGGTGGTCGTCACCGTTCCGAAGGCCGGGTCCAGCCCCGTGACGGATGCCGGATCGACGGCGAGCACGTCGTCGTTCGGATCGTGGTCGTTCAGCAGCACCGGCAGGCTCACGAGAGCCCCGGGGCGCACCCCGAAGGCATCGTCCTGGGCCACCGGCGGACGCGGGTCGATGACCGGCGGCGGCTTCTGGTCGTTCGTCTTCGGGGCGGTCTGGACGTCGTCCTCGATGTCCCAGTTCTGACTCGACGGAAGGAGCCGCCCGTCGGGCACCGACCACACCCACCCGGATCGGGCGTCGTTGAGGACGACGCCGTCGCCGGCATCCACGAACACCGGTCGGCGCTGCGATCCGAGCCCCTGCCCGGCGTAGTCCAGCGGCACGTCCGCGCCGGTCGAGGTCCACAGCGTGCCGCCACGCGTGCCCTCGCCGAGCCACGCCGCGCTCACGACGCCCTCGCGGACGACGGGGCGCGCCGGCGTGCCGCGCGAGGTCGTGCTGTCACCGAACACCCGCTCCGCGCCGTCGCCCGACACCGGGATGCGCACGAGCCCGGACTCGTCGGCGACGTACACCGCGTCGCCGTCGGCCGAAGCACGCCCCACCGCCGTCGCTCCGGCGATCGGCACGCGTCCGCTTCCGCCGCGCGTCCAGAACCGCCCCGCGTCCGCCCCGCCCGTCTCCACGAGCACCCAGTCGTCGCCGGCGCCCGTGAGCACGGGCCGCTCCACCGTGGCCGCGACGGTGTCGGTGGCCAGGACGCTCCCGGTGGCGGCGTCGATGCGGGCCACCGTGCCGGCACTCGCGGAATAGCTGAAGACCGTGCCGCCCGATTCGGCGGCCACCGCCACCGAGGCCGCCACGTCGACCGCCGCCGCCGGTCCCGCCGATAGCCTGCCCACGAACACCGTCCCCGCGTCGGTGCGGTAGGCGACGATGTCGCCGGAGGCGTCCATGTCGGCGGTCCCCGCCGGCGCCGCCGTCGCCGAGCGCAGGCCGTCCGCGTCGAGATCGACCGGCGCGGCGTCGTCGATCCGCACGACCTTCGCGTCGCTGTCGGTGAACATGTAGGCGGCGTCGGCGGCGCCGACGATCCGGCTCGGGTTGCTGACGGCGCGCACGGTGTCGATCTCACCGATCGCGGTGTTCACGCGGGCATAGCGCAGGGAGTCGGCCTGCAGCACCCACGCCGTGGTCTGACGCGGCGGCGTGCGCTGGGCGTCCAGGCCCGGCCAGACCACGCTCACGCCGGCGATGAGCGCCAGCGCCGCGCCCGCGGCGGCGAGGCCCACGACCGTCCCGCGTTTCATGGGCCGATCACCGTCCACAGTGCGGCCCCGGCGGCGAGGAGTCCGCCCACCGCGACGATCGCGCCGACCACGGAGAGCACGATCACGCGTGGGGACCACAACCTGCGCGGCTCCGAGGCGCTGAGCCCGGTCGCGTCGTCCTCGGCGCTGGGGGTGCGGCGCGCGACGGCATCCGTCGGAACGCGGCGCCGGCCCTCTGCCACGCGGCTGCGGGCCGGGCCGCGCGCGGACACGTCGGTGAAGTCGACGGCGTCGGATGCCGGCATCCACTCCTGGGTCGGCACCTCCAGCGGCGTCGGCGCGAGTCCGACCGACCGCTGCACGTCGCGGATGGCTTCACCGAACGCGCTCGCCGACGCGTAGCGACGGTCGGGATCGCGGGTCATGGCCGTCGCGAGCACCTGCTGCAGCGCGTCGGGGACGTCGGGGCGCGGGATCGGGACGAAGGTCGCGCGAGCGATGCGGCGCCGCATGAGCTCGCGGGTGTTCTGCTCCTTCTCGCGACGCTCGAACGGGCTGTGCCCGGCGAGCAGGGAGTACACGGTCGCGCCGAGACTCCAGACCTCGCTCGCGATCGTGCCGCCGCTGTGCTCGGCGACGACCTCGGGCGCACTCCACGGGATCGACATCGCGAGCACGTCGGAGGCCGCGCTGCGCTGCAGCGACGACGAGATGCCGAAGTCGGCCAGGACCGCCGACCCGAAGCTCGTGACGAGGATGTTGCTCGGCTTGATGTCGCGGTGGATGAGCCCCGCCCGGTGCGCGGACTCCAGCGCTCCCGCCAGGCGCACGGCGACCGCCATCACCTCGTCGACCGGCATCCGCTCGATGCGGTAGCGCTGGGCGAGCGAGCCGGGGCAGTACTCCATGACGATGTACGGGCGCCCGTCGGCCGAGATGCCCGCCTGGTAGACGGTGACGATGGCGGGATGCGCGGACAGATGCGCGAGCACGTCGGCCTCGGCGTTGAACATGCGCAGCAGATCGGGATCGCGCTCCCCCGCCGGCAGCACCTTCACCGCGACGGCGCGCCGGGGCATGTCCTGCTGATACAGGAAGACGTCGGCGAAACCGCCGGACCCCAGTGGACGCACATAGTCCAGCCCCGGCAGCTGCGGCGGCGCAGACGGGAGCCTGCGCGTCATGGCACCCCTCAGTCATCTCACGGACCCGGTCCCCGACGACGTCGACGACCCGGCCATGCTAACAAAACCCCCGGATAGCCCCTCCGCCGAGCCGCCACGTCTCGGCCGAGCCGCCACGCTCCGGACGGGCCACGCGGTAGCGGTTCGGCGAACGGATAGCGGCTCGCGGGGGCGGGGGGAGCTACAGGTCGGGCAGGCCGGGGTCGGCGTGCGGGTCGAACGGGGCATCCAGCGAACGCGTGAGCTCCTCCAGCATCGCCGTGATCTGCGGCTCGACGTATTCGGCGATCGCGGCCTGGATGCGCAGCCGGTGGTGCAGCAGCACGGCGCACACCTCGCGACCGACCATGTTGGCGTAGTCGTCGGCGAGACCCACCTCCTGGCGCAGCGCGGCCTTCGCCTCGTCGCTCAGGGGCGGAAGGGCGGGGATGTCGGCGTCCGCCTCCTCGGCGAGACCGCCGATGGTGAAGAGGAAGGGGGCCCCGGGAACGGGATCGGGATCCATCGGCAGGCCCTCGAACTCGGGGTCCAAGCCCTCCGCGGGACGGTAGCTGCGGGCGCGGTTGCGCGCCGCCTGCTGGTCGAGCTCGGCCTGCAGCATCGGGAGGTTGCGGGATGTGTAGTCCGCGACCGCGTGGTCGACGATGGTCTTGATGCGGGTCGACAGCCCATGCTGCACACCGTGCGGGACGTCGGAGCCGAGACCCGCCGCCGACAGCACCGGCGAGCCGAAACAGCGCCGGCACGGCGCGACGCGGCCCCGATGCGTGGAGGGCTCCCAGCGCGGCAGCCAGCGCAGCCACGCGTCCACCGCCTGGCTGACCTGGGTCTCGATCGACCGCTCCACGGGTCCATTGTCGCGGTTCCGGGCCGTTCCCGGCGGATTTGCGTCGCGGCATCCGCCGCAGGCGCTGTCGAATCCTGCTCGGAGGACGCCGCGAGGGTGTGCCCGCGGCGTCGCCGGCAGCCCAGGGCTCAGTCCTCGTCGCCCTCCCACGGCCAGCGCGGACGATCGGCACTGGTGCGCACGAGGGCGACGGCGACCCAGCCCGCCACGAGGGCGGCGGATGCCAGGACCACGGCGAACCACGAGGTCGCGAACCCGCCGATCGCAGCCGCGGTGCGCGCGGCATCCGTGCCCCCGAGCACCGCCCCGACCAGCACGCCGAGAAGATACGCGAGGAACGTCGCGACGACGACCGTGAGGACGGCGACGTACCGCGGTCGGGCCGGCCGGACGGCGAGCCACGTCGTCGACGCGAACGCCGCGAGCGCCAGCACCGCACCGCCCACGCCGGGCAGCTGCCCGAGCCCCGTCACCGGGAGCACCTCGGCGCCGCTGAACAGGCTCAGCATGCCGAACCCGGCGATCAGCAGCGCGAAGAAGCCCACGACGGCGAACGCCGTCGCGATCGGGGGCGCGACGCCGCCGCCGTCTCCGGCGCGGGGATCGCGCGACCCCGACATCAGCTCTGGTGCAGTCGCGGGCCCGCCTCGAGCGTGCGCTCGTACTCGCGCTGCGCCTCGTCGTTCAGCTCCGTCACGCGCTTGCCGCGCGCGGCGACCCAGGCGCCGAACCAGATCGTGAGCTCGCGGCCGAGCACGAAGGCGACGATCGCTAGCGGCGCCAGCAGCTGGCCCTGGACGAGATCCGCACCCTGTCGCGCCGTCAGCGTCCAGAACGGAGCCTGGAACAGCTGCCCCAGCAGGTGGCCGGCATACGCCACGACGCCCACGAGCAGACCGAAGACCACCCAGTGACCCCAGCGGCCGCGGTTGATGATCGCGCCCAGCAGCCAGAACCCGAGGAAGAAGACGACCACCGGCACCCACAGCCACCACGACTGCACGGCCGCGAGCGCCGCCGTGCCGATGTTGGCTCCCGTGACGTCGCCCGTGATGGCCTTCAGACCGAGGGCCGCGCCGAGGTACAGCACCCCGAAGGAGACGGCGGCGAGGAGGCCGATCGCACCGGCCGCACCGCGGTTGCCGCGCAGACGCGGCGGCTCGGGGGCCTGGACGAAGATCGGCTGCGGCGCCGGCGCCACGACGGGAGCGACGGGCTCGGCGACGACGACGGTCTCGGCCGCGGCGCCGGAGTACGCACCGGGCACATAGGCCTCATCGACCGGGTCGTCGGCGTACGAGGAGCCGTAGACCGGGGCGGCGGGTGCCGTCTCGGCCGCGGCGACGGTCTCGGGGGCGTCGCGGGGAGCGTCCGCGACCGGGGCGGCAGGCGCGGCGGGAACCTCGGCGTCCGCGGGCTCAGCCGACACGACGGGCTCGTCGACCGCGGCCTCCCGAGAGGCGGCCTCCGCGTCGGCGAGGCCGGCGTGGGCGCTCGCGACGGCGTCGTCCACCGACGTGGTCTCGACCGGGGTCGGCTCCTCGATCGGTTCGCCGTACTTGGGGTCGCTCATGGCGTGTGCTCCTCACGCGGGACGTGTGCCGCCGCACAGCGAGCGTAACCCGCACCCCGCGCGCCGGAGCGGAGCCATGCCGACGTGTCTCGACCCCCGGCGCCCGTGGGCCGCCTATCGTGAGCGCATGACCGTTCGCCCTCGCCTCGCCGCTCTCGGCCTCACGCTGCTCGCGGTCACGGGTCTCAGCGCCTGCGCCGGCGTGCCGGACGGCGGCGCCACGACCTCGGGCGCGACGGCCAGCGCGGCCCCCGCGACCCCCTCTCCCGCGCTGACCCTCGCCGCGTTCCCCATGGGCGCCTCGACGTCCACGACCGCGCTGCCCGCCGACCTTCCGCAGGGATGCCGCGACATCCTCACGGCGACGGTGCTGAAGGAGCTGGACGGGGTGCCGCTGAACGCGGACGGGATGGGCGGCGGCATCCGCTCCGACAGCACCCGGGTGTGCGTCTGGGGTGAGCCCGGGGCGGTCGCCACACGGCTCGTGACCCTCATCGGCTACTCCCCCGATCGTGAGGCGCGCGACGCCCTCTACGCCCTCGGCAACGACGGCTACACGTGCTACGAGCCGCACGGCGGCATCCGTTGCGAGAAGACCTGGCAGTCGCCGACGCTCGCCGTGGAGGAGGGACGCACTCTGTTCTACCGCGACGGCGTCATCGTCGACACGCAGTACTCCAACCTCGCTCCCGCCGGCTACACCGACGCGGTCATCGACGCGCTGTGGCCGCCGGCGGGATCTCCACCGCGGACGAGCGCCCCGACGCCGAGCCCGACGCCGACGCGGTAGCCGTCATCCCTCCCACGCGCTGAGGGCGCCCCACCGATCGTCCCGGTGACGGTTTCGTCGCGCCTCCCGCATCAGCACGGTGGCCGCCCGGTCGCGGGGGTTGTGGGCGACCCACGTGTCCACGGCGCCCTGGACCCAGTCCGTCGCCCCCAGTGCGGGGAAGTACAGCAGGTGTTTCAGGAGCGACCGGGCCTCGGGGCGAGTCCCGTGCACCCGCAACCACGACCGCACGGGGTCGAGCACCCAGGCGGCGCGCCGGTAGTCGGCGTCGTAGAGCAGGGCTCCGAGGAGCTCTCGAGCGCCGGCATCCATCGTGTGGTCCTGAAGCCACCTGCGCACGGCGTCTTCGACCCACGGCGCGGTGCGCAGCGCCTCACGTTGGCAGGCACGAGCGAGCAGCGGGCGCGCATCGGCGGACGCACCGTGGTGGTCGAGCCACCGTCGGATGGCGTCGTGGACCCAGGGCACGACATGAAGGTCGTCGTTCTCGAGCAGACGAAGCAGGATGCCGCGGGCGCCCTTCTCCGTTCCGTGGGCCTCAAGCCACCGGCGGGCATCGGAATGCACCCAGTCGGCGGACGCGAAGTCGTCCTGCTCGATCAGTCGCGCCAGGACGTCGAGCGTGTCGGCGTCGTCGCCGTGCGCGTCGATCCAGGTGCGCAGCGCGGTCTGCACCCACTGCCTCTCGCGCAGGTCGGGCTGCTCGATGAGGCGGGTGATGATCACGCGCGCCTCCGCGGAATCGCCGTAGGCGTCGAGCCAGCGGGACGCGGCCGCCTGTGCCCACGGCTGCGTGCGGAGCTGGTTCTGCGCGATGACATTGCCCAGGATGCTGCGGGCTTCTCTCGACGTGCCCCAGACCTCCAACCACGACTCGACCGCGACGCGTACCCACTCTTCGGTGCAGAGCAGACTCTGACCGACCAGTCTCGAGAGAACGCCGCGAGCCTCCGGTGTGCGCCCGTGGAGCGCCAGCCAGGAGGAGACCCACCCCTGGAGTTCTTCCGCGGGATACAACGGCGCGTGACCGACGATCTCGGCCAGGACCGTACGCGCATCGACGTCGTCGCCGTTGACCTCGAGCCACCGGGCGGTGCTCTGGCGCACGGTGGGCATCCCAGCCGCCGCGGGGGACTGGACGAGCGTCACGAGGACGCGACGCGCCTGCGGCGCCGCCTCGTTCGCGCTGAGCCACGGGACGATCACAGAGCTGACCCACTCGCTGTCCTGCCTCGTCGCGGTGCCGGCGATCCTGGCGATGAGCATGAGGGCCGACGGCCGTGTGCCGTAGAGAGCGAGCCATTCCTCGACAGCCGACCGAACCCACTCGAGTCGACTGAACTCGACGTTGCCGATGAGCGACGCGAGCACATTCTGCGCCGTCTCTTCGGTGCCGTGGAGCCGGCACCACTCGCGCCAGCAGTCGCCGACCAGCGAGGCGGTGTCCTCCGTCCTCAAGCGAGGATCGAGAAGGAGGCGCAGGACGGCCGCAAGCTCGCCGTCGTTCGTCTGGAGGACGGCGGCCCGCAGGACCGGAAAGGCCGCCTCCGCCCAGCCCCGCAGATAGAGGGAGCGCTCTTGCGGGGTCGCACGCCCGGAGGTGGCGGCATCCGTCGCGTAGCGCTGGAGGTGCAGGAGCAGGCTCGCCGCGGAAGGGAGGTGAGCGGCCACCGAGGTGAACACCACGCCCGCGTACTCGCGGCGCCCGTTCTGGATGTCGCTCTCGACGACCTCCGACATCAGGTGATCCACCACGGTGTCGTGGATCGAGGCCACCTGGCCGTCGGCGACGGCGACCCACCCCGCCGTCACCAGATGATCCAGCGTGCGTCGGGCGAAGAGATCCGGATCGTGCTCGCCCACGGCCTCGCAAACCCCGCTCGCGCCGCGCAGCGCGACATCCGTCGAGGCGGGGGTGGCGGCGACGAGGGCCACCGCGACGCAGAGAGCGGGCGGCAACTCTCTGCGCTCCGCCAGTCGCGCGGTCCGTGTGCCCGCGTAGCCGTCGTCGGCGAACCTCCGGCGCAGCCAGTCACCGAGATCACCGCTGCGAATCGCGGACGTCTCGCTGGCGCGCAGCGGAGCGTCCCGCGCGAGGGCCTCGAGCTGGCGGGCGATGAGGGTCGCGATCATGGGACGCGACCCGACGAGCCGTCGGAACTCTTCGTCTCCCAGCTGAACGGCCGCGGTGGGGGCGACGGACAACGCGATGGCGTGGGAGACACGTTGCTGATGCTGCTCGCTGTTGTCGATGGCCACGATCTCGAAGGGGCCGAGGTCGGGCGATGTCGCGAGCCAGCCGGGGCGCGCCGCGGCGAGGAACGACACCTGGATGCCGTGATCGCGCGCCTCGGGCAGGAGCTGGTCGCGTAGCTCGTGCAGCGCGAACCCGTCGAGCTCATTGGGATAGTCGATCAGGACGAGTACGGGCGCGGTGCTGGCCAGGACCACGGCCTCGAGGTCGCTGACGGTGCTCGACGGCGTGTGCAGGAGATGGATGACATGCCAGCCGGTGCGATGCGCCCGAGCGGCGATCTCGAGCAGCAACCGGGTCTTTCCCGCGCCCCCCACTCCTTTGAGGAGCAGGGCGCAGCCGTCGTCCGAGGAGAGTCGACGCCAGATGTTCTCGCGGTGCGCCGGATGATCCGGTGCGGGGTCGATGTACTCGTGGGCGCCGGCGACCTGGCCGCCGCTGCGACGCTGCAGCAGTGCGGTGTATCGACCGTGACTGGCGAACGCGCGAGACGTGGAGGCGAGCAGGTGCGCGGTCAGCAGCTCCTGAATGACACCGAGCGACGATTGCATCGCCGCCGCGTCGGCGAGCAGCTGACGTTCGGTCCACGAGGCGAAACGGATCGCACTCGCGCGCAGACTCTCACGAAGCGCCGCGCCGATCACACTCGCGTCGGCCGCATCGCGGACCCCGAGCGCGCGCAGCGTGTCGTCGTCGAGATACTGATCGAGGGGCGATGCCGCGCCGGCGCCGAGCCACGCCAGGAAAGACGGGTGCTTCGCGACTTTCGTCGTGAGCACCGCGGAGGAGGTCCCCGCCGACCGCTCCACGTCCGCGACGACGGCACGGCGGAAAGCGCGATCGGCGAGGGCCTCACGGATCGAGGTCGCGGCCTCGCCGGTGGCCGCCCCCCACCCGAGATTCAATGCCTCGGCGAGATCGAACACCAATCCCATCCGAGATCCTCGCCCTTTATCGCGCTGACATTTCCGCTCAGCATAGCGACGCCGAGCCGGACGCCGAGCCCGACGCCGACGCGGTGGCGGTCATCCCCAGACGCGCTTGGCGGTGCGGGTCACGTAGTCCGACGGATGCCACGCGTTCTCGCTCGTGGACAGCCACAGCCCGCCGCCGGCCTCGATCGTCTCGGTGAGGTCGCCGTCGGTCCGGCTGCAGCGGGTGCGCTCCTTCTCCGTCGTGCAGGAGAACCCCGCGGCGGGGAGCGCGGCGGCGGCGAGAGGTCCGGCATCCGTCGGCACCGTCGCGAGCGTCGTGGAGACGCTGCCGGCGTCGGCGTGCCAGAAGCAGGTGAACGTGACCTGCGGCTGCAGCGCCGTGACGAGCTGGCCGGCCGTCGTGGTCGGCGCGTCGGTCGAGGGGGTGAGCACCGCACCCCGGGTGAAGCGCAGTGCGGCCCAGAGGGCCTCGTCGTACAGTCCGGCGCAGTCGGTGGGGACGCCCGCCGCCTCATCGTCGGCGGCCGCGACCGGTTTCGAGGTGGCCGGCCCCTGGACGGCGCCGCCGACCCACGAGACGGATGCCGGGATCATCGGGATCGCGAGGTACGCCAAGGCACCCACGGTCGCCGCGCATCCGATGCCGACGACCCACGCGAAGAGGGCGTTCCTGCCGCCGATCCGGGCCATGTCCTCAGGCTAGCCCGCCCCGCGGGGGGTCACCCCCCGCGCCGTGCGCGAGCCGCCAACATCCGTGCGAGCCGCCATCGCCCGGACGTACCGGGGGATGGCGGCTCGGCCGGGTCGTGGCGGCTCGCGGGAACGGCGAAGGGCCCCAGGAACGCGTCCTGGGGCCCTTCGCTCGCGATCAGTTGTAGGTGCCGGGCGTGAAGTCGTCCGTCGAGAAGCTGTCGAAGTCGACATAGCTCAGGTCGGCGTCGCTGTACGCGCCGTCCGAGGCGAAGATGCGGTTGGGGTACCGCTCGCTCTTAGCCTCCTCCGTCGCCTCGACCACGACGTTGCGGTACTTCGCAAGGCCGGTGCCGGCGGGGATGAGCTTTCCGATGATGACGTTCTCCTTGAGGCCGACGAGCGGGTCGCTCTTGCCCTCCATGGCCGCCTGCGTCAGGACGCGGGTGGTCTCCTGGAACGATGCCGCCGACAGCCACGACTCCGTCGCGAGCGACGCCTTCGTGATACCCATCAGCTCCGGACGGCCCGACGCGGGGCGCTTGCCCTCGGCCACGGCCTCGCGGTTGATCTGCTGGTAGCGCTTGAAGTCGACCAGCTCACCCGGAAGCAGCGTCGTGTCGCCGTGGTCGACCACGGTGACCTTCCGCAGCATCTGGCGCACGATGACCTCGATGTGCTTGTCGTGGATCGGCACACCCTGCGAGCGGTACACGCCCTGCACGCCGCCGACGAGGTACTTCTGCACCTCGCGGGCACCCTGCACGCGCATGACCTCCTTGGGGTCGAGCGTTCCGACGAGGATCGGCTGACCGACCGTGACGCGCTGGCCCTCCTCGACGAGAAGCGTCGCGCGCTTCAGGACGGGGTAGACGTGCGGCTCGTCGCCGTTATCGGGCGTCAGGATGACCTTCTTGGCCTTGTCGGTCTCATCGATCTTGATGACACCGTCGGCCTCGGCGATCGGGGACGCGCCCTTGGGGGTACGCGCCTCGAACAGCTCCTGCACACGGGGCAGACCCTGCGTGATGTCGTCGGCCGACGCGGAACCACCGGTGTGGAAGGTACGCATCGTCAGCTGCGTGCCGGGCTCACCGATCGACTGCGCCGCGATGATGCCCACGGCCTCACCGATGTCGACGAGCTTGCCGGTCGCGAGCGAACGGCCGTAGCACTTCGCGCAGACACCGACGGCCGAGTCGCACGTGAGCACCGAGCGGACCTTGATGGTCTCGACGCCGGCGGCCACGAGCTTGTCGATGAGCACGTCGCCCACGTCGTCCCCGGCCTCCGCGACGATCTCGCCCGAGGGCGCGACCACGTCGGCGGCGAGGGTACGGGCGAACACCGAGTTCTCGACGTTCGCGTCGCGCACCAGCGTGCCGTCGGCACCCGGAGCGGCGATCGTGAACTCGAGGCCCTTGGAGGTGCCGCAGTCGTCCTCACGGATGATGACGTCCTGCGAGACGTCCACGAGACGACGCGTCAGGTAACCCGAGTCGGCCGTACGGAGGGCCGTGTCGGCCAGACCCTTACGGGCACCGTGCGTCGCGGTGAAGTACTCCGCCACCGACAGCCCCTCGCGGTACGAGGAGATGATCGGGCGGGGCATGATCTCACCCTTGGTGTTGTTGACCAGGCCTCGGATACCGGCGATGTTACGGATCTGCAGCCAGTTACCACGGGCGCCCGAGCTCACCATGCGGTTGATGGTGTTGTCGGCCGGGAAGTTGGCCTTCATGGCCGCCTGCACCTCGTCGGTCGCCTCGGTCCAGATCTTGATCTGCTCCTGACGACGCTCGGCGTCGGTCACGAGACCCTTCTCGAACTGGCCCTGGACCTTCTGCGCCTGCTTCTCGTACTTGGCGATGATCTCGCCCTTGTTCGGCGGGGTCAGGATGTCGCTGAGCGCGACGGTGACACCCGAGCGCGTGGCCCAGTAGAAGCCGGCGTCCTTGATGCGGTCCAGGGATGCCGCGACCTCGACCTTGGGGTACTCCTCGGCCAGCTTGTTGACGATCTGCGACAGCTTGCCCTTGTCGGCCTGCTCGCGCACGAACGGGTAGCCCTTGGGGAGCGTGTCGTTGAAGATCGCCTGACCGAGCGAGGCGTCCACGAGACCGTGGCGCTCGTAGCCCTCGGGGGCTTCGCCCTCGAGGAAGGTCAGACCGGGGATGCGGATGCGCACCTTGGCCTGCAGGTCGAGGGTGCCCTCGTCCTTCGCCAGGATCGCCTCGCCGACCGAGCCGAACACGCGCCCCTCGCCCGCGGCGCCCTCCTTGACCGTGGTCAGGTGGTGGAGGCCGATGATCATGTCCTGCGAAGGCAGGGTGACCGGACGGCCGTCCGACGGCTTGAGGATGTTGTTCGACGCGAGCATCAGCACGCGGGCCTCGGCCTGGGCCTCGACCGACAGCGGCAGGTGCACGGCCATCTGGTCGCCGTCGAAGTCCGCGTTGAAGGCGGCGCAGACGAGCGGGTGCAGCTGGATGGCCTTACCCTCGACGAGCTGAGGCTCGAAGGCCTGGATCCCGAGACGGTGCAGCGTGGGCGCACGGTTGAGCAGCACGGGACGCTCGCGGATGATCTCCTCGAGCACGTCCCAGACCTCGGGACGCGTGCGCTCGACGGCACGCTTGGCCGCCTTGATGTTCTGCGAGTGACCGAGGTCGATCAGGCGCTTGATCACGAACGGCTTGAACAGCTCCAGCGCCATCTGCTTGGGCAGGCCGCACTGGTGGAGCTTGAGCTGCGGGCCGACGATGATGACCGAACGGCCCGAGTAGTCCACGCGCTTGCCGAGCAGGTTCTGACGGAAGCGGCCCTGCTTGCCCTTGAGCATGTCGGACAGCGACTTCAGCGCACGGTTGCCGGTGCCGGTGACGGGGCGACCGCGGCGGCCGTTGTCGAACAGCGCGTCGACGGCCTCCTGCAGCATCCGCTTCTCGTTGTTGACGATGATCTCGGGGGCACCGAGGTCGATCAGGCGACGGAGACGGTTGTTGCGGTTGATCACGCGGCGGTACAGGTCGTTCAGGTCGCTGGTGGCGAAGCGGCCACCGTCGAGCTGGACCATCGGACGCAGCTCCGGCGGGATCACCGGGACGACGTCGAGCACCATGGAGGCCGGGCTCATGCCGGTCTGCAGGAACGAGTTGACGACCTTGAGGCGCTTGATCGCGCGGATCTTGCGCTGGCCCTTGCCCTCGGAGATCTGCAGGTGCAGCGACTCGGCCTCGGCGGCCAGGTCGAACGCCTGGAGGCGACGCTGGATCGACTCCGCGCCCATGTAGGCCTCGAAGTACTGGCCGAAGCGGTCCTGCAGCTCGTGGAAGACGTCGTCCTCCTGCTTGAGCTGGCCGACCTCGAGGCCGCGGAACTCGTCCCACATGCGCTCGAGCTTGGCGACCTGGTCGTCCGCGTTCTTGCGGATGGAGGCCATCTCCTTCTCGGCGGCGTCCTTGACCTTCTTCTTCTGGTCGGCCTTGGCGCCCTCGGCCTCGAGGGCCGCGAGCTCCTCCTCCAGCTTGGCCAGACGCGTCGCCACACGGGCGTCGCGGCGGTCGCCGAGGTTCTTGATCTCGAGGCGGAGGTTCGCCTCGTGCGTGGGCATGTCGCGGTGGCGGGCGTCCTCGTCGACCGAGATCACCATGTACGCGGCGAAGTAGATGACCTTCTCGAGGTCCTTCGGCGCCATGTCCAGCAGGTATCCGAGGCGCGAGGGCACGCCCTTGAAGTACCAGATGTGGGTGACGGGGGCGGCGAGCTCGATGTGGCCCATGCGCTCACGGCGGACCGAGCTCTTGGTGACCTCGACGCCGCAGCGCTCGCAGACGATGCCCTTGAAGCGGACGCGCTTGTACTTGCCGCAGGCGCACTCCCAGTCGCGGGAAGGTCCGAAGATCTGCTCGCCGAACAGACCGTCCTTCTCGGGCTTCAGGGTGCGGTAGTTGATGGTCTCGGGCTTCTTGACCTCGCCGTACGACCAACGACGGATGTCGTCAGCGGTGGCCAGGCCGATGCGAAGCTGATCGAAAGTGGTGGACTCGAGCACTGGTTCTCCTGTGTCTCAGAAAGTTTCGTAACGGCCGGGTCAGATCTCGTCGATGGACGAGGACTCGAAACGGCTGGAGATGTTGATGCCGAGCTCCTCCGCGGCGCGGAAGGCCTCGTCATCCGTGTCACGGAGGTTCACCGCGGTGCCGTCGGCCGAGAGGACCTCGACGTTCAGGCAGAGCGACTGCATCTCCTTCATGAGCACCTTGAACGACTCGGGGATGCCGGGCTCCTGGATGTTCTCGCCCTTGACGATGGCCTCGTAGACCTTCACGCGGCCGACGATGTCGTCCGACTTGATCGTCAGGAGCTCCTGGAGCGCGTACGCGGCGCCGTAGGCCTCGAGGGCCCACACCTCCATCTCACCGAAGCGCTGACCGCCGAACTGCGCCTTACCACCGAGCGGCTGCTGGGTGATCATCGAGTAGGGGCCGGTCGAACGCGCGTGGATCTTGTCGTCCACGAGGTGGTGCAGCTTCAGGATGTACATGTAGCCGACCGAGATGGGCGCCGGGAACGGCTCGCCGGAGCGGCCGTCGAACAGCGTCGTCTTGCCCGAGCTGTCGATGAGACGCTCGCCGTCGCGGTTGGGCAGCGTCGAGTCGAGCAGACCCGCGATCTCCGCCTCGTGCGCGCCGTCGAACACCGGGGTCGCGACCTTCGTGCCGGGAGCGGCCTCGCGGGCCTCCTCGGGCAGGTGCACGGCCCACTCCGGGGTGCCCTCGACCTTCCAGCCCTGCTTGGCGATCCACCCGAGGTGGGTCTCCAGCACCTGGCCGAAGTTCATTCGACCCGGGATGCCGAGCGGGTTGAGCACGACGTCGACCGGCGTGCCGTCCGCGAGGAACGGCATGTCCTCGACGGGGAGGATCTTCGCGATGACGCCCTTGTTGCCGTGACGGCCGGCGAGCTTGTCACCCTCGGTGATCTTGCGCTTCTGGGCGATGTAGACCACGACGCGACGGTTGACGCCCGAGCCCAGCTCGTCGTCGCCGTCCTCGGCGTTGAACTCCTTGACGGCGATGATCGTGCCCTGCTCGCCGTGGGGCACCTTCAGCGAGGTGTCACGGACTTCGCGGCTCTTCTCGTTGAAGATCGCGCGCAGCAGGCGCTCCTCGGCGCTCAGCTCGGTCTCGCCCTTGGGCGTGACCTTGCCGACGAGGATGTCGCCGGGACGCACCTCGGCGCCGATGCGGACGATGCCGCGCTCGTCGAGGTCCTTCAGCAGGTCGGGGCTGACGTTGGGGAGGTCACGGGTGATCTCCTCCTTGCCGAGCTTGGTGTCGCGAGCATCCACCTCGTACTCCTCGATGTGGATCGAGGAGAGGGTGTCGTTCTTGACGAGGTCCTGGCTGAGGATGATGGCGTCCTCGAAGTTGTGACCCTCCCACGTCATGAACGCGACGAGCAGGTTCTTCCCGATCGCCAGCTCGCCGTTCTCGGTGGCGGGGCCGTCGGCGATGACCTCGCCGACCTCGACCCGGTCGCCCGCCGAGACGATGACGCGCTGGTTGTAGGAGTTGCCCTGGTTGGAGCGGTCGAACTTGCGCAGGAAGTAGTCCTTCGTGCCGCCCTCGTCGAGCTGCACGGTGACGACGTCGGCGGAGACCTCCATGACGACACCGGCCTTGTCGGCGGTGATGACGTCACCGGCGTCGATCGCGGCGTAGCCCTCCATACCGGTTCCGACGAACGGCGAGTCGCTGCGCAGCAGCGGCACGGCCTGACGCTGCATGTTCGCACCCATGAGGGCGCGGTTGGCGTCGTCGTGCTCGAGGAACGGGATGAGCGAGGTGCCGACCGACACCATCTGGCGCGGCGAGACGTCCATGTAGCCGATCTCGTCGGCGTGGAACAGGTCGACCTCGCCGCCCTTGCCGCGGCGGGCGAGGACGCGCTCGGTGGCGAACGAGCCGTCGGCGGCGAGCTCGGCGCCCGCCTGCGCGACGATGTAGTCGTTCTCCTCGGATGCCGTGAGGTAGTCGATCTGGTCGGTGACCTTGCCCTCGACCACGCGGCGGTACGGCGTCTCGATGAAGCCGAACGCGTTGATGCGGGCGAACGAGGCGAGCGAGCCGATCAGACCGATGTTCGGGCCTTCCGGCGTCTCGATCGGGCACATGCGGCCGTAGTGCGACGGGTGGACGTCGCGGACCTCGACGCCGGCGCGCTCACGCGACAGACCGCCGGGGCCCAGGGCCGACAGGCGGCGCTTGTGGGTCAGACCCGCGAGCGGGTTGTTCTGGTCCATGAACTGCGACAGCTGCGAGGTTCCGAAGAACTCCTTGATCGCGGCGACGACGGGGCGCACGTTGATCAGGGTCTGCGGCGTGATGGCCTCGATGTCCTGCGTGGTCATGCGCTCGCGGACGACGCGCTCCATGCGGGACAGACCCGTGCGGACCTGGTTCTGGATGAGCTCGCCGACGGCGCGGATGCGACGGTTGCCGAAGTTGTCGATGTCGTCGACGTCGAGACGGATCTCCGCGGCCTGACCGCCCCGGACACCCGGGATCGTCGTGTCGCCGTTGTGGAGGGCGACGAGGTACTTGATCGTCGCGACGATGTCGTCGACGGTGAGCACCGAGTCGCTCAGCGGCTTGTCGAGGCCGAGCTTCTGGTTGATCTTGTAGCGACCCACCTTGGCCAGGTCGTAGCGCTTCGGGTTGAAGTAGAAGTTGTCCAGCAGCGCGCGGGCGGCCTCGGCGGCGACCTGCTCGCCCGGACGGAGCTTGCGGTAGATGTCGCGGAGCGCGTCCTCCTTGGTGAGGATCGTGTCCTTGCTCAGCGTGTCGGCGATCGACTCGTAGCCGGCGAACTCGGCGAGGATGTCCTCGCTCGACAGGCCGAGGGCCTTGAGGAAGACGGTGACGGACTGCTTGCGCTTGCGGTCGATGCGCACGCCCACCTGGTCGCGCTTGTCGATCTCGAACTCGAGCCATGCGCCACGGCTGGGGATGACGCGCGCCGAGACGATGTCCTTGTCGCTGGTCTTGTCGGGGGTCTTGTCGAAGTAGACGCCCGGGCTGCGGACCAGCTGGGAGACGACGACACGCTCGGTGCCGTTGATGATGAACGTGCCCTTGCCGGTCTGCAGGGGGAAGTCGCCCATGAAGACCGTCTGGGTCTTGATCTCACCGGTGAGGTGGTTCATGAACTCGGCCTCGACGTACAGCGGCGCGGCGTACGTCTTGCCGCGCTCCTTGCACTCCTCGATCGAGTACTTCTCCGGCTCCAGGTACGGGTTCGTGAAGCTCAGCTGCATCGTCTCGCCGAGGTCCTCGATCGGCGAGATCTCCTCGAAGATCTCCTCGAGGCCGCTGGTCTCGGGCACGTCGGTGCGACCGGTCTCCTTCGCCTCTGCGACGCGAGCCTTCCAGGCGTCGTTGCCGACGAGCCAGTCGAAGGACTCCGTCTGCAGCGCGAGAAGGTCGGGGACCGTCAGCGTGTCGGAGATCTTGGCGAACGACAGGCGCGATGCGCCGCGGCCGTTCTTGGGGGTGGTGGTGGAATTGGTTGCGTTGCGCGCAGCAGCCAAGGGGATTACCTCCATGAGCCCGGGCAGGGGCTGGTTTCCTTGTCGTCAGGTGGAGTGCTCCGTTCCACTCCTGCGCAACACACCCCGACATGTCGGGGGCGCACAGGCACAAGCCGACCACCATATGAGGGCATGGGGGAAGGGAGCGCAACTACCCACTATAGTCCGGGCGACGCGCCATGTCCAGTCGATTCTTGACGCGTGCCGGATGCTGCGGTATAAACGCGCGACGCAGCGTCCGCCCGGCACCGTGCGGAGCCGCTCAGAGGACCGTCCGTGCGTGGCGGAAGCGGATGCGGGTGCCCGGCCGCGCCTGGCCGAGCGCGTCGCGGTCGGCGTCCGTGACGACCGCGACGACGGGATAGCCGCCCGTCACCGGACCGTCGGGCCCGAGGATGACGGGGCGCCCGTCCGGGGGCACCTGGATCGCCCCCGGGAGCATCCCCTCGCTCGGAATCTCGGCGGTGTCGGTGCGCTCGAGCCCCGGTCCGTCCAGACGGATGCCGACGCGGTCGGCCTGTGCGGACACGGTCCACACGGCGTCGTAGAGCGGCGCGAGCGTGCGGACCAGGTGTGCGCGCGGGCCGGGGGCGAGCGCGACCTCGAGGTCGGCGCCGGGCGGGCTCCACGGCCGCAGGTCGTCGGCGGGGAGGGGCCCCGCCACGGCGTCGCCGACGACGAGCGCCGTGTCCGCCGAGAGCGGCGACGGCCCGAGACCGGCGAGGGTGTCGGTCGCGCGCGAGCCCCACAGCCGCGCGGCCTCGACGCCGCCGCGCAGGGCGAGGTAGCCGCGCGCGCCGTGATCGAACCAGTCGATGCGCAGCTCCGCACCCGGCGGCCAGCGATGGGCCGCATACGGGTCGACCGGGCGACCGTCCAGGAGGACCGGACCCCACGCCCCGGCGACCGCGAACCAGACGTCGTCGGATGCCGAGGCCTCGCGTACGGCGCGGAACCCGCCCATCGTGATCTCGATGCCGGCGGCGTTCTCGTCGGTGCCGACGAGCCGGTTCGCCGTCCGCAGTGCCGCCCGATCGGCGGCTCCGGAGACCGCGACGCCCGCCGCGAGCGCGCCCGGCCGCCCCTGGTCCTGCACGGTGGCGAGCAGCCCCGGCGCGAGGACGCGGATCGCGGCCGCATCCGCATCCGCTCGTCCGCCCGCGGGGGCTGCTGCGCGCCCGTGAGAAACCATCGGCGCACTGAGACCACGCCCGGCATGCGATGTCTCGGTGCGCAATCGCGGTCTCGCGGACACGGCGGGCGTCGCGGAGGCGGCGGAGAGGGGCACGAAGCGGACGAGATCGCCGGGCTGGAGGAGCGCGGGTGTCGCGGCATCCGGATCGAACAGCGGCGCCGAGGTCGTGCCGATCAGCTGCCACCCGCCGGGCGTCGCGCGGGGGTACACGCCGGAGAACGCGCCGGCGAGGCCGACCGCGCCGGCCGGAACACGGGGGCGCGGACGTGCACGTCGCGGCACGTCGAACCGCCAGTCGGGGCTCACGAGATAGCCGAACCCCGGCGCGAAGCCCGTGAAGGCGACCGTCCAGCGCGCAGCGGCGTGCCGGCGCACCAGCTCGGCGGGGCGGATCTCGAGCAGGGATGCCGCCTCCGCGAGGTCGTCGCCGTCGTAGACCACCGGGATCTCGACCGTGCGGGGCGTGCGCGCCGGCGCGGGCGTCCCGTCGGCGACGGCCGCGGCGATCCACGCTCGCGCCGCCGTCAGCGGCAGAACGGCGGGATCGACGACCACCAGCACCGTCCGCGCGGCCGGGACGAGGTCGACGACCCCGTCGATGCGCCCGGACGACAGCCGCGCGTGGAGGGCGAGCACGCGCTCGAGCCCATCCGTCTCGACGAGCAGGCCGCGGTCGCCGAACGGGCGGACGGAGACGGCGTCGGTCACCACGGCGGCGCGACCGCGATGCCCGCGGCATCCAGGGCGCGCCGCACGGCGCGGGCCATCTCGACCGCGCCCGGGGAGTCGCCGTGCACGCACAGCGACACCGCGCCGGTGTCGAGCAGGGTGCCGTCGACGGCCTCGACCACGCCGTCGCGCGCGAGCCGCACGGCGCGGTCGGCGACCTGACCCGGGTCGTGGAGGAGGGCGCCGGGCGCTCCGCGCGGGACGAGCGCGCCGTCGGGCAGATAGCCGCGATCCAGGAACGCCTCGCGGCGGAAGGGCAGCCCGGCGCGAGCCGCCTCGGCGGCGATGAGGCCGTCGAGGCCGAGGATCGGGACGGCGCGCCCGAGCCGGGCGGACAGCGCGGCGACGGCGCCGACGACCGCCCCGGCGTGGGCAGCGTCGTCGCGGACCGCGTGATAGAGCGCGCCGTGCGGCTTGACGTAGCGGATGTCGGCGCCCGCGGCGGCGAGCGCGGACAGCTGCGCGTCGAGGCTCGCCCGCAGGTCGGCCGAGGCGATCGCGAGCCGCGTCCGCCCGAAGCCGGCCCGGTCGGGATAGGACGGGTGCGCGCCGATCGCGACCTCCGTCGCCGTGGAGCGTTCGACCGCCGCGCGCATCGCGGCGGCGTCGCCGGCGTGGCCGCCGCAGGCGATCGAGGCGCTCGAGATCACCGCGAACATCGCGTCGTCGTCGCCGGTGGGCACCCCGTCGACCGTCTCGCCCAGATCGGCGTTGAGATCGATGACCGCCACGCTCCGAGCGTACCCGCGGGGTCCTCGGCGCGGCGCACGCAGCCGACGTCCACAACTCCTCCTCCTTGTTGCAAGACGAGGCTCGCGCGGGTGATGGGGCAGGTCGAGGCGGAGTTGTGCACGCTGCTCCCGACCCGGCACGCCCGGTAGCGTGGGGGCATGGCCCGGGCACGCGTGGAGGACGACGGACCGCAGGCACGCCTGTCCGACGGCACGCTCGCGCGCGTCGTGCCGAGCCGGTTCGCGGGCGGGTACGAGCTCGACGTGGACGGCACGCCGCAGTCGCACGTCGACCTGGACGACCCCAGCCACCTCCACTTCGAGTACGTGGCACGGATGGGCGCGGTCATCGACCGTCTCCGGATGCCGGGGCAGCCCCTCACCGCCGTCCACCTCGGCGCGGGCGCCCTCACCCTCCCCCGCTACGTCGAGCACACGCGGCCGGGCTCGCGCCAGCAGGTGATCGAGCTGGAGCAGCCGCTCGTCGACCTCGTCCGCGCGCAGCTGCCGCTCCCCCGCGGCGCGCAGATACGGGTGCGGATCGGCGACGCCCGCGACGTCGCCGCCCGACTGCCGGCCGGGCTGCAGGGCGCCGCCGACCTCGTCGTGTCCGACGTCTTCGCCGGGGCGCAGACTCCCGCGCACCTGACGACGGTGGAGTACTTCCGCATCCTCGCGGGCCTGCTCGCTCCCGACGGCGTGCTGCTCGTCAACGTGGCCGACGGCGCCGGCCTCGCCTTCGCGCGCCGCGAGGTCGCGACGGTGCGGGCGGTGCTGTCGGAGGTGATCGTCCTCGCGGAGGTGCAGACCCTCAAGGGGCGCCGCTTCGGAAACCTCGTCATCGCGGCCTCGCCGTCGCCCCTTCCGGTCGAGTGGCTCCCGCGCCTGATGGCCGCGGGCCCCCACCCGGCGAAGGTGGCCCAGGGCGCCGAGCTCGACGAGTTCGCCCGGGGCGCGCAGGTCGCGACGGATGCCGACGCCACCGCATCCCCCAAGCCCGCCGCATCGGTCTTCGAGCGTTGAGAATCCGGCGGCGCGGCGTGTGCGCACGGGCTCGCCGCGGCGGTCGGGTGAGACTGGACGGGCGCGCCGCACGCCCGCGCGATCCGGACGGAGGAGGGGGCTGCCGATGAGCTACATCAAGGGATACGACCCGCAGACCCTGCGGGAGATCGTCGACCCCGTCGACTGCCGGGAACGCCTCGACGAACTGGGAGACCAGCGGAGCCTCCCCGCGCTCCTCGAGCGGGTCTGGCTGCTGAAGGTGCTCGATCGCCTCGACGAGTCGCTCGTCGTGTCCGAGCAGTCGGTGCGGGTCGCCCGCATGGGCGGCACGCGCAAAGACCTGCTGCGCGCACGGATCCTGCACGCGAGCGTGCTGCAGTTCCGCGGGGCGTTCGCGGCAGCGCACCAGGAGCTGACGACCTGCGCCGAGGAGGCGGAGGGCCAAGGGTGGGCCGCCCTGGCCGCGTTCGCCTTCCAGCACCGCGGGAAGGTGAGCTACGAGGCCGAGGACTTCGCCGACGCGCGCGCCGACTTCAAGCGCGCCCTGTTCCTGCGTCAGCAGGCGGGTGCTCCCGAGGAGCAGCTCGAGTCGACGCTGCTCGCCATCGAGGCCGCCGATCGTCGTCGCACGGCTGTCGCCAGCTGAATGTCGCAGCCCCTCTCTAGCGTGACCGCATGACCGATCTGGACGTCGTCCGGCGCGAGGCCGAAGAGCTGATCCACGCGCATCTCGACACCTCCTGGACGTTCGCGTTCGACAACGCGAAGCGACGGGCCGGCGCCTGCGACTACACCCGCCGGCGCATCACCGTGTCGCGCTACCTCGCCGCCCGCTACGACGACGAGACCAACCGGCAGACGCTCCTGCACGAGGTCGCCCACGCCCTCGCCGGCCCGCGCACCGGCCACGGGACGGCGTGGAAACGCACGGCGCGCGCACTCGGCTACACGGGCGGAACCACCCACCAGGGCGAGACGGCCACCGAGCTCGCCCCCTGGGTCGGCGTGTGCCCCGCGGGTCACGTCGCCTATCGGCACCGCCGCGCGACGCGCCCCACCTCGTGCGCCCGGTGCTCGCGCTCGTTCGACGACCGGTTCCTGTTCACCTGGACCCGGCGTGAGATCTCCTCGGCCACGCGACGCGCGGCGATGACACCGCGCGAGACCGTCGGCGCCGGGCGCTGACGGCGCCGCTGCCGGGCGCCGCGTTTCGACTCGTCGCTGCGCTCCTCGCTCAACGACCGGAGGAGGGCAGGCGTTTCGACTCGTCGCTGCGCTCCTCGCTCAACGACCGGAGGGTGCTGCGGGCGGGCGTTTCGACTCGTCGCTGCGCTCCTCGCTCAACGACCGGGGAGTGCGGGGCGGGCAGGCGTTTCGACTCGTCGCTGCGCTCCTCGCTCAACGACCGGGGGTGCGGGCGCCGCGTTTCGACTCGTCGCTGCGCTCCTCGCTCAACGGCCGGGGGGGGTGCGGGGCCCCGGTCGTTGAGCGAGCGCAGCGAGTCGAAACGCCCCGAGCCGAGCGGACGCACCCCGAAGCGCCGGGTCAGGCGTAGGCCACGAACACGCCCGCGCGCAGGACGGGCACGGATGCCGCGGCATCCACCTCTGCGGCCGCGAGCACCTCGTCACGCGCGTCACGTCCGATGAGCTCCTGTCCCGAGCCGCTCGCCGTGAGGAGGTGGCGCACGGCGGGCCGCAGCCCGCGGAAGGCCTCGCCCGCGGCGGCGGCTTCGGGCGACGTGTGGTCGATGCCGCGCGCACCCAGGGCGTCGATGACGGCTCCCGCGCCGAGCAGGTCCTCGACGGCGAACCGCAGCCGCGCATCGGACTCGCGGCCGGAAAGCTCACCGGCGGCGAGCACGAGGATGCTCGTGCGTGCGCCGCGGCGGCGCTGCTCCGCGAGGATCGCGTCGGCCACGGCGGCCGCATTCACGAGCGCACCGAGCAGCACGACGGCGCCGGTCGCGCCCGCACGCGCCGCGATCGCGGCACCGTTCACCGACGCGGCGTGCGCGGCGTCGTCCAGCGCCACCGCGTCTCCGGTCGCGACGCGGCGGGCGACCGTGCTGGAGAACCGCAGGACGTCGACGACGACCACGACGTCGGACGCCGCGACGCGATCGAGGCCGTCGGCACCCCATTCGAGGCGCACCTGGTACCGGGACTGATCGAACGGGGAGGCCATGTCTCCAGGCTACGGGGGCACCGGTGCGAGACTGGCGGTATGCGGATCATGCTCAAGCTCGTCCTCGACTGCGATGCGGATGCCGCGTGGCGCGCCCTGCACTCGCCGCGGGCGGTCGCCGACCTCTACGGTCCGTTCCTCGACCTCGCGCCCCTCGCCGCCGAAGGCCTGCCGACCAGACTCGTGCCGGGCGCCGACGTCCCGGTGGCGATGAGCGTCGCCGGCGTCGTCCCGCTCGGATCGCAGCTGATCCACGTCAGCGAGCGGCACACGGTCGATGCCCACGGCCCCGTGCGGATCTTCCGCGACAGCGGCATCCCGCTGACGGGACCGCTGGCCGCCCTCGACGTGTGGGACCACCAGATGGCGGTGGCGCCGGCGCCGGGCGACCCGTCGAAGACGCTGTGGCGCGACCGGCTCGTGATCGGCGGGGCCGCCGCGCCCGCGCTCTGGCCGGTGCTCTGGGCGACGTGGCAGTGGCGCGGCGCCCGCCTCGCCGCGCTCGCGCCGACCTGGGCCTTCGACCCCGACGCCCACCGCGACGAATCGCCGGCTGTCGCGGTCGAAGCCTGACCGCGACAGCCGGCACCGGACACCCCCAGGCATCCGGGTCCTCACTCGGCGAGCGCCTCCACGGCCGTCACCCGCGTCGCCAACCGCGTCGGGACGACCGTCGCGACGACGGTGAGGAGCGCAGTGGCCAGCACCACGACGAGCACCGGCATCCACGGCACGGCCGGGACCACCAGCGTCGGCGCGGAGAGCGCGGGCGGCACGGCCACCGAGCCGAGCAGCGACTGCGCGGCCACCCACCCGTAGGCGACGCCCAGCACGAGCCCGAAGGTGAGCGCCGTGATGGTGACGTGCACGGCCTCGAGCAGCACGACCCGTCGCACCTGGCGGGAGGAGAGGCCGAGGGCCCGCAGCAGTCCGAGCTCGCGACGTCGCTGGACGACGCCGATCGTCAGCAGGTTGACGAGGCCGACGGCGGCGATCACGGCCGAGACGGCGACCAGCCCCATCATGATGGCGGCGAAGGTGTCGAGCACGCGATCGAGCTCCGCGGGCGGCGTTCCCCCCGACGACGACGCCATCACGGCTTTGACCGACGCGCCGGCGACCGCGAACATCACGACGAGCGTCACGCCCATGACCACCCCGATCGCCATGCGGCTCGCCCGCTCGGGGTAGCGCAGGGCGTTCTCGGCCGCGAGTCGCGCCGGCGCCGACCGGCCGAACAGGCGTCCGGTGAGGCGCAGCAGCGGCGGCATGACGATGACGGCGCCGAGGGTCAGGCCGGTGAAGGAGAGGATGCCGCCGAAGAAGGCGACGATGACGCCGAGCGGCGACACGAGCCCGACGACGACGCCTCCGGCCAACAGCGCCGCCCCGGCGAACGACAGGATCACGGCCGCGACATCGCGCGCCGGCGAGCGGGTCTCCTCGTGCGTGCGCGGGGCCGATCCGGCGAGCGCCTGCAGCGGGGTGACGGTCAGCACCCGCCGCGATCCGCTCCATGCACCCGCCCACGTGGTCAGCGCGACGACGGCGGCGGGCAGCAGCAGCACCGGCTGCGCGACGGCGTAGCCGGCCGTGATGCCCAGCAGCGCGTCGGCGAGGCGCACCAGGACGGCGGCGGCCGCGGTGCCCACCGCCAGACCGACGGCGGCACCGATGATCCCGACGCCGAGACCCTGGCGGCCGACCTCCTGGCGCTGGGCACGAGCGGACGCGCCGATGAGGCGCATCATGGCGATGTGACGGGTGCGCCCGGCGACGATCGTCGCGAAGGTGTTCGCCGTCACGATCGCGGCGACGTACACGGCGACGCCGACGAGCAGGACGCTGAGGATGCCGAGCACGATCGCGACCGTCTCGCTGTTGCCGAGATACGGGTCGGAGCGCGCCCATGCCGCGATGTAGCCCGTCGCGGTGAGCAGCAGCACACCGAACGCCGCGGAGATGGCGGCGACGAGCACGGTCGCGCCCATCCCCCGCTCGCGCACCCACGCGAGCCGCGACGCGCGGGACGTGATCGCCGCCGGCGCGCCGAGCGAGACCGGATCGGCCACGGCGGCGCTCACACCGCCACCTCGGACGCGAGCATGAACGCCGAGACCTGCTCCGCGCTCTGCCGGGGCTTGTCGGCGACGACCCGCCCGTCCCCGAGGAAGAGGACGCGATCGGCGTGGGCGGCCGCGATCGGATCGTGGGTGACCATCGCGATCGACTGCCCATGCTCGCGGCTCGCGGTCCGCAGCAGCGCGAGCACCTCGCGGCTGGAGCGCGAGTCGAGGTTGCCGGTCGGCTCGTCGGCGAACACCAGGTCGGGTGCGGTGGCGAGGGCGCGCGCGATCGCCACGCGCTGCTGCTGCCCGCCCGACAGCTCGTGGGGGCGGTGCCGCAGTCGATCGCGCACGCCGAGGGAGTCGATGAGGCTCTCGATGCGGGCGCGCTCCAGCGCCGTGGGCCGGCGCCCGTCGAGGTCGAACGGCAGCAGGATGTTGCTCAGCGCGTCGAGGGTCGGCACGAGGTTGAAGGACTGGAAGACGAAGCCGATGCGCCGGCGCCGCAGCAGGGTGAGCTCGAGGTCGGACAGCCCCGTGATCTCGGTGTCGCCGATCCAGGCACGGCCCGTCGTGGCGGCATCCAGTCCGGCCATGATGTGCATGAGCGTGGACTTGCCCGACCCGGAGGGCCCCATGATCGCGGTGAACTCCCCGCGACGGATGCCGACGGTCACGCCGTCGAGTGCGCGCACCCCCGTCTCGCCGGCTCCGTAGGTCTTCGTGACGCTCTGCACCCGGGCGGCGAGGCCCAGCTCGGTGGTCGTGATCTCCATGCCCCTCACGCTACGGACGCGACCACGGGCACCGCGTCGGCCTGCGGTCGCGAACGCGTACATCGCGAGGATGACGCACCCGGACGGTCGGGGGCGGCCCCGCCGCCGACCGGCGGGTCATCCGCGGGTCAGGCCAGCCCGTGCTCGAAGGCGAACACGACGAGCTGCACCCGGTCGCGGAGGGAGAGCTTGCCGAGGATGCGGCTGATGTGCGTCTTCACGGTCGCCTCGGAGAGGAACTCCCGTTGCGCGATCTCGGCGTTGGACAGTCCTCGGGCGGCGAGGGCGAAGATCTCGCGCTCGCGATCCGTCAGCTCGGTGAAGGTCTCGGGGATGGTGCGCGACGGCTCGGAGAACTGCGCGAACAGCTCGCGGGTCGCCGAGGCGGCGATGACCGCCGAGCCCGACTGCACCGTCCGGATCGCGGCGAGCAGGAACTCCGGGTCGGCGTCCTTGAGGAGGAAGCCGCTGGCCCCCTGCCGGATCGCCCGCGCGGCCGCCTCGTCGAGGTCGAACGTCGTGAGCATGACGATGCGGGGCGGGTCGGCGGCCAGCGTCGGATCGGCGAGGAGCTCGGCCGTCGCGGCGAGGCCGTCCATCACCGGCATCCGGATGTCCATCAGCACGACGTCGGGCCGGGTCTGGCGCACGACGCGCACGCCCTCGGCGCCGTCGCCCGCCTCGCCGACGACCGCGAGGTCGGACTGCGAATCGATCACCATGCGGATCCCCGCACGGAAGAGGGCCTGGTCGTCGACGAGGACGACCCTGATCGGGGCGCTCATGCCTGTCCCCCGGCGGCGGCGGACGGCGCGATCGGCAGCCGCGCCCGCACGACGAACAGGGCGCCCTGCCGGCTCGCGTCGAGCTGGCCTCCGACCAGCTGCGCACGCTCGCGCATGCCGATCAGGCCGTGCCCGCGGTACTCCTCGGCGGATCGGTCGCCGGCGACGGAGCCGCCCGCGGTCTCGGCGGGGGCGACGGGATTGCGCACGGTCAGTTCCACTCCCCCAGCGTGCCACGCGAGATCGACGCCCACGGCCGCATCGGCGCCGTGGCGGAGCGCGTTCGTGAGCGCCTCCTGCAGAATGCGGAACACCGCGAGCTGCACGGCCGCGGGCACCTCCCCGACCGGTGCCGGATCGACGTCGACCCGGAGCGTCACACCCGCCGCACGCACCTGCGCGTAGAGCTGCTCGAGGTCGGCGAGGGTCGGCTGCGGGCCCTCCGCCTGCGTGTGGCGCAGCTGGGTCAGCAGCATCCGGACGTCGGAGAGCGCGGCGCGGGCCGTCGTGGAGATGGTGCCGAGCGTCACGGCGGCGACGGCGGGGTCGGATGCCGCGGCGTACCGCGCCCCGTCGGCCTGGGCGATGACGACGGCCAGCGAGTGGGCGACGACGTCGTGCATGTCTCGCGCGATGCGGGTGCGCTCCGCCTCGGCGACGGCGGTGGCCTCGGCGAGCTCCTGCGCGCGACGGTTCTCGCGGGCGCGCAGGCTCGTTCTGACCAGGGCGCCGGCGGTCCAGGCGAGCAGGAGGGCGAAGGCGGCGGAGGCGAAGGTCGCCGCGGTGGCGAAGACGTAGGTGCCGATGCCGCTGGTGGTCCACTGACCGAGCACGAGCGGCATGACGATGATGTAGATCGCGATGGCCACCGCCCCCAGCAGCGACGACGCGAACCCGAACCAGAAGGTGCGCCGCGCGCCGTAGGCCGCGGTCGTGTAGAGCACCCCGAAGATGGCGATGTTCGCCGGCAGCGGCGGCAGGCCGGTGGCCATCTGGAGGACCGCGGCGGCCCAGCAGACCGCGAGGGCGAGCTCGGGCGCCAGTCGGCGGACCGCGGCGGCCCCGGAGAAGACGAGGGTGAGCGCGAGCGCGACGATCAGCGCGACCCGCGAGGGGACCATCGCCGACCCGATTCCGTCGGACGGCACGAGCGTCGCGAACAGTGCGAACAGCGCGAACAGGCCGGCCGCGACGATGTCGACGGTCAGCTGCATGCGGGTCAGCGTCCGAAACACGCTACGACGCTACGCGACCGCCGCGCGCGGCGGCATCCATCGAGCGATGTATCGCCGTCGGCGCGCGCCGGGCCGGATCGGACCGCTTGGTCCGCGCGGTCTGCGCCGTCAGCCCGACTGCGGCACCAGCGGTCGGTGCTCGTAGAAGGTCTGCAGCACGACGGTCGTGCGGGTGCGGACCGCGGCGGCGAGCCGGATCTCACGTACGAGGTCTTCGAGGGCGCGCGGCGACGCGACACGGGCGAAGAGCATGTAGCTGGCGTCACCGGCGATGGAGTGGCAGGCCTCGATCGCGTCGAGGTGCTCGAGGAGCTCGGGGGCGTTGTCGGGCTGAGCCGGGTCGAGCGGAGTGATCTCGATGAAGGCGGCCAGCGGGCGCCCGACCGCCTCGGCGTCGACGAGCGCGCGGTAGCCGGTGACGACGCCACGCGACTCCAGCCGCTTGAGGCGGGCCTGAACGGCGGAGATCGAGAGCCCGACCGCGGCGGACAGGTCGGCGAGCGTCATCCGGCCGTCTCGCGAGACCTCGGCCACGATCCGACGGTCGACATCATCTTCCATGCATGGAAGAATATCCGATGCAAGGCAGTCTTGCCGTAAATATTCCTGTCTCGACGAGCGGAGGTGCCCACCATGTCCCTTTACACGCCCACGAAGTCCGTCATCGGAGAGCCCGAGGTCGTCGAAGACGACCGACCGATGGTGCCGCTCGTCGAAGACGACCGACCGATGGTGCCGCTCGTCGAAGACGACCGACCGCTGGTGCCGCTCGTCGAAGACGACCGACCGCTCGAGCAGCAGCCCGCCTGGCAGGCGCTGAAGGATGCCGTCGGCCGGCTGCAACCGCTGCAGGCGCAGGACGGCTCGGTTCCCGGCGACGCCGACCGCGCCGTCGCCGCCGACCTCATCGACACCATCGCCGCCGGCATCCGCACCCTCGCACCGCTGTTCCCGCACGACGCCGACTACCTCTCGGCCTGCATCGTCGACCTCCGCCGGTGGGCGGACGCCGACTTCCCCGCGCCGGACTTCCTCGACTCGCTGGTCGCCTTCCAGCCCCAGCGCGACCGTGTCGACGGCCTCCGCCACCTCGTCGTGTTCCCGATGTACACGCAGAACGGGTCGCGCGACCGGCACCTCGAGGCCGTGCTCTGCGAGGTGATCTGGCCGGAGTTCATCGGCGAGCTGGAGCAGACCTACACCAACGGCCTGTTCGTCTCGCTGCGGCTGATCGACTTCACCTCCGGCTACGACACCAATTCCGCCGTGCTCTTCCCCGAGACGGTGGCGATGCGCGAGATCCCCTCGTTCACGTGGGGGGCGATCTTCCAGGACCGCGAGGCCGCACGCTTCCGGCGGGTGGTGGCCGCGGCATCCGAGATCACCAAGCTCGACGTGCCGGACGGCGTCGCCCGGATGCTCGCCGATCAGGGCCTCACCGAGCGGACGTTCGTCATGTGGGACCTCATCCACGACCGCAGCCACATGCGCGGCGACCTGCCGTTCGACCCGTTCATGATCAAGCAGCGCATGCCCTACTTCCTCTACACGCTCGAGGAGTTGCGCTGCGACCTCACGGCGTACCGGGAATGCGTGGGCATCGCCGCGCGACTGTCGGCACGCGCGGCGGACGGTCACCCGCTGACGGATGCCGAGACGGCCATGCTCGACCACGCGCGCCTGGTGCAGTACGCCGTGATCTTCGATCGGATCTTCCGGTTCGCGATCACCGGCTCGCGCGTGCGCAACTACGACGGCCTCGGCGGCCAGCTGCTGTTCGCGTGGCTGCATCGGCGCGGGGTGCTGCACTGGACCGACACCGCGCTCGCCTTCGACTGGGACGGGGTGCCGGACGCCGTCATCGCCCTCAGCGACGCGATCGACCGCCTGTACTGGGAGTCGATCGACCGCCCCAAGGTCGCCCACTGGCTCGCGGCCTACGACCTCGTGCGCAGCGTCGTGACCCCGCATCCGGCCTCGACCTGGGCGCGCGGCCTGCCCGACGACGTGCTCGCCGGCGCGCCGAAGGGGTACACCGACGCGGTGCTCGACGACGAGTTCCCGCTCTCGATGTTCTTCGAGGCGCTCGACAAGAAGATGCAGGGCGTCATCTCCTCGACGGCGGGCATCACGGGTCGCGATGGGTGACGGGGTCCGCGGGCGCACGGTCGTGATCGCGGGTGCCACGAGCGCGAGCGGGCGCGCGGCGGTGCGCGCGCTCCGGGGCGCCGGGGCGGTCGCGATCGCCGTGGGCCGCGACGACGCGAAGCTCGCCGGGCTGCGCGATCTCGGCGCGCGGACCGCGGTGTGCGATCTGACCGACGAGGCCGAGGTGGGCGCGTTCGCGGCGGCGCTCCGCGCCGACGGGACGCCGGTGGACGGCATCCTGCACCTCGTCGGCGGATGGCGCGGCGGCGGCGGGCTTCCGGGCCAGAGCGACGCCGATTACCGCGCGCTCGAGGCCGGACTGACCGCCCAGCGGCACGTCACCCGCGCTTTCTGGGGCGACCTGATCGCCTCGGATGCCGCGCGGGTCGCGATCGTCTCCTCGACCGCGGTCGCGCGCCCGCTGGCGGGAGGCGCCAACTACGCCGCCGTCAAGGCGGCGGAGGAGGCGTGGGCGCGGGCGATGGCCCAGGGGTTCGCCGCGGACACCCGCGGCGGGCACCGCGCGCCGGCGGCGGCATCCACGATCTTCCGGGTGCGCGCGCTCGAGGGTCTGGAGGAGGAGCTCGCGGCGGCGTTCCTCGGCCTCTGGGACCGGGGAGCGGACGAGGTCAACGACGCCGTCATCACCCTCGGCCCGGGCTGAACTCCTCCATCGCACGCCCCTGTCCGCCGGACGCGGCCCCGTCGCCCCATACGCCCGCCTCGATGGAGGAGTTCGGGCCAGGGGGGCGGCGAGCCGCGGTCCGCGACGTCGCGGGCCCGCGCCCCCGAACTAGATTGGATACCCGTGACCACTCTGCATGACACGACCGCCCGCGGCTTCGCCAGCGACAACTACTCCGGCGTCCACCCCGAGATCCTCGAGGCGATCGCCGCCGCGAACCACGGCCACCAGATCGCCTACGGCGAAGACGCCTACACGATCCGTCTGCAGGAGGTCTTCCGCCGCCACTTCGGCGAATCCGCCGAGGCGTTCCCCGTCTTCAACGGCACCGGGGCCAACGTGGTGGGCCTGCAGTCGATGCTCCCCCGCTGGGGCGCCGTGATCGCGGCATCCACCGCCCACATCAACGTCGACGAGGGCGGCGCGCCCGAGCGGGTGGCCGGGATCAAGATCCTGAACGTCCCCACCCGCGACGGCAAGCTCACCCCCGAGCTCGTCGACCGCGAGGCCTGGGGGTGGGGCGACGAGCACCGCGCCCAGCCGCTGGCGGTCTCCATCACCCAGTCGACCGAGCTCGGCACGCTGTACACCCCCGACGAGATCCGCGCCCTCGCCGACCACGCCCACGCCCACGGCATGCGCCTGCACCTCGACGGCGCCCGGATCTCCAACGCCGCCGCCGCCCTCGACGTCCCGCTGCGCGCCTTCACGACCGACGTCGGCGTGGACGTGCTGAGCTTCGGCGGCACGAAGAACGGCGCGCTCGGCGGCGAGGCGGTCGTCGTCCTGAACCCGGATGCCGCGGAGGGCCTGCTCTTCCTACGCAAGCTCAACATGCAGCTCGCCTCGAAGATGCGCTTCATCTCCGCGCAGCTGGTCGCGCTGCTGGAGGGCGACCTATACCTGCGCAACGCCCGGCACGCCAACGCGATGGCCCAGCGCCTGCGCGCCGGCGTCGAGGCGGGCATCGCGGACGGGTCGATCACCGGGGTGGGCTTCAGCCAGCCGACGCAGGCCAACGGGGTCTTCGCGACCCTGCCCGACGGCATCGCCGACGCGCTGCGCGAGAGCTTCCGCTTCTACGACTGGGGCCCCGCCGGCGGAGGCTCGACGGAGCGCGACGGCGATCCGTCGAGTGCCGGTGGGGAGGATGCCGCGAAGAACGAGGTCCGCTGGATGTGCTCGTTCGACACGTCGGAGGACGACGTCGACGCGTTCGTCGCGGAGCTCGCGCGCCTCACCTGATCCCGGCGCGGCCGGGCTCTCACCGCCGCATCCGCGGAGCGGTCACGCCCCGGCGAGCCACTCCCGGTACGCATCGAACGCGTACGGGCGCCCGAGGAAGGCCTCGACGAGCGCGGTCGCGTCGCGGCGTCCCCCGGGCTCGAGGATCTCGCGCCGATAGCGGGTCGCGGCCTCGGCATCCATCAGATCGCCCCCGAACCCCGAGAGCAGGTCGCGGGCGATCACGAGGCTCCACTGGTACGTGTAGTAGCAGGCGCCGTATCCCGTCAGATGGCCGAAGCCGGCGTACGGATGCCGGCCCCGCAGCGGCTGGACGGGACTCGTCGAGGCGTACCAGTGCTCCGTCGCGGCCTGCAGATCGGCCGGTCGATCCACGTGCAGGTGGTACGACACGTTGGCGTGACCGAGCTGGCGCCGCACCTCCAGCGCACGGCCGAAGCCGTCGGCGACGCGCATCTTGGCGACCAGATCGGCCGGAATGGGCTGCCCGTCGGCGTCGGCGGTGAAAGAGGCGAGGACCTCGGCATCCCAGGCCCATTCCTCGAGGAGCTGGCTGGGTGCCTCGACGAAGTCCCACTCGGTCGCGACGCCGGAGAAGCGGACGAAACGCTGATCGCCGCCGAGGATGTCGTGCACGAGGTGGCCGAACTCGTGGAAGAAGGTGACGACCTCGTCGTGCGTCATCAGCCCGCGCGAGAAGTTGCACAGCAGCACGGCCTCGGGGAGCACCCGTCCGGTCACCCCCGGGGCGAGCGGGAAGCACGCGGCGTGGTTGTACTTGCCGTCGCGCGGATGCAGGTCGAGGTGGATGCGGCCGAGCCGCGCCCCGGCACGCACGACGTCGTAGGAGCGGACGTCGTGGTGCCAGGTCGGCACGTCGACCGGCACGTACTCGACGTCGAGCAGCCGCGACGTGGTCGCCAGGACGCCCGGCAGCACGCGGTCGAACGAGAAGTACGAGCGCACGAGCTGCGCATCGACGTCGTGCCGCTCGCGGCGCAGGGCGCTCAGCAGGTAGAAGAAGTCGGCGATGGTCACCTCGGTGGCGGCGGGGTCGTCGCGCTGGAGCCGCGCGAGGAGCACGGGATACTCCGCCGCGGCGGCCGCCGCCGAGGCCTCGTCGAGGCGCGCGAGGAACTCCGCGATGGCCGCGCTGCCGCCGTCCGGGCGACCTGCGCCGATCATCCGCGTCTCGGTCTCGAAGTCCGCCCAGTCGCCATACCCGAGCAGCTGCGCCCGCTCCGCCCGCACGGCGAGCAGCTCCGCGAGGACGGCGTCGTTCTCGGGCCAGGCGAGGTCGTTGTAGGCCTCGACGAGCGCGGTGCGCGTGGCCCGGTCCGTCGCGTATTCCCGTACGGGCATGAGGTCGGTGTACTCGGTGGTGAGCACGACGAGGCCGTCGTCGCCGACGGGGTGGTCGTCGATGAAGTCCTGCGGCAGGCCGGCGAGCCCCGCGGGCGGCACCCGGATCTCGCGCCGTCCGTCGCGCACGTTGCGCGAGAACTCCAGGCTGAGCTGCGTGTCGCGGTCGGTGAGCTCCCGCACGCGCTCCCGCTCCGCGTCGGGAAGGGCGACGCCGCCGCGCCGGAAGTCGCGTCGCAGGTGGTCGAGCAGCCGGCGCTGATCGGCGTCGAGACCGTCGTCCGGCAGGTCCGCGAACGCGGCGAAGAGGCGGTCGTCGAGCAGTCGCGCGGCCGACAGGGCCTCCAGCGCCTGCACCTGCTCCTCCGCGGCGGTGCGCACCGCGGCATCCGGATGCGCCTCGCTGAGCAGATACGCCTCGCTCGTGGCCTGCCGCAGGGCGAGGTCGGCGTCGTTCCACAGCTCCAGGCGTGTCGCGGCGTCGAGGTCGTCGTCCGTCGCGGCGAGGCGTGCGTCGAGGTCGGCGACGAGGGCGACGGCGGCGGCCGGGCGGGCGGACGCGAAGGCGCTCCAGCCCGGGGCGTCGGTCGGGAAGGCGAGGGGCTCGATCGCGGTCATGCTCCGAGCCTACGACGGCGCGCCGAGGGCTCGAGGGCGACGGCTGTCGGTTCAGCGGCGCCCGAACAGGGTGTCGGCCACGGTCGGGCGGAAATGCCGGGCGACGTAGGTGAGCGCCTCGTCCACACCGAAGGCGCGCGTCGAGTTGCCGACCCGCACCCAGAGCTCCTTCGCGGCGCCCTGGGTCACGAAGACGGGCTCGGCGGCGCGCGGACACCGCACGGCGCAGACCGTGCGCCCCTCGACCTCGGCGAAGCGGATGCGGGGCATGGCGGCGGCGTTCTTGCCGAGGCTCGCCGCCAGCATGTCGCGCAACCACAGCTCGAAGCGGTCGGCGTCGGGGGTGCGCAGCGTCGCGAAGTCGCGGTCGAGGCCGTGGACGCGGCCGTCGTCGTCGACGCCGATCACGAGGGTGCCGCCGGCACTGTTCAGGAACGCGGCGACGGTCTTGGCCACGACCTGTTCCATGCGGGCGTCCTTCTTGTCGTCACGGACGTTCCAGCGCGCCGTCTCCTTGAACTCGACCTGCTCGCTCTCGCCCTTCTCGAGCAGCGCGACGACGTCGATGGCACCGTCGCGGCGCACGATCGCGGCGATGCCGGCGACGACGAAGGACAATCCCAGGCTCGTTCCCGCGGCCAGCAGCAGCGACGTCGGCATCCACAGTCGCAGCCCGAAGAAGAACCAGCCCGCGAGGAACAGCCCGAGGCTCACCCCGAGCAGGGAGACGATCGTCATGACCGACAACGGCAGGGAGAGGCGGGCGCCGAAGATGCGGCGGAGCACCCACGCGATGACGAAGGAGAGCAGCAGCGCGAGCGGGAGGGCGCCGGCGAAGTCGACCAGCATCTCGCTGCGGGGCACGGTGATCACCTCTGAATCGGGGGCGGGGTGAGGGTGAGACGGGCGGTGCGTCAGCGCAGAGCGCCGACGCTCGCCAGCGCCAGACGGATGAGGGTCGAGCGGCCGCCCTCCATCTCGGCGGCCAACGACTCCGACGACGCCTCTTCCGGGGTCATCCAGGTGACCTCGAGCGCGTCCTGACGCGGCTCGCAGGTGCCCGTCACGGGGATGACGAAGGCGAGGGAGACCGCATGCTGGCGATCGTCGTGGAAGGCGCTGACGCCCGGCAGCGGGAAGTACTCCGCCACCGTGAACGGCACGGGCTGCGGCGGAAGCTGCGGGAACGCCATGGGGCCGAGGTCGTTCTCGAGGTGGCGGAAGAGGGCGTCGCGCACCGTCTCGCCGTAGCGGACGCGCCCCGAGACGATCGAGCGGGTGATCTCCCCCAGCGGCGTCGCGCGCAGCAGCACGCCCACCTGCGTGACCGCACCGACGCCGTCGGTGCGCACGGGGACGGCCTCCACGTACAGGATGGGCAGTCGCCGACGCGCCTCGGCCAGCTCGATGTCGGTCAGCCACCCCGGGTTGGCGGCGCTGCCCGGCGTGGGCGAGCCGAACGAGCCGTCGCCCATCGGGTGGCCCGGACGCCCGCCGCCGAAGCCGCGGAGCGGATCGCGGGGGGTCCCGTCGTCGTCGCGTTCGTTCGGATCGGGGTCGGGGGTTCGAACGGCCATGCCTCATGTATACCCGCACCTCCGGTCGCCCCGTGTCCGCGACGCCCGTCGACGCCGGCGGTCGGGTGCCCCCGCGAGCACGGCCGCGGTGTCGGCGGGGACTGAGAGGATGTCGGTATGAGCGCGATCGCGATCGATGACGACGCCGTCCTGTGGTCGGCGCCCGCCGCCGAGCGCGCGGGCCGACCGCTGCTGCTGCTCCTGCACGGGTACGGCTCCGACGAGCGCGACCTGTTCGGCCTGGTCCCGTTCCTGCCCGATGCGTATGTGTTCGCGGCCGTTCGCGCACCGCTGTCTCCGCCGTTTCCCGCACCGGGCTGGTCCTGGTACCCCATCGAAGGTCTCGACGGCCGATCGAGCGGGGCGGTGACCGACGCCGCCGAGGCGCTGATCGCGTGGGTGGAGGCGGCGACGGATGCCGAGACCATCGGCATCCTCGGCTTCTCGCAGGGTGCGGCCGTCGCCCTGCAAGCCCTTCGGCTGCGGCCCGAGCGGTTCGCGTTCGCCGTCAATCTCGCGGGATACGTCGACCCGTCGCCGCTGCCCGCCGACGCACGGCTGGCCGAGCGGCGCCCCCCGGTCTTCTGGGGACGCGGCGCCCGCGACGAGGTGATCCCGCCCGCCGCCGTCGCCCACACGGTCCAGTGGCTCCCCGAGCACGTCGAGCTCAGCGGTCGGGTCTACAAGGGACTCACCCACAGCGTGTCGCAGGAGGAGCTCGACGACGTCCGCGTGTTCCTGCAGAAGCGCCTCGACGACGTCGCCGCCGGCCGCCCTGGCGAGGGCGCCGCGGGCTGAGGTAGGCTGTCCGGGTTCCTGTCCCGAGTGTGAGGAAGACCGTTGAAGGGTTTCGACGCCGCGCTGTGATCCCGCGCTGAGCCGTCGACCCTCCGTCCCTCCTCGGACACCGGGTTCTCCGACGCGTCGGCGCATCCTTCCGCGCCGGCCGTCGACCCTCCCGTCGTCCCGGGAACGGTGTCGTGCGCGCCTGCGCCCCGACATCGTTCACGACATCGACAGGAGGCTCCCATGCCCCACCCCTCACCCGCGGTCGTCCTCGACCGCCTCACCTTCGCCTGGCCCGACGGCACGATCGCCGTGGACGACGTCTCCGGCGCGTTCGGCACCGGCCGCACCGGGCTCATCGGGCGAAACGGCACCGGCAAGTCCACCCTGCTCGCACTCATCGCGGGACGCCTCGTCCCGGCATCCGGTGCCGTCGTCCGCACCGGCGCCGTCGAGATGCTGGCCCAGCGGCTCGACCCCCGGACGCGCGTCGCGGACGTGCTCGGCGTGGCCGGCGCCCTCGACGCCGTCCGCGCGATCGGCGCCGGCGACGTCGATCAGCGTCACTTCGACACGGTCGGCGACGACTGGGATGTCGAGGCGCGCGCCGTGGCCGCCCTCGCCGAGGCCGGCCTGCCGCCCGACGCGCTGGATCGTCGCGTGGGAGAGCTCTCCGGCGGCGAGGCGATGCTGGCGGCGATCGTCGGCATCCGACTGCGCGGCGCCCCGATCGCTCTGCTCGACGAGCCGACCAACAACCTCGACCGCGACGCCCGCGTCCACGTCCACGAGCTGGTGCGGGGCTGGCGCGGGACACTCATCGTGGTCAGCCACGACACCGCGCTGCTGGATCTCATGGACGACACGGCGGAGCTCTACGACAACGAGCTGACGACGTTCGGTGGACCCTACTCGCACTGGCGCGCTGCGCACGAGGCGGAGCAGGCGGCGGCGCGGGAGGCCGAGGCGGTGGCGCGTCAGCACGTGCGGCGCGAGAAGCGCGACCGCATCCATCAGGAACTGGTGCTCGCGACGCGGGCCGCGGTCGGCAGGAAGGCGTCGATGGACAAGCGCGCGCCGAAGATCGTCATGGGTGGGAAGAAGCGTGCCGCCCAGGTCTCGGCCGGCCGCCTCCGCGTGGAGGCGCGGGGGAAGGAGGAGGAGGCCCGCGCCGCGCTCGACGTCGCGGAGCGTCGCGTCCGCGACGACGAGTCCGTGCACATCGACCTGCCCGACCCGCGGGTGGCCTCCGGCCGCCGCATCGCGACGATCCGCGATGCGGAGCGGTCGTGGACGGTGCAGGGGCCGGAGCAGGTGGCCCTGGTCGGTCCGAACGGCGCCGGCAAGACGACGCTGCTGGAGCGCCTCGTCGGCGACGGTCGTGGCACCCCGACCGACGTGGATGCCGTGGCCCACACCGACCGGATCGGCTACCTCTCGCAGCGCGTCGACGGCCTGGACGACGAGGCGTCGCCGCTGGCCAACCTGCGGCGCGCGGCGCCCGGGGTCGGCGACGTCGAGCTGCGCAACCGCCTCGCACGGTTCCTCCTGCGCGGCGACACGGTGCTCCGGCCCGTGTCGGCGCTGTCGGGCGGCGAACGGTTCCGGCTGGCGCTGGCCTGCCTGGTGATGGCCGACCCGCCGCCCCAGCTGCTGGTGCTCGACGAGCCGACGAACAACCTCGACCTCGACACCGTCGATCAGCTCGTCGCGGCGCTGTCCGCGTTCCGCGGGGCCGTGCTGGTCGTCAGCCACGACGACGGCTTCCTGCGCCGCATCGAGCCCGACCTCGTCCTCGAACTGCGCGACGGCCGGCTCGCCGAGTCTGTGGTGGGCTGAGCGGGTGAGCTGGGGCCGCCCGGGTGGCACGGCTGGTCGAGCCGGCCGGTCGAGCCGGCCCGGCCGTCCGTATTCAGTCTCCCCGGGTGCCGCAGCGGCGCCGGACCGCAGGATTCCGGGCCCGCCACCGCCCGATGACGCCGCGGAGACTGAATACGGAACACGCGCCGCACCCCGCGTGTCGGCGGTCCGCGGGATGATGGATCGATGGCCGATGTGCTGGAGCGGTTCGGTCCTGCGACCCAGGACTGGTTCCGTGGCGCCTTCGCCCAGCCGACGACCGCGCAGACCGGGGCATGGGAGGCGATCTCGGCCGGCAAGCACGCCCTCGTGGTCGCCCCCACCGGCTCGGGCAAGACCCTGTCGGCGTTCCTGTGGGCCATCGACCGGGTGTTCCGGGAGAAGGCCACTGCCCCGGCCGACGGCGCGGTCCCCGTCGACGCCGCGCCCGCCGGGGCGGCCAGAAAGAGGCCGCCGAAGAAGGATGCCGCGGGCACGCGCATCCTCTACATCTCGCCGCTGAAGGCCCTCGGCGTCGATGTGGAGCGCAATCTCCGCTCGCCGCTGGTGGGCATCGGCCAGGCCGCGCGCCGTCTCGGCATGCCGTTGCCGGAGGTGACCGTCGGCGTGCGCTCGGGCGACACACCCGCCGCCGACCGCCGCAAGCTCGTCACCGATCCGCCCGACATCCTCATCACGACACCCGAGTCGCTCTATCTGATGCTCACCTCCCAGGCGGCCGAGACCCTGCGCGACGTGCACACCGTGATCGTCGACGAGGTGCACGCCGTCGCGGCCACCAAGCGGGGCGCCCACCTGGCGGTGAGCCTCGAACGGCTCGACGCCCTGCGCCGCGGCGACGATCCGGATCGTCCTGCCGCGCAGCGGGTGGGACTGTCGGCGACGGTGCGCCCGATCGACGAGGTGGCGCGCTTCCTGGGCGGCTCCGCCCCGGTCGAGATCGTCGCTCCGCGCGCCACGAAGGCGTTCGATCTGCGCGTCGTCGTGCCGATGTCGGACATGCTCAACCCCCCGCCCCCGCCGGAGCACCGCCCGGATGCCGGCGCCGAGGGCGAGACGGCGGATGCCGAGGGTGACGGCGACTGGTTCGCGCCGTCGCCGCCCACGGAGATCACCGGATCGGTGTGGCCCCATGTGGAGGAGGCGATCGTCGACCGGGTGCTCGCGCACCGCTCGACGATCGTGTTCGCGAACTCGCGGCGGCTCGCGGAACGACTGACCGGGCGCCTCAACGAGATCTACGCGGAACGCCTCGGCCTCGAGCTGCCCGATGCGACGGTCCCCGCTCAGACGATGGCGCAGGCGGGCGCGAGCGCCGGCGCCCCTCCGGAGCTCGCGAAGGCCCACCACGGCTCGGTGTCGAAGGAGCAGCGCGCGCAGGTCGAAGACGAGCTGAAGCGCGGCATCCTGCGCTGCGTGGTCGCGACGAGCTCGCTTGAGCTCGGCATCGACATGGGCGAGGTCGACCTCGTCATCCAGGTGGAGGCGCCGCCGTCGGCGGCGTCCGGACTGCAGCGCGTCGGCCGCGCCGGACACCAGGTGGGCGAGGTGAGCCGCGCCGCGCTGTTCCCGAAGCACCGCGGCGACGTCCTGCACACCGCGGTGGTCACCGAGCGGATGCTGGCGGGGCAGATCGAGGCCATCGCCGTGCCGCAGAACCCGCTCGACATCCTCGCCCAGCAGACGATCGCGGCCTGCGCCGTCGGCGTCGTCGACGTCGAGGGCTGGTTCGAGACCGTGCGCCGCTCGGCACCGTTTCGGACCCTCCCGCGCTCGGCATACGAGGCCACACTCGACCTGCTCGCGGGCAAGTACCCCTCCGACGAGTTCGCGGAGCTGCGCCCGCGCGTCGTCTGGGACCGCGATCACGGCACCCTGACGGCGCGCCCCGGTGCGCAACGCGTCGCCGTGACGAGCGGTGGCACCATCCCCGACCGGGGCCTGTTCGGGGTGTTCGTCGCCGGCGAGACCCGCAACGCACGCGTCGGCGAGCTCGACGAGGAGATGGTCTACGAGTCGCGGGTGGGCGACGTGTTCACCCTCGGCACCACGAGCTGGCGGATCGTCGAGATCACCCATGATCGCGTCAACGTGCTGCCCGCGTTCGGCCAGCCGGGCAAGCTGCCGTTCTGGCACGGCGACGGCCTCGGACGGCCCGCCGAGCTGGGCGAGGCGCTGGGGCGTTTCTCCCGCGAGGTCGCCGCCGCGGGCTCCGAGAAGGCCACCGCGCGTCTTCGCGACTCGGGGCTCGACGACAACGCCATCGGCAACCTGCTGGCCTATCTCGACGAGCAGAAGGAGGCGACGGGCAGCCTCCCCACCGACCGCACCCTGACGGTCGAGCGTTCCCGCGACGAGGTCGGCGACTGGCGCATCATCCTGCATTCCCCGTACGGCATGCACGTCCACGCACCCTGGGCTCTCGCCGTCAACGCGCGCATCCGCGAGCGGCTCGGCGTGGAGGGGTCGGCGGTCGCGAGCGACGACGGCATCATCGCGCGCGTGCCGGATGCCGAGAGCGAGCCGCCGGGAGCCGACCTGTTCGTCTTCGAACCCGACGAGCTGGAACGGCTCGTGACCGACGAGGTGGGCGGCTCGGCGCTGTTCGCCTCGCGCTTCCGCGAGTGCGCCGCCCGCGCCCTGCTGCTGCCCCGCCTCAACCCCAACAAGCGCTCGCCACTGTGGCAGCAGCGGCAGAAGTCCGCGCAGCTGCTGGAGGTCGCCAAGAACCACCCCACCTTCCCGATCATCCTGGAGACGCTGCGCGAGGTGCTCCAGGACGTCTACGACCTGCCCGCTCTGCTGCGCATCGCGCGGTCGATCGGCGACCGGCGCATCCGCCTCGTCGAGACCACGACCAGCCAGCCGTCGCCGTTCGCACGCGATCTGCTCTTCGGATATGTCGGCGCGTTCATGTACGAGGGAGACTCGCCGCTGGCCGAGCGCCGGGCCGCCGCGCTCTCGGTGGATCCCGCACTGCTCGGCGAACTGCTCGGCAAGGTCGAGATGCGGGAGCTCCTCGACCCCGCCGTGATCGCGCAGTTCGAGCGCGAGGCGCAGCGGCTCGATCCGTCGCGCCGCGTGCGCGGCGTGGAAGGGGTGGCCGACCTGCTGCGCCTGCTCGGGCCCCTGGATGCCGCGGAGGTCGCGGCCCGCCTCGAGGCCCCCGACGTCGCGCCGGCCTCCGCCGGGGACGAGACGGATCCGGCCGCGGACGCTGCTGCGACGGCCGCGGATCCGGCTGCGGCACAGGCCGTGGCGGCGTCCCTGCTCGGGGAGCTGATCGACGCGCGTCGCGCGATCCGCGTCACGGTCGGCGGCGTCGAGCGCGTCGCCGCCATCGAGGATGCGGGCCGGCTCCGCGACGCTCTCGGAGCGGCGCTTCCCGTCGGCATCCCCCTCGCCTTCCTCGAGCCCGTCGCCGACCCGCTCGCCGACCTCGTCGCCCGCCACGCCCGCACCCATGGCCCGTTCCGGACCGCGGACGTCGCCGGGCGCCTCGGCGTCGGCACGGCGGTCGCGCGGCAGACGCTGCAACGCCTGGAGTCGCAGGGGCGCGTGTCGGCGGGCTTCTTCCTGCCCGACGCCGCCGCCACCACCGACGGACGCGCCCCCGCGGACGACCTGGAGTGGTGCGACAGCGAGGTGCTGAGGCGCCTGCGGCTGCGATCCTTGGCGGCCATCCGCGGCACGGTCGAGCCGGTCGCCCCGGAGTCGTACGCGCGGTTCCTGCCCGCCTGGCAGCACGTGGCCGGGTCGGCCGGCGGCCGTCCGATGGAGGGCGTCGACGGAGTGCTCGCCGCGATCGAGCAGCTCGCGGGCGTCCCCCTCCCGGCGAGCGCGTGGGAGTCGCTCGTGCTGCCCGCGCGGATCAGCGACTACACGCCCGCGATGCTCGACGAGCTCACCTCGACGGGCGAGGTCGTCTGGTCGGGGCACGGCTCGCTGCCGGGGCGCGACGGGTGGATCGCGTTGCACCCGATCGACGCCGTGCCGCTCACCCTCGCCCTGCCCGACGACCCCGAGCCGCCCACGGAACTGGAGCAGCGGATCCTCGACGCGCTCGGCGCGGGCGGCGCCTTCTTCGCCGGCCAGCTCGCCGGCATGACGTCCGCCCTCAGCGAGCAGGCGGTCGTCGAGGCGCTATGGAACCTCACCTGGACCGGACGGGTGACGAACGACACCTTCGCGCCGGTGCGCGGCCTGCTCGCCGGCGGATCGCAGGCGCATCGCACGACGCGGCGCACGCCGCGGGCGCGGATGTTCCGGGGCACCTCGATCGCAGCGACCGTCATGGCACCGCGGGCGGCACCCCCGCGCCCTCCCCTCGTGGGCGGCCGGTGGTCGCTGCTGCCGCAGCCGTCCGCCGACGCCGCGCTTCGCGCCGCGGCATCCGCGAGCCTGCTGCTGGAGCGCTACGGCGTGGTCACGCGCGGGGCGGTGCAGGCGGAGGGGGTGCCCGGCGGCTTCGCGCAGACCTACCGTGTGCTGGCGGGTTTCGAGGATGCGGGCCACTGCCGTCGCGGATACTTCATCGAGAAGCTCGGGGCGGCTCAGTTCGCGGCATCCGCCACCGTCGACCGCCTACGCGAGTACGCCGCGCTGCCCGATCCCGCGCCGCTGCGGGCGGTGACGCTCGCCGCGACCGATCCCGCCAACCCCTACGGCGCCGCGCTCGCCTGGCCGGCGCTGGAGGCGGTCGCCCACCGGCCGGGACGCAAGGCGGGAGGACTCGTGACGCTCGTCGACGGCGCCCTCGTGCTCTATCTCGAACGCGGCGGACGTTCGGCGCTCGTGTTCAGCGATGACGACGACGTGCTCGCCGCCGCCGCCGCCAGCCTCGTCGACACGGCGCGACGCCGGCACCTCGACACCCTGACCGTCGAGCAGGTGTCGGGCGCATTCGTCTACGGCACGCCCGCCGGACGGGCGCTGCAGACGGCGGGCTTCGTCGAGTCCAGCCGTGGCCTGACCCTGCGGCGGCAGCGGTGACCCGCGGGGGCGCCGTGGCTGGCGGCCGCGCGAACCGCGGAGGGGCGCATGCCTGAGGGCGACACCGTGTTCCGCACCGCCCGACGGCTGCACGAGGCGCTCGCGGGTGCGGAGGTGACCCGCTTCGACCTGCGCGTGCCGCGGTACGCCACGGCCGACTTGACGGGTGAGCTCGTGCACGAGGTCGTGCCGCGGGGCAAGCACCTGCTGATGCGCATCGGCGGCTTCACCCTGCACTCGCACCTCAAGATGGAGGGCCGCTGGCTCGTGTTCCGCCGCGGCGAGCGGTGGCGCTCCCCCGCCTTCCAGGCGCGCGCCATCGTCGGCACCGCGCAGGTGGATGCCGTGGGCTTCGAGATCGCGATGGTCGACCTCGTCCCCACCAGCGAGGAGGACGCCCTCGTCGGCCACCTCGGTCCCGACCTGCTCGGCCCCGACTGGGACCCGGCCGAAGCGGCGCGCCGCCTCTCCGCCGATGGGAGGCCCGTGCACGTGGCGGTCCTCGATCAGCGAAATCTCGCCGGGCTCGGCAACGAGTACGCCAACGAGCTGCTTTTCGTCCGCGGCATCCTGCCGACGACGCCGGCCGCCGACGTGGATGTCGCGGGTCTGGTGGACACCGCCGCGCGGATGATCACCGCCAACCGGGACCGACCATCGCGGACCTTCACCGGTGACACCCGACCGGGTCGGCAGAACTGGGTCTATCGGCGCGAGCGCAAGCCCTGCCGGCGGTGCGGCACGCCCATCCGCCGCACCGAGCTGGGCGCGACCGAGACGAGCGAGCGCATCGTCTTCTGGTGCCCCGTCTGCCAGACGTGACCGCGGCGTCCACCGAGGACGCCGCAGAATCGGAGCGTCGCACCGCATTCGGATGCCGCGGCATCCACCCTCCGCATCCGTTGCAGGGCACCGAATCCGCGACCGGAGCGGGTACCGAATCCGCGCCGGCGCCGGCGAATGCAGCCTCAGCGGGCGGCGCGGGCTCAGCACTCCACGACGTTGACGGCCAGGCCCGCCTCGCTGGTCTCCTTGTAGCGAGCAGACATGTCTGCGCCGGTCTGCCGCATCGTCTCGATGACGGTGTCGAGGGTGACGACGTGCGTTCCGTCGCCCAGCAGCGCGAGGCGTGACGCGGTGAGGGCGGTCGCCGCGGCGACCGCATTGCGCTCGATACAGGGGATCTGCACGAGGCCTCCGACCGGGTCGCAGGTCATGCCGAGGTGATGCTCCATCGCGATCTCGGCGGCGTTCTCGATCTGCGCGGGTGTGCCGCCGCGGATGGCGGTGAGACCCGCCGCCGCCATGGCGCAGGCGCTCCCCACTTCCGCTTGGCACCCCGCCTCGGCGCCGGAGATCGATGCGTTCGCCTTGATGATCGATCCGACGGCGGTGGCCGTCAACAAGAAGACACGGACCTCCGCGCGGTCGAATCCGCCCGCGCGGCACGCGTGATACATCACCGCAGGGAGAACGCCCGCCGCGCCGTTGGTCGGTGCGGTCACCACCCGTCCGCCGGCGGCGTTCTCCTCGTTGACCGCCATCGCGTAGAGGGACAGCGCCTCGGACGTCTCCGCCGGATCGCCGGTCGACGCCAGACGCGCCCACGCCGCCGCGGCGCGTCGGGGCACACCGAGCCGTCCCGGCAGCACCCCGCGAACATTCAACCCGCGCTCCACACAGGCGCGCATCTCCTGCCAGATGAGATCGAGCCCGGCGGCGGCGCGATCCGCACCGCGCAGCGCGACCTCATCGGCCCAGGCGACCTCGGCGATCGTCCGACCGTCGAGGGCGGCGAGCAACTCGGCCATCGTGCGGTACCGCGACGGCAGCATCCCCGCGAGGCCGTCGTCGCCGACCGATTCTGGAACGCTCTCGTCGGACCCGGACTCCCCGACGCGTCGCACGAAGCCGCCGCCGATCGACAGGTAGGTCTCCGAGGCGAGCTCGCCGTCGCCGTCGAACGCGGTCAGGGTGAGGGCATTGGGGTGACCGTGATGGCGCTCGCGGGGAGCGAAGGCGATGTCACCCTCGGTGAGAGCGACCTGGCCGATGCGCACGTCCTCCCCCGCGCACAGGCGTGCCCACTCACCGTGCACGTGCGCCGGGTCGACGGTCTCCGGGCGCAGGCCCCGTAGACCCGCGATGACGGCGTCGGGGGTCCCATGGCCGACGCCCGTCGCCGCCAGGGAGCCGTGGAGCCGACAGACGAACCGGGTCACCCGCTCTCGGATTCCCGCGCTCTCCAGGCCGTCGACGAAGGCGAGCGCAGCACGCATGGGCCCCACGGTGTGCGAGCTCGACGGACCGATCCCCAGGGAGAAGAGATCGAGCGCGGAGACGTACACTCCGCGCTCGATCTCCGGCGACGCGCCTCTCAATGGCCCCACAGGCCCAGCGCGAACTCGGCGACGACGGCCGAGAGGAGGAACGAGGCGGTGATCGACACGATGCCGACCGGGATGATCTTCCACCCGATACTGCGAAGCATCGGCAGGTCCTTGCCCAGACTGAGACCCGCGATCGTGAGCATCACCGTGATCAGTGCGAGGAAGTCGACGGATGCCGCGGCTCCCGTGACCCAGGACGCGATCGGGGAGAGAGGCGAGGTCAGCAGGGCGCCTGCGGTCATCACGACGATGATGGCGGGGACCTTGCCTCGTGTGATCCGTGCCGCACCGAGCCCCGCGAGCACGAGGATCGTCAACATCGCGTACGTGATGACCGTGTTCACCGACAGCGACCTCGCGGCGATGGCTGCGACGACCAGGCCGGCGGCGGAGATGATCAGCACCGACAGCCACAAGGGCACCCGCACGGTGGGCGGGTGGACCGTGGCCGCTTCGATCGTCGGAAGGTCGGCGGCCGGCAGCGTCCCCTGCGGTGAGCGCGGCCGACGGCCCGGGAGGAGGGCGTCCTTGTCCCGTGTCAGCGCCTTGTACAGGCGGTCGGCGAGGGGGAGGGACACCCAGACGCCGATGTAGAGGCCGAGGATCCCGGTGATGAGGTTGGAGGTGGCCGCCAGCGCCAGCACCTGGTCCTGCATCTCCGGGTGTGCGGAGACGATGACCGATGCCGCCGCCGCCATCATCGATCCGGAGCCGACACCCGCCCCCATCGCCAGCGCAAGCGGATCGAACAGGCCGAGAGACGCCGCCAACGAGGCGATGAGGCTGACGATGACAGCACCGAAGATCGTGCCGAACACGTACATCGACAGCACACCGCGGTACTGCGGCGAGTCGGATCCGTAACGCTCGCTCACCATCGCGAACGACCCCTCGCGGTCGATGGAGAACGTCGCCCCGACCGTCGCCGGGCCCATGCGCAGCAGGACCGCGAGCGGGAGAGCGAGCGCGATCGTGCCGAAGAGGTGGCCGAGTTCCTGGAGCAGCAGCGCCGGGCCGGCTTGCAGGAGAAGGGGGATGTTGGGACCGATCGTGAACGACATGCGCGCGACGAGGAACAGCACCGCCACGCCCATCACGACCGTGGCGGCCTGCTGCAGGTCGATCGGGAAGGGCTTGAGACGCTGCCCGGACACGATCGTGCCCGCGAGGATCCCCCAGATCATGGGCAGCAGCGTGATGGAGGCGATGCCGAGGGGGATGACGACGGGACCGATCGCCTGTGCGCCGGCGGCGATCGCGACGACACATGCGAGCAGCATCCACACGCGGCGGTCGCGGAGGGTGAGGACGGCGACGGCGCGTGCCGTCGAGACGGGCGTGGCCGCACGGGCCTGATTGGTGGTCATGGCATCTTCTCCGGTGGGGCCTGTCGCTGCGCGATCAGGCTTCGAGCGTGATCCGAGTCGCCCCGGCGGGGCGAGCGGCGGTGCGCCTGTGGAGCTCGGCGCGGAGGTTCTGGTCGCAGGCGACGTCGAGCGCCGTCCAGGCCAGGAGCAGAGCGCCGTCGACGACGGCGTCGTCGGCGGCCGGGCTGACCGCCGCCACGGCGAAGTCCGGGTTGTGCGGCACGGCCGTCTCGCCGAGGAAGGCGATGGTCGGGTGGATGGACGGGACGACCTGCGAGACGTTTCCCATGTCCGTCGAACCGCCACCGGCAGGGGCATCCCCGATGATGCGCCCGCGGGCGATCAGATTGCGGTCCCACACGTCCGCCAGCGCGGCATCGGGCGTCAACGGCGCATACGGATGCTCCGTCGGGCGCCATTCCCAGCGGCAGCCCGTGGCGATCGCCGCCCCCTCGAAGCAGGCCAGCACTTTGTTCTTCATGTCGCGCCAGACCTCGATGTCGTAGGCACGCAGCTCGACCTGGAGCACCGAACGCTCCGCGATGATGTTCGTCGCCTCACCGCCCATCGACACGAACATGTTCATGTTCGTGTCCGCCGGAAGCTGCTGGCGCAGCAGGGCGGCGGCGGTCTGTGCCAGCGTCGCTGCCGCCGCCGCGTTGATGCCTCGTTCCGGAGCGCCGGCGGCATGGGCAGCGAGCCCGTGGAACTCCACCTCGAACCGATCCACCGCGGTGGAGCGGAACGCCGAGGCGGAGATGTCACCTCCGGTCATGCCGTGGACCATCATCGAGAAGTCGACGTCCTCCCAGGCTCCGCGTGTGAGCATCGCGACCTTGCCCCCACCGTGCTCCTCCGCAGGGGTGCCGAGCAGCTTGATGCGCAGGCCCACCGAAGCGGCCAGGGGTGCGAGCAGCAGCGCGGCGCCCGCTCCTGCGGCGGCGATGACGTTGTGTCCGCAGGCGTGGCCGATCCCCGGCAGGGCGTCGTACTCGGCGCAGAGGGCGAGGGTGAGATCCCCCTCCCCGTACGTCGCTTCGAAGGCCGTGTCGAGACCGTAGGCCTCTCGGCGGACATCGAACCCCTCTGACTCGAGGAGGTCGGCGATGCGGGCGGCGGACCGGTGCTCCTGCCACGAAAGCTCGGGATCCGCGTGGACGGCGTGACTCAACGCGACGAGTTGCGCTCTGCGACGATCGACCTCGTCGGTGGCGCGGTCTTTCAATGCGTCGACGTCGGCGGCGAGCCGGGGCTGCATGGTGGTCACCGGTTGTCCTCTCGTGGGCGGATGCCGATGATTGTGCAGACAGTCATGTCACTGTTTTGTAAACTCTCGCGAATTCTGCGCAAAAGACGGCTTCGGTGCGGGATAACCGGTGCATCCTGTGTTTAGGAGGACCACGATGACGTCCACGCGGCTCGACGACACCGACCTGCGACTGCTGCATGCGCTGCAGATCGAACCGCGCGCTCCCTGGAGCGATCTCGCTTCGGCCGTCGGCGCCGACGCGGGGACCTTGGCGAGACGCTGGGCGCGATTGAGCGCAGAGGGCATCGCGTGGGTCACCGGCCACGCGATCCGGGGGCAGCTCGCGCTGCTGGAGGTCGAAGTCGAGCTATCCCAGCTGAACGCCGTCGCCAATGGGCTCCAGAACGACCCTTTCGTCGTCGTCCTCGACCATGCGTCGGGCTCTCGTGACCTTCTCGCTCTGGTCCAGGCCCCTGATCTGGGGGCCCTGTCCACCTACGCTCTGACGAGGCTGGGCGGGCTGGACGGCATCCGATCGGTGCGCACACACCTGGCCAACGAAGTCCTCATCGACGCATCGCGGTGGCGTCTGCGCGCGCTCGAACCCGAGGAGGCCGGCCGCATCCGACCGCCTCGGCCGCCGCGCCCGCGCGCCAGCCGCCACGTCCCCGACGAGTTGCGCACCGCACTGGCGCGGGAGCTGTGGCACGACGGACGGATGAGTGTCGCCGAGCTGAGCACGCGCACCGGGTTCGCCGCTCAGCGCATCGCGGACGCCATCGCGACGCTGCGCGCGAGCGGGGAGCTCACCTTCCGCGTCGACCTCGCCCGCGGCTACACGGGCTGGCCGATCTACACGTGGTACTTCGTCGAAGCACCCGCGCGCGTCATCGAAGCGGCGCGAACCGCGATCACCAGCGTGCCGGAGGTCCGGCTGGCGATGACGGCCGCCAGCCGCTACAACCTCATCCTTGCGGTGTGGCTTCGCAATCTCGCCGACGTCAACCGCTTCGAGATGGCCCTCGAGACAGCCCTGCAGGGGTCCAGGATCGCGGATCGCGCCGTCGTGCTGCGCATCGCGAAGCAGATGGGGCGAATGGTCAGCCCCGACACCCGGGCAAGCGGCCCCTCCGCACCGCCGGCGTAACCACCAGAATCGGACCACGATCACAGAATCGGATGCCGCGGCCCCCACCCTCCGCATCCGCGACCACCCTCCGCATCTGCGGCGGCCACGCGCGAGCACGCCCCGCGCCACCACCAGAATCGGACCACGATCACAGAATCGGATGCCACGGCCCCCACCCTCCGCATCCGTGATCACTCTCCGCATCTGCTGCCGCGCGGCGACAGCAAAACGCCGGCGCGCGGGTCAGCGACCGAGGTAGCGGCCGGGACGGTGGTTCAGGGCCAGCACCAGGTTGAGGAGCACCGCGCCGGCGGCGCTCATCAGCACGTTCTGCCACGGGACGACCAGCAGCGCGAGCGCGACGATCAGCACGTCGAAGATCATCATCGTCCAGCCCGCCCGGAAGCCCGTGCGGTCCTGGATCTCCAGCCCGATGATGTTGATGCCGCCGACGCTCGCGCGATGGCGGAAGAGGATGAGCACCCCCACGCCCGCCAGCAGGTTGCCGGCGAGGGTGCCGTAGAGCGGCTGCAACCCCTCGATGGGGAAGAGGGCGTCGTGCAGCGGCGCGAACGCCGACACGAGCGCGATGGAGATCACCGTGCGGATCGTGAAGTCCCAGCCCCGACGCCAGACCGCCAGCAGCGCGAAGGGCAGGTTGACCGCGGCGAAGAGCACCCAGAACGGCCAGCCGGTCGCGTAACCGAGGAGCAGCGAGAGGCCGGCCGTGCCGCCGGTCACCGCCTGTGCGGCGTGCAGCAGGTGCAGTCCCGAGGAGACGAGGAAGGTCCCGGTGAGCAGGCCGAGGATGTCTTCGCCGACCGAGTGGTCCTGCGCCTTGGTGTCGAAGACGAGCGTCGGACCGGTGGTCGGGTCGTCATCTGCGGGAGCGGTCACGGCATCCATCTTCGCAACATCCGCGGGGCGCGACGTTCATAGCCGCCGCGTAGCCGCCGCCAAGGGGGCGCCTACCGCGACCGCCGAGGGTGGTCCTCATGAAAAAGCGTGTCAAGCACTCCCTCATCGCCGGTGGGGTCGCGGTCCTGCTCGCCGCGGGGGGCGGGACGGCCTGGGCACTCGACCGGTTCGTCGTCCCCCACGTCGTCGTCTCGGACGTCGCCGCCTACGAGGCGGCGCAGAACGGGACGGCCTCGGCATCCCCCACGGCATCGGCGTCCGCCGACGCGACGAGCACGGCCTCGACGCCCGTCGTCACCGCCACCACCTACACCTCCGACGACGCGGCGATCTCGATCAGCACGCACACCCAGGGCACCGGGGACGCCACGGTCACGTACTACGTCGCCGACATCACGCTGAGCGACGCGACCGCGCTGCGCAGCGCCTTCGCGAACAACCAGTTCGGCGAGAACATCACGGCCCTCGTGAGCGAGACGGCGACCGCCAACGGGGCGGTGTTCGCCGTCAACGGCGACTACTACGGCTTCCGCGACTCGGGGATCGTCATCCGCAACGGCGTCGTCTTCCGCGACGACGGCGCACGCGAGGGCCTCGTCTTCTACAAGGACGGCACGGCGGCGGTGTACGACGAGACGCAGACCTCGGCCGCGGAGCTGCTCGCCGACGGGGCGTGGAACACGTTGAGCTTCGGTCCCGCGCTGGTGGAGGACGGCGCGGTCGTCTCCGGCATCGACGACGTCGAGATCGACACCAACATCGGCAACCATTCGATCCAGGGCGAGCAGCCCCGCACGGCGATCGGCGTCATCGACGAGAACCACATCGTGATCGTGGTGGTCGACGGGCGCAGTCCGGGCTACAGCGCGGGCGTCACGATGAGCGGACTCGCCGACATCATGGTCTCGTTGGGCGCCACCACGGCGTACAACCTCGACGGGGGCGGGTCGAGCGAGATGTGGTTCAACGGCACGGTCGTCAACAAGCCCTCCAACGGGGGCGAGCGCGCGACGAGCGACATCCTCTACATCGCGGCGGGGTGATCGCGATGCACATCGTCCTGATCCCCGCGTACGAGCCCGACGGCCGTCTCGTCGACGTGATCGCCGCCCTCACCGCCGCGGCGCCCGAGACGCCCGTCCTGGTCGTCGACGACGGCTCGGGTGAGCGGTTCGCCCCGGTGTTCGCGGCCGCCGCGGCGGCGGGCGCCGTCGTGCTCCGGCACGGACGCAACCGCGGAAAGGGCGCGGCGCTGCGCACCGGGTTCGCTCACGCCGCGCGGGCATGGCCGGGCGCGGCGGTGGTGACGGCGGATGCCGACGGCCAGCACACCCCGGCGGACATCCGCCGCGTCGCCGAGGCGGTCGATCCCGACGGCGCGCGGCGTCCGCGGGAACTCGTCGGCCAGTCCGCCGGCTCCGCCTCCGGCCCGCGGGCCGGCACCCCCGCAGCGACGCCGACGGCGACGACACCGACGGCGGACGACGCGGCCCGCGCACGCACGATCGTGCTCGGGGCCCGCGCCTTCTCCGGGGAGGTGCCGCTGCGCAGCCGCGTCGGCAACGGCACCACCCGCTGGGCCTTCCGCCTGGCGACCGGGCAGCGGCTGCGCGACACCCAGACGGGACTGCGGGGGTATCCGGCCGCGACGCTGCCGTGGCTGCAACAGGTTCCCGGCGACCGGTTCGAGTACGAGCTGGCGATGCTGCTGCGCGCCCGCGGCGCCGGGATCGCGCTCGCGGAGGTGCCGATCGAGACCGTCTACCTCGACGGCAACCGCTCCAGCCACTTCCGGCCGGTGGCGGACTCGGTGCGCGTGTACGGCCCGCTGCTGAGGTTCACGGCCTCGGCGCTGCTCGCCTTCGCCATCGACACCGCCGCGCTGCTCGTGCTGGACGCGTTGACCGGGTGGCTGCTCTTCTCGGTGGTCTTCGCACGTCTGTTGAGCGCCAGCGTGAATTTCGCCGTCAACCGCTCGTTCGTGTTCGGTCGCGCCCGGTCGCTTCCCACGCGCACGACGGCGCTGCGCTACTTCTCGCTCGCGGGGTTGCTGCTGGCGGCGAACTACGGCATCCTCAGCGCCCTGACGGACGCCGGCATCCCCGTCCTGCTGGCGAAGATCGCGACCGAGACGACCCTCTTCGTGGTCAGCTACGGCGTGCAGCGGACGGTCGTGTTCGCCCCGACGCCCGGCCGGGAATGATTCCCGCCCCGACGCGGTTGCGATCACCAGGAGGGATTCGTGGGTAAGAACTACATCGACATCGAAGACGATCGCGGGCAGACGCTCCGCTATCGAAAGCACGTCAACGGCCGCGGCCTGGTCGCGAACGGCGCGAAGGTGCACGCCTCCGCGCTCGTCGAAGCGGGCGCGTATGTCGAACCGGGCGCGCAGATCGCCGCGGGCGCCCACATCGGCCGCGGCGTCTGGATCGAGCCCGACGCGGTCATCGGCCCCGACGCGGAGATCGCCCCGCACGCGCACATCGGATCCGGCGCGGCCATCGGCCCGCGCGCGAAGATCGGTGTCCGCACCGTCGTCGGCGCGCACGCGCGCGTCGCGGGCGGATCGCTCATCGGCGACGACGAGCAGATCGCCGACGGCGAGCGCGTCGCGACCGACCGCCGGGGATTGCGCCTGGCCGCCTGACGCCCGCCCGTCCCGCGTCGTCCGCCGGCCCACCCGGCTACGCTGGCCTGCATGGCAGGCAGTGGCGCGGGACGCGCGAACCGGCGCGGGGGCAGACCCGCCCGCCCGGGTTCGGGGCGCACGTCCGGAGCGCCCGCGGGCGCGGCCAAGAAGCCTCCGCAGAAGAGGCCCGCACCGCCCCCGCCGCCCGTCGAGCCGCACGGCACGTTCCGACTCGGCGCGATCGAGGGCGCGACGCCGGGCACCTGGATCGACCGCTGGCGTGAGCGGATGCCGCGTGTCGCGGTCGACCTGGTACCCCTGGACATCGCCGATCAGCGTGAGGCGGTCGCCTCGGCATCCGTCGACGCTGCCCTCGTCCGCCTCCCGCTGGATCGCGCGGGGCTGCACGTCATCGAGCTGTACGACGAGGTGCCGGTGGTGGTGTGCGCGGCCGACTCGCATCTGACGGCGGCCGACGAGCTCACGCTCGACGACCTCGACGGCGAGGTCGTCATCGCGCCGCAGCATCCGCCCGTCGAGATCGCGGTGCCCGGAGCGCTCGTTCCCCGGTTCGCGGCACCCGAGAGCGTCGGCGAGGCGATCGCGATCGCCGCGTCGGGGGTCGGCGTCGTGATCGTGCCGATGTCGCTCGCGCGGCTGCACCACCGCAAGGACGCCACGTTCCGCCCCCTCGTCGGCGGACCGGTGTCGACCGTGGCCCTCGCGTGGCCCGTGTCGGCCGACGGCGACAACGGACCGCTCGTCGACGCGTTCATCGGGATCGTGCGCGGGCGCACCGCCAACTCGTCGCGCTGACGTCACACGCGGTCCCGTCGCGGCATCGCCGCCTAGACTCTCCGCATGGCTCCGCTCGTCTACGTGTGTGCGCGCCCCCAGCAGGGCGCGGCGGCCGCCGAGTACGAATCGTTCCGTCTCGCCATGCACCTCGACGAGGGCGATCTGCAACGGTGGGACCTCGTCCGCGACCCGTGGCCGGCCGATGCCGCCGTCCGGTGGCGCGGCGCCGTCGTCGGGGGAAGCCCGTTCAACGTGACCGACCCCGAGTCGGCGAAGACCGCGGCGCAGCGACGTCTCGAAGCCGACCTGGCGCGCCTGGCGGAGGCGGCGGCGGCCGGGGAGACCGCGGCCCTCTTCACGTGTTACGGCATCGGCGTCGCGACCCGCACGCTCGGCGGGGAGGTCACGCGCGCCTACCCCGAGGACACCGGACCGACGGTCGTGAACCTGACGGACGAGGCCCGCCGCGACGGCCTGTTCGGCGCCCTCGCGCCTACCTTCTCGGCGCTCACCGCGCACAAGGAGGGAACGGGGCGGATGCCGGAGGGTGCGGTGCTGCTCGCGACCAACGAGGCCTGCCCCGTGCAGGCCTATCGCCTGGGCGACACGCTCTACGCGACCCAGTTCCACCCCGAGCCCACCGGTCGCGCCTTCACGGAGCGCATGGCGGTCTACCGCGACGACGGCTACTTCGCGGCCCACGACTACGACCGCATCGCCGGGCTGGTGCTCGCCGCCACGCTCACCGAGCCGATGCGCATCCTCCGCGCCTTCTCGCAGACGTTCTGACGCGCGACCCTCGTCAGTCCCCGATGGTCGCGGCGACCGCGCGTCGGCGACCTGCCGCCGCGATCGCCGAGACCAGCACGACGACGGCCACGACGAAGGCCGCGGTCGCGACCGCGGGGGCATGCGGCTCGCCGCTCGTGCGCGCGATCCCGATCCACACGAGGCCCCACGACATCGCGAGCGCCGGGGCGATGCGTCCGCCCGATCCGAACGCGACCGCGACACCGACGAGGGCGACGACCACCAGGACGATCACGCCCCACAGCTGCTGACTGTCGGCATCCATCGCGGGCACGACGTCCGCGGCCAGCCAGGCCGTGATGTTGGCGACCGTCGCGAGGCTCACCCAGCCGAGGTGGATGCCGACGGTGCCGTCCATGAGCAGTCGATCGGCCCACGTCTCCGCAGGCGTCCGCACGAGAGCCCGCAGCGTCGCCCCCAGGGCGACCAGGAGCACGATGATCGCGATCACCGTGGCCGGCAGCGTGAGGAACTGCGCCGCGAGGAGCCAGCCGCCGTTGAGGACGGCGGTGATCGCGATCCACCACCCCGCGCGCCGCTGGCGCTCCCGCCCGCGCTGTGCGGGCAGGGCCTGCCAGACGGCGTAGGCGACCATGAGGACGTAGACGACGGACCAGATCGAGAACGCCGGCGTCGCCGGCGCGAGCACGGTCGCATCGGCATCCAGTGCGCCGCCCTGCAGGTCGCGGACGTTCGTGCCGCCGAACAGTCCGGTCCCCACCATCGCGGCGATGATCATGAAGACCACCGCGGAGATGACGACGATCTGACGCGCGAGGTCGGCGCCCGTGGGGCTCTGCGTGCCGCGAGAAGTGTCCATGCCATTCACGGTATGGAGGGATGCCGCCGTGCGCCAGGCCCTTGACAGGCACCGCGACGGCGCCCGGCGCACCGGCGGTCAGCGAGACACCGGCGGTCAGCGAGACACAGGCGGTCAGCGAGACACGGGGCCGACGATCGCGGCGGTGTCCGCCGGGAGCACGAGGGCGCCGGCGTCCGCAGCGCCCGCGGGGGCGCCGGACGTGGCGAGCCACACCTCGCGCCCGTCGAGGTCGATGCTCCACGGCTCGGGCGAGAGGTTGACGTAGACGGCCGCGGCGTCGCGGCGGAGCACCCACCGTCCGGGGCCGGCGCTCTCGGCCCCGTGCCCGCGGCGATCCGGGTCGGTCAGCTCGGGGCGGGCTCGCCGCAGCCGCGACAGCGCCCGGTACAGCTCCAGCAGTCGCGCGTGCACGCCGGCGCCGGGCTCCGCCCAGTCCAGCTTCGACCGCTCGAACGTCGCGGGATCGTTCGGGTCGGGCACGAGCGCCTCGTCCCAGCCCATCCGCGCGAACTCCGCCGTGCGGCCCGCGCGGGTCGCGGCGGCGAGCTCGGGCTCGGGATGCGAGGTGAAGAACTGCCAGGGCGTCGAGGCCCCCCACTCCTCGCCCATGAACAGCATCGGCGTGCCGGGGGCGGTCATCGTCAGCACCGCCGCCACCTCGAGGCGCTCCGCCGACAGCGACTGGCTGAGCCGGTCGCCGGCGGCGCGGTTGCCGATCTGGTCGTGATCCTGCGCGAAGGTCACCAGGCGCCATGACGGCACCGCGGCGGGGATCGGCGCCCCCCAGTCGCGATCCCGGAACGAGGAGAACGTGCCGTCGTGGTAGAAGCCGCCGGTCCACGTCTTCGGCGGCGCCTGCGGGTCGGCGAAGTCGGCGTAGTACCCCTCCGTCTCCCCGGTGAGGGCGACGTGCACCGCGTGATGCCAGTCATCGACCCACTGCGCGGTGAGCCCGTAGCCGCCGGCCTCGCGCGGAAGGATCATCACCGGGTCGTTGAGGTCACTCTCCGCGATGAGCGTCAGCGGCCGGCCGAGGTGGGCCGACAGCGCGTCGACCCGCTCGGCGATCTCCCGCAGGATGTGCACGGGGCTTGCGGCCGACTCGTGCAGGGCGTGCACGGCGTCCAGGCGCAGACCGTCGACGTGCATGTCCCCGAGCCACATCAGCGCGTTGTCGATGATGTGGTCGCGCACCGCGCGCTGATCGAGATCGACGCTCGATCCCCACGTCGTGCTCTGCCCGTCACGCAGGTACGGCCCGAACTCGGGCAGGTAGTTTCCCGAGGGGCCGAGGTGGTTGTAGACGACGTCCTGCACGACCGCGAGGCCCGCCGCGTGCGCCGCGTCGACGAAGCGGCGGTACGCCTCCGGCCCGCCGTAGTCCTCCTGCACCGTGTACCAGAGCACGCCGTCGTAGCCCCAGTTGTGCGTGCCGTTGAAGCCGTTCACCGGCAGCAGCTCGACGTGCGTGACGCCCAGGTCGACGAGGTGCGGCAGGCGCCCGATCGCGGCATCCAGCGTGCCCTCGTGTGTGAACGTGCCGACGTGCAGCTCGTAGACGAGTCCCCCGGCGAGCTGACGCCCGGTCCAGGCCGCATCGGTCCAGGCGAAGGATGCCGGGTCGTCCCAGGCCGAGAGCTCGTGCACGCCCCGCGGCTGACGCCGCGAGCGCGGGTCGGGGCGCACGGCGCCGTCGTCGAGCACGAAACCGTACTCGTCGCCGGACGCCAGCGTCAGCGGAGCCGTCCACCAGCCGGCCTCCCCCGCGGTCAGCTCGACGTCGTCGAGCCCCGGTCGCCGCAGTCGCACCCGCGCCGCGCGCGGCGCCCACACCTCGATCGTCATGCGACCATCCTGCCGGTCGCGACGAGATCGCCGTGACCCCTTGACCTCGCCCCACGAGCGGTCCTCTGCGAGGATGCTCCCCGTGCACCCTCGTCTCCTCTCCCGCCGCGCCCGCATCGTGAGTGTCCTCGCCGCCGCGACGGCCCTGCTGGCCGGATGCACGGCGCCGGACCCCGGCGCCGTGGCGAGCGGGGCAGCGTCCGCCGGCCACGTCGTCGTCGACTACGCGGCGACGACGACACCGGAGAACGAGACCGAACGACGCCTCTTGCAGGACGCCGGGCTCCTCGAAGCCTTCGCCGCGTGGATGGAGGAGACGGTGCGTCTGCCGAAGGACATCGCCCTCGTCGCGAAGGAGTGCCAGGACGCCAACGCGTTCTACACGGCGCAGGACTCGACGATCACCGTGTGCTACGAACTGCCCGCGAGCGAGCGCGTCTCACTGCGCGCCGACGGCACCGCCGACGCGGACATCGACACGCAGCTGCTCGAGAGCGCTCGCGAGGTCCTCTTCCACGAGGGCGGCCACGCCCTGCTGGCCGAGCTGGACCTCGCATTCACGGGCCGGGAGGAGGACGTGGCCGACCAGTTCTCCGTCTACGCGCTCACCGGCACCGAGGCCGACACCGACTCGCTGATCACGGTGGCGAAGCTCTACTACCTGCGGGCGCAGGCGGTCACCACCATCGACGAGCTCCCGTTCTCCGACACGCACGGACTCGACGCGCAGAGGTCGGCGAACTTCCTCTGCTACGTCTACGGGGCCGCCCCGGACCGCTACGACTACCTCGTCACCGACGGCGTCCTCGACGGCGACCGCGCCGCCGGGTGTCCGGAGGAGTACGCCCAGCTGACCGCGGGCTGGAACGCCCTGCTCGCGCCGTTCCGGACCACCTCCGCGACCTCCTGACTCCGACACCGGGCCCCGCACCGCGGGATCCGGTGTCGTCGCTTCGCCTGTCCGCGTCCGCGCAGCGCGCTCAGTCCGCCCAGCGGGAGGGGCCGCCGGATGCCGCGAACTCCGCCGCCGCCGCGGCGCGCAGCTCGGGGTCGGCCGCGTAGGCGACGGCCGTCGCGGCGAGGGCGGCCGCGGCATCCACGAGCGCGTCGGTCGCGGCCGGCAGCACCGTGAGATCGGCGAAGGCCGCGTTGTGCGGGAAGACGTCGTCGGGTCCGCCGAGGCCGAGCGACGGGTGGATCGACGGCACGAGCCGGCTGACGTTTCCCATGTCGGTCGACGGTCCGCCCTGCGGCGGCTCGGCCGGCGGCGGGACCTCGTGCCCGCGTGCGGCGAACGCATCCACCCAACGCGAGGTCAGGGCGGTGTTCGTCTGCAGCGGCAGGTACGGCGGGACCGGGTCGACGTCGATCTCGGCGCGCGTTCCCGTGGCGAGCGCAGCACCCTCCAGCACCGCGACGACGCGGTCGGTCAGCTCGCGGAGCGCGGCGACGTCGGCCGACCGCACGTAGAACAGCGCCGAGGCGCGTTCGGGCACGATGTTGGGCGCGGCGCCGCCGTCGGTGATGATGCCGTGGAGGCGGTCGGTCGGCAGGATGTGCTGGCGCAGTTGCGCGATGCTCTGGTACGCCGTCACGACGCCGTCGAGCGCGTTGCGGCCGAGCCACGGCGCCCCCGCGGCGTGCGCGGCGCGGCCGTGATAGGTCACGGCGACCCGCCGCACCCCGGTGGTGCGCTGGCCGAGCACCGAGCTGGTGCCCGATCCGCTCGAGGGGTGCACCATGCCCGCGGCATCGACGTCGTCGAAGCCGCCGGCGCGGATGATGAGCTCCTTGCCGCCGCCGTTCTCCTCGGCGGGGGTGCCGATGAGCGACAACCGCCCGCCGAGGCCGGCGACCACCGGCGCCGCCGCGAGGTACGCGCCCACGGCGACGGCCGCGATCACGTTGTGCCCGCAGGCGTGGCCGATGCCCGGCAGGGCGTCGTACTCGGCGATGATCGCGAAGTGCGGGCCGGATGCCGCGCCCGCCGCGGCCGTACTCGCGCGCAGGGCGGTGTCGAGGCCGAAGGCGCCGACCTCGACATCCACACCGTGTGCCGCCAGCAGCGACGCGATGCGGGCGACCGACGCGTGCTCCTCGAAGCCGATCTCGGGCTCGTCGTAGAGCTCGCGCGCGAGCCGCTCCAGCTCGGGGCGGAGCCGCTCGACGGCGTCCGCGATCTCCGCGTCGGCGCTCACAGCTCGACGAGCTCGCCGTCGGTGCGGCGCAGCGTGAGCCGGAATCCCGACTCCTCGCCCGCCACGACCTCCGCGACGCCGTCGCCCAGGCCGTACGCGCCCAGGATCGCCTGCAGCGGCGCCGGGTCGGGCTCGGTGCGCACGAGCGAGACCAGCTCGATGGTGGGGATGTCGCTGAGGCCCGGCTGCGGGGTCGTGCCCCAGTCGATGAGGAACGGCACGTCGATGCGACGGTTCTCCCCGCGGGTGAGCCGCCACTCCAGCAGCGTTCCGTCGGGCGTGCGCCGCGAGAGGTCGCTGACGTCACCCGGGTCGTAGCCACCGGCGCGGGCGGTGGCGACCGTCGCCTCGATGTCGGACGGGTGCACCGCGTAGGCCTGCACGCGGGGCGCGGCGAGGGTGGCGATGCCGAAGGTCTCCGGCAGTTCCGGCTCGGGTCGCGCCGGGTTCGGGCCGATCAGCTCGATGTACTGCGGGCCGCGGCTGCCGTCGACGGTGAGCGCGACGAGCGCGTTGGCGGTGCCGGTCGGGTGCGCGCCGCCGGGCGCGGCGACGACACCGGTGCGCTCGGCGAACCAGTCGACCAGGGCGGCCAGGTCGGGGCCGGCGATGACGACGTGGTCGAGAAGGGTGGGGATGCTCATGGATGTCCTCGCTATCGGGGTGGAACGTCTATCGGGTCGCGGCGCGTCGCGCGGGCACTTCGGGCTCGCCGAGCGACAGCATGAGGCGGTTCGCCCAGTTGAAGAACGCGGCGCCGCCGATGACGTCGACGATCTCGGCGTCGTCGAGGCCCGCATCCCGCAGGCGCGCGATGTCGGCCTCGCCGAACGCGAGCGGGGTGTCGGCGAGCGCCACGGATGCAGCGACCACCGCGTTCCACGTCTCGTCGCCGAGGTCGGCCTCCACGCCCTCGTCGAGCAGGCGCTGCACGTCGGCCTCGCGACCGGACTCGCGGGTGGCGGAGGCGGCGTGCACGGAGGCGCAGAAGACGCAGCCGTTGTGACGCGAGGTGGCCGCGGCGGCCAGCTCCCGCTCGGCGCGCCCGATGCCGCCGGAGACGTTGTAGAAGATGTCGAGGTCGGTGAGCGTGCGGGCGCGGAGCGCCTCGGGGTCGCGTGCGAGCAGCCGGAAGTACGGCATCTTCGCGCGCGCGGGCTCGATGAGCGCGTCGCGCTGCGCGTCGGTCAGCTCGTCCTCGGCCACCGGCAGCAGCCACGGCACCCAGCCGAGCCCCTGCTGCGTGAAGGCGTCGGGGCGGGCGAGGTCGGGGTACGTGGTGACGGTGTCGGTCATGTCAGGCTCCTTCGGACACGGCGGCGGCGGGAACGGCGACGGAGGCCGCGGCGAGCGTGCGCAGCCCCCACGCGACCCGCAACTGGAACGTGAGGAACGCGACGAGCTGCGACAGCGACACGATGTCGTCGGGGCTCCATCCGGCATCCACAAGGGCCTGGATCGCCTCGGCGCGGGCCTCGCGCGGACGGAAGACGAGCAGGTGCGTGTGCGTGAAGGCGGCCGCCAGTCGCGTCTGGAGCGCCTCCGCGGTCGCCGCGTCGGGTGTCCAGCGCGCGCCGTCGGTGGACTCCCCCTGCAGACGCGGCTCGCGGTAGGCGCCGAACGGCCCGGTCGCGGCGGCGGAGGCCGCGGCCGCCGCGACGACGGAGGTCAGCGCGGGGGCCTCGTCGCCGAGGAGGTCGCCGTAGAACGCCGTCGCCTCGGCGAACCCGTGCAGCTGCGAGACGAAGGAGGCCACCGCGTACCGCTCGGCGAGCGGGAAGGTGCCCGGGTCGGCGGGCTCGAGGAGCGCCTCGAAGCTGCGCTGCGCGTTCTCCCGCGCCTGCGCGCGCTGATCGCGCACGGCGGCGAGTGCGTCGCCCGGCGCGATGCCGGCCAGCAGGTCGATGATGTCGGCGGTGGGCGTGCTCATGCGATTCCTTCCGTGGGGGTGCCGGCGAGGGCGAGCGGCCGGTGCGCGCGATGGAGGTCGGCGGCGGCGTCGGGGCCGACGGTGAAGCCGAGGCGCGGAGCGACCTCGTCGGCGAGCAGCTGCAGCGAGCGGAGCGTGAGCTCGTGGGTCGCCGCGATCGAGTGCACCTGGAACGACACGTCGCTGGCCGCCGGCAGCGTCTGGTCGGCCGACAGCGACGCCACGACCTCGTCGACCGTGCCCACATGGGTGTCGGTGATCCGGATGAGCTCGTCGAGCGAGACCCCGTCGGTGTCGATGCCGAACATCGTGCGGGCGAGGTGGCGCAGGCCGTCGCCGGCCAGTTCGAGGGCGCGCGTGCGGTCCTCGGGATCGACGACGAGCGCGGTCCGCGACGCGAGGATGCGCACGGGCGCACCCTCGGGCAGGGCGGCGCGGTACGCCTCGATGATCGGCAGCTGCAGCTCGTGCAGCGGCGCGTCGGGAGCCTCCGGCGTGCGCGGCTGCGTGCGCGACAGCAGCAGGCCGTCGCCCCGCTCGCCCGCGCGGCGGCCGCCGTCGACCGAGAAGGTCGCCTGCCAGATGCGCGCCGACAGGTCGCCCGCGGCGGGGTAGATGTGCGAGTCGGTGCCGCGGACGCCGCGGCCCTCGAGTGCGTCGAGGAGCACGTCGAGGTGGTCGGCGAAGATCTCCCGCCGCCGGTCGGACTCCCGCCCGAACGCCGCGAACGACGACGGCGTGCCGCCGGTGGCCAGACCCAGCTGCACGCGCCCGCCGCTCAGCTGATCGAGCACGGTGGCGTCCTCCGCGACCCGCAGCGGGTCGTCGAGGGGCAGCGTGACGACGCCGGTCGCCAGCGCGATGCGGCTCGTGCGCTCCGCGGCGGCGGCCAGCAGCACGAACGGCGAGGGCAGCCCGCCCTCGTGCTCGCCGAAGTGGTGCTGCGCGACCCAGGCCGACGCGAAGCCGCTGCGCTCGGCCTGGGCGATCTGCTCGATCGCGAACCGGTAGCGGTCGGCGGCGGACGCCTCTTCGAGCACGCGGCTGAAGAAGCCGAGACGGGGGCCGCTCATGCGGGTACCTCTTCCTTGCGGGGGGCGGTCGGGTCGGGGGGCGTCGCCGTCTCCTCGCGCAGTGATGCGCCCGGGATCGCGGCGAGCAGCTCGCGGGTGTACTCGTGCTGCGGACGGTCGAAGACGGTCGCGGCGGCGCCGTGCTCGACCTGGCGGCCGCGGCGCAGCACCGAGACGGTGTCGGCGATCTGGCGGACGACGGCGAGGTCGTGCGAGATGAACACGTAGGTGAGGCCGAGCTCGCTCTGCAGCCGCGCGAGCAGCCGCAGGATCTGCGCCTGCACCGTCACGTCGAGCGCCGAGACCGCCTCGTCGAGCACGACCAGCTCGGGTTCGACGATCAGCGCCCGGGCGATCGCGACGCGCTGGCGCTGCCCTCCGGAGAGCTCCCGCGGATGCCGCGCCCCGATCTCGGGCGCGAGCGCGACGAGCTCGAGGTGGTGCGCCACGCGGTCGGCGCGGTCGGCGCGCGAGCCGATGCCGAAGTTGCGCAGGGGCTCGGCGAGGATGTCGGCGATGCTCTGGCGCGGATCGAGCGACGCGTACGGGTTCTGGTACACGAGCTGGGTGGTGCGGTGGAACGCGCGCCGCGCGCGCCCGCCCGACAGCGCCGTGACCTCCGTGCCGCCGACGCGGATGGTCCCGCGCGTCGGGCTGTTGAAGCCCGCGATCGAGCGCCCCGTGGTGGTCTTGCCCGAGCCCGACTCCCCGACGAGCGCGTGGGTCGTGCCGCGGGCGACGGTGAACGACACGTCGTCGACCGCGCGCAGCGGCGAGCGTCCCGCGCGGCGGAACTCCTGCGTGAGCGCGGAGACCTCCACGAGCGTGTCCGCGCCGGCCGCGGCATCCGGGGCGACCCGGTCGACGACGCGCGCGAGCGACGGCGCGTCGGCGAGGAGGGTGCGGGTGTACGCGGATGCGGGCGCCGCGAGGACCGCGGCCGTCGCTCCGGCCTCCTGCACCTGACCGGCGCGCATCACCACGAGCGCGTCCGAACGATCGGCCGCGACGGCGAGGTCGTGCGTGATGAAGAGGATGCCGGTGCCCGTCTCGGCCCGGAGCTCGTCGAGCAGGTCGAGGACCGTCCGCTGCACCGTCACGTCGAGCGCACTGGTGGGCTCGTCGGCGATGATCAGCTCGGGCTGCAGCGCGAGAGCCGCCGCGATGAGGACGCGCTGGCGCATCCCGCCCGACAGCTCGTGCGGGTACTGGCGCGCGCGGGTCTCGGGGTCGTCGATGCCGACGCGCTCGAGCAGGTCGATGACGCGCGTCTGGATCTTGGCGCGGTCCTTCCAGCCGTGGATGCGCAGCGCCTCCGCGACGCTCCAGCCGATCGTCGCGACCGGGTTCAGCGAGTTGCCCGGGTCCTGCGGGATGAGCGCGATGCAGCGTCCGCGCAGGTGCCGCCACCGCCGCTCCGACAGTCCCACGAGCTCGGTGGGTCCGTCCGTGCGCTCGGACAGGCGGATGCTGCCGCCGGCCACGCGGCCGTTCCCGGCCAGGAGGCCGATGACCGCCTGCGCCACGGTGGTCTTGCCCGAGCCCGACTCGCCGACGAGCGCCGTGACCGACCCCGCCTCGACATCGAACGAGACACCGCGCACGGCGTCGACGGGGCCCCGGCGGGTGCGGTACTGCACGGCCAGGTCGCGGATGGACAGCAGCGGCTGCGCGCTCACGCGGCATCCCCTCCTCTGAGGGCCTGGCTGAGGCGGTTCGTGGCCAGCACGACGAACACGACGATGAGACCGGGAAGCACGGTCAGCCACCAGGCCGTCGCGACGTAGTTGCGCCCCTCGGCGATGAGCAGACCCCACTCGGGCGTGGGTGGCGGAGCGCCGTAGCCGAGGAAGCCGAGGGTGGAGATCTGCAGGATCGCCGAGCCGAACTGCAGAGCGGCCAGGGCGATCACCGGGGTCAGCGAGTTGGGGAGGATGTGCCGCCAGAGCACGCCGAAGAAGGTGCCGCCGGAGCCGTAGGCGGCCTCGACGAAATCGGTGACGCGCACGCTGACCACGCGGGAGCGCGCGAGACGCGCGAACACGGCGATCGACGTCACACCGACCGCCACCGCGGCGCTGGTGGTGCCGAAGCCGAGCAGGATGACCACGCTCAACGACAGCAGCAGGGCCGGGATCGCGAGGAGCACGTCGACCACGCGCATGAGCACCTCGTCGACGGGCCCGCCGAGGGCGCCGGCCGCCAGTCCGATGGCCGTTCCCACGATGAGTCCGACGAGCACGGCGACGAGCGCGCCGATGATCGACTGCGACGCGCCGTAGACGACGCGGGCGTAGAGGTCGCGGCCCGTGGCGTCGGTGCCGAACCAGTGCTCGGCGCTCGGCGCCTGCAGCGCGGGCGCGACGGTCTCCGTCGGGTTCTGGCTCGTGAACAGGCTCGGGAACAGCGCCCACAGCAGGGCGACGACGATCACGAGGGCCGGGACGACGAAGCCGGCGCGCGAGAGGAGGCTCCGCCAGCGGAGCCGACGATCGGCGGCGGGAGCGCCGGGGCCGGAGCCGCCGGGTGCCGTGTCGCCGGCGAGGCCGGCGGTGGTGGCGAGCGCAGTCATCGGGTCTCTCCTCGGGTTGCGGCGCCGACGGGGTCGCCGACCTCGGCATCCAGGCGCTCGTCGACGGCGCGCTCCGCGGCATCCGTCTCATCGGCCGCGCTCGCGCCGCCGCGGGTGCGGCCGGCGGTGCGCAGCCGCGCGTCGAGCACGGGGTAGAGCAGATCGACGATCAGGTTGATGACGACGAAGGCGACGGTGGAGATCACGACCACGGCCAGCAGCACCGGGGTGTCGCGGTTCGCGACGGCCTGGGCGGTGAGCTGGCCGATGCCGGCCCGCGCGAACACCGTCTCGGTGACGACGGCGCCGCCGACGAGCTCGCCGAACAGCAGGCCCGCCATCGTGAGCGTCGGCAGGAGGGCGTTGCGGGCGACGTTGCGCCACAGCAACCACGGCGTGCTCGCGCCGCGGGCGCGGACGACCGCGACGAACGGCTGCTCGCGCACCTCGTCGATCGAGCGCATGAGCACCTGCGCCAGCGGAGCGGAGATCGGGATCGCGAGCGTGATCACGGGCAGGATGAGCGCCTGCACCGGGTCGGCCCCGATCACCGGGACGAGCCCCAGGCGGAACGAGAAGACCTGGATCAGGATGATGCCGATCCAGAAGACCGGCAGCGAGACGAACAGCGGGGGGATGCCGCGGAAGACGCGCCGCAGCGCCCGCCCGGCGCCGTACGTCGCGGTGAACGCGATCGTCACCGCCAGGAAGACCGCGAGCGCGAGGCCGAGCACGGCCAGCGTGAGCGTCGGCGGCAACGCGGTGGCGACCAGGTCGGAGACGGCCGCGCCGCTGGCCACCGAGTAGCCGAAGTCTCCCGTCAGGAAGCCCGCGATCGAGCGGAAGTACTGGACGATGAGCGGCTGATCGGCACCCAGCGACTGGCGGATCGCCTCGATCTGCTCGGGGGTGAGCCCCAGCTCGGGGCTCCCGTACCGGGCGATGACGGCATCGCCCGGGAGGGCCGCCAGCAGCAGATAGGCCGCCGTGTAGGCCAGAGCGAGGACGAGCACCGCCTGGCCCACACGACGAAGGACGTACGACATGGATTCTCCGTGAACCGGTCCGGGAACCGGGTTCTCAGCCTGCGAGCCAGGTCGAGTAGAACGTCGGGCGACCGACCGACTCCGTCTCGAAGCCCTGCACCTTGGCGGTCAGGCCGAACACCTGCGGCTCCTCGAAGATCGGCAGGATGTACGCGTTCTCGGCGAGGTACTTCTGCGCCGCCTCGGACGCCGCCTGACGCTCGGCCGTCGTGGGCTCGGACGCGATCGCCTGCAGCAGCGTGTCGAGCTCCGGGTCACCGACGGTGCCGTCGGCCGGGTTGAGGTTGAGCAGCGTGTTGCGGTTCTTGGAGAAGTACTGCGACTTCAGCACATCGAAGTCCGCGCGGCCGACCATCGAGTGGTACACCTGGATCGTGCTCTGATCGGTCGACGCCTTGGTCTGCGCGGCCATGTCGCCCGCGAACAGCGACACCTGGATGCCGAGCTTGCCCAGCTGCTCCTGGATGAGGGTCACGACCTCCTTGGAGCGCGGCTGCGGCAGCGCCTCGTTGAAGGAGAGCGTCAGCTTCTCGCCGTCCTTCGCGCGGATGCCGTCGGAGCCGAGCGTCCAGCCGGCCTCGTCGAGCAGGGTGGCCGCCTTCTCCGGGTCGTACGTGTAGTACGACGAGGTGTCGACGTAGCCGAGGGCGGTCGTGGCGAGAGCACCGGTGGCGAGGGGGTAGTTCTTCGTGAACAGGGTGTCGACGATCTTCTGACGGTCGATGCCGGCGATGATCGCCTGGCGCACCCGCACGTCGGCCAGACGCGGCTCGCGGAAGCGGAAGCTCAGGCCGTTGTTGACGCCGTTGGTCGCGGCGGCGTGCAGCGACAGGCCGCCGGCCGCGAACTGGGCCTCGTCGGGTGCGGGGATGTTGCGGGCGATGTCGGCCTGGCCGGCGACGACCGTGCCGACGCGGACGCTGTTCTCGGCGGCGACGACGTAGTCGATGCCGTCGAGGTAGGCCGCGCCCTGGTGCTTCAGCGACGGCGGCGCCCAGTTGTAGTCCTTGCGCGCGGTCACGCTGGTCTGCGTGCCGATCTGCTCGTCGGAGATGACGAACGGGCCGCTGCCGATGATCTTCGTGGCGTTGCCGGGGCCGAACTGCTCGCTCGTGCGGTCGAGTGTCGCGTCGGAGAGCAGCCCCGAGTTGATGGTCGAGACGGCCTGCGCGAATCCGGGCGACGGCGCCGTGAAGTGGAAGACGACCGTGTGCTCGCCGGTGACCTCACCGTGGTCGTAGTTGTTGATCGCCTCGGACACGGTCAGGGCGCGACCCTTGTCGCCCTTGCCGTAGAGGTCGATGTTCTTGACGACGTTGGCCGCGGTCAGCGGCGTGCCGTCGGAGTAAGTGACGTCGGTGCGCAGATCGAACGTGTACTCGGTCGCGTCGTCGTTGACCTTGTAGTCGGTCGCGATCCACGGCTCGAGCTCGAGCGTCTCGGGGTTCTGGTAGAGCAGACGGTCGGTGATGTTGTTGACGATGCCGCCGTTGGGGTAGAAGCCCGCGGACGGCGGATACAGCGTCGTCCAGGTCTGCGGCTCGAGGTAGGTCAGGGTGCCGCCGGTCTTCGGCTCGCCGCTGCCGTCCGAGGCGGACGGAGCGGAGGCGCCGGAGGCGCAGCCGGCGAGGAGGGCGACCACGGCGACGGTGGATGCCGCCGCGAGGGCCGTGCGGGTGAATCGGGACATGGTGGTCTCCTGGGATGCGCCGGATGGCGCTGCGGTGTTCGGGATGATCCAGCCCACCATGCGACCCGAGGGCGGAGCCAGTCGCCGGTCACGGGGCGTAAGCGTTCGTCACGAAACGTCATACGCGCTGCGTTTCGACTCGCTGCGCTCGCTCGACGACCGGCGGAAGCGACCCTCCGCGCTCGCTCAACGACCGGCGGGAGCAACCCTCCGCGCTCGCTCGACGACCGGCGCCCGCCTCAGCCCCCGGTCGTTGAGCGAGCGGCGCAGCCGCGAGTCGAAACGCCCCGGCCCCGTCCGCGCCGAGCGGTCAGTCGGCCGCGACCAGCAGCGCGACCGGCAGGTCGGCGAGCACGACGGCCAGGGGCGCGGCCCCGCCGGCGAGCTCGCGGCCCGTGAACGCATCGCGCCAGCGCCGCGCGGGCAGCAGCACCGCGGTGTCGCCCCAGCCGCCGCGCGCCGCGAGCCCGACGGACAGACGCGTCGCCACCGCGATCGCACCGCCCCGGTCGAACGCGACGGCGTGCGCGGATGCCGCGCCGACGACGGGCAGCGGCGTGTACCGCGTGAACAGGTCGGGCCGGTCGCGGCGCAGCCGAAGGGTCCGCGACACGACGAGGAGCTTGGCGCCGCCGGTGCCGTCGAGCGGCGGCATCCACCCGTCGTCGAGCCGTGCGAGCAGCGCGCGGCGGCCGGCGAAGTCGACGGGGCGGCGGTTGTCGGGGTCGACGAGCGAGAGGTCCCACAGCTCCGTGCCCTGGTAGACGTCGGGCACGCCGGGTCCGGCCAGCTGCAGCAGCTTCGCCGACAGGGAGTTCGATCGGCCCGCCTCCACCACCTCGGCGACGAGCGCCTCGACCGTCGGCCGCGCGGACGCGAACGCGGCATCCACGAGCCCGTGGACCCGCGCCTCGAAGGCCTCGTCGGGGTCTGTCCAGCTCGTACCCACGCCGCCCTCGCGGGCCGCCTTCTCGGCGTAGCCGTGCAGGCGCTCGGGCAGGGCGGGGTCATCTGACCACGCGCCGACCACCGCCTGCCACAGGAGCGCATCGAGGGGGCCGTCGCCGGTGGACGCCGCCGCACGGAGCGCGTCCAGCGCCTCGGCCCAGCGACCGGGGATCTCCGCGAGCACCGAGAGGCGCGCCCGCACGTCCTCGGAGCGCTTCGTGTCGTGCGTCGTCAGGGCGGTCAAGGTGTGCGGCCACGAGGCCTGGCGACGCGCGAACGCGGCGTGGAGTCCGGCGACGTCGAGCGCGAACCGCGACGGATCGCCGCCGACCTCGGTGAGCGACGTCAGCCGCGCGTACCGGTAGAACGCGCGGTCCTCCACGCCCTTGGCGGTCACCGGGCCGGTGGTCTGCATGAAGCGCCGCGACAGCTCGGCGTCCGCATCGGCGACGAGCTCCGCCAGCGCGACGAGGGCATCGGCGAGGTCGGGTCGGCGCTCGGATGCCGTGGCCACGGCATCCGCCAGCAGCTCGCGGCCGGCCGGGAGGTACGCGCGGTAGACGGGGAAGGCGGCGAGCAGCTCCGCGAACGCGTCACGCGCACGGGCGTCGCCGAGGTCGGCGCGCACGGCGTCCGGCAGGCAGCGGATGAGGCGACCGACCTCGGCGGCCTGCGACGTGTCGGCGATCTCGCGTTTGGTGCCGCCGATCATGTCGTGCCAGTCCCCCGGCCCGCCGCGCAAGCGCTCGTCGAGCGCGGTCAGCGCCGGCGCACCGGCGGGGTCGACGAGCACCCGGTCGATCTCGCCGAGGGCGTCGTAGCCGGTGGTGCCGTCGGTGGCCCACCAGCCGGGCAGCTCCTCCCCCGGCTCGAGGATCTTCTCGACGTAGACGGGGATGCGCTTCGACGCGGCGCTGCGCGCCTCGCTCAACGACCGGGAAGCATCCTCCTCCCCCGCCGAGCGGGAAGCGCCCACGTGCCGGTCGTCGAGCGCGCGCAGCGCATCGGAGCGCGCCTCCCGCGCGTCCGCGACCGCCGCGGCGAGCGCGTCGAGGTAGCCGCCCGGATCGGCGAGGCCGTCGGGGTGGTCGATGCGCAGCCCGTCGACGAGCCCCTCGCGCACCCACCGCAGGATCTCCCGGTGCGACGCGGCGAAGACCTCGGGAAGCTCCACCCGTACGCCCGCGAGCGAGGTGACGGTGAAGAAGCGCCGGTAGTTCAGCTCCTCGGCATCCCGCCGCCACGACGTCACCCGCCAGTGCTGCCGCTCCAGCACGTCGCGCACCGCGAGGCGGTCGGTCGTCGCGTGCAGCGGCGCGGTGCCGGGGGCCAGCGGCAGCACGAGCTCGTAGTAGCGCGCCGTGCCGAAACCGTCGTCGTCGCCCGCCGGCGGTGCCACCTCGATCTCGCCGCGACCGAGCACCTCGTCGAGCGTCCCGCCGAGCACCGGCAGCACGACGCGCTCGGCGCCGTGCTCCCAGTCGATGTCGAACGCGGCCGCGTGCGCCGAGCGGCGCCCGTGGGTGAGCACGTCCCACCACCACGGGTTCTCGGTCGGGTCGGCGACGCCCTGATGGTTCGGCACGATGTCCACGAGGATGCCGAGACCGGCGTCCCGTGCCGCCGCGACGAAACGCGACAGCCCGCCCGGACCGCCGCGGTCGGCGTCCACGCGCGTGGGGTCGACGACGTCGTAGCCGTGGTCGGAGCCGGCCGCCGCCTGCAGGATCGGCGACAGGTAGGCCCAGTCGACGCCGAGATCGCGCAGGTAGTCGGTGACGGTGGCCGCGGCATCCAGGTCGAACGACGCCCGCACCTGGAGGCGGTAGGTCGAGGCGGGGCGGGGCGCCGTGGCATCCGACATGATCAGTGCGGCAGCTCGGCCTGCGGCGCGGGAGAGCGGACGATGTCGATCGGCACCGTGAGGGCCGCGAGCGACGCGGCGACCGAATGGTCGACGTCGGGCTTCTCCTCCTGATAGTCGCGCAGGACGATCAGCGAGCGCCCCGCCAGCTCGATGGCCTCTCCGCCGTTGCGCGGGTACGTGTCGGTGAGCTGGCCGGTCGTGTCGACCACGATCTCCCACTTCGGGCTGAACTCGGCGCGCGGGATCGTGAACTCGAGCCCTTCGTCACCCGCGTTGAACAGGATGAAGAAGTGGCGGTCCTCGATCTGCTCACCGCGACGGTCGCGCTCACGGATGCCGGCGCCGTTGAGGAACACGCCGACGGCGCGCCCGAAGCCCGACTCCCAGTCCTCCGGCTGCATCTCGGTGCCGTCGGGACGCAGCCACGCGATGTCCGGCAGCGGAGCCCCCTCTTCGCGGCGGACGGGGCGCCCGTCGAAGAAGCGGCTGCGCCGGAAGGTCGGGTGCTCGCGGCGCAGGCGCGCGAGCGCCGCTGTGAACTCGACCAGCGGCTGATCGACGTGGCTCCAGTCGATCCACGTGATCTCGTTGTCCTGCGCGTAGCCGTTGTTGTTGCCGCCCTGCGTGCGTCCGAGCTCGTCGCCGTGCGAGATCATCGGCACGCCCTGGCTCAGCAGCAGGGTCGCGAGGAAGTTGCGCTGCTGGCGGGCGCGCAGCGTGAGAACGCCCTGGTCGTCGGTGGGGCCCTCGACGCCGCAGTTCCAGGACCGGTTGTGCGATTCGCCGTCGTTGTTGTCCTCGCCGTTGGCCTCGTTGTGCTTCTCGTTGTACGACACGAGGTCGCGGAGCGTGAAGCCGTCGTGGGCGGTGACGAAGTTGATGGATGCCACGGGTCGCCGCCCCGAGTTCTCGTAGAGGTCCGCCGAGCCGGTCAGGCGCGACGCGAACTCGCCGAGGGTGGCCGGCTCGCCGCGCCACAGGTCGCGGACGGTGTCGCGGTACTTGCCGTTCCACTCCGTCCACTGCGGCGGGAAGTTGCCCACCTGGTAGCCGCCGGGGCCGATGTCCCACGGCTCGGCGATGAGCTTGACCTGCGAGATCACCGGATCCTGCTGCACGATCTCGAAGAAGGCCGCGAGCCGGTCGACCTCGTAGAACTCGCGGGCGAGGGTCGCGGCGAGGTCGAACCGGAAGCCGTCGACGTGCATCTCGAGCACCCAGTAGCGCAGCGAGTCCATGATCAGCTGCAGCGTGTGCGGGTTGCCCACGTTCATGCTGTTGCCGGTGCCGGTGTAGTCGGTGTAGTACCGCTTGTCGTCGGCCTCGAGGCGGTAGTAGGCCTCGTTGTCGATGCCGCGCATGGAGAGGGTCGGGCCCAGGTGGTTGCCCTCCGCGGTGTGGTTGTAGACCACGTCGAGGATGACCTCGATGCCGGCGGCGTGCAGGGCCTTCACCATGCTCTTGAACTCCTGCACCTGCTGGCCGCGCTGGCCGGTCGAGGCGTAGGTGTTCTGCGGGGCGAGGAAGGCGATCGTGTTGTAGCCCCAGTAGTTGCTGAGACCCTTCTCCTGCAGCGTGGAGTCGTTGACGAACTGGTGCACCGGCATGAGCTCGATGGCCGTGACGCCGATGTGCTTGAGGTGCTCGATGATCGCCGGGTGCGCGATCGCGCTGTAGGTGCCGCGGATCTCCTCGGGGATCTCCGGGTGCAGCTCGGTGAGGCCCTTCACGTGGGCCTCGTAGATGACGGTCTCGGCATACGGCGTCTTCGGCTGCCGGTCGCCGGCCCAGTCGAAGAACGGGTTGACGACGACACCCTTCATCATCGCGTGCGCCGAATCCTCGTCGTTGCGGGAGTCGGGGTCACCGAAGTCGTAGCCGAACACCTCCTGGCCCCACTGCACCTGACCCTCGACGGCCTTCGCGTAGGGGTCGAGCAGCAGCTTGTTCGGGTTGAAGCGCTGGCCGTTCGCCGGGTCGTTCGGCCCGTGGACGCGGTAGCCGTAGCGCTGGCCCGGCTGCACGGTCGGCAGGTAGACGTGCCAGACGAACGCGTCGACGTCGCGCATCTCGATGCGCGTCTCCTTGCCCCGGTCACCGAACAGGCAGAGCTCGACCCGCTCCGCGCCCTCGCTGAAGAGAGCGAAGTTGGTTCCGCTGCCGTCGAAGGTCGCCCCGAGCGGGTACGCGGATCCTGGCCATGACTGCATGTGCGACTCCCTGTTCGATGACATCGCTCGGTGACATCGCTGCCACACCGTGACGAGACCGCCCCGTGACGAGATCAGCCTAGGGGGCGGATCCTCGCACCGGGGTGTCGGGCGGTGGGTCTGGACGGGGGCGCGCGGAGTTGCTATGCACCCGCGGCATCCCCGCGAGAAACCAGCCCCGACGCGAGAAAGACGTGCGGACGGGATGTCTCGCGTCGGGGATGGTTTCTCGACGGCTGCCGGATGCCGGCTCGGGCGAGGGGGATGCCGTCAGGCGGGGAGGAGGCGGGCGGCTTGGCGGGCGGCGCCGAGCGCGACGTACTCCCCCGGTGCGGGCACCTCGACCGGCACGCCCAGCACGTCGGGCGCGATGCGGCGCACGGCCGCCGACTGCGCCCCGCCGCCGACGAGCAGCGCGCGCTCGATCGGCACGCCGAGCCCGCGGATCGCGTCGAGGCCGGCGGCGAGCCCGCGCAGCATGCCCTCGACGGCGGCGCGGGCGAGGTTCTCGCGCGTCGTGGAGGCGAGCGTCATCCCGGTCAGCTCCGCGGTCGCGTCGGGCAGGTTCGGTGTGCGCTCGCCTTCGAAGTAGGGCAGCAGCCGCAGCCCGCCGGCCCCGGATGCCGCGGCCAGCGCGAGGGCGCTGAGCCCGTCGTGGTCGACGGCGAGCAGCCGGGCGGTCACGTCCAGCACACGCGCGGCGTTGAGCGTCGCCACCAGCGGGAGGAAGTGGCCGTCGGCATCGGCGAAGCCCGCGACGGTGCCGGTCGGGTCGATCGTCCGCTCCGCGCTGACCGCGAACACCGTGCCGCTGGTCCCGATCGACACCACGACATCGCCGACACCGGCTCCGACCCCGAAGGCCGCCGCCGCGTTGTCGCCCGCGCCCGCGCCGACGCGGCGCCCGTCGGCATCCGCGACCGACTCGAGCGGGCCGAGCACCCGCGGCAGCGCGGCGTCGTGGCCGAGGGCGGCGACGAGCAGCGCGCGGTCGTAGCCGTCGGTCGCCGGATCCCAGTAGCCGGTGCCCGACGCGTCGGAGCGATCGGTGATCAGCTCGTCGAACGCCGGGGCGCCGTCGGCGACGGGGCCGTAGCCGCGCAGCCGCCACGTCAGCCAGTCGTGCGGGAGCGCCACGGCGGCGACGGCCGCGGCGTTGTCGGGTTCGGCGTCGCGCAGCCATCGGAGCTTCGTGATCGTGAACGAGGCCACCGGCACGACTCCCGTGCGCGCGGCCAGGGCGTCGGCGCCGAACTCGGCGATCAGATCCGCCGCCGCCCCCGCCGAGCGGGTGTCGTTCCACAGCAGGGCGTCGCGCACGACCCGACCCTGCGCGTCGAGGGCGACCATGCCGTGCTGCTGCCCGCCGATCGCCCAGGCCGCGACGTCGGCGATGCCGCCGGCATCCGCGATCGCCGCCTGCAGCGCGACCCACCACGCTTCGGGATCGACGCTCGTGCCGTCGGGATGCGACGCGCGCCCCGTCCGCACGACGGCGCCCGTCGCGGTGTCGACGATGACGACCTTGCAGGACTGCGTCGAGCTGTCGACGCCCATCACGAGTGCCATGTCGGCATCCTCATCTCTTCGTGAGTCGGGGGCGTCCGCGCGTGAGACCCCGGCCGGACGACCAGGGTCTCACGCGCGGACGCGGGCGGATGCCGGGGTCAGCGCGCGCCGAGCAGGTGCTCGGTCGCGAGCTGCTGCAGTCGGACGAAGCCGAAGCCCTTGCCGCCGAGGTACGCGTCGGTGTCGAAGTCCTCGTAGGCGGAGCGGTCGGCGACGAAGTCGTCGTAGCTCTCGCCCTCGCCGAACGTCGGCTGTGCGAGCTCCGCGACGCGCGCGGCGGCGAGCGCCTCCTGCACCTCGGGGTCGGCGCGGAACGCGGCCGCACGCTCCTTCAGCAGCAGGTAGGTGCGCATGTTGGCGGCTGCCGAGTCCCAGACACCCGTCTCGTCCTCGGTGCGCGACGGCTTGTAGTCGAAGTGACGGGGGCCCTCGTACGACTGCCCGCCGTTCGGGCCGCCGTTCTCGAGCAGGTCGACCAGCGCGAACGCGTTGTGCAGGTCGCCGTGACCGAACACGAGGTCCTGGTCGTACTTGATGCCGCGCTGGCCGTTGAGGTCGATGTGGAAGAGCTTGCCGTGGTACAGCGCCTGCGCGATGCCGGCCGCGAAGTTCAGCCCGGCCATCTGCTCGTGGCCGACCTCGGGGTTGAGGCCCACGAGCTCGGGACGCTCGAGCGAGTCGATGAACGCGAGGGCGTGACCCACGGTCGGCAGCAGGATGTCGCCGCGCGGCTCGTTCGGCTTCGGCTCGATCGCGAAGCGGATGTCGTAGCCCTTGTCGACCACGTAGTCGCCGAGGAAGTTGACGGCCTCGCGGTAGCGCTCCAGCGCCTGGCGGATGTCCTTCGCGGAGTCGTACTCGGCGCCCTCGCGGCCGCCCCACATCACGAATGTCTGCGCGCCCAGCTCGGCGCCGAGGTCGATCTGGCGCAGCACCTTGCGGATCGCGAAGCGACGCACGTCGCGGTCGTTCGAGGTGAACCCGCCGTCCTTGAAGACGGGGGCGCTGAAGAGGTTGGTCGTGACCATCGGCACGGTGAGGCCGGTCGCGTCCAGCGCGCCCTTCAGCCGGTCGATCTGATGCTGCCGGTCCGCCTCGGAGGAGCCGAACGCGAACAGGTCGTCGTCGTGGAAGGTGAGGCCGTACGCGCCGAGCTCGGCGAGCTTCTCGACCGCGTGGACGACGTCGAGCGGCGGACGGGTCGGCCCGCCGAACGGGTCGGTGCCGTTGTAGCCGATGGTCCAGAGACCGAAGGTGAACTTGTCGGCGGGGGTCGGGACGGTCATGGCGCTCCTTCGCGAGGACTCCCGTGAGGGAGTTTTGTTGTTAGTCACAACCTATACCACGACGCACCCTCCGTCCACCACGCCCACCGGCATCCGCGCCTCTAGGGTGGACGCGTGGCACGCGCAGAGGGAACCGTCGAGGGCGTCCGTCGCGCCAACCTCTCACGGGTGCTGCGGCTCGTGCACGAAGACGGCCCGCTCTCGCGTGCCGCCCTGACCGAGTCGACGGGTCTGAACCGCTCCACGATCGGGGCCCTCGTCGCCGACCTCGTCGCGGCGGGACTCGCCAGCGAGGGCGCCCCGGAGGTGCATCGCCGCGTCGGGCGCCCCTCCCCCTCCGTCGCGGCCGCGCCGGACGTCGTCGCGATCGCGGTGAACCCCGAGGTGGACGCGCTCACCGTGGCGGCGATCGGGCTCGATCGCACGATCGTGCTGCGCGAGCGCATCGAGCTGGAGGGACTGATCTCGGCCGCGCAGGCCGTCGAGCTCACGACCGGCGTCACCGACCGGTGGCGCGGGGGCGAGCTCGCCGCCCACCGCATCGCGGGCATCGGCGTGGCCGTGCCCGGCCTCGTGCGCACCGCCGACGGCCTGGTGCGCCGCGCGCCGCACCTCGACTGGACCGACGCGCCGCTGCGCGACACCCTCGCCCGCGCGAGCGGGCTGCCGGTCGCGATCGACAACGACGCCACGCTCGGCGCCCTCGCCGAGAGCATGTACGGCGCGGGCCGCGACGTGAGCGACCTGATCTACCTCAACGGCGGCGCGAGCGGCATCGGCGGCGGGCTGGTGATCGGCGGGCGCCTCGTGCGCGGCGCCGGCGGCTACGCGGGCGAGCTGGGCCAGAACCGCCCCGGGATCGCACAGCCCGCCGACCGCCGCTCCGGAGCGCAGGGCACGCTGGAGGACGAGGTGAGCCGGTCCCGACTGCTCGCCGTCGTCGGTCTGCACAGCGCGGACGAGCCGACGCTCGAGCGGGCGATCCGCGAATCGCGCAGTGTGGAGGTGGCCGCCGAGGTCGAGCGCCAGCGCCGCATCCTGGCGACGGCGCTCGCCAACGCCGTCAACGTTCTCAACCCGTCGACCGTCGTGCTGGGCGGCTTCCTCGCGACGATCCTGGATCAGGATGCCGAGGCCCTCCTGTCCGCCGTGCGCGCGCAGGCCATGGCGATGAACGCCGAGGACCTGCAGCTGCGCCCGGCCGACCTCGGCCCCGACCGCCTGCTCGTCGGCGCCGCCGAGATCGCGTTCGAGGCGCTGCTGACCGATCCGCTCACGCCCGCGTGACGGCCCGACGCCGGGAGCGACCGGCGCCGCGCACCCGGACGGCGGCGACCGGGCCGTGCGTCAGCGCAGCGGAGCGGTCGTCGCCCGCGGGATCAGGCGCGTCGGGAGCACCAGGTGCGTCGCCTCCGGGGTGGCCCCGGCCAGCATGGTCACCAGCATCCGCGCCGCCTCGGCACCGAGACGCTGGATGGGCTGACGCACCGTGCTCAGCGGGCGCGCGGTGAGGAATGCCTCGGGGATGTCGTCGAAGCCGATCACCGACAGATCCCCCGGGACATCGAGCCCGAGCTCCGCCGCGACGTCGATCAGTCCGAGCGCGGTGCGGTCGTTGGCCGCGAACACCGCGGTCGGGCGGTCGGGCTGCTGCAACAGGGCGCGACCGACGACGCGCACCGTGTCGGGATCGTACATGCCGACGGCCACGAGGGCGGGATCGAAGCGGATGCCGGACTGACGCAGTGCACGGCGGTAGCCCGCCTCGCGCATCTCCGAGGAGCGCAGCTCGGGGCGGCCCGCGAGGTAGCCGATGCGGCGGTGGCCGAGCTCGATGAGGTGCATCGTCGCCTCGAAGCCGCCGGTGAGACTGTCGGATTCGACCGAGGGGATGTCCACCCGACCCGCGTGGGGGTCGACGGCGACGATCGGGACGTCGGCGTTCACACCCACCACGGTCGGGGTGACCATGATCGCCGCGTCGATCAGCGTGCCGCTGAGCCGGCTGAGCGAGCGCCGCTCCCACCCCTGCGGGTCGGCGTCGCGGGCGCCGCTGTAGGCCAGCAGGTCGTAGCGATGCCCGCTCAGCGCGGCGCCGACGCCCTTGAGCACCTCGGCACTGAACGGCTCGAAGTCCGACACCAGCACGCCCACGACGCCGGTTCGGCGCGAGCGCATGCTGCTGGCGACCAGGCTCGACTCGTACCCGAGCTCGGCCACGGCGTCGAGCACGCGCGACACGGTCTCGCTCGCCACGCCGTATCGACCGTTGACCGCTTTGGAAACCGTGGCCACGGACACACCGGCGGCCGCGGCGACGTCATGGATGGTGGCTCTGCGACTCACGTGGGTGATACTACGGGCGCGGAAACGTTATTGAAAAGGTTTTTGAAAACGTTTGACGTCGTTGACAACAAATGGTCACACTGGTGCTCATTCCGGCCCGAACGCGTTCACCGGAATACTCCGTGCCCCGAATGACCGGGGTGAGGCTCAATGAGGAGGACAGGAATCACATGAAGGCGAACAAGATCCTGACCGGAGCGGCGCTCCTGGTCGCGGGCACGCTCGGTCTGAGCGCCTGCAGCGGCGGGTCGGGCGACACCAACGCCGACGGCAAGGTCGAGATGACGCTGTGGCAGAACTCGACGACGGGCCCCGGCCAGCAGTTCTGGAAGGACGCCATCGCGGCCTTCGAGAAGGCGAACCCGAACGTCACCATCACGATGCAGTCGGTGCAGAACGAGGACATGGACGGCAAGCTGCAGACCGCCCTCAACGCGGGCGACGCTCCCGACATCTTCCTGCAGCGCGGCGGCGGAAAGCTCGCGGCGATGGTGCAGGCGGGCCAGCTCATGGACCTCACCGACAAGATCGGCGACACCGCGAAGTCCGAGATCTCCGAGGGTTCGTTCAAGGCCGAGACCTACCAGGACAAGATCTGGGCGATGCCGCTGGCGGTGCTGCCGAGCGGCTTCTGGTACAGCTCCGACCTCTTCACCAAGGCGGGCATCACGACCGCCCCGACGACGATCAGCGACCTCGAGTCGGCCGTCGACAAGCTCAAGACCGCGGGCGTCGCCCCGATCGCGCTCGGCGCGAAGGACGCCTGGCCCGCCGCGCACTGGTACTACAACTTCGCCCTGCGCGAGTGCAGCCCCCAGACCATCGAGAAGACCGGCGACTCGAAGGACTTCAGCGACGGATGCTGGCTGAAGGCCGCCGAAGACCTCAACGACTTCGCCGCGACGAAGCCGTTCAACGAGGGCTTCCTCACCACCTCCGCCCAGCAGGGCGCCGGCAGCTCCGCTGGTCTCGTCGCCAACCACCAGGCCGCGATGGAGCTCATGGGCGCCTGGGACCCGGGTGTGATCGCCTCGCTCACCCCCGACGAGAAGCCCCTCCCCGACCTGGCGTGGTTCCCCTTCCCGGAGGTCTCCGGCGGTCAGGGTGAGCCGGGATCGATGATGGGTGGCGTCGACGGATACTCGTGCTCGGCCAAGGCGCCCAAGGAGTGCGCGGACTTCCTGAACTTCATCGCGTCGGCCGACCAGCAGGAGGCGTACTACGCGGCCTTCAGCGCCCCGCCGGTCAACAAGACCGCCCAGGCCGCCGTCAAGGAGCCCTACCTCCAGGAGGTGCTCGCCGCCTACAACAAGGCGCCGTTCGTCTCGCAGTGGCTCGACACCGTCCTCGGCCAGAACGTCGGCAACGCGCTGAACGTGGCCGTGGTCGACCTGCTCGCGGGCAAGAGCAACCCGCAGCAGATGATCCAGTCGGTCACCGACGCGGCCAAGAAGGGCTGATCGGATCGTGTCCCTCCGCGAGACCTCCGTGGCCGTCACCGACCCGGAGACGGATCTCGCGCAGCACGGCGGGGGCGGCGTGACGCCGCCCCCGCCCACGCCGCGCCGCCGTCCCCGTGGACTGGGCTGGGCCGGGAGATTCGAGATCGCGCTGCTCGTCGGGCCGGCGCTGATCATGTTCCTCGGCTTCGTGATCTTCCCGGTCGCGATGGCGGCCTACTACGGCTTCTTCCGGTGGCAGGGCTACGGCGCCCCCACCGACTTCGTCGGCCTGCAGAACTATCTGACGATCCTCACCGATCCGACCTTCCTCGAGGCGCTCGGCCACAACGGCTTCATCGTCATCGCCTCCATCGTGCTGCAGGGGCCGGTCGCGGTGCTGCTGGCACTGCTGCTGAACCGCCGGATGCGGGGGCAGTCCCTCATCCGCGTCCTCATCTTCGTGCCGTACGTCATCGCCGAGGTCGTCGTCGGCACGGGCTTCGGGCTCATGCTGCAGACACAGGGAGCGCTGAACGGCCTGCTGGAGAGCTGGGGGCTCGGCGCGCTCGCCCACGACTGGATCTCCGATCCGGCGATCGCCATCTGGACGCTCATGGCCATCCTCACCTGGAAGTACGTCGGCTTCGCCGTCATCCTCTTCCTCGCGGGGCTCCAGGGCATCCCGGAGGAGCTCTACGAGGCCGCCGCCCTCGACGGCGCGGGATACTGGCAGGCCCACTGGCGCATCACGCTGCCGCTGCTGGCGCCCACCCTGCGCATCTGGGCGTTCCTGTCGATCATCGGCGCCCTGCAGCTGTTCGACCTCGTCTACATCATCTGGGGCCAGTACGTCGCCTCGACGGCGGGCACCTCCACGATGGCGACCTACATGGTCGTCAACGGCCGCAACGCCGGCAACTTCGGCTTCGGCAACGCCGTCGCCGTCGTCATCTTCGTCATCTCGCTCGTCGTCGCCCTCATCTACCAGCGCTTCGTGCTGCGCCGCGACACGGCCGGCGCCATCACCGAAGGGAAGAAGACCCGATGAGCGCGCTCACCGTCGACACCGCCACCCTCGCGACCGGCGCCGCCGGCCGCGGGCCCGCACGCCGCCGCGCGAAGGAGCGCCTGCCCTGGGGCAGCCCGCTCGTCTACTTCATCGCGCTCGTCGTCATCGCCCTCATGCTCGCCCCGGTGCTCTACATCGTCATCGGCGGGTTCCGCAGCAATTCGCAGATCACGGTCGATCCCGCCGGCTGGCCCGACCCGTGGAACGTGCAGAACTACCTCACGGTGCTCACGGGTCCGCAGTTCTGGCGTCAGGTGCTCAACTCGCTGATCGCGGCGACGGCCACCACCGCGGGCGTCGTCGCGCTGGGACTCATGGCGAGCTACGTCATCGCGCGCTACCCGTTCCGCGGGCGCGGCGCGCTCTACGCGCTGTTCGCCGCCGGGCTGATGTTCCCGATCACGGTCGCGATCACCCCGCTGTACATCGTGATCCGCGACCTCGGTCTCATGAACTCGCTGGCCGGGATCATCCTGCCCCAGATCGCGTTCGCGCTGCCGACGACCATCATCATCCTGGTGCCGTTCCTCCGGGCGATCCCCGACGAGATCCAGGAGGCCGCGTTCATCGACGGGTGCAGCCGCCTGGGCTTCTTCTGGCGGATGGTGCTGCCGCTGTCGGTGCCGGGCGTCATCACCGTCGGCATCCTGGCGTTCATCGGCAGCTGGAACAGCTACCTGCTGCCCCTGTTCATCCTCAACAACGAGGCGAGCTTCACCCTGCCGCTGGGCGTGCAGGCGTTCTCGTCCCAGTACTCGGTCGACACCGCCAAGGTGCTGGCCTTCACCTCTCTGTCGATGCTCCCCGCGCTGCTGTTCTTCAGCCTGTTCGAGCGTCGTATCGTCGGCGGCCTCACGGGCGCCGTGAAGGGCTGATCCGCATGACGATCTCCGACAACTCCCTCGACCGCCGTCTCGTCCAGCCGGTCTCGCCACGGGTGGCCGCCCTCATGGCCGACATGACGCCCGACCAGAAGGTCGCGCAGCTGGTGGGCTTCTGGGTCGACCAGGGCGAGGAGGCGGTGGCACCCCTGGCCGACGAGATGAGGGCCGGCGCGACGACCGCCTCCGACCGGTACGAGCAGGCCTCCGCCCACGGGCTCGGTCACCTCACACGCGTCTACGGCACCCGGCCGGTGGATGCCGCGGAGCGCGCGAGCTGGCTGTGGGAGCAGCAGCAGCGGTTGCGCGCGGCATCGGGCCACGGCATCGGCGCGATCGTGCACGAGGAGTCGCTGACGGGTCTCGCGGCCTGGAAGGCGGCGACCTTCCCGACGCCGCTCGCGTGGGGCGCCGCGTTCGACCCCGAGCTCGTCGAGCGCATGGGGCGCCTCATCGGCGACACGATGCGCGAGCTGGGCGTGCACCAGACCCTCGCACCGGTGCTGGACGTCATCCGCGATCCGCGCTGGGGGCGGGTGGACGAGTGCATCTCGGAAGACCCGTACGTCGTGGGCACGATCGCGACGGCCTACGTCCGCGGCATCCAGGATGCCGGGGTGCACGCGACCCTGAAGCACTTCGTCGGCTACTCCGCGTCGCAGGCGGGTCGCAACCACGCACCCGTGCACGCCGGTCCGCGCGAGCTCGCCGACGTGTTCCTGCCGCCCTTCGAGATGGCGGTGCGCGACGGCGGGGCGCGGTCGGTGATGAACTCGTACACGGACGTGGACGGCATCCCCGTCGCCTCCGATCCGCGACTGCTCACCGATCTGCTCCGCGGCGAGTGGGGCTTCGACGGCGTCGTGGTGTCGGACTACTTCGCGATCGCGTTCCTCCAGACGATGCACGCCGTCGCCGTCGACCGCACCGAGGCGGCGCGCCTGGCCCTGACGGCCGGCATCGACGTGGAGCTGCCCAGCGGCGACGCGTACGCGACCCCGCTGCGGGAAGGCCTGCGCGACGGTCGCATCGACGAGGCGCTCGTCGACCGCGCGCTGGCGCGCGTGCTCGCGCAGAAGGAGGAGCTCGGCCTGCTCGATCCCGACGACAGCGCGCCGCCGACCGCCGTCGACCTCGACTCCCCCGCCCACCGCGCCGTCGCGCGCGAGCTGGCCGAGCGCTCTCTGGTGCTGCTGTCGAACGACGGCACGCTGCCGCTGGCCCGTCCCGGGCGCGTCGCCGTGATCGGGCCGAACGGCCACGACGCGTCGGCGCTCATGGGCTGCTACTCCTTCGCCAACCACGTGCTGGCCCACCACCCGGGCACGCCGTACGGGTTCGCGATCCCGACGGTCGCCGAGGCCCTTCGGGCCGAGCTGCCGGAGGCCGCGATCGTGTCGGTCGCCGGCTGCGATGTCGAGGGCGATGACCGCTCGGGCTTCGCCGCCGCGGTGGATGCCGCGGCATCCGCCGACGTGGCGATCGTCGTGGTCGGCGACCGGGCCGGGCTGTTCGGACGCGGCACGGTCGGCGAGGGCAACGATGCGGAGAGCCTCGAGCTGCCCGGGGTGCAGCGCGAGCTCGCCGAGGCGGTCGCCGCGACGGGCACGCCGGTCGTGCTCGTGGTGGTCACCGGCCGGCCCTACGCTCTGGCCTGGGCGCTGGACGGCGACGCGGGCTCGGCCCCCGCAGCCGTCGTGCAGGCGTTCTTCCCGGGCGAGGAGGGCGGCACGGCGATCGCCCGCGTGCTCACGGGCGCCGTCGCCCCGTCGGGGCGGCTGCCCGTCTCGCTGCCACGGTCGGCGGGCGCGCAGCCGTTCTCGTACCTGCATCCGATCCTCGGCGGCGACAGCGAGGTGACGAGCGCCGACAGCACGCCGGTGCGACCCTTCGGCTTCGGGCTCGGGTACACGACCTTCGCGCGCACGGGCCTGTCGGCACCCGAGGAGGTCGCCGCGGGCGACGAGCTGACGGTGACCGTGACGGTCGCCAACACCGGTGACCGCGCCGGCACCGAGATCGTGCAGCTGTACGCGCACGACGTGCACGCGAGCGTCGTCCGCCCGGTCGCGCAGCTGCTCGGCTACGCGCGGGTGAGCCTGGCACCGGGGGCGTCCGCCACGGTCCGCTTCGACGTGCCGACGGCGCGCCTGGCGTTCACGGGACGGGGCGGCATCCGGATCGTGGAGCCGGGCCGCGTCGACCTGTGGGTCGGCGCGTCGGTCGCCGACCGCGAGACGGCCGCGACGGTCACCCTCACGGGCGACGTGCACCGGGTCACCGCCGCGGACGCGCGCACCGTGGCCACCCACGTCGAGTAGCGGTCTCTCGTCTCTTCCGCCGCTCGATCGGACGGCCCGCCCCTCCCGGGGCGGGCCGTTCTCACGCGTCGATCAGGCGAGGGCGAGCTCGACGGTCGCGAAGGCGTGCGGGGGCAGCTGCAGGCGCAGGACGCCGTCGTCGATCGCCGCGTCCAGCGGCACCGGGCGGACGACGTCGGGGCTCGCCGGCGTGTTGTGGGCCGCGGCGTCCGTGCCGGTGAGCACCCGGGCGCGGGTGAGCGTCGCGGCACGGCCGCGCAGGTCGATCTCGACCGCGAGCGGGCCGTCGACGCCGACGTGCGTGAGCGACAGGAGCGCCGCGCCGTCCTTCGTGGATGCCGACAGCGACAGCGCCGGCAGCTCCGCGCCGTCGACGCCGACGGAGGGAACCGACACGACGTGCGCGGGCACGGACTGCGCGTCGTGGTGGCCGACGTTCATCTCGTACACGTGGTAGGTCGGTGTCAGCACGAGCCCGCCGTCGTCGTCGGTGAGGATCATCGCCTGCAGCACGTTGAGGGTCTGGGCGATGTTCGCCATGCGCAGGCGAGCCGCGTGGCGGTGGAACACGTCGAAGTGGATGCCGGCGACCAGCGCGTCGCGCACCGTGTTCTGCTGGAAGAGGAAGCCGGGGTTGGTGCCGGGCTCCACGCTCCACCAGGTGCCCCACTCGTCGCACACGAGGTCGATCGACCGCTCGGGGTCGTAGGCGTCCATGACCGCCTCGTGGGCGCGGATCACGCGCTCGATCTCGTAGGCCTTGCCGATCGTGCGCACGTACTCGTCGCGGGAGAACGTCGTGGCCGACTCCTTCTGGATGCCGGTGCCGGCGTGCGTGTAGTAGTGGAACGAGATCGCCTGGAACGGGGACGGCTGCGGGTCGGGCGCGTTCGACGACGTCGCCGAGGCCATGAGCGCGTGCGTCCAGCGCACGTCGTCGTCGGCCGCGCCCGCGGCGATACGGTACAGCCGGTTGCCGTCGTGCTCGCGGCAGAACGTCGCGTACCGGCGGGCGAGCGAGGTGTAGTACTCCGGCGTCATGTGGCCGCCGCACCCCCAGGCCTCGTTGCCGAGGCCCCAGAACGGCACCCGCCAGGGCTCGTCGCGACCGTTCTCGCGGCGCAGACGCGCCATCGGGCTGTCGCCGGAGCGGGTGAGGTACTCGACCCACTCGCTCATCTCCTGCACCGTGCCGCTGCCGACGTTGCCGTTGACGTAGGGCTCGGCCCCGAGCAGGTCGCAGAGGTCCATGAACTCGTGCGTGCCGAACGCGTTGTCCTCGACGACGTCGCCCCAGTTCGTGTTGACCATCGTCGGGCGCTCATCGCGGGGCCCGACGCCGTCGCGCCAGTGGTACTCGTCGGCGAAGCATCCGCCGGGCCACCGGAGGTTGGGCACGTGCAGGCGGCGCAGGGCCTCCACGACGTCGAGGCGGATGCCGCGCTCGTTCGGGATCGGCGACTCCTCCCCCACCCAGAAGCCGCCGTAGATGCACCGGCCGAGATGCTCGGCGAAGTGCCCGTAGAGGTGGCGGCTGATCTGCGGACCGGTGACGTCGAGGTCGACGGCGGCGCGGGCGATGGTCATGACGGCTCCCGTTGTTCTGCGGCGACATCGCCGTACGGCCATCCTCCCACTAATATGTTCCGTATGACAACAAATATGGATCTCGCCGCGCTGATCGCAGACGACGCGGACGTGCGCGCGCTCTTCGCCGGCGACGGGATCCGTTACCGCGCCTCGGCATCCCTGCCCGATCTCACCTGGCACGCCCAGTCGACGTGCGCCCGGATCAACCGGATCTTCTTCGACGACCCCGCCGAGGCCCAGCGCCTGTTCCACGAGCTCGTGCCGGGCGCCGGATCCGGCATCGACTTCCGTCCGCCGCTCAACCTCGACTACGGCATCGGGCTCACGATCGGCGACCGCACCTTCCTCAACAAGGACTTCCTCGTCGTCGGCGGCGGCTACGTCACGATCGGCGCCGACTGCCTCATCGGGCCCCGCTGCAGCATCTACACGCCCAACCACGCCGAGGATCCGACCCTCCGCCGGGAGGGATGGGAGCGCGCGTCCGCCGTCACGATCGGCGACAACGTCTGGCTCGGCGGCTCGGTCACGATCCTGCCGGGCGTGACGATCGGCAGCGACAGCATCATCGGAGCCGGATCGGTGGTCACGCGCGACATCCCTGCCGGGGTCGTCGCGGTGGGCAACCCGTGCCGCGTCGTGCGGCCGATCCGCGCCGACGTCTGAGGCGCGGCACCCGCGCGCCGGAGGGCGTGGCATCCGCGGGGCGAGGGTCAGCGCAGCGAGAGCTGATCGTCCAGGTAGTCCGCCAGGGGCCGGCGCGCGCCGGCCGGCGTCCACGTCACAAGCGGGATGCCGTCGACCAGCGCCAGCGGACCCGACGCCTCCCCGCGGCGCACCGCGTCGAGGTCGATCGCCGTCGCACCGAGGTGCAGCACCTCGCCGTCGGCGAACCCGCCGCGCGCCGCGGCGGCGGCACGCTCGGAGCGGGCGCGCTGCGCCTCGGCGGTGTAGCCGCGGATCGCCTCGGTGCGGGCGCGCAGCACCTCGCCGGTCGCGAAGAGGTCGGCATCCCCGATCAGCAGGACGCCGACGTGCCACGCCTCACCCACCGGCACGATGCGCGGCGCGCGGCCGAACCCGAGCAGGCGGCGGGCGTGCGCCCAGTCGCCGAGCCGCTCCTTCGGCGTGCCCGCGAGCCGGCGGCGGGCGTCGTCGAGGATCGCATCGAGCAGTCCCGGCCCGACGGGGACGTCGGCGCCGGACGCGGACGGGACGGTCATCGTGGGCCGGGCCGCACCGTCAGGTCGCTGATGACCGCGTCGCGCGGCAGATCGAGCGCCGTGAGCGCGGCCGTCGCGACCGAGGCCGGGTCGATCCACCGGTCGGGGTCGTAGGCGGCGCCCTCCTGCGCATGCACCTCCGCCTGCATGGGCGTCGCGGTGCGCCCGGGGTACACCGTCGTGACGCGCACGCCGTGCTCGGCCTCCTCGCCGCGCAGGGCATCGGCGAGCGCCTTGAGCCCGTGCTTGGATGCCGCGTACGCCGCCCAGTTCGGATGCGCGGTGAGACCGGCTCCCGAGTTGATGAACAGCACCTGACCGCGTGCCGCACGCACCCGGGGCAGCAGCACGCGGGTGAGCTCGGCGGGCGCCACGAGGTTGACGGCCAGCTGGCTCGTCCACGCCGAGACGGGCAGGTCGCCGACCCGCCCGAGCTCCACGATGCCCGCCGCGTGGATCACCGCGTCGATGCGGTCGGGGATGCCGTCGGCATCCCGCACCGCGTCGGCGATCGTCTCGGGGTGCGCGAGGTCGGCGACGATCGGGATGCTGCCGGCGAACGCGCGGACGAGGTCGTCCGCCCGCGCGCGGTCGCGCACGACCAGCACGAGCCGGTCGCCGCGCGCCGCGAGCCGCTCTGCGATGAGGGTGCCGATGCCGGAGCCCGCTCCGGTGATCACGTGGGTGGCCATCCGTCCATCCTTCCACCGCGGACACCCCCGCGTCCGCCGACGGCTCAGACGGGCTTGTCCTCCATGCCCCACGGAGAGCCGTAGCCGCCGGGCGCCGGCGCCGCGAGCAGATCGAGGAAGGGCTTCGCGTCGAAGGCCTCGGGGCCGAGCACGCCGGTGCCGGTCCAGACGCCGGTCGCGAGCAGCTCGAGGGCGATGACCGGGTTGATGGCCGTCTGCCAGACGACCGCCTGGGAGCCGTACTCGCGCATCGTCTGCTCGTTGTCGGCCACGTGGTAGAGGTAGGTCGAGCGGGGACGGCCGTCGACGCCGGTGCCGGTCACCCAGACGCCCGCGCAGGTCTTGCCGCTCATCTTGTCGCCGATGGTCGCCGGATCGGGCAGGCACGCGGCGACGACATCGCGCGGCGACACCTCGACGCCCTTGACGTTCACCTTCTCGGTGCTGTCCAGACCGAGCTTGTGCAGCGTCTTCAGCACGCCGATGAACTCGTCGCCCAGCCCGTACTTGAAGGTCACGCGCTTGGCCTTGGTCCACCGCGGCATGAGGAGCACCTCCTCGTGCTCGACGTTGACGCACTCGACCGGGCCGATGCCGTCGGGGAAGTCGAACACCTCGGGCTCGCTGAACGGCGCCGTCGTGTACCAGCCGCGGTCCTCCTCGTAGATGACCGGCGGGTTGAGGCACTCCTCGATCGTCGTCCAGATCGAGAACGAGGGCGCGAAGTCGTATCCGGCGACGACGAGGTTCGCTCCGTCGCGCACGCCCAGCTCGTCGATCTCGCTGAACAGGTGATCCTCGGCGTAGCGGGCGAACACGTCCGACAGCCCCGGCTCGACGCCGATGCCGACGAGCGCGAGCCGACCGGCATCCTTCCACTGGTCGTCCTTGGCGAACTGCTCGTCGCCGAGCTTCACCCCCGGCAGCGCGTGCGGCTGCTCGGGGTGCGGCGTCGAGAGGCTCATCGCCATGTCGAGGTAGGTCGCACCGGCGGCGAGCGCGCCGTCGAAGATCGGCATGACGAAGCGGGGGTCCACGGCGTTGAGCACGTGGGTGATGCCGTGCGCCTCGATGAGCCCGGCCACCGCATCGGCACGGGAGGCGTCGACCTGGGCCGCCTCCACCCGCGGGTCGGCGACCTCGGCGACGAGCGCCTGCGGGCGCGCCGGGTCGTAGTCGGCGATGACGAGCTTCTCGAAGAAGTCGCGACGCACGGCGATGCGGACGGCGGCCGAGCCGACGCCGCCGGCGCCGACGATGAGGATACGCATGGTGTTCCTTAGTCGTGGTGATGAGGGTGCGGATGCCGGGCCGGCGCGGGCCGCTCGAGCCCGACCGGGAGCCGGGGAGGTCAGATGCCGCCGTCGATGGAGCGGACGATGTCGCCCGGCTCGTCGGGCACGAGGACGGGGGTCTCGCGGTTGAGGGCCCGCCCCTGGAAGAACGGCTTCGAGCGCGGGAAGACGAACCAGACGAACATGAGCACGACGCCGACGAGCAGGGCTCCGATGCCGACCACGAACGTTCCGCCGATGCCCAGCAGCACCGAGTTGCCGTAGTCCACGTCGTACATGTCGATCGCCGACTGCACGAACGCGAACGTCAGCATGAGGGCGCCCAGCAGCGGGAAGATGCCCTTGAGCCACAGGTCGCGCGCGGAGCGGCCGAGGTCGCGTCGGTAGTACCAGACGCAGGCGAAGCCGGTGATGGCGTAGTAGAAGGCGATCGCGAGCCCGAGCGACAGGATCGAGTCCTGCAGGATGTTGTCGCTGATCAGCGTCATGCCGACGTAGTAGCAGATGGCGACCGTGCCGCCCACGATCGTGGAGAACGAGGGCGTCTTGTACACGGGATGCACGGTCTTGAAACGCGCGGGGAGCGCGCGGTAGACGCCCATCGCGAGCGTGCCGCGGGCGGTGGGCAGGATGGTCGTCTGCGTCGAGGACACCGCCGAGATCAGCACCGCGACCACCAGCAGCCAGCCCCACGGGCCGAGCAGTCCGTCCTTGATCGCGAGGAAGAAGTCGTCCGCGTTGTCGGCGTTGCCCAGCCCGGTGCCGTCCTCGCCGAGCCCCGCGTACATCATCGCGGCGATCGTCACCGACACGTAGGTGAACAGCAGGATGATCGTGGTGAGCAGCGCCGCACGACCCGGGATGCGCTTGGGGTCCTTGGTCTCCTCGTTGAGGGCGAGGCAGGTGTCCCAGCCCCAGTAGATGAAGAGGGCGAGCAGCACCGCCTCGGTGAAGCCGTGGAAGTCGGTGAAGGCGAAGGGGTTCAGCCAGTTCCAGTCGAACGGCGTGGGGTTCGGTGCCGACCCGGCGAAGAACTGCCAGAGCGAAGCGACGACGAAGATCGCCAGCGCGAGGTACTGCACGGCGAGCAGCACGTTCTGGATCCGTTCGCCGATCTCCACGCCGCGCCAGCTCACCCACGTCATCGCCGCGATGAACAGGACGGCGACCAGCACGATGCGCCAGTCGTTGTTCTCGAGTTCCAGACCGAAGAGGTCCCAGAAGTAGACGGAGGCGATCTGCGCGAGGTTCGCGAGCACGACCATGCCGGCCACCGCGACGCCCCAGCCGCCCATCCATCCCACCCACGGACCGAACGCCTTTGTCCCCCAGGTGAAGGTGGTGCCGCAGTCCGGGATCTCGTTGTTGAGCTCGCGATAGGCGAACGCGATGAACAGCATCGGCACGAAGGCGATGATGAACGCGATCGGCGCCTGGCCCCCGACGGCGAGCACGACGAAGCCCAGGGTCGCGACGAGGGAGTAGACGGGGGCGGTGGATGCCAGACCGATGACGGTCGACCCCCACAGGCCCAGCGTGCCGGCGGCGAGGCCTTTGCCTTCGCCGCGTTCCAGGTGGATCGGTGTGGTGCTGCCGAAGTCGCTCATCGCTCTTCTCCGCCCTCGCGTGATCATGCGTGCGCCGACGTCCCCAGTGACGCGGTGAGGGAAGACTAGAACGAGAGCGCACGCGAGCGCGGTCGACACGAGGGCGAATCTGCGCCGATCATCCGGCCCCCGCGTACATTCCGGGGTTGGGGGCGGGGCGCGGGGCGGGGCGAGTCCCGGCATCCCCCAAACCCAACTGCAAGGCCTCCCGGGCGACACGCCGCACCGGATGCCGCCGCCACGGCGCGCCGCGCGCGAAACCTTGCAGTTCGGCCACCCGCAGCACCCCGAAGGCGCACCACTCCGGCAGTCAGGCGGTGGCGCCCTCGGCGTCCACCAGGGCGGCCGCCGTCTCGAGACCGCGGATCGCCTCCCGGGGCGACGTGCGCACGAGCGCGAACGCGGCGACGACGAGACCCGTCACGGCGTCGCCGAGACGCGTGCGCCCGACAGCGGATGCCGCGGGCACCGCGGCGTCGACTCCGCGGGAGATCGCCGCGTGCAGCTCGGCGCGGTAGTCCTCGATGACGCGGGCCACCTCGGCGTCGCGCGACACCGGGGCGCCGGCGGCGTTGATGAGGAGGCAGCCGTGGGTGGCGGGCATGGACCCGACCCGGCCGAAGGCGGCGGTGAGTCCCCGCAGATACTCGGCGAGCGCCCGCTCCTCGACGGCAGCGGCCTGGAGGGGAGCCAGACGCGGACGGACGATCTCGTCCAGATAGCTCTGCACGGCTTCGTCGAACAGTCCCCGCTTGGAGCCGAAAGCGTTGTAGATGCTGGAGCGGTTCAGCCCCGTGGCGGCCTCGAGCCCCGCGATGGACGCGTCCTCGTATCCGTGCTCCCAGAAGAACTGCCGTGCGGCGCGCACGACCGCCGCACGATCGAACTCACGACTCCTGGCCACGGCATCCGCCCACTTTCCGAAACGACCGTTTCAGTATATATTGAACCAGTCAGTTCAGAAACAGGAGGATCCCCCATGGTCATCGTCGGTCTCGTGCTCGCCTCCCTCGCGGCACTCCTGCACGTCTTCATCTTCTGGCTCGAGTCGATCGCGTGGACCACCCCCCGGGCGCGGGCGACGTTCGGCACGAGCGAGACGGAAGCCCAGGCCACGCGCGAGATGGCGTTCAACCAGGGGTTCTACAACCTGTTCCTCGCGATCCTCGTCGCCGCCGGCGTCATCCTCTTCGCCACGGGCGCCACCGCCCCCGGAGCGGCTCTCGTCTTCGCCGGCGCCGGCTCCATGGCCGCCGCGGCGCTCGTCCTGCTGCTGTCGAGCCCCGACAAGGCGTCCGCCGCGCTGAAGCAGGGTGTCCTGCCCGCGCTCGGCGTGATCGCGCTCGCCATCGGCCTTCTCATCTGACGCCACTCGCGTCCCCCTCCCGCCCCACCCACCGGGCTCCGACCCGCACAGCCCGACCCCATCCCACAAGGAGAACGAATGACAGACGCCACCAGCACCCAGATCCAGCTCGCCGCCCGCCCCGTGGGGTGGCCGACGCACGACGACTTCCACGTCGCGCAGGTCACCTACGGCGCCCCGCAGCCGGGCGAGGTGCGCGTGCGCAACGAGTTCGTGTCCGTCGACCCCTATATGCGGGGACGCATGAACGACACCCGCAGCTACGTCGCGCCGTACGCCCTCGGCGAGACCATCACCGGCGGCGCCGTCGGACGCGTCGTGGCCTCGGCATCCGACGACCTTCCGGTGGGCGCCGTCGTGCTGCACCAGCACGGATGGGCGGACATCGTGCAGGCGGATGCCGCGACCTTCCGCGCCATCCCCGAGATCCCCGGCGTGCCGCTGTCGCTCAACCTGCACATCCTCGGCATGACCGGCCTCACCGCCTATGTCGGTCTCACCGCGATCGCGCACCTGAAGCCCGGCGACACCGTCTTCGTCTCGGGCGCCGCCGGCGCGGTGGGCACCGCCGTGGGCCAGATCGCCAAGCGCCTCGGCGCCGGCCGGGTCATCGGCTCGGCCGGGACGGCGGAGAAGGTCGCCCTCCTCACCGAGAAGTACGGCTACGACGCCGCTTTCGACTACAAGTCCGGCGACGTGCGCACGCTGCTCGCCGAGGCCGCCCCCGAGGGCATCGACGTGTTCTTCGACAACGTCGGCGGCGACCACCTCGAAGCCGCCCTCGACGTCTTCAACGACGGCGGCCGCGCGGCCCTCTGCGGCGCGATCACCGGCTACAACACGACGGAGCGCACGCCGGGCCCCGACAACATGTCGAACATGATCACCCGCGCCCTCACCATGCAGGGCTTCACCCTCGCGGCGTACCTGCACCTCGCGCCCGAGTTCCAGCAGCACATGTCGGGCTGGTTCGCCGACGGCGGCATCGTCTACGACGAGACGATCGTCGACGGCATCGAGAACACCGTCGACGCCTTCCTGTCGATGATGCGCGGCGCCAACACCGGGAAGATGCTCGTCCGCATCTGAGCCGCACCCGACCCGCGGAGGCCCGCCGCATCGGGGTCGCGTCCGCCCTGTGACAACCGTCACGGCGGATCGCGGCCCCGATTCGCGTCGTGGGCACCCCCGCGCGCCGACCCGCTGCGCTCCGGCCGGCCGAGCGCCCCCCGCGGGCGTCAGCGCAGGGCGAGCAGCCGGGCGGTGTCGCCGAAGACCTCGAGCCCGGCGCACGCACCGACGCCCTCCAGCAGCACCCGCCCGGCGGCATCCGTGTGCCGGATCATCACCCGGGCGTCGAGCGTCTCCTCCACCCGCTGGTGCATCGCGGTGCGCAGCGGCGCGTGCAGGAGCCCGCCGCGCACGCGCTCGGCCTCGAGCTCGAGATGCCCGTCGGGTCCGCTCATGCTCCAGCGCACCCGATCGTCGTCGATCTGCAGGCTGCGCTCGCGGGAGCGGTTGTAGGTGGTCCAGCGGTGCAGTCGGCCGCTGTGACGAAGCCCCACGATCGACCCGCGGAACGATCCGCGCAGCCACGGGATGATCGCCACGGATGCCACGAGTGAGGCATCCGTCGGCGCGTCGTCGACCGTGTCGATGTGGTTCGACGCCAGCCAGACGTAGCCGGCGGGAAACGCCTGACCCCAGTCCTTCTCGATGTAGCCGCGGCCGCCGTCGAACGCGACCTCCGCGCCCTCGACTTCCAGCGTGCCGGCGAGCCCGTGCCCGAAGGAGACGACGCCGTGGAAGCACTCCATGAACGGCACGAGCCCGTACCAGCCCATGATCCCGGGTTCGCGGGCGGTGACCGGCCACGGCTCGAGGGCCGTCGTGTACGAGATCCGCCCGCGAAGCTGCGGCAGATCGAGCACCGCACCTTCGGCGTCGAACACGTTCGCCCCGACGCGCACCTCGAACCGTCGATCGGATGCCGAGAACTCCGCCGGATCGTAACGGTGGTACCACGACCTCCCCGAGACCCCGTCGAGCACCTGGACGAACGCCTCGTCCACCGGCATCCCGCCGCGCCCGTCGCCGCGGAAGACCCCCGGGATCACCGCCCAGCGCTGCGCCCGGTCGGCCGTGACGAGCTTGACGTACCAACCCTCGAAGAAGGGCCGCCCGGCCCCGCGGCCGTGGAAGGCCTCGGGATGCCGCGCCCCCCGCAGATACGCCATCGGAGTCCGCATGCGGCTCACCCTACGCCCGGCCCGCGACGTTTCGACTCGCTGCGCTCGCTCGACGACTGGGCGTGGGGGCGGGGTCTTCGCGCGCCGGGGCGGGGGCGCGGGCGACCGGGCCCAGCACGACCGGACCGCAAGGGATCTGACGCGACACGCCGGGACCACGGCATCCGCGCCGGTGTGTCGCCTGACAGGCCTTGCAGTTGCGTCAGGGGGATGCCGCGGGGCGGAGCGTTTCGACTCGCTGCGCTCGCTCAACGACCGGGCGGTGGGGGCGGCGCGGGCGACCGGGCCCAGCACGGCCGGACTGCAAGGGGCCCGACGCGACACGCCGCGACCACGGCATCCGCGCCGGTGTGTCGCCCGACAAGCCTTGCAGATGCGTCAGGGGGGATGCCGCGGAGCGGGGCGTTTCGACTCGCTGCGCTCGCTCAACGACCGGGGGCCGGGGGCGGGGGCTTCGCGCGACCGGACTGCAAGGGATCCGACGCAACACGCCGGGACCACGGCATCCGCCCCGGCGCGTCGTCTGACAGGCCTTGCAGTTGCGTCAGGGGGATGCCGCGGGATGGGGCGTTTCGACTCGCTGCGCTCGCTCAACGACCGGGCGTGGCAGCGGCGCGGGCGACCGGGCCCAGCGTGACCGAACTGCAAGGGATCCGACGCAACACGCCGTGACCACGGCATCCGCCCCGGCGCGTCGGCTGACAGGCCTTGCAGTTGCGTCAGGGGGATGCCGCGGCGCGGGGCGTTTCGACTCGCTGCGCTCGCTCAACGACCGGGCGTGGGGGCGGGGGCGCGGTCGACCGGGCCCAGCGCGACCGAACTGCAAGGGGCCCGACGCAACACGCCGTGGCCACGGCATCCGCGCCGGTGTGTCGCCCGACAGGCCTTGCAGTTGCGTCAGGGGGATGCCGCGGGGCGGAGCGTTTCGACTCGCTGCGCTCGCTCAACGACCGGGCGTGAAGGCGGCGCGGGCGACCGGGCCCAGCGCGACCGGACTGCAAGGGATCCGGCGCGACACGCCGTGGCCACGGCATCCGCGCCGGTGTGTCGCCTGACAGGCCTTGCAGTTGCGTCAGGGGGGATGCCGCGGGACGGGGTCAGCCGACGGCGGTCCCGAACAGCGTGCCGACGAGGAAGGTCGCCCCGAGCGCGAGCGCCCCGCCGATCACCGTGCGCATGATGGCGCGACCGCGGTTGGCCCCGCCGAGCCAGGCGGCGAGGTAGCCGGTGACGGCGAGCGCGACGAGCACCGCGATGAAGGTCCAGATGAGGCGCGCCGGGTGCGGCAGCAGCAGGATCGTCGCCATCGGCAGGAGGGCGCCGACGGTGAACGCGATCGCCGACGCGAGGGCCGCGTGCCAGGGGCTGACGACGTCGTCCTGATCGATGTTGAGCTCGGCCGAGAGGTGCGCGGACAGCGCATCGCGCTCGGTGAGCTCGGTCGCGACGCGCGTCGCCGTCTCCTCGCTCAGTCCCTGCGCCCGGTACAGCCCGACGAGTTCGACGAACTCGGCTTCGGGATCGTCGGCGAGCTCCTTGCGCTCCTTCTCGATGAGCGCGCGCTCGGTGTCGCGCTGGCTGGACACCGAGACGTACTCGCCCAGCGCCATCGAGATCGCGCCGCCGACGAGCGCGGCCGATCCGGCCAGCAGCACGGGCATGACCTCCGAGGTCGCACCGGCGACACCGACCACGACCGCGGCCGTCGACACGATGCCGTCGTTCGCGCCCAGCACCCCGGCGCGCAGCCAGTTGAGTCGCTGCGCGATGCCGGTGCGGTGCGGCTCGTCGGGGTGGGAGGAGTCGATCTCGCTCATACCGTCACCGTAGGCCGACCGCTGCGGGTCCGCCAGCAAGGCAAGCCCAAGCGAACTCGCCCGTGCCCGTCACCCCCGCCACCCCCGGCCGCCACCCCCACGCCCCCCGGCCGTTGAGCGAGCGCAGCGCGTCGAAACGCGCCGTCAGGCGAGCGGATGCTCGTGCAGCGCCGACGAGAGGCTCGTCCCGTTGACGTCGAGGTACAGCTGGCCCTCGGTCACCGAGAGGGTGACGGCGTTGCGCCGCTCGACGGCGTCGGCCGCGGCATCCACGAAGCCGGGGTCGAAGGTGCGCAGCACGATGGCGTCGGCGCGGTGGATCTTCTTGCCCGCCCACAGGGGCAGGAGTTTCGCCGGATCGCGGTGGCTGTAGACGACGGTGCGGTCGGCGAGCTTGCTGCCGCGGTGCAGCCGGTCGGCGTCGGGGGCACCCACCTCGATCCAGGCGGTGATCGATCCGGTCGCGTCGCGCACGAGCACGGCGGGCTCGTCGGTGGCCGACACGCCCTCGGTGAAGGCGATGCCCTCCACGTACTCGAGGCAGTACGCGAGGAGACGGGTGACCATGAAGGCGTCGGTCTCGGACGGATGCCGCGCCATGCGCAGCGACAGCTCCTCGTAGACGCCGCGGTCGACATCCGCCACCTGGACATCGAAGGTGTGCATCACCGCGCCGGTCGCCATCCCTCCAGCCTAGGCGGCCGACCGCCGCGACGCCGCCGTTATCCTGGTCGCAGCCAGGAGGAGAGAACCCATGCCGATCACGGATGCCGCGGCGCGCACCGAGGCGATCGCCGACTACCGCATCGTCGGTGCTCCGGCGGAGCCGAACCTCGAGGGCCTGGCTCGCCTCGCGACGACCCTGTGCCGCGTGAGCGGTGCGGCCGTCAACATCATCGACGACCGATACCAGTACCAGGTGGCCACGTCGGGGGTGGAGGGGGCGATCTGCGATCGCGAGGACTCGATGTGCGCGGTCGTGCTGCCCGACGCCCGGCACGTCTTCGTCAGCGACGCGCGCGCGGACGAGCGCTTCGCGGCGAACCCGTTCGTCACCGGCGAGCGCGGCCGCGTGCGCTTCTACGCTTCCAGCCCCCTCATCACCCCCGCGGGCGTCGCGATCGGCACGCTGTGCGTCTTCGACGACACGACCGGCACCCTGACGACGGAGCAGAGCGCCGCGCTGGACCTCCTCGCCGGGCAGGCCGTGGAGGTGCTCGAGCTCCGCCGGCTCACCCACGAGCTGGAGCGCTCGAACGATCAGCTCGCGCACTTCGCCGGCCAGATCAGCCACGACCTGCGTAACCCCCTCACCGCGCTCATGGGCCAGCTCGACCTCGCCCTCGACGGGTTGGACGACGGCGACGGCTCACGGACGGTGCGGGCGCTGGGGCGAGCGGATGCCGCGGCATCCCGCATGGGCACGATGATCACCGAACTGCTGGCGTACGCGCGCGTGGGCGGGGCGGAGGCCCACCGCGAGCCCGCGGCGCTCGGTGTGATCGTGGAGGGCGTGGTCGCCGACCTGGAGCGGGCGGTGGCCGCGTTCGACGCCGCGATCACCGTGCGCATCGAGCCCGACGACGCGATCGTCTGCGACCCGACGCTCCTCGCCGTGCTGCTGCAGAACCTCCTCGCCAATGCGCTGAAGTTCGCGGCATCCGCCGGGGTCTCCCCCCTCGTCGACCTCGACGCGCAGGTGGGCCCGGCCGGGTGGACGATCACGGTCGACGACAACGGACCGGGCGTGGCCCCCGAGCTGCGCGAGCGCGTGTTCGAGGTCATGGAGCGCGGCGACCCGGGAGACGTGCCGGGGCTGGGGCTGGGACTCGCGACCTGCCGGCGCATCGTGCAGGCGCACGGCGGGCGCATCGCGATCGAGGACGGCGCGCTCGGCGGAGCGCGCGTGCGGGTGACGCTGCCGGCGGCGTGAGAGCGCTCGCCTGCGGCATCGGCGCGGGGCTCACTCGGGGTCGATGAGGAAGTTCGTGATGCGGGCGGTGGCCAGGTGGGCGCCGTCCTCGTGCGTGACGACGATCTGATGCGCCGTCGAACGACGCCCCAGATGCAGCGGGGTGGCCGTCGCACGGATGACGCCCTCGCGCGCGCCGCGGTGGTGCGTGATGTTCAGGTCGACACCGACGCACGCCTTGCCGAACGTGGAGGCGTAGACGAGCGCCGCCCACGACCCGACCGCCTCGGCGAGCGCCGCGCTCGCCCCGCCGTGCAGGCGCCCGAGCGACTGCGTGTTGCCCGCCACGGGCATCTCGGCGATCACGGCCGCCACGCTCTGCTCGAGGACGACGATGCCGAGCTTCTCGTCGAGGGCACCCGGGACGATGCGCCAGGGCTCGTACGGACCGGCGCGCAGCGCCGAGGGGTCGGCGGGGCTGCTCACCGCGTCGCCGCCGCATCGGTCGGGCGTCGCTGCAGGCCGTCCCAGGCGATGCGCAGCACGTCGTCGGCGATCGCATCGGGGTCGAGGGGACCGCCCGGCCGGTACCACTCGGTGAGCGAGTTGACCATGCCGAAGACGAGGCGGGTCGCCACGGCGGCGTCGATGTCGGCGGCGATGGCGCCGGCGGCCTGCGCGTCCTCGACGAGGGCCGTGACGCGCTGATCGAACAGGCGGCGGCGCTCCAGCGCCGCGCGCTCGACGTCGCTGTTGCCGCGCACCCGCAGCAGGAGCGTCACCTGGGGGAGCCGGGCGGCGAGCACCCGCACCGCCCCGCGCACGACGGCGCGCAGGGCTTCCATCGGCGGTATGTCCGCGGCCGCGGCCTCGTCGAGCACCGACTCGAGCGCCGTCAGCGCGTCGTCGAGCGCGGTGCTCAGGATCGACTCCTTGGAGTCGACGTGGTGGTAGAGCGCCGATTTGGTGAGGCCGAGCCGTCCGGCGAGATCGGCGACCGACGTGGCGTCGTAGCCCTGTTCGTTGAACAGCTGGACGGCGATCTCGACGACCTGCGCGCGGTCGTACCCCGGCCGCCCTCGGCGCGCAGCCGCCGGCGGGGTGGCCGTCTCCGGCTGCGGCGCGGTCGCGTGCACGGTCATCGCTCCAGTCTGGCACTGCGCCGATCGGGTCCGGCGGCGCGCGTCCCCGCATCCGGCGGCGGCGGGTTGCCCCGGCGTCGGGACCTCTGTCATTATTACTGAACGATCATTCGGTAATCAACCCCGATGAGCGGATCCGCCGATGGGGGCGGACGAGAGGATGACGATGTCCGAGGCCTACCTGATCGGCGGCATCCGCACCCCCGTCGGCCGTCACGGCGGAGCCCTCGCCGACGTACGGCCCGACGACCTCGCCGCCCTCGTGGTGCGCGCCGCCGTGGACCGCGCCGGCATCGCGGCCGACGCGGTCGACGAGGTGGTGCTCGGGGCGGCGAACCAGGCGGGCGAAGACAACAGGAACGTCGCCCGCATGGCGGTGCTGCTCGCGGGGCTGCCCGACGAGATCCCGGGTCTGACGGTGAACCGACTGTGCGCCTCCGGCATGTCGGCCATCGCGATCGCCGCCAACGCCGTCCGCGCCGGCGAGGCCGACGTGATCGTCGCCGGCGGCGTGGAGTCCATGACCCGCGCGCCCTGGGTGCAGGCCAAGCCGTCGCGACCGTGGGCCGCCCCCGGCGAGACGCACGACACCTCGATCGGCTGGCGGTTCGTGAACCCCGCCCTCGCGCGGCGCGAGAAGGCCACCCTGTCGATGCCCGAGACGGCGGAGGAGGTGGCCCGGCTCGAGGGGATCACCCGCGCGGATGCCGACGCGTTCGCGCTCCGCAGCCACCGGCTCGCGATCGCGGCGATCGACGCGGGACGATTCCGCGACGAGATCGTGCCGGTGCCCACCCGCGGCGGCGCCGTCGACACCGACGAGGGACCGCGCCGGGACACCTCCGCGGAGGCGCTGGCGGCCCTGCGCCCGGTCGTGACCGGCGGCGCGGTGGTCACCGCGGGAAACTCCAGCGCGCTCAACGACGGTGCCGCCGCCATCGTGGTGGCCAGCGCCGACGCGGTCGCCCGTCACGGTCTGCGGCCGCGGGCGCGGATCGTGGCGCACGCGGCGGCGGCGCTGGCGCCCGAGATCATGGGCCTCGGGCCCGTCCCGGCATCCGAGAAGGCCCTCCGCCGGGCGGGCCTGGACGTGTCCGACATGGGAGCCGTCGAGCTCAACGAGGCCTTCGCCGCGCAGTCACTGGCCGTGATCCGCCGCCTCGGGCTGCGCCCGGAGTCGGTGAACGCGGACGGCGGCGCGATCGCCCTCGGACATCCGCTGGGATCGAGCGGCGCGCGCCTGGTCGTCACCCTGCTGGGACGGCTCGAGCGGGAGCGGTCCCGCTACGGGCTCGCCACGATGTGCGTCGGCGTCGGCCAGGGCACCGCGATGATCGTCGAGCGCGTCGCCGACGGGGCGAGCACCCGATGACCGAGCCGAGCGTGCGCATCGAGGAGCGCCCCGACCGGGTGGTGGCGATCCTCGACCGACCGGCGACGCTCAACGCGATCGACCAGGCGATGGTCGACGAGCTGCACACCCTGTGCGCCCTGCTCGAAGCGCACCCGAAGACGCTCCTGCTCACCGGCGCGGGCGGCGTGTTCGCCTCGGGCGCCGACATCGCGCAGCTGCGCGAGCGCACCTCAGCCGATGCCCGCCGCGGCATCAACGCCACGCTGTTCCGCCGGATCCGCGCGCTGCCGATGCCCGTCGTCGCCGCGATCGACGGCTACGCGCTCGGCGGGGGCGCGGAGCTCGCCTACGCGGCCGACGTGCGCATCGCCACGCCGGGGGCACGGTTCGGCAACCCCGAGACGGGACTCGGCATCATCGCCGCCGCCGGCGCGACCTGGCGCCTGCCCGAGATCGTGGGGCACGCGCGCGCGAGCGACCTCCTGCTGACCGGTCGGATGATCGACGGCGAGACCGCCCTCGCGTGGGGACTCGTGAGCGCTCTGCATGAGCGGGCGGAACTGCTGGCGGCGGCGCACGCGATCGTCGACCGCATCGCCGCCAACGGCGCACGCGCGACACAGCTGACCAAACAGGCGCTCAGCGCGCCGATCGAGGCCCACCCCGCGATCGAGCTCGAGCTGCAGGCGGAGCTGTTCGACAGCCCCGAGAAGGCGGCGCGCATGACGGCGTTCCTCGAGCGGCGTCGCGACCGCACCCACCGGACGGAGCCGCGCCGGTGAGCGCGCGGGATGCCGAGGCCACGGCCCCCGCCCGCGTGGGCGTGCTGGGCGGTGGACGGATGGGCGCCGGGATCGCGCACGCCTTCGTGCTGGCCGGCAGCCGGGTCGCCGTCGTCGAGCGCGATGAGGCGAGCGCGGAGGCCGCGCGCGGCCGCATCGGTCGGATGCTCGCGGAGTCGACGACGCGCGGATCCGCGACGGCGCCGCTGTCCGCGCTCGAGGCACGCGTGCGCGTCGGCCTCGACCCGGCCGCGTTCGACGGCGCCGACCTCGTGGTGGAGGCGGTGCCCGAAGACCGCGACGTCAAGACTGCGGCGCTGGCGCGCATCGCCGCGGTCGTGGGCGCGGCATCCGCGATCGCATCGAACACATCGTCGATCTCGATCGACGCGCTCGCGACCGCGGTGACGCGGCCGGAGCGTTTCCTGGGGCTGCACTTCTTCAACCCGGTGCCCGCCTCGTCGCTCGTCGAGGTCGTCGCGGGGACGGCGACGACACCGGCGCTCGTCGAGCGCGCCCGCAGCTGGACGCGCGCTCTCGGCAAGACGCCCGTGGTGGTGCGCGACAGTCCGGGCTTCGCCTCGAGCCGCCTCGGCGTCGCCCTGGGGCTGGAGGCCATCCGCATGCTCGAGGAGGGGGTGGCCGACGCCGCCGACATCGACGCGGCGATGGAGCTCGGCTACCGGCATCCGATGGGTCCGCTGCGCACGACCGACATCGTCGGCCTCGACGTGCGGCTCGGCATCGCCGAGGAGCTCGAGGCGGCATTCGGCCCGCGGTTCACGCCCCCGGCCCTGCTGCGGCGGCTGGTCGCCGAGGGCAACCTCGGCCGCAAGACCGGCCGCGGATTCTACGAATGGAGCGACGCCCGATGACCGAGATCCTGCCCAGCTACGTGCGCGACGGCTGGTGGTCGCCGACCGACGACAGCGAGACGGCGACGGTGCGCGATTCCTCGACCGGCGCCGAGGTGTGCCGCGTCGGCACGGTCGGCATCGACCTGGCCGGGGCCGTCGCCCACGCCCGCAGCGTCGGACAGCGCACGCTCGGCGCCCTGACCTTCCACCAGCGCGCCCTCCTGCTGAAGCAGTTCGCGATCGCGCTGACGGCGCGCAAGGACGAGCTGTACGCACTCTCGGCGCGCGCGGGCGCCACGGCGCGCGACGCGGCGGCCGACGTCGACGGCGGCATCGGCGTGCTGTTCACCTACGGCTCCAAGGGCCGCCGCGAGCTGCCGAATGCGCGGGTGGTGCTCGACGGCCCCGTCGAGACGCTGTCGGCGGACGGCTCGTTCCTCGGCCGGCACGTGCTCACGCGCCTGCCCGGGGTCGCCGTGCAGATCAACGCGTTCAACTTCCCCGTGTGGGGCGCCCTGGAGAAGTTCGCCCCCGCGTTCCTCGCCGGCATGCCGACGATCGTGAAGCCCGCGACGCCGACCGCCTACCTCGCGGAGGCGTGGGTGCGCATCCTCGTCGCATCCGGGCTCGTCCCCGACGGCACGCTGCAGCTGGTGAGCGGGCCGGTGCCCGGGCTGTTCGACCTGCTCGAGCTGGGCGACACCGTGAGCTTCACGGGCAGCGCCTCGACGGCCTCGCGCCTGCGCGCGCAGGTGCGGCCGGGCGTGCGGTTCACGAGCGAGACCGACTCGATCAACGCCTCCGTGCTGGGGCCGGATGCCGCGCCCGGCACCCCCGAGTTCGACGCGTTCGTCCGCCAGCTCCTGGTCGAGCTCACGACCAAGGCCGGCCAGAAGTGCACGGCGATCCGCCGCGCGATCGTGCCGGCCGGCCGGGAGGACGCGCTCATCGACGCGCTGGCCGCGCGGATCGCCGAGCGCGTCGTCGTCGGCGACCCCCGCGGTCCGGGCGTGACCATGGGACCGCTCGTCTCGCGCGACCAGCGCGACGAGGTGCTGCGCCAGGTCGCGGCGCTGCGCGAGGCCGGCGGGCGCCTGGTCCTCGGCGACGTCGACGAGCCCGCGGTCGTGCACGCCGACGGGACCGTCGCCCCCGCTGCGGAGGGGGCGTTCGTCGCACCGATCGTGCTCGCGTTCGACGCCGCGGATGCCGGGGCCGCGGTGCACGAGGTGGAGGCGTTCGGACCGGTCACGAGCGTGATCGGCTACCGCGACCTCGACGAGGCGGGCGCGCTCGTCGCCCGCGGCGGCGGCTCTCTCGTCACGAGCGTCGCGACGCATGATCCCGCGGTCGCGGCCGCGCTGCTGACACGCATCGCCGACGTCAACGGGCGCGTGCTCTTCCTCGACCGCGACGACGCCCGCACGTCCACGGGTCACGGGGCCCCGGTGCCGCATCTGGTGCACGGCGGGCCGGGTCGCGCCGGCGGGGGCGAGGAGCTCGGCGGCATCCGCGCCCTGCACCACTACCTGCAGCGCACGGCGGTGCAGGGCTCGCCGCGGATGCTGACCGCCGTGACGGGCGTGTGGCACGCCGGCGCCGAGGTCGACGTCTCGGACGTCCACCCGTTCCGCAAGCCCCTCTCGCGGCTGCGCATCGGCGACCGGATCGCCTCACCCTCGCGCGAGGTGACCCTCGACGACATCGAGGCGTTCGCGCACCTGACCGGAGACACCTTCTACGCCCACATGGACGAGGAGGCGGCCGCGGCGAACCCGTTCTTCCCGGGCCGGGTCGCCCACGGCTACCTGCTGGTGTCGTGGGCGGCCGGCCTGTTCGTCGATCCCGACCCGGGCCCCGTGCTCGCCAACTACGGGCTGGACGACCTGCGCCTGCTCACGCCGGTCTCGCCCGGCGACCGCATCCGCGTGACCCTCACGGCGAAGCAGATCACGCCGCGCGAGACCGACGACTACGGCGAGGTGCGCTGGGATGCGGTCATCCACAACCAGCGCGATGAGGTCGTCGCCGCCTACGACGTGCTGACGCTCGTGGCGAAGGAGTGGGCGGCGTGAGCGGCGCCGAGGAGATGATGCGCCGCGACGCGGCCTCCGCGATGCTCGGGATGGTGGTCGAGCGCTCCGCTCCCGGCGACGCCGTCGTGTCGATGAGCGTCCGTCCGGACATGCTCAACGGCCATGCGATCACGCACGGGGGGATCGTGTTCGCCCTCGCCGACACCGCCTTCGCCATCGCGTGCAACGAGGACGAGCGGGTGACCGTGGCCGGGGGTGCGGACATCACGTTCCTGCACCCCACGACGGCGGGGCAGACGCTGACGGCGCACGCGGTGCGACGGGCCCGGACGGGCCGCACGGGGCTCTACGACGTCCGGGTGGTCGATGAGACCGGCACCACCGTCGCCGAGATGCGCGGCCGTTCGGTGACGACGCGGCGCCACCCGGCCGGCGACCCCGCGGACGGGGGCGATCTTGACTTACTGAACGATCGGTCTGTAAAGTGACACCATCGTCCAGCCGAAGGAGTCGACGATGACGGCACCGACCGAGGATGAGCTCCACGGCGAGTTCGATGCGCTCATCGCGGCCGATCAGCGCATCGAACCGCGCGATTGGATGCCGGAGGCCTACCGCAGGACCCTCATCCGGCAGATCTCGCAGCACGCGCACTCCGAGATCATCGGCATGCAGCCCGAAGGGGCCTGGATCACGCGGGCCCCGAGCCTGAAGCGCAAGGCGATCCTGATGGCGAAGGTGCAGGACGAGGCCGGGCACGGGCTCTACCTCTACTCGGCGGCTCAGACGCTCGGCATCACGCGCGACGAGATGACCCGGCAGCTCATCGACGGACGCGCGAAGTACTCCTCGATCTTCAACTACCCCGCGCCGTCGTGGGCCGACATGGGCGCGATCGGGTGGCTCGTCGACGGTGCCGCGATCTGCAACCAGGTGCCGCTGTGCCGCGCGTCGTACGGACCGTACGGCCGCGCGATGGTGCGCATCTGCAAGGAGGAGTCGTTCCATCAGCGCCAGGGGTTCGAGATCCTCCTGAGCCTCATGCAGGGCACGCCCGCGCAACGCGCGATGGCGCAGGAGAGCGTCGACCGCTGGTACTGGCCGGCGCTGATGATGTTCGGACCACCCGACGACGCCTCCCCAAACTCCGCGCAGTCGATGGCGTGGAAGATCAAGCGGTTCAGCAACGACGAGCTGCGCCAACGCTTCGTCGGGATGCTCGTCCCACAGGCCGCGGCGCTGGGGGTGACCCTTCCCGACCCCGCCCTGCACTTCGACGAGGAGCAGGGGCGCTGGATCATGAGCGAGATCGACTGGACCGAGTTCCACGAGGTGCTCGCGGGGCGCGGCCCCCTCAACGCCGAGCGCATCCGCAACCGGCGCGACGCGCACGAGGAGGGCGCGTGGGTGCGCGAAGCGGCCGCGGCCTACGCGGCCAAGAAGGCGGCGCGGACCGCCGCGACGGGCAGGGCCGCCTGATGCCGACGCCGGGCGGCTCCCCCGACGAGACGTGGCCGCTGTGGGAGGTCTTCGTCCGCGCGAGCCGCGGCCTGAGCCACGTGCATGTCGGATCGCTGCACGCGCCCGACGCCGAGCTGGCGGTGCGCAACGCCCGCGACCTGTATACGCGACGGGGCGAGGGCGTGTCGATCTGGGTGGTCCCCTCGGATGCCGTCACCACGAGCGATCCGGGAGCGAAGGGCGCCTTCTTCGAGTCCCCGGCGGGCAAGAACTACCGCCACGCCGCCTACTACACGGCATCCGAGGGGGTGCCACACCTGTGACCCCGACATCCGACGACGGCCCGCACGGCACGGTCGAGGTCGACCGCGCCGCACTCGACGAGGAGTTGCGGGGCACTCGCCGCCGCGCCGCGACGGCCGACGTCGCAGAGTACGCGCTGCGACTGGGCGACGACGCGCTCGTGTTGGCCCAGCAGCTCTCGCGCTGGATCGCGCACGCCCCGGAGCTGGAGGAAGACGTCGCGCTGGCCAACATCGCACTCGACCTCCTGGGCCACGCGCGCTCGCTGCTGCGCTTCGCCGGATCGTACGACGGCAGGTCGGAGGACGACCTCGCCTACTTCCGGGGTGAGCCCGAGTTCCGCAGCGCGTGGCTGTTCGAGCAGGAAAACGGCGACTTCGCGCGCACGATCGCCCGCCAGCTGATCGCCTCGGTCTACCTGTTCGAGCTCTACACCGACCTGCAGGCGTCCGAGGAGCCGGCGCTGGCCGAGATCGCGGCCAAGGCCGTCAAAGAGGTGGACTACCACCGCGATCACGCCGCGCAGTGGACGCTCCGCCTCGCCGGCGGAACCGACACGTCGCGCCGCCGCCTGCTCCGCGGACTGACCGACGTGTGGCCCTACGTCGACGAGCTGTTCCGCGACGACGCGCTCATCGACCGCCTCGGCGGCATCGCCGTGCGTCCGTCGTCTCTGCGGGAACGCTTCGACGACGTGGTCGCGGGCGTGCTCGCCGAGGAGGAGATGAGCGTCCCCGGGGTTCCCCCCGCCGCCGGGGGCGGGCGCGACGGACGGCACTTCCCCACGCTGGGGTTCGTGCTGGCCGAGATGCAGGTGCTCGCCCGACAGCATCCGGGGGCGACGTGGTGACCGCGGCGGCGGTCGAGACGGCGCGCGCCGCGGTCGCCGCCGTCTGCGACCCGGAGATGCCCGTGCTCACCATCGACGACCTCGGCGTGCTCCGGGACGTCCGCGTCGACGAACGCGGGGTCGTCGTGACGATCACGCCCACCTACTCGGGCTGTCCGGCGATGGACGCGATCCGCGACGACATCGTGCGGGCGCTCGCGCACGCGGGATTCGACCGGGTGAGCGTCGAGACCGTGCTGTCGCCCGCGTGGACGACCGACTGGATGAGCGATGCCGCGCGGCGCAAGCTCGTCGCCGCCGGCATCGCACCGCCCTCCGGACGGGCCTCCCTCGCGCGGTCGGGCGGCCCCGTCCGCGTGCGCCTCGCGGTGCGCTGCCCGCGCTGCGGCTCCCTCGACACGCAGGAGGTGTCGCGGTTCGGTGCGACCTCGTGCACGGCGCTGTTCACCTGCCGCGCCTGCCGGGAACCCTTCGACCATGTCAAGGCGCTCTGAGGGGGATCCGACCGTGCGCACCGACACCGCCGCACCCGCCCGCCGCCGCGCCCGCTTCCACCGTCTGCGGGTGGCGGACGTGCGAGCGCTGACGGCGGATGCCGTGGAGGTCACGTTCGCGGTGCCCGACGAGCTCGCCGACGCGTTCGACTACGCCCCCGGGCAGTACGTGGCGCTGCGCACCGTGATCGACGGCGTCGAGGTGCGGCGCTCGTACTCGATCTGCCGGCCGCCGGTGCGCGGCGCCATCGCCGTGGGCATCAAGCGCGATCCCGGTGGGCGCTTCTCGACGTGGGCGCACACGGCGCTGCGGCCGGGCGACGAGATCGACGTGATGAGCCCGCAGGGCACGTTCGTGTCGGCGCGGGCCGATGCCGCCGCCGGCCACGTGGTCGGCATCGCGGCGGGCTCCGGGATCACACCGATCATGTCCCTCGCGGCATCCGTGCTGAGCGCCTCGACGACGTCGCGGTTCACGCTCGTGTACACCAACCGCTCGTCGACGGACGTGATGTTCGTCGACGAGCTGGCCGACCTCAAGGACCGCTATCCCGCGCGCATCGCCGTGCACCACGTGCTCTCGCGCGAACAGCGCGCCGCCCCGGTGCTGTCCGGACGCATCGACGAGGAGCGGCTGCGGCTCATCCTCACCGCGCTCATCCGCCCCGAGACGGTCGACGAGTGGTTCCTCTGCGGCCCGTTCGCGCTCGTGCAGCTCTGCCGCGACGTGCTCGCCGATCTGGGCGTCGACGCGGACCGCGTGCGCTTCGAGCTCTTCACGACCGGGGAGGCCCCGGCGCCCGCCACGGCACCCGGCACGGCGGGCGGGCGACCGCGCGCTGCGCGGCCCGACGAGCGGGTGCACCGCATCGACCTCACGCTGGACGGCACCTCGACGCGCGTCGACAGCCCGGTCGACGCGCACGAGAGCATCCTGACGGCCGCGCTGCGGGTGCGCCCCGACGTGCCCTTCGCATGCGCGGGCGGGGTCTGCGGCACCTGCCGTGCACGCCTCGTCTCGGGTTCCGTGCAGATGAGCGAGAACTATGCGCTGGAGCCCGAGGAGATCGAGCGCGGCTACGTGCTCACCTGCCAGTCCCACCCGACGACCGCGCGCGTCGTCGTCGACTACGACGTGTGAGGGGAAGCCGTGATCGAGTACGCGTTCGAGCGCATCGAGACGGATGCCGGAGGCACCGCCGATCTGGCGACGATCACCCTCCGCAACGCGGCGGTCCGCAACGCCGTCGACGAGGAGGCGCTGCGCGCCCTCGACGCCGCGTACCGGAGGGCGGAGGCGGACGGCGCCCGCGCCGTGCTGCTGCAGGGCGAGGGCCGGGCCTTCTGCGCGGGCCGGGACATCTCCCGCGTCGATCCGCGCACCGACGACGTGCCGGGCTACCTCGACGGCCTGCTGGCACCCCTGCTGCGACGGATCGCGGACTTCCCGGCGCCCACCTTCGCGGCGGCCCAGGGCGCCTGCCTCGGCGTGGGCCTCGGCCTGCTGATCGCCACGGACGTCGTGTACGTGGCCGACGACGCCAAGATCGGGTCGCCCTTCGGCGCGCTCGGTGCGGCGCTGGACTCGGGGGGCCACGCGTTCTTCCTCGAACGGCTGGGGGCGCACCGCACCCTCGACCTCGTCTACACCGGCCGCCTCCTCACCGGCGCCGAGGCGGTCGCGGGCGGTCTCTTCTCGCGGTCGATGTCCCCGGACGAGCTGGCCCCTCGCACCCGCGAGGCGGCGATCGCCGCGGCATCCGGCCCCACCGCCGCCTTCGTCGCGAGCAAGCGGCTCCTGTGGCGGCTGCGCACCGAGCGGCTCGGCTTCTGGGACGCGCTCGACGCCGAGAGCAGCGTGCAGGCGACCCTGTCGACGACCGAGGACTACCGCGAGGGCTTCGCCGCGTTCCAGCAGCGGCGCGCACCCGTGTTCCGCGGACGGTGAGCCGGTGTCGGCGACGTGCGGCAGAGTGTGAAGCGCACGTCTTCGGACCCCACCGGAAGGACCCCATGCAGCAGCGCACGATCGGACCGTTCACCGTCTCCGCCATCGGGCTGGGCGCCATGCCCGTCTCGATGAACAACGACAACGTCCTGCCCGATCGGGGCGACGCCGTGGCGACGGTGCACGCGGCACTGGATGCCGGGGTCACCTTCATCGACACGGCCGACATCTACGCGCCGTCCTGGGATCAGATGGGCCACAACGAGCGCATCGTCCGCGATGCGCTCGCCTCGTGGGACGGCGACACGAGCGGCATCCTCGTCGGCACGAAGGGCGGCATCACGCGCACGGCCGAGAAGGACTTCGGCCGCGACGGCTCGCTCGCCTACCTGCGCTCGGCGGTGCAGCGCTCCCTGGACAACCTCGGGGTCGAGGTCATCGACCTCTACCAGTACCACCGCCCCGACCGCTGGATGGTCTACGGCGAGATCATGCAGAACCTGAAGGCGCTGCAGGACGAGGGACTCGTCCGCGCGATCGGCATCTCCAACGCGAGCGTCGAGGAGATCGCGATCGCCCGGGAGGTTCTCGGCGAGGGCAACCTGACCAGCGTGCAGAACGAGTTCTCGCCGCGGCATCCGGGCAGCTTCGACGAGTTGCGGTACTGCGACGCGCACGGCATCGCCTTCCTGCCGTGGAGCCCGCTCGGCGGTACGGGCGGGGGCGGGCGTTCGGTGGGCGAGCGGTTCGGCGTCTTCCGGGAGGTCGGCGAGGCGCACGGCGTCAGTCCTCAGCAGGTGGTGCTCGCGTGGGAGCTGTCGCTGAGCCCCGTCGTGGTGCCGATTCCGGGGGCGCGACGCGCGGCATCCATCATCGACTCGGCGCGCGCAGCCGACCTCGTGCTCGATGCGGACGAGCTCGCACGCTGCTCCGCCGCGGTGGGACTCGAGCTCTGACACCGCGTTTCGACTCGCTGCGCTCGCTCAACGACCGGGGCGAGCGGCGCCGCCCACCCGGTCGTTGAGCGAGCGGCGCAGCCCACCCCCCGGTCGTTGAGCGAGCGGCACAGCCGCGAGTCGAAACGCCCTCACCCGGCGGCGCTGAGCTCCTCCTGCCGCGAGAAGGCGAACGCCTCGAGCAGCCGCTCGGTGTCGGCCAGCTGCGCGAGCCAGGTGACGCGCACGATGTCGATCCGGTCGTCGGGCTCCTGCAGCCGGGAGAGGTACTCCGCGATGGGCGCGAAGCCGCCGGGCGCGGTCTCGTGCAGCTGCAGCATCCGCAGGGCGATCTTCGTCTGCTCGCCGTAGATCGGCAGCTGCGGACCCCGCGGCGCCGTCAGCCCGATGAAGTACAGCTTCTCGAGCCCCGCGGGCACGATGCCCCCCGCGAACCGCAGCGGCACCGACGAGCGGCGCTCGATCAGCGCCTCGTCCAGGAACGGCAGCGAGACGTGGAAGCCCGTCGCCCAGAGGATGGTGTCGTACTCCCCCGCGGTGCCGTCGGCGAAGTGCACCGTCGTGCCCTCGATGCGGTCGATGCCGGGACGGATGTGCACCCGGCCGTGCTGCACCCAGTACAGCAGCAGGTCGTTGACGACCGCGCGCCCCTCGGCGAGGGTCGCGGCGGCGGGAGCCGGCATGCCCGGGTAGTCCTTCGCCTCGCCGATCGAGACCTTGGCGAGCATGCGGGCGATGAAGTCCTGCTCCTCGGGCGAGAACTGCCCCATCCACGGGATCTCCTGGCGGGGCACGCCGAAGTACGACTTCGGCTGGAAGAACATGCCCTCGCGCATCACGATGTCGACCTCGAAGCGGTGCTGCGCCGCGTCGACGGCGAGGTCGCAGCCCGAGTTGCCCGCGCCGACGACCAGCACCCGGCGCCCCGTGATGTCGGACGTGTTGCGGTACGAGCCGGAGTGCACCTGGGTGCCGGTGAAGTCACGACCGACCGCCGGGACCTTCTGATCCCACAGGTGACCGTTGGCGACGAACACGCCGTCGTAGTCGCGGGACTCCCCGGTCGACAGGGTGACGGTCCAGCCGGCCGACCCGACGGGCCCCTCGGTCGCGCGCGGCACGACCGCGACGACCTCGACGCCGAAGACGACCTTCTCGAACAGGCCGTGCTCCTGCGCGTACGCGGCGAGGTAGTCGCGCACCTGGTCACGCCGCGGGAAGTGCGGGTACTCCGCCGGCATGGGGAAGCCCTCGAAGCCGGTCATGTCGCGCGAGGTGATGAGGTGCAGGGCGTCGTAGTCGGTGTTCCAGTGGCCGCCGACCCGGTCGGACTTCTCGAAGCAGTCGACCTGGTAGCCGGCACGGGTGAGCTGGACGACGGCGGACATGCCGGCCGCGCCGGCTCCGATCACGCAGTAGCGGGTCATGCGGGGGTTCCTTCCTGGGAGGTGGATGCCGCGGCGTCGGGGACCAGCCGCCGGGACGTGTGGAGCAGCGCCGCGCGTCGGGCGCCGGCCGCGGACGGGTAGCCGCGATCGGTGGGACGGATGCCGGCGTCGGCGAGGTGGCAGAGCTGCAGGACGTGTTCGAGCGCGAGCAGGTTCGGGTCGATCACCGGCACGTCGGCCGCGGTGCTGACGGCGCGGTAGCCGTGCGCGTCGAAGATCGCCCCGAGGTAGCCGCATCCGACGACGACCGCATCGGCGCCCTCGTCGACGGCGACCCGGGCGGACGCGTCGAAGCGCTCGATGAGGTCGGTCGGATCGTCGACGGCGCGCAGCACGTCGAGGTGCGTGGACTCGGGCCGGTAGGCGCGCACGGGCGGGGCGCCGAAGACTCCCGCACCTCCCAGCCCGCGGATCTCGTCCGCGAAGACCGGGACGAGGCTGTCGGCGACGGTGACGACCGCGGCGCGGCGGGCGAGCGAGCCCATCGCGCGCACGCTCGCCTCGGCCAGGCCGGTGACGGGGACCGGGACGGCGGCGCGGACGACCGCGGTCGGCGCGCCCCAGCATCCGATGACGAACGCGTCCGCGTCGCCCGCCTCTTCCAGCGTGGCGGCGCGGGCGAGCAGGACGGCGTCGCTGAGCAGACGGTTGGCGGGGGTGCGGATGCCGCCGGCGTCGGCGCCCGCGTGGACGAGGCGCGTGCGCACCCGCCCCGCGGCGAGCCGTGCGATCCGTTCGCCGAGGAAGTCCCACAGCCCGCCCAGGGCCGGATCGCCCACGGTGGCCTCGAGCCAGACGACGGATCTCATGCGTACCCCCGGTTGAGCCGACGCTCGACCCAGACCGACAGCCAGGTCGCCGGGACGGCGATGGCCGCGTAGATCAGCCCGGTCAGCGCGTAGACCCACAGGTACTGGAACGTGATCGTGCTGACCTGGTACGCCTGGCTCATCAGCTCGTTGACCGAGATGGAGTACGCCAGCGAGGTGCCCTGGAACGACATGATCGCCAGACCCATGAGGGCCGGGATCGAGGCGCGCATCCCCTGCGGCAGCACGACGCGCACGAACGTGGTCGTCCGCGACAGTCCGAGGGCCGCCGACGCCTCGCGCTGACCGGTCGGCACCGACTGGATGCCGGAGCGGATCATTTCGGACGAGTACGCCGCGGCGGTGAAGGTGAGACCGATCACCGCGGCCCAGAAGTTCTCGAACAGCACGCCGAGGGCGGGAAGGCCGAAGTAGACGATGTAGAGCACGACGAGCGCGGGGATGCCGCGGCCGACCTCCACGAGCACGAGGCACGGCCAGCGCACCCAGCCGCGCTGAGCGGACACCCCGAGGGCGAACAGCAGCCCGATGAGGTAGCCGAGCACGACGGAGAGGGCGGTCAGCTGCAGGCTGACGACGAGCCCCTGTCCGAGCCGGGGCAGGTAGACGGCGAGGTCGATCATGCGACGGCCTCCTTGCGCAGGCGGGTGTCGAGCCGGCGTGCGGTGACCGCGATCGGGATCGACACGACGAGGTACACGGCGGCGGCGAGGAAGAAGGGGACGATGCCGGCGACGGCCGGGTTCTGCCGGGCGAACATCGTGGCCTGGAAGACCATGTCGGCGACGCCGATCGTCGAGGCGATGGACGAGTCCTTCAGCAGCGACAACAGGAAGGTCGCCATCGACGGCAGGGCGGTGCGGAACGCCTGGGGCGCCAGCACGCGGACGAAGGTCGTGACGCGTCCGAGTCCGAGGGCGGCGGCCGCCTCACCCTGGCCGCGGGCCACGGTGGCGAACGCGCCGCGGTAGATCTCGGCGAGGTAGGCGCTGGAGATGAGGCCGAGCCCCGTGACCGCCGCGGACAGCGAGTCGAAGCGGATCGTGCCCACCTGCACGCCGAAGTAGATGAGGAACAGCCACACGATCGGGGGCACGCCGCGCACGATGTCCACGACCAGTCGCAGCGCGAGTCGCAGCGGCAGGATGCGCGAGCGCAGGCCGAGCATGAGGGGGATGCCGAGCACGACCCCCACCGCGTAGGCGAGCGCCGTCACCAGCAGGGTCATCGGGAGGCCGGCGAGGACGAGGAGCATCGCCGCCGAGATGTCGACGCCGCCCATGTCAGCGCTCCAGCACGGCGCTGAGGAAGCGCCGTGTGCGCTCTTCGCGGGGGTCGGCCATCACCTCGTGCGGCACGCCCTCCTCGATGATGCGTCCGTCGGCCATGACCACCAGGTGGTCGCCGACGTCGCGGGCGAACTGCATCTCATGGGTGACGACGATCATCGTCATGCCCGACTCGGCGAGCTCGCGCATGACGGCCAGCACCTCGACGCCGACCTCGGGGTCCAGCGCGCTGGTCGGCTCGTCGAACAGCATCGCGCGCGGGTTCAGCGCCAGCGCGCGCACGATCGCGATGCGCTGCTGCTGACCGCCGGAGCACCGACCCGGATGCTGGTGCGCCTTGTCCTTGAGGCCGACGCGGTCCAGCAGCGTGAGCGCGCGCTGCTCCGCTTCCTCGCGGGAGCGGCCGAGGATGCGCTCCTGCGGGAAGGCGACGTTGCGCAGCACGCTCATGTGGGGGAACAGGTTGAAGGACTGGAACACCATGCCCACCTGGCGCCGCAGGGCGAGCAGGTCGCGGTCGGGGACGCGGCGGCCCGCGGTGATCGTCTGCGAGCCGACGGTGATGGTGCCGGCATCCGGGGTCTCGAGGAGGTTGACGCACCGCAGCAGGGTGCTCTTGCCGGAGCCCGACGGCCCGATCAGGGCGGTGACGCTGCCCGGGCTGACCGACATGGAGATGTCGTCGAGCACGAGGTGGTCGCCGAAGCTCTTCGACAGGTTCTCGATCGTCACTCCGGCGATCGCGAGCTCGTTGGCCTGCGTGATGAGGGGTCGGGACACGGCGGTTCCTAACGTTCGAGGTGGTGGGGGCGCCCGGCGCCCCCACCACGGCCGGCTCAGCGGATGGAGGTCGCCGCTTTGTCGGCGGGGACGATGAGGGAGTCGGGCAGGTCGTAGCTCGCGTTGAGCTCGGCGAGCGTGCCGTCGGCGCGGAAGCCGTCGATCAGCTCGCTGAACGCGTCGGCGAGCGCCGTGTTGTTCTTGTCGATGGGGAACGCGATCATCGGCTGCTCGGTGGTGATGGCCACGCGGTCGTCCTCCTGGGCCGGCTTCACGACGAAGCCGGTGTCCTTGTAGGCGACGGTCGCGACGGCGTACCCGTCGAGGGCCGCCTGGATCCGACCGTTGAGGAGATCCTGCTTCATCTCGGCGGTGCCCGGGTAGGTCTTGAACTTGTCGCCGAGGATGCCGGACATGTCGGCCTCCCACGAGAAGCCCGCGCCGGAGCCGACCGCGCCGACGCTCTCCAGGCCCGTGACGGTGTCGATGCCGTCCTTGGAGATGATGCCCATGGAGTCGTAGAAGGTGGGGCTGGTGAAGCCGACCTTCTCGGCGCGGGCCGCCGTGACGTACCAGCCGCCCGTGATCATGTCGGTCTTCTTCTGCTCGCTGATCATCGGGATGCCGTTGGCGTAGGTGATCGGCACGAACGCCAGGGCGAGGCACTCGGCCTCGGCGAGCTTGCGCACGACGTCGATCTCGAGGCCGGACGCGTCGGAGCCCTTGGTCTGCGTGTAGGGCAGGTTCTCCGGCACGCCCACTGTGAGGGTGCCCGGCGTGAAGGTCGTCAGCCCTTCGTGCGCGGGGGTGCAGTCGGAGGCGACGGTGGACGCGGGGGCGGCGGAGCCGGCGCAGCCGGTGAGCAGCACGGCGACGGAGGCGATGGACACGAGCGCGGTGGCGGCGCGGGCGCGGGTGGTGCGGGACATGGCTTCCTGCTTTCTGGGTAGTGCTCGAGTGGGTTTTCGGGTGTGGATTCGGGTGGGTCAGACGGCCGTCAGGCCGCCGTCGATCGTCAGGACGGATCCGGTGACGAAAGAGGAGGAGTCGGAGATGAGGTAGCGCACGAGCGGGGAGATCTCGTCGGGGCGCGCGCGTCGGCCGAGGGGGGCGCCGGAGGAGCTGCCCCCGGCGGGCTCGTCGTCGTTCATCGGGGTGTCGACGCCGCCCGGGCAGATCGCGTTGACGCGCACCAGCGGCGCGTACTCCACCGCGGCGACACGCGTCAGCGCGAGCACGGCGGCCTTCGACGCCGAGTAGGCGGCGTAGCCCGCGGTCCCCACCAGCGCCGCCGTCGACGACACGTTCACGATGGACCCGCCGGTGTGCATGAGCGGGGCGAGGGCGCGGATGCCGAGGAATGCGCCGAGCGCGTTGACCCGGTCGTGCAGGAGCCAGGTGGCCGCGTCGGTGTCGGCGATCGCCCCGTGCCGGAGGATGCCCGCGTTGTTGACGAGGCCGACCAGCGGGTCTTCGGTCTCGGCGAGCTGCGCGGCGAGCACGGCCCACCCTCCCTCATCGGCGACGTCGAGGGAGAAGTAGCGCGCGTCGGCGCCGCGGTCGCGCAGGGTCGCGGCGACGGCGCGACCGGCGTCGTCCATCCGGTCGGCCAGCACCAGCGCGTGGCCGGCCTCGGCCAGAGCGGCGGCGTGTGCCGCTCCCTGACCGCGCGCCGCGCCGGTGATGACCACGGTGCTCATCGCATCACGTCCGCACCCGACAGGACGATGGTCTCGCCGTCGAGGAACGCGCCGTACTCGGGCTGGGAGACGAGCCACACCCACGCCGCGATCTCCTCGGGCGTCGCGACGCGGCCGAGGGGGATCGACGCGGCGGCCGCCTCCATCCGACCGGTCGCCGCGTTGCCGGGCGTCGCGACCCAGCCGGGTGCGATGCCGTTGACGCGGATGCCGTCGGGGGCGAGCTCGAGGGCGAGCGCCTTGGTCAGCATGACGACCGCCGCCTTCGAGGCGCCGTACAGGAGCTGACCGGGTGACACCGTGAACGCGTCGACCGACGCGAAGTTCACGACGGACGCGCCGCGCGACAGGCGGGGGCGTGCGGCGGCGATCACGTTCAGCACGCCTAGGACGTTGATGTCGAAGATGCGCCGGTAGGTGGCCTCGTCGTAGCTCGCGAGCGTCGTCGGCGGGTAGACGCCGGCGATGTTGGCGACCACGTCGATACCGCGGCCGGGGGCGAGTACGGCGTCGACGGCGGCGGCCACGGCCTCCCGCGACCGGACGTCGGCGACGATCCGCAGCACGTCGCCGTCGACGGCGGCGGATTCCGCCGGCCAGGCGACATCCAGCGCGACCACCGTGTACCCGCGCTCGCGGAAGAGCTCGACGGTGCTCTGTCCCATTCCGCTGGCGGCCCCGGTGATGAGTGCAACCGGGGGTGTGGGGGTCTGCATGCGGGGATCTCCTCGGATAGTCGGGCCGTGTAAAACCCAGTGCACCACTGGCCGCCCACCAAGGACAATCCTCAAACCGTTATAGTCACCATAGGACAAACCTCTACAAAGCGAGCGCCCATGGCCACCCCGACCGTACGACAGCTGCAGTACTTCCTCACCGCGGCGCGGCTCGGCACGTTCTCCGCGGCGGCCGCCGAACACCACATCGCGCAGCCGAGTCTGTCGGAGCAGATCTCGGTCCTCGAGGCCAACCTGGGGCTGCGGCTGTTCACCCGCACGACGCGGCGGCTCCTGCTCACCGGCGTGGGCAAGCAGCTGGTCCCCCTCGCCGAGAAGACGCTCGCCGACGTCGACGAGATCGCCGACTTCGGGCGCCGAGTGGGTTCGCTCGAGGAGGGCACGGTGCTGTTCGGCACCTTCAACAGCGCCCACCTGTACCTCCTGACCGACCTGATCCGCGAGTTCCATTCGCGGCATCCGGCCGTGAAGGTCAAGGTCACCGGCTTGAACTCGTCCGAAGTCGCCGAGTCGGTGCGCAACGGCGACCTGGAGGCCGGGATCGTCCAGCTGCCGATCGACGACCGACAGCTGCGTCTGATCCCCGGCATCTTCGTGGACCACGTCGTCTACGTCTCGCGCAACCCCGAGCACACCCGCGCCCCGATCGACATCCGGACGCTCTCGACCCGGCCGCTGATCCTGTCCGAGGCGCGGTGGTCGCTCGACGATCCGCTGCGCGTGTCGCTGCTGGAGCGCGCGCAGGCCGCGGGCGTACGGCTCGACCCGATCATCGAGGTCGAGTTCCAGACGCACGCGCTGGAGCTCGCGGCGCAGGGCGTCGGAGACTCGCTCGTGTCGTACCACGTCGGCCGCTCGGTGATCGCCGAGCGTGGGCTCTACATGACGCCGCTGTCACCCGCCGTCGAGGAGCACTACGCGTTCGTGACCCGCCGCGCCGGCTCCATCTCGCCCGCGACGGCCGCGTTCATGGCGCTCGCCCGCCAGATCCTCGCCGGCCTGCAGGCGCCTCCGCCGACGGCGGGCTGACCCGGGCGCACGTCGTTTCGACTCGCTGCGCTCGCTCAACGCCCGGCCCACCTCCCGGTCGTTGAGCGAGCGGCGCAGCCGCGAGTCGAAACGCCCCCACCCACCTCCCCCGGTCGTTGAGCGAGCGGCGCAGCCGCGAGTCGAAACGCCCCCACCGCCCCGGTCGTTGAGCGAGCGGCGCCGCCGCGAGTCGAAACGCCCCACCCACCCCCGACCATCGGCTGGTTTTTCACGACACGCGTGGCCACGCGTCACGGCACCGAAACGCACGGCATCCATGATTGCGGGATGACGCACAACGAGCCGACGTCCGGGCTGGACCCGGAGGACGCCCGCGAGAACGCGCGCGAGCTGACGGGCGATCGCACCGAAGCGGTGCAGGACTTCTCCAGCGAGGATGCGGGCTACCACAAGACCCTGCGCCCGCGACAGATCCAGATGATCGCGATCGGCGGCGCTATCGGCACCGGTCTGTTCATGGGCGCCGGCGGCCGTCTCGCCTCGAGCGGACCGTCGCTGATCCTGGTCTACGCGGTCTGCGGCTTCTTCGCATTCCTCATCCTGCGCGCGCTCGGGGAGCTCGTGCTGCACCGCCCGTCGTCGGGGTCGTTCGTGTCCTACGCCCGCGAGTTCTACGGCGAGAAGCTCGCGTTCGGCGCCGGGTGGATGTACTTCCTCAACTGGGCGATGACCTCGATCGTCGACGTGACCGCGGCCGCCCTCTACGTCAAGTTCTGGGCGCAGTACTGGGAGCCGCTGCAGCAGATCCCGCAGTGGCTGATCGCCCTCGTGGCCCTGGTCGTCGTGCTGTCGCTGAACCTGGTGAGCGTCAAGCTCTTCGGCGAGATGGAGTTCTGGTTCGCCCTCATCAAGGTCGCGGCCCTCGTGATCTTCCTCATCGTCGGCACCTGCTTCCTGATCTTCGGCGGCGCGACGGATGTCGGGCCCACCGGCTTCAGCGTGATCTCGGACAACGGCGGTCTCTTCCCGATGGGTGTCGTCGCACCCCTGCTGGCCATCTCGGGCGTGGTCTTCGCCTACGCGGCCATCGAACTCGTCGGCACGGCCGCCGGCGAGACGGAGAACCCCGAGAAGGTCATGCCGAAGGCGATCAACACGGTCGTCATCCGCATCGCCGTCTTCTACGTGGGCTCGATCCTGCTGCTGTCGCTGCTGCTGCCGTTCGGCACCTACGAGGCCGGGCAGTCGCCGTTCGTCACCTTCTTCTCGCACATCGGCTCGCCGCAGACCGGCGCGATCGCCGGCTCGGTCATGAACTTCGTCGTCCTCACGGCGGCGCTGTCGAGCCTCAACGCGGGCCTGTACTCGACGGGCCGCATCCTGCGCTCGATGTCGGTCAACGGGTCGGCGCCGGCGTTCACCGCGGCGATGAGCCGCAACGGCGTGCCGTACGGCGGCATCCTGCTGACGGCCGTCATCACGCTCGCGGGCGTCGGCATCAACGCGCTCTGGCCGTCGCAGGCGTTCGAGATCGTGCTGGAGGTGTCGGCCCTCGGCATCATCGGTGGGTGGGCGACGATCATCCTCTGCCAGCTCAAGCTCGTGAAGTGGGCGAAGGAGGGCAGGCTCCAGCGGCCGTCGTTCCGTCTGTTCGGGGCGCCGTACACGTCGTACCTGACGCTGGCGTTCCTCTTCTTCGTGCTCGTGACGATGGGCTTCTCGGAGACGGGACGGTGGGTGCTCGCCTCGCTGATCGTGCTGATCCCGGCGCTGATCATCGGCTGGTTCGCCGCCCGCGGCAAGATCCAGGCGGCCGTCGCCGCGCGCGAGGGCTACACCGGCACCCATCCGGTCATCGCCGAGCGGCAGGCGACCGAAGCGGCCAAGCGGCGCCGCTGAGGTCGCGGCACGACCTGGCAGACTGGGCGCATGCGACGCTCCCGGACTCCGCGCGTCGCGCGGGGTGCCGTCGTCGCCTCCGTCGCGACGTTCACGGCGCTCGTGTCGCACGTCGTCGCCGGCGGGTCGGTTCCCGGACCGTTCGGGATCGTCGCCCCGTGGATGCTGGCGCTCATGGTGTCGACGCTCCTCGCCGGCCGGACGCTCTCCGCGGTGCGACTCGGGCTGAGCGTCGTGGCGAGCCAGCTGCTGTTCCACACCCTGTTCGTGATGGGCGCCCCCGTCTCGGGCGCCGCCTCGGCGATCTCGCACCACGATCACGGTGCGATGGCGATGTCCGCGGATGCCGTCACCACCACGTCTGCGAGCGCACTCGTGTCGGCGCTGTGCGCCGACCCGCTGATGTGGGCGCTGCACGCGGCGGCCGCGCTCGTCACGACCGCTGCGCTGTACCGCGGCGAGCGCACCATCCGCGCCCTGCTGCAGCTGGCCCGTGACATCCGCGCCTGGGCCCGCCGCGCGGTCGCGCGGGCCCGTACCGTCATCGCCCGTCCCGTTCCCGCCGCCCGTGCGGCCGACGCGGTCGCCTGGAGGGTGCGCCCCGCCGCGCACGTCGTCGACGGTCGCCGCCGCGGACCCCCGCTCGCCCCCGCGCTCTGATCCCTGTCCCCGCCCGCGACGCGATGTCCGGGCGCGGATCCGCTGTGCGCTCGCACCTGCGTCGTGAGCGCGCGATCGATCGGTGGTCGTTCCATGTCGTCTTCCCGTTTCCGCACCCGTCTTCGCACGCTGCTGCTCGCCGTGGCCCTCGCCGGCACGTCGGTGCTCGTCACCGCCCTGCCCGCGGCGGCCCACGATGAGCTGCTCGGCAGCACCCCGGCATCCGGGGAGGCGCTCACCGACGCCCCGGCGGAGGTGACACTCACCTTCTCGGCCGACGTGCTGACGATCGGCGCCGCCGTGATCGTCGCAGACGGAGCGGACCGCGACTGGGTCGCCGACGCCCCCGTCGTGCGCGACGGCACGGTGACGGTGAGCCTCGACCCGCAGCTGCCGACCGGCGGTTACGAGATCCGCTGGCGTGTCGTCTCGCAGGACGGGCATCCGATCAGCGGGATCATCCCGTTCACGGTCGGCGGCGCCGAGCCGTTGACGCGGACGCCGGCGGCCACGGCCCCGTCGACATCGACGGATGCCGGAACGGCCGCGGACGCACAGGACACCACCGCACAGGATCAGGGCGCACGAGAGGACCAGGGGATCATCCGGATCCTGCTGGTCGGCGCGGGCGGGGCGATCATCGCCGTCGCCGCCTACGCCGCTTTCCACTTCCTCCGCCGAAAGAAAGGCACCTCCTCGTGAGCATCCACACCACCACCCGCACCCGCCTGACCGTCGCCGCCCGCGCCGGCGCTCTCCTGAGCGTCGGCCTCCTGGCCTTCGCGGGCTGCGCCAGCACGAGCTCCTCCGCCGGATCGACGCCGTCCGCCTCGGCGACGAGCGCCGACGCCGGCGCCGCCGTGACGATCTCCGACGCCTGGGTCAAGGCTGCCGACTCCGGCATGTCCGCCGCCTTCGGCACCCTCCGCAACGGCTCGTCCGCGCCGGTCACCCTCGTGTCGGCGACCTCCCCGGCCTCCTCCATGCTGCAGTTGCACGAGACCGTCTCCGACGCCTCGGGCGCGATGGTCATGAAGGAGAAGGACGGCGGTTTCGTGATTCCGGCCGGCGGTGAGCTCGTGCTGCAGCCGGGCGGCAACCACATCATGCTGATGGACCTGACCGCGCCGCTGAAGGCGGGTGAGGAGACCCGCTTCACGCTGACGTTCTCCGACGGTTCCACGGCGGCGTTCTCGGCCCCGGTCAAGGACTACTCCGGTGCCAACGAGACCTACCAGGGCGGCGAGATGGACATGAGCCCGAGCCCCACGCCGAGCAACTGATGGCCGCGCCCGACACGGGCGCGCGTCGATCGGCGTCGACCCGGCGGCAGTTCCTCCTCGGAGGAGCTGTCGCCGGCGTCGGCGCCGCCGCCGCCATCGGCATCGACCTCGCCCTCACCCCCTCTCCCGACGCGGCCGCGCCGGCCGCGGCATCCGTCCCGCTCAACGGCACCGAGATCGTGCCGTTCCACGGCGTCCACCAGGCGGGCGTCGACACCGACGCGCAGGCGCACGGGACGTTCGTCGCGCTCGACCTGCACGCCGATGTCGACCGCGACGACCTGCGCCGCCTCCTGCGCGTGCTGAGCGATGACGCCGAGCGGCTGACGCAGGGGCGGCCGGCCCTCGCCGACTCCGAACCGGAGCTGGCCGCGGCGCCCGCCCGCCTCACCGTGACGTTCGCGTTCGGACCCGGGCTCGTCTCCCGGGCGCAGGGAGCCGCGCCGAGCTGGCTGCGACCGCTGCCCGCGTTCGGCATCGATCGCCTCCGCGACGAGTTCAGCCACGGCGACCTGCTGCTGCAGATCGCCGGCGACGACCCGCTGACGGTCGCCCATGCGACGCGGATGCTGCTGAAGGACGCCCGCAGCTTCGCCGAGGTGCGCTGGACGCAGCAGGGGTTCCGCCGCGCCTACGGCACGGTCGCGCCGGGCACGACCATGCGCAACCTCTTCGGCCAGGTCGACGGCACCGCGAACCCTCAGCCCGGAACCGGCCACTTCGACGAAGTCGTCTGGTCGGATGCGGGGTGGATGGCCGGCGGCACGGGCATGGTCATCCGCCGCATCCACATGGACCTCGACAAATGGGACAGGCTCGACCGCCCGGGACGCGAGGACTCCGTCGGGCGCACGCTGTCCAACGGCGCTCCGCTCACCGGTGCGGCCGAGCACGACGAGCCCGACTTCGATGCGAAGACCCCGGTCGGCTTCCCTGTGATCCCGGAGTTCTCGCACCTGCGCCGCTCGCGGCCCGATGATGCGAGACAGCGGATCTTCCGTCGCGGCTACAACTACGACGAGCGTCCGGACGGCGGACAGGTGTCCGACTCGGGGCTGATCTTCGTGTCGTTCCAGGCCGACGTGGACGCTCAGTTCGTTCCCATCCAGCGGCGGCTGGACGAGCTCGACCTGCTCAACGAGTGGACGACACCGATCGGCTCGGCGGTGTTCGCCGTCCCACCCGGGTGCCGGCCGGGCGGGTACATCGGGGAGACGCTGCTGGCGTGACGATGCGGGCCGACGGCAGCCGGGCTGGCGCGCCGGTAATAATGCGGAGTCGACGGCGCGCACGGCGAATCCTGCCCCTATCCTGGAGCGGCGCGAGGTGCGGCACGTCCACCGCCGGGGGGGCCGGCTCGAAGAGAGGTGTCCTGGGGATGGTGGATGCGGCATCCGTCGCCGTCGTCGACGACCACGAGCTCGTCGCGATGGCGGTGCAGAACCTCCTCGCCGCGACGCCCGAGGTCAGCTTCGTCGGTCACGCCCGCACCGTCGACGAGCTGGTGCGCCACCCGCGACGTGCCGAACTGGTCCTGCTCGATCTGAGCCTGCGCGACGGATCGCATCCGGCGGACAACGTCGCGGCGCTGCGCCGCTGGGGCGCCCAGGTTCTCGTGCTGACCTCCGGCGAGGATCCGTACCTCGTGCGCGCCGCCTCACGCGCCGACATCCGCGGCGTCGTGAGGAAGTCCGCGCCGTCGGCAGGGCTGCTCACCGCGATCGTGTCGGCGTCGCGCGGCGAGCACGTCTCGACGGCGGAATGGGCCTCGGCGCTGGACACCGATCCTCTGCTCGAGGGCGCCCCGCTCACCGCGCGCGAGCGCGAGGTCCTGGCGCTGTACGCGTCGGGGCTGGGCGCGCGGGACGTCGCGACTCGGCTGTTCATCTCCGAGAACACCGTCAACGATCACCTTCGCCGCATCCGCTCCGTCTACCATCAGCTGGGCCGCCCGGCGGCGACGAAGGTCGAGCTGTATCAGCGGGGCCTCGAAGACGGCTACGTGCCGGTACCGCGGCGTGAGTGACGCGGATGCCGCTGAGCGCGCCGCTCGGCGGGTGCTGCTGGCGACCAGCGGCGCGATGGTGGCGGCGGTCGGCACGTTCAACCTGACCGTCGTGGCCCGCGAACACCCCGTCCTTCCCCTCTGGTATCTGATCATCGTGGTCGCCGCCACGGCCATCACCATCGTCGGCGGGGCGCTCTCCCCCCTGCTGGGCACCCGGATGCTGCGCCGCACGGCCGGCGCTGCGACGATCCTGTTCTGGGCCGCGGTCATCCTGTTCGCCCCGGCGGCGGCGACGTCGGAGGTGGAGCGGATGCCGTGGGTGCTGACGGCATCCAGCGCCGCCACCGCCTGCGCGCTCGTCGCCTTCGGCCCGCGTGCGGGGTGGGCCACGCTGGCGATCGGGACTCTCGCGGGGGCGACGTACCGTCTCACGTTCGGAGGCTTCGATCTGGACGGAATCGTCAACGACTCGCACGCGCTGCTGACCGCGGCCGTGGTCTGCGTGCTCGGCGGCCATGTGCTGTCGGTCGGCGCCGGCCTGGACGCCGCCGCAGCGGAGCGCCGGGCCGCCGCGGCCCGCGAGTCGGCCGAGCGGGGTCGCCTGGCGGCGCGGACGCACGCGGCCGCCCTCGTCCACGACGAGGTGCTGGCGACGCTCGTGCTGGCCGCCTCCGAACTGCCGGTTCCGCTCGATCGACTCGCCGTCCAGGCGCGGCGTGCGGCGGGGATGGTCACGTCGCTCGTCGACGACGGCGCGCGCGAGCCTCTCCCGCTGGATGCCGAGCTGGTCGTGGAGACCCGCCGGCAGGGGGCAGAGCTGACCTGCGACATCGAAGGTCCCCTCCTCCTCGACGACGGTGCGACCACGGCGATGCTGGGGGCGACGCGTCAGGCGCTGACGAACGCGGCCCGGCATGCACCGCTGGCGCGGCGGCAGGTCCATCTCCGTTCCCGCGACGACGACGTCCGCATCGACATCGTCGATGACGGCCCCGGCTTCGAGCTGGCCCGGATCGACGACGACCGCCTCGGCATCCGCCAGAGCATCGTCGCGCGCATGGAACGCGTTCCCGGCGGCGCCGCCGAGATCGTCTCCACACGAGGCGTCGGCACGCGCGTCACGCTGCGGTACGCGCCGCCCGCGCCGGGCGTCCAGATGGCGGCGGTCACCGACTCCGCGGCGCTGCGACGCGGTGTGACCCGCATCGGGGTGGGCTACGTCGTGCTGCAGTCGTTGTGCGCGATGGCAGCGACGGTCGTGGCGCCGCACACGTGGGCGCTGCAGGTGGCGGCACTGGCGGCGATCCTGGTCACCGCCGAGCTGCTGCGCCGCTCCCTGCCCGCCGAGCCGTCGTGGGGCCGGTCGATCGGCGTCGTCGGGCTCGTGGTCGGTGGCACACTCGGCACCGTCGCGGTCGCCCCGCTGACCTACGGCACCCTGTGGCCGGTGATGGCGCTGTCCTTCCTGCTCGTGCCGCTGGCTCTGCGAGGGCGCGGGGGCACGGCGCTCGTCGGCGCCGCCCTGGTCGTCGGTGTCCTGATCGCCGCGGGAGCCGCTCAGGGCGTCGCCCCCGGCCAGATCCTCCAGCTGATCACCCGCCCCGGACTGGTCGTCGGCGTCGCCGTCCTGATGCTGCACGTCATCGCGCGCATGCAGCGGGGCATCGTCGTCCTGCACCATGAGGCCGTCGCCGCCGCGGAACGGCAGAGCTGGTCGATGTCGGCGCGTGCGGAGCTGCGCGAGCACGCCGACGATCTCGCCGCCTCCGTCGTGCCCCTGCTGAACCGCATCGCCGAAGGGCGGTCGCCCTCACCCGAGGAGCGGCGCGCCTATGCGGCGCAAGAGGGCCGACTGCGCGACGACCTGCGCGCCGGCGCGCTGGCGCGTGAGCCGCTGCGCAGCGCCGTCGCGGCCGCGCGCGCCCGCGGCGTCGACGTGGTCCTGCTCGACGACAGCGGCGCCGCCGCCGCCGACGACGGGATCGATGCGGCCGTGGGGTGGATGGCCGAGAGCATCTCCGATGCGCGCCGGCACGTCGTCGGACGCTTGCATCCGGACGGACGAGCCGTGCGGGCGACCATCGCGATCGACGGCCGCCCGCACGTGTTCGATGCCGTCAGCGGTCACGACCCGTCGAGGAGCTTCCACGGCGAGTAGTCGTGATCGAGCACCGACCGATCGGGACGCTGTCCCTGCGACCACCAGCGCGCCTCGTACCCGCTGCCGTCGTACAGGACGCGATCGCCCTGGTTGTAGAGGCCGGTGGCGGACCATTCCGGGTAGGTGCCCTCCGGCAGCTGCGGCAGGGTGAACGGGCGGTCGCTCGAGAGCACGGGGCCCACGTAGGTCCACGCGGATGCCGCGGCATCCAACGAGGGGTCATCGGGCTGGGGGCCGTCCTCGTTCCACCACTTGGACACGTAGACCGAGCCCCGCCAGACCACGAACACCCCTGCCGAGTAGAACGACTGCGACGTCCACAGCGGGAAGGGGCTGGTGGCGGCGTCGTCGGGGACGATGGGACCGTCCTGCGGAGCGAGGGGCTCCCCCGACGGCGTGCCCGTGTGCCCGTCGGCGAGGGTGCCGGCGAAACTCACGCCGGCCTGATCGACGCCGCTGCACAGGGGCGAGACCCGATGCACGAGCGGGTAGTTCGATCCGCAGGTGCGGTCGCGGTTGAGGGACCACATCGACATCCTCGCGATGCCCTGCGCGGTGGCGTAGTCGGCGAGCGCCCGGGCGTCATCGAGCGTGAAGACCTCGCGCTCGATGTCGCTCTGACCGATCATCGGGGTCGCTCCCAGCAAGGCCCGCGCTCCGCCCGGCGGCAGGGTGCGCCCGTGGGCGTCCCACAGGTCGGTGACCTGCCGGGCGGTGGCGTCCAACGCGCTGATCGCGAGCGACGACGTGGAGGCGGCGTGATCGTCGGCGTTGAAGTCCATCGTCATGGCGTTGACACCGGCGATCTCGACTCCCCCGTCGAGCATCGCCGAGACCTGCGCGGACCCTTGGGCGGTGAGACCGTCGGGCGCCACGGGCAGTGTGAGCCACACCTGCAACGACGTGCCCTCCGCGCTCCGCTGCTTCTGCAGCTGTGCGATCGCCGCGGCACGTCGTGCCGTCGCCGCCGCGTCGTCGAGAGCATCCCCTTCGATGTCGAGGTCGACGGTGTCGATGCCGTACCGGTCGAGCACGGTGCGATACGCCGTCGCCAGGGCGTCGACCGTCGCACACGCGGAGGCCAGCTCGGTGTTGAGGGCGCCTCCGAACGACACCGCGAGCGGGCGCCCCTCGCGGTGCATCCGCTCGACGCGACGATCGAGCTGGAACCGCTGGGCGGCGTCGTCGAGCGTGTACGTGCGTCCCCACGTGGGCGTGCAGTCGTCGTCACCCGCGGCGACGACGAAGGCGAGGACCAGTCCCCCGGGGGCATCGTCCATCGTGCTGCGCGACAGCTCGTCGCCGGATTCGAGCGTCACGTCGTAGTACGGCGCGAACCAGCGGTGGGCGGCGTCGGCGCCGGCCACCGCCGGCGGCAACGCCGGGACGAGGGCGGCCGCGGTCGCGCCGAGTCCCAGCGTGACGACCACGGCCATGCTGAGGGCGAGGCGCCCGAACGAGAGCTGCCGTCCGGCGAACCGCGAACGCCGGGGCGCGTGCACCGGGCTCATGAGAGCGCTCCGATCGCGTCCAGCGGCCCGTCGTCGAGGACCGCAGCCCACCGCGGAGAGGAGGCGGTGGCGGGCGCGGCGGCATCCTTCTCCTCCACCCAGATCCAGTCCATCCACGCGAACCAGAGATCGGATGCCGTGGCACGCACGCCGATGAGACGCACGATGGCCCACAGCGTCGCGATCGTGGTGAACGCCGCGAAGACCGCGGTGCCCCATGCTCCCGCCATCCCGGCGCGCACGCCGACAGCGCCCGCCACGAGTACCAGCGCCAGGGGCGCGACGAGGAAGAAGGCCGGAACGCGGGTGCGCGACGACACTTTCGGCGTCCGCGCGAACTGCGCCTTGCGGCCGGTCAGGACCTGCAGCACCGACGCCGCACTGCCGGCGAGATTGACGGGCAGGAGCAGGAGGTTGAGTCCGTAGATGGCGACGACGTCACGCCGGTGGTAGCCGAGCATGCGCAGATCCGACGCCATCTCGACGAAATAGGGTAACGCGATCAGCATGAGCAGGATGGTGACCAGCTGCCCGTCCATCGGGTAGAGCGTGAGCACCGCGAGCAGGCCCACCGTGACCCAGGAGATCGAACCGAGGTAGTTCAGTCGGAGCAGCCGCTCGGCGGCCCGCATCGGCTCGCCGCCGCGGCGACGGCGAGCGGCCAGGGCGCGCAGGGCGGGGATGATCAGCAGCCCGCCGTCCGCCCAGCGGCGACGCTGGATGACGAGGGAGCCGAAGTCGGGCGGTGTGGCGCTGTAGCTGAGGCGCTCCGGGTAGTTCATCAGCGTCCAGCCGTGCTCGGCGATGTCGATGCTCGACTCGGTGTCCTCGATGGCCGTCCGGTCGGAGATGTACCGCACGATGCGCGTGCCGTCTTCCACCGACTCGCGTCGCAGCGAGGTCAGGGCCTGCCAGCGCAGCACGGCGTTCGCGCCCACCCAGAACGTCGCCCCGAACGCCGTGAGACCTTGGTGCACGACGTGCTGCAGGTCGGTCGTCGCCCCGGCGATGCGTTCGAGCCGGGTCGGAGCCCCGCGGTAGGCGGAGTAGGGCGTCTGGGCGACCGCGACGCGCGCGTTCTCCGGCTGCTCGAGGGTGTGGACCAGCGTCGCGCAGTACCCGGGCAGCAGCATCGAGTCGGCGTCCAGGGTCAGCACGTAGTCGGGTTCGGCCACTTCGAGGGTGCTGCGCCCGGCGCCGGCATCCTCGAGGACCCGCTGACCGCCCACCCATCGCTCCCGGTAGCGACCGCCGATCAGGCCGAGGTACGCGTTCAGGTTCATGGCCTTGTTGGACACGTGCGACAACGAGGCGTAGCGCCGCCGCTCGAAGGTGGAGGCGTCCACACCGAAGATCCGCACGAGGCGGCTGACAAGCTGATGCGCACGCGCGAGCGTCAGCGGCGCCGCCCCGCTCTCCGCGGCTTCGAGCAGAGCCGCGGCCGTGGCCTCGAGATCGGATGCCAGGCGCCGCAGCACCTGCTCGACGAAGAAGACCTCGACGTGCGTCCGGGTCGGCGCCTCCTCGGCGCGTGCGTGCAGCCACTGCGCGCACGCCGCATGCTCGCGCATCACGAGCTCCGTCGCCGCGGCCGCGGAGAGTTCGCCCGCGCGGATGCGGGCGGCGGCGGCATCCACGCGCTCGAAGACCGGACGCAGTGCGGCATCCAGCTCTCCCGTCAGGGCGCGGCACCCCTCCAGCCCGGCGCGCGCCGCGTCGTCGGCGGGGTCGGGGTCGTCGTCCAGCAGCAGCACGACGTCGAGCCGCGGAAACTCCTGCAACGCGACGGACCAGAGCGCCATCCGCACGAGGTCGGGATCCTCGCGTCGAGAGGGCAGCAGAGCGGTCAGCAGGGGTTCGTGATCGAAGAAGTGCTCGTCGATCACGATCCGGCGGGGGCGGCGATGATCCGCGAGCCGAGGAAGAGCGCCCGCCCGCGCGAGCAGATACATGCAGGCCGAGAACGTGAGCGCGGTCACGGAGACGAGGAACAGCGTCGTGGCCAGCAGCTGGGTGGAGTCGACGAGCGCACCGCCGCGAGAGAGGGTGACGATGACCGTCGTGAGGTAGAGCATCCACAGCACCACGCACGAGATCAGGGCGATCCGCGACCGCGCGATACGGGCCGTGGAAGGCCGTGCGTGCTGCGCCGGCTGCGGTGTCGCGTCGCGATCGGTGCCGCCCTGGCGGCGGCGGGCTCGGGTGACGGCGGTGTCTGAAGTCATGGTCGACGTTCCTTCGACGGGGGGCCGCGGCGTCGGGTCGCCGCGGCGACGTGCCCGACAAGTCCCAGGTCGGTCACGGTAGGGCCATCGTGCCGGGCGCGGCCGTCTCGTAGCGGCCGTTTCAGCCACCGGAATCGGTGGTTCTCCGCGGGCATCGGGGTCGCCGTGGCACTGGTGATCCTGTTCGTGATCGGCGCCACCCTCGTGGATGCGGCGCAGACCTGTGCACGCCTCGGAGAGGGCGTGCACACCGTCGGCCCCGCGACGTACACCTGCGGACTCGGCTCCTTCTACGTCCGCTACGGCGGCTGACCGGCAGCCGCCGACGACGAAGGCCCCGACATCCGCGTGATGTCGCGGGCGTCGGGATCTTCGTGGCGGACTCAGAGAATGACCTCGATCTGCGCGCCCTGCTCGGCCTCGGCTGTGAGCGTGATGGCTCCGCGACCGGTGCGACGTACGACCGCCAACGCGCGGCCGTCGAAGGTCGTGTGACGATCGGTGACGAAGCTCTCCTCCGTCTTCGGGTTCGCCGATCCGAAGCCCTGGAGGACGGCGGGACCCTCCAGGCGCACAGCGATCGACTGATCCTCGCCCGTGATGACCGTCCCACGACCGTCGGTGAGGGCGAGCATGACGAAGGAGAGGTCGTCGGCCCCGCTGTCGACCTCTGCATCCAGCCTCCGCGGCGTCCCGCCGGCGTGCAGCGCGTACCGGCCCACCTCGGCGCCGCCGAGGTACGACACCGCCTCGAGCGTCCCCGAACGGTAGACCGTTTCGAAGTCGGCGCGGAAGGCCTTCGTGACGCCGATCGGCTGGCGGCCGATCTCCTCGCCGTCCAACAGCAGCGCCACCTCGTCGCCACGACCATAGACCTCGACATGCACGGGCTGGTTCTCGAAGCCCGTCCACGTCCAACTCGACACCGAATCAGTCCAGGCCCACGGAGTGGCGAAGGCCACGGTCTTGCCGTGGTGCTGCGGCCGCTGGACCGCGATGTAGGGGTCGGTGCGGAGCCCGAAGACGATCTCCCGGTAGAACGAAGCGGGGCGACGGTGACCGATGATGTCGATGTCGCCGCAGTAGGCGAGCAGCCACGGGTAGTCACGGGCGACGCTCTGCTGGGAGTTCTTCAGGTCCTCGACGTAGTCGATGCCGCCGATGCCGGCCTCGCCGATGTAGTCCCACCCGGTCCACGTGAAGTCGCCGATGACGCGCGCATCTGCCTCGACCAGCGCCCAGATCTCGTCGATCGCCGTCGGGAACGACTCGGTGCCGACAGTGATGCGCTCGGGGAAGCGGTCGCGGTCGAGCTCGTATCGCGCTTGCGAGTAGTTCATCCCTGCGACGTCGAGCACCGCCTGCGACTCCTCCGTGCGCACAGTGACCGGCTCGGAGACAGCGATGAGGCCCACGTAGTCGCCGAGTTGCGCCATCATCGTGTTGACGCCGCCGGAGGCCTGGTCGTCGGAGGGAGCTTGGACGCGCATCGCAGCGATGACGTCGTCCAGCGTTGCGACGAATCCGTTGATTCCGTTGGTGACCAGGCGCGTGGGATCGAGGGTCCGGATGTGCTCCGCGATCTTGCGGCTCTGCACGGCACCGAACGGGGTGCCGTTCTCGGGGATTTCGTTGCCGATCGAGTAGAAGATCACGCTGGGGTGGTTGATGTCCTTGGCCACCATCGACTCGACATCGCGCTCCCACCATTCGGGGAACTCGTAGGAGTAGTCTTCGTCGGTCTTGCTGACGGTCCAGGTGTCGAACGCCTCGTCCATGACGTACATGCCCAGGCGATCGCACGCGTCGAGCATCGCTCGGCTCAACGGGTTGTGTGAGCTGCGGATGGCGTTGAAGCCGGCCGCCTTCAACAGGCGCACGCGTCGTTCCTCGGCCGACGCGAAGGTGGCGGCCCCGAGAACGCCGTTGTCGTGGTGCACGCACGCACCGCGCAGCTTGACCGTCTTGCCGTTGACGCGCAGGCCATGCCGCGGGTCGACCTGGATCGTCCGTACCCCGAACCGGGTCTGGCGATCATCGACGACCCCCTCTCCTTCCCGCTCCAGCTCGACCGACACGTCGTAAAGGTGGGGTGTCTCGGCCGACCAGACCACGGGATCGCTCAGGAACACGCGCTGGCGCACCATCATCTGCTCGCCGGGCAACACGGTCACGGGGGTGTCCAACTCGCTCACCGCCGTGCCGGAGAACGACATCCGCAGGGACACGCGCCCGCGTGCGGTGCGGATACCGTCGTTGCGCACGAGCGTGGCGACCTCGACGACCGCCTCAGCCTCGCCCAGATGGGTCGTGCGCACGTGCGTGTGCGCTATGCGCATCCGCGACTGGGTCACCAGGTGCACCGGCCGATAGATGCCCGCTCCCGAGTACCAGCGCGCGTCCTTCCCGTTGCGGCACTCCACGACGATCTCGTTGTCGGCCCCGAACGTGACGTACGGATCGATGCGCACCGAGAACTCGGCGTAGCCGCTCGGCCGCTGGCCCGCCAGCGTCCCGTTGACGAAGACGGCGGCGTTGCGGTACACGCCTTCGAAGACGAGGGTGAGCAGTGCGCCTTCGTCTTCGGCCGGCACGAACAGCGTCCGGCGGTACTGGTAGGCCCCGCCCGGAAAGTGCCCGCTGGTTGCTCCATGCGCGAGATCGTCGCGGCGCGTTTCGTGGAGCATGGCATCGTGCGGGATGACGACCGGCTGCCACTCGGTCACTCCCGCTCCACCGAGCTCGGAGAAGACGCTGGCCTTCGTGCGGTAGTCCCAGCCTTCGGCCAGGGTCTGGATCGGCATGCGGTGGTGCTCTCTCTCGTAGGAACGGGCGTGTGACGGGTCGGGGTCAGGGAACCGACCGGATGAAGCGCACCGAGATCGCCGACAACACGACGACGACGGCGGTGATGACGAAGAGGATGCTGTAGTTGCCGGTGAACGCGATGACCCCACCGGCGACCGCCGGGGCGATGACCTGGGGTCCGGAGTTGGCGATGTTGATCAGGCCGAGGTCACGCGCGGCATTCTGCGTGTTCGGCAGCACGCGGGTGATGAGCACCTGGTCGACGGCGGTGTACATGCCGAAGGCGGACCCGAGGATCCCCTGGGCGATGAAGAAGCCGGTGAGGGTCGGGACGAAGATGAACACGAGGCACGCCGGGACGAACAGCAGGCAGGCCAGTCCGACGAAGATGCGAACCCGGCCGAAGCGGTCCGAGAGCACGCCGCCCACGATCGCGAAGATGAGTGTGAACAGTGCGGCGAGTCCAGCGACGGCGACGACCATCTGCGACGCGGCGTCCGTGCTCCCGTCGCCGACCCCGATGTAGTCGCGCAGCAGGTAGAGGTTGAACCCGCTGATGACGAAGTAGCCGAAGATCATCAAGAAGCGACCGGCGAAGGTCCACCAGAAATCGGGCGCAGTGCGCAGGCCGGGAAGGCGATTGATCGCTCGCTTCTGCTCACGGGAGAGTTCGAGGTTCTCGACCGGCGCGGGGACGTCCTTCGTCGTGAAGGCGAACAAGGTCGAGGTGACCACGAGCAACACGACGATGAGGAGGTATCCGACGAAGGCGGTCGGAGCCAGTCCGCCCAGCGTCACGCCGAAGACGGCGCCGACGACGCTGATCGTTCCGACGATCCCCGACATCGTCCCGCGACGGGCGAGCGGGACGCGCTCGGGGAGGACGGCAGTCAGCGCCGCCTGCAGGGCGCTCAGCGGAATCATGGCGAGAGCCCACAGGATGCCGGCCGCGATGAGGTTGTCACTCAACCCGAGCCCGATGAGCACGAGGCCCGAGGCGAGCCCGCCACACAGGATCCAGAGGTTGCGACGCCCCAGGAACCGGGTGCGCGTCAGATCGGACAGGCGACCCATGACAGGCTGCGCGATCAACGGCACGAGCGAGGCGATGCTCAGCACGAGGCCGAGCGCGCCCGCGGCCTGGAGAGGGTCGGTCACGATCTCTGCGATCTGACGTCCCAGGAGGACGGAGATGACGGCGCCCCACACCGATCCGATACCGATCAGCGCGATCGGGTACGCCACCCACAGCCATCGGCTCATCGTCGTCGGAGCGCTCGCGTCGGCAGTCTCGACGACAGGCTCGGGTGCCGGCACGGCCGACCGCGCGGCGGCGAGTACGGCAGCGGCGTCGTCAGACGAATCGGGAGGGATGGTGGTCATGGTGGCTCCTCGGCACTGAGTAGTTCGCGGCCTCGACGCCGCAATTATCGAGCGTGAATGTTATTCACGCTCGTGAATAGTACAGTGGGTATTCACGACCGTCAAATCACGAGCCGGAGGCGCGATGTCTCGCCGTCAGAACGCACCCTCGCGGTCAGCCGGACGAGGGCCCGGGCAGAGCGCCGGCATCGACGCTCAGCGCATCGTCGAGGTCGCGCGCGGCCTGGAGCCGCACTTGGTGACGGTGCAGGCGGTCGCACGAGAGCTCGGCGTCGACCGCAGCGCCGTGCACTATCACGTCAAAGATCGCGAACGACTGCTCGAGCTCGTGGCGCGCGACGCCTTCGCCGCACACTTCTCGCAGTTCCGATTCCCCTCCGATCCGAGCTGGCAGGAGGGATGCCGCGCCTATGCCCGGGCGCTCCGCGACGCCCTCGTGTCGACGGGCAGTCTTGTGGCCTACTTCCGGTACGACCTCGAAGGCGGACTCGACCTCCTCCGACCGTCGGAGCTCCTGCTGGAGATGATGCTCGACGCCGGATTCGCGCCCGCGCACGTCGCTCAAGCGTCTTTGATGCTGGCGAACATCGCGATGTCGCTGGCCAAAGACATCATCTTCATCCAGACGAGTGGCCACCACCCGCAACCCGGCATCCTGCGCGCTGCCCTGCGCTCAGCACCCGAGGAGGAGTTTCACGCGTTGCGGGTGATCATGACCTCGAGTTCCGACCTCGACGACGACTCGTACGGTGAGCTGCAGTTCGATTTCGCCCTGGATGTCTTCATCAGCGGGCTGGAGCGACTCCTCGCACACGACGACGAAAACCGAGCGCCGCACGATGAGGGTCACGGATCCGGGCATTGAGCCCCACGCTGCCAGCGGCTCCCGGCGCCGCTGGCGCGGGCGCTTCGAAGGCACCCCATGGATCGACCGGCCCGCCGCCGGCGATGAGCTTCGCGGCATCCGCGGGGCTCACGCCGCGTTCATACTTTCGTCGTCTCGCCATCCGTGTGGCGCGACCAATAGCGTGAGGTCATGGAGTCTCCTCAAACGCCGGCGGCCGATGCCCGTGACGCGCCACAGCTGACTCGACGTCAGGTCGTCGGCGTCGCCGGAGCGGCCGCCGCGACCTACGTTGCCGGGTCAGTCGTTCTGGGCGCCGCCCCAGCAACAGCCGCGGGGACCTGGACGCGCGCCCAACACGATGCACTCCCGATCGCGTGGAATCATCCGTTCACGCAACGAGCAGAGACGCGCCTGGGCGTGGACGGTTACCCGGAGCCCAGCTATCCAGGTCATCGTGGCGTCGACTACTACGTCACGCCGCGCGCAGGCACGCCTGCGTGCGCGGTCGCAAGCGGAGTCGTGACCGGTGGGGGTTACGAGCCGAGCGGGCGCGGTCAGTTCGTGACCATCAACCACGGCTCCGGCGTCTTCGGCGACTACTGCCACTTCATCCAAGGCAGCACGAGTGTGTCGATCGGGCAGAACGTGAGCGGCGGCACGGTGGTCGGCCTCACCGGCTTCACCGGCTACCTTGATCCCCCTGAGCGCGAGAACTCGCATCTTCACCTGCGCCTGTACCTGAGCGACGGAACCAACCTGAATCCGATTTGGTTGGTCACGAACGCCCCGCTCGCCGGGGACAGCCCGACAGGCCCGCCGCAGAACCCCGGAGAGGACGAACTCATGTACAAACTCATCACGTTCGCAGAGAACCAGCAGGTCTGGATCGTCGGCATCAGCGGTAAGCGCAAGTACATCCCGAACACCTACCACCTGAGCCTGCTGCAGCGATTCCTGAAGGGTGACAGCCTGCTGGGCGCGGAACTCGACATCATCGCGGGGTATCAGGCAGCCGTCGCTCCCTGAGCGAACCTCGCGTCGACGCTCCTCCCGAGCGCAGCCCGCCCTGGCACCATCCTCCCCGGCACGCGCCGAGGCTGCGCTCGTTTGTCCCCCCTGACCAGGTGGTGGTCCGAGTAGAAGCAGCAGTCGACGAGTGGCCGACCGCTCATCGCATCCTCGACGACGAGGGGAAGGCCGGGGCGGAGGCGCGAGGCGGATGCAGGGAAGGAAGAACCCCCGCGATCCCAGTGTTTCCAGGGGATCTGCGGGGGTTCTCCGTGGCGGTGACGGTGGGATTTGAACCCACGGTAGGGGGTTACCCTACACAACTTTTCGAGAGTTGCACCTTCGGCCGCTCGGACACGTCACCGCCGTATAGCTTACGACACTCCGCGGGGCGCCGCGAACCGAGGAGATGTGGGATGCCGAGGAGCCCGTCGCCCGGAAAGCTCCTCGGATCGCGTCATCTCCTCGGAATCGACGCGGTGGGTGTGGCCGGCGACGGCCGCGGCATCCCGAGCGGCCCTGTCCACCCCCTTCTCGATGTCCGTGCCGCGCCCTAGCGTGAGGACATGACCGAGCGGACACCGTGGCAGACAAGCTGAGCCCCCCGCAGCGCCTGGTGCTGGCGATCGCGATCCTCGGCTCATTCGTGGCGTTCCTCGACGGCACCATCGTCAACGTCGCCCTGCCGGCCATCGCGCGCGACCTGGGCGGCGGCCTGTCCACGCAGCAGTGGACCGTCGACGCGTATCTGGTCACCCTCGGCGCGCTCATCCTCGTCGCGGGCGCCGTCAGCGACGCGTTCGGTCGCATCCTCGTGCTGCGCATCGGCCTCATCGGCTTCGGCATCGCCTCGGTCGCCGTCGCCCTTTCCCCCTCCCCCGAGCTGCTCGTCGCGGCGCGCGCGGTGCAGGGCGCGGCGGGGGCGTTCCTCGTCCCGAGCTCGCTCGCCCTCATCACGGCCACGATGCACGAACCGCTGCGCTCCCGCGCGATCGGCATCTGGACGGCATCCACCACCGCGGCCATGATCGTGGGCCCCCTGGTCGGAGGGCTGATCGTCGACAACTCCTCGTGGCGATGGGCGTTCGGGATCAACCTCCTGCCCATCGCCGTCGCCCTGTGGCTGCTCACCCGACTCGCCCACCCCGACGAGCGCCGCGCCGGCGCCCACGTCGATGTGCTCGGGGCGATCATGTGCACCCTCGGCCTCGGCGCGGCGGTGTTCGCGCTCATCGAGCAGCCCCACCTCGGCTGGACCTCACCGGCGATCTGGATGCCGGGGCTCGCGGGGCTGGTCCTGCTCGCCGCGTTCGTGTGGCGCCAGCGTCACGTTCCCGATCCGATCCTGCCCCTCGACCTCTTCCGCAGCCGCAACTTCTCCGCCGGCAACCTCTCGACTCTCTTCATCTATGCCGCCCTGTCGCTCAACGGCTTCGTGCTCGCGATCTATCTGCAGCAGGGCGCGGGTCTCAGCGCCACCCTCGCCGGACTCGCGAGCCTGCCGACGACACTGCTCATGATCGCCCTGAGCGCACGCATCGGCGCCCTCGTCGGCCGGTGGGGACCCCGGCTGTTCATGACCGCGGGCCCGCTGATCATGGCCGGCGGCGCCCTGCTCCTGCTCCTCGTCGCCGACGACTTCGACTACTGGTGGCAGGTGCTGCCGGGGATGATCGTGTTCGGTCTGGGACTCGCGCTCACGGTGTCGCCGCTGACGTCCACGATCCTCGGCGCGACCGACCCGGACCGCTCCGGCATCGCCTCGGCCGTCAACAACGCCGTCGCCCGCGTCGCGGGACTCCTCCCGATCGCCGCACTGGCGGCCATCACGGGCGGAACCCTCGATCTCGCGGGCTTCCACCGCGCGGCGATCACGACGGCCGCACTCCTCGTCGTCGGCGGCCTCGTCGCGCTCGGCGGCATCCGCAATCCATCCTCCGCCGGACGGGATCAGCCCGCGGCCGATCCTCCCGGCCCGTAGAGCGCCGCGATACCGGGAGAGCCGATACCGCCCTCGTACGTCGGATGCTGCGGCCACCCGTGCGGCGAATCCTCCCAGGCCTCCTGACGCCCGTACGGCAGCACGTCGACGAGCCCGTGGAGGTGCCCGAGCTGCTCCGTACCGCGACCGTCGGTGTGCCAGGTGCGGTAGACCGTGTCGCCGTCGCGCAGGAACACGTTGACGGCGAACCCCGCATCGGGCGGCGCCCCCATGTCGGCTCCGAACGGGCTGTTCGCCGTGGAGTACCAGTCCATGCGGTTGCCGACGCGCTCCCGGTAGGCGAGCGCCTCGTCGATCGGCCCCTGCGTCACGATGACGAACCGCGCGTCGTAGTCGTCGAGGAACTCGAGCCGCGTGAACTGGGCCGTCCAGCTCGTGCAGCCCGGACATTGCCACTGCTTCCCGTCCGCCCACATGTGGCTGTAGACGATCAGCTGCGGCTTGTCGCCGAAGATGTCCGCGAGTCGCACGGGGCCGTCGGGCCCTTCGAGCACATAGTCCGGCAGCTCGACCATCGGCAGCCGGCGTCGCTGCGCGGCGATCGCGTCGAGCTCGCGGGTGGCGGCCTTCTCGCGTACGCGGAGGGCATCGAGTTCGCGTCGCCAGGTGTCGGCGTCGACGACAGGGGGCAGGGCCGGGGCATCCGTCATGCCGCCCATCGTCCGCCGCTCGACAGCCGCCCGCAAGGGCCGCGCCGGTCCCGGCACCCCACCGCCGACGCGGCCGCGGTGGCCTCGGCATCCCCCGCCTGTCAGACTGGGGCCATGAGCGTGATCGAGAACTCGAAACTCACCGTCGTCGGCGCCGGCGCGGTCGGATCGTCCGTCGCCTATGCGGCCCTCATCCGCGGCTCGGCCCGCCACGTCGCCCTGTACGACATCGCGGCGGAGAAGACCGAGGCCGAGGTGCTCGATCTGGCGCACGGCGCGCAGTTCACGGGGTCGAGCGACATCATCGGCGGCGCCGACATCTCGGTCGCCAAGGGCTCGCACGTCGTCGTCATCACCGCGGGCGCCAAGCAGAAGCCCGGCCAGACGCGTATCGAGCTGGCCGGCGTCAACGCCAGCATCCTCAAGTCGATGATGCCGCAGCTGCTCGACGTCGCCCCCGACGCGACGTTCGTCATCGTCACGAACCCCTGCGACGTGCTGACCGTGCTCGCGCAGGAGACCACCGGACTGCCCTACGAGCGCATCTTCGCCTCCGGCACCGTGCTCGACACCTCCCGCCTGCGCTGGAAGATCGCCCAGCGGGCGGGCGTGTCGATCTCGAGCGTGCACGCCTACATCGTGGGCGAGCACGGCGACACCGAGTTCCCGCTGTGGTCGCACGCCACGATCGGCACCGTCCCGATCCTCGACTGGCAGCCGCTCGACGGCCAGCCGAAGTTCACGGTCGAGGAGCTCGACCAGATCGCCGTCGACGTGCGGGATGCCGCGTACAAGGTCATCCAGGGCAAGGGCGCGACCAATTACGCCATCGGACTGTCGAGCGCGCGCATCGTCGAGGCGATCCTCGACGATGAGCACGCGGTCATGCCCGTCTCGGCCGTGCTCGACGACTTCCACGGCGTCAGCGGGGTCGCCCTCTCGGTGCCCGCGGTCGTCTCGGCCGCCGGCGCGGTGCCGATCCGCGAGACGTCGTTCTCCGACCACGAGCTCGGACTGTTCCGCCGCTCGGCCGACGCCCTCCGCGAGGTCGCCGACTCGCTGCGCTGAGTCGCGGGTACCGGCGGGGCAGCCGCCGCGCGTGCACTGTCGGATGCCGCGACTAGCCTGAACGCATGGCATCCAAGCGCACCGCGACCACGAGCGCGTTCCGCTGCACGGAGTGCGGCTGGACGAGTGCCAAGTGGGTGGGGCGCTGCGGCGAGTGCCAGCAGTGGGGCACGGTCGTCGAGGCCGTGTCGTCCACGCCCGTCCACGCTGTGGCGCCGCTCGCGCCGACGCGCGCGGCACGCCCCATCACCTCGATCGACACGCGCGAGACACCCCGGCGCACGACGGGCATCGGCGAGTTCGACCGCGTGCTCGGCGGGGGGCTCGTGCCGGGGGCGGCGATCCTGCTGTCCGGCGAGCCGGGGGTCGGCAAGTCGACCCTGTTGCTCGAGGTCGCCGCGCAGACCGCGCGCGCAGGACGACGCGTGCTCTACGTCAGCGCGGAGGAGTCGCTCGGGCAGGTGCGGCTTCGCGCGGAGCGCACGGGCGCGCTGCACGACGAGCTCTACCTCGCCAGTGAGACCGATCTCGCCACGATCCTCGGTCACGTCGACGAGACCCGGCCCGAACTGCTCATCGTGGACTCGGTGCAGACCGTCGCCTCGAGTCTCGTCGACGGGGCGCCCGGACATCCGAGCCAGGTGCGAGAGGTCGCCTCGACGCTCATCCGCGTCGCCAAGGAGCGCGATCTCCCGGTCATCATCGTCGGACACGTCACCAAAGACGGTCAGGTCGCCGGGCCGCGCGTGCTCGAGCACCTCGTCGACGTCGTCTGCCACTTCGAAGGTGATCGGCAGACGGCGCTGCGGTTCGTCCGCGCCCTCAAGAACCGTTTCGGCGCGACCGACGAGGTCGGATGCTTCGAGCAGACCAGCCGCGGCATCGCCGAGGTACCCGACCCCAGCGCGCTCTTCCTCGGTCACGGCTCCCGCGAACCGGGGACCTGCGTCACGATCGCGATGGAGGGGCGGCGCGCCCTGCCCGTCGAGGTGCAGGCGCTGACCCTGCCCGGGTCGGGGCCGAACCCGCGGCGCATCGTGAGCGGCGTCGACGGCGCCCGCGTGGCGATGGTGCTCGCGGTGCTCGAGAAGCGGGCCGGCATCCGCGTGTCCGACCAGGACGTCTACGTTTCGACCGTCGGCGGGGTGCGGCTGGTCGAGCCCGCGGCCGACCTCGCCATCGCGCTGGCGGTGGCGAGCGCCGTCACCGGCCGGGCGACGCCGAAGGGCCTCGTCGCGATCGGCGAGCTGAGCCTCGCGGGCGAGGTCCGCGCCGTGACCGCCCACGAGCAGCGCCGGTCGGAGGCGAACCGGGTCGGGTATCGGTCGGTGATCGACACGGCATCCCGCGATCTGCGCGGAGCCCTGCGCGATCTGACGCAGCGGCATCCGGTCGAGCCGGGCGACCAACCCGACTTCTGATCCTCCCCCGGTCGTTGAGCGAGGGCGCGCAGCGACCGAGTCGAAACGCCGAACCACCGCGTTTCGACTCGCTCCGCTCGCTCAACGACCGGGACACGACACCACCGCGCCCCCAACACCCGGTCGTTGAGCGAGGACGCGCAGCGACCGAGTCGAAACGCCGAACCACCGCGTTTCGACTCGCTCCGCTCGCTCAACGACCGGGGCGGCTCCGCTCGCTCAACGACCGGGGGCAGAACCGCTCGCACAACGACCGGGAGACAACACCACCGCACCCCCAACACCCGGCCGTTGAGCGAGGACGCGCAGCGACCGAGTCGAAGCGCCGAACCACCGCGTTTCGACTCGCTCCGCTCGCTCAACGACCGGGGGGCACCACCACTGCACCCCCAACACCCGGACGTTGAGCGAGGACGCGCAGCGACCGAGTCGAAACGCCGAACCACCGCGTTTCGACTCGCTCCGCTCGCTCAACGACCGGGGGGGGACAGCTCCGCTCGCTCAACGACCGGGGCGGCACCACCGCACCCCCAACACCCGGTCGTTGAGCGAGGACGCGCAGCGACCGAGTCGAAACGCCGAACCACCGCGTTTCGACTCGCTCCGCTCGCTCAACGACCGGGGGGCACCACCACTGCACCCCCAACACCCGGACGTTGAGCGAGGACGCGCAGCGACCGAGTCGAAACGCCGAACCACCGCGTTTCGACTCGCTCCGCTCGCTCAACGACCGGGGGGGGACAGCTCCGCTCGCTCAACGACCGGGGCGGCACCACCGCACCCCCAACACCCGGTCGTTGAGCGAGGACGCGCAGCGACCGAGTCGAAACGCCGAACCACCGCGTTTCGACTCGCTCCGCTCGCTCAACGACCGGGGGGGACAACTCCGCTCGCTCAACGACCGGGGGCGGCGAAGCCGCGGTCAGGCACCCAGGTCGAGGGCCGCCAGAAGGTCGCCGGGTGCGGCCTGCATCGGGTGCGGGCCGGCGATGTCGAAGAAGACGGTCGTGATCTCCTCCCGGTGCGCGGCCAGGAACGCGCGCAGCCACGCGGGCGACTGCAGCGCGACCGCGGGCGGCAGCGCTTCGGGTTTGTTCGCGGCGTCGCTGAACAGCAGCAGCGCGACATCGCCCGTGTTCGGGTCGCGGTACGTCCAGACCTCGCCGCTGTCGCGGGGGTCGTCGCGCTGGCCCGGCCGCATGAGCGGCGCCACGGTGGGACCGTGGCGAAGTGCGAAGGCGAGGGCGGCCATGTCCTGGGTCTGCAGGGCGTCGGCGAGCTGCGTGTTGCGGAACTCGAGCGGGGGCTTCGCGCGCTTCTTGCCGGCCATCCGTCCAGCATACGAGGGTGTCACCGGTCGCCAGAATGGAGGGGCCCTCTCGATCCCCACATTGGGGGCTGGGGGGATCGAGAGGGCCTGAGCTCGTCGGGCGTTCGTGCCGGATATGCCGGTCATTGGGGGTGACGCGACGACCGTCGTTGGGGGCGACGGCGGCTCGCACCGAGAGCTGAGACAAGGGTAACCTCGCTCACTTCGGTGGCGGCACCGAGGAACGTGAGAAATCTCTCAGACTCAGAGATATATCAGTATCTAGATATCGTCAGCGCAGTTCGAACATCTTCGTGTCGGCGGCCTGGATGCCTCCGATGGACACCGACAGGTGGTAGTAGCCGGCCGCCGCCTGGGGTCGGGACGACCCGCACGTGTCGACGGACGACCGCGTGCGATCCCACTGCAGCGGAGTGACGCTCGACACCGTCTGCCCGCCGGCGAGCTGCACGACCTGGTCGCTGGACTCCGACTGACAGTCGGTCGAGCGCCACCAGGTGTCGCTCCCGCTCGTGATCACGAACGACTGCGTCGCCGTGCCGACATTGATCAAGCAGGGCACCGCGGTCGTGTTGGAGAGCGTGATCGACAGCTTCGGCTGCTCGCCCGACGCGTAGACGTCCTGGTCGGTGACGGCCTGCACCGAGATGTCCGCCGTCGAGCAGGCCGCGACGGCCGGGGTGCTCGCCGAGGGGTCGGGCGCCGGTGCGGGCTCCTCGGATGCCGCGGCATCCGCGGCCGGAGTCTCCGGCGCCGGGGAGGTGACGAGCGCGCTGGGCGAGGCGCTCGGTGTCGCCGACGGGGATGCCGCCGGCTCTCCGCTTCCCCGCCACGGCTGCCAGAACGCCAGCACGACGGCGGCCACCACGGCGATCAGGATCAGCACGGCCACGAGCCGGCGCCGCCGGTACACGGCGGGGCTGGGTCGTCGTGTGCGACGCGTCGGGGTGCTCACCCTTCCAGGCTAGGCCGCGGCATCCCCCGCCCTCGACGTGGCGCGCGGGGGGTCAGAGGTTCTTCAGCATCCGCGTGTTGCCGAGCGTGTTCGGCTTGACGTGCGCGAGATCCAGGAATTCCGCGACACCCTCGTCGGGGCTGCGCAGCAGCTGCGAGTACACGTCGGGGTCGACGACCTGCTCGCCGATGGGGGCGAATCCGCGGCGGGTGAAGAAGTCCACCTCGAAGGTGAGGCAGAACAGTCGCGTGAGACCGAGCTCCCGAGCGCGCTGTTCGAGCTGTGTGACGATCGCGCCGCCGACGCCGTGGTGCAGCCACTCCTCCGCGACGATCAGGGTGCGGATCTCGCCGAGGTCCTCCCACATGACGTGCAGCGCACCGCACCCGATCAGCTCGTCGCCGATCTCCGCGACGACGAACTCCTGCACCGATTCGAAGAGGGTGACGATCTCCTTGCCGAGCAGGATGCGGCGCTGCACCCAGGGCTCCAGCAGGTCCAGGATGCCGCGGACGTCGGAGGTCCGAGCGGGGCGGACGACCGGTCGCGGCGGCCGGGCCGGGTCGGAGGGGGCGGGAAGGGTCACCGACCCACTGTATTGCCCCCTACGCTGGAGCCGGGAGGGGACTTCGCCGTGAGTGTGTTGCGCGACTATGCCGCGACGGTGTCGCAGCCGACGCTGCCCCTGTCGGCTCCGCCGGAGACGTTCCGCTACGACGAGTTCGTCGATGCCGAGGGCGGCCTGCGCCCCGGCTGGAAGGCGCTGGCAGCCCACGCGCTCAGCCTCACCGCCGACGATCTCCACCGCGTCGACGGCGAGATCGTGCGTTTCCTCGCCGATGACGGCGTCTCGTATCTGCGCGGCGAGTCCGGCCCGCAGCCCTGGCAGCTGGATGCCGTGCCGTTCGTGCTCGACGCCGCCGGCTGGTCGCCGCTCGAGGTCGGCCTCGCCCAGCGCGCCGAGCTGCTGAACGCCGTGCTGGTGGATCTGTACGGCGAGCAGTCCCTCCTGCGGGAGGGCATCGTGCCGTCGGCCGTGGTGTTCGGCCACTCGGGTTTCACCCGTCCGCTGGCGCGGGCGAGCGCCGTCGACCCGCATCCGCTCCTGCTCGCCGCCACCGATCTGGGCCGTGACGGTCACGGCGACTGGCATGTGCTCGCCGACCGCGTGCAGGCACCGTCGGGGCTGGGATTCGCGGCGGAGAACCGCCGCGTCATCTCACAGGTGCTCCCCGACCTCTTCCAGGAGGGGAGTCTGCACCGCATCGACCCGTACTTCTCCGCCCTGCGGGCGGCGCTGCTGTCGTCGGTGGCGGACGAGGTCGAAGACCCCCGCGTCGTCATCCTCTCCCCCGGAACCCTGAGCGAGACCGCGTTCGACCAGGCCTTCCTCGCGACCGCCCTCGGCTTCCCGCTGGTGCAGGGCAACGACCTCGTCGTGCGGGACGGGTACGTGTGGATGAAGCCGGCGGGCTGGCCGCGCACACGCCCGACCGACCGCATCGATGTCATCATCCGCCGAGTGGATGCCGCGTGGTGCGACCCCCTGGAGCTGCGCGGCGACTCGCGACTCGGTGTCGCCGGGCTGACGGAGGCCGTGCGCCGCGGCCGCGTGCGGATCGTGAACGGGCTCGGTGCGGGCGTGCTCGAGAACCCGGGCCTGCTGCCGTACCTCCCGGCCGCGTGCGAGCACCTGCTCGGCGAGCAGCTGCGCATCCCCGCGGTGCCGACCGTGTGGTGCGGCGAGCCCCAGGCGCTCGACGCCGTGCTCGCGCGCCTGCGCGACGGCGACCCGGAACTGATCGTCCGGACCATCGACGAGCCGCGCAAGGTCTTCAGCGACCTGCCGGCCGACGAGCTCGCCCGACGCGTCGAGGCCGCTCCGCACCGCTTCGTCGGGCAGGATCTGCTCCCGCTGTCGCAGACGCCCGTCTGGGCGTCCGGCGCCGACGGCCAGGGCGCGCGCATCGGTGCGTTGCCGCTCACGCTGCGCGCGTTCGCGCTGCGGTACGGCTCGGCCTACCGTCCGCTGGTCGGCGGCCTCGCGACCGTCCGCGAGAGCCCCGACGGCCCGCTGCGGACGAAGGACGTCTGGGTGCTGAAGGCGGCGGAGGACGATCCCGACCAGAACCTGGCCGAGATCGCCCCCGGCCCGACGGCGCGCAGCATCCCGCCGCTCGCGCCCCGCGCCCACGCCGACATGTTCTGGATCGGCCGCTACGCCGAGCGCACGGAAGACCTCCTGCGTCTGCTGCTCACCGCGCAGACCGAGCTCGACCAGCCGGGAGCCTACGCGTCGGGCGCTCTCGCCGAAAGCCCGCGCGTCCTGCTCGACGTGCTGGGACGGCTCGCCGGCATGCGGTCGCTCGATCCCGAGGCGGAGTTCCGTTCCCTGCTCCTCGACGCGCGGCGCCCGGGATCGGCGGCCCACTCGATCGCCCGGTTGCGCGAGGCGATGGAGGGCGTGCGCGACCAGCTGTCGGGCGACACGTGGCGCGTGTTCGCGACGATCGATCGGGCGACGCGGGCCCTGCGGGGATCGGCCCACCCGCACCGGACGGCGGAGTCGGGCGGCCGGATGCTGTCGGCGATGCTGTCGCTGTACGGCATCACGGCGAACATGATCCGCGACACGGGCTGGCACATGATCGAGGCGGGTCGCTTCCTGGAGCGCGGTCTGCAGCTGTCGGAGCTGCTGTCGACGGCCCTCGCCGACCGGCACGGCCCGCGCGCGGCGCGCAGCGTGCTGGAGGCGGTGCTGCTGGCGGCCGAGAGCGTCGTGACGCATCGTCGGCGCTACCGCGGCTCGATGCGGGCCGCCGACGTGCTCGATCTCCTGCTGCTGGACCACAGCAACCCCCGCTCCCTCGCCTTCGCCCTGGCCCGGCTGCGCGAGCATCTGGCCGCCATGCCGGCATCCACCGGCTCGACGCGCGCGGAGCGCCTGCTCGACCACCTCGAGACCGAGCTGACCGCCGCCGACGTCGGGGCGCTGGGCGCGATCGAGGGGGGCCGTCGCGAGGTGCTGGTCGACTTCCTCGCGGGCGTCACGGCGCAGCTCGAACAGCTCTCGGATGCCGTCACCCACCTGCACTTCGAGAGCGGCCCGCCGGCCGTGGCGATGACCGACCTGTCCCTCGTCGAGCTGATGGAGAGCCGCGCATGATGCAGTACCGCGTGTGGCACCGCACGGCGTACGCCTACGGCAAGCCGGTGCAGGACAGCGTCGGGCAGTTCCACCTCGTCCCCCGCGAGCTGCCGTGGCAGCAGGTGTCGTCGGCGCGCGTCGAGGTCGACCCGGCGCCGGGAGACATCGCGCCCGATACCGATGCCTTCGGCAACTCCGCCACCTACTTCCACCTCACCGACCCGCACGATGAGCTCACCATCACGGCATCCAGCGATGTCACCGTGCATGAGCCCGCCTACGACGCCGATGCCCTCGCGCGGCCGTGGGAGGACGCCCGGCCCCTGCAGAACCCGCACCTGCCCGAGGCCTGGCTGGCCGTCGAGTACGCCCTCGAGTCGCCGCGGGTGCGGCACGAGGCCGAGGCCGCCGCCTACGGCGCCGCCTCACTGACGCCCGGTCGTCCGATCGGCGAGGCCGCCACCGACCTCATGCGACGGATCTACCGCGACTTCGACTACGACAAGACGGCGACCACCGTCACCAGCACGGTCGGCGATGCGATGCGCGCCCGCGCGGGCGTCTGTCAGGATTTCGCGCACGTCGCGCTGGCATGCCTGCGGTCCCACGGCGTCGCGGCGCGCTACGTCTCCGGGTACCTCGCGACGCAGCCGCCGCCCGGCAAGGAGCGCGTGTTCGGTGCGGATGCCTCGCACGCCTGGCTGGCCGTGTGGCTGCCCGGCACCGACCAGTGGCTCGCGATCGATCCGACGAACGACCAGTGGGCGAACGACCGGTACGTCACGGTCGCGTGGGGCCGCGACTACGGTGACGTGTCGCCGGTGCGCGGCATCATCTTCACGAAGGCGAAGAACTCCACGCTGCGCGTCTCGGTCGACGTCGCGCCGCTCGCGGTCTCGGACGGCGCCGCGTGAGCTCGGCGATGGGAAGCGGACGACCGGTCATCGGGCTGACCACCTATCTGGAGCGCGCCCAGCAGGGCGTGTGGGACGTTCGGGCCGCGTTCCTGCCGCACGTGTACCTCGACGCGGTCACCGCCGTCGGCGGCGCGGGCGTGCTGCTCACACCGCAGATCGAGCCGGATGCCGCGGCGGAGGCGATCCTCGACGGCCTCGACGGCCTCGTGCTCACCGGGGGTCTCGACGTCGACCCTGCGCTCTACGGGGCCGAGCCGCACCCCGAGATCGACGAGCCGCGCCGCGACCGCGACGCGTGGGAGCTCGCGCTGCTGGCCGGGGCGCGTCGCCGCGGCATCCCGGTGTTCGGCATCTGCCGCGGGCTGCAGCTGGGCAACGTCGCCTTCGGCGGGACGCTGCACCAGCACCTGCCCGATGTCCTCGGCACGGATCAGTACCAGCTGGGCGAGGGCGTCTTCGCCCTCAACACCGTGACGGTCTCCGCGGGCTCACGCCTGGCCGCCGTCGTCGGCGCCGGTGACATCGCGGTGCGCAGCTACCACCACCAGGGCATCGACCGGGTCGGCGACGGCCTGACCGTGACGGCGCGCAGCGACGACGGGCTGCCCCAGGCGATCGAGGCCGCCGACGGGTCGTGGTTCGTCGCGGTGCAGTGGCATCCGGAGGAGGATGCCGCCGACCGGCGCCTCTTCGCGGCCCTGGTCGAGGAAGCGCGCCGCTTCCGCGCCGGGCGCTAGGCGTTCGCCCCTGGCCCGCCGCCGCGGCGGGAGCGGGCGGCGGTCCCGAACTCCTCCAGCGGCCCGGTCCCACCCCGAAAAGCGGTGCCCTCGACGCCTGAGACGGTCGGTATGGAGGAGTTAGGGCCCGGGCCCTCACCCGCCCGGCCCCGCCCCCCGGTCGTTGAGCGAGGCGCGCAGCGCCGAGTCGAAACGCCCCCACCCCGCCCCCGGTCGTTGAGCGAGGCGCGCAGCGCCGAGTCGAAAGGCCCGCACCCCCGCCGCACACGCCGGAGGGGCGGATGCCGCAGCATCCGCCCCTCCGGGTGACGTTCGATCCGGGTCAGCCTCCGGCGACGATGTCCGGGGTGGCCTCGATGGCTCCCGCCGCGCCGACGCCGACCGCGACCTTCTCGCCGCGCGGGCCGTGCTCGAACAGGAACTTGCCGTTCTCGGCATCCACCTTGACGTGGTCGCCGGGGTTGAGCTCACCGTGCAGGATCCGCTCGGAGAGCTGGTCCTCGACCTCGCGCTGCATGGCGCGGCGCAGCGGCCGGGCACCGAGCGTCGGGTCGAACCCGATCTCGATGAGGCGGTCCTTCGCGGCGTCCGACAGCTCGACCGTCATGTCGCGGTCGAGCAGACGCTCGCTCAGCCGCTTCGTGAACAGGCCCACGATCTGACGGAGCTCGTCCTTGTTGAGCTGCGGGAAGACGATGACGTCGTCGACGCGGTTGAGGAACTCGGGCTTGAAGTGGCGCTTCAGCTCCTCGTCGACCTTGCCCTTCATCCGCTCGTACGTCGTCTGCGCGTTGCCCTCGACCTGGAACCCGACCGGGCCGCCGGCGATCGCCGACGAACCGAGGTTGGTGGTCATGATGATGACCGTGTTCTTGAAGTCTACGACGCGGCCCTGACCGTCGGTCAGGCGACCCTCTTCGAGGATCTGCAGCAGCGAGTTGAAGATGTCGGGGTGCGCCTTCTCGATCTCGTCGAAGAGCACGACCGAGAACGGCTTGCGGCGCACCTTCTCGGTGAGCTGGCCGCCCTCTTCGAAACCGACGAACCCCGGAGGGGCACCGAACAGCCGCGAGACGGTGTGCTTCTCACCGAACTCGCTCATGTCGAGCGAGATCAGCGCGCCCTCGTCGTCGAACAGGAACTCGGCGAGCGCCTTGGCGAGCTCGGTCTTCCCGACGCCCGTGGGGCCGGCGAAGATGAACGAGCCGCTGGGACGCTTCGGGTCCTTGAGCCCGGCACGCTGGCGGCGGATCGTGCGGCTGAGCGCGGCGATCGCCTCCTCCTGGCCGATGACCCGCTGGTGCAGAGCCTTCTCCATGAAGACGAGACGGCTGGTCTCCTCCTCGGTGAGCTTGAAGACGGGGATGCCGGTGGCCTGCGCCAGCACCTCGGCGATCAGACCCTCGTCGACCACCGCGTGGCTGGCGACGTCGCCGCTGCGCCACTGCTTCTCGAGGCGCAGACGCTCGGCGAGCAGGGACTTCTCCTCGTCGCGGAGGGCCGCGGCCTTCTCGAAGTCCTGCTCCTCGCTGGCGGTCTCCTTGTCCTCGCGGACCTTGGCGATCTTCTCGTCGAACTCGCGCAGCTCCGGCGGGCTCGACAGGATCGACAGGCGCAGGCGGGCGCCGGCCTCGTCGATCAGGTCGATGGCCTTGTCGGGCAGGAAGCGGTCGCTGATGTAACGGTCGGCGAGGTTCGCCGCGGCGACGATCGCGCCGTCGGTGATCTGCACCTTGTGGTGCGCCTCGTAGCGGTCGCGCAGCCCCTTCAGGATGTTGATCGCGTGGGGCAGGCTCGGCTCGGCCACCTGGATCGGCTGGAACCGGCGCTCGAGCGCGGCATCCTTCTCGAAGTGCTTGCGGTACTCGTCGAGGGTCGTCGCACCGATCGTCTGCAGCTCGCCGCGGGCGAGCAGCGGCTTGAGGATCGAGGCGGCGTCGATCGCTCCTTCGGCGGCACCCGCACCCACGAGGGTGTGGATCTCGTCGATGAAGACGATGATGTCGCCGCGGGTGCGGATCTCTTTGGTGACCTTCTTCAGGCGCTCCTCGAAGTCGCCGCGGTAGCGGGAACCGGCGATGAGCGAGCCGAGGTCGAGCGAGTAGACCTGCTTGTCCTTCAGGGTCTCGGGCACGTCGTTCTTCACGATCGCCTGCGCGAGGCCCTCCACGACGGCGGTCTTGCCGACGCCGGGCTCACCGATGAGGACGGGGTTGTTCTTCGAGCGGCGCGAGAGGATCTGCATGACCCGCTCGATCTCCTTCTCGCGTCCGATCACGGGGTCGAGCTTGTTGTCGCGCGCGGCCTGCGTGAGGTTGCGGCCGAACTGGTCGAGCACCGCCGAGCCGCCCTGGGCGGCCTGCTGGTTCTGCTCGCCGGCACCGGCGGCGACGCCCGCGGGCTCCTTGCCCTGGTAGCCGCTGAGCAGCTGGATGACCTGCTGGCGCACCTTGTTGAGGTCGGCGCCGAGCTTGACGAGCACCTGGGCGGCGACGCCCTCACCCTCGCGGATGAGGCCGAGCAGGATGTGCTCGGTGCCGATGTAGTTGTGGCCGAGCTGCAGCGCCTCGCGCAGGCTCAGCTCCAGCACCTTCTTCGCGCGCGGCGTGAAGGGGATGTGGCCGGTCGGCTGCTGCTGACCCTGGCCGATGATGTCCTGGACCTGCTCGCGGACGGCGTCCAGCGAGATCCCCAGGCTCTCGAGCGCCTTGGCGGCGACGCCCTCGCCCTCGTGGATGAGACCGAGCAGGATGTGCTCGGTGCCGATGTAGTTGTGGTTGAGCATCTTCGCCTCTTCTTGGGCGAGAACGACCACACGACGGGCACGGTCCGTGAATCTCTCGAACATTCGTCGACACTCCTCCGGCGCACGTCTTCTGGTGCGCTTACGTCGAGGGTAACGATCAGCGAATGCCGGTATGCCCGTGTTCGCCGTCGGCGCACCGCCGCGGCATCCGCTCGGCCCGCCGCCCGCACGAGCGAGGCGGGTCCGTCCGACGAAGGCCCCGCCGCCACCGAGCAGACCGAGACGATCCGCGGGCTCGGCTCAGCCTGCGATGGGGATGGTGACCGGGGTCGCGAACTGCGCGTCGCCGCCGGAGAGCGTCGCGGTCATGCCGGATGCCGCGGTCGCGCCGTCGACGTGCGCGAGGGCGACGCGCGGCGCCATGTCCATCGTGCAGGGCTGACCGTCCGGCAGGTCGGCGAAGGTCACCGCGATGTCGGTCTGGCCGGCGACGGCATCCTTCACGGTCGGCGCGCACGAGGACGAGCCCCACGTGAGGATGGCCAGCATCCCGTCGCCGACCCAGCCCGCCGAGGGCGCATAGTCGGCCACCTCGGGTCCGGCGTACGGGGACAGCACGGTCTCGCCGGGCGCTCCCCCGTCGAGGGACACCGTGAGGGCGATCTTCTGCGTGGCGTCCACACCGGCCGGCAGGGAGACGAGGCTCGCGCGTGGCGCGTAGTCGGCGGTGCAGACGACATCGCCGGTGGGGTTGTCGAGGGTGACGGCGACGGAGCCGTCGGCCTGGAGGTCGACCGCGGAGGCCGTCGGCACACAGCTGGACGAGCCCTGGGTGACGACAGCCACGGCGCGGCCCCCGTCGAGCCAGCCGGCCCAGACCTCCAGCGCGCTCGCGTCGCCGCTCGCCGCGGGCGTCGCCGCGGGCGAGGTGGAGCCGGATGCGCAGCCGGCGAGCGCGAGCGCCCCCGAGATCGCGATGGTGGACAGGGCGAGCGCGCGTCGGGACGTCATGGCACCATCCTGGCGGAGCGTTCTGAACCCGTCCCGTGAGGGCGGTCACGACCGGATAACGACTGCCGCGCGCCTCACTGCAGGGCGGAGGTGAGGCGCGCGAGGTTGTCGAGCACCGTCGAGCGCAGCGGCTGCTTCATCCACTCGTCGAGCGTCAGTTCGCGGCTGAGCGCGCGGTACTCGTCCTCGACGGTGCGCAGCTGGCCGACGAAGTCCTCGCCGCGCACGAGCAGCGAGATCTCCAGGTTGAGGCCGAAGCTGCGCATGTCCATGTTGCTCGACCCGATGACGGCGACCTCGTCGTCGATCGACATCGACTTGGAGTGGAGGATGAACGGCTTCTCGTACATCCAGATCTTCACTCCCCCGCGCAGCAGGGCCTCGTAGTAGCTGCGCTGCGCGTGGTAGACCATCGCCTGGTCGCCCTCTTCCGAGACGAACAGCTCGACGTGGACGCCCCGCTGGCACGCCGTCTGGATCGCGAGCAGCAGTCCTTCGTCGGGCACGAAGTAGGGCGAGACGATGATGATCTTCTCGCGCGCGGCGAAGAGCAGCGTCATGAACAGCTTGAGGTTGTTCTGGAACTCGAATCCCGGGCCGGACGGGATGACCTGGCAGTCGAGGTCTCCGCCGCCGGTGCGCACGTCGAAGAGCTCGATCCCCTCGACGATCTCATCCGTCTCGCTGTACCAGTCGCTCAGGAAGACGGCGTTGACGGATGCCACGACCGGCCCGTCCAGTCGCGCCATCATGTCGACCCAGTGCAGGCCGCGCTTGATGTTCTTGCGGAGGTTGTATGTGGAGTCGGTGACGTTCTGCGAGCCCATGAAGGCGGTGTGCCCGTCGACGACGAGGAGCTTGCGGTGGTTGCGCAGATCGGGCCGCTGGTACTTGCCGCGCAGCGGCTGCACCGGCAGCATCAGGTGCCACGTCGCGCCCATGGCGTCGAGCCGGCGACAGGTCTCGGCGTAGAAGGGCTTGCCCCGGTTGGCCCAGTGGTCCAGCAGCACCCGCACGACCACGCCCCGCTCGATGGCGTCCTCGAGGGCGTCGAAGAAGACCTCGGTAGTGGCGTCGCACTGCAGGATGTAGAACTCGACGTGCACGTAGCTCGTCGCCTCACGGATGGCGGCGGCCATCTCCTCGATGCTCTCCTCGTATCCGGAGATGAGCGTCGCGTCGTTCTCACCCGAGAGCGGCATCGCCCCGAGGTTGCGGTTGAGCCGTACGAGCTGAGCGAACCAGAGCGGCGGGTCGGGGCGCAGCGTGCCGAGGTCGAGCCCGTGGCTGGTGGTGCGGATGTAGTCGTTGATCTGCTGCTGCTTCTTGCGGCGCTTGCGCGGCAGGCGCGGATTGCCGATCATCAAGAAGAGGAAGACGCCGATCAGCGGGATGAAGTAGATGGCGAGCAGCCACGCCATCGCCGCGGTCGGGCGACGGTTGCGCGGGACGATGATCACCGCGAGGATGCGGACCGTCACATCGGTCACGAAGACCAGGATCACCCAGGCGAGGGTCCATCCGGTCTGGTCCACGTCGCTCTCCCCGCTGTCGGACTCCGCCCAGCGTAGCGACTATCTCCGACTCAGGTCGTCGGCGGCGCGTCGGCGGTCGCGGCCGTCGGGGATGCCGCGACGTGCGCCTCCTCGCCGGCGCCGACGGGCGGCAATCCGCGCTTGGCGCGCTCTTCGTTCTCGACCTCGGTGTAGACGCGACGCTCGGTGCGATCCATCCGCAGGATCGAGCGCAGGACGAACACGAACAGCCCCAGCACGACGACGGTCGGCAGGAGCGACCACGCGACGGCGGTCCAGTACGAGTCCATGCCCTCCATCGTACGCGCGTGGTCGCCGTCTCCTCCCCAGCACCGACGTCCGCGGAGGTTGTCCACGGGTGACGTCCGCGCCGCCCGGCGACCTCGCCCGCCGATCAGACTCGCCGCATGTCCACGATCGTCCGGGCCGCCGACGCGGCACAGTTCCTGTCCGTCCTCCCGCACATGCTGGGGTGCACACCGCACGACAGCGTCGTCGTCGTTCCGCTGGCGCAGGGGCGGAGCCTCGGCGTCCTGCGCGTCGATCTCCCGTCCGAGGAGGCGGCCGCCGGCGCCGCGGCCAGCATCATCGGCATGGCCTGCCGCATCGCCGAGGTGGAGACCGTGATGATCGTCGTCTACACGGATGCCGAGATCAGCGCGGATGCCGCGGACGGGGACGGGGCGGCGGCCGACGGCGGCGCGCGATCCGCGGGTGCGCTGCCGCACCGTCCGGTCGTCGATGCGCTCCTGAACCGCGCCGACGACTGCGGACTCCCGGTCGGCGATGCGTTGATCGTCGCGGCGAACGGCTGGGGTTCGGCGCGAGCCGACGACCTGCCGCCCGGCGGTCACCCGCTGGCCGCCATCGCGCCGCGCGACGACCTGCCCGCGGAGGCCGTCGACGGTCCGCTCGCCGCGGATCAGGCCGCGGGAGCGCGGCTGCCCCTCCCCGGCGCCACCCGGCGACGCGCCGTCGGGCAGGCGCTGCGCTCGCTCGACGCGGCCCTCGAGACCCTCTGCGGCATCCCTCGGGTGAGCGGATCCGCTCCCTCCCGTATCGACCCCGCCGCGCTGCAGGCGTCGTGCGCGCTCGACGACCTGCCGGCCCTGTTCGAACGCGCACTGTCGTGGAACGCCGAGGATCTCGCACCGATGGATGCCGCGATGCTCGGCTGGTGCTTCGCGCGTCCCGCGCTGCGCGATGTCGCGCTGGTCCAGTGGGCGAGCGACGTCGACGGCGGCGACGCGGCGATGGAGGCGCAACGGCGGTGGGAGGACGGCGAGGAGTACCCGAGCGACCTCGCGGAGGTGATGTGGGGCGACGGACCCCGCCCGGATCCCGTACGCCTCGACACGGCGCTGCGCCTGGCGCGCGCGGTGGCGGCGGTCATGCCGAAGAAGCGGCGCGCCGGGGCTCTCGCGGTGTGCGGCTGGATCGCGTGGGCCCGCGGCCGCTCGACGCACGCGGAGGCGTACATCCGGCAGGCGCTGCACGCTGAGCCGCGGCACGGGCTCGCGGAGATCGTCGGCTCCTTCGTCACCGCGGGCCATCTGCCCCGCTTTCTCTGGTCAAGTGAGTGTTGCAATGCCTGAGGGGGCCACGACGACGTAGCTTCGCGACATGCGAACTGCGACCTCCTCGTCGGCGTGGCGATTGTTCTTCCACGACACCGACGCGCTCGGCCCGGACGAGTCGGCGCTGGTCGACTCGGAGACCGCGGTCTTGATCAGCGAGTCACGAGATCGACCGCGCAGACGAGGTACACCGTTCTTCATCGCCCCCGACGGAATCCCGGATGACATTCTGAATGACTACTTCCGATCGGCCGGACCGGGTGCAGCACTGGCTGACACCTCGGCGCGCAGCTATGCGTACGACCTGCTCGTTTTTCTCAGCATCCTCGGCCAGTGGAAGATCAGTTGGCGCGATGCGTCTCCTGAGCAGCTGGGCGACGTGCGCACCTGGCGACTGCACGGCAAAGACAACCCGCGTCGAGTGAGCGATTCCACCTGGCAACGACAGGCGCAAGCAATCAGCTCGGTGTACAAGTGGGCGGCGACCCGAGGCATACGAAATCCCGTGCCGCCCAGCTTCGACCGCGCGCACCGGCGTGTGGCCGACGCCGGGGGGTCCTACCCCCGCGGCAGCTCGATCAAGTGGTTCACGGCGGCCGCCATCCGTCGCTGGATCGACCTCGGCCTCCGTGGCTACCTCCCGGACGGATCGCCGGACTCCAGGTACCGGCACCGCTCCGGACTGCGCGACAGCGCCTTCGTCCGCGCCGCATACGGAACAGGGCTGCGCACCCAGGAGCTCGGGAATCTCGTTCTCGGAACCGAATGGCCCATCAGCACCCCCGGCCCCTACGCAACCCTGCACATCGGAGAAGGGATCGCGAAGGGCGGGCTCGCACGCAAAGCCTGGGCATCAGCCGAGGCTTTGTCTGCCGTCTACTCCTATGTCCAGACCGACCGTCGCCTGGCGGTCGAGGCCGCGAACAGGCGCGGCGACTACGCCCGGGTCGCGGGCAGGCTCACGCTCGATCCCCGACCCGATCGCGCTGTCGCCATCGACGCGCGGGGATTCACACGCTCGCTCGCGCTCCTCACGCCGTTCGAGCGGCAACGGCTCTTCATCGACCGGGATGGGTTCCTGGAACCCGCGCAGATCTGGCTGACAGAGCAAGGCATGCCGCTTCCGCACACACGATGGAACCGCATCTTCGACCGCGCGAACGACCGGATCACCGTGCTGGATGTCACGATGAGCCGGCTGACTCCCCACCGGCTGCGACACAGCTTCGCGCTGAAGTGGTTCGTGATCGGCCGCCTGTTGTGGATGGGACGCGGCTCGGGTCTGCCCCGCGACGAAGTCGAGGCGCTGCGCGACGAGATGGGATCGGAGTGGTTCCTCGTGCAGACGCTGCTCGGGCACCGCAGCGTGGAGACCACCCGCAACGTCTACCTCGAGCCCTTCATCGGCCTCGACATCGAAACGCTCCTCAGCCAAGTCCACGACCAAGACGCTGAGCAACTCCTCACGCTGTTCCTCAACGGACACGCGCGAGTCGAATCGCATCCATCGTGGTAGCCGGTCGCCCCGCATCGCTCCCCTCCCACCCGCCCGAACAGCGGGTCACCGGCACCACGTATGTGTTCATCGCCGCGAAGTCCGGACGCCGGTACGAGATCGACTTCTCCGGCACGGGCCTGGGCCCGAGCCTTGAGTCGTTCTTCATCGCGGTCTTCGACGACGTCGCCGGTCCGCTCGGCACCACTCGTTCGATTCAGGCCGCCAGAATGCACGCGTGGGCGCTGAGAAGCCTGATGCACGCCCTCGCGCGCAGCCGACCGGTTCCCACAACCCCGGCGAGCTTCCCGCCGAGCGCATTTCTGGAGACGCGCCTCCAGGTCGGACCGCGACATTACGACAGGCTCCGATTCGCGCTGCGGCGACGCGCAGACCAGTTCAGCCCGGACGTGCGCGAGCTGTTGCATGCGAGGGGGAGCAAGCGTCCGCCCGACGGTCAGACATCTGGCCTTTCGGCTTCGGAGTTCGATCGTGTCCTCGACGCCGCCCGGGCGGACGTCCGCGCCGCGCGCGACCGGATACGTCCGAACCTCCACGAACTGGAACGATGGCGTCGAGGCGTGAACGCCGACGCGACCCTCTCCCGCCGGCTCCGCGTCCTGGATGGCATCGCCACGACCGGCGACTGCCCCAGGTATGACAACGGCCACCAGCACTCGCGCATGCTTCGCGAAGCGGGGTTCGGAACCGGGGCCAGCGCACTGTCCAGCCTATTCCTGACCGCGCACGACGCCGTCGCGTTCGGCATCCTGCTGGTCGGCCTCACCGGACACAACATGTCCACACTCGAGTCGATGCGGACCCCGCTGCATCATGCCGGAGACCAACCCGACTCCCCCGACGACGCGATCGTGGCGAAAGCCCTGAAGCCCCGGCGCGGCAAGTCGCGGGCCGCGATGACGATCAGCGCGTTCAACACGCCAGCCCAGCCGGACTCCCGCGGTCGAACCGGCGACCTACGGAACGCGCACAACGTGTTCGCGCTGTTGGAAGCTCTCACCGCACCCGCGCGGAACGTCAGCGGAGCGGACCACCTGTTCTCCTGGGTCAGCCCCGCACGCGCACACGGGATCGTCCACTCCACCATCGTTCAGGGAACGAAAGTGCGACCGCAGAACTGGGCGAGCGGCCATGGCATCCTCGCTGACGACGGCACCCCACTCGAGCTGACCTTTCGACGACTTCGGCTCACGTTCGTGACAGCGCGCGACCGCCCGGTCGCCCACAGCCGACGCACCCTCCGACAGACCTACCAGGCCAAGAACACCCGCGAGCTTCACAAGTACCAACGACTCGTCGCCACCGTCCTCGATGAACAAGTCCGGGTCGCCCAGTCCACGCACCACAGCGCCTTCCTCAGCGAAGCGGACCTCGCGCGGCTCTCGGTCGACCCCACGAGTGGCGCGAAGGCTCTCGGCTTACCTGTCCGCGTCGCCGAACGCCTGTTGACCGGCAACCTCGACACCGTCCTCACCGCATGCGTCGACAACGAGAACGGACCACACAACGACGGCCCCTGCCGCGCCTCCTTTCTCCTATGCGCCGGCTGCCCCTGCGCGGTCGCGATGCCGACCCACTGGCCGATGCTCGTCGCCACACACCGACGGCTGCTCCAACACCGCGACGCAATGACTGAAATCGAATGGGCGCGCAGGTTCGGAGAAGCGACAGCTCGCCTGACGCAACTCGTCGACCAGATCCCGGCCGGTGCCGGGGAGAAGGCGATGGCGCAGCTCACCACTGAGCAGAGTGCCCTGATCGACCGGCTCCTCGACGGAGGGATGGACGCGTGAGCCTTCAGCCGCCATCAGCCGTCGCGGATCTGTTCATCGAGCGGCCCGCCGTCACACCCGTGGACGACACGACGCCGGTGCTGCTGACACGACCAACTCGAAAAAATGCCCCGAATCCGTCGCTGTTCGGCGACAGCGTGTGGGACCTGTCAGCCGCTGTCTTCGAAGCGCACGTCCAGCCTCATCTTCTCGATTGGGCCACATACCCTGAAGCGCTGCGCCCCTCGTTCAAGCAGTACTTCTGGACCATCATCAACCTTGACGCCCACCGTCTGGAGGCCAATCACACCGCGTGGTCGATCGCGACCATCAAACACCAGCACCGGTTCCTCCGCAGCTTCGCGCAGCAGATGGCCCACCTGGGCCGAGGCGACCTGAGCCAGCTCCAAGCGAGCGACCTGGACTCGTGGGTCGCATACGTCCAGACCAGCGGTTCGCCCATCAGAGAGCGCCACAAGCTCCTGAACGCCGTCCGTTCCATGTGGGACTGTCGCGCCCTCGTCCCTGAGTACGCACGCCTGCAGAATCTCATCCCCTGGGACGGTCGCAAGACCACTGAGCTCCTCGGTGCCCTGCCGAGCTATGTCGGCGAGAACAAGACACCACGGATCGACGAACTGACGATGGCGGGATTGCTGAGCTGGAGCATCGCGATCGTGGAGCACCTCGCCGCGCCCATCACCGTCGCGTCCCGCCGCCTGCGAGAGCTCCGCCAGCACGGCCCGCGCGCGACGCAACGCCGCTTTGCAGACGCCAGCGAGCGCTCCGAACCTGCCCACGTCGCCGACATCGTCCTCGCGTACTTCCGAACCAGAAACCTGCCCCTCCCCGGCTACCGCCATCAGCACGGCGTCCGCCTACATGCGAACAACATCGCCCGGCTGGTCGGCATCCCCAGACTCAGCGCTGCCCAAGCACGACAGTTGAGCGCCAGCGGGTACCCGATCGCTCCGGACACCGTCCTCCACCCGCTGGTCGCCCCATCCATCGCCGGGCGACCTCTCGAGGTCACCTTCACGTTGACGGAGATACCGGAGCTCGAACGGGTCCTCTGGTCCGCGGCGCTGGTGATCGTCTCCTATCTCTCGGGCATGCGGCCAGGCGAAGCGCTGAACCTCACACGCGGGAGCGCTCGCAAAGCCGGGCGCCTCCACTACCTGGTCGGAAGAACATTCAAGGACGTCCGCGACTCGACCGGGGCCAAGGACCCGGCAGGCAAAGTACGCGACGTCCCCTGGGTGGTGTGCGAGCCCGTCCTGCGCGCCGTAGCCGCGATGGAGAACCTGCACGAGAACACCCTGCTCTTCGCGAGGAGGTCAGAATGGCACCCCGACGGCCAGGCTCACACTGTTTCGCCCGCAGCGAGGACCGTGATCATCATGGGCCTCGTGAACTGGGTGAACACCGCGTGCGCGGCACAGCAGCGGCCCGACCCCATCCCCCACGACCCGAACTGTCGTTCCCTCTATATGAGTCGTTTCCGGCGCACCCTCGCCTGGCACATCGCCCGCCGACCACAGGGGATCGTCGCCGCGTCCATCCAGTACGGACACGTCGGCACCCAGATGACGCAGGGCTACGCCGGCTCGCTCGCGTCAGGCTTCCCCGACGAGCACTCCTTCGAAGCGTTCCTTCAGCGCCTCGAGACCCTCGGGCAGGCGAACACCCGCCTGCAGTCCGGCGAGCAGGTCAGCGGCCCCGCCGCCGCAACCTACCGTTCCAGAGTCACGAACATCGCTCGTTTCGAAGGCATCACCATCCCGACCAACGCGGCCGCCCGCCGCCTGCTGAACAGCCGCGAACTCCAGGTCATCCAAGGCGACGCGCTGAGCTGCGTCTACGACCCGGCCAAAGCACTCTGCAGCAAACGAGCCCAGCCCGACGCCGCGAACGATGCGCCCGACCTCGGCACCTGCCAGCCATCGTGCGCGAACATCGCCCGCACCGACACCGACATCCAAGAGATCCGACGCCGCGCACGGCAGCTGTCGATCATCGTCGCCGACCCGGCCAGCCCACCCATCCGGCATGCCCGCGAACGGAACGAGCTCGACCGGCTCAACAGTCTGATCGACCACCACGAGAACGGACGGATCACATGAGCGACCACGCACAGGAGCGCGAAGCGATACAGCGAGAAGCCGACACGCTCCTCGCCCGAGACGTGTCGCAATCCCGGCCCACCGTCGCCGATCTCTGTATCGCCGCCGGATACCCGCGCTGGAAGCTCACACACCGCCACGTCGACCTCAAAGACAACTTCCTGTCGGACGTGACCCGAAAGTGGGGCGCACGCGCCGACCTCTCGCCACAAGCGAAAGAACTGGAACGGCTCCGAGAACAGAACACCGGACTACGAGACGAACTGGGCGTCGCCGAAACAACCATCCGGATCTACGCGGAAGCTCTCGAAGAGTTGCGACTCCAGCTTGCAGCCGCGCGCCAGCACCCCGCCGAGTCCTGCGTCATCGACATCGCCTCAGCGCGCGCCAAGGGTCGGTCAGAATAGCGGTGCATGTGGGCTAGACGGCCCGTCGACCTTCGGGAGCGCACCGGTCGATCACAACACCGTCAGTCGGACTCGAGCAGCCCGGATGCTCGCCCTCGCGTGAATCACCATTCCTTCTCTATCGAGATCCGAGTTGATGAGTGAGTTCGAGAGCGGGATGGCTCACGCGAGCCAGTCCTCGACGACCTCCGCGAAGGCGGGCGGGTTCTCCCACATGGGGCAGTGTCCGGTTCCGTCGATGACGACGATCGCGGTGCTCGTACTCGGGGTGCTGTGGCAGTGGTTCGCGCAGACCGCCGCATACAAGGCGGCGGTCTGCGTCTACGGCAGCGCGCATCTCAGCGGCGAGTGGCCGCTCGACGGCGACCCGTCAGCGACGCAGACGGTGTCGTGGCCCGACGCGACCTTCGCGCTCTACATCGACTTCTGGCCTGTGTGGGCTGCGCTCGCGCTCGGCGCGTTGGCGGCCGTCATCCGATACGGCGCGCGCCTGCAGCGCGACACCCGGGGCCTCGTGTGAGCCCCTCCGACCACGACGAAGACGGGCCGAGCGGCATCCACTGCCGCCTCGACGAGCTGCTCGAAGGGCGCGGCATGACTCTCACGCGGCTCAGCGAGCTCGTCGGAGTCTCGATCGTCAATCTTTCCGTGCTCAAGAACGACCGCGCGCGGGCCATCCGCTATTCGACGCTGTCGGCGATCTGCCGCGCCCTCGACTGCGAGATCGGCGACCTGCTCGTCCGCGCCGACAGGTAGCCGATCGACGGCGTCACGCCGGCTATCCGCACCCGACGAGCTCCGGAGCGCGCGCTCTGTCGTGAGTCTCGGCGGATGACTTGACGATGCTATCCTCGCACTGACAGAATACTATTCTGCTTACCAGATAGTCAGGCACCTTCGTCTGGCGGGGCCGGCGCAGTACCAAGTGCTAAGGGATAGGGCGCAAAGATGAGCACCTCGACCACCACGATCTATGACGAGATCCATCGCGGCATGATCCCGGCATACATCTACAACGATGCCGAGATCTTCGAGCGCGAGCGGAAGAACCTCTTCAGCCGTGCGTGGCTGTTCGTCGGTCACGAGTCCGAGATCCCGCAAGCCGGAGACTATGTCGTGCGGCGAGTGCTGGACGACTCGTTCATCATCGTGCGCGACGAGAGCGGCCAGATTCACGCGCACTTCAACATGTGCCTGCACCGCGGCATGCAGGTCTGCCGGGCCGAGATCGGCAACGCCTCCCACTTCCGCTGCCCGTATCACGGCTGGTCCTACCGGAACGACGGCCGCATCGTCGGCCTCCCCTTCCATCAGGAGGCGTATGGCGGCGAAGCGGGCTTCAGCCGCAAAGGCGCCCGGTTGCTGCCCGCTCCCAACCTCGGCACCTACAACGGGCTGATCTTCATCAGCATGGACCCCGACGCGCCGAGCCTCATCGACTACATCGGAGACTTCGCGTTCTACCTCGACTACTACACCCGCCAGAGCCCGGGCGGCATCGAATTGAAGGGGCCGCAACGCTGGCGGGTGAAGACGAACTGGAAGATCGGTGCGGAGAACTTCGCCGGTGACATGTATCACACCCCGCAGACGCACACCTCGGTCGTCGAGATCGGGCTCTTCCGCGAGCCCAAGGCGGAGAAGCGCAAGGACGGGAACACGTACTGGGCTGGAAACGGCGGCGGGACCACCTACAAGCTCCCTGCAGGAACGCTCGAGGAACGCCTGAGCTACGTCGGCTATCCAGACGAGATGATCGCCCGGATGAAGGAGACGTGGTCCCAGGAGCAGCTGGATGTCATCGGACGCGACGGGTTCATGATCTCCGCAGCATCGCTGTTCCCGAACATGAGCTTCGTCCACAACTGGCCGAAGGTCGAAGAGGGCTCCGACGAGGATGTGCTCCCCTTCATCTCGATCCGGACCTGGGTGCCGATCAGCGAGGATGAGACAGAGGTCTACTCGTGGTTCGCCGTCGATGCGGAAGCGCCCGAGGAGTTCAAGGCATTGTCCTACAAGGCCTACCTCATGTGCTTCGGCACGAGCGGAATGTTCGAGCAGGACGACGTGGAGAACTGGGTGTCGCTCACGAACACCGCGAAGGGCTCGATGGCTCGCCGCCTCCTCCTGAACGGCCGGATGGGCATGCTCAAGGATGGCACCCCGGTGGTCGAGCCTCTCGGAGCAGACGAGTTCGCCGGTCCCGGTGTGGCGCACATCGGCTATGGCGAGTACAACCAGCGCCACCTGCTCGACCGCTGGGCCGACTATCTGGAACCCGACTACGAAGGCATCGACTTCCACGCCCTCACCATCGGCGGCGAGGTACCGGCGTCCACGACTCCCCGGCCCCTGGGCATCACCAACAACGGCCAGGAAGTGAAGCGATGATCGAGGAAGCCGGAAAGACGATCTCTGAGACATCGACGCTCTACAGCGGCTCCACTCTCGCCGACAGGGTGGGAGCGTCTTTGCCGTTCACCAGCGACCTCCACGCCACGATCCACCGCTGGCTCGTCGAGGAAGCGTACACGCTCGACCAGCAGCGGTACGAGGACTGGCTCGACACGCTCACAGAGGACATCCACTACGTCATGCCGGTCCGGGTCACGACAGCTCTCGGCACGCCGTTCAGCATCTCTCCGGGAATGGCGCATTGGGACGACAACAAGTACTCGCTGAGTCGCCGCGTCGCACGCTTTCTCACGGAGCACGCGTGGACGGAGGATCCGCCGTCGAGACTGCGGCACTATGTGACCAACGTGCGGGTCTTCGAGACCGATGTTCCAGGAGAGGTTCTCGCCGACTCGGCGGTGCTCCTGTTCCGCAGCCGCGGTGACATGAATGAGCCCTCGATCATCTCGGCGCATCGCGAGGACGTCTTTCGCGATGTCGACGGCGAGTACAAGCTCGCCCGTCGCGTCATCATGGTCGACGAATCGGTGCTTCGCACCCAGAACCTCGCGATCTTCCTATGACATTGGAGTGGGAGGGCGCCGACATCGACCGGGCGGCCGCGATCGCGGCCGCCGAGGAGCGCGCGCTGCTCGTTGCGCGCACGGTAGGTGAGCCCCTGACGATCGCCAACGAGTTCTCGGAGGTCAAGGTGAGTCGTGTGGAGACGCGCAACGGCACGCGCCTGCTCGTGGAGTCGCCGAAGTCGGGCCAGTGGATCGCACTCGATCCCCTCGAGCTGGAGGCGCTGACCTGGCAGACCGTCCAGACGTTCTCCGCGATGATCGGCGTCCCGTACGAGCCGATGTTTCCCGACCCCATGGATCACTAAGGATGCTGCATGGCCACCGTCAAGGCTGACCTCTCTCTTTGCCAGGGCTACGCGAACTGCGTCATCGCCGCCGGCGACTACTTCGACATCGACGACGATGGCCTGGTCGTGCTGCTGAAGGTCGACGTGCCGGAATCGGAACGGACCCGCGTCGAAGAAGCAGCGCGGACCTGTCCGGCGGCCGCGCTCTGGGTTGAGGACTGACCGAGATGCCGCACCCCCAGATCTCGCACGTCGTCATCGTCGGCGCCTCGGTCGCCGGCGTGAAGCTCGCCCAGTGCCTTCGCTCGGAAGGCTTCACCGGAGCGGTGACGCTCGTCGATGCCGAGGACGACCCGCTCTACGACAAGCCGCCGCTGTCGAAGGACTATCTGAGCGGCGTTTCGTCGGCGCCGGAGATCGCCTTGACGACGCTGGATGACCTGAACGCCCGGGAGATCAGCGCGCGGTTCGGGGTCTCGGCGGTTTCGCTCGATCCTGCTACGAAGACGCTTGCACTCAGCGATGGAAGCGAGCTGTCCTACGACGCGCTCGTGATTGCCACCGGTGCCCGAGCCCGCCTGACACCGTGGGCGTCGCTTCCCGGCGTACATGTCCTGCGTACGCGAGCCGACGCCGACGAACTCCGCAAGGAGATCGTCGCCGGGCGCCACCTCGCTGTGATCGGCGCGGGATTCGTCGGCGCCGAGGCTGCCGCAACGGCGCTCAAGGCAGGCTTGCGAGTGACGATCATCGAGCCGCTCGGCGCCCCGATGGGCAGAGCGATGAACGCGGAAGTGGGTGGCATCTTCGCCGACAAGCACCGCCATGAGGGTGCCGAGTTCCGATTCGGCATCTCTGTGGAACGCGTCGAGCCGATCGGCGAGCGCTGTCGGCTCCTGCTCACCGATGGCTCCGCTCTGGACGTCGATGCAGTCCTGCTCGGCATCGGCGCCGTTGCCAACACCGAGTGGCTGCAGTCGTCGGGAGTGTCGATCGACAACGGCATCGTGTGCGACGCGACGTTGGCCGCGGTCGGCGTTCCCGACGTCTATGCGATCGGCGATGTGGCACGGTTCACCAACGATCGCCATCCCGACTCGGTGCGGCTCGAGCACTGGACGAGCGCGGCCGATCAAGCATTGCTCGTCGCGCACAACATCGCGCATCCGGACGATCCGCGAAGCTACAACCCGACCGAGTATGTGTGGAGTGACCAGTACGACTGGAAGATTCAGATCGTCGGCCTCACCGGATCCGACCACTGGACCATCGTCGGCGATCCTGCCGCCGACCGGTTCGCGATCGTCTACGGCGTGGACACGCAACCGGTCCAAGGAGTGGTGATCGTGAACTGGCCACGGGCGCTGATCGACTCCCGGCGGTCGGTGGCCTCGGCAGTGGCAACGGGCGACCTGACCGAACGACTGCGTCGCCTCCTCGTCGCATCGAAGGCGGCGGTGTGACAGCCCAACCGCGTCAGCATGACGCACAACAGCGGGAGATGCCGAAGATGCGCACCGACGTCCGACTCGACGCAATCCACGACCTCGTCGACGCCAACCATGTCCTCGTCCGCCGCGACATCCTCGATGGGTTCGGACACGTCAGCGTGCGCAACCCCGAGGATCCGGCGACGTTCCTCATCTCGCGAAGCCTCGCCCCCGGTCTCGTCGTCGAGGACGACATTCAGGTCGTCGCGCTCGACGGAACCACGACGGACACACGGCCGAGCTACCTCGAGCGGTTCATCCACGCCGAGATCTACCGGGCGCGCCCCGACGTGCACGCCGTCGTCCACAGCCACTCCGCTTCGATGGTGCCGTTTAGCATCTCCCGGACGCCGCTGCGAGCGGTGTGGCACATGGCCGGCTTCCTTGGCGACGCGACACCTGTCTTCGAGGTGCGTGACACGGCAGGCGACGGAAGCGATCTTCTGATCCGGAGTGCCGCGCTCGGCGCCGACTTGGCCGATGTGCTCGGCAACGGGGCGGTCACGCTGATGCGAGGGCATGGATTCGTCGCGGTCGGAGACTCGATTCCGCAGGCTGTCGCGCGCGCCGTCTACGCCGACCTCAACGCCCGCGCACAGGCCACGGCAATACAGCTGCTCGGCGACTACACAGCGCTTACCGTCGAGGAAGGCAGGGCCGCCTCTGAGACGAACGACGGACAGCTCGGGCGCGCGTGGGAGATCTGGAGGGCAGAAGCAGGTCGCACACGCGGCGCAGCTGTCTAGGATCATGCGCCGCACGCGCGCGAAGAGCGTCAGCCAAGCGACTCGGCGAGCCGTGCCGCCGCATCCTGCAACGCACGTCCGAACCGCTTCACCTTGCTCGCCGGCAGACGCTGAATCGGCGCCGAAGCGTTGATCGCCAGTCTCAGTCCGGAAGACACGGGAACAGGGACCGCGACGCTCGCCACGCCCTCTTCGCTCTCCTGTCGATTGAGCGCGTATCCGTCGAGACGCGTCTTCGCCAGCTGAGCGAACAGCTGGTCACGCGACGAAAGCGAGTTGGACGTCACTGTCGTGAGGCGTTCGCTCGGATACAGGCGAAGCAGCTGCTCGTCGCTCAGCTCGGCAAGGAGCACCTTGCCGGTCGATGTGCAGTGCGCCGGCGACGACCTTCCCAGACGGGACGCGACGCGGACGGCGACATCGGGTTCTGAGACCGCGAGGAACCGGACGTGATCTCCCTCGAGCGTCCCCAGATGGCATGTCTCGCCGAGCGACTGCACGAGATCGTCAAGAATTGGCTGCGCCAGTCGCGGGATGTCCATGCGACGCAGCACTGAGAACGCGACGGTGGTCAGGGCCGGTCCCGGGCCGTACGTCTTCGTCACTGGATCCTGCCTGACGAACCCGCGCCAGGTGAGCATCGCCAGAAGGCGGTGGGCAGTCGATGTCGCCACACCGAGGTGCGTGCCCGCGTCGGTCAGCCGGATCTCTTGCTGCTCCCCGAGCAGCAAGATCAGCTTCAGCGCGTTGTCCACCGATTCGATCGGATACTGAGGAGGGTCGGTCGGAGACAATCGCGAAGCTCGTTTCTGCACAACAGAGAGCATATCAATGCGTGGCGGGCCACCGGCCCGGATGCGTCGATCTGCCTCCGGGCGGTAGACGGACTAGTGCCCGTTCTCCGGCGCATCGGAGTCGCGTGCCGCCCCCTCGCCTCGGTCGAGCCGCTCGAGCTCAGCGAGCTGCGCGGGAGAGAGCGAGAAGTCGAAGATCGCGAGGTTCTCGGCGATCCAGCGCGGATCGGCAGCCTGCGGGACCGGGACCAGCGAGTTCTCGACGTGCCAGCGGAGAATGATCTGCGCAGGCGAACGACCCGCCTCCGCCGCGATGCGCACGACCGTCGGATGGTCTCGAAGACCGCTGGATCTGCCGAGCGGGCTCCACGACTCGGTCGCTATCCCATGCTGCTCGTGATAGCGACGCGGCTCCTGCCTCGCGATGTCAGGGCTGAGCTGGATCTGGTTGACATCAGGGACGACGCCCGTCGCATCGATGATGCGCTCGAGGTGTGCGGGTGTGAAGTTCGAGACGCCGATGGCCCGGACCGCGCCTTCCGACAAGAGCTGGACCAGCCCCTCCCACGCCTCGACGTAGCGATCGAGCTGCGGCACAGGCCAGTGGCAGAGGTACAGATCCAGATAGTCCAGTCCCATCCGGCGCAGGCTGGCATCGTAGGCGCGTCGAACGCCGTCGACGCTGTGCGACTCCTTGTTGAACTTGCTGGTGACGAACACCTCCTCCCGGGGGACGCCCGAGGAGCGGATCGCACGACCGACCTCCTCCTCGTTGCCGTAGGCGAACGCCGTGTCGACGAGACGGTAGCCGCTTTGCAGCGCCGTGCGGACCGCATCCTCGCATTCGTCGCCGACCATCGGCCACGTGCCGAGTCCGACGCGCGGGATGTCGTGCCCGTGTCCGAGCCGCAGACGCGGCGCGGGCACCGGATGGACCGACGCTTCCGGCTCGGCGCTCACTCCCGGATCACCTTCTCGTGGCGGCAAGCCGCCGCTCCAGCGCCCACAGTGCGATGTTGCCGATCAAGGCGATCAGGGCGAGCAGAACGATGACGCCGTACATCAACGGCAGATCGAGCTGCCCGTATGCCCGCAGCGCGAGCAGCCCGAGCCCGGCGCGCGCCGCGAAGAAGTCGGCGATGATGACGTTGATCAACGCGATGCTGAACCCGATTCGGATTCCGACCATCAACGACGGCGCCATCGCGGGTATGTAGATCTTCGTCACGGTCTGAACCCGGGTGAGACTGAGCGATCGCGCCAGTTTCGGAAGCAACGGGTTCACGGCACGGACGCCGGCCGTCGTGGACACCATGATGGGGAACACAGCCGCGAGCGCCCCCATCGCCGCCTGCGCCCCGACGCCGACTCCGAAGATCTGCAGCAGCACGGGGAAGAAGACGACCCTCGGGATCGCGAAGGCGCCCGCGACGATGGGATCGAACACCGCGCCCAGGAACTTGCTCCGACCGATCATGTAGCCGAGAGGGAAGCCGATCACCGCGGCGATCGCGAACCCCACCACGACCGCGTTGACGGTCGCCCAGAGAGCGCGGTAGATCGAGCCGTCCGCGAAGGTGCTCGCCAGCGCGTCGAACGCCGCGAACGGCGAGGCGACCAGATCGGACACCAGTGACAGGAGCCACCAGATCACGAACAGTCCGACGAGGACCGCGGCCCTCCAGAGGTTGTCGGACACCGTCGTCCGAGTACGCGTGCGCACTGCCGTCGCGCGCGACATGAACAGGCTCTTCGTGTCGACGCTCACAGCATGTCCCTTCGGATTCTCCGCTCAGCCGCCGTCAGCAGTCCGTTGACGATCACGCTCAGGATGACGACGATCATGATGTACGCCCACATGTCAGCCGTCTGGAGTTCCCGGTAGTAGAAGCCCACACGGAATCCGATCCCGCTCGCGGCCAGGATGAACTCCATCGCGATGGTCCCGATGACCGCATAGATGAAGCCGAGCCGGACCCCGGGGAAGATCAGAGGAGTGGCGGCGGGCAGGAGCACCTTGAGGTAGTACTGGCGGTTCGAGGCGCTGACCGACTTCGCCAGCTTGTGCAGGATCGGCTTGACCGCGTTGAGCGCCACCATCGTCGTCAGGGCGATCGGCACGAGCGCCATCGTCGCCGCGATCAGGATGATCGGGCCGGCGTTAAGGCCGAGGAGCGCAAGCAGAACGGGATAGAACAGCAGCGTGGGCATCGCATACCCCGTCACGATGAACGGTTCGAGCACACGACCTGCGGTGGGGACCCGCCAGAGGAAAACGCCCAGCGCTATGCCCGCCACGAGCCCGATCAGGAAGGCCACGAGGATCGTCGACAGCGACACGAAGGCATCGCGCCCGAACTGGGGAGTCGGGACGATGGAGAACAGGCGCCAGATGATCTCGGATGGCGGCACGAAGATCGCCGGGCTGATGGCACCCGCCCGTGTCAGCACCTCGAGGAGCAGGAGCAGCCCGAGGATGATTCCCCACCGGACGAGGGCCGCCTTGCGCTTCATCGGGAGCGCTTGCCCGCGACGGATGCGCCTTTCTTCGATGACGGTCGTCACGCTCGTTGAGCTCCTGGGCCGAGAGTCTTCTCGGCTTCGACCTTGATCAGATTCCACAGATGGTCTTCGAGCTCGCGGAAGCGCGGCAAGGCGTGCGTCCCGCTCGGGCGGGGCCGCGGCAGATCCACCTTCACGACTTCCTTGACCACCGACGGCCGTGCAGACATCACCCACACCTCGTCTGAGAGGTAGACGGCTTCCTGGATGTCGTGCGTGATGAACAGAACCCGGTTGCGGGTCTTCTCCCAGATCTGCAGGAGCTCGCGCCCGATGAACTGGCGCGTCTGCTGGTCGAGCGCCCCGAACGGCTCATCCATCAGGAGAACTCGGGGCTGCATCGCCAGCGCCCGTGCGATGGCCACGCGCTGCTTCATGCCTCCGGAGAGCTGGCCGGGACGATGTGCCTCGAAGCCGCTCAGCCCGACTAGCTCGATCATCGACCGGGCCTTCTCGTAGCGCTCCGCCTTCGGCGACCCGTGCACTTCGAGACCGAACGCGACGTTGTCCAGAACGCTCCGCCAGTGCAGCGTGGAGTCTTCCTGGAATACCATCGAGGTGTCCTTGCGAGGGCCTGCGACCCTCTCGCCGTTGATCGAGATCGAGCCTTTCGTCGGCTTGAGCAGACCGCCGACCATGTCCAGCAGGGTGCTCTTGCCGCAGCCGCTCGGACCGATCACGGAGACGAATCGCCCCTCCGGAATCGTGCCAGTCACGTTTGCGACCGCTTCGGTGCTCGCGGTGTCGCTGTGGAAGGTGATCCCGACCTCGTCAAAGACGACGTCGGTGGTGCCAGAAGTCCGTGTCGCCGTGGCGGTCATGCCGCGAACTCTCTCAGGACGATGGAGTCGACGTCGGGCTCTCGCGTGATCTGGCCCTGCTCCTTGCCGGCGGCGATCACAGCGTCGATCTGGGCATCGGTCAGAACGAGGCTGTAGAAGTCCTGCGAGCTGGCGAGCGCCTTGAACGCGATCTCGGGAGCGATCTCGATCGCGCGCCCGTAGATCTCCGACGCACGTTCGAGATCCGTCGAGATCAGATCCATCCCCCTCCCGATGGCACGCTTCCACGCCCTCAGCGCCTCCGTGTTCTCGTCGACGAAGTCGCCGGTGGCCACCAAGCACGTGTCGGACCATTCGGTCACGAAGTCCCGCGAGCGCCAGATCACCTTTCGACCGCTCTCGGCGTCGATGATCTCCGAGAGCGGCGAGGCGCTCCATGCCACGTCGATCACGCCGCGGGACGCCATGGTCCAGGAATCGGAGGCCGATCCCACCGCGACCAGTTCGACGTCCACGCCCGGGGTGAGTCCCGCCTCTCGGAGCGTGCGCTCCGCGAAGTACGTCGAGTTGGAACCGGGCGCGCTGACGCCCACAGTCTTGCCGCGGACGTCCTCGATGGTGTTGATCGGCGAGTCGGCCACCGTGATGAAGTCCACGGATGCGGCCGTGTACACGTTGCCGATGATCTTGACGTCGAGTCCGCTCTGCGCCGCGATGAACACGGGGATCGTCGACGTCGTGCCGAGCCCGATGCCCGATTCCACCCCTCGCACGGCGTCGAGGCCGCCGGGGAACTGGATGTGCTCGAGTTGCAGGTTCTCCTCTTCGTAGAACCCCTCGGCCTCCGCGATGAAGAAGGGCGCGGAATGTATGAGGCTGGCAAGACCGGTGACGACGACGTCTCCGGAGTAGCCGCCTTGACCGCCGTTTCCAGACGGGGCGCAGGCAGTCGTGCCTGCACCCAGGAACAGGACGCCCCCGGCCGCAGCGGAGAGCTTCATGAACCCTCTTCGGTCGAGTATGAGTCTGTTCATTGCGTTTTCGTTGGCCATTGAGCATTCCTTCGCCATTGACAGGGACCGTACGACAGCAACTCAGTAAAGCATGAAATGTCTCTGCTGTACAGATTCGATACCTGTTGAGCAGAACTTATGAGGAGAGGGCGCAAGCAGACATGAGGCATGGAGTCAGTACGAGCCGTCGATCAGGCATCGGTTCGGTCGCCAGGGATGACAGCTCAGCCGCTAGCCGACCCACCATCTGTGACAACTCGCAGAGGACGGAGCACCGAACGCCGCCCGTCTCACGCGCGCCCGAGCGGGATCCGCCCCAGCACAGTCGTCCCAGCGGCGGAGAGCACCTCGTCGGTTCGGACGACCTCGATCTGCTCGACTTCGAACGAGCCCAGGTCGGCCCGTGCGAGGGAGCGTACTCCCGTGCGAAGCTCACGAACCTCAAGGGTTGCGAAACGAACGAGGTTCACGAACCCAGCAACCGGCGCGCAGGCGGCAGGTCACACCCGGTTGCCGCGGCGACGTCTCCGCGCAACCGCCACAACGAATCTGTGGCATCCCACGCCTGGGCGTAGACTGACTGTGCAATCGCGTCCGGCACCGGACGCGATTTCGCACGAACAGCAGCGAACCCGCATTCTTGCGTGAGCCGCCTGATCACAATCACACTCTGCCAGGGCTCTCGGGCAGCACCACCAGATTCGAGACAGGCGAGCGTGGGAAGAGAGGCTCAGGAGACAGGCCCGGCCCGCAGAACGCACAACACAGAACGACAGGCGTCAGTTCGACCCGTAGATCGGGATGCGGACGTCGGGGAACTCGGCGCCCCCCGTGAGCACGAGCTCGGCTTCGGTCGTCGACTCGAGGCCCTCGACCCAGCCGACAGCCGCCCGCGGTGCGAAGTCCATCGTGCAGACCTGGTTCGGTTCGGGCTCGGCGAAGGTGATCGTGACCTCGGCGGCGCCGGTCGCGGCGATGTCTTCGACGACGGGCACGCACGACGAGCTGCCGTAGGTGAGGAAGACGAACTGGCCTTCGTCCTGCGTCCAGCCGGCGCTCGGTTCGCCGAACGCCTCCTCGTCGGCCTCCAGACCCGCAACGCCTGGCAGCACGACCTCGCCCGTGCTGCCTGGTCCCCTTGCCGGAGTCATCACGTTCTCTTCGCTGGCGGCCCTAGGCTCACGGACTGAGTTCGTGGTGGTTCGAGAGCCATCGTGGGAATCGATATCAGAGGAGGCAAGAGGCGGTCGGCGACGTTCACACCCGGAAGCATGCCTGGTGGCGCAGCACTAGAGTCCACTAGACATCCATCCCGCTGATCGACGGAGGCGACCGTGAGGGAGTACCCGTGGTTCGACTTCGATCAGGTCGACTTCGTCACCGCAGACACCCACTTCAGCCACGCCCGCATCAGCGAACTCGCCGACCGACCCTTTGCCACCGTCAATGAGATGAACGAGGAGCTGGTCCGTCGGTGGAACGACACCGTGGGAGCAGATGACGTCGTCCTGCACCTCGGGGATGTCGCGCTCGGGCCGATCGAGGAGTCGATCGGCCTCACCGCGCAACTGAACGGGCGCCGTTTCCTGGTGCCGGGAAACCACGACCGTGTGTCACCTGCCACTCAGAGCAAGCGCGCGATCGAACGCTTCGTGCCGTTGTACGAAGCGGCCGGGTGGGCGATCCTGCCGGAGGTGATCGAAGGCACCCGACACGGATACCGGCTCTTCGCTTCCCACTACCCGTACCGGGGAGACTCCCAAGACACCGACCGGCACACCTCGCACCGACCGCGATGGGACGACGGCATCCCGCTGCTGCACGGGCACACCCACGCCCACGACCACGGGCCGGACGGACACCAGTTCCACGTCGGTCTCGACGCGCACGACTACGCCCCGATCCCCTTCACCGTCATCGACGCGTGGATCCAGACCATCCCTGACATCGAGACCCGCCTCGAGACCGCGATCCGTGAGGCACGTCAGATCGTCGCCGACCTCGACAGCGGGGAGCGGCCGGGCATGGACGGGGTGTTCTACATGCACGGCTACGAAGAGTTGCACATCGCGCTCGACGAGCTCCTCGACGCTCTGGGCGCCCCGGCCTATCCAGCCCAAGAAGTACAGCAACCGCCGGCCGACACCGCAATAGATGAGGACGGCGCTGCGAGCTAAAGGCGGGGGTCCACTTGAGGCGCTCACCGCTCCCGGAGTCCACAGCCACACGCGAGGGCGCTGACCGCCATCAATGATGGCGCATCTGCGGCGCTCGTATTGCAACACTCCGAAACGGCAAGAGAACCGACTGGGCGTTCCGTGCACGGTAGTCGTCAGGCCGACGCGGCTGCGAGCTCACCAAACCCGTCGTCGACGAGTCGGCGGATGGCATCGACGGCCGCGGCGGCCTCCGCCCCGATCGCGGTGATGCGCACGGTGTCGCCCTCCGACGCCCCCAGGGTCAGCAGACCGATCAGGCTGGCGGCGGAAGCGGGGCCGGCACCCGTCGTGACATCGGCGATCGCGACGTCCGCATCGAACCCGCCGGCGGCTTTGACGACCATGGCCGCCGGCCGCGAGTGCAGCCCCATCGGGTTCCGCAGCAGCGCGTCGACGGAGGCATCCGGCGTCGACGCGCCGTCGGGGGCGACCGGGGTGAGGGCGCCGGGGTTGGACGCGCCGGGGGCAGGCGCTCCGGGCGCTGCGGGGATGGACGCGCCGGGGGATGCCGGCGATCCCTGCGGCTGCTTGGCCGCGAGCGCGGCGGCGGCCTCGTGTGCCACGTCGTCGAGGCTGCCGCCGGTGGCCGCACGCACCATCCCTGCGGTGATGCCCTCCACGAAGGGACCGTCGCTGATGCGCACCGGCACCGTGCTCGTGCGCAGGTCGAGAGCCAGCTCGGAACTGATCACCGCGGAGCCGAGGTCGGTGATGATCACCACGCCGTCGGAGTCGGCCAACGCATCGACGGCGTCGGCGATGGCCGCAGCGTCCGTGCCGAATCCGCCGTCGGCGCCCGAGGCGACCCGCACCGGCGGGGCCGCACCGTGGACCATCTGCATCGCGAGGTCGACGGCAGCGTGCGCGAGGGGCTCGCTGTGCGAGACGATGACGAACCCGATCACGCCGCCTCCCCGGCGAGCGCGTCGGCGAACGCCCTCAGCAGCAGAGCGGTCGAGGCCGAGCCGGGGTCGATGTGACCGACGCTGCGCTCCCCGAGATACGAGGCGCGCCCCTTGCGTGCGACGAGCGGCTCGGTGTCGGCGCTGCCGCGCTCGGCGGCGTCCGCTGCTGCTCCCGCCGCCGCGGCCAGCGTCGCACCGCCGGCGAGTGCGCTGTCGAGCGCCTCCAGGGCGGGGCCGAACGCATCGATCATCGTCTTGTCGCCGGGCTGCGCGTGCCCGCGCGCCACGACGGCGGCGACACCTGCGGACAGGGCGTGAGCCCATTCGACTGCCGACAGCGACGTGCCGTCGGGCGCACTCTTCCCCATGTCGAGGAACAGCGTTCCGTACAGCGACCCGCTCGCTCCGCCGACCTTGCTGACGAGGGTCATACCCACGGCCTTGAAGAACTCCGGCACCGTCTGCGGCGGCGTCGCATCCAGCTTCGCGACGATCGCCGTGAAGCCACGATGCATGTTCGTGCCGTGGTCCGCGTCACCGATCGCCGAGTCGAGCGCGGTGAGCCGGTCGGCCTCGGCGTCCAGCCGGGCGGCGCCGAGACGCACCCACCGGTCGAGGATCTCGAGCGTCACCGCGTCGGTCGTCGCCGCATCCGTCATCTCAGCGCCCCCACCGCAGCGCGCTCGTCTCGACGGGAGCATCCCAGAGGCGCAGCACCTCGTCGTCGGCGCGCAGGAGGGTCAGCGAGCATCCCGCCATGTCGAGGCTCGTGACGTAATCGCCGACGAGGCTCCGCGCGACGGTGATGCCCTTGGCGGCCAGCGCGTCGGCGATGTCGGCGTAGATCACGTACAGCTCGATGAGAGGAGTGCCGCCCAGCCCGGTCAGCAGAGCGATCACGGGAGCCCCGGTGAAGTCCAGATCGCCGGCGATCGCCTCGACGAGCTCGCCCGCGATATCGCGCGCCGGCGCGAGGGGCACGCGGGTGCGCCCGGGTTCGCCGTGGATGCCGACACCCATCTCCATCTCGTCGTCGGGCAGATCGAAGCTGGGATGCCCGACGGCCGGGACCGTGCAGCTGGTGAGCGCCACCCCCATCGACCGCCCCTGTGACGCGACGTGCTCGGCGATCGCCTTCACCTCCGCAAGGCTCTTGCCCTCCGCGGCCGCGGCTCCGGCGATCTTCTCGACGAGCAGCGTCGTGCCGACGCCGCGACGCCCGGCCGTCCAGGTCGAGTCCTTGACGGCGACGTCGTCGGCGACGATGACGGATTCCGAGGCGATCCCCTCGTCGGCGGCCAGCTCGGCCGCCATCTCGAAGTTGAGCACGTCGCCCGTGTAGTTCTTGACGATGAACAGCACGCCCGCGCCGGAGTCGACGGCCTGCGCGGCGGCGAGCATCTGGTCGGGCGTCGGCGAGGTGAACACTTCGCCGGCACAGGCGGCATCCAGCATGCCCGCACCGACGAACCCGCTGTGCAGCGGTTCGTGACCCGAGCCGCCCCCCGAGATGAGGGCGACACGTCCCTCGCGCGGAGCGTTGCTGATCACGACACGGTTGTCATGATCGACCGTGAGCTCGGGATGCGCGGCCGCGACGCCGCGCAGGGCGTCGGCCAGCACCGCTTCGGCCGAGTTGATGAGCTTCTTCATGCGCGGTTCTCCTCTTCGCTGAGTTCTTCGCTCGAGTTCTTGGCTCGGGTTCTTCACTGGCTTCATCGCGGTGCGTCACGGGGCCGCGGCTGCGCCGTGGCGTTTTCGACATGATCGACTGCGATTCGTCTATGTCGAATATCTTCCCCATCTGCACCCCTGTCAAGAGGTAGTGTGACGTCCACCGTCCGCGCGCGAAAGGCCTCGGGATGATCCAGTCCATCGACCGCGCCGCGCGCATCCTCTCTCTGCTGCAGGGCGCGCGGCGACTCGGCATCAGCGAGCTCGCCGCCGCGCTCGAGCTGCCGCCGTCGACGGTGCACGGCCTCGTGAAGTCGCTGCAGGAGCACGGCCTGGTCGCGCAGGAGACGCGTGGCAGCCGCTACGCGCTCGGCCCGGCGCTGCTCACCCTGTCGAGCGTGTACCTCGACACCCTCGACGTGCGCGGCCGGTCATTGCGGCGCATGCACGATCTGTCGCACCGCACCGGACTCGCCTCGCGCCTCGGGGTCGCGCACAACACCGACGTCCTCGTCATCCATCACGACCGGCGTCCCGACGGCACCGAGCAGATGCCCGAGACCGGCATCACCCTTCCCGCCCATGCGTCCGCGCTCGGGAAGGTCCTGCTCGCCTACGACGACGCGTTCCGCGCGGACGTTCTCACCCGCGATCTGGCGGACCTCACCGGCGACACCGTCACCGACGGCGACGCGCTGCGCGACCAGCTCGCCGTCGTGCGCGACCGGGCCCTCGCCACCGAGGACGAGGAGGCGGTGATCGGGGATGCGTCGATCGCGGTCCCGGTCGCCGGGGAGGACGGTGTCGTGGTCGCCGCACTCGGGGTCGTGTTCCCCGCGCCCGCGTCCGCGCTGGATGCTCCGGTGCTCAAGGAGCTGCGCGACGCGGCGCAGGCGATCTCGCGCGATCTCGGTGCGCCCGGCTGGCCCCCGCGACCCGGGTCCGGGATCTGATCACCGCGTTTCGACTCGTCGCTGCGCTCCTCGCTCAACGACCGCGGCTCCGCCCCACCCCCGCGCCCGCGTCCGCGCTGGATGCTGCGGTGCTCAAGGAGCTGCGCGACGCGGCGCAGGCGATCTCGCGCGATCTCGGTGCGCCCGGCTGGCCCCCGCGACCGGGGTCCGGGATCTGATCACCGCGTTTCGACTCGTCGCTGCGCTCCTCGCTCAACGACCGCGGCTCCACCCCACCCCGCCCCCGGCCGTTGAGCGAGGCCGAAGGCCGAGTCGAAACACCCCACCCCCGCCCCCGGTCGTTGAGCGAGGCCGAAGGCCGAGTCGAAACGCCCCACCCCACCCCCGGTCGTTGAGCGAGGCCGAAGGCCGAGTCGAAACGCGCCGCGCCCCTACTTCACCAGCGGGAACAGGATCGTCTCGCGGATGCCGAGGCCCGTGATCGCCATGAGCAGTCGGTCGATGCCCATGCCCATGCCGCCCGTCGGGGGCATGCCGTGCTCGAGCGCCCGCAGGAACTCCTCATCGACGCGCATGGCCTCGTCGTCGCCGCGGGCGGCGAGCTTCGCCTGCTCCACGAAGCGCTCCCGCTGGATGACGGGGTCGACCAGCTCGGAGTATCCGGTCGCCAGCTCGAAGCCGCGGACGTACAGGTCCCACTTCTCCACGACGCCCGGGATCGAGCGGTGCTCCCGCACGAGGGGCGAGGTGTCGAGCGGGAAGTCCATCACGAACGTGGGCCGCTCCAGGCCGCCCTTCACGAAGTGCTCCCACAGCTCCTCGACGTACTTGCCGTGGGTCGCGACCTTCTCGGGCACCTCGACGCCGACGGAGGCGGCGAGCGCCTTCAGCTCGTCGAGAGGGGTTTCGGGCGTGATCGAGATGCCCGCGGCATCCGACAGCGACTCGTACATGGAGATGCGGTCCCACTGCCCGCCGAGATCGAACGCGGTGCCGTCGGCCCAGGTGACCGTGGTCGAGCCCGCCACCGCGATCGCGGCGTTCTGGATGAGCTCCTGGGTGAGGTCGGCGATCCCGTTGTAGTCCGTGTACGACTGGTAGGCCTCGAGCATCGCGAACTCGGGGCTGTGGGTCGAGTCGGCGCCCTCGTTGCGGAAGTTGCGGTTGATCTCGAACACGCGGTCGATGCCGCCGACCACGGCGCGCTTGAGGAAGAGCTCCGGGGCGATGCGCAGGTACAGCTCGGCGTCGAAGGCGTTGGAGTGGGTGACGAACGGCCGGGCGGCGGCGCCGCCGTGCTGCACCTGGAGCATGGGGGTCTCGACCTCGAGGAAGTCGTGGTCGGTGAAGGTCTGCCGCAACGACGCATTGACCCGCGCCCGGGCGACCGCCGTCTCGCGCGCCTGGTCGCGCACGATGAGGTCGAGGAACCGCGAGCGCACCCGGCTCTCCTCCGACAACTCGGTGTAGAGGTTCGGCAGCGGCAGCAGCGCCTTGGCGGCGATGACCCAGTCGGACACCATGATCGACAGCTCGCCCCGTCGGCTGGAGATGACCTGACCCGTGACCGAGACGTGGTCGCCGAGATCGACGAGGTCCTTCCACGCCTGCAGCGACTCCTCGCCCACCTCGGCGAGCGACACCATCGCCTGGATGCGGCTGCCGTCGCCGGCCTGCAGCGACGCGAAGCACAGCTTGCCCGTGTTGCGGCTGAACACCACGCGGCCCGCGACGGCGGCGATGACGCCGGTCTCCGCGCCGGGCTCGAGGTCGGAGTACCGCGCGCGAAGGGCGGCGATGGTGTCGGTGACCGGAACGGTGACCGGGTAGGCGCCGCCCGCGGCATCCGCACGCTCGGCGAGCAGCCGCTCGCGCTTGGCGAGGCGCACCGCCTTCTGCTCGTGCACGTCGGCGAGATCGAGATCCCCGGCGTCGGGCGCGGCCTGGACGGGCGTGGACGCAGCGTTCGGCGTCTGAGTCATGGTGCGGGGCTCCTCGGAATCGACGTTCCAGTCTACCGAGAGCGCACTCCTCATCCCCCGGGGGCCGCGGCTCCGGGAAGACCCGGCCGCGTCAGACGTCGATGACCGGCGAACCGTCCTGGAGGGCACGGTCGACCGCCGAGTGGACGAGCATCGACAGGTACCGCCCGGGCTCCTCGATGCCCGCCGTCCGCAGCAGCGACGTCGCCTGCCGCACGACGGATGCCGAGAACTCGGTCGCCGTCGCGATCGCCTCGCCGTATGCCGCCCGGTCCGCTTCGGCGACGACGACGGGCTCGCATCCGAGCTCCACGGCGAGGGCCTGCGCGATCGGCAGCACGGCGGCCGGCGCGGTGACCGCCGCGAACGAGTCGTGCAGCAGCCGCAGGTCCATCGAGGTGCCGGTGAAGGTGACCGCCGGGTGCACGGCGAGCGGGATGGCGCCCCGGCGCGCGGCGGGAGCGAGTACGTCGGTGCCCCACACCGGGTCGGTGTGCAGGACGAGCTGGCCGATCTGCCAGCGCTCGAGCTCGGCGAGCCCCGACACGAGACCGGGGAGCTCGTCGTGCGGCACCGCCAGCACGACCAGCTCGCTGCGGCGCACGATCTCGTCGGGATCCAGCACGGGAACGCCGGGCAGCACCGCTTCGACGCGGTCGCGGTCCGACCCCGCCGTGATCCCGACGAGCGCATGGCCGGCTCCGGCCAGCGCCGCACCGATGACCGGTCCGACCTTCCCTGCGCCGATGATCCCGACACCCAGCCTGCTCGCGCCTGTCACGCGTTCTCCCTCCGTTCGTCGCCCGCCGGTCCGGCCGCCGCGGCGGCGCTGACGGGCAGGTCGCGCGCACCGGCACCCGTCGCGGCATCGCGCGCACCGGCATCCTCGGCCCCGCCGGCATCGCCCGCTCCGGCATCCCCCACTCCAGCATCCCCCGCTGCGCCGTCACCCGGCTCGGCATCCCTCGGCGGCTCGGCGTCCCATCGATGGGAGCGGTCGGTGGCGGCGGCGGCGATGACGGCCGCCGCGATCCGCTGCCACAGTCCGTAGGCGTCATCGCGGTCGATGATGCCGACCGCTCCCGCGACCTGTCCGGCGACCGTATGTCCGGTCAGGTTCGCGACGCGGCGGGCACGGTCGAGCGGACCCTGCGAGATGCCCACCGATTGCAGGCGCGCCAGCGGGAGGATGATCAGCGAGCGCCAGATCATGCCGCGGCGCAGCAGCAGTGCATCGGGCGTCAGCAGTACGCCGTTGCGCCGCCACGACAGCGGACGCAGCCACCAGGCGCGCCGCGGGGTCGTGACGTACGGATCGCCGTCGTGCGGGCCGAGCAGGCCGTGAACCACCAGTTCCTGCCACTGCGCCGCCGAGATGCCGGGAAGGAACAGGCGCAGCACCCGTTCGACGTCATCACGGGTGCCGACGGGCAGCACGTCGGCGAACTGCTGGGACTGGGCATCGTTCGCGGAGCGACCCGAGAGTCGATTGACCCGGATGGCCCACCACCCGAAACCGCGCCACAGCAGCGGCTGACGGATCTCGAACGCGTGCACGCGACCCGGCGGCAGCGTCTCGGTGATCGTCGTGAACAGCCCGAACGTGATCCGCACCCCCGAGGGCGTGGGGGCGATCGAGTATCGCAGCGCGCGCGTGATCGTACGGAACCAGTACGCCCCGAAACCGAGGATCGCGGGCACCAGGGTGAACAGCACCCACGGCGTGCCCACGATGGCCCCCACCACGATCGCGGCCGCGAGCACCAGCAGCCAGAGGGTCGATCCCGACAGCAGCCGGGAGGCGATGAGGCGTCCGGGCGGGATGTGCACGACGGATGCCGGTTCGGCGACGGGCTGCTCGGCGCCGTCGATCAGCCCGGTCAGTCCGGCGCTGACGGCCGCCACGGCGGCGCGGCCGCGACCTGCCGGGCCCCCGGCATCCGCGGCGCGCGCGAGCTGGCGACCCGACGCGAGGCGCAGGATGTCCGCCCGCACCGCCTCGGCGTTGGCGGTCGAGAGGTACTCGAGCTTGACGTTCGCGTCGAGGCCGGCGCCGACGACTTCGAGCTTCGCGGCACCGAGCAGGCGTGCGACCATCGGGCGCGTCAGGTTGACCCCCTGCACCCGGTCGAGGGGCGCCCGCCGGTGTGTGCGGAAGAGGATGCCGCTGCGCACCTCGACGTCGTCGCCGGTGATGCGGAAGGTGTGGAAGCGCCACGACAGCCAGAACCCGCCCAGCAGCAGCAGGAGCACCCCGAGCACGGCGAGCAGCGCGAGGAGGACGAGGTTGTTGCTGACGACGTAGTCCACCGGGTCGGCCTCGTACCGTTCCCAGTCTTCGAGACCCGGGACCAGCCACCCGATGATGCGATCGCGGAGGTTGGTGATGACGATGCCGAGCACCACGAGGAGGAAGAGCCCTCCGCGCAGGACGGGCGTGAGCGGATGCAGCCGGTGCCACTCGCCGTCACTGAGGGGCGAGCGCACGTCGGCGACGGCGGCGGGATCGGTCACAGGCCGGTCCGCCGCGTCTCGGCCACCGCGATCAGGGTGTCGCGCAGACGCTCGGCGGCGGGCTGCGCGAGCCCGGGGATCGTGACGCCGGTGGTCGCGGCGGCGGTGACGAGCTTGAGCTGGGCGATGCCGAACACGCGGTCCAGGGGCCCGTGGGTGATGTCGACGAGCTGCATACGTCCGTAGGGGACCGCGACGAGACGCTGCCAGAGGATGCCGCGCCGGAAGACCAGGTCGTCCTCGCGGAGCTGATAGCCGTAGGCGCGGGCCTGGCGCGGCAGGATCACGAGCGTCCAGACCGTCACGACGACGACGATCGCCGCCGGGATCCAGACCCACGTCAGACGCAGGACGAGCGCACCCACCAGCGCCGCGGCGAGGACGAGCACGAGGAACGCGATCGTCGAGATCAGCCGGACCCAGACGTAGTTGCGCGAGAGCTGGTGCCACGTGCCGTCGCCGAGCGGCAGCCGGTTCGCGCTGCGCGGCTCGAGGATGCGCTCGTACGTCCCCTCGTCGAGCGCCTCACCCGCGCCCTCCCCCCCGGTCGTTGAGCGAGCGGAGCGAGTCGAAACGCCCTCACCCTCGCCCGCACCCTCACCCGCCGAAGGACCGTCAGTCGTGGTGGGAGAGACCGAAGCCGGGTTCGGGAGGTCCGGGGTGTTCGTCATCGTCGTCCTTCCGGATGGTGCAGAGGTGTTCGGCCACGAGGCCCGCCGCAACGAGCACGAGGCCTCCGACGATCGAGGCGATCACCGCTCCCGTCGAGCCTAACGAGGGCGCGACGGGACGGGTGAGCAGGAAGGCGAGCAGGCCGCCGGCGACCCCGGCGACCGCGGCTCCGACGAGCGTGGACGCCTTGGCGAGCATCGCGATGCGCACGGCGCGGAACGGGTCGACGGGTGTCGGGTTCGCCCCCGAGATCGCCCTCCGGATCGGCAGGGCGAACAGCACGAGCGCGATGCCCAGCAGCACGAGCAGGATCGGCAGCAGGAACGACGGCGTGAAGGTCGGGCGCCCCGTCGCGGTGAGCACCTGGTCGATGGCGAAGCCGAGGAACACGCCGATCGCGACCGCGGCGACGATCGTCCCCGCTCCCGTCCGCTTCACGCCGCACCGCCGTCCGCCGGCGCGGCTCCCGCATCGGGCCCGGATGCCGGCGCCTCCTCCAGCCGCGCGAGAAGCTCGTCCACCCGCCCGGCGCCCGGGAGCACGGCATCCGGGTCGACGTGCAGCCACGGCGCGAGCACGAACGTCCGCTCCGCCGCCCGCGGGTGGGGCAGGGTCAGCGCGGGGTCGGCGGAGCGCACGTCGCCGTAGGCGATGAGGTCGAGGTCGAGGGTGCGGCTCTGCCACCGCAGGTCGTCGACGCGCCGTGGGGGCCTCCCATGCGCCTCCTCGATGGCGTGGAGGTAGCCGAGCAGCACCGAGGGCGCGAGGCGCGTCGTGACGAGGGCGACGGCGTTGAGGTAGGCCGGGGCCTCGGCATCCGGTCCGTCGAGGGTCAGCGCGACGGTCTCGATCGGGGCCGAGGCCACGATCCGGGTGGTCAGCGGCAGGCGGGCGAGATCCTCGAGGGCGGCGGTCATGGTCGCCTCGCGGTCGCCGAGGTTGGTGCCGATCGCGACGACGGCGACGGTCTCGTCGTGATCCCGGGGCGGGGACTCGTCGTGATAGCCCTGCGCGAGGCGGCGGTTCATGCGGACGCTCCTTCACGGACGCGGCGGATGGAGACGCTCACATCGTCGAACGGCACCGCGATGGGCGCCTGCGGTTTGTGGATGGTGACCTCGACGGCATCCACGCGGGCGTAGCCGAGCGCGCGGTCGGCCACGCGCTGCGCGACGGTCTCGAGGAGGTCGGCGGGATCGCCCGCGAGGACGGCGGCGACTTGGTCGGCGAGCTCGCCGTAGTGCACCGTGTCGGCGACGTCGTCGCTGCGTGCGGCGTCGGCGAGCGAGAGCTCCAGCACGACATCGGCGATGAAGACCTGTCCCTCACGGCGCTCGTGCTCGTAGACCCCGTGGTAGCCCGTCGCGCGGACTCCGGTCAGCGTGATGCGGTCGCTCATGCGTGTCCTCCGTCGCTCTCGCCGTTCCAGTTCGTCCAGACCGCGAGCGCATCGCGCGTGCCCGCCGCGTCGTGCACCCGCACGGCCCACGCGCCGCTCTGCGCCGCCAGCACGCTGGTGACCGCGGTCGCGAGGTCGCGCCGTTCGGCCGACACGTCCTCCTCGGGGGTGAGGGCGGCCAGCGCTTCGGCGAGGAACCGCTTCCGACTCGTGCCGACGAGCACCCGCGGACCGATCGCGACGACCCGATCCAGGGCCCGCAGCGCCTCCCAGTTCTGCGCACCGCGCTTGCCGAAGCCGATTCCGGGATCGAGGATCACCCGGTCGGGAGAGATCCCCGCCGCGACGGCCGCGTCGAGGCGCGCCTCGAGCTCCGCGACGAGGTCGCGGCCGAGGTCGTCGTACCCGGCGTGGGCGTACATGTCGGCGGAGGGCCCGCGCCAGTGCTGCAGCACGACGTCGACGCCGGATGCCGCGACCGCGCTCAGCATGTCGGGATCGCTGAGACCGCCCGAGACGTCGTTGACGATGCGGGCACCGCGCTCGACGGCGGCGAGCGCCGTCGAGGCGTTCATCGTGTCGATGCTGACCGTCGCGCCGTCCGCGGCGAGAGCAGCGATCACCGGAAGCACGCGCGCGCGCTCCTCGGCGGGATCCACCCGTTCCGCGCCCGGCCGGGTCGACTCCCCGCCGACGTCGAGGAGGTCGGCGCCGGCCGCGCGCAGGGCCCGGCCGTGCGCGACGGCGGCGTCGGCGGACAGGAAGCGCCCGCCGTCGCTGAAGGAGTCGGGCGTCACATTGACGATGCCCATGATCGCCGTCATGTCGGCGTCCCGGTCACGAGCATCAGGATCTCCGCACGGGCCGCCGGGTCGGCGAGGGCGCCGCGCGCGGCGATCGTGACCGTGGCGGCATCCGGCTGGCGGCCGCCACGCATCGTGACGCACTCGTGGTGGGCACCGAGCACGACCAGCACCCCGCGGGCATCGAGCGCCGCCGCGATCGTGTCGGCGATCTGCTCGCCCAGTCGCTCCTGCACCTGCGGCCGCGCGGCGAGCACCTCCACGACCCGCGGCAGCGCCCCGAGCCCGACGACCTGCTCGCCCGGGAGGTACGCGATGTGCGCACGCCCGGCGAACGGCAGCAGGTGGTGCTCGCAGACCGAGCGGAAGCGGATGTCGCGCAGCAGCACCGCCCCTGACGGCAGCGTGTCGGGTGCGGGACCCCGCGACACACTGATGGTGTGGGCCAGCGGCGCACCGGCATCCTCGCCGACGCCGGCGAAGAAGTCGGCGTAGGCCTCGGCGACGCGCTGAGGGGTCGCCTTCAGCCCCGGGCGATCGGGGTCTTCCCCGATCGCGACGAGGATGTCGCGCACGGCGGCGGCGACGCGGTCTCGATCGACGGCCACGTCACGAGCCTAGGCGGTGGCGGGGCGCGCCTGCCCGCTCGGGCGACGCTGCGCCGCCGTGTGCGCGGCCGGCTGGTCCTCGGCGACGGATGCCGCGGCCAGCCCGGTCTCGTCCTGCCGGCGCGGCACGTCCACCGGCGGCAGCATCGAGACGGGACGGTCGTCGCTGGACAGCCACTGCGGGCGCGGCGGCAGCTTCCTGACGTCGGTGAAGATCTCGGCGAGCTCGAGGTGGTCGAGCGTCTCCTTCTCCAGCAGGGCGAGGGCCAGCTTGTCGAGGATGTCGCGGTTGGCGTTGATCACCTCGTACGCCTCGTTGTGCGCCTGCTCGATGAGCTCGCGCACCTGCTGGTCGACGCGCTCGGCGATGCGCTCGGAGAAGTCGCGACCGTGACCCATGTCGCGCCCCATGAACACCTCACCCGAGGACGAGCCCAGCTTGACCGGGCCGACGTCGGTGGTCATGCCGTACTCGGTGACCATCTTGCGGGCGATGCCCGTCGCCTTCTCGATGTCGTTGCTGGCGCCGGTGGTCGGGTCGTGGAAGACGATCTCCTCCGCGACACGGCCGCCCATCGCGTACGTCAGCTGGTCCTGCAGCTCGTTGCGGGTGACGGAGTACTTGTCCTCGAGCGGAAGCACCATCGTGTAGCCGAGGGCCTTGCCGCGCGGAAGGATGGTGACCTTCGTGACCGGGTCGGTGTTGTTCATCGCGGCGGCGGCGAGGGCGTGACCGCCCTCGTGGTACGCCGTGATGAGCTTCTCCTTGTCCTTCATGATGCGCGTGCGGCGCTGCGGACCGGCGATGACGCGGTCGATCGCCTCGTCGAGGGCTCGCATGTCGATGAGCTGCGCGTTGGAGCGCGCCGTCAGCAGGGCGGCCTCGTTGAGCACGTTCGCGAGGTCGGCACCGGTGAAGCCGGGCGTCTTGCGGGCGATGACGGCGAGGTCGACCGACGGCGACAGCGGCTTGCCGCGGCCGTGCACCTCGAGGATGCGCTGACGGCCCTTGAGGTCGGGGGCGTCGACGCCGATCTGGCGGTCGAAGCGACCCGGACGCAGCAGGGCCGGGTCGAGGATGTCGGGACGGTTGGTCGCCGCGATCACGAGCACCGACGCCTTCGGGTCGAACCCGTCCATCTCGACGAGCATCTGGTTGAGCGTCTGCTCGCGCTCGTCGTGACCGCCGCCCATGCCGGCACCGCGGTGACGGCCGACGGCGTCGATCTCGTCGATGAAGATGATCGCGGGGGCGTTCTCCTTGGCCTGGTTGAACAGGTCGCGAACGCGGCTCGCACCGACACCGACGAACATCTCCACGAAGTCGGAGCCCGAGATGGAGTAGAACGGCACGCCCGCCTCGCCGGCGACGGCGCGCGCGAGCAGGGTCTTTCCGGTTCCGGGAGGACCGTACAGCAGCACGCCCTTCGGGATACGGGCGCCGACCGCCTGGAACTTCGCGGGATCCTTCAGGAAGTCCTTGATCTCCTGCATCTCCTCGATGGCCTCGTCGGCACCGGCGACGTCGGCGAAGGTGACCGTCGGGGTCTCCTTCGTCACGAGTTTCGCGCGGGACTTGCCGAACTGCATCACCTTGCTGTTGCCACCCTGGGCAGCGGAGAAGAAGAACCAGAAGAGCAGACCCAGCAGCAGGATCGGGATCAGCAGCGACAGGAGGCTCTCGAAGAAGGTCGTGCGCGGCACGACGTCGTTGTAGCCGTCCTTCGGGGTCGCGGCATCCACCGCCGAGACGACCTCGTTCGCGCGCGCGCCCACGTAGTAGAACTGCACCTGCGTGGCGCCCTCGAACGGTGCGGACAGGGTCATGTCGACCCGCTGGTCGCCGTCGGTGTTGGTCACCTGGGTGACCGTGCCGCCCTTCAGGAGCGTCAGGCCCTCCTGCGTCGTGATCTGCTTGGCGCCGGTGAGCGTCGAGATCAGCGACATGCCGATCAGCAGCAGGGCGCCGATGAGCAACACGTAGACGAACGGGTTGCGGCTGAGCTTCTTGAAGTCCATGATCCGCTCAGGCTACCGCGCACCGACTATGGGGCGTCTGTGCATTCGCCACAGGCGAACCGGGAGGGACCCGGGCGCCGTCTGCGTTTCGACTCCTCGCTGCGCTCGTCGCTCAACGACCGGGACTTTCCCCCGGTCGTTGAGCGAGCGCACCCCGGTCGTTGAGCGAGCGCAGCGAGTCGAAACGCCCCACCCCGGTCGTTGAGCGAGCGCAGCGAGTCGAAACGCCGCGTCAGCTGTAGACGTGCGGCGCGAGCACCGCGACGTCGCGCAGGTTGCGGAACCGCTCGTCGTAGTCCAGGCCGTAGCCGACCACGAACTCGGTGGGGATGTCGAAGCCGACGTAACGGCAGTCGATCTCGACCTTGGCCGCTTCGGGCTTGCGCAGCAGGGCGAGGATCTCGATCGAGGCGGCGCCGCGCGAGGCGAAGTTCTCCAGCAGCCAGCTCAGGGTGAGGCCCGAGTCGATGATGTCCTCGACGATCAGCACGTGCTTGCCGGTGAGGTCGGTGTCGAGGTCCTTGCGGATCTGGACGACACCGCTGGACTTCGTGCCCGCACCGTACGACGAGACGGCCATCCAGTCGATGACGATGTCGCGGCGGAGCTTGCGGGAGAAGTCCGCCATCACCATGACGGCACCCTTGAGCACCCCCACGAGGAGCAGCTCCTTGCCCTCGTAGTCGGCCTCGACGCGCTGGGCGAGCTCACCGAGCTTCTCGTGGATCTGTTCCTCGGTCACGAGGATGGTGGACAGCTGGTCAGCGATGTCGGCTGCGCGCATTCCTCGATTTTAGGCCCGTCGGCGGGCGTTCTCAGTCCGCGACGAACTCCAGCCGGCTGCCACTGCGCCGGGCACGGCATCCGGGGAGGTCGATCGGCCCCTGACCGTGCCAGTCGGTGACGAGCCGCGCGACCTCGAGCGTCTGGGCCCGGGTGAGGCTCGCCCCGAACTCGCTCGCGACGACGTGCCGGATGATGCGGTGACGCAGGGCCGGCGGGTTGGCGGCGAGCGCGGGAACCGAGACCGCGATACCGGCCTCGGCGTGTTCGACGATGTCCTCGATCGTCTCGTCGATCATGTCGGCGAAGGCCGCGGCATCCTCGCGGAGCTGGTCGCTCGTGCGGGCGAGGGCTTCCGCCACGCCGGGGCCGAGCTCAGCCTCGAGCACGGGCATGACGTCCTGGCGCACGCGCACGCGCAGGAACCGACGGTCGAGGTTGTGCGGGTCCTCCCACGGCGGCAGCCCCGCCGCGGCGCAGGCCGCGCGGGTGGTGGCGCGGCGCACCTCGAGCAGGGGACGCAGGATGCGGATGCCCTCCTCGACCCGGTCGGGCGACATCGCGCCGAGACTCGCGGCGCCGGAGCCGCGGGCGAGGCCGATGAGCACGGTCTCGGCCTGGTCGTCGAGAGTGTGGGCGAGCATGATCGCCTCGGCCCCGGCCTCCCTCGCGGCGGCGAGCAGGGCCGCGCGGCGGGCGTCGCGGGCGGCGGCCTCCGGCCCGCCGTCGGTGCCGACCTCGACCCGGACGACCCGCGCGGTGAGACCTCGCTCCTCCGCGACGGCCGCCGCACGCGCGGCGACGCGGTCGGACCCGGGCTGCAGGCCGTGGTCGATGACCGCCGCGGATGCCGCGATGTTCGCTTTCGGCGCCTCGAACGCGACGGCGTCGGCGAGTGCGAGCGAGTCGGCGCCGCCCGAGAGCCCCACGAGCACCGGCCCCGTCACGGTCGCGAGGGCGGTGCGCACGGCACGACGGATCTCAGCGGCGGCGGGATCGAGGCTGGGGCGATGGTCCACGGCATCCACGGTAGCGAGTTGCCGCCCGCACAACTCCGCCTCAATGGGGGTAGGGGCCTCCGACCGAACCGATACGGGCGGCTGAGGCGGAGTTGTGAAGGTGACGGCTGCGCAACCGGCGCGCGGTGGCCCCCGGACTAGGCTGGATGCCGGCATCCACCAGACCCTCCGAACATCCACCAGATCCTCCGAAGGAGCACCAGTATGGGCGCATACGACGCCGTCATCGAGATTCCGCGCGGCAGCCGCGTGAAGTACGAGGTCGACCACGGAACGGGTCGGGTGTTCCTCGACCGCGTGCTGTTCACGCCGATGGGCTACCCCGCCAACTACGGCTTCTTCGAGGACACCCTCGGCGAGGACGGCGACCCGCTCGACGTGCTGCTGCTGCTCGACCGCGACCTGTACCCGGGTGTCATGGCGAAGGTCCGCCCCGTCGCGGTGCTGAAGATGCTCGACGAGGCCGGCGGTGACGACAAGGTCGTCGCCGTGCTCGCGAAGGACCCGCGCTGGAACCACATCCAGGACGTCGACGACCTCGACGAGTGGACCAAGGGCGAGATCGGCCACTTCTTCGAGCACTACAAGGACCTCGAGCCCGACAAGTGGGTCAAGGTCGACCAGTGGGCCGGCGCCGAAGAGGCCGAGCGCCTGGTGTCCGAGGCCTTCCAGCGCTTCCAGGACGAGGGCGCCCAGACGGCCACGCAGGGCGAGGGCCACGCCCCGAAGACCATCTGAGCCCCGTCTCACACGCAGAAGAGCGGATGCCGATCGGCATCCGCTCTTCTGCGTGGTCGGCGCGAACCGTCAGTAGACGTTGATGCCGTGGTCGAGGAGGACGGGCGCGGGGTCGATCCGCACGCCCTGCCAGTAGACCTCGAAGTGCAGGTGGCAGCCGGTGGAGGCTCCGGTGTTGCCGACGTAGGCGATGACGTCGCCGGCGTTGACCCACTGGCCGTAGTTGACGTTGTAGCCGCCGTTGACGATGTGCGCGTAGCCGGTGACGACGCCGCCGCCGTTGTCGATCTTGATGTAGTTGCCCCAGTCGCCGGTGTACTGGGCCCAGACCACCGTTCCGGAGGCCGCCGCGTAGATCGGCGACCAGCAGGAGGTGGCGAAGTCGATGCCGCGGTGTCCGCCGCTGGTGCACGAGCCGTTGCCACACACCGAGCCGCGGTTTCCGAACCAGGAGCTGATGTAGCCGGATGCCGGGCGCACCCAGCCTCCGGTGCCGGCCGACCCGCCGCTGCCGCTGCTTCCGCCGCTGCTGCTTCCGCCGCCGCCACCACCGCCACCGGCGTTCGCCGCGGCTTCGGCCTCGGCCTGCCGCCGACGCTCTTCGGCGAGGGCGGCCTGGCGGGCCTCCTCGGCCTTGCGCGCGGCCTCGACGCCGGCCTGGTAGTCGGCGACGGTCTTCGCGGTCTGGTCCTGGAGTGCCGCGAGCTGCGCCTGCAGCGTGCCGAGGTTCTTGTCCTGCTCGGCGAGGGCGGCCTGCGCCGCAGCGGCGGCATCCTGGGCTGCCTGCATCTTCTGCTCGGCTTCCTTCTGCAGACGATCGCGCTCGTCGCGCGCCACCTTCGCCTTGTCGCTCAGGCTCTGGGCGTTGTTGCGGGCGCTCACCGCGTCGGCGTAGACGCCGCGGTTGGCCTCGACGAGGCGGTCCATCGTGCCGAGCTTGGTGAGCAGGTCGTCGGCGCTGGCGGCGGAGCCGGAGAAGAAGAGCTCCATCGACGGGTCGTCGCCGCCGGAGCGGTACTGCTGCGCCGCCAGACGTCCGAGCTTCTTGGCGGTCTCGGTGGCTCGCGCCGATTCGGCGTCCGCCTGCGTCTGCAGCGCGTTCGCGTTGTCGGCGGCGGTCTCGAACGCGATCTGCGCCGCGACGTACTCGTTCGCGAGGCGTTCGGCTTCGGCCTGCTTCGCGGCGACGTCGGCCTGCAGTGCGGCGATGAGGTCCTGGATGCGGGAGACCTCGGCCGCCTTCGCGGCTTCGTTGTTCTTGGCGTTCTGGACGTCGTCCCACGAGGGGTAGTCGGCGGCGAACGCCGACGGGCTGAACCGCAGTCCGAGAGCGCTCACGGCGCCGAGGCTGAGAACGCCCAGGCCCGCCAGTCCGAGCGCCGTGCGGCGGCTCAGGGGGCCCCGGAGGGTCGTCAGTTCCTTCGCGGTCGGCGCGCACCCGCAGTCCTCCGCCGAAGCGGCCTTCTCGGTCTTCACCTCGAACCTCCGTCATTCACGCGCGTCGACCCCCGCCATCCTGCGATGGCAACACACGTCACACTAACAACATTCGTCACATTCGCCCAAGGGTTTCTTCGACGCCCCGACGGGAGCGAATCCGGCCGCGACCAGCGGTGACCTGCCTGCGCACGACGGATGCGGATGCCGCCATCCTCCCCCGCGGAGGGGGCGCGCCACGGCATCCCACGCCCTCGATTTCCGATTTGGGGAGGGATCTCGTATGCTTGAGCGTCGGTAAGAATGAGCCCTCGGGTTCGCTCGGCCCCATCGTTTAGCGGCCTAGGACGCCGCCCTTTCACGGCGGTAGCACGGGTTCGAATCCCGTTGGGGTCACTCTCCGACACACAACTGAATACGTATGGCCCTGTAGCGCAGTTGGTTAGCGTGCCGCCCTGTCACGGCGGAGGTCGCGGGTTCAAGTCCCGTCAGGGTCGCTCCGAGCGACGGGCCCTTTTCTTTCGAGATCGAGGGCCCTTCGCGTAGGACGCGGCAGGTTCTGTACAGCGCGTGCCGCGCGGCTCTGTAGCTCAGTTGGTAGAGCGCACGACTGAAAATCGTGAGGTCACGGGATCGACGCCCGTCGGAGCCACACGGACCGTCGTTACAACGGTCCCAGAAACCCTCGCCTAGCTTCTACATGGCGGGGGTTTTGCTTTGGGCTGGCCCGAGGATGTTTTTCAGCGCCCGCTCCACACTCCGATCTCCCGGTCGCTGAGCGAACGAAGCGAGTCGAGATGACGGAAGCGGATGCCATGCCGCAGCCCCGTCAGAAGCTTGGGCCGGTCTAGGGCCGGTCGCCGCAGCAATCTTGCCGCTCGACCGCCACGCGGACCACTGGTCAGCGCACGGCAGATTCGCCCGGATACGCGATCTCGGCCAGGCCTAGGCACCTAGACAAGGGCTGCAGCGGCTCTGCGATCGTCGTTCCGGATGCACTGAAACAGAGTGATTCGAGACGGCAGCTGGGCCGGTCCCGGGCCGGGAACTCGGGTGAAACCATCGAAAACCAGTCGTTGCCATCGAATGCAGCGCGACAGTACGCACTCCATGCACGGATGAGACACGCTGCAGCCGAAAGCTCGGGCCGGTCTGGGGCCAACCAGTCAGCACGCGCGCCGCAGACGCCCTCTGCAGCCATCAACCAACCCAGCCGTCGCCCCCGAAGACGTCGGCGACTTTTGGTGGGCATGGCAACCATCCGGCCCACTAGTGTCAGAGCGGGAGGCGACCATGCGACGAAGCGTAGTGATAGGAATCAATCAGTATGAAGACGCCGACAGGCTGTCCGGGTGCGTCCGGGACGCTACAGAAGTCGCGAAGCTTCTAGCCGGCGACCACTACGGATTCGAGAACAACGTCGTTCTCGATACTGACGCGTCTCGGCGCACGTGCCTCGAGGCACTCTGGGAGGCAGCCGAGCAGGAGGGGGAGACTCTCCTCATCTACTTCGCCGGCCACGGCGGAATACATTCCGGCTCTGGCTACCTCATGACGACAGATGGCATCGGGCGCGACCCAGGTATCGGTCTCCACGAGCTTGCCCAAGTCATCGCTGCGGGTGCGACGAACTATCAGCACGTCGTGACCATCCTCGACGCGTGCCACTCAGGTGCCGGCTCGACGTGGACCGATCACCGACCGCTAACCGCCGCGGCTGTGGCCGAGTCGATAGACGTAGTCAATGCAAGTCGAATCCTCATGGCGGCCTGCCGTCCAGAGCAGGTCGCGTATGAGACGGACGAGCCAAACGTTCACGGCGCGTTCACCAAGGTGCTTCTTGACGCCCTCGCGGGCGACGCCGTCGATTTCGCAGGCAACGTCACCGTCCACGCCCTCTTCGATGTGGTCGCCTCGCGGATGGACCTCGAACAACAGATGCCAGTATTCAAGGGAGATTCCGCGGGATCAGTCATCCTAGGCTCAGGATTTGTCCCGCGGGGGGGCGCCCCGCTCGCGCCAAATGACAAGGCCGAGTTGCTCGCGAAAGCTGAACGGCTCTTGGACGAGTACCAGATCCTCCAGACCCGAGAGTTGTCGCGAAACGACCGCAGAATGAGCGTCGGGCTAAGCGCGTGCGCGCGTTCGCTCTCAGGCATCATTCACTGGTTTAGCGAAACAGAGAAAGAGGATCATGACATCGTCCGAGAGGCCGACTGGCAGAGGTTTCGCCATTCAGTGCTCAACTACCAGGGCACATTAGCGTCAATCGGAATCGGCGATACCTTGCCGCTGGGGGTAGTCCAGCGCCATGTCGGCGATGGAGGCTTTGGTCATGTGTGGGAACTGCGCGACCAGGGAGAGCTGCCCATCGCATACAAGGTCTTTCACGGCTCGGAGTTGAGCGATGCAGTGAAGGCAAAACGCTTCCGAAACGGCTACTTCTCGATGGCGAGCCTCTCGCATCCGCGCATTGTCGCCGTCCATGAACTGACCGAGGCGCCCCTCGGCTTCACGATGGATCTCGTGCAGGGCGCGGACCTGCGAAGCGCTTACGTTGATCGGGACGACGCCGCCGCACTGCTAACTCTTGCGCTAGATATCGCCGATACCATCCGTTTCGCGCACGGCAAAGGGGTTATTCATCGCGACGTCAAGCCGGAGAACGTCATCATGGAGTGGCAAGAAAACGGGTCTCTCGTTCCGAAGCTGACAGACTTCGATCTTGCGTACATCGAGACGAATCGTACCGTCACGATCAACATGGTCGGAGGTGTGGTCAACTACGCTGCCCCAGAGCAGTTCTATGCGAGCAACAGTGCCATCGCACGAGCAGTCACCGTTGACGTCTACGCTTTTGGCCAGCTGTTGTTCTACCTCGCGGTGGGTTCCGACCCTTCTGCCGACAGACCAACTGCGAACATGGAGCGCTTCACGGCTGCCGTCAACGATCACCTCCCCTACGAGGCCGCTGGCATCCTCTCCGAGCTTTACGAGAGATCAACTAAAGTCTCGCCGGGCGAGCGACCACAAGACATGGACGAAGTATGCGCGCAGCTCTCGCGTGCGCGACTGTCCTATCACGCTCACACTCAGCAATCCACTTTCGATCCGAGCGAAATCTGCCGGCAAGTCGCTCACGCATACATCGGCGTGGGCGGATTCACCTCGACGGACGAAGGTGCCTACCTCGATAGTCGCGCGGGAACTCTAAGCATCGAGATCCTCCCCCGCGGAGTCCCTACCGCCGACAGGAGCGATTTTGTGCTGAACATCAGCACTAGTCAACACTTCGGTGTCCCTGGTGCGGGCTCAGGGACTCAGGCGCGGAGGATTCTTAATCAACGCCTGGACCGGCGACTGCAACGGTTCGACGGCGTCACCCGCATCGCAGGGGAGCAAGGCTATTTTGAGACCCATATTCGAGTTGATCAGGTTGCCCGCACTGCCGCGGGGGCGGCGCGATTGTCGGACATCCTCACCTCCACGATCGGCGCCATCGAGCAAGTGGACTAGCGAGTCCGGGCCGGCCCCGGGCCGGGAACTCGATTGAAACCATCGAGGACCAGCCATCACCAACGAGCACGACTTCCGCGGAGTCACGCGGCAAACAAGCACTCGTGAGCACCCGTAAACCCGCCGCATACAACTGAAAATCGTGAGGTCACGGAATCGACGCCCGTCGGAGCCACACGGACCGTCGTTACAACGGTCCCAGAAACCCTCGCCTATCTTCTACATCGCGAGGATTTTGCTTCTTCCTGATGAGGGTCGGGCTCCGATCTTCCGGTCATTGAGCGAGCGAAGCACGCCGAAACGGCGGCGCCGAGTCGACCACCGAGACCACATCGATAGCCTCTTCGGGTGACCGATGTACAAGCCGCGTATGCCGCACGCGCCGCCGAATACTCCGACGCCCTCGGGTCCATGGATGCGGTGCATCCGAGCGACAGGCAACTCGTCGACACGTGGGCGAGCAAGGTCTCCGGCCGAGTTCTCGACGCAGGATCCGGACCGGGCCACTGGACCGATTACCTCGGCCGTCGCGGGATCGATGTGCAGGGCATCGATATCGTCCCGGAGTTCCTCGACAGAGCTCGAACGCGCTACCCGTCTGCCAGGTTCGACGCGGGGAGCATCGACGCGATCGACGAACCCGACGACGCCTTCGGCGGCATCCTTTCCTGGTTCTCGACGATTCATCACGAGCCGTCGCGGGTCGGCATCCCGCTGCTCGAGTTCGCGCGCGTACTGCGGCCCGGCGGCACTGTGCTGCTCGGCCACTTCGACGGCGCCGAGGTCGAGCCGTTCGATCATGCCGTCGTTCGCGCGTACCGCTGGCCCGCAGGCGGACTGATCAAGGTGCTCGACGCCGCGGGATTCGACGTCATCGAGACGCACCGACGAACCGAGCGAGGCCGGCGCGACGTCGGCGCCATCCTCTGCGAGCGTCGCGCGCGCTGAGGTGCTCGCTATCTCACCATGCGCGCATCCGTGATCAGCGGGGCGTGCGGATCGCGCTGCTCCGTCCCGTCGAACCGGAAGCCGTTGCGCAGGTAGAACGCCGTCGCGCGGGGATTCTCCTTCGCGACCCACAGCATGGCGGGCGCGGTCCCGAGCGTCTCGTCCAGGAGCGCCTGCCCGACACCCGCCCCGTGCTGCGATGCCAGCACATAGATCGCGTAGAGCAGGCGGTCCCGAGGCGGCTCCTCGCCGTCCAGACCCTCGCCGGGGCCGACCCACGCGAACCCGACGATGTCTTCACCGACCTCGGCCACACGGATGACCATGCCATCCCGCCGCTCCGCCAGCACCTGACGCCACATCCGGTGCCGCCTGTCGACGTACTCCGCCGAGAAGTAGCCGTCGGGCAGCAGATGCGCGTAGGCCTCCTTCCACGTGGCGACGTGGAGCTCGGCGATGGCCGCCGCATCCGCGGGCCGGGGCTCTCGGATCACGAATGCCATGCACCGATCGTGTCATGAGCGTTCACTCTGCTGCGAACCCGCCGCGACGGTTCCTGGGCTCGGCCCGAGCTATCACCACGGAGCGGGTGCGTGCCCGCTCCGAGACGGGCGGCGCCCGACTGTTATCCTTCTTACCCCCACCCGGAAAGTGCCCCATGGCCGAACGCGTCGCCGAGCGGGTCGCCCGTCTCATGGCGGAGCACCCCGACATCACGGTCCGCTTCACCTCGGCTGTCACCGCTGACAGCTACCTGTTCAGTATGAGCCGCAGCATCCCGGTGATCTTCATGAACCCCGTCCACGAACCGCTGGTCGAGAGCCTGCGCGCTGCGCAGCAGACTCGCGACAACACGGCGACCGCCTGACGCCTCGGGCGTCGCCGGCGCCTCCCGGCTAGACACCGACCTCGGGCGTGGGCCGCACGGCGTTGGCCGCGGGGTCGACGACGAACTGAGCCGTCGTTCCCGCGTCGAGCACGGTGTTGCGCACCGAGCCCGGCTCGACGAGGACCGTGATGACGGCGAGGTCCTGCGCGGTGCGCGCCGACAGCAGCGCGCCGACCTGTGCCGCGAAGCAGTCGTCGCCTACGTCGACACCCCGATCGCGCGCGACCACGTGCATGCTCGCGACGTAGTTGTCGGTCCCGGAGACGATCCGGATGATCACGGGCTTCGCGCCGACGGGACGGACGTCGCCCGCCGCGATGACCGTCGAGAAGTGGTTGGCGATGAGCGAATTGCCGTCGCCCTCGACGCGCAGCAGACCATACTCGTCGTCGCGGCCGCCACCCGCACCGAGGAACGGCGTCCAGGGCTCCTGGTCCCGGAGGAAGTGGTTCGCGGCGACCAGGTTCTCCGCACTCGCCCCGTCGAGCACGACCATGCCGGGAGCGAACGCGTGGAGGCGGTTGCCCGTCACGTTCGACCGCGTGACGCCCCGCAGGTGCACGCTGCTGGCTCCGCGCGGGAAGACGTTGTTGGCCGAGACGAGCAGACCGCCGTGAAGTTGTCGTGGATCGAGAGCGCATCGGCGTGGTGGATGACCAGCGCGTGCTCGAGGTAGACGAAGCCCATGCCGTTGATGCGCACGGAGTCGTTGGCGGTGGCGGCGTAGATGCCCGTCATGCCGTTGACGTAGGTGTTCTCCGGATGCCGCCCCGACCCGTCGGGCTCGAAGTGCAGGCCATCGATGCAGAATCCCGCGAACTCGATCGAGCTCAGCCGCGGCCGACATCCCGCCGACGATCCGCCGACGGGGGCGAATAGGGTGAGGCCATGGAGCAGCCCGTCGCCCCCGAGGTCACGACATCCACCGGCACCGTTCGCGGCAGCCGGACCGACGGGATCGGCCGCTTCCTCGGCATCCCGTACGCGGCGGCGCCCGTGGGCGGACGCCGCTTCCGCGCGCCCGCCCCGCCGGCGGCCTGGTCGGGCGTGCGCGATGCGACGAGGTTCGGCGCGACGGCGCCGCAGGCGCCCTACGCAGGCGCGATCGGCGAGCTCCTCAGCTGCCCGGTGATCGAGGGCGACGACATCCTCACCGCCAACGTGTGGACCCCGGCGGATGCCGCGGCATCCGCCGCCCCCGTCGTCCTCTGGATCCATGGCGGCGCCCTCGAGCGCGGCGCCGCGGCCGAGCCCACCTACGACGGGACCGGCTTCGCCCGCGACGGGATCGTGTTCGTGTCGGTCAACTATCGCCTCGGCGTCGAGGGGTTCAGCGTGCTCGACGGGGCGCCGACGAACCTCGGACTGCTCGACGTGGCACGGGCGCTGGAGTGGGTGCACGCCGAGATCGGCGCCTTCGGCGGCGACCCCGCTCGCATCACGCTGATGGGAGAGTCCGCCGGTGGGGCGCTGGTGGCCGCACTCCTGTCGCGCCCGGCATCGCGCGCCCTGGTCGCCGGCGCGATCATCCAGTCCGGGCCGCTCGACGCAGCACCCCTGCAGAAGGCGCGCCGCGCGTCGGATGCGATCGCGCGCCGCCTCGGCATCCCGGCGACGCGCGAGGCGTTCGCGGCCCGGACGACGGCCGAACTCCTGCGGGCGCGATCGCAGATCGCCGCCGGCTCGTCCCCGTTGCGAGGCGCACCCGGCTTCACGCTCGCGCTCGACCCGGAGACCCTTCCCGCATCGCCGGTCGACGCCCTGCCGAGCCTCGGGATACCGCTCCTGATCGGCACCAACACCGACGAGTACCGCCTCTGGCTGACGCCCGACGCCATCGCCGCCATCGGCGGCGTGAAGTCGTGGCTCGCCCGCCGCGCCCTGCGCACCCCCGAACGCGCCGCCCGGGCCGTGCGGGCCGCGATGCCCGACGCGAGCGCCGGCGAGGTCCTCGGTCAGCTGCTCACCGACCGCCTCCTGCGCGGCCCCGCGACCCGCGTCGCACGGGCGCGGACCGCCCCGACCTACGTCTACGAGTTCGCCTGGGAGAGCCCGGTGCGAGACCTCCGCGCCGCGCACGCGTTGGAACTCGGCTTCGTCTTCGACACCCTGACGACCGACCAGGCCGTGAGACTGGCGGGCGACGACGCACCCGCCGACCTCGCCCGCGACATGCACCGCGCGTGGGTGGCGTTCATCACGACGGGTGATCCCGGCTGGCCGGCTTTCGGCGCCGATCGGACGACGAAAGTGTGGGATGCCGCGTCACACGTGACCCCTCAGCGCCGCGCGGCCGTCGTCGACGCACTGGGGTAGGGCGCTTCGACTCGGCGCTGCGCGCCGCGCTCGACGACCGGGGGCGGAGGGGCGCGGTAGGGCGCTTCGACTCGGCGCTGCGCGCCTCGCTCGACGACCGGGAGGTGCGCGGGAGGGCGCGGGCGGCGAGCGCGTCTGAACACCGGGGGAACGGGATCTGTCCACAGTCCGACGATTGACGGTGGCGCTCCGCACGATCGGCGGGGTAGAGTCGCTCCCGACGCACGCGTGACAGCCGGGGGGCTGGTCCGCAGGAGACGGGGGTCTTCGCGTCGTCTTACTGGGGATGGGGCGGATCACGATTCGCCCGTCGGTTTGCTGGGGGGCAAAATGCCGACTTTGCTGTTGCGTTCCGTCGTGGCGGTGGTCACGCGATGACCGCGATCCACGACGCCGCGAGCATCGCGCGAACGGGCTTCGCCGCGCCGTTCACGACGATCACCTCGCGGGCATCGGCGACCGCCGGCCCGTCGCGGGCGCTGGAGCGGCGTCACTCGTGGGAACGCCGCTACCGGTGGATCCTGCGCACGAGCGACGCCGCCGCGGTCGTGATCACCTGCGCGATCGCGACGGTCGTGTCGACAGGGGTCGCCGGCGGTCCGCTCGCCGCCGGCGACCCCGGCCTCGTCGGTCAGATCGCCCTCGTGACCGCGGCCGTGTGGCTGCTGATGCTGTCGCTGTTCGCCACGCGCGATGTGAAGCTGATCGGCTCGGGCGCCGCCGAGTACACCCGGCTGGTGCACGCGACCGGGTTCGCGTTCGGGCTGCTGGCGATGCTCGACGTCGCCCTCGACGTCGACGGCATCCGCTCTCAACTGTTCGTCGCGCTCCCGCTGGGCGTCAGCGTCCTGCTCGTGGAGCGCTGGCTGTGGCGCCGCTGGCTGATCCGCCGCCGCGCGACCGGGGCCTACACCTCGCGCGCCATGGTGGTCGGCGACCGCGCCGACGTCGAGTACGTCATCCGCACGATCGCCGACCCCGGGCTGGGCTATCAGGTCGTCGGGGCCTCGCTGCGCGGCGACGAGCTCGACAGTCTCCGCGTCGACGACGCCACCTACCCGGTCCTGCGCACGCACACCGTCGCGGAGGCGGCCGCCGCCCTCGACGCCGACACGATCATCGTCGCCAGCGGCGGTGATCGCGATCCCGACGACATCAAGCACCTCGCCTGGCAGTTGGAGAACACGGCGGCCGAGCTCGTCATCTCGAGCCGCCTGTCCGACGTCGCCGGACCCCGCATGTCGCTGCGCCCGATCGAGGGCCTGCCGCTCATCCACGTCGAGATCGCCTCGTTCGCCGGTCGCGCCTATCTCGCCAAGCGCGCGCTCGACATCGTCGTGTCCGCCACGGCCCTTCTGCTCTTCGCACCGGTCGCGGCGGTCATCGCCCTCGCGATCCGGCTCGACTCGCCCGGTCCGCTGCTCTTTCCCCAGGCACGGGTCGGACGGGACGGTCACGAGTTCCGGATGATCAAATTCCGCTCGATGACCGTGGATGCCGAGGAGCGGCGCGCCGCGCTGCTCGCGGCGAACGAGGGCGCGGGCCCGCTGTTCAAGATGCACGACGACCCTCGTGTCACCCGCGTGGGCCGGATCCTGCGGAAGTACTCGCTCGACGAGGTTCCCCAGTTCTGGAACGTGCTGGTCGGCGACATGAGCGTCGTGGGTCCGCGCCCTCCCCTCCCGAGCGAAGTCGCGACATACGACGACGACGTCCTCCGCCGGCTCTACATCAAGCCGGGTATCACCGGCCCCTGGCAGGTGGGCGGACGCAGCGACCTGAGCTGGGAGGAGAGCGTGCGCCTCGACCTGCGCTACGTCGAGAACTGGACAGTCATGACCGACCTGGTGCTCATGTGGCGGACGGTGCGCGTCATGCTCCGCCCGGACGGGGCCTACTGATGACGCGCCGCACCGTCCGCATCCTCGGCACCCACGGGGTTCCGGCCGCCTACGGCGGGTTCGAGACCGCCGCCGAGCACGTGGGGCTGTACCTGCGCGACCACGGGTGGGACGTCGTCGTCTACTGCCAGGTCGACGGGGAAGGCGAGATCGCCTCCGACCGGTGGAACGGCATCGAACGCGTCCTCATCCCCGAGCCGCGCGACGGCTGGAAGGGCACCTCGCACTTCGACCTCGTGTCCATCCGCCACGCGACGCACCACCACCGCGACGGCGACGTCTGGCTGACGTTCGGCTACAACACGGGCGTCCTCGACGTCATGCCGCGCCTTCGCGGCATCCCGAACGTGATCAACATGGACGGCATGGAGTGGACCCGCCGCCGGTGGGGCCTCGCGAAGCAGGGCATCCTGCTGGCCAACGAACGCCTCGCGGGTCTCGTGGGCGACGTCCTGATCGGCGACCACCCCGTCATCTCGGCCTATCTCGGACGCCACTTCGGCCGCCGCCGGGTCGAGACCATCACCTACGGCGCCCCTTCGGTGACGTCGGCACCGGTCGCGCCGGTGCGCGACCTGCGCCTCGAGCCCGACGCCTACGGCATCGTGGTCTGCCGTCCCATTCCCGAGAACTCCGTCCTCGAGATCGTCACCGCGTGGTCGGCGCGACGCCGCGGGATGCCGCTGGTCGTGGTGGGCCCGTACACCGACACCGATCCGTATCACGTCGCCGTCCGCGCGGCGGCATCCGACGAGGTGCGCTTCCCCGGGGCGATCTTCGACAGCGGGCGCCTGCAGGCGCTGCGCTTCCACAGCGCGCTCTACCTGCACGGGCACACCGTCGGGGGCACGAACCCGTCCCTGGTCGAGGCGATGGGCGCCGGCAACGCCGTCGTGGCCCACGACAACAGGTACAACACGTGGGTCGCCGGCCCCGGGAACGCCTATTTCCGAGGCGCGGACGATCTCGGCGACCTGCTCGACGACCTGCTCGCCGACCCGCGACGCCGACGTCGCATGGGCGAGGCGAGCCGCGCGCGCCACCGCGAGGAGTTCACCTGGGACCACATCGGTGCCCAGTACGAGCAGTCGCTGCTCACGGCGCTCGCGCGCCACGGCCATGTCACTCGACGAACGGAGGTGCTGGTGTGATCGATGTCGCTGTCGTGGGCCTCGGCAAAATGGGGCTGTCTCACCTGTCCATGATCAAGGCGCACCCGGAGGTGAACCTCGTCGGCGTGTGCGACGCGACGGGGTACCTCCTCGACGTCCTCGCCAAGTACACGGGGGTGGCGACCTTCAAGGATCTCGGCAAGATGCTCGACACGGCGCAGCCCGACGCGATCATCGTGGCCACTCCCACCCATCTGCACGCGGGGATGATCCGCGAGGCGATCCGCCGCGGCATCCATGTGTTCTGCGAGAAGCCGCTCGTGATCGACCCCGACGAGGGCGCGGAGCTGACCGCGCTCGCCGAGGCGCGCGGGATCGTGACCCAGGTCGGGTACCACAACCGCTTCGTCGGGGCGTTCCGCGAGGTGCAGCGACTGCTGGAACTCGGTGCGATCGGCACGGTGGAGACCGCGCTCGCGGAGGCGTACGGGCCGGTGGTGCTCAAACCCTCGGGTCACACGTGGCGCAGTCAACGGGCCACGGGCGGAGGATGCCTGTACGACTACGCCGCCCACCCGCTGAACCTGCTGACCTGGTATCTCGGCGAGCCGGAGTCCGTCAGCGGAAGCCAGCTCACCAGCATCTTCTCCGCCCAGATCGACGACGCCGTCGCCGCGACCCTCCACTACCCGCAGGGGACGGCGCAGATCATCGCGAACTGGTCCGACGAGTCGCAGCGCAAGATGACGACGAAGGTGACCCTCTGGGGCGAGCACGGGCGCATCTACGCCGACCGGCAGGAGATCCAGGTCTACCTGCGCGACACGGCCGAGATCCCCGAGGGCTATCGCGCCGGCTGGAACGTCCGCTACACGACCGACCTCACCGCCGCGCCCTGGTTCTACCTGCGCGGCGAGGAGTACAGCGCGCAGCTCGACGCCTTCGTGTGGCGCGTGCGTGCGCACGCCGTGCACGGTCAGAACGACTTCGGCTCGGCCGCCGCCACCGATCGCGTCATCGCCATGATCAGCGAAGACGCGACCCGCGTCGACGCGAGGCTGACGACCCCCGGACACGTCGCCACCATCACACCCCTGCCCGCTCGACGCGGCAACCCGTTCGGAACGGCGCTGCGTGCGCTGCGAGGAGGAGCACGATGACTCTCATCACACCGTCGTCCACCCGGACCATGGATCGCCTGCTGTTCGGCGACAACCAGTTCTTCGGGGTGAACCACATGTCGGAGGAGAAGGCGCGCGCCCAGCAGATGCGCTTCCAGGACACCGACGCGATCATGTCGGTGCTGGATGCCGCGTACGACGAGGGCGTCCACACGTTCATGTGCACCACCCACGACCGCATCGGGGAGATCGCCGAACGCGTGCGGACCCATCCCGACCGCTACGAGGGCATGAGCTTCTTCCCGTGCATGCCGTACGCGCACAAGTACGCGAACGCGATCACCGACGACGGCTTCCTCGGGGCCGTGCGGCGGTTCCTGCCGGAGGAGGGTCTGCTCGACAGCATCGCCCGCGGCGCGTCCTCGTTCGCCCGCAAGGACATCGAGGGCGTGGCGACGCTGCTCATCGACGCCGAGCTGAAGATGTTCGCGGGACTGTCCACCCCGGTGATCTGGCTGCAGAACGTGATCGTCGACCTGTTGTCGGGGCTGGGGTTCACGGACGCGTTCCGGATCTTCGCCGACCACGTCCGCACGCGCTACGGCGCCGAGCCGGGCTTCATCACGATGAACCTGCCGCGGGTGCTCGACGACCTCGACCGCGCCGGGGTGGAGAACCCGATCGTCTGCTCCAACATCAACAAGCTCGGCTTCCGCATGTCGGGCGGGGTGGAGAGCTATCTCGACGCGATGGAGCGCCGGCCATTCCGCGCCGTGGCGATGTCGGTCTTCGCGAGCGGGGCGATCTCTCCGCGCGAAGCCATCGAGTGGGTGACCGCGCTGCCCAACCTCGAGGCGATCGTGTTCGGCGCCTCCAGCCGCGCGAACATCGCGTCGACGGTGAGCCTCGTCGACGAGTACTGGCCCGAGCACTGACATGTCCGCCGCCGATCGCGCTCGCACCGTCCTCGTCGCCAACCCGTCCGCCGATCTGTACGGGTCGGACCGGATGATGCTCGAAGGGGTCCGCGGCCTCGTCGAGCTCGGGTGGCGCGTGGTCGTGACGAGCTCGGACGACGGCCCGCTCATCCCGCTCCTTCGCGCCGCCGGGGCCGACGTCCGCTTCCTCGATGCGCCCGTCATCCGCAAGAGCGCCCTGCGTCCTCGCGGTCTCGTGCGACTGCTTCGCGACGTCGTGGCGCGCGGGCCGAGGATGCGGCGCCTCATCGCCGACGTCGGCGCCGATGTGGTGCTGGTGAACACCGTGACCATCCCGTTCTGGATCCTCGCCGCCCGCCGCGCGGGCGTGCCGAGCGTCGTCCACGTGCACGAAGCCGAGTCGACGCTTCCCGCAGCCGCGCGGGCGATCCTCACCCGCCCCCTGCGGTGGGCGTCGGGCGTGATCTTCAACTCTCAAACCAGTCGGCGCGTCGCCGGCTCGGCGTGGCTGGAGCGCCGCGATCGCGCGCGCGTCGTTCCCAACGGCGTCGCCGGACCGTCGGCACCGACCCCCGCCCGGATCCGCCTCGACGCACCGCTGCGCATCGTCTACGTCGGACGGCTCTCGCCGCGCAAGGGCGTCGACCTCGTCGTCGACGCGGTGGCGCGGCTGCAGGGGCTCGGGCTGGCGGCCGAGCTGGAGATCGTCGGCGACGTCTTCCCGGGCTACGAGTGGTACGAGCAGAGCCTGCGCGACCGCGTCGCCGAGCTCGCCATCGGCGAGCGGGTGCGATTCGCCGGCTTCCAGCGCTCGGTGTGGGACCGCCTCTCCGCCGCCGATGTCGCCGTCGTCCCCTCGCGCGGCGCGGAGTCGTTCGGCAACGTGCTCATCGAGGCCGCACTGTGCGCCCGCCCCGTCGTGGCGGCCGACCACACCGGCCTGCGGGAGGCGTCCGCGGACCTCGCCTCGGCGGTCCTGGTGGCCACGGACGACGTCGACGCCCTCGCGGCGGGACTGCGGCGCGTGCACGACGAGTGGGATGCGCTGCGGGAGGGCGCCTGGGGGGATGCCGAGCGCGTCCGGCTGCGCCACTCCCCCGATCGGTACCACCGCGCGCTGTCCGCGGCGCTTCTCGAACGCCTCCGCGAGGAGACGGGATCGGCCGCCGCGCCGGCGCCCGCGCCCTCCCCGCAGGCCGGATCACGAAGCCCGCGACTCACGGAGGAGCTGACACCATGACCACCGAGAGATCTGCGTCCGGGGCGCTGTCCCGCGGCATCGGCGCGACGCTGCTGGCGCTGATCGTCGCCGCCGGGGCGACGGGCTGCGCGGCCTCGTCCCGCGGCGATGCGGCATCCCCGCCCGCGGCGACGCCGGCCGCGGCGACGCCCACGACGACGCCCGAAACAGCCGCGACCGCATCGCCCGCCCCCGCGCCGCCGACGGCAGCCGCGGACGCGCCCGTCCCGAAAGCCGGCCGCGACGGCGCCCCCGCCGCTCCCGCGATCAGCGCGGCGGTCGCCTCGCCGGCCGAACAGGTGACGTACGGCGACGGCGTCGTGCTGAGGATCTCGTCCGTGACGTACGGGTCCGAGACCGCACAGGGACCGGGCGCCGCGACGGGCCGCGAGTTCGCGCGCATCTCGCTCGAGCTGACCAACGGGTCGGACGGCGAGATCGACGTGTCGTCCACCGTGGTCACGGTGCTCGACCCCTCCGGAGCCCGTCTCGTTCCCGTGTACACGACGGAGTCCGGCGCACGCGACTTCGCCGGCACGGTCGGGCCCGCAGCGATCACGACCGCCGTGTACGCCGTCGCGGCACCGGCCGATCACTCCACGCCGCTCACGATCGTCGTCGACTTCGACGCCGTCCACACCTCCGCGGTCTTCCGTGGGGCTCTCAGCTGATGTCCGTCCGTCTCGCCCGCCAACGCGTCCCGCACTCCGTCCGAGGAACATCATGATCCGCACCACTTCGCGCCGACCGCGCCTGGCCCGTCTTCTCGCCCCCGTCATCGCCCTGGCGACGATCGTCGCGGGCGCCGTCGTCGTCACCGCCGCGCCCGCCTACGCGGACGCGGCGCCTGCGGCGCCCGAGACCGCGACCGTCGACCTCCTGCCCACCTGGCAGATCAACGGCGTCGTCTGGAGTCAGGCCGTCGCCGGCAACACCGTGTACGTCACCGGCAGCTTCACCAAGGCCCGGCCCCCCGGGGTGGCCGCGGGAGGGGCGGGAGAGATCGATGCGAACAACGTGTTCGCGTTCGACATCACGACGGGCAACCCGGCCCCGAACTTCTCGCACTCCTTCGACGCGCAGGGGCTGGTCGTCCGGGCCGCGCCCGACGGCAAGACGGTCTACTTCGGCGGCGACTTCACGACCGTCGACGGGCAGGCACGGGCGCACGTGGCCGCCTTCGACGTCGCGACGGGAGCGCTCACCGGCTGGGCGCCCCGCACGGACGGGCAGGTGCGCGGCTTCGCCGTGATCGGCGACACGGTGTACGCCGGCGGTAACTTCCGTTCCAGCAATGGTCAGCCGCGCACTGAGCTCGCCGCCTGGAACGCGACGACGGCCGCGCTCACACCGTGGGCACCGACCGCCGCCGGCAACGGGTTCGTCTGGGACATGCTGACGAGCCCCGACAACTCCCGCATCATCGTCGCCGGATCGTTCACCCTCCTCAACGGCGCCGCCGCGTACGGGATGGGAGCCCTGGATGCCGCGACGGGCGCGGCCCTGCCGTGGGCGGCGGTCGACCGCATCCGCACCGCGGGGCTGAACGGTGCGATCTCCAGCCTCAGCACCGACGGCACGCAGGTGTACGGCACGGGCTACGCCTTCGGTGCCGGCGCCTCGTTCGAGGGCACCTTCGCCGCCGATCCCTACACGGGCGCCCTGAACTGGGTGAATGACTGCCTCGGCGACACCTACTCGAGCTTCCCGCAGGGGGGCGTGCTGTACGCCGTCGGTCACCGCCACGACTGCAGCGTCGTCGGCGGGTTCCCCGACACCAACCCCCGGTCGCGGTGGATGAAGGCGACCGCCGAACCGACCTCGCCGACCGGTGTCATCACGCGCAAGGACGCCTACGGATGGGACTTCACGGGTCTGCCGTACGCCGGCCTGCTGAACTGGTACCCCGACCTGGAGTTCGGCTCCTACACCTCTGCCCGCCAAGCGGCCTGGAGCGTGACGGGCAACAGCGACTACGTGGTGCTCGCCGGCGAGTTCCCGAAGGTGGGCAGCACGGCCCAGCAGGGACTCGCCCGGTTCGGCAAGCGCACGGTGTCGCCGCACCTGAGCGGGCCCATCTACACCTCCGCGATGACACCGGCGCCGTACTCGAACGAGCGCGGCACGGTGCGCGTGCCCTTCGCGAGCGCCTGGGACCGCGACGGCGCCCCCATCACCTACGACGTCTTCCGCAGCCCGGCCACGAAGATCGCGACCTTCACCCGCACGGACAGCCGGTTCTGGTCGCTGCCGAGCCTCAGCATCACCGACACGGGACAGACGCCCGGCGCCCAGGTGCGCTACCAGGTGCGCGCGAAGGATGCCGACGGCAACGTGCAATGGAGCGCCTGGTCGCCCTGGACCACCGTCTCCGATGCGGCGACATCCGCCTATCGTGCGGCCGTGCGCAGCAGCGGCGCCTCGCACTACTGGCGTCTGGGCGAGGGCTCCGGCACGCGCCTGTACGACGACATCGGCGACATGCCCGGCACCACGACGAGCCTCACCCTCGGCACGCCGGGCGCGCTCGCAGGCGACACCGACACCGCCGTGACGTCGACCGGCGGCAGCACGCCCCGGATGACGACGCAGGACGTCGTCCCCAGCGATGCCGCGGTCACCGTCGAAGCCTGGGTGAACACGACCAGCACCCGGGGTGGACGCATCGTCGGCTTCGGCGACTCCGCCACGGGCACCTCGTCGTCCGGCGGCACCGACCGCGTGCTGTACCTCGATGCCTCCGGGCGTGCGAACTTCGCGATCAACGACGGCAGCTACCGCACGATCTTCAGCCGCGCCGGGGTGAACGACGGCCAGTGGCACCACCTCGTGGGCACGGTCGACGGCTCCGGCATGCAACTGTACGTCGACGGCATCCGCGCGGGCAGGTCGCAGGCCGCGACCTCACCGAAGAGCTACGCGGGCTACTGGCGCATCGGCGCCGACCAGACCGGCGGCTTCACCAACCGTCCGAACGACGCCGGCCTCGCCGGCAGCATCGACGACGTGGCCGTCTACCCGAAGGCCCTGTCGCAGAGCGACGTCCAGGCGCACTACCTCGCCAGCGGACGTTCCGCGAGCTGGAGCGCCGTCGCGACCGACGCCTACGGTGCGACGGTGTCGACCGACCGTCCCGACCTGTACTGGCGGCTCGACGAGCCCGCCGGCAGCACCACCCTGACGGATGCCGCCGCGGGAGGACCCACGGGCGCACTGACCGGAACGGTCACCCGCTCGGTGGCCGGTATCACGGCTTCCGGCACGGCCACCACGTTCAACGGGACCAACGCGGTCGGCATCGCCCAGGAGGCGTGGGACTCGCCGCTGGCCTACAGCGCAGAGCTGTGGTTCAAGACGACGAGCACCAAGGGCGGCAAGCTGATCGGGTTCGGCAACACGTCCTCCGGTCTGAGCAGCAGCTACGACCGTCACGTCGTGATGCAGTCGAACGGACGGGTCAACTTCGGCACGTACAACGGGACGCAGACCACGATCACCAGCACCAGCGCCTACAACGACGGCCAGTGGCACCACCTCGTCGCCTCGCAGGGCGCCAGCGGGATGAAGCTGTGGATCGACACGCAGCTCGTCGCGAGCTCACCCGTGGCCACCGGCCAGGCCTACCGCGGATTCTGGCGGATCGGCGGGGACAAGACGTGGGGGAACACCTCCAGCAACTACATCGCCGCGACCCTCGACGAGGTCGCCGTCTACCCCGGCGTCCTCAGTGAGGACCGCGTGCGCGCGCACCACGCCGCCGCCGGGCGGGTGCCGAGCGAGCGCGCGCCGGTCGCCGCCTTCACGCTGTCGTCGACATATCTCGGCATCGGCGTGGATGCCTCCGCCACGACGGATGCCGACGGCAACCTCGCCACCTACGCGTGGAACTTCGGCGACGGGACGTCGGCGGCCGGCCCGACGGCGACCCACACCTATGCCGCGGCCGGGACATACACGGTGACGCTGACGGCGACCGACGCGACCCTGCTGACCGGAGCACTGTCGAAAACGGTGACCGTCGCGCCGAACCAGGCGCCCACGGCATCCTTCACGCCGACGATGGACCACCTCGCCCTGACGGCCGATGCGAGCGCCTCCCGCGACACGGACGGCAGCGTCTCCTCCTACGCGTGGGACTTCGGCGACGGGTCCACCGCCACCGGGGCGACGGCGGCGCACACGTACGCCGCGCCCGGGGACTACACGGTGCGCCTCACCGTCACCGACAACGACGGGCTCACCGGGACGACGACCCGCACGGTCACCGCCAGCGCCCGCCCGAACCAGGCGCCGGTCGCCGCGTTCACCTCGACGACCGACTTCCTCGCGCTCACGGTGGACGCCACGGGCTCGTCCGATGCCGACGGCACGGTCGCCTCGTACGCCTGGGACTTCGGCGACGGGACGACCGGCTCGGGACCGACCGCGACGCACACGTACGGCTCGGCCGGCACCTTCACGGTCGCGCTGACCGTGACCGACGACGCCGGCGCGACGGCCACGACCTCCCGCGCCGTCACGGTCGTGGCCAACCGCGCGCCGACCGCCGCGTTCACCACCACGGTCGCCGATCTGCGGGTGACCGCGGACGGCAGCGGCTCGGCCGACCCCGACGGCACGGTCGCCTCGTACGCCTGGGACTTCGGCGACGGGACCACCGGCTCGGGAGCGACCGCGACGCACGACTATGCGAGTGCCGGCACGTACACCGTCACCCTCACGGTCGCGGACGACCGCGGCGTCACCGCGACGCAGACCGCAGCGGTGACCGTCACCGCTGCGCGCGTGTGGGCGCGCGACGACTTCGAACGCACCGCGACCGGCGGGTGGGGTGCGGCCGATGTCGGCGGGACGTGGGCGATCACGCCGGGGACCACGACCGCGACCTCGAAGTTCTCCGTCGCCGGCGGGGTCGGCAAGGTCACTCTGTCGCCCGGCAACTCCTACACCGCCGCGCTGACGTCGGCGGCACCGTCGACGGACACCGAGGAGCGGTTCACGGTGTCGTTCAACCAGCCCGCGACGGGAGGCGGCTCCTACTTCTCGGCCATCGGGCGCCAGGTCGACGCCGCGAACGACTACCGCGCCAAGGTGCGCGTGGCCTCCACCGGCGCCGTCGCGGTGTGGCTGACCCGCACGGTCGGCGGAACGGAGACGGTGCTCACCAGCCTCACGATCCCGAACACGACGGTGACGGCGGGCGACGCGCTCAGCATCCGCTTCCAGGTGACCGGTGTCAACGCCACGACCCTGAAGGCCAAGGTCTGGCGCACCGCATCGCCGGAGCCCGCCGCGTGGACGCTCACGTCCACCGACGCGACGGCCGTGCTGCAGGCACCCGGCGTCGTCGGGATCAACAGCTACCTATCCGCGAGCGCGACGGCGGCGCCGGTGGTCTACTCCTACGACAGTCTGTGGGCCGGCCCGGCGAAGTAGCAGCATCCGGGCGCGCACCCCGCCGCCCGCCGCCCGTCGTCGCGGCGGCGGGGTGCCGCGGCCGCGTGCCGGGGGCGCCGGGCCCGGGCGCGGCCGCCGATCACGGCATCCGCGCCCCGACACCGTTCGGGGCGCCCGTCCACAGCGCGGCCGCACGCGCGGGTCGCGCCTGCGCGAGGCCGCTCACCGGCACATCGCCGAGCAGGGCGCCGTCCGCCGCGGTCACGGGACGGCCGTCGATCGCGAGCGAATGGAGATCCTGTCCGGTGGCCACGCGGTAGGCGTCCAGCGAGGTGAACACGAACGGATTCACGTTCGCCGCACCGCGGGACCACACGACGAGCCACGCGGGCTGCGGGGCTCCGGCCGGTGAGGCCGTGTTCCGCTGGAACACGTTGCCGTCCGAGCGGATGTTCAGGTCGCTTGCGGCGTACCGGTGCGAGTAGTCCTCGACGCACAGCGTGCACGTGCCGGAGCTGCCGGCGATCACGTTGTTGCCGATCGAGATGTCACGGATCAGCCAGGGCATCGTGGGGTCCGGGAAGGGGCGTCGCGGGTCGTGGCCCGGCACCGCCGGGTCGGCGGCGTCACGCGGATCCTGCACGATGTTGACGGTGCGGTTGCCGCCGACGATCGTGTTGTTCCAGATCAGGACGTCCCCGGTGTTGTTGATCTTCAGCCCGTTGCCGCCGTTTCCGACCACGAGGTCATCCACGACGTCCACCTTCTGGGTGAGCTCGATGAACGCGCCGTGGCCGAGGTTGCCGATGAGGTCGCTGGAGGCCACCGTCAGGTCGTAGACCGACTGATCGGTCCAGATCCCCGGACCGTCGTTGCGCAGGAACGCGGAGTCGGTGATGTCGACACCGCGCGACTTCGCGATCTTGATCCCGCCCGACACGGGGGCCTGGTTGAAGTGGTCGGCGTTGTTCTCGACGGCGAGCACGTCATCGACGCGCAGGCGGTCGGCGAGGTTCGCTCCGATCCCCATGAGGCCGTTTCGCGCCACCGTCACGCCGTGCAGGGTGGCATCGCTCGCCCCCACGAACACGCCCGTGCTCGCGTTGTCGTACACGACGACGTTGTCGAGAACGACCCGCGGCGCCTCGATCGTGACCGTGCCCATCATCCAGACCGAGGTGGCGTAGCGCCGGATGCCGATGTCGCGCACGATCGTGCCCTCGCCTCGCACCGACAGCGCCTTGGCCAGCACCGACGCGCGCACATGATGCCCGTCCGGGGCGGATCCGATGTAGAGACGGCGCGCGGCGGCATCCACGTAGAACGTGCCCGGCGCGAGTGTCGCGCGGCTGCCGACCTGCGCGAGGGCGGCGCCGTCGATCCAGACCTGGTCGGGATGCGCGGCGAGCGGATGCGCGGAGTTGAGCCATTGCCAGCCGCTCGCGGTGCCGTCGGCGGCGCCGCGGGTGAAGGTCGGGCTCGAGTCGAAGTCGGAGGTCCAGCCGTCCACGTACCAGGCGCCGTCGGCGTTCTTCCACCCCGTGACGAGGCGGGATCCATCGAGCCACACCTGCTCTCCCGGCGCGGACTGGATCGTGACGCCCTTTCCGGCCGGGACCGTGACGCTCTCGTTGTAGGTGCCGCCGCGCACGACGATCACGGCACCGGCCGCCGCCCGGTCGACGGCGCTCTGCACGGTCGAGAGGGGCGCCGCCGCCGTGCCCGAACCGCCCGCGCGAGCGCGTGAGTCGACGAAGATCGCGCCGGCGGGCGCGGGCGGCGCGACGGTGCCGAGGGGGGCGGCCCCACGGACGCGGCGCGTGCCGGAGACGTCCCAGGCCGGTGCGCCATCCGTCGTCGAGGGGACGGAGGCGGGCGGCGCGCTCGTCGGCGTCGGGGCGGGAGCCGGCGTCGGCGTGGCGGTCGGGGTCTGGGTCGGCGTGGCGGTCGGGGTCGGCGCCGCGGTGGGGGTCGCGGGAGCGCTGGGCGTCGCGGCGGCTGCGGTCGTCGTCACGCGGTAGTCGTCGAAGACGATCGCCTGCGCGGGGGAGCTGCTGGAGAGGTAGGCTCCAACGCCCACGCCACCCGCGCCCGCCTGGCGCGACGAGCTCGCGTCGATCGCCGACACCCGCGCGACGACGCCGGCGACGCTCACGCTGGCGTCGATCGCGACCGCCGCAGTTCCGCGCACACTGGTCTGCACGGTGAGCGGTGAGCCCGCGCTGACGCGAGGGACCTCCGTCGTGCGGGCGAGCACCGTCTGCGTGCGGCCGTTCACCCGGAGCACCTCCAGCAGCGCCGCACCCTTCGCATCCACGACGACCTGCACGTGATACCGCCCGGCGGCGGTCGTGCGCGACTGCAGATTGAGATAGACGCCGCGGCCGAAGGCGGGCAGCTGCGGCACGGTGAAGACGACCGACTGCGACACGTCCTCCGCCGACACGGCGGCCGGCGATGCGGTCACCGACGTCCCCGGTACGCGCAGCGTGGCCTGGGCGGTCCCGCCCGAGACGGCGAACGCGCGCGGGTCGGAGAGCCGGTACGCGCCGCCGACCGGAGCGTCGCCCAGCCCTGCCGAGACCCGACGATCCATCGTGTCGGACACGACGAGCGCCGGGCCGGATGCCGCGGCGGGCTGCGACGCGGATGCCGCCGCGGGGACGGCCCCGAAGAGGATCGCGCTGGCGGCGACGATCGCCGTCAGCGCGCGGAGGGAGACGGCTGTCGCCGAAGAACGCATGAGGAGTCTCTTTCTCCCCAAGAGTCCGCCCGCGGCAGAAAACACCGGCGGGTCACACCGACCCTAACAACCCGCGGTGGACGGACCACGCACTATGAGACTCTTCTCACGCCGCCCCGCCGGTCGCGGGCTCACCCGAGCTGTCCCATGCGTCGGAACCACACCGGCAGCGCGGCCGCCAGATAGAGCACGGCGGCGATCGCGAGCAGCGAGTACACGACGGCGAAGACCGGCGGCATCCCCCACAGCACGAACGAGAGGCACCACACGCCGTAGTCGACGGGGAGTCCGAGAACGGATCGCAGGGGCGACGAGCCGCCCGCCTCCGCCGCTTGCGGCACGCCCGACCGTGCGCGCAGCAGGTCGTTCAGGATCATGGCGAAGAAGGTCACCGTCGCCACGATCGCGAACCCGAGCGGGACCAGCGTCCACGCGAGCGGCATGCCGAAGAAGCGGAACGCGCCGATCGCCACCGCGACGTGGAGCGAGACGAGCTTCGCGGCATCCACGACGTGGTCGAGCCATTCCCCGGCGAGCGATCCTCCGCCCCGGAGGCGCGCGACCTGCCCGTCGGCGCTGTCCCACGCATACCCCGCGGCCAGCAGCAGCCAGACGCCGATGCCGAGGGCCGTCGACGGCGGGACCAGCGCCAGCAGCGCCACGCCCGTGAAGGTGAGGACCGCGCTGACCGCCGTCACCTGGTTCGGCGACAGCCCCCACGTGTACGCCCCGGCGGCGATCACCCGCCCGACGGGGCGGTTGACGTACAGCGAGTAGGCGGGCGCGCCCCGCCCCCGCCCCTTCTGCGCGGAGCCGAGCAGGGCGTAGGCGTGGGCGATCGTCACGGGGTCACGGCTCTCGCCTGGAAGTCGTCGAACCGCACCGCAGACGGGAGGGCCGTGAAGCCCGTGCCCGCGTACGTCGTGAAGCCGGGGAAGCCGGCCGTCTGCAGCGCGGCCGTCGTGTCGGTCGTGCTCAGCTGCCACGCCGCCGGCTCGGCCGTCCCGGCCGGCCAGATCTTGCTGCGCAGCGCCGTGGTTCCGGTGCCGTCGACCTGCACCCGGACGCTGTAGACCGTGCCGGCGCTCACGGTGAAGCCCGGGAGATCCAGCGACGCCAGCACGGTGCCGCCGCGCGCGAGCTGCGCCTGCACGGCGCCGCCGGGCGCGATCACCCACCGGGCCCGGTAGTCGTCGGAACCCACGACCCGGCCGAGCGCCGAGACGTACATCCGGGCGCCCGTCGGGACGGCGGAGAGCGAGAAGCCGAACGTCAGATCCGTGCTCGTCGAGGTGGCCGCGTTGAGCGTGGCGGAACGGGTCTGCCCGGCGGCCTGCGTCGTCAGCTTCGCCGCGCCGGCGTCGATCGCGACGTTGGCCGTCCCGGAGGTCTGTGTCCAGGTCCCCCCGGTGGTCGCCGCCCCGAGGACCGTCCCCGACGTGCGTTCGAAGGCATCCACCGCGAACGGGGCCGCGACGGGCGCGGTCACGGTCACCGCGTTGGTCGTGGTGCCGGTGGCGCCCTTGTCGTCGGTCACCGTCAGCTTCACCGTGTACGTCCCGGCCGCCGCGTAGGCGTGCGACGCGGTCGCCCCCGTGCCGGTCGCCCCGTCACCGAAGTCCCACGCGAACGCCGTCACCGTGCCATCCGGATCGGACGAGCCCGAACCGTCCACCGCCACCGACAGCCCCGACGGCGTCGAGGTGAACGCCGCCGTCGGCGCCTGATTGACCGGTCCGACGGGCGCGGTCACGGTCACCGCGTTGGTCGTGGTGCCGGTGGCGCCCTTGTCGTCGGTCACCGTCAGCTTCACCGTGTACGTCCCGGCCGCCGCGTAGGCGTGCGACGCGGTCGCCCCCGTGCCGGTCGCCCCGTCACCGAAGTCCCACGCGAACGCCGTCACCGTGCCATCCGGATCGGACGAGCCCGAACCGTCCACCGCCACCGACAGCCCCGACGGCGTCGAGGTGAACGCCGCCGTCGGCGCCTGGTTCACCGGAGCCGCACCCGCGGACGATCCGGCCCAGAAGTTGTCGAAGCGCGTCTCGAAGGGCACGGTGGTCACGCCGCCGCCGAGGTAGACGCCGAGCCCGACGGCCCCCGGCGCCTGCAGGGCGGCGGTGGCGTCGGTCGCCGTCGCCGTCCAGGCGGTCGGCTCGGCCGTGCCGACCTTCCAGACCTTCACCCGCAGCGTCGTGGGCGAGGTGCCCACCGCCTCGGTCCGCACGTGCAGGGTGTCGCCGGCGGCGACGGTGAGAGCGGTGCCCACGTTCGCCAGGGTCACGCCCGTCTGCTGCAACTGCACGGTGAGGCCGCCCGACGGGGCGACGACGAGCCGCGCCTTGTACTCCGCGGTGCCCACGCGCCGCGAGTGCACCGTCACGTACGCGCTGCCGCCGACGGGACGCTGCGGAAGCGTCACGTCCACGTCGACCGCGGTGTCGGTGGACGACACCCCCGTCAGGTACGCGTAGCGCTGCGACGTCGCGGACGGCTGGATGAAGACGGCCTTCGTGCCGTCGACGCGATAGTTGGATGCCGTGTTGGACAGCGTCCACGCACCGCCGTTGTCGGCGGTGCCGAGCCCCGCCGCCACGGCCCGGTTGAACGAGTCGTTCGCATAGGTCGCGCCGACGACCGGAGCGGTCACCGTCACCGGGATCGCCTGCGTCGCCGTCGCGCCGTCGTCGGTGACGGTGAGCGTGATCGTGTAGGAGCCCGCCGTCGTGTAGGCGTGGGTCGCCGTGACGCCGCTGCCCGCCGGGGAGCCGTCGCCCCAGTTCCAGGCGTACCCCGTGACATGCCCGTCGCCGTCGGTCGATCCGCCCGCGTCCACGGCGACCGTGAGGTCGGTGGCGGTCGAGGTGAACGACGCCGACGGCGCCTGGTTGGCCACCGCGACGACGGGCGCGGACGACGTCGCCGTCGCCCCCTTGTCGTCGGTGACGGTCAGGGTCACCGTGTAGGTGCCCGCCGCCGCATAGGTGTGCGTCGCCGTCGCACCGGCACCGTCGGGCGTCCCGTCGCCCCACGACCAGCTGTACCCGGCGACCGTGCCGTCGGCATCCGTCGAGCCGCTCCCGTCGACGGCGACCGCGAGCTTGGTGACGCTCGACGTGAACGATGCGGTGGGCGGGAGGTTGGCGGCCGCTCCCGTCGCGCCCAGCGCGTGATGCTGGGCGACGTCGCTCGCCGCGAGCGGGGCCGCGTAGACGGCGACCTCGTCGATGCGACCGTCGAACTCCCAGTCGCCCGGGCCCCACGTCACGTCGCCGCCGACGTGCCAGTAGCCGGTGTAGTCCTGCGCGTTCGACTGGGTGTTCGACCCCTTCAGCACGCCGTCGACGTAGAGCCGCATGCCCTCGCTCCCCTGGGTCGCCACGACGTGGTGCCACGCACCGTCGTTGTACCCGGGCCCCGACTGCAGCGTCTCGGCGAACCCGACCCACACGCCGTAGACGAGGGTGCCGTCCGGCGTCATGTAGACGTGCCGGTCGTAGTTGTTCGAGTTGCCGTCCGGGCTGTTGCCGAACCCGATGATCTTGCCGCCGGTGGTCGTCGACGTCTGGAACCACGCCTCCAGGGAGTACGACCTCGGGTTGGAGAACGTGTTCTTGCTGATGACCTGACCGCCGGCGAAGGTCGCGGCGGTGTCGGCGACCCCGGCGAGCGCCCCGCCCGCGCCCGGCGCGACCGCGCCGATGTAGGTGCCGGGCTGGCCGAAGCCGGAGGAGTCGGCGGCGACCGGTCCGTTCTGTTCACCCAGACGCCAGTAGAGCGAGGGCTCGAGCGCGTACACGGCGGCGCCGTAGGCGTCGCTCGGCGCGGTCGCCGCGGTCAGCGTGCGCCCCGATGCGACGTAGTGCGCGGCGACCTGCTGGCGCGTCAGCGGCGCCCCGTAGATCGCGACGTCGTCGATCGCCCCCGCGAAGAAGGCGTTGCCCGACCACGGGCTGTCGCCGCCGACGCGCCAGTAGCCGTTGTACGGCTGCGCGGACGTGACATCCGTGCGCATGGCCACGCGCACACCGTCGACGTACAGGACCATGCCCGACGCGCCCATGCCCGCGGAGATCTGATGCCATTGCCCGTCGTTGTAGGCCTTCGACGACGTGATCGTCTGCGCCGAGCCCGGGTAGACGCCGAAGGTGATGCGCCCGTCCGGCTCCATGTACACGTGGCGGTCGTAGTTGCTCGAGGTGCCCGTGGAGCTGTTGCCGAACCCGACGATCTTCCCGCCGGCCGTCGTGGTCGTCTTGATCCACGCTTCGATGCCGAACGAGTCGGGACCGGCGATCGGCTGCGTCGTCGAGGCGAACCCCGCCGCGCTGCCGTCGAAGGTCGACGAGGGTCGCGCGTCGTTGAGCATGGCGCCGGTGGTGCCGCGTGCGACGCCGCTGTTGACGCTCAGGTCGGCCGCGCCCGCCCAGTCGTAGGAGACGGTCGTCGAGTCGTCGTCGAGAGGCCAGTAGTCCAGCGGCGCGTCCGCGAGGACGGCATCCCTGTAGGCGCTCGCGGTCGAGGTCCCGCTCGCGGTCACCGTCGCGGTGCCCCCGAGGATCGCGTGCCCCTGCGGATCGGTCGCGCGCACACGGTAGGTGTAGGTCGTTCCCGACGTCACGGCGTTGTCGATGTAGGCCATCGCGGGGAGGCCCCAGTCGGGCGACTTGGAGCGCACGTTCTCGAACGTCTTGACGACGACGTTGTTGCGGAGCACCTCGTAGGTGAGGAACTCGCTGTCGCGGTCGTAGTTGAGCGGCCAGCTCACGCGCACGGATCCGCCCGACAGCGAGATCGCAGTCGCCGGCCACGCCGTGTTCCACAGGAGCGGCCCCTGCGCGTTGGTCGACTTCCCGCCGACCGCGAAGCGCACGAGGCCCTGTTGGCCGGTGTTGTTCACGCGGGTGAACTCGCCGCCGTAGACGAGGTACTGTCCGTTGCCGTTGACGGTCCACGGTCCCTGCGATGCGCCGCTGACCGAGCCCGTGTTGAAGCTCGGGAACCAGTGGAGCAGTCGCGGCGCCGGGTTGCCGCCGAAGTCGTAGTAGCCGTTATTGAGCCCGGCGGGCGTGATGCGGGCGGGCTCGTTGGTCACGGCGATGCCGCGGTAGAACGTCCACGGGTCGCTCTGCGGGAAGCCGTCCTCGAGGCTGCCGCAGTAGTGGGAGTGGCCCGCCGCGTAGACGACGTCGCCCATCGGCTGGACGTCGTACTCGTCGCCGTGGCAGTCGTTGACCCACACGAGGCTTCCCGTCGCCCACGACGAGCGGAAGCTGCCTTCGAGGTTGCCCCCGCTGCCGTACACGTAGCCCGTGCCGTAGAACGACCCGGCGCCGTCGGACTTGAGCGACAAGATCGAGGCGTCCAGCCCGGCGTTGCGGATCACGTCGTTCGTCTGGAACGGCAGCAGCGAGGCGTCGGCGGCGCTGACCATCGCGAGGCCGTAGCCCGGATTGCTGCTCCCGTTGAGCGTCTGGAAGTTGCCGCCGAGCACGACCTTGCCGCCGTCGGGCGAGACGACGACGACGCGGCCCTGGCGCCCCTCGAGCACCGGGGCCCACGGCAGCAGCGCGCCGGCGCGGGTGACCGCCGCCGCACCGGCGCGGTCGTTGCCGGAGATGCGGCCGAAGGTGCCGGTGAGATAGACCGTGTCGTTCGTCGCGGCGACGCCCGAGGTGACCCCGTTGGAGTTCGGGTTGAAGCTCGAGAGCGTCCCGCTCGGGAGGTCGAAGGCCGCCACGCGGTTGCGCGTCTGCCCGTTGACGGTGGTGAAGTCGCCGACGATGTACAGGCGCGTGCCGTCGGGCGAGGCCTCGACCTGACGCACCTGCGCGTTGATCGACGGCGCGAACGAGGCGATCAGGACGCCGGTCGTGATGTCGTAGGCGAGCAGGTTGCTGCGGGGCGTCTCGTTCGTGCCCGCGGCCGCGCCCGCCGGGCGCGCGGACGTGAACTTGCCGGCCGCGTAGACGACGTTACCGACGACCGCCTGATCCCAGACGATGCCGTTGATCTGCACCGTCGGCAGCGCGTCGGCGGTGACGGTCGACGGTGTTCCCGTCGGCGGGCTGACGTCGGCGTGCGCCGGAGCGACGGCGACGAAGCCGCTGATGACGACGGCGAGCGCCGTCACGAAAACCGCCGCGATGTTCCGCGTCCGCTGTACGCCGACGCCGGCACGAATACGCACCATGACTCCCCCAGTCATCCCCCGCGACCGGATCCCCATCCGTTGATGCCGCGAAGGCGATAGTCCCCCCAGCGCCCGCTACGGCCTGGGGCCGACGAAGACGATGTCTGGCGCAGACGCCAGCAGGTCGACGGTAACACGGATGTCCCCCTCCGCCGCAAGGGGTGCGACGAACGTGAAGTCCGCCGTGGCCTCGGCTCCCGGGGCGATGGATGCCGGGAAGGTGCGCGCGGTCTTGTCCGTGACGGCGATCGCCGGCGTCCTGTCGTCGCCGCCGTAGCTGAGGTTGACGCTGGATCCTGCGGTGTCGATCGGCGTCGTCCCGCCGTTCGCGATGCGCACCGACACCGTGATGGCATCCCCGCTCGGCTCGCCCGGGACGTCGCCGGTGAACGAGCCCGCGGTGAGACCGACCACCTCCACGACGGCGCCGGCGACGGGCGGCGCGGCCTGATCGAGCGGCACCTCCGTCGAGGAGGGCGGCTTGGCGATGTCGGCGGTCGCGCCGGGGCTCGGCGTCTCGAACGCCGTCGGTTGCGGCGTGGGCGTGGCCCACGACGGCGACGGCGACGCGGCGGCCGCGGCATCCCCCGCCGGGCCCTGGCTCACCACCGCCCACACGATCCCGCCGACGAGAAGCGTCGCGACGAGCGCGAACACCAGCCACGGCGCCTGCGTGCGCGCACGCCCGATCCCACCCCTGTGATCCGTCATACGGAAAGCACCCCCCACGTGCTCACGCACCGTGTCGGGGCCCCAGTTCCCCGGATGCGTTCCCTCAGCGTACGCCGACGACGCCCGCCTGGCGAGGGTGAATCCGCGGCCGGTCGTCCGGCGGCGGGCGATCCCCGTGCCGGGAGCGACGTGTGAGCACCGCCGAGAGCGTGACGAACAGCACGAAGGGCATGGCGCTGTCGACCATGCCGCTCTCCGTGAAGGTGCGGATGACGAACATCGTCAGCAGCGGCAGCACGAGACCCCGGCGCGAGCCCGCCGTCACGGCGGTGACCAGACACCACGCCACGAGGAGGCCGACGAGCACGACGCCGACGAGGCCGGCCTGCGCGAGCAGCGACACCCAGCTGCTGTCGAGCACCTGCGAGGAGCGCCACTTCTCCTGGACCGCGACCTCCTTGACCGACAGCCCCACTCCGAGCCACCGCTCCCACGACGTCCAGTCCCAGCCCAGCACCACCTGCCATCCCGTGAGGCGCGAGTCCAGCGCGGTGCTCTCGGCCGACGTGCCGCCGCGACTGGCGAGTCCGTCGACGACGCCGGTGAACACCACGACCGCGTAGACGAGCGGCACGAACGCGAGCAGCGCGTAGAGCACGCCGCGTCGGCGGACGCCGTTGGTGATCAGCGCCACGATCGCGCCCGCCAGCGTCCCGACGAGCGCGATGCGCGAGCCGGTCGCGACGACGATGGCGAACAGCACGACGATGCCCGCGACGGGCCCGGCCCGCACGCCCCGACGCAGCACGAGGATGACGAGGGCGATCAGCGGCAGCGCCGCCAGCCCGGCGAGCTCGTTCGGATGGATCTCGGGGATGCCGCCGCCCAGACGTCCCCCGGCGAGGGTGCGCACACCGGTCGCCGCGGCCACGATCGCCACGAGGGACATCGCCGTCAGCAGCGCGGCCACCGCCCGATCCCACGGCGCGTTGGTCAGCAGCAGCAGCAGCGTCGCCATGACGATGAACACCCGCGTCACCAGCACCGCGGTGGCCGTGCCGTTGCCGGCGACCACGCCGCCGAGGAGGCTGACGGCCAACGTGAGGGCGAGGACGGCCGCGGGGCCGAGCCCGACAGGCATGCGCCGCCGCGTGTACAGCGTCAGCGCCGCGGCGCCGCCGAGGGCGACGAGGGCGATCGCCGCCTTCGCGAGGACCACCGGGTCGACCCCTCCGGCATAGAAGGCCTGGGGCCGCCACGGGATCACGCTGACGATCACCAGCAGGAACAGGGCCGTGAGCACGGCGAAGCGCCGACGGGTGGGATGCGCCGCGTCGGCGTGCGCCGCGACGCGGACGGGCATCCTCGATCCCACGACCGTCGACATCAGCGGAGCCTCAGCGCGGCGTCGGCGCAGGCTGCGGGTCGTCGCCGCCCCGCCAGGTCTCGGTGACGACACCCGTGGAGTGCGCCGGGGCGCCGGTGAGGAGGACCCCCAGCGGGTGCACGTCGGCGAAGGAGAGCTTGGTGACCAGGGCCGTCAGGGCGGATGCCGACGTCGACCCGCTCCGCACGGCGATGACCACGCCGGTGCCGTCGCGGACGAGCTCGCGGGCGACGGCGGTCGCCCCCGCATCCGCGATCGCGACGGCCGCGTCGATGTGCTCCGCGAGGGCCGCCCAGAGCACCGGCATCCGCTCCTGGAGCACGGCCGTGGAGGGAGGCACGGCATCGGCGAAGCGCCGACCCGCCACCTCCGCGGCGAACTCGAGGTCCGCGGGCCACGACGCCTCCCCGACGAGGTCCAGGAGCGCGGCGAGCGATGCCGGCTCGTCGCTCGGATCGGGGTCGGCACGGGTGTCGACGATCGTCGCAGTGCGCCCCGCCGCGGCGAAGGCGGCGGCCAAACCGTCCTTCTCGGCGTCGGCGATCGCGTCGTCGGACGCCGTCAGCACGAGCACGGCCGACACCTGCGGGCCGCCCAGCACGCCGAGGTTCGCGATCGTCTCGTCCCAGGCGGACTCCTGATCGAGGCCCCCGCCGCGCCGCCAGCGCCGACGCCGCGGGATGCGCCCGACGACCCGCAGCCCGGCCAGGCGACGGACGTCGGAGATCGTGATGACGGTGCGGTTGGTCACGGTGCGGTAGACCGCGACGATGCCGCCGACCGCGATGCCGAGGATGAGGCCGAGCCCGGTGATCGCCAGCACCTGCGGCGAGACCGGCGCGAGCGGCTCGACCGCCGGCAGCACGACCGTGAGGTTGACCTGGTAGCGATCGTCCGCGTCGGAGTTCTCCGTCGACTCGATGAGGCGCGACAGATGCGACGCCGCCGCGTTGGCGATCGCCGCGCTGAGCGGCGCCGTCGGGGCGTCGGCCCGCACGACGAGCAGCACGGTGTCGGTGGTGTTCTCGGCGGAGACCATCCTCCGCAGCTCACGATCGCTGTACTCGTCCGGCGACAGGCCCAAATCGGTGCGGATGCCGCTGATCACCTGCGGACTGTCGACGAGCTCCGGATACGACCGGATCCGCGCCAGGCTGAACTGGTTGCGCTCGAACAGCGACGCTTCCTTCGAGTCGACCTGCAGCATCATCGTCGACGTGGACGCGTAGGTCTCCGGCAGCAGCTTCGCGACACCGTAGGCCGCGCCCGCGCCGAGCAGCGCCATGATCAGGACCAGCAGCCATCCTTCACGCAGGATCCGCCCATACGGAACGTCCTCCATGCTCCCCACCCCCCAAGATGAGCCCGACCGCCGGACGTACCCCTGTCACCTTCCGAGCGTCTTCGTGCTGGGCCGAACCTACCACCAGAGCGCTCGACCCGCCTCTGCTCACAGGTGGTTGGGAGAGACGACCCCAGGGACGGCTCAGGCCGGGGGCGGATCGGCATCCGGTCGCGCCGAGGCCGCGATCGCGCGGAGGGCGAGTCCGCCGAGCAGGGATGCCGCGGCGAGCGCGAACGGCACGAGCGCGGCGCCGCCTCCGGCCAGCAGCACGACCGCCGTGAGCACGAGGGCCAGCACCGTGTCGGCCAGGCGGATCAGGAACACGGCCCGCTGGCGCCCGCCGACGGCGCTCAGCGCCCCGTAGGGGGTCACCATCGCGACCGACAGGCCGTAGACGAGCCATCCGACGAGCGTCACCGGATCGAACGCGACTCCGAAGGCGAGCGGACCCAGCCAGGGGGCGAGGGCGAGGGCGACGCCGCTCATCGCCGTCGTCCCGACGACGAGCACGACGACGACGCGGTCGGCCTCGCGGAGCGATCCGGCGCCGCCCGCGCGCCGCCGGTCGGCGAAGCGCACGAACAGGAACGACGAGAGGCCGCCGACCACGAGCAGGAGCGGCGACGCGTAGGTGCGCGCCGCTTCGAGCAGACCGACCGCTGCCGCCCCGGAGACCGCGAGCACGGCGAGGCGGACGACCGTGAGCATCGCCGGTCGCAGCGTCTGCTGCAGTCCGCGCCAGGCCCCGTATCCCCACACGGACGCCAGATCCGCACCGCGCCATCCGACCAGCACGCGCTCGGCGCGCGGCAGCAGCCGCCAGCCCACCAGCGCGCCGACGCTCTGCCCCGCCGCGATCGCGCCGAGGAAGGCCGCCAGCGAGAGCCCGCCGAGCGCGGCCGCACCGCCGAGGAAAGCCGCACTGACCGCGAAGCCCGTGAGGTCGGCGGCCACGACACGGGTGAACCCGTACCCGGCCATGAGGAGCCGGCGCACGATCTCCTCCACCACGAACGCGGCCAGCGCGAGCGCGAACAGCAGCCCCTCCAGGGGGCTCGCGAACCCGGTGAGCGCCGCGACGGCGCCCGCGAGCAGGGCGGTCGCGCCGGCGGCCACGGCGAGCCAGACCTCCAGCCCCGCCCGGATGCGACGGGACGCGCGATCGAGCACGACGAGGGCGTCGCCGACGAGGCCCGTGACGATGCCCGAGGCCAGCACGACGACACCGTAGAGGATCGCGAAGCGCCCGTAGTCCGCGATGCCGAGGAGGCGGGCGACGAGGATCTGCAGCGCGAGGCTGACCGCCGCCTGCGCCGCCTGCGCCGCGATCGCCCCCACCGCCTGCCGCTTCACGCCGTCCCCTTCCCCCTCGCCCATCATGCCCGAGTCGGTCCGCGCGCCGAGGGGCCGCCGGCGCCCGCACTGTCGTCGACGACCCGGGTGCGGTAATGTGCAGCCGTGGGCCGGGGGGCCCGCATCGAGCCGGGGGGCTCGGACCGGGCCGGGGGGCCCGGGATTTCACGTCAGCAGCTGGGGGGGCTCGCTATGGCTGTGTCGATCGGATACGCCGCGGGGGCGTTCGATCTGTTCCACATCGGACACCTGAACATCCTTCGACATGCGAAGGAGCAGTGCGATCTGCTCATCGCCGGGGTGGTCAGCGACGAGATGCTCCGGCTGGTGAAGGGGGTCGAGCCCTTCGTCCCGACGATCGAGCGCGCGCAGATCGTCCGAGACATCAAGTACGTCGACCACGTCCACATCGAGACGGTGCCCGACAAGCTCGAGGTCTGGCGGGAGGTGGGCTTCACCCACTTCTTCAAGGGCGACGACTGGCGCGGCACCGAGAAGGGCCTCCGCCTCGAGCGCGACTTCGCCGCCGTCGGCGTGCAGGTCGTGTACTTCCCGTACACGGCGCACACGTCGAGCACGCAGCTGCGGCGCGCGCTGGAGGCGGCGAGCGCGGCCGGCGAGGACCGGCCGAGCGCGCGTGAGACCGCCTGACGACGCCACGACGGATGTCGCCGCCGCGCCGTCCCGGCCGAGGTCAGGCGCGCGCCGACGAGAGGAGGAGCGGGCCGACCGTAGGATGATCCCGGGCGCGGGGTGCGCCCTCGTCTTGGGGGTCATACATGGGCGGTCTGCAGACCAGTCGTGGCGTTCTCGGCCGGGCGCTCGCCGTCGGCCTCATCGTCGGGGCCGTCGCGGCGGCACTGTCCGGCTGCGCATCCGAGCCGACGGACGGTTCCACGCCGGATGCCGGGGCCTCGGCATCCATCGCCTCGCCGACGCCGACGCCGACGCCGCTCACGGCGGCCGAGCAGCTCCTCGCCGCCCACCCCGACGTCGCGGGCGCCTGCGCCGTCAGCTTCCGCGTCGACGGCGTCACCCTCGATCCGCAGCTGCAGGTGCAGGACCGCCTGTACGACCATCTCCCGATCCCCCGCGCCGACGGACGCGTCTTCGCGGGGTGGTATGCCGATGCGGCGACGGCGGCCGCGGCATCCGCCGACCCCGCCGCGCACGCGGGAGACCCCGCCACGAGGATCAACGGATCCGACCTCGTCTCGTGCACGGAGCGCCAGACGACGCTCTACGGAGCCTGGACGAACGCCGACGCGGTCACCGCCGCGAAGGCGCGGGTGCCGATCCTCATGTACCACCAGTTCACGACCAAGCCCGGCGGCGAAGAGGGCTGGCTGCGCGGCAACTACGCGTACATCGAGGACTACCGCGCGCAGATGCAGTACATCAAGGACCAGGCGTTCTACCTGCCCACCTGGGACGAACTGAGCGCTTTCATCGACGGAGCGCTGTACCTCCCCGATCACTCGGTCATCATCACCGACGACGACGCCGACCCGTCGTGGTTGACCATGGCCTCGCCGATCAACGAGCAGCTGCAGCTCATGGCGACCTCCTTCGTGATCACCGGCTCGGGCGTGCCCGCGCAGAACCGTTTCATCCTGCCGCGCTCGCACACCAACGACATGCACAAGGCGGGCGCGAACGGAAAGGGGGAGATGGTCAACCTCTCCGCTGCGCAGATCGCGGCCGACATGACGGCGTCGGCGACGGCGCTCGGGGGCGTCGCCGAGGTCATGGCCTATCCGTACGGTCACAACGACGACACCGCCAAGGAGGGCCTCCGCGAAGCCGGCTTCGAGATGGCGAGGACCATCGAGCAGGGCTACGTGTCGGTCGGCACGGAGAAGCTCGCGCTGCCCTGCATCCGCATCAACTACGGGATGGGCGTGCCCGATCTGAAGAAGCAGATCGGCTGATCACCGGCGCCGCAGGACCTTGCGGAACTGACAGAGCACGCACAGCACTTGCCCAACTCCGCGTCGATAGGCTGGGACGGTTCTGTCCCTGACCGATCGCGAGCGCATGCCCATGGATCTTTCCGTCATCGTTCCCACCTTCAATGAGGGGGAGAACGTCGCCGAGCTGGTCCGACGCATCGGCGCGGCGCTGGGGGACGTCGACTTCGAGATCGTGTTCGTCGACGACTCGACCGACGACACGCCCGCCACGATCGCAGCGGTCGCCCGGGCCACCGACTTCCCCGTCCGCGTCATCCACCGCGACGCGCCCGAGGGCGGTCTGAGCGGCGCCGTGCTCGAGGGCTTCCGCAGCGCGCAGGCGCGCTGGTGCCTCGTGATGGACGGCGACCTGCAGCATCCGCCGGAGGACATCCCCCGCATGCTCGACCGCGCCGCGCTCGGCGACGTCGACATCGTTGTCGCCTCGCGCTACGTCGCCGGCGGCACCGCCGGCGGGCTCGCCGGCGCCACGCGCACGGCCGTCTCGCGCACCTCCACCCTTCTGACGAAGGCCATGTTCCCGCGGAAGCTGCACGGCTGCACCGACCCGATGACCGGGTTCTTCCTCGTCGACCGCGACACCGTCGACCTCGACGACCTGCGCCCGCGCGGCTTCAAGATCCTGCTCGAGATCCTCGCGCGCCGTCAGATGCGCATCGGCGAGATCCCGTTCGCCTTCGCCACCCGCTTCGCCGGCGAGTCGAAGGCGACGTTCTCGCAGGGCATGCGGTTCCTGACCCAGCTGGCGATGCTCCGCTTCGGCCGCATGTCGGCGTTCGCCCTCGTCGGCGGCGTCGGGGCGATCGCGAACCTCGTCATCATGTGGGGTCTCATCCACCTCGGCATGAACTACCTCACCGCCGCGATCATCGCGAGCGAGGTGACGATCATCGGCAACTTCCTGCTGCTCGAGTACCTCGTCTTCGCCGACATGCGCTCCGAGTCCGGCCAGATGTGGGTGCGTTTCCTGAAGTCGTTCGCGTTCAACAACGTCGAAGCCGTCGTCCGCATCCCGATCATCCCGCTGCTCGTGCAGGGCGCCCACATCCCGAGCGTCCTGGCCGCGGCGATCACGCTCGCGGCGGCGTTCGTGGTGCGATTCGTCTATCACGCGCTGTGGGTGTACGCCCCGAAGAAAACGTCCACGTCCCGTGTGGCGACCCGGGCCGTCACCCGCACCGCCGAGCGTACGCTGGAATCATGACCTCCGAGAACACCCCGATCACGATGTTCGGCGCCGACTGGTGCCGCGACTGCATCCGCACCAAGAAGCAGCTCGACGAGCTGGGTGTGGAGTACACCTATGTGGACCTCGTCGCCGACCCCGCCGCCGCCGACGTGGCCCGCGAGATCTCGGGTCGCACGAACATCCCCGTCGTCGTCTACCCCGACGCCTCCCACCACGTCGAGCCCACCAACGCCGACGTCGAGGCGAAGCTGCGTGAGCTCTCGCTGATCTGAGCGCGCGCCCCGGACCGCGCCGCGAGCCGTCGGAACGGCATCGAGTGGCAATGACCCTGGGACTGCGTCTCGCTCCGACGTAAGCTGGAGGCCCGCGCGCGAGCGCGAACCCGCTTCGAAGGAGAACGCCGTGACCGCAGGCGCCCCGTCCGCACCACCGAAGACGTCGACCGGAGACCGGCTCGACCACGACGTGCAGGACGGTCTGGATGCCGCGATCGCCCAGCTCCGCAGCGGCACCCGCGCGTGGAGCGCCCTCACGCTCGGCCAGCGGCGCACGCTGATCCGCCGCGTCCGCGTCGCGACCGCGGCGGTCGCCGAGGAATGGGCCGACACGGCGGCGACCTCGAAGGGACTGCCGCCCGGGCATCCGCTGCGCGGCGAGGAGTGGCTGTCCGGACCGTACGCGGCCCTCGTCGCCCTCGACGCCTACGCCGACACCCTGCACGCCCTCGCGGTCGGCCGGTCGCCGCTCGAAGACCTCCGAACCGGGTCCGCCCCCGGTGCGCGCACGGTCGTCCACACCTCACCGCTGACGGCGACCGACACGCTGCTGCTGTCGGGCTACACCACCGAGGTCTGGCTGCAGCCCGGCGTCGACGCCGCCACCGCCCGCCGTGAGGCGGGCCTCGGACAGCTCGACCCCGCGGCATCCGGCGGTGTGGGCCTCGTGCTCGGCGCGGGCAACATCACCTCCATCCCCTACCTCGATGTGCTGTACGAGCTGCTGGCGTTCAACCGCGTCGTGATCCTCAAGGTCAACCCCACGCAGGACGCGCTGGTGCCGGTGTTCGAGCGCGCGCTGGCGCCGCTCATCGAGCCCGGACTCCTGCGGATCGTCCGCGGCGGCGGCGACGTCGGGGGCTACCTGACCCAGCATCCGGACATCGATCACGTGCACATCACCGGCTCGGAGTCGACGTTCGGCGCGATCGTGTGGGGGCCGTCGCACACGCCGGGAGCCGCGGGTGCGGCCACGCGTCGGCGGCGGGAGGGACGACCGCTGCTGAAGAAGCCGATCACGGCCGAGCTCGGCGGCGTGTCGCCCATCATCGTGGTGCCCGGTGACTGGTCGGCGGCCGACCTGCGCTTCCAGGCGGAGCACGTCGTCACCATGCGGCTGCACAACAGCGGCCACAACTGCATCGCCGGGCAGGTCGTGCTGCTCTCGGAGGACTGGCCGCAGCGCGACGCGTTCCTCGACGAGGTGCGCGCCGCGTACGAGCGCGCGCCCTCGCGACCCGTCTGGTACCCGCACAGTCAGAGCAAGCTCGACGCGGCGCGCTCCTCCTACCCGGATGCCGCCTGGTGCGCCGGCGGGACCCGCGCCCTCATCGAGGCGCGCCCCGAGGATGCGACCACCCTCGAGGCGACCGAGTACTTCGCGCCCGTGCTCGCCCTGGTGGGCCTGCGCGGGACGGGTCAGGAGTTCCTCGACGCCGCCGTCGCGCACGCCAACGACCGGCTCGTCGGCACCCTCGGCGCCAATGTGCTCATCGACCCCGTCACCCAGAACGCGCTCGGCGACGGCTTCGAACGCGCCGTCGCCGACCTGCGGTACGGCACCGTCGCGGTCAACGCCTGGACGGCGTTCGGGTTCCTCACCCCGACGGCGACCTGGGGCGCGTTCCCGGGAGGCACCCTCGCCGACGCGCCCAGCGGCATGGGCATCGTCCACAACGCGCTGCTGCTCGACCGGGTCGAGCGGACCGTCGTGCGCGGCCCGTTCCGCCCGTTCCCCCGGTCCGTCTCCTCCGCCGCCCGCGGGCGCGGCCTGTCGGTGCTTCCCAAGCCGCCCTGGTTCGTGACGTCGCGCACCGGCGCCGCCGTGTGCGAGGGGTTCACGCGGTTCCGCATCGACGGCAACCCCGCGAAGATGGCCGTCACGCTCGTGAAGGCCTTCGGCGCGTGAGCGCGTCGAGACGGGCGACCCGCGGGAGGCCGTCCACGCTGGAGGCCGACTACGTCATCGTCGGCGCCGGCTCCGCCGGGGCCGCCCTCGCCGCCCGTCTCAGCGAGGATCCGGCGACGTCGGTGCTCGTGCTGGAGGCCGGGCCGCCGGACGCGGCCCTCGCGCTGCACGTGCCGGCGGCCTTCTCCACCCTGTTCCGGGGGCGCTACGACTGGAACTACGACACGGTGCCCCAGCGCGAGCTGGAGAACCGCACCATCTACTGGCCGCGGGGAAAGACGCTCGGCGGGTCGTCGTCGCTCAACGCCATGATGTGGGTGCGCGGTTTCGCCGCCGACTACGACGAATGGGCGCAGAGCGCCGGCGACAGCTGGTCGTGGGCGTCGCTCGCGCCGTACTTCCAGCGCGTCGAGGCGACGCAGGGCGCCGCCGACGCCAGCCAGGGCACCGCCGGCGCGCAGCCGGTCGAGCACCAGCGCGATCCCCGGCCCCACACGGCGGCATTCCTGCAGGCCGCGCGCGAGCTGCGGCATCCCGTCACCGCCGCGAACCTGCCCACCCGTCAGGGCTTCTCCCAGACGATGGTCACGCAGCACCGCGGCGCCCGCGCCTCGACCGCCGACGCGTACCTTCGCCCGGCCCGGGCCCGAGCCAACCTGCGGGTCGTCACCGACGCCCTCGTCCGACGCATCACCTTCGAGGAGGGCGACGGACGCCCCCGCGCCACCGGCGTCTACGTCGACATCGCCGGCATCACCCGCCACGCGCGCGCCCGCCGCGAGGTCATCCTCGCCGGCGGAGCGATCAACACGCCGCAGCTGCTCCTGCTCAGCGGGATCGGCGACGCGGACGAGCTCCGCAGCCACGGCATCCGGGTGCGGGTCGATGCCCCCGGTGTCGGTGCGAACCTCCAGGACCATCTCGTGGCAGGGCTCGCGCCCGCCGCCCGCGGCGGAACGCTCTACGGGGCGCAGCGGCCCGGTCAACTGGCGCGCTACCTCTCCTCGCGACGCGGCATGCTGAGCTCGAACGTGGCCGAGGCCTACGGCTTCGTGCGCACCGCGGTCGCCGACGACCGGGGCGCGCCCGCGGGGCTGCCGGACATCGAGATCATCTTCGCCGCCGCCCCGTACGTCGGTGAGGGCCTCGTGCCGCCGCCCGCGGAGGGCATCACCGTGGGGGCCATCCTCCTGCGCCCGCGCAGTCGCGGGACGATCCGTCTGGCCTCGGCCGACCCCGCGGACGCCGCGATCATCGACCCCGGCTACCTCACCGATCCCGAGGGCGTCGACGCCGAGACGCTGCGGGCGGGGCTCGCGGAGTGCGAACGCCTCATCGCGACGCCCGCGCTGCGCGCCGTGACCACCGGCGGTTGGGTGCAGCCGGCCGGTGGCGAGCGGATGAGCGCCGCCGAACGCATCGAGCTGTCGCTGCGGCGGTATTCGCACACCCTGTACCACCCGGTGGGCACGGCGCGTATGGGCGAGGACGCGGCATCCGTGGTCGATCCCGCGCTGCGCGTGCGCGGAGTCGACGGCCTGCGGGTCGCGGACGCGTCGGTGATCCCCACGATCATCCGCGGGCACACGAACGCGCCCGCGATCGTGATCGGCGAGCGCGCCGCGGACCTCATCCGCGCGGTCTGACCCCGCCCGCCGGGTGGTGGGGCCGGGCGGGGGGCGGCGCGGGTGGGCGGTAGCGCCGGTGGGCGCGTGACCAACGCCGGACAACCGTCAGCTCACCCGCGGGCGTGCCGCGGAAGCCCGCGGGTCATTGGCCGCGCCGGCGTCGATCGTCCGACGCTCGTCACGGCGGACCGGGGACGACCCGTGGCGGCGTGGACGCAGCAGCGGGTGGCACGGGTGGTCGCGTGACCAACGCCGGACAACCGTCAGCTCACCCGCGGGCGTGCCGCACAAACCCGCGGGTCGTCGGCCGGGCCGGCGTCGATCGTCCGACATTCGTCACGGCGAACCGTCGAGGCCCGCGGGGCCGCGGCCCCGACCGCCCGGAATCAGCGTCCGGAGCGGCGCGGGCCGCCATTCTGCCGCACGACCGATCCCACCATGAGCTTGCCGCCGGTGGCACCGGCTCCCCCGGCGTGCGTGGCGCGGCGTCCCGCCGTGCGCGCGTTGCCGGATGCCGCGGGCTGCGCGGCGGCACGGTGATCGCGAGCCGGGCGCTGCTCGCGACCGCCGGCGGCACGGTCCGCGGCCGGGCGTCCGGCACGATCCGCGGCCGGGCGTCCGGCGCGGTCCGCGCGGGGCTGATCCTGGCTGCGCTGGCCGTTGCCACGGCCGCCGCGTCCGCCCTGGCCGGCCGGCGCGCCCTCGCGGGCCGCGCGCTTGCGCTGGGCGTTGGCGCCCTGGCTGCGACCGCCGCCGCCCTGGCCGCGGCCGGGCTGCTCGGACTTCGGCGCGGGTGCGACGTAGGGGGCGACCTCGCCGACGAGCGCGGTGACCTGCGGGGAGGTCGGCGTCACGGGCACGGGGGTCGCGGTGATCGCGGCCTTCCGGAGGAGGTCCTTGACGTCCTTCTCCTGACCGGGCAGCACGAGCGTGACGACCGAGCCCTCGGCACCGGCGCGGGCCGTGCGGCCGGAGCGGTGCAGGTACGCCTTGTGCTCCATGGGCGGGTCGACGTGGATGACGAGCTCGACGTCGTCGACGTGCACACCGCGCGCGGCGACATCGGTGGCGACGAGCACCTTCGCGGCGCCCGAGCTGAAGGCGGCGAGGTTGCGGTCACGGGCCGGCTGCGACAGGTTGCCGTGCAGATCGACCGACGGGATGCCCTGCGACGTCAGCTGCTGGGCGAGCTTCTTGGCGTGGTGCTTGGTACGCATGAAGAGGATGCGACGGCCGGTGCCCGAGGCGAGCGTGCGCACGAGCTCCTTCTTCTCCTCGACGCCGCCGACGTGGAAGACGTGGTGGGTCATCGCGGCGACGGGCGAGTGCGCCTCGTCGACCGAGTGCAGCACCTCGTTCTGCAGGAACCGCTTCACGAGCTTGTCGACGCCGTTGTCCAGCGTGGCGCTGAACAGCAGGCGCTGCCCGTCGCGCGGGGTCTTGTCGAGGATGCGCGTGACCGAGGGCAGGAAGCCCAGGTCGGCCATGTGGTCGGCCTCGTCGATGACGGTGATCTCCACGGCATCCAGCTTCACGAAGCCCTGCGAGATGAGGTCTTCGAGGCGGCCGGGGCAGGCGACGACGATGTCGACGCCGGCCTTCAGCGCGGCGACCTGGCGGTTCTGGTTGACGCCGCCGAAGATCGTCGTGGTCTTCATGCCGTACGCGGCCGCCAGGGGCTCGAGGGTCGCGTTGATCTGCGTGGCGAGCTCACGCGTCGGCGCGAGCACGAGACCGAGGATGCGGCCGGAGCGGCGGCTGCCGCCGGCGAGCGGGCCGCCGAGGCGGGCGGCGAGGGGGATGGAGAAGGCGAGGGTCTTGCCCGAGCCGGTCTTGCCGCGGCCGAGCACGTCGCGGCCGGCGAGCGTGTCGGGCAGGGTGTCGACCTGGATGGGGAAGGCGGTGGTCTTGCCGTCCTTCGCGAGCACGTCGAGCAGGGGGGCGGGCACGCCGAGCGCGCCGAAAGTGATGTCAGACATGGTGATGTTTCTGGGCGGGACGCCCGGATCGGTGGCCTCTGCGCGGATGCGCACAGGGTCGCCGTACGAAGAATGTCAGCCGATCATCCGGTCGGGGCCGGGCGGCGAGGGAAGCGTTCTACGACGCGAGAGCGCCGATTCGGCGCTGCAAGTACCCCCATCCTAGCAGTCCCCCACCCTCCCCCTTCTCGCCGAGCCGCTATCGCCCGGCCGAGCCGCCACGATCCGGCCGGTACGGCGCGTAGCGGCTCGCACGCGGAGTAGCGGCTCGCGCTCCAGAGGGGGGAGAGAGGAGGGGGCTAGGCGAAGCGGTCGGTGGCGGCGCGGAGGGCGCGGGCGATGCCGGGCTCGGATGCCGAGTGGCCGGCATCGTCCACGACGACGAACTCGGCCTCGGGCCACGCGCGGTGGAGGTCCCATGCCGTCATGATCGGGGTGCACACGTCGTAGCGGCCCTGGACGATGACGGCGGGGATGTCGCGGATCACGCCGACGTCGTCGATGAGCTGGCCCTCGCGCAGCCACCCGCCGTGCACGAAGTAGTGGTTCTCGATGCGGGCGAACGCCACGGCGGTCGCGGCGTCGGTCATCGAGGCCACCAGATCGGGATCGGGGTGGAGGGTGAGCGTCGACATCTCCCACGTGGTCCACGCGATCGCCGCCGGCTCGTGGACGGCGGGATCGGGGTCGGTGAGCCGCCGGTGGTAGGCCTCGATCATCCGCGAGCGCTCGAGCACGGGGATCGGCGCGACGTACGCCTCCCACAGATCGGGGAAGATCGCCGACGCGCCACCCTCGTAGAACCACTCCAGCTCGTGGCGACGCAGCGTGAAGACGCCGCGCAGCACGATCTCGCTGACGGCATCCGGGTGGCACTGCGCGTAGGCGAGCGCGAGGGCGGAGCCCCACGATCCGCCGAAGACCTGCCACCGGTCGATCCCGAGGTTGCGCCGCAGCAGCTCGATGTCGGCCACCAGGTGCCAGGTCGTGTTGAACCGCGGATCGGCGTCGGGCGCGCTCATGTGGGGCGTCGACCGGCCGCAGCCGCGCTGGTCGAACAGCACGATGAGGTACCTCTCCGGGTCGAAGAAGCGGCGGTGCCACGGCGAGGTGCCGCCGCCGGGACCTCCGTGCAGGAACACGACGGGCTTGCCGTCGGGGTTGCCGGACTGCTCCCAGTAGACCCGTTGGCCGTCGCCGGCCAGCAGGTACCCCGTCTCGTAGGGCTCGATCGCGGGATACAGGATGTCGTCGAGGTGCGCCGGCCCGTTCACAGTTCTCCTCCCGACACCGAGAAGGTGTCGCAGGCGTCGAGCCCGCTCTGGTAGCCGGTGGTGAACCAGCGCTGGCGCTGTCCGCTCGACCCGTGGGTCCAGGTCTCGGGGTTGACCCGTCCGGACTGCGCCTGGATGCGGTCGTCGCCGACGGCGGCCGCCGCATCGAGCGCGTCGCGCAGCTGCGCGTCGGTGGGCTGCTGCAGGTAGGCCACGCCGTTCGCGTCCGTCGTGGAGGTCGCATCCGCGATCCACGCGCCGGCGAAGCAGTCGGCCTGCAGCTCGGTGCGCACCCCGTTGCTGGTCGGCCCGGTGCCGTCGTTCGGGTACTGGTCCATGATCCCGGTGATCTGCTGGATGTGGTGGCCGTACTCGTGGGCGAGGACGTAGAGCTGGGCGAGGTCGCCCGCCTGCGCTCCGAACTGGCTGCGGAGCAGGCCGAAGAACGTCGGATCGACGTAGATGGTCTCCTCCGGCGGGCAGTAGAACGGGCCCGTCGCGTTCGAGGCCGTGCCGCACCGCGTCGAGGTCGACCCGTCGACGATGATCAGCTGCGGCGCACGGTAGCCCTGCACCTGATCGGCCCAGTAGCCGTCGAGCGCCTTCTGTCCGAACACGAGCCGGCAGTCGTCGTTCGCGTTCGCGTCGGCGCCGGTGTCGCAGCCCGCGATGGCGGAGTCCTGCCCGCCGCCCGTGCCGCCGAGCAGGCTCGTGACGTCGCCGCCGGTGAAGAGCACGAGCAGGAGCACCGCGATCCCACCGAGGCCGGCCAGCCCGCCGCCGGCGACCGCCGCGGCACCTCCCCCGCGGCCTCGTCGCCGTGCGGTCGTCCCTCCCAGCTCTGCATTGCTGTTGAAGCTCATGCCCCACCGTACCGCCACCGGGCTCGCCCCCGTAGGCTCAGATCCATGGATGCCACGACAGTCACCGTGACCGGAGCCGGCGGACAGATCGGCTACGCGCTGCTGTTCCGGATCGCCGCCGGCGACATGCTCGGCGCCGAGCGTCCGGTGCGTCTGCGCCTGCTGGAGATCCCGCAGGGGCTCGCCTCCGCCGAGGGGGCCGCACTGGAGCTGCAGGACTGCGCGTTCCCCCTGCTGGCGGATGTCGAGATCACCGACGACCCGCGCGTCGCCTTCGACGGCGCCAACATCGCGATGCTCGTCGGAGCCCGTCCCCGCTCGGCCGGGATGGAGCGCGCCGACCTGCTGGCGGCCAACGCGGGCATCTTCGGTCCGCAGGGCGCGGCCCTGAACGCGGCGGCCGCCGACGACGTGCGCGTCGTGGTGGTCGGCAACCCCGCCAACACCAATGCGCTCATCGCGGCGGCATCCGCCCCCGACATCCCGGGCGAGCGCTTCGCCGCGCTGACGCGCCTCGACCACGACCGCGCGCTCGCCCAGCTCGCCGCCGCGCTGGAGACGCCGGTGGCGGCGCTGCGCGGCGTCATCGTCTGGGGCAACCACTCGGCGACGCAGTTCCCGGACGTCGCGCACGCGACGGTGGCGGGACGCCCGGTGACGGACGCGCTCGCCGAGCGTCTCGGCGGCAGCGCGGCGGCGGCCGCCTGGCTCGACGAGGCGTTCGTGCCGCGGGTCGCCCAGCGCGGTGCCGAGATCATCTCGGTGCGCGGATCGTCGTCGGCCGCGTCGGCGGCCCACGCTGCGATCTCCCATGTCCGCGACCTCGTGCACGGCACGGGCGACGGCTGGACGTCGGCGGCGGTCCTGTCGCACGGCGAGTACGGCGTGCCGGCGGGGCTCTACTCGTCGGCGCCGGTCACGAGCGACGGCACGGCGTACCGCGTCGTCGACGGGCTGGAGCTGGACGAGCGCGGCCGCGCCCGCCTCGACGCCTCGGTGGCCGAGCTGGTCGCCGAGCGCGACGCGGTGCGCGCCCTCGGTCTGATCTGAGTCCGCGGTGAGCGACCTCACCTGGCTGATCGCGGGCATCGCGGTCATCGGCGTCTCGACGGTCCTCGCGCGGCGGCTCGGCGTCGCGGGGCCGCTGATCCTCGTCGCGATCGGTCTCGTGGCGTCGCTGCTGCTGCCGGCGTTCTCGGTGCCGCCGGACCTCATCCTGGTCGGCATTCTCCCGCCCCTGCTCTACGCCTCGGCCGTGCGACTGCCGGCGGTCGAGTTCCGTCGCGACGCGATGCCGATCGCGGGCCTGGCCGTCGTGCTCGTCGTCATCAGCGCCCTGGCCCTCGGCACCCTGTTCTACTTCGCCATCCCGGGACTCGACTTCGCGCTCGCCGTCGCCCTCGGCGCCATCCTCAGTCCCACGGATGCCGTCGCCACCTCGATCGCGAAGAAGCTCGGCATCGCGCCGCGGGTCATCACGATGCTGGAGGGCGAGAGCCTGCTGAACGACGCCACCGCGCTCGTGCTGCTGCGCAGCGCCGTGGCGGCATCCGCAGCGGGGTTCTCGCTGGGCAGCACGATCGGCGCGTTCGCGTGGGGCGTGCTGGTCGCGGTCGTCATCGGCGTCGCCGTGGGCCTGCTCACCCTTCGGATACGGCGGTGGATCGGCGAGCCGGTCGCCAACACGGCGATCGGCTTCATCGTGCCGTTCATCGCGTACCTGCCCACCGAGCACCTGGGCGGCTCGGGCCTCGTGGCCGCCGTGGCCGCGGGCATCACGACCGGCCAGGGTGCCGCGCGGTGGTCGACCCCCGAGCAGCGGGTCTCCGACGAACTGAACTGGCACACCCTCGAGCTGCTGCTGGAGGGCGCGGTCTTCCTCATCATGGGGCTCGAGCTGCGCGACATCGTCACCGGCAACATCGACAAGCACAACGGTGTGGGCATCGGCATCACGCTGGCGCTGGTGGCGCTCGCGATCGTGCTGGCCGTGCGCGCGCTCTACGTGTCGGGACTCGTGTTCCTCATCGACCGCCGCGCCCGGCGGATGCAGCGCGACCGGCTGCAGGCGTTCAGCGACCGCCTCGACGCCTTCGATCCGGGCACGAGCGATCTGCGCGAGCTGAGACCGTCGCGCGAGGACGGGGACCCCGCCGGCGGGGAGCGGCCGGGGCTGCTCCGACGCACGGCGCGCGGCACCGCCCGCCGCCTGGCCCGTCGCGTCGCACGTCGAGAGCCGGATGCCGCCGCCACGCAGCAGCGCGTCGAAGGGCTCCGGGCGCGGATCGGCCGGGTGCTCAACGACATGGACTACTACCAGGGGTCGCCCCTCGGGTGGAAGGACGGGGTGGTCATCGTCTGGGCCGGGATGCGTGGTGTCGTCACGCTCGCGGCGGCCCAGACGCTCGAGCCGTCCACCCCCGCGCGGGAGCTGCTGATCTTCATCGCGTTCGTCGTCGCCCTCGTCAGCCTCATGGTGCAGGGACTCACCCTCCCCTGGGTGATCCGCATGCTGAAGATCCCCGCGAGCACGGGCGACGGCGGCTCGGCGGAGGAGGGCGAGCGGCTGGACGACGAGCTGCGCGAAGCCGCCCTCGCGCGGCTGCGCACGCCCGGGCTGGCGGATGCGAGCGGCGTGCTCTATCCGCCGGAGGTGCTCGCGAAGCTGGCCGAGCGGATGAGCGCTCCGCGGATCGAGTCGCCCGAGATCAGCTCGGCCGGCGTGATCGACCTGCGGATCGCGCTGATCGAGGCGATGCGGGAGCGGCTCGTCGACGTCTCGCGGGAGGGGTCGTACTCGTCCGCGGCGCTGCGCCACGCCCTCGCACAGCTCGACGCCGACCAGCTGAGCATGCAGCTGCGCCGCCTCGAGGACGACTGACGCGCACCGCTGCACGTCGCACACGTGCGTGTCGGCGCCGTGGGACAGAATGGATGCCGTGAGCACCCCGCATCCGGACGACCAGCGCGCCCCCGCCGACTACGCGGAGTCGATCGCGCTGCCCGCGGTCACCTCCGCGGTGCCCGTGGTCGTCTCGGGCACCGACTGGTGGGCCGCCCGTCCGGCGGGCTCGCGACTGGTGGGGCTCGTGGTCGCCCGCGACGACCTGCCGTCCGTGATCGCCCAGCGCGACGCCCTGGCGGAGTTCGGGGTGCCGATCGAGGGCTTCCGGCATCCCGCCCCCGAAACCGGCGAGAGCTGGTCGGAGCGCCTCACGCGCCTGTTCGGCCGACTGGTGTCGGGCGACGTGGTCGTCGTGGCCGACAAGCACGCCCTCGGGCGCACGGTCGACGAGGAGACCCACGCGATCGCCGAGCTGCGCCGCCGCGGGATCATCGTGAAGGTGCTCGGCCACTCCCGCGGCTGACGCCTCCGGCGGCGGTCGTCGTCCCCCGAGGTTCGCGAGGCCCTCCACCCACGGCGTCGGAGCACCGGGGTGGAAGGCCTCGTGAACCTGCGGAGCGCGGGCGCGCTCCGCAGGTCGACATCACTGGCCGAGCTGGCTGGCGAGCTGCTCGTCCGTCGACTGGAGGGCCTGAGCGGCCTTCTCGAGGAAGGCGGCCATGCCCTCGATGCCCTGGACCGTCTTGGTCGCACCGGTGGTGAACTCGGTGTACGAGGCGTCGAACGCGCCCGAGGCACGGCTCGTGGTGAAGCCGTCCTGGACCAGCTGGGCGACCAGCTGACGCAGGCGCTGGAGGTTCGCCTCGAGCTCGCTCTGGCCGTCACGCAGGCGCGAAGCGGCCGAGTTCATCTGGTCGTAGGTGACATTCAGATTGGCCATGAGGGCCCCTTTCATCTGGCCCGGCCGGTGTGCCGGGAGGTCTTGTTGTTTCGACGATAGGCGGCGGTGCCGCCCGTGACCATGGGCAGAACTCCCCATGAGCGCTCCGTGCGGGCGACGTTCGCGCGCCCCGTCACGAGACGGCTCCCGTCGCCGCCAGCTCGGCCGCCGCGGTCGCGATCGGGAACTGGATGCGCACCGTCTTGCCGCGGTGGGCGAGGATGCCGCGCCCGACGGGCAGCTCGCCGCGGACGAGGCGCGGGAACGGGGTCTTGAGCACGACCTCGCCGTCGATGGTCTCCGGCTGGAGCACCACGCCGCGGCGCGCCGCCTTGATCTCGCCGAGCAGGCCGAAGTTCGTCGTCCACTCGCTCATCTCGCCGACGACGACGAAGAAGACCTCGCCGCGGCCCGCGCGCTTCACGAGGGTGGAGAGGTTCATCTCGATGAGAGAGGTGGCGAACTCGCCGATGCCCTCGAGCACGACGATCGGCACGGCGCCGCCCTCCGCGGTGCGGTCGGCGGCCTCGTCGACGGCACCGAGCACCGCCATCGCCGCCGAGGCGGATTCGGCGGTGGACGTCCACGCGACGGCATCCTGCACCGGGGAACGGCGATCGCCGATGTAGAAGGCGGCCGTGTCGGGCCGTGCGCGCAGGGTCTGGCGGACGATGGCGGCGGCGGCGTTGGAGCGTCCGGCACCGGGCGAGCCCGCCACGATGAACGTGCCCGCCGGCTCGATGCCGTAGGGGCCGAGATCGAGGTCGGACAGGCCGATGGCGACCCCCGTGCCCGCCGTCGGCGGCAGCTCGTCGATCGCGTACTCGACGGGAAGCGCGCGGATGCCGGGGGCGGGCGTCGTGCCGCGGCGGATCATCGCCTCGGCCATACGATCGATCGCCAGCGACTGGTCCTTCGTGCTCGCGGTGCCGCCGATCACGGCGATCTGCGCTTCGTGGTCGTCGACGATCGCCCGCCCCGGCGCCGCGTCGGGCCCGAGGATGTCGCGCGGCATCCCGAGCAGCGCGTAGCCGTCCTCATCCGCCATGCGCAGCACGATGCGGCGCTGGATCATGGCCTGCAGCGAGGTGGGCACGCTCTGCCCGCGGTCGGCCGTGAGGGCCACGTGGATGCCGAGGCCACGACCGTCGGTGAGCACCTGCTGGAACGCGCGGTAGGACTCCGCGCGACCGGGCACGCCCTCGAAGGCGGAGCGGAAGGCGGGGAAGCCGTCGACGAGCAGCAGGATGCGCGGCTCGTCGCCGCGGCCGGCGAGCGTGCGGTACTCGGTCAGGGTCGACGCGCCGGACGCCGCGTACGCGTCGCCGCGGCGGTCGAGCTCGGCCCGCAGCATCCCGAACAGCCGCTCGATGCGCTCGGTGTCGTCGCCCGAGATCACCGCGCCGACGTGCGGCAGCGACTCCAGCATGCGCAGTCCGCCGGTGGCGGCATCCAGCCCGTACACGTGCACGGGTCCCCCGCGCGGCGTGATCCCGGCCGAGACGGCGAGCGTGCGCAGCGCCACCGACTTGCCGGAGCCGCCGGTGCCGAAGACGGCGAGGTGGCCCTCGGTGTCGGGTTCGAAGAAGAACGGCACCTGGTCCTGGCGCTCGGGCACGTCGACGACACCGAGCACCAGCCGCGCGTCGGTGCGCTGGTGCAGCTTGGTCTGGTCGAACGTCCGCGCGAGCTCGTCGAGCCACGGGCGCCGCGGCGGAGCGATGCGGGCCAGCTGGGCCGCGTCGCCGAAGCGGGCGACCAGGAGCTGCTGGTCGTTCGGGCCCAGATCCTCGGTCTCGGCGGGGGCCTCGGAGACCGCGGGCTTCTCCCACAGGGGCGCCTCGCCGAGCAGGAACGGGCGGACCTCCACCGCCGGCTCGGGCTCGGCGCGCAGGCTCCAGCCGCCGGAGTAGGCCGACTGGAAGAGGCTCATGCGGCCCGGTCCGGTCTTCGCGATGCCGCGCCCGGGGATGCCCGGGTCGAACAGCGCGGCCTCCTTCGAGCCGATGACGTCGTCCGAGTCGGTCTCGTCGGCCATGCGGAGGGCCACGCGGAGGTTCGTGTTGGCCCGCAGGTTGTCCTTGATGACACCGGCCGGACGCTGCGTCGCCATGATGAGGTGGATGCCGAGGGAGCGCCCGCGCTGGGCGATGTCGACGACACCGTCCACGAACTCGGGCACCTCTTTGGCGAGGGCGGCGAACTCGTCGATCACGAGCACGAGGGCGGGCGGCGCATCGGGGTCGGCGGCCTTCTCGAGCTCGAGGAGGTCCTTGGCCTTCTTGCGGTTGAAGAGGTGCTCGCGGTGGTGCAGCTCGGCGCGCAGGCTCGTCAGGGCGCGGCGGACCAGGTGCGGACTCAGGTCGGTGACGAGACCCACGCAGTGCGGCAGGTTGACGCAGTCGGCGAAGGCCGACCCGCCCTTGTAGTCGACGAAGAGGAACGTCACGCGCTCGGGGCTGTACTCGGCGGCCATGCCGAGCACCCACGCCTGCAGGAACTCGCTCTTGCCCGAGCCGGTCGTCCCGCCGACGAGGGCGTGCGGGCCCTGCTGGCGGAGATCGAGGTGGAGCGCTCCCTGCGCCCCCTGGCCCACGAGGGCGCGCAGCTTCGGCTGGTAGCCGGCGCCGGAGCGCGTCGCGCGGATCGACGCGTTCTGCGTCCAGCGGTCGATCACGGCGTCGGCGCTGGTCGCCATGTCGGGGCCCAGCAGCTGCAGCAGCGGGATCGTGCGCGGCACGTCACCGGCATCCTCGGCGACGTCGCCGATGTCGGTGATGCGCGCGAGCGCCCGGGCGACGACGCCGAAGCGCGCGGCGTCGAGAGCCTCGACGCGCAGCGGCGCGACGACGACGCCCAGGCGCACGAAGTGCGCGCTCGCATCGCCGTCGGCGGGCAGTTCGACCCACGTGCGGCAGGCCGCGGGCAGGTGCTCCACCTTCGAGACGGCCCACACCGGGACGACGCCGCTGCCGGCGGCCCGCTCGCTGAGCTGGATCAGCCGGCCGCGGTCGACGGGGGCGTCGGGCGTGATGATGACGACATATGCCGGAAGCGGCATCTCCTCCTCGCGCCCGCGGGACTCGCCCACCTCGGCACCGGCGGAGGTCGCGGCATCCGTCGCTTTGAGGGCCCGCAGCCGCCGCAGCCGCTTCGTGCGGGTGTCGACGAGCTCCTCGAGCTGCGCGAGCAGCCGCGAGGCGGTCGCCGCGTTGTCGGCGATGGGTGCCGTGCCCAGTGCGTCCTCGGCGGCCCACGTGTGCGGCAGCCACTTCAGGTCGGCGAGCGCCGCGCGGGTGGCGGGGCCCACGAAGGCGACGATGTGGACATCCGACGGCGCGTGGAGACCCGCCGTCTGTGCCAGGAGCGCGCGGGCGGTGTCGCCGACGCGCGCGGTCGCCCCCGCGATGCCGATCGCCCCTGCCTCGGCGAGCGATTCGAGGATCGGCACGTCGTCGACCTCGCGGAAGGCCTCGACGACCTCGTCGAGACGGTCGACATACGAGGGGATCGCCGCATCGCGCTTGGTGGACTCCGCGACCGTGTTGCGGCTCGCAGCGATGCCGTCACCCAGACGCACGTGCAGGAACGACCAGTGCTCGGGCCGGCGCGTCCAGACGAGCGGACCGGCGGCGAGCGCGTCGGCGCAGATCGGGTCGAGCTCGGGCACCTCGCCGCGGCGGACGCGACGCTCGGTCTCGCGCTCCTGCTCCAGGCGCGAGGAGAGCCGCGTCAGCTGCTGCTCGAAGCGGTCCTTGTCGCGCTGCAGCTGCGCGCGCCCCTGCAGGCGCGTCGTCAGCCACGTGCCCAGCATCAGCAGCGGGGATGCCGCCACGAACACGAGCGCCATCGGGTTCCTCATCACGAAGAACAGCACCGCACCCATGATCACGGGCGCGATCATCGCGAGCCACGGGAACATCTGCGGCGCGGGCGGCGCGGGCAGGTCGGTGCCCGGCAACTCCTCGCCGAGGTAGCGGGCCTCGACCCGCGGCGAGCGCACGAACGGGACCTGCCGCCACGTCGAGGGCGCGACGGTCGCATCTCCGGCCGCGGTGATGCGCACGCGCGTGTCGCCCAGGACGGCGTCGATCTCGCCGTCGGCGGCGGTCAGATAGGTGACCGGTGCGCCGTCGACGAGGATGCCGTTGGCCGAGTTGAGGTCGACGAGCTCGGCCCGTCCCTGCCCCACCTCGAGCCGGGCGTGCCGCTTCGAGACGAGCGGGTCGTCCAGCACGATGTCGCACTGCGGGTCGCGACCGATGATCACGACCGTCCGCTCCAGCGGGATCGTCGTCCCGGCGCCGGGCCCGGACACGATCTCCACCTCGCCGACGCGCTGTCGCGGCTGGTAGCCGGCCGGGACGACCCGGATCGCCGACCCCGCGCCGAGCTGGACGTGGGCGACGGATGCCGCGGCATCCAGCACCTCGCCGGGTCCCTGCGCGATCGTGCCGAACGCTTCCAGGGTGACGTCCTCGCGCGGGTCGCCTCCGCCGCGGGGGTCGACCTCGGCGATGGTGCGGGCGAGGTCGCCGACGGTCGCGTCGGCGTCGGCGTTGATGACGAGATCCTCGGGTTCTCCCCCGGGTCGGACGAGGGTCGTGCGCAGCTTCATCCGTCTTCCTTTCGGCGCGGGGCGTCGTCGCCGGCCTCGCGCTCGAAGCGCGCGGGATCGTCGAGCAGGGCGAGGTCGTCGCGGACGACCAGGCGCGAGGCGACGGCGTGCTCGACGAGGCGCACCCGCCGGTTGGTCGCCGAGCTCGTCACTCCGCCGCGCAGCCCGGGGACCCCCTGACGGTCGAGCTTGTCGCATACGTTGTCGAGCTTGCGGTTGAAGCGGGTGATGCTCCAGCCCAGGCGCTGGGCCGCCGCGGCCGAGCTGGGCAGCTCGCTCATGCCGGTGCCCTCGCGGCGCAGCACGGGCTCGGCGAGGGACAGGATGAGGAGCTTCTGGCTGGGCGTGAGGGGAACGGCACCGATCGTCGACTCGCCGTCGGCCACCCGCTCCGGAACCGTCGCACGAAACGCCGGCTGCGCCGTGTGCACCGACAGCTCGTAGGTCGTGGGACCCGCGCTGAACACCACGGTCGTCACGCCGAACACGATCGGCAACCGCGCCCCCGGCGCCAGCTGCGCCTGCACGCGACCCTCCGTGTCGGTGACGGTCGCCGACAGCCGCGAGCCGATGTTGACAAGCCACCACAGTCCGCCGGACTGCTCGATCGAGAGGAAGTGCCGGTGCAGGAAACGGTTGTCGTCGATGGCGAGGTCGCCCTCGCGCCCGATCGTGAACCGCGTTCCGGACGGCACGGTGACGTACTCGCCGGCGAACTCGACGGTGATGTCCGCCCCCGTCACGTCGTCCTCGGGGGCGTCCGCGGGGGGAACGGTGTCGTGGATGTCGGTCATGGGGTGCACTTCCGTGTCTCGGTGCCCGCGGTGCCGTCCTTGCGGACGAGCGTCACCGCGATGCAGGTCGTGCCGCCGGCATCCACCGGCAGGGTCACGCTCGTCTCGGTGACCTTGCGGGTCTCGCCGTCGCCGGCGAGCGTGTACGGATACCAGAGATAGCCGTCGCCGTCCTGCGGCTCGGGATTGGTCCAGGTGAACACGGCGTCGCCTCCCTGCACCGTGCCGGCGAGCGCCTCCACCGGCGGCACGTACCCGCCCAGCGGGTCTTGCGGCGCGGCCGACGTCGTCGGCTCGTCGTCGGCGGGCGGCTGCACCGCGGGCGCCACGAGGCTGGCCCCGACGGCGACTCCCGCGACGACGACCACGGCGGCGGCGATGCCGAGACCGATCCACAGTCCGCGGCGCGTGCGCGGTGCCGGCGCATCGGCGGCGGCGTCGGCCGCCTCGGCGGGATCCGCGACGGACGGCGACGCGGCGGCAGCGACGGCGGGGTCGACGGTGCGGGCCGCCGCGGCCGGGCCGGGTCGGCGGATCGTGGACGAGGTGTCGAGGTCCGCCGCCTGCGGCGCGATGGAGACGGGGCCCCGCAGCAACGTCGGGTCGGCGGTGTCGGTGGGAACGGGCGGCCCCGGGACGACGGCGGGCGCGGCGGGCGCGGCGGCCGCGGTGTCGTCCGGCCGGTCGCGCCGACGCGTCGGGCCGGCGGCCGGGTGGGTCTGCGGCTCGATGCTGACGATGCCGCGGACGCGGGTGAGCTCGCCGTCGACGTCGTCCTCGCCGGCGTCCTCGGGGGCGTCGTCGAGGATGTCGATCGGGGTCACCGAGTGGGCGAGCTCGATCTGCACGCGCTGGAGGGCCCGCGCGAACGCGATCGCCGAGTCGTAGCGGTCGCCGGGACGCTTGGCCATCGCGCGTTCGAGCACGGCCTGGAGCGACGGCGGGGCGTCGGCGCGCTCCAGACGCGGCACCGGCTGGGACTCGATGCGCTGGATGAGATCGGCGCCGCCGTTGCGCCCGCCCGGCTGCTCGAACGGCGAGCGACCGGCCAGCAGCGTGTAGACGGTGGCGCCCAGGGCGTACACGTCGGTGGCGACGCCCGAGCCGGGCACGTCGCTGAACGACTCGGGCGGCGACCACGGGATCGACATCCCCGCCGACGACTCCTCCGACTCGGCGGTCGTCGCGATGCCGAAGTCGGTGAGGGCCGGACGGTTGTACTCGGTGACGAGGATGTTCGCCGGCTTGATGTCGCGGTGCAGGATGCCGGCGCGATGCGCGGTCTCGACGGCGGCGGCGACCTGCACGCCGACCCGCAGCGCCTCGGCGACCGAGAAGGCCGCGGCGCGCGAGCGCACCTGCAGATTGGGGCGCGAGCAGTACTCCATCACGAGGTACGGACGCCCGTCGTCCGAGACGCCCGCCTGGTAGATGGTGACGATCGCGGGATGCGTCGACAGCAGCGCCATGACGTTCGCCTCGGCGGTGAACTGCTCCGCCGATCCCGACGCCATGCGGTCGGGGAGCATGACCTTCACCGCGACCCGGCGGCGCGGCAGGTGCTGCTCGTAGAGGTAGACGTCGGCGAAGCCGCCGGAGCCGAGCACGTCGACGTAGGTGAACCCGGGCAGCGCGGGCGGCGGTGCCGGCGGACGCTTCGCGGCGCTCACGGGAGGTCCTCGAAGGTCACGGTGACCTCGTCGCCGAGGTCGAGGACGTCTCCCGTGACGACCATGGTCGGCTCGTTGGGGTGCAGTCGCACCGGCTCGTTGCCGCCGCGCAGCAGCACCGTGCCGTTGGTGGTGTCGAGGTCGGTGACGAGGACGTGCTCGCCCTCCGCGCGGATCTCCACGTGACTGCGCGAGATGTCCTGCTCGGGGCTGTCGACGGCCACGAGGGTCGGCAGCTCGGCTCCCGAGGTGCGCGTGGACTTCGGGCGACGTCCGATCACGACGGGCCGCTCGAGCTCCACGACGCGGCCGGTCGACAGCCGGATGCGGCCCCGCGCGGGGCGGCGGGCCGGGACGCTGTCCGTCGACTCGAACGCGATGCGCTCCGCCCGCATCGCCCGCACGTCCGCCACGGCGATCGTCGCGCCGTCGTGGTCGCCGAGCCCGTCGGGCGTGGCCGGTGCGTCCGCTCCGTCCGCTGCGGCGGTCCGCGACGCCGCGGCGGGAGGGGCCGGGTCGGCCGACGGGGCGGGTCCGGGTTCCGCACCCGGTGCGGCGGCGGCATCCGCGGCATCCGTCTCCGCTTCGACGGGGGCGATCGCCGCCGCCGACACGGGACGGGCGACCGTCTCGCCCCACAGCAGGTCGTACTCGTCCACGGGTGCGGGCTCGGCGTCCTCGGCGGCCGTCGCCTCCGGGATCAGCGTGTCGGCGGAGGTGTCGGCACGCGGCGCCACCCCGGGCTCGGGCGGGGATTCGGGTGCCGCATCGGACTCGGACTCGGACTCGGCGGGAGGCGCAGGCTCGGCCGCCGTCGCCGCCGGCGCGACCGTCTCGGCGGGTTCTGGTGCCGTCCCCGGGGCGGCCGCCGACCGCGCCCCGAACAGTCCCGGCGGCACCGAGTCGATGACGGATGCCGAGGAGGCGGCGGGTGCCGAGGAGATGGCGGGTGCCGAGGAGGCGGCGGATATCGAGGAAATGGCGGATGCCGCGGAGGCGGCAGCAGCGGGCGGCTCCTCAGCATCCGACATCTCCTCAGGATCGGACGGCTCGGCCGCCCCGGCAGCCGGCGCAGCGGATGCCGCGGATGCAGCGGATGCAGCGGATGCCGCGGCGGTGGGGACCGCCGGATCGACCCGGGTCGGCGACGCGCCCAGCTCCAGCCGGATCTGGTCCGCGCGCACGACGCCGGAACGCAGCGGCACGTCGGCGGCCGGCGCGGTCGTGGCCCCGGCCGGCACGATCGTCGCGCGGACCGCTCCGGGCAGGAAGCGCTCGGTCCACGTCGCGACGCCCGTGCCCGACACGGCCTCGACGCCGTCGCCCTCGACGATGATCTCCACGTCACCGCGCACCGCGACGCGCACGCCGCCGGGCTCGGCGATCGCGAGCGCGAACGGCGGGATAGCGGCCAGCGAGGTGCCGAACGCGCCGGTGAGCGCCTCCAGCACCGCCCCGATCCCGCCGGTGCCGAGGCCGCGCCAGATGGTCGCCGCCGTCGCCGCCGACACGACGGGCGACAGCGCCGCCAGGGCGCCGTCATCGACAGCCACCCACCAGGCGGCCTCGGCGTCGGCCGGCCGGTAGTCGACTCGTGTGCTCGTCATCGCATCCCCCACCATCAGAAGTCACCCCTCGCGTCCGCGCGCGGGCGCGTATCGCCGTCGGCGTCGCCGCGTCGCGCCCCCGCCGGCGCGGTGTCGTACACGTCGTCGTAGCCCGACACCGCGAGCGCGTCGACCACGACGGCCGTGATGTTGTCGCGCCCGCCGTGCACGAGCGCCTCGTGGATGAGGCGGGTGGCCGCGGCATCCGGATCGGACTCGTCGGCGAGGATGTCGCGCAGCCGCTCGGCGGACAGCTCCCCCGACAGCCCGTCGGAGCAGACGAGGATGCGGTCGCCCGGCGCGGCGGGGACCATCCAGTAGTCCGCCTGACCGTCGCTTCCCGCGCCGATCGCTCGGGTGATCTCGTTGCGGCGGCTGTCGGTCGCGGCATCCGCTCCGCTGAGCACGCCCGCGTCGAGGAGCTCCTGGACCACCGAGTGGTCGACGCTGATCTGCTCCAGGACGCCGTTCGCGAAGCGATAGGTGCGGGAGTCGCCCACGTTCACCGTGAGCCAGTAGCCCACCCCACCGACCTCCGCGACCACCACGCCGGCGAGGGTGGTGCCGGCGGCGCGGCCGTCGCTGGCGATCGCCTCCACGCGGGCGCGGGCGCGACGCAGCGCCGTGCGCATCTGATCGATCGCCAGGCTCGCCCCGCCGACCAGGTGCGCGAACTCCGCGACGACGGCGGCGCTCGCACGGTCGCCGGCGTCGTGACCGCCCATCCCGTCGGCGACCAGGAACAGCGGCGCCTGCGCGAGGAACGCGTCTTCGTTCACGCGGCGGCGCAGCCCCGTGTGGGTCGCCGCGCCCGCGCGCACGACGATGGGCACCGCGGTCACGACGCCACCTCGATCGTCACCTGCCGGTCGCCGAACTCGAGCACGTCGCCGCTGCGCACGCGCGTGCGCTCCCCCGGGACCAGCGGCTGCGCATCCGCGCCGCCGACCCCGCGGCGCAGCACGACGCCGTTGGTCGAATGCCGGTCGACGACCCAGACGGAACGGTCGTCGGCGGGGACGAGCTCGAAATGGGTCTTGGACAGCGACAGCGTCTCATCGCGCACCGCAGAGACCATCGCTCCCGTCTCGGGGGCGGGGTTGCGCCCGAAGAGCGTGCGGCCGTACACGGCCTGGCGGGTGCCGTCGTCCCAGACGAGGCGCGCGAACGGCCGCTCGCCCGTGGAGATGCGGGTCTCGTCGAGGTTCTCGATGAGCGGGACGTCGGCCGTCCGCGGGCCGGGCGCCGCCGCGGTGTCGCGGGCGGGCGGCGGGCCGACCGGCGCCGCATCGACCGTCGGCACCGCCGGCGCCGGGGCGGGTGCCGGCTCGTCCAGACGGGAGGGGTCGCTGACGCCGGGGACGAAGGAGATCACGCCGCTCGCGAGCGGTGACGCGGGCGCCGGGGCGGCGGGGCCGGCCGGCGTCCAGCCGTCGAGGTCGGCGGCGTCGCCGGCCGGGAGGATGGGCGCGGGCGGGAGCACCGACGGCGCGAGAGCACCGACGGGAGCCGCCGGCGTCGGCGCGACCGACGCGTCCTCGGAGGGCACGGCCGGGCGGCCGGCGACGTCGGTCATCACCGCTCCCGCGGCACGGTCGTGCCAGCCGCGACGCCACGGCGTCCCGTCGAACAGGGGGGAGAAGTACCCGACCACGATCGCCGCACCCAGGCCCCAGACGAGGTTGCGCCCGAGCGCTCGACCGAAGCCGAGGGGCGCGGCATCCGACGCGCCCTCGCGGACGAGGCGCAGACCGAGAGCGCGCATGCCCAGCGAGCCCGCCCCCGCCTGCAGGACCGTGTAGACCACGAGCCACCCCAGCCCGACGACGTACGCCAGCAGGACGGCGACCGACAGCGGCAGCCCGCCGCCCGTGCCGAACGAGATGCCGGCGAACACGCCCACGGCGATCAGCAGGACGATCAACCCGATCGCCGCATCGATCAGATACGCGCCCGCACGACGGCCCAGCCGAGCCGGGCGGTGCACCGATGCCGGATCACTCATCGGAGGACTCCGTTCCACGAGAGGGGCGTCGACGGATGCTGCGCCGCACCCAGGCGCCCACGGATGCGCCGGCACCGGCCACGGTGCGGCGCACGGCCTGCCACGGCGGGCCGCCGTGGCGCAGGGAGCGCAGACTGAGCCGCGCGCGCAGGCGCTGCCACAGCGTGGCGGAACCCCTCATCTCCCCGACGATGTCGTCCACCTCGCGCCAGAACGTCTCGACGTCCTCGGGCGTCGGATCACCCGGTCCGAAGACATCGACATCGGCCCGGGTCGCGAGCGAGGCCACGCGCGGCTGGGCGAAGGCGGCACCGAGCACGTCCGCACTCTCGGCACGGGTGGCGCCGGCGACGACGGGCGCGCGCAGATCGACGGCGGAGTCGACCAGTTCGTCCCAGCCGCCGGAGATGCGGTCGGCGGTCCGCGCCGCCCCGCGCCGACGCGCCCGCCGGGCGCCCTTGATGACGCCCATCACGATGAAGGGGGCCAGCAGCAGCGCGAGCACCCCGAGGGTGATGCCGCCGTAGAGCAGCACCGGCCCGAGCCAGCTGAGCCCGGCCGCCTGGTCCTCCTCCTGATCGCGGTTCTCCGCGATCGCGGGCGGCAGGTCGGCCGGCTCCTGCGCCGGGGGCGGCGGCTGCAGCACCTGCGGCTTGGGGTTCGCCTTCGGCTTGGTCGACTGGTCGTTCGGCTTGTTGTCCTCGTCCGGTGTCGGGTCGAAGACGACCCAACCGTGGTCCTGGAACGCGACCTCGACCCAGGCGTGGAGGTTGCCGCCGGTCGCGGTGAGCGTGGGACCGTCCTGCGGGTGCTTGTCGTCGGCGTGCCACCCCATCACGACGCGGGCCGGCATGCCGAGCTGCGTGGCCATGAGGGCCATGGCCACCGCGTACTGCTCGTCGTCGCCGACCATCTGCTCGCTGCCGAACAGCGACGTGATGCGGGCGGCGCCATGACCGGAGAGGGAGAGGACCTCGTCGCCGAGGCCGTGGCTGAAGAAGCCCTGCGTGTGCAGGTAGCTCTCGAGGGCCCGCGCCCGCTCGATGGGCGTCTCGGCGCTCGTGGTCGCCTTCGACGCGAGGTCGGCGATCTTCTCGGGGATGCCGCTCTGCTTCGGCATCTTCAGCGACGCGAAGGGGACATCCGCCAAGGCGGCGTCGCTGGGCTGCTCGGGCACGACCGTCTCGATCGTGTAGGCGTCGCCCTTTGCGAGGCCGATCGGGGAGACCGCGGTTCCCGTCGCATCGTTGAAATGGGTCGTGCGGGCGAGCTCGGACGCCCGCGGCCCGTCGAAGGCGAAGTCGCGGACGGCACCGACATCCGGCACCCACACGCCGTCGAGGTCGCCGACCTCCACGCGCACGGTCGCCGGGGTGCCCGTCGCGGTCGGCGACATGTTCGAGCGGATCGGCGTGAACGCGCTGGACGAGCCGGCGCCGTCATCCGAGACGTTGTACACGATGCCGTCGTACGCATCCATCGTCGCCAGTCGTACCCGGCCGTCCTCGGGCAGCCCGGTGACGGTGAACAGCGTCTTGTCGGCGTCGTCGCGGACGTGGCCGCGGAACGACTGCAGCGGACTGGGGTACTGCGTGACATCGAACGGCGGAACGATGAAGTCGCGCAGGATGTACCGCGGCGGGGTCGCCACGGCGGCCGTCGCGATGCCCGCCGCCGAGGCCACCGCCAGCACGATGCCGCCCGCGACGAGGCGGCGCGTGCGGGAGCTGCGCACCGTGGCGGCGTCGGAGGCACCGGCGGACTCCACCCGGACGGCGGCGCGGTCGTGGTCCCACACCCGCCGCAGGGCGAGCCACACCGTCGCCACGACGGCGAAGAGGATGCCCTGCACGAGCGGCGCCGCGGGCTGCGCGACGCCGAGGAGCACCGTCGTGACGAGCACGGCGAGCGCCGGCAGCAGCGCCCAGGCCGCCTGACGGGCCCGCAGCGCGAGGGAGCCCGTGAGCACGGCGCCGACGAGCGTGAGGATGAACGGCACGACGAGGTGGCCGTCGCCCGCCGCGACGGGCGGGACCGTGGTCAGCAGCTGCTTCCACGAGGTGACGGCGCCGACGGCGAGCTGCTGCAGGGTGTCCAGCGTCGGCACGACGCCCAGCAGCGCGGTGTGCGGCAGCGCGAGCGCCCCGCCGAACACGAGGTAGGCGCCGATCGTGCCGCCCGCGAGGCTCAGGATGCCCCAGCGCCACCGCGCTCCGACCACTGCGAGGGCGAGACCGAGCGCGAGGCCGCCGATCCCGGCGACGAGGTACTGCGGCGAATCGAACGTCGGGGCGAACCCGATGACCGACACGATCAGCAGGAGGGCGGCGGCGACGACATCCAGCGCGACGCGGCGCGGCTCCCGCGTCTCCGGCACCCGCGACGACGCGGGACGCGGGCGCAGACGCGGCATCCGGGCCCGGGCGCTCACGACAGCACCTTCCGGACGGCGCGCGGCAGCTGGTCGAGGGCCCCGATCGTGACGACGTCGGCCTCTCCGATGCGCTGGAGGGCGGGCGCGTCGACGCGGACGTCCGCGACGACGGCGAGGGCGCGCACGCCCTGCGGCAGACGGGAGCAGGCCAGACGCAGCTCGGCGGCGTCGATCCGGGCGCCCGTCACGAGCACGACGACCGCGGCATCCGGGGCGTGCGCGGCGATGCTGCCGGCGAGGGCGACCGTGCCGCCCAGCCGGGGCCGCGACGCGCCCAGCATCGACAGCTCGTCGAGGAAGCGCCGCGCCGTGACGGAGCGCACCGGACCGTGCTGCGTGCGGACGTCGAGGATGCGGGAGTCGCGCAGGGCGCGCAGCCCCACCGAGCCGGCGACCGAAATGGCGAGCTCGAACTCCTCGGCCTCGCGGTACTCGTCGGGAAGGGTCGAGAGCCCGACGACGAAGTGCGAGCGCCGCGTCTCCTCGTACTGGCGGACCATCACCTCGCCGACGCGCGCGGTCGACTTCCAGTGCACGTGCCGCAGGTCGTCGCCCGGCTGGTATTCCCGCAGCGCGTGGAAGGAGACGTCGTCGCGGGACAGGTGCTGCACCGGCAGGCCCTCGAGGTCGCGCAGGTGCCCGAGCGAGAGGCCGTCGAGCGTCGTCGTGCGCGGGTGGACGTAGAGGTCGACGGCCTGGCGGCGGTCGTGGGCACGCTCGAACAGCCCCAGCGGATCGCCGCGGCGCACGCTCACCGGGCCGACCGACAGGACGCCGCGTGCCGTGGTCGGGATGGCGAAGACCTCTTCGTGCTCCTCGCCGGGGACGAGCCGCGGCACCTGGAAGACGCCCCGGCCGGCGCCGACGGGCAGGATCACTTCCGAGGGCAGGAGGGTGCGCGAGGTGCGGTTGGCGAGCATGAGGCCGCCGACGGCGCGTTCGCCGACGACGACGTGGGTGCGCGTCAGATCCAGCCCGATCTCGTACGTGGTCCGCCCGAACAGGAAGCCGAGGCTGACCACCAGCGTGGTGGTGACCACGCCCGCGACGACGAGGAACTCGCGCCAGCCGTACGCGAAGGCGAGCCACCAGACGAGCACCGCCGTCGCGATCAGCACCCAGCCGAGCGGCTGCACGACGTCGGCGACCGTGCGCAGCGCACGTGTCGTGCGCCGCCGCACCACCTCGATCCGCTCCCGGCGGCGCTCCGCCGCCGTCGCCTCGCGCGGGGCGACCAGAGGCGCCTCGTCGTCGCCGGCGACGTCCTCGGATGCCGGCGCGGGTGTCGGCGTCCCACTCGCGGGTACGCCGGAGTCGCCGCCCCGCCGGCGCGCACGACGCGACGGGGTCAGGGTGTCCGGCGCCGACGACATCAGCTCGCGGCCCGTGCCAGGGGTGCCTCGACCGCGCCGACGGCGCGCTGCACGACGCTCTCGGCGCTCGTGCCGGAGAACTCCGCTTCGGGATCGAGCACGAGCCGGTGAGCCCAGACGGGCACCGCGAGCGTCTTCACGTCGTCGGGCACGACGAAGTGGCGGCCCTGCGAGGCGGCGTAGACCTTCGCGACGCGGATCATCGAGATCGCCCCACGCACCGACACGCCCAGGCGCGTCGACTCCGATGCGCGCGTGTGCTCCACGAGCTGCGCGGCGTAGCGGGCCACGACCGGGTCGACGTGCACCGTCGCGGCGAGGTCGGCCATGTCGGCGACGGCGCTCGTCGTGATGATGGCGCTGAGGGATGCCGAGGGGTTGCGGTCGACCGCCCCGGCGAGGATCCGCTCGGTGACGGCGAGCGTCGGGTAGCCGATGGAGGTCTTCAGCATGAAGCGGTCCAGCTGCGCCTCCGGCAGCTTGTACGTACCCGACTGCTCGATGGGGTTCTGCGTCGCGATGACCAGGAACGGGCGGCCGACCTCGTGTGCCACGCCGTCGACCGTCACCCGGGACTCCTCCATCACCTCCAGGAGCGCGGACTGCGTCTTCGGGGAGGCGCGGTTGATCTCGTCCGCCAGCACGATCGAGGAGAACACCGGGCCGCGGTGGAACTCGAAGCGGTGGTTCTGCTGGTCGTAGATGGTGACGCCCGTGACGTCGGAGGGCAGCAGGTCGGGCGTGAACTGGATGCGGGTGCTCGTGCCCTGGACGGAGGCGGCGATGGCCTTCGCGAGGCTCGTCTTGCCGGTGCCCGGCGCATCCTCCAGCAGCACGTGGCCCTCCGCGAGCATGGCGGACAGCACCAGGCCCACCACTTCGCGCTTTCCGAGCAGCGCCTGATCGACGTTGTCGACCAGCCGCGTGAAGGTGTCGCGGAACCACGCCGCCTGTTCGGGGGTCATGCTCATTCGTTCGTTCCTTGCTGTGCGAGTTCGTTCGTGGACGTCAGTTCCGTGGCCACCAGGACGTCTCCGTGTCGACGGAGCCACCCCAGCCGAGGATGTCGACCCACACGTCGTAGCCGTCGGCGCCGAGGAAGCACTCCAGCTGCTTCGAGCCGTTGGCGGGCAGGTCGAAGGGACCCTGCCACGTGTTGATCGGACCGTTGCCGCCGCTGCGGTAGCAGTTGATCTTGTAGCTGCCGGCCGGGAAGTTCTGGGTGTTGACGACGAACTTGTAGCAGCCGTTGACACACCCGTTGTTGACGAAGTCGCCGCGCGTGACCCACACCCGCGGTTTCGGCGGATCGGCGGTGCGCGCCGAGTCGGAGGCCGTCGTCGTCTGGCCCGCCGCGCTCGTGCGCACCTCGATGCTGTGCGTCTCGGCATAGCCGTAGCCCCGGGTCAGCGATCCGTTCGCGTCACGGCTGACGAGCCCGCCGTCGATGTACACCTCGGTCGAGATGTCGCGCCCGTTGCGGCCCGGCGACGACCAGGAGTAGGTGATGTTCGTGCCGGATGCCGACGCCCGCGCCGACGGGTTGCCGATCGGACCGTAGGGGGCGACGGCGTTGGACTCGTTCGACGCGCCGCTCGCGAAGGAGCTTCCGTCGACGGTCGACACGGCGCGCACGCGGATCTTGTAGGTGCCGTTGTTGGCCACCTGCGACCCGCTGATCGTGCCGGAGCCGTTGGTGCCGCCCGACGCCCAGGAGCCGCTCCACCCGCCGTTGTTGACCGAGTACTCGTAGCGGATCTCGTTCGCGGCCGCACCGTTGCCCGACCCGGCCGTCCACGTGACGCCGACCGCGTTGTTGCCCTCGCTCGCCGCGACACCGGTCGGCGCCGCCGGAGCCGTCACACCGCGACGCGGCGCCGACTGCGGGCTGCGCTCGCCCCAGCCCGCCTTGTTCTGCGCGCGCACGTCGAACGTGTAGTCCGTCGTCGAGGTGTCGACGACGACGGCCTGACTGGTCTGGCTGCCCGAGACGGGGACGGTCTTCACGACCGATCCCCCCCGCAGCACGCGCAGCTCGTACGCCGAGATCGTGTCGCCGTTGTTGGCGGGGGCGCTCCAGTCGACACGGATCTGAGCCTGTGAGCCCACCGGGTCGAGAAGCGTCGTCGTGGGCGCGTTCGGCGCCGCCGGCGGCGCGGCCGGCACCATCGAGGCCGACCAGGCACTGAACTCGCTCGGCTCCGGCGCGCGGTTGTGCGCCCGGACGCGCACCTGGTACGACGAGCCGTTCTCGAGGCCGTCCCACACGATCGTGGTGCCGGTGACGCCGGTCTTCTGCACGATGCCCGACGGCGGCGCGGGCGAGATCTCGAGCGTGTACGACTCCACCGGAGAGCCCTCGGTGCGCGGCGCCACCCACGAGACGGTGAGGCTGCGGTCGCCGAACTTCAGCGTCGGCGGCGCGGGCGTGTCGGGGCGGACGTCGGGACGGGCGGTCTCCGACGGCATCGACGGGTCGGACGTGCCGACCTTGTTGCTCGCGGTGACCACGAAGTTGTACTCGACGTTGTTGGTGAGCCCGTCGAGGGTGCACGTCGTCGACGCGCACTGCTTCATGTAGTTGTTCGCCGTCGAGGTGACCGTGTACCCCGTGATCGGCGAGCCGTTGTCGGTCGGCGGCGTCCAGGAGAGCACGACGGTGCGACTCTGGATGCTCGACACGACGGGCCGGCCGGGAGCGTCCGGCTTGCCCTGCACCGTGATGCGGATGCGTCCCTCGACGGCGCGGTCGGGGTCCCCCGTGGCATCCATCACGCGGTAGCGCGCGACCACGACGCCCACGAAGGCCTTGTCGCTCGTGACCTCGACGCGGTCGCCGCGGACGGCGACCTGCGCCTGGCCGGTCTCGAGCGTGGCGCTCTCGACCTTCAGCGGGGTCTCCGGGAACGGGTTGACATCGTTGTCGAGGACGGCGACGGACTCGGTGGAGCCCTGGTTCGACTGGGCGATGACGTCGTCGTTGGCGCTGGCCAGCGGCCGTGTGGACGCCGTCACGGTGATCGAGATCGTCGCTTCCGCCGGCGGCGTCGTGCCGTCGTCCGCGGTGACGGTGAGATCGGCCCGCGTGCCCTTCTTCGTCGACGCGGATGCCGACACCTTGAGCTGGGTGCCGTCGACCGCGGCGGTGAGCCCGTCGGGGGTCGATCCCTTGATGCGGAACGTGAGCTTGCCCTGGTCGCCCGGGTCGGGGTCGCTCGCCAGCGCCGCGAGGTCGAGCACCGTCGCGTCTTCTCCGGGCGAGACGTTCATCGACGCGCCGAGCATCGTGGGCGACTGGTTGTCGGGCGGGAGCACCGTGATCGGGATGGTCAGCGTCGCCTTGCGGCCGGTCGGATCGTCGGGGCCGTCGCCGTCGGTGACCTCGAAGGTCAGCGCATCGGAGCCGAAGTACCGGTCGGCCGACGTGTACACGAGGGTCTGCTGATCCTTGATCAGGTTCGCGCCGTTCGCGTGCACGGCCGTGACCTTGGCGGCCTCGGTGATGACGACGCCCTTGCCGCCGGCGGCGCGGACGTACTGCGAGAGAGGCAGCTCGATGGTCTCGCCGCTCTTCACCTCGACGGGCTTCGTCGAGATCAGGCTGGGCGGCAGCTCCGACAGCGCGGGCACCCGGATGAACGCGGAGTCGGTGAGGCCGTCCGGGTCGGTCACGGTGTAGGTGATCAGCTGACGCTGGTCGCCGACCTCGACCCGCACGGAGCCGTCCGCGCCGACGCGGGCGGTCTCGCCGCCGACGCCGAGCGTGACGGTCAGGTCGGCCTTCGTGCCGTCGGGGTCGTCGTCGTTCTCGAGCACCGCGATCTCGGCGGTCGTGCCGTCCTTGACGTCCTCCGCCCGCACGCGATCGTCTCGCGCGATGGGTCGCTCCAGCGGCACCTCCGGGTCGACGGTGATCTGCACGCTCGTGCTCGCCCGCGCGCCGCGCGCGTCGGTGATCGCGTACTGCAGCGAGGTGTTCATCTGCTCTTCGGGAGCGGTGATCAGCAGGTACTTCCCGCTGATGCGCGCCTTCAGGCCGGCGACGTCGGGAAGCGTGATCGGGTCGTCCTCGGCGAAGCCGAACTCGTCGCCGTCGGGGTCGGAGTCGTTGGCCAGCACCGGCACGGCGACCTCTCGGCCGGGCCGGATCACGACGGCGTCGCGCACGGCGTAGGGCGCCTGGTTGACCGACGCCGCCGGGGCGATGCCCACCTGGATGGTCGCGGTCGCGTCCTTGCCCAGGCTGTCGCGCACGCGGTACGAGAAGGTGTCGACGCCGACCGCGTCGCCGAACGCCTCGTAGGTGAACGAGTTGGCCCCCGTCTCGGCGATGCGCCCCTTCTTGGGCGCTTCTGCGATGCCGATCAGCTCGACGGAGTCGCCGTCCTGGTCGATCCCGTCCAGCGGCACCGGGATCGTCACCGTGGCCCCGCTCAACGTGCGCGCGGTGATGTCGTGCGGCTTCGGAGCGGAGTTCGCCTCGTCGTTGCGGGGCAGGATCTGGATCGTGACGTAGCCGGCGTCGCGCTGGCCCGACGAGTCGACCGCCTCGTACGTCACATAGACGGTCTTGGGCGTGTCCCCGGCACGGAAGCGCACCTTGTCCTCCGAGACGAACGCCGCGCCGTCGGCGGGGTCGACCAGCGGGGCGACGAGATCGGGAGCGACGTGGATGGTGTCGCCGTTGGGGTGGTAGTCGTTCGCGAGCACCGGGATGGTGACGGTGTCGCCGACGCGCACGACGGCCTGGTCGTCGTTCGCGACCGGCGGGCGCAGCTTGGCGGGCGGCGGCACGGGGATCACGACGATCTCGCCGGTGGCCGACCGCGACCCGTTCGAGATCGTGTACCCCACCCGCACCTGCTTGTTGAGCGAGCCGACGTCGCTGATGCGCACCGTCTCGTGGCCGAGGACGGCCGCCGCGACGCCCGAGCCCGGCTCGGACGTGACCGACTGCACCACGAGGATGCCGCCGCCCGGGTCGGTGTCGTTGGACAGCACGTTCACGAGCACGTCGCCGCCGACCGGCAGCAGCGCGATGTCGCGCACCGCGACGGGCGGGAGATCCTCGTTGGATGCCGGGAGCACATCGACGCGGACGAGGCCCGGAACGGAGTTCGGGCCCGCCGACACGAGGTACTGCGGGTAGTAGGTCCCCGGGCTGGCCGCGGTGAACGTGAAGGTCTTGTTCGCGAAGTCCGGAACGATCGTCGCCCCCGGCACCTCGTCGACGCGCGTGAGGCGCAGCGGCTCGCTGCCCGAGCTGGTGTCGTTCGTGAGGGGGGAGACGGTGACGGTGCGGCCCGCGCGGGTGACGACGTGATCGGAGTTCGTCACCGGCAGCGTGGTGCCGAGCGGCCGGATGTCGTAGCGGGAGACGCCCGGACCGTCGGCGGAGCCGTCCGAGACCAGGATCGGCACGTCCTTCCGACCCTGGGTGCCGCCGATCGCGCGATACGTGATCTGGCCGTCGGGGGTGAAGTCCGCCTCGTCGCCGCCGTCGGCCGCGACGTCCTTGAGGAAGATGTCGTCCCCGTCCGGGTCGATCCAATCCGAGAGCACGTTGTACGACGCGGTGCCTCCCGACTCGACCGTGATGGGCGTGGTGCGCTTCTGCACGGGGGCGGAGTTGACGTCGAAGGGGTGCACCGTCACCGTGACGGTCGCCGATGCCTCGCCTCCGCGCCCGTCGTCGACCGTGTAGCGGAAGCTCGTCGATCCGGTGGCGTCCTCCGGCGTCGTGAACTGCAGGGCCGCGCCGTTGTTGATCGGCTCGACGCTGCCGAAGCCGGGGGTCGACGACGCGGCGGCCACGAGCACGTCGCCGTCGGCGTCGGTGTCGTTGTCGAGTACGGGCAGCACGGTCGTGCGGCCCGGCCGCACGCCGTACTCGTCGTCCTGCGCCACCGGGGGCGTGTTCTGGTCGGTGCGCTCCGGGAGGGTGGTCTGCACCGTCTCCTCGGTGGTCTCCTCCTCATCGTCGCCCTCACCCTCGGGCGGCGTGATGTCCTGCCAGTTGTCGACGCGCTGCATCGAGTCCGACGCCATCCACGCCGCCCCGCCGAACACGTCGTTGAGGACGACGACATCGCGGTTGACGCGGAAGCGGAGCACGCTCGTGGGCTCGATGCCCGGCACGTCCTGGACGACGTCGTCGGCCTCGCCGGGGCAGTCGCGGACGAAGCGTCCGCTGCCCGACCAGGCACCGTACGCGCACCCCGCGACGTAGACGGGCTCGGCGGGTGCGCCCTCGGCGCTCCCGGCATCCACGGTCTCCGGGTCACCGCCGCCGATCGGGACCCGCACGAGAGCCGTCGGCGTCGCGAGGGTCACGGCGCTCGCGGTTCCCGACGGCTGCTGGAGGACGGCGCCGCGGGGCACCTGCACGCGGGAGCCGTCGCCGCCGTAGAGGGTGTCGGTGTCGTGATCGAGCACGTACGGCGTGGTGCCGACGACGGTCAGCGACAGCGTGTGGTCGGCGGAGACGCCGTCCAAGTCGCGCGACGACTTCTGCACGGTGGTGCTGTCGTCGCCCGGGCCGTAGGAGCGCAGCACCGCGTCGGCGGCCGACGCCGCGTACACGGTCCCGTCGACGCCGACGGCGACCTTCGCGTTCTTGCCCTCGTCCGCCACCGGTTCGGTGCCCTCGGCCCCGATCCCGCTGATGGCCGTGAAGGGGCTGGTCCAGAGCGCGCCGGTCGGCTCGAGCACCGCGACCGTGTCGGCACCCATCGCGACGGCGGCGCCCGGCTTCAGCTCGGCGGAGTCGGACAGGATCACCCGTGCCGGATCGATCGCGGCCATCGAGGATGCCGTCGAGTCGACGACCAGCACCCGGGTGCCGCTCTGCAGCAGGTCGTAGTCGGCGGTGCCGTTGCGCAGGCCGCCGTCGAGGACGCGCGAGGAGTGGTTGAAGTGGCCGATGAGCAGGCTCGACTGCTTGGTGACCCACACACCGCCGTCGTTGAGGTCGACCTCAGTGGTCGGCTTTCCCTCGTACGAGACGGCGAAGAAGCCCACCACCAGGGCGGCCGCCGTCACGGCAGCGGTCGAAATCAGCGTGCGCGGACGCGCGCGAAGCCACGCAAAGGACTTCATTGTGGGCTCGGCTCCCCTCCGGGCTCGTTGTTTGCGTGGCGTCGGGACCTGTTGCTGAAGCAGGCGCACACGTCGTGCAGACCCGGATAGCCTACGTCACAGAATTCACGGCGGTGCACCCTTGCGCATGGGGAGAACTACCCACTATTGGCTCGTCATCCTCCGACGTACGTCGCGAGATGACGGGCGGTCAGCGTCTCGCGCTGCGCGACGAGCGCGGCCGGCGTCCCCTCGAAGACCACCCGTCCCCCGTCGCGGCCGGCCCCGGGGCCGACGTCGATGATCCAGTCGGCGTGCGCCATGACGGCCTGGTGATGCTCGATCGCGATCACCGAGTTTCCGGCATCCACCAGCCGGTCGAGCAGCGCCAGCAGGTTGTCGACGTCGGCCAGATGCAGCCCGGTCGTGGGCTCGTCGAGCACGTAGACCGCGCCCGGCTTCGCCATGGCGATCGCGAGCTTGAGGCGTTGGCGTTCCCCGCCGGAGAGCGACGCGAGCGACTGGCCGAGGGTGATGTAGCCCAGGCCCACGTCGATCATGCGGACGAGCACCGCGTGCGCCGGCCCCTTCCCCACGAAGGGGGCCGCCTCGTCGACCGGCATGGCGAGCACCTCGGCGATGGTGCGCCCCTGCCAGCGGTACTCCAGCACCGTGTCGCTGAAGCCGCTGCCCTCGCACAGCTCGCACCGCGTCTCGACGCTCTGGGTGAAACCGAGGTTCGTGATGATGACCCCGAGCCCCCGGCACGCGGGGCACGCCCCCTCCGAGTTCGCGCTGAACAGTCCGGGCTTCACGCCGTTGGCCTTCGCGAACGCGGCGCGGATCGCGTCGAGCACGCCGGTGTAGGTCGCCGGGCTCGACCGGCGGGAGCCCTTGATGGGCGTCTGGTCCACGACGACCACGCCCTCGAAGGCGGGCAGGCTCCCGTGGATCAGGGAGGACTTGCCCGAACCGGCGACGCCGGTGACGACGGTGAGGATGCCGAGGGGCACGTCGACGTCGACGCCCTGGAGGTTGTGCAGGCGCGCACCGCGGATCGGCAGCGCGCCCCGGGCGCCGCGCGTCTCGGGCTTCAGTCGGGCGCGATGGTCGATGTGCCGGCCGGTGACGGTGTCGGACGCGCGCAGTCCGGCGACGTCGCCTTCGTACGTGATGCGCCCGCCGGCCCGCCCCGCGCCGGGTCCGAGGTCGACGACGTGGTCGGCGATCGCGATGACCTCCGGCTTGTGCTCGACGACCAGCACGGTGTTGCCCTTGTCGCGCAGCAGGAGCAGGAGGTCGTTCATGCGCTGGATGTCGTGCGGGTGCAGACCCGTCGTGGGCTCGTCGAACACGTACGTGACGTCGGTGAGGCTCGAGCCCAGATGGCGGATCATCTTGGTGCGCTGGGCCTCGCCGCCGGACAGCGTGCCGCTGGCGCGATCGAGGGACAGATAGCCCAGCCCGATCGCCACGAACGAGTCCAGCGTCTGGCGCAGCCCCGTCACCAGCGGCGCGACCGACGGGTCGTCGATCGTCGCCACCCAGGCCGCGAGCTCGGTGATCTGCATCGCCGCGGCATCCGCGATGCTGACGTCCGCGATCTTCGACGATCGCGCCGCGTGGTTGAGTCGCGTCCCGCTGCATGCCGCGCACGGCATGAACTTCACCGCACGGTCGACGAAGGCCCGGACGTGGGGCTGCAGGCCCTCCCGGTCCTTCTGCAGCATCGACTTCGTGATGCGCGGGACGAGTCCCTCGTAGGTCATGTTGATGCCCGCGATCTTCACCTTCGTCTGCTCCCGGTGCAGCAGCACGTGCAGCTCGTCGTCGGTGAAGTCCGCGATGGGCTTGTCGGGGTCGAAGAACCCGGACTCGCTGTAGCCCTTCACCATCCAGCCGTCGGGCGTGTAGCCGGGAACCCGGATGGCGCCCGCGCGCAGCGACAGCGAGCGGTCGAGCAGCTCGTCGATGTCGATGTCGCTCACCTGCCCCAGCCCTTCGCACGCGGGGCACATGCCGCCGGTGACCTCGAACGAGCGGCGCTCGGTCTTGCCGTCGTCGGCGCCGACGGCGATCGTGATCGCCCCCGACCCCGAGACCGACGGCACGTTGAACGAGAAGGCCTGCGGCGAGCCGACGTGCGGCCGGCCGATGCGGCTGAAGAGCACCCGCAGCATGGCGTGGACGTCGGTCGCGGTGCCGACCGTGGAGCGCGCGTTGGCGCCCATCCGCTCCTGATCGACCACGATGGCCGGGCTCACGTTCTCGAGCGCGTCGACGTCGGGGCGACTCAGCTGTCCCATGAACTGCTGCACGAACGTGGGATACGTCTCGTTGATCAGCCGCTGCGATTCGGCCGCGATCGTTCCGAACACGAGGCTGGACTTGCCGGAGCCGCTGACGCCGGTGAAGACCGTCAGCCTCCGCTTCGGGATCTCGACGTCGATGCCCTGGAGGTTGTTCTCACGCGCCCCGACGACGCGGATGCGTCCGTGCGAGTCGGCGACGTGCTCGGATGCGGGTGCCATGGCGTCAGTCTGCCGCGTGGGTGCGACACGGCGCACCCCTCCCGGCGGTCAGGGTGCGTCGATCAGGGTGCGCGGTGACACCCGTGAAGGTGGTCGTCGACCATCCCCGCCGACTGCATCAGCGCGTACATCGTGGTGGAGCCGACGAAACGGAACCCCGCCGTGCGCAGCGCGGCGGACAGCGCATCGGATGCCGGGGTCACCGCCGGCACGTCCGCGAAGACGCGCGGCCGCTCCGCCTCGGCCCTCGCGTCGGGCGCGAACGACCACATCAGCGCGTCGAGCTCACCGGGACGCATGTCGCGGACGAGCCGCGCGTTGCCGATCGTCGCGAGGATCTTCGCGCGGTTGCGGACGATCCCGGCATCCGCCATCAGCCTGTCGACGTCACCGTCGTCGAAGCCCGCGACGACCTCGGGGTCGAAGCCGGCGAACGCCTCGCGGAAACCGGGACGCTTGCGGAGGATCGTGATCCACGACAGTCCCGCCTGGAAGCCCTCGAGGCTCAGCTTCTCGAAGAGCGCGCGGTCGCCGTGCAGCGGCCGGCCCCACTCCTCGTCGTGGTAGCGACGGTACTCCGGGTCGTCACCGACCCAGCCGCACCGCGAGACGCCGTCGGGGCCCACACGCAGATCACTCACTCCGTCAGGCTAGCCGCGGGCGCCGACACCGCGCGGCCGCGTCGCGCCGTCGGGAGCCCCGGCATGACCGGGGTGTCGGGGACGGGCGCCGAGGTCCGGGTCCCGAACTCCTCCAACTCGCTGCGGTCGCGGGGCAGGGACGCTCGGACGCGGCCCACGCCCCCGCGCGTGGAGGAGTCCGGCACACGCGCGGGGTCGGCCGGCCCGCCACTCACCACCACCACCACCGAGCCGCTACCCCGTGACCGAGCCGTCACACAATGGCCCGGCCGCGCCGTAGCGGCTCGCGCGAATCGTGTCGGCTCGCGGGGCGTCGCGGGGCTACTTCTTCTTCAGGGTCTTCTCTGAGACGGGGGCGGCCCCCGAGGCGGCGAGGTCGGCGTAGTAGGTGCGGGCCTCCTCCTGCCGCTCCCGCTCGGCGCCCGAGGCGATCGGCGCACGCACGTGCTCGGGCGCGAACCCGAACGCGTCGACGAGGTCCTGCGCGTGCGGGCGCAGGCGCAGGAGCAGCCGGTCGATGTACTTCGACACGGAGGCCGCTCGCTGCGCCGACAGGCGCCCGTTGATCAGGTACCAGGCGAGGTGCTTCTCGATCAGGTGCAGGCCGAACAGGTCGCGCAGCCACGTGAGCACCTGAGCCGTGCCGGCATCCGAGACGCCGGCGATGCCGTCGCTGAACGCCTCCCACTGCAGCAGCTCGCCGTGGGCGCGCGCAGCCTCGATGAGCTCGGCCTGGTTGGCGTTGAAGATCGCCGCCGCCTCGGCCGGCGAGGCCTTGGATGCCGGGCGCAGCCGGCCCGCGATGTCTTCGATCATCTGCTGTACGCGTCCGGCCAGCAGCTCGTGCTGCTGCTCGGCCCGCAGACCGAGCTCGACGGACCGCGCCGTCGAGCCCAGGTCCGTCACCGCCTGTCCGAGCTGGCGCAGCCCCGCGCCGTGGAACACCTTGCCGGCCGTCTGCCTGGCGGCGAAGGAGGCGAGCTTGGCGGCATCCGCGCCCCGGAACTGCTTCGCGAAGTCGCTGAGCAGCCGCTTGCCGACGAGCTGGAGGAGCACGTTGTTGTCACCCTCGAAGGTGACGTAGACGTCGAGGTCGTGGTGCAGCCCCACCAGACGGTTGTCGGCCATGAAACCCGAGCCGCCGCACGCCTCGCGGCACTCCTGGATCGTGTCGAGCGCGTTCCACGTCGACAGCGGCTTGAGGGCCGCCGCGAGGGTCTCGAGGTTCTCGCGCTCCTCGGGGGTGTCGGTGCGGCCGCTGAAGACGCCGTCGAAGGTGCGCAGCAGCTCGTCGTTGGAGAAGAACTGCGCGTACACCTGCGCCAACCGCGGCAGCAGACGCCGCTGGTGCTTGCCGTAGTCGAGCAGCACGACCTCGTCGCTGCCGGAGCCCGAGTCGAACTGGCGGCGCTGGCCCGCGTAGGTGATCGCGATGTTCAGGGCGAGGGCCGTCGCCGTGGTCGCGGCGCCGTCGAGCGAGACGCGTCCCTGCACCAGCGCGCCGAGCATCGTGAAGAAGCGGCGGCCGGGGCTCGGGATCTCCGAGGTGTAGGTGCCGTCGGCGGCGACGTCGCCGTAGCGGTTGAGGAGGTTGAAGCGCGGGACGCGCACGTGGTCGAAGGCGAGCCGGCCGTTGTCGATGCCGTTGAGGCCGCCCTTCACGCCGTCGTCCTCGCTCTGCACGCCCGGGAGCATCTCGCCGTTCTCGTCGCGGATGGGGACGAAGAAGCAGTGCACGCCGTAGTTGACCCCGGCGGTGATGAGCTGGGCGAACACCGTGGCCGCGCGCCCGTGCAGCGCGGCGTTGCCGAGGTAGTCCTTCCATGCGCCGCGGAACGGCGTGTGGATGACGAACTCCTCGGTCTCGGGGTCGTAGGTGGCGGTCGTGCCGATGGCCGCGACATCGGAGCCGTGGCCGATCTCGGTCATGGCGAAGGCGCCGGGGAGCTCGAGGTCGATGACGTCGCGCAGCCACGCGTCGTGGTGCTTCTCGGTGCCGAGCTGGTAGATCGCCGAGCCGAACAGGCCCCACTGCACGCCCGACTTGATCTGCAGCGACGGGTCGGCGAGGACGAGCTCCATGAAGCCGGCGAGGTTGGCGCCGTTGTCCTCGAGGCCGCCGTACTTCTTCGGGAACGCGCGGCGCGATCCGTTGTTCTCGACGAGCACGCGCAGCTGCCCGAGGACGCGCTCGCGGTGGTCGGCCACCGACAGCCCCTCGATCTTCCACATCGCGGGGTCCTTGATCATCTCGCGGGCCTCGCGCCGCGTGTCGGCCCAGGTGCCGAGCAGCAGGTCGGTGACGGTGTCGACGTGGATGCGGGCCTCGTGCGCCTCGGCCGCGGTGTGCGCGGCGGTGGGGGCTCCCCCCGCGGGAGTGCGCGTGTTCGTGGCGGGCTTCTTCGGACGGACGGCGGCGTCGGTCATCGGCGTACCTTTCGACAGCGGACAGCAGAACTCAGTCTCGACGGTAGGAGGGCTACAACACCGCCGCAAACCCGTTGCGGGCTCTCCACAACGCTCGCGACCGTCGCGGCATCCGGACCTGTATGGAACCCACACCCACGCTTCGTGAGACTGAGTCTCACGGGCACGCAGGGTGCGGGCCGCCGCGGAATCGGAGCACCAAAACAGAATCGGATGCCGCGCGCCGCGGCATCCGATTCTGTCGCCCTCCCCCGATCAGGCGAGACGGCCACGCGCGGTCAGAGATCGACGCCGTGGCCGAAGCGGAACAGCGGGTCGATCGTGTCGAACGGGACGTCGGGACGCGAGGCCTCCACCGCGGCCATCGACCGCGGCAGGTCGAAGGGGAGCCGTCCGCGGGCGACGGCCCGACCCGAGAGCACGTCGAGCAGCGCGGCGGAGCTCGCACCCCAGTTGCCCGTCACCGTCACGCCCAGCTCGACCAGCGGCGTGAGGATCGCGGGACGGTCGAGGAACACGTCGACGACGGTCGGCACCGCGGCCGCGACCTCGGCGACGTGGGCGACGACCTCGTCCGGGAAGTCGAGCGACCCGGCGTGGAAGAAGTTCTCGAACATCGAGCCGCGCTGCTCGTACGGCGCCTGCAGGCGCAGCACGGCGACGTCGGCCTCGCCCGGTGTCGCGACGACCTGCCCGTACTGCGCGGCGAGGTCGGCGTCGATCCCCTCGACGTAGAGCTTCGGCTCGGGCCCGAACGGCACCGCGTCGGTCGCGGCGAGCACCGTGATCGCCGCGCGCTGAGCGGCGTCGCCCGCCGCCCGGAAGTCCGGGGAGCCCACGATGCGATCCGCGGCGTCGACATCGACGTACGGGTCGTCGAACAGGCCGAGCAGGAACTTCTCCCGCAGCAGGCGCCGGGCCGAGACGTCGAGACGGTCCTCGGCGACGACCCCGTCGGCCACCAGCTGCAGCAGGATCTCGGTGCAGCGCTCCCCGCCGAACTGGTCGGCGCCCGCATCGAGCGTCTTCGCCATGCGCTCCGCCGGGGTCAGGTGCTCGACGCCCCAGGCGCGGGCCGGGAACGGCGTTCCCATGATCTCGCTGTCGGTGAGCAGACCCCAGTCCGTGCAGACGATGCCGTCGAACCCGAACCGCTCCCGCAGCAGACCCGTGAGCACGCTCTTGTTGAACCCGAAGCCGACCTCCTCGTACTGCGTGCCGACCGGCATCCCGTAGTAGGGCATGACCTGGCGCACGCCGGCCGCGAACGCCGCCTCGAACGGCTTCAGGTGCAGCTCGAACGCGTCGCCGGGGTACACCTGCTCGCGGCCGTAGGCGAAGTGCGGATCCTCCCCGTCCTTCTGCGGCCCGCCGCCCGGGAAGTGCTTGACCATCGTGGACACCGACCCCGCCCCGACGCTGTCGCCCTGGAATCCGCGGATGTACGCGGCGCCCAGCCGCGCCGACAGCTCGGCATCCTCTCCGAAGGTCTGCAGCTGACGCGCCCAGCGCGGCTCGGTCGCGAGGTCGACCTGCGGATGCAGGGCGACGCGGATGCCGACGGCCGTGTACTCCTGCCGCGCGATGTCGCCGAAGGTGCGCACGAGCTCCTCGTCGCGCGTCGCCGCGAGGCCGAGCGCGTCGGGCCACTGCGAGAACGGGCCCGAGAGCATCGCGGTGCCGGGGTTCTCGGTGAAGGAGTGGCGCGGGTCGGTCGAGATCGTCACGGGGATGCCGAGACGCGTCGAGGCCGCGAGCTCCTGCAGGCGGTTGTGCCACTGCGCGATCTCGCGCGCGGTCGGGGCGACGCCGAGCAGGTTGAAGTGGGTCATGTGCCGCTCACGCACGTACTCGTCGGTCGAGGGGAGCCCGAAGGCGGGGTCGCCGTCGGAGAGCGCGCCGTCGGGACCCATCGCGATCATCGTCTGGAAGAACAGGCCCGCCTTCTCCTCGACGGTCATCTCCCCCAGCAGCAGCTCGACGCGCTCGTCGATCGGAAGATCGGCGTCGAGCCAGGGCCGCTCGATCGCGGTGGGCGGGGTCGTCGTGGTGTCGGTGGTCATTTCACTCCCTTGATGCGGTAGACGAGGACGGCGCCGGCGAGGGCCACGAGGGCGCCGAAGAGGTAGTACGTCGTGTAGCCCCCGAGCGGCGTCGCGGCGCCGAGCGCGATGATCGACGGCGCAATGGCGGGCGCGATCGACTGCGGCAGCGCGTTGGCGATGTTGAGCACGCCGAGGTCTTTCGCGACGTCGTCGGGGTTCGGCAGCACCTGGGTCGCGAGGGCGAGATCGACGGAGAAGAACGACCCGGCGCCGAACCCGATGATCGCCTGCGCGACGATGAGCACGGGGATGCTGGGCGCGAAGGCCAGCAGCACGAGGCCGACGACCATGATCAGACCGGCGATCGCGACGAAGGGACGCCGCTTGCCGATGCGGTCGGACAGGATGCCGCCGAGCGGGCTCGACACCATCATGGCCGCCATCGACGCGAGGTTCGCCACCAGGATCGTCGCGATGGCTCCCTGCTCATCGAGGCCGAACTTCTCCACGAGGTAGAACGGGAGGAAGGTCGCGATGCCGGCGTAGCCGAACATCACCAGGAACTTGGTGAGCCAGGTCCAGCCGAAGTCGGGGTGGGCGGCGGGGTTGAACACGAACGAGCCGAAGAACTTGCCGATCGTGAAGCGGTCGACGGGCTTCTCCGTGCGGACGCGGTCCTTGAGCATGACGACGAAGACGACGGCGAGCACCGTCGAGATCAATGCCGGCACGAGGAAGCGGAGGAAGTCCTCGGCGATGAAGTTCATCAGGAAGCTGCCGCCGAGGATGCCGAGGGGCGTCGTGATGCCCACGAGCCCCGAGACGGCGCCGCGACGGGCCACCGGCACCTGGTCGGGCAGCGTCGCGTTGGCCGCCGCGAGGAGCGCGTTCATCGCCGCCTGCGCGAGGCACCATCCCACCAGCACGACCCACACCGAGGTGGCGGCGCCGATCAACGCGAAGGCGCCGAGACCGACGATCGCCCCGCCGAGGATCCACGGCCGCCGCATGCCCCAGCGCGACGTCGTCCGATCGGAGAGGCGTCCGGCGAGGGGGTTCGCGACGAGGGCGAACAGCGCACCGACGCCCAGGACCAGCCCGAGGTTGGCGGTCGCGGCGGCGGCATCCGTCGAGATGTGCTGGATCTTGAACGCCATCGACACCATGACCGGCGTGAGCAGCGCCAGATAGACGCCGAAGTTCACGGCGGCGAGGCTCGCGGTGTAGCCCCGCGGCGTCTTCGACGGGGTGGTGCCCGGCGTCCGGATGCCGGTCGTTCCGACGGCCGCGGCGGTCGCAGCCGGTGACAGCTCTGTCATGGAGAGTCCTTTCACAGCGATGTGAGGGTGAGACGCGAGGTCTCGAGGGACACGGTACACGAAACCCGACCGATTGGTAACTGAATCCTTCGGGAGGGCAGGGGCCGCAGTAGGGTGGTCTCTCGGGAGGCGAGCATGACGACGAGCACGCCGCAGCGCACACGCAACGCCGCCGCCACCCGCGACCGCATCGTGGAGGCGGCCCGAGACGTGTTCGTCTCGCGCGGCTACCGCGCGGCATCACTGCGCGACGTCGCCGCCGCCGCCGGAATCACGCACCCCGGCCTGCTCAAGCACTTCGCCTCGAAGGATCTGCTCCTGACGGCGGTGATCGCCTCCTTCGACCGCGCCACCGAGGAGGCGCTGCTCGACGGCGACGCCGTCCCCGCGCCGGGCACGCTGATGTTCGCCGCCATCGCGGCGCGCAACGAGGGCCTCGAGGGCTACCTGCCGCTGTACGCCGCACTGGTCGGCGAGAGCTCGACGCGGGACCACCCCGCCCACGCCTACATGCGCGAGCGCTACGCGCGGCTGCGCGAGTTCTCGGTCGTCGCCCTGCGCGACGCGGCCGCCGCCGGCACCGTGGATCCGGCGCGCGACTTCGAGGGCGAGGCCGTGCGCGTCGCGGCCGTCTGGGACGGCCTGCAGCTGCTGGAGCTCTACCTCCCCGACCGCGTCGACCTCGTCCCGTTGCTCACGGAGGTGCAGCACGCGCTCGCGACGCCCCCCGGATGGCACGGGGATGCCGCGGCCACGACCGTGGGCCGGGGGTCTGGGGGTTCCGGGGGGTCTGGTTCCGGGGGTTCTGGTTCCGCCGTGTCCGTCTCGTGGCAGCCGCTCGACTCGGCATCCGCCGACGAGACCGGCACCGACGGCTATCGGGTCGGCCGCGAGCGCCGGGCCCGCATCCTCCGCGACGCGACGGCCCTCTTCGCCCGCGACGGCTACGCCGCCACGAGCCTCCGCGAGATCGCGGAACGTGTCGGCGTGTCCAAATCGGCCCTGCTGCACCACTACTCCTCCAAGGACGCGCTGCTCGGCGCCGTCCTCGCCGAGCGCGACCGAGCCGTCTCGGTCGAACCCCTGGAAGGACTCACCCGCGCCGCCGACATCCTGCGCGACATCCCCCGCGGTGCCGCCGCCAACGCGGCCACCGCACCCGGACTGATCGAGGTCTACGCGGTGCTCTCGTGCGAGGCCCTGCCCGACGACCACCCGGCTCACGACTACTTCGAGCGCCGGTTCACGCTCGCGATCGACCGCCTCGCCGCGATGCTGAGCGCCGCGCGCGACGACGGCGACCTGCCGGCGCACCGCGACCCCGAGCGCGAGGCGATCCGCCTCGTCGCACTGTGGGACGGCCTGCAGTACCAGTGGTTGTACGACCGCGAGAGCGTCGACGTGGCCGCGCACCTCGCTGCCCACCTCGACGACATCCTGCCCCGCCGCTGACCGCCCGGGCCGGGGCCGCTGCCGCGCCGCGGCGGATTCGGAGGAGCGCAGCAGATTCGGACCACATGCGCTCCCGCATCCGATTCCGGCGCGCGCCTCCGACTCCGCGGCGGGGGGGCGGGCGGTAGGGCTCAGGCCGTGCGGGCAGGCGGCCGAAGCGGGCACGCACACCGGAAGCCGCGTCGAGTGCTGGATGCCGCGCAGCGGATGCGGAGACCGCAAGCGGATTCGGACCAGGGCAGCCCCGGCATCCGAATCTGGTGCGCGCCTCCGATTCCGCGGCGGCGGGATGGGCGGGAGTGCAAGCGGTCGCGGGGCGGGTGGGACACAGACCGGATGCCGCATTGCGCAGGCCGGCACCCGTGTCGAGTGCTGGATGCCGCGTGCGCAACGGATGCGGAGAACGCAAGCGGATTCGGATCAGGGGAGCCCCGGCATCCGATTCTGCTGCGCGCCTCCGATTCCGCGGCGGCGGTGCGGGAAGGCGACGGAGCAAGCGGTCGTGAGGCGGGCCGGACACAGACCGGATGCCGCATTGCGCAGACCGGAACCCGCGTCGAGTGCTGGATGCCGCGCAGCGGATGCGGAGAACGCAAGCGGATTCGGACCCGGGCAGCCCCAGCATCCGATTCTGGTGCGCGCCACCGATTCCGGGACGACGGGCCCGGGCAACGACGGGCCCGGACCCAGCCCGGCCCCCGCCCGGGGGTCAGGCGCCCGCTGCGGAGAGGATGGCCGCGGCATCCGACTGGACGGTCGACGCGTCGACGAGATCGCCGGCCTGAGCGGTCAGCAGCGCCGTCCACGCGTCGACCGAGGTGGACAGCGTGCCGTTCGCGACCAGCGTCTGCTGCAACTGCGTCTTCTTCTCGGCGATGAGCTGGGCCCACGTGCTGTTCGCCTCGAACGCCGTGACGAGCGGGTTGTCGGAGGCTCCTCCGCGCACGCCGCCCCCGCCGGCCGCCCCACCGTCGGCCTGCCCGCCCGGAGCCCGCCCGCCTCCCGGCGCGGCACCGCCGCCTTGACCACCCCCACCGACGTTCTGCACCCCGAAGGCGAGGTTGTGGTCCCACGCCACGACGGTGAACCGTTGGGTGCTCGAATCCCAGAACAGGTACGCGTTGTTGCCGGGCCCCGAGATGTCGTCGAAGTTGTCGATGGCCTCCTCGAGGGCCAGGTAGGTCGCGAACGAGTCGACGTCGAGCAGCGTGGGGAGCTTCTCGGCGATCTCGTCGGCCGTGCCGTTGTTGACCAGATCGAGCAGGGTGACGAGCGGCGCGTAGTCCTCCGCACCGGCCTCGATGTCGAACGAGGCACTGTAGTCGCCGTCGGCCCCCGCCCAGTCCCAGTTCCCGTCGGCATTGGCCTTGTAGAGCACCGAATCGGCACCGGCGTCGGGGAAGTTCTCGTCGACCCACGAGTCGTTCAGCGCCTGGACGCTCAGCCGCAGGACCTCCGTGCCGCCGTTGACCGAGAACCTCGTCGCGGCGGACTTCTCGGAGGCGAGACCCGCCGCGGACAGCGCGTCGAGCGCGACCGCCTCGTTCATCGACGTCGACGAGGAGTTGGCGCGGATCGTGAAGTCAGTGACGCCCGACGCGTTCTGGCCGTCGACGTACTTGTCCAGGCGGATGCGCCACGGCAGCGTCGACGCGTCGCTGTCGCTCGTGATCCCCTTCAGGGTCGAGTTGCCCTTCAGCTTGATGCCGACGTTCTCGTAGGCGACGCCGTCGATCGTGACCGTCGCCGTGAGCCACTCCTTGTCACCCGCGGACAGGTAGGTCGCGAGCATGTCGGAGAGCGCATCGGCATCCACCTGGACCGACACCGTGTGGACGGTCGACGTGTCCCAGAGCGACCCCGAAGCGTCCGCGACGACCGTCTCGGAGCTCACCCCGGTCGACGTCGGCATCGACGACACCGTGTCGAGGGCGGCGAGCGAGCCACAGCCCGCGAGGCCGAGCGTGAGCACCACGGCGGTGACGGGCAGCAGCACACGACGTGACGGGTGGACGCGCGAGCGGGATCGATCGGTCATGCAGACCACCCGAACATCCGCGCCTATGGTTCACGCCTCCCCGGGCTGTGGAGCGCGGGGACGGTTCCTATGAACCTGCGATGACAGCGAGGACCGCCTCGCCGTACGCCTCGCGCTTCTTCGCCCCGATGCCCGTGATGCCTTCCAGCGCGGCGACGGATGCCGGGCGCTGCGCGGCCAGCGCCCGCAGGGTCGCATCGCCGAAGACGATGTAGGCCGGCACTCCCTGCTCCTTCGCCGCGCCGGCACGCCACGCGCGCAACGCCTCGAACAGGTCGCGGTCGCCGTCGGCGACGGCATCCGCGGCGGGGGTCTTGCGCACCCGCACCGCCCCGCCGCCCTTGCCGAGCACGTCGCGTCGCAGCGGCACGGCGAGCTCGCCGCGCAACACCGCCGCACCCTCCTCGCCGACGGCGAGCACGCCGTATTCGCCCCGCGCGACGATGATGCCGCGGGCGAGGAGCTGGCGGATCACGCTGCGCCAGTCCTGGTCGCTGAGGTCGGCTCCGAGCCCGTACGTCGCGAGGGCGTCGTGACCCTGCTGGCGGATGCGCTCGGTCGACGCGCCGCGCAGGATGTCGACGAGGTGCCCGGCGCCGAACGCCTGGTTGCGCTCGCGCTGCAGGCGGACGATGGTCGACAGGAGCTTCTGGGCGGGCACGAGCCCGTCCCAGGTGTCGGGGGTGTCGAGACAGGTGTCGCAGTTGCCACACGGCTCGGAGCTCTGACCGAAGTAGTTGAGGAGGTTCTGGCGGCGGCACGACACGGTCTCGCAGAGGGCGAGCATGGCGTCGAGATGCTGGCCGAGGCGCATCTTGTACGACCGGTCGCCCGGTGACTGGTCGATCAGGCGGCGCTGCTGCACGACGTCGCCGAGGCCGTACGCCATCCAGGCCACCGCGGGCTCGCCGTCGCGGCCGGCGCGACCGGTCTCCTGGTAGTAGCCCTCGACGGACTTCGGCAGGTCGATGTGCGCCACGAAGCGCACATCGGGCTTGTCGATGCCCATGCCGAACGCGATCGTCGCGACCATCACGACGCCGTCGTCGCGGAGGAAGCGCTGCTGGTGACGCGCGCGGATCGCGGCATCCAACCCCGCGTGATACGGCAGGGCGTCGACCCCCTGCGTGCGGAGGTAGTCGGCGGTCTGGTCGACCGACTTGCGGCTGAGCGCGTAGACGATGCCGGCGGAGCCCGCCGGCTGCGCGCGCACGAACTGCAGCAGCTGCCGGCGCGGGTCGACCTTCGGCTCGATGCGGTACTGGATGTTGGGCCGGTCGAAGCTCGCGACGAAGTGGCGCGCGTCGGGCAGTTGCAGACGCTCGGTGATCTCCTGGTGCGTCGCGCGCGTCGCCGTCGCGGTGAGCGCCATGCGCGGCACGCCCGGGAACCGCTCGGCGAGGTCGCCCAGCGCGAGGTAGTCGGGGCGGAAGTCGTGGCCCCACTGGCTGACGCAGTGCGCCTCGTCGATCGCGATGACGCTCAGCCGACCGCGCTGCAGCAGCGCCGTCGTCGCGGGTGCGCTCAGCCGTTCGGGGGCGACGTAGAGCAGATCGAGCTCTCCGGCGAGGAAGTCCTGCTCGACGCCCGCGCGCTCAGCGGGGTTCTGGGTGGAGTTCAGGAACGCGGCGCGCACGCCGTTGGCTCGCAGGGCGTCGACCTGGTCGTGCATCAGGGCGATGAGCGGGCTGACCACGAGCCCCGTGCCCGGGCGCACGAGAGCGGGCACCTGGTAGGTGATCGACTTGCCGCCGCCCGTGGGCATGAGCACCACGGCGTCGCCGCCGGCCACGACGTGCGCGACGATGTCGGCCTGGTCGCCGCGGAACTCGTCGTAGCCGAAGACCTCCTTCAGGACGGCCGTCGGGTCGGTCGACCGCGGCGGACGGGCGACCCCGGCCGCGGGCCGCGCTGCGGGGGCGTGGGCGTGGGCGGTGTGGGATGCCGCGGCGGAACGGCCAGCGTATGCCACGCCCCGCGGTGACGCGGAACGGCCAGCGGATGCCGCGCCCCGCGGCGGGGCGACATCGCCACGAGATCCCGGGCCCTCCGGCGACGCCGCGGTGTCACGCGTGGCGCGCGCGAGGGCACCGGCATACCCGTCGTACTCCGGCGGCGGCGGCACATCGAACTCGTCGGGCGGGGTCAGCTCATCGACATCCCACGGCACGTCCGCATACGGGTCGTCGTCGCGGTGGATCGATGCAGTCACCCGTCCAGGCTAGCCGCGGCATCCGACACCTCGTCCCCCTCCGTCGCCAGCACCCGCCGAGCCGCTACGCGCTGGCCGAGCCGCCATCGCACGTCCGTCCGCGCCGTGGCGGCTCGGGCAGGGCGTGGCGGCTCGCGGGAGGAAGCAAGAAGAGGGCGGGCTAGAGGCGGACGAGCTCGACGGCGCGGACCACGGCGGCGCCCTCCTCGACCGAGGCGGCGAGGTCGACCTCGGCGCGCAGGCGCCAGTCGTGATCGCCCTCGGGGTCGTCGATGGTCTGCTCGACGCGCCAGATGCCGGATGCCGCGGCATCCGCCCGGTCGATCGCGCACAGCCGAGGCGCGCGGGCCGGTCCGCCCGTGAGGATCTGGTCGTGCTCGTCGTAGTAGCGGTCGAGCGCGGCCGGCCAGTCGAGGTCGGGGTCGAGGGCGACCAGCGCGTCGTCGTCCTGCAGCGCCGCGAGCTGCACGCGCCGGAACAGCTCGTTGCGCACGAGCACCGTGAAGGCGCGCTCGTTCGTGAGGATCGACGGGGGTGCGGGCGGCACCACGGGAGCGCCGTCCTCGGGCAGCACCGCCGAAGGGTCGACGAGCGCGGACCACTCGTCGACGAGACTCGAGTCCACCTGACGCACGAGCTCGCCGAGCCACTCGATGATGTCCATCAGCTCGTCGGTGCGCGCCTCCGCCGGGACGGTCTGGCGGATCGCGCGATACGCGTCGGAGAGGTAGCGCAGCACCAGCCCCTCGCTGCGCGCCAGCTGATAGAAGGAGACGTATTCCGCGAACGACATGGCCCGCTCGAACATGTCGCGGACGACCGACTTGGGACTCAGCTCGAAGTCGCGCACCCACGGCTGACTCGACGCGAAGACCTCGAACGACTGCGCCAGCAGGTCGGCCAGCGGCTTCGGGTAGGTGATCTCCTCGAGCAGCGCCATCCGCTCCTCGTACTCGATCCCGTCCCGCTTCATGGCCGCGACCGCCTCGCCGCGGGCGCGGTACTCCTGCTGCGAGAGGATCGCCCGCGGATCGTCGAGCGTCGCCTCGATCACGCTGAGCACATCCAGGGCGTAGTGGCCGGTGCCGATGCCGCCCGCGGCGACGGTGGCGGCCTCGGCGCGACCCGAACTCCTCCAATCCGCACCCCGATCCCCCGGATCAGCCTCGACAGCGGCGGGAGCGCCCCCGGTGGAGGAGTTCGGGACGGCAGCGGCGCCGGGCCGCACGTCGTCGTCGGGCGAGAGCAGCTCGATGGCGGCGAGCGCGAACGGCGACAGGGGCTGGTTGAGGGCGAAGTTCGGCTGCAGATCGACGGTGAGCGCGATGTGCGGGCCGGATGCCGCGTCGCGGTCGACCTCGACGATCCCCGCGTCCACGAGCGTCCGGAAGATCGCGATCGCCCGTCGGGCGAGGGCGTAGCGGCGCTCGCGCGGCTCGTGGTTGTCGAACACGAGCGACCGGACGTTGCCGAAGACGTCGCCGCCGCGGCCGATGACGTTGATGAGCATCGCGGCCGTCAGCTTCAGCTGCGGCACGAGCGGCTCGGGCGGCGCCGCGATCAGCCGCTCGTACGAGCCCTCGCCCCAGTTGACGACGCCGGTGGGCGCCTTCTTGCGGACGATCTTCTTTCGCTTGGCCGCGTCGTCGCCGGCCTTCGCCAGCGCGACCGCGTTCTCGATCTCCCACTCCGGAGCCATCACGACGACGTTGCCGTGCGTGTCGTAGCCGGCGCGGCCGGCGCGACCGGCCACCTGATGGAACTCGCGCGCGCTGAGCTGGCGCATCTTCGTGCCGTCGTACTTGCTGAGCGCGGTGATCATGACGGTGCGGATCGGCACGTTGATGCCGACGCCGAGCGTGTCGGTGCCGCAGATCACCCGGAGCAGTCCGCGCTGCGCGAGCGTCTCGACGAGGCGGCGGTAGCGCGGCAGCATCCCGGCGTGGTGCACACCGATGCCCGCGCGCACCAGACGCGACAGCGTCTTGCCGAAGCCCGTCGTGAAGCGGAAGCCGCCGATCGCCTCCGCGATCTCGTCGCGCTGCGCGCGGGTGGTGAGGGTGACGGATGCCAGGGCCTGCGCGCGTTCGAGCGCGGCCGCCTGCGCGAAGTGGACGATGTAGACCGGCACCTCGCGCTCGTCGACGAGCATCGTCAGCACCTCGTGCACGGGGCGACGCTCGTACGAGAAGTGCAGGGGCACCGGGCGCTCGACACCGGTCACGAGCGCCACGGGCCGCCCCGTCCGCCGCGCCAGGTCGTCGGCGATGGCCGTCACGTCGCCCAGGGTCGCCGACATCAGCAGGAACTGCGCCCGCGGCAGCAGGAGCAGCGGCACCTGCCACGCCCATCCGCGGTCGGGGTCGCCGTAGTAGTGGAACTCGTCCATCACGACCTGATCGACGGGGGCGTCCCCGCCCTGGCGCAGTGCGATGTTGGCGAGGATCTCCGCGGTGCAGCAGACGATCGGGGCGTCGGGGTTGACGGACGAGTCGCCGGTGACCATGCCGACGTTCTCGGGACCGAAGATCTCGACGAGGGCGAAGAACTTCTCGCTGACCAGCGCCTTGATCGGCGCCGTGTAGTACGAGCGCCCTCCGGCGGCGAGACACGCCGCGTGCGCCGCGATCGCGACGAGCGACTTACCGGTGCCCGTCGGGGTCGAGAGGATGACGTTCGCGCCGGAGACGAGCTCGATGATCGCCTCGTCCTGAGCGGGGTAAAGCGTCAGCCCCCGCCCGGTCGCCCACGCGACGAAGCCCTCGTAGGCGGCATCCGCCGTCGCCTGCGCGGGCACGAGGTCGGTCAGTGCCGCGGCAGAGGTCATGTCCCGAGTCTGCCAGGCGCCGCCTCCGCTCGGTCACGCCGCCGGGATCGGCTCGCGCGCCCGACACGACGACGGCGGATGCCGGATGCCGGTCACACCGCCGCACCCCGCGACCCGGTCACACCGCCGCACCCCGCGACCCGGTCACACCGCCGCACCCCGCGACCCGGTCACGGCCGCGCGGCTTTGGCGGCCAGCACGTGGCGCGCGGCGTCGTCGACGCGGGCTGCGAACACCGGGTCGGACTGGGCCTTCGCCAGCACGGCGTCGTACATGGCCGGGAAGACGGTGGGATCGGTCGAAGCCAACACGACGTCGATGCCCGCGGTGATGGCGAGCACGGCGCGATCGGCGGGACTCCAGGCCTGCACGGCCTGCGCCGCCGACAGATCGTCGGTCATGAGCATGCCCTCCGGGCCGACCTTCGCCCGTGCGAGGCCCACCACCGTCGGCGAGAACACCGCCGGCGCCGACGGGTCGAGGTTCTGGTAGATCGCGCTCGAGACCATCACGCCCGCCGGCCCGCCCGCGAGCAGCGTGCCGTAGACGGCGATGTCGGGGCCGTCGGCGGTGACGGTCGTGTCGACGACGTCGGCCGTCGTGTCGGTGTTGGCGGTGACGTGTCCGAGTCCCGGGAAGTGCTTGAACACGGGCATCACGCCGGCCGCGCGCATGCCGTCCGCGAAGGCGCCCGCCTTCGCGGCGACGGTCGCCCCGTCGTAGCCGTACTGCCGGCCCAGCCCGCCGATGGGCGGGTTGTCGAACCGGGTCGCCGCGCTCGTGACGATGTCGGCGACCGGGGCGAGGTTCAGCGTCACGCCCGCGGCGGCGATCTGACCGCCCCACGTGGTCGCCACGGCGCGGAGCTGGTCGTCGGGCAGATCCGCCTGCCGGATCGCGTAGGGCATGTCGTCGAACCCGGGCCCCGTGAGCACCTGCACCTCGCCGCCCTCCTGATCGGTCGACACCCACAGGGGGATGCCGTCGGCATCCGCCGTCGTGAACGAACCGACCACCCTCGCCACGGCCTGGGCGCCCGCCTGCGAACGCCCGTGCAGGAAGATGCCGCCCGCGTGCCGGTCGACCACCGCCGAGAGCGTATCGGGGGTGACGGCATCGACCGCCGTTCCGACGATGAACAGCTGTCCGACGCGCTGGCGCAGGTCCAGTCCGGCCAGGGGGTCGGGCGTCGCGGTCGGCGAGGGGGTCGGCGCGGGCGTCGCGGTCGGGGTCGACGTCGGCGAGGGCGACGGGGACGGACCGTAGGCCCCGCATCCCGAGAGCAGGAGCGCGGTCGCCGCGACGACCGCTCCCGCGCAGACGAGGAGGCGCGGACGGCGGCGGGCGGAGCGGGGGGTCATGCCGCCATCCTCCCCGCTCGCGCCTCCCGGCGACAGCCCTGGCGGAACAGGTGACGACGCGCCTACGTTGGGGAGGACACATCGACCCGACAGGAGCGTCATGACCGACGACGTCCGCATCTCACGCAACGACGAGAAGGACCGCTACGAGATCCTCGTCGACGGCGACATCGCCGGCTACACCGAGTTCGAGGAGGATGCCGAGGGGCGTCTGGTCTTCCCGCACACCGAGATCGATCCGGCCTACGGCGGTCGGGGCCTCGGCACGAAGCTGGTCGCGGCGGCGATGACGGACGAGGCCGCCCGGGGCGACGTGGTGGTGCCGGTCTGCCCGTTCATCGTCACCTACCTGCAGAAGCACGAGGTCCCCGGGCTGAAGGCGGTGTGGCGCGAACGCGACGTCGAGACGGCGGAGCACGCGTCGACGGCGGAGCCCACCCCGGGCGACGAAGGCGTGGGAACGCCGCGCGGATGACCCGCCTCGACGACGCCCCGCCCGACGTGGCCGGCCCGGCGGTCTGCGACGGTCCGCGGGCGTTGCTGCTGGAAGCCCGCGAGGTCCCGCTCGGCGGGGTGCGCGCCATGGAGGTGCACCGCAGCCTGCCGCAGCGGGCGCTGCCCCTGGTCGGCGCGTGGTGCTTCCTCGACCGGTTCGGCCCGCAGACGGCGCGCATGCGCGTCGAGCCGCATCCGCACATCGGCCTGCAGACGGTCACCTGGCCGCTCGTGGGCGAAGTGCGCCACCGCGACACCCTCGGCAGCGACGTCGTCGTGCGCCGCGGGGTGCTCAACCTGATGACCAGCGGCGCCGGCATCGCCCACTCCGAGTACTCGGTCGGCGAGGAGGCGGTGGCCCTCGACGCCCTGCAGCTGTGGGTCGCGCTGCCCGAGTCGCGCCGCCACGGCGCCGCCGCCTTCGAGCGCCACGACGACCTGCCCGTGACGACGATCCCCGACGCCGCCGGCGGGACGGGCGCCACCGCAACGGTCGTGGTGGGCTCGTTCGCGGGGGCGACCTCGCCCGCGACGATGTACACCCCGATCGTCGGCGCCGAGCTCCACCTCCCGGCCGGCTCCCGCGTCCGGCTCCCGCTCGAACCGTCGTGGGAGTACGCGCTGGTCGGCATCGACGGCACCCCCGAGGTGTGGGCGACAGCGGATGCCGCGACCGCCCTGCCCGACCAGGGCCTGCTGTACCTCGGCATCCACCGCGACGGCGTCGAGGTCACCGCGGTGCGCGAGACGACGCTCTTCCTGCTGGGCGGGGAGCCGTTCGAAGCCGACATCGTGATGTGGTGGAACTTCGTGGCGCGTTCGCACGAGGAGATCGTCGCGGCCCGGGCGGCGTGGGAGGCCGAGGCGGAGGACGCCCCGACGCCCGCGCCACAGGCGCGCTTCGGTCACGTCGTCGGGCACGGCGCCGAGCGGGTGCCCGCACCGCCGCTTCCCGCGGTGCGGCTGACACCGCGGCGGCGCAGCATCTGAGCATTTTTCCCGGCCTGAGCCCCGGGGACGCGCGGCTACGCTGGGATCGTGGCCCGAAACACCGTCCTGTCGACGCGCGTCCTGCTGGTGTGCGCGGCCATCGGTGTGGCCACCGGCATCCTCGGCGGCATCGCCGGACTCGTCACGCCGGTGGTGCTCGCGGTGCCCGGCCTCGCCATCGTCTACGGGCTCGTCCTCGGGGCGCACGTGCTCCCCGGGATCGTCGCGCAGGAGGTGCTGCGGCTGCCGCTCGTGGCACTGCTCACGCACGTGCTCGCCGCGCTGGTCGCCAGCGCGTTCGCCCCCGTGTGGACGATGCGGTTCCTCGGCACGGCCCTGCTGTTCGGCGCCATCCAGGAGGGGGTCGCGGCACTCACGCGCTATCGCGCCTGGGGAGCGTGGCGCTTCTTCATCTCCGCGGCGGTCATCGGCGTGCTCGTGGCGGTCGTCGTCTTCTTCGCGGCGCATCTGAGCGCCTACGCCCTGTGGGCCCAGATCGCCTACCTCGCCCTCTCCGTGTGCGGTCCCGTCGCGTGGACGGCGATCGGCCTGGGCGTCGGAGCCTCGCTGCGGCGCGCCGGCGTGGCGCGGCAGACCGTCCGGCGCTGACGACTGTTGGCCGCTGAGGTTAGGCTGGGCTAACCTGGGAGCGACCCTCTGCCCGACCGCTGGGATGATCCGTGACCTCTGCCGTCTTCGGAGCGGAAGCCGCTGCTCCCGCCGGCCGTGAGCCTGCTCCGCTGCTGCGCGTGCGCGATCTCGCGATCCGGCATGAGGGCGCGGATGCCGATGCCCCGGCATCCGCCACGTTCGACGTGGCGCGCGGTGAGGTGGTGCTGCTGCTCGGACCCAGCGGCGCCGGGAAGTCCACGCTGGCGCTCGCTCTCAACGGCCTCATCCCGCACGCCGTGCCCGCCGCCCTCTCCGGCACCGTCGAGGTCGCCGGGCTCGACACCGCCACGACGCCCGTGGCCCGGCTGAGCACGCACGTGGGCATGGTCTTCCAGGACCCGGACGCACAGCTGGTGACCGGCACGCTGCTCGACGAAGTGGCGTTCGGTCCCGAGAATCTGCGGCTGCCGGTGGACGAGGTGCTGACCCGGGCCGAGGAGGCGTTGCGCCGCGTCGGCCTGTGGGAGCGCCGCCACGAGAACCCCGACCGTCTGAGCGGCGGCGGCCGGCAACGGCTCGCGATCGCGTGCGCCCTGGCGATGGGCTCGCCCCTGCTCGTTCTCGACGAGCCCACGGCCAACCTCGACCCGCAGGGCATCGAGGAGGTCTACGCCGCACTGGGCGCCCTCGTCGCCGCCGGCGACCGGGCGATCCTGCTGGTCGAGCACAACCTCGACGCCGTCGTGGGGATCACCGACCGGGTCGTCGTGCTCGACCACGTCGGGCGCACCGTCGCGGACGGCACCGTCGACGACGTGCTCCGCGCCCGCGCCGCCGAGCTGCACGAGATGGGCGTGTGGCTGCCCGTGTCGACCCTCGCCGCCCTCCGCCTGCGCGCGGCCGGCTGGACGCTCGACCCCCTCCCCCTCGAACCCGCCGAGCTGCACGCCGCCCTGGAGTCGGCCGACACATCCGCGGGCGGCAGTCTGCACGACTCCGCCTCTACGACGGCCACCGCCGGCTCCGCCCCCTCCGAAGGCTCGTCCAGGCGGAGTCGTGCAGACGATGCGGAGGCACCGGGCGCGGCATCCCCCGTCATCCGTGCGCGCGGGCTGCGCACGCGCCGCGGGCGCCGCGAGATCCTCCACGGCATCGACCTCGACGTCGACGCCGGCGCGTTCGTCGCGATCGTCGGCGCGAACGGCGCCGGCAAGACGACGCTCCTGCAGTCGCTCGCGGGAGTCGTCTCGGTCCCGCGCGGGCAGGTCACCGTGGACGGCGTCGACGTGGGCCGCACCGACCTCCGCGCCCTGTCACGGCGGATCGGCTTCGTCTTCCAGAATCCCGAACACCAGTTCATCGCCCACACGGTGTACGACGAGCTCGCCCACGGCCTGCGCCGACAGCGGCTGCCCGAGGAGGAGGTGCGCGAGCGCGCGTTCGACGTGCTGCGCCGCTTCGGCCTCGAGGACAAGGCCGAGGTCCACCCGTTCCTGCTCTCGGGCGGCCAGAAGCGCCGCCTCTCGGTCGGCACGGCTCTGGTCGCGGGCGCACCGGTGCTCGCGCTCGACGAGCCGACGTTCGGTCAGGACCGCGCACGCGCCGACGAGTTGATGGGCCTGCTGAGCGACCTCAGCGCCGAAGGCACGACCATCCTCGTCGTCACCCACGACATGCAACTGGTCACCGAGCACGCGCACCGCACGATCGTCGTGGGCGACGGGCGCATCATCGCGGATGCCGCGACACCCGCCGTATTCGCCGACGACGATCTGCTCCGCTCGGCGGGGCTGCGACAGCCTCCCCTGCGCCGCGCGTTCGCCGGCCTGACGCGGCATCCTTCCCTCGCCGGCGTCACCCGACTCGCCGATCTGCCGGCGGCGGATGCCGCGGGGAGGGCGGCGCGGTGAGCGCGACGACCGTCGACCCCTGGGCCCGCGTCGACGCGGGCGGGCTCCTCGCGGGGCTGAACCCGCTCGCGAAGCTCGCGGCACCGCTGCCGGCGATGGTGCTCCTCGTCTTCGCGCGCGACCTCGCGACCCCGCTCGCATTCCTCGCCCTCGCCTGTGCGGTCATCCTCGCCGGCACCCGGATCACCCGGCGGATCGCGCTGCTGCTGCTCGTGGCGGTGCCGGTCGCGACGATCGTGATCGGCCTGTCGATGAGCCTGTGGACCGATCCGGCGCGCGTCGGCGGCGACGTCGTCGCCCGGATCGGCGACTGGAGCCTCACGACCGGTGCGCTGACCGTCGGGTTCGCGACGGGTCTGCGCCTGGCGGCGATCGTCGCGCTCGCGCTCATCGCGGGGCTGACGACCACCGGACCCGATCTCGTGCGGGCGAGCGTGCAGCAGCTGCGGGTGCCGTACCGCATCGGCTACACCGCGCTGGCCGCGTTCCGCTTCGTCCCGAGGTTCGGGCACGAGCTCGACGTCATCCGCCAGGCCCACCGCGTGCGGGGGTCGCACGGCGGCCGCGGCCCCGTCGCCGCGCTCGCGCGCTGGTGGGGCTACCTCGTGCCGCTGCTGGCGGGCGCGATCCGGCACGCCGAGCGGGTCGCCCTCGCGATGGATGCGCGCGCCTTCGGCGCCCACCCCGACCGCACCGAACGGCACCTCGTCCCGTGGCGCCGACGCGACACGGTGTTCGTCGCCGTCTTCTGGCTGACCAGTGCCGTCATCCTCGTCGCCCTCTTCCCGTGGGCACCCTGATCCGTCGCAGAAAGGATGCCGCATGGCCCGCTCCTCACGCCTGACCAAGCCCGCCTCCCAAGACCTTCTCCGACTGGAGGTGGTCGCCGTCCGCCGCCTCGCCCCCCACTGGATGCGCGTCACCCTCGGCGGTGGCGACATCGGCCGGTTCGCGCCGCTGGGCTACGACCAGTGGTTCCGGCTGTTCCTGCCGCACCGCAGCGACAGCGCGGGCGCGGGCCTGGAGCGCATCCCCGCGAAGGCGAACCGGATCTTCGGGTACCTGTCGTACCTGCGCATCCCGGAGGGCATCCGGCCCGCGATGCGCAACTACACGGTCCGCGCCTACCGGGCGAGCGGGCCCAGCGGCGGAGCGGAGCTCGACGTCGACTTCGTGCTGCACGGCTCCGGGCCGACCGCGGGTCCGGCGTCGCGCTGGGCCGCCTCCGCGACCGTGGGCGAGTCGGTCGTGATCATCGACGAGGGGCTGGGCTTCTCACCGGAGCGCGGCGTCGAGCGCGTCCTGCTGATCGCCGACGAGACGGGCGTCCCGGCGGTGTCCGGCGTGTGCGCGTCGCTGCCCTCCACCGCGACGGGCACCGTGCTGGTCGAGGCGCCGTCGGCCGACGACGTGCTGGAGATCGACGCGCCCGACGGCGTGGAGGTGCGGTGGCTGGTGCGGGATGCCGGGGCGCGCCCCGGAACCCTCGCGCTGAGTGCTCTGCGGCAGCTCGACCCTCCGGCATCCGATACGCATGTCTTCGTCGTCGGCGAGCAGTCGCTGCCGGTCGCCGCCCGCCGGCACCTCGTCGCGTCGGGGCACCCGAAGGACCGGATCAGCTTCGTCGGCTACTGGCGCGCCGGGTCCGCATCGCCGACGCCGGCGGCGGAGCGCAGCGGCGCGGAGGAGCACTGATGGGCCGGGTCACGACCGCCTACCTGTTGACCTGCGCGGCCATCGGCGTGGCGGGAGGCGTCGTCCTCGCGGCGGGCTGGTGGGTGTCGCTGGCATTGTTCGCGACGTTGCCGTTCGTCTCGATCGGTATCGCCGGTCTCTGGGTGATCCCCGCCGTGGTCGCGCTGCGGCTGCTGCACCGCCCCGTCGCCGGCCTGCTGGTCGGACTCATCTCCGGCCTCGTGCTCGCGCCGTTCTTCACGATCTCGGCGGTGGCGACCACCCTGTTCTGGGCGTTCTTCCCGGAGCTGCCGTTCCTGCTGACGGCGTACCGCCGCTGGGCCACGTGGATGCACTACGCGGGAGCGATCGTCATCGGCATCGCCTACCCCGTCCTCGCCGCCCAGTCGTTCGACCTCTGGGCGATGTCGCCGGTCGCGCTCAGCGGCTTCATCGCGCTGTGCGTGGCATCCTGCGTGGGCGGCACGGCGATCGCGATCGTCATCGCCGACCGGCTGCGCGCCGCCGGGGTGGCCCGCCTCGCCCGTCACCGCGCGGTGGCGTGATCGGTGCGACCCTGCGTCAGCTGACCGCCTGACGCAGGGCGTCGGCCATCCACCGGGCGTAGCGGTGCCACGGGGGCACCGTCCCCGCGAGCTCGGCGGCGTGGGCCCGCAGCTCCGGCTCCGCGCGGAACCACTCGCCACCTTCGCGCAGGTGCGCGAACTGCGCGTGCCGCGCGCGCTCGACAGCGCGCCCGCCGAGTTCGAACGCCAGCAGCTCCTGATGCCGGATCGCGGCGAGACGCCGCCGGGGCTCGCGACTCGTCCCGATCTTGATGCGCTCTTCCCACCGCAGGTAGTAGACCACCTCGACGCGCGGGCGCGGCAGGTCGGGATCGGGACTGTCGCCGAGCCGCCACCCGCACACCGGGCAGGTCGGGGTGCCGTCGGCATCCGCGGTCGGCTGCGTGAGCCCGCACATCACGCACCGCTGCGCCTCCGCCATGCCCGCACGCTACCCGCACCCGCCGACACCCCCGCCGCCCTCGCCCGCGCCTCGCTCTCGCCCTCGCCTTGCCCGCGCCTCGCCCGCGAGAAACCATCCCCACAACGAGAAACCACCTGCGCACCGGTTTCTCGGTGCGCAGATGGTTTCTCGCGGCAGAGCGGATGCCGCGGCAGAGCGGATCTCGCGGTCAGCGCTTGCCGACGATCTGGCGCGACACGATGTCGCGCATGATCTCGTTCGTGCCGCCGTAGATGCGGTGGACGCGGGCGTCGAGGTAGGCGCGGGCGATCGGGTACTCGGTGATGTAGCCGTACCCGCCGTGCAGCTGCACGCCGGTGTCGAGCAGCTCCGCCTCGCGGTCGGTCGACCAGAACTTGACCTTCGCGGCCTCCTCGGCGGTGAGCTTCTTGTCCTTGTAGAGCATCATCGCGCGGTCGTTGTAGGTCCACATGACGTCGACCGTCGTGGCCATGTCGGCCAGCAGGAACCGCGTGTTCTGGAAGTCGGCGATCCGCTCGCCGAACGCCTCACGGCTGAGCACGTAGTCGCGCGTCCAGACGAACGCGGCCTCGCCGGCGGCCGCCGCGGCGACGCCGATCGACAGACGCTCGAGCGGGAGGTTCATCATGAGCTGGATGAAGCCCAGGCCCTCCTTGCCGCCGATGAGGTTCGCCTCCGGGACGAAGACGTCGGTGAAGCTCAGCTCGGCGGTGTCCCACCCGTGGAAGCCCATCTTCTCGAGCTTCTTGCCATGGTCGAAGCCCTCCATGCCGTCCTCGAGGATCAGCAGGCTGAAGGCATCCGGACGGTTGCCCTCGCCGGTCTTCACGAACGTGACGACCATGTCGGCGGTCTTTCCCGAGGAGATGAAGGTCTTGGCGCCGTTGACGAGGTAGCCGCCGTCGACCTTCTTCGCCGTGGTCTTGATGCCGCGCAGGTCGCTGCCGGCGCCGGGCTCGGTCATCGCGAGCGCGCCGAGGATCTCGCCGGTCGCCATCCCCGGCAGCCACTTCTCCTTCTGCTCCTGCGTCCCCATGTGCACGATGTACGGGACGGCGAGGTCGTCCTGGATGCCGAAGGCCCCGGCGAGCGAGCCCTGGCCGGCCCCGATCGTCTCCTCGAGCACGATCGCGCGGAAACGGTAGTCCTGCAGCATCCCGGCGCCGCCGAACTCCTCCGGCACGCTCAGACCGATGATGCCGGCCTCGCCGGCGGCGAGCATGGTGGCGCGGTCGATCTCCCCGTCCGCCTCCCACTGCTTGCGCTTCTGCTCGGTGGCGAAGCGCTTGAGGAACTCCTTGACGACGTCGCGGAACGCCTCGTGATCCTCGTCGTAGATGTCGCGCTCCATGGTGCGCCCGTCCTCTCGTCGTCGAGTGTCGAATCTGCGGGACGCGTCGCGATGAACGACGGATGCCGGTGGCATCGCATCCCAGCATCCATGGTACTGGGTTTCATGTCGGTGGCGACAGGACGACCTCGCGCGACGGCGACCCCGGGCGATCAGTAGTCGGGGGCGGCCGGCAGCCCGAAGAAGTCCTCGAGCGTGTGGAACCCACCCTCGTGGTACGCCTTCGCGAGCTCGGGGCCGATGTAGCGCAGATGCCACGGCTCGGCCTCGTACCCCGTGGTGGCGGTGTAGCCGCTCTCGTAGCGGACGATGTAGCCGAACCGCCACGCGTTCTCGGCGACCCAGGCGCCCTGCGGCGTCCCGCCGAACGCTTCGATCGCGCCGCAGCCGCCGTCGCAGGCCGCCACGTCGGTGGCGAGTCCGGTCTGGTGCTCGCTGAAGCCGGGCCGCGCGCTCTGCTGGTCGGCGGCGGCGCGACCGAGGGTGTTCACGTAGCCGTTGTAGGTGCGCGTCTGCGAGGCGAACGAACGGTAGGCGCTGTTGAGGCCGATCGCCCCCGCGCCCTCGTTCGCCGCCGCCGCCACGAGCGCGGTGAGCGCCTCCGCCGCCGCGGGCTGCAGCCGGCCGTCGACGGTTCGCTGCATGTCGGCGGGGGCGACGACCGAGGTCGGCTCGACGTCGATCGGGTTCAACGGGCGCTGCTTGTCGACGACGATCCACAGCCGGTGCGGGTCGCCGAGATCGATGCAGGGCGCTGCCCCCGACACGACGGCGGCGCGGAAGGCGGCGCCGCCTCCGAAGGCGGTGATGACGTCGGCATCCCTGCCCTCGGCGAGCGCCGACGAGACCGCGGGATCGTCGCAGGATGCCGCGGCCACCCCGCTCTGCGCGGGCACGGGCAGGCCGGTCGCGGGCGTGCCCGACCCCACCCCGTCCGGCAGCGCGACCGCGTCGGTGGGCGCGGTGACGCCCGCGGCGCCGCCCCCGGGCGCCGTGGCGGCGCCTCCGGGACGCGTCAGCGCGATGACGACGACGAGCACCACCAAAGCCGCGAGCCCCGCCAGCACCACGAGACCGCGGCGCCCGACGGCCGGCATCGACCGACGCGCGGGCGACTCCGGCGCCGCCTCGGCGGCGAGGCGCGCGGCGCGTCGGCTGGTCGGCTGCTCGGGTTGCGGCACCCGCCCATTCTGCCGCGCCCGGCCGAGAGGACGGTGCGCATTGCACAGTCATCGAATCTATGTTCGTATATCAGGCATGCGCTGGCGTGGACAAAGAATCGATTCGACGGATGCCGCAGCCCTGCCCGGCCTCGAGACGCGGGAGGGGCTGGTCCGCACGGTGACCACCCCCGAGTTCGCGGGCATGACCTTTCACGAGGTCGCCGCGAAGTCGGCGCTGAACCATGTGCCGTCGGCATCCGCGATGCCGTTCGACTGGACCGTGAACCCCTATCGCGGGTGCAGCCATGCGTGCTCGTACTGCTTCGCCCGCAACACCCACACCTATCTCGACCTCGACGCCGGACGCGACTTCGACGAGCAGATCGTCGTGAAGGTCAACGTCGCCGAAGTGCTGCGACGCGAGCTCGCCGCGCGCTCGTGGGGGCGGGAGCCGGTCGCGCTCGGCACCAACACCGACCCGTACCAGCGGGCCGAGGGGAGATACCGGCTCATGCCGGAGATCATCGACGCGCTCGCGGCGAGCCGGACGCCGTTCTCGGTGCTGACCAAGGGCACGCTCCTGCGCCGCGACCTGCCGGTGCTCGCGGAGGCCCGCCGGCGCGTGCCCGTGCACCTGTCGATGTCGATCGCCATGCCCGACGAGCGCCTGCGGCAGACGCTCGAAGCGGGCGCCCCCACCTTCCAGGCCCGGCTCGACACCGTGCGGGCGGCCGCCGACGCGGGCTTCGCCGTGACCGTGTTCCTCATGCCGATCGTGCCGCACCTGACGGATGCCGTGGCGGTGCTCGACGACGCGCTGGCGCGCATCGCGGCATCCGGAGCCGTCCGCGTCGTCTTCGGAGCGCTGCACCTGCGGCCCGGAGCCCGCGAGTGGTTCTGGCAGTGGCTCGAACGGGAGCACCCCGAGCTGGTGCCCGCGTATCGGGGGCTCTACCCCGGCGCCAGCGTGTACGCGCCCGTCGGCTACCGGAAGTGGCTCGCGGCGCGGGTCCGGCCGCTGCTGCGGCGACACCGGCTCACGGGCGGTCCGGAGGAAGAAGTCGAGACCCGGCCGGCGCGACCGGGGCCCGTGCGGACCACGGCGCGGGCCGCGGCATCCGCCGCCGCCCCGGCGATGCTGTTCTGACCACACGCCGGAGGGGCCGCGACGCGAACGTCTCGGCCCCTCCGGGTGCGGGTGTCAGCGGTCGACGTGCGCGGCCTGCCGCCCGGACAGCTCCTCGATCACGTCGTCGCCGGGACGGGCGTCCTCGAACGGCGCGTCGATCTCGGCGCGGTCGAGCATCTCGGTCATGCGCCGGCGGCGCTGACGCGGGATGAGCGTCACGACGGTGCCGGAACGCCCCGCGCGACCGGTGCGACCGGAGCGGTGCAGGTACGTCTTGTACTCGTCGGGCGCGTCGGCCTGGATGACCAGGTCGATGTCGTCGACGTGGATGCCGCGCGCGGCGACATCCGTCGCGACCAGCACGCTGACGCGGCCCGAGGTGAGCCGCTCGAGGTTGCGCGTGCGCTTGCCCTGGTTGAGGTCGCCGTGGAGGGCGACCGCGTGGATGCCGGCGTCGTCGAACTGCTCGGCGAGCATCTCGGCGTACGCACGGGTGCGGGCGAACACGAGCGTCTTGCCGGCGCGGTCGACGAGCGAGGTGAGGATGTCGGCCTTGTCGCGGTGGTCGATGACGAGCACGCGGTGGTCGATCGTGCCGGAGTCCTGGTCCTCGCCGGCGACCTCGTACACCGCCGGGTCGACGAGGAACTCATCGACGAGCGCCGCGACCTCGCGGTCGAGGGTCGCCGAGAACAGCAGCTTCTGCGCGTCGGGCTCGACCAGACGGAGGATCCGCTGCATCGGCTCGAGGAAGCCGAGCTCGCTCATGTGGTCGGCCTCGTCCAGCACGACGACGCCGATCTCGGACAGGTCGAGCTTGCCCTGCTCCTGCAGGTCTTCGATGCGGCCCGGGGTGCCGATGATGATGTCGACACCCTTCTTGAGCGCACCGACCTGGCGCGCCTGGGGCACACCGCCGTAGATCTGGGTCGTGAACAGGCCGACGCTGCGGGCGATCGGCTGGATCGTACGGTCGATCTGCAGTGCGAGCTCGCGCGTCGGGGCCAAGATCAGCGCGCGGGGGCTGCGGCCGAACGCGCGGCGCTTGCCGGCCTGGCTGCGCAGCACCGACTCGACGAGCGGGGCGCCGAAGGCGATGGTCTTGCCCGAGCCGGTGCGGCCGCGCGCGAGCACGTCCTTGCCGGCGAGAATCGGCGCGATCGTCGCCGCCTGGATCGGGAACGGCGCCGCGGCGCCCAGCTCGGCGAGCGCCCGGACGATGTTCTCGCCCAGGCCGAGGCCGGCGAAGCTCACGTCCGCGACCTCTTCGGCCTGCACGGCCTGCGCCTGCAGCTTCTCGTGCACGACGTCGGCGTGCGCCTCGTAGGCCTTGCGGGCCGCGGCATCCTTCGCGTCGGCGTTCCAGTCCGCACGGTTGCCGCCGGTGGCGCGGGCCGGACGGTCATCGCGGCGGGGGCGGTCGTCGCGGGCCGGGCGGTCGTCGCGGCGGGGGCGGTCGAAACTCCTCCGATCCTCGTCGCGGGGGCCGAAAGCAGGCCGCTCCCGCCGCTCCGCACTCGACGTGGAGGAGTTACGGCCACGGTCATCGAACGACCGAGCCGGGCGGTCATCACGACGCGGGCGGTCATCGAACGACCGGGCGGGCCGGTCGTCACGACGCGGCCGGTCATCGAAGGACCGGGCCGGACGGTCGTCGCGACGCGGGCGGTCGAAACTCCTCCGATCCGTGTCGCGAGAACCGAAACCAGGCCGCTCACGGCGATCCCCGCCCGATGTGGAGGAGTTACGGCCACGGTCATCGAACGACCGAGCAGGCCGGTCGTCACGACGCGGCCGGTCGTCGCGACGCGGGCGGTCGAAACTCCTCCGATCCTCGTCCCGAGAGCCGAAACCAGGCCGCTCACGGCGATCCCCGCCCGACGTGGAGGAGTTACGGCCACGGTCATCGAACGACCGAGCCGGGCGGTCGTCACGGCGCGGGCGGTCATCGAACGACCGAGCCGGGCGGTCGTCGCGGGCCGGGCGGTCGCCGTGGGCGCGGGAGCGGATGCCGCGCGCCTCGTCGCGGCCGGCGCGCTCCTGGGCGCTCCAGCGCTGCTTGGGCGCCGCGTCGGTCGCCTCGGCGGCGCGATAGCCGCGGTGGCCGGGGCTCTTGCTGCCGGGCTTGCCGGCAGAGGACTGACCGGGACGGCGCTTCGCGTCCTGGTAGCTGGTCTTCGCGCCGTAGCGCGGCTCGAAGTTCTGGGCGCGGCCGCCGGCCGGCTTCTTGCTCTTGGGCATGGTGTTCTTCCTGGGTTTTCTCGCGCGAGAACAGCGCCTCCGCGCCGAAGGAGTCCCCCACGACGCGATGGTCGAGGAGATCGGGGCGGCGGGCGACCCGGTGGTCCGGGGGCCATTCACAGTGATGGTCATGTGCGCCGAGCGGCGCTCACCATCGGCCCCTTGGACTCACAAACCCACCCGCGCCGCAGCGCGGTGTCCAGAGCCGACCGCACCACTGTACCGGTCGCACCTGTGAGAGCGCCGGTCGGGTCCGGCCACGCCGGGATCGCGGCCCGCCGGCGGCCCCCTACACTGGCGCCATGACCGCAGCGGAACCCACCCGACTCCCCGCCGCCGCCGACGCCGATCGCGCCCCCGCGCCCTCGTTGCGCGTCGAGGCGGAGGCTCTGCTCGCCGCGGCGATCGCCGCCGTCTCCGGCGGCGGCGTCGGGCTCATCGTCGGACTGCTCGGCATCGGCACGCGCCTGTGGGGCGACGGGAGCATCGCCGGCTGGGCGGCGGCCGGGGCGGGCCTCGCGGCGGGCGTCAGCTCCGCGCTCGGCTATTGGCGCGCCCGCACCACCGACGGTCAGGAGTGGCGGCGCAGGATCGCGAGCTGGCGCTACGTGGTGTCGACGGCATCCGTCGTGATCGCGCACGGCGCCCTCGCGGCGATCGGGACCGTCGCGCTGTTCGCCGTGCTCTCGCGCGCCTTCATCGACGTCGAGCTCACCGCGTTCTGGACGACCGTGCTGGCGGCCACGGCGACGGGCCTGTCGGGCTGGCTGAGCTACCTCTCCGCCTCGCGGATGACGACCCAGCGCCTCACGACGCTGCTGGTCACCTTCATCGGGATCGGGACGCTGGCGGCCATGATCACGACCTCCGACCCGCTCTGGTGGACCTACCACTTCAGCCAGCTGGGGACGTTCGGTGATATGTCGAGCTTCCTCTTCAACGGCACGCTCGTCGCCGGAGGCCTGCTCGTGACGACCTTCACGCTGTACGTCTCCCACGACCTCGCCGCGCTGGGCGAGGCGCCGCGCGGCATCCGTGTCGTCGGCACGGCGCTGGCGATCATGGGCGTCATGCTGGCCTGCGTCGGCATCTTCCCGGTCAACGTGAACATGCTGCTGCACAACCTGTCGGCGTCGGGCATGGCCCTGATGTTCCTGCTGCTGCTCGTCGGCGGCCCGTGGATCGTGCGGCGGATGCCGCGCGCCTACTTCTTGGCGTCGTGGGCGTTCCTGGCCGGCCTGGTCGCCTCGATCGCACTGTTCGCCACGGGCTACTTCGGGCTGACGGCCTTCGAGATCATCGTGTTCGCGCTGATCTTCGGGTGGCTCGCCGTCTTCATCCGCTTCATGGTGGTCGCCGATCAGCCCGATCCGCGCGGCTGAGGCGCCCCGCTCACCCCGCGTTGGCGGCCCGCAGGGCGGCCACGGCGGCGGGGAGGTAAGCGGACTGCATCGCCGCTTCCTTGCTGTTGCCGACGATCGCCAGCCACGTCGTCCCCTCGAACGCATAGCCGACCGCCCCGTCGGCGATCTCACCGTGCACGGCTGAAGTGAAGACCGTGGCGTCGTCGATCGCGGCCTCGGTGTACCCGTCGGCGGTGCGCAGCGCACTCACGAGTTCGTCGCGCACCTCGGCGGGCAGCTCGAGCACGGCCGCGTGCACGCCACCGTCCGAGCCGCCGCGGACGCCCCATCCGCAGTCGACGGCACGCTCTGCCTTCTCGACTGCTGAGCGTGCCACCGGGCCGGGAAGAACCTGCCCGATGGTCCATCCACCGCCGTCGGTGTACCCGACGACGTCCGTCGAGAAGTTCTGCTGCAGCAGCTCGATCGGGATCAGGTCCTCGCAGCGGGGGAAGACGGCCGCGGCGGCCGCGGCCGCGGTCGCCGTCGGCGTCGGCGTCGGCGCGGCCGCGGCGCCTTCATCGCTGGCCGTGGCCGTGGCCGGCGCCGTGGGGGTGGCCGCCGGGACGCTCGCGGCGCACCCGGCCAGTGCGACGCCGAGGGTGAGGACGGCGACGCCGAGGAGTCGGGGACGCATGACTCGACTCTACTTCCCGCGCAGCGCGCGGCGCGGGTGCAGCGCGGCGGCACCGGATGCCGGGGCGACGGGGTCCGCACCGGCATCCGCGGCCGCCTCGTGGCCGCCGTCTGCGGCTCCCCGGCGGGCGGCCCGGCGCTCGCGGGCCCCCTCGACGAGGTTGTAGAGCGTCGGCAGCACCAGCAGCGTCAGCACGGTCGAGGAGACGAGGCCGCCGATCACGACGATCGCGAGGGGCTGCGAGATGAAGCCGCCGTGGCCGGTGATGCCGAGCGCCATCGGCGTCAGCGCGAAGATCGTCGCGAGCGCCGTCATGAGGATGGGTCGCAGGCGTCGCGAGCCGCCCGCGACGGTCGCGTCATGGGTGCTGAGCCCCTTCTCGCGGTACTGGTTGACGAGGTCGACGAGCACGATCGCGTTGGTGACGACGATGCCGATCAGCATCAGCACACCGATGAGCGAGGCGACGCCGAGCGGCACCCCGGTGGCGATCTGCAGGAGGATCGCACCGGTCGCCGCGAACGGCACCGACACGAGCAGCAGCAACGGCTGGCGCAGCGACTTGAAGGTCGCGACCATGACGATGTAGACGATCAGGATGGCCGCGAGCATGGCGAGACCGAGCTGTCCGAAGGCATCCGTCTGCTGCGTCACGACACCGCCGACCTTCGCGTCGGCCCCCGTGGGCAGATCCAGGCTGGTGAGGGCCGTGCGGACGCTCGCCGACGCGGTGTTGAGGTCGTCGGTCGACGGAGTGACCGTCACGGTCGCGGTGCGCTGGCCGCGCTGGGTCGTGATGGAGGTCGGACCCTGGCTCTGCTCGACGGTGGCGACCTGATCGAGGCGCACGAGACCGTTGGCCGAGGCGATCTGCAGGCCCTTGAGCTCGTCGATCGTCTGCGGCACGGTCGCCGCCTGGAGGTAGACGGTGAGCGAGGTGCCGTCGATCTCGACCGAGCCGATCTGACGCGGCTGCATCGTGTTGGAGACGAGCCCGCCGACGGCGACCTCCGACAGCCCGAGCTGGGCGGCCTTCGCGCGGTCGACGGTGACGGCGACGTACGGGAGGGATGCCGAGAGGTTCGAGGTGATCTGGCCGATGCCTTCCTTGCCCTGCAGCCCGGCGACGACCGCGTCGGTGGCCTTCTGGAGCGCGTCGGCGGACGGGGCGGTCACGTCGACCTCGACGTTGCTCGAGCCGAATCCGCCCTGACCGGAGGAGATCGTGACGGTGCCGACGTCGCCGAGTCCGGCGATCGCCTTCTCGACCTCGTCGCGGACGGTGAGCTGGTCGGCCCCCGTGTCGGTCGTGACCGAGTAGGTGATTCCGGTGCTGCCGCCGCGGAAGGCGTCGCGCACCGCCGATCCGCTGGAGCCGATCGAGGTCTGCACCGTGGTCACGCCGGCGACGCCCTTCACGGCGGTCTCGACCTTCTGCGCCGCGGCGTCTTCGGCGTCGAGGCTCGGCGCCTGCCCGACCTGCTGCGTGATGGTGAAGGTGTTCTGCCCGCTGTCGCCGAGGAAGTTCGTCTTCATGAGGGGCGCCGCCGCGGCGGTGCCCCCGAGCACGAGCACGGCGAGCAGCAGCGTGACCCAGGAGTGCTTCAGCGTCCAGCCGAGGATGGGCAGGTAGCCCCGCTGCAGGCGGGACGGAGGCGCTGCGGGGTCTTCCGGGTCGATCGGGTCGCCCTCGGCGTCGCGCACCGGCTTTCCGGGGCGCAGGAACCAGTAGGCGAGCACCGGCACGATGGTCAGCGCCACGAACAGCGAGGCGGCCATCGCGATGGTGACGGTCATCGCGAACGGGCGGAACAGCTCGCCGGTCACGTCGCCCACGAAGGCGATCGGCAGGAAGACGGCGACCGTCGTGATGGTCGAGGCGGTGATCGCGGCGGCCACCTCGCGGACGGCGAGCAGGATCGAGGCGAGCTTGTCGGCCCCCTCGACGTAGTGGCGCTTGATGTTCTCGATCACCACGATGGAGTCGTCGACGACGCGGCCGATCGCGATCGTCAGCGCCCCGAGCGTGAGGATGTTCAGCGAGTAGCCGAACGCCTGGATGCCGACGAAGGTGATGAGAACGCTCGTCGGGATCGAGATCGCCGTGACGAGTGTCGAACGCACCGACAGCAGGAACACGAGGATGACGAGCACGGCGAAGACGAGTCCGAGCAGGCCCTCCTGCGCGAGCGACTCGATCGACTGCTCGATGTAGGGCGCCTGGTCGAAGACCACGGTGAACGACGCGTCGCCGCCGATGTCGCTCTGCAGGGTGGGCAGCAGCGCGGTGACGGCACGGCTGACGTCGACGGTGTTCGCCGCGGGAAGCTTGGTGATGGAGATCGTCAGGGCGGGCTCGCCGTTGACGCGCGAGATCGAGGTGACCGGGTCTTGCGCCAGCGCCACGGTCGCCACGTCGCCGACGGTCAGCGCGCCGCTGGCGAGGGCGCCCTCGAACTGCGCCGCGGACGTCGGCACGAGCGGCAGTGCCGCGATCTGGTCGACGGAGGTCAGCTTGCTCCCCGTCTGCACCGTGAGCGTCTGATCGCCCTCCGTGACGGTGCCGCCGGGGAAGAGCACGCCGTTCTGTGTGAGCGCGTCGGTCAACGCCGTCTGCGTGAACCCGGCCGCGGCGAGCTTCTGCTGGTCGGGGGTGATCGTCACGCGCTGCCCCTGGCCGCCGACGATGGAGGCCGCGCTGACGCCCTTGACGTCCTCGAGGTCGGGGATCGTGGTCGCCTGCAGCTTGGCCTGGATGGTCTTCTCGTCGCTGTATCCGGTGACGGCCAGCGCGATGACGGGCAGATCGTCGATGGAGAACGACACGACGTTCGGCTCGACGCCGCTGGGCAGATCGGACTTGATGCGGTTGATCGCCTGGAGGATCTTCTGCTCGGCGGTGGCCAGATCGGTGCCGTAGGTGAAGGAGGCCTGGATGATCGAGGCGTTCGTCGTGCTCGTGGCGGTCGTGGACTCCAGGCCCGGGATGCCCTGGATCGCGGACTCGATGGGCGTCGAGACGTCGTTGTTGACGACGTCGGGCGACGCGCCCGGGTAGGTCGACAGGATCGACAGCTGCGGGAACTCGACCGAAGGGATGAGCTCCTGTTTGAGGCTCGTCAGGGCGAGGCCGCCGAAGATCGCCGCGACGATCGTGATCAAGGCGATGAGGGCCCGGTTCTTCAGGCTCAGTACGGCGAGATGCGACACGGGAACCCTTGCTCTCCAGACGGGCGCGCACGAGAAGCTCGATACACGCGTGTATCGGCTTCATTGTCGCACGCGCGCTGGTTCCGATCCGCGCACCGCCACCGTCCCGATCTGCGAGGGCGCCCGGTGGACGCGCCGCGGCGGCGACGGATGCCGCGGCGTGTCGCTCGGCATCCCTTGCACATCGGCATGGGCGCCGGCCGGGCCGATGACGAAGCACCTGCCCGGCCGCCCGCCGGGCCGCCGGCCGGGCCGCCGCGGGAGCGCCGGGTCAGCGGGGGAAGAGGCCCCCGAGGAGCAGCCCAAGGGCCGCGGCGGCGAGCGAGAGCACGAGCGTGCCGAGGAGGTTGATCCACGCCCAGTCGCGGCGTCCCCGCTCGGCGAGCAGCGCCGTCTCCGTCGAGACCGTGCTGAAGGTCGTGAAGCCGCCGAGCACCCCGACACCCAGGATGCTCATCCACACCGGTGCGACCGACGTGCCGAGTCCCGTCAGAAGTCCGAGGAGGAACGACCCCAGCACGTTCACCAGCAGGATGCCGACGGGGAACGCCCCCGACCGGCCGCGCATGACCGCGGCATCCATCAGATAGCGCGCCCCCGCCCCGAGCCCGCCGCCGACGATGAGCGCCGCCACCTCGACCGCGCTCATTCCGCGTCCTCGGGCCGCTCGATCTCGCCCGGGCGGTCGGCGAGGCGACGGCCGACGGCGAGACCCGCGACGGCGGCGAGCACCCCGCCGAACAGCGAGACGACGATGAGCGCGATGCCGACGAACGGCGAGGCGGTCGCCGTCGTCACGGCCTGGACGGCGAAGGCGCTGTAGGTGGTGAACCCGCCCATGACCCCGGTGCCGAGGAAGAGTCGTGCGCGTGGATGCCGATCCGCCAGCCATCCGACGATGACGCCGAGGAGTAGCGAACCGATCAGGTTGACGACGAGGGTCGCGGCCGGGACGACGAGCGGATGCAGGCCGGCGGCGGTCAGCGGCACGACGACGACCGCCCGCAGCGCCACGCCGACCATGCCGCCGGCGATCACCAGCAGCAGAGCGACGAGCGAGAACCGGCGGGCGGGGGGCACGTCCGCAGACTAGCGCCGGCTCACGAGGCGAGGAGGGCGCGGATCGCCGATTCCGGGGAAATGGAGGTGTCGAGCAGGACGCCGCGTCGGTAACGGGCGAACACCCGCGGGTCGATGTACGAGCTCTTGGCGACGGCGGGCGTGTTGCCCAGAGCCGTGGCCGTCGCTCTGACCGCGAGGACCTCGGCGCGCTTGCGATCGGTCTTCGTCGACGTCGGACCGATGCGGGCGAGGGCGTCGGCGGCGAGGATCGTGCCGCGGAGGGTGCGGAAGTCCTTCGCGGTGAAGCTTCCGCCGGTCATCGCCCGCACGTACGCGTTCACGTCCTTCGGTGTGAGCGCGACCCGGCGACGCCCGCGCACGTAGGCCAGCAGCGGCGCCGCGGGCCGCCCCGCCGCGAGGAGTCCGACCACCACGGCGAGGTCGGCGTCATCGACGTCGAGGCGCTGCCGTTTGCCGCTCTTGCCGGGAAAGCGCAGGCTCGTGACGCTGCCGTCGACCAGGGCGTCGCGTCGTTGGAGCGTCGTGAGCCCCCGGCTCCCGTGGGCGGAGAAGTACCGCTCGCTGCCCACGCGCGGCGCCGCCTGATCGAGGAGGCGGAAGGCCGTGGCCAGCACCCGCTCCCGGTCGAGATCGTCGCGGCGCAGGGATGCCGTGACGCGGCCGCGCGCATGCGGCAGACGCTCGGCCAGCTCGAGCGCGCGAGCGTACTTGCCCTTGTCGCGACGGGTCGACCAGTCCGGATGGTAGAGGTACTGCATCCGGCCCGCCTCGTCCACGCCGGTGGCCTGGATGTGCCCGTTGGCCGCCGCCGCGATCCACACATCGCCCCAGGCCGGCGGGATGACGAGCGCCCGCACGCGGTCGCGCTCGGCGGCCGGGAGGGGCGACCCGTCGGCATCCACGTAGCGGAATCCCGTGCCCGAGCGCACGCGTCGGTAGCCGAGGTCGCGGCCGGGCCGGACCCTGCGAAGGCGCGCCACCTCAGGAGTCGCGGAGCATGTCGACGAGCTCCGCCTTCCGCGCGTTCGCGTAGCCGCGGATGCCGAGTTCCTTGGCGCGTCCGCGCAGCTCGGCGACGGTCCAGTCCTCGTACGATCCTGCCGCGCCGCCGCGGCGACCCACGGCCGTGCGGCCGTCGCGGGCGGCGGCGTTGGAGATGCGGGCGGCCTTCTGCTTCGATGCGCCGTCCGTGCGCAGCTCTTCGTAGAGCTGCGGATCCTTCAGGGACGCGGGGGTGTCGTTCTGGGGCATATAACGGCCCTATCGCACGGGAAGAGCCCGTGGCAAGGGGGGTGCCCGCGGCCGCGAACGCGACTAGCTTCAGGGGGTCATGGAGTCCCTCGAGAATGGAGCAATCACATGAATCTCGCTCTGATCATCATCATCGTCGTCGCGATCGTTCTTGCGATCGTCGGCGGCATGAACGCCGCCCTGAACTGGCTGCTGTGGGTCGCCCTGATCGTCGGCATCATCGCCATCATCGCGTTCCTGCTGCGACTCGTGCGAGGCGGTCGCGCCTAGCGTCGACCGCCCGGACCGCGCCGGCTCATCCCCTGGGGTGAGCCGGCGCGGTCGCGTGTGCCGCTCGTCCGTCCCGCGTGGTCGCATCTCGGATGCCGAAGCGACAGCGCGGGACGGATGGGCGGCGCGCCCTCACCGCTGGGCGGTGAGGTAGGCCTCGAGCGAGGCGCGGACGAACTCCGCACCGGCGGGGCCGCCGTAGTTCGCCGCGAACCGCGGGTCGGCGACGTACATCTCGCCGAGCCCCCGCAGGTAGCCGGCGATGTCGCCGTCCGGCGCCGCGGCGGGCGTCCCCGGGATGCCGCGGAGCCAGTCCACGTGACGGGCGGCGAGCTCCTGGGCCTCGCCTCCGGCGGGGTCGAGGCCGCGCCCGGCGGCATCCACCCACGCGGCGTTGAGCGCGGCGACCCGCGCCTTCGCGTCGCGGTGGCCCTCGGCATCCAGCCCTCGCCACCAGCGGTCCGCGTCGGCGTACGCCGCCTCGCCCCAGCGCTCGATGACCTCGTCGTGGTATCGCGTGTGGTCGAACCCGTCGAACATGTTCTCGGCCATGGGCTCTTCTCCTTTCTCCAGTGCGGTGATGGTCGATGCGACCGAGGCGATCCGCCGTGCGAGCCGTTCCTGCTCCTCGTGCAGTGCCCGCAGGTGGCGCCGCAACGCGTCGGTCTCGGTCGTGGGCCGTTCGAGCACCTCCGCGATCTCGGGCAGAGCGAGCCCCATCTCGCGCAGGAGCAGGATCCGCTGCAGGCGCACGAGGGCCGCGGCGTCGTAGTACCGATAGCCGTTGGCACCCACGCGGCTCGGCCGCAGCAGCCCGAGCTCGCCGTAGTGCCGCAGGGTGCGGCTCGTGGTGCCCGCGAGGCGCGCGGTCTGCTGGATCGACCAGTCGTTCATGAGGACGACGCTAGAGGTTGACGTCGCGTCAAGGTCAAGGAGACGTCGGCGAAGGCTCTGGCAAATCGAGATATATCGTGTTACTCTCGCCACAACGCGATATATCTCGAATCGCCAGAACCCAGGAGAAACCCATGACACTCGAGAAGTGGCTCATCAAGCCGGGCGAGACCCGGGTGATCGACCTCGAAGACGTCCGCAAGCTCAAGATCGGACTCGTCGGCGGACAGGTGGATGTCGTCGCGCACGACGAGCCCGGGGTGCGCATCGAGGTGCACGCCGTGACCATCAAAGACCTCCGCATCGAGGCGTCGGGCGACGTCGTGGAGATCGACCACCCGCAGCTGCGCTGGGACAACTTCCTCGAGGTGTTCCGCAACTTCGGCTCCGGCGGCCCCAAGGCCGAGATCAGCGTGGCGGTCCCCCGCGGCATCCTCCTCAACCTCGGCGTCGTCTCGGCGAGCGCCCTGGTGTCGGGGCTCGCCTCGGGTGCGCGTCTGAACACCGTGTCGGGCGACATCATCGTCGACGGCCTGACGGGCGACCTGTCGGTCAACGCGGTTTCGGGCGACGTGCAGATCCGCGGACTCGACGGCACCCTGAGCGCCAACTCGGTCTCCGGCGACGTCGCGGCGACGGGCAGCATCCGCAAGGCGACCATCGACACCGTGTCGGGCGGCATGCTCGTCGACTCGACCGATCGCGTCGACGTCGTCAGCCTCAACACGGTCTCCGGCGACGCCACCGTGCGCCTGGACGAGGGCCACCCGGCCAACTTCGTGCTGCGCAGCGTGAGCGGCCGCCTCATGGTCGACGGCGTCAAGCGCTCGACCTCCGGGCCCTCGAACTACGTCGACTCGGTCGGCGAGCTCAGCGGCAGCTTCGCCGACGTTCGCGCGAACTCGGTGTCGGGCGACGTCACTGTGCTGCGTCGGGCCACGGCGACCCCGGATGCCGCGGCCTCCGCGACCGCCGAGGAGGTCTGACGATGCCCCCCGTCTTCTCGCACGGCGACCTGCGCCTCTACCTGCTGAACCTCCTCGACGAGTCGCCCCGGCACGGCTACGACCTGATGCAGGCGCTGTCGGATCGCACCGGCGGCACGTACACGCCGAGCGCCGGAACGATCTACCCGCGGCTGTCCAAGCTGGAGGAGGAGGGCCTGGTCACGAAAGTCGTCGACGGTCGCAAGACCGTCTACGAGATCACGGACGCGGGCCGCGCCGAGGTCTCCGCGCGGGCGCACGAGCTCGAGGGCATCGAGGCGGGACTTGCCGACAGCGTCCGCCTCATCGCCGACGAGGTGCGCGGCAGCGTGCGCGAGGCGATGAAGAGCCTCCGCGCGGATCTGGCGGCCTCGGCCCAGTCGGAGCGCAACCAGGCGCAGCGCGATCGCGACGAGGCCCGCGCCTCGGCATCCGCGTCGCCGTCGGATGACGCGCGCGCGTCGTCCCGCGAGCAGCTGCGGCGCACCGAGGCGATCCTCGGCGAGTTCCGAGCGACCGTGCGCGCCGATGTGCGCACGCATCTCGCACACGGCGGGGAGCTCGCGGCATCCGCCGTCGACGACCTGTCGCGCGCGCTCGACGACGCGCTCGCCGCGCTGACCCGCGCCCTGCGCTGATCCCCCCTGCCTGCCGAGCCGCCATCCCCTGTGCGAGCCGCCACGCGGTGTACAGCACAGCGGATGGCGGCTCGGCCGCGGCATAGCGGCTCGCGGGAGGGGGGAAGAGAGCTAGGCGGGCCAGGGAGTATCGTCGTCGAGCGGCTCCTCCAGGGGGACCACGAGGATCGGGCGCGACTGGCGGTGCGCGAGCCGCGCGGCGACCGAGCCCGTGAAGAACTCGCGGATCGACTCGCCGAACCCGCGGCGCCGCGTCCCCACGACGATCAGGCGCGCCTGCGCGCGCTCGGCGAGATGCTTGATCGCCAGCGCCGGGTCACCCACGAGCTGCGTGACGGTCCACTCCACGCCCGAACCCTCGAGCGCGGATGCCGCGGCATCCCGCACCGACGCGAGCTGCACCTCTCCGACGGCGAGGTCGATGTCGATCGGCGCCGAATGCACATAACCGTCGGGATCTTCGTACGTGACGAACCGCGTGACATCGACGTGGGCGACGATCAGGGGCGCCTGGAAGAGCTTCGCGTACCGCGCCGCCTCTTTGAGCACCCGCGCCGGCTGGTCGGGGATCGCGCCGACCACGACCGCGTGGAGCGGGACCGGGCTCTCATCCGAATCGACCATGACACCCTCCCCGTCCTCCCCCGCACCGCGAGGCGCCGGGGGCACCGTGTTATTCTGAATGCTACTCTTCCCGGCAGGAAGCCGGATCGTCAACCGCATCGTGAATGCGCCGGACCAAAGTGCGGAACACCGCATCGTCCGTGACTCAGAAATGAGGGGGTCTCGCATGGGGCGTGGCCGTCAGAAAGCGAAGCACACCAAGATCGCTCGCGAGCTGAAGTACGACACCTACACCGTGAACTACTCCGCGCTCGAAAAGGAGCTCGGACACCACGAGGACGACCCGTACGTCGACAAGTGGGCCGATCAGTATGCCGACGACGAGGACGAGCTGGAGACAGCCTGACGCCCTCGTCATGCCGTGCTGAACGGCGTCACGTGTGCAACGTCGGACTTTTCAGCGCGCTGATTCTGTGAAGGCAGGAGCGGGCGGGCGTGGACCGCGGCGTCGTCGGAATCTCCGACGTTCGTCACAGGCCCGGCACCGCACTGATCCTCACCACACGCCGTGGCGGCGCTCCCACTCGTCTTCGATCGTCCGCGGCTTCGACACGATGATTCCGGTCGGGATCGCCGCCAGGAACAGCGCGCCGAAGACGAGGAGCACCGGCTGCCAGCTGCCGGTCAGCTCGTGCACCACGGCGAACATCAGCGGGAACAGCGCCGCGATCGCGTAGCCCACGCTCTGCGCGAAGCCGCTCAGCGCCACGGCGCCCTCGTGCGTGCGCGTGCGCAGCTGGATGAGCACGAGCACGGCGGGGAACAGCGCCTGCGGGGTGCCCAGCAGGACGACCCACAGGATCGTGGCGGCCGTCGGGGCCAGCACCATGCCCCCGACACCGGCGAGACCCGCCACCAGGGCGACCGCGTAGATCACGCCGACGCGTCGCCACCGCGTGATGACGATCGGAACCAGGATCGACCAGGGCAGGCCCATCGCGCCGAACAGCGAGAGCAGCGCGCCCGCCTCGGCGTGCGAGACCCCGGCCACGTCGACGAGCACGACCGGGAGCCACGCGAAACACGCGTACACGCTCGCAGCGGAGATGCCGAAGGTCGCCGCCAGTGCCCACGCCAGCGACAGTCGCGGCAGGCGTCCGAGCACCCCCGGCGCGGGCTCCTCGATCGCGACCGCCGACTGCTGCGCGGCGGAGGTACGGGCCCGGACGACGAGAGAGACCCACGGCACCACCGCGAGCAACGCGAAGACGGCCCACATCCCGAGCGAGAAGCGCCACCCTGCGGCATCCGCGACGGGCACCGCGACCAGCGGCGGCACGAAGGCCGCCACGGCGAGCAACGCGGAGTAGAGCGCGGTCATCGTGCCGATGCGATCGGGGAAGTACGCCTTGATCAGGGGCGGCAGGACCACGTTGCCGACGCCGACCGCGGCGAACAGCACCGCGGTGGCCACCAGCAGCGTCACGGCGTCGCCGGCGAGCGCGCGCCAGATGAGCGCCGCCGTCACGACGACCATGGATGCCGCCGCCAGCCGCTGCAGCCCGAAACGCCGTTCGAGCATCGGCGTCACGATGCCGAACACGGCGAAGCAGACGGGAGGGGCGGTGCCGATGAGGCCGACGACCCACGTCGGCACAGCGAAGTCCTCCTGCACCTCGGCGAGGATCGGAGACAGCGCCGCCACGGCGGAGCGCAGCGAGAAGGCGACGAGCACGACGCCCGCGAGTGCGAGGAGCCTTCCCCGCCAGAGGGATCGGGGGCGGGGAGCGGTCACCCGATCCAGCCTAGGGCGGGCGCAGGGGTTTCGACTCGCTGCGCTCGCTCAACCACCGGGCGCAGGGCAGGCGCGGGGGGGTTTCGACTCGCTGCGCTCGCTCAACCACCGGGCGCAGGGCGGGCCGGGGGGGGTTTCGACTCGCTGCGCTCGCTCAACCACCGGCGGTGGTTGCCGGGCGTGGGGCGAGGCGCGCAGCGCCGAGTCGAAACGTTCCCGACGCGCGGGGTCAGCTCTCCTGCGTGCCCTCGACCCAGGCGAGGTACTCGTCCGACACCGTGCCGGTGATGTACCGCCCGTCGAAGCAGCTCATGTCGAGGTCTTCGACGTCGGGCGCCCCCTCGAGGATCGCGGCCTTCAGGTCGTCGATCTCCTGGTACACCATGTAGTCCGCGCCCAGCTCCGCCGCGATCTCGGGGATCGTGCGGCCGTGGGCGACGAGCTCGTGCCGCGACGGCATGTTGATGCCGTACACGTGCGGGTAGCGCACGGGCGGGGCGGCCGAGGCGAACGTGACGCTCTTGGCCCCGGCATCCCGGGCCATCTGGATGATCTCCTTGGACGTCGTGCCGCGGACGATCGAGTCGTCGATGAGCAGCACGTTCTTGCCCTTGAACTCGCTCGACATCGCGTTGAGCTTCTGGCGGACGCTCTTCTTGCGCACCGCCTGCCCCGGCATGATGAAGGTCCGCCCGACGTAGCGGTTCTTGTAGAAGCCCTCGCGATACTCGATGCCGAGCTTGCGGGCCACCTGCATGGCGGCGGGTCGCGAGCTGTCGGGGATGGGCATGACGACGTCGATGGCCCCCGCCGGCGTGTACTTGGCGATCGTGTCGGCGAGACGCTCGCCCATCCGCAGGCGCGCCTCGTACACCGAGATGCCGTTCATGACCGAGTCGGGACGGGCGAGGTAGACGTACTCGAACGAGCAGGGCACGAGCTGCGGGTTCGTCGCGCACTGCTGGGTGTGCAGGCGTCCCTCGAGGTCGATGAAGACGGCCTCGCCGGGCTCGACGTCGCGGACGACCTCGAAACCGCCGTTCTCCAGCACCAGCGACTCGGAGGCGACGATCCACTCGTAGCGGCCGGTGGCGGTGCCCTCGGCATCCACCGCGGGGCGCGTGCCCAGGATGAGGGGGCGGATGCCGAACGGGTCGCGGAAGGCGAGCAGGCCGTACCCGGCGATCAGCGCGATCGTGGCGTACGACCCCTCGACGCGCTCGTGCACGCGGGTGACCGCCTGGAAGACCTGCGCCGGGTCGAGCTCGAACCCGGAGATCGAGGACTGCAGCTCGTTGGCCAGCACGTTCACCAGCAGCTCGGTGTCGGAGCTGGTGTTGAGGTGGCGGCGGTCCTTGCTGAAGAGCTCCTTGGTCAGCTCACGCGTGTTGGTGAGGTTGCCGTTGTGCACCAGCACGATGCCGTACGGGGCGTTGACGTAGAACGGCTGCGCCTCTTCCTCGCTCGACGCGGTGCCCTTGGTGGCGTAGCGCACGTGCCCGAGGCCGATGTTGCCGAGGAGGGCGCGCATGTCGCGGGTGCGGAAGGCCTCGCGCACCTGGCCCTTCGCCTTGAAGAGGTGGAAGACGCCGTTGGTCTCCGCCGTCGCGATGCCGGTGGAGTCCTGACCGCGATGCTGCAGCAGCAGGAGCGAGTCGTAGATGTCCTGGTTGACCGGGCCCTGTCCGACGACGCCGACGATTCCGCACATGTGGTGTAGCTCAATCCGTTTCTGCGTCTAAACCGCTGATGAGTAGGCGCCGACCAGACGCACGGCGCCGCCGTCCACGCCCTTGGCACCCTGCTCGAAGTGCCCGTCGGGACGGGCGCCCTCGTGCACGACGCCGACCTGCCACGTCGCGATGCCGGCCGCCGACAGGAGGGAAGCCGCGGCATCCGCCTGCGCCGCCGAGACGACGGCGACGAAGCCGATGCCGAGGTTCCAGGTGCCCTCGGTGTCTTCGAGCCGCAGTCCGCCGAGGTCGGCGAGCACGCGGAACACGGGCGTCGGCGACCACGTGGAGCGGTCGATCTCGACCCACGCCTGCGGCGGGAGCACGCGGGCCACGTTCGCGGCGATGCCGCCACCGGTCACGTGGCTGAGCGCGTGGACCGCGCCCGGCAGGGCGGTGAGCAGGTTCAGCAGCGGCAGCGTGTACAGACGGGTGGGCTCGAGCAGCTCCTCGCCCCACGTGCGGCCGAAGTCCGCGGCGTGGGCGCCGTAGCTGAGGCCCGTGCCCGCGACGATGTGGCGGATGAGCGAGTACCCGTTGGAGTGCGGGCCGCTGGATGCCAAGGCCAGCACCACGTCGCCCGGCTGCACGCGGTCGGCGCCGAGCACGTCACCGGCATCCACGACACCGGTCGCCGCTCCCGCGACGTCGTAGTCGTTGACGCCGAGCAGACCCGGGTGCTCCGCGGTCTCGCCGCCGACGAGCGCCGTGCCGGTCTGCTCGCACCCGGAGGCGATGCCGCGGACGATGTCGGCGATGCGCTCGGGGAAGACCTTGCCGCACGCGATGTAGTCGGTCATGAAGAGCGGCTTCGCGCCCACCACGACGATGTCGTCGACGACCATGCCGACGAGGTCCTGGCCGATCGTGTCGTGCTTGTCGAGGGCCTGCGCGATGGCCACTTTCGTGCCGACGCCGTCGGTCGAGGTCGCCAGCAGCGGCTTCTCGTACGCCTGCAGCGCCGAGGCGTCGAACAGGCCGGCGAAGCCGCCCACACCGCCCAGCACCTCGGGCCCGTGGGTGCGACGAACCGCCGACTTCATCAGTTCGACGGCGAGGTCTCCCGCCGCAGTGTCGACGCCGGCTTCGGAATAGGGGTTCTGTGGGGCTTCTGCCACGCGAACAGCCTACCGGCAGGGGCGGGGCGCGCGGACCGCGGCATCCGGCCGTGCGTGCGGGCGACGCTGCGGCGCCGACCACGCAGGAGACGCCTACGACGCCGAGGGATCGTGCGGGTTCCCCGGGCCGTGGTGACGACCGGTCGCGGGATCGATCCAGTTGCCGGAGCCGGTGAGCCGGTGCCAGCGCCGGTGGAACGCGAGATCGGTGTCGTTCGCGTCGACGACGGCGGCACCGCACAGGTCGCAGATGCGCAGGATGACGACATCGCCGCCCGCGGTCGTGACGACGACCGACCCCTCCGGAAAGTCGACGCCCATCGTGTGCCCCTCCCCCTGCGGCCGACCGTCATGGTCCGGCTCCGAGAATGCCCTCAGACTACGCGAGGCGCGCACCCTGTCGCCGGCCCGACCGCTGTCCCTAGGATGGCGGCATGGCAGCGGCGGGAACACCGGAATGGATCGTGCGCGAAGACGCGAGCCTCCCCGTCCTCGTCGCCCTGTATCTGCGTCAGGTGCTCGGCATCCGTTTTCCCGAGGAGCTGCCGCACCTGCGCGGCATCCCGCCGACGGCTCGCGCCGAGATGGGCGAGTACGACGATCGGCCGGCGATCGAGCGCGAGTGGCGCGCGTACTGGGACCTGACCGTCGAGCCGCAGGCGAACCCTTCGCCCGTGCCGCTGGAGCTGATCGACGGGTTCGACACCTACGTCGCACTGCCGGTCGAGGGGTTCACCGAGCTGCAGGCGGCGATCGCCCCCCACGGCGAGGATGCGGTGGCGTACGCGCGATCCGCGAACGGCCGCTACCGTTCCAGCCTCGGCAGCGGGGCGTCATACCGGGCCTACGCGAGCGCGATCGCCGAGCACGAGCGGGTGGTGGGGCGCCGCGCGCACTCGTTCGAGCTGAACGTCCAGGTGCTTCCGTTCACGCAGCGCGGCGTGTGGTGGATCGGCGCGCTGACGATCGCGGTCACCGACGGTCTGCGCGGCGACATCGCGGCCTTCGACGCCGCCGTGGGGCCGATCATCGCCGATATCGCCTGATCGCGGCATCCGCTGTCACGGCGCACGGGCCGGGGCGGGTGAGCGGCCCGGGCGGGCGAGCGGCCGGGGGCAGGCGAGCGGCCCGGAACAGGCCGTTCGCGGCGAGAAGCGCCTGCTGCCGGCAGATCGCCGGCCCTCGGGCGGCGACGGTCGTGCGAACGGGGCTTACTCGGCGTCGTCGACGGTGATGACCTCGTGATCGACGCGCACCTCGCGGGCGCGGCGGGCGAGGGAGCGATCGAGCACCAGCGCGACCACGCCGCCGACGGCGATGCCGAGGGGGATCGCGAAGAGGCACACGAAGCCGAAGACCTGCGAGGTCGAGTAGGTCACACCCGTGGTCGCACTGACGTTCTCGGTGCCGTCGAACGCGAAGGTCAGCACCAGGGCGACCAGGATGCCGAGGGCAGCGCCCGCCAGGAGGAACACCGCGTACCGCGGGCTGCGCCGCACCTGGGCGGTCTCGATGCGGTGGTCGGCGGTGGGCGTCATGACCCCATTGTCCCACCTCCCATCCGGAGGCGGGCGACACGAGCTCGTCACGGCGTCGCGGTAATCTGCGGCTATGACGGCATCCGCTCCCCTGGCTTCTGACGGCGCGACGAACCCGGTTCCGGATGCGAGGCCGCACGTGGTCATCATCGGCGGGGGCTTCGCCGGAATCAGCGCGGCGCGGGCCCTGCGCCACGCACCGGTGCGCGTGACGCTCGTCGACCGGCGCGTCTACAACACCTTCCAGCCGCTGCTGTACCAGGTGGCCACCGGCGGGCTGAACCCCGGCGACGTGACCCACTTCCTGCGAAGCCTGCGCGTGCGCCAGCCCAACCTCGACGTCGTGCACGAGCACCTCATGGAGATCGACACCGATGCCCGCACCGTGCGTCTGCTCGACGGTCAGGAGATGTCGTACGACTACCTGCTCGTCGCGAACGGCGTCACCACGGCGTATCACGGCACCCCCGGGGCGAAGGAGAACTCGTTCGCCGTGTACTCCCGCTCGCAGGCGATCGCGATCCGCGACACCCTCTTCACCCGTCTGGAGCGCGTCGCGGTGCAGGGCGGCCGCACCAAGGGGCTCTCGGTCGTCGTGATCGGCGGCGGGCCGACCGGCATCGAGATGGCCGGTGCCCTCGCCGAGCTGCGCGACCAGGGGCTCGAGCCGGCGTACCCCGAGCTCGACGGCGATGCCTTCCGCATCACGCTCGTGCAGCGCAGCGAGATCCTCAAGCCGTTCATCCCGAAGCTCCGCGACTACGCGGCCGCCCAGCTGCGGCGCCGCGACGTCGAGCTGCGCCTCGGGGCGGGCGTGGACGAGGTGCGACCGGATGCCGTCGTGCTCTCGGACGGCACCGTGCTGCCGTCCGATCTCACCGTGTGGGCGACGGGTGTCGCGCCGCACGAGGAGGTGCGCGACTGGAGCCTGCCGCTGGACAAGGGCGACCGCATCCGCGTCGGGGAGGACCTGCAGGTCGTGGGGCTGCCCGGGGTCTTCGCCGCCGGCGACGTCGCGATCGCGCCGCAGGATCTGCCCCAGCTGGCGCAGCCGGCCATCCAGGGCGGTGAGCACGTGGCGCGCCAGATCGTGCGCCTCATCGCGGGCGAGCCGACCGCGCCGTTCTCCTACTACGACAAGGGTCAGCTCGCGATCATCGGCCGTCGCTCGGCGATCGGGGAGCTCCCCGGCATCGCGAACCTGCCGGTGCTGCACCGTCTGCGCTTCCTCGGCAAGATCCCGCTGCTGCGCAAGACGGTGGCGCTCACCGGATCGGTCGCGTGGATGACGTGGCTGTTCGTCCACATCGCGAGCCTGCTCGGGCCCCGCAACAAGCTGATGGTGCTGATCGGACTGGTGGCCCGCTACGGCGTGCACCTGTATCGCACACCGGTGCCGATCGTCGGCGACGTGCCCGCGATCCGCCCGTCGAAGGCGCAGCGCCGCCGCCTCACCCCCGAACAGCGCGCCGCGGCCGATGCCGACGCCGGCGTCGCCGCCGCCCCCGCCGCCGACTGAGCCGCGGCCGGCCGGGGGGCCGGGGCCGGTGGCCGGGGCCGGTGCCGAAGTGCAAGGGATGCGGGGCGACACACCGCGGCATCCCCCTGCGAAGACGGCGTGTCGGGCACCGCGCCTTGCAGTTGAGGCAGCGCGCGGGCGTTTCGACTCGGCGCTACGCGCCTCGCTCAACGACCGGGAGCGTGACCCATGCCCGTGCCCCCGTCTGCGCCCGCGGGCCGGACTGCAAGGGATGCGGGGCGACACGCCGCGGCATCCCCCCGCGGAGACGGCGTGTCGGGCACCGCGCCTTGCAGTTGGGTCGCCGCGTCGCGCGCGGGGCGTTTCGACTCGGCGCTGCGCCCCTCGCTCAACGACCGGGGGTTCCGCCGCATGCCGGTGCCCCCGCCTGTGCCCCCGGGCCGAAGTGCAAGGGATGCGGGGCGACACACCGCGGCATCCCCCTGCGAAGATGGCGTGTCGAGCACCGCGCCTCGCAGTTGAGGCGGCGGGCGCGGGCGTTTCGACTCGGCGCTGCGCGCCTCGCTCAACGACCGGGAGCGTGACCCATGCCGGTGCCCCCGCCTGCGCCCGCATGCCGAACTGCAAGGGATGCCGGGCGACACACCGCCGCATCCCCCTGCGGAGACCGCGTGTCGGACACCGCGCCTTGCAGTTCGGGGCACACGGGCGCGGGCGTTTCGACTCGGCGCTGCGCGCCTCGCTCAACGACCGGGGGTTCCGCCGCATGCCGGTGCCCCCGCCTGCGCCCGCGGGCCGAAGTGCAAGGGATGCCGGGCGACACGCCGCGGCATCCCCCTGCGAAGACGGCGCGTCGGGCACCGCGCCTTGCAGTTGAGGCCGCGCGCGGCCTCGGGCGCCGGGCGCCGCGCCGAAGCGCCGCAGCGCCCCGCCGAAGCCGGGCGGGGCGCTGCGGGGTCGAGGGCTCAGACCGCGCGGTCGGCCATCGTCCTGCGGCGGATCGCCACCAGGCCCGCACCGAGCAGGAGCATTCCGAGCCCCACCCAGACGGTTCCGTCCGGCATCGTTCCGCCCGTGGCCGCGAGTGCTCCCGACGTCGCCGTGTCGCACGGCACCTCCGCGCCCAGCGGGAACGAGAACGACACCGGGTCGAGGCTCTCGCCCGCCGCGTAGAAACCGCCGAAGGCCTCCGCGCCGGCCGCCGTCAGGGTGGCCGCGGCATCCGTCCACGCGATCGCGCCGCCGCGGGTCGTCGCCGCCGGGAGCGTCAGGTTCGCGAGCACGACGCGGCCGTCGACCGACGGGCTGCCGCCGTATCCCTTCGACTGCACGTAGGCGCTGAGGGTCGCAGTGCGCGCGCCGGTGACCTGGATCACGGGGTTGGAGATCGTCAGGTCGAGCAGGCCTCCGTGTCCGGTGAAGCTCGCCGCTCCGCCGAAGGACACCCGGCCGATGCCCTCCTCGGTGTTGAACGCCCCCGATCCGCTGCGCCACGCGATCGACGCGGAGCCCTTCGCGATCGGGCCGTTCACGTACGACACGAAGCTCTGCTTCACACCCCACGTGAGGGAGGCCCCGTCGACCGCCCACGCCGTGCAGACCGCGACCGGTGCGGCGACCGCCTCGGGCGCGGGGGATGCCGATGCGGCCTCGACCGTGATCGGCTGCTCCACGGTGATGTCGCCCGCACGGACGACGACCGTGTGCGCGCCCGCGGGCAGGGTGGCCGGGATGACGCCGGTGACCGAGAAGAGGCCGCCGTCGCCGACGGTCGTGGTGCCGAGGTCGACCACGTCGGAGTGCACCTCGACGGTGACGGCGACCCCGGCGGGGAAGCCGCTGCCGCGCACCGTGAGCGATCCGCCCTGGACGACGCTGGGTGCGCTCAGGAACACGGTGGGCGTCGTGGTGGTCGGCGTCGCCACCGTCACCGCCGTGAAGGTGTCGAGGCTGCGGTCCGTCAGCGACAGCCCGTGCGCCGCGGACGTCGCGACCTGGTAGCTCGTGCCCGGCTCGAGGGTGCCGGCCGGGATCGTCAGCGTCGTGGTGAACGCGCCGTCGAGGATCGTCGGGACCCAGGCCTGCGCGATCCACCCGCCGGCGGGGAGCGCGGACTGCCCCGACCACAGCGAACTCTCGCCGAACAGCACGTACACGCCGTTGGCCGCGCCGGGTCCGGTGAAGCCGGTGCCTGAGACGGTCAGGACGTTCTCGACGGCGGGGTCCAGTTCGGATGCCGGGGTCACGGTGACCGTCGGACCATCGACCGGGGGCACCTCGGCCGTGAACGAGATCGGCGTGGCGGTCTCGAACGGCGCGTACGTCGCACCGCCGGCCGCGTAGGTGTACACGCCCCACGTGCCGTTCGCGAGCGCGCCGTCGGCCTTCGAGACGTGCAGCGTGGTCGAGAAGCTGCCGTCGGCGGCGATCTCGATCGCACCTGCGGCGGCGCCCCCGACCTTCGAAACGTCGGCGGCGAGCAGGCCCCACTTCGTGTCGAAGCCCTTGCGCGCGGAGGAGGTCGCGCCGGTGCTCGGTCGCCAGTCGGCGGCGAAGGAGCCGAACACGACGTAGGCCCCGGTGAACGAGCCCTGCAGCGGCGGCCGGGTGCCGTCGGTGTCGGGCGAGTGGGGGAGGAAGCCGGTGCCGGTGACCGTCACCGTCTCGCCGCTCGGGTCGAGATCCGCCGTCTTCGACACGGTGACCGTCGGGGTCGGGGCGGGCTCCGGCGCGGAGCCGGCCGCGTCGACGACGGTGAACGTCGAGAAGGGCGCGTAGACCGCGCCGCCGGCGGCCCACGTGCGCACGCCGAAGCGGGCACCGTCGGGCGCCGTCGCGCTGCGCACGACGCTCAGCGTCGTGGCGAAGGTGCCGTCCGCCGCGATGGCGACGGCACCCGCCGCCGCGCCGCCGATCTTGGCGACATCACCCTCCGACACCGCCCACCGGGTGTACTCGGTGCTGCGGCCGGCCGAGGTCCAGGCGTCGCCGGCGTAGAAGCCGAAGCCCACGTACGCGCCGCCGAAGGCGCCCGCGAGAGGCGGACGCGTTCCGTCGGTCGCCGGCGCGTCCGGCACGAAACCCCGGCCCTTCACGACGACGGTGTCGCCGTCGTACAGCGCCTGACCCGTATACGCGGTGACGCCGTCGGCGAGGAACACCGAGACGGCGGGCGTCGGCTTCTCGGGCTCGACGACCGCGGTGATGTCGTAGGCGACGGCATCCGACGTCGAGCCGCTGGTGGCGGCATCGGCCGGGGTGAACACGGCCGTCAGCGAGTGCCCGCCGACGCTCAGCGCCGAGGTGATCACCTGCGCCGAGCCGGCCGCGACGGCGACGGAGCCCAGCGACACGGAGCCGTCGAAGAACTCCACGGCGCCGGATGCCGCGGGCGTGACGGTCGCGGTCAGCGCCACGCTCGTGCCCGACACGGCGGACCCACTCGGCGACACGGTGAGGGTCGTCGTGGTCGCGGTGGGCGGGAACAGCGCCTCCCAGTCGATGGTGACCGCAGTGCGCGCGAGCAGGTTCGACGCCGACGGGAACGAGCGCGACGGCCACGCGATCACGTCGTACGCCGTCGCGCTATCCAGCTTCGCGGCGGTCTGCGTGAGGGTTCCGGCCACGCTTCCGCCGGCATCCACGACGGCATCCGTGTTCGGAGTGCTGGCCTGGTCGACGTCGTAGCCGTCGCGCGTCACCAGCGCGAGGTAGACGTGCGGTGCCGTCTGACCCGGCAGCGCCTGCACGTTCTGGAACCCGGTGCCCGCGACCGCGATGTCGCCGACGGTCGCCGTCAGCGCGGGATCGGATGCGGCCTGCGCGGGCGCGGCGACGCCGACGAGCGAACCGGCGGCGACGAGCACGGCGGCCAGCCCGCTCGCGAGGGCGCGTCTCAGCGACGGCCTCCTTGTTCTGTGCACGGGAGAACCTCCAGGAGTGTGGCGAAAGGAAGCGAATGACGTAGGGCAAACGTCCAGCTTGGAGTTAGCTTAGCCTATCCTTATCCATTCCATTCACCGGTATGAACCGCGCCGGGGGAGGATGATCGGCCGGCCCGTGTCAGGGTCGGCCAGCACGCGCACGGGGATGCCGTAGACCTCGGCGATCCGCTCCTCCACCAAGACCTCCGCGGGTTCGCCGTGCGCGACGAGTCGGCCGCGATCGATGACCGCGATCTCGTCGGCGTAGGCGCCGGCGAGCGACAGGTCGTGGAGCACCACGACCACCGCGCGCCCCTCCGCCGCCAGCTCCCGGGCGATCCGCAGCACGTCCTCCTGGTGGCGGAGGTCGAGAGCGGCCGTGGGCTCGTCGAGCAGCACGATGGGCGTGTCCTGCGCCAGCACGCGGGCCAGCGACACCCGCGCCTTCTCGCCGCCCGACAACGACGGGAACTCCCGCTCGCGCAGGTGGGACACGTCTGCCCGCGTCAGCGCCTCGGCGATGAGGCGATCGTCGTCGTCGGCCCGCGCCGTGTTGATCCAGGGCGCTCGACCCATCTCCACGACGTCGGCCGCCGTGAACGAGAACGCGACCCGATGCGACTGCAGGAGGACCGACCGGGCGCGTGCGAGCTCCCGCGCGCGCCACTGGGCGAGCGGACGCCCGTCGAGCTCCACCGTGCCGGCGGAGGGCGCCGCATCCCCGGTCAGCACGCTCAGGAGAGTCGACTTCCCCGCACCGTTGGGACCGACGAGGGCCAGAACCCGCCCGTAGGCGATGTCGAGGGTGACGCCCGCGAGGATCTCGGCGCCTCCCCCGGGCGAGCCGACCCGGTAGGACACGTCGCGGAGCGCATAGGCGAGCCCGCTCACGCCCAGCCTCCGGCGCGGCGACGGGTGCGGCGGATGAGCACGTAGAAGAACGGTCCGCCGACCAGTGAGGTCAGCACGCCGATGGGGAGGTCCGCCGACGGGATCACCGTGCGGGCGAGGAGGTCGGCAGAGACGAGCACGACCGCCCCGCCGAGCAGCGAGGCGGGAAGCAGCGTGCGATTCGAGGGGCCCAGCAGCATCCGCATCACGTGCGGCACCACCAGCCCCACGAACGCGATGATGCCCACGAAGGCCACGGCGACGCCCGTGAGCAGGGCGACCAGCACGATCGCGATCACGCGCAGCCGTTCGACCCGCACCCCCAGGTGCGCCGCCGTGCGGTCGCCGAGGGCCAACAGGTCGAGCCGGCGGGCGAGACCGACCGTGGCGGATGCCGCGGCCAGCCCGACCAGGGCGACGAGCCCCACCTCGGTCCACCGGGAGCCGTTCATCGAGCCCAGCTGCCAGAACACGATCTGCTCGCGAGACGCCGTGTCGCCCGCGAACATCAGCACGGCGAGCGCGGCTCCCGTGAAGGCGTTGACCGCGATGCCGGTGAGGATCAGCGTGACCGATTCGGTGCGACCCTGCGACCGGGCCGTCGCGTACACGACGAGGGTCGCCGCCAGCCCTCCGACGAAGGCGAACACGGCGGTCGTCCAGCCGCCGAGGGAGGTGAGGCCGAGCGTGATCGCGGCGGCGGCCCCGACGGCGGCGCCCGACGACACCCCGACGACACCGGGCTCGGCCAGAGGGTTGGCGAAGATGGCCTGCATGACGGCGCCGGCGAGCGCCAGCAACGCCCCCACCAGCACCGACATGACCACGCGGGGGAAGCGGATCTGCCACAGCGTCTGCTCGATCAACGGCGCCGACGGCGCCCAGGCGTTCGGGATGCCGAGGGAGCGCAGCAGGGAGCCGACGACCTCGGCCGGGCCGATGGGCAACTGACCGATGCCCGCCGAGAGGATGACCCCGACCAGGAGCAGGGCCGCCGTCACCGCGAAGACGGCGCCCGCACGGCCCCGACGGCGCGGACGCGGCGGCACCCGCGTCGCCGCGCCGCGCGACGGACCCGGCGAGGGGGCGGGGGCGACGGAGGTCACGGGCCCTGCTCCGCCGGCACGGCCGGCGACGCGGCATCCGACGCGCCGTCGGGCGCATAGACCGCCCGCGCGAGCGCATCCAGCACCTCCGCCGACCGCGGGCCGAACGAGAGGATCTGCCCGTCCGCCATGTCGACGAAGCGTCGGTGCTGACCCGCGGAGGTGAGCGCGATCGCGGGCTTCTCGGCGAGCAGCCCGTCGATGCCGCCGACCGACGCGATGCCGGCGGTCATGACGAGGATCAGGTCGGGGTCGGCGGCGACCATCGCCTCGTCGGTCATCGGCTGCATGCCGCGCCAGCCCAGCTGACCGGCGACGTCGATGCCGCCGAGGGCGCCGATGAGGTCGTCGGCGCCGGACTCGCTACCGAACAGGTAGTAGATGCCCGACGTCCCGCGCAGATAGAGGAAGACCATGCGCAGCCGGTCGGACTCGGCGGCGGGCGCGATCCGGGAGATCTGCGCGGTGACGGTCTGCAGCTCGCCCTCGATGCGGCCGGCCAGCAGGTCTCCGGCGTCGGCGGCACCGAAGATCGCGGCGACGGCGCGCGCCTGCGCGGCGGCGCCCGCGAACGAGGACGAGCGCTCGACGAACACCACCGTGATGCCGACGTCGCGCAGCTGCTGGACGACGTCGGCCGGACCGATGCTCCCGTCCGTGATGACGAGCGTCGGCGCGAGCCCGATGATCGCCTCGGCGTTGACGGAGTGGCCGCCGGAGGTGATCACGGGCAGGTCGCTCACGCCCGCGAAGGTGGTCGAGATGTCGCGGCCGACCAGCCGGTCGGCGAAGCCGAGCCCCGCGACGGTCGCCGCGAGGGAACCGGAGAGGTCCATGGCGATGACACGCGAGGCGTCGGTGACGGTGACCTCCACATCGCCCGACAGGTCGCGGGAGGTCACGGTGACCGGCAGCCGCGACGACGGCGCGGCGAGGACGGGCTCGATCGCGGCGTCGTCGAGCGTCGCGGTCGAGGGGCCGACGTACGCCTTGGGGTCGGCGAGCGGGCTGACCTCCGACAACGCGACGCGCGGAGCGGATGCCGTGGGCTCGGCGGGCGCCGCCGCGGCGGAGCAGCCGGCCAGGAGCACGACGACGAGGCTCAGCGCCGTCGCCGCGACGCGGCGGAGGATCACGAGCCCTCCCCTTCCGCGCCGGCGCGGTTCCGGCGCCGGCGGACGAGGAGCAGCGCGGCCGCCGCGACCGCGACGACGGCGGCGGCCGCCCCGGCGATCGCCCCGACCGGCGCCGAGGGCTCACGGCTCGCGGCGAGTGCGGCGTCGTCCGTCCCGGATTCCGCGGGGGCGGCGGGCGCGACCTCGGCGGTCGGGGTGGATGCCGGGCACTGCGCCGTGACCGAGAACGTGAGCGGGTCGAACGCCGTTCCGGCCGGATAGCTGCCGAAGGCGGCGAAGCCCTCCTCCGTCACGGCGGTCGCGGCATCCGTCGCGGAGAACGTGACGACGTCGCCGGCGCGCACGTACTCGATGGCGGCCGCGTCGACCGTGACGAACGGCGTTTGGGTGACCGTGTCGACGGTGCCGTCGCCGGCCATCGCGTTCTCCATCGAGACGCCCGCGACGTCGAGGAGCAGTCGGGCCCCACCCGCCGACAGCGCGAGCGTGGGGTGGGCGACGGTCGTGTCGAGCAGCCCGTCGTGCCCCGTGAACCGGATGCCGCCGGGGAAGGAGACCGCGCCGACGGTGCCGTCCGGGGCGACGGTGCCGGTGCCGGCGGACCAGTGGAAGGCGGGCGTGGTGTACGTCGCGCCATCGACCGTCTCCCACCCACCGCGGGCGATCGAGCCGGAGATGTAGGAGCGGAACGACTCCTTGAACCCCCAGGTCAGCGACGCGGCCGTCACCGTGCAGTCGGCGGGATCGGTCTCTCCCGTCGCAGCGGCGGGGGCGGCGGGAGAGACCGCCGCGACGATCGCGAGCAGGGCGATCGCGACGGGACGCGCAGACGGGGCAGGGCGCACGGGAGCTCCTGACGGGACGACGGCCGGAGCCGACTTCGGATAAGGATTGCCTTACCTAAAGTACACGGCCGGGTGGGCCTCCCGCGCGACGGCGCCTCGCGTCAGGTCGTCCGGCGGCGGTAGATCGCCGAGGCGGCGACGAAGGCCGCGACGAGGATGCCGAGCACCCAGCCCAGGGCCACCCAGATCTGACCCGAGACCGGCGCGCCCGCGAACAGGGCACGGATCGTCTCGACGATCGGCGTCACCGGTTGGTTCTCCGCGAACCAGGCGACCGGAGCCGGCATGGAGTCGGTGGGCACGAAGGCGGAGCTGAGGAACGGGAGGAAGATCAGCGGATAGCTGAAGGCGCTCGCGCCATCCACGGTCTTGGCCGTCAACCCCGCGATCACCGCCACCCAGGTCAGCGCCGTCGTGAACAGCAGCAGGATGCCGATCACCGCGAGCCAGCCGAGCACACCGGCCCCCGTGCGGAAGCCCATGGCCAGCGCGACGGCGACCACGATGACCAGCGAGGCGGTGTTCGCCGCCAACGACGTGAGCACGTGCGCCCACAGCACACTCGACCGGGCGATCGGCATGGACTGGAACCGCTCGAGGATGCCGCCCTGCAGATCGAGGAAGAGACGGTACGCGGTGTACGCGATGCCCGAGGCGATCGTGATGAGCAGGATGCCGGGGAGCATGTAGTCGATGTACGGACCCGACCCGGTGTCGATGGCCCCGCCGAACACGTAGACGAACAGCAGCAGGAGTGCGACGGGCGTCACGGCCGTCGTGATGATCGTGTCGGGGCTGCGCAGGATGTGGCGCAGCGAGCGCCCGGTGAGGATGCGGGTGTCCAGGAGTGCGGTGCTCATGATGCGCGCCTCTCGGTGTCGGTGTGGGGATCGGTGTCGGTCTCGGGATCGGCCGCGCCGGTGAGGGCGAGGAAGATCTCCTCGAGCGTGGGCTGCTTCTCGACGTACTCCACCGTCGCCGGGGGCAGCAGGCGCTTCAGCTCCGCGAGCGTGCCCTCGACCAGGATGCGGCCGCGATGCAGGATGGCGATGCGGTCGGCCAGCTGCTCGGCCTCGTCGAGATACTGGGTCGTCAGCAGCACGGTCGTCCCGCCGTCGGCGAGCGCACGGACGGTGCTCCACACCTCCGCGCGCGCCTGGGGGTCGAGGCCCGTCGTCGGCTCGTCGAGGAAGACGACGGACGGATCTCCGACGAGGCTCATGGCGATGTCGAGTCGACGCCGCATGCCGCCGGAGTACGTGCCGGCCGGGCGCGACGCGGCATCCGTCAGCGAGAACCGCGCGAGCAGAGCGTCGACGACGTCGGCCGGTGCGGCCACGTGCCGCAGCCGGGCGACGAGCAGGAGGTTCTCCCGCCCCGTCAGCACCTCGTCGACGGCGGCGAACTGGCCGGTCAGGCTGATGGCGCGCCGCACGGCATCCCCGTCGGTGGCCACATCGTGCCCGTCGACCGTCGCGAGCCCGCGATCGGGTCGCAGCAGCGTCGCCAGGATCCGCACGAGGGTCGTCTTGCCGGCCCCGTTCGAGCCCAGCAGGGCCACGACGGTGCCCCGCGGCACCTCGAGGTCGACGCCGCGGAGCACCTCCAGGTCTCCGAACGACTTCTCGATGCCGGCGACCCGGATCGCGGGCGCGGTGGCGGGGGGCGTGGCGGTGGCGTTCATGAGCGTTCCCGTTCGGCCCGCTCGATCGCCTCGACCAGCCGCGCGCGCTCCTTGTCGATCCACTGCCGGCCCGAGTACGCGCGGACGAAGTCCTCGCCGAACTCGACGGGGTCCGCGCCGACGATGTCGCGCAGCGGGGTGGCGTCGGCCGCGGCGCGCTCCCAGAGGTCGACGAAGTCCGCGAACAGGGTCACGAGCGTGTCGCCGTCGAGGAATCCCGCGGAGTACATGAAGTACCGCTGATAGGCCTTCGCCGCGTCGCGGTAGGGCGCGGGCAAGGCATCCATCCGCGCGACGGCGTTCTTGTACTGCTTCTTCTGCTCGAGCGATCCGGTGAGCTTCTCGATCCACGACATCTCAGTTCTCCTTCTGGTCGTCTTCGGCGTGGAGCTGATCGAGTCGGTCGGCGAGGAAGCTCCACGTTCCCCAGAACTCTTCGAGCTGGTCCGCGCCCTGCGCGTTCAGCGTGTAGACCTTGCGGGGCGGCCCCTTCTCCGACGGCACCTTCTCGACGTCGACGAGACCGCGTTGCTCGATGCGCACGAGGAGCGCGTACACCGTTCCCTCGGCGATCTCCGCGAACCCCTGCTCGCGCAGCCAGGCGGTGATCTCGTAGCCGTACGCCGGACGACGGCCGAGAATCGCCAGCACGATGCCCTCGAGCACGCCCTTGAGCATCTCGGTGGATTGGCGTCCCATGGATCCTCCTCAGTCGGTACTCATCAACAACGAGTACCGGTACATAGTAAGCATGAGTACCGGTACTCCGCAAGACTGAGTACCGATCCCGGTTTTGACCTGGAGCGCGCTCCAGGTGGTGGGCTGTGGAGCCATGGACACCACTCATCGCAAGGAACTGGCGCTGGGCACGATCTGGTTCGGCACGCGACAGGATGCCGAACGCTCGTATGCGCTGCTCGATCACTACGTGGCACGCGGCGGACGCTGGCTCGACACCGCCGACAACTACGCGTTCTGGGAGTCGCCGAGCGGCACCGGCGGCGCGAGCGAGACCGTCATCGGCGACTGGCTCCGCCGGCATCCGGGCGTACGCGACGAGGTGGCGATCTCGACCAAGATCGGCGCGAACCCGACGGTGCCCGGCACGTGGGCCGCCCCGATGGAGGGTCTCAGCCCGCGCGCCGTCGAGGAGGCGGTCGCGCCGTCGATGGCCCGTCTCGGCGTGGACGTCATCGACCTGCTCTGGGCGCACATCGAAGACCGCGCGGTTCCCCTCGAGGAGCAGGTCGAGGCGCTCGGGTCGCTCGTCGCCGACGGCCGGGTGCGTCGACTCGGCGCGTCGAACCACGCGACCTGGCGCGTCGAACGCGCGCGCTCCCTCGCCCGCACGCGCGGACTGGCCTCCTACGATGCCCTCCAACTGCGGCACAGCTACCTCCAGCCGATGCCGTTCGCACCGCTGCCGCCGGGCCACGTGGTCGCGACCCCCGAGTCCCTCGACTACGTCGCCTCCGAGGGACTCGACATGTGGGCCTACACGACGCTCCTGTCGGGGGCGTACGCGCGCACCGACCGGCTGCCGCACGCCTATCGGCATCCCGAGACCGACCGGCGACTGGCCGCGCTGGACCGCGTCGCCCGGCGCCTGGACGCCACACGCAACCAGGTGGTGCTCGCGTGGCTGATCGGCGGCACGCCGGCCGTCACGCCCGTCGTCGGCGTGTCCGACATCGCACAGTTGGATGAGGCGATGGACGCGCTCGCACTGCCGCTGGATGCCGAGGCGCGCGCCGTGCTCGACGGAAGGGATGCGCAATGACCACGATGCTCACGATGGGCGAGGCCGTCGCGGCGAGCGGCCTCTCGGCCGACACCCTCCGCTACTACGAGGACGAGGGGATCATCGGCCCGCTCACGCGCGATCACCGCAACCATCGGGTGTTCAGCGACAACGATCTCGCCTGGATCGGGGTCGTCACGTGCATGAAGGATGCCGGGCTCGGCATCGACGATCTGCGCACGTTCGCCGATCTCCTCCACGGCCCCCACGCCGCCGTCGACCCGGTGGCCTTCCTCGAGGAGCGCCGTCGCGTGCTCTCCCGCGCGATCACGGTCATGGACGACAAGATCGCGCACTTCCGCCGGTCTCGCGATCGAGCGGGCTCTCCCGACGCCGGCTGAGCCGGGCGCGCGTTTCGACTCGGCGCTGCGCGCCTCGCCCCCGGCCGTTGAGCGAGCGCAGCACCCCACCCCCGGTCGTTGAGCGAGCGCAGCGAGTCGAAACGCCCCACCCCCCCGGCCGTTGAGCGAGCGCAGCGAGTCGAAACGCCCCACCCCCGCCCGCGACGTGAGCGAGCCGTGAGGACCGCCCGCCGGGCCGTAGGGAAACCGTAAGGACGGCGCAGCCCGCCGCGACGCCGGAGTTGGATCGGATTCCGTGCCCACGGTGGGCGCCCGCGCAGAGGCCCGATGACGGAGCGCGGTCAGTGTCCGGGAGTTCCTGTGCTCGATGTGATCTACGTCGTCGTGACGATCGCGGTGTTCGCGGTCGTCGCCCTCGTCGCGAAGGGGGCGGAGCGACTCTGATGGACGTCTTCTCGATCATCGGCGCCGTGCTCGGCGTCGCCAGCGTCGTCTACCTGGTCGTCGCCCTCGTGAAGCCGGAGCGCTTCTGATGGGCGTCGACACCGCCGACATCTGGTTCGGCGTCCTGCAGATCGCGACGCTCGTCCTGCTGCTCGCGCTGCTCTACCGTCCCGTGGGCGATCTCATGTTCCGCATCTTCACGAGCGAGAAGGATGCCGCCGCCGAGCGCGTCGTCTACCGCCTCATCGGCGTCGATCCGCAGAGCGAACAGACCTGGCAGGCCTACACCCGCGGCGTGCTCGCCTTCTCGCTCCTGGGCGTGCTGTTCGTCTACGCGCTCCAGCGACTGCAGGCGTTCCTGCCCGCTTCGCTCGGGCTGCCGGCCGTGCCGGAAGGGCTGGCATTCAACACCGCGGCATCCTTCGTCACGAACACCAACTGGCAGTCGTACTCGCCCGAGGCGACGATGGGCTACCTCGTGCAGCTCGCCGGTCTCACCGTGCAGAACTTCGTGTCGGCCGCGGTGGGCATCGCGGTCGCGATCGCGCTCGTGCGCGGCTTCGCGCGGCGCGGGCAGAGCACGATCGGCAACTTCTGGGTCGACCTGACCCGCGGGCTCGGCCGGCTGCTGCTGCCGATCGCGGTCGTGGCGGCGCTCGTGCTGCTGGCCGGCGGCGTCATCCAGAACCTGAACGGCTTCGTCGACGCGCACACCCTCACCGGAGCGACGCAGTCGATCCCGGGCGGGCCGGTCGCCTCGCAGGAGGCGATCAAGATGCTCGGCACCAACGGCGGCGGGTTCTTCAACGCGAACTCCGCGCACCCGTTCGAGAACCCGACGCCGTGGACGAACCTGGTCCAGCTGCTGCTGATCCTCGTCATCCCGATCTCGCTCCCCCGCACGTTCGGCCGCATGGTCGGCGACAACCGCCAGGGCTACGCGATCCTCGCCGTCATGTCGACCCTCGCGATCGCGTCGATCGCCGCGGTGAGCGCGCTCGAGGTCGCCGGCCACGGCACGGCCCCGCAGCTCGCGGGCGGCGCCATGGAGGGCAAGGAGCAGCGTTTCGGCATCGTCGGCTCCGCCCTGTACGCGGCCGTGACGACCCTCACCTCGACCGGCGCCGTGAACTCGATGCACGACTCGTACACCGCCACCGGCGGCATGATCCCGCTGCTGAACATGATGCTCGGCGAGGTCGCCCCCGGCGGCGTCGGCTCGGGCCTGTACGGCATGCTCGTGCTCGCGATCATCGCGGTCTTCGTCGGCGGCCTGCTCGTCGGGCGCACCCCCGAGTACCTGGGCAAGAAGATCGGTCCGACGCAGATCAAGCTCGCGAGCCTCTACATCCTCGTGACCCCGACACTCGTGCTCGCCGGCACGGCGCTGAGCTTCGGCATCCCCGCCGTGCGTGCCGACGTCGAGGCGACCTCGATCCTCAATCCCGGCATCCACGGGATGACGGAGGTGCTCTACGCGTTCACCTCGGCCGCGAACAACAACGGCTCCGCCTTCGCGGGCCTCACCGCCAACACGCCCTGGTTCAACACGGCGCTCGGGGTGGTGATGCTGCTCGGCCGGTTCGTGCCGATCGTGCTCGTGCTCGCCCTGGCCGGCTCGCTCGCCGCGCAGGAGCGTGTTCCGTCCACCGCCGGGACGCTGCCCACGCACCGTCCGCAGTTCGTCGGCCTGCTCGCGGTCGTGACGGTCGTCATCACCGCTCTCACCTACTTCCCCGTTCTCGCGCTGGGTCCCCTGGCAGAAGGTCTGTCCTGACATGAACACGTCCACCCCGGTCCTCCACCGTCCGCAGCCCGCCGGTGACGACACCGCGTCGTCGCCCGCCCCCGCCCGCCGCGCGTTCGGCTGGACGCAGCTGGTCGGCGCCCTCCCCGGCGCCCTCCGCAAGCTCAACCCCGCCGAGCTGTGGCGCAGCCCCGTCATGTTCCTCGTGTGGGTCGGCGCGGCCCTCACCACCGCCATCGCCATCGCCGAGCCGTTCCTCGGCGGACCGCAGAGCTCCGGCGGCACGCCCGTGCCGGCCGGTTTCACGTGGGGCATCGCGGTGTGGCTCTGGCTGACCGTGCTGTTCGCCAACCTCGCCGAGTCGGTCGCGGAGGGCCGCGGCAAGGCGCAGGCGCAAGCCCTGCGGACGACCCGCACCGCGACGCTCGCGCACCTCGTGCGGGGCTACGACCCCACAACGGATGCCGCGGCCACCGCGGCCACCACCGACGACGTCGCCTCGTCCGAGCTCGCCCTCGATGACGTCGTGGTCGTGTCGGCGGGCGAGCTCATCCCCGGCGACGGCGACGTGATCTGGGGCATCGCCACGGTCGACGAGTCGGCGATCACGGGCGAGTCCGCCCCCGTCGTCCGGGAGTCCGGCGGCGACCGCAGCGCCGTCACCGGCGGCACGCGGGTGCTCAGCGACCGCATCGTGGTGCGCATCACCTCCCAGCCGGGCCAGACCTTCGTCGACCGCATGATCGCGCTCGTCGAGGGCGCGAACCGCCAGCGCACGCCCAACGAGATCGCCCTCGGCATCCTGCTGGCGAGCCTGTCGATCGTGTTCGTGATCGTCGTGCTGACCCTCAACCCGATCGCGTCGTACGCGGCGAGCCCGGTCAGCATCCCCGTGCTCGTCGCCCTGCTCGTGTGCCTCATCCCGACCACGATCGGCGCCCTCCTGTCGGCGATCGGCATCGCGGGCATGGACCGCCTCGTGCAGCACAACGTGCTCGCCATGTCGGGGCGCGCCGTCGAAGCCGCCGGCGACGTGACCACGCTGCTGCTCGACAAGACCGGCACGATCACCTACGGCAACCGCCGCGCGAGCGCCTTCGTCGCGCTCACCGGTGTCGCCGGCGACGAGCTGGCTCGCGCGGCCGCACTGTCCTCGCTCGCCGACCCGACCCCCGAGGGCGTGTCGATCGTCGAGCTCGCCGCGGCTCAGGGGGCCGCTCCCGCCGCGCCGGACGGATCGACGCCCGTGCCGTTCACGGCGCAGACGCGCATGAGCGGTCTCGATCTGGTCGACGGCACGCAGGTGCGCAAGGGCGCGGCATCCGCCGTGCTCGCCTGGCTCGAGGCGGAGGGGCACGCGGTGGCGCCGCAGCAGCGCGCCGAACTCCTCCAATTCACCGACGCCATCGCCCAGTCCGGCGGAACCCCGCTGGTGGTCGCCACGCTCGACCCCCGATCTGGAGGAGTTCCGCTCGGCGCCGTGCACCTGAAGGACGTCGTCAAGGAGGGTCTCGCCGAGCGGTTCACGCAACTGCGTGCGATGGGCATCCGCACCGTGATGATCACGGGCGACAACCCGCTCACCGCGCGGGCGATCGCCGCGGAGGCGGGCGTCGACGACTTCCTCGCCGAGGCCACCCCGGAGGACAAGCTGGCGCTCATCCAGCGCGAGCAGGCCGGCGGCGCGCTCGTCGCGATGACCGGCGACGGCACCAACGACGCCCCCGCGCTCGCGCAGGCCGACGTCGGTGTCGCGATGAACACGGGCACCTCGGCCGCGAAGGAGGCCGGCAACATGGTCGACCTCGACAGCGACCCGACGAAGCTCATCGACATCGTCCGCATCGGCAAGCAGCTGCTGATCACCCGCGGCGCCCTGACCACGTTCTCCCTCGCCAACGACATCGCGAAGTACTTCGCGATCATCCCCGCGATGTTCATGGGCGTCTTCCCCGGACTCGCGGCGCTGAACCTCATGCAGCTGCACTCCCCGGCATCCGCCGTGACGAGCGCGATCATCTTCAACGCGATCATCATCGTCGTGCTCATCCCGCTGGCGCTGAAGGGCGTCGCGTACCGGCCGGCGAGCGCCTCGCAGATCCTCGGACGCAACCTCCTCATCTACGGCCTGGGCGGAGTCGTCGCCCCGTTCGTCGGCATCAAGCTCATCGACCTCGTCGTGAGCCTTCTCCCGGGCTTCTGACCGGGCTTCCGAAAGGCATCGTCATGTCCACCCGCACCTCCACCCGTACCTATGCCCGCCACCTCGGCGTCGCCGCCCGCGCGATGCTCGTCGCCACCGCCGTGCTCGGCCTCGCCTACACCGCCGTGATCACCGGCGTCGGGCAGCTCGCCCTCCCCGCGCAGGCGAACGGCTCGCTCGTGCGCGGCACCGACGGACAGGTCGTCGGCAGCGCGCTGATCGGCCAGTCCTTCACGGATGCCGACGGCGCGGCCCTCCCGCAGTACTTCCAGTCGCGGCCGTCCGCCGCCGGCGACGGCTACGACGGCACGGCCTCGAGCGGCTCGAACCTCGGGCCCGAGAACTCGGACCTCGTGGCCGCGATCGGCGAGCGCCAGGCCGCGATCGCCTCGTCGGACGGCGTGGCGATCGGCGACATCCCGGCCGACGCCGTCACGGCATCCGGGTCGGGCCTCGACCCGCACATCTCGCCGGCGTACGCGCAGCTGCAGGTGGCGCGTGTCGCCGAGGCCCGGGGCCTGGACCCCGCCGCGGTGTCGGCGCTCGTCGATCAGCACACCACCGGCCGGGACCTCGGTTTCCTCGGCGAGCCCCGCGTGAACGTGCTCGAGCTGAACCTCGCCCTCGACGCCCTCGGACGCTGACGCGTGCGGGACGGCGGCAAGCGGCGTCTCGACGCCCTGCGCTCGCTCGCTCGCTCGACGAGCGGGGCGGAGTCGGAACCCCCGGGAGCAACCGCACTGCAAGGCCGCCGCGCCGACACGCCGCCGGTGCGACGGATGCGACGGCGTGTCCCCCAGCGTCCCTTGCAGTTCGGGTCGGTTGCCGGGCCGGCGGTGGCCGAGTCCTGTTGGTCGGGTCGGGTCGGGCCTGTGGCGGGAGCCCCGTCCGGGCCACGGACCCCACCCCAACTGCAAGGCCGACGCGCCGACACGCCGCCGGTGCGACGGATGCCACGGCGTGTCCCCCGGCATCCCTTGCAGTTCGGGTCGCGTGTGGTGGGTTCAGGGCGGGCAGGTGGGGGGCAGCCGGGTCCCAACGACCGGCAGCGCCTACCCCACCCCAACTGCAAGGCCGACGCCGCGACACGCCACCGGTGCGACGGATGCCACGGCGTGTCCCCCGGCATCCCTTGCAGTTCGGGTCGGTTGCCGGGCCGGCGGTGGCCGAGTCCTGTTGGTCGGGTCGGGGCGGGCCCACGGCGGGAGCCCCGTCCGGCCCGCAGACCCCACCCCAACTGCAAGGCCGACGCCGCGACACGCCGCCCCCGCAACGGATGCGGCGGCGCGTCGCCCGGCATCCCTTGCAGTTCGGGCCGGTTGCCGGGTCAGGCGAGCGGCACAGCCCGGGCCGCCCGGCCGGGCCTGGTCCCGCCGCCCACACCCGGGCCGACGAGAACAGCTTCGGCGGGGGCCGGAGAACCGACGGGAGAACTAGGGTGAACGCATGAAGCGCGGCAGGCTGCGGGTGCTGCTCGGGGCCGCGCCCGGCGTGGGCAAGACGTACGAGATGCTCTCCGAGGGGCGTCGGCTGCTCGCCGACGGCCACGACGTCGTCGTCGGCATCGTCGAGACGCACGGGCGCGCCGCGACCGCCGCGCAGGCGGAGGGCCTCCCCACGCTCGCGCGCCGGCGGCTACGCCACCGCGAGGTCGAGCTCGACGAACTCGACCTCGACGGCCTGCTGGAGCGGCATCCGGAGATCGCGCTCGTCGACGAGCTCGCGCACACCAACGCGCCGGGCTCGCGCAACGAGAAGCGCTGGCAGGACGTCGAGGAGCTGCTGGCGGCGGGCATCGACGTCATCACGACCGTCAACGTGCAGCACATCACCTCGCTCGGCGGGGTGGTCGCGCAGATCACGGGCGTCGCGCAGCGCGAGACGGTGCCGGATGCCGTGGTGCGCGCGGCCGACCAGATCGAGGTGGTCGACCTCGCGCCGCAGTCGCTGCGCGACCGGCTCGCCGCCGGTGCGGTCTACCCGGCCGAGCGGATCGACGCGGCCCTGTCGAACTACTTCCGTCTGGGCAACCTCACGGCACTGCGCGAGCTCGCGCTGCTGTGGCTCGCCGACGAGGTCGACAGCGCGCTGCAGAGCTACCGCGAGGAGCACGGCATCCGCGGCGCATGGCAGGCCCGCGAGCGCGTCGTCGTCGCCCTGACGGGCGGCCCCGAGGGCGACACCCTGCTGCGCCGCGGCGCACGCATCGCGGCGCGCGCGGCCGGCGGCGAACTGCTGGCCGTGCACGTGACGACGCAGGAGGGCCTGCGCGCCGCCGCGCCCGGGGCGCTGGCGGCCCAGCGCGCGCTGGTCGAATCGCTGGGCGGCAGCTACCACCAGGTCATCGGCGAAGACGTGCCGCGCACGCTCGTCGACTTCGCGCGCTCCGTCAACGCGACGCAGCTCGTGCTGGGAGCGAGCCGGCGCAGTCGGCTCGGCGCGGCGTTCACGGGTCCCGGCATCGGTGCCACGGTCATCCGCGAGTCGGGCGACATCGACGTCCACATCGTCACGCACGCGGCCGCGGGCGGCGCGCTGCACCTGCCGCGGGTCACCGGCGGCGCGCTCGGCTGGCGCCGCCGCATCCTGGGGCTCGTCGTCGCACTGACGGGCGGGCCGTTGCTGTCGTGGCTGCTGTTCGCGACATCCAACGATGAGACGATCACCTCCGATGTGCTCGCGTATCAGCTGCTGGTGGTGGTCGTCGCCCTGATCGGCGGCATCTGGCCGGCCCTGTTCGCGGCGGTGCTGTCGGGACTCACGCTCGACTTCCTCTTCATCGATCCCCGCTTCACCGTCACGATCGACAACCCGCTGCACGCCCTGTCGCTCGTGCTGTACGTCATCATCGCGATCCTGGTCAGCTGGATCGTCGACCAGGCCGCGCGGCGCACGCGGCGGGCGCGTCGGGCGGCAGCGGAATCCGAGCTGCTCGCGACGGTGGCCGGCAGCGTGCTGCGCGGCGAGAGCGCCGTTCCCGCGCTGGTCAGCCGCACCCGCGAGGCGTTCGGCCTGAGCGGGGCGCGCCTGCTCGCCGGCGACGGATCGAGTGGAGAGGTGCTCGCCACCGACGGCGAGCCGGTACGGGACGGTCGCGCCGTCGTCGTGCCGGTCGGCGCCGACGCGAGCGGACGACCCCGCGCCACCCTCGAACTCCACGGCGGCGACGTCGACGCGCTCGAACGCCGGCTGCTCGACGTGATCACGGCGCAGCTCGCGGCCGCGCTCGAGCACGGCGACCTCACGCAGACGGCGCGCACCGCCGATGCCCTCGCCGCCACCGACCAGGTGCGCACGGCGCTGTTGTCGGCGGTGAGCCACGACCTGCGGCGTCCCCTGGCCGCCGCGATCGCCGCCGTCGGGGGCCTGCGGGCCGCGGGGCCCTCCCTGAGCGCCGACGACCGCGACGAGCTCATCACCACGGCGGATGAGTCGCTCGCCGCGCTCGCGTCGCTCGTCACCGATCTGCTCGACGTCAGCCGCGTGCAGGCCGGCGTGCTGGCCGTCTCGCTGGCCCCGGTGGATGTCGCGGCGACGGTGCTGGAGGCGATCGACGAGCTCGGGCTCGGCCCCGATGCCGTCGAGCTCGCCCTCGATCCGGCGGTCCCGGCCGTCCGCGCCGATCCGGTGCTGCTGCAGCGCGTCGTGGTCAACGTGCTCGCGAACGCCCGCCGCTACGCCCCGTCCGGCACGCGCGTGCGCATCGCGTCGAGCCGCCTCTCCGCGACCGTCGAGCTGCGCATCGTCGACCACGGCCCGGGCGTCGAGACGGAGCGGCAGGGCGACATCTTCGCCCCGTTCCAGCGACTCGGCGACACCGACAACACCACCGGGCTCGGCCTCGGCCTCGCCCTTTCGAAGGGTTTCACCGAGGGGATGGGCGGAACGCTCACGCCCGAGACCACTCCCGGCGGCGGCCTCACGATGGTGATCTCGCTGCCCGTGGATGCCGCGGCATCCGTCACCGCGACGACCACCCGCTCCGGGGCGGGAGGATGACACCGTGAAGATCCTGGTCGCCGACGACGACCCGCAGCTCGTGCGGGCCCTGCGCATCACCCTCGCCGCACACGGCTATGAGGTCGTCGCCGCCCCCGACGGCGCCGCCGCGATCGCGCTCACGGCGCAGGCCCGGCCCGACATCGTGATGCTCGATCTCGGGATGCCGCGCCTCGACGGCGTCGAGGTGATCCACGCGCTCCGCGGCTGGACCGACGTGCCGATCCTCGTCGTCTCCGGACGCACGGGATCGGCCGACAAGGTCGAGGCGCTGGATGCCGGGGCCGACGACTACGTCACGAAGCCGTTCCAGATCGATGAGCTGCTCGCGCGGCTGCGGGCCCTCGGGAGGCGCCGATCCGGGGGTGCCGCGGCATCCGCCGACGCGCCCGTCGTGCGCTTCGGCGACGTCGAGGTCGACCTCGCCGCGACGCGGGTGGTGCGCGGGGGCGAGGTCGTGCACCTCACGCCCACGGAGTGGCGCATGCTCGAGTTCCTGGCCCGCAACCCCGGCACGCTGGTGACCCGGCAGAACCTGCTGAGGGACATCTGGGGCACCGATCAGGTGGCGGACTCGGGATACCTGCGCCTGTACATGTCGCAGCTGCGCAAGAAGCTCGAACGCGACCCCGCCCACCCGCAGCATCTGCTGACGGAGCAGGGCATGGGCTACCGGCTGGTGCTCGGGGACTGACCCGACCACGCCGTCGCGGCGTGCCACGTTTCGACTCGCTGCGCTCGATCAACGACCGGAGGACGCACCCTTCCCGGTCGTTGAGCGAGGCGCGCAGCGCCGCGTCGAAACGCCCCGACCCTCAGCCCGCGACGACCGCCTCCAGCCGCGCGTACGACGACTCCATGCCGTCGGTCATCCCCGTGGCGAGGATCATGTCGCGCGTCTCCTTGTCGGGGTACTCGATCAGCAGCGTCAGCAACGTCGCGCCATCCTCCTCGTAGAGCTGGAGGTCGTTGAGGTTGGCCGGTCCCGGAACCCCGATCATCCGCTCGGTCGACACCTCGCGCCAGATCGGCTCGCTGAGCACGGTCTCGCTCTCGAAGCCGAACCGGGTCGACTCGTCGTCGCCCTGCTGCCACACGAAGCGGGTGGTCTCGCCGACCTCGCACTCGATCATCTGCCAGCCGTCGGGTCCCAGCAGCCACTGCCGCAGCAGCTCGGGCTCGTGGTGGGCGCGCCACACCAGCTCGCGCGAGCCCTCGATGAGTCGGGTGATGCGCACGTGCTGGTCGGTCAGCAGCTCGGTGCGGGTGCCCTTGCCCTGCGCGTAGGCGCGGAGGTCCTGCAGCACCGCGTCGAGCTGGCTCATCGCGAGGCGCGAACCCTCGATCGCGCCCATCGCGACGACCTGCTCGAGCGCCTCGAGCGAGGTGAAGTAGGTGGTGTTGGTCAGGCGAGAGCCCTCGGCGGTCGCATCGAAGGAGAACAGCATCCGCATCGACGGGAAGCCTTCGAGCTTCTCGCCGTCGTCGCCGACGAACGAGTCGAGCACCTCGAAACTGCGACCGGGCTCGACGTTCAGGACCTCCCACGATCCGGCGGAGCGCTCCCCCCGCGGACTCGTCATGCGGTAGTCCACGCGACCGCCGGGGCGGAGGTCGAACGCGGTGAACGTCGCCGGCCAGCCGGGAGGACCCCAGAACCGCTCGAGCTGCCGCGGGTCGGTGAAGGCCTCCCAGAGCCGGGAGACGGGAGCCGCGGCATCCGCGACGAGGGTCATCGTGAGGTTCTCGGGGTCGGTCGTGATGTCGGTGACGGGCATGTCAGTCTCCTTGCGTGGGACGGGGATCGTGCGGTTCAGCCAGCAGGGCGTCGAGGCGGTCGATGCGCGAGCGCCAGAGGTCTTCGTAGCGGGCGAGCAGCGCCCGGGCGCGGGCGATCATGCGCGGGTCGGCGCGCACGAGGCGCTCGCGTCCCTCGGCGCGCTTGATGACGAGGCCGGCGGCCTCGAGCACGGCGATGTGCTTCTGCACGGCCGCGAACGACATGTCGTAGTCCGCGGCGAGCGCCGACACCGACTGCTCGTCGACGATCGTGCGTCGCAGGATGTCGCGCCGCGTCGCCGCCGCGAGGGCGTGGAACAGGCGGTCGGTCTCATCGTCGCTCAACTCAGTTTGTACAACCATTTGGTTGTACGTTAGGGCAGGGGATGCCGCGTGTCAATGCCCCCTTTTCACAGCCCCGGAGACCACGCCGTCGAACCTCCGCGGATGTCGCGGCGCACACCGACGGCGCCGGCCCTCCGGGCTGCGGACACGAAGCCGCGCCTGCGTCGTCGCGAGCGCCCGTGGCGGCCCGGACTCCTCCACATCGACACGTGGCATGGTCGAATGCGGCTCGGAGACCACCCCGGAGCAGTGGGTGGAGGAGTTGGGGACCCGGCGGCGCGGCGAGTCGGGCAGGCACGGCGACCCGGCGCGCCCGGCCCGTCAGGTGCCGCCGGCTTGCGCGACCCGAACTCCTCCATATCGGCCGCTGGGTCCCGCTCCGCGGCGTTCCTGGACAGCTTCGACCCGCGAATGGAGGAGTTAGGGACACGGCGACCGCGGCGCGGCGGCCCCGGCACGGCACGGCTCGGCACGGCTCGGCACGGCTCGGCGGGCACCGCACGGCGCCGCGGCCCCCGCTACCCGGGCACGGCACCGCGACCCGGGCACGGCGCGGTGCGTCAGGCGGCGCAGGCGATGCAGGTCGTCGCCATGGGGCGCGCCTCGAGCCGGCCGGGAGCGATCGGGGCACCGCACACGACGCAGACGCCGTAGGTCCCGGCATCCACCCGCGCGAGCGCGGCGTCGACCTCCGCCCGCTCGTCGCGCACGGAGCGACGGAGCGCGTCGATGCGCTGCCACTCCCCCGACAGGGTCGAGCCCTCCGGGTCGTGCTCGTCGTCGGCGGTCGCGTCGGACCGGTCGGCGCGCACGGCGACCTCATCGGCGTCGAGCCGGGCGAGCAGCTCGTCGAGCTCCGCGGCGCGAGCCCGCAGGCGCACGACGGGGTCGGTCATCCCTGATAGCCGATGAGCCAGGTCACCCCGAACCGGTCGCGCACCTGTCCGTCGTGATCGCCCCACGGCCGCAGTGCGAGGGCATCGAGAACCTCGCCTCCCTCGGCGAGCGCCGCGAACCACTCCTCGAGCGTCGCCGGATCGGCGGTGCCCAGGAGGGAGAACAGGATGCCGCGGAGTTCGAGGGTCTGCTCGCCGCTCCCGGCATCCGACGCGAAGAGCTCGACCGGACCCTGCAGCATGCCGTGCGCGATGCGGTCGGCGGGCCCGTCGTCGCGACCGAACTCGCCGAAGGTCGAGAGGACGAGTTCGCCGCCGAAGACGTCCCGGTAGAACTCGAGTGCGTCGTGTGCCGTGCCGTCGAAGGAGAGGTACGGGGTGAGTCCGGTCATGGGGGCGAGGATACGTCGAACCCGCGACACGCACGACCCCTCCTGTCAACCCCCGTGCGCGTCGCGCCGACCCGGCGAACAGTGGAGGGCACCACGAAGGAGGACGAGATGACCGATCCGCAGACGTCCGACACGATCGACGGCACGGCCGGCGTCGGCACCGAAGACGCCCCCGAGGGCGTCGAGCCCGACACCGAGGCGCTGACCGCGCCGAGCACCGAGAAGGACCCGGGCGAGGAGCCCCTGGCACCGCACCCGGAGGAACCGCTCGCGCCGAATCCGGAGGAGCCCCTCGCGCCCACTCCGGACGAGCCGACGATGCCGCAGGCGGAGGAGCCCAGCCACCACGCCGTGGGCATCGGCGTGATCGACGACGAGGTCTGACGGCGACTGCGCACCGGTTCCGCGTCGGCCCGGTTTCAGGACCTCAGCCCGCGCCGGGCGGCGACCGCACCGCACCGCCAGCCGGGCGCATCGCCGCCGCGAGGCGGCGCGATCTCGGCGGTGTCGATCCCCGAGCCTTCCAGAAGCCAGGCGACCAGCGAGTTCGAGTTCCACATGTCGCCGATCCCGAACGGATCGCGTCCCCAGACGAAGCGGGGCGCACTGCCCACCCGCGCGATCAGTGCGCCTGCCGCCGCGGGTGAGAGGGCGAGCCGACGGGGCGGCTCCACGGCCCACCGGCGGTCGGGGATGACGCCGTCCTTCCAGCAGCGGATCTCGTAGCGGAAGAGTCGGGAGCCCCCGAGCCGGCGCGATCCCACCGGTCCCTCGGCGACGACGCCGCGGGGGCCCACCGGACCGCCCCAGGCCGGCGTCATCTCGATGACGTATCCGGCCTCTCCGTCGAAGACCTCGAGGGCGGCATGGAAGAGGGGCCGCGGCGCCCGACGCGCCCGGAGGGCGCGCAGCGACTCCCACCAGCGGCTCGTCCGCACCACGACGCGCCCACCCGCCCCGACGGGCAGCCACCACAGGTCGGCGTGGGCTCCGGTCATGAGCGGCGACCGACGCGAGACGGAGACCCCATGCGTCGAGGCTACCGACCCTCGTGATCCGGGCCACGGCCCGAACTCCTCCACCCCGCCGCCGAACCCCGCCGCCGCACCCGGCGGATCGGGCTGTGGCCGCCTCCGACAGGCGCGGATGGAGGAGTTCGGGACACGAGCAGACGCGGAGCGGACCCCGCGGAGCGGGCCACGGGCGCGCGCCCGTGGCGGACAGCGTCCCGGCTAGACTGAGGCCGTCCCCGGCACCCGAGTCTTGGAGTCCCGCCGCGTGAGCACCCCCGCATCCGACAGCAAGGTCGCAGACACTGTCGAGAACGCCGTCCAGACGCCGGAGAAGGAGCAGCCGTACGCGGCACTCGGACTCAAGAGCGACGAGTACGACCAGATCAAGCAGATCCTCGGCCGCCGCCCCACCAGCGGCGAGCTGGCGATGTACTCGGTGATGTGGAGCGAGCACTGCTCGTACAAGTCCTCCAAGATCTACCTGCGCCGGTTCGGGCAGAAGGTCTCCGAGGAGATGAAGGCGCGCCTCATGGTCGGCATGGGCCAGAACGCCGGCGTCGTCGACGTGGGCGAGGGCTGGGCGGTCACCTTCAAAGTCGAGAGCCACAACCACCCCAGCTACATCGAGCCGTTCCAGGGCGCCGCGACCGGCGTCGGCGGCATCGTCCGCGACATCATCTCGATGGGCGCGCGCCCCGTCGCGGTCATGGACCAGCTGCGCTTCGGCGCCATCGACAACCCCGACACGGCCCGCGTCGTGCACGGGGTGGTCAGCGGCATCAGCTTCTACGCGAACTGCCTGGGCCTGCCGAACATCGGCGGCGAGACGGTCTTCGACTCCGTCTACCAGGGCAACCCGCTCGTCAACGCCCTCGCGGTCGGCGTCATGCGCCACGAGGACATCAAGCTCGCCAACGCCACCGGCGCCGGCAACAAGGTCGTCCTCTTCGGCGCCCGCACGGGCGGCGACGGCATCGGCGGCGCATCGATCCTCGCGTCCGACACCTTCGCCGACGGCGGCCCCACCAAGCGGCCGGCCGTGCAGGTTGGCGACCCGTTCGCCGAGAAGGTGCTCATCGAGTGCTGCCTGGAGCTCTACCGCGACGAGCTCGTCGAGGCGATCCAGGACCTCGGCGCCGCCGGCATCTCCTGCGCCACGAGCGAGCTGGCCGCCAACGGCGGCTCGGGCATGCGCGTCGACCTCGAGAACGTGCTGCTGCGCGATCCCACGCTCACGCCGGAGGAGATCCTCATGAGCGAGAGTCAGGAGCGCATGATGGCGATCGTCGCGCCCGAGAAGCTCGACGCGTTCCTGGCCGTCACGGGCAAGTGGGATGTCGAGACGAGCGTGCTCGGCGAGGTCACCGGCGACGGCCGCCTGCAGATCTTCTGGCACGGCGAGCAGATCGTCGACGTCGACCCCTCGACCGTCGCCGTCGACGGCCCGGTCTACGAGCGCCCGGTCGCCTACCCCACCTGGATCGACGCCCTGCGCGACGACTCGGCCTCGGCTCTCGACCGCACCGACGACCCCGCGACCCTGCGCACGCAGTTCCTCGATCTGCTGGGCAGCCCCAACCTCGCCGACACCAGCTGGGTCACCAACCAGTACGACTACTACGTCATGGGCAACACGGCGCTGAGCTTCCCCGATGACGCCGGCATGATCCGCGTCGACGAGGAGAGCGGCCTCGGCTTCGCGATCGCGACCGACTGCAACGGCCGCTTCTGCCAGCTCGACCCGTATGCGGGTGCGCAGCTGGCCCTCGCCGAGGCGTACCGCAACGTCGCCGTCACGGGGGCCGTTCCCACCGCCGTCACCGACTGCCTGAACTTCGGCAGCCCGGAGAACCCCGAGGTCATGTGGCAGTTCGGCCAGGCCGTCGACGGTCTCGCCGACGCGTGCCTCGAGCTCGGCGTCCCGGTCACCGGCGGCAACGTCAGCTTCTACAACCAGACCGGCGACACCCCGATCTTCCCGACGCCGGTGGTGGGCGTGCTGGGCATCATCGACGACGTCGCCCGCCGCATCCCGAGCGGCTGGCAGGATGCCGGCGAGAACATCTATCTGCTGGGTGTCACGGCCACCGAGCTGAGCGGATCGGCGTGGGCCGAGACCGTGCACGGCCACCTCGGCGGACGCCCGCCGGCGGTCGACCTCGCGCAGGAGAAGCGCCTGGCGGAGCTCATCCACGCGGCATCCCAGCAGGAGCTCGTCTCGAGCGCGCACGACCTCTCGTCGGGCGGGCTCGCCCAGGCCCTCGCCGAGGCGGTGACGCGGTTCGGTGTCGGCGCGCGCGTGTGGCTGCGCGAGATCATGGAGCGCGACGGCGTGGATGCCGCGACCGCCCTGTTCAGCGAGTCGACCGGCCGCGTCATCGTGTCGGTGCCGCGCGAGGAGGACGTGAAGTTCCGCGGACTGTGCGAGGGCCGCGGCTACCCGGTGCTGCGCATCGGCGTGACCGACGTCGCGGCGGACGGCGACGAGCCGGCACTCGAGGTGCAGGACGTGTTCACGGTGACCGTCGGCGAGCTGCGCGCCCGCGCGCAGGCCACGCTGCCCGCGGCGTTCGGTCCGACCGTCACCGAGCCCGTAGGCTGAGCGCATGAGCGACGAGGACGAGTACACCGGCATGAACGAGGCGCGCACGCGCCGCACGCGCATCATCGCCTGGGTCACGATCATCGCCCTCATCCTCGTGGGCGGCGGCGCGACGGTGCTCGCCCTGCTCTTCGGCTGAGCCGGCGCGCGGGCTCCTCGGCGCATCGCGCACTCCGCGTCGGATCGAGAGGCCTCGGCCGGTACGGATGCCGCGGCATCCGGTCTGCGAGCGCTCCCAGGCGTTCTCGTTAGGCTGAGGACGTGGATCCGCTCTGGGCGTCTCTCGCCGAGTTCTGGTGGATCGGGCCGACGGTGATCGGCACCGGCACCCTCGGCTGGCTCGGGCTGCGCCGGGAGCGTCGGCAGCGCCACCGCCGCATCGAGCTCGACGCGGCGCGCCTGGAGATGCACGCCGCCCGCCGCGCGGCGACGGCCGCGCGTGCCCGGCACCGGGTGGCGCGCACCGAGCTGGCGCGGGTGCAGGCCGAACAGGCGACGGGGCGCGCCGGTCGCGCGGACGTGATCGCCGCACGGCGCGAGCTCGACCGTGCCGCCGACGAGGCGCGCGCCGCCGCGGCGACCGCGCGCGCCCGACGTGCGCACGTGGCGGCCGCCCGCGCGGCGCTGCCCGCGGCGACGGATGCCGCCGACACCCCCACCGCGCGGCTGCTGGCCACGCACGACGCGATCACGGCGCGATGGATGACCTATGAGACCGATCCCGCGCGGCTGATCGCCTTCCCGGCGATGACCGATGCCCGCCAGCCGCTGACGGCGGCGTTCCTGGCCGTGGAGCGGCGGGCGCGCGAGCGGCGTCCGGCCTCCGCGCAGGCGCGCATCACGCCGCCGCAGTTCGCCGCGTACCGGGATGCCGTGGCGGCCGTCTCCCGCGCATTCGATGCGGCCGAGGCCGACGCCTGGCGGCAGGCGCGGGCGGCGGGCGACGCCCCGGCACGACCGGCGCCCGGCGACCCCGATGCGCCGCGCGCCGGCACGATCGGGATCGCCCCGTGGACGGAGATCGCGCAGAACCTCACCCAGACGGTCACGCACACGGTGATCGCGCGGGGGACGGAGGCGTTCGCCCGCGTGATGGCGACCCGGGGATCGCCGGCGCCGCCCGGCGACGCGGACACGACGCAGAACCCCGAAGACCCACCCCCGGGCGCCGCCGGCCCCGCCCCTTCCGGTCGTCCCGACGCTCCCGGCGGTCCGATCTGGCCCGTGCCGCGACGCCCGCGCGCCTAGGCCTCGCCGCGCAGAGGCCTCCCCGCGCATAGGGTTGAGGCCGTGGACCAGTTCTGGATCTTCGCCCAGCACTATTGGTGGCTGGTGTTCCCCGTTCTCGGCGTCGCGGGCGGCGCACTGCGCCGGTGGGACGTGCTCGCGCAGCGTCGTCACGCGCGTCGGCTGGAGGTCATGAAGGCGAAGGCCGAGCTGAAGACCATCACGGCGTCCACCCGCGTCTCCGGAAGCGACCCCCAGCCCATCACGAAGCCCTCCCCGCTGCCCGATCAGCTGGAGAAGCTGTTCGCGGTCCACGACGACGTGACCGCGCGGTGGTTGGAGTACGAGCTCGATGTGGCCCGCATGATCGCCTTCCCCACCATGAGCGACGGCCGCCAGCCCCTGACCGCGGCGTTCCTGCGTGCCAAGAAGGTCGCCGACCGTCTGCGCCCGCCGTCGGCCGATGCCCGGGTCGGCGCCGACCAGGTCGCCGAGTACCGGGCGGCGGTGACCGACTACGAGGTCGCCTTCGATCTCGCCGAACGCGAGGCCCGACGCGTGCGCGACTCGCAGTTCACCGAGACCGAGCGCAAGCGTCTCGCCACCGCGCAGCAGCTGCTGGCCGTCGCTCTCGACGAGTCCGCGACGCCGGCCGAGCGCCAGGTCGCCTACCGGCGGGTGCGCGAGGAGGTCGACGGCCTGCTGGCCCTGTCCGACGAGGCCGTCGAGATCCTCGAGAACCGCGTGGCCCTCCAGCTCGAGCGTCCGCATCCCGCTTCCGACGACGAACGGGGTCCGGCGAACGCCGGACCCCGTCCCTGACGGTCACGCCTCACGCGGTGAGGCCGTCGACCCATTCCTGGTTGTCGGCGATCCACTGCTTCACGACGGGGCCGTAGTCGTCGCCGCTGTACTGGTTGAACATGGCGTCCTCGAGCGAGGCGAGCTTGTCGCCCGGCATCGAGAAGCCCGAGATCCAGCCGTGCACCTCGGGGTGGTCCTGCGCGAACGAGGTCGCGGCCACCGAGTGGATGCTCTCGGCATCCCCCAGCAGTCCCTTCGGGTCGGCGAGATCCTTCACCGGGAACGCGTTGTACGCCCAGTGCGGCCGCCACAGGGTGACGGCGATGTTCTGCCCGGCATCCGTCGCCTTCTTCAGCTCGGCGAGCATGGCGGGCGTCGACGACTCGACGAGCTGCAGGCCGTCCAGCCCGTAGCCCGGCACGACGTCGTCGCCGGTGATGCGCATGAGTCCGGACCCGGGCTCGATGCCGATGATCCGGCCGCCGAACTGGTCGGATGCCGCGGCGAGCTCGTCGAGCGAGTCGATCGGCGCATCCGCGTTCACGGCGATGGTGAGCCGGGCGTCGTCGTTCCACGCGCCGAGGTCCTCGACCTTGTCGCCGTAGCGCTCCATGTAGTCGGCGTGGGTCGTGGGCAGCCAGGTGTCGAGGACGAGGTCGAAGTCGCCGCGGGCGAGCCCCTGGTACACCGGCGCGACGTCGGCGTACGTGAGCGTCACCTCGTAGCCCTTGTCCTCGAGGATCGACTGCCACAGGTACGACGCGGCGATGCCTTCGTCCCACCCGTTGAACACGGCGATCTCGATCGACTTCGGGTCGGAGGCGGATGCGCCGGCGCCTCCGGCGCATCCGCTCAGGACGAGCGCGGTCGCCGCGGTCAGGGCGATGCCGCCCAGAATGCTCCTGGTGTTCTTCATGCTGACGTCCTCTCCATCCGCGTGCTGTCCGCGGATCGTTCGGTGTCAGCCGCGGACTCTCCGCGGCTGGGGCGGGCGTCGTGCCCGCCGGGTCGGGGGGCGGTGCGGGCACGGCGCGGTACGCGTGGGCGCCCGAGCGCCGAGGTGAGGCGGTCGAGGATCATGGCGATCATCACGACCGACAGCCCGGCCTCGAAGCCGAGGCCCACGTTGATGCGGCCGATGGCGCGGACGATCTCGCCGCCGAGGCCGCCGGCGCCGACCATCCCGGCGATGACGACCATCGAGAGGCTGAGCATGATCACCTGGTTGATGCCGGCCATGATCGACGGCAGCGCGAGCGGGATCTGGATCTGGCGCAGCACGCGCGCCGGGGAGGCCCCGAAGGCGTACCCGGCCTCGACGACCTCGCCGTCCACCCCGCGGATGCCGAGCTCGGTGAGGCGGACGCCGGGTGCGATGGCGAACAGGATCGTGGCGATCATGCCGGGGACCGCCCCGACGCCGAAGAAGATGATCGCCGGGATCAGGTAGACGAAGGCGGGCATCGTCTGCAGGAAGTCGAGCACGGGACGCACGATGCGCGACACGGTGTCGCTCCGCGCCGCCCAGATGCCGACCGGGATCGCGATCACGATCGCCACCAGCGCCGCGACGATCACGAGCGCGAGGGTGTCCATCGCGTTGTCCCACTGGTCGACGGCGACGATGACCAGCAGCCCCAGCGCGGTGCCGAGCGCCAGGCGCCAGCCGCTCACGGCGAAGGCGGCCGCGGCGAGCACCAGGATCAGCAGCCAGAACGGGGGCGCCATGAGCACGGCATCCACCCCGTCGTAGACGGCACCGAGCACGAACGCGACGGCGTCGAAGAGCCCGCGCAGCACGTCGCCGAGCACGTCGACGACGGCCTCGGCCCACTCTCCGACGGGAATGCGCAGCGCCTCCATCAGCGACCCCCTTCCGCCGCGGCGTCGACGAGCGGGGTGAACTCCGCCACCATCTCCAGCGGCGTCTGCACGACCGGCATCTCGCGCGTGGTCGGCGGCACGTTGCCGAGCGCCGCGAGCAGCGTGATGCGCGGGATGACGCCGCGCAGGCGCCCGTCGGCGTCGACCACCGCGAGCGGGACGGTCGCCTCGACGGCGGTCTCGACGATGTCGGTGAGCAGGTCGTCGGGCCCGACGGTCGGCACGTGCGCATCGACGATGCGGCGGAGGTCGGTCTCCCCCGACTTCACGGCGCGGATGACCGCCCGATCCGTCACGACGCCGACCAGACGCCGATTCTCGGTGGCGAACACCGCGCCGGCCTGGTTCTCGCGCATCGCGCGGAGAGCCCCGCGCACGCCCGCGGTGATCGGCGTGGACAGCGTGGGCGGCTCCATGACGGCGGATGCCGTGAGCACCCGCGCCCGGTCGACGTCCTGGACGAACTGGGCGACGTAGTCGTTGGCCGGGTCGGTGAGGATCTCCTCCGGCGTGCCGTTCTGCACGATGCGGCCATCGCGCATGACCGCGATGCGGTCGCCGAGGAACATCGCCTCGTTGAGGTCGTGCGTGATGAACACGATCGTCCGCCCCAGCTCGCGCTGCAGCTCGACGAGCTGCTCCTGCATCTCGCGACGGATGAGGGGGTCAAGGGCGGAGAAGGCCTCGTCCATGAGCAGGATGTCGGTCCCGGCGGTGAGCGCCCGCGCGATGCCGACGCGCTGGCGCATGCCGCCGGACAGCTGGTCCGGAAGCGCGTCCGCGCGATCGCCGAGCCCGACCCGCTCCAGGATGTCGCGGGCCCGCTCGCGGCGCTCCGCCTTTCCGACGCCCTGGATCTCGAGGGCGTAGGCGGCGTTGTCGAGCACGCTGAGGTGCGGCAGCAGCGCGAAGTGCTGGAAGACCATCGACACCGACTCGCGGCGGATGCTGCGCAGCTGCGCGGCGGAGGCCGTCGTCACGTTGCGGCCGTCGATCGTCACCTCGCCGGCGGTGGGGGCGAGCAGGCCGTTGAGCATGCGGATGATCGTCGACTTGCCCGAGCCGGACAGCCCCATGATCACGAAGATCTCGCCGCGGTTCACGGTGAAGCTGGCATCGACGACGGCGGCCGTCCCGGCATCCGCCACGTCGGCGCGGGACTGTCCGGCGCGCAGCCGCGCGACGGCATCCTTCGGATCGCGTCCGAAGACCTTGAACAGATGCCGCGCCTCCAACAGGGGCGCAGCGGAAACAGCGTCGGTCACAGAACACCTCGGCAGCCCGGTGCACAGGCTGCATCGGTCACGCCCGGGTGACGGCCGCTCGCGCTCGTGCTGAACGCTCGGCGCAGGACATCGGGTCCGCGCAAAGGCCGCCGACCGTACGTCCGCCGGTGCCAACGGGCACGACAGCGGTCGCGGACTGGTCTGGGTCATCGACCCCGCAAGGGGCCGTGCTCCACGGTTTCATCCCTGTGAATGCTCACGCAAATTGGACCTTTCGCCGCCGGCTCGCTATCGCGCGTGCGCGCGGGCCCGGCCGCGGGACGCGACGCTTGACGTCCTCGACGTTCTATGGTTACTTAGTCAAGTAACTAACCAAGAAACCGGATGCCGGGAGGTCCCGTGATCGACGAGGGACGCGCACTCTTCGTACAGATCGCCGAGAACGTCGAGGACTCCATCGTGGACGGCAGCCTCGCCGAGGACTCGCGTGCGCCATCGACCAACGAGCTCGCGGCGTTCTACCGCATCAACCCGGCCACGGCCGCGAAAGGGGTGAACATGCTCGTCGAGAAAGGTGTCCTCGTGAAGCGGCGCGGCATCGGGATGTTCGTCGCGATCGGAGCGCGCGAGCAGCTGCGCCTCGAACGCAGGGCCGCGTTCGCCGCACGCTTCATCCAGCCCCTGCTGGCCGAGGCGCGCACGCTCGGCCTCACCCCGGACGAGCTCGCCACCCTCGTCCGCGAGCAGGCCGCCGCACGGCCGGCCTCCGCCGCCCATCCGTCCGCACCAGCCCCGACCGCCCCGTTCCCGGAAGGAGACGCACGATGACCGTCGTCGACGTGACCGATCTCGTCAAGCGCTACAAGGACACCACCGCCCTCGACCGCGTCTCGCTCGCCCTCGAGGAGAACGTCATCTACGGCCTGCTCGGACGCAACGGCGCCGGCAAGACCACGCTGATGTCGATCCTCACGGCGCAGAACTTCGCCACCTCCGGCGACGTGCGCGTGTTCGGGGAGAGCCCCTACGAGAACGCCCGGGTGCTCACCCGCGTCTGCTTCGTGCGGGAGAGCCAGCGCTACCCCGACGACGCCCGACCGGGCCACGCGTTCCGCATGGCACGCATGTTCTTCCCCCACTGGAACCAGGAGCTCGCGGACGACCTCGTGCGCGCGTTCCAGCTGCCGATGAAGACACGGATCAAGAAGCTCTCCCGCGGACAGCTGTCGGCCGTCGGCGTGATCATCGGCCTGGCCTCGCGCGCCGAGCTGACCTTCTTCGACGAGCCCTATCTCGGGCTGGATGCCGTCGCCCGACAGATCTTCTACGACCGCCTCCTCGCCGACTACGTGGAGCACCCCCGCACGATCGTGCTCTCCAGCCACCTCATCGACGAGGTCGCCGACCTCATCGAGCGGGTCATCGTCATCGACCGCGGCCGCATCCTGCTCGACGAGGAGACCGACGGCGTGCGCGGGCGGGCCGCGACGATAGTCGGCGACGCCGACGCGGTGGCCGCCTTCACCGCGGGCCGCGAGGTGCTCCACCGGGAGAGCCTCGGGCGCGTCACCAGCGTCACGGTGCTCGGCGCGCTCGATGCCGACGACCGGGCGCGCCTGGCGGCTTCCGGCCTCGAAGCGGGGCCCGTGTCGCTGCAGCAGCTGATCGTCCGCCTCACCCAGCACCAGGCCGAGAACGCCGCCGCCGAAGGAGCACTCCGATGAACCGTGTCGTCACCGTCGCCCGCATGCAGTTCGTCAACAAGTACACGTTCGTGTGGCTGCCGCTGATCATCCTCGGCGCCACGCTCGTGCTCTCCATCGCGATCTTCGCGATGATCCCGTACGGCGGCGCGAAGTATGGCGGCGGAAGTCAGGCGCCGATCTGGTACTTCTTCGGCCTGGGCATCATGTCGCTGAGCTACACCTTCCCGTTCTCGCAGGCGCTGAGCATCACCCGGCGGGAGTTCTTCTTCGGCACCATGCTGGCCGCCCTCGTGACCGCGGCGATGCTCGGCCTCGTCTTCGCCGTCGGCGGCGCCGTCGAACGGGCCACGGGCGGCTGGGGGGTGAACGGCTACTTCTTCTCGCTCGACTGGATCTGGACGGCGGGCGCGATCGGCGCCGGCGTGTTCTTCGGCGTCACGGCGATGCTGCTGTTCATCCTGGGGTTCTGGGGAGCCACGATCTACCGGCGGTACGGCGCCCTCGGCCTCACCGTGGCCCTCGTCACGGTCGGCCTGCTGCTGGTCGCCGCGCTGTGGCTCGTCGCCCGCCTGGAGGCCTGGGCCGCGGTCGGCGCCTGGCTCACCGCGCTGGGGCCGATGGGCCTCACGGGCGTGCTGGCGGTCGCGGGGGTCGCGGTGGGGGCGGCGTCGTTCGCGACTCTCCGCCGCGCCATCCCCTGAGCCGTCGGGACGCGACGCCGGGCGGCGTCAGTCCGCGGCGCCCGCCGCCGTGTGATGGCGGATGACCTCCGCGACGACGAAGTTGAACCACTTCTCCGCGAACTCGGGGTCGAGGTCGGCGTCGAGCGCGAGGCGGCGCAGACGCGCGATCTGCTGCTCTTCGCGGGCGGGGTCGGATGCCGGCATCCGGTGCTCCGCTTTGAGCACACCGACCTGCTGCGTGGAGCGGAAGCGCTCGGCCAGCAGGAAGATGAGTGCGGCGTCGATGTTGTCGATGCTGGCACGCAGGCGCTGCAGGTGCGCGGCGGCGTCGGTCATGTGCTCCCTTTCGTCTCCGCCGACCTTACCGGCTCCGCCGCCGCGCAGCCTTAGAGTGTGACCATGGCAGTAGGCACCGACGAGCCCGGCAAGCGTTCACTTCTGCGGCGCGCGAAGACGCAGACGACGCCCGACGTCGACGAGGGCGGCCGGCCGCCGGCCGCGTCCTCCGCGGAGTCCGGCACGCCGCCCGTGGCACGATCCGGACGGCAGGTCTGGACCACGATCAACCGCCCCTTCGTCGCCGGCTTCTTCCTCACGTTCGGCGGGTTGGTCGCGATCCTCCTCGGCCTCGCCGTCAGCAGCCTCGTGACCGTCTGGATCTACGTCGCCTTCGCCCTGTTCGTGGCGCTCGGCCTCAACCCCGTCGTGCAGCGTCTGCAGCGTCACGGCGTCGCGCGCGCCTGGGCCATCGTCATCGTCTACTTCGCCTTCGCGGTCCTGATCACCGCGGTGGTGTGGCTGATCGTCCCGACGGTCGTCCGCCAGATCAGCCAGTTCATCACCGACCTGCCGACGCTCGTCTCGTCGTTCCAGCAGACGGAGCTGTACGCCTGGGTGCGCGAGCAGTTCGGCGACCAGGTGCCGGTGATCCTCTCCGAGGTGCAGAGGTTCCTGACCGATCCGGGGCACATCGCGGCCATCGGCGGCGGCGTCCTGCAGATCGGCATCTCGATCGGCACGACCCTCTCCGGCATCATCATCATCGTCGTGCTGAGCCTGTACTTCCTGGCCTCGCTGCCCGAGATCAAGCAGGCGTTCTACCGCATGGTCCCCGCGCGCAGCCGCGAGCTGGCGGCGGATCTCACCGAGCAGATCACCGAGTCCGTCGGCGGATACCTGGGCGGAATGGTCGTGCTCGCGTTCTTCAACGCGGTGGTCAGCTTCATCCTCTACACGGTGCTCGGACTGCCGTTCCCCGCCCTCATGGCGGTCGTGGCCTTCTGCCTGACGATCATCCCGCTGGTCGGAACGGTGCTCTTCTGGGGCATCGCCTCGATCGTCGCCCTGTTCGCCAGCCCGCTGTCCGCGCTGATCTTCGCCCTCGCCTACCTCGTGTACATGCAGCTCGAGGCATACGTGCTGACGCCGAAGGTCATGAACAAGGCGATCGCGGTCCCCGGGGCGCTCGTCGTCATCGGCGCGCTCGTGGGCGGCACGCTGATGGGCCTGCTCGGCGCTCTGGTCGCGATCCCCGTGACGGCGTCGATCCTGCTCATCATCAAGAAGGTCTTCATCCCGAAACAGGATGCCGCCATCTGAGGCCCCTGTAATTCTGAAGCCCCTGTAATTGCTGGGCTTATTTTAAGTCCTTGACAAAGTAGATGTCGGCTCGCGATGCTGACCAGCGACGGAACCAGTGGGTGTTCCGCGCTGATCAAGGAGGATCGTGAAACGACATGTTCTCGCCGCGCTGGTCACAGCCGCGGCCGTGGCGGCGACCGCCGTCCTACCCGTGACGGCGGCGCACGCCGCCGCCCTCACCTCCGCCGACTTCCTCAAAGCCAGCGGCAACGTGCTGAAGAAGTCCTCGGGCACGGGCGCCGCCGTGAACCTCCGGGGCACGAACATCGGTGGATGGCTCACCCAGGAGGACTGGATGTCGCCGCTGGGCGAGTTCGCCGCCGACCGCACCGGCTGGACCGCGACGGCCTCGGCGGGCACCCCCGCGAACGCGCTGGACGGATCGGGCACGAGCCGATGGACGACCGGAGCGAACCAAGCCGGCGGCGAGTGGATCCGCCTCGACCTGGGGGCGGCCACCCTCTTCAACCGGCTCACGATCGACAACACGGCCAATGGCGGCCAGTGGCCGCGGGCGCTCACCGTCGAGACCTCGTCGAACGGCTCGACGTGGACGAGCGTGGCGAACCAGCCCGGAGCGGACGGTCTCACCACGGTGAAGTTCAGCCCGCAGGTGGCGCGGTACGTGAGGGTCACGCAGACCGGCACCGCCGCGGCGCCGTGGTCGGTCGGTGAGATCAACCTCTACAGCGACCCGGTGCTGTTCAACGGCACGCACACGGCCACCGCGACCTCCAGCGCCCCCGGCACGAACGCCCAGATGACGCTCGACGGCAACGTCTCCACCGTGTGGCAGAGCGGCGCCCCGCAGGCGCCCGGACAGTCCCTGACGGTCGACCTCGGCCGCAACGTCGACATGGACAAGGTGCTGTTCGACGCCGGCGCGGCCACGGCGAACGACTATCCCCGGGTGTACGACGTGTTCACGTCGTACGACAACGCGAGCTGGACGAAGGTGGCGAGCGGCTACGGCGCGAACCGCGTCGTGCAGGCCGACTTCCAGGGCACCAAGAACGGCCGCTACCTGCGGATCACGTCCAACGGCACCTCGTCGCAGTGGTGGTCGGTCGCGGAGATCGCGATCTCGAGCGGGACCTCGCTCGACCGCGGCGGGTGGGCCGTCACCTCGTCGGTGGGCGCCTCCCCCGCGAACATGCTCGACGGCACCACCTCGACACGGTGGAGCAGCGGCGCCGCGCAGGCACCGGGACAGTCGGTGACGGTGGACATGGGCGCGCTCATCACCCTCAACAACGTCACGACCGACACGGCCAAGAACACCACCGACGAGGACGACTGGCCGCGCGGCTACACGCTCCAGCTGTCGCGAGACGGGTCGAGCTGGAGCACCGTGGCCACCGGCGCGGGAACCAAGAAGGCCTCGACCATCGGGTTCACGGCGCAAGCGGCGCGCTACTTCCGGCTCACCCAGACCGCAAGCGCGGGCAACTGGTGGTCGATCGGCGAGCTCACCGCCGGTCTCTACAACGACGACTACTCGCTGACCAACACGATGACCGCGCGCTTCGGCGCCACCACCACGGCCTCCGTCGTCGGCACGCACCAGGACACCTGGTTCACGGCGAACGACCTCGACGCGATCCAGGCCACGGGGATGAACTTCATCCGCGTGCCGATCGGGTGGAACGTGTTCCTGAACCTCGACGGCACCTGGAAGTCCAACCCCTGGTCGAAGATCGACTGGGTCGTGAACGAGGCGGCATCCCGCGGGATCTACGTGCTCATCGACCTGCACACGGTTCCCGGCGGCGGCTGCCCGTGGGGCTCCTGCGGTCGCATCGGCCCGAATCCCAACGGGTTCTGGGGCAGCGCCACGTATCAGAACTGGGTGGAGGACATCTGGAAGAAGATCGCGACGCGCTACAACGGCAACCCCGCTGTCGCCGGCTACGACCTCATCAACGAGCCGCTGATCGACTACAACGAAGACAGCGACGACGTGGCCCAGAAGAGCGACTACTACAACCGGCTGTACACCGCGGTGCGCGCCATCGATGCGGATCACGCGATCTTCCTCGGCGCGTTCTTCGGCCTGGACAAGCTGGCGTCGCCGTCGACCTACGGGTGGACGAACGTCGTCTACGAGTACCACCCGTACGACATGCCGAACTCGAAGGACTGGACGGCGCAGAACCAGCTCGTGACGAACGAGCTGGGCGGACTGGCCGCGAAGCTCTCGAATCCCGGCGTGCCCATCCTCTACGGCGAATACTCGCTGTACTACAACGACGACGTCTGGGCACGGTTCATGGCCGGCCTCAACGCCTCGCAGGTGTCGTGGTCGAACTGGTCGTACAAGGTCAAGGGATCGGCGGAGGACGGCTTCGCGTACTGGGGCATGTACTACGACGATCGCAAGCCGGTGCCGGTCATCAACAGTGACGACGCGGCGACCTACCAGTCGAAGCTGTCGCAGTTCGGCACGGCCAACTTCACGCAGAACGCGCGCTTCGTCGCCACCATCGCGAAGTACGCCGGCGGCCTGTCGAGCTTCGCCCCGGTCGCCGTGAGCCACTCGGGCTGGACGGCGACGGCATCCACGACCGCGGCCGGCAGCACAGCCGGCGCGGGGATCGACGGTGCGAACGGCACCTCGTGGAAGAGCGGTCAGGCCATGGCCGGCGGGGAGTGGTACCGCATCGACATGGGTGCGACCCGCACGGTCGCGATGGTGACGGTGCAGACCGACAGCGGATCGACGTGGGACTACCCGCGCGGGTTCACCGTCGAGACCTCGCTCGACGGGTCGACGTGGTCGACGGCCGCGACCGGCATCGCGTACGGCTGGAAACGCCCGATCTCGATCGCACCGACGAGCGCCCGCTACATCCGGATCACGCAGACCGGAGTCGCGCCGCAGTGGTGGTCGATCGACGAGGTGACGGTGTACTCGTCCTACTGAGCACGATCGGCGCAGGGGGTCGCGATGGCTGCGGCCCCCTGCGTCGTGTGCGGCGGATCTCCTCTTGCCGCCAGATCCGACATGCCTTAATCTAAGGCTTAGAGAAAGGACGAAGGAGTCTCTTCCCGTCCTCTCGCCGCCGAGTCCCGACTCGGCACCGCACCTCCTGCACCCCGAAAGGACCTCTCGATGAAGAGAATGCGCTGGCTCGCCCTGGGCACCGCCGCCCTGACCGCAGCCACCCTCGCCGGATGCTCGTCATCCGCACCCGGCGACGGCGGCACCACCACCACGGAGCTGACCGTCTGGGTCATGGGCGACAGCTCCGCCCACTTCGACGCGCTCGTCAAGCCGTTCGAAGACAAGACGGGCATCGACGTGAAGACCGTCGCCATCCCGTGGGACAGCGTCGACCAGAAGTTCACGACGGCGGTCGCCTCGGGCGACGGGCCGGACGTACTGCAGATCGGGCTCTCCAAGCTGCGCACCTACGCCGACAGCGGGGCGCTGCTCACCCTCGACGAGGCGACCCTCTCCGGCCACGAGAACCTCGCGGCATCCCGCTTCGTCGACGGGGTCGCCGGAGACGCGACCGCCATCGGCGGAAAGGTCGTGTCGGTGCCGTGGGTGTCGGACACCCGCGTGCTGTTCTACCGCAGCGACATCCTCGAGGCGGCGGGCATCAGCACCCCGCCCGCCACCTGGGACCAGCTGCGCGCCGACGCGAAGACCCTGGCCGGTCGTGGCGACGGATCGTACGGGTACTACATCCCCCAGTGGGACAGCGCCCTCCCGGTCATCATGACGTGGGATCAGGGCGGCGACATCGTCGACGGCCAGGGGAAGATCGACTTCGACACCCCCGCCTTCGGCAAGGCCGTGGACCTGTACACCGGGCTGTACGCCGACAAGAGCGTGCCGACGAACAGCGACTTCGACCAGACGCAGGGCTTCATCACGGGAAGCACGCCCATGCTCGTCAGCGGCCCCTACCTCGCGGCCGCCATCTCGCAGTCGGCGCCGGAGCTGGCCGGCAAGTGGAACGTCACCACCGTGCCCTCGGGGGCGAAGGACACGTCGCTGCTCGCCGGCTCGAACCTCGGCGTCTGGGGCTCCACGAAGAACAAGGACGGCGCGCTCCAGCTGCTCGACTACCTGTCGCAGCCCGACGTGCAGGTGAGCTGGTACCAGTCCGACGGCCAGCTGCCGACCGTGAAGGCGGCGCTCACCGACAGCGCGCTGACCAGCGACCCGATGGTCTCCGTCTACACGAAGCAGCTCGCGTCCTCGCGCCTGCTGCCGCTCGTGCCGAACTGGGACGGCGAGACGGGGAAGGCGCTGCTCGACGCGCTGAACTCGATCGTGCTCACCGGGGCGAACCGCGATGAGGCGCTGACGACGCTGTTCACCACCACCGCCGGGACCCCCGCGAACTGAGCTCCGGGGGTGCGCGGCGACCCGATCGCCGCGCACCCCCGGCCCTGAGGCCATGAAGAACCGCATCGTCCCCTATACGTTCATCGCTCCGGCGATGCTCCTGCTCATCGTCTTCGGCATCCTGCCTATCGCCGTGGCGCTCCTCGTGAGCTTCACCGACATGAACCTCGCCGGTCTCGGCAACTGGTCGCGCATCCAGTTCATCGGCGCCGACAACTACACCGCGCTGTTCGCCGACCCCGACTTCTGGCAGGCCCTCGGAAACACGGCCCTCTTCGCGGTCGTCGGCGTGCCGAGCGTGATCGTGCTGTCTCTGGCGATCGCGCTCGCGCTCAACCGGTCGCAGGGGCGCTTCTTCCGCGCCCTGCGCTCGTTCTACTTCGTGCCCGCCATCACCGCGATCGTGGCCGTCGCCCTCGTCTGGGGCTACCTCTACAACACGCAGTTCGGGCTCTTCAACTATCTGCTCTCGCTCGTCGGCCTGCCCCCGGTCCCCTGGCTCTCCGATCCCACCGTGGTGAAGTTCTCCGTCGGGCTCGTCGCCGTCTGGCGCGGTCTGGGGCTGAACGTGATCATCTTCCTCGCCGCCCTGCAGGGCGTGCCGAAGGAGTACCTGGAGGCGGCGGCGATCGACGGCGCGTCCGGGCTGCGACGCATCTTCTCGATCGTCCTCCCGCTGCTGCGCTTCGCCATCGTCTTCGTCACGATCACCACCGTCATCGCCTGGCTGCAGTTCTTCGACGAGCCCTTCGTGCTCACCAAGGGCGGCCCGCTCGGCTCCTCGACCTCCATCGCGCTCTTCCTCTACCAGAAGGGCTTCTCGTCGAGCCAGTTCGGCTACGCGAGTGCGGGCTCGGTCGTCCTGGTCGCCATCATCGCGACCATCACCATCGTCCAGCTGCGTCTGAGGAGGTCCGATGTCGACCACTGAGCTCGTCACCCGCGGCGGCCGCCGCCTCGCCTCGCATCCGTCCGCGTCGCGCGTCGGGCGCCCGGGACGGCGCCGCGGACGCACCGGCACCATCGTGATCGGCGCGCTGCTGACCGTCGGCGCGCTGATCACCGCGTTCCCGTTCCTGTGGATGATCTTCGCCTCCGTGAAGCCGCGCAGCGAGTCCGTCGCGTTCCCCCCGCAGCTGCTGCCGCGCAATCCGACGCTCGAGTACTTCATCCAGCTCTTCACCGAGCTGGACTTCGGGCGCTACCTCCTGAACACTCTGCTCATCGTCGTCATCTGCATGGTCGGTCTGCTGCTCATGGCGGCGGCCGGCTACGGCTTCGCCAAGTTCGACTTCCCCGGCAGGGATGCCCTGTTCTTCCTCGTGCTGGTCACGATGATGATCCCGGGTCAGGTCACGATGATCCCGAGCTACCTCATCCTCAACGGGATGAAACTCACCAACACACTCATCGGCATCGCGCTGCCGATGCTGGTGTCGGGCTTCGCCGTGTTCCTCTTCCGTCAGTTCATGGCCACGATCCCGACGGAGATCCTCGAAGCGGCGCGGATGGACGGCGCGGGCGAATGGCGCATCTTCTTCCGGATCATCCTGCCCATGTCGGGACCGATCCTCGCCGTCCAGGTGGTCCTCACCTTCATCGCCGGGTGGAACAGCTTCCTCTGGCCGCTGATCATCGCCAACGACCAGGGCCTGTACACGCTCTCGGTGGGCATCTCGCTGCTCAACCAGCAGATCTCCACCAACCCGTCGCTCCAGATGGCGGCCTCGACGCTGATGGTCGTGCCCATCCTCATCGTCTTCGTCGTCTTCCAGCGCTACGTCGTCCAAGGGTTCGCCCTGTCCGGCCTGAAATGAGGCCCCGCCCGTGAGGAACACCATGACCCCGCCCCTTCGCCCCCGCGGCTTCGTCCGCGCCGTCGGCACCGAGCTCGTCGATGACGACGGACCCCTGCTCCTTCGCGGTGTGGGCCTCGGCAACTGGCTGCTCGCGGAAGGGTACATGTGGCGCTTCGGCGACGAACTGGCCTCTCCGCGTCAGATCGAAGCGCGGATCGCCGCTCTCGTGGGGCCGGTGCGGGCGGCCGAGTTCTGGCGCCGGTTCCGCGACGAGTTCGTCACCGAGAAGGACTTCGCCCTCATCGCGGCGCAGGGCTTCGATCACGTCCGCCTGCCGATCAACGCACGCGGCGTGATGGACGACGACGGCAGCTTCCTCGACGACGGCTTCGCGCTGATCGCCCGCGCCGTCACCTGGGCCGAACGCCACGGCCTGCGGGTGCTGATCGATCTGCACGGCGCGCCGGGCGGGCAGACGGGGACCAACATCGACGACTCGCCCCGCGGCATCCCCGAGCTGTTCATGTCGGAGTGCCACCGCGCGCACACGGTCGCGCTGTGGCGCGAGATCGCCCGCCGGTTCCGCGACAGCGAGACGGTGCTCGGCTACGACCTGCTCAACGAGCCCCTCCCGAACGACTGGCAGCACCGCTATCAGGACGACCTGATCGCCCTCTACCGCGAGCTCACCGCGGCGATCCGCGAGATCGATCCGCACCACCTGCTCATGTACGAAGGCAGCCACTGGGCGACCAACCCCGAGCCCGTGCGGATGCGCTACGACGACAACCAGGCCGTGCAGTTCCACCGGTACTGGTGCGCGCCCGACGAGACGAGCATCGCCGACTTCCTGCAGCTGCGCCGCGAGTCGGGCCTGCCGATCTACATGGGCGAGGGCGGCGAGAACACGCCCGGCTGGGTCTACGCGGCGACGCGGCTCTACGAACGCCACGGCATCGGCTGGAACTTCTGGCCCTGGAAGAAGCTCGACACGCTCACCTCCCCCCTCTCGGCGCGGGTGCCGGAGGGGTGGGAGCTGATCGCCGACCCGACGGCGACGCTCGACCCCGACCGCGCGTGGCGCATCCTGGAGGAGTATCTCGCCGCCGTCGCGGTGGAGCGTTGCGAGGTGCGCACCCCGGTGCTCGATGCCCTCTTCGCGCGCCCCGACCTGCAGCTTCCCGCCTGGACGGGACGCAGCGGATCGGGCGAGACCTCGATCGCCCGGTTCACCGCCGCCCCCGTCCCGGAGGGGATCTGGCATCACACCGCGGGGGCCGCCTACCGCAGCGACGAGTACGTGCCGGTGGAGGTCACCGCCGAGACCCCCCTCTCCTTCGGGTTCTCCACGCGCCCGGCATCCTGGCACGTCGACGCCGACGACCCCCGGGCCGTCTCGGCGCGGTGGGACGACGGGCGCCTCCAACTCACCGCCACCCGGCCCGTGCTGGTGCGACGACTCGAGGTGCGCACATGACGGGCTATCGTCGAACCATGAGTGCACAGGCCCGGGGGGCCGGCTCCCCGGCGCGCGCCTCCGCGACCGTCACGACACTGCGTCAGCAGAACCGGGCGGCCGCGCTGCGCTTCGTGCTCCAGCAGGGCGAGACGACGCGCGCGGACCTCGCCCGGCGATGCGGCTTCTCCGCGGCATCCGCCGCGAACATCACGTCCGAGCTGATCGACGACGGACTGCTCGCGGAAGTGGGATCCGTCTCCTCGCGGGGCGGACGGCCCATCTCGCTCATCGCCCCGCGCGCCGAGGGCGCCTACGCGATCGGTGTGGATGTCGGCGAGCGCGGGGTGGCGGTCGAGCTCTTCGACCTGTCGCTCACGATGGTCGACCGCGAGTTCCGCGGCGGACGCCACGATGAGACTCCTGACGGCATCCACCGCGATCTCGTCGAAGCCGTCGCCGCCCTGCGCGCGCGCAACCAGGAGCGGTGGCCGCGCGTGCTCGGCATCGGGCTGGGCCTGCCCGGCGTCGTGGAGACCGGACCGGACGGTGCCCAGGTGCTCTACGCCCAGAGCCTCGGGTGGGAGCCCTGGCCCCTCCCGCGCGACCTCGATGCGGACCTGCCGGTCTTCGCCGAGAACGGCGCGAAGACGCAGGCCCGGGCCGAGCTCTGGTACGGCGCCGCCCGCGGCATCGACCATGCCGTCGTCGCCCTCCTCGGGCGCGGCGTCGGACTCGGCGTGATCACCGACGGGTCTCTCGCGCACGGGGCGTTCAGCAGCGCGGGCGAGTGGGGTCACACGAAGATCAACGTCGGCGGTGCGCGCTGCCGCTGCGGGCAGAACGGTTGCGTCGAGGCCTACCTGGGCGCCGATGCGATCCTGCACGCGTGGCAGGCGCGCGGCGGCTCGTTCGACGGGTCGGGATGGCAGGCGGTCGGCGCGCTCCTCACCGCGGCGGACGGCGACGCGGATGCGCGCGCCGTCGTCGACGACGTCGTCGAGGCGCTCGGTGCGGCGCTCGGCAGCGTCGTCAACCTCACCAATCCGGAACGCGTCGTCGTCGGCGGATGGGTCGGGATGCGGCTGATGGAGCACCGGTCGGCGCAGATCGCCGACGCCGTGCGGCGCAACTGCCTGCACCGCCTCGGGATGCAGTTCGAACTCGTGCCGGCGACGTTCGGCGGCGACACCGTCGCACTCGGCTCGGCGCTCATGCCCATCACCGCGCTGATCGACACGCCGCGCAGCGAGCTCTTCGCGGTCTAGTCCCCACCCCGGCATCCGCCTGCTCTGGGCAGACGGCCTGCGCTGAGCACGCGGGGGCCGGGCGACGAGGTCAGGATGCCGGGAGCACGCAGGTCGGCGACGGGGCGTCGACTCGGCGGCGGGCGCGGCCGGGCACGCCGGTGCGCTCGTCGAGTGCCAGCGCCACCACCTCGTGGGAGAGCTGACCGGCGACCAGCACCGTGTCGCGCACGACCACGTGGTGGCGGGGCCCCTCGACGCCCGCGTCCACCAGGGCGACCGGACGCAGCTCGGCCCCATCCCCGCGCACCTCGAGCACCGCCAGCGTGTTCGAGCCGCGGAGACCGGCGTAGACGTAGCGACCGTCGCGCGAGAAGGCGAGCTCCGCGGCGGCATCCCCGGGGAGCTCGGACGGCGACAACGGCACGCCGGCCACGACACGCCACTGTCCGTTCGGGTCGGGCGCCAGGGCGTAGAGCTCGGTGGACAGCTCGGTCACGACGAACAGGTGCCCCGACGGATGCCATCGGCTGTGGCGCGGTCCGGTTCCGCGCGGAAGCACGACATCGCGCGAGCCTTGCCCGCCGTCGCCGTGCCAGAACCGCACGAGGTCGAACCCGAGATCGGTCGTCGCGACGGTGTTCCGCGGAAGGAAGCGGACGTGGTGGGCGCGCGACGGGCGGGGAGGCGTCGCCGATATGCCGCCGAGGGCATACGGGTCTTCAGCGGCGGCCAGATCGGCCGCCGTGACGGGTCGCCCCTCTCCGTCGAGGCGGATCCGCACCAGCCGGCCGTCGCCCCAGCAGGCGGCGATCACGGCGTCGCCCGACGGGGCGACCGCGACGTGGCACACCGCCTCTCCCGCCGCGACCGGCTCACCGAGCGGGGCGAAAGACTCGTCGCCGTCCCGCCGGAACGCCTGCACGAGACCCCGATGCTCCAGCGCCGCGTAGAGGACGGGCAACGTCGGATGCCACGTGATCCATGACGGCGAGTCGGCGCGCACCGCGGGCGCCGCGCACCGCGACAGCTCCCCAGCGGCGGAGGCATCGTCGGGATCGCCCGCGAGGAGCACCCCGATGCCCTCGGCCGCGCCACCCCCGTCGGCGGTGTAGCCCCCGAGGAGGAAACGCACGTCAGTCGACGAGGTCGTGGCGCACGATGACCGCGTCGCGGGCGGGGCCCACGCCGATCACCGAGATGCGGGTACCGCTCATGGCCTCGAGCGCGAGCACGTACTCCTGCGCCTGCACCGGCAGGTCGTCGAAGGTCCGCGCCCCGGAGATGTCGTCCTTCCAGCCGGGGAAGAACTCGAGGATCGGCGTCGCGTGGTGGAAGTCGCTCTGGTTGACCGGCACCTCGTCGAACCGCTCGCCGTCGACGTCGTAGGCGACGCACACGGGGATCTCGTCGAGACCCGTGAGGATGTCGAGCTTGGTGAGCACGAGGTCGGTGATGCCGTTGATGCGGGTGGCGTACCGGGTGATCGGGGCGTCGTACCAGCCCACGCGCCGCGGGCGGCCCGTGGTCGTGCCGAACTCGAAGCCGCGCTTGCGCAGCCACTCGCCCTGCTCATCGAACAGCTCGGTCGGGAAGGGGCCCGAGCCGACGCGCGTCGTGTACGCCTTCACGATGCCGACGATGCGGTCGAGGCGGTTCGGTCCCACGCCGGAGCCGGTGGACGCGCCGCCCGCCGTCGCCGACGACGACGTCACGAAGGGGTAGGTGCCGTGGTCGACGTCGAGCATGGTGGCCTGGCCACCCTCGAAGACGACGACGTCGCCGGCATCCAGGGCGCGGCTGAGCAGCAGCCCGGTGTCGCACACCATGGGGCGCAGGCGCTCGACGTAGGAGAGGAGGTCGTCGACGATCTCGTCGACCGTGATGGCCCGGCGGTTGAAGACCTTCACCAGCAGGTGGTTCTTCTGGTCGAGGGCGCCCTCGACCTTCTGGCGCAGGATGTTCTCGTCGAACAGGTCTTGGATGCGGATGCCGACGCGGTTGATCTTGTCGGCGTAGGTCGGGCCGATGCCGCGACCCGTGGTGCCGATCATGCGCTTGCCGAGGAAGCGCTCGGTGACCTTGTCGAGCGTGCGGTGGTACTGGGTGATGACGTGCGCATTCGCGCTGATCTTCAGGCGCGAGGTGTCGAGGCCGCGCGCGTTGAGCGCCTCGAGCTCGGCGAAGAGCACCTCGAGGTCGACGACGACGCCGTTGCCGATGACGGCGTTGACGCCGGGCGAGAGGATGCCGGAGGGCAGCAGGTGCAGCGCGTACTTCTCGTCGCCGATGACGACGGTGTGACCCGCGTTGTTGCCGCCGTTGAACTTGACGACCCAGTCGGTGCGGTCGCCGAGGAGATCGGTGGCCTTCCCCTTGCCCTCGTCACCCCACTGGACGCCGACGATGACGATTCCTGGCATGGACAGCTCCCCCGTTTTCGGCCTTCTGGCGCACATCGGACGGTTGCACCGGGAATGCCGGTACACCCCATCCTATCGAGCACCCTCGACACCGCCCCGCCGCGGTCGGGCGGTGCGCACCTGGCGTACGCACCGCCCGGTCGGCGGATCAGACCTCGCGGCGACGGCGACGGGTCAGCAGGGCGATGCCCGCGAGCACGCCGCCCACGCCCAGGCCCGAGAGCGCGACGATGATCGCCGAGCTGCCGCCCGTGGCCGGCAGCGGCTTGTCGAAGCGGTTGTCGACCGCGACGGCGATCGTCGTGTCCTTGCCGATGGTCAGGGATGCCGGGTTCTTCGCCGGGGCGCCGTCGACGGTCACCGTGACCTGCGTGGCGTCACCGGTGCGCGACTCGGTGAGCACGCACTCGGCATCCGTCGGCAGGTCGGTGTAGACCACCGGCGTTCCGACGACGAGGTCGCGGACCGCTCCCCCGGGGATCGGCAGGTCGGCCCCGTACCAGGTGCAGACGAGCGTCACGCCGAACGTGTCGCCGCTGTGCGCGGCGGAGGCGGTGCCGGAGACCGTCTTGGTGACCGAGATCTGGCCGGCCGTGAACGTGTTGGCGATCGTCATCAGCTGCGGCGTCTCCCCGCCGACGAGCTCGATGGTCGCCGAGGTCCCCGTGACGGGATCGGCGTCGTCGACCGTGATGGTCGTCGCGTCGGCGTGGCCGGTGACGGTCTCGGTGACCTCGCACGTCGCCCCCACGGGGAGGTCGGCGTAGGTCGCGCGGTAGTCGTTGTCGGCCGTCAGCTGACGCTCCGACCCGCCCGGGACCTCGAGCGCGGTGACGGTGCCGTCGACGACGTAGGTGCAGACCGCGTCGACCGTGAACGGACCTGCCGCACCCGGGTTGAGCAGATTGCCCTCGCGCTCCTTGACGACGTCGAACGAGGCGAGGTCGAAGCGGTTGGTGGCCGTGACGGTCACGTCTCCGATGCCCGCGGGGTCGGTCGCGGCGACGATGGTGACCTTCCCGTCGGCGGGGTCGAGGGTCGCCTCGGTCGCACCGCCGGTGGTCAGCTCCGTCACGTCGCAGAGCGTGCCCGCCGGGTAGACCCCGAAGCTCTGGGTGTCGCCGCCGCGCAGCGAGAAGCGCTGATCGAGCAGCGTCTGGCCCTGGTAGACGCAGACCGCGGAGAAGTCGAACGCGCCGGTGCCGTACAGGTCGGCACCCGCCCCGGTGACGTCCTTGGCGACGGTGAGGCGCCCGGCGTCGTAGCCGTTGGTCACGGTGACCTCTGCGGCATCCACGCCCGGGGTGACCGTCGCGGAGCCGTCACCGGCGTCGTCGACGTTCGTGCCCGTGATCACGATGTGATCGGCGAAGAAGTCGTCGGTCTCCGTCAGCGTGCAGCTCGCACGGGCGGGGATCCGGTCCGCCGGGGCGTTCCAGGTCTCGCCGGCCGCGAGGGTGAAGGTCAGCGTGGTGCTGCCCTGCTCGTCGAACACGACCGGGCTTCCCGTCGCGCTGGTGCACGACAGCGAGAAGGTGAACGGTCCGAACGCGCCCGACGTGGCCTCGGTCTGCACCTGCTTGGTGACCGACAGTCCGGTGAACTGGTAGTCGTTCGTGATCGCCGCGATCTGGGCGACGGGGATCTCCCCCTCGGTCCCGTCCTGCGGGGCGGCCTCGGTCACGGCGACCGTGGTCGGCGACCCGGTGCGCGACGTCTCGCCGAACGCGCCGACGTCGCCCTGCTCGGTGACGGTGCAGGTCGTGCCGGCCTCGCTCAGCGGGATGCCGTCGATGCGCGCCGCATAGTCACCGGCCGCGCTCAGGGTGACGGTGGATGCCGAGCCGAGGTCGAGCGGGACCCCACCGGCGGTGCAGACGACGTCGGCGAGGAAGCTCGTCGGCGCGTACCGCGAGGCGGGGCCGGTGATCTCCTTCGTCACGCCGATCGACCCGAAGCGCAGGTGGCTGCCGACGACGGCGGGCGCGATCTTGCGGAACGTGCTCTCGGTGGTCAGCTCGTACTTGACGCCGTACTGGTTCCACGCGAACTGGTCGGTGGCCGGGACGACGGCCGACGCCCCGTCGGGACGGTCGGCCGAAGCCAGCCGGTTGACGGTGGAGAAGGTGACGTCTGCGGCCTGACCCGGGGTGAGGGCCTTCGCCGTCGTCGTGCGGAAGTCGAGGTGCACGCGGATGCCGGTGACCTTCGTCCAGTCGGTGTCGGCGGACACCGCGGTCCACTGCTCGCCGCTCTGCTCGCACACGGGTGCGGTCGTCAGCGTCGACCAGGTGTTGACGCAGACATCCGGGCTGCTGGTGACCTCGACGGTCTGGGTGGTGCCCGCGGGCGCCGCGACCTTGAGCGAGTCCGCGACGAGCTCGGGGCGCAGCGTCGACCCACGGCCGGTGCCGGAGATCAGCAGCGTGTCGCCGGGCGTCGGGAGCTGGTCGAAGACCGTCATCTCGGCGACCGGGACGGTGCCGGCGTTGACGTTGTGCAGCACCCAGTCGTCGGTGCCGTCGACCTGGGAGTTGGCGACACAGGGGGCACGGAAGTACCCCTTGCCCTGCGCGACGAGGTTCTGCTGGCAGATCGCGTCGGCGACGCCGGGCTGGTAGGCGCCCGGGAGCGAGCCGACGACACCCTTGACGGTGTACAGGTTCGAGCCCGCGACGACGCCGACGTAGTCGGTGGTGCCGCACGTCGTCGGGTCGTTCGCGAACGCGCTGGTGGTCGAGCCGCCCGGCACCGTGTTGCGGCAGGCCGTCAGCTGTTCGGCGGTCTGGATCGTCATGGTGTTCGTGGCGCGCTCGCCCTGGGCGAGACCCGGCTGCAGCTCGAGGTAGAGGCGCACCTTGAAGACCTCGCCCGGCTTCATGCGGTCACCGTCCGACGGCCACGTGAACGTGACCGTGCGGCCGTCGGGGCTGAGGCCCAGGGTGACCTGGTCGGAGAGCAGACCATCGGCCTGCTTCGTGTAGATCGGCGCCGGCGTCGCGAGGAAGTTCAGCTCCGCGGGCAGCGTGTCGGTGAGCTGCGAGACCGTGAGGTATCCCGTCCCGGTGTTCTGGAACGTCAGATCGAACGGCACGGGCGAGCCGACCGAGACGAGGCGGTCGCCGTTGTTGCTCAGCTTGTTCACCGCGATCTGGTGGGTGCCCTGGGTGAGCGTGACCTGCGCGGCGGCCTGCTTGCGGCCCGAGTCGTTGCCGTCGGTGCGGGTCGACTGGGACGTCTGCGTGTTGGTCACCGTGTGGTCGAACACGACCGGGCCGCTGGCGTCGCGGTACGTGTCGCGCACCACGACGGAGAACGCGGCCGAGGCCGACCAGTTCGCCGCGGGCAGGGTGGAGGAGAACAGTCCGCCGTCGGCGCGGGTGAAGGTGAACCGCAGGCCCTGGACGGCCCCGGCATCCACACCGGCGGGCAGCGCGGCGGTCGCCGCCGGCGTTCCGAGCACCCACGCGGCACCCGTGTACGCGTCGACCTGCACGCGATCCGCGCCCGCCGGGAGCGTCACCGCGCCCAGCGCGACGAAGTCGAAGGTGTTCCAGAAGTCCGTGGCGTCGGCCTGGTCCTCGATGACGACGACGTTCGGCGACAGCGTGCTGCGCGGGTTGGAGCCCTGGTTGGCGCCGAGGGTCACGGTGACGGGCGTCGCCTTGGCCGGCTGCGCGATCGAGGAGGGGCTGATCGACTTCGTCGGGGTGATGTTGACGTCGCCGCCCGTGAGCACGACCTTCGCGTCGGCGACGTCGCCGGTCTTCGTCGTCGGGGACAGCACCGGGTCGTAGGACTGCGCGAACACGCGGTTCGCCACATCGACGGTCTTGCCGGCAGGGAGCACCTGGGCCGCGCCGCTCGAGCGCAGCGCCGGGCGGAGCCGACTGCCGATCGTCATCGTGAACCGGTTGTCCTGGTCGATCGTCCCCGTGCCGCCGGCGCTGACGCCGCGGAACGTGACGCTCACGCCGACGACGTCGGCGAGCTGGTCCGCCGTGAAGGCGTTGACCTCGGCGACCGTGTGCGACGTCGTGGTGTAGACGCCCCCCGCGTAGTGCAGGAGCCACACGGTCGAGCCGGCGGCGTCGATCTGGCCGGGGATGGTCGCCGCGATCGAGATCTTCGTCGCGGTGAAGCGGTCGAAGGGGCTCGGGGTCCCGGCATCCGTCAGGTAGTCGGTCTGACCCGACGTGTCGAACGGGTCGGCGAACGCGGCGCTCACGTCGGACTGGCAGCCGCCGAGTGCGGTCTGGCTGCAGGTCGCCGGGTCGGTGAGGCGGATCGCACTGGCCTTGGCGGTCGAGTCGTTGCGCGCCGTCATCGTCCACTGCGACGTCGGGTAATCCTGCGCAGGGGTGCCCTGCACCGGGGTGAAGATGGCCGACGTCGGGGATGCCGACTTGGTCACCTTGACGCCCGGGGGCTGGTTGATGATCTGGATCGTGTCGTCGTCGCGGTCGGTGACCACCGGGCCGCCGGCCAGCGGCAGCGACGAGATCTCCACCGTGTTGTCCACGACACCGGCGGTCGAGGTGTTCAGCAGGGAGGCCGCCGTGACCGGCGTGGCATCCGCGCGCGTGACATCGCGCAGCTGCCAGGTCAGGGCGAACTGACGCTGCACGCTGCCGGAGCCGACGCCCGAGCCCGGCGCGGGAGCGAACGGGTCGAAGGCGGGACCGGTCTGGCGCGCCGCCTCGCGCGCGGCGGTGTCGGCGGCGGTCTCGTCGAGGACGAGGCGAACGGCGGTCGTCTTGGCCGACTCGTCCGCGGTGAGGGTGTAGCCGACGAAGCCGCGGCCGGAGCTCATCCAGCTGCCGCCCGGAGCGGGCACCGTGTGCCAGCTGTTGTCGAAGAACAGCTCGACGGCGGTGACCGTGTCGTACTTGAGGTACCACCCGTTGCTGTACGGGTCGGAGCTGGCCGCGATCGGGCGCACCGCGACGAGGTCGAACGCGTCGAAGACGGTGGCCTTCGGGTTCGCCGCATCCGTCGCCGGGTCGGTGATCGTCACGGGAGCGTAGCCCGACGAGACGTGCCAGCCGAGCGTGGTGTCGGCCTGCTGGCCGGACTGGGCGTTGACGAAGTCACGGTTCCAGCGCTTCTGGATGTCGGGACCCGGTCCGGGCGGGTTGTCGTCGGTCTGGATCGTCCCCGGAGCCGTGTCGCGCGCGTCGTCCGTGAGCGGCTTGCCGCCGTCGCTCACGCCGTCGACCGTCGCGACGGCCGTGTTCGTGTAGGTGGTGGGACGGTCGGGACCGGGGGTCGTGGCGCCGCCGCTGCGACGCTCGCTCTGCGCCTCGAAGACGAGGTTCGGCGTCACGTTCGTGGTGTCGGAGAACCCGGCGTCGCTGTGGAAGGTGAAGCGCACCCCCTCGACATCCGACGGAGCCAGCGGTGCCAGCGCGGCCGCGACCTGCGCGGCATCCATCTCGAAGACGAACGCCTGGGCCTGGGCGGGGGCGACCGCGAGGGTCACCCACGTACCGTCCGGACGCTTGACCTCGACGGTCAGGTCGGCCGTCGCGGGGACCTGGGTCGGCGCGATGGCGGTGAGGTCGAACGCGTTCCAGAAGGCGTTCTGCGAGCCGTCCCACGCGTCCTCGACGACGATGTCGTGGATCAGCGCGCCGTCGCCCGTCGCGTCGGCGGTGGTCTGGAGCGACGCGATCACGCTGTCACCGGGGCCGACGGGCGCCCCCGGACGCACCGTCTTGTCGATCGTGACCGACACCGACGGGTCGATGATGACGAGCGTGTCGCTGTCGGTGGCGTCGGCGGTCAGCCCGTTGGGTGCCGTGACGGTCGAGGTGACGCGGTTGGTGAGGGTGAGGCTCGGCGCCCCGCCCGTCGCGTTCTCGGTGGTGTCGATCTCGAACACGGCGGATGCCGGGGCGTCGGCCTGGATGAGCGTGCCGGTGTAGACGATCTCGAACCCGCTGATCGGGGCCGAGGGGGCCGACGGAACGGCACCGTCGGCGAAGGCGACGTCCTGCGTGCCGCCGGCGGCGAGGTGGTAGACGACGGTCGCGGAGGAGGCGCCGGCCGGCCAGACGGGGGCGGCGGTGAAGCCGCCGAACGCGATGTCGGCGGTGAAGAAGTCGAGGTCCGCGATGCGCAGCTCGGCCACGGGGACGTCGCCGTTCGTGGCGGAGAGGGTCGCCGCGGCCTTCTGGCCGGCGGTGATCTGTCCCGGCTCGATGTTCTTCGTGGTCTGCACCGTGGGCATCGACGGCGTGACCGTGTAGTTCGCGGTCGCGTCCTTCGTCGCGGAGCGGCCGTGCGCGGTCGCGGTGCCGGTCGCGACGTTGTCGACGCGGTGCTCGGCCGTGGAGAGATCGGCACCCGTGTCGCGCTGCGTCGCCCGCTGCGCGAGGCCGAGGTCGAAGCGCACCTCGTCGCCCGGCGCGATGGTTCCGTCGCACGTCAGGCGGATGCCGCCGACCTGCGCGTTCGTCACGCCGTCCGGGAGGGTCAGCGTCGCCGACGGCACGCCGGCGGTCCACGTCCAGGCGGTGCCGTCGAAGACGTACGCGTCCACCTGGACGGTCGTGCAGCTGGCCGGGACGGCGACGGCCTCGAAACCGGTGAAGTCGGTGATCGTGAACGGGTTGCTCGCGTCGAGCGTCGCGGCGCCCTCGGTGGCGGCCTTCGGCTCCTGGATGACCAGCTGGTCGACGTTGACGTTGGAGGCGTTGGAGATCTTGAGCGCGATGTCGGAGTGGGCGCCGGGCTCGAACGACTGGCGGGACGGGGTCCAGGTCTTCAGGTCGTCGACGCCGATGTTCTCGGGGACGTCGATGTTGATCGTCGCGGAGCTGTCGACCGGGTTGGCGTTGGTCGCGGTGACGGCGGCGGTGTTGACGATGTCGCCGCTCTCGCCGGCGGGGTAGTCGTCGGGAACCCGCAGGCTCACCAGCATCGAGAACGTCGTGCCTGCCGACATGCCGACCCCCACCGGGGTGTCGGTGGTCTCGGTCAGATCGACCGTGACCTTGGTGTCGGCGGCGACCTTCGCCGGAGGCGTGGCGCTGCCGCCCGTCCAGGTGGCCGTGTAGGGCGTGGTGTCGGGGGTGAACCGCACGGCCTCGATGTCGAAGCCGACCAGTCCGGCGGGGAAGGCGTCGGTCAGCTGGGTGTCGAGGCAGTCCTGCTCGGAGCAGGTCACCTTGACGGTGTAGGTGAAGGTCTCACCCGGCTGCGGCGTGGGCTTGTCGACGCTCTTGTCGATCTGCAGGTAGTCGCCCGGACCGGCGGCGGCGACCGCGGCGGGGGCGACGGTGCCCACCACGCCCCCGATCGCCAGGAGAACGACCATGAGCCCCGCCAACAGCGGATGCTTCGCGGACACGACGGAAGAGCGCGCAGCGCGCATGCCAACTACCCCCAAGGTAGAGCGCCCCTGCAACCGACCCCACGTCGGTGGCCCCGATCCCACATCGGAGAGCGCACGTTGCCGACCACTATAGGACACCGGCGCCGTTTCCCGTCAACACGGCGACCCCCCGACGACCCCCCGGCTGGCCTCTCGGGCCGACCACTCCGAGAGCCCCGCGACGGGGCGGCCCGCTCCAGCCCGCCCCCGTCGCAGCGGCATCGGCGGCGCTCAGTAGACTGAGGTTCCATGTCGAAGGTCCTTCAGTCCCTGCCCGTCGGCGAGCGCGTCGGCATCGCCTTCTCGGGGGGTCTCGATACCTCCGTCGCCGTCGCGTGGATGCGCGACAAGGGTGCCGTCCCCTATACCTACACCGGCGACCTCGGCCAGTACGACGAGGACGACATCGCCTCGATCCCCGGTCGCGCGCTGCAGTACGGCGCCGAGCAGTCGCGACTCATCGACTGCAAGCCGCTCATGGTCGAGGAGGGTCTCGTGGCCCTCGCCTGCGGCGCCTTCCACATCCGCTCGGGCGGACGCACCTACTTCAACACGACGCCGATCGGCCGCGCCGTCACCGGCACGCTCCTCGTGCGCGCCATGAAGGAGGACGGCGTCGACATCTGGGGCGACGGCTCGACCTACAAGGGCAACGACATCGAGCGCTTCTACCGCTACGGCCTGCTCGCCAACCCCGCGCTGCGCATCTACAAGCCCTGGCTGGACGCCGATTTCGTCACGGAGCTCGGCGGGCGCAAGGAGATGAGCGAGTGGCTCGTCGCCCATGACTTCCCGTACCGCGACTCGGTCGAGAAGGCCTACTCCACCGACGCCAACATCTGGGGCGCGACGCACGAGGCGAAGACCCTCGAGCACCTCGACGTCTCGCTCGAGGTCGTCGACCCGATCATGGGCGTGCGCTTCTGGGACCCGTCCGTGGAGATCGCGACCGAAGACGTGGCGATCACGTTCGAGGCGGGCCGCCCCGTCGCCATCAACGGCGTCGAGTTCACGGATGCCGTGGCCCTCGTCCGGGAGGCGAACGCCATCGGCGGTCGCCACGGTCTGGGCATGAGCGACCAGATCGAGAACCGCATCATCGAGGCGAAGTCCCGCGGCGTCTACGAGGCGCCGGGCATGGCGCTGCTGTTCATCGCCTACGAGCGGCTGATCAACGGCATCCTCAACGAGGACACGCTGGCGACCTACCACGAGCAGGGCCGCCGCCTCGGCCGCCTCATGTACGAGGGGCGCTGGCTCGAGCCGCAGTCGTTCATGCTGCGCGAGTCGATCCAGCGCTGGGTGGGCTCGGCGATCAGCGGCACGGTCACGCTGCGCCTGCGCCGCGGCGAGGACTACACGATCCTCGACACGGTCTCGCCGAACCTCTCCTACGCCCCCGAGAAGCTCTCGATGGAGCGCGTCGGCGACGCCGCCTTCGGCCCCACCGACCGCATCGGTCAGCTCACCATGCGCAACCTCGACATCGCCGACTCGCGTGCACGCCTCGAGCAGTACGCCGGGCTGGGCCTCATCGGCGGCGCCACCGCCGAGCTCGTCGGCGAGCTGTCCTCCGGCGAGTCCGCGGGGATCACCGGCCACGCCGCACCGTTCGACGCCGCGCGCGAGCAGCTGGCCGAAGCCCTGGACGAGGCCTCGGAGTCGGCGTCCTTCGACTTCGGCGCCGACTGACCGCGCGCTCACGGCGTTTCGACTCGGCGCTGCGCGCCTCGCTCAACGACCGGCATGCCCCACCCGCACCCCCGGTCGTTGAGCGAGCGGAGCGAGTCGAAACGCCCCACCCGCACCCCGGTCGTTGAGCGAGCGAAGCGAGTCGAAACGCCTCGCTCCCCGAAACTTGCACAACCGTGTGCAAGTTAATACACTGACCCGGTGACGACCACCGCACCCCTCCGTCGGCCCCGCAAGGATGCCGCCGCCAATCGCGCCGGCATCCTGCGCGCCGCAGCGACCACCCTCGCGGTCGACCCCTCCGCCTCGATCGACCAGATCGCCCGCGCCGCGGGTTTGTCCCGGCGCGCCCTGTACGGGCACTTCGACGACCGTCAGGCGCTGCTCACCGAGCTCATCTCCGCCGGCGCCCAGCGCTTCAACGCCATCGCCTCCTCCCTCGACGAACCGCATCCGCCGCTCGCCCTCGCCCGCCTGACCGCGGCCCTGTGGGCCGAGGCCTCCCACGTGCAGGTCGCCGCCGCCCTCGCGCTCGACGAGACGCACCTCGAGCAGACGGCCACCGCCCTCGCGCCGCTGCGACGCGCTCTCGTCGCCGTCGTCCGCGCCGGGCAGGACGACGAGAGCCTCCGGGCCGACATGGCCGCACCGACCCTGGCCCGCCTCATCGAGGAGACGGCGCGCGCCGCCGTCAGCCGCATCGACGCATCGTCGCCCATCGCCGCCTCGCTGGCCGTCCGCGCCGTGCTGAGCATCGCGGGCCTGTCGTGGCGCGAGTCCGAGGCGCTGCTCAACGCCCACCCCGACGTGCTGGAGGCGAACTGATGCGCGTGCACCTCGACGAGGTCCAGAAGGGGCGGCGCGGCGAGGCCCTCGGCGCGACGAGCCTCACCTACCGCAGCGGCCGCGCCACCCTCGCCGTCGCCGAGACCGAACAGCGTCCCACCGTGCTCGGGCTCATCGCCTCGGGCCGCATGCGACCGGATGCCGGCACCGTCTCCCTCGACGACGCGGACGACCGCCGTGCCCACAACGCGCTGCGTCGCCGGGTCGCCCTGATCGACGCCCCCGATGTCAGCGAGCCGGCGCCCAACATCGCGGTGGCGGGTGTCGTCGCGGAGGAGCTGATGTTCGCCGGTCTCGCCTCCGACCCGCTCTCGGCACGGCGGTGGCTCGACGAGCACGATCTGCGCTCGTCCTCGCGTCTGCCGATCGCCGATCTCGCCCCCGCGCACCGTCTGCGCATCCTGCTCGAGCTGGCCTCGGCGCGTCCCGGCGTGGACGGCCTGGTCCTCGTCTCCCCCGACCGCCACGGCGGCGACCCCGCCCAGTGGTGGGAGCTCGCCGAGGAGTTCGCCGACCGCGGCTTCGCGGTGCTGGTCATCGCGGGCGAAGCGGCAGCCGCCGTCCTGTCCGATGCCTCGGCATCCCCCTCTCAGCATCCGTCGAGCGCCCGCGTCCTCAAGCCCAGTCGCGTGCGCCTGCGCCCCACTACCCCCCTCGCCGGAGGCCACCGATGAAGATCCCCGCCATGATCGCTGCCGAGCTGCGGCGCCTGACGGCGACGCGGATGTCGGTGCTCGCGCTCGTCGCCCTCATGCTCGTGCCCGTGCTCTACGGCGGCCTCTACCTGTGGGCCAACCAGGACCCGTACGGCCACTTCTCCGAGGTTCCGGTCGCGCTCGTCGACCTCGACGAGGGGTCGGGCAGCGGCGCCGACGCGGCCCAGTACGGCAGTCAGGTCTCGCAGCAGCTCATCGACGGTCACGCGTTCGACTGGCGCGCGTTGAGCGAGGCGGATGCCGCGACCGCCCTCCACGACGGCACGGTCGACTTCATCGTGACGATCCCCTCCGACTTCTCCGCCGCGCTGGTCTCCTCCGGGGGATCGGCCCCGCGGCAGGCGACGATCGGTTTGCAGACCAACGACGCCAACAACTACCTCGCCTCGACCATCGGCACGCAGGCCGTGGAGAAGATCCGCCGGTCGGTCGCGGAGCTCGTCGGGCAGGAGGCCGCCTCGCGTCTGCTCACGGGGCTCAGCGACATCCGCGCGCAGCTCGTCCAGGCCACCGACGGCGCGACGACCCTCACCGACGGCGCTCAGCAGGTCGCGGACGGCAGCACGACGCTGGCGCAGGGCACCGCGACCCTGGCGACCGGTGCCGCGACGCTCACGGGCGGCGCCACCCAGGTCGCCGACGGAGCGGCCCAGGTGGCCGACGGTGCCGCCCAGGTCGCCGACGGGACGGCGACCCTCGACGGGTACGCCGACCGGGCCGCCGCCGCGGGGCAGGACGTCGTGGACAGCCTGCCGCAGGCGCGCGCCGACATCGCCGCGCTCTTGGCCCAGCAGGGCGTCGACCAGGCGACCATCGACCGCGTCCTCGCCTCGCTCGATCCCGTCGGGGATGCCGCGCGCACCGGCAACGCGCGCCTCCAGTCGGCGGTCGCGCAGGTCGACCGCCTCGCCGCCGGCGCGGCACAGGTGGCTTCCGGTGCCGCCCAGGTCTCGTCCGGAGCCGCCCAGGTGGCGTCGGGCGCCGGGGCGCTCACCGACGGGGCGAACCAGGCGGCGACGGGAGCGGCGACGCTCTCGTCGGGCGCCGGTCAGGTGGCCTCGGGTGCGGCGCAGCTGCGCGACGGGCTCGCCTCGGGCGTGCAGGCCATTCCCGACACGGATGCCGCGACCCGCGACGCCCAGGCCAAGGTGATCTCCGACCCGGTGGCCGTCGACTCGAGCGCGCAGACCTCGGCCGGCGACTACGGCGCGGGCCTCGCGCCGTTCTTCGCGGCGCTGGCCGGATGGATCGGGATCTACGCGCTCTTCCTCATCGTGAAGCCGATCTCGCGCCGCGCCGTGACGGCGCTGCGCTCCCCGATCCGCGTGACGATCGCCGGCTGGCTGACGCCGGCGCTGCTGGGCAGCGTCGGCATGGTCGCCCTGTTCGCGGTGCTGTCGTTCACCCTCGGCTTCCGTTTCGCCAACCCGCTCGGCACCCTCGGCATCCTGATGCTGGCGTCGTTCACCTACGCGGCCATCATCCTCGCGCTGAACGTGTGGCTCGGGTCGGTCGGCCAGTTCGTGGGTCTGGTGATGATGGTGCTCCAGCTGGTGACCGCGGGCGGCACGTTCCCATGGCAGACGCTTCCGGCGCCGCTCGCCACACTGCACCACATCCTGCCGATGGGCTACGTCGTCGACGCCATGCGCCAGCTGATGTACGGCGGCGACCTCGCCCGGGTGAGCACCGACATCGGCGTGCTGCTGCTGTGGCTCGGCGGGGCGCTCGCGCTGTCGGCGGTGGGCGTCACCCGCATGACGCACCGCCGGACGCTGCGCGACCTGCAGCCGAGCCTCATCGGCTAGCCCCGCCCGCGCCGCGCCGGTCGGGCGGCCGGGCGTCCGCTGCCGTCTTCAGTCTGGATGGGGGCGCGTCCCTCCCGGAACCCCGGAACTCCGGGGGTCGTGCCCGGCGGCACCGGCCGGGAGACTGAATACGGAACACCGGACCCCCACCCACAGCCCCGGCCGCGCGGCGCGGCGAGACGGCCTGTCAAGGCCCCTCGCCCCGCGGCGTTCCCGCCTACGATCGGAAGGGACCCGGAGGAGACCCCATGGCGACCGCCAGTGTCCGACTGTTCGACTGCACCCCCGACGACGTGTTCGCCGTGCTGGGCGACGGCTGGGTGTATCCGGCCTGGGTGGTGGGCGCCTCGCGCATGCGCGCCGTCGACCCGGAGTGGCCCGCGGAGGGCGCCCACATCCACCACTCCCTGGGCGCGTGGCCCGTGCTGGTCGACGACGACACGCAGATCGTCGAGTGGTCGCCCCCGCGGCGCCTGCGCCTACGGGCCAAGGCGGGCCTGTTCGGCCGCGCCGTCGTGGTCATCGAGGTGCGGCCCCGCGGGGAGGGCTGCGTCGTGCGTCTGGCGGAAGAGCCGGTCGGCGGCGCGGGACGCCTTCCCCGGTTCCTGTGGGCGCCGTTGCTGCACCTGCGCAACGAGGAGACGATCCGGAGGCTGCGCTACCTGTCGGAGGGCCGCCGTCGCGAACGCGACGCCGCGCAGACCTCCGCGCGACCTGCCGTGCCCGACCCGGCCGGCGGCACCCCCGATGCGGATGCCGTGGCCGACGCCGCCGAGGCGACGGATGCGCACGACGCGGCGGCGGGAGTGGCGTGACCGACGTCGAGGTGGTCGGCTCGGGACCCAACGGCCTCGCCGCGGCGGTCACGCTCGCGCGCGCCGGACTCTCGGTGCGGGTGTTCGAGCGGATGCCGCGGTGGGGCGGCGGTGCCCGCACGGCGGAGACCGTCGCCCCCGGTTTCCGGCACGACACGTGCTCGGCGGTGCATCCGCTGGCGGTGGCATCCCCCTTCTTCCGCGCGTTCGGCCTCGCCCGGCGCATCCCGTTCGTCACCCCGGAGATCTCGTTCGCCCACCCGCTCGGCGCGGCGGACGGGGGGTCCGGGATCGCCTACCGCGACCTCGACCGGACGGTGGCGGAGCTCGGACGCGACGGCGCCGCGTATCGACGGCTCCTCGGCCCGCTCGCCGCCCGCGCACGCGAAGTCGCGCGGTTCACGGGATCACCGCTGCTGCGCGTGCCGCCGCATCCCGTCGTCGCCGCGCGGTTCGGGATGCGGGCGCTGCAGCAGGGCAGCCCCCTCTGGAATGCGGGCTTCGCGGAGCGGGTGGCACCGGCGATGATGACGGGCGTCGCGGCGCACGCGATCGCCCCGCAGCCCAGTCCGGTCGCGGCGGCCGCGGGTCTCGCCCTGCAGGCGCATGCGCATGCCGCCGGATGGCCCCTTCCGGTCGGCGGCTCCCAGGCGATCTCCGATGCGCTCGCGGACGATCTCCGCGCGCACGGCGGTGAGATCGTCACCGATCACGAGGTGACCTCGCTCGACGAGCTCACCGCGGCGGCGATCGTGCTCGACGTGACCCCGCGCGCGCTGATCCGACTCGCCGGGCACCGGATGCCGGCCGGCTACCGGAGCCGTCTGGAGCGCTTCCGGTACGGCAGCGGGTCGGCGAAGGTGCAGTTCGCGCTGTCGGGGCCCGTCCCCTGGGCCGACGAGCGCATCGCGCGCGCCGGCACCGTGCACATCGGCGGCACGCGCGAGCGCATCGCCGCGGGCGAGCGGGAGGTGCTGGCGGGGCGGCACGCGGCATCCCCGTACGTGCTCGTGGCGCAGCCGTCGGTGTTCGACTCCACCCGCGCCCCGGCCGGGCAGCACGCGCTCTGGGCGTACACCCACGTCCCGACGGGTTCGACGGTGGATCAGACGGAGGCCGTCACTCGCGCGATCGAAGAGGTGGCCCCCGGGTTCCGCGACGTCATCCTCGCCACGCGCGGCACGACCGCCGCCGAGCTCGCTCTCGACAACCCCAACTACGTGGGCGGCGACATCGCCGCCGGCGTCGCGACGCTCCCGCAACTGCTGGCCCGCCCCGTCCTGAGCGTGGACCCGTGGCGGACGCCGCTGCCCGGCGTGTACCTCTGCGGAGCCTCCACCGTGCCGGGCCCGGGCGTCCACGGCCAGTCGGGATGGTTCGCTGCCCGCAGCGTGCTGCGCCACGAGTTCGGCATCGCGCGGACACCGTCCCTCGCCCCCTGACCGCGCGGGCGCGCGGGCGGGGAGGATGTCGGGGCCGGGCCGGTCACCCCCCAGTTCCGCGCCCGGCTCCCGACCCTTCGAGTGTGACGCGTCGGGAGGCCGCCGCGTCGTCCGTCCACAGGCGCGGATCGGAGATCTCCGATCCCCCGGGTTGTGGAGGAGGGTGCGCGCCGTCGGCGGGTGCTCAGCCGCCGGCGCCGGGGGGCGTCCGGCGGGCGGCGTCGAGCTCGTCGACGTACAGCGAGCGCTCGTCGATCGTGCCGTTGCGGTAGGCCTGACGGCCGACCATGTGCGCCGACAACGGCGCGGTCGCCAGCTGCATCATCACGATGGGCACGAGGAAGGCGATGACGGGCCACGACCGCAGCGACAACGCGATCGCGAGGCAGATGAGGATGAGACCCAGCACCTGGGGCTTGGTGGCGGCGTGCAGCCGGGTGGGCACGTCGTGGAAGCGCAGGAGCCCGATCGCGGCGGTGATGCAGAGCAGCCCGCCGATCAGCACGAGCACGAGGGCGGCGGTGTCGAGGATCTCGTTCATCGGTCGGTGTTGTCCCTCCGCGCGACGAAACGGGCCACCGCGATCGAGCCGAACACGCCCACCGCCGCGATGATGAGCAGCGCCGGCAGCGAGCGGGTGTGATGGTTGATGACCATGTCGGCGCCGAGCGCGCACATCACCAGGGTCAGCAGCACGTCGGATGCCACGGCGCGGTCGAGGATCGACGGCCCGACGATGATCCGCCACAGCGTCAGGAGCCCGGCGATCGCGAAGACGACGTAGACGGCGACGATCAGAACGTTCATCGGCCCGCACCCCCTTCGCGCGGGCTCTGGGCACCCGCGGTGCGGATGGCGGCGAGCTGGGCGCGCGACCCCACGGCGCGGACGATACGCGACTCCCAGCCCTGCACCGCGCGGCGCTGGTTCTCCACGTCGCGGTCCGACGAGACGCCGATGACGTGCAGGTAGAGGATGCGACGGTCACGATCGACGTCGACGATGAGCGACCCCGGGATCAGCGAGGCGGTCACGCCGACGTGCGCCATGATCAGGTCGTCATCGGTGCGCAGCGGCACGGCGATGACCGCCGTGCCCGGGTAGCGCCGTGGGTTCAGCGTCTGCCAGGCGACCAGCAGCGAGCCGCGGATCAGCGCCAGGAAGAACATCACGACGAACACGGCCCCGTACCAGATGTTGACGCGGCCCGAGAGCTCCACGGGGGGAAGGCGGAAGACGCGGGTGACCACGATCGCGACGATCAGCCCCGTGACGGCGGCGAGCACCGTGAACTGTCCCCACAGCAGCATCCAGAGGGCGACGAGCCAGACGAAGAAGGGGAGCTGGCGCCACACGGCGGACGCGACCGAGGTGGACGGGCTCACGATCCGCCTCCTTCATCGAGCTGCACGAGCGTGACCGGCGTCAGGAGGGCGTCGCCGATGCTCGCGCACAGCGCGTACAGCGGTCCCGCGAAGATCGTGAGGGCGACCGTGACGGCGACCATTCCCGCGGTCGTCGCCGTCATGATGCGCGGAATGACGCGTCGCGCGCCCTCGTCGTCGGCGGCCGGGGCATCGCCGAGGTAGGAGATGCGGTCGACGACGCCGGTCTCCTCGGTGTGGTCGTCGTCCTCGCGCCAGAAGGCGAGGTTCCAGGCGCGCATGAGGGTGTAGAGCGTGAGCAGCGAGGTGACGATGCCGCCGATGATCAGCACGTACATCAGGGGCGTTCCCACCTCGGCGGCGGCGTCGAAGAGTGCGAGCTTGCCGATGAACCCCGAGAACGGCGGCAGACCGCCCAGGTTGATCGCCGGGATGAAGTAGAGCACGGCGATCACCGGCGCGGCGCGCATCAGCCCCTTGACCTTGAGGATCGAGGTCGATCCGGCCCGCCGCTCGATCAGTCCCACCGCGAGGAACAGGGTGGTCTGCACGATGATGTGGTGGACCATGTAGTAGATGGTCGCGCCGAGGGCCAGCGGGGTGGCGATGGCCAGTCCGAAGACCAGATAGCCGACGTGGCTGACGAGGGTGAACGACAGGATGCGCTTGAGCTCCGCCTGCGCCAACGCGCCGAGCACGCCCACGATCATCGTGGCGAGCGCGACGATCAGCAGCAGGGTGTTGACGTCGTTGTCGCGGAAGATCTGCGTCTCGGTGCGGATCATCGCGTAGACGCCGACCTTGGTCAGCAGGCCCGCGAACACCGCGGTGACGGGGGCCGGAGCGGTCGGGTACGAGTCCGGAAGCCAGAACGACAGCGGGAAGACCGCGGCCTTGATGCTGAAGGCGAGCAGCAGCATCAGGTGCAGCACGAGCTGCGTCGAGTCGGGCAGCTCGGTCATGCGCTCGGCGAGCTGCGCGATGTTGACGGTGCCCAGCGCGCCGTAGATCGCGGCGATCGCGGCGAGGAAGAGGATCGACGACACCAGCGACACCACGATGTACACGACGCCGGCGCGGATGCGGGACTCGGTGGATCCGAGGGTGATGAGCACGTACGAGGCCACGAGCAGGATCTCGAAACCGACGTAGAGGTTGAACAGGTCGCCCGCGATGAACGCGTTGAAGATGCCCGCCGACAGGATCAGGTAGGAGGGGTGGAAGATCGTGACGGGGGTGTCGTCGTCGCCGTCGGCGGCGCCCTGCCCGACCGAGAAGAGGAGGACCGCGAGCAGCACGATGCTCGAGATGACGACGAGCAACGCGGCGAGACGGTCGACGTACAGCACGATGCCGAACGGGATCGGCCAGCCGCCCACCGACACGGCGATCGCCTGCCCCGACGAATCGACGGTGTACAGGAGCACGGCGGCGATCGCCAGCACGAGCGTGAGGGTGACGACGGACACGCCGACCTGCACGCGGCGCTGACGACCGAAGACGAGCGCGATGCCGGCCCCGAGCAGGGGGAGGGCGACCAGGAGCGGGACGAGGGCGTTCACCGCGGCTCACCCCCCTCGTCGCGGCGACCTCGCGCGTCACCGCGCGGGCGGTCCACGGGGGCGTCGTCGCGGATGCCGTCGAGATCGCGGTGGTGCAGGACGGTGATCGGCGCCGTGTCGGTGCCGATGAAGTCGGTCGTCGCGTCGTCGTCCTCGTCCTCGATCGAGGTCTCGTCGTCCATCTGGTCTTCCTCGACGGTGCCGCGATCACGCACGGCGATGTCCTCTTCGTCGTCGACGACGGTGTCGGCTTGGCCGAGCTGCCACGACCGGTAGATGAGCGCCAGCAGGAAGGCCGACACGGCGAAGGTGATGACGATGGCCGTCAGGGTGAGCGCCTGCGGCAGCGGATCGCTCATCTCCTCGACATCGCCCGACCCGAAGAAGGAGGCGACGCCGGGACGGCCCATCACGATGAGCAGGAAGAGGTTGGTCGCGTTGCCGAGCAGCAGGAACCCGATCAGCACGCGGGTGAGGCTGCGCTCCAGCATCGCGTACACGCCGCACGCGAAGAGCACCGCCATGATGATGACGAGCACCGCGGACACCGTCATGAGACCGTCACCCCCCGCTCGCGCAGCTCCTGCGTCTGGCGGTCGACCTCGCCGCCGAGCGAACGCAGCACGTCGAGCACGAGGCCGATGACGACCAGGTAGACACCGATGTCGAAGAGGGTGGAGGTGACGAACTCGATGTGGCCGATGACGGGGATCTCCGTCTCCCAGAACCAGCTGGTCAGCGGCGGCAGACCGAACAGCAGCGGCACGACGGCGCACGCGACGGCCAGCGTCATGCCGGCGCCGAGGAGCCGTCCCGCGTCGGTCGGCGCGGCCGCGCCCAGCTCGTACCGGCCACCGGCGACGTAGCGCATGACCAGCGCCATGCCCGCGACGAGGCCGCCCGCGAACCCGCCGCCGGGGAGGTTGTGCCCGGCGAAGAGCAGATAGATCGAGACGACGATGATCGTGTGGAAGAGGATCCGGACGATGACCTCGAGCATGATCGACCGGTTCTCGGGGCGCACCTTCTGCCCGCCGACCAGCCAGGTCTGCCGTGTGCTGCCGGGAGCGCTCGCGCGCGGTCGGGGGCCCTCGTCGGTTTCGATGAGGGGTCGCCGGGTGCGCGTCGCGCCCGTGGGCAACGCCGAGATCGACCGCGAGATGAGATCCGAGCGGTGCGTGACGAACACGAGGGATGCCACGCCGGTCGCCGCCACGATGAGCACGGACAGCTCGCCCATGGTGTCCCAGCCGCGCAGGTCGACGAGCGCCACGTTGACGACGTTCTTGCCGTGGCCGAGTTCGTAGGCGAGCTCGGGGAAGCGCTCCGAGATGGGCGTCGCCACCCGGGCGCCGGTGGCCACCATCGCGACCATGGCCATCGTCGCCCCCACGGCGACCGCGAGGATCGCGCGCGCCAGCGGCAGCACCGACGCGTTGTGCTCGCCGAGTCGGGCGGGGATGCGGCGCAGCACCAGCGCGAAGGCCACGAGGGTGACCGTCTCGACGAGGATCTGCGTCAGGGCGAGGTCGGGTGCGCCGCTCGAGGCGAACAGCGCGATCATGCCGAGCCCGGTGGCCGAGACGAGCACGACGCCGGTGTAGCGCTTGCGTGCCCGGACGGCGAAGATCCCGGCGATGATCATGATCGGCGCGACGACCAGCTGCATGGGGGTCTGCCACGCGTCCAGCGAGATCTGCCACGACGGGCTCGCCAGCAGGGCGGTGCCCTCGGCGGCGACGAACACGACGAAGATCGTGCCCACGTACACCGGCAGCGACCCGCGCTGGGTGAACGTGGTGGTCCACACCGCCAGGCGCGCGATGACGCGCAGGGACGCGTTGTAGACGTCGGCCGCGGTGAAGGGCAGGATGCGGCGCGGGACGAGTCCGGTGCGCTGGGCCAGCCAGAACAGCACGGCACCGAGGGCGATGCTGCCGAGCGAGAGGAAGAGCGCGGGCTCCCATCCGTGCCAGAGCGCGAGGTGGTACGGGTACCCGTTCTCCCCGCCGGCGGCCGGAAGGGTGTCGGCGTAGCCGGAGAACGCGGCGTCGAGCAGCGGCGCGGCGAAGCCCGCGACGACGGTGAGTGCCGACAGCAGCACCGGCGCGGCGAGGAATCCCATCGGCGGGTCGGGCCACACCGTGACCGGCAGCGGCGTGCCGGCGGCATCCTTCTTCGTCCAGAACGCGCCCCACACGAACCGCAGGCCGTACGCCGTCGTCAGCACCGAGCCGAGCACGATCCCGACGAGCGGGATGAGGGCTTCCGGGCGCGACCCGCCTTCGAGCAGCGAGGTCAGCACGGCCTCCTTCGCCACGAATCCGACCGTGGGTGCCAGTCCCACCATCGAGGCGATCGCGATGATCGAGAAGACGGCCAGCGTCGGGGCCTGGCGGCCGACTCCGGACAACTCGCCGATGTCACGCGTGGAGAGCTGCCGGTCGATCACGCCCACGACCAGGAACAGCGACGACTTGAACAGCGCGTGGCCGATCAGCAGCGCGAGACCGGCGAGCGCCGAGTTGCGCTCCCCGTAGCCGAGGACGACGGTGAGCATGCCCAGCTGGCTGACGGTGCCGAACGCGAGGATGCGCTTGAGGTCCGACTCGCGCAACGCCTGGAGGCCGCCGAGCAGCATCGTGAACAGGCCCAGGCTGATCACGATCGGACGCCAGAACTCGCTGTGCGCGAAGGCCGGAGCGAGGCGGGCGATGAGGTAGATGCCCGCCTTCACCATCGCGGCCGCGTGCAGGTAGGCGCTCACCGGCGTCGGCGCCGCCATGGCGCCCGGGAGCCAGAAGTGGAAGGGGAAGATGGCCGACTTGCTGAGTGCGCCGACCAGCAGCAGCACGATCGCCACGTTCAGCAGACCTTCGCTTCCGGGCCTGAGCGTCGCGGTGCCGCCGACGATGGCGGCCAGGCTGTTGGTGCCGTAGATCACCGCCATCATGACCGCGCCGACGAACATGACGAGACCGCCGAGCGTCGTCACGAGCAGCGCCTGCAGCGCGGCACGGCGGCTCGCGCCACGCGCGTGGTAGAAGCCGATGAGGAGGTAGGACAGGATGCTGGTGATCTCCCAGAGCATCACGAGCACGATGATGTCGTCGGTCAGGACGAGGCCGTACATCGCTCCGGCGAAGCCGAGGAGGACGGCGGCGAACAGGCCGACGCCCTGCTTCTTGCCGTCGAAGTACCAGCGGCAGTAGATCAGCACGAGGGCTCCGACGCCGGTGACGATGAGCGTCATGAGCCAGCCCAGCGTGTCCATCCGCATCGACAGATCGATCCCGAGCTGCGGGATCCACGACACCGATTCCGTCGGCACCCGACCGGCGATGACTTCGGGGGTCATGAGCAGCGCGTGGACGAAGGCCACGACCGGCAGGACCGCCGCGACGAGGAACGCCCGTGGGCCGATGCGACCGAACAGCCATGGCAGCGACAGCGGAACGACCGCGAACGCAGCCAGGAGCACGAGCAATCTGGCCTCCTGACAGGTCGCGGGGGTCGGATTCCCAGTCTACCCGGCGTGCGGGCCTAGCCGACCCGCGCGGTGGTGTTGCCGAGGCGGAAGGTGGAGATCAGATCGACGGATGCGGGCTCCCGCCCGTCGAGCATGGCGGCGATCGCGGCGCCTGCGGCGCGGCCCTTGTCGGTGGCGGGCTGCACGAGAGTGGTCAGCTCGTAGGGGGCAAGGCCGTCCACGGGCACCCCGTCGAAACCGGTGACGCTGACGTCTTCGGGAACGCGCAGCCCCGCGTCCTCGGCCGCGCGGATGACGCCCGCGGCGAGCAGGTCGCTCTGCGCGATCACGGCCGTGGGACGCGTCCGCGGGTCGGCGAAGAGCACCCGTCCCGCCGCGAACCCGTCGTCGATGGAGCTGCCCCCCGTCGCGAGCGCGGGCGCGTCGGGGAAGACGTCGCGTGCGCCCTGCAGGCGATCGCGGGTGACGTCGACGGTGATGTCGGCGTCGGGCGCGATCCAGCCGACGGTGCCCGCGGCATCCTGCCAAAGGGTGACGATCGCCACACGCGTGTGGCCGAGGTCGCGGATGTGCTCGGCCGCCCGGCGCTCCGCCTCGCGGTTGTCGAGGGCGATGCGCGGGATGCCCTCGCCCGCGTCGCCCTCCACCACGACCACGGGGATGCCGCGCGCCAGCACGATCGGCAACGACTCCCGCAGCGACCCGTCGCATCCGATCAGGACGGCCGCGTCGATCGATGCCGTCGTGAGGGTGGGGGCGTTCTCGATGTCGAGCTCCGCGTCTCGGCGCAGCAGCAGCAGGCCGGCGCCGAGCGGAGCGACCGCCTCCGCCAGACCGTCCATGAGCAGCCGCTGCACGGGGTCGACGAACATGAAGTTGAGCGACGAGCCGACCACGACGGCGACGATGCCGCTGCGCCCCAGTCGCAGCGACGCCGCGCGCGGATCGGGACCCGTGTAGCCGAGCGAGGCGGCCGCGTCCATGACGCGCAGCCGAGTGGTGTCGGAGACCGGTGTCTTGCCGCTGAAGACGACGGACGCCGTCGACGGCGACACGCCCGCGACCCGAGCGACGTCGGCGATGGTGGCGCGGCGGTTCGTCACTCCCCGATGGTAACTCGCGTCAGAGGCGATCCGAAACGATTCGTCGAATCGTTTCGGCGGGGGTCGAATCGATTCGCTAAGGTGAAGTGTGATCACCAGAACCACGCTCGATCGTCGCGGACTCGTCCGATGGCGCACCGCGATCTTCACCCTGTTCCTCCTGAGCGGAGTGACGTTCGCGTCGTGGGCGTCGCGCCTGCCGGCCGTCAAGCAGAACCTGGGCATCGACGACTTCGAGGTCGGCATCCTGCTCTTCGCGATGGGCGCGGGCTCGCTCCTGGGAGTGATGTCCGCGAACGTCATCGTGGTGCGGTGGGGCGCCAAGCGAGGACTGTCGGTCACGATCGTCGGCGTCGCCGTCGGCCTCTTCCTCGCCGCCCTCGGCGTCGATGCGCTCTCCTCCTACGCGGTCGCCGTCGCGGGCCTCGCCATCCTCGGGCTGTGCTTCGGCGCGACCGACGTCATGATGAACGTCGAAGCGGCCGCCGTCGAGCAGGCCTTCGAGCGGACGCTGATGCCGCTGTTCCACGCGTTCTTCAGCCTCGGCACGGTCGCCGGGGCCGGCGTCGGCGTCGCGATGGCGGCGTGGGGCGTCGGGGCCTCCTGGCACCTCGGCACGGTCGCCGTGGTCTGGCTGATCGTGACCGCCAACGCGTTGCGCGCGATCCCCGCGCAGGCGCTGGCTGTCGTCGACTCCGAGGCCGTGGCCCCGTCGCGGGGCGCGCGGTTGCACGCGGCCCTGGAGGTGTGGCGCGACCCGCGCACCTACGCCATCGGCGCCATCATCCTCGGCATGGCCTTCGCCGAAGGCAGCGCCAACGACTGGCTGACCATCGCCGTGGTCGACGGCCACGGCGAGTCGGAGGCGATCGGCGCGATCTTCCTCACCGTGTTCTCCGTGTCGATGACCGTCTTCCGCGCCGCCGGCGGCCCGCTCGTCGACCGCATCGGACGCGTGTGGACCCTCCGCGCCCTCTCGATCGCGGCGGGCCTCGGCCTGATCGTGTTCATCCTCGCGCCCAACCTCCCGCTTGCCTTCGTGGGTGTCGCGCTGTGGGGCGCCGGCGCCTCGCTCGGCTTCCCGCTCGGCATGTCGGCGGCGGCGGACGACCCCCGCAAGGCCGCCGCGTCGGTGTCGGCCGCGGCGACGATCGGCTACGTCGCCTTCCTGTGCGGGCCGCCCGTCCTGGGCTGGGTCAGCCACCAGATCGGCATCCTGAACACCCTCTGGATCATCGTGGCGCTCATCGCGATGAGCGGCTTCGCCTCCGGAGCGGCCAAGCCCATCGCCGGCTCGAAGGTCGGCGTCGGCCACCACTGACTCGCGCGTCCGAGGGCGGATGCCGCCTCCCGGGAGCCGTGGATGAGTGAACGGATGTCGGAGGGTCGCGAGACGATCGAGGTATGACGGACGTCGCGCCGGGGGGCGTCATGGAGGCCGGCAGCGGTGGCCGGTTCGTGGCCGCGCTGGCGGGTCTCGTCGACGAGACCGACGCGGTGGCTCGTGCGGCGACGGCGGCACAGGTGGCCGAGGTGCGGGTGCTCGCGCGCGCCGGTCGGCTGGCAGAGCAGGAGACCGCGACCCTGCGCGGGTCGGTACGCGAGCACGACATGGTGCTGCGCTCGATCGCCGCGGAGCTCGGCGGGGTGCTGCGGGTGACCGACCGCACGGTGCAGCAGCGCATCGGTGAGGCGCGCGAACTCGTCGAGGGCTTTGCGGCGACACTTCAGGCGTGGGAGTCGGGGAGGATCACGCGCGGTCATGTCCGCGTGATCGTCGACGCCGGTGGGCCTGGCCGAGAGGATATCTCTCCCAGCCGGAACGAATCATGACATAGCCAGAGCCATCCACCCTGCGTGTCAGCAGAGCGTGACGTAGGGCGACCAAGCAGTCCATGCACTGGTCGTGAGTCCACCCTGGACCTGAACACACGTCGACCCGGGAGCGTAAACCTGGTAACCGTACGCCCAGCCGCCGGGGTAAAGGTCGCTGCTTGTGATGGCGCCCGAGTCGGGCAGAGATCCTTGCGCGTAACGACGGATGTACGTCTTACTTAAGGCATCCGAGGTGCCGCTGTTGTAGACGCGTACCCAGTTCGTCTGACAACTCGGCGAGTAGCGGACCTCCATGTACCCGACGAGAGGCCCCGACCCGTTGGCGTACAGGTTGTAGGTCTTGATGGGGTAAGAGCCGCTTGCGCAGTAGTCGGGCCCGCCTGCCGGATCGGTGTTGTCGAACCCTGTCCCCGAAGTTGCGGATGCTGGGACGGCGGTTGAGCCGACGAGGAGAGCGACCAGTGCTGCTCCTATGGTGATTCGCTTGCCGAAACTGAGGCGCATAGCTAATCCCTTCTTCAATGCAACGTCCGTCGCGTTGGTGGGTCTCTGCGCGACTCATGGCTTCGCGGAACACGGGGCCAACTCCCGATGAGGCTCAAGTTAGCCGTCGCCATTGAGGCGATGAATCCCACAAATGAGTGAAACCGCCGTACGCCGTGGCGACGCTGAAGCGTGGCCTCGTAGAGGTCGACTCCCTGACGGCAGCGCACTCCGAGTATGTCGCTGCGTGGGTGCCCCTGAGAGCCATCGATATGGGGGGTGGACGGTAGCGTAGGGTCAAGCCGCAAAGCACGGGAGGAAGCGTTGGGTCGCTACAACCTTGAGCAGCTCGGACCCGTTGGCTTCCAGGATCTGGCGGCGTCTCTCGCACTTGCCGTGTTCGGCCCAGGCGTTCAGACACTTGGCTCTGGACGAGACGGTGGCCGCGATATGACCTGCACGGGACGCACGCAGTGGCCCTCCGAAGGCGATGCACGCGGTGAGATCTGGGACGGATACACCGTGGGATTCGTCACGAGTCCTTCACCACCCGATCACGATCGCCCCCCGCGGGAGTCTCCCCCACCGTTCTGACGGTCACCCAGCGATGCCCCGGTGCTACCGCGGCGATGATCGCCCCCCGGAGACTGCGAGACTGGACGGGTGCGTCTCATCATCGCCCGCTGCTCCGTCGACTACTCCGGACGGCTGAACACCCATCTTCCGCTCGCCACGCGTCTCATCATGATCAAGGCCGACGGGACGGTCGCGTTCCATCGAGACATCCAACACGCCCCCCTCAACTGGATGAGCCCGCCCTGCACGCTCACCGTCGAGGTGCCGGATGCCGAGTCGATCGCCGCCGGCGTGCAGGAGCACTGGCGGGTGACGCACGCGAAGACCGGCGACGCCCTGCTGGTGCGCATCTACGAGGTGCTGCACGACTCCTCGCACGAGCTGGGCGTCGACCCCGGACTGCAGAAGGACGGCGTCGAGGCCGACCTGCAGCGTCTGCTGGCCGAGCAGGTCGAGGTCATCGGCGACGGGCTCACCCTCGTGCGTCGCGAGTTCCCGACGGCGATCGGACCCGTCGACCTGCTGCTGCGCAACCCCGCGGGCGGCACGATCGCCGTCGAGGTGAAGCGTCGCGGCGACATCGACGGCGTGGAGCAGCTCACCCGCTACCTCGACCTGTTGAACCGCGACCCGCACCTCGCACCGGTGGCGGGCGTGTTCGCGGCGCAGGAGATAAAGCCGCAGGCCAAGACGCTCGCCGGCGACCGCGGCATCCGTTGCGTGACCCTCGACTACGAGGGCATGAAGGGCATCGAGTCGGGCGCGCCGCGGCTGTTCTGACGCCGGCATCCGCGCCCGCGGGACCGCGGTCTGCGTCGGCGCTCCCGCTCGTTAGGCTGAGGGCATGGCGTTGAGATCTCCGTGGACCTGTGTGCTGTGGGACGTCGACGGGACTCTCGTCGACGCCTCCGATGGGATCCTGCGTCGTCTGACCACCGCGCTGGAGCACTTCGGCAAGCCCGCGCCGACGCGCGAGGAGCTCGTCCACTGGATCGGTCCGCCGATGTTCGAATCGTTCCAGACCAACGTGGGGATGTCGCCCGCCGAGGCCACCGAGGCGGTCGCCTTCTACCGCACCCTCGGGAAGGCCGACGGCTACACGACCGGAGCGCGGCTCTACCCCGGGGTCGCCGACATCATCGCCGAGCTGGACGACGCGGGCGTCGCTCAGGCCACGGCGAGCTCGAAGCCGGAGGTGCAGGTGGTCGCCCTCATGGAGCACTTCGACCTAGCCCCGCACCTGCAGGCGATGGCCGGATCGACGCCCGATGAGAAGACCCTCGCGTCGAAGTCGGACATCGTCGCCGAGGCACTGCGGCGCCTGCGCGCCGCGGGAGCCGACACGAGCCGGCCCGTCCTGATCGGCGACCGGCACCACGATGTCGACGGCGGTGCGGCACAGGGAGTGCCGGTGATCTTCGTGCGATGGGGATTCAGCTGGCCGCACGAGGCGGACGGCGCAGCGGCGGCCGTCGACGACGCCGCGCAGTTGCGCGCGCTCCTCCTCATCGACGACGCGGCATCCGCTCCCGCGGATTGACGTCGACCGCGTGGGCGATCGATGACCCGACGCAGAACCGTCACCACGGGGGCGGGCTCACGCGCCGAAGGAGCCGCCGCCGCACCGTGACGGTGGGCGACGGCTCACGCCGACGTGAAAACGGCCCGCTCGGAAGCGGGCCGTTCAACTCACAGGGGGCGGATGTTCTCCGCCTGCAGGCCCTTGGGGCCCTGGGCGATCTCGAACTCGACGCGCTGGTTCTCCTCGAGCGAGCGGTAACCGCCCGACTGGATGGCGGAGTAGTGGGCGAAGACGTCAGCGCCGCCCTCATCGGGAGCGATGAACCCGAAGCCCTTCTCCGAGTTGAACCACTTGACGGTACCGCTGGTGCTCATGAACTGCCTTACTGACGTGCGACGACGACGCGACTGCGCCGACGGGGTCCACGCTAACGGTCGGCATCCTCGCGCGCAGTACCAGATGAGACAAGGTGACACAAACGTTGCAAGAACTCCGCCGAAAGTGGCAACGCCGCCGCCCCGGCGCAGGGGTCCTCGGGGTGTTTCCGGGCGCAGCCGGACGTACACTCTTCCCAGCGATGTCCCCGAAACTCTCGCCCATCGATCACAGCGATCTGACCAGCGGCGTCAGCCTCAGCGATGAGGTCTACGCCCGCATCGGCGCGGCGATCCTCGACGGCACCCTCGCGCCCGGCGAGCGCCTGCGCGACGTCGACATCGCGACGCAGTTGGGCATCTCCCGCACCCCGGTGCGGGAGGCGCTGCAGCGGCTCGAGCGATTCGGCCTCGTGGAGGTCGCCGTCGGCCGCTACACCCGCGTCTCCGTCCCGGACGACCGCGTGCGCCGTGAGACCGGGGTCTTCACGGCCTACCTCATGGGCAACGCCGTCCGCCTCGCGCTCAGCGCCGCGACGGACGAGGAACTGGCCGTGATCGTCGCGACAGCGGATGCCGTCGTCGACAGCGCCCGCGCGGAGGACGTCGCCCTCCTCTTCGCGAAGTGCACCGAGATGTTCGAGCTGGTGACCCGCGCCACGCACAACTCGGTGTTCATCGGCGTCGTGCGCGAAGCCGCGCTCGCCATCGAACGCAACCTGCGGGGGTGGGAGCCCTTCCTCGCCGACACGGTCCGACGCGTGGACCTCTTCGTGCGGCTGCGCGCACAGATGCACGCCCGCGACGGCGCCGGGGCGGAGCAGAGCCTGCGGGAGCTGCACGGCGTCGCCTGATCCGGGCCGAACCGACTCGCCGGCATCCGCAAGACGTCGCGAGACGGCCTGTCGCATCATCCATTTGAATGAAAGACGCCCACGGGTCTCGGCGGCGGGATGCCGAGGCGCGCGGCCTCGGATCCGCATGATCACGCGGATCCGAGGCACCGGGAGGCCCTCAGAGGCACCGCCGCCGGCTGTCGACGTGGGCGGAGAGCGCCACCCACGGCGCGCACAATGTGCTCGCCGATACAGGACTTCGCCCGAGGAGACGCCGTGGACGCCGCACATGCTGCCTTCGCCCGCGCGGACGCGTTGTTCTACGACAAGCCCGGCCGACGCGACACGGACTCGTCGGCACGGTTCGAGGTGCCGGACTCCCGGGACTGGACCCTGTGGACCCGCGTCGACGACGACCATTGGACCCACTGGCTGCCGCGCACGGCGGGCCTTCCCGACCAGGGCTGGAAGATCCACGTCAGCGTCGTGCCCGCCACCGCCGCGGCGACCCTCGATGCGGTCGCGGCCTTCTGCCACCATCATCTCCTCGCCTTCAAGCACGTGCGCAGCCGCCTGCACCTCGGCTTCAGCCTCGCCAAGGACGCGGATCGCGGCGCGGCGGGAAAGTTCATCACCGTCTATCCGCCCGACGATCACCGCCTCCGCGTGGCGCTCGAGGGTCTCGATGCGCTCATCGGCGGATGCCCGGGGCCCTACATCCTCTCCGACGTGCGCTGGCGGCAGGGTCCGCTGTTCGTCCGCTACGGCGCGTTCCTCACCCAGACCGTCGTCCACGAGGGCCGCTCGGTGCCCGCGCTGCGCGATCTGCGCACCGGCGAGCTCGTGCCCGACGTGCGGGCGCCGTCCTTCCGCTGTCCCGACTGGGTGCGCCCGCCGGCGTTCCTGCAGGAGGAGATCGACGCCCTCGGCGACATGACGCCGCCGCCCGGGTTCCCGCGGATCACGGCCGCGCTGCACCACTCCAACGCGGGCGGCGTCTACGCCGCGATGATCGACGATCGGCCTGTCGTCCTGAAGGAGGCCCGGCCCCACAGCGGATGGACCCCCGACGGCCGCGACGCGGTGGACCGCCTCGTCGACGAGGAGCGCACGCTCGCGCGCATCCCGGACTCGGTCTCGGCGCCGCGTTCCGTAGGGGTGCTCCGCGCGCACGGCCATCGTTTCCTCGCGCTCGAGCACGTCGCCGGGTCGTCGTTGATGGATGCCGTGGTGTTGCGCAACCCGCTGACGGATCGCACGAGCACCCCCGCGGACATCGCGTCGTATCGCGAGTGGGCGCTCGGCGTGGGCGCGGAGCTCCGGCGGCAGGTGCGCCGACTCCACGCCTCCGGGCTGACCCACGGCGACCTGCATCCGCGCAACGTGCTCGTCACCGACGACGGGGCCGTGTCTCTGCTCGACTTCGAGATGTCGCTTCCGGTGTCGGCACGCGCCGGTGCGCCGGTGGGCGCACCGGGTTTCGTCGCCCCCGGGTCGCCCTCGCCGCGGGCGCGGGACGAGTACGCGCTCGCGTGCGTCGAGCTGTTCATGTTCCTGCCCCTCACCGCGCTGCTGCCGTTGGACGCCGACAAGGCGCACCAGCTGCTGCGCACGGCGAGCGAGCACTTCGACCTCGACGATCGGTGGGTGGCCGACCGGGCCCGCGTGCTCGAGCGCGCGACGCGTGGGCGCGGCCGGCGGCGCGCACGACCGGATGCGCCGCGGGCGACGATGGACGAGATCGCGCACACCCTCTCCCGCGACGGCGTCCCCGACCGCGACGACCGGCTGTGGCCCGGCGATCCCCGCCAGTTCGAGGAGCCACCGTATGCGCTCGGCTTCGGCGCCCTCGGGGTGGGGGCCGCGCTGGCCGCTGCCGGGGTCGCGCTCAGCGAGGCGCAGCGCGACTGGGTCCGCGACGCCCTCTCGGGCGATCTGTCGCGTGAGCCCATCGGACTGATGAACGGCCTGGCCGGTGCAGTGTGGGGATGCCGCGCCGTCGGCATGCCGGACGTCGCCGACCACCTCCTCGACGAGATCGTCCGCCGCGACTGGCGCGAGCTCGACGCGACGCTGTACTCCGGCATCCCGGGCGTCGCCCTGACCTTGCTCGCCGATGCCGACGAGCACCCGCGGTGGGGCGTCGCGGCGAGTGCGATGGGACGGCTGCTGCGCGACCGCCTCGACGCCGCCCCGCATCGAGACCGCGTCGCGACGAGCCGCGGCGGACTGTTCGCGGGCGCGACCGGGACGGCGCTCCTCGGTCTCCGGCTGTACGAGACCTACGGAGACCGCACCCACCTCGACCTCGCCGCGCACGCTCTCGACGTCGACCTCGCCACCCTCACCGCGGCGCCGGACGGCGGGCTGCACGTGAATGAGGGCTGGCGGCTCATCCCCTATCTCGGCTACGGGTCCGCGGGCATCGGGCTGGTCCTCGCGCAGTTCCTCGACGTGACTCCGGGAGCGGACCGGCACCATCGCGCCCTCGACGGCATCCTCGCCGCCGCGACGGGTCCGTTCAGCGTGCAGGCCGGCCTGCTCCACGGCCGCGCAGGGCTCATCCACGTGCTCGCGGAGGCGGAGCGGCTCGGTTTCGGGTCGGTCGACGCCCGCCGAGCGCGCGAGCGGCACGTGGCCGCCCTCGACCTGCACACCGTGCGCGGAGCCGGCGCGGGCGAGGTGCGCTTCGCGGGTGACGGTCTGATGCGGGCCTCGTGCGATCTCGCGTCCGGAGCCGCGGGCGTCCTCGTCGCGCTCACGAGTCACACCGCGGCGGGAGAAGGTGTGGGGACACTCCCGGGGGCCCTCGGATTCCTCGGGCCGTTCGGATCACGCGCACGGCGTGATCCCCGACGAGGGAAGGGAGGTGAGAGGGATGGGGTTCCTTCTCTCCCTGCAGGCGCTGGAGGGCGAACACGGTGACGGTCATGGTGCCGTCGGCGTCAGTCACGTCAGCAGTGCGTGCAACAGCAGCTTCTCCAGCGTCTGCTGAGCACAGAGCGCTCCCGTACTGTCGTGACATGACGAGTCACGATCCCGCCGGGGCGTCGGCGCTGCTGACGCCCCGGCGATACGACATCCTCGGCTCCCGTCGCACCGCGGTGCTCTTCTCGGTCACGGTGTTCGTCACGACGCTCATCCAGGTGCTCTCCAACCCGGTCTCGCTCCTGATGGAGGGCTACATGTCCTGGGAGCTGCCGCTTCCGGAGTGGGCGGTGATGACGGTCATCGTCGCCGGATGCGCCGTGCAGTCGGTGGCCCTCGTATGGGCCGAGCGGATGCCGCACCAGGCGGTGCTGATCACGGTGGCCACCTACCTGCTGATCGCCGTCGGGCTGCAGATCCCGTCGTGGCTGTCGGCCATGTACCTCGTGATCTCGGCCGCCCTCTTCCTCCTCGCCACCCGACTCAGCGCCCTCGCCACCGTGCTGTGGACATCGGGGGTGATCGCCGCGGTCGTGATCGCCCTCTTCCTCGCACTGCTCAGTTGGGGACGCAGCGTCGGCGAGGCGCAGGCGTACGTGCTGCGCGAGTCGGCGGGGTTCACGATGCCGGCGATCGCCGTCGCGGCGCTGGGCCTGTGGTGGGGGACGCAGGCGCGACGCGTGGAGCGCGCGAGCGAGGAGGCCGCCCTGGCGAAGCAGGAGCACGATCGGCGTATCGAAGAGGCGCAGCGCGCGGAGCGGGCACGCATCGCGCAGGAGCTGCACGACGTCGCCGGCCAGCACCTCGCCGGTCTCATCACGCTCGCCGAGGCGGCGGCGACCCTCGTCGACACCCAGCCCCAGCGGGCGATGGAGCTGGTGGCGTCGGTGAAGAACGAAGGCAGGTTCGCGGCCGCGAGCGTCACCGGTGCGCTCTCCGATCTGCGCGCGACCGGCGCCGAGCCGCCGTCGAAGACCGCCGACCTGCGGCGCGCGTGGGAGCTCGCCGAGTACTGGGACCGGATCGGGATGTCGGTCGAGGTGGACGTCGTCGGTTCCCTCGACGACCTTCCGGTCGTCGTCTCCAGCACCGCGTACCGCGCGCTCCAGGAGGCGCTGACGAACGTCGCGAAGCACGCCGCGGGTGCGCCCGTGCGGGTCCGGATCCGCGTCGACGCCTTCCTCGACATGGTCATCGAGAACGACGCGGACGGCGGACGGGTCAAGCCGGCCTCCGACGTCGGCCTCGGATGGGGGTTGGCGTCGATGCACGAGAGGACGCTCCTGCTGCGCGGCACCCTCACGGCGGGCCCCGTCGCCGGAGGCGGGTGGCGTGTGCACCTGCGGGTGCCGCTGAACGAGGAGGCGCTCGTGAGGGATCGACGATGACGGCGGCCCCCGCCCGCATCCGCGTGCTCATCGCCGACGACAATCGAGCGGTGCGACTGGGCATGCGGCTGCAGCTCGACAGCGTCCCCGACATCCTCGTCGTCGGGGAAGCGGCCAACGGCGCCGACGCGCTCACCGCCGCGCGCACCGAGCGGCCGGACGTGGTCCTGATGGACCTGCAGATGCCCGGCGTCGACGGCATCGAGGCGACCCGTCAGCTCACCGCACCGGATGCCGAGCACCCGGCGGCCGTCGTGGTGATGACGAGCTTCGCCGTCGACGGATACGTGCGCGACGCGCTGGATGCCGGCGCGGCGGGCTACCTGCTCAAGACGCACGACTCGCACTACCTCGTCGACGCGATCCGCGCGGCGGCGCGTGGGGAGGCCGTGGTCTCGCCCCGGATGATGGCCCCCGTCCTCAAGGAGTTCGTGCGCCGCGGGCGTCCCGCGTCGGGCGACGCGCTCCCCTCGTCGCTGTCGCCCGCCGAGCGCCGTGTGGTCTCGATCCTCGCGAGCGGGGTGACGAGCAACGAGGACATCGCGGCGCATCTGAAGGTCTCGGCGCACACGGTGCGGTCGCAGTTGCAGTCCGCCATGCGCAAGACCGGCGTCGCCGACCGGACGCAGCTCGCGCTGTGGGCGGTGCGCCGCGGCCTGGAGCGGGACGAGGCGTAGGTCGCGGCGCGCGCGGTCGCGTCGATGAGAAGAGACCCGAGGAAAGAACGGGGAAGGGAACCGGGAAGGGCGGAGGCTCTCATGGTTCCCCCCTTCCCGGCCGGGCCCTTCGACCCCTCACCGGACGTGCCGGTGCTGCGCCGCCCCCGCGGCGCCGTCTGCGAGTGGCGAGGCCCCTGACGGTGACTCTCGCTTCCGAGAACATGATACCAATTGGTATTGGTATCGTCAAGAGTGCGGTCCCGGCGCTCCGACGCTTCCTCACCCGACGTCACGTCGAGGGATCGCGACGAACGCCATGAGCGGCGCGGAGCCGGCGATCGCGAACGCAGCGGGGTAGCCCACGAGGGCGATCAGCGCCCCCACGGCTGGTGCGACGGCGGATGCGGCGAGGAACTGACCGGTGTTCTGAACGCCCAGAGCCCGCCCCGACCACGAGGCCCCGGCGGCTTCGGCGACGGACGTGTACGCGAGCCCGTTGTCGGCGACCGCGATCGTGGAGGCGACGACGTAGAGTGCAGCGGCGAGCGCGTCGGCGTGCACCCACCCGGCGAGAGCGAGCAGCGCCATCGCGACGACGCCCGCGACGGCCACGCCGCGCAGCAGCCCCACCCGGGTGCCCAGACGGTCGCTGAGGTGCCCGACGCCGATGCGGCCGACCGCACCGACGAACTGCGCCCCCGCGACCACGGCCCCCGCCGCGACCGCCTCCCAGCCGAGTCCCGATATGAGCCAGACGAGACCGAACGTGCTCAGCGCGAACTGCGGGACGACGAGTAGGGCCGACGCGAGGTGGATGCGAAGGAGGAAGCCGTCGCGGCGGTACGGGTTCGCGGCGGCATCCCGCGCCGGACCGGGAGCCGGCCGGGGAGGGTTGCGGATGCCCCACGCGCACAGGGCGGCGAGCGCGAGGGCCACGAGCCCCGCGACGGCGAAGGGAGCGGTGAGGCCACGGCTCTCGGCGAGCGGCGGCACGACGAGCGCCGCGGCCGCGACGCCGAGCGGCTGCGACATCTGCCGGATGCCCATCGCCAGCCCTCTGCGATGCTTCGGGAACCACCCGATCACCACCCGCCCGCTGGCGGCGTTGGTGCTCGCCGACGCCGCGCCGCCGAGGACCAGGAGGATGCCGAGTGTCCCGTATCCCTGGGCGAACACGCACGCCAGGGCGAAGACTCCCGTGAGCGCGAGTCCGCCCGCGATCACCCCGCGCTCTCCGCGGCGGTCGGCGAGCAGCCCCCACAGCACCAGGGTGCACACCATGCCGAACGTCGGTGCGGCCGCCAGCAGGCCCGCCTGGGCCAGCGACATCCCGCCCACGGAGTGGAGCTGGGGGATCAGGTACGCGGGCGCCGAGACCAGGAGCGTTCCCGCCGCCTGCGCCGCGACCCCGAGAGCCAGCATCACCCACGCCCGGCGTGGCACCGGCGCAATCGTCTCCGTCATCGCATCCTCACATGATGTACCGTATTGGTATACCAGTTTGGCGCACCAGGAGGGGGTCCGATGACCACGGCATCCGAGAACGGGACCTACGAGAACCTGCGCACCGCGATCCTCTCCCTCGAGCTGCTGCCCGGCGAGCGCCTCAGCGAGCGCGGCCTCGAGTCGCTCCTCGGTGCCTCGCGCACGCCGATCCGGGCAGCCCTGATGCGGCTCGAGAACGAGGGGCTGACGCGGCGCGATGGGCGCTCCTGGCAGGTCGCGCCGATCGATCTGACCGAGATCCGCGCCGTCATGGAGTACCGCGAGGCCGTCGAGGTGGCGGTCGTCGCACACGCCGTGGACCGGGCGGACGCGACCGACATCGCGGCCCTGGAGGCGATGGCCCGCGACGGCCGCGGCCACGACGACGCCGACGCGGTGCTCCGCGACGGCGGCGACTTCCATCTGGCGCTCGCCCGCCTGTCGCGAAACCCCTTCCTGGTCGAGGCGATGGGCAACGCGCTCACCCGGCTCGTGCGCACGCGGTGGCTCGAGGTGCGCACTCCCGAGTCGCGCGCGCAGGCCGGCGACGAGCACCTCGCGATCGTCGCCGCCGTCGCCGCACGTGACACCGACGGCGCACGCCGCCTCGTGATCGCGCACAGCCGCGGCACGCGCGATCGACTGCTGGAGGCGCTCGCGCAGGAGCGTCAGCGGATGCGGGGACGCGGCCTCTCGATCATCGAGTCGGCGAGCGCGGCCTGACCCGGAGACCCGCACCCCCGGGGCCCGCGTGGCGCGATTCACCGCCTCCCGTGGCGCGCGTTGTCGAGAGCTCCGGCGGCGCCTCATACTTTGCGTATGGGTGGCCGTGGGGGAGCCGAGGTCGTGGAGCATTTCTTCACGCCGCGCCGCCCGGTGTCGGCACGACTGCAGGGTGTCGCGGGCATCGAGGCGATGGACTGGCACTCCCGGATCGTCGCCGATCCGGAGACGTTCTCGATCGCGCTCGATCTGGTCGTCTTCGACTCGCTGGCACTCATCCGGACGACGCTCTCCCCCGCACGGATCGAGCGCACCCCGGCCCACGTGCAGGCGCTCCGGATCGGAACGACCGTGTACCTGCCGATCGGCGGTCGACTGCTGTTCCGGCAGGGCGACACCCGCGTGTCGGCCGTCCCCGGCTCCGCCGTCGCCGTCACGGGCGACCTCCCCTTCGAGATGACCGTCGAGGAGACCGCGCAGGTCATCATCGTCGTCCTGCGCCGCGGTGTCCTCTACGGCCAGGGCCTGCCCGCCACGCCGACGGGCATCCGCGCCCTCCGGGCGACGTCCTTCCTCGCCGCGGTGTGCACGTTCCTGCGCGCGCTGACCGCGGAGCTTCCCAGCCCGCTCACCCAGGTCGGCGTCTCGGCGCAGCAGGCCGTCCTCCATCTGATCGCGGGAGTTTTGGCCGACGATCTCGACGACGGCGCCCGGCCTCGGCGTCAGGACGCGCAGCTCGCTCACGCGTTGAGCTTCATCACGGCGAATGCCGCCGACTCGGAGCTGAACACCCTCGACGTCGCGACGGCGGCGGGCCTCTCCGTCCGTCATCTGCAACGGATTCTGGCCGCCGCCGGCACCTCCGTGGCCGCCGAGCTGCGACGGGCGCGTCTGGAGCGCGCGTGCGCGACCCTCACCGATCCGGCCCGTCGGCTCTTGAGCGTCGAGGATGTCGCGCGCGTCAGCGGCTTCGGCAATCTCGAGCGCATGCGACGCGCTTTCGTCCACGGGCTCGGCGTCACCCCCGCCGCGTACCGCTCAGCCGGCGCTCCCCGGCTGCCCACAGGCCTCGCGCGCTGACAGCGCGTCAGGAAACATCCCGTCCCTCACATCGAAAGACTCCCATGCGACTTCTCGAGACCGCGACCCCCATCTCCTACCCCTACCAGGGCTTCTGGGGCTCGTTCGGAGATCTGATCTGGTGGTTCCTCACCCTCTTCCTGATCTTCACCTACCTGTTCGTCCTCTTCGCGATCATCAGCGACCTGTTCCGCGACAACACCCTGAAGGGCGGGTGGAAGGCCGTGTGGATCGTCTTCCTGCTGTTCTTCCCGATCGTGACGGCGCTCGTGTACCTCGTCGCGCGCGGTCGCAGCATGGGCCAGCGCAACCAGGCGCAGGCCGCGCAGATTCGGGAGGCCCAGTCCGACTACGTGCGGTCGCTGGTCGAGCCGAGCACCCCGGCCGATCAGATCGCGAAGGCGAAGGCCCTGCTGGATGCCGGGACGATCACGCCTGCGGAGTTCGACGCCCTCAAGGCCAAAGCCCTCTCCTGACACGCGACCGGTGCGGACCCCGGCCCCTCGGGGTCCGCACCGGCGCTTTCGTCCACCGTCGCCGAGTCGTACCATTCCACAGACATGAGTGCCGAGCTTTCTCCCATCGAACTCACCAGCGGGATGATCCTGAGCGACGAGATCTACGCCCGCATCGGTGCGGCGATCGCCGACGGCACGTTCCCTCCGGGCCACCGGCTCCGCGACGTCGAGCTCGCGCGGCAGCTCGGCGTGTCCCGGACGCCCGTGCGTGAGGCGCTGCAGCGACTGGAGCGCTTCGGGCTCGTCGAGATCGCGGTCGGCCGCTACACCCGGGTCACCGCTCCCGACGATGCGCTCCGCCGCGACACCGGCGAGTTCGCCGCGTACTTCCTGGGCAACGCGGTGAACCTGGCCGTCTCCCGGTGCTCGGACGAGGACCTCGCCGACATCGTCGGCACCGTCGACGCCGCCCTCGCGGGCATCGACGCGGGCGAGCCGGCAGCGGTCTTCGCCGCGGCATCCGCCTTGGGGCTCCTCGCCACGCGGGCGACGGGCAACGGGGTCTTCCTCACGATCATCCGCGAGACTTCGATCGTGGTGCAACGCAACCTCCGGGGGTGGTCGGGCGTCGTCGCCAGACCGGCACCGCGCCGCGAGAACTGGCAGCGGCTGCGCGACCGCATCGCCGCGCGCGACGCGGTCGGCGCGGAACAGGCCATCCGGACGCTCTACGGCGTGACGCCCGGCGCCGCGCCGGCGTCACCCGACCCCTGACCCCGTCACCGGATGTCCGTCCGCGAGATCTCGCCGAGGCGGGCGCGGGCGACGTGGACGGTGGGAGTCAGCGCGCCCGTCGCGGTTCCCGTGATCGATCCGCGTACACCGGTCATCCCCACGGATGTCGTGGCCTCCACCTCGAGCCGGTACGTGCCCTCTGCCGCGGTCCGCCGGTCATGCAGGCCGATGCGGCCATCCGTGGAGCCCGAGGTCGTGCACCTCAGAACCTCACGATCCGCGCTGTCCTCGATGTCACAGCTCCACTGGTCGGGCAGGCTCGCGAAGGAGATGCCGCTGGGCACGGAGACCGTGAGGTTCAGCTGCGATCCGGTGTCGTCATCCAGATCGAGTCGCAGATGGATCATCCCCGTGCCGTCGCCGGCAGCGACCGACTCGACGACGAGCTCAGCCGAAGGCCCCCCGGCATCCGGGGCACCCGCCGTGTCGCCGGACGTGGCCGAGGGAGAGAGCGAGGACGCGACGAACCCGCCGAGGAGTACCGCCCCTGCGGCCGCCGTCACCGCGCCGGTCGCTTTTATGACCGTGGGCGCGTTGCGCGCCCACGCCCCCCTCGGTGCAGCGCGCCCGTCCACGCCGACGCCGGGGCCGGGTGCCGCGTCATCCTGTACCACCCGATCGTCCGCAGATGCCGCCGCGGGACGGATCAGGCCGGTGGTGTCCGCAAGGACCAGGAGCCCCGCAATCCCGAACGCGCCACGGAGCGCGGCGAAACGAATCCACACGCGGCGACAGCGATCGCACGAGCGGATGTGATCCATCGCGGCGGCATCAGCCGTGTCCTCCACCCGATCCGCGATCGCGCTCGGAAGCGTGGATGCGGCTCGACGACAATCCGGCGGCGCGTCCTCGGCCAGCATGATCGACAGCGTCGCCCGTCGCAGCGCGAGCTTCGCCCGCCGATTGAGGGAGTGGATCGCCGCAGCAGGTCGCCCCAGTTCGTCGACGAGGTCGCCCGGCTTGCGTCCATCGAGGATCGTCGCCTTCAAGATCGCTTGATGGTCGGCGCTGAGGCTGGCCAACGCGGCGACGACGTAGCCGGCCTCGCGATGGAGTTCCACGCGCTCGATCTCCGGGGATGCCGCGGCGACGAGAACCTCCTCGCCGGGGAGCGCCGACGTGCGCGATCGTGGAGAGCGGGCCTCGTCGATGACCCGATTGCGCATCGATTGGACGATGTAGCCGACGACCCCCTCCCGCGGACCGAGTCCTCGACGCCACCGATCGAGGACGGAGGTGATCGCCTCGGAGACCAGGTCATCGGGATCGACGAGCCCACCGGAGACGCGGTGAGCGATGGCGTGCAGCATCCGGAGGTTTCGGGCGAAGAACTCCGCGGCCGCCGCCGCATCGCCGGATGCTGCAGCGGCGGTCAGGTCATCGTCATGCTCATGCATCTCTTCGGCCCTTCGTGTCGCCGCCCTTTTCACCCACGGCGCACCAGTGCTGCACGCAGCCCCGTACGACCTCGCCACGTGCCGTCGTCGTCTCGATCGTCCGGACGCCACCGGAGCCTCAGCGACAGATTCTGAACGCACCTTCGTGGGGTGGGTGGGACGTATCCGGCCCCGGACTCGAACGTTGCGCGGAGAACGCATCCTGGCCAGTATGGATCACAAGGGGGAAGTATTCAAATGCATGCAAATGGGCGATCGACGCTGCCCGGGGAAAGGGCCGCACCGCGTGCCCGACGCGTCAGCATCCTCGCATTCGCGTTCACAACAGCCGCTGCGCTGGCCTCGATGGCGGCGCCGGCGATGGCGGCAGAGCCGCCGGTGATCGGCTCCGACGGCGAGTATCGGGACGTCCAGCACTGGGACACCCAGTACAGTTCACCGGACGAGCCACCGTTCGCGCACTTCGGCACGCCCACCAACGGTGTCGTCGGTGCCGACGGCTCCCTCTATGTGATGGCCAACTACTCGTCGGGGAGCTCGCCGCTGGTTCAGCGGTACGACCCGACCACGGGGGACGTGCTCGCGAGGTTCGGCGTCGTCGAAGGCGATCCGGGTGACGAGTACTACAGCATCTCGCCAACGGGACTCTGGGCGGATCCCGACGGATCGATCTGGGTCATCGGAACCAACGCGGGAAGCGTGCTGGCTCATTTCTCCGCCGACGGTGTGCCGTTGTCCGTCACGTCGCTGAGCACCCCGAACTCGCCGGTGGGTCTGGTGCGACTGAACGACGGTCGATTCGCCACGATTATGAACGGCTTCACCCCGTCCGTCGGGACGATCGACGGGGCGACGGGCACCGTGACGGAAGTCGCCCTCCCCGCAGGCGTGGACGCACTCTCTGCGGCGGGTCAGCTCAACCTCACCCCGGACGGCGCGCTGCTGTGGGTGGCGTCGGGGACGCTGTACACGGTGAACCCCGACGGCTCCGGGCTGACCGCCACGGCGGCCCCTGACGTCGACCAGGCCACGATCGGCGCCGACGGAAGGCTCTACACCGTCAACTCGAGCGCCGCGATCTTCGTGACGGACCCCTCCGACCTGAGCCTGCCCGGCACACAGATCGCCGCCGACAGATCCTCGCCCACGTTCGCGTCGGTCATGCCGATGTCGACGCTGGGCGTCACCGCCGGCGCTGACGGCACCGTCTACGTGCTCGGGTACTACTACCCTCAGGACCCGGCCGCCACCAACAGCATGGGCGTCATCGCCCTCCGGCAGATCCACTCTCCCGTGCTCACCGCCACGCGCCGATACGAGATCACCGCGTGCCAGGCATTCACCTCCGACGCCCCGACGGCGAGCGGGACCCCGGAACCCGCTTGGTTCGGCATCTCCAGCGGGGAGCTGCCTCCCGGCCTCGCGCTCGACGAGACGACGGGGATCATCTCGGGGACGGCGACGACGCCCGGCGACGTCGTCGTGACCCTCAAGACGAGCAACGGCGTCACTCCCGCCCCGGGGGTGACCACCGACACGGCGACCGTCACCCTGTCCGTCCGGGAGGGCTCGTTCACACCCGGAGCCGTCACGGTCACCGGGACGCCGCGTTCGGGTCAGACCCTGACCGCGAGCCCCGGCACCTGGACGCCGACCCCGACCACCGTCACGTACCAGTGGCTGCGCGACGGTGACCCGATCGACGGAGCCACCGAGCAGCAGTACCTGATTCGAGACGCGGACCTCGGGCACACCCTGTCCGTGCGCGTCGACGCCGCCGCGGCATGCACGGTGGACGCGGAGGCGACCTCCCCCGCCCTCGTCGTGGCTGCAGCGGAGACGCCGTCTACCGACGCGTCGCCCGCCGCGGCGACGCCGGCACCGGCTGTCGCCGACGCGAGCGCAACACTCGCCCATACGGGCGGCGAACAGCCCTGGGGGTGGGGTGCGCTGGGCGCGCTGATGATCGTGCTCGGTGGGGCGACGTTCGCCCTCGCGGGACGCATGCGGCGCAGCTGAGAGACGAGCGGACGACGTCGACGTCGGATGAGGAGGGGGAGCGCTTGGGGAACGCTCCCCCTCCTCGGCGGCGCCTGGGGAACGCCGGCCTGGCGTCGGCTGAGAGCCTCGCCGAGGAACATCTGGGGAATGCCCTCACCCTCACACACGAAGAGCTGACCGGATTCTGTCGCTGCCCGGCCTGGTCGGCCTGTCCGCACCGATAGATTTCCCCCGTTGCGTCGTTTGTTAAGAGGACAGCTCACATCCGTGGGTCGGCCATCTCGAAACGATCGGACACCACCATGCCGGACTATTCCGCTATCGGCGCAGCCCTGACCACCCCGGAGGCCTTCCTCGCCCTCACCGATGAGGCGGGTGTCTTCGGCGTGAAGAAACAGGCGAAGGCTGCACTCGAGGTCTGGAATCAGGCAGAGTCGCGCTACGTCGGTGCGTACCGCGGCTTCGTCGCCCCCGGCGGCAAAGGCACGGGGTTCGTGATCCGCACCTTCTGGGATCCCACCCGCACGACCCCGGACGTCGATGCGATCACCGTAGCCGTGCAGACAGCTCTTCCCGTCGCCCTGACCCGAGCGGACGAGAAGATCACCTGGAAGACGCGCAACAACAAGCAGTCCAGCTTCTTCCTCTGGCAGGTCTCTCACCAGCAGGCGCTCTCGCAGTGGTTCCAGGAGCGCTTCGGGGTCAGTGCGTGCGCGACCCAGCTCTTCGACCGAGCAGATCTCCATCAAGACACCGCCGTCGTTGCGCGCTCCGGCGGCATCGATCGTCTGTGGTCGCTGACATCCGCCGACCGATCGCGGAATGCGATCTGATTCCCGGGCACCGTTCTCGCAACGACTGCTGAGGGGGTTCCTCTCTGCGATCGGCTACGTGCTGACCCTCCTGGGAGTCATCGCGCTGGTCGTCGCCGCAGCGGCCCCGTCGTTCGGTGGAGCGCTGCGCGCCGGCATCGTCGCCGCGACGATCCTTGCCGCATTCGGCCCCGTCGCGGTCGCCGTCGCCTACCTTCTGGTGCGTGCCCGAAACCGACGTCTGGAGTCGCACATCGGCGCGTCGCCGCTGTCCGAGCGCGCGTTGACGACGCAGACGGTGCTCGGCTCGCTGTCGAGAATCTGGCCGGCGGGCGCACACGGAGCGGATCTGGAGAGCGCGGTGCTCGGCGACGAGTTCCGTATCGCCGAGTCGACGGTGCGCGCGCTCGCGCCGGACGTTCTGCTCGCGTTCCTCTGGGTAGCGCGCCCCGCACAGCCGAGCGACTTCGCGACATCCCCGGAGTTCGCCGGCCTCCCGGTGCCCGTCCAAGACGCGATCATCCTGCTGGACCTGCGCCGCGATGTCGAGCTGCGGGGCGTCGACGTCGCTCTGACCGCGGGATCCGGCTTCTATCACCACGATCGGGCGAAGACGATGGCTGCCGTGCGGCGCACGGCGAACGCGGCTCTGGCCCGTGAGCTCGAGTCTCCTCAGCCCAGGGCCGAGGCACTGCTCGCCGCGCTCGACGAGCCTTCCACCTGGGAGCGCCTGCTCCACGGCTGATCGACCGGCTCGCGCGGGGCGATCACGACCGCGGCAGCACCCCGTCGGCGACACCGTGGAGGGCGTAGGAGCCGGACCGACCGTCGACCTCGAGGTGGTAGACGGTGACGGACGTGTCGGGGTTCGGACGGATCGTGATGGTCGCGTCAATCGGCCCGGAGCCGGGTCGGCATTCGAGCGTGGACGTCACGTATCGACAGTCCCACCCCGACGGCACCGCCTCGACCGTGCCGCCCGTCACCAGGATCTCCACGGAATCCACCTGCCACGACGCCGCACTCACATCGAAGTCGATGGAGAGCTGCGTCGCGGAGATCGGCCTCACATCGAGTCGACCCTCAGGTTTGACCTCCCCGGCGCCCGTCGCACCGAAGACTCCCGCGGTGACGACCAACACCCCCGCGAGCCCCAGGGTCACACCGGCGACGGCGAGGATCGAGCGAGCACGCGGAGGTGAGGGCGCCCGTCGCGGGCCCGACCGGTGCTCGGGCGAGGCCTCCTCGGGGCGCTCTTCTACGGCAGATGCTCCACTCGGCCGGTCCGTGAGCGCGACGACGAGACCCGCTCCGACACCGAGGGCGGTCGGGATCGTCGCCCACCTCGCCCAGTTCCCCTGGCAGGTCCGGCAGCCTTCGACGTGACGCATGCCCGCGTCGCGCACGTCGTGATCGCGCCAGTCCGCAGACGGCACGCGGGGGATCTCCCTCGCATTGCGTCGACAGTCCTCCTGACCGCTTCGAAGGCTCTGGATGAGAGCCTGACGACTCAGGTTCGCTTTCGCCCGCTTCAGCAGATTCGAGATCGCCGGAGCGTTCCTCCCCAGCTCCGTGGTGAGTTCACGAGGCTTGCGACCGCCGACGACCACGTCGAGGAGCACCCGCTGCTGGTCCCGCGGAAGCTCCGCCAAAGCCTCCCGGATGAGGGCGGACTCACTTGCCAACTCGGCGTCGCGCAGACTCCGCACGGCATCGTCGTCGACGAAGAGGTCATCCTCCGGGAGCGGGACGTTTCGTGAACGAGGAGAGCGCAGCTCGTCGACCACGAGGTTTCGAATGGTGCGTATGACGTACGCGTGAGCCAGCTGATCCGGGCCTGTTCCGTCGTTCCACTTATGAAGGAGGCGGACAAGCGCTTCGCTGAGAAGCTCATCCGCGTCCAGGGGTGGGAGCACGATCTTGACCGCCGTCGCGCGCAGGAACGGGAGCACGTGGCGGAGGTATTCGGCAGCCGCGTCGTTCTCTCCTTGCGCCGCCCGCACATTCAGGCGTGCGAGTGTTGCTGCCTCCTCGCCTTCGGGGAGAGTCATGGGAACTCCATCTTGGTTGGCACCGCCTTCACCGCCGACATCGATGCGCTCGAGTGACGTGTGGGTGGAATCGGTGAGGGACGTGACGACGCTCACGCAGCCGGAAGGAGCGCTTCACTGCTCCTGCAGCGAAACGCCCCTCCCGGTGTCAACGACGGTGCGGCGAGCTCAGCGGCGTCGGATCACATGACGACGCGCAGCGAACAGCACGCCACCCGCGACCAACATCGCAGTACCGACGGAAACCAGCAGCCAGCTGGGCCCATTCCCACCCGTCACCGCCAGATGCGAAGACGGCGAACCGGTCGACAGCACCACCGCGGACGGCACCACCGCGGACGGCACCGCGACGGTCACGGTGTACTCGCGAGTGTCCTGACCGGCCGCATTGGTGGCCGAGATCGTGAAGGTGAACGTTCCTCCCTGGGTCGGAGTTCCCGTGATCTCCCCCGTAGCCGGGTCGAGCGTGAGCCCCGGCGGCAACGAACCGCCCGCGACGGCGAAGGTGATCGTCGCGTCACCGGTGGCCTCGACGACGGTCTGATACCCCGTGCCGACGGTGCCGCTCGGCACGGACGGAGTCGTGATCGTGGGCGGAACGGCCGCAGGAACGATTCGCACGGTGTAGGAGTGCGTATCGGACCCGATCGCGTTCGTCGCCGTCACCGCGAAGGTGAAGACGCCGTCGGTCGTCGGGGTCCCCGCCACGACCCCGGTGGCGGGGTCGAGCGTGAGACCCGGGGGCAGCGACCCGCTGGCTACCGAGTAGGTGACGGGCACGGAGCTGGTGGCCGTCACCGTGGCGGAGTACGCCGTTCCCACGACCCCGTTCGGCAGGCTCTGCGTCGTGATCACCGGCGGCGCGATGTAGGTGAAGCCGTCCACGTACACGACGGGATCGATGGCGACCGGGCCCGCGACACTCCCCCCGTAGATCGAGACGATCACCGCCACATCGACGGGACCTTCCGGGTGGGCCGGTGTCGTCACCGTCAGCCCCGAGGGGGTCGTCGCAAGGCCGGTTCCCGGGAGGGAATCGAAGGTCACCTGCGAGACGGCGAAGTTCGGCCCGAGCACGGGAGAGGGCGAGGAGCCGAACATCGAGCCATTGCCGTACTGGCCGCCCCAGTTCTCACCCCAGACGTAGACCTTTCCGTCGCTGCCGACCCCGCGTGTCGACCAGTTCCCCGCGGCGATCGCTACCAGGGAGACTCCGGTGGGGATGACGCCCTGGCCGACGGCCACGGGGGTGGACCGACTCGTGGTCGTGCCGTCGCCGAGCTCACCGTACGTGTTGTCGCCCCAGGAGTACACGGTGCCGTCCGAGGTCACGGCAAAGCCCGAGTTCCTTCCCGCCGTGAGGGTGACGACGGAGGCACCTGCAGGGATCGCACCATCGGAGACGACAACCGGCACGGAGGACGTCACGGTCGTCCCGTTGCCGAGCTGGCCACTCGCGCCGTTACCCCACGCGTAGACGTGTCCGTCGTCACCGAGAGCCGCCGCCCATCGAAGACCGGCGACGACAGAGGTGAGCCGGACGCCGGACGGAACCCCACCAGCGGCCACCGCCACCGGCGACGTCTTCGACACCGTCGTCCCGTCGCCGAGCTGACCGTAGTCGTTGGCGCCCCAGGCATAGACCTTGCCGTCGTCACCGAGGGCGTACATGCTCGACCCTGCGCTGGCGACGTCGGTGAATCGAACTCCCGACGGCACGGCACCCTGCGCCACGGCTACCGGCGCATTCCGGTTGATCGTGGACCCGTCGCCGAGCTGGCCGGAACTGTTGTCCCCCCAGGTGTAGGCGCGACCGTCTCCGAGAGCGATCACCGAGTCGCCGAAACTCAGCCCGCCGTCATACCGAGCGGCGACCTTCGTGAGAGGGACGCCCGCGGGGACGGCACCCTGAGACACGGGACTGGGTGTGGCGTGGCTCGTGTTCGTTCCGTCGCCGAGCTCGCCGTAGTCGTTCGCGCCCCACGAATACAACACACCGTCGTCACCGGTCGCGAACGCGGACGATTGGCCCGAAGTGACCGACGTGAAGGAGATCCCGGCGGGCCGCACGACCTCCACCGGAACCGTCTCCTGCGTCCACGCCGTCGAGCCGGTCCCCAGCATCCCGTTGCCGGTGGACATCCCGTTGGAGAAGATCCGCCCGTCTGCGGTGATCGCGAACCCGACGTAGAAGCCGACGGCCGCGTCGACGAACCCGTAGTCGGAGCCATCGATGCTGACAGAGGTCCCGCCGACGACCGGACCGAAGTCAGGATCCGGGAGTGCTACCGCGGGAGCCGCGACGAGGACGGCAGTGAGGGCCGCGGCAGCCGTCGCAAGGGTCGCGGTCACGACGCGCCTCTCCGTCAGCCGGTGGCGCCTCCCTCGCGTGTCGGCGGTGGTGGATGGCATGTGATCTCCGTTCAGTCGAAAAAGGACCCGGAGAAGCGATGCGTCACCGACGATGCCGTCGCTTGATTCACCCCCGCACCCCCAGATGCATCAGCCAAATGTATAGACACACCAGCCGAATGTATAGCTGCCATGACGCGAGATTGACGACCTGCCGTCCAGGAGATTCGAGAACGATAGAAAACGATCGTTGGCTCGTTGATATACAGTGCGGGGTTCTTTGAGGCGACTCGAAATCGCCGCGCTCGGGTGCTGAGGACTGGGGGGTTTTCAGCGGCGCCGACCTCACGTTCCCCAAGCGTGAGAGCGGTCGCAGGGTGGGATGTCCGACCCCACCGGCTCCCACCCACCCGAGGTTCACATCCCCCTGATCCCTCGTCCGCCCATTCGGGAATGACGCCACGCAACGCTGATCGGAAATGCGCGACGATCATTCGGTGCGGCGCGCCCGGAAAGGCCCCGAACAGCAGAAAAGGCCACCCCGGAGGGTGACCTTTTCCATCGAACCGTAGGAGACCAGATCACCACCGGTGAAGCCGGGGTGATTTCCTTCGTCTTCCTGTGGTGCGCGAGGGGGGAGTTGAACCCCCACGCCCTTTCGGGCACTGGCACCTGAAGCCAGCGCGTCTGCCTATTCCGCCACTCGCGCGAGCCGCGACATCCGAAGATCTCACGGACTCAACTTCCCGAGGATATCACGAGACGGGAGGCGTTTCGACTCGGCGCTGCGCGCCTCGCTCAACGCACGGGGCGGGCGGGGCCCCCGGTCGTTGAGCGAGCGCAGCGAGTCGAAACGCGACGCCCGACATCGCACGTTCCGCGTGCGCTCAGCCTGTGCAACTAGCATGTACGCACCGGTCGGCGATCCTGAGGAGCCCTGTGGGACTACTGGACAGCTTCGAGAAGGGACTCGAGCGCGCAGTGAACAGCGCGTTCGCGAAGTCCTTCCGTAGTGGCATTCAGCCCGTCGAGATCGCGGCCGCCCTGCGCAGCGAGCTCGATGCGAAGGCTGCCGTCGTCAGCCGCGACCGCATCCTGGCCCCCAACACGTTCGAGGTGCGCATGTCGCCGGCGGATGCCGAGCGCATGCTGTCCCTGGGCAGCGCGCTCGACTCCGAGCTGCACACGCTCGTCGATGCGCACGCGAAGGCACAGGGCTTCACGTTCGCGGGACCCGTGACCATCTCGCTCACCGCGGATCCGACGCTGTCGACGGGGACGCTGCGCGTGGCATCCCAGACGGCCGCCGGCCAGGTCGCGTGGCGCGGCGTCGTGGAGATCACCGGAGCGCAGCACCCCCTCGCGAAGGGGCGCACCGTCATCGGGCGCGGCAGCGACGCCGACATCACCATCCCGGATGCCGGCACCAGCCGCCGCCACGTCGAGATCCTCTGGGACGGCGAGCGCGCGATGGTCCGCGACATGGGCTCCACCAACGGCACGCAGCTGAACGGCACCAAGATCGCGGAGGCTCCGCTGCCGCCCGACTCGGTGATCACGATCGGACGCACCGACATCGTCTTCCGCGTCGTCGCACAGGCGACGCCTCCCCGCCCCACCACCTCTGCCGCCGACGCGACCCGCGCCTTTGGATTCGGAGGATCCGCGTGAGCGAGTTGACCCTCCTGCTGCTGCAGATCGGATTCCTGATCCTGCTGTGGTTCTTCGTGTTCGCCGTCGTCTACTCCCTGCGCGCCGACCTCTTCGGCGTGAAGGTTCGAAAGCTCCCCGAGCCGGCGGCCGCGGGGCTCGCCCCGGCGGCGGCATCCGCTCCCGCGCAGGCCGCCACGGCGCCCATCGCCCCCGCCGCCCCCGCGGCGGCGCCCACACCGAGCGGGCCGCAGAAGGCGACCCGCGACGCCGTGTCGCGCATCGTCATCACGAGCGGACCGAAGGCCGGCCTCGAACTCCCCCTCGGCTCCGAGGCCCTCACGATCGGCCGCTCCAGCGAGTCCGGGCTCGTCATCCGCGACGACTACACGTCCAGCCATCACGCCCGCCTGCTGCTGTGGGGCGACCAGTGGATGATCCAGGACCTCGACTCCACCAACGGCACCTGGCACGACGGCGCACGCGTGAGCACCCCGGTGCCCGTGCGCGTGGGCGCACCGATCAAGGTCGGCGCGACGACGTTCGAGCTGAGGAAGTAGCCCGCGGCTCATGGTGTTCGAGGGATCGAGCGTCGCCATCTCCCATACGGGGAAGGTGCGCTCCAACAATCAGGACTCGGGCTACGCCGGCTCGAACCTCTTCGTCGTCGCCGACGGCATGGGCGGCCACGCCGGCGGGGATGTCGCCTCGAGCATCGCCGTCCACCGTCTGAAGGAGCTCGACCACCCGTACGGGTCCACCGGTGAGGCCGAACAGGCCCTTCAGGAGGCGATCTCCTCCACGGCGGCCGTGCTCATCGACACCGTCGCACGCCGGCCCGAGCTCGCCGGCATGGGGACGACCGTCAGCGGCCTCATCATGGTCGACGACTACGCCGTCATCGCCCACATCGGCGACTCCCGCATCTACCTGTACCGCGACGACGCGCTCACTCAGATCACGACGGACCACACCTTCGTGCAGCGCCTCGTCGACTCGGGTCGCATCACCCCCGAGGAAGCGCGCTACCACCCCCGCCGGTCGGTGCTCATGCGCGTGCTCGGCGACATGGACCCCGACCCCGAGGTCGACACCTTCATCATGCCGACGCAGCCCGGCGACCGCTGGCTGCTGTGCTCCGACGGTCTGTCCGGGGTCGTCGACGACGCCCACACGAGCAAGGTGCTGGGCCACCACTACCCTCCGGGGCGCACCGCCGACCTCCTGCTCAAGCAGGCCCTCGACGGCGGGGCTCCCGACAACGTCACGGTCGTCATCGTCGACGTGGGCGGCAGCCACCCCATGTTCAGCGGGACCGCCACCATCGTCGGCTCGGCATCCAACCCGCAGGGCGTCGAGGTTCCGGCCGCCCGACCCGGTCGCACCAGCTGGCTGCACGCGGCGCGGCAGGCCGCGAACGAGCCGACGCACTTCGAGCCCGCCGCCGAGTTCCTCGAGGAGCTCATCGAGGAGGATCGGCGCCGCGCCCGCCGTCGACGCGTGTGGTGGGTGGTCGGGCTGCTGACGATCCTCCTCGCGCTCGCGGCGGCGGCGCTGGGCGCCTACAGCTGGACCCAGACGCGGTACTTCGTGGGCGCCGACACCGACACCGTCGTCATCTTCCGCGGCATCCAGCAGGATCTCGGTCCGCTCTCGCTCTCCTCGGTCTACGAGGACACCGGCATCATGCTGAAGGACCTGCCGTTCTACCAGCGGCTCGCGGTCACCTCGACCATCTCCGCGCGGTCGCTGTCCGACGCGGAGCAGATCGTCGACACGCTGCGCACCACCGTGGAGGATGAGCGATGAGCGCGTCGACCGACACCGTCCAGACCGATACGACGGTCGTCAAGGCGCTGCGGAGACTCCGCGTGCCGCAGACGCAGCGCAATCGCGAGCTGGGTCTGCTGCTGTTCGCGTTCGCGATCAACGGCGCCGCCATCGCACTCGTGCAGCTGGGCGCGCTCGGCCACATCGACTGGACGTTCCTCTACTACTGCGGCGCACTGACGGTCCTCGTCCTGGGGCTGCACATCGTGCTGCGTTTCAAGGCGTCGCAGGCAGATCCCTTCGTCGTCCCGATCGCGACCGTGCTGTCGGGACTCGGGCTCGCCATGATCTACCGCATCGACATCGAGGATCAGAGCACCGGCTGGGACGCCCTGTCCACGCGCCAGCTCGTCTGGCTCGCGATCGCCACGGCGGCAGCCGTCGCGATCGTCGTCTTCCTCAAGAACTACCGTGTGCTGTTCCGCTACACGTACGTGTTCGGTTTCGCCGGCATCCTCCTGCTCGTGCTGCCGTTCATCCCGGGCCTCGGCACCGACGCCAACGCCGACGTCTGGATCTCGATCGGCGGCATCTTCTCGTTCCAGCCGGGCGAGCTCGCCAAGATCGCGCTCGCGATCTTCTTCGCCGGCTACCTGGTGCGCACCCGCGAGGCGCTGAGCTCGGTCGGCACCCGCTTCCTCGGGATGACCTGGCCACGCGCCCGCGAGCTCGGTCCGCTGCTGCTGATCTGGCTCGCCTCGATGGCGATCATCGTCTTCCAACGCGACCTCGGCACCGGTCTGCTGATGTTCGGCATGTTCATCGCCATGATCTACGTGGCGACCGGCAAGACCAGCTGGGCGGTGCTCGGCGTGCTCCTCGCCGTCGGCGGGGCGATCATCGCCTCGCAGGTGCTGACGTACGTCGGCTGGCGCTTCCAGAACTGGCTCGACGCCTTCAACCCCGCCGTCATCGATCGCGACGGCGGCAGCTACCAGCTGGTCAGCGGCATCTTCGGCCTCTCCGAGGGCGGGCTGCTCGGGACGGGACTCGGTCGCGGACGCCCCGGCCTGACGCCGCTGTCGCAGAGCGACTACATCTTCCCCAGCCTCGGCGAGGAGCTGGGCCTGATCGGCGTCTTCGCGATCCTCTGCCTGTACATGGTCTTCGCGAGCCGCGGCATCCGCATCGGTATCGCCGGACAAGACGACTTCGGCAAGCTCCTCGCGACGGGCCTGTCGTTCACGATCGCCCTGCAGGTGTTCATCATGGTCGGCGGCGTCACCCGCCTGATCCCGCTGACGGGTCTGACGACCCCGTTCCTCGCGGCCGGCGGCTCCTCGCTGGTGGCCAACTGGATCATCGTCGCGCTGCTGTTGCGGATCTCGGATGCCGTGCGCTCCCGACCCCGGGTGGTGATCGGATGACCCGTGAGCTGCGACGGCTGTCGTTCATCATGCTGGCGATGTTCATCGCCCTGTTCGGCGCGACCAGCTGGATCCAGGTCGTGCAGGCCGGCGACCTCGGCGAGAACCCGCGCAACAAGCGCGCCCTGTACGACGCCTTCGAGGTGCAGCGCGGGTCGATCATCGCGGGCGACACCGTGATCGCCGACTCCGTGCCCAGCGACGACGTGTACGCGTGGCAGCGCCAGTACGTCGATCCGCAGATGTGGGCGCCGGTCACCGGCTACATGAACCCGCTGCTGAACTCCCTGACGGGTCTCGAGCAGTCCATGAACAAGGAGCTGTCCGGCACCGCGAGCTCGCAGTTCCTGTCCCGCGTCGAGCGGGTGATCACGGGTCAGCCGGCCCGCGGGTCCAACGTGCTGCTGACCCTCGACCCGACCATCCAGAAGGCCGCCTTCGACGCCCTCGGCAGCTACCAGGGCGCCGTCGTGGCGATGGACCCCACGACCGGACGCATCCTGGCGATGGTGACCAGCCCGAGCTATGACACCAACGCGATGGCGGTGCACAACGCCAAGCAGGTCAACACGACGTACGACGAGCTGCTCAGCGCGGCGGTCAACCCGCTGGAGAACCGCACGATCGGCACCCTCAACCCGCCCGGCTCGACGTTCAAGCTCGTCGTCGTGTCGGCTGCCCTGTCGTCCGGAAAGTTCACGCCGGACTCGACCTTCCCGAACCCGGCGACCTACACCCTGCCCGGCACCTCGACCTCCATCCGCAACTTCGACGGCAACACGTGCGGACCGGGCGACCAGGTCACCATCGCCACCGCGCTGCGGCTGAGCTGCAACATCCCGATGGCCCAGCTCGCCGTCGCCCTCGGCCAGGACGCGCTGCGCGCCGAGGCGGAGAAGTTCGGGTTCAACGGCGCCGATCTCGACATCCCCCTCGCGGTCACGGGATCGGTCTACCCGACGTCGAAGCTCAGCGATGCGCAGGTCGCGCTCAGCGGTTTCGGCCAGGGCGACGTCACGGCGACGCCGCTGCAGATGGCGATGGTCGCGGCCGGTATCGCCAACGACGGGGTCGTGATGAAGCCCCGCATGGTCGACCGCGTCGTGGCCCCGGATCTGACGGTGCAGGAGAGCTTCGCCGACACCGAGCTGGGCCGCGCGCTCAGCACGACGGATGCCGCGACGATGACCTCGCTGATGATCTCGAATGTCCGTGACGGCGCTGCCAGCGGTGCAACAATAGACGGGGTCGATGTGGCCGGGAAGACCGGGACGGCAGAGCATGGGGCTTCGGATCCGTACACGCTCTGGTTCACGGGCTTCGCCCCGGCGCAGGATCCGAAGGTGGTCGTCGCCGTCATGGTGGAGAACGGCGGAGGTCTCGGGCAGTCCGGCACGAGCAACGGGATCGCGGCTCCAATCGCGAAGAAAGTCATGGAGGCGGTGCTGAGCAGATGAGACCGACACAGGGTGTGAGCTTCGGTGGACGCTACGAGCTGGACTCGCGGATCGCGATCGGCGGCATGGGCGAGGTCTGGGAGGCCACCGACCACGTGATCGGACGCACCGTCGCGATCAAGATCCTCAAAGACGAGTACATGGGCGACCCGGGCTTCCTGGAGCGTTTCCGTGCCGAGGCCCGCCACGCGGCGCTCGTCAACCACGAGGGCATCGCCAGCGTCTTCGACTACGGCGAGGAGAACGGCTCGGCCTTCCTCGTGATGGAGCTCGTGCCCGGCGAGGCGCTGTCGACGATCCTGGAGCGCGAAGGGTCGCTGTCGACCGACAAGACGCTCGACATCGTCGCACAGACCGCCGCCGCCCTGCAGGCCGCCCACGCGGCCGGCCTCGTCCACCGCGACATCAAGCCCGGCAACCTCCTGATCACGCCCGACGGGCGTGTGAAGATCACCGACTTCGGCATCGCGCGCATCGCGGACCAGGTGCCCCTGACGGCGACCGGACAGGTGATGGGCACGGTCCAGTACCTGTCGCCCGAGCAGGCGTCGGGTCACCCGGCATCCCCGGCGACGGACATCTACTCGCTGGGCATCGTCGCCTACGAGTGCCTGGCGGGCAAGCGCCCCTTCACCGGTGAGTCGCAGGTCGCCATCGCGATGGCGCAGATCAACGACGCTCCGCCTCCGCTGCCGGCCACCATCGCCGAGCCGGTGCGCAACTTCGTCATGAGCATGATCGCCAAGAAGCCCGAAGACCGGCCGGCCACCGCGTCGGCGGTCGCCCGGGCCGCCACGGCGCTGCGTCGCGGCGACGTCGCCGGGGCGGTGGCGATCGTCCCCGCGATCGCGGGAGCGATGGCGCTCGACGACGTCACCAAGCTGCTCACTCCGGGGATGGCGACCCAGGAGGCGACCCGCATCCTGCCGACCGCCGCCGCGCTGGGTTCGGCGGCGGACGCGGGAGCGCCCGCCGAGGAGCCGAAGAAGAAGCGCAGCCCGTGGACGTGGCCGCTCGTCGCGCTCATCGCGCTGCTGCTGATCGTCCTCGGCGGCACGCTGTTCGCACTGTTCGCCAACCAGGGCGGGCAGCCGACGCCGACGCCGACGACCACGTCGACGACGGCCTCCCGCACACCCACGACTCCCACGCCGACGCCGAGCAAGACGACGGTGTCGATCGACAGCCTCGGACTGATCGGAAAGACGTGTGACGAGGCGCAGTCCATCGCCACCGCGAACGACGTCCAGATCACGTGCGAACGCGGCTCCGCCGCTCCGACCGACGCCGAGGTCGGCAAGATCTACCAGACCAACCCGACGCGCGGCGAAGTCCCCACCGGCAGCATCATCACGGTGACCTTCTACGACGAGATGTCGCCGATCGGCACGCCCACGGCGCCGACCGTGACGAACGATCCCAAGGGGTCGCAGACGTTCACGGTGACGTGGGAGGCCTTCAGCTGCCCGGCCGGGTCGTCGGTCACGGCGTACAACTTCACGGTGATCAACGGCACCTTCAACGCCAACGACAGCACGACCTACCAGTCGCCGACCGCACCGCGCAGCCTGCAGGTGACCGCCGACAAGGACGTGCAGCCGGGATCACTCATTCTGGTGAAATACACCGCGCAGTGCGGCGACCGCGAGAGCGGCTCCTCGCAGGAGGGCCAGGCGCAGATCCCCACGGCGAGCACGTCGACGGGAACTCCGGCGCCCTGAGCGGCGAGGCTCCTGGGACGGGGGCGCCCCAGGAGGCGTTCAGCAGGGTTCGATTAGGCTGGCGGTGAGTCAGCCCAGGGGAGAGAAGTGTCGGGAGAGCAGCGTGTGCTGTCCGAGCGGTACCGCGTCGATGAGCTCATCGGCCGCGGTGGGATGGCGAGCGTCTACCGTGGACAAGATCTGACCCTCGGCCGCCAGGTCGCGATCAAGGTCCTCAAGCGCGAGCTCGCCGACGACAACGCCTTCCGCACCCGTTTCCGGCTCGAGGCGCAGTCCGCCTCGAGGATGTCGCACCCGGCGATCGTCCGCGTCTACGACGCCGGAGAGGACACCGAGACCGACCCCGACGGCACGGCGCACCAGGTTCCGTACATCGTCATGGAGCTCGTCGAGGGCACCCTGCTGAAAGACCTGGTCACCGACGGCGGTGTCGCGGTCCCCGATGCCATCCGCTACGTGGACGGCATCCTGGAGGCCCTCGAGTACTCGCACCGTGCGGGCGTCGTGCACCGCGACATCAAGCCGGGCAACGTCATGATCACCGCGGCCGGCCAGGTCAAGGTGATGGACTTCGGCATCGCCCGCGCCGTGTCCGACTCCTCCTCGACGGTCGCCGAGACGACCGCGATCATCGGGACCGCCGCCTACCTCTCGCCGGAGCAGGCGAAGGGCGAGCCGGTCGATGCCCGGGCCGACCTCTACTCGGCCGGCATCGTCCTGTACGAGCTCCTCACCGGCCGTCAGCCGTTCCGCGGCGAGTCGCCCGTCGCCGTGGCGTACCAGCACGTCAGCGAGACGCCGCTGGCTCCCTCGGAGCTCGTCGACGCGATCCCCCGCTCGGTGGATGCCGTGGCCCTGCGTGCTCTCGCCAAGGATCCGTTCCAGCGCTACCAGGACGCGGCCTCCTTCCGACAGGCGCTCGACGCGACCCTCGAGGGGCGCGCACCCACGAAGAAGCAGGTGGGGGCGCTCACCAGCGAGCTCTACGGCGCCAACCCGCGGCAGGCGGCCGAGACCGCGCGGTCGCTCCGGCAGCTGACCGCGGACACGACGATGAGACGCACGCAGGCAGGCCCGCCCGCGGCCTGGATCTGGGCGGGCGTCGCCGTGCTGGCGGTCGTCCTGATCTCCGTGCTGATCTGGGTGATGACCAGTCGCCCGGGCACGCCCGTGCCCCAGAACTCCCGCATCGTCGAAGACGTCACCGACATGTCGTGGGACCGCGCGAGCGAGACGCTCACGGCCCAGGATCTGCAGCCGCGGCGCGTCGACCAGAGCAGCGACCAGATCACGGAAGGCAACGTCATCCGCACCGATCCGGGCGCAGGCACCACGGTCGCACCGGGTCAGTCGATCACCGTCTACGTGTCGACGGGCCAGCAGACCAGCGCCGTGCCGGCGCTCACGGGTCTGTCGTCCACGCAAGCCGAGGCCGCTCTGAAGACGGCCGGCCTGCAGCTGGGCGCGGTCACGACCCGCAGCGACCCCGATCTGGCGCAGGGCATCGTGATGTCGGCCGACCAGACCGAGGGAGCGCAGGTGCCCGTCGGCACGCGCGTCAACCTCACGGTGGCCAGCGGCAAGGTCGCGCTGGTGAATCTGGTCGGCTACACGGTGGAGGCCGCGACGCGCGAACTCGAGTCGGACGGCCTGAAGCTCACGCCGACCGTCGTCGAGGATCCGTCGTGCCCCGCCAACCCCGGCACGCCGATCGTCGCCGGACAGTCGTTGCCGCCGGGAGACGTCCCCATCCACTCCACGGTGGAACTGCGGGTCTGCTCCGGCACCTGACCGGCCGCGCGCGGGCTCAGCCCCGAAGCGGGTGCAGTCGCGCACCGCGCGCCGCCGCACCGGGCACGCCCACCCGTTCGAGCCAGTTTCCGAGCAGCAGGTAGCCGCCCTCGGTGAGCACCGCCTCCGGGTGGAACTGCACCCCCCACAGCGGCAGGTGGCGGTGGGCGAGTCCCATCACCACCCCCGACGCCGTCTCGGCCGTGACGTCGAGTTCCTCCGGGAGCGTGTCCCGCCTCACAGCGAGCGAGTGGTACCGGGTCGCCGTGAACGGTGACGGCAGTCCCGTGAAGGGGACGTCCCCGCGATGCCGCACGCGCGAGGTGGTGCCGTGGCGCAGTTCGGGCGCCTCCGCCACGGTCGCCCCGAAGGCGACCGCGAGGGCTTGGTGCCCCAGGCAGACACCGAGCAGAGGGATGCCGGCGGCAGCGGCGGCGCGGACGACGGCGACGGACGACCCCGCGACCTCGGGACGTCCCGGACCGGGGGAGACCAGCACGCCGGCGAACGCTCCGATCGTGCGGACCGGGTCGGCGACGGCATCCGCTTCGACCATGTCGGTGTCGGCGCCGAGCTCGTGCAGGTAGCCCACGAGCGTGTGCACGAAGCTGTCGTGATTGTCCACGACCAGCACGCGCGCGCGATCAGCCACCGACGGTGGCCTCCTGCGGGTTGATGAACTGACCGACCCAGGGGAACACGTACCAGAACAGGCCGTAGAGCACGGCGGCCAGCAGGACGAGGAGGATGAGCACCCGCACCCAGGCCGGGCCGGGCAGGACGCGCCACAGAGCGGCATACATCAGGCGGTCACTCCCTGAGTCAGTGAAGCGGGGGCACCCGCGGCGGTCGGGGTGAAGCTCTCGAACACCGCGTAGGCGATGATGCGCTCGAGCATGTTGAGCTTGGGGGCGCAGCTGGTCAGCGTGAGGTAGCGGCCGTTCGCCGCCAGACCGACCTGCTGCGGCACGGGGAGGAGGACCTCGACCTGGGTGTCCTGCACGTACTCCAGCGTGCGGAAGCGGTAGGTGTACCAGCCGTCGGGCGTCTGGATCACGATCGCGTCGCCGATGACGAGCTTGTCGATCGGGTCGAACGGGGCACCGGAGGTCCAGCGGTGCGCGGCGTAGACGGTGTTGCCCACCTCGCCCGGCATGGCGGTGTCGGTGTAGTGACCGATCTCGCCCGCGTCGAGGATGTCGCGACGACCCGTTCCGGCGGCGACCGTGAACTGCCAGTTCGGACCGAAACGAGGGATGAACATCACGCCGAACTGCTGGCCGTAGTCCTGCTGGGCCAGGACGGGCACGACCGGATCACCCGTCTCGGTCGGAGATGCGCTCGGTGTCGCGCTGGGCGAGCCGGATGCCGTCGGGTCGTCGCTCGGCTGCTGCAGCCAGCTCTGCGACAGCGCGCTGGCCTCGTTGTGCTTCTGCGAGCCGATGATCAGGTCGCCGATCCACATCTGCCAGGCGACGTACAGGAGGGCGACGACACCCGCCGTGATCAGCAACTCGCCGAGCACGCCCAGGAAGGACGCGCGCCGTCGCGGACGCGCGGGGGTCACGACGGGGGTCGCGGGAGCCTCCGCGGCCGGTGCGGCGGAGGTGGCGGGGGCGGCGGCATCCGCGGACGAGGGGGTCGACGGACCGCCCGCACCGTCCTGTGCGGCGAGTCGACGCGCGCGACGCGACGTGTGCTCACCCGGGCCGGCGACCCGGGGCTCGTCGTCGCCCATACCCTCGTTCACGGTGCGATTCTCGCACAGCATGGCTGAGGGAGACCTGCCAGGTAGAATCTTCGCCATGGCACGTTCAGGCAAGGAAGACGAGCAGCTCGCGGAGTACGGCGAGGGCGAGTCCGCACCCAACCCGGTGTGGTTCAAGCCCATCATGCTCGGGCTCATGATCCTCGGTCTGCTGTGGGTGATCGTGTTCTACCTGAGCAACCAGGCGCTGCCGATCCCGGGCATCGCCGGCTGGAACCTGGTGATCGGCTTCGGCATCGCCTTCATCGGGTTCCTCATGACGACGCGCTGGCGCTGACCCCCGCACGACCCGTCGTCCGCGCTGTCCACAGGCGCATCCCCCTGTGAATTACACCGGTGTGATTCATCCCCATATGTGGATGAAGCTGTGGATAACTCTCTCCCGCGGCACCCGCGGACCCCGCCTCCCGCGAGGCGGACGGCGTCAGGCGTACACGAAGAGCGGCACCGCCAGCAGCGCGACGAGCCCGACGGCGACGGCGATCAACAGCCAGGTCTGCAGCGCGCGCTGACGGATCTTGCGGGTGCGCGCGAAGATGACGCCGATCATCGCCCCCACCAGACCGCCGCCGATGTGCGCCTGCCAGGCGATGTTCGACCCCGGCAGGAACGTGATCACCAGGTTGATCCCCAGCAGCACTGCGATCGCCGTCACGTTCGCGCCGAGGTGTCGGCCGATGATGAACATCGCACCCAGCAGACCCCAGACCGCGCCCGAGGCGCCGACGACCACCGTCGCCGGCGCGAGCAGTGCCGTGAGCACCGACCCGCCGACCGCACTCAGGACGTACAGCGTGAGGAACCGCCACCGCCCGAGCAGCGGTTCGAGGCTGCGCCCCAGCGCCCACAGCGCGAGCATGTTGAACGCGATGTGCCAGATGCTCGCGTGCACGAGCGTCACGGTCACGAGCCGCCACGGCTCGGTGTAGGCCAGGGGGGCGTAGAACGCGAGCGCATTGCGCACGGTCGCGCCGACCCCGCCGGGGATCAGGCCGATGAGGTAGAGGGCGCTCGTGACGATCAGGAGCGCGTACGTGACGACCGGCTTGCCGTCGAGTCCGGCCACGCGGCGCCGCGGCATCCGCGTGACGTTCGCCGCCTTGCGCTGGTCGGCCAGGCACTCCGGGCAGATGACTCCCACGGGCAGCGGCGTCTGGCACTCGGGGCAGATCGTCCGCAGGCAGCGCTGACAGAGCACGAAGCTCTGGCGATCCGGATGCCGGTAGCAGAAGTTGTCCGGGTTGGTCCGGAGCTCGGAGTCGGTCACGCCGGCCGGTTCCGCGCGATCAGGCCGCGACGACGTCGATGGAGCTGATGACGACGGGCTCGATCGGGCGGTCGCCCGCGGCGGTCGGGACGGCCGAGATCGCGTCGACGACGGCGCGCGACGCATCGTCGGCGACCTCGCCGAAGATCGTGTGCTTGCCGTTGAGCCACGGCGTCGGGTCGGTGGTGATGAAGAACTGCGAGCCGTTCGTGCCCTCGGCCTTACCCGTGATCGCGTTGCGACGCAGACCCGCGTTGGCCATGGCCAGCAGGTAGGGCGCGCCGAAGGTGAGCTCGGGGTGGATCTCGTCGTTGAAGTTGTAGCCCGGCCCGCCGACGCCCTGGCCGAGCGGGTCGCCGCCCTGGATCATGAAGTTCGGGATGATGCGGTGGAAGATGACGTCCTTGTACAGCGGGCCCTCACCCGGCTTGCCGGTCGCCGGGTGCGTCCACGCCTGCGAGCCGTCGGCGAGACCGGTGAAGTTCTGCACGGTGCGGGGTGCGTGGTCTCCGAAGAGGTTGACGACGATGTCGCCGTGGTTGGTGTGGATGGTCGCGACGGCGGTGTGGATCGGCATGCCTAGCATTCTCTCACCTGTCAACCCCTCGCAAGGCCCGGGAGGTCTGGCAAGATGGGATGAAACCCAGCCGGAACCCAGGGAGGGCACCGTGAGCCTCAGCCGCAAGCGCAAGAAGGAACTCCGCAAGCTCCAGCACCAGGCGAACACGCTGTGGGAGTCGCAGCAGGTCCTGATCGGACAGGCCGGCGAGGTCGCCCGCGAGGCGGGACGCCAGCTCGGCAACTACAACCGCGAGCAGGTCGTGCCGACCGTGCAGCACACGTATGAGAAGTACGCCGCCCCGTACGTCGAGCAGGGCGTCGCGACCTCCAAGAAGGTCTACAACGACAAGGTCGTCCCGACCGCCGGTGCCCTGATCGGCTCGGCGCTGTCGGTGTGGGATGCCGCGAGCGAGAAGCGTCACGACCTCGCAGCCGGCCGCGGTTTCGGCTCGATCGACCTGGCGGCCATCCAGAAGAAGGCCGACAAGTACGGCAAGAAGGCGACCAAGCAGCTCAGCGTCGCGGCACCCAAGAAGCGCATCGGCGCCGGCGGTGTCATCGCGATCCTGCTCGGCGTCGCCGCGGCCGCGGGCGTCGTCTACGCCGCCTGGCAGACCCTGCGTGCCGACGACGAGCTGTGGGTGGCGGACGACCCGCTGCGCGCACCGGATGCCTGAGCAGCCCCCGGTCGTTGAGCTCCCGCAGCCCCCGGTCGTCAAGCTCCCGCAGCCCCCGGTCGTCAAGCTCCCGCAGCCCCCGGTCGTTGAGCGAGCGCAGCGAGTCGAAACGCCATGACTGATCCGCTCGCGCGCGTGCGCACCGCCGCCGCGGTGCGCGGTCTCGACATCGAGCTGCGCGAGCGACCCCCGGCATCCAGTCTCGACGAGGCCGCGCGGTTGCTGGGCCTCCAGCCGGCCGACATCGTGAAGACCCTCGTGGTGAAGAAGTCGGACGACACCTACCTGTTCGCGCTGATCCCCGGAGACCTGGCGATCTCGTGGCCGAAGCTGCGCGCTCTCGTCGGCGTGAACAAGCTGCGCCTGCCGGAGCCCGAGCTCGCCCTGCAGGCGACGGGGTACGAGCGGGGGACGATCGTCCCCATCGGCAGCACGACCGACTGGCCGGTGTACGCGGACGCGTCGATCGCCGGGCGCCGCATCGCGATGGGCGCCGGCGCGCACGGGTACAGCCTCTTCGTGGACGCCGACGAACTGATCGCCGCCTACGACGCCACGGTCGCCGACATCTCGCAGCCGGTCAGCCCGACGCGCTGACGGCGAGGCCGGCCATGCCGAGCGCCACGTCGACCAGCTTCACCCGTTGCGGCGGAAGTGCGCTGAGCGGAAACCACTCGGCGCGGTCGGTCGACCCGTTCTGCTCGTGCCGCAACCGGCCGCCGGTCACCTCGGCTCGGTAGACGATCCGCAGGGTGTGGAGCGGTTCCGTGTCCTCCGCATACACGCGTCTGCTCGCGGGGATCACGCGGGAATGGATGCCGAGGAGCTCACCCACCCGCACGCGGAAGCCGGTCTCCTCCCAGACTTCACGGCGGGCCGCGTCGACGGGGTCCTCACCGGGCTCGAGGCCTCCGCCGGGCATGGTCCACGCGCCGCGGCGCCCCTGATGCCAGTGGGCGAGCAGCACGCGATCGTCCGCGTCGACGACGACGGCGTACGCCGCAACCCGCAGGTCCATCCCGTGAGCCTAGCGGGCGCGGCTATGACGCCGGGAGGCGTCTTTTCCCCGTCGGACACGCGGGTCAGACGGCCGCGGTCCGCAACTCCCGGTCGCGCAGGGCGCGCTCGACCGCCTCGACGTCGCGCACGGCGCCCCGGTCGGCCGACGTCGCCATCGCGGCGTAGGCGCGCAAGGCGAGCGACACGGGACGGTTGCGGTCGCGGGGCGCGTAGCCGCCGTCCGACAACAGCCGGGCACGCCGACGCTCGAGCTCGTCGTCGTCCACGCGCAGGCTCATGCCGCGCGAGGGGATGTCGATGTCGATGATGTCGCCGTCCTCGACGAGCGCGATGATCCCACCGCTGGCCGCCTCGGGGGAGACGTGTCCGATCGACAGACCCGACGTCCCGCCGGAGAACCGACCGTCGGTGACGAGGGCGCAGACCTTGCCCAGACCGCGGCCCTTGAGGAACGAGGTCGGGTGCAGCATCTCCTGCATCCCCGGCCCGCCCTTCGGTCCTTCGTACCGGATGACGACGACATCGCCCGGCTGCACCTGCTTGCCGAGGATCTTGGCGACCGCCTCCTCCTGCGACTCGCACACGACCGCCGGTCCCGAGAACACGAGGATCGACGGATCGACGCCCGCCGTCTTGACGACCGCCCCGTCGACGGCCAGGTTGCCGCGCAGCACCGCGAGCCCGCCGTCGGCCGAGTACGCGTGCGCGGCGGACCGGATGCAGCCGTTCTCGGCATCCTCATCCAGCGCCGCCCAGCGCTCGGACTGCGAGAACGCGCTCGAGGACCGCACGCCGCCGGGGGCCGCATGCCACAGGTCGCGGGCGGTGTCGGACGCGGTGCCTCCGCGCACGTCCCACTCCGCCAGCCACGAGGCGAGGGAGTCGGAGTGGATGGACGACACGTCCTCGTTGAGCAGACCCGCGCGGTGCAGCTCGCCGAGGATCGTGGGGATGCCGCCCGCGCGGTGCACGTCCTCCATGTAGTACATGCGGCCGTACGCCGGGTTGGGGGCGATCTTGGCGAGGCAGGGCACGCGGCGGGAGATGGCGTCGATCTCGTCGAGCCCGAAGTCGATGCCGGCCTCGTGTGCCGCGGCCAGCAGATGCAGGATCGTGTTGGTCGACCCGCCCATGGCGATGTCGAGCGCCATGGCGTTGGCGAAAGCGGAGGGACTCGCGACCGCCCGGGGGAGCACCGAGGCGTCGTCCTCGTCGTAGAAGGCGCGGGTGATCTGCACGGCGACCTCGCCGGCCTTCTCGTACAGGGCGCGGCGGGCCGTGTGCGTCGCGAGCACCGATCCGTTGCCGGGGAGGGCCAGGCCGAGGGCCTCGACGAGGCAGTTCATCGAGTTCGCGGTGAACATCCCCGAACACGAACCGCAGGTCGGGCAGGCGTTCTCCTCGATGCGCTGGATGTCGGCATCCGACACGGTGTCGTTGGCCGCCTCGGAGATCGCGTCGACGAGGTCGAGGGTGCGGACGGTCCCGTCGACGAGGGTGGCGCGGCCCGACTCCATCGGCCCGCCCGAGACGAAGACCGTCGGGATGTTCAGACGCAGCGCCGCCATGAGCATGCCGGGGGTGATCTTGTCGCAGTTGGAGATGCACACCAGCGCGTCGGCCTGATGGGCGTTGACCATGTACTCCACCGAGTCGGCGATGAGGTCGCGCGAGGGCAGCGAGTAGAGCATGCCGCCGTGGCCCATCGCGATGCCGTCGTCGACGGCGATCGTGTTGAACTCGCGCGGGATGCCGCCGGCGGCGGAGATCGCCTCGGACACGATGCGACCGACCGGCTGCAGGTGGGTGTGGCCGGGGACGAACTCGGTGAAGCTGTTCGCGACCGCGATCATCGGCTTGCCGAAGTCGGCCGCGTTGACACCGGCGGCGCGGAAGAGGGCACGGGCGCCGGCGGCGTTGCGGCCGTGGGTGACGGTGCGGGAGCGCAGAGGGGTGGGCATGGTTCCACCCTGGGGGCCGGCGGCGGTCGGCGGAAGTGGCTGCTGATACTAGTAGTGGGAGCACTAGGTTTGTGGAGTGACCGATGACCACCCCCATGACGTCCGTGACGACGGCCGTCAGCAACGACGGGAGCTCGGATCGTTCCTGCGCCGGCAGCGCGAGCGCCTCGACCGCTCGACGTACGGTCTCCCGCCCGCCGGACGCGGACGCACGACGGGCCTGCGCCGCGAGGAGGTGTCGTACCTCTCCGGCGTGAGCGTGACCTGGTACACGTGGCTCGAGCAGGGCCGCGACATCCATCCCTCGCGCCAAGTGCTCGACGCCGTGGCGACGGCGCTGCGCCTCACCGATACGGAGCACGACTACGTCCTGAGCCTCGTGGGACTCGCTCCGAGGCCCGCGGTGCGCGCGGGAGCGGTGGACGTCGCCCCCGCGCACGTCCAGCGCTTCCTCGACGCGCTCGACGAGCACCCCGCCTACGCGCTCGCACCCGACTGGGGCATCACGGGGTGGAACCGCGCCTACGAGCGGCTCTATCCGGGGGTCGCGACCACGACGCCCGAGGATCGCAACCTGCTCTGGCTGGTCTTCACCGATCCGTCGGTGCGCTCGCTCCTGGACGACTGGGATGACACGAGCCGCCGTTTCCTCGCCGAGTTCCGCGCCGAAGCGGGCCCCCGACTCGGCGACCCGCGGTATCGCGACCTGGTGGCCCGTCTATCCGCCGCGAGTGACGACTTCCGTGCGCGCTGGAACGAGCACGGCGTGAGCGGGTTCCGCTCCCGCGAGCGCGTGTTCCGGCATCCGGCGCTCGGACGCCTCGTCTTCGAGCACCACCAGCTGCGCCCCTCCGACGAGACCGATCTGCAGCTCGTCGTCTACGTGGCGGATGCCGAGACGCGAACGCGCTTCCACGGCTCGGCATCCTGAGCGGGCGCCTCGCGGTCAGCTGCGCAGGGCCACCACCGGCTCGATCCGCGCCGCGCGGCGCGCCGGGATCCATCCCGCGACGAGTCCGACCACTCCGCCGAGGACGGCGCCGGCGGCGGCGAGCAGCGGGTCGAGGACGGGGACCCAGCCCGCGACGAGCGAGACCGCGAGCACACCGAGCACCGCGAGCGCGGCCCCCATGATGCCGCCGAGCAGCCCGATGACGACCGACTCCACGACGAACTGCCCGGCGATCTGCCGCGAGGTCGCCCCCAGCGCGCGGCGCAGGCCGATCTCCGGTGTGCGCTCCATCACGGAGAGCATCGTCACGTTGGCGATGCCGAGGCCACCCGCGAGGAGCACGATGACCCCGAGCGCCACGAAGACGATGTTCACATCCGATTGCACGCCGCGGCTGAGGTCGCTTCCGGCGCGGGGCGCGGCGACCTCGACCGCGTCCGGATCGGCGGGGTTGAGGGTGAGTGGCGCCTGGTCCTTCACCTGCGGCCCGGCGCCGACGACGATCCGCGCCTGCACGCTGCCCGGTCCGCCGAGGCCGAAGTCGGCACGGGCCGCGCCGGTCGGGACGATCACGGCGTCGAGCAGGTCGGCGCGACGTTCGAACCCGTCCACGATGCCGATGACGGCGTACGCGATCCCCCCGATGAAGATCGACGGCTGACTGTCGATGCGGTTGATCGAGAGGCGCTCCGCCACGCGGGCGCCCACCACGGCGACGCGGTCGCCGCGCCGATCGTGACCGAGGTCGAACATGCGCCCCGCCTGGACGGTGCCGCCGATCGTGTCGAGCAGCTCCGCGGATGCCGCGACGATGGGCGGGGCCGCGGGCAACGCGATCGAGGGGTCGTTGACCGGCACCGCGGTGACGGTCGCGCCGTCGGGAAGCGCCACGTCGGACAGGAGCACGGCGGACTCGACGCCCGCGAGGCGCTCGACGCGCTCGACGGCATCCCACGGCAGCCGCGCGGTGGCGACCTGTCCGCCGCCGCGCGTGCTCGCCGTCGACGGAGTGATCTCGATACCCGTCGCCGCGACGGCGTCGAACTGTCGCGCGATCTGTCCCGCGGCCGTCTGCGCGAAGCCGAGTGTCGCGACGAGGGCGCCGACGCCGAGGACCGTGCCGGCGAGGGTCATCACGAGTCGTGCCGGTCGTGCGCCGATGTCCACCGTCGCCTCGGCGACGAGGTCGGCCGCGGAGAACCGATCCGCGCGCGCGACGGGCGGGACGAGCCCGTCGACGCCCGCTTCCTCGGCGGGAGGACGGCGGTCGCGGCGACGCGGGATCCATCGCACGTCAGGCCACCTCTTCCAGTCGCCCGTCGGAGATGCGCACGCGCCGCCCGGCCCGTGCGGCCACGGTGCTGTCGTGCGTGATGACCACCAGCGTCTGACCCTCGCCGTGCAGCTCGTCGAACAGCTCGAGCACCTCGTCGGAGGTGCTCCGGTCCAGGTTGCCGGTGGGCTCGTCGGCGAGCAGAAGGCTCGGCCGGCCCACGACCGCACGGGCGACGGCCACCCGCTGCCGTTCGCCGCCCGACAGGAGCGTGGGCAGGAAGTCGACGCGGTGACCGAGACCGACGCGGTCGAGCGCCGCGCGCGCCCGTGACTCGCGCTCGCCCCGCGGCACGCCGCTGTAGAGCATGGGGACCAGGACGTTCTCGAGGACGGTCCGACGGGGCATGAGGTGGAACGCCTGGAAGACGAAGCCGATGCGCCGGGCTCGCACCGCCGCACGCCGATCCTCGTCGAGGGCGCCGGTGAGAACGCCGTCGAAGCGGTACTCGCCGACACTCGGGCGGTCGAGCAGGCCGAGGATGCTCAACATGGTCGACTTGCCCGACCCGCTCGGCCCCACGATCGAAACGTAGTCCCCGGTGTCGACACGCAGATTGATCCCCTTGAGAGCCTGCACCTCCGGCGGTCCGGGAAACGACCGGGTCACGTCGCGCAGTTCGACCAGGGGTGCGACGGCATCCGCCGCACTCACTTCCCGACCACCACGAGGTCGCCCTCCGTGAGCTCGCCGCCGGACGGCGTCACCTCGACGACACCCTTCGCCGACAGGCCCGTCTGCACGGTGACGAGCCGCGTCTGCGCGCGAGGGTCGCGAGGATCACCGACGACGACCTCGACGCGGGCCTCCCCGCCGGTGCCCGCCGACAGTGCCGCGAGGGGGACGGAGAGCACCTTGCCGTCGGTCGCGCCGACCGGGATCGACACGCGGACGTTGCTGCCCTGGATCTGCTGGATCTGCTCGGTCGAGAGGGGGTCGGGGGTGAGCGTCAGCGACCAGCGGCCGTTCGCGTCTTTACCGCTTGCGGGGGTGATCGCGGCGATCGTCGCCGTGTGCGCCGCGCCGTCCGGCAGCGCGAAGCTCGCTTTCCCGCCGACCGTCAGAAGCCGCGCGTCGGCCGAGGCCACCGAGCCGGTGAGCTGCACGGTGGCGCCCGAGACGGTCATCGCCTTCCCCTGCAGCACGCTCCCGCGCTTGGCCGTCACCTCATCCACACGTCGCGGAAGACTGCTGAGATACAGCACCTCCGAGGAGGGCAGTGCGGTGAGTGCGGCTTCACGGGCCCGCGCCAGGTCGGCCTCGGCCTGGGCGACCTGCTCGCGCGCGGCATCCCTCGCGGCGCGCTGCGCCGAGGTGTCGGGAGCGGCGGACAGCTGCTCGCGCCGCAACTGGGCCAGCGCGAGGTCGTCCTGGAGATTGGCGATACGCGAGGGTGCCTCACCCGCGGCCTGGGCGTCGGCGACCGCGCGCTGCGCGGCGGCGACCTCGTTGTCCGCCTGACGGATCTCGACCGCCGAGGCGCCGGAGGCGGCCTTCCCGAGATCGGCGGATGCCGCGCCCAACGACTGCCGCGCCGACTGCAGCCCTTGCTCCGCCGCCCGGACGGTCGCGGCCGCGGAGGCATCCCCGCCCGGGGCGGGATAGCCGGCGGCCGTGTACAGCGCGTTAACGCCGGCCGCGGTGGTCTCGTCGAAGCGGTCGGATGCCGGATCGCCGCCGTCGATGCCGACCGCGCGCAGCGCGTTCTTCAACTGCACGACGTCGGGGCCGGAGACGCCGAAGCGGAGCGTGCGGTACGCGGGCAGCTCGCCCGGCAGGACGATCACCGGCCTGCCGGCCACTTCGAGCGCGATCGACAGGGGGTTCAGCTCCGCGCCCGTGGCGGGCACCTGGCCGGTCACGACGGTGGGACCCTCGACGCTCGCGGTGTCGATCGTCACCTCCGTGGCGTCGGCGTAGCCGACGTCGGCCCGGACGGTGACATCGTTGCTCAACTCACCGAACTCGACGGGCACGGTGACGAGCCCCGCCGCGGGCGCGGCGGCGTTGGCCCCACCCGCCGGCGCGACGACGAAAGTCCCCACGAGGAGTCCGGCGACGAGGGCCCCGGTCGCGACGAGCGCGGTGATCCACAGCGCTCGATTGGCCCGCAGCATCCCTCGCCAGCCGGAGCGGCGCCCGGCATCCGGCGCATCGGATGCCGGCGCATCACCGGCGGGCACGACATCGTCGGTAGGTGCGAGATCGCCGAGCAGGTCGACCTCGGAGGAGCGGTCGGGGTCGCCGGCGGCGCGGTCGCTCGTCATCTATCGTCCCGCCTGCTCGGCGGCCGCCTTGAGCGCCTCGAGCTCGGCCTTGTGGTCGGCGATGAACTGTCGCTCCAGCTCGAACTGCACCTTCTGCTGCTCCGCGCTGTATCCGGTCTTCGTCCGGCAGTCGAGGTCGGCGAGGGCGACGGCGACCTCCTCCTCGGCGAGCGTGGCGAGTTCGGGGTCATTGTCCTGCGCACCCGAGGAGCCGCTCATCTTCTCGTAGTACGACGACAGCTTGTTCGAGATCGACATCTGCGCGTCGGTCTGCGCCGAGAAGCCCGTGTGTCCGGCGTCGCTCATGCAGGACGACCACTTCTGGTTGATCTCCGCGAAAGCCGTGTTGGTGGCCATGTCCGTGTAGAACGTGTTGATCGCTTCGTTCAGCGAGGCGAACTGCTCGTCCTGCATCGGATCGCTGTTGGTCTCGTGCTGCGCCGCGCCCTGGCATCCCGCCGTCTTCCAGTCGTACTCGTACGACCCGTCCTCGCCGAGCTGGTCCTCGGTGGGCTGCGGTCCGTAGAGCGCCTCCCAGTACGCGGTCTGCTCCGTCTGGGAGAGGCTGTCGAGGTAGCCCTGGTTCGGGTCGGTGTACGGGGTCTCCTGCGCGGGCTGGTCGGACATCGGGTTCTTCACCATGCCGTAGCCGTACTGCGAGACCCAGTCCCGGTCGTCGGGCTTCCACATGTCCGCGTCACCGGCCGAGAACGAGACGTTCTGGGTGTTCGGCGTGTACTCGAAGCCCTGGTCCTTCATGCACTGGGCGACGAGCTCCTCGGACTTCTTCTGCGATTCGGCGTATCGCTGCTCCTGCTCCGAGGCCGACAGGTTGGTGCCGTAGACGGCGCCGAGGTACTCCATCAGCGGCGAGTCGGCCTTCCCACCATTGCCGTCGGAGGCGGCCGTGCAGCCGGATGCCGAGATCGCGAGGGCGACCGCGGCCAGCGTGGTGGTGGCGATACGGGTGAGGGTCTTCATTGCGGGGGTCCCATCGTGTCGTCGGAGCGAAACGGCTCCGATGAACACGCTATGAGAGGCCCATGGACCCTCGCGTCCCCCTAGAGGATGATCCGCTCCGCGGCCCGGGCGTGTCTCGCCGCCGCGTGGCGGATGTCGGTGCTCAGGCGAGCTTCGCGACGATCGCCGCGATGCGACGCGCCCGCGTCTCCTCCGCCTTCGCCGACAGCACGTTCGTGACGTGGGCCTTCCGCGCGCTCGGCGCGAGCGCGTCGAATGCGGCGCGAGCTCCGGCATCCGCCAGCGCGCCGGCCAGGTCGTCGGGGAGCTCGACGGTGCGCGGTGCCGTGTCGAGCTCGAGGACGACCTCGATGGCGTCACCGCCGGCCAGGCCCGTCGCCGCCCGTTTGTCGGATGAGAAGGGGATCAGATGCCGCCCGCCCATCACCGCGAGGGTGCTCGGGTAGGTGAAGCCGTTGACGGTCACGGAAACGGCGGCACGACTGCCCCCACCCAGTCCGTCGACGATCTCGGGCGGCACCACGATCCCGGTGTTGTTGCCCTGCTGGAACAGCGTGGTCTCAAAGCGCATGCAGTGAGTATCCCAGCGCACGACCAGCGGCGGAAGACGGGGCGAGATGTCTGAACCGATGCTGCGTGCACCGGTTCGCCACCAGCGCGAGCGAAGTGGCGGGCGACGCGTCTTACGGGCGCAACGCGCGACGCTCCGCACGCTGCTGGAGCCGGTCGAGTCGCAAGGTCGGAACGTTGGTCATTGCGTTGTGCATGACGGCGAAGAGGGCGCCGGCGTGGAGCATGGTGTGGGTCACAAGGGTCTTCTCGCCGTGCGCTCGCACGTCCCATTGCCCCGTTTCACTGCTGCCCGCCACCTCCAGCCTCCACACGATCCGCTCGATCGTCGCGTCAGTGTAGGTGAGGGTCGCGCGGCCAGGAACACGTGTGGACACGGGGTAGGGATGGCCGAGTCTCGCCGACAGATCACGGGTTCCGGTGCTGTTGAGGGCAGGATTCCAGTCGGCGAGCTCGGCGATGTTCATGATGATGTCGGCGATGATCTGAGGGCTTGCGTGGATCTCGCGTTGTGCTGTGAGGGGGTTCATCAGGGTGCTCTCTGTGGAGATGGCGGTCGTGTGGGCGTGACGCGACTGTGGGTGCTCAACCGAATCCGGTCGTGGACCCACTCCCCGAGAGCTTCGAGGAATTAGATGTCACGTCATGTAATGTTATGTCGCCAACCTGTTGGGCACCCGTCGTAGAGTGGCATGTCGAAGATGAGCCGTCACGGGCACGTCGGTTCGGCCTGGTAGCCTTGCCGCGACGCGATCTGCTCGATGGCTGATCGGCGAACAGAATCCATCCGCACCGGAGACGTGGGGAGCCAGCACGGATGCTCGACACTCACCGCGACGCGTGAGCGCCACAGAACTGCGATACGCGATTCTCGCGGCGCAACGTGAAGGCAACCGACAACTCGCTCGTGCTCTCGCACCACTCGACGTGACTCCCTCGCAAGCAGAGGTGATCACGGTTCTCGCCGACTATGGCCCGATAACCCTTAAAGGGCTCGGCAGTCTGCTGGTATGCGAGTCGGGAAGTCCGAGCAGGCTCGTGGACTCCCTGGTGAAGCGCGGCCTCGTCGACCGGATAGACAACCCGGTTGACCGGCGACAGGTGCTGCTACAGCTGACCAAGGAAGGCCGCAGGCTGCGCCCTCACGTCGAAGCGGCGGAAGCCACCATCGACGCGAACCTCCGCGACGTCTTCGGCGACGAACTCGTCCGCGACATCGTTCAGCAGATCCGGAAGTTCCTCGCAGGCAGCAACGTCGGCGCGGCGCTCACCCGCCGCTTCAACGGCAAGTGACGCACTCCACGCGGCGACGGCTGAGACGGGCGTGTCCCACGGGGCGAGATGTCTGTGGAGCCTAGGAGATTCGAACTCCTGACATCCTGCTTGCAAAGCAGGCGCTCTACCAACTGAGCTAAGGCCCCGGACGGGAAGTGGTGGGGCTACCAGGACTTGAACCTGGGACCTCTTCATTATCAGTGAAGCGCTCTAACCGCCTGAGCTATAGCCCCGTCCGGAGGCGGCGTCTCCGCCGTCAACCTCCAAGACTTTACCCGACGAGCGGGCAAACCAAAAATCGGTCAGTTGGAGGTGAACCCGACGAGCAGGCCGCCGGTCACCTTGACCATCAGGTTGTAGATCCCCGCGATGACGGCGCCCAGCACGGTGAGCACGATGAGGTTCAGGATCGCGACGACCGCGGAGAACGCCATCACCTGCGGGAGGTTGATGACGTCGCTCAGCTTGAAGTTGTCGTCGAACGCCGTGAACAGCTCGTCGAGCTTGCCGATCAGACCCGTGGTGCTCAGCACCATGTACACGAGGAAGCTCGCCACCACCGTGACGATCGCCAGGGCGACCGCCGCGAGGAACGACAGCTTCACGGCGGACCAGAAGTCGACGTAAACGAGGCGCAGGCGCACCTGCTTGGCGCTGGTCTTGCTCGATGACTTCTTGGCGAGCTTGTCGGCTACCGTGCTCATGCGTCAGTGTCACTTCCTTCGGGGCGTGAAGCGGGGGGTTCTTCGGCGTCTGCCGTCTCGGCCGAGTCATGCTCCTGACGGAGAGCTCGCTCCGAATTACGGGCGATCGCGAGGATGCGGTCGTCGTCATCGGGACGGGCGAAAACCACTCCCATGGTGTCGCGACCCTTCGCAGGCACCTCGGCCACGGCAGAGCGTACCACCTTGCCGCTGGCAAGAACCACCAAGACCTCGTCGTCCTCACCCACGATCAGACCGCCCGCGAGAACGCCCCGATCCTCGTTCAGTTTGGCCACCTTGATGCCCAATCCGCCGCGGCCCTGGAGCCGGTACTGGTCGACCGCGGTGCGCTTCGCGTAGCCGCCTTCGGTCACGACGAACACGTACGCGTCGTCCTTCGCGACGGATGCCGACAGCAGCATGTCGTCCTCGCGGAAGGACATTCCCTTCACGCCTTCGGTCGAGCGTCCCATCGGCCGCAGCGACTCGTCGGTGGCCGTGAAGCGCAGCGACATGCCCTGGCGGGAGATGAGGAGGATGTCGTCGGTGTCGTCGACCAGCAGTGCGCTGACGACCTCGTCGCCGTCCTCCTCGTCCTGACCGCGCAGGCGGATCGCGATGATGCCGCCCTGACGGTTGGTGTCGTACTCGCTGAGGAAGGTCTTCTTCACCTTGCCGTCGCGGGTCGCGAGCACCAGGTACTGCGCGACCTTGTAGTCGCGGATGTCGAGGATCTGCGCGATCTCCTCGCCCGGCTGCAGCGCGAGCAGGTTCGCGACGTGCTGACCCTTCGCATCGCGGCCGGCCTCGGGCACCTCGTACGCCTTGGACCGGTAGACGCGGCCCTTCGTCGTGAAGAAGAGGAGCCAGTGGTGCGTCGTCGTCACGAAGAAGTGCTCGACGACGTCGTCGGCGCGCAGCTGGGCACCCTTGACGCCCTTGCCGCCGCGGTGCTGCGAGCGGTAGTTGTCGCTGCGCGTGCGCTTGATGTAGCCGTCGCGCGTGACGGTGATGACCATCTCCTCCTCGGGGATCAGGTCCTCCATCGACATGTCGCCGTCGAAGCCGTGCAGGATCGTCGTGCGCCGCTCGTCGCCGAACTTGTCGACGATGCCCGTGAGCTCTTCGGCGATGATCGTGCGCTGACGGCCCGGCGTGACGAGGATGTCGTTCAGGTCGGCGATCTGCGCCTCGAGCTCGGTCGCCTCGTCGATGATCTTCTGGCGCTCGAGAGCCGCCAGGCGGCGCAGCTGCATCGCGAGGATCGCATCGGCCTGCACGTCGTCGATCGCGAGCAGCGACTTCAGACCCTCGCGCGCCTCGTCGACCGTGGGCGAGCGGCGGATGAGCGCGATGACCTCGTCCAGCGCATCCAGCGCCTTCAGGTACGCGCGCAGGATGTGCATGCGCTCTTCGGCCTTGCGGAGGCGGAAGCGCGTGCGCCGCACGATGACCTCGACCTGATGGTCGATCCAGTAGGAGATGAAGCCGTCGAGGGCGAGCGTGCGCGGCACGCCGTCGACGATCGCCAGCATGTTGGCGCCGAAGTTCTCCTGCAGCTGCGTGTGCTTGTACAGGTTGTTGAGGACCACCTTCGCGACGGCATCCCGCTTCAGCACGATCACGAGCCGCTGGCCCGTGCGGTCGCTGGTCTCGTCGCGGATGTCGGCGATGCCGGTGATACGCCCGTCGCGGGCGAGGTCACGGATCTTCAGCGCGACGTTGTCGGGGTTCACCTGGTAGGGCAGCTCGGTGATGACCAGGCAGGTGCGCCCCTGGATCTCCTCGACGTTGACCACGGCGCGCATCGTGATCGACCCGCGGCCCGTGCGCTGAGCCTCGCGAATGCCCTTCGTGCCCAGGATCTGGGCGCCCGTCGGGAAGTCGGGACCGTGGATACGGCCCATGAGAGCTTCGAGCAGCTCCTCGCGGGTGGCATCCGGGTTCTCCAGCGCCCACAGCGCGCCGTCGGCGACCTCGCGCAGGTTGTGGGGCGGGATGTTGGTGGCCATGCCGACCGCGATGCCGACCGAGCCGTTGACGAGGAGGTTGGGGAAGCGCGAGGGCAGGACGACGGGCTCCTGGGTCTTCCCGTCGTAGTTGTCCTCGAAATCGACGGTGTCCTCGTCGATGTCGCGGACCATCTCCATCGCGAGCGCGGCCATCTTGGTCTCGGTGTACCGCGGGGCGGCGGCGCCCTGGTTGCCGGGAGAGCCGAAGTTTCCCTGTCCGTCGGCGAGCGGGTAGCGCAGCGACCACGGCTGCACGAGGCGCACGAGTGCGTCGTAGATCGCGCTGTCACCGTGCGGGTGGTACTGGCCCATGACCTCGCCGACGACGCGGGCGCACTTGTTGAAGCTCTTGTCGGGACGGTACCCGCCGTCGTACATCCCGTAGATGACGCGGCGGTGCACCGGCTTCAGACCGTCTTCGACGCGCGGCAGCGCGCGGCCGACGATGACGCTCATGGCGTAGTCGAGGTAGCTGCGCTGCATCTCGACCTGGAGATCGACCTGGTCGATGTTGCCGTGGTTGTGCCCGGCGTTCGGGTCGGGGCGTTCTTCGTCAGTCATGTCTTCTCGTTCTCACATGGGTGGGGGTGCGTGTGTCGCGTTTCGAGTCGTCGCGGCGCTCCTCGCTCGACGACCGGATCGAACCCGACCGGTCGTCGAGCGAGCGCAGCGAGTCGAAACGCATCAGATGTCGAGGAAGCGGACGTCCTTGGCGTTGCGCTGGATGAAGCTCCGGCGCGACTCGACGTCCTCGCCCATCAGCACCGAGAAGATCTCGTCCGCCGCGGCCGCGTCGTCGATCGTGACCTGGCGGAGGGTGCGGGTGTTGTGGTCCATCGTCGTCTCCCACAGCTCCTTCGGGTTCATCTCGCCCAGACCCTTGTAGCGCTGGATGCCGGAGTCCTTCGGCATCCGCTTGCCGTTGGCCAGGCCGTCGGCCAGCAGCGCATCGCGCTCCCGGTCGCTGAACACGTACTCGTGCTCGGCGTTGGACCACTTCAGCCGGAACAGCGGCGGCATGGCGAGATAGACGAAGCCGGCCTCGATGAGTCCGCGCATGTAGCGGAACAGCAGGGTCAGCAGCAGCGTCGTGATGTGCTGGCCGTCGACGTCGGCATCGGCCATCAGCACGATCTTGTGATAGCGGGCCTTCGCGACGTCGAAGTCCTCGCCGATCCCGCAGCCGAACGCCGAGATGATCGCCTGGATCTCGTTGTTGCCGAGCGCGCGGTCGAGCCGCGCCTTCTCGACGTTGAGCACCTTGCCGCGCAGCGACAGGATGGCCTGGGTCTCGGGGTCGCGGCCGCGCACGGCCGAGCCGCCGGCCGAGTCGCCCTCGACGAGGAAGATCTCGCTGATCGAGGGGTCTTTGCTCGTGCAGTCCTTGAGCTTGTCGGGCATGGATGCCGACTCGAACACGCTCTTGCGCCGCGCCGTCTCCCGCGCCTTGCGGGCCGCGAGGCGCGCGGTCGCGGCGTCGATCGCCTTCATGATGACCCGCTTGGCCTGCGCGGGGTTGCGGTCGAGCCAGTCGGTGAGCTGGTCGCCCACGACCTTCTGCACGAACGCCTTGGCCTCGGTGTTGCCGAGCTTCGTCTTGGTCTGACCCTCGAACTGCGGCTCGGACAGCTTGACGGAGATGACCGCGGTCAGACCCTCTCGGATGTCCTCACCGGTGAGGTTGTCGTCCTTCTCCTTGAGTAGGCCCTTCTCGCGCGCGTACTTGTTGATGTACGTCGTCATCGCGGCGCGGAAGCCCTCTTCGTGGGTTCCGCCCTCGTGGGTGTTGATCGTGTTGGCGAAGGTGAAGACGTTCTCCGTGTAGCTCGTCGTCCACTGCATGGCCAGCTCGAGGGAGATGTGGCGCTCGGTGTCTTCCGACTCGACCTCGATGATCTCGTCGTTGACCACCTCGGCCTTGCGGATCTTGTTGAGGTACTCGACGTAGTCGACCAGTCCGCGCTCGTAGTGGAAATCGTCGAACGGCTGCTTCTCGACGGCCTGCCCGTCTTCGCCGTCGACGACGTAGGCCGAGGAGGCGCGCAGGTCGCTGAGCGTGATCCGCAGACCCTTGTTCAGGAACGCCGTCTGCTGGAAACGGGTGCGCAGCGTGTCGTAGTCGAAGTCGGTGGTCTCGAAGATCGAGGCGTCGGGCCAGAACGTGATGGTCGTGCCGGTCTCCTCCGTCGCCTCGTCCTCGCTCAGCGGAGCCTGCGGCACGCCGCCGTCGCGGAACGACTGGCGCCAGACGTGCCCCTGCCGGCGCACCTCGACGTCGAGGCGGGTGGACAGCGCGTTCACCACCGACGAGCCGACGCCGTGCAGACCGCCGGAGACCGCGTACCCGCCGCCGCCGAACTTGCCGCCGGCGTGGAGCACGGTCAGCACGACCTCGACGGTCGACTTCCCCTCGGTCTTGTGCATGTCGACCGGGATGCCGCGACCGTTGTCGACGACACGGATCGCCCCGTCCTCGAGGATCGTCACCGTGATCGTGTCGCAGTAGCCGGCGAGGGCTTCGTCGACGGAGTTGTCGACGATCTCGTACACGAGGTGGTGGAGGCCGCGCTCACCCGTCGAGCCGATGTACATGCCGGGGCGCTTGCGCACCGCCTCGAGGCCCTCGAGCACCTGGATGGCGTCGGCCCCGTACTCGTTCTCGACCTTCTGGGACTGCTTCGGCGGAAGTTCCTGGGGAACGCTGTCGGGGGTGTCGGACGTCATAGGTTTCGAGCGCTCCTGAATGGTCGATCAAAGACGTCTCATTCTACCCCCAGTCACCCCTCGAAAGCCCGCAGAAAGCCCCTGTGGCGCCCTGAAATCGTTCCGGATGCCGTCGGACCCTCCTCAGCCGTAGGTATCGCGAGGACCCCGCCCTGGAACGGCTCTGGGGCCCCATTTCCACGAGGGGACGTCCGGCCCGACGAATCGGACGTTCTGCACACCGGCATCCGGGAACCGTCTCATCAGCTGAGTGACGATCTCGGCCCGCATCAGCTGGAGGTTCTTCGCCCACGCGGTGGAGTCGCACTGCACGGTGAGCAGCCCGTCGGACAGCGCCACCGGATGGGCGTGACGCGCCGTCTCCTCGCCGGTGACGTCCGTCCACTGCAGCACGAGGTCCTCCCGCGCCAGCTGGGTGTCCCACCCCGACTGACGGGTCAGATCCGCCAGCACGTCGGCCACGCCCTTGGGATCGCGCCCGGGCGCGAACGGCTGCTTGTCGTCGTCCTCGGCCGCACGTCTCTTGCGCCGTCGCGCGGTCCGCGGCGAGGGCTCGAGACCGCGCAGCCGCAGATACGTGCCGATCGTCTCCGGCACCATCCCCGGCACCTCGTCACTCATCGACGCCTCCCGTCGTGGCGGGTTCGATGATCGTCCCCGCGACGACCCGCACGGTGCGCGCGCGCAGCGCGCTCGGCACATCTTCCTCCACCGCCGCGGTCACCACCACCTGCTCGTATCCCTCGACCAGGCCCGCCAACCGGGCGCGGCGATCCGTGTCGAGCTCGGCGAACACGTCATCGAGGATGAGGACCGGATCGCCCAACTGCGACTGGGCGCGCAGCAGCTGCGCAGACGCCAGACGCAGGGCGAGGGCCACCGACCACGATTCGCCGTGCGATGCGTAGCCCTTCACCGGCAGGCCCCGCACGCGCAGCAGGAGGTCGTCGCGGTGGGGTCCGACGAGAGTGAGCCCGCGTTCGAGCTCGGAGGAGCGGCGCGCGGCGAGCGCATCGCGGAAGTTCTCGCGGACCTCCTCCGCGCTGAGTCCGGTCACCGCTGTGCGGTCGCCCGCCTGGTCGGCCTCGTCGTCGTCGACGTCGGGGTCCGCGCCCCCGATCGACAGCATCCATTCCAGCTCCGGCCGGTGATCCTCGCCGGCGATCGCGCGGTACGCCTCGGCGACCGGGCCGGCGAGGTCGTCGGCGAGCACCGAGCGGGCGCGGATGACGTCGGTGCCCAGCTGCACCAGCTTGTCGTCCCAGACGTCGAGCGTCGTCAGTGCATCCGCGCGGATGCCGCGGGCGCGCGCGGACTTCAACAGCGCGTTGCGCTGCTTGAGCACGCGGTCGTAGTCCGCCAGGACGCCCGCCATCCGCGGAGCGCGCTGGATGAGGAGCTGATCGGCGAAGCGGCGACGCGCGGAGGGGTCGGAGCGGACGATCTGGAGATCCTCCGGCGCGAAGAGGACGACCTGTGCGTAGCGCGGGAGCTCGGCGGTGCGGACAGCCGAGCCGTTGACTCGGGCCTTGTTGCTGCCCGACCGGTTGAGCTGGGCCTCGAGCAGCACACGACGGTCACCGTAGGCGAGACGCATGCGGACGATCGCGGCATCCGCCCCGTCGCGCACCATCGGGGCATCCTGCGAGACCCGGTGGGAACCGAGTGTGGCGAAGTAGCCGATGGCCTCGGCGAGATTCGTCTTGCCTTGACCGTTGCGACCGACGAACACGTTGGCGCCCGCCGCCAGAGTCACATCGGCGGCCGCATAGTTGCGGAAGTCGACGAGGCTCAGCTGTTCCACGATCACCGATCCAGCCTATGCGGCAGCGCCGACGCCGGTCGGAACGCGAGGATCGTCAGCGCAGCAGGAGATTCGGCTGCAGCAGGTACTTGAAGCTCTCCGGGGTGCCGGAGGTCTGCGGCGTGATGAGCACCGGGCTGAGCTTGTTCGCGTTGTCGCTCGAGGTGAACGTGATGCGCGCGAACTCGCTCTTGACGGCGCCGAGCGCTTCGAGCAGGTACTGCGGGTTCAACCCGAGCGTGACCTCCTCGCCCGCGAGGGTCGCATCGACGGACTCGGTCGCCCGCGCCTGCTCGGTGCCGGACGCATCCATCGACACGCCGTCCTCGGTGAAGGTGAAGCGCAGCGGAGCGGAACGGTCGAGCACGAGGGCGACGCGTCGCACCGCCTCGGCGAGCTCGGCCGTGTTCACGACGGCGTAGTGGTCGGTCTGCTCGGGGAACAGCCGACGCACGGGCGGGAAGTTGCCCTTGATGAGCAGCGACGTCACGGTCTTGTTGCCGGCGGTGAACGCGATGATCTCCCGATCTCCCGAGCCGGAGAACGCGACCTGGATGTCACCCGAGTGGGCGAAGGTCTTGCCGACCTCGGTGAGCGTGCGCGCGGGGACGAGCGCGGTCGTCGACTCGTCGCCGGCGACACCGCCGCCGTCCCACGCGACGTCGCGCAGGGCGACGCGGTAGCGGTCGGTCGCGACGAGGCTCAGCTGCGTGCCGGCGACCTCGAGCTGCACACCCGTGAGCACCGGGGTGACGTCGTCGCGGGACGCGGCGAAGGCGACCTGGGCGATCGCGGTGGCGAAATCCTCCGCGGGGACCAGACCCGACTCGCCCGAGACCTCGGGGATCGCGGGATATTCCTGCACCGGCATCGAGGCGAGGGTGAAGCGGGCGGAGCCGCAGCTGAGGACGATGCCGTCGTCCTCACCGACCTCGATCTGGATCGGCGCGTTCGGCAGACGGCTGGCGATCTCCGACAGGAGTCGGCCGTGGACGAGGATCGTGCCGGGCTCGTCGACGGTCGCTTCGATGGTCGTGCGCGCCGAGGCCTCGTAGTCGAACGCCGCCAGCGACAGCCCCTCGTCGGATGCTTCGATCAGCACACCCGCCAGGATCGGCTGCGGGTTCCGCTGCGGCAGGAGCTTGACGACGAATGACACGGCCTCGCTGAACACATCGCGATTCACGTGGAACTTCACTGGCGCTCCCTTGACGTCGAGTAGGGCCCTCCCATGCTAGTGCCCCGACCGGAACGGATTGTCCCGGCATCCCGTCGACCGCCTCCGACGCCTCGCACCGCAGAGGTGATCGAATCGGATTCTCTAAGGAAGGTCTCTGTCATGGTGTTAACGGCTGTGGAAACTGTGGACAACTCCGCCGATCCCAGTCGCGACAGGGAAACCACACGCGTGTAAGTTGTGGGCGCGATGCGGAGAGCCGGTGCGGACGCCATCGTGCACCCCGGTCGAGACATTCTTGTCATCCACAGCTTCGGGCCATCGACTCACAAGAGTCCACGGGGAAGTGGAGTTATCCACAGCCTGTCCACACTGTGCAGAACGCGCATATTGGCGGCGCCCGTGCGCCGATGTCAAGCGCTCCGCACGCAGAAGACCCCCGGTTTCGTGGCCGGGGGTCTTGCGGGCCGCGGGATGCCGCGGGCGAGAGGTCAGCGTCCGACGCGGCCGAGCTGCGTGGTGATCTCGGAGACCTGGTTGTAGATCGAGCGGCGCTCCTTCATGAGCTCGCTGATCTTCTTGTACGCGTACATGACCGTGGTGTGATCGCGATTGCCGAACAGCTGGCCGATCTTCGGCAGGGAGAGACTCGTGCGCTCGCGGCACAGGTACATCGCGATCTGACGGGCCGTGGCGATCGACTGCGACCGGCTGGATCCGTAGAGGTCGTCGACCGACAGGCGGAAGTACTGCGCCGTCGCCGTGATGATGTCGGTCGGCGAGATGACGTTGGCGTCGTCGGTGTCGACGATGTCGCGCAGCACCGTCTGGGCGAGGGAGATGTCGAGATTGGAGCGGTTCAGGCTGGCGAAGGCCGACACCCGGATCAGCGCGCCCTCGAGCTCGCGGATGTTGCTCGACACCTTGGTGGCGATGTACTCGAGCACCTCGTCGGGGACGAGCAGCCGCTCGGACTGCGCCTTCTTGCGGAGGATCGCGATGCGGGTCTCGAGGTCGGGGGCTTGGACGTCGGTGATGAGGCCCCATTCGAACCGGCTCCGCATGCGGTCCTCGAACCCGGTCAGGTGACGCGGGGGGACGTCGCTGGTGATCACGACCTGCTTGTCGTGGTCGTGCAGCGTGTTGAAGGTGTGGAAGAAGGCCTCCTGGGTCTCGGCCTTGCCCTGGAGGAACTGGATGTCGTCGATGAGAAGGATGTCGACGTCGCGGTAGCGCGCCTGGAAGGCGGATCCGCGGTTGTTGGCGATCGAGTTGATGAAGTCGTTCGTGAACTCCTCGCTCGAGACGTACCGGACGCGGATGCCCGCATACAGACTGAGCGCGTAGTCGCCGATCGCATGCAGCAGGTGCGTCTTGCCCAGACCCGAGTCGCCGTAGATGAACAGCGGGTTGTACGCCTTCGCCGGCGCCTCGGCCACGGCGACGGCGGCCGCGTGGGCGAAGCGGTTGGACTGGCCGATGACGAAGTTGTCGAAGCTGTACTTGGGGTTCAGTCGCGTGTCGTTGCGCGACGGCGCGGCCGCGGTCTCCACGTAGTCGTCCGCCGCAGGCCGCGCGATCGGCACGGGAGCGGATGCCGACTGCACCGGGACGGGCACGGTGAGGTGGGCGTCGGCGAGCTCCGGGTTCACCACGACGCGGAACGAGGATGCGGCCGGCTCGGCGTCGACGCGCGCGAGCGCCTCCATGATCGGTGCGCGCAGCCGCTTGTTCAGCTGTGCGGCCGTCAGGTCGTTCGGCACGTCGAGGTACAGGGTGCCGCTCATCACGCCCTGCGCGACGGCGAGACTGATGAACCCCTGCAGCTGGGGGGTCACCCGTTCGTCGCCCGACAGCTCCTGCAGCACTGCGGTCCAGACGGGGACATCCGGAATATCGTGCTGTGACATGTCCCCTCCGGGGGTGCGATCGGTGCGGCACAGGCGATCGTGAACGACGATCGAGCCTGTGGATAACTACCGCAGTCACGGTAGTCAGCGACCCTGTGAAGAGCAAAATCCACTGTAGATCCGCCCCGCGTGTCTTCACCAGACGCTATCCACAGTCCGTGGATAATGTGCCGTCCGGCTCGGCCGGTTTGAGTTCTCGTCGCTCTCGACGTAGCCTTAGTCGGTTGACTTATGCCCTGGGGTGCCCTCGGACGCCCCCGGACAGTCCCTGTACCCCGTGTCCCCGGTCTAGAGCGTTCGGGTGACCGCCGATCCGGAGTGATCCTCATGAGCAAGCGTACGTTCCAGCCCAACAACCGTCGTCGCGCCAAGAAGCACGGCTTCCGCGCCCGCATGCGCACGCGTGCCGGCCGTTCGATCCTGTCGGCGCGCCGCGCCAAGGGTCGCACCGAGCTGTCCGCCTGATCCGACGAAAGTGCTGGCGCGCGGGAACCGCATCACCCGCGGGGCGGAGTACAAGACCGTCGTCCGCAGGGGCGTCCGCTGTGCCGCGCCGCACACGGTGACCTACGTCATCGCGTCCGCCGAAGACCGCCCCGCGCGGTTCGGCTTCATCGTCAGCAAGCAGGTCGGCGGCGCCGTCACGCGCAACACCGTGCGACGTCGGCTGAAGGCCGTCTGCGCCGAAGCCCTTCCCGGCGTCGGCCGTGGAGCGGATGTCGTCATCCGGGCACTTCCGTCCGCGGCATCCGCCGACTTCGCACAGCTGCGCGCGGAGGTCACGCGCTGCCTCGCCCGACGGGCCGCGGCGTGAGCACCTCGACACTTCCCTCCTACGCGCTCGGCTCCGGCCGGCTCTCGCCGACGTCGGCGCTGCGTGCGGTGCCGCTGCTTCCCCGCAACGCCGGGCTCGTCCTCCTGCACGCGTACCGTGCGACGATCTCCCATCTCTACGGCGACGTCTGCAAGTACTACCCGTCGTGCTCGGCGTACTCCGTCGGCGCTGTGCAGCAGCACGGTCTCCTCAAGGGATCGGCGCTCACCGCAGCTCGCCTCGCGCGATGCCACCCCTGGGCCCGTGGTGGAATCGACGACGTGCCCCCGCACGCGCACTTCCGACACGAGCTGACCCGTCATGGGTTCGTCGTGCCATCCACAGACGACGGGTCCGCGGACTCCTCGCCGAGAAAGGACTGATCCGTGCTGGATCTTCTGTATGCCGCCGCCGCCGCTGCGACGCCGACCCCGGTCGTGCCGACGCCGACGACGCCCGCGCCGTCGAGCAGCCTCGACTTCTTCAGCACCATCATGTGGCCGTTCAAGTGGATCGTCGAGGCGATCCTCGTGTTCTGGCACTGGATCTTCACCTCGGTGGGCCTGCCGGCCGATGCCGGACTCACCTGGGTCCTGTCGATCATGGGGCTCGTCATCGTGGTGCGCAGTGCCCTGATCCCCCTCTTCGTGCGGCAGATCAAGAGCCAGTGGAAGATGATGGAAATCGCTCCTGAACTGCGGAAAGTTCAGGAGAAGTACCGCGGGAAGAAGGATCAGCTCTCCCGTGAGGCCATGAGTCGCGAGACCATGGCGCTGTACAAGAAGCACGGCACCACGCCGGTCTCCAGCTGTCTGCCCCTCCTCGTGCAGATGCCCATCCTGCTGGGCATGTTCTACACCTTGAGCGACGTGAAGAAGCACGCGGAGTGGGGCGTGGGCGGCGTCGGTCTGCTGAGCAAAGACCTGACGTGGCAGTTCTACGAGGCGAAGCTGTTCGGCGTCGCTCCCCTGCACACGAGTCTCATCGAGGCGTTCAACCAGAAGCCCGACGGCTGGGAGGCCACCGTCGCGATCCTCGTGGTCCTGGTCATCCTGATGATCGCGTCGCAGTTCATCACCCAGCTGCAGATCATCTCGAAGAACCTCTCCCCCGAGGCCAAGACCGGCCAGGCCTACCAGATGCAGCGCATCATGCTGTACATCCTGCCGCTGGCCTTCATCTTCTCCGGTGTGTTCTTCCCGCTGGGTGTGGTCCTCTACTGGTTCACGTCCAACATCTGGACGATGGTGCAGCAGTTCCTCGTCATCCGTAACCTGCCCACGCCAGGTTCCGAGGCGGCGAAGGCACGTGAGGAGAGGCTGGCGCGCAAGGGTAAGGCGATCGACGCGAACGGCAAGATCGTTCCGCTCGAGAAGTACCAGGCCGAGCAGCAGCGTCTGTACGAAGAGGCGCAGAAGGCGAAGGCGCAGGCTCCCAAGCGTCAGCAGCCGGTGAGCAAGCAGCGCGCCAAGAAGCAGTCGAAGAACACCAAGCCCAACACCGACTCGTGACCGGGTCGACGTCTCTCGAGGAACAGTCATGAGCACCACTTCCGACCACGACGCGGCCGAGCGCCCCGCGGCCACGATCGAGCAGCTCGAGCAGGAGGGCGACATCGCCGCCGATTACCTCGAGGTCCTGCTGGACATCGCGGACATCGACGGCGACCTCGCCCTCGACGTCCGCAGCGGCCGAGCGTACGTCTCGGTGGAGAACGATGACCCGGCATCCCTTCGTCTGCTCGCCGAACCCGACACCGTCCAGGCTCTGCAGGAGCTGACGCGCATCGCGGTGCAGACGAAGACCGGACGCTTCTCCCGCCTCATCCTCGACGTGGGTGGCTCGCGCGATGCGCGGCAGCGCCAGCTGGAGAAGCTGGTGGATCGTGCGATCGCACGCCTGGACGAAGGGGCGACGCAGGCCTCGCTCCCCTCGATGACGAGCTACGAGCGCAAGCTCGTCCATGACATCGTCGCGGACCGGGGTCTCGTGTCCGAGTCCTACGGTGAGGGCGCCGACCGTCACACCGTCATCCGCCGCTCCTGATCCGATGGACGATGTTTCACGTGAAACACCGGTGATCGAAGATGAGCCGGCCGTCGCGGTATCCCTCTTCGGTGGCCGTATCGACCTCGCGCGTCGCTTCACTGCCGCGCTGGGCGCGTACGGTGAGGAACGCGGACTGATCGGCCCGCTCGAGCCGCCCCGTCTCTGGAACCGTCACATCCTCAACTCCGCGATCGCCGCTCCCCTCTTTACTGCGGGAGCCCGTGTCGGAGACGTCGGCTCGGGCGCGGGTCTTCCCGGGCTCGTGCTCGCGATCGCCCGCCCCGACGTCGAGTGGGTGCTCATCGAGCCGATGGAGCGTCGCGTCGCCTGGTTGCAGGAGCAGAAGGACGAGCTCGGGCTCGACAACGTCGCAGTCGTGCGCGCTCGGGGTGAGGAGTGGAAAGAGGGTGCGGTGCTGGATGCCGTGACCGCGCGCGCCGTGAGCGCCCTGCGCACCCTTATCCCCCTGACCGTTCCCCTGTTGCGCGCCGGAGGAGAGCTGATCCTCCTCAAGGGCGTCAACGCCGAGAACGAGATCGCCGCGGCGGAGAAGGCCATCCGCAAGTACAAGCTGAGCGATGTGCGCGTCGAGGTCGTCGGTGAGGGCATCATCTCCGAGCCGACCCGCGTTCTCCGCGCCACCCGTTCCGCCTGACCGCGCCGCCGCCAGATGTTTCACGTGAAACGCACGTGAGGGCGTTTCGACTCGGCGCTGCGCGCCTCGCTCAACGACCGGGACGGGTAGCGCGAGCCCCGGCCGTTGAGTGAGTGGAGCGAGTCGAAACGTGAGGCCTCGCTTAACGGCCGGCATGGGCAGAGTGACCACCGGCCGTTGAGCGAGCGAAGCGAGTCGAAACGTGGCGAGGACGCTGGTAGGTGTTTCACGTGAAACAGGCCGTTTCGACTCGGCGCTGCGCGCCTCGCTCAACGAACGGGACGGAGTAGCGCGAGTCCCGGCCGTTGAGCGAGCGAAGCGAGTCGAAACGTGGCAAGCACGCGGGTACCTGTTTCACGTGAAACGGGGCGTTTCGACTCGGCGCTGCGCGCCTCGCTCAACGACCGGCATGGGCAGAGTGACCACCGGCCGTTGAGCGAGCGGAGCGAGTCGAAACGTCGCTCGACCACAGACGCCCGCACATGTTTCACGTGAAACGGGACGTTTCGACTCCGCGCTGCGCGCCTCGCTCAACGACCGGGAGTCAGCGAGCGAGGCGAGTCGAAACGCGCAAAGGCGCCGGGGGTTTCACGTGAAACCCCGTCGGCGGTGGGTCTCGATGACCAGGGTGTGGGACCCCTCGACTACAGTAGAAGAGTCCCGAAAAGACAGGAGTTGATGGTGCCGGAACCGGAGAACGCGACCGCACCCGCACCCTTCTCCATCGACGACAGCCCCATCGCGCGGGAGCTCGCGGATCTCACATCCCGCCGCCGAGCGCTGGACGCCGTCACGGTCGACTTCCACGGCGAGACACGCATCCTCACCGTGTCGAACCAGAAGGGCGGGGTCGGCAAGACCACGACCACCGTCAACATCGCCGCGGCCCTCGCTTCTCTCGGTGCTCGCGTCCTGGTGATCGATCTCGACCCGCAAGGCAACGCATCCACGGCCTTGGGGGTGCCGCACTCGGCCGATATCCCGAGCGTCTACGACGTGCTGATCGACGAGTTCCCCCTCGCCGAGATCATTCAGACGAGCCCGGAGTCGCCGAACCTCCTGTGCGCTCCCAGCACCATCCACCTCGCCGGCGCCGAGATCGAGCTGGTGTCGCAGGTGGCCCGCGAGCATCGCCTTCGGACGGCCATCGAGGACTATCTGGCACAGGCCGACGAGCGCCTCGACTTCATCCTCATCGACTGCCCGCCCTCGCTGGGACTGCTCACCATCAACGCGTTCACGGCTGCCGGGGAGCTCCTGATCCCGATCCAGTGCGAGTATTACGCCCTGGAAGGCCTCAGTCAGCTGCTGGGGAGCGTCCGGATGATCCAGAAGCACCTCAACCCGCGGCTGCACCTCTCGACGATCCTGCTCACGATGTACGACGGACGCACTCGGTTGGCGCAGCAGGTGGCCGACGAGGTTCGCCAGCACTTCGCTCGCGAGGTGCTCCACACGGTCATCCCGCGATCGGTCCGCGTGTCCGAGGCGCCGAGCTTCGGCCAGACCGTCATCGCGTACGACGGACAGTCCGCCGGCGCCGTCTCCTACCGCGAGGCAGCGGTCGAACTCGTCCAACGCGGACAGCGCACCACCACGAACGAGGAGAACTCCTGATGGCCAAACGCACCGGTCTGGGCCGTGGAATCGGCGCCCTCATCCCCACCGCCGACAGCGCGGAGGCGCGGCCCGTCGACGTCTTCTTCCCGGGTGCGCCCCTCGCGACCGTACCGACGCCGGATGCCGCCGATGCAACGGATGCCGGGGGACAGGCGGATGCCGCAGCATCCACGCCCGATGACACCCCCGGCGACCTCGTCGCGGTGCCCGGTGCGCGCCTGATCTCGCTCGATCCGAACGACATCGTCCCCAACCCCCGCCAGCCGCGGACCAACTTCGACGCCGACGACCTGGCCGAGCTCGTGCACAGCGTTCGGGAGTTCGGGGTGCTGCAGCCGGTGGTCGTGCGCCTGAACGAGGACGGCGCCTACGAGCTCATCATGGGTGAGCGCCGCACCCGTGCCTCACGCGAGGCGGGCCTCACCTCCATTCCGGCGATCGTCCGCGACACGGCGGACGAGGATCTCCTACGCGACGCGCTTCTCGAGAACCTCCACCGGTCGCAGCTGAACCCGCTCGAGGAGGCGTCGGCGTATCTGCAGCTCCTCGAGGACTTCGGCATCACTCAGGAGCAGCTCGCGTCGCGCATCGGCCGTTCGCGGCCCCAGATCAGCAACACGATCCGCCTGCTCAAGCTCCCGATGCCGGTGCAGCAGCGCGTCGCGGCCGGTGTCATCAGTGCCGGGCACGCACGCGCGATCCTCTCGCTGGACGACTCCGATGCGATGCAGCGGCTCGCCGACAAGATCGTCAACGAAGACCTCTCGGTGCGCGCCGCGGAGGCTGCGGCGAAGGGAGCGGCGGAGCTGGGCGCACGGCGTCCGGCACCCAGGGCCGGCGCCCGTCGGGCCCACCTCGATGACGTCGCCGAGCGACTCGGTGACCGCCTCAACACCAAGGTGAAGATCACTTTGAGTGCGAGAAAAGGCCAGATCAACATTGATTTCGCCACGATCCAGGATCTCAACCGCATCCTGGGGGAACTGGGGGAGACCGAGTACGGCGTCGGAGCCGGCGCGTAGGCTGGCAGGGTGACCGATCGTCCTCACCTTCCCCGGCGCGCCAGTCTGGAGCTGCTGCGCGCGGAGGCATCCGACGAACTGTCGGTGCTGATCGAGGAGCGCATCCGCGACGGTGAAGATCCCTGGGACTTCATGGAGGATTTGCCCTCCGTCGACGAGCTGGTGGTCCTCACGCTGCGCGCGGAGAACATCGCGTCGGACGGCGGCAACAAGCCCACGGCGGCGAGGAACTATCGCGTGCTTCGCCAGATCGCGTTCGACTACCCGCCGCTCACGCGTGCCGTGTGGCGTCTGCTGGGAAGCGAACCGCACCGGCGCTGGGACGCCTCGGTGCGAGCCGAGGCATCCTGATCAACGCCGGTGCGGTGAGTCTGCCGTGCATCTGCGGTGGGCCGCACGTGGCGGCGTCACGCGCGAGGGTCGTCAGCCGAGGTATGCGGCGAGGTCCTGCTCGAGCGCGAACTTCGGCTTGGCGCCGATGATCGTCTTCTCGACCGCGCCCTTGTTGAACACCTTCATCGCGGGGATCGAGGTGATCTGATACTCCATCGCGAGGTTGGGGTTCTCATCGACGTTGAGCTTGAGCACCGTGATCTTGTCGCCGTTCTCCGACTGGATCTCGTCGAGGATGGGTCCGACCATGCGGCACGGACCACACCACGCGGCCCAGAAGTCGACCAGCACGGGTCCCTCGGCGTCGATGACGTCCTGCTGCCAGGTGCTCTCGCTCGTGGCCTTGGCGGTCATGTCTGTCTCCTTCGTTGCGAGCCGCCATCGTGCGGCTCTGGGGTATCAAACGCGACGGATGCCGGAGATGTTCCCCGACCCGTGCGGGGCTCAGGCGACGGGCTCGAGCCCGTCGATCTCGGCGGCATCCACCTCGGGCGCACCGGCGTCGCCGCGCGCGGCGAGGTAGTGCTCCACGTCGAGGGCGGCCGTCGTACCGCTGCCGGCCGCCGTCACCGCCTGGCGGTAGATGGGGTCGACGACGTCACCGGCCGCGAAGACGCCGGGAACCGACGTGCGCGACGAGCGGCCGTCGACCCACACGGTGCCGTGCTCGGTGAGCTTCAGCGAGTCGTGCACGAGGTGCGTACGCGGGTCGTTGCCGATCGCGACGAAAACCCCGGTCACAGGCAGTTCTCGCGTCGAACCGTCGACGGTGTCGCGCAGCAGCAGACCCGTCACGGCGTCACCGCCGAGCACGTCGACGACCTCGCTGTTCCACACGAACTCGATCTTCTCGTTCGCGAAGGCGCGCTCCTGCATGATCTTGGAGGCGCGCAGCTGGTCGCGGCGGTGGATGATGTACACCTTCGACGCGAACTTGGTGAGGAACGTGGCCTCCTCCATCGCGGAGTCGCCGCCACCGACGACGGCGATGGCCTGCTCGCGGAAGAAGAACCCGTCGCACGTCGCGCAGTAGGAGACGCCGTGTCCGGACAGGCGCGACTCGCCCTCGATGCCCATCTTGCGCGGTGCCGAGCCGGTGGCGAAGACGACGCTCTCGGCCTCGTGCTCCGTCCCGCTGCCGAGGACGACCTTCTTCACGTCGCCGGTCAGCTCGAGCTTCACGACGTCGTCGTAGACGACCTCGGTGCCGAACTTCTCGGCCTGCTCCTGCATCTTCGCCATGAGGTCGGGTCCCATGATGCCCTCGGGGAAACCGGGGAAGTTCTCCACCTCGGTGGTGTTCATCAGCTCGCCGCCCGCCTCCACCGAGCTCGCGATGAGCAGCGGCGAGAGGTTCGCCCGCGCCGCGTAGATGGCGGCGGTGAATCCGGCCGGACCGGAACCGATGATGATGACCTGTCGCACGTGCTCTTCCCTTTCCGCACGAGCCCCTGACGGGCTCCAGTGCGTGCAACCAATGCTAACCGCGGGGCATTCCGAGCAGACGGTGCACCGCGCGGCGCGCTCGTCAGCGCCCGATGAGGCGCCGCAGCATCCGCCTGCCGATGGCGAGCTCGGGAGCCCGCAGCAGCGCGAGGGCGGCGACGTACACCAGCAGGGCGACGCCGCCCACGAGTGCTCCGGCCACCGCGCCGAGCAGACGGTCCGACGCGGGCCATCCGTCGGCGCCGCCCAGGAACAGGAAGAACAGCCATCCGGCGGCGAAGGCGGGGACGGCGGCGACCGTGAACCGCCCGAGCGACCGCCAGGTGGCGCGCAGCGGCGCCGTGTCGGTGTGGCGACGCAGCAGACGCAGGGCGACGGGCAGCTGGACGTAGGTGGAGAGCGACTGGGTGAGGGCGACGGCGGCGGCGAGGAACCCGAGCGGCAGCAGACCCATGCCGACGGCGGCTACGGCGATGACGGCGCCGAGGGCGGCCAGCGACGCCTGGACGAGGGAGAAGACGAACGGCGTCCGCGTGTCCTGGAAGGCGAAGAACGCCCGGCGGATGATCACCAGCACGCCGAAGGGGACGAGGGCGATCAGGTACCCGCAGAGCACCCAGGCCATCGCGACCGCGCCGTCGGTGCTGGTGGTGAACACCCGCGAGACGGCGACGGATGCCGCGGCGATGGCCGCCGTGAAACCGAAACCGAACAGCGCGATCGCGCGGATCGACTCGTCGAGGTTCGGCGCGACCCGGTCGAGGCGGCCCGCGGTGATCTCCTCGGCGAGGCGTGTGAAGTACGTCGTCGAGATCGACATGGCGACGATCGAGTGGGGAAGCATGAAGATCAGCCACGCGTACACCATCACGGTGACGCTCGCCTCGCCGGAGGCCTGGGTGACGACCAGCGACTGCACGATACCGGCGAGCTGACCGACCACGACGGCGAGGAACGTCCACCAGGCCAGGGTGCCGACGTGACGCAGGCCGATGCCACGCCAGCCGAAGTCGGGACGGATGTGCAGGCGGGTGCGCTTCCAGAAGAAGAGCAGCACGACCGTCTGCATCGCGATGCCGAGGGTGGCGGTGCCGCCGAGGAGGGCGATCATCCCGGCATCCCAGTCGCCGATCGCGGTGAACGGGCCGCCGAAGACGACCAGGAACACCCCGAATCCCGCGATCGAGACGATGTTGTTGACCGTCGGTGCCCAGCTGTACGGGCCGAAGACCTTGCGCGCGTTGAGCACCTCGCCCAGCAGGGCGAACAGGCCGTAGAACAGCAGCTGGGGCAGCAGCCAGTAGGCGAAGGCGGTGGCCAGGGCCTTCTGCTCCGGCCCCCAGCTGGCCGCGTAGAGCCAGATCAGCACCGGCGCGAGCGCCATCATCAGCGCTGTCGCGGCGACGAGGACGACCGCGCCGAGCGTGAGGAGCTTCGACACGTACCGCGAACCGCCGTCGGTGTGCGCGGCCGCCTTGACGATCTGCGGCACGAGGATGCCGGTGATCACGCCGGCGGCGAGCAGCTCGTACACGTTGGTGGGCAGCATGGCCGCGACGCTGAAGGCGTCGGCGGCCTTGCTGCCGAACGAACCGATGACGGCGACGAGGACGACCGAGCGCACCAGACCGGTGACCCGCGAGAAGAGCGTGCCCGCTCCGATGATGGCGCTCGCGCGACCGAGACTAGCCATCGACATCCTCTTTCTGCGGGGCTTCCTTCTGCGGCGCTTCGCCGTGCTCGTCCTCGGCGGGTGAGGCCGCGCCGCGCCGACGCAGCTTGCGTACGGTGCGGATCAGACCCAGCACGAGCATCGCTCCGATCAGCACCACCATGAGCACGATGCCCACCGACTCCCACTCGGCGCGCACGGTCACCGCGACGCGGACCTCCGATCCGATCGGCACGCCCGCGGTGCTGCGCAGCTGCAGGTCGAGGGTGGACTCGCCGCTGCCGACGCGTGCCTGCACGGGCACCTGCACTCGCGTGCTCTGCGCGGAGCCGGCCGAGACCTCCGCGGTCTTCTGGACGATCAGGCGCGGGTCGTTGGGGTTCACCGACAGGGTGAGGGTGACCGGCCAGGGCAGATCGTTGCGCACCGAGAAGGTGAGCGGCGCCGACGAGGCGAGCAGGGTGATGTCGCTGGGCGGAACGATGGCGACGGCCCTCATCGTCTTCGCCGTCGCGTCGCGGTGATCGCTGACCGCCGTGGCGAACTGATCGGGCACCGCGAGCCAGACGTTGGCGAGCAGCTGCAGGATCTTGGCGCGTTCGGGGGCCGTCAGGAGAGCGGGATCGCTGAGCACGGTCGCGAACGCCGAAAGGGCGGTCTCGTCGTCGAGCAGGCCGTGGAGGGCGTCGACGCGTGCGGAGTCGGGTGCGGTGCCACCGGTGACCGTGACGGCCGTCGCGGGCGCAGCGGCCACCGCCGACAGATCGATCGCGGTGCGACCGGCGAGCGAGGTCGCCGCGGTGATCGCCGCCCGCAGGCCGGTGGACGAGCGGCCGCTGGCCCGGTCGATCACGACCAGTAGGGGCGCCGAGGCGGACGAGCCCTGAACGGCGAGGCTCGCATAGGCGGATGCCGCGGCGAGCCCCGCGCCCTGGTGGACGCCGTCCGAGGCGAGCGACGCCGTCCGCAGCGCCGCCGAGACGTCCGCGTCGTAGGAGAGGATCGCGGCCCCCTCGGCATCCGCTCGCGCCCCCACCGCGCCCGTGAGGGTGTTCGATGACACGAGGGTGAGCGGCGTCTCGCTCTCGTCGGTGCCGGTGGAGGTGCCGGTCGCGAGGGCGGAAACGAGCCCCGCCGTCGCCGACCCGGTCGCGGGCCAGAACACCCCGGTGCGCGTCGCGCCGATGTCGAGGAGCTCGGAGAGGCTCGGCAGCGTGCGAGCGGCCGCCGGCGTGGGTGTCGACGATGCACTCGGCGATTCCGAGGATGCCGGGAGCGGCGTGCCGGTCGTCGCGAAGTTCCGTGCCGACATGTACGGGTCGAGACTCGAGACGGAGAGCGGCTCGTCCTGCCCCGCGGCGAACTGGGTGGCGAGATCGGCATCGCCGAACTGGAGCGCGAAACGCGAGTTCGGCAGCGCGAGCAGGTCGGACAGCCACTGCTGAGCCGATGCGGGCGCCGCCGTACCCAGCACACGGATCGCCGCGACGATGGCGGGATCCACGGCGAGGATCGCGGTGGTGCCGGTCACCGCATCGAGCTGGATGCGGAGTCCGCCGTCGGCGGCGGTCAGCGTGGCGAGGTCGTCCGACGTGAGCAGCCCCGTGGTGGTGGGGGGCGCCGTCAGCGGCACGACGACGGCGACGCCTCCGCCGGAGGAGGCGGCATCCGGGACGACGATCGCCGTGTGTGCGACGAGATCGCCCTGGGCGGCGGGGAACGCCGCGCTCACGGGGTAGACACCGGGGGCGAGGTCGCCGCCGGTGGCGGCCAGGTCGATCGCGGTCGTCGAGGTCGCGGTCCCGCGCGCGGCGACGGCCGTCACGGCCGCCGTCGCGACCTCGGTGTCGGCGCGCGCGTCGGAGTCCAGCCACGCCGTCACCTCGGCGGCGGTGGTCAAGGGCGACCGGGTCAGCGCCACGCTGACCGTGCCCCCGGCAGCGGGCGCATCGCCGGTGTTGGTCACCGAGAAGGTGACGGAGAACACCGACGCGCCGATGACCCCGTTGCCCGACGGCGACACCGCGACGGTGAGCCTCCCGCTCTCGGCGGGCGCCCCGGTCGCGGCGACCGCGGTGCCGGCGACGGGCGCGGCCACGACGAGGGCCATCGCGACGGCGACGGCGCTCCGCCAGCGCGCGCGGCGACGGCGACTCGTCCCGACTCCGTCGGGAGTCCGGCGCGCGGGACGGGAAAGAGGAAAGGTCATGTCGGGAATCGGCTCCTGTGCGATCCCTGACCGCACGATCAGGTCAGATTCTAGGGTCCCCGCCCTGTGCGCGACCCGTGACGGGCCGCGGGCGCCGGTATCCGCGCGCGGCGGCATCCGTCGGTCCCGTCTCGGTCCCGCACCGCCGGCACCGCCCCGCGTGCGTGAGGATGGGATGCTGTGGACCATCCCCTGAACCCCGATCCCGCCCTCGTGGCCGACCTCCGCCGCGATCTGGCGGCCGCCGGCTACACCGCAGACGCCGTGCGGACCGGGTGGGGCCCTCTCGCCGACGACGCCGTCGGGCACGGTCTGCACGGACCCGCGCTCGCCGCCCTGGGAACACGGGACGACGCATCGGCGACGTTGGCGCGGCTGCTGTTCCTCGGCGTCCGCACGCCGCGGGACGCCGTCGACCGCGCGCTGCCCCACCTCGGCGCGGGCGGACTCGCGACGCTCGGTCTGGCCCGCATCGACGATGCCGAGGTGACACCGCTCGCGCTCGTGCGACCGCAGGGCTTCGCCGACGCGGACGGCGCCGGGCACTGGTGGATCGCGAGCGATCTCGACGAGGCGGCGCTGGGGGGACCACTGCCGACCGGCCACGTGCTGGGTGTCGGCGGCGCCTCCCTCACCCTCGCCGGCCTGCAGCTCGCGACGCCCGCGCGACGGGTGCTCGACGTCGGCACGGGCTGCGGCATCCAGGCGCTGCGGGCGCACCGCGCGCTGGCGGCATCCGCGGATGCCTCCGCCGATGCCGTCACCGATGCCGTCGTCGTCGCGACGGACCTGTCGCCGCGCGCCCTGGCGTTCACGACGCTCAACGCGCTCCTGAACGGCGTCGGGGGGATCGAGACCCGACACGGCAGCCTCTTCGAGCCCGTCGCGGGCGAACGGTTCGACCGCGTCGTGTCGAACCCGCCGTTCGTCATCACCCCCCGCGTCGCCGGCGTTCCCGAGTACGAGTACCGCGACGCGGGGTTCGCGGGGGACGACCTCGTCGCGGCGTTCGTCCGAGGGGTGGGCGAGGTGCTCGCTCCGCAGGGGACGGCGCAGCTGCTGGGCAACTGGGAGTATCGCGACGGCGGCGACGGCCTCGAGCGCGTCCGCGCCTGGGTGGCCGCCTCGCCCGTGCCCCTCGAGGCCTGGGTGATCGAGCGGGAGCGGCTCGACCCCCTCGCGTACGCGGAACTGTGGGTCCGCGACGGCGGCACCGCCCCCGGCACCCCCGGCTACGCGGCCCTCGTCGATGCGTGGCTGGACGACTTCGCGGCGCGCGGCGTGGACGCGATCGGGTTCGGCTACATCCTGCTGCGACGACCGGCATCCGGGGTCGCCGCGCTGGCGCGCTACGAACGCATCACCCACGCCCTGCCGGAGACCTCGGGAGGACTCGGCCGGCACCTGTCCGCCGCGCTGCAGGCCTTCGACGCACTGGAACTGCTCGACGACGACGCCCTGGCCCGTGCGCAAACCGTGGTGGCCGGCGACGTCACCGAGGCCCGTCATCATCTGCCGGGCGCCGAGGCCCCGAGCGTGATCGAGCTGCGCCAGGGCGGCGGGCTCGCCCGCACCGTCGAGGTCGACCCGGCCCTGGCCGCCCTCGTCGGCGCCTCCGACGGCGAGCTCACCGTCGGACAGCTCTCCGACGCGATCGCCGAGCTGCTCGAGGTGGATGCCGGCGCCCTCCGCGCCGACCTGCTGCCGCGCGTGCGCGAGCTCGTCTTCACCGGGATGCTGCGGCTGGCGTGAGGGGTCGCACGACGGTCGCGGGCGGGGGCGACGGAAGGCGCGCCGGTAGTCTGGAGACCATGCTCAACATGGCCGAAGGCCTCGACCGGCTGGGGTCGCTCGCGACTTCTCCGATCATGGCCTCCCTCGGTGCGGCGTTCGCCCAGGCGGGGTTCGAGCTGGCGATCGTCGGCGGTCCGGTGCGCGACGCGCTGCTCGGCCGCCCCACCCACGACCTCGATCTCACGACGAACGCGCGCCCCGACGACATCCTCCGCATCGTGAAGCCGCTGGCGACCGCGACGTGGGACATCGGGCGCGCGTTCGGCACCATCGGTGCGAAGATCACCGGCCCGAGCGGGACGTCCGAGCAGGTCGAGATCACGACGTACCGCGCCGACAGCTACGACGGGGTCACGCGCAAGCCCACGGTCGCCTTCGGAGACCGCCTGGAGGACGACCTCGCCCGCCGCGACTTCACCGTGGGCGCCATGGCGCTGCGCCTTCCCGTGCCGGCGCTCGTCGACCCGACCGGGGGTGTCGAGGACCTGCTCGCGGGCGTGCTGCGCACGCCGGGCGACCCCGACGTCAGCTTCGGCGACGACCCGCTGCGCATGCTGCGGGCCGCCCGCTTCGCCAGCCAGCTCGAGTTCGACGTCGCCCCGGCCACGCTGGACGCGATGGAGCGCCTGCGGGCGACGATCGAGATCGTCAGCCCCGAGCGGGTGCAGGCCGAGCTGGTGAAGCTGCTCGCGACGGACGACCCGGTGCGCGGCATCCGGATCCTCGTCGAGACCGGGCTCATGGGCGAGATCCTGCCCGAGGTGCCGGCGTTGCGGCTCGAGGTCGACGAGCACCACCACCACAAGGACGTCTACGAGCACTCGCTCACGGTGCTGCGCCAGGCCATCGAGCTGGAGCACGCCCGGCATCCGGGGGCGGCGCCCGACACGACGCTGCGCCTGGCCGCACTGCTGCACGACATCGGCAAGCCCGCGACGCGCAAGCTCGAGCCGGGCGGCGGCGTGAGCTTCCACCACCACGACGTCAAGGGTGCGCGTCTGGCCCGCAAGCGCCTGCAGGCGCTGCGCTTCGACGGCGACACCATCGCCGCGGTCACGCAGCTCATCGAGCAGCACCTGCGCTTCTTCGGCTACGCCGAGGGCGCGTGGACCGACTCCGCGGTGCGGCGCTACGTGCGGGATGCCGGTGATCAGCTCGAGCGGCTCCACATCCTCACCCGCGCCGACGTCACCACGCGCAACGCGAAGAAGGCGACGCGCCTGCGCCGCGCGTACGACGACATCGAGTGGCGCATCGACGAGCTCGCCTCGCAGGAGGAGCTCGCCGCCATCCGCCCCGAGCTCGACGGCAACCGGATCCAGGAGATCCTCGGCATCCCGCCCGGACGCGAGGTCGGGGAGGCGTACCGCTTCCTGCTGGAGGTGCGCCTGGACGAGGGTCCGATCGGCGCGGATGCCGCCGAGCAGCGCCTGCGCGCCTGGTGGTCCGCCCGCTGACCCGCCCCCCGCGCCCGCCCCCGCGCCGCGCCGCGATCGCCGAGCCGCCACTGCCCGGCCGAGCCGCTATCCGGCGGGCCGGCCGAATCTTGGCGGCTCGGCCGAATCTTGGCGGTTCGCGACTTAGACTGACGACACCTCCTCATTGGTGAACGGAGTCGCCGTGCCCTCGCCGTGGTCATCGCGCCGCGAGGTCTCGCCCGAGACGTCGCGTCTGCTCATCGAGCGCGCGCACGAGGAGCTCGTGGGTGGCAACGTCGGCGATCCGCGGCTGGGTCAGATCCGCCCGCTCGTGCAGGATTCCTGGCGCCGGTCGCTGGCGCACCTGGTGGGGGCCGAAGGGCTGCCCCCGCTCGATCTGGGTGACGACGAGCTCGAGGCCTACCGGCGGGCGCACCCGCTCGCCGCCGCCATGGACATGATCCGCTCCCTGCTGCTGCCCGGCGGCGAGGACAGCGACTCGGGCGTCGTCGTCGCCGTGGGCGACGCCGTGGGACGACTCCTGTGGGTCGAGGGAGACCGGCGTGTGCGGTCGCTCACCGGCGACATGGGTTTCGTGGCCGGCGCGAACTGGTCGGAGGAGGCGGTCGGCACCTCCGCACCCGGCACGGCGCTCGCGCTCGGGCGATCGGTGCAGATCCACGGAGCCGAGCACTACAACCGGCTCGTCCAGCCGTGGTCCTGCACGGCCGCGCCCGTCTACGACCCCGAGACGCGCCGCGTGCTCGGGGTGATCGACGTCACCGGCGACAGCGATGCCGCCACGCCCCAGGCGCAGCTCCTCGTCGACGCGACCGCCCGCGCGGTGGAAGCCGAACTCCTCGTCGGGCGACTGAGAGCGCGGGCTCAGGCTCCCGCACCGAGCCGCATCCGCCGCGCGGCACCGGCTCCGCGGGCGGCGACGACGATGCTCCGCGTCCTCGGGCGGGACAAGGCGCTCCTCGATGTCGCCGGCCCCGACAGTGCGACGGTGACAGAGCTGTCGGCGCGGCACGCCGAGATCCTCCTCATGCTCGCGGTGCACCGCGAGGGGTTGTCGGCCGAGCGCCTCGGGCAGCTCGTCTACGGCGAGGATGCCGCGGAGGGGACGCTGAGGCCGGAACTCGTCCGGCTGCGCAAGGTGCTGGAGCGGGTTGCGCCGCAGCTGGTCCCGGCCTCCCGGCCCTACCGCCTCACCGCGGAGCTGCACACCGATGCGCATCAGGTCGTCGCGCTGCTCGGCCGGGGCGCCCACCGGGTGGCGCTCGCCGCCTACCGCGGGCGGGTGCTTCCCGATTCGGTCGCGCCCGGGGTGGAGGAGTTCCGCGACTCGGTGCGGCTCGCGCTGCGCGACGCCCTGATGACGGAGGCGTCCGTGGATGTGCTGCTCGCGTACGCCGACACCGACGACGGCGCCGAGGACGTGGAGGTCCTGCGTCTGGCCCTCGAGATGCTGCCCGCCCGGTCTCCCCGCCGCGCCGGGCTCGTCGCACGGATCGAGAAGCTCGAGGCGTGAGCCCCGCCCCGGCGTGCACAACTCCGCCGGAGCTGCTGTTTCCGCGGTCCTCACACCCACAACGGCCCACGGAGGCGGAGCTGTGCATGCTCCCCCGGCGAGGATGCCAGGATGGGCGCAGACGCCGTCACCGGCGCCGAGGGAGGATCGACATGACCGACGACGCGCCCACCCCCGACCTCGGGCGGCTCGCCGCCGTGCACGGCATCGCGACCGAGTACTGGTCGTTCTTCGGCGACCGGGTGCAGGTCCCGGCATCCACCCTCCGCGCGGTGCTCGCGGCCATGCGCGTCGACGCCTCGTCGGATGCCGCGGTCACGGCATCCCTCATCGCCGAGGAGGAGCGGGTGTGGCGCGAGCTGCTGCCCGCCTCGTTCGTGACGCGCGCCGGGGTCGGCGTGCTGTGGCTGCACGTCTTCGACGGGCACGACGTGACCGTGACGGTGGCTCTCGAGGACGGGGCGGTGCGCGTGCTCACGATCCCCGAGCAGCGGCCGGCCGCGCGTCTGGTGGACGGCATCCTGCGGTGGCGGGTCGAGATTCCGGTGCCCGACGACCTGCCGCTGGGGTGGCACACCGTGCGCGCGGAGCAGCGCCCGTTCGGCGGCGCCGACGCCGACCGCACGGCATCCGCCCCGTTCGTGATCACGCCCGATCGCCTCGGCGACCCGCCCGCCCGTCCCGGACGTACGCGCGGCTGGGGCCTCATGGCGCAGCTGTACTCCGTCCGCTCACGGGCATCGTGGGGCCTCGGCGACTTCGCCGACCTCGCCGATCTCGCCGCGATCGCGGGCGAGCGCGGCGCCGACTTCCTGCTGATCAACCCCGTGCACGCGGCCGAGGTGACCAGTCCGATCGAACCGTCGCCGTACCGCCCCGCGACCCGCCGCTTCCTGGCGCCGCTGTACGTGCGCCCCGAGGACATCCGGGAGGTCGCTTACCTGACGCCCACCGAGCGCGCCGTCGTCGAGGCCGCCCGCGGTCCCGTCGCGGCGATGGACGACGACGCGGACCGCATCGATCGCGACGCGGTCTGGGCCGCCAAACGGCTCGGCCTCGACGCGATCTTCGCGGTGCCGCTGACGCCGTCGCGCCGCGCCGAGCTCGATGCGTTCGCCGCGCGCGAGGGGCAGCCGCTGCAGGACTTCGCCCTGTGGTGCGCGCTCGAGGAGCACTACCTCGGTCGCGAGCGGCCCGTCGAGGTCGACGACATCCGCTCCCCGCTGGTCGCCGAGCTGCGCACGCGCCTGGCCGACCGCGTCGCGTTCCACGTGTGGCTGCAGTGGATCGCCGACCAGCAGGTCGCCGACGCGCAGGCCGCGGCGACGGCGGCGGGCATGGCGATCGGTGTCATGCACGACCTCGCGGTCGGCGTGCACCCCCAGGGGTCGGATGCGTGGTCGCTGCGGGAGATGTACGCCACCGGCATGGCGGTCGGCGCGCCGCCGGACATGTACAACCAGCAGGGCCAGACCTGGAACCAGCCGCCGTGGCTGCCGCGCGCGCTCGCCGAGGCCGGGTACGCCCCGCTGCGCGACATGATCCGCACGCTGCTGCGCCACGCCGGCGCCCTGCGCATCGACCACGTGATCGGGCTGTTCCGCCTGTGGTGGATCCCCGAGGGGCTGAGTCCCGCCGCCGGCACGTACGTCCGCTACGACCACGAGGCGATGATCGGCGTGCTGCTGCTCGAGGCCCACCGCGCCGGAGCGGTGCTCATCGGCGAGGATCTCGGCAACGTCGAGCCGTGGGTGCGCGAGTACCTGGCGGCGCGCGGCGTGCTGGGCACCTCGGTGCTGTGGTTCGAGCGCGAGGGCGACGGCTTCCGTCCGCCGGAGCAGTACCGCCGCTCGCTGCTGGCCACCGTGAACACGCACGACCTGCCCCCGACCGCGGGGTACCTGGCCGACGAGCACGTCGCTCTCCGCGCGCGGCTCGGTCTGCTGACGCGTCCGGTCGAGGAGGAGCTGGCCGACGCGGATGCCGAGCGGGCGACCATGCTGGCGCTGCTGCGCGACCGCGGGCTGCTGGGCGCCGACCCGTCGGAGGCGGAGGTGATCGAGGCCCTGAACGCGCTGATCACGGCATCCCCTTCGCAGCTGCTCGGGGTGGCGCTGGTGGATGCCGTCGGCGAGCGCCGCGCGCAGAACCAGCCTGGAACCGACCGCGAGTACCCCAACTGGCAGATCCCGCTCGCGGGACCGGACGGTCGCGCCGTGCTGCTGGACGACCTGCGCGACCACGGCCGTTTCGTCGCTCTCACCCGCGCGGTCGATTCCCGGCTCTGAGCTCCGCGGCGGCGGGTGAGGCGGGGCCGGGTGAGGCGGGTCCGGCGGGTCCCGCGGGTCCCGCGGGTTCCGCGGGCTCGATCCCGGCCGTTCGTGGTCGCGTCAGCGTGCCGGCGAGCACGCCCACCACGACGAGCGCGAGACCGACCATCTGCGCGGGTCCGAACGGTTCGTGCGCGAGCCACACGCCGAGCAGCACGCCGGTGACGGGGTTGAGCAGTCCGATCACCCCGACGACCGCACCGGGAAGACGGGCGAGGCCCGTGAACCACGCCGCGTAGGCGATCGCCGTGGCCACGAGGATGACGTACGCGAACCCGAGCAGCGCCGGCCCGTCCAGGGCGGGCGGTGCGCCCTCGACCGCGATCGCGAGGGGCGCGACGACGAGGGAGCCGGCGATGAGCTGCCACGCCGTCATCGTCAGCGGCGGGATGTCGGCACCCCAGCGGCGCGTGAGGACGAATCCCAGCGACGAGGAGAGCATGGCCAGCACGGATGCCGCGATTCCCCAGCCGTCGGCCTCGCCGCCGCCCGGCTGCAGCATGACGACGACGCCGAGGATGCCGAGCACCGCTCCGGCGGCGGCGCGCAGGGCGGGGCGCTGGCCGAGGACGATCCAGCTCAGCACGATCAGCGCGGCGGCCGAGGTCGACATGATCGTGGCCGCGAGGCTCGTCGCCAGGCGCTGCGCGGCGACGTAGACGAGGACGTTCAGCCCGCCGACCGTGAGCGCGCCGAGCACGACCGACCGCCACCACCACGCCCCGCGCGGCAGTCGCCGGGTGACCAGCAGCACCAGCATCCCGGCCGGCAGGCACCGGATCACGGCGCCCCACAGCGCCGCGTCGGGCGGCAGTAGATGACGCGTCACGAAGTAGGTGCTCCCCCAAGCGACGGGGGCGATCGCCGTCACGAGAACCCACCGCATCCGTTTATCTTCCACGGAAGAGAATATAGCTTCCGCGGAAGGTAAAGTCGACGGGGTGCAGGATCACGTCGACCTCGTCCAGGAGCAGTGGCGCCGCGAACGCCCCGATCTCGATCCGTCACCGCAGGGTGTGATCGGCCGCCTCCATCGTCTGGCCGCGGCGCTGACGGCGGAGCTGACCGCCGTCTACGCGCAGTTCGGACTGAGCGAGGCGGAGTTCGACCTCCTGGCATCCCTTCGCCGCGCCGGTGCGCCGTACGAGCTGCCGGCGGGCGAACTGGCCGACCACACGATGGTCACCACCGGCGGGCTCACCAAGCGCGTCGACCGCCTGATCGACCGCGGCCTCGTCGTCCGCACGGATGCCGACGACGACCGCCGTCGGCGTCTCGTGCGCCTCACCCCCGAGGGCGTCGATCTCATCGACGGCGCGTTCACGGCGCACCTCGCCAACGAGCACCGCCTGGTCGCGCTCCTGCCCGCGGGCGACGCCGACGCCCTGCGCGACGCCTCCCGCCGCTGGCTCGCCGCCCTCGCTCACGACTGACCCCCGGCATCCGCCCCGCCCGCCGCCGCGAGAAACCACTCGCACAGCGAGAAACCCCCCACGCAGCGGTTTCTCGATGCGCAAGGTGTGTCTCGCGACGGATGCCGCGGCGCAGGCCGCGGCGCAACGCGATGCAACGTTGCGGTGCGTAGCGTCAGCGCATCCGAACGCGGCGAGGGATGCCGCGGACCATGCACTGTCGAAGGAGACATCATGACCATCGTCGAAGAGGGCGTCTCGAGCGTCTACGCCGCTCCGGGCCAGCGCGGCGCGATCGCCGAGTATCGTCCGCGGTACGGGCACTACATCGGCGGCGAGTTCGTCGAGCCCATCAAGGGCCAGTACTTCGAGAACATCACGCCGGTCACCGGCAAGCCGTTCACCGAGGTCGGGCGCGGCACCGCGGAGGACATCGACCGCGCCGTCGACGTCGCGTGGAAGGCGTTCGAGTCGTGGAAGAAGACGACGCCCGCCGACCGCGCGAACATCCTCAACAAGATCGCCGACCGCATCGAGGCGAACCTCGAGAAGATCGCCGTCGCCGAGACGTGGGAGAACGGCAAGCCGGTGCGCGAGACGCTGGCCGCCGACATCCCGCTGGCGATCGACCACTTCCGCTACTTCGCCGGCGTCCTGCGCGCCCAGGAGGGCACGCTCAGCCAGATCGACGAGGACACCGTCGCGTACCACTTCCACGAGCCGCTGGGTGTGGTGGGCCAGATCATCCCGTGGAACTTCCCGCTGCTCATGGCCACGTGGAAGCTCGCCCCCGCCCTCGCCGCCGGCAACTGCGTCGTGCTGAAGCCGGCCGAGCAGACCCCGGCATCCATCCTGTTCCTCTTCGACATCATCGGCGACCTGCTGCCGGCGGGCGTCGTGAACATCGTCAACGGGTTCGGCATCGAGGCCGGCGCACCGCTCGCGCAGCACAAGCGCATCCGCAAGGTCGCCTTCACGGGTGAGACCACCACGGGCCGGCTCATCATGCAGTACGCGTCGCAGAACCTCATCCCGGTCACCCTGGAGCTCGGCGGCAAGAGCGCGAACATCTTCTTCGAGGACGTCGCGCGTCAGCGGGACGCCTACTACGACAAGGCGCTGGAGGGCTTCACGTTCTTCGCGCTCAACCAGGGCGAGGTGTGCACGTGCCCGTCGCGCGCGCTCATCCAGCGCTCGATCTACGACCAGTTCCTCGGCGACGGCCTGGAGCGCGTCGGCAAGATCATCCAGGGAAACCCGCTGGATCCGGCCACCATGATCGGCGCGCAGGCCTCCAACGACCAGCTCGAGAAGATCCTCAGCTACATCGAGATCGGCAAGGCGGAGGGCGCGAAGCTCCTCGCCGGCGGCGAGCGGGTGGACCTCGGCGGCGAGCTCAGCGGGGGCTACTACGTGGCACCGACGGTGTTCGAGGGCCAGAACAGCATGCGGATCTTCCAGGAGGAGATCTTCGGCCCCGTCGTCTCGGTGACCAGCTTCGACGGGTTCGACGACGCCATCCACACCGCCAACGACACCCTCTACGGCCTCGGCGCGGGGGTGTGGAGCCGCTCGGCCGACACGATGTACCGCGCCGGGCGCAGCATCGAGGCGGGTCGCGTCTGGACGAACACCTACCACCAGTACCCGGCGCACGCCGCGTTCGGCGGGTACAAGCAGTCGGGCATCGGTCGCGAGAACCACCTCAAGATGCTCGATCACTACCAGCAGACCAAGAACCTGCTGGTGTCCTACGCCGAAGGAGCGATGGGCTTCTTCTGAGCCGCGTCGCCGAAGACGATCCGGCGCACGGGACGCACGCGCGTCTCGGGCGCCGGATCATCTCCGGAGGGAAAGGTCGAGCGATGACCACCACTGTCAGTCGCGTCGCGGTCACGGATGCCGCGGCGGCACTGCTGCGCCGGCTGACGGCGCAGCACGGGAAGCTCATGTTCCACCAGTCCGGCGGATGCTGCGACGGCAGTGCACCGATGTGCTACCCCGTCGGCATGTTCCTGACGGGGCCGTCGGACATCAGGCTCGGCGACCTCGACGTGGGACTGGACGATCCGATCGAGGTGTTCATGTCCGAGGCGCAGTTCGCGTACTGGAAGTACACGCACCTCACGATCGACGTCGTCCCGGGCCGCGGGGCCGGCTTCAGCGTCGAGGGTCCGACGGGGATGCGCTTCCTCATCCGCTCGCGGATGCTGGACGACGCCGAGCTCGACCACTTCGGACTGCGCTGACGGCGGCATCCCCGCGGCTCGCCGGTCAGGCGCGGTCGTGCAGCGTGATGCGGTAACCGTCCGGGTCGACGAACGTGAAGGTGAGGCCGAACGGGCCGTCGATCGGCGCCGCGACGATCTCGTGGCCGGCGGCGACCAGGGCGTCGTGGATCTGCTGCACCTCGGTCGCGTGCAGCCAGAGGGCGATGCCCGCCCCCGGCGGGGTGGCGGCATCCCGGACGGCGTCATCGACGATGTCGCGCACGGCGAACGCGATCGGCGTCGTCGTGAACACGACGGCGTGGGGCGGTCCTGCCGGTGACCGCACGAGGCCGAGGAAGCTCTCGTAGAACGCCTGGGATGCGGCGAGGTCGCGAACCTGCAGGGAAACGAAGTCGGGGCCGGTGGCGGGCATGGGATCATCCTCTCGTGTGTCAGTTATCTGACATGCAACTGTATGTCAGGATACTGACATGAGTCAACGCCTTCCCGCCATCGATCTGCCGACCTCCGTCGGCTATCGCCTCAAAGAGGCAGCCAGCGCCCTCCGGGCCGCGATGGAGGACGTTCTGCGACCGCTCGGGATGAACGTCACCCACTACGCGTGCCTCGAGCTGCTGGCACAGCGCCCCGGCCTGTCGAACTCTGATCTGGCCCGCGGCACCTTTGTCACCCGCCAGACCATGAACGTGCTGCTGCAGAAGCTCGAGCGCGACGGTGAGATCTCGCGGCCCGACACCCCCGTCAGCGGCAAGGTGCTTCCCGCCACGATCACCGATCGCGGCCGCACCGCGCTGGCCGCCGCCAGCACCGCCGTGCGCTCGGTGGAGGATCGCATGCTGGACGGTCTCGACGCGGACGACCGCGATGAGGCGTTGCGGCTGCTCGCCGCGATGATCCGTTCGCTGCGCGGCTAGAGCCAGCCGTTCTCGTCGGCGATCCGCACGGCATCGGCGCGGTTGCGGGCCCCCGTCTTGCCGATCGCGCTGGAGAGATGATTGCGGACGGTGCCCTCGCTCAGGTGCAGCATCTGCGCGATGTCGGCGATCGAGCCGCCGGTACGCGCGACGGAGAGCACGTCGGTCTCGCGGCTCGTGAGCGGCGACTCCCCCTGCGCGAGCGAGTCGGCGGCGAGGGCCGGGTCGACCACCCGCAGCCCCTGCGACACGCGGCGCACGGCGTCGGCGAGCTGTGCGGCCGGTGTGTCCTTGACCACGAAGCCGGCCGCTCCCGCCCGCATCGCGCGCGTCAGGTACCCCGGTCGCCCGAAGGTGGTCACGATGAGCGCCCGGCACGCGGGTCGTGCGCTGCGCAGCGCGGATGCCGCCGCGATCCCGTCCATCCCGGGCATCTCGATGTCCAGAAGCGCGGCGTCGGCGGCCGTGCGCACCGCGGCATCCACCACCTCGTCGCCGCGACCCACCTCGGCGACCACCTCGATGTCGGGCTCGAGCCCGAGCAGGGCGGAGAGCGCGCCGCGCACGAGCGCCTGGTCATCGGCGATGAGCAGCCGGATCACAGCGTCACCCGCAGGAGGAACCCGCCGAGGTCGCTGCGTCCGAGCGTGAGGCGCCCGCCGGCGGCCTCCACCCGTTCGCGCAGGCCGATCAGCCCGGTGCCGGCGGCGGTCGCTGCGGATGTCGGGCCCACCCCGTCGTCCTCGATGCTGACGCTACGCGCGCTCAGGCGCACGCGGCACCGCGACGCCTGCGCATGGCGGATCACGTTGGTCACACCTTCGCGCACGATCCAGCCGGCCAGTTCGCGGCGCTCGGCAGGGACGTTCTCGGTGGCGGTGGGCAGCTCGGCCGCGATGCCCGCGGCATCCAGCGCCGCCCGCGCCGCGGCGAGCTCGCCCGCGACGCTGACCCCGCGGTAGCCGGCGACGGTGGTGCGCACATCGGCGAGAGCCCCGCGGGCGAGGGCCTCGACTTCGCCGATCTCCCCCCGCGCCCGTGCCGGATCGACGTCGATCAGGCGTCCGGCGAGCTCGGATTTCACCGTGATGACCGTGAGCGAGTGGCCGAGGATGTCGTGCAGGTCGCGCGCGACGCGGCTGCGTTCGCGTTCCACGGCCATCTCCGCCATCTGGTCGCGGGTCGCCCGGAGGGCGTTCATGGCCGCGATGTTGCGTCCGAAGGCGGCCATCATCGCGGAGACCGAGACGATGATCGCGGGCAGGAACAGCACGCCCTCGGTCCAGCCGTCGGAGATCACCCCGACGACCAGGGATGCCGCTCCGAGCGCGAGCAGCAGCAGCCAGGTCGTGCGCAGGCGGACCACGGCCATGCCGATCGCGACGCCCACGTAGCTCCAGACGCCGCGGACATCCCACCCGATCCAGGGGAACAGGCTGAAGGAGAGCACGAACAGCCAGGCCGCCGGAAGCAGCCGAAGGCGCAGGGGCAGAAGGCGCGAGACGGGGACGGCGATCAGGAAGGATGCCGCGAAGCACACCAGCAGGGCGATCACGACGGCGCTCGACACGGCCGTGTCGGCCGCCGCGACGGCCTCGGTGGCCACGATGAACAACCAGATGAGCGAGATCGACGCGCCGACGTACCAGCCTCGGGCGGCGCGGGCGGTCAAGATCTCACGGGGCGTCGGTGCGGTCGACGAGGCGGGGACCGGGGGAACGTCCCACCCGGTCCCGTCGAGATCGTCTCGCGTCGCGCTCACGGACTTCACTGTAGGGCGCGCCTCTCACACGCGCTTCGTGTCGCGCCGGAACGCCCAGGTCGTCCCCGCGACGAACACGACCAGCCACACCAAGGCGTTGATGAGCCACATCGCGTCGAAGCTCTCCCCGGTCAGAGGCGAGCGGGCGAGCTCGCCGATGCCGTACACCGGTGTGAACTTCGCGATCGTCTGCATGAAGTCGGGCATGCTGCTCAGCGGGTAGAACAGGCCTCCGAGGAACGACAGGAAGACGACGATGAGGCTCGTCACCTGGGCGGCGTTCTCGCTCGGCATGAGGTAGCCGACGAAGAGGCCGAGCGTCGTGAACACGGCGCTCGCGAGCACCCAGCCCACCAGGCCCGTGCCGATCCACTGCCCGGCGCTGAGCTGGATGCCGCTGATCGCGCCGGCGGCATAGGTCGCAACCACGGCGAGCAGCCCCAGCACCATGCCCGCGATCATCTTGATGATGATGTTGACGAGCGGGTTCAGCGGGGTGAGGCGCAGCTGGCGGCTCCACCCCTGCGTGCGCTCGAGCGCGACGGCGGCGCCCGTCTGGGTGGCCGACATCATGGCGCCGTACATCGCCATCGACACCATGATGTAGGCCGCGACGGAGACACCGCCGTCGGCGACGGGCGTCGCCGTCAGCTGTTCGTCGCGCAGCCGCAGGCCGATGATGACGTACATCACGACGGGGAACGCGATCGTGAAGAAGAGCGTCCGGCGATTGCGCAGGCGGCGCTTCAGCTCGATGCCCAGATAGGTCAGGTTGAAGCCGCCGAGCGGCGGCACCCGCCGGTCGAGGGTGACGCGATCGGTCGACAGCGCGGTCGGCGCGGTGGATGCGGTGCTCATGCGGGGGCTCCTTCGGAGGTGAGCGCGAGGAAGACGCTCTCGAGGTTCTGGGACGTGATCTCGATGTCGCGGGCCGCGGTCTCGGTGAGGAGGTGGCGGGCGACGGCATCCGAGTCCTTCGTGTGGATGCTGATGCGGTCGCCGGCGAACTCGACGTCGTCGACGGCGGGAAGGGCGGCGAGGCGCGCCGGGTCGGCGCCCGGCAGGGTGGCACGCACGATGCGTCCCGACACGAGGTTCTTGATCTCGGCGGTGGAGCCGTCGGCCACGATGCGGCCGCGGCTCATGAGCACGATGCGGTCGGCGTACTCGTCGGCCTCGTCGAGGTAGTGGGTCGCGAACAGCACCGTGCGGCCGCGGGCGGCGTCGGAGCGGATCGCGCTCCAGAACGCGCGACGCCCCTCGACGTCCATGCCGGTGGTCGGCTCGTCGAGGATCAGCAGTCCGGGGTCGCTGAGCAGCGCCATGGCGAAGCGCAGCCGCTGCTGCTGGCCGCCCGAGCACAGGCCGACCCGTCGACTCCCGAGCTCACTGATGCCCGCACGCTGCATGACCTCCTCGATCGGACGCGTGTCGGCGAACAGGCTCGCCGTGAGAGCGAGCGTCTCGCGCACCGTGATGTCTTTCAGCAGGCCGCCGGTCTGCAGCACCGCCGACACCAGTCCGTGCGAGATCGCCGCCCGCGGGCTCTCACCGAACACCCGCACCGCGCCGCCGTCGGGGTCGGAGAGCCCCAGCAGCATGTCGATCGTCGTCGTCTTTCCCGCGCCGTTCGGGCCCAGGAAGGCGACGATCTCACCCGGGCGCACCCGCAGATCGACGCTCTCCACCGCTCGGACGCTGCCGAAGCTCTTGCGCAGGCCCGCGGCATCCACCGCGAGCACTCCCTCGTTCTGATCCATGTCTCCGACTCTGCCGCGGCCCGGTGCGACGTGCCGCACACGGGCGTCACGACCGCGCCATGACATTCGTCACGGCAGGAATCTCGCCCAACCGCGTCACAGATCGGTGGTTTCGGACTCTCACTTACGGGAGGAGAGGAGTCGGGATGGTCCAGCCGGGAGGGGGAGCGCTGCGGCGCGCCGCCATCGTCGATGCGTCGAGCGCGCGCCGCGGGCGTGCTCGCGAGCTGCTGACGCGGCGTCTCGGCATGAGCGTCGTGGACGAGTCGGCGTCGCTGCACGACCTCGCGATGCGGCTGCGGGGCACCGATCGGGCGGCACGGGCTCAGATGATCCTGCTCGTCTCGGCGTCGCTGGCCGACGGACCGGAACTCGAAGCGCTCGCCGCCTGTCGTGCCGCCGGGCTGCGCGTGGTCGCCCTGGTGCCGGGCGCGGGCGATCGCACGATGTGCGTGCTGAGGGATGCCGGGGTGGACGGCATCGTGTCCTCCCTCGAATCGGAGCGGGTCGTGCTCGCCGTCATCGACGCCGTGCGCCGCCGCGCACGCGCCTGGTCCCCCCGCGCACGCGCGGTTCTCGCGGCGCTGCCCGTGCGGCCCGCGCTGAGTCCCCAGGAGGAGCGGCTCGTCGTGCTCTACGGCGCCGGCCACACGATCGGCGAGGTCGCCGAACGCATCGGCGTGCGGGAGGACACCGCCCGCAAGTACCTCAATCGCGTCAAGGCGAAGTACGCGGCGGTGGGTCGCCCGGTGCACACGAAGGTCGAGATCGCGCGGGTCGCGCGCGCCGACGGGCTGCTCACCGGGACGGACGGCGACCGCGGCGTCTCGTGACGGAACGGCGATCCACGATCGCTGGTCCCGGGTTTCATTCTCGTTACAAAAAACGCGATGACGGGGTGAATTCCGGATGCCGGGGTCAAGATAGCGGTCTGGACTCCGCCTCCCCGGCGGGGTCGACCGACACACAGCAGAGGTAGTTCATATGGCACTGCACTTCACTTCCCCGGGGACTGGTCGAGGCCGCATCGGCCTGGCCGCCGGGGCACTCGCCGTCTCCGCGCTCCTGCTCGCCGGCTGCGCCGGCGGCGGCTCGACCGGTGGCTCGACCGACGGCGCCGCCGGAGGCCCCGTCATCGTCGGCACCACCGACAAGGTGACCACCCTCGACCCGGCCGGCTCGTACGACAACGGCTCGCTCGCCGTGCAGACGCAGGTCTTCCCGTATCTCGTGAACACGGACTACAACTCGACCGAGGTCGTGCCCGACCTCGCGGAGTCGGCCGAGTTCACCGCCCCCAACGAGTACACCGTCACGCTGCCGGCCGGTCTGAAGTGGGCCAACGGCCACGACCTCACCTCCTCGGACGTGAAGTTCTCCTTCGACCGCAACCTGAAGATCGCCGACCCGAACGGGGCGTCGAGCCTGCTCTACAACCTCGACAGCGTCGAGACCCCCGACGCCACGACGGTGGTCTTCAAGCTCAAGACCGACAACGACCAGGTCTTCCCCTTCATCCTCACCTCGTTCCCCGGCGCGATCGTCGACGAGGAGGTGTTCTCGGCCGACGCGATCACGCCCGACCAGGACATCGTCTCGGCCGACGCCTTCGGCGGGCCCTACTCGATCACGAAGTGGGACTTCAACAAGACCGTCGAGTTCACCCCGAACGCCAACTACAAGGGACTGCTGCCCGCCGCGACCAACTCGGGCGTCATCCTCAGCTACTTCGCCGAGTCGTCGAACCTGAAGCTCGCCGTGCAGCAGGGCGACGTCGACGTGGCCTACCGCAGCCTGTCGGCCACCGACGTGTCCGACCTGTCGGGCAATGACAAGGTCAAGGTCGTCGAGGGCCCCGGCGGCGAGATCCGCTACATCGTGTTCAACTTCAACACGCAGCCGTTCGGCGCCACGACCGCCGAGGCCGACCCGGCCAAGGCGCTCGCCGTCCGCCAGGCGGTGGCCGACCTCATCGACCGCGAGACCATCTCGGAGCAGGTCTACAAGGGCACGTACACCCCGCTGTACTCCTACGTCCCGGCCGGCTTCGCGGGTGCGACGGATGCGCTGAAGGGCCTGTACGGCGACGGCAACGGTGGTCCGGACGCCGACAAGGCGAAGGCGACGCTCGCCGCGGCCGGCATCACGACGCCCGTCACCCTGAGCCTGCAGTACAGCCCGGACCACTACGGCCCCTCCTCGGGTGACGAGTACGCGCTGGTCAAGCAGCAGCTCGAGAAGGACGGTCTCTTCACGGTCAACCTGCAGTCGACCGAGTGGGTGCAGTACTCCAAGGACCGCACCGCCGACGTCTACCCCGCCTACCAGCTGGGCTGGTTCCCGGACTACTCCGACGCCGACAACTACTTGACGCCGTTCTTCCTCGAGAAGAACTTCCTGGGCAACCACTACGTCAACCAGGAGGTCAATGACCTGATCCTCAAGCAGGCCGTGGAGCCGGATGCCGCCACGCGCACGTCCGACATCGAGAAGATCCAGGAGCTCGTCGCGAAGGATCTGTCCACCGTCCCGCTGCTGCAGGGCGCCCAGGTCGCGGTCACCGGTGCGGACGTGAAGGGAGTGACGCTCGACGCGTCGTTCAAGCTCCGGTTCGCGCCGATCACGAAGTAACCGCCGCGGGCGTTTCGACTCGTCGCTGCGCTCCTCGCTCGACGACCGGGGGATCACACCCCCGGTCGTTGAGCGAGCGCAGCGAGTCGAAACGCCCATCATCCGTAGAGTAGGCATCCATGACCAGCAACGTCGCGGCATCCTCCATCGCCGAGCCGCCACCCGCGCTCGAGGTGACGAAGAGTCGTTCGGGGTCGACGCTGGGCCGGTACATCCTCATCCGGTTCCTGCTGATCTTCCCGACCGTGCTCATCCTGGTGACGCTGGTCTTCTTCCTCATCCGCCTGACGGGCGACCCGATCACGGCGGCGCTGGGCGGACGGCTGCCGGCCGACCAGCTGGCCGAGCGCATCCACGAGGCGGGCTACGACCGCCCGATCTTCGTGCAGTACGTCGAGTACCTCGGGCGCATCCTCACCTTCGACTTCGGCACGACCATCACCGACAACCAGCCGGTCGTGCAGGTCATCGTCACGTACGGCACCGCGACCCTCGAGCTCGTGCTGTACTCGCTCGTGGTGGCCTTCCTCGTCGGCATCCCGCTGGGCCTCGTCGCCGCGGCGTTGCGCGACCGCTGGCCCGACGCGCTGCTGCGCGTGAGCGCCATCCTCTTCTATGCGACGCCGGTGTTCTTCGCGGGCCTCGTCGCCAAGCTGATCTTCGGTGTCTGGCTGGGCTGGCTGCCCGTCTCGGGCCGGGCGAGCGTGCGCACCGAGCTGGCCATCGGCCGCAACGGTGGGACCGGCATCTACCTCATCGACGCGATCGCGACCGGGAACCCCGCCTACATCCAGGACGTGCTGTTGCACGCGGTGCTGCCCGCGCTCACCCTGGGCCTGCTGACGGCGGGCATCTTCCTGCGCCTGGTGCGCACGAATGTCATCGGCACGTTCAACATGCCGTACATCGACGCCGCCCGCTCCCGCGGCGTCCGCGAGGGCCGTCTGGTCCGCACGCACGCGTACAAGCCGGCCCTGATCCCGATCATCACGGTGATCGGTCTGCAGATCGCCCTCATGCTCGGCGGTGCGGTGCTCACCGAGACGACCTTCGAGTGGAAGGGGCTGGGCTTCCAGCTGGCCGCGTACCTGGCATCCCGCGACTTCGTCGCCGTGCAGGGCATCGTCGCCATGATCGCGATCATCGTCGCGCTCACGAACTTCGCCGTCGACATCATCGCCGCGTTCATCGACCCGCGGGTCCGGTACTGAAGAGGGATGCGGACATGACCAAGCCCCGCCTCATCGACCGGATGCCGGTCGTCCATCAACTCCGCCAGAGCGTGGGCCTCCAGCGCGGCATGCTCGTCGCCGGTCTCGTGCTCACCGGCATCTTCGTGCTCTGCGCGATCCTCGCCCCCCTCATCGCGCCCTACGGGTTCGGGCAGCTGAGCGGCCCCGACGGCAACTTCGGGGCGCAGCAGCCGCCCAGTGCGGAGCATCTGCTCGGCACCACCGTCGGTGGGTACGACGTGCTCTCCCGCGTGATCTGGGGCGCCCAGACGGCGCTCTACGTCGTCATCGTGGCGATCGTGCTGTCGGTGTTCATCGGCATCCTGCTGGGCCTCGTCTCCGGCTACCTCGGCGGCTGGGTCGACCGCACCCTCGTCGTCGTGGCGGATGCGATCTACGCCTTCCCGACCCTGCTGCTCGCGATCGTGGTCGCGATCGCCATCAGCGGCGGGCAGTCGGGGCTGTGGCCCGGCATCCTCGCCGCCGCGGCATCCATCACCGTCGTCTTCATCCCGCAGTACTTCCGCGTCGTGCGCGCCGAGGTCGTGCGCATCAAGGCGGAGGCGTTCGTCGAGTCGGCCAAGGTGATCGGCGCCTCCACGCCGCGCATCATGTTCCGCCACGTGCTGCGCAACGCCACCCGGACGCTGCCGCTCATCGTGACGCTCAACGCGTCGGAGGCGATCTCGACCCTCGCCGCCCTCGGCTTCCTCGGTTTCGGCATCGAGCCGACGGCCGCCGCCGAGTGGGGCTACGACCTCAACAAGTCGATCAGCGACGTGGCCGCCGGCATCTGGTGGACCGCGATCCCGCCGGGCGTCGCGATCGTGCTGACGGTGCTGGGCATCACCCTCATCGGCGAGAGCCTGAACGACCTGGCCGACCCGCGCCTGCGGGCCCGCCGCCGCGCGAAGGCGCAGACGCCGGCCGACGCCGTCGCCGCCACGCAGCCGGCCTCGCGCGAGTTCATGGGAGAGGTGGAGTGATGGCCACGGCATCCTCCGGCGCGTCCGCCGTCGACATCCGCGGGCTCGACGTCACGTTCGCGACCGACGGCGGCGACGTCCACGCCGTCCGCGGCGTGAGTCTCGACGTGCGGCCCGGCGAGGTGCTCGCGATCGTGGGCGAGTCGGGCAGCGGCAAGACCGTCACGGCGCGCACGATCCTGGGACTCCTGCCCGAGACGGCGCTGACCCAGGGCGCGGTCGTACTCGACGGCACCGACGTGGTGGGGCTCGATCGCGAGTCGCTGCGGCGCCTGCGCGGGACCACGGCCGCGATGATCTTCCAGGAGCCGTCGACGGCGCTCAATCCGGTGTTCACCGTCGGCTGGCAGCTCGCGGAGGGCCTGCGGGCGCACGGGAAGTACACCAAGAAGCAGGCCCGTGCCCGCGCCATCGAGATGCTGGGCCGCGTCGGCATCCCCGACCCCGAACGACGCGTCGACGACTATCCCCACCAGTTCTCGGGCGGTCAGAAGCAGCGCATCGTCATCGCGACGGCGCTCGCGCTCGACCCGACCGTGATCATCGCCGACGAGCCCACGACCGCGCTCGACGTGACCGTGCAGGCGGAGATCCTCGATCTGCTGCGTCGGCTGCGCGACGAGGACGGCACGGCGATCGTGCTCATCACCCACAACATGGGCGTCGTCGCCGATCTCGCCGATCGCGTCGCGGTCATGCTCAACGGCGAGGTCGTCGAGACCGCCCCGGTCGCCGAGCTGTTCGCCGCGCCCCGCGACGCGTACACCCGGCGCCTGCTGGCGGCCGTGCCGCGGCTGGAGATCGTCGATCGTCAGCCGCCGGCGGGTGCCGCGGAGGCGGTGCCGGTGGTCGCGGCCGAGGATCTCGTCATCGAGTACGCCGGACGCCTGCGCCGCGCCGGCTTCCGCGCGGTCGACCGGGTGAGCTTCACGATCGCGCCCGGCGAGGTCGTGGGACTGGTGGGCGAGAGCGGATCGGGCAAGACCACCATCGGTCGGGCGATCGCGGGGCTCACGCCCGTGACCGGGGGGTCGCTGCGGGTGCTCGATGTGGAGATGAACGGCGTGAAGGAGCGCACGTTCCGTCGCCACCGCAAGGACCTCGGCTTCGTCTTCCAAGACCCGGCGACGAGCTTCAACCCGCTGCTGACGATCGCGCAGAACGTCGCCGAGCCGCTCATCGTGCACGGCGGTGCGCGGGATGCGGCCGATGCGCGCGACCGCGTCGATGAGCTGCTGGAGGCCGTGCAGCTTCCCAAGGCGTTCGGCGACCGCTTCCCGCACGAGCTGTCAGGTGGTCAGCGCCAGCGGGCGTCGCTCGCGCGCGGTCTCGCCCTCGACCCGAAGCTGCTCATCGCCGATGAGCCGACCAGTGCGCTCGACGTGTCGGTGCAGGCGCGTGTGCTCGAGCTGTTCGGCGAGCTGCAGGAGCGCTTCGGGTTCGCGACCCTCTTCATCACCCACGACCTCGCGGTCGTCGACATGCTCGCGCACCGCGTCGTCGTGCTCCACAAGGGCACCATCGCCGAGACCGGCCCGACCGCGCAGGTGCTCGGCGACCCACAGGACGACTACACGCGCAAGCTGATCGCGTCGCTGCCGGTGCCCGACCCCGTCGAGCAGGCCGCACGTCGGGAGGCGTGGCGCGCCGCTCGCGGCTGAAGCCGCGGCATCCGCGTGCCCTGCTGCCCCCGGGCCTGGGGCCCGCGGTTCTGCGGCCCGCGCGCGGCGTGCGTAACTCCAGCTGGATGGCACCGGCGGGGGCGTGCGGCTCGGGCGCGTGCGGTTCAGGCGGAGTTGTGCACGCGGGGCGCGCGAGGGCGAGTGTCTCCGGCCTGCCATAGCCTGACGGGATGACAGTGAAACTCGGCTTCATCGGCATCGTCGTGCGCGACATGGCGGCATCCCTCGCGTTCTACCGCGCGCTCGGCGTTCCGATCGCCGACGGCCAAGACGATGCGCCGCACGTGGACGCGGTGCTGGACGGCGGCGTCGCCCTCGCCTGGGACACGGTCGAGACGATCCGCAGCTTCGACCCCGGCTACGAGCCGGCGTCGGGGGGCCATCGCATCGCGCTCGCGTTCGTGCAGGACAGCCCCGCCGAGGTGGATGCCGTCTACGCCGCTCTCGTGGCGGCGGGGCACGACGGTCACGTCGCGCCGTTCGACGCCTTCTGGGGGCAGCGCTACGCGACCGTGCTCGACCCCGACGGCAACGCCGTCGACCTGTTCGCGCCCTTGCCGGCCGCCTGAACTCGTTGTCGCGCGACCAGCGACGCCCAACGTTTCACGTGCAACGCGGGTGTCAGTTCGACAGGTTGTCGATGAGTGACGCGAATACGCCGAGCGGGCCGAACAGCATCAGCATCAGCACGGCGCCGATGATGATGATGGCGGCCCACGGAACGCGTCGGCGGAGGCGGCGGCCCGCCGGCGCGACGCCGGGCGGTGGCCGCAGGGATGCCGTGGGCGCCGCGAACGGCAGCCGCGCCGGCGCGGGCTCCGCCGGCGCGGCATCCCCTGTCGTGGCGTCCCCTGTCGCGGGATGCGTCGTCACCGCCGTTGCGGGCGGAGCGAGCCGGTCGTCGCGCCAGCGCTCCCACTGCGCGAGCTTGTCGAGCAGTGCCGCCACGACGGAGAACAGCCAGGCCCAGGTCGCCGGATCGAGGGTGGAAGCCTCGCGCTGCGTGTAGAGGAACAGCCAGTCGTCGACGATCTCCACGTCGAGGGCGGCCGCGTGATCGACGAAGCGGGCCATGATGTCGGGCGTGAAGAGGTACAGGGCGTCGGCCTCGTAGCCGGACGGGCAGTAGAGGGTGAAGTAGCGGTCGAAGTCGCCCTCGAGGCTGAGCCGCTGCGCCCCGTCGAAGGCGGCCGGCAGGGTGGAGCCGAACAGTCCGTTGTTGCCCAGGGCGTCCAGCACGATGTTCGGCAGGGGCGTCGCGAGCTTCACCGCGACGTAGCCCCACCGATGGGTGGACTCGTTCTTGCCCGAGCCGGTGCGGTAGACGTAGTTGCCGAACTCCACGAAGCGCGGGCTCTCGCCGCGGACCACGTCGGTGGCTTCGCGGCCGTGTCCGAGGCCGAACACCATCCCCGGAAGCGGCGGCGCGGGCACCGACGGGTACCAGGTCATGGCGTTGGCGCGCGCGAAGCGGTCGAGGCGCCACCAGCGCTCCCCCGTCCGGGCGCCGAACGCCCGCACGATGCCGACAGCGAGGACCGCGACGACGGCCACGAGCATGACCACCGGCGCGAAGGCCAGCACCGTGAAGCCGTCTCCGGAGACGGCCGCGGATGCGGCGCTCATCGCTCCGGCGAGCACGCCCAGGATCGTCGACCCGAAGACGATCGCGAAGACCACGCCGACGATCACGGCCATGACGACGCGCGCGCTCGTCGCGGCGGCCGGTGCGTGTCCGCCGGCGCGCAGCTCGCGGACGTAGGCGCGTACCGCCGCGCGATCGGCGGGCTCGATGAGCGGTCGCGCGTCGAAGGGCGAGGATGCCGCAGGCGTGCTCATGTCGTCACGCTACCGGGCCGAGCTTTCAGGGCGCCGTCCGTGCGTCCTCGTCACGATAACGGGCGCGCAACTCTTTTTCGACGGATGCCGTCGGCAGCCCGACCGCGACCACGAGCAGCCCCAGCACCAGCGCGACGGCCCCCACGAGATACGCCGCCCAGGCGCCGTCGACGAAGCTGAGGCGCGCGGCCTCGAGGATCTGCGTCGCGTATGCCGGGTTCTCCGCTGCGACATGGGCGGCGGAGGCGAACGAGGCTTGCAGTGCGCGCGTCACGTCGTCGGAGAGGGCCGCGGCATCCGGTGAGGCGGCGATCAGCCCCGCGAACACGTGCGCGAACCCGCCGGCGAGCACGGCACCGAGCAGCGCCTGCAGCACCGCCCCGCCGAGATCGCTCTGCAGGTCGCTCGTCGCCGAGGCCATGCCCGCTTTGCGCACCGGCGTGCTGCTGGTGAGCGAGCGGGATGCCGCGGTCATCACGAACGAGGCTCCTCCCCCGACGAGGGCGAACGCGGCGGCGACCACCACCGGCGTGGTGTCCTCGTTCCACGCGAGCATCGTGCCGAAGGCGCCGATGAGCACGACATAGCCGACGATCATCGCGATCCGGGTCCCGCGCTCGACCAGGACGGCGGCGAGCGGCGCGCAGGCGAGCAGGGCGATCGCGGCCGGGATGAGGGCGACGCCGGCCTGCAGGGCGTCGTAGCCGAGGATGTTCTGCAGGTACTGCTGACCGACGAACATGGCGCCGACGAGCGACCCGAACGCGAGTGTTCCCGCGACCGCCGGCACCCAGAAGAGGCGTCGCCGGGCGACCCGCAGGTCGTACAGGGGCGCCGCGACGCGCAGCTGGCGCGCGACGAAGGCCGCGATCAGCGCCGCCGCCGCGACCAGGAGCGTCAGGCCGGCCGTCGCATCTCCCGGCGCGAACACGATGCCGAGACCCAGGACCAGTGCGGCGACGGCGAGCACCGACAGAACCCCGCCGAGGTGGTCGACCGGTTCGTCCGACTCGGCGACACCGCGCGGGATCGCGCGCGCGGCGATCAGCAGCGCGGCGACGGCGACGGGGACGGGCAGCAGCAGGGCGATACGCCACCCGAAGGCGACGACGAGGGCCCCCGACAGCACCGATCCCCCGACCGTCGCGACCGCGCCCGTCGCGGTCCACAGCGCGATCGCGCGGACGCGGGCGGGCCCCTCGCCCCACAGTGCGGTGATGAGGGCGAGCGTCGTCGGGAACGCGAATCCGGCGGCGATCCCCGTGAGCACGCGCGCCGCCATGAGGAACCCGATCGAGGGGGCGAGGCTCGCGGCCGTGCCGACGACGAGCAGTCCCACGAGCCCGATGCAGAGCACCCGGACCCGGCCGTGGCGGTCGCCGATGGCGCCGGCGTACAGCACGGTCATGGCCAGGCCGAGGCCCGTGCCGAGGGCGACGAGGTTGAGGGTGGTCTGCGAGGCGTCGAAGGTCGCGGCGATGTCGGGGAGGGCGACGGTCGCGCCGCCGGTGGTGAGGTTGCAGACCGCGGCGGCCAGCAGCAGTGCCGTCAGCACGGCGCCGGAACGCGCCGGAACGTGCGTGCTCGGCATCCGCCGTCCTTCCGTCGTCCCGTCGTCGTCCCTGAGCGTAGCGCTCGTCGGGTAGACTGTTGTGGTTGCCCGTCTGCGTTCCGTTCCGGAATCCGCGCGGGCACGTGCATCAACCCTCCTGATGCCGGGAAATGCCCGGCATCCGTTCTAGTCCGAAGGAGGTGGGTTAGTGACGCACTCACACCAGTACGAGCTCATGGTCATCCTCGACCCCGAGATCGACGAGCGTCAGGTCGCCCCCAAGCTCGACGGGTTCCTCAAGGTCATCACCGGCGACGGTGGCACCATCGAGAACGTCGACATCTGGGGCAAGCGTCGCCTGGCGTACGAGATCCAGAAGAAGAACGAGGGCATCTACGCCGTCGTCAACTTCACCGCCACGAGCGAGGCCACGCAGGAGCTCGACCGTCAGCTCAAGCTGAACGAGCAGATCATGCGTACCAAGGTCCTGCGTGCCGAGGAGGCGATCGCCCAGGTCGCCGCCGAGAAGGAGCGCGCCGAGGCCAAGGCCGCCCGCAAGGCAGCGAAGGCGTAACGACGATGGCCGGCGAGACCGTCATCACCGTCGTGGGAAACCTCACGGCAGACCCCGAGCTGCGGTACACGCAGAACGGCCTGCCCGTCGCGAACTTCACGATCGCGTCGACGCCGCGCAACTTCGACCGTCAGGCCAACGAGTGGAAGGACGGCGAAGCGCTGTTCCTCCGCGCGTCGGTGTGGCGCGAGTTCGCCGAGCACGTCGCCGGTTCGCTGACGAAGGGTTCCCGTGTCATCGCGACCGGTCGGTTGAAGCAGCGCTCCTACCAGGACCGCGAGGGCAACAACCGGACCGCGATCGAGCTGGAGGTCGACGAGATCGGCCCCTCGCTGCGGTATGCCACGGCTCAGGTCACGCGTGCCGCATCCGGCGGAGGCAACTACGGAGGCGGCCAGCAGTCGCGTCCGCAGCAGCAGGTGCAGCAGGAGGAGCCGTGGGCGACCCCGGGCTCTGCCGCACCCGACGCCTGGAGCGCACCCGGCGCCTACGGCGACGACACTCCGTTTTGAGTCGGCTCGGGTCACTGTCGCGAAGCGACACTGACGCGAGATCGACTCACGGTTGAGCGAGGCCCGCAGGGCCGAGTCGAAACCCGGGATCCGTCGCAAGATTCTCGAATTCTGGATGCCTCGGCATCCGCACACACCTAAGGAAAACAATGGCTGGAAAGGCTACCGGCGATCGCCGTAAGCCGCGGAAGGGCGCGAAGAACGCCGCTCCCGCGAAGGCGATCCGCGTCGGCGTCATCGACTACAAGGACGTCGCAACGCTTCGCAAGTTCATCTCGGAGCGCGGCAAGATCCGCGCCCGTCGTATCACCGGTGTCTCGGTGCAGGAGCAGCGTCTGATCGCCAAGGCGATCAAGAACGCGCGCGAAATGGCGCTCCTGCCTTACGCCGGCGCTGGCCGCTAAGGAGCACCGATCATGGCAAAGCTGATTCTCACGAACGAGGTTGCCGGGCTCGGAAGCGCCGGCGACGTCATCGAGGTCAAGAACGGGTACGCCCGCAACTACCTCATCCCTCAGGGCTTCGCTGTGGCGTGGACCCGCGGTGGCGAGAAGCAGGTGGCGTCCATCCGCGCCGCCCGTGACGCCCGTGCGATCCACGACCACGAAGAGGCCGTCGCGCTCAAGGACACCCTCGAGTCGAACAAGGTCAAGCTGTCGGTCAAGGCCGGCAAGGAAGGCCGCCTCTTCGGGTCGGTCAAGACCGCCGACGTGGCCGATGCCGTCAAGGCTGCCGGTCTCGGCGAGCTCGACAAGCGCAAGATCCACATCACCGCGCCCATCAAGGCCGTCGGTGAGCACGAGGCGACCGTGCGTCTGCGCGACGACCTCACCGCAGTGATCACCCTTCAGGTGGTCGCCGCCAAGTAAGTCCCGCCGGATTCCCGGTCGTTGAGCCAGGCGCGCGAGCGCCGAGATGCAGCGTCGAGAACCGGTCGTTGAGCGAGGCGCGCGAGCGCCGCGTCGAAACGCCGCACGGATGCCGTGACCTCCCCCAAGGTGAGGTCACGGCATCCGTCGTTTCCGCCGGACGGTGGAGGAGCCGGTGCCAGGCACGGTCGCCGGCTCCTCCCGCCGGGGGTCATTCGGTGCGTGCACGGCGGCGTGCGGTGAGCATCACCCCCAGAGCGAGCGCGGCCAGCCCCGCCAGCAGCGGCAGCAGGGTGAGGACGCCGCCGGTCTGAGCGAGCGTCTTCACGGCGCCGCTCGCGGCCAGCACGCCCGTGACAGCGGTGCCGCCCGTGGTCGACGTGCCGGGTGTGGTCGGCGTGGTCGGCGTCGTGGGCGTCGTGGGCGTCGTGGGCGTCGTGGGCGTGGTCGGCGTCGTGGGCGTCGTCGGGCCGGTGGTCGGCGCCGTCGTGGTGGCGTCACCGACCACGGCGATCGCGTTGCCGCCGAGCGTGATCGGCGCCGTGATCGGCAGGCCCAGCTGCGTGCCGCCGAGGATGCCGTCGGTGCCGCTGGTGGTCGCACCTCCGGTCGCGCCGCCCGTGCTTCCCGCCGGGGCGGTGGGGGTGGCATCCGTGCTGTCGGCGTCGCCGAGCACGGAGATGGCGTTGCCGCCGGCGGTCACCGGTGCGGTGATCGGTGCGAGCACCTGGGTGCCGCCGAGGATGCCGTCGGTGCCGCTCGTGGTGGAGCCATCGGTGGTCCCGCCGGTTCCCGCCGGGGCCGTGGTGGCCGCACCCGTGCTGTCGGCGTCGCCGAGCACGGAGATGGCGTTGCCGCCGGCGGTCACCGGTGCGGTGATCGGGGCGAGCACCTGGGTGCCGCCGAGGATGCCGTCCGTGCCGTCGGTGGTCGCGCCGTCGGTCGTTCCGGCGGGGGCGCCGGCCGGGGCGGTGGTGGCCGCACCCGTGCTGTCGGCGTCGCCGAGCACCGAGACGGCGTTGCCACCCACGGTCACCGGCACCGCGACGTCCACGACGCCCTGGGTGCCGCCCAGGACGCTGTCCGAGCCGCTGGTGGTGGCAGCGGGTGCCTCGGCCGGTGCGGAGGCCGGCGCGGCGGGTTCCGCGGCCGGGGAGGTCGCGGCATCCGTGCTGTCGGCGTCGCCGAGCACCGAGACGGCGTTGCCGCCGAGTGTCACCGGCACGACGACGTCGATGACGGCCTGTGTGCCGGAGCCGACGCCGTCGGAGCCGCCCGTGGAGGCGTCTCCGCCGCCGATCGACACCGACGGTGCCGAGGTCTGCGCCTCCGTGCTCGTGGCGTCGCCCAGCACCGAGATGCCGTTGCCGGCGACCGTGACGGGCACCGCAACGGAGATGAGCCCCTGGGTTCCCGACAGCAGACCGTCGTCGCCCGTGGTCTCGGCCGCCTGTGCGACCGTCGCGCCGAAGAGCGTGATGCCTCCGGCCAGGAGCGTGCCCCACAGGGCGCGCTTGATGGTGGTGTTCATGATGTCTCTCTCCTGAAAGTGTTGACGGGGGTGCGCGCGAGAGCGCGCGGGATCGTGCCGCTCAGAAGGCGGCCGAACCCCGGTCAGTCAGGGGAGACGTCGGTGTCGAACACCGGCGCGGGCAGGGCGTACTCGTCGCCCGGTGCGCGTCGCAGCATCCAGGCACGGTGCGCTGCGAACAGACCGAAGGCGAGCACGGCGCTCGCGCCGAAGGAGAATCCAGCCGCGCTGGAGAAGAACGAGGTCGCCTCCAGGGCGGACCCGGGCGGGGCCCATCCCCCCGTCGGCGACGCGGGCAGCACGGATGCCGGGGTCAGCACGGCGGCACCGGGAACGAACGAGGTCACCGCCGTCTCGAGCGAGACGAGCACGGTGTTCAGCGTGGCTCCGAGCCCGGCCGTCGCCTGATCCCAGGCCGCCGTGAGCACCGCGAGCGCGGCCTCGGTGGAGGCCGGCGAGCCCGCGGACGGGTCGGTGGGGGATGCCGCGCCCCCGGCAGGGGGGACCGCGCTCGTGAGGGGGGTCACGAGGCTTCCGACGACGGGGAGCGATGTCACCGCGTCGGTCACGGGGGCCGCGGCATCCACGAGGGGCGCGACCGCGCCGGTCACGGGTGCGAGGACAGGTGCGAGGGGGCTCACGATCTCGCCGACCGCCGAGCCGATCGGGGCGACGACGTCGCCGACGGGCGCGAGGGGCTCGAGCGCCGGAGCCACGGAGGTGACGATATCGCCGACCGGAGGTGCCACGGTCTCGACCACGGGAGCGACGGTCTCGGCGACGGGAGAGAGGATCTCTGCGACCGGGTCGAGCACGGGCGTCGTGACCGTCGACAGCGTGCTGGAGACGCCGCCGACGAGGGAGCCGAGAGGATTGTCGGTGTCATCGGCGGCATGGGCCGACGGACCGGAGAACAGGGTGAGGGCGAACCAGGCGAACGCGGCGCCGACACCGACGGCGCCCAGCATCGCCCATCGCCGTGTCGACTCTGTGGTCGAACGTCCGCGGCGCAGCGGGGGGACTGCGATCGTCACCATGTTCACCTCCCACGACGATGTGTCGGGATGCCGGCGCGAGCCGACGCCCATGGAGTGCCTGGATACGTGAAGATACGCCGATATATCACTTGTGTCTAGACCCCCCGGACGCGCGGCGTCTTCGCGCGGGACACGCCCGACCGACGCGCGCGAGCCGACCCCTCGACTTGACAACGACGCATTCATCCCCATGGTTGTCCCCAACCCTCACGCACGGGCCGAACCTTCAACCGGCACTTCAACCACATTGTGAATCCACAGGGTGTGAATCAGAGAATGCCCGGTCAGGTAGCTTTTTCTGAGGAGAATCTTTGGATGCCACGGCGTGTTTCCACAGGCACTGTGCACAGGGTGTCCGGCGTTTCACGCAGATCATCCACAGAGTTATCCACAGGCCTGTTTGCGACTGTCGGACCCCGTCCCTAACGTGGCGTGTGGTCTCGCGGCGGGACCGGTCATCGAGCGTGTGAAGGGGACTGCATGTCGATCGCGGACATCTCCGAGGATCGTTTCGGTGGACCCCTCGAGAGCCGCGGACCCGAGCGCACGCCGCCGCACGACCTCCTCGCCGAGCAGAGCACCCTCGGCGGGATGCTGCTGTCGAGCGACGCCGTCGCCGACGTGATCGAGGCGCTGCGCGGCACCGACTTCTACGTGCCGAAGCACGAGCTGATCTTCGAGGCGATCCTCTCGCTCTACTCGCACGGCGAGCCCACCGATGTGGTCGCCGTCACCGACGAACTCATCAAGACGGGTGACCTGCAGCGCTCCGGCGGCGCCGACTACCTGCACTCGCTGACCTCGATCGTGCCGACCGCGGCCAACGCCGCGTACTACGCGTCGATCGTGCGCGAGCGCGCGCTGCTGCGGCGGCTCGTCGAGGCCGGCACGCGCATCGTGCAGATGGGCTACAACGGCCAGGGCGATGCGCTCGACCTGGTCAACAACGCGCAGGCGGAGATCTACTCGGTCACCGGTGCCGAGCAGGCCGAGGACTACGTCCCGCTCGAGGTCGCCGTCAACGCGGCCGTCGAGGAGATCGAGGCCGCGCGCGGGCGCGACGGTCAGATGACCGGCATCCCCACCGGATTCGCCGGGCTGGACCAGCTGACCAACGGTCTGCATCCGGGCCAGATGATCATCATCGCGGCGCGCCCCGCCATGGGTAAGTCGACGCTGGCGCTGGACTTCGCCCGCGCGGCGGCGATCAAGGCGCAGCAGCCGACGATCGTCTTCTCGCTCGAAATGGGTCGCAGTGAGATCGCCATGCGTCTGATGAGCGCCGAGGGTGCGATTCCGCTCCAGAGCATGCGCAAGGGCACGCTCGACTCCCGCGACTGGACGACGATCGCCGCCACCCGCGGCCGCATCAACGACGCGCCGCTGTACATCGACGACAGCCCCAACATGACGCTCGTTGAGATCCGCGCGAAGTGCCGCAAGCTCAAGCAGCGCGTGGGTCTGAAGATGGTGGTCATCGACTACCTACAGCTGATGACGTCGGGCAAGCGCGTCGAGAGCCGTCAGCAGGAGGTCTCGGAGTTCTCGCGTGCGCTGAAGCTCCTCGCGAAGGAGCTGCAGGTGCCGGTGATCGCGCTGTCGCAGCTGAACCGTGGTCCCGAGCAGCGCGCCGACAAGAAGCCCGCCCTGAGCGACCTGCGCGAGTCGGGCTCGATCGAGCAGGATGCCGACATGGTGGTGCTGCTGCACCGCGAGGCCGCCTACGAGAAGGACAGCCCCCGCGCCGGCGAGGCCGACCTGATCGTCGCCAAGCACCGTAACGGCCCCACGGATACGATCACCGTCGCCTTCCAAGGGCACTTCTCCCGCTTCACCGACATGGCACCGGGGGACTTCGGGTAGTTGTAGGTTCCACGCCGAAATGACATATTCCACGGGTAGTTGGCAGGCACTTGGCATCTCTGCCAAGTGCCTGTAGGTTCTCGGCGAAGATGGCGGATTCTTAGATGAAGTGGCGGACAAGTGGCGGATCCGAAAGATTGGTGAGAACGATGCGTGTAAGTGCCGTGTCGGTTCCTATCCGAAATGACAGATTCCGCGGGTAGTTGGCATGCACCTAGCAGTCCTGCCATTGGCTGGGGGTGAAGGGTTACTCGCTCACTCGATTAGGGGCGAACCGGCTACATTCGACAGGCTTGTGCTCGTGTGCACAGCTGTGGAGTGGTGGGAGCGGCATCAGGTAGTGCTCTACCTCGCAGCGATCGCCGTGGGTGCGGTGGTCGGTCTACTCGTGCCGGCGGTGGCGGATCCGCTCGAGTCGGCGATCAATCCCGTGCTCGGGTTGTTGCTGTACGCGACGTTCCTGGGGGTGCCGTTCACGGCGATCGGCCGGGCCTTCACGGATTGGCGGTTCCTGGGCGTCGTGCTCGTCCTGAACTTCGTCGTCGTGCCGGTGGTCGTGTTCGGGTTGAGTCGCGCCGTGGCGGCTGATCAGGCGGTGCTCGTTGGGGTGTTGTTCGTGCTGCTGACGCCGTGTGTGGATTACGTGATTGTGTTCACTGGCCTGGCTGGCGGTGCACGTGCGCGGCTGCTTGCTGCCACGCCCCTGCTGATGCTTCTGCAGATCGTGTTGCTGCCGGTGTACCTGTGGCTGATGGCCGGCGCCGAGGTGGTGGGTGCGTTCGACCCGCATCCGTTCGTGGAGGCATTTCTGTTGTTGATCGTGCTGCCGCTCGTTCTCGCCGCCGCCACGCAGCTGCTGGCGAAACGGTTCCGTGCCGGCCGCGCGATCGAGGGCGTGGTGCTGGCGGCAATGGTGCCGCTGATGATGCTGACTCTCGCCGTGGTGATCGGCTCGCAGGTCTTCGGCGTGAGCAGCGCTCTCGGCCAGCTGCTAATCGCGGTTCCCGTGTTCGTCGTGTTCGTCCTAATCGTGGCACCACTCGGTGCGCTCCTCGGGAGCGCGGCACGCTTGGATGTTCCCAGCCGCCGGGCGGCCACGTTCAGCGGGGTCACCCGCAACTCGCTGGTCGTGCTCCCGCTCGCTCTCGCGCTGCCGGCATCTTTCGCTCTGACGCCGTTGGTTGTAGTGACTCAGACCTTGGTGGAGCTCGTCGCAATGGTGGTCATGGTCGCCGGGGTACCGCGACTCATCCGCCCTCGCATTAGTACAGCGGAGAATGTATAGTCAGCCTGTGCTGACTCTTACTTCTCGCCTCGATGTGATGAACCGGCTGGGTCGGGCGATGGCCGACCCGACCCGTTCCCGGATCCTCCTCACACTGCTGGACGCTCCCGGCTACCCGGCTGAGCTGGCACGAGATCTCGAGCTGACCCGCACGAACGTCTCGAATCATCTGACGTGCCTGCGGGGCTGCGGGTTGATCGTCGCCACACCGGAAGGTCGGCGCACCCGGTATGAGATCGCCGACCCGCATCTGACCCAGGGGTTGCGACAGCTGCTCGAGGCGGTCGTCGCCGTCGACGAGGGCGCCCCGTGCATGGACGATCAGTGCGAGTGCTGCGCATGAGCCTCATCGACCGTGACCTGCTGCCGGTGGCCTGCACGCTGACGCCCGGCGCTGGTGCTGCACAGCTAGCCGCGTGGCAGGAATTCAACGACGACTACCTCCTCGACATCGACAGGACGGCCGCCCAGATCACCGTCCACTACCCAAAGATCGACGACGCGACCGCCCGGCTGACGGAGCTGGTCCGCACCGAGCAGTCCTGCTGCGCGTTCGCGACTTGGGCGATCGACACGACCCACCCCGACCTGCGCCTTTCCGTTACCGGCACCGATGACGCACTGGCCGCGCTCACGTTCCTAGAGCAGACGCCCGCCCCCGCAACGAAGGAGAGCGTGCAGTGAGCGAAGAGTGTTGCGGCCCCAACGAGCCGCGCAAGCCCGGTACGGTCCGGCGCATCGAACTGTCCCGGCCGCTCTCGACCGGTGACGCCTGCTGCGCCGCGGAACCCTCCTCCAAGACCGCGGCGCCAAGCGCGGTGCACGATGCGGGCGATGCCTGCTGCGGCCCCGACCTCGCCACCACCCCCACCGAGGCGGACGAGGAGCCGGAGGTCCGCCCGCCCTGGTGGCGCGACTTCGCGTTGCTTCCCTCCGCGCTGTCCGGGCTGTTCCTCCTCGCCGGATACACGTTCGAGTGGACTGGTCTGCACATCCCGGCGCTGGTGCTGCAGTGGGCGGCGCTGCTCGCCGGCGCCTACACCTTCGTCCCCGGCGCGATCCGCCGCCTCATCCGCGGTCGCCTCGGGGTCGGGCTGCTGATGACCATCGCCGCGATCGGCGCGGTCCTGCTCGGCCACGTTGGCGAGGCCGCGACCCTGGCGTTCCTGTTCTCCCTGGCCGAGGCGCTTGAAGACCGGGCGATGGACCGCGCCAAGGAAGGCTTGCGCGCCCTTCTGTCCCTCATCCCCGACACTGTCCGCGTCTCCCGCCTAACCAGCGACGTCACGATCCCCGCCGCGGACGTGCGTGAGCTGGACATCCTCGTCATCGGTGCCGGCGATCGCATCGCCACAGACGGCGTGGTCGTGGAGGGTAGGTCGAGCCTGGACACGTCGGCGATCACGGGCGAGTCGATCCCGGTCGAGGTCGGCCCCGGCGATCCGGTCGCCGCCGGTTCGGTCAACGGGGCGGCGACGTTGCGGATCGAGGCAACTGCGGACGGCCGCGACAACTCCCTCACCCAGATCGTCGCCCTCGTGGAGCAGGCCCACGCCCGCAAGGGCAACCGGGCACGCCTCGCCGACCGGATCGCGAAGCCGCTCGTTCCCGTCGTCCTGATCGCCGCTGCCGTGGTCGCCCTGTTCGGGCTGCTGGTCGGCGACCCGTGGACCTGGATCGAACGCGCCCTCGTCGTCCTGGTTGCGGCATCCCCGTGCGCGCTGGCCATCGCGGTGCCCGTGACGGTGATCAGCGCGATCGGAGCGGCGTCAAAGTTCGGCGTCGTCATCAAGTCAGGTGAAGCGTTCGAGCAGTTCGGCACGATCCGCGCCGTCGCCCTCGACAAGACCGGCACCCTCACCCGCAACGAGCCCACCGTCGTCGACGTCCAGCCCGCACCCGGTATCACCCGCGACGACCTGCTCGCCTGGGCCGCCGCCGTGGAGGCCACCAGCACCCACCCCCTCGCCGCGGCCATCATCGCGGCCGCACCCGTCGCCAGCCCCGCAACGGAGGTGGTCGAGGAGGCCGGGCATGGCATCACCGGGACCGTCGACGGCCGGGCGATCCGGGTCGGCAATGTCCGCTGGCTCCATCCCGCCGGCCAGCAGTTGAACGCGGAGGCGATTGCCGCGCAGGGCATGACCGTCGTCGTGGTCGAGGCGGACGGGCAGATCGCCGGCCTGATCGGCGTGCGGGACGAGCTGCGCCCGGAGTCGGCCGAGACGGTCCGGATGCTGCAGTCGCAGGGCATTGAGACCATCATGCTCACCGGCGACAACACCCGCACCGCCCACGCCATCGCCGCCGAGGCGGGCGTAACCGACGTTCGCGCCGAGCAGCTGCCCGCCGACAAGGCCGCCGCGATTGAGGCGCTCGTCACGCAGCAACCGACCGCGATGGTCGGCGACGGCATCAACGACGCCCCGGCACTGGCGACGGCGACGGTCGGGATCGCGATGGGTGTGAAAGGCTCCGCGGCGGCGATCGAGTCCGCCGACGTCGCCTTCATCGGCCACGACCTCCGCCTCATCCCCGGCGCCCTCGCCCACGCCCGCCGCGGCCGACGCATCATGACCGCCAACATCGGTCTGGCTCTGGCGATCATCGTCGCGCTGTTCCCGCTCGCCCTGTTCGGCATCCTCGGGCTCGCCGGCGTCGTGCTGGTGCATGAGATCGCCGAGGTCGTCGTCATCCTCAATGGCGTCCGCGCCGCCCGTCGCCCCGCTGCGCTACGGCAACTCGCCACGGTGCCCGCTCGCCAGCCCGAACCCGCCCACGCCTGACCACCGACCCCTCGCCCCGCGGTGGCAGAACACCGCCCGACTTGGAACCGGCCCTTGTGAAGACCCCCATCAAAGCCACCTTCGCCACCGTTGCCGTCGTCATCGTCCTGGTTGACCGGCTAGCCGCGCCGGACCCGGCCGGCGCTGCCGGCGCTCCCGTGCTCGGGTGAACCGGGCTCCGAATGGGTTTAGGTGCGCACGGTAGGCTGTGGGCGATGGTCTCTTCGGCCCGGACTCCGCGCTCCACGACGCTGAATGAGCAATTGTTGATAATGAGGCTCATTACCAGCGTCGGTTTGGCGCTGCTGCTGATGTTGGGTCTGGCAGCGACGGGTCACACAGAGGCGGACGGTTCGACTCCTGTTCCGCTGGTGATTTCTGGGTTCATGGACCCCCACGTCGAGCCCGTGGCAGACGCCCCAGTCGAGCATGAGGCGGTCGCCGGTGGCGTCGTTTCTGGGCCGAACGCGTTGGTGGGCGCTGCGCTGTGCATGTTGGGCGTGTTGTGCGGGCTGACGTTCATGGTGGTGCTGCGGGGGTTGTGGCGTCGGCGGATGCCTCCGGTTCTCGGTGACGGGCCACGGATGCCTTCGCTGCTTCCGGCGCCGGCTGCCCGTGCTCACCCGATTGTCTTTTCGTTGACGCAGTTGGGTCTTTCCCGAACCTGACATTTGGCACGCCACCCTTTCCGGGTGGCGCTTCGTCCCGGGCTGCGTGCCCGGGTTCTGTCCTGTGCCGTGTCTTGGTTTGGAGTACCCGATGAAAACCCCTGTGAAGGCGACGCTCGTCACCATTGCCGTTGTGGTGGTGATGGTGATCGCCGCGTTGATCTATGTCCTTGTCAATCAGAGCCAGTCCGCTCCACCTTCATCTGGGGGCGGTGACGCATCCCCGCAGGTGGTGCGGGAGAGCTCGCATGTCCTCGACGACGGCGGGGAGGGCGCTGTCACCCTGGTGGAGTTCCTCGACTTCGAGTGCGAGGCGTGTGGCGCGTTCTTCCCGATCGTGGAGGATATGCGGGAGCAGTTCGCTGGGGAGATCACGTATGTGGTCCGCTACTTCCCGCTGCCCGGTCACTTCAATTCGAAGAACGCGGCGGTCGCGGCGGAAGCGGCCGCGCAGCAGGACCGGTTCGAGGACATGTATGTCCGGTTGTTCGAGACGCAGGCGGAGTGGGGTGAGGCGCAGGAGTCTCGCGCCGACCTGTTCCGTGGCTTCGCGGAGGAGATCGGTCTGGACATGGCCGCCTATGACGCCGCCGTGGCGGACCCGGCTACGGCGGAGCGGGTGGAGCTGGATTTCGAGGAGGGCCAGGCGCTCGGGGTGAGCAGCACGCCGACGTTCTTCCTCGACGGTGAGCTGCTCGAGCTGCAGGAGTGGGACGACCTCGAGAACGCCATCCAGGCTGCGGTGAACGGTGGCCGGTGATGCGGGCGGGTTTGACGCATCGGCGGGCGATCATCGTCGGCGCCGGGCAGTCTGGGCTCGCGGTTGCCGCGGCTCTGGCCGCGGAAGGGCTGCGGCCGCAGCACGAGTTTGTGGTGATCGACGCCGCCAGCACGGGGCAGCGTTCCTGGTCCTCACGGTGGCATTCGATGGAGCTTCTCAGCGACGCCCGGCATAGCGCGCTGTCTCCGCGGCGGCTGCTGGGTGACCAGCGCCGGCATCCGCGAGTGGACGAGATGGCGGACTACCTCACCTTCGTGGAAGCCGGGCTGGGCGTGGAGACGGTCTGGGGCATCCAGGCGACCGGGGTGGAGCATCGCGGGAACGGCTCGACTCTGCTGCTGTCGACGACGGCAGGGGAGGTGCAGACCCGCAACGTGATCTGCGCGACGGGCGCGGCCGCGCACCCGCGGATTCCGGAGTGGGCGTCTCTGCTGACGATGCCCGGGGTGGTGCTGCACAGCAGCGAGTACCTGTACCCGAAGCAGATCCCCGTCGGCGACGTGCTCATCGTGGGCGGCGGGAACAGCGGTGTGCAGCTGGCCCGCGAACTGTCCGCGTCGCACACCGTGACGCTGTCCGTGCGAACCCGGCGGCAGCATCGCCCCGCGATGAGCTATCCCGCCGCGGCGGGGGAGAGGGTGCCGCTGTTCTCGCGGGAGCGTCGCCCCGAGCCGATCTTCGGCGACAGCTATGAGCAGCTGCGCCGCGTCGGGGTCACGATCGCAGCTGCGGTGCAGGACGCGGCCGGCGCCGGGGTGACCTTCGCCGATGGCACGCAGGCATCCCCCCGCTCGGTGATCCTCGCCACCGGCTACACCCCTGGCGACGACTGGCTCCCGGAACCGGCCCGCGTCGACCGGCCGCGGCGCACCCTGACCGGCCTGCCCGGGCTGTTCGTGGCGGGGATGCCGCAGTACGGCGGCCGCGGCTCCGACACCCTCGCCGGGGTCTGGAAAGACGCGACGACGATCGCCCAGCACATCATCAACCGGCCCTGAAAGGACCACCGCCTTGACCACCGTCACCGACCACGAACACCCGCACCGATCCGGCTCACGGAGACGCATCCTCCTCCTGTCCACTCTGACGACGCTGCTGCTGGCCGCCGGGCTCCTGTTCGCCACCGCGGCGCCCGCAGCCGCGCACGATGAGATCGTCTCCTCCTCCCCGGAAGCCGGATCCACGGTCAGCGTGGTCCCGGAGGAGATTTCGCTGACGTTCAGCGGCGAGATCCTCACCGATTTCAGCGCCGTGATCATTGAGGTGGTCGCCCCGGACGGGCAGAACATCGCATCGGGGGATCCGGTCATCGACGGGACCACGGTCACCCAGGCGGTGACGCCTGGTCAGGCGGGCGTGTACACGGTGCGGTGGCGGGTCGTGTCCAGCGACGGGCACCCGATCAGCAACGAGTACCAGTACACCGTCGAAGCGGTCACCGTCCCCACCAGCGCCCCTACCCCCGAAGCGACCGAGGAGCAGACACCCGACCCGTCTCCCACATCTGCCGCCAATACGTCCGGAGAGGTTCACAACGGGCCATCCGGAGGTGGGGAACTCCTCCCCGTCCTTGCGGTCCTGAGTGGCGTAATCGTGCTGGGCGGCGCGCTGGTGGTCGTGCTCATGGTGGCCAGAGAGCGTCGTCGCCGCGACCGAGCAGCCGCGGCCGCGGCCGCCGCGGATGGTGGAACCGCCGACGACCAGCAACAGAAGGAGAACCCCTCATGAAATGTCCGGTCGACGGGACCGCCCTGCTGATCACGGAACGCTCCGGGGTCGAGATCGACTACTGCCCGCAGTGCCGGGGCGTCTGGCTGGACCGTGGCGAGCTCGACAAGATCATCGACCGCGCCGCCGACCTTGCCGGCGGCGGCCGGCAAACCAGCACCGCCCCCTATCCGCGCGAGGGCGACCACCGTTCTGACCGCGACAGGGATCATCACGGTCGCTCCGGGCGTCGGCGGAAGGAAGGGTTCCTCGGTGACCTCTTCGACTTCTGACACCAAAAACCTCTTCCTGATAGCCGGTCTGATGACCGGGTTATCAGCGGCCCTCGCGAACGCAGGAGGAGCCGCTGATGGTTCGTGAGCAGACCCGGCGGTTCGCGGTCGCGTGCCTGGCCGCCGCTGTGGTGGTCCTGGTCGACCAGGCGACGAAGGCGGCCGCACTGGGAGGGTTGAGTCAGGAGGAGCGGATCCCGCTGCTGGGGGATCTGCTTGGGCTGCAGCTCGCGTTCAACCCCGGCGCGATCCTCTCCCTCGGAGCCGGGGTCACCGGGCTGCTCACTCTCCTCGGGGTCGGTGCCGTGGTGCTGCTGGTCGTCGCCGCCGCGCGGGCGCGGACCGGATGGTGGGCGATGGGGATCGGCCTGATCCTCGGGGGCGCGATCGGGAACCTGATCGACCGGCTGTTCTCCCCCCCTGGGTTCGGGGTCGGGCACGTCACCGACTTCCTCGCCTACGGGAACCTGTTCATCGGCAACCTCGCCGACGTCGCCCTCGGCGCCGGCGTCATCGTCCTCGGCCTGAGCCTGTGGGCCCGTCACCGCCGCGCCCGCGCGAGCGCAGCGGACGGTGCGCCGGCCGGTGCGCCGCCTGCGACGGGCTCCGTAGGGAGCGGGTCATGATGGCGAAGCAGCGCACTCCGTCCGTGTACCAGCGCAACGCGTTCGCGCCGGGGCTGCTCGCGGCGGCGGTGTTGTTCCTCGCGCCGGTGCTGATGGGCGGGGACTGGTTCACCGTGGTGCTGTTTGTCGCCGCGATCTTCGCGGTCATCGTGGGGTGGTTCGCGATCCAGGCGCGGCAGTGGTGGTGGCTGCCGGTGTTTGCGGTGATCGTGGTGATCTGGAACCCGGTGTTCCCGTTCCCGTTCTCCGGCCCGGTGTGGACGGCCGCACAGCCGGTCGCGGCGGTCGTGTTCCTGGTCGCCGGCGCCCTGATCAAAGTCAAGCGCGCATGATCCGCCGCCCCGTCCTTGCCGCCATGACGCTGGTCGCGGCGCTGCTGCTGGCCGGGTGCACGTCCAGCGATTCGCTTGCGCAGCAGTACCGGGACGGGAACCAGAAGGGATACATCGCCGGCGACTTCCAGATCGTCGAGATCCCGGATCCCGACCGCGGGGAGCCGGTGGCGTTCGAGGGCGTCACCGAGACCGGCGAGACGGTGTCCAGTGACGACTACCGCGGCGGAGTGCTGGTGGTGAACTTCTGGTACGCCGCGTGCGGGCCGTGCATCGTCGAAGCCCCCCTGCTCGAGGAGGTCTGGCAGGAGTACCAGGATCAGGGCGTCGCTTTCCTCGGGGTGAACACCTACGACCAGCCCGCCACCGCACTGTCGTTCGCGAGAGACAACAACGTCACCTACCCCAGCGTGATCGACGTGAACGACGGACGGGTCAAGCTCGCGTTCGCGCAGGTCACCCCGATCCAGGCCACCCCCACCACACTGGTCATCGACCGGGATGGACGGGTCGCGGCGCGGATCATCGGACAGCTGGCCAGCGCGTCGATCCTGTCCACCCTGGTCGCCGATACCCTCGCCGAGGACAGCTCGTGAACCCGGGCCAGGTGATCGTCGACGGCGCTCTGTGGGTCGCGATCCCGGTCGCGATCCTCGCCGGGCTGGTCTCGTTCGTGTCCCCGTGCGTGCTGCCGCTGGTGCCCGGCTACCTCGGCTACCTCGGCAGCACCACCACGACGACCGCGGCCCCCACGGTGGACGGGGGGCGCACGGTGACGGCGCAGCGCGCTCGGCTGCTGCTGGGCGTGACACTGTTCATCGCCGGGTTCACCGTGGTGTTCGTCGCCGTCACGATCCTCGGCGGCACCTTCGGGTACCTGCTGCTGCAATACGCCAATGTGCTCACTCGCGTCTTCGGGGTCGTCATCATTGCCCTGGGCCTGGTGTTCCTCGGGTTCTTCGGCATCGCCCAGCGCACTCTCCGCCCCCGCGCCCAGGGCAGGGCCGGCCTGATCGGGGCGCCGCTGCTCGGGTTCGCGCTCGGCGTCGGCTGGACCCCCTGCATCGGCCCGACGCTCGCAGCGATCATCTCGATGTCGTGGAACCTCGGCGACCCCGCCCGCGCGGGCCTGCTCGGGCTCGCGTACTCGCTGGGTCTGGGCATCCCGTTCCTGATCCTCGCGGCCGGATGGGGGTGGGCGTCCCGCTCGGTGACGTTCCTGCGCCGCCACATCCGCGCCCTGAACATCATCGGCGGGGCCATGCTCATCGCCCTCGGCCTGCTGATGGTGACCGGGCTGTGGACGGCGCTGATGTCGCAGCTGCAACAGGTGGTGATCAATGTCCCCCTCCCGCTCTGACATCGGCACCGACGTCACCGCCGACCCGCTGCGCCCCGGCGACCACGCCGACAGCGAATCCGCGATCGAGATCACCCAGCCGGCGCTGGGCGTCACGGGGTGGTTGCGGTGGGCGTGGCGGCAGCTGACCAGCATGCGCACCGCGCTGGTGCTGCTGCTGTTTCTCGCGATCGCCGCGGTGCCGGGGTCTCTGTTCCCGCAGCGCAGCGCCGACCCCAACGGCGTCATCCAGTGGGAGCGGGACAACCCCGACGTGTTCCCGCTGGCGGAGGCGGTGGGCCTGTTCGACGTGTATCTGTCGCCGTGGTTCTCCGCGATCTATCTGCTGCTGTTCACCTCTCTGATCGGCTGCGTGATCCCGCGCGCCAAGCACCACTACAAGGCGCTGCGTTCCCGCCCGCCGCGCACCCCGGCGCGGCTGTCGCGCCTCTCGGAGTACCGGGAGCTCACGTTGCCGGCGGGGGAGGGGCGGACCGACGCGGCCGGGCACGCGGTGGATGTCGCGGCGGAGCAGCTGCGGCGTGCCGGGTACCGGGTGGAGCGATACGACGCCCGCGGAGCCGCGTCGGTGTCGGCCGAACGCGGCTACCTGCGCGAGACCGGCAACCTGATCTTCCACGTTGCCCTCGTCGGCGTGCTGGTCTCGGTGGCGATCGGCGGGTCGTTCGCGTACACCGGGCAGCGGGTGGTGGTGGAGGGCACCACATTCGTGAACGCGCTCAGCGACTACTCCTCGTTCAACCCCGGCCGGTTCGTCGACGGCACCCGCCTTGCCCCCTACTCGCTCACCCTCGACGACTTCCAGGTTTCCTACCGGCTGCCCGGCACACCCGGCGCAGGCCAGGCCGGCGACTTCTCCGCCGATGTCACGATCCGCCAGCCCGGGCAAGACGACCGGGCGCAGAGCGTGATCGTGAACTACCCGATCACCGTCGACGGCGACCGCATCTACCTCCTCGGCAACGGCTACGCCCCCACCCTCACGATCCGCGACGCCGCCGGCGAGGTGGTGTACAGCGAGTCGCAGCCGTTCCTGCCGCAGGACTCCAACATGACCTCGCTGGGGATCATCAAGATCCCGGACGGGCTGCCCGAACAGGTCGGGCTGGTCGGGTTCTTCTACCCCACCCAGGGGGTGCTGCCCTCCGGCGCGTTCACCTCCGTCTACCCGGACGTGGTCAACCCGGTGCTGACCCTCAACGTGTTCAGCGGGGATCTCGGCATCGACGACGGCACCCCCAGGTCGGTTTACACGCTCGAGGTCGACGGTCTCACCCAGCACACCGGCGGCGACACCGCCGCCGACTCCCTCGAGCTCACCCCCGGCGCCACCGTCGACCTGCCGAACGGGTGGGGCACCATCACGTGGGAGGAAGACACGGCGGAGGAACCGGTGAAGCGGTTCGCGTCGCTGCAGATCCAACGCGACCCCAGCAGCGGCTGGGTGCTCGCGTTCTCCGTGCTCGCCACCCTCGGCCTGTTCGCCGGCCTGTTCGTGCCCCGCCGCCGGCTCTGGGTGAAAGCCCGCACCACCCCGGATGGTGTGCACGTCGAGTACGCAGGCCTCGCCCGAGGCGAAGACCCCGCTTTGGCGCGCGCCGTCGACGAGTTCGCGACCCGCCACGCGCACGCCCTCGGCGTAGACCAGCCTGCGAAGGACACACCGTGACGACCGTGTGGATCCCGGACGCCCCGCCGACCCTCGGCGGGTTCCTCACCCCGGCCCCGCTTCCGGCTCCGGTGCTCCCGCTCCTCGCGGGACTCCTCGCGGTCGCCTACCTGGCCGGTGCGATCCGGATGTGGGTCCGCGGCCGCAGCTGGCCGGTGTGGCGGACGGTCAGCTTCCTGCTCGGCTGCGTCGCCCTCGCCGCGGTCACCGGCCTGGCGGTGGAGAACTACGGGTACGCCCTGTTCTCGGTGTTCATGTTCCAGCAGCTCACCCTGATAATGGCGATCCCGCCGCTGCTGGTCCTCGGCTCTCCCGGCACCCTGCTGCTGCGCGCCACCCCGCACCACGGCCCAGGTCTCCTGGTGCTCCGCGCCGCGCACGCCGGGCTACGCAGTCGCACCGCACGGTGGCTGCTCAGCCCGTGGCTGGCGGTGCCGCTATACCTGGCCGCGTTTTACGGTCTGTACCTGGCGAACTTCGCCGATCCGATCCTGTCCACCGTCACCGGCCATACCCTCCTCGAGGTCGGGTTCCTGGTCGCCGGGATGCTGTTCACCATCCCGATCCTGTCGTCGGACCCGCTGCCGGTGCGGATGAGCCACGGCGGCCGCGCCCTGGACGTGTTCGCCGAGGCCGCCCTGCACGCCTTCTTCGGCGTCTTCCTGATGATGGCCACCACCACCCTCATCGACGGGTTCGCCGGCCCGACGAGCGCGCTGGGCATCGACCCGATCGAAGACCAGCGCCTCGCCGGCGGGCTGGCCTGGTCCTACGGCGAGGCCCCCACCTTGCTGATGCTCATCTACGTCATGCACCGCTGGTTCCGCGACGACACCGCCCAAGCGGTCGCCGCCGACCGTCGCGCCGACGCACACGGCGACCCTGAGCTCGACGCGTACAACGACTACCTCACCCGACTCCACCAGAAAGACACCTGACCGATGCGCACGCCTTTGCCGACACCCGCCCCGGCCGCCGCGCCGGAGCAGGAGACGCCGCGCCGCACCGTGGCGGCGTGGTCGTTGCCGGTGTGGGCGGCGGTGCTGGCATCCGCGGCCGCCGGCCTGCTGCTGGATCTCGCCTCCGCACCGGTGGGGTGGTGGCCGTTGACGTTCGTGAGTGTCACGGTCGCCTTGGTGGCCCTGATCGGCCGCAGCATCGGCGGGGCGTTGCTGGTCGGCACTGTGTTCGGCGCCGTGTTCTACACGACCCATCTGGTGTGGGTGGGGGAGTTCCTCGGCCCGGTGCCGTGGCTTGCCCTCGCCGGGCTGGAAGCGGTCCTGTTTGGCGCGGGAGCGGTGCCGATCGCGCTTGCCTACCGGTGGACCGCCCGCTATCCGGCCCGCGGCCTCGTGCAGCTGCTCGTGGTACCTCCGCTGATCGCGGTTCTGTGGACGGCCCGTGAGGTGGTGATGGGTGCGTGGCCGTACTCCGGGTTCCCGTGGGCGCGCCTCGGGATGACCCAGGTGGGTGGGCCGCTCGCGGAGGTCGTGTCGTGGACGAGCGTGACCGGCCTGTCGCTGCTGATCGTCATTCTGTGCGCCTCTGGGGTGCAGTGGGTCCGCGCCGGCGGCATCCGGTTCATGCTCGGGTTGCATCCTGCCGTGAGCGTCGCTGCTCTCCTGGTGATAGCGCCGCAGTTCCCCACCGCGCCGGCCGGGGAGTTCCGGGTCGGATGGGTGCAGGGTAACGGCCCCACCGGGTACTTCGACGACAAGGCGCCCGGCGACGTCCTGGCCGCGCAGACCGCCGCCACGGTGCCGCTGTACGGGCAGCCGATGGATCTGCTGGCCTGGCCGGAGGGCGGCGTCGACGCCGACCCGCTTAGTGATCCCGCGGCCGCCGAGGCGTTGGACCGGGTCGTGCGCTCGGCCGGGGCGCCGTTGCTGATGAACGCCGCCACCACCCGCGGCGACGATGTCTTCAACACGTCCCTGCTGTGGACCGCGGATCCCACGGGCCGGCAGTGGCACGACAAGGTCAACCCGGTCCCGTTCGGGGAGTACGTGCCGGACCGGTGGTTCTACGAGCTGATCGTCCCCGACCTGGTGGGCTTGATCCAACGCGAATACACCCCCGGCAGCAACCCGCCGCTCGTGCAGGTCGGCGACGTCGTGGTGGGGTTGGCGATCTGCTTCGACGTGATCTACGACGTCGTGCTCTGGGACGGCGCCCGCGCCGGCGCAGAGGTGTTCGTGTTCCAGACCAACAACGCCGACTTCCGCGGCACCGACGAGAACCTGCAGCAGCTCGCGTTCGCCCGGATGCGCGCTATCGAAACCGGCCGCGCGGTCGTCAACGTCTCCACGGTGGGCACCAGCCAGGTCATCGCCCCGGACGGCACCACCGTCGACAGCATCGGCGTCGACACCGTTGACGCGTCGATCACCACCGTCCCGCTGCGCACCGGACTCACCCCGGCGGTGATCCTCGGTCCCTGGCTCACCGCTCTCATCGTCCTCGCTGCCGCCGGCGCTCTCACCGCGGCGGGGTTCTCCCACCGTGCCCGCACGCGTGCGGCCGCCGCAGATCGTTCGACTGATCCGGGGAGGCACCCATGAACACGCCACGGATGAGGCCTGCCGGAGGTCGACTGGCCTGGTCGCTGCGAACGCTGGCGACGGGCAGCGATCTCACCCTTCCTGGTGACCTGACGGCGGAGGAGTGTGGGTGCGCGCCCACGCCCGCGGAGAGCCGCGCATTCCGGGCCGGGGTGAGCCGGCGCACTCTGCTGACGGCGGGAACATTGAGCGCGGCCGTGGACTCGCTGGCCTGGCTGGAAGCGAACGCGGGCTGACCGATGTGCACGGATCTACCGCGCCACCCCGCTCGCGGGCACCCCCTGACCGCAACGACGAAGAGGACGACCCTGCCATGACCGGAACCGACGCGCTCTCCCTCGACGGCATCTCACTGCTGCTGGTGTGGACGGCGATCGCCACCTACCTGCTCGCGTTCATCGCGTACACCATCGACCTGGCCGGGCGCTCCGTCCCCGCCAGCGTCCCGCAGCGGGAGCCGGTCCTGGCCGGCGCTACCGCACGGGCGGGCCAGCAGACGGACAACGCCCAGAGTGGGTCGGTGGACAGTGTTCGCACGCCGCCCGCGCAGCGTCAACGGCTGCTGTGGGCGCGGATCGGGACGTCGCTGACGGTCCTCGCGTTCCTGTTCCACCTGGCCGGCACCATCCTGCGCGGCATCGCCGCGGAGCGGGTGCCGTGGGCGAACATGTACGAGTTCGCGCTGACCGGCACGGTCTTGATCGTGGCCGTCTACCTGCTGGTGCTGCGCCGCTACGACCTCCGCTTCCTCGGTGCGTTCCTGATCGGCATGGTGGTGCTGCTGCTGGGTGGCGCGACGGTCTCGTTCTACGTCGAGGTCGTTCCGCTGATGGATCCGCTCAAGAGCGTGTGGCTGGTCATCCACGTCTTCGTCGCGTCCCTGGCCACCGCCCTGTTCGCGATCGCCTGCGGCATCTCCATCACCCAGCTCCTGCAGGCCCGCCGGGAGCGCCGCACCCGAGCATCCTCGGACACTGCCCGCGCCGACGGTCTTGGGTTTCTGCGCACTCTGCCCGCCGCCGACGTGCTCGAGTCCCTCGCGTACCGGTTCGCGATCGTGGGGTTCGTGTTCTGGACGTTCACCCTGATCGCCGGCGCGATCTGGGCCAACGACTCCTGGGGTCGCTACTGGGGCTTCGATGTCAAGGAGGTGTGGACGTTCGTGATCTGGGTGCTCTACGCCGGCTACATCCACGCCCGCGCGACCCGCGGCTGGCGCGGCACCCGCTCCGCCTGGCTGTCCATCATCGGGTTCGTCGCGGTGCTGTTCAACTTCACGATCGTGAACATGTTCTTCCAGGGCCTCCACTCCTACTCCGGGCTCACATGACCCCGCACCCCTGCCCCGCCCTCTTGCCCGAGCCGAAAGCACGCACATGACCCCGATACTCTCGATTCCCGCCACCACGGGTGCGGATGCCACTGAACGCGGACAGCGGTCACTCCGACCGCGACAGGAATGACTCCTCGCGTCTTGCGGGTCGCAGGGCCTGCGATCCTCGGCGGGGTCGCACTCATCGCCTTGGTCGGGGCGTTGTGGTTCGGTGGGGGTGCTGCGCAGATCCCACTCGGCGACGCCGGCCCTGTTGTGCGCTGGGGGCTTCCGGTCACGAAACTGGTCGTGAATCTCGCCGCCGCGGGCATGGTCGGTGTGCTCGTGACCGCCTTGTTCACGCTGCGGGCCGGTGAGCGCGAGTTCGACGTCGCCCTCGATACCGCGTCGATCTCTGCAGCCCTGTTCAGCGTGGCCGCGGGCGCGACCGGGTTCCTCACGCTTCTCAGCGTGTTCAACCCGGCCATCGACGCAGGCCCCCAGTTCGGTGCCCAGCTCGGCCGGTTCCTCGTCGAGCTCGAGGTCGGCAGGACATGGCTGATCACGACGGTCGCCGGCGCCGCCCTCACCGTCCTGACATTCGCCGTGCGGTCCTGGGTCGGGACGCTTCTGGTCGCCCTGGTGGCGGTGGCCTCGCTCGTGCCGATGGGCACGCAGGGGCACTCCGGCGATGACGCCTTCCACCACGAGGCGATGATGGCGCTCATCCTGCACATCATCGGCGCCGCGGTGTGGCTCGGCGGGCTCCTGCTGCTCATCGCCGTCCGTCCAGCCCTCGACCGTCGCCGCATCCCCGATCTCGTCGCCCGCTACTCGAGCATCGCTCTGGCCGCGTTCGTGCTCGTCGCCGTGTCCGGCACGGTGCGCGCCGCCATCGGCCTGCAGGAGTGGTCCGATCTGCTCTCGCCCTATGGCGCGATCTTGGGCATCAAGGTCGTCGCGCTCGTCGGCCTCGGCCTCTTCGGGGCGTGGTACCGCACCCGCTTGATCGGCAGGATGCGCAGCTCCGACGCGGCATCCCGCCCTTTCTGGATGCTCATCGCGTTCGAGCTGGCACTGATGGGTGTGGCCAGCGGCGCCGCCGCAGCGCTGGCCCGCACTCCGCCACCGAACCCGGCCCCGCTTCCCGAGATCCCCTCGCCGGCAGAACGCCTCACCGGTGCCCCGCTGCCCCCGGAGCTCACGATCGAACGGTGGGTCACCGCGTGGAACGTGGACATGTTGTGGGCGGTGCTCGCCGGGTTCGCGATCTTCTTCTATCTCGCCGGGGTGTGGCGGCTGCGCCGGCGCGGCGACGCGTGGCCTGTGTATCGCACGATCATGTGGGTCGCCGGCATGGTGCTGCTGGTCTGGGTCACCGGCGGCGTCGTCAACGTCTACCAGGACTACCTGTTCAGCATGCACATGGTGGGGCACATGCTGCTCACGATGGCGATCCCGGTGCTGCTGGTCGCCGGCGCCCCGGTGACCCTCGCCGCCCGGGCGATCCGCAAACGCGACGACGGCACCCGCGGCGGGCGGGAGTGGATCCTGTGGGCGGTGCATTCGCCCGTCGCCCGCATCCTGACGAACCCGTTCGTCGCGGCCGCCCTGTTCATCGGCTCACTGTGGGTGTTCTATTACACCGACCTGTTCCGCTGGTCGCTGTACGACCACCTCGGCCACCAGTGGATGATCGCGCACTTCCTCATCACCGGCTACCTGTTCGCGCTCTCCCTGATCGGCATCGACCCGGTGCCGTGGCGGCTTCCCTACGCCGGCAGGCTGCTGCTGCTCATCGGTGTGATGGCGATGCACGCGTTCTTCGGCATCGCCATCATGATGCAGTCGGGGCTGATGGTCGCCGACTGGTTCGGGTCGATGGGTCGCACCTGGGGTGTCACACCGCTCGAGGATCAGTACACCGGCGGCGGTATCGCGTGGTCGATCGGTGAGATCCCCACCCTGATCCTCGCGATCACGGTCGCGATTCAGTGGAGTCGCAGCGACGACCGCGAGACCAAGCGGCGAGACCGGCACGCCGACCGCACCGGCGAAGCCGAGCTCGAGGCCTACAACGCACGCCTCACCGAGCTCGCCGACCGCGATGCTCGCAGCCGCAGATAGGGCGCACTACGTGACGACGAAAGAGGAGCTCGCCGACCGCTACGGTCGGGGACCGCGGCCCATCCGCCGCCGCGTGTTCTGGGTCACCGTCGCGACGGCGGCAATCCTGTCTGTCGCCGGGCTTTCGTGGCTGACTGTCTCGAACTCGCTCGACGACGTCGGATTCGACGAGACCGGATACGAGCTGGTCGATGCGCGCACCGTGACCGTATCCTTCCAAGCCACGCCACCCGCTGGGACGTCGTTCGCATGCGCGGTGCAGGCATTGGATGAGGACTTCGGCATCGTCGGTTGGCGGGTCATCGAGTACCCCGCGTCCGAGGAGATCACACGAGCACTCGTGGAGACCATCCCGACCGTCGCGCAGGCAACGACCGGCACCGTGCAATCCTGCTGGGCCACATAGCCGCGCAAGGGAGGCCGTCGCCTGCGCCGGCTGAGTCTCTCAAGCGGTGGGCCTGTCTTCGTGGTCGATGCCGTGGTGCTCTTTGCCGCGCTCGAAGTTGAGCAGGCGGAGTGCGTTGCCGACGACGATCAGGGTGGAGCCTTCGTGGATGAGTACGACCGCGCCGATGTTCAGGCCGAGGAAGGTGGCGAGGATGAGGAACGCGACGATCGCGAGGCTGGCGATGAGGTTCTGCCGGATGATGCGGCTGGTGGCGCGGCTGAGCCGCACGGCGAACGGGACGCGGCCGAGGTCGTCGCTCATCAGCGCGATGTCGCAGGTTTCCAACGCGACGGTGGAGCCGGCGGCGCCCATCGCGATGCCGACGTCGGCGCGGGCCATCGCGGGGGCGTCGTTGACGCCGTCGCCGACCATCGCGATCGGTCGGTGGGTTTCGGCGAGGCGGGTGATCTGAGCGACTTTGTCCTCGGGGAGCAGTTCGCCGATCGCGGTGTCGACGCCGACTTCCCGGCCGACCGCGTCGGCGACGCGCTGGTTGTCGCCGGAGATCATCACGAGCTGCCCCACGTTCGCGCCCCGGAGCGCGCTGAGCACCTGGGCGGACTCCGCGCGGGACGCATCCATCACGCCGACGATGCCGAGGAACCGGTCGCCACGGCGGATGATCATCAGCGTCTGCCCGGAGTCCCGCGCCTGCGTGTACGCGTCGGCGAGCGTGCCGGTCAGCGCGAGTTGCTGCTCGTCGAACATGCGCAGGTTGCCGACGTCGACCCGCTCGCCGTCGATCGTCGCCGTGACGCCACGCCCGACGACCGCGTTCAGGTCTGTCGCGGTGAGGCGCTCGGCCTGGGGGACGCGGGGCTCGAGGTCGCGGACGATCGCCTCGGCCAGCGGGTGATCGCTGAGCGCTTCGACAGCGACCAGAGTGCGGATCAGCTCGGACTCGGGCACGTCGGCGGCGGGGGTGACGGACGTCACCCGGGGGGCACCCCAGGTCAGGGTGCCGGTCTTGTCGAACGCCATCGCCTTGACCCGCCCGAGCGTCTCGAGCGGGGCGCCGCCCTTGACGAGCACCCCGGCACGCGCAGCACGGGCGACCCCTGCCAGCACCGCGGCCGGGGTTGCGATCGCGAGCGCGCAGGGGCTGGCGGCGACGAGCACGGTCATGGCGAGGTAGAACGCGTCGGGGAACGGTTGCGCGAACGCGAGCCAGGAGATCAGGAGGGTGACGGCGACCCCGAGGATCACGGCGGGCACGTACCAACGCTGGAACCGGTCGATGAACTGCTGTGTGGGGGAGGCGGCCTGGTCGGCGGAGCGGACGAGCTCGACGACCTTGCTGAGCGTCGAGTCCGCGGAGGTCGCGGTGACCTCGACCTCGAGCACGCCGGACCCGTTCACGGTGCCGGCGAACACACGGTTGGCGGCGGGCAGGGTGTCGACGGTGCGCATCGCCCGCTCCGGGTCGGCCACCGGCTCCTTCTCCACCGGAATCGACTCCCCGGTGACCGCGGACTGATCCACCGCGGACACCCCGGAGATCACGAACCCGTCTGAGGGAATGCGGGAGTTCGGGCGGATGACGACGATGTCCCCGACGACGATCTCCTCCACCGGCACCTCCACCGGCTCGTCCCCGCCGCGGCGCACCAGGGCGCTGCGGGGAGCGAGCTCGGCCAGGGACTCGATGGACTTGCTGGCACGGCTGAGGGCGTATTCCTCGAGCGCGTGGCCGAGGCTGAACAGGAACAGCAGCACCGCCCCTTCCGCCCACCGGCCGATGAGGGCGGCGCCGATCGCGGCCACCAGCATGAGGAAGTCGACCTCGAACTTCCCTCGCATCGTCGAGGCGATCGCGGTGCGGAACGTGAAGAACCCACCGAAGAAGTAGGTGGCGAGGAAGAACACCAACGGCCACCCGACCATCGGCAGCCCCAACGCGAACTCGGCGATCATCCCGCCGGCGTAGGTCACGCCCGCGGCGATCGCGAACCACAGCTCCCACCGGGCCGAACCGTGGGAATGGTCGTGCGTCTCCGCAGCGGGCGCGGTAGTCGTCGGGGAAGAAGCAGTCATGCGACCAGGATACATCACAAGATCATGATATATTGTAGTTGTGAATGATTATCGTGGTCGGAGGGCACAATGGTGAGCATGGCCGGTACTGAGACGCGTCGGGAAGCAGGCACCCTGTCCGTAGCGGATGCTGAGCGTCTCGCCGAGATCATGCAGGCACTGGCGTCACCTGTGCGGCTGCGCATTCTGAGCGCGCTGAGTGTTCAGCCGAGCACCGTGACCGACCTCAGCGAACAGCTGCACATCGGACAGACGACCACATCGAACCATTTGCGGCTGCTGCGGCATCTGAGCCTGGTCCTTGGCACGCGCGACGGCCGGCACATCCACTACTCGCTCTTCGACGACCACGTCTCCGAACTGCTCGAGGAGGCCATCGGGCACCTCGAGCATCTGCCCGGCGGAGGATGACGCCTGCCGGAGCTCCCCGATTGACGAGAGTATTCCCGTTCACGTCGGGGGGCGCTGCTGCGGCCGGGGAGAGCGCGTCGCTGCCGGTTCGGACACGCTGCATGGTGTGTAGCCGATCGCCGCGACGGCCATGAGCTCTTGTAAGAATCCGCCACTACTCGCGGAATCCTGAACCCGAAACCCCAGCCAACTACCGTGGAATCGCGGCATTCCTCGCCATCTCGAGCGGGAACCTACAGTAGTTGTAGGTTCCACGCCGAAATGACATATTCCACGGGTAGTTGGCAGGCACTTGGCATCTCTGCCAAGTGCCGTGGACACGCGCTTGTGGCTGAGGCGTGTGGTTCTGGGGAGGGAGTCGGTTCCAGTCCGTAGGGTCGGAACGCTGGCCTGGGTTGAGTTGCGAAGCACTGGGGGTTGTTGTGGGGTCAGATTTTCGGTTGTGGTCGGATGAGCCATCGGCGACAGACTTGCTGTCGTTCGATGCGATCGCGGACACCGTGGTCGATGCGCTATTCGACGGTGAGCTGGATCCAGTTGCTCTCGGTCTTGAGGGCGCTTGGGGTAGCGGCAAGACGACGGTGCTGCATCTGATTGAAAATCGGATCGCCACGGAGAACGTGGATGGTCAAGTGGTTGTCGTGGTTCGGTCGAACCCTTGGCAGTACGACCCGGCAGTGGGCGCCAAAGAGAGTTTGATAGCCGAGATCCTCGGTGCGTTGAGTGCTGAGTTTGACGCGTCCGACCCTGTGGGATCGGCGGGTCTGACTGCACTGAAGGCGCTGGTGAAGCGTGTCAACTGGTCCAAGGCTGTGAAGATGGCGGCCCGAACGGCTTTGACCTTGCAGCTTCCGTCGTTGGACGACGTCTTCGACTTGGTCAGCGACGACCCTGAGTCACTCGATTCGCCCAAGGGCATGGCGTCTTTCAAGGAGGAGTTCCAGAAGCTGCTGGCCGACCCGGCGTTGGCGCATGTGTCGCGAGTCGTCGTGTTGGTCGACGACCTCGATCGATGTCTACCGCCGACTGTGGTCGAGACTCTCGAGACGATCCGCTTGTTCCTGTCGGTCCCGGGGATGTGCTTCGTCGTGGCTGCGGATGGGGCGCGGGTCGCGGAGGCGATTCGGATGCATCTTGGAACACCGCTTGTCGGGGACGGGCGAGAGAGTGTTGCGAGCTTGTATCTCCACAAGATCGTGCAGACGACGGTGCCAGTTCCGGCATTGAGCGCGTTCGACACGCGGGCATACTTGTTCCTACTTCTGGCGAAGCAGGAGTGCGGCAGTGATGATGCGTTCGCAGAGCTGGTGCGGGCGTGTGGTGAGCTGCGCGTCGCTGCCGGGAGCCTCGATGACCTGGAGCTGCCGGCGGATGGTTCGTTGCGGTCTGCGATGCAGAGCGCGGCGAGGTTGACCCCGATTCTGTATGAGAAGTTGCAGGCGAACCCGCGTCGAATCAAGCGGTTCATGAATGACTTGAACGTCCGGCAGTCGATCGCGGATCGGCGAGGGATTGCATTGTCGCCGGATGCGGTCGCGAAACTCATGGTGCTGGAGCGCACGTTGCCGACCGACTTCGACACTCTGCTCGGTTGGCTGAGCGCGGGGGTGCTGCGTCCCCGGCTGGAGCGTTTGTCCGAGGTCGCAGAGTCCGGCGCCGCCGCCGATCGCGGGGACGCAGATGATGGGGAAGGTGTCGACGAAGAGTCGTTCTCGGCAACCATGATCCGGTGGGCCAAGCTTCCGCCTGCCCTCGACGCGGCTGCGGCTGGCGGGTACTTGACGCTTGCGGCGGCGTTCCATGGTCGGCTGCTCGTCGACGAGGGGCTTCCGGAACAGTTGCGGGATATCGCTGCGGCATTGGCGTCAAGGTCGCAGATCGAACGTGAGGCGGTATCTCAGGACGAGCTACAGGCCTTGCCTCTGGGAGATGTGTCGGTGCTGCTCGATCATCTCGGCCGACGCCTCCAGGACGAGCCGGGCGTGCAGTTCGCGGCGGTGAACGCGATCATCACACTGGCGCGACTGCATCCGGCGGTACAGCAGGAGGCGCTCGTCGCCCTGGCTCGGCTGCGCGCGACCGATGTGAATGCCTCGACGGTGATGCTGTTCCGTTCCATCGAAGCTCAGTACGTCGATGTCCTTGAGGGGTGGCGCGTGGTGGGTGCCGACGATACCGACACCTCGAAGGCGCTGACATCGCTGCTCGGGCCGGTGGTGGCGTCCTGATGGGAACTAGTGGTGTGTACAAGGGAGGCGGCGGTGCAGCGGCTGCCGGACTGAGGGATGCGCTGAGCGACTGGCTTGACAGCGCATCCGCGCCATCGGCTCCCGCAGCTGGCGGCCCGACGATCGACGGGCGCCTGGATCCGAAGCGTGTGGGCGGGGCGTTGCGGTTGTGGTCCGGCCCGTCGGGTGGTGGCCGATCGGGTCGCGCTGGAGGATCCGGGAGCTCCGGTGGCGGCCGTTCTAGCGGCGGCGCGCAGCGCTCGGCCGCACGCGTAGCCGGCCCAGCCGGCAGCGCTGCGACTCTGTCGACCGCGTACTTGCGGGGTGAGCGCGCACCGTTGGAGGCGGCCGGGCTCGACCTCGATGAGCTTCGCGCCCTTGATGATCCGCTCGAGGTGCGCCGGCGCATCGTCGAGGCCGCGTTCGAGTCGGAACCTGACAGTACAATCGCCGATGGCGAGGCGCGACTGATCGTCGCAGACCTCGTGACGTGGACGCTGGAGACTCCGCGGGATCCGGCGCAGATCGTGCGCCACACGGTCGAGTTGATGATCGCTCGTTCCATCCTGACGGAGGTCGGCGACCGGATTCGACAAGAACCGAGGGCTGCGCTTCGGCGTTCCGCAGAGGATGAGATCCGACTCGCCGCGAAGGCATGGGCGATGCGATTCGATGTCGCCGCGGTGACTCTGGATGGCCCGTCCATTAGCGCGGCGGTCCAAACAGGCGTGACGGATCTTCTTGCTATCTATGGGGATGAGTTATGACGAGCATCGCTCTGTGTCTGTCCCGGGAGGATGCTGCCAAGAGCGGGGCGGACGAGGTGTTTTTGTGGGATGGCACGCCGGGCGATTCCTTCAATACGGGGTTACGACCGGACCTGCGCCAGCTCGGGACAGTTCCTTCGATCAATGCCGACTTCGTTCGTGTGGCCCTCACCGTCTATGTCGCAGACCATTCGGTGAGACGTGAACGGGGTGGATCGAACTGGAATCAGCGCGACCTAGTCTTGACCGTGCCGGTGATCCACGCGGAGAAGTGGCAGGCCGTCGCGGCGGAGTTGGAACGCACGCTCGCGTTCCTCACCGGCGACCGGTGGACTCTGCAGTTCGCCCGACTCGCCGCCTCCGAGACGAGTGGTGTGCTGGTGCCCGACACGGCCGCTCGGACGGTTCTGGTCAGCGGCGGCGCGGACTCCGCATCCGGCGCGCTGGTGTCCGCGGCATCGCTCCGGTCCGGGGAAGGGCAGCGGCTTGTCTCCCACTCAAGCTCGGGTGCGGGAGCGAGCGCCCCGCAGCAGCGTGTCGCCGCCGCCCTGGAGGCGCTGTTCAGCGGGACGACCATCCACCATTACCAGGTGCATTTGCAACGCAGAACACATCGCCTCAACGGCACACGATTTCGACGGGAACCGTCGAGCCGCTCGCGATCGTTGCTGTTCCTCGCGCTCGGGCTGGCAGTGGCAAGCCAGAGTGGCCGCGGCCTGTGGATCGCCGAGAACGGCTTCGCCTCCATCAACCCCCCACTTGGCCCAGAGCGGGTGGGAGCATTGTCGACCCGCACGACGCAGCCTTGGTTCCTCTGGCGCGTGGGCTCACTGTTGACAGATCTGGGCGGGTACGGCGAAATTGAGAATCCCTTCCAAGCCTTGACGAAGGGCGATGAGTACCGACGCGTCGTCGAGCTGGTCGGCGCGGATCGTGCCGCGGCATTCCTCAGCGCAACGAACTCCTGCTCGCACAGCGACCAGCAGTACTTGGGTCAGGTCGCCAGTGGTTCGCACTGCGGAAAGTGCTTCGGCTGTGTCCTTCGTCGCGCCGCGTTTGCCGCGGCAGATCTTTCCGATGCCACCCCGTACCTCGCCGACCGCGGAGGACGCTTCGCGAAGTATGCGGAGCAGCGGTCGATCGAAAACGCGGTCCGAGACTTCGTCGATGCGGGCGTGGACGAGAGCTTCCTCATGACAACCCCACTGCCCCCAGCCCTCACCGTCGCCGACGCGCGGACCCTATACGCACGGGGCTTGGCCGAGTTGGAAAACTATCTGGGATGAGACGCCTACCTCCCCTGGACACGCACGCGCACGTCGCGTTGGACATCGCGCCGTTCGAGCTTGAAAAGCTGGGCGCGGTTGTCCTGATCGCTACCCGGTCACTCGACGAATACGCGCAAGTGGAGTCGCGTTCGGATCGCGCCAGCGTATGGGGGGTGGGGTGTCACCCGGGTCTCGTCGGCGCCGATCGTGGATTCGATCCGGATCGCTTTGCGACCATGCTCCAGTCGACCTCATATGTTGCGGAGGTGGGACTCGATGGCGCGTCCCGCGTTCCACGCGACACCCAGCGGGCGACGTTCGAACGCATCGTTAAGGCGGTCGAGACCTCCCCTCGGATCGCTTCAATTCATAGCTACCGGGCGACCAGCGCTGTACTTGAGGTGTTGCGTGCATCTCACCTGCGTGCGGGGGCCGTTCTGCACTGGTGGTTGGGCACGCCTGAAGAGACTCGGGAGGCTGTCGCGTTGGGCTGCTACTTCTCGGTCAACTATTCGATGACCCGCTCGCCCGACGTGCTCCGAGCTATCCCGCGAGAACGTCTACTTGTCGAGACCGATCATCCCAGCGGTGATCGTTTCTCCCAAAGCCCACGCCGACCAGGCCGGGTGGAACCGGTCGAGGCCGGGATAGCGCGGGCGCTCGGCCTCGCGCCCGCGGTTGTCCGTACTGTCGTCTGGTCGAACTTCGCCGCGCTGGTCGACGACACAGGAGTCGATTCCCTGCTCCCCGCCGCGCTTCGACAAATGATCCAGTCCGCGAGGTGAGACGCGTGGTTCCGCGCGCAGACGGTCGGGCGGGCCTAGCCCGTAGGTGACCGTCGCCGTCAGGACGCGGAACGCTCCTCGGCCGTGCTCTGCTCCTCCACGTACTGGCTCGCCGCATTCCACCAGGGATTCCCGCGGACCCGGTACAGGATGGTCCGCTCTCCGGGCACGCGCTCGACGAACTCGATGAAGTTCGCTCGGCGGAGCTTCTGGATCAGTGGGTGCACGATGCCAGGGGAGAGCCGCGTGGCGTCGGTGATCGTCTTCGATGAGAACTTCTCGCCGCGTAGCCCGGCGATCTCGACCATGACGCTGTACATGTAGCTGTTGCCGAAGACGAGCCGGGATTCCTCCGGCGCGATGGGCTCCAACATGGTCATGTCCTTGAGTGTCGCACACGCGGCCGACGTGGGCTTCAGGCCGGCCTGTGGGCGTTGATTTTGTGGTCCCTATATTTGTATCCCTGACGGTGACTTGTTATCTATGTGACGTCCATTACAGTGAATGTCACATTCACTAGTATTCGTGACTCGCATATACCGAATTAACCCGTGATAGCAAGAGCGAGATCCTGAATCGTATTTCGCGAATCTATGGCGGCAGCGTGCATTCTCCCGGACCGATTCGACCCTCACGCTGGCTTCATGACGGAGCGCGAGCAACTCGGGACGCGGGGCGGAGCGTTCCCGGCGGATGTCGGGCTGATGGTTCGCAAAGCGGGTGGCGAGGTGGACGTTGTTCCGCTGCAGTCAGCTCGATTGAGCGTCTTCGACGCCGCCGTCCCGTGGCGTGATTTCCGCTGGTACCGGGGGCAGCGGCATTTCTCGGGCAGCTACTGGTCGGCAACCATGCAATCGCATGTCGGATACGAGTCGCGGCTCGAGTACGCGAACCTGCTGTTGGCCGACTTCGACCCTCGCGTCGACTGGATCCTGTCTCAGCCGTTCCTCCTCGAGGGGGAGGACAAGGGCACACGCCGTCGCCACATTCCCGACTATCTGATCGTCCACGCGGACCAAACCGTCTGCGTGGTGGATGTGAAGCCCGCCGCGAAGCTCACCATCCCGAAGGTGCGTGACTCGCTGAGCTGGTCGCGGCGCGTGATCGAACCCCACGGGTGGGAGTACCGCGTCCAATCCGAGCCGGATGAGGTGTTGCTACGCAACGTCGAGTTCCTTGCCGGCTACCGCCGACCCTTCCAGTTCGCCGACGGCGACGTCACCGGCGCGCTCGGCGAGCTGAGATCGCCCATGGCGTTCGGCGAGGCGGTGCGCGCGATTCCGGCCGTCGCCGGCGGGCTTCTCGCAGCACGCGCGCTTGTCCTGCACCTGCTGTGGGCTCGCCGGCTGAGCACCGACCTGACTCGACTTCTGAGCGCCACGAGCATCGTGACGCGGGCCTGAGATACCACCCCCTCAACACCTGAAGGAGATAGCGATGAGCAGCACGTGGACCCTGAAACCCGGCGTGGACATCGTCTACGACGGCGATGCCTGCACCGTTGCGGAGATCTGCGAGGGCGCGGTCATCGTCCGTACCCGAACTGGGCAGGTTCGGCGCCTGCGGATGATCGACCTCCTGCGCCCCCGCGCTGAGGGAGGTACGACACGCATCCCCGGAAACAGTCGCGATGAGGACGCGGCTCCACTGGGTGTCGTCTGGGCCGATGCCAGCGACGCGGCCCGCGCGGTGTCCGCCGAGCGCGCTGATCATGTGCGAGAGGTCCTCACCGGCTACCGGTCGGGGGCGGCCGAGATCGCACGTGAGGGCGAACCGAAGCTCGCCTACCATCCGGAGCGTCGCATCGAGGAGCGGATCGCGGCGAAGGCGCTCGAGCTCGGTAAGGGTCGCCGGACCGTCGCGAGGTGGGTGGCGCGGTATAAGGATGCCGGCGAGATCGGACTGATCGATCACCGCAAGGCGCAGCCGGGCAATCTGCTCGTCAACTTCGACGACCGCTGGGTCACGGCGGCACGTGAGGTCATCGATGAGCAGACGCCGGAGTCGAAGGTCGCGAAAAGCATCATCATCGCGAGAGTCAACGCCCGAGCCGACCGCACCCACGGGCCAGGTATCGTCGCCGCCCCTTCTCGAAGCGCCGCATACAAGATCCTCGACGAGCTCTCCCGTGGCCGCGCGACCTTCTCCGGGAGCACCAAGCGCAAGCGCTCCAACGCGAACCGGCCGCCCGCTCCGTACGGACGCCTGCACGCCACCGCGCCCGGCCAATACGTTCTCCTCGATACGACGCCGCTCAACGTCTTCGCCGTGGCCCCGGTGACGGGCAAGTGGGTCGCCGCAGACCTCACGGTCGCGATCGACCTCTACTCCCGCTGCATTCTCGGCATGCGGCTGACGCCCGGCTCAACGAAATCCATCGACGTATCCGGCGTGCTCATGGAAGCGTGCCAACCCTTCGACACTCCCGCGGAGTGGGGCACGAGCGCACGATGGCCCTTCCACGGTGTCGCCGGTTCCGTGCTCGTCGACCCGACGCGCATCCGCGTCCCGCGGTTCGTCCGTGCGGGGATCCTGCCCGACACGATCATCGTCGACCACGGCGCACCGTACCTCTCGGAGCACGTGACCAGCGCGTGCGCACGCCTGGGCATATCCATCCAGCCGGCCCGCGTCTACCAGCCCACCGACAAGAGCCCTGTCGAGAGGTTCTTCCGCACCCTCGACACGTTCCTCCAGGAACTCCCTGGCTACAAGGGCGCGGACGTCGGCGGCCGCGGCGACGACGTCGAAGCCGACGCGGTCTACACGGTCCCGCAGCTGGAGCAGATCATCCGCGAATGGGTCGCGACGGTCTACCACCTCCGACCCCACGACTCCCTCGAGGATCCCCGCCTCCCCGGCGTCAAGCTCAGCCCCGCCGAGAGATACGACCAGGGGCTCGCCGTTGCCGGGCAACTGCGGATGCCGATCGACCGGAGCGTTCTCCTCGAGCTGCTGCCGGTGGTGAAACGGCAGTTCAATCACTACGGCGTCGAGATCCACAAGCTGCGCTACACCGGAGACTCGGTCGCGAAGTACCGCAACCGCGCCCGGTCGATCCACCGAGACAAGGGCACGGAGTGGCCGTTCGTGGTCAACCCCGACGACTTGACGCAGATCTACTTCCACGACCCCGAGGACGGCACCTGGCACACCCTCGAGTGGGAGCACAAGGGAGCCTTCGACACACCGTTCAGCCTCGACGCGCTGGAGTACGCGAAGAAGATCGCGATCCGCCAGGGTCGCCCCTCTCAGGTCGACGACGTCGCCGCGCAGCTGCTCGAGGACTGGGGCGCGGGACGCGCGCTCACCCCATCGGAGAGGCGGATGAGTTCCCGCATGGCCGCGCAGCTCAACGAGAAGGATCCCGCGGCTGACGGGGTGTGGTCGCTGCGCACCGTGCAGCGGATGCTCGAGGCCGAACTGAACCCCACCACAGATCTCGGACGGGAGCTCACCGGCGAGGTCCGCGACCCACGCAAGCGCGTCGACATTCCCGAAACGGGCGATGACGACGACGAGGACGACATCGACGAGCCCACGATCCGATCCGACTACCACTTCGAGCCGATGGAGATGATCCAATGACCGCCACAGTCCCGGGCGAGCACGACGCGCCTCGCCGGCAGCGGAGCCTGTCGACCTACGAGGGATGGAAGGACTTCGCCGAACGTCCCCCGCGCGATAAGCCCGCGTTGCTAACGACCGAGCAGCTCGGACCGCTCGGCCCGGACGAGTTCGCGCGGTACAACGCGGACCGGCGGGCGTGGCACGCGAACATCCTGCTGCGCACCCGGCAGGTGCACGGGGTGCACCTGCAACTGGGCGACATCCTGGACAGCAACCTGCAGGACTCCGACCGGGTCAAATCCGCCGCCGCCCTCGACGCCCCACCGGCCCTCGGGAAGTCGACGGTGGTCAACACGTTCGGGCGCGACTTCCACCGTCAGCGGATCGCGGAAGTGGGCGAGTACCTCGACGAGGATCGCGACATCCTCCACCTCCCGGTCTGCCACATCACCGTCCCAGGGCGCCTCACGATCAAGGGCCTGCACATGATGATCCTCGGGTTCTACGCCCACCCCGCGACCGCGGGCATCCTGCACCGTTCGATGGCCGGCCGAGATCTGGCGCGGGCGGCCGCGGACTGCATCGAACGGCACGACACCCGCCTCGTGATCATCGACGATCTGCACTTCATCCAGATGCGCACCCGCGACGGTGTCGAGGTCGCGAACCAGCTGAAGTGGCTGTCCAACGAGTACAGCGCCACCTTCCTGTTCGCCGGCGTCGCGCTCCGCGAACGCGGCCTCGTCGGCGAGGGCGCGACCGGGAAGGAAGCGGCGATGGCGCAGACGTTCCGCCGCTGGACCGTGCTCAGCCTCGACCCGTACAGCCTGCGCACCAAGCAGACCCGCCAGGAGTGGGACAGCCTGCTCTGGCACATCGAACAGGCCCTCGTGCTCGCGGACGCGCACGAAGGGATGCTCGTCGACATGTCGCGGTACCTGTTTGCCCGCACCACCGGCAACATCGGCTCGCTCATGGACCTCATCCGCCGCGGCGCGTCCCGCGCCATCCGCACCGGCGCCGAGCGGATCGACCGGAAGCTCCTCGACGACATCCGCATCGACGAGGGAGCAGAAACGGAGCGCACCGAGCTGCAGGCCAAGCACGACCAAGAGGATCGGGCACGCCGTGAGCGGCGCCGACGCCGACTGAAGAGCGACGGCGCCGAAGAGACCGGCGAGGAGGCCGCCTGATGAGCGAGACGGCCGGTGCCGTGCGCGTCCTTCCGTTCCGGGTCCGCCCCTTGCCGGATGAGCCGTTCGACTCCTGGCTGGAGGCCTCGGCGGCCGCGAACCGCGCGACTGTCGCGGAGATGGCGTGCGCGCTCGGCCTGGTGGAGCAGGAGGGCGGCAGGGCGGTGTCAGCGACATCGTGGATGGCCGCGCAGTGGGCGACCGAGCTCACCGATGAGCAGGCGTCCCGGCTGGAGCGGTCGACGGGGATCCCGGCGGCGCAGTTCCAGGAGATGACGCGGATGCGGTTCGCACGCCACGCGATCCGCTACACCCGGCAGGGACGGATCAGCTTCCGCTGCCCCGTCGGCGGGATGGCGGGACGGTACTGCCCCGAATGCCTGGCGGACTCCGGAGGCAGGTGGCGGATGTCGTGGCAGTTCCCATTCACCTTCGCGTGCGTCAGACACCGCCGCATCCTCGCCGACAACTGCCCGGTGTGCCACAAGCCACCGCGTCACACCGGGCACCCGCTCGCCGGGATCCCACATCCCGGGCACTGCCACAATCCCGTCGCCGGTGCCGGGACGGGCCCGATCGCGAGCCGCTGCCGCGGCGACCTCACCGCGCATCCCGAACGCATCGCCGCACCCGACCCGGCGCTCCACGCACAGCGCCGAATGATGCAGATCCTCTCCACCGGCGAGGGCCGGTTCGGGATCTATGCGGACGCCCCGCAACCCGCGATCACCGTCCTCGAAGACATCCGTCTCCTCACCCGCGCCGCAGGAGTTACGCTCTGCGATGGCGGCGACCTCGACATGCCAGAGCTGGAAACGGACCTCCTCGCGGCGGTGCCTCGAGACAAGCATGAGTGGACGTGGGCGGGACCGCCCACAGCGGCCGGCGGCGCGGTCGGTACGACGATCGCGATCGCCGCACTCGAAGACCCCGACCGTGCGGTTCGGCTGCTGGCTGGGCGCCTCGCGGTGAGCACGTCGTACACCGGTCAGACGCCGCAGCTGCAGCGACTGATCGCCGCGTCCCTCGGACGCACCCGACGACCGACGCTGTTCCTACAAGCTGCGCCAGCCTCGGACGTAAACCCGGAAGAGCGGGCACGGAAGGTGCCCGCACAACTCTGGGATGAATGGACGAACGCGCTCACCCCACGCCGCATCAACGGCGACGTCGCCGCCTCCGCGCTGGCCGCGGCCGTCGTGTTCACCGGCACACGGCTGACCCACTCCGCTGCCCTCGCCCTCCTGGACTCGACGGCGCCCATTCGTCAGGTCACTCATGTGATGCGCGAGTTCGGGAGGCCGGGCGCGGAGACGCCCGCCCTCGCGGCGATCCTCAACCTCGCCGCCTACCTCGACAGCCACGAGACACCGATCGACTACGCACGCCGCCGCAGACTCGACTGCACTGAACTCCTTCCCGAAGAGGAATGGCAGCAGCTGTGCGCCCGACTGAATGTCCAACCCGGCTCCGGCGCCCGACACCGCGATGCGCGCGCCCACCTCTACCGGGCCATCACCGGCAACTCGATGCGACGCGCACCGGAAGCATGGGACGCGGCCGGGATATCTCCGCGGACGGTCACGACGTTCACGAAGACGCTGCCGGACACCGTGCGCCGCGAGCTGAACGATATCGGCCGCGCCTTCCTGCTCCGCCGAGGGATCGACGAGCCACTCAGCTGGGCGCCCCCGCTGTCGACGCACATCGAACCCGCCGTCCGCAGCGACCCCGTCGGTGAGTGGGCGACGGCCAGACCCGTCCGTGGCGCACTCGACACACCATCTCGCAGCCGCGAACTCATCGCCCAATACGGTGAGGGCGCGACCACCTATGAGCTCGCACGGCGGACGGGAGTATCGCGGCAGACGGTGTCGCGTGTGCTCGCCGACGGCAACAGCACCCTCCGCCGCGGACGGCCCACCACGTTCGTCATCGACGAGGCTTGGCTGCGCGAGCGGTACGAGAAGGAAGGGATGACGCTGCGACAGATCGCGGCGCTCGTCGGCTGCAGCGCTCCCACGATCGCGCACCGCATCCAAGCGGCAGGCATCACGATGCGACCCGGCCCACACGACCGCACCCCTCACCCACTGGCCGGCCGGTCACGGCTCCTCCAGCGCGCCCTCGTCGGCCGCCACCCCATCGAACGCGCGCGCCGATTCCTCATCGCCACACAGCACGACAACGTGCGCGCCGCCGCGGCGACCATCCGCACGACCCAAAGCTCACTGAGCGCCCAGCTCGCAAGCCTCGGCGCCGACGTCGGCGGGGGCCTGTTCGTTGCCGCGGCACGCAACAGGCCGATGCGCCTCACCCCACTCGGCGAACGGCTCGCTCGCGAGCTCCATCGCGCCCTCGCCGCCGACCCCCATACCCAGACCACATCACCTACCGAAGAGAAGAAGGCATCATGACCGAGAAGAAGCGGACCTCCAGTCGTCTGCAACGGGCAGCACGGGAGCGCATGAAGGTGACAGGGGAGAAGTACACCGCGGCGCTGATGGCCGTGACGGAGGACGCCGGGTCACAGACTGAGCTCAGCTCCCCGCCGACCACGCCCGCTGGTTCACTGCGCGCGTCCGTCGACCCCGAGGCGCGGCGGTGAGCCCCGGCTCTACCGAGGATGGCGAGCCGGTCCTCCAGCCCGACACGATGCAGTGGAACAACTCCGGGTGGACCGAAAAGCCGTGGTCGGCACCTCACCTGGCGCCGCTGTTCACCGAGCTCACGTCAGCGAAGAGCGCGCCGAGCTGGGCGCGTCGCGCTGTGAAGATCATCCACCGGTACACCCGCGAGCACGGCGAACCGCCGACGTTCCGCGAGCTGTTCACCGAGCTCGCCGCACAAGACCCCGACTACGCCGACCACGAGGAGGCGTGGTCGTCACGCGCAGTCCGGAGCCTCGTGATGGTGCATTGGCGAAGGCAGGGATGGGTGCGCTACCGGACCGAGACGCGCACTCTCCGATCCGGCCCCACCGCGAACGGCGACCTGTTCCCGGCTACCCGTCCGCCTCGTCGGGAGGGAGCGCGGCGAGAAGCTCCTCGAGAACGATGACGAGCTCGTTGTATCCCTGTGTGTAGAACAGCGCGTCCGAGCCCGGGGTTTCGCCGCCGACGATATCGGCGAGCACGGTGCGCGCTTCCCGAGTTGCGGCCTGCAGTCGTGTCTCGATGTCCGGCAGGCTGCGGATCCATTCGTCGATGACGGTGAAGCGGATGGGCGTGAAGTCGTGGGCGTCGACGCCGACGTGGAACTCGTGCCCGTGGGGGCCGTGATCGCGGGCATGCGTGTGACCGTGCAGCAGCGGAACGCCCTCGTCGCCGCGTGGGCGGTGCGTCGTATGCCGGTCGGTGCCGTGCGAGTCGCCGCTGTAGGGATAGTGGGATGCCAGGATCCGGTACCCGCGGCGGGTGCCCTCGATGACCTCGGGGAGTATGCTCCACCCGGCCGCCTCGTACAGCGGGGCGAATCGTTCGATCGCGCGCCTTGACTGTGTTGCCGGCGAAACTCGGTCGTGGTTGCCGGGCACGAGAAATCGTCGCCCGTTCAGGTGCTCGGTCAGCCCGACAGATTCCTCGATCGGTCCGAGCGCGAGGTCACCGAGATGAAGGACGATGTCGTCCGGTCCCACGACCTCGTTCCACCGTCGCACCAGCTCCGCGTTCATCTCTTCCACGGTCGCGAACGGGCGGTCGGCGAGTTCGCTGATCCGTGCGTGGCTGAAGTGCTGGTCCGAGGTGACGAAGTCCACCTGGTCGAAGTCAAACCACGGATACTGGCTCACACCGGCCTCCTTCGATGAGCGTGGCCCTCGAGAAATCTAGGGATATCTATCGTTTCGCTAGACGGGTGTAGATGTTCCTAGAGATCATCGAGGTCGACCCCGAAGCGCGCCGCCACATCCTCGAGCGGTTCACCGCTCATGCCATCCCGCTCACGCACCACCCGCTCGACCTCGCGGTCGTCGATTGCTTCGACCAGCTCCTCGAGTACTCGGTCGATGTCGCCGCCGTTCGCGGCGGCGACTCGCGCCACTTCCCTTGCCGCGTCAGCGAGCGTGTAGAGACGCTCCCAGGGGTGGTCTCCGTGACGGGCGATCGCGACGGTCTCACGAGTGTAGGAGCGGTCGTCCCCGGCGACGAGCCAGCGTTCCTCGCCCTCAGCGGTGATGAAGAAATCGACCACACACTCACCGCACGGCATCTTGTAGACGCCCGGTTCGGTGGGCGCCGCCTCGGTCGCACGCGTGATCATCTCGCGGATGACGCCTTCCCAATCGACCGCCGGTTCATCGTCGCCCATGGTGACCTCCCGAAGTAGAACAGAGAAGTGTCTCACTTCGGCACCGCGGCGTCTAGGGCTCAGCCCCGTCGCGTTCGCGCATCAGTTCGCTTGACCACCGATGGTCTACCCGAGCTGGTGGGCAAGAATCACAGCCTGCACGCGGTCGCGGACGCCGAGCTTGGCGAAGATTCGGTTGATATGCGTCTTCACCGTTGCGGGTGAGAGATGCAGTGCCTGGCTGATCTCGCCGTTGGAGAGGCCGAGCGCGATCGCGTTGAAAACGTCGCGTTCTCGGGGGGACAGAACCGAGAGGCCCTGTCCGCCCGGGACGGGCTGGTCGCGGCCGGTGTAGGCGTCGATGAGCTGCCGTGTGATGCGGGGCGTCACGATGGCATCGCCTCGAGCGACGACGCGTACGGCGTCCACGAGTTCTTGGTGTGTCGCAGTTTTGACGAGGAACGCACTCGCCCCCGCGCGGAGTGCCCCGAAGGCGTACTCGTCCAAGTCGAACGTCGTGAGTACGATCACGCGGCTCCGCAGCCCGCCGTCGACAATTGCGCGGGTGGCGTGGATACCGTCTTGACGCGCTGTGGGTGACGGAACGCCGCACCCGACTGTCGGCCGGCTATCTCGACCGGCGGTTCGCGGAGCTGCGGGACGAGGCCGGCTTGTCAAAGGCCCTGACTCTGCACAGCCTCCGGCATTCGTACGTGACGCACCTGCTCGAGTTCGGCTACGCCGACCGATTCGTCCAGGAGCAGGTCGGGCACATGCATGCTTCGACGACCTCGATCTACGCCTCCGTCAGCTCGGACTTCAAGAACCGGGTACTCGCGGACGCATTGAAGGCCCTCATCGAAGGAGAAGCAGATTACCGTTGAGCTCGAGACCGCATGGAGCCTCCGCAGCGTGATGGCCTCGCGCGGGATCTTCCAGACCTCCAAGCTGAAGCCGTTGCTCGAGGAGCGGGGCGTCGACCTGTCCCGGGAACAGGTGTACCGACTGGTGACGCAAGCACCGCAGCGGGTTCGCATCGACGTGCTCGCCGCGCTGTGCGACGCGTTGGAGTGCTCGCTCGACGACCTCGTGCAGGTCACCCGCCGGGAGGCTGCGGCCCCGGTCGCGGTGGGTGAAGAGGCGACGCGGGGTGCGATCGGCGATCTGCGGCCCGTGCGGGCCACGATCCGTCGCCCGCGCTCGAAGTAGGCCGCGGTGGCGAAGCCTCCGCAGGAGCCCAGGGTTGCTGAGGTCGCCGGGCTCGTCCACGCGATCGCGCCGGAGATCCCGGTGGAGCGCCTTGTTGAGATCGTGGCTGAAGTCGCACCCGTGCCGCTCACCCAACGGCGTCTCGAACTCGCACTCCTCAAACAACCTGGAGTCCTCGAAGGGCGACACCGGAACGTACCGGTGACGGTGCAGGATCTGGCCCACGCTCTCGTGAACGAGGGTGCCGGGCGGGTCGTCTTGCCTACATGCGATTCCTGTGGACGTGCCGTTCGGATGCCTCACAAGACGCAGACCGGCGGTCGCCACTGCTCGCGCTGTGAACGGAATGCCCGATCGGTCGCGTGTGCCAGATGCGGACGAGTTCAGCCCGTGCAGCGCACCGTCGATGGGCAACGGTTCTGCCGGGACTGCTGGCGAGCCGATCCGCGGTCGTTCGGCGACTGCTCGCGATGCGGGCAGAACGCCACGATTATCGTCCGTCGCCCCGCGCTCGTCTGTCTCGCGTGCTACACCGCGCCGGTCAAGATGTGCGAGCTCTGCGGGGAGCCGGGCCGCGTAGCGACGCACCTGGACGGCCGACGGGTCTGCGCCCGCTGCTACTACGCGATGCGACGCCCCCAGCCGTGCCCGGAGTGCGGGCGGAAGGTGTTCCTCACTGGCTTCATGAATGGGCACAAGGTCTGCACCGAGTGCGCAGGAGCTCCCGTGACGATGGCATGCCCGGGATGCGGGACGATCGAAGAGGTGCGCAAGCACCGGCTATGCGTAGAGTGCCGGCGACCTATCGCCATCCAGCAACTGCTTGCTGACGACAGCGGAGAGATCCGCCCCGAGCTGCACCCGCTCGCGGAGTATCTGGTGACGCACCACGGCAGTGCGATCTCCCTCGAGCGGTGGCTGTACAAGAGCCGCTGTGCGGTCGTCCTCCGTGAGCTCGCCGATGGCACGCTGCCCCTCACCGCGGACGCGATCATGACCAGAGCGCACGCCGGCCAGTCCGTGGCATTCCTGCTCTCGCTCCTCATCCGCTCAGGCGTGCTGCCCGATTTCGACATCCAAGCGGCGAGGTTCGAGCACTGGTTCCAACGGTGGCTTCCGACCGTCCCCCATCCCGAGGACCGGCTCCTCCTACGGCGGTACTGCACCTGGGAGCTGCTGCCGTCGGGCAGATCACTCAGGGGCAGACCAGCTACGGCCGTCCGATCCGGCTCCACCTATCAGAAGGTGCGTGCGGCGCTGAAGCGGTGCGCGGCCCTCCTGCAGCAGATCCGCGCGAGCGGCGAAACGCTGACGACATACCCGCAGCGATCTCTCGACGGCTTCCTCACCGGTTCGCCCTCACAACGGGATGCCCTCGCGCCGTTCACCCGGTGGCTGCGACGGCACCGCCTGAGCCGCCTCCGGGTCGAGTTCCGCAGCCATCGCCTCGAAGGGCGCGACTACGCCGCCGACCATCGGTGGACGATGGCACGCGCGTTCATCACGCGAGACGACATGGATCCCGTGACGCGAGTCAGCGGATTGCTCGTCCTGTTCTACGGGCTCCACCTGACCCGCATCGCAGCGATCACCCGCGCACAAGTCGATACGACCGCGCGCCCCATGACGCTGACGGTCGGAACTGAACCGATCGAGCTGCCCGAAGTCCTCGCCGAAGCAATGGTCCAGCTGCTCGACGGCAACCGCTCCGACACTTGGCTCTTCCCGGGCAGGAACCCGGGCCGACCGATCACCCCCGGGCCGCTCAGCCGTCGACTCCGTCAAGAAGGACTCCTCGCCGGCAGCGCTCGTGTCACCGCGCTGATGGACCTCACCCGACAACTGCATCCTCGAATCGTGTCCGACCTGCTCGGCATCACGGCGTCATCAGCTGCCGCCTGGGCACGCCTCTCCGGGGGCGAATGGTCCGACTATCCCGCGCTGCGCTCAACCTCGACCTGAGCACCAATGGCCTCCCGCTACGCTTGCGCCTCCAGTGGGACTGCCTGAATTATCGGACAGACCCCCGGGCTTGGCTACAGATAGCGGCAGACCTGATCCGAGCTGCACGTGTCGGGCTCGACGTGCTCGGCCTGGTCGCGGAGCCCGGCGAGGGTGTCGCGCAGGTCGTGGAGCTGCCTGAGCTGCTGGTCGATATCGGTGAGGCGTGCGTCGAGGAGGTCGCGGACGTGGCTGCAGGGCGCTTGGCCGTGGTCGCGGATGTGGAGGATCTGCTGGATCTGGGCGAGGGTGAGTCCAGCGGCTTGGCCGCGGTGGATGAAGTCGATTCGGGCGATGGTCTCGGCGGTGTAGTTGCGGTAGCCGCTGGGCGTGCGCCCGGCCGGCGGCAGGAGCCCCTGGTCCTCGTAGAACCGCAACGTCTTCGCCGTGGTGCCGGCCGCGTCGGCGAGCTCTCCGATCCGCATTCCCCGCCCCCCCTTTTCGCTGGTCGCAAATTTCGTGCTTGACCTTCCCCTGTGGTGGAAGGTTCATGATGAGTGTATCAGCGGGATGTTCCAAGATGTCCAGGGAGGAATAAGGATGCCATCGAGGTTTGATCTGGCCGTGATTGGGTCGGGTGGCGCGGCATTCGCCGCGGCGATCCGCGCCACCACACTGGGAAAGTCGGTGGTGATGATCGAGCGCGGCACGTTGGGCGGCACGTGCGTGAACACGGGGTGCGTTCCGTCCAAGGCGCTGCTCGCGGCCGCCGAGGCCCGCCACGTGGCCGCGGATGCGGGCTCCCGGTTCCCGGGGATCGCCGCCACCGCTGGCCCGGTAGACATGCACGGGCTGGTGGGTGGCAAGCGGGACCTGGTCGAGGCGATGCGGAGTGAGAAGTACATCGACGTGGCAGAAGCCTACGGCTGGCCGGTCCGCCAGGGCGAGGCGGCGTTCGCCGGCACGCCGGATGCGTCGGTCCTCGAGGTCACCGCCGCGGACGGCACCGTCGAAACCATCGAGGCCGCCCACTACCTCATCGCCACAGGCTCCCGCCCGTGGGCTCCTGCCATCGAGGGGCTGGACGGCGTCGACTTTCTCACCTCGACGTCGGCGATGGAGCTGTCCGAGGTGCCTGACTCGCTGCTGGTGCTCGGCGGGGGCTATGTGGCGCTGGAGATGGCACAGTTGTTCGCCCGGCTCGGCTCGAAGGTGACTCTGCTGGTGAGGTCCCGGCTGGCGTCGAAGGAGGAGCCGGAAGTCTCCAAGGCGTTGCAGGAAATCTTCGCCGACGAGGGCATCCGAGTGGTCCGCCGCGCCATCCCCACCCGCGTCACCCGCGACCCGGGCACCGGCCAGATCGTCGCCGCGGCCGAGGTCTCGGGCGGCGTGCAGGAGTTCCGTGCCGACGAGATCCTCGTCGCGCTCGGCCGCGCCCCGGTCACCGACGGGCTCAACCTCGAGACCGTGCAAGTGAAGACCGGCGCGGCCGGAGAGGTCGTGGTCACCGACCAGTTGCAGTCCTCCAACCCTCGCGTCTGGGCGGCTGGGGATGTCACCGGGCACCCCGAGTTCGTCTACGTCGCAGCCCGGCACGGCACGTTGGTCGCCGAGAACGCCTTCACTGACGCCAGCACGTCGGTCGACTACACGCGGATGCCGCGGGTCACATTCACGAGCCCTGCCGTCGGCGCGGTCGGGATGACCGAGAAGGAGGTCATCGCGGCCGGGATCCGCTGCGACTGCCGTGTCCTGCCACTGGAGTACGTGCCCCGCGCGCTGGTGAACCGGGACACCCGCGGGTTCATCAAGATGGTCGCCAACGCGGACACCGGCGAGATCCTCGGCCTGACCGCGGTCGCCAAGGACGCCGGCGAACTCGCCGCCGCAGGTGTCCACATCCTCGGCAAGACCATCACCGAGGTCGCCGACGCGTGGGCCCCGTACCTGACCACGGCCGAAGGCATCCGGATCGTAGCCAAGGCCTTCACCACCGATGTGTCGATGCTGTCCTGCTGCGCCTGACCGCGCGCCAGACAGCGGATCCACCCCATCAGAAACTGGAGCCTCGCCCGCTCCTCGATCGGCCCGCCCGGGTCGAATCGATCTCCCCGGCCAGCGGCGACACGATCCGCGTCACCGTCGACTCGACCGCCGGTGTCACTAGCGTGGAACCGGCGACCGCGGTGGTGTCCTTGGTCAGCCCCGAGGCCATGCACTCGATTCGCTCCTCGTTCTGCAACCAGGTCCACTACTTCGCTTCCCGCGAGGACGCCGCCGGATGGCTCACGGAACACCCGATGGCCCAAATCCTCACGGTCGCCGATGCCTTCGAGGTTGGCAGCACCCTGATCACCGAGATGCTCGAGCGCCCCCGGACCGGTGCCGACGAACTGTCTGGAAGCTGCTGCGGTCCCGAGACCTGCTGCTGAGACGGCACCACGAGAGGACAGAACACCAATGCCTCCCAACCAGGACGACCAGCGAGGCGGCCGTGGCCTGCTCCTTGGGGCCGTCGCCGCACTGCTCGTGGTCGGCTGCTGCGCCCTCCTTCCACTTCTCGTCGTCGGAGGCACGATCACAGGGATCGGCACCCTCCTCCGCAACCCGTGGGTGATCACGGGCGGTGCCGCACTCCTGATCCTCGCGGTGGTTGCAAGCATCGTGATGACAGCGCGTGCCAGGCGACACCGCCGCGAAAACGACCCCGACTGCTGCCCGCCCCTTCGCCCGACCATAACGAAGACAGACCCGAGGCGAAGGGAAACCGGAACCAAATGATCATGGCCATTAGACCCCGGCATACGGCCCGCCCGATAGGCCCCTAGCCAGCAGGCAAGTCGCCGATCAACGCGCGCGAACTCTGATGTGAAATCTAAAGGTCATCCGCATGGTCCCGGATCAAGCCGTCACGCGGCGGCGACGTCCTGCGCGGTCACGTGCTTGCCTTCCGCGTCGACGCGGCGCGCAGGCCGTTGAGGATCACGATCACCTCGGCGATCTCGTGCACCAGCACCACCGCCGCAAGCCCCAGGACGCCAAAGAGGGCGAGCGGGAGCAGGGCGGTGATGATCAGCAGCGACAGGATGATGTTCTGGTTGATGATGTGCCGCCCCCGACGGGCATGGGCGAACGCGCGCGGGAGAAGCCGCAGATCGTGACCGGTGAAGGCCACGTCGGCCGACTCGATCGCGGCGTCGGAGCCCGTCGCGCCCATCGCGATCCCGATGTCCGCGGCGGCCAGCGCAGGGGCGTCGTTGATGCCGTCGCCGATCATCGCGACCGGCCCCTTCGCACCGAGCTCTGCGATCGCGGCGGCCTTGTCTTCGGGGCGCAGCTCGGCGCGGACGTCATCGATCCCTGCATGCGCAGCGAGGGCGCGGGCGGTGCGGGCGTTGTCGCCGGTGAGCATGGTCACCCCGATGCCCTGGGTCGCGAGGGTGCGGACCACTTCAGGGACCTCGGGGCGCAGCTCGTCGCGGACGCCGATCGCGGCGACCGGGACGCCGCCGCGGTGGACGATCACGACTGTCATGCCCTGCTCCTCCAGCCCCGCGACCCGGTCGCCGAGGGTCCCGGCGTCGAGCCAGCGCGGGCTGCCGACGGTGATCCGCGCGCCGGCGAGCTCGCCCTCGATGCCGTGCCCGGCCTGCTCGGTCACGCCCTCCGCCGCAGGGGCATCCGGCGCTGCGGCGGTGATCGCGGCGGCGAGGGGGTGGGTGCTGTGCTGCTCCAGAGCGGCCGCCCACGCCAGCGCCTCCGCCTCGCTCACACCGTCCACGGTGAGGACGGCGGTGACGGCGGGCTCGTTGCGGGTGAGGGTGCCGGTCTTGTCGACGGCGACGTGGCGGATCACGCCGAACCGCTCGAACGCGGCACCGGACTTGATGATCACGCCGAACTTGCTCGCCGAGCCGATCGCCGCGACCACGGTCAGCGGCACGGAGATCGCCAGTGCGCAGGGCGATGCCGCGACCAGCACGACCAGGGCGCGGGTGATCCACAGCTCCGGGTCGCCGAGCAGCGAGCCGATGATCGCGACCAGGGCGGCGAGGATCAGCACGCCCGGGACGAGAGGGCGGGCGATGCGGTCGGCGAGGCGGGCGCGGTCGCCCTTCTCCGCCTGAGCCTTCTCCACGAGGTCGACGATCGTGGTCAGTGAGTTGTCGGTGCCTGCCGCGGTCGTTTCGACCTCCAGTGCCCCGGCGGTGTTGATTGCGCCGGCGGAGACGGCATCGCCGGGTTCGACCTCGACCGGGATCGACTCCCCGGTGATCGCGGACGTGTCCAGGCTGGAACGTCCCGTGCGGACGACGCCGTCGGTCGCGATCCGCTCACCCGGCCGCACCAACATCAGCTGCCCGACAGCCAGATCCTTCGCGGCGACCTCGACCGAGACGCCGTCGCGGCGGATGGTGGCGGTCTCCGGGACGAGCTTGAGCAGTGCCCGCAGCCCGCCGCGGGCACGGTCCATCGCCTTGTCCTCCAGCGCCTCGGCGATCGAGTACAGGAATGCCAGCGCTGCGGCCTCCTCGACGTAGCCGAGGATCACCGCGCCGACCGCGCTGATGGTCATCAGCAGCCCGATGCCGAGCTTGCCCTTGAAGAGGTTCCGGATCGCGCCCGGCGTGAACGTCGACGCGCCCAGCAGCAGGCCGATCCAGAACAGCACCAGCGCAGGGATCTCCATCCCGGACCACTCCAGCGCCAGACCGGTGAGGAACGCCACACCGGAGAAGACCGGGACCATGATCCCGCGGTCCCGCCACCAGGGGCGCTCCGCCTCCTCGGCCTCTTCGCCGACTGCGGTCTCAGGCTCGTCGTGCTCGCAGCCGCACGCCGCGCTCACGCGCCCGCTCCCGTCCCGCAGCAGCCCGGCACCGTGCACGAAGCGTCCATGCAGGGCGCGTGCTCGTCCACCGCGAGCGTCACGTCCACCAGCGCGGTCAGCGCCGCCGCGAGGTGCGGGTCCGCGATCTCGTAGCGCGTCTGCCGCCCTTCCGGCTCGGCGACCACGATGCCGCAGTCGCGCAGGCAGGTCAGGTGGTTCGAGACGTTCGAGCGGGTCAGCTCCAGCTCACGCGAGAGCACCGCCGGGTAGCTGGGGCCGTCGAGCAGGGTCATCAGTATCCGGGAGCGCGTCGGGTCCGCCATGGCCCGGCCGAGCCGGTTCATGACGTCGAGACGTGGAGCAATGGTCAGCATGCACTGATCATACAGTGTTGACTGAACTAATCCCAGGATGAATAGTGCACCCTGCGACATTCGGCCCTACCAGTAACCCCGCGGGCGCGCAGCAGCAGCCCGGCGTTTTCGAGCGCGCCGAGGACGCGGACGATGCTGGTGGTGTTGCAGGACACCACCCGGGTCAGGTCCCGGCCGAGCGCGGTGGCGTAGTTGGCCTGGGCGACGAAGGAGTGCCCGGTGGTCGAGTGCGCTTCCCCGCCCTGCACGATCACCTTTACTCCCGCCGCCTGGTAGCGGGGCAGGTTTCCGGCGGCGACGTGCTTGGGGGTCGTATCGACGATCACGTCGCTCTGCGCGAGGAGATCGTCGAGGGTTCCCTCGGGGCGGATGCCGGTGTCCACCATGCCGCTGTGCGCGTCGGGGGTGGCGGCGAATACGGGCAGCCGCGGGACGGCGGATTGTATTCGCCAGTCGGTGACGATGTCCGCGACGCCCACCAGGTGCATGTCGGGTTGGGCGTGGACGGCGTCGGCGACCCTCTTGCCGATCACTCCGTACCCGTTGACGCCGACTCTGATCCTGTCCATCTTCGTCTCCTTTCGTGGTGTTCTTGAGCCGTGCGCGGGTCAGGGGCGGGGTCGGCGGCGCCGCAGCGTCCACAGCAGATAGCTGCCGAGGGCGCCGATCGTGCCGGTCCCGGCGCCGATCAGGACGCCTTCCCGGGAGCGCCATTTCGTGTTCCCGCCGACGAGGGTGCCGATCCCGCTGATCAGCGCGGCGGCGATCATTCCCGCGACGACACGGTTGCCGACGCGTTCGGCGCGCCCGACGAGAGGTTCCAGCTCCGTCGCGCGCAGGTGCACCTCGAACCCGCCGTCTTCGAGGAGATGCCGGAGCCGGCTCAGGGTGGCGGGCAGCTCGGTGAGCAGTGCCCCGGTGTCGGCTCCCGCGCGCGCCCATCGCCGGGCCAGAGCCGGCAGGGACAGCTGGGCGCGGGTGAGCTGCTCAGCGTAGGGCTGCAGGGCGTCGAGCATCTGGAAGTCCGGATCCAGCCGCGCCGCGGTCCCTTCGGCCATCATCAGCACTTTGAACAGCAGCGCCGTCTCCTGCGGAAGGTGCAGCTGGTGCTGCTGCAGGATGCCGAGCAGCTGCTGGAGCATGATTGCGAGGCTGATCTCCGACAGCGAACGGCCCCGGTAGCGGGCCGTGAACGCGGTGATCGCCTGCCGCAGCCCTGCCCGGTCGACGACGTCGGCGGTCCGGGAGAGTTCTATCAGGGCGGTGGTGAGGGTGTCCGGGTCGTCGCGGGTGAAGGCGAGCACGATGCCGGCGAGGCCGTCCGTGGTCTGTTCGGTGAGCTCCCCGACCATCCCGAAGTCGATCAGCGCGAGCGCGCCGTCGGGCTGCACGAACATGTTCCCGGGATGGGGGTCGGCATGGAAGAACCGGTTGTCGAACACCATCGTGAGCACGATGTCGGCACCCAGCCGCGCGAGTGCGACCCGGTCGATGCCGGCGGCGTCCAGGCCCTCCAGGTCGTCGATCCGCACCCCGCTCATCCGCTCCAGGGTCAGCACGCGCGAGGTCGTGGTCTCCCCGTGCACGCGGGGAATCCGCACCCGCGCCGCGTGGGCGAACTCCTGCGCGAACCGTTCGGCGTTGCGGGCCTCCTGCAGGTAGTCCAGCTCGGCACGCAGCGTGCGGGAGAACTCCTCCACCAGCCCGGGCAGGTCGTACTGCCGGATGGCATCCCAGCGCCGGTCGGCGCGGTCGGCGAGGTTGCGGAGAATGTCCAGGTCTTCATGCACCTGCGCGACCACGCCGGGCCGGCGCACCTTCACGACGACCTCGGTGCCGTCGTGAAGAGTTGCCGCGTACGCCTGCCCGATGGACGCCGCCGCCAGCGGCACCGGGTCGAACTGGGCGAACACGTGCTCTGGGTCGGCGCCGAGCTCTTCACGGAGCACGTCCCGAATGCCCTCCCACGGTGCCGCGGCGACGTCGTCCTGCAGTTTGGCGAACTCGGCGACCCATGCCGCGGGGAGCAGATCGTGCCGGGTGGAGAGGATCTGGCCCAGTTTCACGAACGTCGGCCCGAGCTCCTCCAACGCGACCCGCACATGCTCGGGGTTCGTGTAGGGGTCCTCCTGCCGGGCGTGTCCGAGGGCGCCGCGGTGGAACGGCACCAAGCCGCCCAGGCCCAGCACGCCGGCCAGGACGCCGAGTCCGTGCCGGCGCAGCACGGCCCCGATCTGCCGGTACCGGCTACTCCCCGCGCCCATCAGCTCACGCCCCTCTCGGCTGGAGTGCCGGCCGATGCTCGTTCGAGGATGAAGTCGACGCGCGCGTCGGGGGCGAGTGCGGGGACGGTGACGACGGGAAAGCCCAGCTCCTGGTACACCAGCCCGAGCAGGTCGTGGATGCGCCGCTGCGCGGCGGGGTCCTCGGTGCGCGCGTAGTCGGACGCCAGCGGGAGCAGGTCAAGCAGGAACACCGTCGCGTACCGGGCGCCGGCCAGCGCGCCCAGCAGGGCGGTGCCGGGGGCGAGGCCGAGGAAGCGGTAGTAGGCGAGCGAGTCCGGCAGAGCACGGTCCAGGAACACGGTCTGTTGCGGGTCGAGGGAGCGTTCCTGCTCGATCTGCATGTCGACGACGGCGCGCTGGAACTCGCTCTGCCGTGCCCGCACCTCCGCGGTGCTGCGCCCGGTGATCCGTTGCAGGTCGATGTAGTGGCGGGCGTGCTCGATTGTGGTCGTGTACCCGCGGCCCCGCAGCAGGTTGACCGTGGTGGTCTTGCCCGAGCTGGGACCGCCCGTCACGACGTGCCAACGGGTGGTCTGTGCGGGCCGCGGCTCCTGGATGCCGGTCATGACCTCACCCTACACCCTGTACCCCTACAGGGTATGGTAGATTGTGGGTGGAGGTGCGAGATGGCACACGGGTATGTGGACAACAAGCCGGCGCTGCTGGCGCGGCTGAGCCGCGCGGAGGGTCAGGTGCGCGGGATCGCGCGGATGATCGACGAGGACGTGTACTGCATCGACGTGCTGACCCAGGTGTCGGCGGCGACGAAGGCGCTGGAGTCCGTCGCGCTGTCGCTGCTGGAAGACCACCTCGCGCATTGCGTCGCGCAGGCGACCGCCGAAGGCGGCCCGCTCGCGGAGGAGAAGCTCCGCGAGGCGAACGCCGCGATCGCGCGCCTCGTGCGCTCCTAACGTCGTCCCCACTCACATCGTTCAACGCTCTTGAAGGGAGCACATCATGACCGGACAGGGATTCCAGGACCTCGGCCTGCAGGCGACCAGCACCGGCGGTGGCTGCGCCTGTTGCAGCCCCACCTCCCACGCCACGGCAGCCACCGACACCGGCGCGCCGGCGCAGCAGACGGCGGCGGGTGAGACCGTGTCGGCGCAGTTCCTGGTGGAGGGGATGACCTGCGCGCACTGCGTGCGTAGCGTCACCGAGGAGGTCTCCGCGATCGACGGTGTCTCCGACGTCGCGGTCGATCTGCACGCCGGTGGCGTGTCCACGGTGACGGTGTCCAGCGCGACGCCGGTGGATGCGGAGCGGGTGCGGGCGGCGGTGGAGGAGGCCGGGTACAGCCTCGCCGCAGCCTCATGAGCACGCTGGACGTCGATCTCGACATCACCGGGATGACCTGCGCGTCGTGCGCGACGCGGGTCGAGCGGAAGCTGAACAAGCTGCCCGGGGTGGAGGCGACGGTCAACTTCGCCACCGAGAAGGCCCGCGTGCACTCGGAGGCCCCGGTGCCGGTGGAGGAGCTGATCGCGGCGGTCGAGCAGGCGGGGTACGGAGCGAGCCTCCCAGCCCCGCCTGTGCCCGACACGGCTGAGCAGACCATCCCGCGGGACGATGAGCTGGCGTCGCTGCGGCAGCGGCTGATCGTCTCGGCGGTGCTGGCGGTGCCGGTCGCGGTGCTGTCGATGATCCCCGCCCTGCAGTTCACCTACTGGCAGTGGCTCACGCTCACCCTGGCCGCGCCGGTGGTGGTGTGGGGGGCGTGGCCGTTCCACCGCGCCGCGGCGATCAATGCCCGGCACGGGGCGGCGACGATGGACACTCTGATCAGCGTCGGGGTGCTGGCCGCGTTCGGCTGGTCGCTGTACGCGCTGTTCTTCGGCGGTGCGGGGATGCCGGGAATGCGGATGAGCGTCACCTTCGTCGGCACCCCGCAGGCCGGTGGCCACGAGGTGTACCTGGAGGTCGCCGCGCTGGTGACCGTGTTCATCCTCCTCGGCCGCTACCTCGAGGTTCGTGCCAAGCGGCAGTCCGGCGAGGCCCTGCGCGCCCTGCTGGAGCTCGGCGCCAAGGACGCAGTGATCCTCCGCGAAGGCACTGAGCAGCGCGTCCCCGTCGCACAGCTCGTTCCGGGTGATGTCGTGGTGGTGCGGCCGGGTGAGAAGATCCCCGCCGACGGCCTCGTCACCGAGGGAATGTCCGCGGTGGACGAGTCGATGCTGACCGGCGAGTCCGTGCCGGTCGAAGTCGCCCCCGGCTCCCGCGTGGTCGGCGCGACTGTGAACACCGGCGGGCGCCTGCTCGTGCAGATCACCCGCGTCGGCGCCGACACCGAGCTGGCCCGGATGGCGCGGCTGGTCGAGGAGGCGCAGACCGGCAAGGCCCAGGTGCAGCGCCTCGCCGACCGGGTGTCGGCCGTCTTCGTCCCCATCGTCATCGTCCTCGCCCTGGCCGCGTTCGCCGGGTGGCTGATCGCGGGGGCGCCCTTGGAGGTCGCCTTCACCGCCGCGGTGACCACCCTGATCATCGCCTGCCCGTGCGCGCTGGGGCTGGCGACGCCGACCGCTCTGCTGGTCGGCACCGGCCGCGGCGCCCAGCTGGGCATCCTCATCCGCGGACCCCAGGTGCTCGAGCAGACCCGCCGCATCGACACCGTCGTGCTCGACAAGACCGGCACCATCACCGCCGGCACCATGACCGTCACCGGCATCCACCCCGCTCCCGGCACCGATGAGGCGGAGCTGATCCGGTTCGCCGCGGCGCTCGAGCACGGCTCCGAGCACCCCATCGGCCGCGCCATCACCGCCGCAGCCGACGGCCCGACGGATGCCGTGGAGTCATTCGCCGCCGAGGCCGGTCAAGGCGTGCAGGGCATCGTCGACGGCCGCCTGGTCGCCGCCGGCCGCGCCTCCTGGATCACCACCCAATGGGCGCTCCCCATCCCCGCCGAGCTCGCCGCGACCATCGCGGCGGACGAGGCGGCGGGGGCGACGGTGACGGTGGTGGCGTGGGACGGGCAGGTGCGCGGGGCGATCAGCGTCGCCGACACCATCAAACCCACCAGCCGTGAGGCGGTCGCACGGCTCCGGGAGCTCGGGTTGACCCCGATCCTGCTCACCGGCGACAACCCCGGCGCCGCCCGCGCGATCGCCAACCAGGCCGGGATCGAGGACGTCCGCGCCGGGGTCACCCCGCAGGGCAAGCTCGACACCATCCGCGACCTGCAGGCCGCGGGCCGGGTGGTCGCGATGGTCGGCGACGGCGTCAACGACGCCGCAGCCCTCGCCGCCGCCGACCTCGGGATCGCGATGGGCACCGGCACCGACGCGGCCATCACCGCCGCGGACCTGACCATCGTCTCCGGCGACCTGATGCTGGTCCCGGACGCGATCCGGCTGGCCCGCCGCACCCTGGGCACGATCAAGGGGAACCTGTTCTGGGCGTTCGCGTACAACGTCGCCGCGATCCCGGTCGCGATGCTCGCCCTGCTCAACCCCATCCTCGCCGCCGCGGCAATGGCGTTCAGCAGCGTGTTCGTCGTCACCAACAGCCTCCGCCTGCGCCGCTTCCGCCCCCTGCCCACCCCGACCCGTGCCGGCGCCCCCGCCACCCGAGAGCCCGCGCCCGTCCAGGCCTAACCATCGCTCGAGAAGGAGACACACCATGTCCCACGACCACGACCACTCCGGGCACGACCACACGCACGGGCACGACCATGGAGGACACGAGCATGGTGCGCACGAGCATCACCATCACGAGCCGCCGGCGGGGGCGACGAACCTGGTGACCTGTCCGGTGATGCCCGGCAACCAGGTCGACCCGGCCTGGGCCGAGCAGCGCGGCCTGTTCCGCGACTACCAGGGCAGCCGGTACTGGTTCTGCTGCGCCGAGTGCGGGCCGCTGTTCGACGCCGACCCGGCCCGCTACGCGCACGCCGCCTGACCGGCCAGATAACCCGGTCGGAGATAGAGGGTGGACACGGCGGTCGGGCTGGTGCAGGCGTACCTGCGGGTCAACGGCTACTTCACCGTCGCCGAATACCCCGTGCTGGACGCCACCGGTCCCGGCGGTCCCCGCACCATCACCGACCTGGACATCCTCGCCGTACGGCTGCACCGCGCACCGGGAGCGTCCGGGACCGTCGACGCACCGCTGGACCCGGCCCTGGGTGCCGGGGGCGGAGCGGACATGATCGTCGGCGAGGTCAAGGAAGGCCGCCCGCACCCCAACCCGGCGATGCGGGACCCGGCCGTGCTGGAAGCCGCGTTCACCCGGTTCGGGTGCTGCGCCCCGACCGATGCCGCCCGGCTGGTCGCCGAACTGCTGGAAACGGGACGGACGGTGGCGCCGGAAGGGCGCACGATCCGCACGGTCGTGTTCGGCAACCCCACCTCCCCGCCCGGGGCGGGGGCGCCGTGGCACACCGTCCCGTTCGCCCGGGTGCTGCGCTACCTCGAAGACCACCTGAGCGCGCACTGGGGCATCCTCGGCCGCACCCAGATCAAGGACGACACCCTCGCCCTGCTGGCCCTGCGGGAGAAGGCCCACCGCGCCGCGACCGGCGCCTCCCGCCAGGGCACGGACCGGTAGGGCGGGTCATGGCGGGGGAGCGTGTGCACACGCAGGGGGAGCCGGTGTGGGTGCGCACCCGTGGCGGGCGCGCCCCTTATGCGATGGTGCTGCCGGGCCCCGCCGGGGCCCCGGGTGCCGACGGTGGTGTTCGAGGCGGGATCGGCGGCGACCCGCTCCACCTGGGCGTCGGTGCAGACCCGGGTCGCCGCGTTCACGCGGGCCGTGGTGTATGACCGGGCGGGGCTGGGTCGGTCCGTCCCGGATAGTGCAGGGCGCACCCTGGACCGGATGGCCGACGACCTGAACGATCTGCTGGACGGCCTCGAGCCGAGCAGCGGGTTCGTGCAGGTGGGGCATTCCGCGGGCGGCCCGATGGTGCGGCTGGCCGCGTCCCGCCGCCCGGACCGGGTGGCCGGGCTGGTGCTGGTGGATCCGACCGATGAGGCAGCGGACCTCCTGTTCGGTATGCGGTTCCGGGTCGGGGAGAAGATCGTGATCGCCGTGGAGTGGGTGCTGGCCCGGGTGGGGATGCTGGAGCGGTTCTTCCGGTTCCTCGGGGAGGGGATGCCCGAGGATGTGCGGGCCGATCTTCACCGGGAGGCGTTCCGGCCCGCGGTGGTGGTCACCCAGGGTCGGCAAGCGCGCACCTTCCTCACCGAGCTGCACGCCTGGCAGGGCGACCCGCCGGCGCTGCCCGATGTCCCGGTCACCGTCATCTCCGGCAGTCTCGCGGACGGGATGCCGCGACGGGTCCGGGATGCCGCGACCGCCGCCGGGCGGTATCGGGCCGCACAGTCCCGGCAGGGCCGGCACGTGGTCGCTGCCCGCTCCGGCCACTACATCCCCGCCACAGAACCAGATCTGATCGCTGCGGAGATCCGCCGCCTCGTCCTCCCACCCGCAGGATAACCCCGGGTTGTCTGGCGGGCATGCCTAGTCAGGCCACAGCAGGGGTGCGCCGCCGCCAGGCGATCGCGCCGGTGAGGGCGAGACCACCCAGCCCACCCCACAAGGTGACAGCGGAGACGCCTTGCCCGATGAGGACGGCGGGGGTGATGCCGGTGCGCAGGTCGGTGTCGGCGATCAGCGCCCCGGCCTGTCCGGCGGGCAGACCGGTGAGGGTGCTGCCGTCGGGGCGGATGATCTGGCTGGTGCCGACGGTGGAGACGTTCACCACGGTACGGCCGGTCTCTACCGCGCGGATCCGGGCGACCGCGAGCTGCTGCAGGTTCTCGTCCGTGCCGCGGAAGTCGGCGTTGTTGGTCTGGAACACCAGCAGCTCCGCACCGGCGGTGATGCTCTCGGCGATGACCTCGTCGTAGATCACGTCGAAGCAGATCGCCAACCCCACCGGCACACCGCCGACGGTGACCAGCGGCACGTCCGTGCCGTGCGCGTAGTCGCGTTGCAGCAGCCCGACCAGGTCGGGGGCGAGCAGGGTGTAGAACGCCCGGTCGGGCACGTACTCGCCGAACGGCACCGGGTGGCGTTTCGCGTGCGTCTGCACCTGCTCCCGCTGCGGCGTGGCACCGGTGGTGGCCGGGTCCCACAGGAACGACGTGTTGTAGATGTTGCCGCCCGCCGTGGTGGCCGCGTTCGCCAGCAGCGGGGCACCTGCCCGGGTGCTGATGCCGGTGAGATACTCGGCCAGCCACGGGGTCTGGAACGGGTCAGCATCCAGCCCTTCCGGCCACACCACCAGATCCACATCCGCGTCGAGCACCGGGCCGGTCGCGTCCCCCTGCGCCCGGGCGATCGCCCCCACGGTGCGCTGGTCGAAGTACCCGGACGGGCCGTTGCCTTGCACCGCCCCGACCCGCATCGTCCCGGCCGGTGTGGTGGGAAACGCCGGGACCAGGACCAGCATCAGGGTGGTGACGGCGGGTACGGCGGCGGGGAACGGGCGACGCCACCGGCCGGTCCGGATGGCTTCGATCGCGGCGGCGACGGTGAAGACCATCAGGAAGGTGAGCCCGCTCACCCCGACCCAGGACACCGTCTGAACGAGGGGGCTGTCGGCTTGGGTGATCCCGAGCCGCGCCCACGGCAGCCCCCCGTACGGCCAGGCGCCCAGCAGCACCTCCCGGCCCGTCCACAACGCGGCCACCAGGCCCGGCAGCAGGAGCAGGCGTCCGACCGGGCCGGGGGCGGCGCGCGGCACCCACCGGTAGGCGAGTGCCAGCGGGATGATCCCGACCGCGGTCAGGGTCCCTTCCACCACGGTCAGTGCCGCCCACGGCACCGGCCCGAGATACCGGGTCGTCCAGGACACCAGCAGCCCGAAGAACAGCAACCCGAACACCGCCCCGACCGCCACCGCCCCCCACACGCTCCGGCCGATCAGGGCGAGAAGCAGCAGCCCGGTCGCGGCGAACGCGGCCGGCCAGAATCCCACCTCCGGGTAGGCGAGATCCATCAGCACCGCCGCGGCTGCCGCGACCGGCAACGCCATCGCCAATGGCATCACCGCCCGGGCGCGGCGGTTCGGCGGGGTGGGTTGGGGGCGTCCGTGCGGGTCCTGGAGGGTCGTCGGGGTGGCGGTCATGGCCGGTCCGCGATGGTGCGGGCGATTACGGCGGCGTCCCGGGACACCCCGGCGAGGGTGTCCGCTCCGGGGCGGCTGTGGGCGGGGATCCCGGCGACGAACAAGCCCGGCAGCCCGGTCATCGCCGGGCGGGACCGGGCTGCGGTCGCCTCGGCGGGGAGCCAGTCCTCGCCGGGGTCGTACCCGGTGGCGAGGATTACCGAGTCCGGGGCGAGGGTGCTGCCATCGGCGAACGTGACCTGCCCGCCGTCCGCGCCGGTCACCGCCGGGGCGACCGCCACACCCGCGTGACGCAGCGCATGGTAGCTGTCGCCGAACACCGGCTGCACGGCGGGTGGGCGACCCAGCCAGGACGAGCCTGCCCGGGCGTGGACGGGGAAGGTACGGGCGGGTCGGTGCGGGCGCCGGGTGCGGACCGCGAGGGTGACCTCGTGGGAGGTGGATAGCTCTCGCGCCAGCTGCACGCCGCTGTTTCCGCCGCCGACGATCAGCACCCGCCCGGTGGGCACCTGCCGGGGGAATTGGTAGTGGGCGCTGTGCAGCACCACCCCGGGCACCCGCAGCTGCTGCGCCCACGCAGGGATGCGGGGGTGGGTGGCGGCGCCGGTCGCGCACACCACGTTGCGGGTCTGCACGTCGCCCTCTGCGGTCTGCAGCTGCAGCACCGACCCGTGACCGACGCGTTCCACCCCGACCACACGCAACCCCCAGAACGGGTCCACCCCCAGGGTGTGCTGCACCTGGTCCAGGTAGTTCGCGATCTCATCCGCCCGCGGGTGCTCGTGCGGGTCCACCGGTAGAGGCCGGACTGGCAGCGTGCTGTGGCGGGCGTCGGATAGCAGCCGCATCGAATGCCACCGGGACGCCCAACTGCGTTGCCGGTCCGTGGCGGCGTCGACGACCACGAACTCCTGCTGCGGCCGGAACCCCAACCCGATCAGCGCGGCGGCCACCGCGAGCCCGGCCTGCCCGGCCCCGACGATGATCGCCCGCCGATGCGTCAACCCCGACCGCATCACCACCCCCTCCCCGCAGAAGAGGGCCGGGGCGGGAATGGACGGAGGATGATCGCGCCGGCGCCGCGGCGGGACGGGGCCGGACGGGGCCGAGCGGGGCCGGGTGGGCGGCGGTGACCGGCCGCAGCCGTCGGCACCGGACCGGCGAAGGGGGCCGCCGTGATACGGGTCGTCAAGACATTCTCCAAACCTAGAAATCGGCATCACACAGCGCCCGCACACGGGCGGGCGGGAAGACGCCGCCCATGGGTGGGCGGCATGCCGGATCTCAGGTTCGGGAAATCGACAACAGCAGCAGTGAGGGCGCGGCCGGACGCCGCGACACGGGCACCGGCACCAGCAGCGGCGCGCGCACCGGACGGGATACCCGCAGTATCCGCAGCCGGCCCTGGAGCCGGGAAGCCGTCACGGCCGCCAGTACCAGCAGCGTGCACACCACCCCGATCAGGCACCCCCACGCCCCGGACGCATCGACGGACACCCCCGCAGAGGACGACGCCGTCCGGCCCTCCACCGGTGCCCCCGAGTCTGGGGTAGAGCCGGTCGCGACGGGGGAGCCCGCACTGGTGTCGGCGTGCGCGTCAGCCGTGGTGTGGGAGGTGGTCCAGCCGCCGATGATGAGCACAAGTGCCAGGCCCAGGATGGTCAGCAGCCGCCCCGACCACCACCCCGCCGCGATGACCCGGTCGGGCCGGGATCGGGGGTCGCGGGACATAGTCCCTCACTGTACCAATCCGACCTTTGCGTCTCCCGGATCTCGCCCGGCCGCAGGCCTTCCACGCCTTCGCCGACAGAGCAGCCACATCGCGTCCACCGGCACGTCGTTCTCGATTATCGGCGAACGACGTCCGTCTCCTGAGCGGAAGGATCAGTGCCCTCGGGGTGCCGTGGTGTCGGTCAAGGCGGGCAGCAGGATCGCCGTGACGCCGTCGGGGTCGAGTCTGCCGGTGCGGACTTCTTCGGCGGCGCCGTTGAGGACGGCACGGGTCGCTGAACTCCGCCGCGATCGTCTCGGCTGCGTCAGGTTCGCCCCACCGGGCACGTGCACCCGTCGGCACCCGAGGCGGCGCCGATTGAAAGAATACCTATAGGGGGTATAAGGTGTGGGGGAGTCGTGTGCGAGGGAGAGGCGGGCGAGGTTGATTCAACCGATCGACTATTTCCTGGTCGCCTGGTTCGTGCTGGTCGCGATCAGCACGATCTGGGTCGGGGTGGACCAGTTCCGTCACAACCCGGAGCCGGCGGTGATGAAGTGGGGCTTCATCCTGGTCACCCTCTACCTGGGGCCGATCGGGGCGCTGCTGTATGTGCTCGCGGACAAGGAGCCACGGCCGGGAGAGCATGAGGAGTTCACCCGGCCGCTGTGGAAGCAGGGCATCGGCTCGACCATCCACTGCGTCGCGGGCGATGCCACCGGCATCATCGTCGCCGCCGTCGTCGTCGCGTCGCTGGGCCTGCCGATGTGGCTGGATCTGATCATCGAGTACGCCGCCGGGTTCGCGTTCGGGTTGTTCGTGTTCCAGGCCCTGTTCATGAAGAACATGATGGGCGGCAGCTACTGGCAGAACGTGCGCCGCTCGTTCCTGCCCGAGTTCATCAGCATGAACTTGATGATGGCGGGCATGGCGCCGGTGATGTCGCTGCTGATGATGGGCCGCGACATGCGGGCCATGCTGCCCACCGAGTTGCTGTTCTGGGCGGTGATGAGTTTCGGGATCGCGGTCGGGTTCGTGCTCGCTTACCCCGTGAACGTGTGGATGGTGAAGAAGGGCCTCAAGCACGGTCTGATGACCGTCCGCCCCCAGCCCGCCACCCACCCCCAGGAGCATGACGCGCACGCGCAGCACAGCCCGCGGCCGGAGGCGCACGCCGGCCACGACCAGGCGGCGGGCGGTGCGTCGTCGCCGGGGTCGGGGCATGAGGCGCACCAGCCTTCTGGCGCCGGAGCGGTGACCGTGCCGCAGCTGACCGTGGTCGGCGCGTTCTCCGCGATCGCGCTCGTGGTCGGGATGGTCGCCCCCGCGAACGCCGTCAACATGACTCTCAGCGCGCACGACGTCGGTGGGCTGATCATGCCGCCCGGGATGATCATGACCCGTGACACCCCCGCCGAGGCGATGCGGGACATGGCCGCCGTCGACCCGCGGGCCGCGACCGCCGCGTACGACGTGGACACCCGCGGTGATGAGGTGCTGGAACCTGCCCGCGTCGAGGACGGGGTGAGGGTGTTCGAGCTGACCGTGTCGCAGATCCGCTGGGAGATCCTCCCCGGCGTCACCGTCGACGCGTACGCGTACAACGGGCAGATCCCGGGGCCTCGGCTGCAGGTCACCCAGGGCGACCGGATCCGCATCGACGTGACCAACGAGCTCGACGAGTCCACGACCGTGCACTGGCACGGCCTGGACGTGCCCAACGAGATGGACGGGCCCGCCGGGATCACCCAGGATCCCATCCAACCCGGCGACACCTACCGGTACGAGTACACGGTGAAGCAGTGGGGCACGTTCTTCTACCACTCCCACGATCACGCCGACCGGCAGCAGGCCCTCGGCCTGTACGGGGCGCTGATCATCGACCCCGCCGACCCTGGCCTGCAGCCGCCTGCCGATCGCGAGTACACGATCCAGCTGCAGGAGTGGCTGTCCCGGGAGGGGCTGACCTATCCGGCGATGCCGATGGAAGGGGGCATGCCGAACTACTTCACCATCAACGGGAAGGCGTACCCGGCCACCGAGACCATCGACATGAAGGTGGGGGAGACCCTCCGGGTGCGGTTCATCGGCTCGAACACCAACGACATCCACCCGATGCACATCCACGGCGGCCCGTTCACCGTCGTCGCCCGCGACGGGGCGGCCCTCACCACGGCGCAGCAGTTCCAGGCCGACACGATCAACGTCGGGCCGGGACAACGCTACGACGTGCTCTGGAACGCGCTCGAGCCCGGCCAGTGGCTCATCCACTGCCACATCAACCACCACACCACCAACAACAACGTCGAAACCGACGGCGCTGGCGGCCTGACCATGATCATCAACGTCACCGAATAACCCCACGAACCGAAGAACCGCCGCCGTTGTGGTCGCCGTTGCCGCGTCGAGTCACGTCCGCGCCCTCCGGCAGCACAGCAGGCGGATGCCAGGGGTGCCCAGCTCATCGTGCCCGACCGTTTCGGTTGCCGGAGGCCGAGATCGCCCGCCCGCCCGCAACGGGGCGCGGTGACCTCGCCGTGGTCAGGTGGTCGCGGGAGGGAGGACGCGTCGGCGGCGGGCGACGGTGACGGCCGCGGCGACCGTGAGTGCCGTCGAGACGGCGAGGAGCACGGCGCCGAGGATGATCTGCCCCGGTGACGGGGTGAGGGCGGTGACGGGCTGGTAGAGGTTGCGCTGCTGGCTCTGCGGGCCGGTGAGTTGCTGATCGACGGGCACCCACACCTCGAGGGTGCGTTCGCCGGTGGCGAACTGGGCGTACACGAACCACAGCCCCGGTGACGGCAGTGCCAGTTCCCCGGTGAAGGTACCGGGAGGCGGGGTGCCGGGTTGTGCGCGCAGCGGCGCGGTGAGGTCCTCTCCGGTGCGGCGGGCGACCAGACGGGACGGGGTGAGGTCGGTGTCGTCGGTAAGGCGGATGCCGGTGATGGTGACGGTCAGCTGCCCGGTGCCGTCGCCGGTGACGGTCATCTGTGCGGTGCCGTAGGCGGTGCCCTGGCCGGGGTCGTGCGCCTGCGCGGGTGGGGGCGGGGCGAGGGCGACCAGCAGAAGGGTGAGGGCCGCGGCCGCGCCGCCGGATCGGAGGCGAGTCCCCGGCCGCACGGTGAGGGCGATCATGCTGACGATGATCACCGTGGTGGTGCCGACGGCGGACCAGGCGACGGGGGTGGGTGGGACGCTGCTGATCCCGGTCCCGGAGGCCAGCAGTTGCAGGGTGGTCACGGCGAGGGCGGCCACCGGCCACCGCCACCGGGGGACGGGCAGGGCCAGCAGGAAGAGCCCGGCCACCGCGACCGGCAGGTCGGGGGCGAGCCACCCAGAGGTGGTGAGCAGCACCCACAGCACCACCCGGAACACCAGGTACACGGCGACGACGAGGACAAGGCGGGTGCGGCCGGGGACCAGGGTGGTGATCACCCATGCCGCGCCGAGCGTGGTCGCCAGCAGCAGCGGCAGGTACAGGGTCTCGGTGAACTGGGGCACGTCGGTGTCGTATTCCATCACGATGATCAGCGCCGCCCCCAGCACGCCTGCGGCCAGGGCGATCCGCGGCGGGGCGGGCACGTGCCGGTCGGTGCCGGTGAGCAGGCCGATCAGCACGCACAGGGTGCCGATCACCGACAGCAGGTGCGGGGGCGACCAGAGCACCGCGTCACGCCCGAACGCGGTGTGCCAGAACGCGTCGGCGGGCGCGGCCGCCGCGGTCGCGACCGCCGCAGCGACCGCGAGGGCGAACCCGGGAGTGCGGAACACGGCGGCCACGGATCGTGTCGCGGCCAGCCGCCGCCACCCCCAGCCGGCGATCACGACCCCGACGGTGAGGATCGACGCATACAGCAGCAGGTGCGGAGGGATGAAGGTGCTGTCCCGGCCGAGGGTGGTGTGCCAGGAGTCGTCCCAATACGCCGACCCAACCCCGGCGGCCGCGGCCGCTGCGGCGACCCAGACGCCCCCTGCCCCCAGCGCCGGGGAACCGCGGGCCGGGTCCGGCTCGGACGGGATGGGGGCGCGGTCACGGCTGCCGTGTGGTCGCATGGTCTGTCCTTTCTGTGATGCGGCAGGGAGCCGGTCCGGCCCTGGCGGCTAACGCCATGGCCCCGCTCCCGGCAGCGGGGTGTTAGAGGTGTGTTAGAGGGGGAGCACGGTGGCTCCGATGAGGTTCTGGATGCTGGAGGTGAGGAGTGTCCAGGCTCCGCTGATCATCGCGATGCCGGTGGCGATCATGAGGACCCCGCCGGTGATGTTGATGGTGCGGATGTGGCGGCGCAGGAACGTGATGCTTCCGGTGGCCCAGTTCAGGCCGGCGGCGGCGATGATGAAGGGCAACCCCAGGCCCAGGCAGTAGGTGACGGCGAGGAGGGCGCCGCGGGCGGGGTTGCCGGTGGTGAGGCTGAGGGCGGAGATCGCGGCGAGGGTGGGGCCCAGGCACGGGGTCCAGCCGAGCCCGAACGCGATGCCGAGCAGGGGAGCTCCGGCCAGCCCGCTGGGTGGGTGGATGGCGGGTTTCGCGGTGCGTTGGAAGAGCCGGAACACGCCGAGGAACACGAGCCCCATCAGCAGGACCACGATCCCGAGGATGCGGGTGAGGAGATCTTGCCAGCGGATGAGCCAGGCCCCCAGGGCGCCGAACGCGGCCCCGTAGCCGATGAACAGGACGGAGAAGCCGAGGGTGAACAGTCCGGTCCCGGCCAGCGCCCGCCACCGGGAGACCCCCGCGGTGGTGGTGGTGCCGGTGAGGTAGCCGAGGTAGCCGGGCACGAGGGGGAGCACGCAGGGGGAGGCGAAGGACACCAGCCCGGCGAGGAGGGCTAGGGGGAGGGCGGCCCAGATGCTGCCGGCGGTGATGATCTCCCCCATCAGGGGCTCGTCTCGGCGAGGACGGTGTCGATGAGGGCGGCGAGGGTGGTGCGGGTAGGCAGTTGCCCGATGATGCGGGCGGCCATCCGGCCGGTGCGGTCCAGGACGATTGTGGTGGGCACGGCGCCGGGGGCGGCTTTCCCGGCGAACGCGGCTTGCACCGTGCCGGTGGTGGCGTCCAGGATCGACGGGTAGGTGATGCCGAACTGGTTCTCGAACGCGGCGGCGGTGTCGGCGCTGTCGCGCACGTTGACGCCGATGAACACGACACCGTCGGGCTGGTAGGTCTGGGCGAGGGCTTCCAGGTCGGGCGCTTCGGCACGGCAGGGCGGGCAGGCGGCGTACCAGAAGTTCACCACAACGACCGAACCCGCCCACGCGGTGGAATCCGCCTGCTCCCCGGTGTCGGTGGTGCCGGTGAAGGTGACCGGGTCGTCGCGCTGGTCGGCGGGGATCTCCCGCACGGTCTCGTCCGCGGACAGATACCCCGGGGACGGGGAGGAGGACAACAGGCCGGGCGTCTGGGCGGTGCACCCGGCCAGAAGCAGGACGAGCGCGCCGAACACGGCGACCGCGGCGGCGGTGACGGCGCGGCGGGGTGGGCGTGTCAGGGTGGTGGGGGTGCGCATGCGGGATCACTCCGGTCGGTCAGGTGTTCGTGCTCTTGCTGGTGGGGCGGCGGCGGCCGGCGAGGATGGCGCCGGTGATCAGCAGCAGCGCCCCGGTCGGGTACCCGGCGACCAGGTCGAGCCAGCCGGAGGGCTGGCCGGGGCCGAACACTTCCAGGTGCGCGAGCCAGTGGATGATCGCGACGATCGCGCCGGCGGCCATCAGGGCCTGGCCGACCCGGACGAGCAGGCGGTGTCGCCGCCAGGCGCGTTGCGGGTCCTCAGCTGGGGCGGGGCGGGGGGTGGTGCGGGTCATGAGCGGTCCTTTCGCAGGGGGCGGGTCACAGTCCGGAGTAGGAGTGCAGCCCGGTGAAGAAGACGTTGACGACGCCGAAGTTGAACAGCACGGCGGCGAAGCCGACGATGCACAGCCAGGCGGCGCGGGTGCCGGCCCAGCCGCGGGTGGCGGTGGCGTGCAGGTATCCGGCGTAGAGCACCCAGATGATGAACGTCCACACCTCTTTCACGTCCCACCCCCAGAACCTGCCCCAGGCGCGGCCGGCCCAGATCGCCCCGGCGATCAGGGTGAAGGTCCACAGGATGAACCCGACGATCGTCAGCCGGTATGCGAGTCGGTCCAGATCCTCCGGCCCGGGCAGACTGTCCCGCAGCCGGGTGAGCCGGGAGGGGAGGCCGCGGCGGCGGGTGGTGAGCAGGTAGGTGAGGGAGACGAGGAACGCGAGCCCGAAGAACGCGGTCGCCAGCAGCGCGACCAGCACGTGGATGACCAGCCACCCGGACTGCAGGGCGGGCATCAGGGGGACGACGGGGACGTAGAAGCTGACCGTCGCGACGCCGAGCAGCAGCACGGTCAGCCCGAGCACGGCGCTGCCCAGGTACGCCAGCCGCACCCGCAGCGACACGGCCAGGAAGGTGGCGATGATCAGGGCGGTGCCGGTGAGGGAGAACTCGAACATGTTCGCCCACGGCACCCGGTCCGCGGCGACCCCGCGCAGCACCACCCCGGCAAGATGGAACACCCAGCCCAGCACGGTCAACACGAACCCGACCCGCGCCGCCTTCCCCGCCCCCCGTCCGCCCCCCGGGGCAGCGGCGGCACCGGGTGCGGTGTTGGGGGCGGGGGCGGTGGGTGTGCCTGCCAGGTCCGGGTCGGTGGTGCTGGTGGCGCCGGCGGTGACCGGCACCCGGACGGTGACCGGGACGGCAGGGGTGCTGGCGCGGCGGGCGAGGTGAAGGGTGTAGGCGACGAATGCGGCGGCGTAGATCGCGATCGCCGAGTACACCAGCAGCAGGGACAGGGCGTCAAGGAACGGGGTCATCAGAGCCTCCTCGAAGGGGTGCGGGGGAAGGGGTGAGGCGGGTGGCGAGGGTGTCGACGGTGGGTTGCAGGCGGGGGTCGTCGCCGCGGGCGAGCCCGGCGACCTCAAGCACCGTGCCGCCGTCCCGGCCGGTGGTTGCGCGGACCCAAAGGCGGCGGCGGGGCACGAACAGGGACAGGGCCAACCCGGCCATCGCGACGACCGCGGCGATCAGAGTGGGGGTTTGGGTGGGGTCGGCGGCGATCTCCAGCGACGCGAATCGGGGGATCGGGCCGAGCTCGATCGTGCCCAGCTCGTCCGGCAGCGGAACCGGGGTGCCGGGGACCAACTGCAGGGCGGGGGTGGGGGTGCCCCGCCCGGCGATCTGGGTGAGGGTGCTGGTGTCCAGTGCGTACACCGACACCGGGACCCCGGTGTTCAGGCCCAGGTCGCCGACGTACACGTTGAAGGTGACGACCGGGTCCAGCAGGTCCGGGTAGCTGGACGCGAACGCCCCAGAGGCGGTGGTCGCGCGGGTGGGGTACAGCATCCCGACCAGGCCGACCTGCTCGGCCAGCCCGTCGGGAACCTTCACGATGCCCAAGCTGGTCAAATTCGCGTCCTGCGGCAGGAACGGGACCGTGTCACGGAACACGATCTTCCCGGCCGGGTTTCGGACGGTGAGGGTGGGGGCGTACCCGTTGCCGAGCAGATAGATGTCGGTGCCAGCCACCGGCAGCGGCTCGTTGACCCGGATGCTGGAGGCCTGCCGGGTGCCGCCAGTGGTGGTCGTGACCTGCGCGTCGAACGTCTTCGGCATGCCGAGCGCGTTGACGTTGTCCAGGACGTAGTCGACGCGGAACCGGTCCAGGGTGAGGGAGAACGCCGGGATCTGCGTGTCAGTGATGAACCGGCCGGCGGTGAACGAGTCGTACGCGATCCGGGTGGACGCGAACGTCTGCCCCTCCACCAGCACCCGCTGCCCGGTGAACCGGAACCCGCCGCCGACGCCGACCACGACCAGCACCGCCAGCAGCGCCACGTGGAACAGCAGGTTCCCGGTCTCCCGCAGGTAGCCGCGCTCGGCTGCGACCGAGTCCCGTCCGTCGTCGCCGCGGACCCGGCGGGTGCGGTACCGCTGCCGACGCAGCGCCTTCTCGGCCGCGTCCAAGACCGCACCGGGGGGCGTGTCGGGGAGGACGCGGCGGGTGTGGGCGGGCAGGCGGGACAGGTTGCGGGGGGTGGCCGGGGGCGGGGCGAGCAGCGCGGTCAGGTGGTGGCGGATGCGGGGGATGACGCAGCCGATCAGCGACGCGAACAACAGCAGGTAGATCGCGGAGAACCACACCGACCCGAACACGTCGTGCAGCTGCAGCAGGTCCACCGCCCACATCCAGCCCGGGTTGGTCTTGTCGAACTGGATCACCCCGTTCGGGTCGGAGGAGCGTTGCGGGATCAACGACCCGGGGATCGCGGCCACCGCGAGCAGCAGCAACAACACCAGGGCGGTGCGCATGCTGGTCAGCTGCCGCCACGCCCACCGCGCCCACCCCGACACGCTCAGGCGCGGATTCGTGCGCTCCTCCACCGGCCGGTCGACGTGATCGGCGGGCAGCTGCGGGGCCTGCTCATTGCGGATCGACACGCGCATCCCCCCTCCCCCGGACGGGTGCGCGGCGGCGGGCGCGCCAGGAGGCGTGGGCGAGCAGCCCGACCCCCAGTACGGCGGCCACCAGGGCGGTGAGCACGTTCGCTTTCAGCCCGCCGGCGAGCAGCTCGGTGGGATCCAGCCGGATGGACTCCAGCACCGCCCGCCCCGCCCCGTACCACAGCAGGTACACGCCCAGACTCCGCCCGGCGCCCAGCGTGATCCGGCCGTGCCGGCGGCGGTGCTGCTCGAGCAGCACGATCACGGCGGCACCGGCCAGGTTCCACAGCAGCTCGTACAGGAACAGCGGATGAAACAGGGTCCCCGCCGGGGTCCCCGGCGGGATCGCGGAGGCTGAGGGGTCGATCTGCAGCCCCCACGGTAAGGTGGTGGGCGGGCCGAACAGCTCCTGGTTGAAGTAGTTCCCCAGCCGTCCCACCGCCTGGGCGACCAGCATCCCCGGCGCGAGCGCGTCCAGGAACAGCAGCACCGGGATCCCGGCGCGACGGGTGCCGATCACAATCCCGACCAGCCCGCCCAGGATCGCACCGAAGATTGCGATCCCGCCTTCCCAGATGTAGAGCACCCGCCACAGGTCCGCGCCAGGGAAGAAGTAGTCGCCGGGATGGGTGAGCACATGGTAGATCCGGGCGCCGAGGATCCCGAACGGCACCGCCCACATCGCCACATCCACCACGACCCCGGCCGGGTGCCCGACCGCCCGCAGCCGACGGCCGGTGATCAGCACCGCCAGCACGATCCCGGCCAGGATCGCCAGCGCGTAGAACCGGATCTGGAACGGACCGACCTGAACGAAGCTGATCCCCGGGCTCGGGATCAGCGCCGGAGCCACAATGAGGAGTGCGTCCATCAGGGCCTCACCCTCGCCGGAAGCCACGCCAGCGGGTCCACCGCTTCGCCTCCGGTGCGGATCTCGAAGTGCAGGTGTGCGCCGAAGCTGCGTCCACTGTCCCCGACCCGGCCGACCATCTGCCCCACCCGCACGGTCTGTCCCGGGGTCAGGGCGAGGGACCCTTCCCGCATGTGCGCGTACGCGCTTTCCACGACCTGCCCGTCGATCTCGTGCCGGATCACCACGTACACCCCGTACGCGCCGCCCTGCTCCGTCGCGGTGGTGACCACCCCGTCGGCGATCGCCTGGATCGGGGTGCCGATCCCGGGGGTCATGTCCAGTCCGGCATGGAAATTTGAGCAGGACGGGCATGGCGGGGTGCGGTACCCGAACGTGCTGCTGATCGGCACTCCCACGGTGAACGGCCACTGCACCGCCGATGCCGGGTCGTTGGTGAATGTGTCCGCGGTGTGCGCGTACGACTCGGTCCCGACGGGGGCGGTCACCGCCACCGTGTAGTCCCCGCGCACCATCACCGTCCCGGTGACGGTGTCGGGGGTGGTGAACGACTGGGCGCGCACCGGGGTGCGGGTCGCCTCGACGGCGAACACCGGCTCCGGCGTCAACGGGATCAGCAACGGCAGTCCGGCGATCGACGCGACCGGGAGCATCACCGCGCCGGCGAGCATCCGGGATCGGGTGAGCGTGCGGCGCGGCGCGTGTCGAGGTGTCCGGGCGGCACGGGTGGGCCGACGGCGTCGATCGCGTCGCGTCTGGACGGGTGGGGAAGACAGGGCGGCTCTCGCCGCACGGCGCGTTCCGGTACCGGGAGTCGGGGTGGAGGGGGCGGGTTCGGGCATACAAGACTTTCCTGGATGAGGGGGACGATGAAGGTGCGCACGGTCGCCGTCACACGGTCCAACCGGGAGCCGCGGCCCGGAGTGCACGGCGAGAATCCGGGATCGGATCACCCATGGCGCTGCCGCAGACGGGTCGCGCTCGCCTGCGGGCCGCACATCGTGGACCGTCGGCGACATCACGCGCCGGCGGCGGCTCAGGCGGCGGGCGCGGGCGGGGTGCTGATCAGGTGCGGCTGATCGACAGCACGATCAGGGAGGGCCGCAGAAGAGGCGACCCGGACGTGAACGAGCTCGACCTGCCGGGGAGGGATCGCAGCCACGCCAGCAGCGACATCCACCCGTCCCGGGCCGGGAGCACCAGGATGAGCAGGGTCAGCAACGCGAGCAGACACGTCACGGCAGCGAAAGCATGAGACGTCCCGCAGACCGTCTCATCGCACGAGGGCGTCACCACCCCGCTGACCAGGACATCAGCGGCGGCATCGGGGGCCGCAACGACTGCGGAGGCGGACACGACAGTGCCCGCCTGGTCCTCTTCCAGACTCAGCGAATGCATCGCAAGCAGCCCCGCGATGATCGCGGTCACCGCGGCCAGGTAGAACCACAGGGCACGCCGGGACCCGAGTGCCCGCCGTCGCGCCACCACCTGGTTCACCGTCGACGCCCCTTCCTCGATCACGCCCAGCATACCCCGGGCGGGTAGCCATCCCCGAAGCGATACCCATCCTGGATACCCCGGATGGGTATATGCTGAGTGGTAGGGGGCACCCGCTCCCGTGCGTGGTGTTCTGACCGTGTCGCGGAGGCAAGGCACCGCTACCCTGGACGGGAAGGAGGTCGGTCGTGAACGTGATTCGCTCGCACGCGCGTCTGACCCCCGGGGTGCGACGGCTCCTGCTGGCCGCTCCGATCGCCCTGGCGATCATCACCGGGCTGCTGTCCATGCACGTCCTGACCGGTTCCCACCAGCCCGCCCTGGCATCAGAGACCAGCGCGATGAGCACGCACAGCCAGGTCGGCTCCGCACCAGCCGCCGCCGACGATACGCCGATGACCGCAGCTGCGGCGGAGGGCGCTGGAGGGCATTGCCAGGACGGGTGCGGCAGCCCTGCGGGGATGCCGGATCACTCGATGCTGATGATGGTGTGCGTGCTGGCGCTGCTGGCCGCGGTGATCGTCCTGCTCGCCCCGACGTCCCGTGCCCTTCTCACATACGCCGTAGCCCGCTCGCGCTCCCATACCCGGACTCTGCTGGTCGGATTGCCGCATCCCCGCCCGCCTTCACTGCTTGTCCTGTCCATCAGTCGCACCTGATTCCGCCTGAACCCCGGCGACCCTTGCCGGGGATGCTGCACCCTGCCCTCCCGGGCACTGAATCAGACCCTCACCGACTGAATAGACAAGGACACCCCTGATGCGTTTTCGTACTCTCACGCTGACCGCCGGCGCCCTGGCCACCGTGCTCGTGCTCGCCGGCTGCGCCCCCACCGACGGCACCATGCCCGGCATGGACCACGGACCCGGGGGGATGACCAGCACCGCCCCCTCCCAGTCCGCCGCCGCGTTCAACGCCGCGGACGAGATGTTCGTGACCATGATGATCCCGCACCACCAGCAGGCCATCGAGATGGCCGATCAGATCCTCGCGAAAGACGGCATCGACGAGCGAGTCGTCTCCCTCGCCGAGCAGATCAAGGCCGCACAGGACCCGGAGATCCAGACCATGAAGGGCTGGCTGGAGGAGTGGGGCGTCCCGTACGACGACTCCATGTCCGGGATGGACGGCATGGACATGGGCGGCGGGATGATGTCGGAGGACGACATGGCCGCTCTGGATGCCGCGACCGGGGTCGAGGCGACCCGCCTGTTCCTGAACGGCATGATCGCTCACCACCAGGGCGCCGTGACGATGGCGCAGTCGGTGCTCACCGACGGACAGAACCCGGACGTGGCCGCCCTCGCGCAGCAGATCATCGACGGGCAGACCGCCGAGATCACCACGATGCAGGACATCCTCGCCAGCCTCTGACCCGGTACCCCTCGGACGGGACCCGCGCTCCCGATGCCGGTCCCGTCCGAGGCCCCACCCTCGACCCCTGTGCGGTCACCGGTATCCGGCGTACCCGCACGGAAAGGACCTCCGTTCATGATCTCTCCCACCACCCGCAGACTGGCGATCACGGCCACCGTCACCGTCGCGCTGCTGCTCACGGGCTGCAGCACCACCCCTGCGGAGCCCGATGCCCCCGCGGGCACCGCGGCCGGGTTCGGGCATGTGCACGGCATCGTCGACGCCGGTGACAGCACCGTGCTGCTGGGCACCCACACCGGCCTGTACACGCTGGGCGAGGACGGCACCGTCACCGGCCCGGTCGGTGGCATCGACCTGGACGCGATGGGACTGACCGCTACCGGTGACACCCTCTACGCGTCCGGGCACCCCGGCCCGTCCACCCCGGCGGAGCTCGGCGCCCCCAACCTCGGCATCATCCGCAGCCTCGACGCCGGCGCCTCGTGGGAACCGGTCGCGTTCACCGGGGAAGAGGACTTCCACGTCCTCACCGTCACCGGCGACGGCACCCTGTACGGGATCGGATCCTCCCGGCTGCTGCTGCGCACCAGCAGCGACGGCGGGCAGAGTTGGGCGGACGGTGCCGAGCTGCCCGCCGTCGACCTGGCCGCCGCGACCGACGGCACCCTGTACGCCGCCACCCAGGACGGGCTGCAGCACAGCACCGACGGTGGCGCCACCTTCACCCCGGCGCCGGACGCGCCAGTGCTGTACCTGGTGGAGACCGACCCAACCGGTGGGGTGGTCGGAGTGGACACCGACGGGACGTTGCGACGCCTAGTCGGCACCGGCTGGGAGAACGTCGGCACCACCACGGGAACCGTCCAAGCCCTCGGGGTCACCGGGGACGGTGCGATCGTCCTGGTCGATGACCGCGGCGTGGTCTGGATCCGCGACACCACCGCCACCGTTCTCATCCCGGCGGCAACACCATGACCACCGTCATTCGCACCTGGCGCGACCCGAGCGGTCGCGGATCGGAAGGAGACCGACCATGACCCCCACACCGGCACCCCCCGCGTGGGCGCACCGCACCACTGATGCCACCGCCGAGCAGTTGGCGGCGGTGGATGCGTGGTGGCGGGCGGCGAACTATCTGAGCATCGGGCAGATCTACCTGCAGGGTAACCCGCTGCTGCGCCACCGCCTCAGCCGGGACGACATCAAGCCGCGGCTGCTGGGGCATTGGGGCACCACCCCGGGCCTGAACTTCCTCTACGCCCACCTGAACCGCGCCATCCGCGACCGCGACCTGAACACCCTGTACGTGACCGGGCCCGGGCACGGCGGACCCGGCATGGTCGCCAACGCCTACCTCGACGGCACCTACACCGAACGCTACCCGGGCATCGACCGCACCGAAGAGGGGCTGCGGGCGCTGTTCCGGCAGTTCTCCTTCCCGGGCGGGATCCCCTCGCACGCGTCCCCGGAAACGCCCGGGTCGATCAACGAGGGCGGGGAGCTGGGCTACTCCCTCGTGCACGCCTACGGGGCCGCGTTCGACAACCCCGACCTGCTGGTCGCCTGCGTGATCGGTGACGGGGAGGCGGAGACCGGGCCGCTGGCGACCGCGTGGCACGGCAACAAGTTCCTCAACCCCGCCCATGACGGGGTGGTGCTGCCGATCCTGCATCTGAACGGGTACAAGATCGCCAACCCGACCGTGCTGTCCCGCATCCCCGAGGAAGAGCTGGTCGCGCTGCTGCGCGGCTACGGCCATCACCCCCACGTCGTCACGGTCGGCTTCGATGGCGAGACCCCGCAGGAGTCCCACGCGACGTTCGCGGCGGTCCTGGATGCGGTGCTGGATGAGATCGCGGACATCAAGGCCGCCGCGGCGGCCGGGACGCTGGAGGGGCGGCCGGCGTGGCCGGCGATCGTGCTGCGCAGCCCGAAGGGGTGGACCTGCCCGAAGATCATCGACGGTCTGCCGGTGGAGGGCACCTGGCGGGCACACCAGGTGCCGCTCGCCGAGGTCCGCGACAATCCCGAGCACCTGCGGATCCTCGAGGACTGGCTGGCGTCCTACCGCCCGCACGAGCTGTTCGACGTGACCGGCGCCCCCCGCCCGGCCACGGTCGCGATCGCCCCGGACGGGGATCGGCGGATGAGCGCGAACCCGGCCGGCAACGGCGGACAACTCACCGTCCCGCTGCGGCTCCCGGACTTCCACAAGCACGCGCAGCCGGTCGACCCGGCCGAGCGGGGTGCGGGAACCGGGGAAGCGACCCGCGTGCTGGGCGAGTGGCTGGCGGGGGTGATCCGGGACAACCCGGACAACTTCCGCATCTTCGGCCCGGACGAGACCGCCTCCAACCGGCTCGCCCCACCCGTCTACCAGGCCACCGGCAAGCAGTGGAACGCGGCCGTGGAGCCCGTCGACGAGCACCTGGCCCCGACTGGGCGGGTGATGGAGGTGCTCAGCGAGCACCAGTGCCAGGGCTGGCTCGAGGGCTACGTCCTTACCGGCCGGCATGGGCTGTTCAACTGCTACGAGGCGTTCACCCACATCGTCGACTCGATGTTCAACCAGCACGCCAAATGGCTCGAAGCGGCCCGGGAGGTGTCGTGGCGGGACCCGATCCCGAGCTTCAACTACCTGCTCTCCAGCCACGTCTGGCGGCAGGACCACAACGGGTTCTCTCACCAGGACCCCGGGTTCATCGACCTCGCCCTGAACAAGAGCCCCGACATCGTCCGCGTCTACCTGCCGTTCGACGCGAACACGCTGCTGTCCACCTACGACCACTGCCTGCGCTCGGCCGGGTACATCAACGTCGTCGTCGCCGGGAAGCAGCCCGCCCCGCAGTGGCTGACGATGGACGAGGCGATCGAGCACTGCACCCGCGGGCTCGGGATCCTGCCGTGGGCGGGCACCGAAACCGAAGGCACCGAGCCGGATGTGGTGCTCGCCGCCGCCGGCGACGTCCCCACCCTCGAGACCCTCGCCGCGGCGGCGCTGCTGCGCGAGCACATCCCCGACCTGAGAGTGCGGGTGGTGAACGTGGTCGACCTGACCCGGCTGCAATCCGAGGACCAGCACCCGCACGGTCTCCCGGACCGGGAGTTCGATGCGATCTTCACTCCCGACAAGCCGGTGATCTTCGCCTACCACGGCTACCCGTGGCTGATCCACCGACTCACCTACAAGCGCGCCGGGCACCAGAACCTGCACGTGCACGGCTTCCAGGAGCGCGGCACCACCACGACCCCGTTCGACATGGTCATGCTCAACGACCTCGACCGGTACCGGCTCGCGATCGACGTCCTCGACCACGTCCCGGGCCTCGCCGCCCGCCACGCCGGCCTGCGGCAGGAGCTGCAGGACGCCCGCCTGCACGCCCGCGCCCACACCCGCGAGCACGGCACCGACATCCCCGCCGTCGCCGACTGGCAATGGCCCCACCCCGACACCACCGACCCCACCCTCGGGAAGGAACCGAAATGAGCGACACCAGAACCGTGACCCTGCAGGTCAGCGGCATGATCCGCGCGACCTCCAAGAACGTCACCGAAGCCCACCTGAGCCGACAACCCGGAGTGATCGCCGTGGACGCGAACCCGGTCTCACAGACCGCGACCGTCACCTACGACCCCGAGACCACCTCGGTCGCCCACCTCCAGCAATGGGTCATCGACTGCGGGTATCACTGCGCCGGCCAGTCCGTCCCCGACCATATCTGCGACCCCGCGCACGACCCGCACGACGAGGGTGCGCACGACCACAGCGCCCACCACGGCCCCGCAGCTGAGGGCGCACAGGAACCGCACGCGAGTCACGACGCGCACGAGGGCCACACGGATGCCACGGGTCACGCCAGCCACGCGGGCCATAAGGGTCCTGCGGGCTATCACGACGACCCCGTCCACGACCACGCCGCTGGCCACGACCACACGCACGCCCCGTCGGCGACGGCGGATGACGGTGAGCATGCCGGCCACCACGTCGAGCACGCCGGTCACACCGCGGCCGCGGGTGGGCACGATCATGGTGCAGCGTCGGGTCACAGTGCGCAGGAGATGATGGGCCACGGTGGGCATCACGGCGGGATGTCGATGGACGCGATGATCCGCGACATGCGCAACCGGTTCCTGGTCGCGCTGATCCTGTCGATCCCGATCACCCTGTGGTCTCCGATCGGGCGGGAGGTGATCGGATTCGAGGTGCCGGCACCGTTCGGGCTGCGCGATGACGTGTTCATGCTGATCCTGTCGCTGCCGGTGATCTTCTACTCGGCGTGGATCTTCTTCGACGGCGCCTACCGGGCGCTGCGCGCGAAGACCCTCGACATGATGGTGCTCGTCGCAGTCGGTGTCGGCGCCGGCTGGCTGTACTCCCTCGCGGTCACCCTCACCGGCGGCGGTGAAGTGTTCTACGAAGCCGCCACGGTGCTTGCCACCTTCGTGCTGCTGGGGCATTGGGTGGAGATGCGCGCCCGCGGCGGCGCGAACGACGCCATCCGCACCCTCCTGGAGCTCGCACCCTCGCAGGCGGTCGTGATCCGTGACGGGCAGGAGGTCGAGATCCCCACCAGCGAGGTCGTCCCGGGGGATCTGATGCTGGTGCGGCCGGGGGCCAAGATCCCCACCGACGGTGTCGTGGAATCCGGAGAGTCCGAGGTGGACGAGTCGATGGTCACCGGCGAGTCCATGCCGGTGGACAAAGCGCCCGGGTCGGAGGTGATCGGAGCGACCGTGAACACCGTCGGCACCCTCCGCGTCACAGCCACCAAAGTCGGCTCGGACACGGCGTTGGCGCAGATCGTGAAGCTCGTGCAGGAGGCGCAGAACTCCAAAGCCCCCGGGCAGCGCCTCGCCGACCGGGCAGCGTTCTGGCTCGTCCTGGTCGCCCTGATCGGCGGCACCCTCACCTTCCTGGTGTGGCTGCTCGCCGGCGCTGCAATCCCGATGGCGATCCTGTTCGCTATCACCGTCGTCGTCATCACCTGCCCCGACGCGCTCGGCCTCGCCACCCCGACGGCGATCATGGTCGGCACCGGGCTCGGCGCGAAACGGGGCGTGTTGTTCAAGAACGCCTCCGGGATCGAAACCGCCGCCCACATCGACACGGTCGTGTTCGACAAGACCGGCACCCTCACCAAGGGGGAGCCGGAGGTCACCGACTACATCCCCGTCGGCGGCGACGAGCTCGAGACTCTCTCCCTCGCGGTCGCGTTGGAGCGGGAATCCGAGCATCCTCTGGCGAAAGCGATCGTGAATTACGCCGACGCCCGCGACATCCCCCGTCGCACCGCGACCGCGTTCCGAAACGTCACCGGGCAGGGCGCGATCGCCACCGTCGACGGTCGACAGGTCGTCCTCGGCAACCCGCGCCTTCTCACCGGGGAGGGGATCGACATCAGCGGGGTGCAGGCCGCTCAGCAGGACCTGGCTGGGTCCGGCCGCACCGCGATCCTGTTCGCCGTGGACGGGCAAGTCGCCGGGATCATCGGTCTCGCCGACGCACCCCGGGACACCGCAAAGACCGCGATCGACGCTCTCCACGAGCAGGGCGTCGAGGTCGCAATGCTCACCGGGGACAACAAGCCCACCGCCGACCGGATCGCCGCTCTCCTCGGCATCGACACCGTGATCGCGGATGTGCTCCCCGAGGACAAGTCCGCGAAGGTCGCCGAGCTGCAGAAGACGGGCAAGAAGGTCGCGATGGTCGGCGACGGCGTCAACGACGCCCCCGCCCTCGCCCAGGCCGACCTCGGCATCGCGATCGGCGCCGGCACCGACGTCGCCATCGAGACCGCCGACGTGGTCCTGATGCGCTCGGACCCGCTCGATGTTGCGATCGCACTCAAGATCGGCAAGGGCACACTGCGAAAGATGCGGCAGAACCTGGGCTGGGCCATCGGATACAACGCCGCCGCCCTCCCCATCGCCGCTGGCGTGTTCTATCCGGCGTTCGGGATCATGCTGTCCCCGGAGATCGCCGCCCTGTCGATGTCCGGTTCCTCCGTGATCGTCGCCGTCAACGCCCTCCTCCTCAAGCGGCTCCGCCTGCCCGCCCAGGCGCCCGCTGCGACGACCATGCAGAAGGAGCCCGAACATGCCTGACCGTCCGCTCTCTCCCACACCGTCCTCCCCGATGCTGCTGACCCGACGAGGTGTGCTCGGACTCGGACTGGGCGCCGTCGCGGCAGCCGTGCTCGCCTCCTGCACCCCCGCGCCGCAATGGGTGACACCCACCGGCGCAGCGGTGTCCGGCACGGAGAAGAACCGCGGCGGCACCGGCCGAGTCACCACCGTCGACCTCACCGCCGCCCCCACCACGCTCGACCTGGCCGGTACCGCCGCCGCCACCTGGGCGTTCGGAGGTATCCCCGCCCCGGTAATCCGGCTCACCGCAGGCGACACGCTGAAAGCGACCGTCCGCAACCAGCTCGACGCGGACACCTCCGTGCACTGGCACGGACTCGCCCTCCGCAACGACATGGATGGGGTCCCTCCGGTAACCCAAGCCCCCATCGCCCCGGGCGGACAGTTCGCATACGAGTTCGTCACCCCGCATCCGGGCACCTACTGGTTCCACCCCCACGTCGGCCCGCAACTGGACCACGGCCTCTACGGTGCGCTCATCATCGACGACCCGGACGAGAAGGTGACGTGGGACGACGAATGGGTGCTGATCCTCGACGACTGGCTCGACGGCGTCACCGCCACCCCGGACCAGGTCCTCACCGACCTCTCGAAGGGCATGGGAGACATGGGCGGGATGGGCGACATGTTCATGCGGATGGGGAACCTGCTGATGGGCGCCACCTCCGAGCTGCTCGGCGGCGACGCCGGCGACGTCTACTACCCGCAGTACCTCATCAACGGCAAACCCAAAGCCGACCCCGCCCAATTCACCGGCACTCCTGGTGCCCGGGTGCGGATCCGTGTCATCAACGCCGGCAGCGACACCGCGTTCCGGTTCGCGATCGGCGGCCACACCCTGACGATCACCCACACCGACGGGTTCCCGGTGGATCCTGTCGAGGTCGACAGTGTCCTGATCGGGATGGGCGAACGCTACGACCTGCAGGTCACCCTGGACGATGGGGTGTTCCCTGTCGTCGCCGACGCGGAAGGCAAGCAGGATCGCGCGTTCGCGCTCGTTCGCACCGCCGCTGGCACGGCTCCGGCCAGCGACGTCCCCGTCGCCGAGCTCGGCACCGGCAGGGTCGGCACCGCTGCCGGACTGAGCGCGACCGCCTCCGTCACCCTGCACCAGGCATCCCCCGACCGGGTCGTGCACCTCGCGCTGACCGGGGGGATGGAGGCGTACGACTGGGGGATCAATGGGCGCCGGTTCGACATGAACGACCCGTTGCGGGACGCGCACGCGGTCAGTATGGGGGAGCGGGTGCAGTTGCGGATCCGCAATGACACCGAGATGTGGCATCCGTTCCACCTGCACGGCCACACCTACCAGCACGCGAACGGCGGCCCCCGGAAGGACACCTCCATCATCCTCCCGGGCCAGACCCTGACAGTCGACTTCGACGCCGACAACCCCGGCCAGTGGGTCGCGCACTGCCACAACATCTACCACGCCGAGACCGGCATGACCACGGTGCTCGGATACCAGTCATGAACCGCGCGTTCATCCCCAGCACGGGAGGATGATCGCGCGGGCGATCGGACGGCGGCGGCGGACGTCAAGTCTAAGTGGACTTCCTACTCTTATGTAGGGATCTGCCATTTCGCGCGGAATCCTGCTGACGAAACTGCTGCCAATTAGCGTGGAATCCCCGAGTTCTCCGCCACCTTGACCGGGAACCTACATGAAAGGCGATCTCACTAGTGTGTGGCTGATTCGGATGTGCTCGGAGTGATAGCGCTGGTCCAGTTCGGGTGCGGGCGAAGCCGACCAGGTGTCGGCGCCGATCCGGAACCCGGAAGTGCCGCCGAGTCTCTCGTAGGCGATCCAACCGAACCAGCAACGGTCAATAGCTGGCCGAATTCCCGGCGACGCCCGACGTGTTTGTGAAGACTCTTCTTGCGGTGCGGAACGGATCCCCGCGGTCGTCGATTGTCCTTTCAGCGACCGCAGGTTCGTAGGGTCGGGAAGGCGCTGCTGGCGATGCTGAGAACTTTATGGACCAAGCCGACCCCACGTGGCTGACCCGCCTTCCGGAGGGCCGTGACTGATGATAGAGATCAAGGCCGGATTGCATCCGGAGACGTGTTAACAAGAGGAGTCGCAGTGGAGCTGGTTGGGGAGTCCGGGCATGAGTTTGAGCAGCGCGGGCTCGCGCTTGCGCGCGCATTGCACGATCCGATGGGGGCTCAGGGGGCCGTCATGTATCTCGGAAAGGAGCGTGACGGGCTGTTCGTCGGGCATGATGAAATCCACGCCTACGAGTTTTCTATTGCGAGAACGAAGGACAAGGCCTCAAAAGATGGCGAGAAGCTGGCAGAGCTTCTTGCAGGTGTAGGAGGACAGCCCGGAAATTCTCTCAAGGCCAGGACTGGGTGGTTTATCACTCTTGAGGAGCCGACAGCAGAACAGCGAACGACCATCGAGGCCATCAGCAAGGCCAAAGGTGAGCGCCTTCATGCGATAAGCATCGGCACTCTCCATCAGCGAATGGTGAACTCCGAGCGTTACATCCAGCAACGAGACAATGCTCCGTTCGGGAGCGTCAATTTCGGTATTCAGTCACGTGCAGTGAACACCCCGAATGTCCAGGTGGAGCTGGAGAGCTCGACAGGTGACGCCGTTTCGATACGGGCGATGGCGGACCGATTGATCGCGGGCCAAAGATCACTTCTCGTCGGAAACTACGGCGTAGGCAAGAGCCATACCCTTCGTGAGATCTATTCGCTCCTCAGGAAGGATCACTTCAAGAAGGGGAAGCTCACCCCGTTTCCCGTCCACATCAACCTTCGGGACTGCGCCGGGCTTAAGACTCCCGCCGAAATCCTTCGCAGGCACTCCGAGGAGATCGGCTTCGATCACCCCAATGGGTTGATCTCCGCTTGGCGCGCCGGAACCTGCATCCTCCTCCTCGACGGATTTGACGAGATCGTCCCAAGTCGCTGGTTCGGCGGTGCGGCAGACCTGAAGACGGTGCGTTGGGAGGCGCTGAGCCCGATCCGCCGGCTCGTCAGCGAGACTCCTCCAGGTGCAGGCGTGGTCGTTGCGGGGCGGTCTCACTACTTCTCGGGTCGGGCCGAGATGGCTTTGGCGCTCGGGTTCAAGTCTTTTGAACAATTCAAGGTCCCCGACTTTGACGACGCCCAGTTGGCCGACTTCCTTGCACAGGCTGGGGTTAGCTGGGTGGTACCGGATTGGGTGCCCATGCGCCCGTTGCTCTTGGGCTATTTGGTCTCGATCGATGTGAAAGATGCCGCGGGCGTGGCATCCGCAGTTAGCCGGGCTGCGGGCTGGCGGAGGTTCATCGATGCGATCTGCGAGCGTGAAGCTCAGATGTTCACTGCGGTGCGACCCGAGACGATACGGAGCATCGTGTCCCGCGTAGCTACGCTCGCTAGATCTAGGTCAGACGTGACTGGACCTGTGGACATGGACATGTTGCGATCCGCCTTCGTCGCCGTGAACGGCCTACAGCCGGACGAGGAGGGGCTGCAGTTGCTCCTTCGCCTGCCAGGACTAGCTACCGCGGATGCGGATGACGCATCGGACTCGCGCGTGTTCGTCGACCGGGACCTGGCGGACACTGCTTACGGACTCGATCTCGTTGACTATGCGATCGACCCCTACGGTGACTCGCACCCACTCGCCAGCGTTGCTTCTTGGGCGACTGCGTCGAGCGACCTTGGCATTGAAGTTGCTGCCGACGCGCTCGAGGAGTTCGGCGTAGCAACTTCAACGGTCATGGCCGCGTTGGTTGCTCGCGACAAGCAGGAGCGATTCGACGCCGTAATGGCCGATCTGATCCGGGTCGCAACGGAGCTCGCTTGGGACGACAGGCCCGTCAACTCGAGCTTCCACGTCGCCGGCGTCTATTTTGAGCAACTCGTGCTCTCAGATCACCCCATTTATGGTGCATCAACGATCCGAGACTCCGTCATCGAACGTCTCGATGTCGGTGGTCTCGACGAGACAAGCGCGGTTCCGTATTTTCAGCAGGATCTGGTCGGACTTTTAGACGGGGCCTCAATACTCCCCAAATGGCTTGAGCCTCGCTTCTCGGACTGTGAGATCGATCGTTTCAGCATTGCGACCCAGACCACCGCGGGCATCATGCAGCTGGGCATCGATCGCGATTCGCGCATCGCGCTCAGCATCCTCAAGAAGGTCTTCGGTCAGCGCGGTTCGGCCCGAAAAGAGGGGGCGTTGAGCCGGGGGCTCGGCCTTGCCGAACGTCCATTCGTCCCAAAGGTAATCGAAGAGCTCGTTTCTCAGGGATGGCTTCAGAAGTCTAGCTCGGGGAACAACGTGCTTTATGTCGGGGTGAAGGAGCGTCGAAAGGACGCGTTGCATGCTCTCGAGTCGCCAGCGGATTTCAGGCTCTGAAAAGAGTTCGTGTCGTAGCCAGCGACGTATAGAGCGACCCACGTCATGGTGAGGTGTCTGCAGTGGGATGTGGCTTTGCAACTTGAGCAGAAACAAGCGGCGCCCTGGAGCCTAGTTGGGACTTCAAAGTCATGGCGCGAACTCTACCTTCTGCGTTGTAGCGACGGTCGCCGACGGCAGATGGTGTCTGCGCGAAGGCATGTGTAGGAGCTGGGTCCTGCACGCCTGTGCGTCCAATCGGGGAGGGGGGTGAGGCGACTGGCCGCGTGGCTGTCGCTCGGCGCCCTGGTGAGCCATCACCGCGACACAAGACCGTAGCGGCGGTGACAACGATGAGTCAGCGTCGGGTCGACGACCGGCCGATATACTGCGGCCAGATAGGGGAGTCGCAATGGCACGTCGTCGTGGGTTCTTTGCTGAGATGCAACATCAGGCGAAGCTGGCGGAGCAACGTCAGCGCGCAGCGGCGCGTCAGCACGAGCAGGCGGTGAGACAGTCCGAGGTGGCCCAGCGGCGCGCGGAGCGCGCGCAGATTGCGGCGGAGCGCGCGTCTGAGCAGGACAGGAAGCGTCTGGAGCGGGAGGCAGCGCAGGCCTACGCCGAAGCCCGCGCAGCAGAGGCCGAGGACGCGACCTATGAGCTGCATGGTCGATTCGCTGAGCTTGATGGGATCCTCGAGGCGACGCTCGCCGTGGATGACTTCGTAGATCTGGAGACGCTGCGAGCCGTTGCAGAGCACCCGCCCTTTCCGTACCCAGAGCTGCACAAAGCCTTGCCTACTCCGGCGCCGATTTCAGAGCCCCCGCTCCCGGTGAAGCAGGAGCCGGAGCCGGTGAAGGGCATGTTCGGCCGCAAGCAGAAGCAGCAGCAGGCAATCGCCTCAGTGGAGCAGAAGTACGCGGAGGATTACTACGCGTGGAAGCGGGCCACGGATGAGCTACCGGCACGTCGAGCGGAACAGCTCGACGCGCATGCACGAGCGGAGAAGGAACGCCAGGAGAAGTTGGCGGCGGCGGAGGCGACGTACGCACGGGAGAGTGCCGAACGGGAACGCGAAGTGGCTGAGCAGAACGAGTCGCTCGACCAGCTGATTGTGGGTCTCGGGTACGGCACAGTGGATGCTGTCCAGGAGTACGTGTCGATTGTCCTGGCTAACTCCGTATATCCGGAGTGGCTGCCTGTGTCGCACTCCGCCGAGTTTGATCCAGCAAACGCAGAATTGGCGTTGCGTGTTCTCGTCCCCGGACCCGAGATTGTTCCAGCGGTGAAGTACTTCAAGTACACGAAGTCCACTGATGAGATTGCTCCAGTCGCAGCGACTCAGAAGGATACCAAGGATAGGTACTCGGGTCTCGTGCACAATGTGGCATTGCGATCGCTGCACGAGGTGTTCGAGGCGGATCGCCGTGGGCTGATCCAGACGATTTCGCTCGAGCTGGGCACCGAGACGGTCAGCCCGGCTACCGGCCAGCCGACGTACGTGCCGTTTGTCGCAGTTGCGAGCAGCCGTGACGAGTTCGAGAAGCTGGACTTGTCGGCAGTTGTTCCGGCGGCGACTCTCGAGCATCTGGGTGCCGCAGTATCGAAGAACCCGTACGCGCTGACACCGATCACGGCAGCCGGCGTCCGCCGCGCGCGATGACGCTCTCCTTCAATCCTCCGCCCGGCTGGCCGAAGCCCCCCGCCGGGTGGGTACCTCCTGCCGGATGGAGCCCCGACCCCTCATGGCCGGATCCGCCGGACGGATGGCAACTATGGGTGCCGAACGACGATGACCCAGTCGAGGCGTCAGAGCCGAGCACTCGCGTTGATGCTTTGGCAGCTTCGTCGCTTCAAGCCCCAAATGACAACGCTCGGATTGCTTACCTCGAAGCCGAGAACGCCGCGCTCCGCGCAAAACTCGAGGCGAGCGGCACCGACGAGTATGTCGTTCTCGACGACGCGCGCGTCCTTCAGGAAGTTGGAATCTACCGCTACCACCATCCCCTGGAGACAGCCGCGGCTTACCAGGACGAGCTCAACTCACTCGAGAAGGAGATCGCGTCGATGGTGACCGCTGGCGAGGCGATCATCCGATCCGAACTTTTCACCCTCAACAATTCGCTGGCCCAGGGGCGTCGGATGACCGATGACCTCGGAAAGCTCATGCTGCGGGCTTACAACGCTGAGGCCGACAATGTCTTGCGGGCCCTCCGCGCGGGGAATGTCCTCACAGCTAAGCGCCGGCTCGAAGCGTCTCGCTCCGCCATTGCGAAGCTCGGAAAAATGATGGAAATGCGTATCCGTGACGAGTTCCACGACCTCCGCGTTCGCGAGATCGAGCTGACGGCGGACTGGCTCATGAAGAAGCAGCAGGAGCGGGAAGCGGAGCGCGACGAGCGAGCTCGCCTCCGGGAAGAGAAGCGCGTCGAGAGGGAACTTGCAGAGGAACGCGTACGCCTCGACAAAGAACGTCTTCACCTCCTCAACACGTTGGCCGCTCTGCAGCAGAACGGGCAAGATGACCCGACTCTCGCGCAGCGACTCGCAGAGATCGACGCCGCCATCGAGCAGAACGACTACCGTGCCGCCAACATCCGTGCAGGCTACGTCTACGTCATTTCGAACCAGGGCGCATTCGGTGAGAACGTCGTGAAGATCGGACTCACGAGACGCCTCGAACCCCGCGATCGCATCTATGAGCTCGGTGGGGCGTCCGTCCCGTTCCGTTTCGACACCCACGCCCTGTTCTTCTCAGAAGACGCCGTCAGCCTGGAAGCTGAGCTTCACCGTCACTTTGCGGACCGCGCTCTCAATCGCGCGAACCACCGCAAGGAGTTCTTTTTCGCCAGTCCCAGTGAGGTCCGCGAGGTGCTCCTCAGCAAGGTCGGCAACATCCTCGAGTTCGTCGAGGAGCCTGACGCTACTGAGTATCGGCAATCCGTAGGCTTGTGGCCTCACGGTCGTTGAGTCGGATGCCGTCCCGCGTCGGATCCGTTCGGCGACTAAGTCGTTGCGGCCCGGACCTTCCCCCGTCTAGGCCGAGCTGCCGTAAACCACCCGGTGCCAAGCCAATTCTTTGGTCCAAATGAGTGAAATCTGGCGACGAATATTGAGCGCGCGTTGGGGTAACCGAAGTCATCCAGTTGCGAGATACGCGCACCTGCAAGCCGAAGGTGGTTCGGCACACCCACCTATTCAGACACCCCTAACGAACGGTCGCGTCGACGACGGTCCCCCAGGAGCGCTCCGGCGGCAGCGTTCGTTCCCCATCGAAGCTCTCGTCCGACCATAAGGTGGCACCGAGCTTTCACCTGAGGGGAGCGCTTCGGCGACCGCGCGTCGTCCGGCCAGGGATCTCTTGCGAGCGCTCGCCACCGTCAGCAACGGAGTGCCAACCGCTCGGCCTCGTGTCAACTTCGCGGTAGGTTTCGAGCATGACGCCGGAAGGAACCGCTGCTCTTGTTTCGGCAGGAGCTGCCGTTATTGCGCTGTTTGCCGCGTTGTTCGCGTGGTTACAACGGCCGAAGCCAAACCTGCAGTTATCCCACTTTGTCATTGACGACTCGGCATGGCATAGCGAGACTGACATCGTTAGGGTAAGAGCGATTGTGGTAAATCACGGCGACGCACCTGCGCTGTCAGTCACCCTGTGGCTTCGAAAAAAGGGAATGCCACGCCGCTGGATGCGAACTTCAGCGGCGGATTACTGGGCAGCGATCTATCCGGGCGAAGCTATTGTCTACACGACCCACACGAGCCTGAAACTCTGGCAGCCGAAGAAGGAGCTGTTCGTCAGTGGTGCGGGAGGGTTTGCGAACTTCGGGGGAGCGAAGCTGCGCGTGAGGAGGAGGGGGAAGTTTTACGCTCCGATGTGCACGACCTGGAACTTGGATCGTCGCCACCGCCGGCAAGGCCGCTCGACCCGAGACTTGGCCGCCCTTAACGACTAAATCCAGCTGGACAGCCGTGGCGCGGTCGATATGCGAACTCGTGCGCGCATTCGCCCTCTCAATGAGTAGTCGCCGGGTGCTGGAGCGCGCCGCTTAGGTCGTGCGCAAGGGACGCACGCTATCGCGCAAACCGTGACGCCGAATGGCGAACGGTCACGAGGGCGTGTCAGGAATTCTGGGGACACCTCACCGGGACGAGAGAGCAGGATTGACCCTCGCTTCTGGTCGAGACCCCGGCTAAGCGGCTCAGCCGCATCGGAAAGCGGCGAGCTTACTCCTGACGGAGCGCGTTTGCGAGTGACGGTCACAATCTCTTCCTCCTTGCGTTGGAGAGCTTCGAGCCACAGCGTCATGCGGATCAGTGCCAGCTGAGGGCATCAACCACCCCATGGCGCTCCTGCTCGACGGGGGAGTTCGTGCAGTCAAATGTGTGCCCACGTAACAGGGGGAGCCCGCGGTGGATCGTTCGACACGGGCGACAGCGATCCCCGAGTTGGGTCTCCCCTCGCGAAACGGACACAGGTGCGCGTCGAGCGGATGGAACCTGAAGGATGCGGTAGCCGACGGCGGGCTCAGCGTCACTTTCGTCTGCGAGAAATGCGCCAGCGTCGAGCTAGTCATGCTGCCCTTGGCGCGCAATAGGGGTGACGACGATCTGCTCGTCCATGTCAGCCTCGGTGATTGCGGGCACCGCGTTCAGCCCCGCCTTGTGAAGGAGCTCGTCAATCAGAGAAACCGTCTGGGCCGTCCGGCGGTCAACTCCTGCAAGATCGAGGAGTTCGCGAACGGTCATTGGTGTTGGCTTGCCCGAGGGGAGCTCCTCGATGCTTGCCGGCAGGGGCCCACCGTCGCGAGACGGTCCAGGGTCGGGCCTTCCGTCGCGAACCTTCGTCAGGCGCTCGGCTGCGCCAAAGCGGGCCAGCTCGCAACACCGTGAGGAGTGCGCCCAGTGACGCGCGCAGGTCTTGTCTCAAGGGCGCCCGATCGACGTCCGAACGCTGCCAGTGGACCGATCTAAAGTGCCCGCCGTGTTCGAGTTCGTCGAACCCGTAACCCGATCAAACAGTTCCGATTGCCAGTGAGCCATCGGACTTCAATGGCATCACGACGATGTCTCCCACCTGCATCTCGTTGACGAACCTGTCCAACTGTCCCGTCCAGTTGCCGATGAGGTAATTCGAGGCGCTGGGGTGCACAGCGGTGAGGGCTTCTCGAATCTGTTCGCGAGAGAGATTCGTCGTCCCAAGGAACGCTTCGACCGACAGCAGCGTCGCGCCGAGGACGCCGACCGAGTTGCCCATTTGCAGGGTGCGCGCGCGGCGGCCCGAATCCGCCAGCGAACCCGCTGGGATGACACCAATCAGCACCGGCAACGTCCGCAGGAACACCACGAGCGATGTCAGGGCGGTTGAGCCAGTCGCGGCGAGCACCACGATCGGCAGGTATGTGAGGCTCAATCCCTCCGCGATCGACGCGAGGCTGTGCACGGCAAGGAAGTTGCGCCAAGATGCCGGATTGGTTGAGACGCTTTCTCTTCTCATGATGCCTTTCGCCACGAAGGTGTGGACGATCCTCCCATGGCCATTTGACTCACAAGAAAGCGATGACGTCATAATCATCGGCTCCGCGCGGCGCGGCGCGGCGCGGCGCGGTTCGCAGCTAAGCCGGGCCGAGGCAGCTTCAAAGACGCTCTCTTAAACGATGGACCCCTTTGGAATGAACCGTTCTTTTCAAAAGAGAGGTTCTCCTGTGTGAGCCGACACGCAACTCACTCGTGTGCGCAGTGTTCACTATTTGATGACCGCGTCTTGCTACGACCCCTCTGCGGCTGCTGCACACGGGAGGAGGATCGGGGTGGACCCGTGAGGTCGTCGCGGGATCCTCGGCATCGTCCCCCAGGTCGTCGCGATCGACCTGGATGCCGCTGTGCTCGGCCGCGCCACGGCGCGGCAGCATGGTGTCCGGTCGGTGTGCGATGACGGGATGGCACGCGACTTCGGCCGGACATTCGATGTGGTGGCGTCCGTCGCCACCATCCACCTCCTGCCCGACATCCGTGCGGCCCAGCGCCGGCTCGCGGACCTCACGCCACCGGGAGGAGTGCTCGTCGTCGTCGTCGGGCGCGCGGCCGACGACTCTCGGGGATCACATGTTCTCTCTCGCGGGCGTTCCGCACGAGATGAGAACGGTGGATGAAATTCGATAGGGTGATCGACATCTGTTGAATCGAGCACGTGTCGATTTCCCCGCACACGGACCGTGGCGAACTTCATTCCGTTCGATAGGGGAGCGATGTTCTGCCCCACGAGCCACTTCGCGCGGGAACGAGGGACTTCTAGTGAGTAAGACACGCTCGGAACGCCCGGGCTTGCTCAAGAACGCGAACTATCGCCGGCTGCTGGGCGCATCCGCTTTCGGTGCGGTGTCGGCTGGCGCCGCGGGTATTGGACTGGATCTCGTCGCGGTCATCACTCTGCAGGCATCCGCATTCGAAGTCGGACTTATCAATGCGGTGGGCACGGTGTCGTACCTCGTCCTGAGTGTTCCGGTCGGTGTGCTCGTCGACCGCATGCGCAAGAGCGCGATCATGGGGTTCGCTGAGCTGCTCGCCGCCGTTGCCTTGCTGTGGATTCCGGTTGCGTTCATGCTGGGGATCCTTGAGTACTGGCAACTTCTGCTCGTCACCTTCGTCTCGGGATTCGCGGGGATGCTGTTCAGCATCGCGAGTCGAAGCGTCTTGCCAGACATCGTCGATGACGACAACGTCGCGCTTGCCTACTCTCGTCAAGAGAGCGCAACCACGGCGATCGACATCGTCGCCCCCTTCGTCGTGGGGCAGGTGCTGCGATGGGTCGCCGCCCCCTTTGTCTTGCTGATCTCGTCGGTCGCTCGGGTGCTCTCCTCCCATTCTGGCTTTCAGACTGCGAGGGTTGCCGGAGCGTGTCGATGAGCGCGCGGAGCCCTACTACCGCGCACTCGGTACCGGACTGCGATTCAGTCTGGGCAACAGGCCCGTCCGACTCATTGTGATCAGCACGGCGCTGATCAACTTCGGACTTGCCATGGGGTCGGCGGTGGAGACGATCTACTACGTCCGCACGCTGGAGATGTCAGCACCCGAGATCGGGGTGGTACTGATGTGCATCGGTATCGGCGGTCTCGCGGGGACGCTCATCGGTCCGATCATCAACAAGTCGCTCGGTGAACGCGTCGCGTTTCGAACCGTCACCATCGCGATGGTGCCCGTCGTGGCGATCTTGCCCCTGATCGCAGGATTCGGGCGCTTCGCCTACGTGGCCGTCGCCGCACAGGGAATGCTCTACGCGGTCCTCGTCGTCGTTTACAACGTGAACTCGTACTCGCTGACGTCACGTCTCACGCCGCGATCGCTGATCGCTCGGCAGATGAGCTTTCTCGGGTTCGCGGGGATGGGGGTGGTTCCCATCGCCAGCTTGCTCGGAGGCTTCACGGGCACGGCGATTGGAGCGGTCTCGACGCTGTGGATCTGGGTCGGAATCTCCGTGCTGGCCGTGATCCCGACGCTGGCGCTCCCCGACGTCCGCGCGCCGCAGGAAGGCGGCGCCATACCTGCGGAGGATGCCGCGACCGAAGACTCAACACGCTCAGCCTCGTAGGAACCCGCCACTTCACGTCGAGCCCTGCGGGCATGCCCGCCGCGGGATGGATGCCGGGGGATTCCAAGCTGGGCGTGTTGGCAGCGGCCACCGGCATTCCGCACCGGCGGCTCGGCGGACAACGAGGCGATCATCCGCGCGAACGACGCGCTGGGCTACCTCCGCGACGAGGAGTGGGTCACCCTCGAGCGTTGCTCAGTGTGAGTTCCCGAGCGCCCGTCGGATCAACGTGACCTGAAGCGGCAGCCGCACCAACGACACGGCGAACGCGGCCCACGCTTTCGGCGTGCGTCGGCGCGCTGCCCGGCGGCCGAGGTCCACGCTCATCTGCACGTTCGCGGGCCAGACGGCGGCGAGCACCACCGCACTCGCTCGCCCGGCGGCGACGCGCGTCGACGGCACGATCAGCCCCACCGCGCATGCCAGCTCGGCGAGGCCCGAGACGATCACCAGCGGCCGATCCCACCGGCGCAGCACGCGCGGGATGATCGGCGTGAACACGCCCGGCCGCACGAGATGGATGACGCCTGACACCGCGAACGGCACCATCACGATCCAGGGGATGGTGGCCGTGGGCTTCTTCGCGCGATGGGTCATCACGCCATTCTCCCCGCCCGCCGACGCGCGGGGCCGCCGCGCGAACACCTCCGTTGGCCGCGTAAGCAGATGCTCTCCCCCTCAATCCTGGAGCGAGCCCGACCGGCACCTCGCCGTCGCCTGGGCCGCCGACTGCGCCAGCTGCGGGTGCAGGGTTCGCAACTCGCGCAGCCCATCACCCAGCTGCACGACCTCGACGACGATCACGCAGGCATGATCGGTGAGCAGGATCACGGCATTCAAGCCGCGGTGCGCCCGGGGCCAGCCCGCTGGCTGAGCCGCGCGATCGACGAGAGCCCGGGCGCCGCGGACATCGATCCCGACACCGCCACCTGGCGATGAGGGTCATGTCCGCGGCGTCCGGAATCACCGATCGGTGCGGAGCACGAGCGCTTCGCGGCGAGAAACTGAGGTCCACGCGCGCTGCACGATGAACACCAGTAGCGCCAGCTCCGCCCCGATGGACAGCACGTAGAACGGTAGCCACTCGGCAGTCGATCCGGCGATGTTGAACGCCGAGTACGGCACGTACAGCGACGCCACTACGACGTTCACGATGGGGTTCGCCCGCGGCGGGAGGGTCACCGACAGTACGATCATCACCGCCGGGACCATCACCGAGGCGAGCATCCCCGTCAGCAGCGGCGGGTTCACCTCGAACTGCCAGACCATCCCGTCGAGGATGCCGGCGACGACATGCGGTTTGTAGAAGTTCAAGACGTCGACGTAGACGTACAGGAACATGAAGCTGGTCCAGGCGGCGGCGAGCTTCACCGGTGTGGGGATCGATGCGACGTCGAGTGCGGCGCGGGTCTTGAGCGTGGTGCACATGGGTTCTCCTTGGCTGTGGTGGGTGTGGTCCAGGGATGCCGCGTCACGGGATGACGACGAGCTTGCCGCGCGTGTGCCCGGTCGCGACCCGGCGGAGGGCGTCGGCGGCATCCGTCAGTGCGTAGCTCCGATCGACGACCGGCGTGATCTCGCCGCTCGCGAGCATCTCCGCGAGCGCGACCAGATCGTCACGGCGGCCGAGGGAGGTGAACGGCCGCAGTCGCTGGCGCGTCAGCGCTGACAGCAGACGCGCGCGGGCGATGCGACCGAGGGGCCCGATCCAGGCGCCGCCGCGACCGCTGTTCGGGATGAGCGTTCCGGTCGGGGTGAGGATCCGCCGCATCGCCGCGAGCGGCTGCGCCTCCACACTGTCGAGGATCACGTCGAACCGCGCGCTCCCGCCGGTCACGTCGGTCGTCTCGTAGTCGATGACGTGATCGGCGCCGAGGCGGCGGACGAGCTCGGCGTTGCGCCCACTGCAGACGGCCGTGACCTCGGCGCCGAGCGCTTTCGCGATCTGCACCGCGAACGACCCCACGCCGCCGGAGGCCCCGGTGATCAGCACCGTCTGCCCGGCCGTCAACCGCGCCACGTCGCGCAGCGCCTGCAGCGCCGTCATCCCCGATGTCGGGACCGCGGCTGCGTCTGCCGCGGAGACGCCCGCGGGAACCGGCGCGAGATGATCCTCGCGGACGGTGGCGTACTCCGCGAGCGCGCCCGTCGTCGTCCACCCGAACACCCGGTCTCCGACGTGCACCGAGGTCACCTCCGCACCCACCGCTCGGACGACGCCGGCCAGGTCCATACCCGGGGTGCGCCGGCGAGGCCGCCGCAGCCCGAACGCCAGCCGCACCAGGCGCGGCCGGCCCGTCATCACGAAGTAGTCCCCCGGGTGCACGGATGCGGCGCCGACCCCGACGAGCACCTCCCGCCGGCCGGGCGTCGGGACCTCGACGGCCCCGAGCGACAGCACCTCCGGCGTCCCGTATCGCTCCTGCACGAGCGCCTGCATCCGCCCCGGAGAGGTCACGGCAGCCGACGGATCCGGCGAGGCGGGGGTGGTCATGAGATCTCCTGGTGGTCGTGAGCGGCGGATTCGTACACCGTACGTCGTACACCGTACTATCGGACGTACGCTGTACGATTGTCAAGTTCTTCGATGCGATGAGGAGCCCGATCGATGGCGCGACGACGCCCGCCCACGCCTGTCGGCGCCGGTCTCAGCAAGGAGCGCGTCGTCGCCGAGGCGATGCGCATCGCCGACCGCGAGGGGGTGGAGCGACTCAGCATGCGCGCACTCGCCGCCGCGCTCGACGCCGGCGCCATGTCGCTGTATCACTACGTCGCGAACAAGGAGGAGCTGCTCGACGCGATGATCGATGTCGTCTTCGACGAGATCGCGCTGCCCTCCCTCGATGTCGACTGGACGGTCGCGATGCGCGCCGAGTCGGTCTCTGCGCACGAGGTGCTCGCCCGGCATCCGTGGGCGATCAGTCTGATGGAGTCGCGCACGTCGCCCGGGCCGGCGAACCTCCGTCACCGCGAGGCCGTGACCGCGTGCCTGCGCCGCGCCGGGTTCTCGGTCGAGATGGCGACCCACGCGAACTGGCTGCTCAGCAGTCATGTCTACGGCTACGCGCTGCAGGAGGCGAGCCTGCCGTTCGGCACGGCCGAGGAGCTCGCCGACATGACCGAGGAGGTGTATCTGCCGCAGGTGCCGGCGGAGCTGTATCCCTCGCTGCACGAGTCCGGTGCGCACCTCCTGGCGATCGGGTACGACCCGTCCCAGGAGTTCCTCTTCGGCCTCGATCTCGTGCTCGCCGCCCTCGAGGCGCTCCGCCCGAAGCCCTGACGGCGCGGAGGCGTCGGTCTCAGGCCTGCATCGGCGGGTGCATCCCGTCGTCGATGCGCGTGAGGAGGCGCATCGCGGCGTCGAGCTCGCGTTCGTCGACATCCGCCGGCAGCGCGCGCGCCAGGCTATGCGACCACCACGCGCGCAGTCGTCCGATGTTCTCGATGGCCAGGTCGGTCGGGAACAGCTGCACCTGCCGGCCGTCGTCCGGCGCGCCGCGCCGTTCGATCATCCCCTTGCGCTCGAGCTCCCGCAGCGCGGTGCTCAGGTTGCTGCGCCGCAGCCCCGTGGCAACGGCGGTGGCGCTGGGGGATGTTCCCGGATGCCCGTCGATCCAGCGCATCGCGAGGATCTCCGTGCCGGTGAGCGCGACGACGTCCGGCCCGGCCGAGACGCCGTGCGGATCGAGCTCGCGGGCCACGCGGAGCACGAGCTCGGCGAAATCACCCCACATGGCATCCGGCACCGACGTCACTCGGACAGCTTACCTCCGCCGTGAGAATTAGTTATAGTTTCATAACTATGACTTCTTCTACATCCACCGCCGAACGCGTCGCCCTCCCGGACGCGAACTCCGACGCATCCCGCCCCATCACGCCCGCTCTGCTGGTGGTGCTGGGTCTGCTCAGCGCGATCGCGCCCTTCGCGACGGACCTCTACCTGCCCGCGTTCCCGGAGATGGCCGCCGATCTGCAGACCTCCGAGACCGCCGTCCAGCTCAGCCTCACGTCGTTCCTGCTGGGAGTCACCGCGGGCCAGCTCGTCTTCGGCCCGCTCTCCGATCGCTTGGGACGCGTCGCCCCGCTCGTCGCCGGCGCGGTGCTGTGCGTCGCCGCGAGCGTCATCGCCGTCTTCGCCCCGACGGTCGGCGTCCTCATCGCCGCACGTTTCGTGCAGGGGCTCGGCGGTGCCGCCGGCATGGTCATCGGTCGTGCGATCATCTCGGACCTCGCCACCGGACGGCCCGCTGCGCGCGCCTTCTCGCTGATGATGATCGTCGGCGGCGTGGCGCCCGTGATCGCACCGCTCGTCGGCGGCGTGCTCACGGCGGCGATCGGATGGCGGGGACTGCTCGCGATCGTGCTGGGGCTGGCGGTCGTGATGCTCGTCGCCGTGCTGGTCGTGGTGCGCGAGACCCACCTCAAGGAGCGGCGCGACGCCCTCCGCGCCGAGCGCCGCGGATCGTCGTCCGGGGCGCGTGAGATGCTCTCGCGCACCTTCATCGGCTACGCGGCGAGCTTCGCCTTCGCGTTCGCCGCCATGATGGCCTACATCTCCGCCTCGCCCTTCGTCTATCAGGACATGATCGGGCTCGACAGTGCGGGTTACGGCATCGCGTTCGGCATCAACGCCCTCGTGCTCATGGTGACCAGTGTCGTCTCCGCGAAGCTGGTCGCGACGCGCTCGGTGCGGGCCGTGCTCGGCACCGGGCTCGGCGGCGTGCTCGTCGCCGCCGTCGCGTTCGCCGTCCTCGCTGTCACCGCCGCCCCCGTCGCCCTGCTCGCCGTGCCGCTGTTCCTGCTGTCCGGGAGCCTCGGCTTCGTGCTCGGCAACGGCACCGCGCTGGCCCTCGCGGCCGTCCCGAAGGCGGCCGGCACCGCCTCGGCCGTGGTCGGGGCGCTGCAGTTCGGCCTGGCCGCCCTCGTCTCGCCGCTGGTGAGCCTCGGTGGGTCGACGACCGCTGTCCCGCTGGCCGTGGTCATGCTCGCCGCCGCGGTCGTCGCCCTCGCCTTCTTCGCGATCGCGCGCCCCGCCCGCCCCCGCACGACGTGAGCGGGGCCACCTTCCCCGACCGCCCCTGCCTCCCCCGGACGTGCCTACGATGGCGGGATGAAGATCGTGCTCACCGGCGCCACCGGCTACATTGGCTCCTCCGTTCTCGCCGCTCTCCGGGAGCGGGGCCACGAGGTCGTCGCGCCCGTGCGCAGCGCGTCGTCGGCGCAGAAGGCCACCGCGGCCGGTGCGACCGCCGTCGTCGGCGACATCACCGACCCCGCCTGGTTCGCCCCGATCCTCGAGGGCGCGGATGCCGCGATCCACACCGCCGCGCCCGGCGACGGCAGCTCGCCGCAGTTCGATAGCGCCGTCGCCGACGCCGTGATCTCCGCCTTCGGCGGCACCGGCAAGCCGTACATCCACACCGGCGGGCTCTGGATCCACGGCCCGTCCACCGACCTCACCGAGGAGACGCCGTTCGCCCCGCCCGCCCTCGTCGCCTGGCGCGAGGCGGTCGAGTCCCGCCTCGCCGACGCCGACCTGGCGCTCACGATCGTCGAGCCCGGCATCGTGTACGGGCACGGCGGCGGCATCCCGGCGTCGTTGGCCGACGCCCCGAGGGATGCCGAGGGTCGCCTCACCGTCGTCGGCGACGGCACGCAGCACTGGGCGACCGTGCACGTCGACGACCTCGCCGACCTCTACGCTTTGGTCATCGAGGGCCCGGCCCCCGTCGGACGCGTGCTGGGTTTGAGCGGACACAACCCGACGGTGGCCGAAATCGGCGAGGCCTTCGCCGACGGCCCGGTCGTGCCCGAAGGCGCCGCCGCATCGCGCGAGCGCCTCGGCACCCCCTTCGCCGACGCCCTCATGCTCGACCAGCAGGGGTACGGCCGCCGGGCGCGCACACTCGGCTGGACGCCCGCGCGCCCGACTCTGATCGAGGAGATCCGCACCGGCTACGCCGCCCCCGCGGCCGACTGAACGAGGCCCTGTCGGCCGCGTCCGCTGCGGTCTACGCTCTCGGCATGTGCCGAAACATCCGGGTGCTCCACAACTTCGAACCTCCCACCACCGATGACGAGGTCCGCGAGGCCGCGTTGCAGTTCGTCCGCAAGGTGAGCGGGTCGACCCGTCCGTCGCGCGCGAACGCGGAAGCCTTCGACGCCGCGGTCGACGAGATCGCCGTGGCCACGCGGCGCCTCCTCGACGCGCTCGTCACCGCCGCGCCCCCGAAGAACCGCGAGGCCGAGGCGGTGAAGGGACGCGCCCGCCACGAGAAGCGGATGGAGCGCGAGGTGCGCATCCGTACGGCGTCGTGACGCGGATGCCGCGCCGGCGCGGCATCCGTCGCCATCCGGCGACTTCCCAGGTTCGCGTCACCCCGCTGCCCTACTCTGACTCCAGTCCAGGGGGAGTACTCCGAGACGGACGGTTCGTCATTACGGTCGCATGCGGCCCGGGCCGCCCGGTCCCGATCAGGGATGGAGGAGACTCTGGCGTCGACCACGTCACGCCATTCTTCGGGAGACCCTTGTGAACATCACGCCGCTCGTGTGGATCATCACGATCGCCGTCACCATCGCCTTCTTCGTGTGGGAGTTCTTCGCGCACGTGCGCAAGCCCCACGAGCCGACGGTGGGCGAGTCGGCCCGGTGGTCGACGTTCTACATCGGCCTCGCGCTGCTGTTCGGCGTCGGCGTCGGTGTGGTCTCGGGGTGGACCTACGGCGGCGAGTACTTCGCCGGCTACCTCACCGAGAAGGCCCTGTCGATCGACAACCTGTTCGTCTTCCTCATCGTCATGACCGGCTTCGCGGTGCCGAAGATCTATCAGCAGAAGGTGCTGATGATCGGCATCGTCATCGCCCTCATCATGCGCGGCGCGTTCATCGCCGTCGGTGCGGCCCTGATCGAGAACTTCTCGTGGGTGTTCTACCTGTTCGGTGCCCTGCTGCTGTTCCTCGCCTACCGCCAGGCGTTCGCGCACGGCGAGTCCAACCCCGCCGACGGCCGCTTCATGCGCCTCGTCCGCCGGGTGCTGCCGGTGAGCGACGAGTACAACGGCGACAAGCTCACGGTCGTGAAGGACGGACGCCGCTTCGTCACCCCGATGCTGCTCGTCATCGTCGCGATCGGCTTCATCGACCTCGTCTTCGCCGTCGACTCGATCCCGGCGATCTACGGGCTCACGCAGGAGGCCTACCTCGTCTTCACGGCGAACGCCTTCGCGCTCATGGGCCTGCGTCAGCTGTACTTCCTCATCGGCGGACTGCTCGAGCGCCTCGTCTACCTCGCGCAGGGCCTCGCGGTGATCCTCGCGTTCATCGGTGTGAAGCTGCTCATCCACGCGCTCCACAAGAACGAGCTGCCGTTCATCAACGGCGGCGAGCACGTGACGATCATCCCCGAGATCCCCATCTGGCTCTCGCTCGTCGTCATCGCCGCCACGATCGCCGTCGCGACGATCGCCAGCCTCGCCAAGACGCGTCGGGACCGCCTGGCGGTCGAGCCGCACGACGTCGCCTGAGCGCGGCGGGTCGGGCACGAGACCTCCGCGCCTCGGGCGCGCCGGGATCTAGGCTGGTGTCGCCCGAGGAGAGGACGTCGACGTGGATGCTGTGGTGCTCGTGTCCGGCGGAGCAGCGGTCACCCCGTACACCAGCGCGGAGCGTGCCGCGGGCGAGGGTCTCGCCGCCGGCAACACGTCGACGGCCCTGCGCACCCATCTGCTGCAGCGGCACGCCGCGGTGTTCACGGCGCCGGCGCGCATCGGCGACGGCGAGGTGCGCGAAGACACCGGCTGGCAGGGGTTCTCCGACGTCGCCGACGTCCTTCCCGCCGAGATGACGATCAACGCGGTCGGCGACATCGACGCCGCCGGGGTGAGGCTGGCCGCGTTCCTCGGGTGGCTGGGCGAGGAGCACGGCGTCTCGTCGGTCCGGCTCGTGGCGCACTCGATGGGTGGACTGTTCTGCCGGGCGGCGCTGCGCGAGATCGGACGCGGAGGGCCCGCCGTGTCACACCTGGTGACCCTGGGAACGCCCTGGCACGGATCCCTGCTCGGCGACGTCCTCAGCGGCGATATCACCACGGCCGATGCGCACGACGATCCGCCGACGCTGAGCATCCTCGAGGCGTCGCCCGGGTACGCGGCGCAGAATTCGCAAGGAGCGGCCGCCGAGGTGTCGGCTCACTTCCTTGCGGAGTGGAACGCGGCCCAGCAGGGTGTGCTGGACAATGTCGCGGTCACGGTCATCGGCGGCGGCCACTTCCGCGCGTACCGCGAGCCCGATCGGCTGTGGCCCCACGACGGCCTGGTGTCGCTGCGCAGCGCGCTCGCCACCGACGTCCCCGCCGCGGTGCTGCCGCAGGTGCGCCGACACACGGTGGACGACGACGTGCACAGCATCTTCTTCGCGAACGGCTTCGATCTCCCGTGGGAGCGCGCGCTCACGTGGGATCCGGCGGTGTTCGAGCTCGTCGACGCCGCGCTGACCACGTGACGGGTGGCCGCCGGTCGGGGGCGCGGAGAGTTCGGGCCGCGGGGTGGCGCGGAACGCCACCCCGCCCCGCAGCACGGGCCTCTGGGGAAGGCGGCGTCTGCGGGTGACGAGCCCCCCAGCTCATCGAGGCCCGAACACGGCGGGAAACCATCACCGCCGCATTCATGAGATGGGCATTCGCGTGAATCATGACGCGAGTGTCGAAAAGTCGCGGTCGCACCGGTCTGGGACCATGTCGGCATGAGCACGAGCTTCGACCGGCGCGATCTGCGCGTGCGCCCGGCATCCGTCGACGACGCCCGCGGCATCGCCGAGGTGCACGTGCAGGCCTGGCGCGAGGCCTACGCGCGTCAACTGCCGGCTCACCTCCTCGCCGGACTGCGTGTGGAGCCGCGCGTCGAGCGCTGGGCGGCGATCGTCGCCGACGACACCACGGACGTCTTCGTGGCCGAGGTCGACGGCCGTGTCGTCGGCTGGTCCACGGCCTCCGGTGGGCGCGACGACGACCGCCCCACGCCGCGCGAGTTGGAGGGCATCTACGTTCTCGCCGCGCTCTCCGGCGCCGGCGTCGGGCAGCGCCTGTTGGATGCCGCGATCGGCACCGAACCCGCCCACCTCTGGATGCTGGACGACAACCCGCGGGCCGAGGCCTTCTACCGCCGCAACGGCTTCGTCCGCGACGGTGTCGAGCGCGATCGCACCATGGCCGGGCATCCGATCCACGTCGTCCGCCTGGTGCGCCACGACGGGGTACCGCAGTGGGCCGCGGTGAAGGATGCCGAGATCGCGCTGCTGCGCGCGGACGTGCGCCGCGATCCCGCACGGGTGAGCGCTCTGCTGCATCCGACGTTCGTCGAGATCGGGCGCTCCGGCATCCTGTGGACGCGGGACCAGGTGGTGGCCGCGCTCGCCGAGGAGGGCGGACGCGCCGAGCCTCCCACCGACCAATGGGAGTTCCGGCAGCAGTCCGCGGATCTCGTGCTGATCACCTATCGGCTCACGACGCCGTCGGGACGCAGTCGCCATTCGTCGCTCTGGGACGTCGGTGGCGCCACGCCGCGGCTGCGCTTCCATCAGGGCACGCTCGTGCCGCCCGCGCACGACGCCGCGCGATAGCGGACCGCGACCTCAGCGGTCGGTGCGCTCCCAGTCGGTGCGCAGCAGGCCGAGCACGACCATGTCTTCATAGGCGCCGCGCACCCACGCGTGTTCGCGCAGCCTGCCCTCGACCTCGAAGCCGGCCTTCTCGTACACGCGGATCGCACCGACGTTGGAGCTGATGGCCTGCAGATGCACGCGTCGCAGATTGCAGCGCACGAATGCGAAGGTGACCATCTTCGCCAGGGCGGCGGTGCCGATGCCGCGGCCCCGGTGCTCGGCGAGCACGGCGATGCCGATCTCGGCGTGACGGGCGAGGTCGTCGAATCCGAACAGGCTCACGCTGCCGACCGCGGCGCCGTCGACGTCGATCACGAACTCGATGCTGCGCGTGCCCGGTCCGCTCGCCGTGTCGGTGAGCCGTTTCTCGAACGCCGACCGGGTCACCGGGGAGGGCCGCGACGGTGTGCGCTCCTCCCACGTCTCCAGGTCGGCGGTGAGGCGGTAGAGCGCGTCGACGTCCGCGGCGGTGCGGGCGCGCAGGGTCACGAGCGGGGCGTGGGGCATTCCCTCCACGTTACCGGCGGGGTGCGACGATCGGCCCGTCGGCCTCCGATCGGCGGCCGGCCGGCACGCTTCCCGCGGTCGTCGGGAGTCCGAACAGCACGGATGCCGCGCGGCGGATATGGGTCTCCGCGAGATCGGCGGCCCGATCGGCGTCGCCGCCGTCGATCGCGGTGAAGATCGCCCGGTGCTCGGCGCGCAGCCGGTCGGACTCCTCGGGCCACTCCTCGGTGCGCTCGGCGGCGCGGAGGATCGGCACCTTCATCGCGCTGCGGATGGCGGCGGTGAGCGCCGCCGACAGGGCGCTTCCCGAGGCCTCGGCGATCGCCAGGTGGAACTGTGTGTCGGCGTCGTTGAAGGAGTCCCGCGACGAGTGGGGCTGATCCATCCGGTCGAGCGCGTCGATCATCCGCGTCCGCGCGGCGTCGTCGAGCCGGCGCGCGGCCGAGGCGGCACTGGCGCGCTCGAGAACGACACGGGCGTCGGTGACGTCCTGGATGGTGAAGTTCGACAGCGCGACGTGCAGCCGGAGGAAGCGGGTCAGCGCGTCGCGGGGGAGGGCGGCGACGAACGTCCCCGCGGTGGCGCCCGCTCCGGGCTGCGATCGCAGGACGCCCTGCGCCTCCAACACGCGCACGGCTTCGCGCACGCCGGCGCGGCTGACCTCGAGGCTGGCCGACAGCTCGCGCTCGGGCGGAAGGGCGTCGCCGACCTGGAGCGCGCCGGAGAGGATCCGGTCCTCGATCGCCTCGATCACCAGCTCGTGGGCGCGGGCCTTCTTCACCGGTCGCCACGGCGATGCCGTCCTGTCGTCCGTCATCGCGAATCGCGCCGCCTTTCGTCGCCGCTTGACAGCCTAGGGCGCGTCGAATACCGTGCGCTAGAGGTCAGACCTCTCCATGACCGTGCGTCGTCGCATCCGAAAGGCCGTCATGTCACCCATCAAGCGCCAGCTGCCCAAGCCCGCCGAGCTGCTCGAACTCATGCAGTTCAAGAAGCCTGAGCTCGACGCGCGCAAGAGGCGACTGGATGCCGCGCTCACGATCGCCGATCTGCGCACGATCGCCAAGCGCCGCACGCCGAAGGCCGCCTTCGACTACACCGACGGCGCCGCGGAGGGGGAGCTGTCGCTCGCCCGGGCACGTCAGGCGTTCCAGGACATCGAGTTCCACCCCGACATCCTGCGGCCGGCGGCGGAGGTCGACATGTCGACCGAGATCCTCGGCGGCCCCTCGGCGCTGCCCTTCGGCATCGCCCCCACCGGCTTCACGCGGCTGATGCAGACCGAGGGCGAGACGGCCGGGGCCGGCGCCGCCGGCGCCGCCGGCATCCCGTTCACCCTCTCGACGCTCGGCACGACCTCGATCGAGGACGTGAAGGCCGCGAACCCGCACGGGCGCAACTGGTTCCAGCTGTACGTCATGCGCGAGCGCGAGATCTCGTACGGACTCGTCACGCGCGCGGCGGCCGCGGGCTTCGACACCCTGCAGTTCACCGTGGACACGCCCGTCGCGGGCGCGCGCCTGCGCGACAAGCGCAACGGCTTCTCGATCCCGCCACAGCTGACCGTCGGCACGATCATCAACGCGATCCCGCGCCCGTGGTGGTGGATCGACTTCCTCACCACGCCCAAGCTCGAGTTCGCGTCGCTGTCCACCACCGGAGGAACCGTCGGTGAGCTCCTGAACGCGGCGATGGACCCGTCGATCAGCTACGACGACCTCGACGTCATCCGCGGCCTGTGGCCCGGCAAGATCGTCGTCAAGGGCGTGCAGAACGTCGAGGACTCGAAGCGGCTCATCGACCGCGGCGTCGACGGCATCATCCTCTCCAACCACGGCGGCCGCCAGCTCGACCGGGCGCCGATCCCGTTCCACCTGCTGCCGGAGGTCGTGCGCGAGGTCGGCAAGGACGCCACGGTCATGATCGACACCGGCATCATGAACGGCGCCGACATCGTCGCCGCGGTCGCGATGGGCGCCACGTTCACCCTCATCGGCCGCGCCTACCTGTACGGGCTCATGGCCGGTGGACGCCAGGGCGTCGACCGCACGATCGAGATCCTCCGCAGCGAGATCGAGCGCACCATGAAGCTGCTCGGCGTCTCGACCCTCGCCGAGCTCGAGCCGCGCCACGTGACCCAGCTCGAGCGCCTCGTGCCGCGCGCGGCGAACGGGAGCGTGCTGGCCGCGGCATCCGTGTGAATTCGAGGCCGGCCGCGGCGGCCGACCCCGTGTCGCGCCGCGGGCGCCCGGTGTAGCCTCGGGCGCACATCGACGGCACCGACGCGAAGGAGCGGAACATGGGCCTGATCGTGTTCTCCATGTCGCACTCGCTCGACGGCTACATCACGGATGCCGAGGGCCGCTTCGACTGGGGCGTGCCCGACGCGGAGATCTTCCGGGCGGCACTCGAGGAGGTCCGCGGGCTGAGCGCTCACTTCCTGGGGCGCCGCCTCTACGAGACGATGCGGTACTGGGAGGATCCGGAGGTCGCGCCCACCCTCGATCCGCTCGAGCGCGAGTTCGCCGAGGTCTGGAACGAGCTGCCGAAGATCGTCGTGTCGTCGACGCTGGATGCCGCCCCCGGGCGCAACACGACGCTGCTGCGCGGCGACCTGATCGCGGAGGTCGCGCGCCTGCGCGACGACGACGAGGTCGGGGAGGTCGCGATCGGGGGTGCGACCCTGGCCGCCGCGGTGGCCGCGGCGGGACTCGTCGACGAGTATCGGAGCGTCGTGTATCCGATCCTGCTCGGCGGGGGCACCCCGTTCTATCCGCGGGGCGTCGGTCCGACGAGCCTCGAACTCGTCTCGAGCCACCGGTGGGCCCGCGGCATCCAGGCGTTGCGCTACCGCGTGGTGCGGCCCGCGCGCTGAGCGCCTGCGGGGTGGGGAGTGGGCGTGGCCCGGCGGCATCCGAAATGCAAGGGATGCCGGGCGACACGCCGGTGCGCCGCGCGTCCGGGCGGAGTGTCGCCGCGGTGGCCTTGCAGTTCGGGTCAGGGGTGCGCTGGGGGAGGTAGCCAGGGCCTGGGGTGCCCGCGGCGGTGTGGGGCGGTGCGGTGTGGGGGTGGCCCGGACCGGCGTCACGCGCAGGCGCGGCGGGCCGGGGTGGCGGCGCCGGCCGGGCGCCCACACGCCCGCCATCCGAAGTGCAAGGGATGCCGGGCGACACGCCGGTGCGCCGCGCGTCCGGGCGGCGTGTCGCCGCGGTGGCCTTGCAGTTCGGGTCGGGGTGCGCTGGGGGAGGTAGCCAGGGCCTGGGGTACCCGCGGCGGTGGGGGGCGGGGTGGGCCGGTGCGGGGTCACCCGGACCGGCGTCACGCGCAGGCGCGGCGGGCCGGGGTGGCGGCGCCGGCCGGGCGCCCACACGCCCGTGATCCGAAGTGCAAGGGATGCCGGGAGACACGCCGGTGCGCCGCGCGTCCGGGCGGCGTGTCGCCGCGGTGACCTTGCGCTTCGGGTTATGGGTGGTAAGCAGCAGGCCAGCGAAGTCCTGGCCCGGCGGCGAACGGTGCGGGCGGGGCCGAAAGTAAGCTCGACGCGTGAGCAGATGGCGGACGTCTCCCGCGCGACGGACGCACCACGCGGCATCCGAGACGCCCCGCTTCTCCCCGACGGTCGAGGCCCGAGCGACACGGTGGGCGCTGGGCGCCGCTCTTGTCGCAGCGGCGGCGACGGTGCTCGTCATGGGTGGGGTGCGGATGCCGCTCGGCGGCGGCGAATCCGTCGGGAGCCTGGCGGCGCTGCTCGCGGCGATCGCGGCCGGTCCCGCCTTCGCCGTCTCGTTCGCCCTTGAACGGCGCCGTGGATATCTCGCGTGGCGCAACACTCTGCCGCGCGCCAAGCGGGCCACCGACCTGATCGCGCTGTCGGCCGCGATGATGATGCTCGCGGCGCTGGTGGTGGTGGCCGTCGCGGAGCTGTTCCAGCTGGGATTCCGCGGCCTCACGATCGACCCGTTCGGTGCCGCTGCCCTCGCCGCAGCTGCTGTCGGAGCGATGACCTACGTCGCGTCGGCCTCGGGCGCGCGGGTCACCTCGACCGGGGTCGCCTCCCTGGCCACTCTCGTCTTGTTCATCGGCACGCTGGCGAGCATGGTCAGCGCCTCACAGGGCGATTGGTGGAGGTTCCACTTCTCCGAACTGGGCAACGAGTCGGGATACGCCGGCTACCAGTTCAACCTCTCCCTCATCATGACCGGTGCGGTGATCACGGCGCTCGCGAACTTCGTCGCCCGCGATCTCGAGATCGGACTGCGCGCGCACGTCGAGACCGCGCAGCGGCGTGCACGACTGTTCGCCTGGCTGCTCGCGGTGATCGGCCTGTGTTTGATGGTCGCCGGGTTCGTTCCGGATGCCGTGGCTTTCCCGGTTCACGTGGGCGCGGCATCCGGGATGGTCGTCGTCTTCGGCGTGCTCGTGGGTTGCCTGCTGACCCTCGTGCCCGGGATCGGCCGCGATATCGCGGTCTTCTCGGTGCTGGTGGTCGTGGGCATCCTCGTCGCCGTCGCCCTCTGGGTACCCGTCGACTACTACAACCTCACCGGGTCGGAGTTCATCATCGCCGGCCTGTTGTTCGCGTGGCTCATGCTCTTCGTGCGCCAGGCGAGGGCGTACGCGGATGCCGCCGCACCGGCCGCATCCCTCGCGTCCGCTCCGGTCGCGCAGCCGGACGGGACCGCCGCGACGGTCTGACAGGGCGACCCGCCGTGCGTGCCGGTGACACCCGGCGGGCGGGCGGATGCCGCCGGTGGATCAGGCGCGTCGTTTGGCCTTGCCGGCGGAGCGGCGGACAGCGCCGAAGGCCGCGGTGGCGAGGAAGAGCACGATGCCGATGATCCCGAGCCAGAACAGCCCCTCGATGGCGAAGCCGACGATGCTGAGGATGAGCCAGATGGCGAGGAGGACGATGACGGTCTTCATGGGGTTCCTTCGATGTTCGGCGGGCTGGGGGGGAATCAGATACGTCGTGATCGACGTCGACGAGCGATCGTGGTCAGGGCGACGCCGCCCACGAGAAGGAGGCCTGCTGCAGCGAGCGGCACGGTGGAGTCGCCGCCCGTCGCCGCCAGCTCCGCGGAGGGCTGGTCGCCGCCGACGTCACCACCCGCCGGAGGGGAGAGGGGGCTCGCCGAAGGCGCGGTCGCCGACGGGGCGACGGTGACCTGAACGACGGTCGTATCGTCCGGCGAGGTGCCGTTGGATGCCGTGATCGTCACCGTCGATGTGCCCGGTGTCGTGGGGGTGCCCGAGATGACGCCCGTCGCGCCGTCCAGGCTCAGCCCGACAGGCAGGCCGGTTGCCGTGAACGTGGGGGCGGGGTTGCCGGTGGCGGTGACCGTGAAGGAGTAGGGCGTCCCGGCGGTTGCGCCGGTCGGCCCGGCCGAGGTGATCACCGGAGCGATGGTCTCCGACGGCGTTCCGGGACTCGGGCAGCCGCTCGGCGCGGTGATCGTGTTCGTGTCGAGCGTCACGGCGCCGTTACGGGCGAGGAGTCGTCCGACGACGACCGCGCCCGTGGTGGCGGTGACCGATTGGTCAGCGAGCACGGTGCCCTGGAACTGCGCACCGGCGCCGATGGTCGCCGAGCTGCCGACCTGCCAGAACACGTTGCAGGAGCTGGCGCCACCGGTGATGATGATGCGCGTGCCCGAGCCGATCGTCAACGTCGAGGCGGCCTGAAAGACCCACACGGAGTCCGCGCTGCCGGCGAGAGTCAACTCACCCGTATCGGCCAGGCCGAGGGTGCCGCCGGAGTAGACACCCGGCGTGAGCGACAGCCCGTTGAGCTCCGTCATGCCCGTCTGGGTGGGGCTCAGCGAGGCGGCGACGTCGTACGCGGTCGTGGCGTCGCTCTGCGCCTGGTCGGCCACAGCGTCGGTCTGATGGACCGTGCCGTTGACGACGCCGTCCGGCGCGGCCCCGAAGCCCGTGATCGAGGTGCCCGGGGAGATTCCGAGATCTCCGTTCACGACGGTGGGTCCGGTGTTCGTGACGGCGCTGGCGCCGAGGACACCGTAGGGCGCGGCGGCGCCGAGGTCCACCGGGCCGTCGATCACCGTTGCCGCCGACGCGGACGAGCTGGCGATCATCGCCAGCGACGCGGCGAGAGCGAGGCCGGTGAGGACCGTGAGAAAAGGAGGGAACGAGCGGGACGTGGCCATGGCGGCACCTGTCTGAAGGGGGGAGGACAGGGTAGCCGTCGACGACGTGAGAATGATCTCCTGTCTGTGCAGTATGCTCCTTTCCCGCGCGGATCTGGGGAAACGGCAACGATTGGTGCCAAACGGTCAGGAATGGACGGGCCGCGTCACCGGCTAGCGTGAAGGGGACGAAAGGGCCCGGATGCGTGCAGTGGTGATGGATGCCGTCGGCGAGCCGTTGGAGGTGCGTGAGGTCGATGACCCGATCGCACCCGCAGGCGGCGTCGTCGTGGAGGTGCGGGCGACAGGCCTGTGCCGCAGTGACTGGCACGCGTGGGTGGGCCACGACGACATCGCGGTGCCCCACGTTCCGGGCCATGAGCTGGCCGGGGTCGTCGTGGAGACGGGCGCGGGGGTCGAGCGTTTCGCGGTCGGCGACCGGGTGACCGTGCCGTTCGTGTGCGGCTGCGGGGCGTGCGAGTGGTGCCGCGCCGGCGACGCACAGGTGTGCCCCGACCAGCAGCAGCCCGGGTTCACGCACTGGGGCTCGTTCGCCGAGCGCGTCGCCCTTCACGCCGCCGACACCAACCTCGTGCGCATCCCCGACGACGTGTCGTTCGCCGCGGCCGCCTCACTCGGATGCCGCTTCGCGACGGCGTTTCGCGCCCTGACCGCCCGCGCCCGGCTGCAGCCCGGTGAATGGGTCGTCGTGGTCGGCGCCGGTGGGGTGGGACTGAGCGTCGTGATGATCGCCCGCGCGCTCGGTGCGCACGTCGTGGCCGTCGACCGGACGGAGGCGGCGCTGGCCGCGGCATCCGCTCTGGGCGCCGACGCCGTGGTGCTCGCCGACGGGACGGATGTGCCCGACGCCGTCCACCGGATCACCGGGGGAGGCGCACACGTGTCGATCGACGCGGTGGGCGCCGAACAGACCGCGACGGATGCCGTGCTGAGCCTGCGTCGCCGCGGTCGGCACGTGCAGGTCGGGCTGCTCCCGTCGGAGACCGGGCTGTCGGGGATGCCGATGGCGCGGGCCATCGCCTGGGAACTCGATCTGCTCGGCAGCCACGGTATGGCCGCCGTCGACTATCCGGCGATGCTCGAGCTCATCGCGGCCGGGCGACTGCGCCCGCAGGACCTCATCGAACGCACGATCTCGCTCGCCGAGGCCGCTGCGCTGCTGCCCGCCTTCGACCGTGCCACGCTTGCCGGTATGACGATGATCGATCCTGCGGTGGATGCCGTGTCGGAGGCGACCGCATGAGTGGCGCGAAGCCGAGCGAGCCGACGTTCCAGCGCAACGCCCTCGCCCCCGCGTTGATCGCGGCCGCCGTGCTGTTCCTCGCGCCCGTGCTGTTGACGGCGGGTTGGGGGATCGTCGTGCTCTTCGTCGTCGCGATCCTGGCGCTGATCGTCGGCTGGTTCGCCGTGCAGGCGCGTCAGTGGGTGTGGGCGGCGGTCTTCGCCGTGATCGCCGTGGTGTGGAACCCGGTCTTTCCGTTCGGGTTCGACGGCGTGGTCTGGTCGCTCGTGCAGCCGGCGGCCGCGATCGTCTTCCTCGTCGCCGGCGCGCTGATCAAGACCCCGCGGGACTGACCCGCCCGGTCTGCAAGGGCTCGCCGCGCCCTCGATCCTCCCGCGTCCCGAACTGCAAGGTCTGTCGCGCGGCGCGCCGCCGGGTGAGCGGATGCTGCGGCGTGTCGTCCGGCATCCCTTGCAGTTGGGGCCGGACGGGACGGCTCACGCCACGCCACGGCAACGCCACGGCCAGGCCGGGCAACACCGAGCCCTGCCGCCGGCGGCGGGGGTCAGGCGGGGCGGGCGGCTCGGGCGACGCGCCGGGGGAGGGCGCTGGCCCGGGCGCACTCGCGCGCCCGGGCCAGCGCGCCCCGGATCACGACGTCGCCACCGAGCGTCGAGCTCAGCAGCGCCGGCGCGGGAAGGTGGATCTGCGCGGCGAGCGTGCGCTGCGCGGCATCGAGCACGGGCTGGATGCCGTCGGCGATCGCCCCGCACACGATGACGCGCTCGGGGTCGAACATGTTCCCGAGAACGCCCACGATGCGCGCGAGCACGCGACCGACGGCATCCGTGGCCTCGCGGGCGAGCGGATCGCCGGCGGCGGCCAGCTCGAGCACCTCCCGACCGTGCACGGCGGCGGGGTCGAGCGCGGCCAGCCCGGCACGCCGCTCTCCGGCGCCCGCCCGCCCGGCCTCCGCCTCGCCGGCCTCCGCCCCGCCGGCGACCGCCCGGGAGATGAGCTCGCGCGCGTGCCGTTCGAGTGACGGGCCGAGCCCGAAAGCCGAGTCGACGTCGCGGATGTAGTCGAACGCGAACATCTCCCCGACCCCGCCGTGCGCGCCGTGGAGGAGGTGTCCGTCGACGACCACGCCGGCGCCCAGGCGCTCTCCCGCGAGCAGGGCGACGTAGTCGCGGCATCCGACCGCGCCGCCGTCGGTGCCCTCGGCGGCAGCGGCCAGCTGCGCGTCGTTCTTGACCTCCACCACGTCTGCCCAGTCGTGCAGCGCGTCGATCAGCCCCGGATTGGTGCGCTCCCAGAAGCCTTCCGGATGCGGGGGCGAGGCGCCGCGACGCGTCACGGGTGCGGCGACCCCTGCGCACAGCGCCAGCACGCGGTCGGCCGTGATCCGGGCGTCGGCGAGGGTCGCCTGCACGTGCCCCACGATCGCCGCACGACGGTCGTCCACGCTCTGCGCCGGTGACAGCGGAATCTGCGAGCGGACGATCGTCTCGCCCGCCAGATCCGCGATTGCGGCGGTCAGATGCGTGTCACCGGCGTCGAGGGCGACGATGACCCCGGCATCGGAGCGCAGCTCGAATCGGCGCGCCGGGCGCCCCGCGCGGTACTGGCCGGCATCGCGGGCGTTGGGCAGCTCTCGCAGCACCTGCGCCTCGATGAGGGTGTCGATCGCCTCGATCGCGGTCGATCGCGTCAGAGACGCCGCCTGCATGGCGTCGGTCGCGGTGAAGGCCCCGGCATCCCACGCGAAGTCGAGCACGCTGTCGACGCTGGCGCGCCCCGTGCCGCTCTCGACGACCGTCTGATTCACTCTTGACCTCTCCGCGGGTGTTCTGTCAGAGTATTGCCATCCAATTGATTCGACCACTAAATCTAATCTGGATCGAATCTCGAGAGGCGGCGCATGCGCCGCCGGACGGAAGGACGACGGTGTCTGTGAGAACCTCTCGAGCGCTGCGGGCGGTCGCCGCCGGCGTCGCTCTCGCCCTGGCGGGCACCCTCCTCGCGGGGTGCAGCAGTGACGGGCGCGAAACCATCCGCTTCACCTTCAGCAAGCGCGAGGCCCTCGCCTTCATGAACGGCGTGGTCGACCGGTACAACGCGTCGCAGGACCGGGTGCGCGTCGAGATGGACACCTCCGGCGTCGACGTCGTCTCGGCGAGCTTCGTCCGCGGCAACCCGCCCGACATCATGCTCGCGAACTACAACTACGAGACGGCCCGCTTCGTGCAGCGCTGCGCCCTCAGTGACCTGAGCGGTACGACCGCGGCGTCCACGACCCGCGACGACCTGCAGGCCCTCATGGACCAGTACGGCTCGTGCCCGGGTCGCGTCAGCGCGCTGCCGTACTCGGTGATGGCGGCATCCGTCATCTACAACGAGGACCTCTTCGCGCAGGCCGGCATCGACGTGCCCACGACGTGGGACGAGCTGCTCGCCGCCTGCGCGAAGCTGACGGCGGCCGGCATCACCCCGTTCTACGCGACCTTCAAGGACGACTGGACGGTCGGACAGGGCTGGTACGACTACTCGGTCGGCGGCTCGGTCGACGTCGTCGACTTCTTCAACCGCCTCGCCGCGGAAGGCGACGCCGTCGGGCCCGACGCGGCCACCTCGTTCCAGAAGGACTTCACCGCGCCCTTGGAGAAGATGACGCAGCTCACGTCGCAGTTCGTCAACGCGGATGCCGCCAGTCGCGGCTACGGCGACGGCAACCTCGCCTTCGCGAAGGGCGAGGCGGCGATGTACCTGCAGGGACCGTGGGCGTTCAGCGAGATCGCGAAGACCGCGCCCGACCTGAACCTCGGCACGTTCCCGCTGCCGATGACCGACGATCCGGCCGACCTCCGCGTGCGCGTCAACATGGACCTCGCGGCGATGATCCCTGAGGGCTCCCGCCACAAGGATGCCGCGCGGGACTTCCTCGAGTACCTGTACCGCCCCGAGACGATCGAGGCCTACAACGCCGCGCAGCTCGGCTTCACCCCCACCACCGACGCGCCCGCACCGGACGATCCCCGCATCGCCGGAATGATCCCCTTCTACACGGCGGGCAAGGTCTACCAGGGGCCGTCGGTGCTGGTGCCCAAGACAATCCCCGTCTTCAACTACGTGCAGGCCGTCGTGCTGGGCGCGAGCCCCGAGGCGACGCTGCGGACGATGGATGCCGACTGGGCGCGCCTCGCCTTCCGCGCACCCGCCCCCACGACCGAGACAGAGGAGTCCGGGCAATGACCACGTCCACGATCGTCACCGCCGGTGACCGCACCGCCCGGCGCAGCCACCGGCGCGTCGAGCCGATCTACTACTTCTTCCTGCTCCCGAGTCTCGTCCTGTTCACGCTGGCGATCACGGTGCCGGGCGTCGTGGGGATCTTCTTCAGCTTCACCGACTCGATCGGCATCGGCGAGTGGCACTTCACGGGGCTGACCAACTACATCGCCCTGTTCAGCGACCCCGCCATCCTGCAGAGCTACCTGTTCACGATCGGCTTCTCGATCGCGACCGTGATCGTCGTGAACGTGCTGGCGTTCCTGCTCGCGGTGGGCCTCACCGCCCGCATCCGGCTGAAGACGGCCCTGCGGACCGTGTTCGTGATCCCCATGGTGATCTCGGGCATCATCATCGCCTACGTCTTCAACTTCCTGTTCTCGAACTCGCTTCCGTCGGTCGGGGAGGCCCTCGGCATCCCGGCGCTGTCGACGAGCCTGCTCGCCGATCCCGACCTGGCCTGGGTCGCGATCGTGATCGTGACCGCGTGGCAGGCGATCCCGGGGACGCTGCTCATCTACATCGCCGGCCTGCTCGCCGTGCCCGGCGACGTCTATGAGGCCGCGGCGCTGGACGGCGCCTCCAAAGGCCAGCAGCTCGTGCGCATCACCCTGCCGCTGGTCGCCGGGTACGTCGTCATCAACGTCATCCTCGGATTCAAGGGCTTCCTGAACGCATACGACATCATCGTCGGACTCACCAACGGCGGCCCCGGCACCGCCACCCGCAGCGTCGCGATGACGATCATCGCGGGCTTCAACGGCGGCGACTACGCCTACCAGATGGCCAACGCGACCATCTTCTTCGTCGTCGCCATCCTCATCTCCCTGCTCCAGCTCTCGCTGACTCGCGGAAGGAACGCCTTCTGATGTCCACGCAACCCGCCCTCGTCGCCGAGGATGCCGCCGCCTTCGCGCCCGCGGACGACCGCCGTCGCAAGAGCCCCGCCACCCGCGGTGAGCGCGTCAGCTGGTCGACGACGATCATCCTGATCCTCTGCGCCGTCACCGTGCTGCTGCCGCTGTACGTCACCATCTCGATGTCGCTGAAGACGACGGGTCAGGCCGTCGACGGCAACGCGTTCTCGCTTCCTGCGCCGTTCAGCGTCGACGGCTTCGTCGAGGCGTGGAACCTCACGACGTTCCCGGTCGGGGCGGGCATCTCCCTGTTCGTCACCGCGGGCACCGTCGTCGCGACGATCCTGCTGGCCGCGTTCGCGTCGTACGCGATCGAGCGCAACTGGGATCGGCGGCTGTTCCGATACTCGTTCTTCTATCTGTTGGCCGCGATGTTCATCCCGTTCCCGGTCGTCGCGCTGCCGCAGATCCAGCTCACCGGACGCGTCGGCCTGGACAACCCGTTCGGGGTCATCATCCTCGCCACGATGTTCCAGCTGAGCTTCAGCGTCCTGCTGTTCACGGCGTTCCTGCGGTCGATCCCGATCGAGCTCGAGGAGAGCGCGCGCATCGACGGCGCCACCACCTGGCAGACCTTCTGGAAGCTCATCTTCCCGCTGCTCGCACCGATGAGCGCGACCGTCGGCATCTTCGCGTTCCTCTACGCCTGGAACGACTTCATGATGCCGTCGCTCATCATCTCCGACCCGGCGCTGCAGACGTTGCCCGTGCGACAGAACCTCTTCCAGACGCAGTTCAGCAACAACTACAACGTGTCGTTCGCGTCGTACCTCATGGCGATGGCGCCCGCGATCCTCGCCTATCTCTTCACCCAGCGCTGGGTGATGGAGGGCGTCACCCAGGGCGCCGTCAAGGGCTGATCCCGTCTCTCACCTCCCCTCTCCTATCGAAAGGTCCCGCATGTCCGCCCTGCTCTCCGTCTCCGACCGCCCCGCGCTCTCCCGCCCGGAGGATCGGGACTGGTGGCGCCAGGCCGTCGTCTACCAGGTCTACCCCCGCAGCTTCGCGGATGCCGACGGCGACGGCATCGGCGACCTCCGCGGCATCCTGTCGCGCGCCGACTACCTGGCCGAGCTGGGTGTGGATGCCGTCTGGCTCAGTCCCTTCTACCCCTCCGAGCTCGCCGACGGCGGCTACGACGTGGCGGACTACCGCGACGTCGATCCGCGGCTCGGCACGCTCGACGATTTCGACGAGCTCGTCGCGGCGCTGCATGCCCGCGGCATCCGGATCGTCGTCGACATCGTGCCGAACCACACGTCCGACCGGCACGCGTGGTTCCAGGAGGCCCTCGCCGCCGGTCGGGGATCGGCCGCACGGCGGCGCTACATCTTCCGCGAGGGAAGCGGCCCCGACGGATCCGAGCCGCCGACGGACTGGACCGCGGCGTTCGGCGGGTCGGCGTGGGAGCGCGTCGCCGACGGGCAGTGGTACCTGCACAGCTTCGCGATCGAGCAGCCCGACCTCGACTGGAGCAACCCGGAGGTGCGCGCCGACTTCCTGACGACGCTGCGGTTCTGGTCGGATCGCGGGGTCGACGGCTTCCGCATCGACGTCGCGCACATGCTCACGAAGGATCTGAGCGAGCCGCTGCCGTCCGCGGCCGAGCTCGCTGCGCTGCCCGTCGACGGCTCGCACCCGCTGCTCGACCGCGATGACGTGCACGAGATCTACGCCGAGTGGCGCCGCGTGTTCGACGCGTACGACCCGCCGCGCACCGCCGTCGCCGAGGCCTGGGTCGCCTCCGACCGGGTGCCGAAGTACGCGAGCCCGGAGAGCCTGGGCCAGTCGTTCAACTTCGACCTGCTGCGCGCGTCGTTCGACGCGCGCGAGTTCCGCCGGATCGTGACCGACAACATCGCCCTCGCGGCCCGATCCGGCTCGTCGAGCACGTGGGTGCTGTCGAATCACGACGTGTTCCGGCACGCGACGCGCTACGCACTGCCGCGGGTCGAGGAGATCGACGGCGCCGTGCCGAACCGACACGGCGGGGGCTGGCTCGAAGCCGGCGCCGACGAAGCGGTCATCGATCGGGTCGGGGGACTGCGGCGTGCGCGCGCGGCGTCGCTGTTCCTGCTCGGGCTGCCCGGATCGGCATACCTGTACCAGGGCGAGGAGCTGGGCCTGCACGAAGTGGCCGAGATCCCCGCCGACCAGCGTCAGGACCCGACCTTCTTCCGCACGCACCAGGAGCAGTACGGGCGCGACGGATGCCGCGTGCCGCTGCCCTGGACCCGCGAGGGCTCCTCGTTCGGTTTCGGTTCGGGCGGCGCGCACCTGCCGCAGCCGTCGTGGTTCGCGGACGTGTCGGTCGAGGCGGAGGAGGGCGACCCGGCATCCACCCTCTCGCTCTACCGTCGCGCGCTCGCCCTGCGGCACGAGCTGCTCGCGCCGGAGCACCTGGAATGGGTCGAGACCGGCCGGGACGACGTGCTGCGCTTCCGCCGCCCGAACGGGTGGGAGGTCGTGACGGTGTTCGGCGTGGAGCCGTTCGCGCTGCCCCTCGCCTCGGGGCAGCGTGTGGTGCTGTCGAGCGCGCCGATCGACGGGGGCGTCGTGCCGGGGGAGACGACCGTGTGGGTCGCCGCGGCCTGAGCCGGCGGGGTGACCTCAGGGGCGCCCGAACTGCAAGGTCTCTCGGGCGGCGCGCCGCCGGGCGAGCGGATGCCGCGGCGGGTCGCCCGGCATCCCTTGCAGTTCGGGCACCGCGGGCGGGGCCGCGCGAACCTGCACGATCAGACGATCGCGCGCGCCTTGTTGTTGCGGGGGTCGTGCGTCAGTTCGATCAGACCCAGCCGCTCCAAGAGCGGAGGAACGTACATGGCGAACCGTCCTCGATACCCCTTGCGCAGGCCGTACCACCCACCGACAGGGTTCGTGGGCTCCCGAGCCCACGCTTCGATCGTTCCGGGAGATGCCGGCTTGTTCTCATCCGCGGCTCCGAGTGGAACCCAATCCCCCTGCGCCGCGAGCCACTGCGCCAGATCTTCGACGGCACGGGCGTGGTAGGTGAGCCAGGTGGTGCCCACGTGGCAGAACAGCACAGGAGGGTCGGCGGAATCATCCCGGTAGATGCTGTAGCGGGATGTGCCCGGGGCGGTGGTCAGATCCCAGGGGGATTGCTTCGTGCCTTCGACCATGGCTGCCTCCCGCGAGCGTGCTTGACCGTCAGGCTCGCACGGCACCGGCGCCGAGTCAACGATCGCGGCAGCGGTCGAGCCCAGGTTGCCGAGGCGAGGGGGCTGTGGAGAACTTCCGTGGCGGGTTCGTGACGCTGGCTAGGATGCCCGGGTGACAGCCCCCCGCTTCGTACCCCGTACCGCTCTCGTCCTCCTTCTCGGCGCCGCTGCTCTCGGCTTCGCGGGATGCGCCGCCGCGGCCGACGTCGCGTCATCGCCGTCGGTCTCCGGCTCGGGCGCCGTCGGAGCCGCGACGCCCACCGGCAGCACCGGCGATCCCGGCGACGGCGACGGAGGCGACGGCGGTGGTGACGCGGGCGGGGGCAGCGCACCGTCGGTCCCGACCATGGCGCTCGCCGACGTGCTCGGCCGCTACCCCGACTGCGCCGCGATGGGGTCGCTGCTGGGCTCGGCGCTCGACGGGCTCGAGCCGAACGGTGCGGACAACGACGGCCAGACCGTGCAGTGCGACTGGATCTCGGCGATCGGCGACGACGTCAACAATGTCAGCATCACGGTCACGACCAACAACGGCGCCGTCGACGTCGCCGCCAAGGAGGACATCGCCGCCATCGGCTCCGACTATGTCGCGGATGCCGCGCTCGAGGCGCGCGGCGGCATCGCCTGGCTGACGAAGAACACCGGCGACCTGCGCATCTTCGTGACCAACGTCGACGTGCCGGGGCTCGCCGTCGCGATCACCTCCGGGGCCCTCAACCAGGATCCGCGCATCTCCGGCGGCCCCGCGGTCGCCGCCGCGAAGCAGCTCCTCGGCATCGCGGGCTGACACTCGACCGCCGCGCCGCCTCCGGCCCGGGCACACCGACCCCCGGCCCGGGCGTGCCCGGGTAAACTCTGGCGTGCCCGAAAGTCCCGCCGACCCCGCGAACACCCCCGAGAGCTCCGCCTCGGCACCGCCGACGACCGACCCGAGCGCGCCGACGATCGACCCGGCCGAGCTCGAGATCGCGCTGCGCGTCATCGACGCGGCATCCCACCTCGACCGCGACGATCCCGCGTACATCGCCCTGCGCCGCCAGACGGGCAAGATGTACAAGGACGTCAAGCGCCTGTCCCGTCAGGAGAAGCGCCAGCGCATCGCCGACGCCGACCGCGCGGTGGTCGCCGCCACCGCCACGGGCGCCCCCGACCGCATCGACGACGAGACCCGCGGCATCCCGCTCGCGGCGCGCACGGCGGCGCCGATCGCCGGCGAGCTCATCAAGCCGCGCGCCTGCTACATCTGCAAAGAGCTGTACACGACCGTCGACGCGTTCTACCACCAGCTGTGCCCCGACTGCGCGGCGATGAGTCACGCCAAGCGCGACGCCCGCACCGACCTGACCGGCAGGCGAGCTCTCCTCACCGGAGGCCGCGCGAAGATCGGCATGTACATCGCGCTGCGGCTGCTGCGCGACGGCGCGCACACGACGATCACGACCCGCTTCCCCCGCGACGCCGTCCGCCGCTTCTCGGCCCTCCCCGACAGCGCCGACTGGATCCACCGGCTCAAGATCGTCGGCATCGACCTGCGCGATCCCGCCCAGGTCATCGGTCTCGCGGATGCCGTGGCCGCCGACGGACCGCTCGACATCCTCATCAACAACGCGGCGCAGACCGTGCGCCGCTCCGCCGGGGCCTACAAGCCGCTCGTGGATGCCGAGCTCGCGCCGCTGCCGACGGGACCCCTGCCGGAGCTGCTGACCTTCGGCCACACCAACGACGCGCATCCGCTCGCGCTCGCGCAGTCGGTGTCGAGCCATCCGATCCTCGCAGCCGCGGCCCGCACGGCCGACGAGCTGACCGCCGAGGCGATGGCGGCGGGCTCGTCGTCGCTGGAGCGCCTGGCGGCCGGTACCGCCATCGACGCGGGCGGTCTCGTGCCCGACGAGAACCACATCAACAGCTGGACGCAGTCGGTGGACCAGGTCGAGCCGCTGGAGATGCTCGAGGTGCAGCTGGCGAACATGACCGCGCCGTTCCTGCTCGTCTCCCGCCTGCGCCCCGCCATGGCGGCGTCGCCGGCGCGGCGAAAGTACGTCGTGAACGTGTCGGCCATGGAGGGGGTGTTCAGCCGCGGATACAAGGGGCCGGGGCATCCGCACACGAACATGGCCAAGGCGGCGCTGAACATGCTCACGCGCACCAGCGCCCGCGAGATGTTCGAGACCGACCGCATCCTCATGACGGCCGTCGACACCGGCTGGATCACCGACGAACGCCCCCACTATACGAAGGTGCGCCTCGCCGAGGAGGGCTTCCACGCACCGCTCGACCTGGTCGACGGCGCGGCCCGCGTCTACGACCCGATCGTGCGGGGCGAGGCGGGCGAAGACCTGTTCGGCATCTTCCTCAAGGACTACCGCAAGAGCCCGTGGTGACCGGCCGCTGACCGGTCGGCGCGCTCAGTGCTCCGGCAGGAAGTAGGCCGCCGCGAGCGGCGCGACCTCCAGAGCGGATGCCGCGGCCCGGTCGACCCAGCGCAGCTCCTCGATCTCGGCATCCGTCACCGGCTGCTGATCGCCGATGTCGACGCGGAAGACGTCGGCGACGACGGCGAAGCCCGGCTCGTTCGCGGCGGGCGCGGTGAACTCGCCGAGCGGCGTGAGGTCGGCACCGGTCAGGCGCAGCCCGATCTCCTCGGCGAGCTCGCGGATGAGCGTCTGCGCGGCATCCTCGCCGGCCTCGGGCTTGCCGCCCGGCTGCATGAACGCGCGGGTGCCTGCCTTGCGCACGAGGAGCAGGCGGCCGTCCGCGTCGGTGATGACGGCGGCGGAGACGCGGATCGAGCGCGCGGATCCGGTCGGGGCGGCGGAGGCATCCGGAGTCGAGGTCACCCTCGAACGCTAACAGTCGACGACCCCGTGCCGCCGCGCTCCCGACCGCGCTGAGCCCGCGCGCCCGGCGAGGGCGGCCCCTGGCCGTGCGCCGCCGCAGACGGTTGACTGGGCGTATGAAGCTCCTGCTGACCTCGGGCGGGGTCACCAACGACAGCATCCGCCGCACCCTCGAGGAGATGCTCGGCAAACCCATCGCCGACAGCTCCGCGCTGTTCGTGCCGACGGCCCAGTGGGGGCAGCCGATGTGCTCGCCCGAGACGGTCTGGCGATCCACGGCGGGCACCTGGCCGGACGGCATCCCCAGTCCCGTCGAACTCGGATGGCGCTCCGTCGGGGTGCTCGAGCTCACCGCACTGCCGACGATCGCGCCCGAGCGGTGGATGCCGTGGGTGCGCCAGGCCGACGCCCTGCTCGTCGACGGGGGTGAGGCCGTGTACCTCGCCGAGTGGATCCGCACCTCGGGGCTCGGCGATCTGCTGCCCGAGCTGGAGGACACCGTCTGGGTCGGCATCAGTGCCGGGAGCATGGCGCTCACACCCCGCGTGGGCCCGGAGTTCGTCGACCGCGACCCCGGCGGCACCGACGAGACGCTCGGCCTCGTCGACTTCTCGATCTTCCCCCACCTCGACTACCCGGGCTGGACGGGGAACACGACCGCGGCGGCGCACCGATGGGCGGCCGCCCTCGGGGCGCGCGCCTACGCCATCGACGACCAGACGGCCATCCGGGTCGTCGACGGCGCGGTCGAGGTGATCTCCGAGGGCACCTGGGAGCTGCTCAACGCGTGAGCATCACCTTCAGCGCCTCGCGCGCGTCCATCGCGGCGTAGGCGGCGGGCGCCTCGTCGAGCGTCATGATCCGGTCGAACACGCGGCCGGGATCGATCGTGCCGTCGAGCACCAGCGGGATCGTGTCGTCGAGATAGGCGCGCACCGGGGCCACCCCTCCGGTCAGCGTGATGTTCTTGCCGAACAGCGACGCCGATCCGACCGGTGCGCTCTCGTACTGCGGCACGCCGACGCGGGAGATGACACCGCCGGGGCGCACGACACCGTACGCCTGCTCGTACGCGGGCATGTGGCCGACGGCCTCGATGACGACGTGGCTGCCCTCGCCGTTCGTGAGGTCGCGGACACGCGCGATCCCCTCGGCTCCCCGCTCCGCGACGACGTCGGTCGCGCCGAACTCCACGCCGAGATCGGTGCGGTCGGTGTGCCGACCCATCAGGATGATCCGCTCGGCCCCGAGGGTGCGGGCGGCCAGCACCGCCGACAGGCCCACGGCGCCGTCGCCGATCACGGTGACCGTCTGCCCGGCGCGGACCCGGGCGAGATGCGCGGCGTGATAACCCGTGAGGTACACGTCCGAGAGCGTCAGCAGCGAGGCGAGCAGCGCGTCGGATGCGGCATCCGGATCGACGTCGCGCACGACGACCAGGGTGCCGTCGGCCTGGGGGATGAGGGCCCGTTCGGCCTGGAGGCCGCCGACGCGCCCGCTGCCGTAGAACCCGCCGTGCAGGCACGAGGTCTGGAAGCCCTCCCGGCAGAAGACGCACGTGTTGTCGGAGTAGACGAACGGCACGATCACGAAGTCGCCCGGGCGCACCGCCGTCACCTCGGCGCCGGTCTCCTCGACGACGGCGATGAGCTCGTGCCCCATCCGCCGGCCCTTCGACGACTCGGCCATCGAATGGTACGGGTGCAGATCGGAGCCGCAGACGCACGCGCGGACGATGCGCACGACGGCGTCGGTCGGCTGCTGGACGACGGGATCGGGGACGTTCTCGACGCGGACGTCTCCGGCGCCGAACATGACGGTTGCTCGCATGAGTACATTTCACGCCATCCGGCCTGCCCTTTCCATTATCCCGCGCGGAGGGGGGCTTGCCGCAAGGGCCCCTCCGTGGGGCAGAATCGCAGGTCGCGCTGTCTTTTGCGGCGCGGGAAGGGGATTCGGATGCCGAGGGGAAACACTCCGGAGAGCGTGTTCGATCTGCCGCCACGGCTGCACCGCAAGGCCGATCCGCTGCTCATCGGCCGGGACGAGCAGCAGTTCGCCGCCATCGCCCGGGCCCTCGCCGCCGACGTGCGGCGCACCGAGGAGCGTACGGCGGCGCTGCAGCGCGAGGCCGTCGGCGGCGGCCAGCGGGCGCTCGAACGCGACCTCGAGGTGCAGAGCCTGACGGCGCGGCTGCGCATCCTCCGCCGGTTCGGCCTCGATGCCTGCATCGGCCGGATGGTCGATGCGGCGGGAGCCGTCACCTACATCGGGCGCTTCGGTCTCGCGGATGCCGCGGAGGAGCGGCTGCTGACGGACTGGCGGGCCCCGGCATCCGCCCCGTTCTTCGCCGCGACCGCGGCGCGTCCGCTCGGTCTCACGAGCCGGCGCCGCTATCGCTGGCGGGAGGGACGCATCGTCGACTACTGGGACGAGGTGTTCGCCGACGACGGCGTGGACCACAGCGGCGCGCTCGACGACCAGTCGGCGTTCATCGCGAGCCTCGGCGCGAGCCGTTCGCCCCGGATGCGCGACGTGCTCGGGACGATCCAGGCCGACCAGGACGCGATCATCCGCGCCGACTCCCGGCGCGCGCTCGTCGTCGACGGCGGCCCCGGGACGGGCAAGACGGTCGTCGCGCTGCACCGCGCCGCGTACCTGCTCTACGACGATGCGCGGATGCGGGCCGGACACGGCGGGCTGCTGTTCGTGGGCCCGCACCGCCCGTACGTCGACTACGTGGACGACGTGCTGCCGAGCCTCGGGGAGGACGGCGCGCTGGTCTGCGCCGTCGACGATCTCGTCGCCGGGGGCGCCGAGGCGGCGGAGGAGGCCGATCCGCAGATCCGGCGCCTGCTCGGCGACGGTCGCGTGGTCGACGCCGTCGACGCCGCGGTGCGCCGGTGGCAGCGCCCGCCGAGGCGCGCGACCGCGATCGAGACCGCGTGGGGGACCGTCGTGGTGGGGCCCGCGGAGTGGTCCGAGATCTTCGCCGACGCCGACGAGCTGCCGCACAACGCGCACCGCGCGCGGGCCTGGGATCGCCTGCTCGACCTGCTCGAGGACCGCATCGACGACGACCTGCGCGACGGCGGTGGCGGGTCGGCGGATGCCTGGGGGGAGGGCTGGGGCGAGGCGTCCCGTCCTCGCGACGACTTCGACGCGTACGGCTCGGGCTGGGAGGAGGACGAGTCGACCCGCGAGACGCTGGAGAACGACGAGGAGCTGCGGGCGCTGTTCGATCGGGCCTGGCCGCTGCTGGATCCCGAGGCGCTGCTGCGCGGGCTTCTCTCGACGCCCGAGCTGCTGCGACGCTGCGCACCCTGGCTGGCGGCCGCGGACGTCGACGTGCTCGTCGCGCGCGGTGCGCCGCCCGCGTGGACCGACGTCGATCTGCCTCTGCTCGATGCGGCCCGCCGCGGCGTCGGCGATCCGCGCAGCGAGGTGCGCGAGCGGCGGGCGCGCCGTGCGGCCGCCGAAGAGCGCCGGGTGATGTCCGACGTGGTGAGCGACCTGATCGCGGCCGACGACGGCGACCTGCGGATCATGTCGATGCTGCGCGGGCAGGATCTGCGCGGCACGCTCGCGCAGCCCACGGCATCCGAGCGCGACCCGTACGCCGGGCCGTTCGCGCACCTGGTCATCGACGAGGCGCAGGAGCTCACCGACGCGCAGTGGCGGATGCTGCTGCGCCGGTGTCCGTCGCGGAGCGTGACGATCGTCGGAGATCGTGCGCAGGCGCGCCACGGTTTCCCCGAGACCTGGGGTGAGCGGCTCGCGCGGGTGGGCCTGGATCGGGCGAACGTCACGTCGCTGAGCGTCAACTACCGCACGCCCCAGGAGGTGATGGACGTCGCCGGCCCGGTCATCCGCGCCGCGCTGCCCGATGCGAACGTCCCGGAGTCGATCCGCCGCACCGGGATTCCGGTCGCCTACGGGTCGCGGGACGAGCTGGAGGCGGTGCTGGACGCGTGGGAGCGCGACCGCGCGGAGGGGACGGCCGTGGTGATCGGCGCGCCCGCGTTCGCATCACGACCGCGGGTGGCGTCGCTCGATCCGCAGCGGGTCAAGGGCCTCGAGTTCGACCTCGTCGTGTTCGTCGATCCCGACCGGTTCGGCGGGGGGATCACCGGCGCCGTCGACCGGTACGTCGCGATGACCCGCGCGACCCAGCGCCTCGTCGTGCTCTCGTGACACGCGGTGCGCGCGGGAGCGCCGGCACGCTCAGCCGGCGCGGCGCAGACGGAGCCCGAGGAAGAGCACCGCGGATGCCGCGGTCAGCGCCGCGGCGAGCACGATCACCGCGGTCCAGCCGGCGCCGGCGAACAGGTGGGTCGAGGCCGTCCCCGCCACGGTGCTGCCCAGGTAGTAGGTGAGCAGGTAGGCGCTCGAGGCGCGCGACGTGCTGCGCCCGGTCGCCTGGGCGCGGGCGACGACCCAGCCGCTGAGCACCGAGTGCGTGCCCAGGAACGCCGCGGTCAGCAGCCCGAGTCCCGCGAACACAGCGACGACGTCCGGCCAGACGAGCAGGCCGATCGCGCCGAGGGTGGCGGCGGCGCCGAGCAGCGATGTCAGCGCGCGACCGCGGCGGCGCGAGATCCGGTGGAACAGGCCCGGCGCGAGGATGCCCAGGGGGTAGGCGAGGTAGACGAACACCTCCGCCGCTCCGAGCGAGAAGGGCGGCCCGTCGAGGCGGAACGGCACGGCGTTATACAGCCCGACGAACGTCGCCATCGCGAGCGCACCGGCGGCGCACACCGCCAGGATGACGGGGTCGCGCAGGGAGGCCACCGTGCCGCCGAGCAGGTCGCCGAGTCGGAGGGGGAGGGGCGCCGCGCCGTCGCGGGGCAGTGCGATCCACACCAGGGCGCCGACGACGACGCTCACGCCGCCGAGCACGATGCTCACCGTCTGCCAGCCTCCGAGGGCCGCGAGCGGCAGCGGAGCGAGCCGCCCGACGGCCCCGCCGACCGCGGTGCCGGAGATGTACAGCGCGTTCGCGCGCCCGTGCGCGTCGTCGCGCACGGCGTCGCGGAGGTAGGCGAGTGCGACGGCGGGCAGGACGGCCAGGGCGACGCCGCCGGCGGCGCGCAGGGCGAGGAAGAGCTCCCAGGTGGGCGCGACGGCGCAGGCGACGGACAGGACTCCGGCGAGCACGAGCGAGCCGCTCATCGCGGTGACGCGCCCGATGCGGTCGGAGAGCGGGCCCGACAGCAGCAGTCCCAGCAGCATGGCCGCGGTCGTGGCGGAGATCGCGAGCCCGGACGCTCCGGCATCCACCCGGAACGACGCCGCGATCGCGGGCAGCAGCGGCTGCGGGAAGTAGATGATCGCGAAGTTCGCGAGGCCGCCGGCGGCCAGCAGGCCGACGACCCGGCGGTAGGAGGGCGTGCCGGCGGCCAGGCGCGCGATCGAGCCGGTGGGGGTGCGGTCGAGCACGCTGGCGGCCATGGGCTCCATCGTGATCCGCCGGTGTCGTGTCTGGAAATGATCTGACGCGCCCGTGTGATGCGTCTGGCGCATAATGAGGCGCATGGACGAGCAGGCACTGCGGATCTTCCTCTCCCTCGCCGAGACGCAGAACACCCGCGACACCGCGGCCGAGCTGCGCGTGAACCAGTCGAACGTCTCGCGCGCCCTCGCCCGCCTGGAGGCGCAGGTGGGGATGCCGCTGTTCGCGCGGCACGGCAAGCGTCTCGAGCTGAACGCCGGCGGCCTCGCCTTCCGCGCCGACGCGGCCGGTGTGCTCGACGCCTTCGATGCGGCCCGCCGCCACGCCGAGCTCATCGCGGAGGAGGGGCGGCTGCTGCGCGTCGGCTTCCTGCATTCGGTCGCGCGGTGGATGGTGCCCGACGTCGTGCAGCGCTTCCGCGCGCTCCGGCCCGACGTACGCGTCTCGCTGCGGCAGGGCTTCGCCCGCGATCTCTACGGCTGGCTCGCGCTCGATGCGATCGACGTCGCGCTGAGCACCGCGCCGATCGCGCCGTCCGCAGCGTCCGACGACATCGGCTGGCTCGCCCTCGCCGAGGAGCCGTTGTGCATCGCCGTCCCGGCGGGGCACCCGCTCGCGGCGGCCGACGGGGTCGAGGTCGGCGACCTCGCCGGTCGCGACTTCATCGGCTTCTCGCGCATCGCCGAGCTGCGCGCGGTGGTCACCGGCATCCTCGACGAGGCGGGCGTCGCCGTGAACGTGACCTTCGAGAGCAGCGAGATCGACACGATGCGCAGCCTGGTCGCCGGCGGTCTGGGCGTCTCGATCCTCCCGCGCACCCCGGGTCGCGACGATCCGGGGGTCGTCTACCTGCCCCTCCGGCCGCGCCGCGTGCGGGCGCTGGGCATCGCGTGGAGCCCGACGGCGCAGGGCGCCCCCTACGCGACCGAGCTGGTGGCGGCGCTCGCGGCTCCGTAGCCACCCGGCCCGACCCGCGAGCCCCGCGCGGCGGACCGACTGACCGACGACGGGCGACGATCCGGACACACGGACGCGGCGGCATCCGCCAGAATCGTGGTGCCCGGCCGTCGCGCGATGGCCGGGCACCCGTTTCGACCCGCCCTCATCCGAAGGACGTGCTCCCGATGACCGAGAACTGGTTGCTGGCCCGACCCGACGTCGACCTCGACGAGGTGCGGGCGCTCGCTCGTCGCGAGTACGGCGTCGACGGCGAGCTGACCGAGCTGGGCAGTCAGCAGGATCGCAACTTCCTGGTGCGCGGCGCCGACGGCGCGGGTCTGCTCGTCAAGATCTTCCACCCCACCGTCGACGCGGCCGCGGTCGCGCTGCACATCGCCGCATCGGACCGCCTGCGCGCCCAGGGGCTCCTCACGCCCGAGGTGCTCACGACGGCAGACGCCGCCCGCACGACGCAGATCGTCTGCGCCGACGGGCAGATCGCCCGCGTGGCCGGGTTCCAGATCGTCGACGGCCGGCCGCTGTCCGACGTCACCGACGCCGATGGGGCCCAGGCCGAGGAGCTCGGCGCGCTGGTCGCGGAGGTCACCACCGCGTTCGCGGGGCTGGATGCCGACGACACCGACCGCAATCTGCAATGGGAGCTGGGCAACGCGCTCGCCGTCGTCGAACAGCTCATCGACGACCTGCCGGAGGATCGGCGCGAGCAGTGCCTCACCGCGGCCCGGCGTGCGGCGGCCGAGCTGGACCGTGTCGCGGCGGACCTCCCGCGTCAGGTGATCCACGGCGACCTGACGGCCGACAACGTCATGCGCGACCGCCGCGGGCGGCACTGGGTGATCGACCTCGGCGACGTCGCGACGTCGTGGCGGGCCGCCGAGCTCGCGATGCTGCTCGCCGACCTCATGGGCCGCACCGACGACCTCGCGATCGTCGGCCGGGCCGTCGCCGGCTTCGATGCGCACGCGCACCTCGCCGACGCCGAGCTCGAGGCCCTCTGGCCCCTCGTCGTGCTGCGCGGTGCCGTGCTCGCCGTCAGCGGGTGGAGCCAGCTGCGCATCGACCCGGGCAACGACTACGCGCGTGAGCGGGTCGAGCACGAGTGGCAGGTGTTCGCGCGGACGGCGCGCGTGCCGTCGTCCGAGGTGACGGCGCAGCTGCGTCTCGCGGCCGGGCGGCCGCACCGCCGGGGCGTCGCCTACCGGCCCGTGCTGGCGCGGGGGGATGCCGCGGCCACCGTGGATCTCGGCATCCGGAGTCCGCTTCTCGACCGGGGGCGCTGGACCGTGCCCGGCATCGAGCAGGAGCTCGTGAGGGAGGCGCTGAACGATGCGCCGATCGCCGTGCTCCGCTACGGCGAGAGCCGGCTGAGCCGCGTGTCGACGGACACCACGCGGCCCGCGGCGACGCGGGCGCGCTGCGTCGAGCTGTGGACGCGCCCGGGCGCCGCGGTCGCCGCGCCCTTCCGCGGCTTCACGCAGGTCGACGTGGGCGCCGGGGCGGTGGAGCTCCACGACGCGGGCGTCGTCCTGCGGATCGAGGGGGTCGACCTCGCCGCCGAGGTCGCGGCGGGCGAGGCGGTGGATGCCGGGGCCGTGCTCGGCCGTGTCGCCGAGGCCGAGCCGGGCCTCGGGCGTCTGCGCATCACCCGCCGCCTGCGCGACGCCGCACCGGCCGCCCCGTTCGTCGACGCCGACGGGGAGGACCAGACGCCGGGCGCCGCGGATCCGTCGCCGATCCTCGGCGTGCCGCGGGTGGCCGACCCGGTGGCTGCGACCCGCCGCGCCCGACGGGTGCGGGAGGAGGCGATCGGCGCCGCCGCGGAACGGTTCTACGCCGAGCCGCCGCAGATCGAGCGCGGCTGGGGCGCGCTGCTTGTCGACACGCAGGGCCGCGCGTACGTCGACCTCGTCAACAACGTCTCGGCCATCGGTCACGCCCACCCCGAGTTCGCCGACCGTGTCGCCCGTCAGCTGAACCTGCTCAACACCAACTCGCGCTTCCTCTACGACGCGTTCGCGGAGTTCGCCGCGCGGCTCGTCGCCCATGCCCCCGACCCGTCGCTCGACACGGTGATCCCCGTCAACAGCGGCTCGGAGGCGGTCGATCTGGCCCTCACCCTCGCCCGCGTCGCGACCGGTCGGCGCGATGTCATCGCGGTGCGCGAGAGCTATCACGGGTGGACGAGCGCCGCCGACGCCGTCAGCACGTCGGCGTTCGACAATCCGCACGCCGCCGACTCGCGACCCGCCTGGGTGCACCTCGTCGACGCCCCGAACGCCTACCGGGGCCGCCACCGCGGGCCGGATGCCGGGGCCGCCTACGCGCGCGAGGTCGCCGACCTCGCGCGCTCCCTGGCCGCGGAGGGCCGCCCCGCGGGTGCGTTCATCTGCGAGCCGGTGCTCGGCAACGCCGGCGGCGTCATCCCGCCCCGCGGCTATCTGACCGCCGTCGCCGACGCCGTGCGGGCCCACGGCGGTCTGGTCGTCGCCGACGAGGTGCAGGTCGGCTACGGGCGCCTGGGCGACGCGTTCTGGGGGAGCACGTTGCAGGGGCTCGTCCCCGACATCGTCGCGGTGGCCAAGGCTGCCGGCAACGCCTACCCGCTGGGAGCCGTCCTCACCCGCCGCGAGATCGTCGACGCGCTCGCGTGGGAGGGGACCTTCTTCTCGTCGGCCGGCGGCACCCCCGTCAGCGCCGTCGCGGGATCGGCGATCCTCGACATCATCGACGCGGAGGGGCTGCAGGACAACGCGCGCCGGGTCGGCCGCGTGATCGCCGACGGGGCCCGCGCGCTGGCGGAGCGGCATCCGCTCATCGGCGCGGTGCACGGCACGGGCCTGTACCTCGGCATCGAGCTGGTCCGCGACCGCGACACCCTCGAGCCGGCCCGCGCGGAGGCCGCGCGCGTCTGCGACCTGCTGCGCGAGCACGGTTTCATCGTGCAGCCGGCGTCGGAGCGGCAGAATGTGCTGAAGGTCAAGCCGCCGCTGGTGCTGACCGAGCCCGACGCGCGTCGGTTCCTCGCCGCCCTCGACGCCGTCTTGAGCACGCTCGGCGACTGAGCGCGCTCAGCCCCGCAGGACCGCGACGATCTCGTCGCGGGTGGGCATGCCCGCCGCGGCGCCGGGGCGGGTCACGGCGAGGGATGCCGCGGCACTCGCCGCCGCGAGGGCGTCCGTCAGCTCGGCGCCGTCGGCGAGCCACGCGACGAGCACTCCCGCGAACGTGTCGCCGGCGCCGGTGGTGTCGACGGCGTGCACGGCGCGGGCGGCGACGGGCGCGAGGAGGGTGCCGCCCCGGGCGACGATCGCCCCGGCCGCACCCCGCGTGACGACGGCGATGCCGCTGCCGTCGCCGCCCGCGGCGTGGGCGCTGAGCGCCCGGGCCGCCGCCTCGGGGTCGTCGCCCGTCGCCCCCTTGGGGTCCAGTGCCCGCAGCAGCACGGCGGCCTCGCCGTCGTTCGGGACGACGATGTCGGCGAGCGGAACGAGCTCGGCGGCCGCGGGCACGGCGGGCGCCGGGGTGAGCACCGTCCGCACACCGGCAGTGCGCGCGAGCTCCAGAGCCGCGCGCATGAGCGTCAGCGGGCGCTCCAGCTGTACGAGGAGGAACGCCGCTCCCGCGATGGCGCGCCGGTCGGTGTCGGTGAGGGCGTCGTCGGCGTTCGCCCCCGGGACCACCACGATCGCGTTCTCGCCGTCGTCGGTCACGCTGATGGCGGCGACCCCGGTGGACCCGGCCGCCGCGGGCGCGGTCACGGTGCGGATGCCGTCGGCATCCACACCCGCCGCGCGCAACGCCTCGACGAGCCGGTGGCCGAACGCGTCGTCGCCGACGCACCCGAGGAACGCGACGGTGTCCGCGGACCCGGCGGCCCGCGCCGCGGCGATCGCCTGGTTGAGCCCCTTGCCGCCGGGCCCCGTGGCGAACGACGTGCCCGCGAGCGTCTCGCCCGGCCGCGCGAGACGCGGCTGTCGCACGACGAGGTCCATGTTGGCGCTGCCGAGGACGACGATCCGGCTCATCCTCAGACTCTACGGGGAGCGCCCCGCGCGGCGGCCGGCCCGTCCGGGGCGGCTCGTAGAGTGGGGGAGATGACTTCCTCGCCGCAGTCCCATCGCCCCCTCTCGTCCCGGCCGCTTCCGCGTCGTACCCCTGTCGAGCTCGGCATCCCCGAGGCCGCAGTGCTGGCGCTCGCGGAGAGGCTCGCGGCCGAGGGCCTCGACCCGCACGCGCTTCTCGTCGCCCGCCACGGAGAGGTCGCGTTCGAGACCGCGTGGGCTCCGTACCGGTTGGAGCGGCCGGCGCTCGTGTACTCGGCATCCAAGACCTACACGTCCCTCGCGATCGGCTTCCTCGCCGACGAGGGCCGGCTGCGACTGGACGACTCGGCCGGCATCGCCGTGGGCGAGGACAACCCGCACGGCATCACGGTGCGCCATCTGCTCACGATGAACACCGGGCACTCCGCGGAGCAGATCGACCGGATCGGCGCGGACCCGCTCGTGCTTCTCCGGGAGGCTCCGGCGTTCGCGCCCGGCACGCACTTCGCGTACAACTCCCCGGCCACGCACACGCTCTCCGCGATCGTCACGGCCTTCACCGGCGAGCCGCTCACGACCTACCTGCGCCCGCGGCTGCTCGACCCGCTCGGCATCGGGGAGCGCTGGATGACGCCGTACGGAGGCATCGAGCACGGCGCCTCCGGCTTCCACCTCACGGTGGACGACCTCGCGCGGACCGCGATCATGCTGGGCGCGGGCGGCGTCTTCGACGGCGTGCAGGTCGCACCCGCCTGGTACGTCGAGGAGCTGTCGCGCCCCTGGTCGGAGACGGCCGCGTTCGACGGTCCGGTGGCCGCCGACGGCGAGGTCAACGACTGGGCGGTCGGCTACGGCTACCAGGTGTGGCGCGGCCGTCACGGGTTCCGGCTGGACGGCGCCGCGGGGCAGTTCGGTCTCGTCCTTCCCGAGCACGACCTCGTCATCGCCTACCAGGGCGCCACGCTCGACACCCAGGCGACGCTGCGCGCGTTCTGGGCGTTCGTCGCGGCCGTCGAGGTCGCGGATGCGGCGGGCGGGGCGGATGCCGCGACCCCCGCTGCCGGGGCGGGCGCAGGCGCGCCGGCCATGACCGCCCCTGCCGTGACCGGCGGTGCCGCCCCGGCCGTGACCGCCCCTGCCGTGCCGCGCGATGCGTGGACCGCGCGTGACCGGCTCGCGGTCAGCGCCGAGCCGTTCGCCTCCGCGGGGCTCGTCCTCGACGACACGGCGGACGGGTGGAGCCTGGTGCTGCCCGACGTCGGCACGCTTCCCGTCGCCCCCTTCTGGCAGGAGGTCGCGGTCGAGGGCCCGGCCCCCGACGGCGCCCCCGGCGCCACCCACCTGCGCCTGGCCACCCGCGGGGAGCGCCGCGACGACGGCAGCGTCCTCGTGCACGTCGTCGACACGACCTCCCCCCACCGCGCCATCGTCCGCCGTGCCGCCTCCGGCGCCGTTGACGCCGGCTGGCACGTGCCGCCCCTCGGGGGAGGTTGGGAGGTGCTGCGCGTCCCGGCATCCGTCCCCCGCATCGACACCTCGGCATCGGCCGTGCTGCTCGACATGGACGGTACCCTCGTCGACTCGCACGCCGTCGTCGAACGGCTGTGGACGCAGTGGTCGCTCGATCACGGCGTCGACCCGGCGCGGACCCTGTCGATCATCCACGGCCGCCAGGGGCAGGACTCGATGGCGCTCCTGCTGCCGGATCGCCCGCACGAGGTCAACCTCGCCGAGAACGCCGCGCTGCTCGCCCTCGAGACGGCCCAGACCGACGGGGTCGTCGCGATCCCCGGCGCGGCCGCCCTGCTGGCCGCGCTCGCCGCGGCCGACCTGCCCTACGCCCTCGTCACCTCGGCGACCACGGAGCTCGCGACCGCGCGCATGCGGGCGGCCGGGCTGCCGCTGCCGCCCGTCGTCATCGCCGCCGCCGACGTGAGCCGCAGCAAGCCCGACCCGGAGGGATTCCTCGCTGGCGCGGCCGCGCTCGGGGTGGATGCCGCGCGCTGCATCGTGGTCGAGGACTCCGCCAACGGCATCGCCGCCGGACTCGCCGCCGGCATGCGCGTGATCGGCGTCGGTCCGCACGCCGCCGAGGCGGCGCCCACGTGGACGGTCGCGGACGCCCGCGGCATCCACGTCACCCGCCCCGACGGCGCGGACCCTCTCATCACGCTCGACTGACGCCGCCCGCCGCCCCGCCGCGCCCCCTCCCCCTCACGCGAGAAACCACATCCGCCCCGAGAAACCACGGCGCCGACGGTTTCTCGGGGCGGATGTGGTTTCTCGGCCGCAGGGCGCCCCGCTCGGCCGCGGGGTGTCGCCGTCAGTCGGTCTCGCCGTGCGGGGCGCGGTGGCCCTCGCTGAAGCTGAGGTTCTTGCCGAAGGCCTTGCCGATGATCAGCGCGATGCCGACGATCACGAGACCCACGGCCAGGCCCGCGACGGCCGACACGAAGGTGTCGCCGACCCAGACCACCACGGGCCCGAGGGGTTCGAGCGCGTGCTCGACCGCGTGGAGCAGTTCCACCGGCGCGTGCCAGCCGACCTCGCCGAGGTTCGCGAGCACCAGGTGGCCACCGACCCAGAGCATCGCGACGGTGCCGACGATCGAGATGACGCGGAAGACGCCCGGCATCGACCGCACCACCCGCATGCCGGTGTGGCGCACGCGCGCCGACGAGCTCTTGGCCATCTTCAGGCCGATGTCGTCGATCTTGACCAGCAGTGCGACGGCCCCGTAGACCAGCGCGGTCATGGCGAGCGCGATGACGGCGAGCACGGCGAGGCGCAGCCAGAAGTCGAGCTCCGGGTCGACGTTCGACAGGCCGATGAGCATGATCTCGGTCGACAGGATCAGGTCGGTGCGGATCGCGCCTCTGACCAGGCGCTTCTCGTCGCGCCCGCCCTCGTCGTCGTGACCGCCGTGGTGGAAGCCGAACCACTCGAGCACCTTCTCGGCGCCCTCGAAGCAGAGGTACGCACCCCCGACGATGAGCAGCCACGGCAGCACCCACGGGGCGAAGGCGGTGAGCACCATCGCGATCGGGATGATGATGAGGAACTTGTTCGCGAGCGATCCCAGGGCGATCCGCCCCACCACCGGCAGCTCGCGCGCGGGCGACAGCCCCTGCACGTACTGCGGGGTCACGGCGGCGTCGTCGATCACGACCCCCGCCGACTTCGCCGACGCCTTGAGCGCCGCGCTGAGGATGTCATCGACGACGGCGAGCAGACCCACGGACATGCCAGCAACAGTACCGGCCGCGCACGACCCGGCTCGCGGATGCCGGGGCTTGCATCCTCCGAATCGATTCGATAGCCTGAGACCCGGCGCTCCCCTCCGGAGCGCCTTTCGCCGTTTCCGCCCCCGTCTCGAACCCGGTCGTATGTCACGTTCTCTCACCACCGGTAGCCCCTGGCGCGTCATCCTCGCCTTCGCGGTGCCCCTGCTCATCGGCAACGTCGTGCAGCAGCTCTACCAGTTCGCCGATGCCATCGTCGTCGGCCGTCACCTCGGCGTCGACGCCCTCGCCGCCGTCGGCGCGACGGGAAGCCTGCTGTTCCTGCTGCTCGGCTTCGCGTGGGGCCTCACGAGCGGGTTCGCCATTCCGACGGCGCAGGCGTTCGGCGCGCGCGACCTCGGCGCGGTGCGACGCTCGGTGGCGGCGGGGACCGTCCTCACCGCCCTCACGACGCTCGTGCTGACCGTGGCGGCGCCCTTGCTAGCCGGCCCCGCGCTGCACCTGCTGCAGACCCCGCCCGAGCTGATGGAGCAGGCGACCGTGTTCGCCCAGATCAGCTTCCTCGGCGCCGGTGCCATCATGGGCTTCAACTATCTGTCGGCGATCATCCGGGCCATCGGCGACTCGCGCACCCCGCTCGTGTTCCTCACGATCGCGTGCGCCCTCAACGTCGCCCTCGTGATCGTCATGGTCGGCCCGCTGGAGCTCGGCGTCGGAGGCGCCGCGCTGGCGACCGTCGTCTCCCAGGCGCTGTCGGTGCTGCTGTGCCTCGAGTACGTGCGGCGCCGGCTGCCGGTGCTGCACATGCGTCGCCTCGACTGGCGGGTGACCCGCGCCGATCTCACCGAGCACCTCCGCCTCGGCCTGCCGATGGGCTTCCAGGCCTCGATCATCGCGATCGGCACCCTCACGGTGCAGGTGGCGCTCAACACCCTCGGCGCCGATGCCGTCGCCGCCTACACGACAGCGTCGCGCGTGGACGGCCTGGCCGTCGCGCTCCTGCAGTCGCTCGGGCTCGCGGCATCCATGTACGCCGCACAGAACCTCGGTGCGCGCCGTCCCGACCGCATCCGCCGCGGCGTCGTGCAGGCCGTGTGGATGGCGCTGATCGCCGCCGTCGTCCTCGGGGCGCTGCTGATCGCCTTCGGTGCGCCGCTCGTGCGTCTGTTCGTCGGCGACGGCAGCGACACGGTCGTGCAGCTCGCCGCGCTCATGCTGCTCATCAACGGCGCCAGCTACACCGCGCTGGGTGTGCTGTTCATCCTGCGCGGCACGCTGCAGGGCCTCGGCAGCACGATCATCCCGACCGTCACGGGTCTCGTCGAGCTCGTCATGCGCGTCGGCGCCGCCGTCGTGCTCGGCCACCTCTTCGGCTTCGTCGGCGTGGTGTGGAGCAATCCGCTCGCCTGGATCGGCGCCGCGGTCATCCTGATCCCCGCCTACGTCCGCGCCCATCGCGCCCTCGAGCGGATGCCGGTCGACCCCGACGAGCCGACCCTCACGACCCCGATCGCCGTCATCGGTCCCACCGACGGGTCGATGGTGGTGGATGCCGTGGTCACCCAGCCCATCCCGCTGCCGCAGCAGCCGGCCGCCGACCTCGTTGCGGCACGGCCCCGGCGGTGGAAGGGTGGGACCCGAGCGAAGCGGAGGACGCGATGAAGGCAGTTCTGGGCGATGCGACGGTGGCCGAGGCCGACCGCGACGATCTCATCTCGATCGAGGGCAACTGGTACTTCCCGCCGTCGAGCGTGAACTGGGATCTCCTGGAGGAGAGTCCCACTCCCTACACGTGCCCGTGGAAGGGCGAGTGCCAGTACTACTCGGTGCGCGGCGCCGACGGCCTGCTCGCCGACCGGGCCTGGGCGTATCCGCACCCGTACGAGAGCGGCATCGCCCGGGTCGGCAAGGACTTCTCGGGCTACGTCGCGTTCTGGAAGGAGGTGCGCGTCGAGGACTGACGCGCACCGCAGCGTCGCGGCGACCGCAGAGGCGGCAGGATGGATACCGTGACCGCTCCCCTTCAGAACCTCACGCAGATGCCCGACCCGCAGTACCTCATGGTCGGCGACGGCTACCGCATCGCGACGTACTCGTGGGGCGACGAGGACGCGCCGACCGTCGTGGTCGTGCACGGGTTCGCCTCGAGCACGAAGGACAACTGGGTCGCGACCGGGTGGGTGCGCGACCTGACCGCCGCCGGCTACCGGGTGCTCGCGCTCGACCAGCGCGGTCACGGCGCGAGCGACAAGCCGCATGAGCCGAGCGCCTACGACATCCGCCAGCTCGCCGGCGACGTCGAGACGATGCTCGACACCTACCTCGTCGACGAGGCGTCCTACGTCGGCTACTCGCTGGGGGCGCGGGTGGGGTGGGAGGTCGTGCAGGACATCGCCCCGCGCATCCCGCGGGCCGTCCTCGGCGGGGTCCCCGACGGCATCCCGCTCGCGCGCCTCGACCTCGCCCAGGTGCGCGCCCTCATCGCCGACGGTACCCCGGTGACCGATCGCGTCACGCAGAACTACATCGCGCTCACCGAGCGGGTGCCGGGCAACGACCTGCGCGCGCTGCTGGCGATCGCGGAGGGCATGCGGTCCTCCAAGACCGTCGACCCCGACCCCGCGCACGCGCCGCAGCAGCCGGTGATGTTCGCCACCGGATCGCTCGACGGCATCATCGAGGGCTCGAAGGCGCTCGCCGCGGCGTGCCCGCAGGGCCGCTTCGTCGAGATCCCCGACCGCCACCACTTCAACGCCCCCGGCTCGCGCGTCTTCCGCGCCGCCGCCCTGGATTTCCTGGCCGAGTGACCCCGCCGCCATCCGCCGCCGAGCCGCCACGCCGTGTGCGACCCGCCATGCCGCGGGCGGGCCGACGCGTAGCGGCTCGGCCGCGGCGTAGCGGCTCGGCAAGAAGAGAGGGTCAGGCCTTGGCGATCGCGTCCTCGAGGGCGACCCAGGCGAGCATCGCGCACTTGACGCGCGCGGAGAACTTCGACACCCCCGACAGGGCGGCGGCGTCGCCGTAGACCTCCTCGTCGAGCTCGATCGTGCCGCGCGAGCGCAGCGCCTCGCGGAACCCCTCGACGAGCTGCAGCGCCTCGGCGCGGGTCAGGCCCTCCTCGGCGACGAGGTCGGCCAGCATCGAGGCCGACGCCTGCGAGATGGAGCAGCCGCGACCCTCCCACTGCACGTCGGCGATCGTCTCGCCGTCCACGCGGGCGCGGAGGGTGATCTCATCGCCGCAGACGGGGTTCTTCTGGTACGAGGTGCCGATCGTGCCGGCGACGGCGGGCGCATCGCCCTCATCGGCCAGGCCGAAGTGCTGCGGATGCTTGGAGTGATCGAGGATCAGCTCGCGGTAGAGGGCGTCGAGATCGCTCATGTCAGACTCCGAAGTAGGGGCGGATGCCGCCGACGGCCTCGATCAGGCGGTCGACGTCGTCGGTCGTGTTGTACAGCGCCGTGCTCGCGCGCACGCTCGCGGTGACGCCGTAACGGCTGTGCAGGGGCGCGGCGCAGTGATGGCCGACCCGGACGGCGATGCCGAGCGCGTCGAGATACTGCCCGGCGTCGTGCGCGTGCACGCCGTCGACGTCGAACGCCCACAACCCCACGCGCTCCACCCCCGCGGCGTCGCCGAGCAGGCGGATGCCGGGGATCTCCACGAGCCCCGCGCGCATGCGCTCCGCGAGCATGCTCTCGTGGGCATGTATCCGTTCCAGGCCGATGCCGTCGAGGTAGCGCACGGCCGCGGCCAGCCCGATCGCCGGCCCGACGGGCTGCGTGCCCGCCTCGAAGCGCTGCGGCGGCGGCAGGTACTCGGCCCGGTCGAGCGTGACCGTCGTGATCATCGACCCGCCCGTCAGGAACGGCGGCAGCGCCTCGAGCACCGGCGTGCGTCCGTACAGACCGCCGACGCCGTAGGGCCCCAGCATCTTGTGACCGCTGAAGACCGCGAGGTCCACGCCGAGCGCCGGCAGGTCGAGGGGAAGGTGCGGGGCCGACTGGCAGGCATCCATCACCGTGATCGCGTCCACCGCACGGGCGAGGGCGATCAGCTCGGCCACGGGGTTCACGATGCCGAGCACGTTCGACACGTGCGTGAAGGCGACGACGCGGGTGCGCTCGCCGATGAGGGCTGCCGCGGCCTCCAGATCGAGGGTGCCGTCGTCGTGGGCCGGGATGTGGCGGAGCACCGCGCCGGTGCGGGCGGCGAGCTCCTGCCAGGGGATGAGGTTCGCGTGGTGCTCGACGGCGGTCGTGACGATCTCGTCGCCGGGGCGGATCAGTCCCGCATTCCCGATCGAGTATGCGACGAGGTTGAGGCCCATGGTCGCCCCGCTCGTCCACACGAGCTGCTCCGGCTGCGCGCCGACGAAGCCCGCCACGGTCGCCCGGGCGTCCTCGAAGAGCTCGGTCGCCTCGGCGGCCAGCGTGTGGGCACCGCGGTGCACGGCGGCGTTCGCGTGCGTGAGGAAGTCGCGCTCCGCGTCGAGCACGGCCAGCGGCTTCTGGCTGGTGGCGGCGGAGTCGAGGTAGGCGAGGGGATGCCCGTTCACCTGCTCGCCGAGGATCGGGAAGTCCCTCTTGATCGCGGAGGCGTCGAGGGCCGCCACGGGTGCGGCGGAAACGGGGGACGCGGTCGCGGAAGTCACCCCTCTAGGCTACGCCCCGGCACAGCGCACGGCTCCGGAGCGCGGCCCGGCCTCGGCCGCCGCTCAGTGGTCGTCGTCCGTGTGGGCGACGAGTCCGTACGAGGTGATGCGCCCGGCGCGGTCGTCGCCCGGCAGCGGCCGCGAACGGCGCCCGTAGATGAGCTCCGACGAGTCCAGCAGCCAGGGCACGAGGGTGATCTGCACGCCGTGCACGAGCATGAGCTGCTGCGCGATGCGGCGCGCCCGCCGGTTGTGGAGGAAGGTCTCCCACCAGTGGCCGACGATGTACTGCGGCAGGTAGACGGTGATCACCGACGGGCCGTGCTTCTTGCGGTACTGCTCGATGAACTGCGCGAGCGGCGCCGCGTACTGCCGGTAGGGCGACTCGATCACCAGGAGCGGGATCGGCATCCGGTGGAACTGCCACTCGTCCTGCACGTCACGCGCCTCCTCGGCGGTGACGGCGACATGCACCGCGAGCGTCTTCTCGTGCTTGGCCGACAGTGCGTAGTCGACGGCCTTCGCCGTGGGCTTCTGCAGCTTGCCCACGAGCACGATCGCGACGTCACCGGTCGAGCCGTAGTGCACGTCGTCGTCCATGGCGATCTCGTGCTCGACGTCGCGGTAGTACCGGTGCACGCCGATCATCAGGAAGGACAGCAGCGGGATCGCGATGAAGACGAGGTAGGCGCCGTGCGTGAACTTGGTGATCGTGACGATCACCAGCACGACGATCGTGAACGTCGCGCCCAGCGAGTTGATCAACAGGCCCGACACGGCCTCGCGGCGGGGCTTGACCGCCTTGGGCGAGAGGAGACGCAGCTCCCGGCGCCAGTGCTTCACCATGCCGAGCTGGCCCAGCGAGAACGACACGAACACGCCGATGATGTACAGCTGGATCAGCGTCGTCAGCTTCGCCTGGAAGATCACGAGCACGAGCACGGCGGCCAGTCCGAGCACGATCATCCCGTTGGAGTAGACCAGTCGGTCGCCGCGCGTGTTGAGCGCCTTGGGCGCGTAGCCGTCACGGGCGAGTACCGAGCCGAGCAGCGGGAAGCCGTTGAACGCCGTGTTCGCGGCGAGCAGCAGCACGGCCGCCGTGGCCGCCTGCACGACGTAGAACAGGATGCTGCCGCCGCCGAAGGTGGCCGCGGCCACCTGCGCCATGAGGCTGGGCTGCACGAGCGCCTGGCAGTTGAAGCCGATGAGACGGCAGGGGTCCTCGGAGTAGTGGACCCCGGCGACGAGCGCAAGGATCGTGAGGCCCGCGAACATGGTGATCGCGATCGAGCCCATCAGCACCAGCGTCGTCTGCGCGTTGCGGATCTTCGGCTGGCGGAAGGCGGGTACGCCGTTGGACACCGCCTCGACGCCGGTGAGGGCGGAGCAGCCGCTGGAGAACGCGCGCAGCACCAGGAGGATGAGGGCGGCCTGACTCAGATCCTCCGCCTGCACCGCGAACTGGGCGCTCTCGGCGATGGGCGCATCCCCCAGCATCCACCGCACGAGGCCGGTGCCGATCATGAGCATGACCGACCCGATGAACAGGTAGGTGGGGATCGCGAACGCCGTCGAGGCCTCGCGGACGCCGCGGAGGTTGACGAGGATGATCAGGATCACGAAGCCGACGGCCAGCTCCACCCGCCACGGATCGAGGTTCGGCAGGGCCGAGATGATGTTGTCGACGCCCGAGGCCACCGACACGGCGACCGTGAGGATGTAGTCGACCAGCAGCGCGGCCGCCACCACGACGCCCGCCTTCTCGCCCAGGTTGGTGCGGGCGACCTCGTAGTCGCCGCCGCCGGAGGGGTAGGCCTTGATGAGCTGCCGGTAGCTGAGGACGACGACGATCAGCAGCGCCACGACGGCCGTCGCCACCCACGGGCTGAGCGCGAGGAAGGCCGTCCCGCCGATGAGGAGGATCATCAGCAGCTCCTGCGGGGCGTACGCCACCGAGGACAGGGCGTCGGAGGCGAAGATGGGCAGCGCCATCTTCTTGGGGAGCAGCTGTCCCTCGAGCTCTTCGCTCGTCAGCGGCTCGCCGATCAGGATGCGCTTGGCGATCGGCGTCTCTTCGCCGGGGCCGCGACTGTCGTCTGTCACGGCGGGCGACATTACGCGGTCGCGCGACGCCGCGCAATCCCGGCGTGCGTGAGAATCCGCGCGCGCGGCTGAGAGGATCGGAGCATGGGGAATGAGGTCTACTCCGGTGCGGTCGCGATCGGCATCGGATTCGTCGTCGGGATCGTGCTGTTCGTGCCGTTCGTGGCGCTCAGCTACCGCCGTCGCGGGCGTCTCACCGTCGGCCGCTTCGCGCTGTGGGCGGCCGCCCTCGTCTACTTCTGGGCCATCTGGACGTATACGCTCCTTCCCCTTCCCGACGCCGAGGTGTACGCCTGCGCCGGGGTCAACCTCGATGTCTGGGCGTTCGTCGACGACCTGCGCGGTGCGCGGAGCCTCACCGACTTCGCCGTCCTCCAGCTCGCGCTGAACGTGCTGCTGTTCGCGCCGCTCGGCTTCTTCCTCCGGGTGCTCGGCGGCCGCGGCATCCTCGTGGCCTTCGTCACGGGCGCCCTCGTGTCGTTGACGATCGAGACCACGCAACTGACCGGCGTGTGGGGGCTGTACCCGTGCGCGTACCGCGTGTTCGACGTCGACGACCTGCTGACCAACACGGTCGGCGCCGTGGTCGGCTCGCTGGTCGGCTTCCTCGTGCCCCGACGCCTGTGGGGCAGCCGGGTGGCGGATGCCGGGTCGCGTCCGCATCCGGTCACGCGGGGGCGGCGACTGCTCGCGATGTTCTGCGACCTGCTGGGAAGCGGCCTCGTCGCCTATGGGTCGGCGATCGCGGTCCAGGTGTTCCTGGAGTACGTCGTGCGCGATCACGCCGCCGTGCTCGACGGCGCCGCGGGCCGCTTCGTCATGACGGCGTCGCCGATCGCGGTCTGGGCCGTCGTGGTGCTCGCGACGGGCCGCACACCCGGTGATCTCGCCGTCGAGCTGCGCTACCGGGGCGGGCCGTTGCCGGCGCCGGTGTCACGGCCGCTGCGCTTCCTGACCGGGATCGGCGGGTACCTCCTGCTCGGGCTGCTGCCCGCGCCCTGGTCGATCGCCCAGTTCGTGTTCGTCGTGGCATCCGTGGTGCTCGTGTTCACCACGCGCGGCGGGCGCGGCCTGCCGGGACTGCTGACCGGCCAGCAGCTCGTCGACGCACGCGAGAGCGGTCGGGCCGGAGAGACGGTCGCGGCGACCGCGCCGGAGGGCTCCTCCGCGGAGGCGGGGCACGGCGCTCCGCAGTCGTGAATGCGGGACGGGACGACCGGACCGGCGGCCGCCCCGTCGGCGGGGGCTACTGCGGCGCGTAGAAGTACAGGATCGTCCCGATGGGGCCGTCCGCGCCGTCGGTGTCGGCGAAGACACTGTACGACGGCACGCCGTTCTTGAACGAGGACCGCTGCGGGTCGAACCCGAAACGGATGCTGCCGGACGCGCGCGCCGTCTCGCTCGCCGGCGGCGGCGTCAGCGCCCGCACCTGGTCCGCGGTCATGCCGATCTTCAGGCCGAACTCCGCCGTGATCGCGACCCCGTTGACCTCGTTCGCGGTGAACAGCGCGTAGGCGGGCTGCGAGAAGCTCTCGCGCGTGAGCGCCGCGGTCGGCACCATCTCGAACAGCGAGAAGCCGCTCCACGAGTACACCGTGTAGTCCGGCAGGGTCGAGCCGTCGCCGGCCTGCGTCCGCTGGGTGGGGGCGGCTCCGAAGGCCGTCGTCAGCGCGGCGATCGCGGCCGTGGGATCGTCCGCCCACCGGTAGGTGAGCGGGGCCCCGGAGCTCGTCTGCAGCGTGAAGCCGGTGGCCGACAGCGTGAGCCCCAGGGCGGTCGCGTCGGTCGGGCTGGGTGTCGGCGTCGGGGTGGATGCCGGGACCGACGCCGCCGCGGACGAATCGGCGGGCGCGGGACCCGCGGGCTGCGCCGAGTCGGACGGGCGGGTGAGGGCGAAGCCGAGCACCGCCACCACGGCGACGGCCAGCACGCCCGCGACGATGCCGAGGACGAGCGTGCCGCGCGATCGGCCGTCACTCGGATCGCGCGGTTCGCGCGGCGGTTTCGGCTCGCGCGGAGGGCGGGGTTCGCGCGGCGGGCGGGGCTCGCGCGGGGGTTTCGGTTCGCGCGGGGGCTTCGGTTCGCGCCCCGCCGGTGACGGTCGTTCCGGCTCGTCCGGCTGAGGGCCGAAGAGGTCTTCGAGGCTCATCCGAGGAACTCCCGGGCGGCGACGACGAGCGCGTCCACCCCGCGCTCGATGGTGGGGTGCAGCAGCGGCGCGAAGAACGGCGAGTGGTTGGTGGGGATGTCCTCGTTGACGGTGCCGCGGGCCACGGCATCCGCGAACTGCTGGGGGTCGAGCCCGCCCCAGAACCAGTACACGAGCGGCACGTCCGCTTCGCGGGCGAACCACGAGACGTCCTCGCTGCCGGTGAACATGCCGGGGTCGACGACCGTGCCCTCGCCGAAGGCGCGGTCCCAGGCGGCGGTCAGGCGCGCGGTGGCCTCGTGGTCGTTGATCGTCGGCGGGAGCGAGTGGTCGGTCGTGATGACCGGCTCCTGCTCCGCTCCGGATGCCGCGGCCTCCGCCCGCACGATGCGCTCCACCCGTGCCAGCACGTCGGCGCGTGCCTCATCGTCGGGGTAGCGCAGGCTCAGCTCGAGCTTCGCCTCGGCAGGGATGATGTTGTTCTTCAGGCCGGCGTGGATCGAGCCGACGGTGACGACGGCCATCTCCCGCGGATCGATCTCGCGCGACACGATGGTCTGCAGGCGCATGACGGTCGCCGCCGCCATGACGACCGGGTCGATCGTGGCGTGGGGGCGCGATCCGTGACCGCCGCGTCCGAGGAGGCGCACCGTCAGGCCGTCGGAGGCGGCCATCTGCGTTCCCGGGCGCACGCCGATGGTGCCCGCGGGCAGCGGCGTGAGGTGCTGGCCGAGCACGATGTCGGGCTTCGGGAAGCGGTCGAGCACGCCGTCGGCGATCATCGCCTGCGCCCCGGCGCCGTACTCCTCCGCGGGCTGGAACACGGCGACGACCGTTCCCGACCACTCGTCGCGCGTCGCGGCGAGCCGCTCCAGCGCCCCCAGCAGCGCGGTCACGTGCATGTCGTGTCCGCACGCGTGCATGACCGGCACCTCGGTGCCCGCCGGGTCGACGCCGCGGGCCGTGCTCGCGTACGCGAGTCCGGTCTGCTCGGCGACGGGCAGGCCGTCCATGTCGGCGCGCAGCCACACGACCGGGCCCTCGCCCGCGCCGGTGCCGGTGATGCTCGTCGCGACGCCGGTCGTGCCCAGGCCCTCGACGTAGTCGAGCCCGAGCGCCGTCAGCTCGCGCGTGATGACGCCCGCGGTGCGGGTCTCCTGGAAGGACAGTTCCGGGTGGCGGTGCAGGTCGATGTAGAGGGCTTCGAGGTCGATGCTCATGCCATCGAGAGTACGCGGCGTCGCGTTGCGGCATGCCCATGCCGTATTCAGTCTGGGCGGACGCGGCATCCGGCACGGCCCGCGTCGTTCCGCGGCACGGGCGCCGAGCGGCCGCGGCGGAGACTGAATACGGAACAGGGAACACGGCGCGCCCGCCGGCCGGGCCGGTCAGCGCGGCGGCGCGGTGGAACCCCGGGCGACGAGCTCGAAGGGCAGGGATGCCGAGGGCATCGGCACCCCGTCGACGCCGAGGGCCGCGAGAACCGCCTGACCGGCCCGCTCGCCCTGGGCATGCGGGAACTGCGCGATCGTGGTCAGGTCGAACAGGCTCCCCAGCTCGTGCCCGTCGACGCCGATGACCGAGAGCCGGCCGGGCAGCTCGATGCCCAGCTCGCGGGCCGCGGAGAGGACGCCGTACGCCATCTCGTCGGACGCGGCGAAGATCGCCGTGGGCGCGTCGGGGCCCGCGAGGAGATCGCGCGCGACGCGCCGCGCGCCGTCGACGGTGAAGTCGGCCGCGACGAAACGGGGCGCCGTGACCCCGGCATCCGTCATCGCCTGCGCGAACCCGCGACGCCGCCGGGTGGGGATGTCGAGCGTCTCGCCCGCATCGTCGGGCAGGCTCCAGCCGAGGTGCACGATGTCGCGGTGCCCGAGTTCGAGCAGGTGTTCCGTGGCGAGCCGGCCCACGGCCGTGTCGTCGACCCGCAGCCCGTTCAGCTCGGCGTGCGGCACGCCGAGCCCCACGACCGGCACGGGCAGATCGTCGAGCTGGCGCAGTTCGTCGGCGCTCAGCTCCACCGACAGCACGATCAGGCCGTCGACGCGCCGCCGCCGCAGCGACGTCTCGAACAGGTTGCGCCGCTGGGCGGGGTCGTCGGTGAGGTTGTAGAGCGTCATGTCGTAGCCGCGGGGCGCGAGCTGCGCGGCGATGCCGTCGAGCACCGTCGCGAAGAACCAGCGATCCAGCAACGGCACGATCACGCCGATGTTCTCGGCGCGACCCGAGGCGAGCGTGGATGCCGCGGCCGACACGACATACCCGAGATCAGCGGCCGCGGCCCGCACGCGTGCGCGGGTCGCCTCGGACAGCCGGCCCCGGCCGCTGAGGGCGCGCGACACCGTCGCCGTGGAGACGCCGGCGGCGTGCGCGACCTCCTCGATGCCGGTCATGTCAGTCCGCGAGCATCCACACCGCGACATCGGCGGGAAGCTCCGCGCCGTCGAACGGCTCGCTGGCGACCAACACCGTGCCCGACGGCAGGGCCACCGGGGAGGTGCCGGCGTTGGCGACGACGGTGACCGCGCCCGAGCGGAACGCGATCACGTCGTCGCCGTAGCCGTCCAGCCACTCGAGGCTCGCCCCGCCGAGGCCCTCCGCGCGTCGCGTCGCGAGCAGCGTGCGGTACAGCCACAGCGTCGAATCGGGGTCGCCCTCCTGGACATCGCGGGCGAGCGTGGCCCACTCGGCGGGCTGCGGCAGCCACGACTGTCCGTCGGGGCTGAAGCCGTAGGCCGGGGCATCCGCCGTCCACGGGATCGGCACGCGGCATCCGTCGCGGCCGTAGCGCTCGCCGTCGGTGCGGAACCACGTCGGGTCCTGCCGCGACTCCGGCGGCAGCGCGATGACCTCGGGAAGGCCCAGCTCCTCGCCCTGGTAGAGGTACGCGGAGCCCGGAAGCGCCAGCATGACCGCCGTCGCCGCGCGGGCACGGCGCAGCCCCACCTCGGGGATCGGCTGGCCGGGCGAGTCGGGACCGATGCCGTGGCCCTGCGGGTTCTCGGCGGTCAGTGCGAGCCGCGACGCGTGGCGCACGACGTCGTGGTTGGAGAGCACCCAGGTCGCCGGGGCGCCGACCGCGGGGAACGCGCGCAGCGACTCGGAGATGACCTCGCGGATGGCCGCGGCATCCCACTCGGTCATCAGATAGGGGAAGTTGAACGCCTGGTGCATCTCGTCGGAGCGCACCCACTCCGCCGTGCGATCGACGGTCGGCAGCCATGCCTCGGCGCAGAGGGCGCGGTCGCCGTCGTACGCCGCGAGCACGCGATGCCAGTCGCGGTAGATCTCGTGCACGCCGTCCTGCCCCCAGTAGGGCACGTCCTCGTCGGAGCCGCCCATGCTGTCGGCATCCACGGCGGGCAGGTGGTCGGGCAGGCCGTCGGACTTGACCAGACCGTGCGCCACGTCGACGCGGAAGCCGTCGACGCCGCGGTCGAGCCAGAACCGCAGGATGCCGCGGAACTCCTCCTGCACCTCGGGGTTGGACCAGTCGAAGTCGGGCTGGCTCGTGTCGAACAGGTGCAGGTACCACTGGCCGGGCGTGCCGTCGGCCTCGGTGACGCGGGTCCAGGCCGGGCCGCCGAAGACCGACTCCCAGTTGTTCGGGGGCAGCTCCCCGTTCTCGCCCTTGCCGTCGCGGAAGAGATAGCGGGCGCGCGCGGCACTGCCGGGGGCCGCGGCGAGCGCCTCCTGGAACCAGACGTGCCGGTCGGAGCTGTGGTTGGGCACGAGGTCGACGATCACGCGGATGCCGCGGTCGTGCGCGGCGGCCAGCATGGCGTCGAAGTCGGCGAGCGTGCCGAACAGCGGGTCGACGTCGCGGTAGTCGGCGACGTCGTAGCCGGCATCCTTCTGCGGCGAACGGTAGAAGGGGCTCAGCCACACGGCGTCCACGCCGAGCGCGCGCAGGTCGTCCAGGTGCGCGGTCACGCCGGGAAGGTCGCCGATGCCGTCGCCGGACGCGTCGGCGAACGACCGCGGGTAGATCTGGTAGATCACCGCGGTGCGCCACCATTCGGCGCCCGGGCGGCTCTCGCCGATGTCGGGAAGGGAGGAGGTCAGCTGCGACGTCATGCGCACCAGGATAGCGCAAGCGCTTGCGCACGGGGTCACGGGGTCGCAGGGTCACGGGGCACGGGTCGCGCGGCGGCCGGCTGCCGGGTCGATTGCCCGGCGGTCGCGCCGGCCCACCGTGACGAGCGTCGGAGATCCGCCGCCGGCCGCCGTCGGCACGGCGCCACCCGGCCCGGGGTCGACCGGAACTCCGACGTTCGTCACGCGCCCCGCTGTGGCCCCCGACTAACCCCGCGCCCCGGCCCCCCCGACAAACCCGGGCCGCGCCGGCCGGCCCCGTGACGAGCGTCGGAGATCCGCCGCCGGCCCCCGCCGACACGGCGCCACCCGGCCCGGGCCCGACCGAAACTCCGACGTTCGTCACGCGCCCCGCGCCGCGGCCCCCGACAAACCCGGGCCGCGCCGCCGCGCGCGGGGCCGCGCGTACCGGCGGCTAGCCTTGACCGGTGACTTCCGAGGCTCTCGCCCACGCCGAATCGCTCATCGCCGGCATCCCCGACTTCCCCGAACCCGGGGTGCTGTTCCGCGACATCTCGCCTCTGCTGGCCGACGCCGTCGCCTTGCGCACGGTGGTGGATGCCGTCGTGGAGCCGTTCGCGGGGCGCTTCGACGTCGTCGCGGGCATCGAGGCCCGCGGTTTCATGCTCGCCGGAGCCGTCGCGGTCGCGGCCGGCGTCGGTATGGCGCCGATCCGGAAGGCGGGGAAGCTGCCGCGGCCCGCGGCGTCGGTCGCCTACGCGCTCGAGTACGGCACGGCCGAGATCGAGATGAGCGCCGACCTCGCCCCGGGAACGCGCGTGCTGCTCGTCGACGACATCCTCGCGACCGGCGGCACCCTTCGCGCGGGGCAGCAGCTCGTGGACGAGCTGGGGCTGCAGCTGGCGGGAACCGCCGTGCTCATGGAGCTGGTCGAGCTCGGCGGCCGCGAGGTCTGCGGCCCGGTCCACTCGGTGTTCCGGGTCTGAGGTCCCCCGGTCAGCCGCGCTCGGCGACCGACTCGCGCGTGCGCAGCGGCAGGGGGATCAGGTGCACGGCCGCACCGGGGCCCGCGCCCTCGTCCCCGTCGTCGCGGGCGCGCTCGATCAGGTCGATGAGCTCGTCGGTCGCCCGCCGGCCGAGCGCCCGCTGCGGAAACGCGAACGTCGTGAGCCCGGGTCGCAGCCAGCGCGCGAACGGGGTGTCGTCGAACGACAGCACCGACACGTCGTCGGGCACCCGTACCCCGGCCTCCTGCAGCGCCTGGTACGCGCCCATCGCGAGCCGGTCGTTGAAGCACAGCAGGGCGTCGGCGGGCTCGCCCCGTTCGACGAGCGCCGTGGTCAGGCGGAAGCCCTCGGGCGGCAGCCACTGGCCGGCCGGCTGAGCGGATGCCACGCGCAGCCCCTCCTCGGCCAGCACGTCCAGCACGCCGCGCAGGCGCTGCGCGGCGGCGAGGGCGAACGGGTGCGCGTGCGCCGGGTCGTCCCCGACGCCGATGAGGTGGATGCGGCGGTGGCCCGTGTCGACCAGCAGCCGCGCCGCCTCGCGGCCGGCGCGGTACTCGTCGGGCAGCACCTGCACGAGATCGGTGTCGCCGTCGGGCTCGATGTTGAGCAGCACCGTCGGCATCCGTGTCGCGGCGGTGGGGATCGTGCGGGCGTGGGTGAGCATGGTGGCGAGCACGATGCCGTCGACCTGGCGGTCGAACATCGCGTCGAGCAGGTCGCGTTCGAGCTGGCCGTCGCCGCCCGTCTCGCCGACGAACACCATGTAGCCCCGGGCGCGGGCGGCCTCGATGGCGCCGCGGATCATCTCGCCGGCCAGCTGCGACGACGCGACCGAGTCCGAGACGAAGCCGAGCGTGCGCGTGGAGCCGGTGCGCAGGCCGGCCGACAGCGCGTTCGGCCGGTACCCGAGCCGGCGGGCCGCCTCGCGCACGCGCTCCTGCGCCGTGGCGGAGATGCGCAGCTCGTCGGCGCGGCCCGCCAGCACGAGCGAGGCCGTGGATGCCGCGACCCCCGCCTCCTGTGCGACCTGCGACAGGGTCACCCGTTTCCTGACCACGCGGTCCTCCCTGATTCCGTCGTCGGCGTCCCCGGTTCGATGAGGGGGTTGCGCGCGTCGATCTCCGCTAGTACGTTTTAGCACGCGAGCTGAATCGGTATAGCAGCAAACTCCATCCTCGCACCGAGAAACTGCATGGAAAGGCAGACAATGATGTCGAACACGAAGCGCCTGCGCGCCTCCGCTGTCGTCGCCACGACCGTGATCGCAGGAGTGGCCCTCACCGCCTGCGCTCCTCCCGGGGCCGACACCTCCAGCACCCCGGCCGCGTCCAGCGACGTGGTCCTGAGCTGTGGAACCGATCCGGTCACCCTCAGCGCGTACGTCGAGACCGGATTCCCGCTGTTCAACGACCTCACGGCGGAGTTCACCAAGCAGTTCCCGAACGTCACGTTCGACACGCGTGAAGACCAGTTCGCGGTCATCACGCAGAACGCCCCGCGTGTGCTCGTCGACTCGCCGCCGGACATCATGCGCCTGCCCACGATCGTCGACCTCGTGAACGACAACCTGCTCTACAACCTCGACGGCTACGCCAAGGGCTACGGGTGGGACCAGTGGCCGTCGTCGCAGCTCGAGCAGCTGCGGGTCAACGACAAGGGTCAGCGCGGCGACGGCTCCCTCTACGCGATGGGCGTCAACTACTCGGTCACCGGCGTCTTCTACAACAAGAAGCTCGCCGCGCAGATCGGCATGACCTCCGCCCCGACGACGCTCGACGAGTTCGACTCCTACCTGAAGAAGGCGAAGGATGCCGGGATCACGCCGATCGCGCAGTTCAACGGCGGGGCGACCGGCGGTCTCGCCTTCCCGCTCCAGGCGCTGATGGCCAGCTACGGCAAGCCGAGCGCGATCAACGACTGGATCTTCCTCAAGGACGACGCCACGATCGACACCCCGGAGAACGTCAAGGCCGCGGAGCACCTCGACTCGTGGATCACGGCGGGATACTTCGCCGACGACGCCAACTCGATGGACTACTCCCAGATGATCAGTCGCTTCACGAGCGGCCAGAGCCTGTTCATCTTCGACGGCGACTGGGAGTCGGGCAACTTCGACACCCAGATGCCCGGCGACGTGGGCTTCTTCCTGTCGCCCCCGCTCGAGGCGGGCGGCCAGAACGGCGCCATGTCGGCTCCGCTCACCTACGGCGTGTCGGCGAAGGCCGCGCACCCCGACTGCGCCGCGTTCTTCTTCAACTGGGTCGCGACGAACGAGACGGCGCGCACCATCGCGGTGGAGAAGGGCGGATCGCACCCCATGGGTCCCGCCGACGCCTTCATGCCCGCCGTCAAGGAGGGCACCGTGACGGCCGAGACCCTGGCCGCGGGCGCGCAGCTCTCGCAGAACAACGGTTCGATGGACTTCATCGCCAACGCCACCGGCTCGATCTACGCGAAGAGCCTCACGCCGAACCTGCAGGAGCTGTTCGCGGGCAAGCAGACCCCGGCCGGCCTTCTGACCCAGGTACAGGCCGACTATCTGAGCAGCAAGAAGGGCTGACCCATGAGCACGTCCACGCAGCCCGGGCAGGCCCGGGCTGCGCGGGACCGTGCGGCCGCCCCGGCCCGCGACCACCGCGCTCGACGCGCGCGGTGGTCGCGGGAGGCGGTTGTCGGTCTCGCGCTGATCGCACCCGCCTTCGTCTTCTACGCGCTCTTCGTGCTCGTGCCGCTCGCCTCGACGGTGCAGTACTCGTTCTACGACTGGAACGGTGTCACGACCGCCACGTGGGCGGGGCTCGACAACTACGTGCGCATCTTCACCGACGCGCAGCTGCTCGGACCCATCGTCAACGCGCTGACGCTCATCCTGTACTTCTCGATCATCCCGGTGACCGTCGGGCTCGTCGCCGCTGCGCTGATCCGCAAGCTCGGGGGCAGTCGTCTGGCCTCCGTGTCGCGCACCGTCCTGTTCCTCCCGCAGGTCATCCCGCTGGTCGCCGCCGGCATCATGTGGACGTGGCTGCTGGCCGCCGACGGTGCGGTCAACCAGTTCCTCAGCGCGATCGGGCTCGGCGGCATCACCCGTGCGTGGCTCGGCGACTTCGACACCGCTCTGCCCGCCGTCGGCGTGATCGGCGCGTGGGTCTCGCTCGGCCTGTGCATGCTGCTGCTGCTCGCCGGCATGACCAAGATCGATCCCGCCCTCTACGAGGCCGCGCGCATCGACGGCGCGGGGCCCATCCGCGAGTTCTTCACGGTGACCCTGCCCGCCATCCGGCAGGAGCTCGGCGTCGCGGTGCTCATCACCGTCATCGGGGCCCTGCGCAGCTTCGACATCATCTACATCTCCACCCAGGGCGGCCCCGGCCGCAGCACGATGGTGCCGGGTCTGGAGATCTACTACCTCGCGTTCTTCGAGCGGCAGGTCGGCCAGGCCTCCGCCCTCGCGGTCGTGCTCACCCTGCTGGTGCTCGCCGTCGTGCTGCCGCTGAACAAGCTCACCCGCGGAAAGGACGAGAGCTGATGAAGACCTCCGCCGTCGAGGTGTGGACCGGCCGCCTCCTGCTCATCGTCGTCATGGCGCTGACGATCATCCCGTTCATCTCGCTGTTCGTGACCGCGCTGCACGCCCCCGGGACCTACCCGGCGGGGCTGTCCTGGCCCGACGAGCCGCACTGGGACAACTTCCTCCTCGCGTTCCAGTCGGCCGACATGCTGAAGATGCTGGGCTCCAGCATCCTCATCGAGCTCGGCGTCGTGCCCGTGAGCCTGTTCGCCGCGACGCTCGCCGGATTCGCGCTCGGGCACCTCAAGGTGCCGCTGTCGCGCACCCTCTTCGTCGTGTTCGTGCTGGGACTGACCCTCCCGATCGAGGGCATCATCGTGCCGATCTACTACCAGATCCGCAGCTACGGGCTCCTCAACACCCAGTGGGCGATCGTCCTGCCGCTGATCGGTCTGTTCATGCCGTTCGCCGTCATGTGGATGCGGGCGCACTTCGTCAACATGCCCCACGAGCTGACCGAGGCCGCCCGCACCGACGGCGCCAGCACCTGGCAGCTGTTCTGGCGCATCCACGTGCCGCTGTCGGGTCCGGCGATCTCCTCGCTCGCGATCCTGCTGTTCCTGTGGACGTGGAACCAGTTCCTCCTCGCGATCGTGCTCGTCGACGACCCGACCAAGCGGACGATGGCCGGTGCCCTCGGCGCGTTCCAGGGTCAGTGGGGCACCGACATCCCGCTGCTGTGCGCCGGGTCGATCCTGATCCTGCTGCCGACCCTGATCGTGTTCCTGGTGTTCCAGCGGCAGTTCGTCGCGGCGCTGCTCCAGGGTGCGGTGAAGGGATGACGCCGCCGCCGTCGGCCCGCCCGCGGCCGCCGCTCGACCCGGGTGTCGCCCGCGCCTTCGACGAGCTCGACGACATCGTCGTCTCGATCACCCCCGACGACATCGTGCGGGTGCGCGAGAGCGCGACGGTGGCGCCGATGACGGACCTCACGCAGCACGGAGCGTTCACGCGCGCCGCGCGCACGATCCCGGGCGCGACGGGCGACGTGGCCGTCGTGGTCTCGCTGCCGGTGGAGTGCCCCCGCCCGGTACCCGTGCTGCTGCACCTGCACGGCGGCGGCCTCGTGTCGGGCACCCCCGATTCGGAGATGCCCGCCGTGACCGCGATGGCCGACCGCGTCGGCTGCGCCGTGGTGTCGGTCGACTACCGGCTCGCTCCCGAGCACCCCTTCCCCGCCGCGCTCGACGACGCCATGGCCGCCCTGCGGTGGCTGGCCGGTCCCGACGCGCCCGCGCAGATCGACCCCGACCGCATCGTCCTCACCGGGGTGAGCGCCGGGGCGGGCCTCGCGGCGGCGCTCGCACTGTACGCCCGCGACCACGGCGGTCCCCGGCCGGCCGGCCTGCTGCTGCAGGCGCCGATGCTCGACCACCGGTCGGCGTCGGCCTCGGCGATCCAGATGGCGGGCCACGGGTCGTGGGACCGCGCGGCCAACGAGGTCGCCTGGGCCGCGTACCTCGGCGGCGCCGACGGAGCCGGGCGCGTGTCGGCCTACGCCTCGCCCGCGCTCGCCGACGACCTCGCGGGTCTGCCGCCGACATTCATCGACGTCGGCTCCGCCGAGACCTTCCGCGACGAGTGCGTCGCGTTCGCCGATGCCATCTGGCGCGCGGGGGGCGACGCGGAGCTGCACGTGTGGCCGGGCGGCACGCACGCGTTCGACCTCATGGCGCCGTGGCTGCCGCTGTCGCGCGAAGCCCGCCGCGCTCGCCGCGCGTGGCTGCGACGTCTCCTCCGGCGCGCGTAGCGCTCCGCATCCCACCCGAGAACCCAGAGAGAGAACCCCGTCATGAACGGCACGCCCCCGCAGCTGATCACCTACGTCGACCGCCTCGCCGGCACCGTCGCCGGCGTGCAGGAGATGCTCGACACACGACTGTCGGGGATGTTCGGCGGCATCCACCTCCTGCCCTACTTCACCCCGTTCGACGGCGTGGACGCGGGCTTCGACCCCCGCGACCACACCCGCATCGATCCGCGGCTGGGCACGTGGGACGACGTCCGCGCGCTCAGCGGCGACGCCGTCGTGATGAGCGACGTGATCGTCAACCACGTCTCGGCCGACTCCGACGCCTTCCTGGACGTGCGCCGTCGCGGCGACGCCTCGCCCTGGGCACCGATGTTCCTCACGCTCGACGCCGTCTTCCCAGACGGCGCCCGCGAGGACGACCTGGCCCGCATCTACCGCCCGCGGCCCGGCCTGCCGTTCACCGTGATGGAGCTGGGCGGGCGCAAGCGTCTCGTCTGGACGACCTTCACCGCCGACCAGGTCGACATCGACCTGCGCACCGAGGTCGCCTGGGACTACCTCACCTCGGTGCTCGACGCGCTCGGCGCCGCCGGTGTCACGATGCTGCGCCTGGATGCCGTGGGCTACACGGGCAAGGAAGCGGGCACCGACTGCTTCATGACGGCATCCACCGATCGGTACACGCGGCGCATCCTCGAGCTCGCCCACGACCGCGGCATGCGGGTGCTGCTCGAGGTGCACGGCCACTTCACGCAGCAGATCGACATCGCCCGCAGCGTGGACTACGTCTACGACTTCGCGCTGCCGCCGCTGCTGCTGCACGCTCTGCACGCGCACGACCTGCGTCCCCTCGCGCAGTGGCTCGACGTGCGCCCCGCCAACACGATCACGGTGCTCGACACGCACGACGGCATCGGCATCGTCGACGTGGGCGAGAGCGACCTGAAGCCGGGGGTCCCGGGGCTGCTCGCGCCGGCGCAGATCGACGCGCTCGTCGAGGCGATCCACGACGCGAGCGGCGGCACGAGTCGCCTCGCGACGGGAGCCGCGGCATCCAACCTCGACCTGTACCAGGTGAACTGCACCTACTACGACGCCGTGGGCGCCGACGACCGCGCCTACCTGCTCGCCCGACTCGTCCAGCTCATGGTGCCCGGTGTCCCGCAGGTGTACTACGTGGGACTGTTCGCGGGCCGCAACGACGTCGAGCTGCTGCGCGCGACGGGGGTCGGCCGCGACGTGAACCGCCACCACTACACCGCCGACGAGATCGACCTCGAGCTCGAACGCCCCGTCGTGCGGGCGCTGGGGGAGCTGCTGCGTCTGCGGGCGGCCCATCCCGCCTTCGACGGCACGTTCACGGCCGACCTCGCCGACACCCGTGGCCTGCTCCGGTGGGAGCAGGGCGCGCATCGTGTGACCATGGAGCTCGACGTCGCACAGCGCAGCTTCACGCTGACGGCGACCGACGGGGATGCCGACTGGCGACGCACCGTCGACGAGCTGCTCGCCGGGGCGTGAGAGCCCCCTTCCCGGGTGTTGTGCGGGCGTCGATGGGATACTCGTAGGCGTGACTTATGAACCGACCGTCCTCGTCACCTCGCAGACCGCCGCCGAGATCCATCTCGCCGGTGAGGTCGACGAGGTCTTCGCCTCGACGCAGGAAGGGCTGCGCAGTCGCATCGTGGAGTCCATCCGCCTGATGGCCGCGTCGGCCGGCGAGCCGGTGACCGCCACGGTCGTCGACGGCGCCACCCGGTGGGCGCTCGTCGTCAGCCCCGACGGCAGCTTCACGGAGGCCACGGCCCCGGCCGCGGTTTCCGCTCCGGCTGTGGCTTCCGCTCCGGCCGCGGTTTCCGCTCCGGCGGCTTCGGTTTCCGCTCCGGCCGCGACCCCCGGGGCCGAGGACGTCTCCTCCGTCGCGGCATCCTCGGTCGCCGCCCCCATCTCGGCGGTGCCGCTGTCGCCGGCCGCCGCTGCCGCGGTCGCGGAGTCGGTTCCGGCGGAGACCGCCGCGGAGCCCGCGGCCGCCGCCCCGGCGACGTCGGCGACGACCGCCGTTGCGACAGCGACGGTCGACGGACCGCTGCGCAGCGGTGCGACGCGGCGGGAGGGCGCTCAGCGCACCCCCGCGCAGCGCGCGACGCCGACGGTCGACGACCTGCTCAACTCCCGAGCCGACCGGGCGCGGCCGCGTGCGACCGAGGGCTGGCGCGGCGCGATCCGGCGTCTGACCGGCGGTGCGATCTCCCCGCGGCCCGGAAAGGCGGAGCAATCGCGGCTGGATCGCGAGCGCCTCGTGCAGCGACGACTCGACGCGCCGCGCACGATCGTCGTCCTCAACCCCAAGGGCGGTGCGCACAAGACGACGTCGACGCTGCTGCTCGCCACCACCTTCGGCACCCAGCGCGGCGGTGCGACCCTCGCGTGGGACAACAACGAGACCCGGGGCACGCTCGGCTGGCGCGCGCAGCACGCCCCCCACCACCGCACGGCCGTCGACCTGCTCGACGACCTCGACCGCTTCACGACGCCCGACCGTGCCAGCCTCGCCGCCCTCGACACCTACGTGCGCACGCAGGTCGACGCGCGGTTCGACGTGCTGGCGTCCGACGAGGATGCCGCGGCATCCTCGACCATCGACGCCGCCGGATTCGATCGCCTGCACGACGTGCTGTCGCGCTACTACCGCCTGCTGATCGTCGACACCGGCAATAACATGCGCGCGTCGAACTGGGTCGCGGCCGTCGCCGCCGCCGACCAGCTCGTCATCGTCTCGACCGTGCGCGAGGACACGGCGGCCAGCGCCGCGTGGCTCCTCGACGGCCTGCGCGAGAAGGGCTTCGATCACAAGATCGACGAGGCGGTGACGATCCTCGCCGCGCCGTCGGCGAAGCCCGACCGCAAGCTCGCCGACCGCCTCGAGCGCCACTTCGCGCAGGTGACCGCTGAGGTCGTGCACGTGCCGTTCGACGCCGCCCTGGTCGACGGCGGCCCGATCGACTTCGACGCGCTCTCGCCCGAGAGCCGCGACGCGTGGCTCACCGTCGCGGCCTCCATCGCCCGCCGCCTCTGACCCCTCCGCGCGCTAGCTGCGCCGCCCGCTGCGCGCGCAACTGCAAGGCCGCAGCCGCGACACCCCGCGCCGGTGCCCCTGTGCAGCCGCGTGTCGCGCGGCATCCCTTGCAGTTCGGTCGAGGCGGATGCCGCGGGTGAGCCCGGATGCCGCGGCACGACCGGTCGGTGACTCGTTCGCGTCCTCGGCGCCTGCGAACCACTCAGACTGGGTCCGCCCCGCCCCACCCCGCCGCCCGCCAACATGCGCAACTGCAAGGTCGCAGCGGCGACACCCCGCGCGGGTGGCCCTGCGCGGCGGCGTGTCGCGCGGGATCCCTTGCAGTTCGGTCGGGAGGGGCGACGGCTGATGCCGCCGCATCGAGCGGATGCCGCCGCCCGGCCGTCGCCCTTCCGTCGCCCACCAACATGCGCAACTGCAAGGTCGCAGCGGCGACACCCCGCGCGGGTGGCCCTGCGCGGCGGCGTGTCGCGCGGGATCCCTTGCAGCTCGGTCGGGACGGGCGATGGCGGATGCCGCCGCCCGCCAACATGCGCAACTGCAAGGTCGCAGCGGCGACACCCCGCGCCGGTGCCCCTGTGTAGCGGCGTGTCGCGCGGCATCCCTTGCAGTTCGGTCGGGAGGGCACCGGCCCACCCGCCCCAGCGACCCGCTCAGCCGAGCAGCAACCCGCCGCCGAGGTTGACGGGGCTGTCCTCGATGTTGCCGACGATGCCGCGGATGATGCCGGCGCCGTCGGTGCCGCGCAGGCTCTCGTACCAGGCGTCGGTCACGGCGGGGTCGAAGGCGTGCGTCTCCCACCCGCGCTTGCGTGCCCGCAGCACGAGCTCGCCCGCCCGCTCGACCCGCATCGCGGCGTAGCGGCGGAGGGTATCGGCGACGTCGAGCGTGTTGGTGGCGAACGCGATGCCGAGGGCGAAGGCGTCCTCGAGCGCCGAGCACGCTCCCTGGCCGATGTCGGGGGCGGTGTTGTGCGCGGCATCCCCGAGGATGGCGACCCGCCCCTTCGTCCAGGTGTCGAACGGGGTGATGTCCCAGATCTCCACGCGGTTGAGCGAGGTCGCGGGGTCGATCGCGGAGAGCAGCTCTTGCACGCCGGGCGCCCAATCGCCGAACGCCTCGAGCAGAGGGGTGAGGTCGCCCCGCTCGTAGGGGAGTCCCGACGGCTGCGGGATGTCGAACCAGAAGTAGAAGCGGTCGCCCGCGATCGGCATGACGGCGGCGCGCTTGCCCTCGGCGACGTAGGTCGTCCAGGCGGTGGCGCGCCCGATGGTCTCCGACACCGGCACGAGCCCGTTGAGGTTCGTGTATCCCGAGTACTCCCGCTCGATCGGCGGCGCCCCGTCGGGCTGCACGTAGGCGCGCACGATCGAGCGCGCGCCGTCGGCCCCGATGAGCATGTCGGCCGTGTCGGTGGTGCCGTCGGCGAACGTCGCGGTCACGGTCGTGCCGTCGTCGGAGACGCCGGTCAGTCGCTTGCCGAGGTGGATGCCGCCGAGGCCGAACCGCTCCATCAGCAGCGCCTGCAGGTCGGCGCGCGCGACGGGGTAGGGTTTCTGCCCGGTCTGGGCCGTGACGGGCGCGAGCGAGAAGTCGCACATCGTCTCGCCGGTGTGCCCGTCGAGGTAGACCATGTCGGCCATGTCGCCGCCGAGAGCTGCGACCTCGTCGCCGAGTCCGAGCCAGTTGAGCACCTTCACGCCGTTGGGCCACAGTGACAGCGCCGCGCCCACGGGCCGGTTCTCGCGCATCTGGTCGTAGATGACGACCTCGTGCCCGAGTCTCTGCAGCGCGATCCCCGCGCTCGTTCCCCCGACACCGGCTCCGACGACGATCACCTTCATGTCCGTCACGCTACGGATGCCGTGTCACCGCGACGTTTCCCCCGGGTAACCGCGCGGCATCCCGCGCCCGGGGCGGTCCCGCCGGAGCCGGAGCGGATCAGGTGCCGCGGTACGTGGAGTAGGCGAAGGGGCTCAGCAGCAACGGCACGTGGTGGTGCCGGCCGTCGGCGACCGCGAAGGTCACGGTGACCGAGGGGTAGAAGGTGGCGGTGTCGCGCGCCGCGAAGTACGCCCCGGTCTGGAACACGAGCGCGTAGGTGCCGGCGGGAAGCTCCTCCGGGCCGAGGGCGAGGCGGCCGTCGACGTCCGTGCTCCCGGCGGCGAGGGCGTCGCCGTCCGCGTCGACGAGGGTCACCTCGACGCCGGATGCCGCGGCCCCGGCGGCCCCGTCCAGCACATGCGTGGTCACGTGGCTCATGCGATCGTCGCCTCCAGTCGTCGCAGCGCGATCTGGCGCAGCTGGTCGAGCGCCTCCGCGGTCTCGGTCTCGTCGTCGTTGTGCAGCCGTCGCTCGAGTTCCGCGCGCATCTCTTCGGGGCTGCGACCCGCGGCGCGGATGAGGAACACCCGGCCGAAGCGCTCCTCGTACGCGGCGTTACCGGCCGCGATCGCGGCGGCCGTCGCGGCCTCCGCGGTCGACATCGAGGCCTGCTCGTGACGCGAGGCGTGCGCCTCGGCGCTCGCGCCCTGCGGTCTGTCGCCGATGCGCGGGTGGTGGGCGAGCGCGCCGTCCAAGTCGGCGCGCGTCCAGGCGCGCGCGAGCTCGTCCGCGCGCGCCTCCAGCGCCGCCCGCGTGCCGTAGGGGCGTCCCGCGACGACCGCGTCGATCCACGCGGGCACGGCGGCCCAGACGCGCACGAGGGAGGCCGCGGCATCCGGGTCGAGGGCGTCGAAGTCGGGGAGGGCGAGGACGTCGGTCATGTCAGTGGGCTCCGTGGACGATGAGCCAGCGGGCGACGGCCGGCTCGGAGGACGTGTTGTGCAGTCGATGCGGACGCGAGCACGGATAGCTGATCGCGTCCCCGGCGCGCAGGACCACGCGCTCGTCGTCGAAGTCGACGGTCAGCTCGCCCGAGACGACCGTGCCGATCTCGTAGCCCTCGTGGCGGAACAGTCCGCCCTCGCCGTGCGCCGTCGCCCCCGGCGGATAGGTCGACTCGAAGTAGTCCACCCCGGGCGTCGCGACCGGGGAGATGCGGCGGAAGGCGACGCCGTCGTCGAGGAGGATCGCCGTGTCGTGGGCGGCGCGGCGCAGCCCGAAGCTCGTCGCGCCCGTCTGGGCCGGTGCGCCGGAGGGGTCGAACACCGACGTCAACGGCACGTCGAGCTCGTCGGTGATGGCGATCAGGCGCGACACGCTCGGCCGCATGACGCCCCGCTCGATCTGCGAGACGGCGCTGGGCGAGATGCCGAGCCGTCTCGCGAGGTCGCGCGCCGACATGCCGCGGGCGATCCGCAGCGCGCGCAGGCGCTCGCCCACGCCGTCGCCGTCTCCGGCGGCCGCGCGATCGGCGGCGTCCGCGGGCGCGGCGGTGTGCGACGCGTCGACGGCGGACAGGCGGCTCATGGTCGAGAGCGTAGCGGGCGGCGGCATCCCGTCGGCCCGGTGCCGGGGATTCGACCCGGATTCGTCATCTGTGAAGGGGCGACTTCACATGCTCGTTACACGGGAGACATCCTGCCGCGAAGATGAAGCTATAGCTTCACACTCGAGCCCGGCGCGTCCGGGCGGAAACACCCGCGAAACGACGCCTCGCTAGCGTCGGACCCATTCCCGAGAGAGGCGGCGCCGTGGCAGAGGTGAGGGTGATCCGGGCCGAGCGCGCGTGGATCGACGGAGGGTTCCGCCCCGCGCAGGTGCGCATCGTCGACGGGGTGATCGCAGAGGTGGCCGGTCTCGACGGGTTCGACGGGCCCGGCGGTCTCGACGACGCGGATGCCGCGGCATCCGCCGAGGTCGTGGTGCTCGCTCCCGACGAGGTGCTGCTGCCGGGCCTCGTCGACTCGCACGTGCACCTGGACGAGCCGGGTCGCACCGACTGGGAGGGCTTCGCGACGGGCACCGCCGCCGCGGCCGCCGGCGGCATCACGACCCTGTTCGACATGCCGCTGAACTCGGTGCCGGTGACCACCACGCCCGCGGCGCTCGCCGCGAAGCGGGCCGCCGCGGGCGGAAAGCTCGCCGTGGACGTGGGCTACTGGGGCGGCGCGGTCCCCGAGAACCTCGGCAGCCTGCGTGAGCTGGCCGATGCCGGCGTCGTCGGCTTCAAGTGCTTCCTCGTGCCGAGCGGCATCGACGAGTTCGGACACCTCGACGGCGCGGGCCTGCGCGCCGCGCTGACCGAGCTCGCCGCCTTCGACGGCCTGCTGATCGCCCACGCGGAGGACGAGGCCCACCTGCACGAGGCCGCCGTCGAGGTCGGGGCGGGACCCGACGGAGAGCTCGGTCGTCACTACGACGCGTTCCTGCGCAGCCGTCCGCCCGTCAGCGAGGAGGCCGCGATCGCGGCGGTGATCGACGCGGCCCGGGCCACCGGCGGCCGTGCGCACATCGTCCACGTCGCCGACGGGCACGCGCTCGACCTCATCCGTGCCGCGAAGGCGGAGGGCATCCGACTCACGATCGAGACGTGCCCGCACTACCTCACGCTGTCGGCCGAAGAGGTGCCCGACGGGGCGAGCGCGTTCAAGTGCTGCCCGCCGATCCGCGACCGCGTCAACCAGGACTTGCTGTGGGAAGGCGTCGTCGACGGCACGATCGACGCGATCGTCAGCGACCACTCGCCCGCGACGCTCGCCCTCAAGACCGCGGGCGGCGGCGACTTCGGCCTCGCCTGGGGCGGCATCGCCGGCGTGCAGACGGGCTTCGCGAGCGTCTGGACCGCGGCGGCGCGCCGCGGCATCCCGCTGGAGCGCCTGCTGCCGCTGTTCACGACCGGACCGGCGCGCATCGCCGGGATGCCGGGACTCGGCGTCATCGCGCCGGGCGCGCGGGCGAACCTCACCGTGTTCGCTCCGGAGCGGTCGTGGACGGTCGACGCGCAGCGGCTGCTGTACCGGCACAAGCTGTCGCCGTGGGATGGCCGCGAGCTGCGCGGCGGGGTCGTCGCGACGCTCGTCGGCGGTACCGTCGTGTACCGCGCCGGCGATGACGATGCGCGGGCCCGGCCCGGCGTGGAACTGCTGGCCGGTGCCGGTCCCCGTGCCGGTGCGTTCGCCGGTGACGACGTGCGCGAAGGAGCGACATCATGACCGAGACCCTCGAGATCCTGCAGCCCCGCGAAGGGGCGATCCCCGGCGACCACTACGTCGCGGCATCCCCGGCGACGGTGCTGTGGGGGCGACTGCCCTGCGCCGCGGACGCACCGGTGCTGACGATCGCGGCGGGCGAGACGGTGACCATCGACACCGTGAGCCACGAGGGCATCCTCCCCGATCAGGGGCAGGATCCGCTCGGCTACTTCACGGGGCACGGAGTGGCGGCCGCGCACGTGCTCACCGATGCGATCGAGATCGCCGCCACCGTCCCGCGCGATGCGCTCGCCGACGGCCCGCACGTGGTGACGGGACCCGTCTTCGTCGCGGGCGCCGAGGTGGGCGATCTGCTGAAGATCACCGTCGTCGACCTCGCCCCGCGGGTGCCCTACGGGGTCATCTCCAACCGGCACGGCAAGGGCGCGCTGGTCGGTGTGCTCCCGCGGGGGCCCGGGAACGTCAGCGTGTTCACGCCGGTGTCGGACGGCAGCGGCATCCTGCCCCTGGTCGACGGGGGCGAGCGCGTCGTGCGGTTCCCGCTCGCGCCGTTCCTCGGGACGATGGGTGTCGCCGTCGCCGGCGAGGAGCGGCCGCACTCGGTGCCGCCCGGCGCGCACGGCGGCAACATCGACATCAACCTGCTCGTCGAAGGTGCAGTGCTGTACCTGCCGGTGCAGGTGCCCGGCGCGCTCGCCTACGTCGGCGACCCGCACTTCGCGCAGGGCGACGGGGAGGTGGCGCTGACCGCCCTGGAGGCGTCGCTGCGCGCGACGCTGCGCTTCGACGTGGTGCCGCGGGCCGAGGCCCTCGCCGCGTTCGGCGAGGTGACCGGACCGCTCGTCCGCACCGACGAGTACCTCGTGCCGACCGGGCTCGACGTCGATCTCGACGAGGCGATGCGCAAGGCGGTGCGCGCCGCCCTCGATCTGCTGCAGGCGCGCTACGGCATGGCCGAGCACCTGGCCTACGCCTACCTGTCGGCGGCGACCGACTTCGACATCTCGCAGGTCGTCGACATCGTCTGCGGCGTGCACGCGCGCATCCGCGAGGCGGACTTCGCCGCCGTCCGCCCCGCCGCCGGTCCCGCCGCCGGGTCGGTGCCGGGTGCCTCGGCGCCGTCGGGAGCCCCGGCGTGACCGGGGTGGCGGGGACGGGCGCCGCGGTCGGGGTCCCGAACTCCTCCAACTCGACCGGATTGCCCGGCCCTGAGCACCTCCCGCGGCCTGCGCGGCCCGCGGTGGAGGAGTTCGGGACGCCGCCACCACCACCGACGCCACAGCAACACCGGCGGGGAGGCCACCGATGACCGCCGACCAGCCCCTGCCCGACGACCTGCGCGCGGCGTTCGAGGCGTACGAGCGGGCGATCCTGGCGAACGACCTCGACGCCCTGGATGCCGCGTTCGCGCCCGGCGACCGCACTCTCCGCGGCGACGGCGCCGGACTGCTGGTCGGCCACGACGCGATCAGCGCGTTCCGCGGCTCTCGCGGCGGTGTGTCGGCCCGCACCATCGAGCGCGTCGAGTACCGGCCGCTCGCCGACGGGGTCGCGCTCATCGTCGCGGTGTCGCGGTTCGCGACGGGCGGCACCGGTCTGCAGACGCAGGTGTGGGAGCTGATCGACGGCCGGTGGCTCATCACCGCCGCGCACGTCACGCCGCGCTCGGCCGCGTTCGACCGCTCGATCTGGCGTACCGTCGGCGACCCGCTGTACCAGGGCGCGTGGGACGGACCGCTCGCCGGTCTCACCGTGGCCGTCAAGGACCTCTTCGCGATCAAGGGCTATCGCATCGGCGCCGGCAACCCGGCCTATCTCGCCTCGGCTCGCGCCGAGACCACGAGCGCGCCCGCGGTGGGCGATCTGCTGCGCGGCGGGGCATCGCTGCGGGGCATCGCCCGCACCGACGAGTTCGCGTACTCGATCGCCGGCGACAACGCACACTACGGCACCCCGCCCAACGCCGCGGTGCCCGGTGCGCTCCCCGGCGGCTCGTCGAGCGGTCCGGCCTCCGCCGTCGCCCTCGGCCACGCCGACGTCGCCCTCGCCACCGACACCGCCGGGTCGGTGCGGGTGCCGGCGTCGTACCAGGGACTCTGGGGCCTGCGCACGACGCACGACCTCGTGCCGCGCCAGGGCCTGCTCCCGCTCGCGCAGTCGTTCGACACCGTCGGGTGGCTCACCCGCGACGGCGCGACGCTGCAGGCCGTCGCGGACTGGTGCCTGAGCTACGACGGCTCCGACTCGACCGCATCGGTGTTCGGTGCCTCCGGCGACGACCTGCCGTGGCGGTTCCGCGTGCCGGTCGAAGCCCTGGCGGCGGCCGACCCGGCCACGCGCGCGGCGTTCGAGGGGATGCTCGCGGCCTCCGGCCTGCCGGTCGAGGAGATCGCGCTGGGCGACCTCGACGATTACCTCGTGCCGTTCCGGACGGTGCAGGGTGCAGAGGCCTGGCGCAACACCGGCGACTGGCTGCGCGCCCACCCCGGCTCGACCGGGCCCGCCGTGGCCGAGCGCTTCCGGACGGCTGCCGCCGTGACCGCGGCCGACGAGGCCGCGGCCCGCGCCGCCCTCGCCCCGCTGCGCGAGGCACTGCACGCGCACGTCCGCGACGCCGTGCTGCTGCTGCCGACGGTGCCCGGACCGGCGCCGTCGCGCGCGGCCACCGGCGCGCAGGTGGATGCCGTCCGCCAGAACACCCTGCGGCTGACCACGCCGGCCGCCGTCGGCGGCCTCCCCGCGCTGTCGGTGCCGGTGCTCACGGTCGCCACCGACCGCGGCGACGCTCCGGTCGGCGTCAGCCTCGTCTCGCGCGCCGGCACCGACATCGCCCTCGTGCGCCTCGGCCGCGCCCTCCACGCCCGCATCACCGAAACGGAATCCGTATGAGCACCACCGCCCTTCCCGGCCCGATCGCCCCGCCCGCCCGCCTGCTCATGGGCCCGGGGCCGATCTCGGCGTACCCGAGCGTCCTCACCGCGATGTCGGCGCCGCTGGTCGGCCAGTACGAGCCGTTCATGACGGCGACGATGACCGAGACGCAGGAGCTGTACCGCGGCGTCTGGAGCACGCGCAACGACGCGACCCTGCTCGTCGACGGCACGAGCCGTGCCGGCATCGAGGCCGCGATCGTCTCGCTCGTGAAGCCCGGCGACCGGGTGCTCGTCCCGGTGTTCGGCCGCTTCGGGCACCTGCTGGCCGAGATCGCCGAGCGGGCGCTCGCCGAGGTGCACACGATCGAGACCGACTGGGGTCAGGTGTTCCCGGCATCCGTGATCGAGGAGGCGATCGTGCGCGTGAAGCCGGCGCTGCTCGCCCTCGTGCAGGGCGACACCTCGACCACGATGCTCCAGCCGCTGGAGGATGTCGGCGAGCTCTGCCGCCGCCATGGCGTGCTGTTCTACTCCGACGCCACCGCCTCGCTGGGCGGGAACGCCTTCGAGGCAGACGCCTGGGGACTGGATGCCGCGACCGCCGGGCTGCAGAAGTGCCTGGGGGGTCCGAGCGGATCGTCGCCGATCACGCTGAGCCCGCGGGCGGTGGAGGTCATCCGGGCGCGCAAGAAGGTCGAGGCGGGTATCCGCGAGCCCGGCGACGAGTCGTCGGCCGACTTCGTCCGCTCGAACTACTTCGACCTGGGCCAGATCCTCGACTACTGGGGCCCCCGTCGCCTGAACCACCACACCGAGGCGACGAGCATGCTCTACGGCGCCCGGGAGTGCGCCCGGCTTCTGCTGGTCGAGGGTCGCGAGGCCGTGATCGCCCGCCACGAGCTCGCCGGACGCGCGATGCTCGCCGGTGTCGAGGCGCTCGGCCTCGTCGTGTTCGGCGACGTCGGCCACAAGATGAGCAACGTCGTGGCGGTCGAGATCCCGGAGGGCGTTCCCGGTGATGCCGCCCGGTCGGCCCTGCTCGAGGACTTCGGCATCGAGATCGGCACCTCCTTCGGGCCGCTCCACGGCAAGGTCTGGCGCATCGGCACGATGGGCTACAACGCGCGCAAGGATGCCGTGCTCACCACCCTCGCCGCCCTCGAGAGCGTGCTGCGGCGCTTCGGTGCCGCGGTGCCGGCGGGTGGGGGCGTCGAGGCCGCGGCCGACGTGTTCGCCGCCGCCCCGGCCGCCCTGCACGCCCCTGGCGCGCCCGCTCCCACGGGGGCGCCGTGACCGCGGCATCCCTCCTGCGCGCCGCGCCCGATGACATCGCCGCCGCCGCGCGACGCGTGATGGCCCGGTGCGAGGAGCTCGCGCGGGTGAGCGCGGACGCGGCATCCATCGAGCGCGTCTACCTCTCGCCCGAGCACGCCCGCGTCAATCGGCTGGCGGCGGAATGGATGCGCGAGCTGGGCATGCGCACGTGGCAGGATGCCGCGGGCAACCAGGTCGGCCGGATCGGCGACCCGGCGGCGCCCGCGCTGATGCTGGGCTCGCACCAGGACACGGTGCTCGACGCCGGGCGCTACGACGGCATCGCGGGGGTGCTGATGGCGCTCGAGGTCGTGCGGCTGCTGCGCGTGCCGGCGGGCGAGGGCTGGACCGTGCCGCTGCCGTTCGCGATCGAGGTGGTCGCCTTCTCCGACGAGGAGGGCACCCGGTTCGGCAAGGCGCTGCTCGGATCGTCCGCCGTGGCCGGCACGTGGAACGACGCGTGGTGGGAGCTGGCGGATGCCGACGGCGTGAGCCTGCGCCGGGCGTTCCTCGAGTTCGGGCTCGACCCCGCCCGGGTCGGGGAGGCCGCGCGGCGACCGGACGAGCTGGTGGGGTACCTCGAGGCGCACATCGAGCAGGGGCCCGAGCTCGACCGGGCCGGGGAGCCTCTCGCCGTCGTCTCGTCGATCGCGTCGGCGCGGCGGTTCCAGCTGGTGGTGGAGGGCGAGGCCCGTCACGCCGGGGGGACGCCCTACGACATGCGTCGTGACGCGCTGCTGGGCGCGAGCGAGGCCGCCCTGGCCGTGGAGCGGATCTGCTCCGCCGAGCATCACATCGTCGGCACCGTGGGCCGCTTCGAGGCGTTCCCGGGGGCGGTCAACGTGATCCCGGGTGAGGTGCAGTTCTCGCTCGATCTGCGCGGCGAGTTCGACGGCGAACGCGACCGCGTGTGGGACGCGCTGGCCCGCGAGCTGGACGACATCATGGGTCGCCGCGGACTGCGCTGGCGCTCACGCGAAGTGCACAGCGCGCCGGCGGTGTTCTGCGCGCCCCTGCTGCAGGACGTGGTGGCCGGCGGCATCCGCGCGACCCTCCCGCCGCGGTCGGACGCCCCGCCCGTGATCTTCAGCCGTGCCGGGCACGACGGCATGTCGCTGGGGGCCGTGACCGACGTCGGCATGCTGTTCCTGCGCAACCCCGACGGGGTCAGCCATCACCCCGACGAGTCCGTCTCCGCGGGCGATGTGGCCCACGGCATCCGCGCCCTCGCCGAAGCCGTCCTGCTGCGCGGCCGGGAGCGGGTCTGACCGCCGCGGGCCGGCCCGACGCCCCGAGAAACACCTTCCGCCCCGAGAAGCCTTCGCTGCGGGGGTGTCTCGGCGCGAGAGTGGTTTCTCGCTCCGAGCCGGATGCCGCCGGAAGCGCTAGGGACGCACGGGCAGCGACAGGGCTCCGGTCATCTCGGCGCCGGGCGAGGCCGCGGTGCGCGCCGGGGGTACGTAGTCGCGCAGACGCGCGAGCGCCTCGGTGGCCTCGGTCGCGACGACGAGCATGTCGGTGTAGCGGGGGTGGGTGAAGCCGCGGTCGCGCATGTTGGCGACGAACGCGAGCAGCGGGTCGAAGTACCCGTCGACGTTGAGCACTCCCACGGGCTTGTCGTGGATGCCGAGCTGCGCCCACGTCCACTGCTCGGTGAGCTCTTCGAGGGTCCCCGGTCCGCCGGGAAGCGCCAGGAAGGCATCGGCGCGGTCGGCCATGAGCATCTTCCGCTCGTGCATCGTGTCGACGAGGATCAGCTCGGTCAGGTCCTCGTTGACGGCTTCGCGCGCCTGCAGCGCCCGCGGGATCACTCCGGTGACCTCCGCGCCGGCCGCGAGGGCGGCATCCGCCACCGTGCCCATGAGTCCGACGTGGCCGCCGCCGTAGACGAGCGCCATGCCGGAGCGTCCGATCGCCGTGCCGACGGCGCGGGCCGCCTCGACGTAGACCGGGTCGAAGCCCGGGGAGGATCCGCAGAAGACCGTGACCGTGAATCGCGACATGCACAGACGCTAATCCGCCCGTGTTTCCGGGCCGTGCACGGGTGTTTCCGTGCCGTGACAGGTCGGAAACATGGCCTGATTAGCGTGCAGAGCATGTCGCTCCTCGTCACGCACGCCCGTCTGATCACCGTCCCCGCCGGCACGGATGACCCGGGCTACATCGAGGACGGCTGGATGCTGGTGGGCGACGACGGCCGCATCGCCGCGCTCGGTGCGGGCACGCCGCCCCTCGGGACGATCGCGGACGAGACGCTCGACGTCGCGGGAGCCTTCGTCGCGCCGGGGTTCGTGTCGAGCCACTCGCATCTGTTCACGAGCGGCCTGCGCGGGCTCGGCGTCGCCGACACCCTCTACGGCTGGTGCGACGCGATGCTCGGCACCACCGCGCACATGACCGCCGACCAGCTCTACTGGGCGACGCTGCACGGCTCGCTCGACTTCCTGTCGAACGGGGTCACGACGGCGTACAACTTCACCGACCCGCTGCAGGCCTGGGAGCCGATGGTCGATGGCAAGCGCACCGGCACCGCGGGCCTGCGGGGCCTCGAGTACCACTGGCGCCAGGCGGACGGCACGCGCGACGCCGGCATCCGTTTCGTGGATGCCGCCGGCATGGACGTCACCGCCGGCACCCCCGAGGAGGTCTTCGACCGCTTCGCCGCGGAGGTCGCCCACACCCGCACGTTCGATGCCGACTTCGCCCTCGGCTCGTCGATCATGGGTCAGGTGCAGTGGTCGCCGCATCCGGATGCGGCGGCATTCGAGGTCGAGGCGATGCGCCGGTTCGGGGTCACCAACCAGGCCCACTTCCTGGAGTCGCCGGAGGCCGTCGAGCACCAGCAGTCCAAGTTCGCGCTCTACCGGGATGCCGGTGCCCTCGAGCTCGGGCTCGTGTTCGGCCACTTCATCCAGACGACCCCCGAGATCATCGCGGAGTCGGTCGCCGGGGGTGCGGCGATGTCGTGGCAACCGGCATCCAACGGGCGCCTCGCGTCGGGGACCGCGCTCGTACCCGAAATGCTCGAGATGGGGATGAAGGTCGGCGTCGGCCTCGACGACCAGGCCTGCACCGACGTGAGCGACCCCTGGCAGAACATGCGCATCGGCATCTACGCGCAGCGGGCGCGCACGAAGGACCCGCTGTCGATGATGCCCGAGCGGATGCTGCGCCTGCACACCCTGGGCTCCGCGGAGATCATGGGCGTCGCCGATCGGGTCGGTTCGCTCGAGGTCGGCAAGTTCGCCGACTTCGTGGTGGTCGACCCGCGCCGCCCCGACGTCGGACCGCTCTGGCATCCCGTGCGCTCGTACGTGCTGGCGATGAGTCCGCGAAACCTCAAGGCCGTCTACGTCGGCGGGCGTCTCGTCAACGCGGACGGGGTCTCGACCAATCCGCTCGCCGAGGAGGCGTCGGCGAAGGTGCACGAGCTGCCGGCCGCCGTCCTGCCGCTGCGCGGCCACCCGCACTGACCCCGCCGGCCGCGGTCGCCCCGCACCGCCGGGCGTGGCCCTTGCCCGCTGCCCGCCGCCGCTGCCCGCCCCAGGTCGACCCAGTCCGCCCCAGCTCAACCAACTCACCCCAGCTCGACCCAACTGCAAGGGATGCTGGGCGACACGCCGCATCCGTGGGCCTGAGGGCGGCGTGTCGGTCGCGGGGCCTTGCAGTTCGGTCGCGGGCCAGGTGAGGCGAGGCGGCCGGGCTGCGGGATCCGGGGGCCGGAGAGGGCACCGAGTTTGCCCGCCCGCTACTCGCCCGCCCGCGGCCCTCGCCACACTCAGCCCACCCCAACTGCAAGGGATGCTGGGCGACACGCGGCATCCGCGGCCCCGGGGGCCGGCGTGTCGGTCGCGGGGCCTTGCAGTTCGGTCGCGGGCGAGGCGAGGCGAGGTGAGGCGTCGGCGGGGCGGCCGGGGCGAGGCGGGGCGTCGGCAAGGCTGCTCCCCCCATGCCGCCGCCATGCCCGACTCAGGTCGACCCAACTGCAAGGGATGCTGGGCGACACGCCGCATCCGCGGGCCTGAGGGCGGCGTGTCGGTCGCGGGGCCTTGCAGTTCGGGTCGCCGCGCCGCCCCACCCCGACCCCGACCCAGCCCCACCCCGACCCCACCCGACCCACCCGACCCCACCCCCACCCCGACCGGGTCAGGCGTCGCGGTGCGGCGACGCCAGGCGCCAGACGCGGTCGCGGCGGAACGGCTGGACGTACGGGCGGGCGCCGAGCGCGCGGGCGATCGCGTTGCCGATCGCGGGCGCGACCGGGTTGTACGGCGACTCGCTCATCGACTTCGCCCCGAAGGGTCCGAGCTCGTCGGCGGTGTCGGCGAAGTAGACCTCGGTCTCGGGCACGTCGCCGAACTGGGGCACGCGATAGAGCCGGAAGACCGGGGTGACGACCTTGCCCTCGTCGACCATGACCTCCTCGTAGAGCGCGCTGCCGATCCCCTGTGCGACGCCGCCCTCGATCTGGCCGCGGCATTGCGCGGGGTTCATCACGAATCCGGCATCCGCCGACTGGATCGACTGGAGGATGCGGACGACGCCCGTCCGCGGATCGACCGCGACGCGCACGGCGTGCACGTTGAAGGCGAGCGAGCGCTGCTCGCCGGCCTCGCTGCCGTCAGCCGAGATCTCGCCGTCCGCCGTCAGCTCGGCGAAAGACACCACTCGTGCGGGTGTGTATACGCCGTCGGGCATGAGTCGGGCGTGGGCGGCATCCGTGCCGGTCAGCGCCGCCGCGTCGTCGCGCAGTCGCGCCGCCAGGGCGAGGCACGCGGCGTGCAGCGCCTTGCCGGCGACGGTGATGCCGGCGGAGGCGAACGCGCCGGTGTCGTGCGCGACCGCGTCGGTGTCGGCGTGCCACAGGGCGATCCGGGCGGGATCGGCGGCGAGGTCGGTCGCGGCGATCTGGCGCAGCACGGTCGTCGTGCCGTTGCCGAACTCTGCCGTCCCGGCGCGCACCAGGTAGGTGCCGTCGGCGCGCAGCGTCGCGCTCGTGTGCGCGATGTGGCCGAAAGGCGCCATCGTGGCGATCATCGCGGCGGCGACGCCCTCGCCGACGAGCCAGCCCGCGGGCGCCCCGACCCCGTTGCCGCGCCGCAGCGCCGACTCGGCGAGGTCGAGGCACTGGTCGAACCCATAGCTGCCCCAGACGAGGTCGTCGTGCTCCGGATCGTCCTCCGGCGTCACCGCATTGCGGCGCCGCAGCTCGAACGGGTCGATATCGAGCCGCTCGGACAGCATGTCCATGGCCGACTCCACGCCGAGCACGATCTGCCCGAGCCCGTAGCCGCGGAAGGCGCCGGAGGGGACGTTGTTCGTGTAGACGACCTCGGCGTCCAGTCGCTTGAGCGGCACCCGGTAGATCGTCGTGGACTCGGCGAGCGAGTGGAACATCACGCCGCGGGAATGGTTGCCGTAGGCGCCCGTGTCGCTCAGCACGTCGATCGCCATGGCTGTGAGCCGGCCCTCGTCGTCGGCGCCCAGCGTGACGCTCACCCGCATCGGATGCCGCACGGCGGCGCGTTGGAACTCGTCCGCGCGCGTGAACTCGAACGCGACCGGCCGGCCCGTGCCCAGCACCGCGAGGGCGACGAGGTCTTCGGTGAACAGCTCCTGCTTGCCGCCGAAGCCCCCGCCCAGCCGCGCGGCGTGCACCCGCACGCGGTCGCGGTCGAGCCCGAGGATGCGGGCGAGCTCGTCGCGCGTGAGGAACGGCACCTGCGTGGAGGAGCGGATGACGAGGCGACCCTCGTCATCGATCCAGCCGATCGACCCGTGGGTCTCGAGCTGCGCGTGGCTCACGCGCGAGGTCTGCCAGGTGCCGCTGACGGTCACGGCGCTCGCGCGGAGGGCCGCGGTGACGTCGGGGCCGGTGTGCACGCTCGCGATGACGTTGCGTCCCGCCTCGTCGACGCGGTCGTCGGGCGTGCGCTCGGGGTGCAGCAGCGGGGCGCCGGGTCGTCGGGCCTCGTCGGGATCGAACACGGCGGGCAGCGGCGCGTAGTCGACGCGGACGAGCCGGCACGCCTCGTCGGCGGCCTCGGCGGTCTCGGCGACCACCGCGGCGACCCGCTGGCCGATGTGGCGGACGACGTCGTCGAGCATGCGCGTGTCGTCGGGGTCGTCGGTGCGGTGCTCGTGCCGACCCGTGGAGTAGCGCACGTCGGGCACGTCCCGGTGCGTCAGGACGGCCACGACGCCCGGAACGGCGCGAGCCGCGGAGACGTCGATCCCGGTGATCCGCGCGTGGGCGTGCGGGCTCGTGACCAGCCGCAGCACCAGCGCGTCGGTCGCCGGATGACCGGGCTCGAGGTCGAAGGTGAAGGGCTCGCGTCCCTGCGTCAGTCGCGGCCCGGCCTCCGGCGGTACCGAGCGCCCCACGAGCGGCGCCTCCGGCAGAGCGACGACTCGCTCGCGGCGCGACGGTCCGGTCTCGCGGACGGCCGTCATGATCGCCTCGCGGATCGGACGGTAGCCGGTGCAGCGGCAGAGATTGCCCTTCATGCGTCGGTCGAGGTCGTCGAGATCCGACGCGCACAGGGTGGAGGCCGTCACGCTCATGCCCGGCGTGCAGAACCCGCACTGGAAGCCGAAACCGGAGGCGAGCGCCTCCTGCACGGGGTGCAGCTCGTCGCCGGGTGCGAGCCCCGCCGCCGTCGTCACGGCGCGTCCCTCGACCCGGACCGCGGGGATGAGGCAGGAGTGCACCGGCTCGCCGTCCAGCAGCACCGTGCAGGCGCCGCAGTCGCCGGCGTCGCAGCCCTTCTTGACCTGCGTGTGCCCCGTCTCGCGCAGCAGCGTGCGCAGGCACTGGCCGGGGCGGGGGTCGGCATCCCTCTCGGCGCCGTCGACGGTCCACCTCATGTCAGCTCCCTCCGGATCTCCTCGGCGAGCACGGCGCTGACGCCGCGGCGCCAGTCCGCCGACCCGAGGGGGTCGGTGTAGTAGCCCGCGGCGCCGTGGACCGCCGCGGCGAGGACCGCGGCATCCGGCACGGCGGGGAAGCGCAGCACGGTCGGGCGCCACGTGGCCGCCGTGACGGTGAAGACGCTCGTGCCGTCGGGGTCGACGCGGCCCGTGACGACGGCACCCGAGCGCCCGTGCTCGGCGAGGGCGATCTTGCGCAGCGCGGCGCGCGAGCGCAGCGCGGCGGCCGGCAGGCGGATGCTGCGCAGCACCTCACCGGGAGCGAGCGCCGTCGTCCCGTTGCCGGTGACCAGCTCCGCGACCGGCAGCTCGCGATCGCCCGCCCCGCTCCAGATCTCGGCGACACCGTCGAGGGCGACGCACAGCGACACCATGGCGCCGGCGGCGAACGCCCGGCAGACGTTCCCGCCGACGGTGGCGGTGTTCCAGATCTTGAACGAGGCGAGGAGGGCATTCGCGGCATCCGGGATCAGGGACGCGGCGGTCCACTCGATCGGTGCCTCCGCGGCGAAGGCCACGAGACGCGCAATCGTGCAGGTGGCTCCGATGCGCAGGCCGTCCGCGGCGACTTCGATGTCGGGCCAGCCCATCCCGGTCAGGTCGACGAAGCCGGTCACCGCCGGCTGCGGCTCGCTCATCAGCCACGTGCCGCCCGCGATGACGACCTCTCCGGGCGCGAGCACGAGGTCGTCGCGGGTGTGCGCGAGGCGGAACGCGCGGACGGTGGTGATGTCCATGGTGCTGCTCCGTTACTCGTTCGATGGGTGCGCGGCGCGTTCGCCTGCGCGGGCCCGATGGTGATCGAGTGAAACAGAGCGCCGTTTCGCCCGTGTTTCACGCGCCCGCAACAGGCCCGCAACGAGCGGTGGTTAGCGTGGCGGCCATGCGCGAGATCCTGTCCCCGGCGGCCCGATGGGTGCGCGAGGGGCGAGCGTTCGCGATCGCCACGGTCGTCGGCACGTCGGGCAGCGCGCCGCGTCCGGTCGGCTCGAGCATGATCGTCTCGGCGGCCGGGGTGTTCGGCAACGTGTCCGGGGGGTGCGTCGAGGGCGCCGTCTACGAGCGCGCTCTGGAGGCGATCGCGACCGGCGACGCCTCGGTCGAGACCTTCGGCTACAGCGACGGCGAGGGCCTCGCGATCGGCCTGACCTGCGGCGGGGCGGTGGACGTCCTCGTGCGCCCGGTTCCGCCGGCCGGTGCGGCGGCGGCGCAGCTGGCGCTGCTGGCCGAACGGGATGCCCGCGGCATCCCGACCCGGTTCCGTCTCGTCACATCGGGGCCGCTCACCGGCGCGGGATTCGTCATCGAGGCCGGGGACGAGGACGGCGACGCCGGTACGGATGCCGACGCGGTCGTCGTCGAGGTCGGCGCGCGGCCACGGCTCATCGTGGTCGGCGCCGTCGAGTTCGCCGTCGCGCTCGCCCGGCTGGGCGCCGCCCTCGGCCACCGCGTCGTGGTCGTCGACCCGCGGGAGGTCTTCGCGAGCGTCGACCGCTTCCCGGGAGCCGAGGTCGTGGTCGACTGGCCCGACCGCTACCTCGCGACGCAGAGTCTCGAAGGCCCGACCGCGATCTGCGTGCTCAGCCACGACGCGCGCCTCGACGTTCCCGCGCTGCGCGTCGCGCTCGCCTCCGGTGCCGACTACGTCGGCGCGATGGGCAGCCGGCGCACGCACGACGACCGGATGCGGCGGCTGCGCGAGGCCGGTGTCGGCGACCGCGAGCTCGCGCGCCTGCGCTCTCCGATCGGCCTCGACCTCGGCGCCGTCTCGGCCGACGAGACGGCGCTGTCGATCCTGGCCGAGATCGTCGCCGACCGTCACGGCGGGTCGGGCGCTGCGCTGTCGACCCTCGCCGGTGCGATCCACGGCGGCACCGACTCGGCGCCGCCGACGCGCGAGCAGCCCGGAGCGCCGCGCGCGGTGATCTGCGCGGTGCCGCGGGCTCCGGTGGAGCGTCGGTGACCGTCTGCGCCATCGTGCTCGCGGCGGGTGCGGGCACCCGCTTCGGCGGGCCGAAGGCGCTCGCGCGCGACGCCGCGGGCGAGCCGTGGCTGGCCCGCGCGGTGCGGACGCTCCGGGCCGCCGGGTGCGACCCGGTGCTCGTGGTGCTGGGCGCCGCGGCCGACGACGCTGCCGTCCACGTGCCCCCCGAGGCCGTCGTCGTCCGCGCCCCGCGGTGGCGCGAGGGGCTGTCGGCCTCCGTCCGGGCCGGCCTCGACGCGGCCGCCGGGACCGCCGCCGCGGCCGCGCTGCTGGTGCCGGTCGACGTCCCGGAGCTCCCGGCATCCGCCTGCCGTCGGGTGATGCGGGATGCCGGGCCGAGCAGCCTCCGCCGGGCGCGCTACGCCGACGCTCCCGGGCATCCCGTGCTCATCGGCCGTGACCACTGGGGCCCGCTGGGGGCGTCGCTGCGTGCCGACCGCGGCGCCGGCGGCTACCTGCGCGCGCACGGCGCGGAGGCGGTGGAGTGCGCCGACCTCTGGCACGGGCGCGATGTCGACCGTCGTCCGACGGAGGCGTAACCGCCCCGAAACAGACCCCCGATGTCCGCGAAACGTGCATCTCCTAGCGTCGCTTGCAGTCGCGCCGGTGGCGCACGAGGTCCTCGCCCCGAAGAGAACCGTCAAGAACACGGAGATCACAGCACATGAGCATCCTTTCCTCGCGACGCGCTCGCCGCGCCGCCGCCGCCCTTGCGGGCACCGCCCTCGCCGTCGCCGCCCTCGTCGGCTGCTCCTCCTCGTCGGCGTCGTCGTCCGACCCGTCCGCGTCGGCCGCGGCCGACTACGGCGACCTGACGGTGCAGCTGAGCTGGATCAAGAACGAGGAGTTCGCCGGCGAGTACATCGCCGACAGCAAGGGGTACTACAAGGAGGCCGGGTTCTCCTCGGTGAACCTCGTCCCCGGCCCGTCCACCGGTGTGGCGGAGCTCGCCAGCGGCACGGCCACGGTCGCCCTCAGCGACTCGGTGTCGGTCGGCGCCGCCGTCGCGAACGAGGGGGCGCCGGTCAAGATCATCGGCGCGACGTTCCAGAAGAACCCCTTCACGATCCTCTCGCTCAAGAGCGGCGGCAACATCTCGACCCCCGCCGACCTGAAGGGCAAGAAGATCGGCGTGCAGGACTCCAACGCGTCGCTGTTCAAGGCGCTGCTGAGCGCGAACGGCATCGACCCCTCCGAGCTGACGATCGTCCCCGTCCAGTACGACCCGGCACCGCTGGTCAACGGCGAGGTCGACGGCTTCGTCGCGTACCTCACGAACGAGGCGATCACGCTGGAGATGAAGGGCATCGCGACCACCAACCTCCCGTTCGCCGAGAACGGCCTCCCCTTCGTCGCGGAGACCGTCGCGGCGACGGACGACACCATCGCCAACAAGCGCGAGATGCTCAAGGCGTTCCTCAAGGCAGAGATCCGCGGCTGGAAGGATGCGCTCGCCGACCCGCAGGAGGGTGCCGACCTGGCCATGTCGACGTACGGCGCCGACCTCGGGCTCGACCCCGCCAAGACGCTCGCCGGATCGAAGGCGCAGAACGAGCTCGTCGTCTCGGACGAGACCGTTGCCAACGGCCTGTTCACCATCTCCGACAAGCTTCAGAGCATGACGATCGAGAGCCTCGCCGGCGCCGGCATCACGCTCAAGGCATCGGACCTGTTCGACCTCAGCCTCCTCTCCGAGGTCTACGCCGAGGACCCGAGCCTCGTCGCGTACGCGGGCTGAGGCCGGGGACGACGGAGCTTTCGTGACCGACACGGCCACCCGGACCGGTGCCCAGGCGATGAGCCCGGGCACCGGTCTGCAGATCACCGCACTCAACAAGACCTTCACGGTCGGTCGCACGCAGGTGGTGGCGCTGCAGGATGCCGATCTGCACACCGATCAGGGATCGTTCCTGTCGCTGCTCGGGCCGTCCGGTTGCGGCAAGTCCACGATCCTGCGCATCCTCGCGGGGCTGGAGGAGCCCACGAGCGGAACGACGCGCGTCGACGGCAAGAGCCCGAAGGAGCTGCGCAAGGCGGGGGAGCTGGGCATCGCGTTCCAGGACTCGGCGCTGCTGCCCTGGCGCAGCGTGCAGTCCAACATCCAGCTCCCGTTCGAGGTGGCGGGCCGTCCCGTCGACCGCGACTACGTGCGCGAGATGATCGAGCTGGTCGGGCTCAAGGGCTTCGAGAAGGCGAAGCCGGCGCAGCTGTCGGGCGGCATGCGTCAGCGCGTGTCGATCGCGCGCTCGCTCATCATGAAGCCGTCGGTGCTGCTGTTCGACGAGCCCTTCGGCGCCCTCGACGACATGACGCGGCAGAAGCTGAACCTCGAGCTCCTGCGCATCTGGACCGAGAAGCCGGCGACCACCCTCATGGTGACGCACGGCATCTCCGAGGCGATCTTCCTCTCCGATCAGGTGGCGGTGATGAGCCCGCGTCCGGGTCGCGTCAAGGAGGTCATGGAGATCGACCTGCCGCGTCCGCGGCTGCCCGAGATGATGCGCACGCCGGAGTTCCACGCCTACGTCGACCGGGCATCCGAGCTGCTGTTCGGCGCGGGAGGCGCCGCGGCCGATGACCACTGACCAGGCGATGACGCGCGGCCTCACCCGCCGCGCCGTCCGCCTCCCGCCCTGGCTCACGGGCGTGCTGGGCGGCGTCGGGATCATCCTGCTGTGGTGGGTGCTCGCCGCCACCGTGTTCGCGCGCGTCGGCCCGGGCGGGGTCCAGGCCATCCCCACCCCGCCGCAGGTCGTCGCCGAGATCGTGGACAGCGGATGGTCGTACTTCGCCCGCAACTTCTCCGTCACGATCAGTGAGGCGGGAACCGGGTATCTGTGGGGCAACGGCCTCGCGCTGCTGCTCTCCGCCCTCGTGCTCGTGGTGCCGCGCCTGGAGGGCGTGGTGATGCAGCTCGCGATCATCACCTACTGCATCCCGATCGTCGCGATCGGCATGCTGCTCGTGGTCATCATCCCGGTGCCCAAGCCGGGCGAGCCGTCGGGGACGGCATCCTTCCTCGCCGCCCTCGCGGTCTTCTTCACGACCGTCGTCGGCGCGCTGCTCGGCCTCAAGGCCGCCGACCGGGCCAGCCTCGACGTGGTCGCCGTCTACGGCGGATCCCGGCTGACGCAGCTGCGGAAGATCCGGCTGATCGCGGCGCTGCCGTCCGTGCTCAACGCTTTGCAGATCGCCGTGCCGGCGGCCTTCCTCGGCGCCGTGCTCGGCGAGTTCTTCGGCAAGGTGGAGCTCGGTGTGGGGCCGGCGATGATCGCCGCGCAGCAGGCGCTCGACGCCCCGCGGGTCTGGGCGCTCGCCCTGGTCTCCGGCGCCGTCGCCCTGGTCGGCTACGCGCTGCTCGGCGTCGTGGCCCGCCTCGTGGCGCCCTGGGCGAAGGGAGCGCGCCGATGAGCGGCACGGGCGCATTGCGCGCGCTGGGGTCGAGCGTGCTCACCCTCGTGCTGACGGTCGTGACCGTGCTCGTGCTGTGGGCCGGTGCGCTGTGGGCGTTCCGGGTGAGCCCGTACGTCGGCAAGGGACCGCTCGACGTCTGGAACTACCTCTTCACCGTTCCCGCCGCGGAGGCCAACCGCGCCACCGTCTTCGGCCAGCTGTGGGTGTCGCTCGGCCACGCCGCGATCGGCTTCGTCGCCGGGCTGCTCGTGGCGATCCTGGTCGCCGCGCTGTTCCAGCTGAGCGCGGGTGTCGAGCATGCCCTGATGCCGCTCGCGATGCTGCTGCGATCGGTGCCGCTGATCGCGATGGCCCCCGTCATCATCCTGATCTTCGCCCGCGACTTCGCGACGATCGCGGTGCTCGGCGGCATCGTCGTGCTCTTTCCCGCCCTCGTCACGATCGCCTTCGGCCTGAAGTCCGCGCCGGCGCACATGAACGACCTCGTCGAGGTCTACGGCGGATCGTCGTGGACGACGCTGCGCAAGGTCGCGCTGCCCAGTGCGCTGCCCTCGCTGCTCGCGGCGGTGCGCATCTCGGTGCCCGGTGCCATCACCGGGGCGCTGCTGGCCGAGTGGCTCGCCGTCGGCGGCGGCATCGGCGGCGCGTTCGGCGGCTACATCGCCGCCGCGCAGTTCTCCGCCCTGTGGTCGTCGGTCGCGGTGATCACCGTCGCGGCGCTGCTGCTGTACAACCTCGTCCATATCCTGGAGGCGGTCCTCCTCGCCCGCATGGGCATGTCCGACCGCGCCTGATCCCCCGCCCCGAAAGGTCCACGATGTCCGACCTCGCCGAGTTCGCCTTCGGCCTGCCCAAAGCAGAGCTCCACCTCCACCTCGAAGGCACGCTCGAGCCCGAGCTGAAGTTCGCGCTCGCCGAACGCAACGGCATCCGCCTCGCCGAGACGAGCGTCGCCGAGGTGCGCGCCACCTACGACTTCACCGACCTGACGAGCTTCCTCGCCGTCTACTACCCGGCGATGGAGGTGCTGCAGACGGCGGACGACTTCCACGACCTGGCCTGGGCGTACCTGCTGCGCGCGAAGGAGCAGGGCGTCGTCCACGCCGAGATGTTCTTCGACCCGCAGGCGCACACCAGCCGCGGCGTGCCCTTCTCCGCCGTCATCGGCGGCTACCGCCGCGCCGCCGTGCGGGCTCAGGACGAGCTGGGCATCTCCGCCGAGCTGATCCTCTGCTTCCTGCGCGACTTCTCCGCCGAGTTCGCCATGGCGACCCTCATGGAGGCGCTCCCCTACAAGCAGTGGATCGTGGGCGTCGGGCTCGACTCCGACGAGCGCGACAACCCGCCGTCGAAGTTCGCCGCCGTCTTCGCGCGGGCGAAGGCCGAGGGCTTCTTCCTGACGATGCACTGCGACATCGACCAGGTCGGCTCGATCGACAACATCCGCGAGGTGCTCCGCGACATCCGCGTCGACCGCATCGACCACGGCACCAACATCGTCGAGGACCCGGAGCTCATCGCGCTCGCGAAGGAGCGCGGCCTCGGCTTCACGTGCTGTCCCGTGTCGAACTCGTTCGTGACCGCCCAGATGAAGGCCGACGAGATCGTGACGCTGCTGCGCGAGGGCGTGCGCGTGACGATCAACTCCGACGACCCGGCCTACTTCGGCGCGTACGTCGCGGAGAACTACGTCGCGCTCGCGCAGCAGGCCGGGCTCACCGAGGCCGACCTCGCCCAGCTGGCGATCAACTCCTTCGAGGCGTCCTGGCTGACCCCGGCGCGCCGCGCCGCGTTCGTGGCCGCGGTCCAGGAGTACGCGGCCGAGCGCGGTGTGAGCCTGCCGCGCTGACGGCGCGGGGGTCAGACCTCGACGGCGCCGCGGGCGTTGTAGACCACCGCGTCGCTCGCGCCGTAGGCCCGATAGACGGCGACGGCGTCGTCGTAGCCGACGCCGGTGCGCACCCGGATGCCGCGCCGCTCGAACTGCGCGGCCCAGTCGTCGACCATCGGACCCTCGTCGAAGCCGGTGTGCTCCTCCAGGAGGTCGCCCTCGCCCGCGACGACGAGAGAGCGCACACCGCTCCACATCGTGGCCCCGTAGCACTGCACGCACGGGCGCCAGTTGACCACGAGCGTCAGGCGGGCGCCGCCCGCGCCGAGGTCCCACCGTCCGAGGGCGCGCTGGGCGAGCGCGAGCGCCATGACCTCGGCGTGGGCCGAGGTGACGCCGGATTCGAGCACGACGTTGACGCCGACGGACACCAGCGCGCCCGTCGACTCGTCGACCACGATCGCGGCGAAGGGGCCGCCGTTGCCCGCGCGCCAGTTGCGGTCGGCGAGCTCGTTCACCAGGCGCATCTGCTCCTCGGCCGAGGGCAGAGCCGTCGGCAGGGCGTCCAGGTCGGCGATGAGCCAGCCAGGCAGGGAGGCCGTGTAGGAGGTCGCGAGTGCCGTCATGCCGCGACGATATCGTCGCCATGTTTCGGCCAGGCTACGCCCCGGCGGGGCCGCGACCGCAGGGGCGCCCGCGTCGCGGATTTACGCGGCGGCGCCCACCACGGCGGCGATCGCCGACGTGAAGAAGGCCAGACCGTCCACACCGGAGCGCATGGCCTCGGGGGTGTCGGGGCCGAAGCCGGGCTCCACCGCGTGCTCGGGGTGCGGCATGAGCCCCACCACGTTGCCGCGCGTGTTGGTGAGACCGGCGATGTCGTCGAGCGAGCCGTTGGGGTTCACGCCGAGGTAGCGGAAGGCGACGAGCCCCTCGCCCTCGATCCGCTCGAGCGTCTCGGTGGAGCAGATGTACCCGCCGTCGGCGTTCTTCAGCGGGATCGTGATCTCCTGGCCGGCCTCGAACTGCGAGGTCCAGGCGGTCGTCGCGTTCTCGACGCGCAGGCGCTGGTCGCGACGGATGAACTGCTGGTGGGCGTTGCGGATGAGCCCGCCGGGCAGCAGGTGCGCCTCGACGAGCATCTGGAAGCCGTTGCAGATGCCGAGGACGGGCATGCCCTGCGCCGCGGCATCCTTCACCTCGGACATGATCGGCGCGAGTGCGGCGATCGCGCCCGCGCGCAGGTAGTCGCCGTAGCTGAAGCCGCCCGGGAGCACGAGGGCGTCGACGCCCTCGAGGTCGTGCGAGCCGTGCCACAGGGCGACGGGCTCGGCGCCGGCGAGGCGGATCGCGCGGTGCGCGTCGCCGTCGTCGAGCGAGCCCGGGAAGGTGATGACCCCGATGCGGGCGGTCACTCGACGACCTCGATGCCCACGACGTCCTCGATCACCGCGTTCGACAGGATGTCGGCGGCGAGGGTGCGCACGGTCTCCAGGGTCTTCTCGTCGGCGACGTCGACGGTCAGCTCGAAGCGCTTGCCGATCCGGACGGACGAGAAGCCCTCGACGCCGAGGCGGTCCAGGGCGCCGGCCACGGCCTTGCCCTGCGGGTCCAGCAGCTCGGCCTTGGGCATGACGTCGACGACGATGGTGGGCATTCGGTCCTCCTGTGGGCCGCGCACGGCCGCGGCTTCCGGTCGCCCCGCGATCGCGGATGCCGGTGGGCCGGCGCACCGCGGATCGAGGGAGGGGTCGGCACCAGTCTACGGGCGCGCGCGGCCTTCGCGGAGCCGACCGTGGGGGCGGCCACCGCCGGATTGTCACGGCTGCCGTTACACAACCGTGATGCGCTCATGGGAGCGCTCCCTTGTGTTCCTGGGAGCGATCCCATAACGTCGTCGCTGTCCGGTGAGAGCGCTCCCATTCCCACATCGATGCGATGGCGCGGGAGGGCGGGAACGCGAACACGCACCTGCAACACATCCACAAAGGAGTGACACGTGAACACACGCGCACTGCGGCGCATCGGCCTCGTGGCCGGCGCCCTGACCACCTCCGCCCTCGTGCTCGCCGGCTGTGCCGGCGGCAGCGGCACGGCGGCGACGGCCGATCCCAACGAGAAGGTCACGCTGACCGTGGCGACCTTCAACGACTTCGGATACTCGGACGCCCTGTTCGCCGAGTACACGAAGGAGCACCCGAACGTCACGATCGTCCACAACAAGGCAGCGACGAGCAACGACGCACGCGCCAACTACTTCCAGAAGCTCGGCAAGACGGGCCTGGCCGACATCGAGGCCATCGAGGTCGACTGGCTGCCCGAGGTCATGAAGTACTCCGACCTGCTCGCGCCGGTCCCCACCGACCTGAAGAGCCGCTGGCTCGACTGGAAGGTCAAGGCCGCCACCGACGCGCAGGGCAACCTCATCGGCTACGGCACCGACATCGGGCCGGAGGGCGTCTGCTACCGCTCCGACCTGTTCGCCGCCGCCGGCCTGCCGACCGACCGCGAGGAGGTCGCGAAGCTGCTGACCGGCGACTGGAAGACCTACTTCGACACCGGCGCGAAGTACACCGCCGCGACCGGCAAGGCGTTCTTCGACTCCGCCGGCGGCACGTACCAGGGCATGGTCAACCAGATCGAGGCCGCGTACGAGAACCCCTCGGACGGCAAGATCGACATCGACCCGAAGGTCGAGACCATCTACAACCAGGTGCTCGACGCCTCCGCGACGCAGTCCGCGCACCTCAGCCAGTGGTCCGACGACTGGATGGCGGGCCTGTCCAACGGCTCGTTCGCCACGATGCTCTGCCCGGGCTGGATGCTCGGCGTCATCTCCGGCAACGCCAAGGACGTCAAGGGCTGGGACATCGCCAACGTCTTCCCCGGCGGCGGCGGCAACTGGGGCGGCTCGTACCTGACCGTTCCCGCGAACGGCAAGAACGTCGCGGCCGCGCAGCAGCTCGCCGACTGGCTCACCAGCCCCGACACGCAGCTCAAGGCGTTCGAGGCGGCCGGCACGTTCCCGAGCCAGGTCGACGCGATGAAGTCCGACACCCTGCTGAGCTCGAAGAACGAGTTCTTCAACAACGCTCCGGTCGGCCAGATCCTCACCGACCGTGCCAACGCGGTGACGGTCTCGCCCTTCAAGGGACAGTTCTACTTCCAGATCAACGACGCGATGCAGAAGGCTCTGACCCGCGTCGAAGAGGGAACGCAGGACAAGGCGGCCTCGTGGGCCCAGTGGCAGACGGAAGTCGCCGCCATCAAGTAATCCCCTTCACCGGTCGTTGAGCGAGGATGCCGTCGGCATCCGAGTCGGAACGCCCGCCCGCTCGGGCGTTCCGACTCGCCCCGCTCGCTCAACGACCGGTGCCCATCGACTCCCGAAGGACATGCCGTGACCACCACCACCTCCCGCGCCCCGAAGCGCATCGGCTTCGGCAGCCGGCTGAGCTCGTGGGATCTCAAGCTCTCGCCCTACCTCTACATCTCCCCGTTCTTCATCCTGTTCCTCGTCGTCGGGCTCTTCCCGATCGGGTACACCGCGGTGATCTCCTTCATGGACTGGGACCTCGTGCGCAACTCGGGAACCTTCGTCGGGTTCGACCAGTACGCCACGGTGATCTCCGACCCGAAGTTCTGGGCGGCGCTGCGCAACACCTTCAGCATCTTCCTGCTCTCGTCCGTGCCGCAGCTCATCGCCGCCGTGGTCATCGCAGCGCTGCTGGACCAGAACATCCGCGCCAAGACCTTCTGGCGCATGGGCGTGCTCGTCCCGTACGTGATGGCGCCCGTCGCCGTCGCCCTGGTCTTCTCCAACATGTTCGGCGACCAGTACGGCATCATCAACACCTGGCTCAGCAGCATCGGCTTGCCCCCGGTCATGTGGCACTCCGACACCTTCGCGAGCCACATCGCCATCGCCACGATGGTGAACTTCCGGTGGACCGGGTACAACACCCTCATCCTCCTCGCGGCGATGCAGGCCATCCCGCGCGACTACTACGAGGCCGCGACCGTCGACGGCGCCGGCAAGGTGCGTCAGTTCTTCGCGATCACCCTGCCCAGCCTCCGGCCCACGCTGATCTTCGTCATCATCACGTCCACCATCGGTGGCCTGCAGATCTTCGACGAGCCGCGCATGTACGACCAGACGGGCACCGGCGGTGCGAACAACCAGTGGCTGACGATCTCGCTCTGGCTGTACGACATCGGGTGGGGGCAGTGGAACCTCGGCCGCGCGGCGGCGCTGGCGTGGATCCTCTTCCTCATCATCCTGGTGATCGGCATCATCAACCTCTTCATCACCCGCAACCTCGTGCGTGACGAGGGCAGTCGCAACAGCCTCACCCGCGCCCAGATGCGCGCCGCGGCGCGGGCCGCCCGCGCGGCGGTGGCGGCCGACCGCGCCGCGGCATCCGAACCCCGTCGCACGAACGAATCAGCGGAGGTGACGCGATGAGCGTCCTCAACGAACAGGCCGTCCCCGTCGTCGACGACGCGCTGCCCGCCCCCAAGAAGGGTGCGAGGACGCGCCGCCCGCGCCACGTCAAGGGCACCCGCCCGGGCTGGATCGTCTACGCCTGCCTCGCCGCCGTGCTCGTCGGCAGCCTCTTTCCGTTCTACTGGTCGCTGCTGATCGGCTCGGGCGACTCGTACACGATCCGCGACCCCAACATGTCGTGGATCCCGGGCGGGAACTTCCTCGCCAATGCGGCGAAGGTCGTCAACGACCCGGCGGTCAACTTCTGGGTCGCCCTGTGGAACTCGATCATCAGCTCCGGCCTGATCGCGATCTCGGTCGTGTTCTTCTCCACCCTGGCCGGGTGGGCGTTCGCGAAGCTGAAGTTCAAGGGCTCCAGCTGGCTGCTGGTGTTCGTCATCGCGACGATGGCCGTTCCCACGCAGCTCGGCGTCGTGCCGCTGTACATCCTCTTCAGCGACCTCGGCTGGACCGGCCAGCTCGGCGCGATCATCGTGCCCGCGCTCGTGAGCGCCTTCGGCGTGTTCTGGATGACGCAGTATCTCCGCCAGGCCGTGCCCGACGAGCTCATCGAGGCGGCTCGGGTCGACGGGGCGAGCTCGTTCCGCACGTTCCTGACCGTGGGCCTTCCCGCCGCGCGTCCCGCGGCGGCGATGCTGGCCCTGTTCACCTTCGTGTCGGCGTGGAACAACTTCTTCTGGCCGTTCATCGTGCTCGATCGGCAGAACCCCACGCTTCCGGTGGCTCTATCGTTGCTGCAGTCCAACTACTTCATCGACTACTCGATCGTGCTGGCGGGGGTGCTCCTGGCGACCATCCCTCTGCTGATCCTGTTCGTCTTCGCCGGCAAACAGTTGGTCAGCGGCATCATGCAAGGCGCGGTCAAGGGCTGAGGTCCGGACCGCTTCAGAAAGGTCGATTCATGACAGAGTTCTCGCGCCCGTTCCCGAAGGGCTTCCTCTTCGGCGCGGCCACCGCCGCCTACCAGATCGAGGGCGCGGCCTTCGAGGACGGCCGCACGGCCTCCATCTGGGACGCGTTCAGCCGGGTGCCCGGAGCGGTCATCGCCGCCGACAACGGCGACGTCGCGTGCGACCACTATCACCGCTTCCGCGACGACGTGGCCCTCATGAAGGACCTCGGGCTCGACACCTACCGCTTCTCGGTCTCGTGGTCGCGGGTGCGCCCCGACGGCGGACCGCTCAACCGCAAGGGGCTCGACTTCTACGAGCGTCTCGTGGACGAGCTGCGGGCGGCGGACATCCTGCCGTGGCTCACCCTGTACCACTGGGACATGCCGCAGGCCATCGAGGAGCAGGGCGGCTGGACCGTGCGCTCCACGAGCGAGCAGTTCGTCGAGTACGCCCTGAGCGTGCACGACGCCCTCGGCGACCGGGTGCAGAACTGGACGACCCTCAACGAGCCGTGGTGCTCGTCCTTCCTCAGCTACACCGCCGGCATCCACGCGCCGGGACGCTACAGCGTGACCGACGGCGTGCTCGCCGCGCACCACCTCCTGCTCGGCCACGGCGCCGTCGTCCGCGAGCTGCGCGAGCGCGACGCCGACCTGAGCCTGGGCATCACGCTCAACCTCACGGTGGCCGACGCGGTCGACCCGGCGGATGCCGCGGACGCGGACGCCGCCCGGCGCATCGACGGCCAGTTCAACCGCTGGTTCCTGGACCCGATCTTCCGGGGGGAGTACCCGGCCGACGTAGTCGAGGACATCCGCGCCGTCGCTCCGGAGGCGATCGAGGCCCTCGTGCAGGCGAACCGGCCGGGCGACCTCGCCACGATCTCCCAGCCGCTGGACGCGCTGGGCGTGAACTACTACCACGGCGAGTTCGTCGGAGGATCCCCCGACCCCGAGCCGCCGCTTCCCGGCGACGCGCCCACCGACCGCCCGGCGGCATCCCCCTTCCCGTCGCACGAGGGGATCTACTGGCACGACCGCGGCCTGCCGCGCACCAACATGCACTGGGAGGTGCAGCCCGAGGGGCTCACCCGCCTCCTGCAGCGCGTGGGGGACGAGTACGCCGCGCCCGCGGGCACCGCCCTGTACGTCACCGAGAACGGCGCGTCGTACGACGACGAGCTCGTCGTGGAGGACGGCGTCGCGCGCGTGCACGACGTCGAGCGCACCCGCTTCCTGCTCGGTCATCTGGAGGCGATCCTCGACGCGGCGGATGCCGGCGTGGACGTGCGCGGCTACTTCTACTGGTCGCTCCTGGACAACTTCGAGTGGGCCTGGGGATACGCCAAGCGCTTCGGGATCGTGCACGTCGATTACGCCACCCAGGTGCGCACCGCGAAGGACAGCGCGCTGGAGTATCGTCGGGTCATCGACGCTCGCGCGATCGAGGACGCGGCGGTGCCGCTGCCCCGACCCGCCGTCCAGATCACCCCCACTCAGATCTCCAGCCTTCAGAGGTAGCCGTGACCATCGACACGCCGCGAGTCGCACCGACCATCGAAGAGGTCGCCGCCGCCGCGGGAGTGTCCCGGTCGACCGTCTCCCGCGTCGTCAACGGCTCCACGGCCGTGAGCCCGGCGGCGCTGGAGGCGGTCACGCGCGCCATCGCCGAGCTCAACTACGTGCCCAACCGGGCCGCGCGCTCGCTCGCCAGCCGCGCGACGATGGCGATCGCCCTCGTCGTCCCGGAGGACACCACGCGGTTCTTCGGCGACCCGTTCTTCGCCTCGATCGTCTCGGGCATCAACGCCCGGCTCAGCCGCTCGGAGTACGTGCTGAACCTGATCATCGCGAGCGACGACCCGGGCGACAAGACCTCGGCGTATGTGCGCAGCGGTGCCGTCGACGGCGCGATCGTTGTGTCGCACCACACCAGCGACACGTTCATCGACCGCATCGCGCACGTCGTGCCGGTCGTGTACGGCGGTCGCCCGGTGCGCGAGCGCGAGCGCGACTTCTACGTCGACGTCGACAACGTCGCGGGCGGCCGCGAGGCCACCGCGTACCTGATCGGACGCGGATTCCGCCGGATCGCCACGATCGCGGGGCCGGTCACCATGCCGGCCGGCATCGACCGTCTCGTGGGCTACCAGGAGGCGCTGTCGGACGCGGGGCTGGAGGCGGCCGCCGTCGAGGACGGCAACTTCACCGCCGACGGCGGGGCGGCCGCGATGCAGCGCATCCTGGACTCCGGCGTGCCGTTCGACGCCCTGTTCGTCGCGAGCGACCTCATGGCGCGCGGCGCCCTCGCCGCGCTGGGGCGGGCGGGCGTGCGCGTGCCCGAGGACATCGCGATCATCGGCTTCGACGACTCGCCCGTCGCGCGCACGGTCAACCCGCTGCTCACCACGATGCGCCAGCCCTCGCACGAGCAGGGCGAGAAGATGGCGGACGTCCTGCTGTCGATCCTCGCCGGCGGCACGCCGCCGCACGTCACCATCCTGCCCACCGAGCTCGTCGTCCGCGCCTCCGCCTGATCCGGCGGCGGATGCCGCGGGCTCAGCCCACGTTCTCGGGATCGCCGCCCAGCGGGCCGATGGGCACGATCGGGCCGCCGTCGTCGGCGCCGGTCTTGCGCGCCCGCGCGATGGCGTTGCCGAGGTGGTAGATCACGAGGGCGGCGACGGTGCCGAGCACGATGGCGCCGAAGCTCAGCGTGCCGAGGTTCATCGTGAACCCGGCGATCGCGATGACGAACGCGACGGCCACGGTGTACTGGTTGACCGGGCGGGAGAAGTCCACCTGGTTGTCGACCCAGATCTTGATCCCGATGACGCCGATCAGGCCGTAGAGGGCGGTCGTCACGCCGCCGAGCACGCCCGCCGGCATGGCGAAGATGACCGCGCCCACCTTGGGGGAGAACGCGAGCAGGATCGCGACGATGCCGGCGACCCAGTAGGCCGCGGTCGAGTACACGCGGGTCGCGGCCATGACGCCGATGTTCTCGCCGTAGGTCGTGGTGCCCGAGCCGCCGCCGAGACCGGCGATCGTGGTCGCGAGGCCGTCGGCGATGAGCGCACGCCCGGTGCGCTTGTTGATCGAGGGGTCGCCGGTCATCGTCGCGACACCGCGGACGTGGCCGACGTTCTCGGCGATGAGCACGAGGATCACCGGCAGGAACATCGGGAGCATCGCCCAGGCGTGCGCGTCGCCGAAGGCCGGCAGGTGGAACTGGGGGAGGCCGATCCAGGCGGCACCCGCCACCCCGGACCAGTCCACCCGGCCGAGGAGGGCGGCGACGACGTAGCCGACGACGACGCCGAGGAAGATCGAGATGCGCCCGAGGAACCCGCGGAAGAACACCGCGAACAGGATGCAGGCGGCCAGCGTGATCGCGCCGAGCAGTGCGTCCTGCTGGAAGTTGGTCCACGCCACCGGCGCCAGGTTCAACCCGATCAGGGCGACGATCGCGCCCGAGACCACGGGCGGCATGAGCCGCTCGATCCAGCCGGTGCCGGTCGCCTGCACGAGGAAGCCGATGCCGGCCAGCAGCACACCCGCGACGAACACGCCCAGCAGCGCCTGGCTGATCTGCTCACCGGTCTGCAGGGCCTTGCCGTCGCCGGGGCCGAGCGCGAGGATCGGCGCGATGAACGCGAACGAGCTGCCGAGGTAGCTCGGCAGACGGTTGCCCGTCAGCAGCAGGAACAGCAGGGTGCCGAGGCCGGAGAACAGCAGCGTCGTCGACACGGGGAAGCCCGTCAGCAGCGGCACGAGGAACGTGGCGCCGAACATCGCGACCACGTGCTGGGCGCCGATGGCGATCGTGGCCGGCCATCCGAGCCGCTCGTGCGGCTTGACGACGGCACCGGGCTCGACGGTGCGGCCGTCTCCGTGCGGGGTCCAGATGGGCATGCGCGTGCTCCTCGGTCGTCGAGATCCGGTGGTCGTCGGGGTGGCGGGATGCCGAGGTCAGGCTACCTGGGAGCCGGCTGTGAGCGGCGCACGCGCGCCGTGAAAGTCGGTCGGTGAGAAATCGTGCGTCAGCCCGCGGGCCGCGAAGCCCACGCGGCATCCGGGTCGCGAAGCACCTCGTCCAGTCGCGCCTCGACCGCTGTCGCGTGCTCCTCGAGGGCGACGAACTGCGCCTCGCGCTGGTCGATGTACGCGGCTTGATAGCGCGCAGTGAGGTCGTACAGCTCTTGGATGGCCCCGGTCTGCTCGCTGCATTGGGCGGCGACCACGGCGACTCGCACCATCGTCTCGTCGGCCCGCTCTCCCGTGCCGTAGTCGGAGCTCGGCATGGATGTCTCGGGATCGACCACGACGCCCTCGTTCTCCATGCACGTGGTGCGCTTCTGGAGGGCGGCCTTGCCCTCGGGGGAGTCCAGCGTCGCGCGCGCCGCCTGGCGGTAGACCTGATAGTCGACGTTGGTCGAGCTCTCGATGAACGTGAGCTCCGGCGCGAGCACTTCCTGCATCCCGTCCCAGCACGGGGTGAGCTGCGAGTTGTAAGCGACGCCGCGCGCCACGGTGTCGATGCGGAACCCTTCGAGCGTGTCCGGTGACGGCACCGCACCGAATCGACTCGCGAGCGCCGTGCTCCAGCGCCCGTAGAGACGATCCTCGTCGGGGGCGATGGCGGGCCAGGAGACGTCCGCGCTCACCCGCGGGTGCCCGTGCTCGGCCATGCACGCGTCCGTGACGGCCCAGATCGCGCGGCGACTCTTGTTGGCCACTTCGGGGGTGACGGCTCGCACGGCGTCCAACGGCATCTCCACGGTGCCGGTCTCATAGTTCAGACGCGCCGTGACGTGCGAATAGTCGGCGATCGAGACCTCTCCCCAGTCGTCCTCCGTCTGCGGGCTGGTGGGGGAGCAGCCGCTCAGTGCGGCCATCCCCACGATCGCGAGCAGGATCACGGATGCCGAGCGGGATGTCATCGATCGCCGACCAATCTCTTCGCGGTGTGGTGCCGTGCGGCGTCAGTAGACGCTGCTGGTGAGGTCGTTGAAGTGGTGGTCGACGAGGTTGGACTTGTTCGAGCTCCACGTCGGCGTGGAGGCGCCGCCGTAGTCCTCGTGCTCATACAGCTTCGCGGTCGTTCCGCTGATCTTGACGGCGCTCGCGCGGTCGTTCCAGCTCCCGAGTGCACCTGCAGGCCGTTGCCGAGGTCGCGCGATCCCCCTCCGTACATGATGTCGTCGTAGATGACGATGGAGGCCTGCGCGGGCGAAGTGAATGCGACGACGCCGGCGACGGCGGCCGCGATGGCGAATCCGAGACGTGCTTTCTTCATGGTCGATCTCCCCTTTTTGTGTCGTGCCTGTCGGCGACGGGCGAGCGTGGCATCGGCTCGCTGGCGGCAAGCTAGCGCCAATGCGGGTGGCGGGGTTCCGGCGCGTCGACGGCCTCTCCCGCGCCCGCCGCGTGATCGCGCGGATCGGAGCGGGTCCGCGAGCGAAATCCGTCGCGAGATTTCACTCGGTCGGATGAAAAAGGGGCGCGGATTCGGCGGCCCCGGCCCACGGCACGATCCGCGGGCAACGCCGGAAGTCCGCGTCATCTCGGGTCGTCCGCGCCGTGGCGCGATGCTCGCGACCGCGCGGGGCACGCCGACGCCGCCGCGTGCGGTCGGTTACGGTCGAGCCGTCCGGCTCCCAGGAAAGCGACGACGATGGTACCCACCGATTCATCCGAGCCCACCGGTGACGACGCCTCCGAGACGAGAGGCTCCGCGACGGGAGCGATCGTCCGGCTCCGCCGCGTGCAGCACCCCGGACGGATCATCGCCTTCGTGGCGGTGGTGATCGTCATGCTGGCCGCGTCGTTCGTCGCCGGAGCCATGCTGGTGGCGCCGGAGAGAGAGGCGGTCGACAACGCGACGACGCGCGTCGACCCGACGTTGTTCGTCGAAGAGCGGGTCGTCGTCGCCGAGCTCCAACTGTCGGCCGGTGTCGTCGCCGGTGCCAGCTACGACATCGTCCGGGGCCCCGAGTACCTTCTGGGCGCCGAGCGGAGCGTCGTCAGCGCGATGCGCGTCCTGCCGGGCGATCTCATCGACTACGGGACCGTCGTCGCCGAGGTCTCCGGTCGGCCCGTCATCACCGTGCCGGCGGCCACTCCGCTCTACCGTGATCTGCAGGTCGGCGCCGAGGGGGCCGACGTGCGCGCCTTGCAGGTGATGCTGGCCGACCTCGACTACCGCGGCGTCACGGTCACCGGCATCCTCGACGAGGGGACGATCGACGCGATGCGTCGCCTGTACACGGCGAGCGGCTACCAGCTGTCTCCGGATACGGAGGGGAAGACGATTCGCTGGCGGGAGTTCGCCCGGATTCCCGTCGATCACGGCACCCTCGTGCGGGCGGCCGAGGTGGGTACCGTTCTCGACGGTGAGACGCCGCTGATGACGGTGCAGACCGCGCCCCCGACGCTCGTCGCCCGGGCGACGCTGCTCGAAGCCGACCGGCTCACCGTCGGCCAGGAGGTGATGGTGTCTGCCGGCGGCGGCGCCCCCGTCTCGTCCACGGTGCTGGCCATCGGCGAGTTCAGCACGGATGCGGTCTCCGGGGCCGGGGGCAAGCAGATCTCCGTCGCGTTGCCGCCGTCGCTGGTCGCGGACGCCGGGCAACCGCTCACCGTGCGCTCGCGTGCGCCGGAGCCGACCGGTCTCGCGGTCCCGCTGGTGGCCGTCCAGACCGACGATGAGGGCACGTTCGTGCGGGAGTTCCGCAGCGCCGGCGAGCGTGCCGCCGAGGCCGAGGAGGGCCTTGAGGAGAGCGCGGCCGCCGCGGCGGAGGGCCGGATCGCGGTCGAGGCGACGGCACAAGCCGGCGGATGGGTCGCGGTGGCTCCGAACGATCGGCTTCGCGTCGGCATGCGGCTGGGGATGCCGGAATGAGCGGATCGGGCGCGCCGGGTCGCGCTCCCCTGCTGAGGCTGCGGGGAGTCGGACGCTCCTTCGGCGGTTCCGGCGGTTCCGGCGGTTCCGTGCAGGCGTTGCGCGACGTGAGCTTCGACGTCTACGAGGGCGAGTTCGTCGCCGTCGTCGGCCCGTCCGGAGCCGGGAAGTCCACGTTGCTGAATGTGCTGGGCCTCCTGGACGAGCCCGATGCCGGCGAGTACGTGGTCGACGGTGTGGATGTGCGCTCGCTCAGCGAACGACAGCGCGACGCGCTGCGCTCGCGGGCGATCGGGTTCGTCTTCCAGGCGTCGCACATCATGGGAGATGCCACCGCCGCCGAGAATGCGGCGCTGGGTCTGCGGGTGCAGTCGGTGTCGTTGGCGCGACGACGTGTGGAGGTCGCGCTGGCGCTGGAGCGTCTCGGCCTGCTCTCGCGCGCCGGGGCGCTCGGTCGCAACCTCTCAGGAGGTGAGCGTCAGCGGGTCGCCATCGCTCGTGCGATCGCGACGTCACCCCGTCTGATCCTCGCGGACGAGCCGACGGGCGCGCTCGATTCCGCGAACTCCCGGCGTCTGCTCGACTACCTCCGTTCGTTGAACGAGGCGGGGACGACCATCGTGATGATCACCCATGACGAGCGCGTCGCCGCGCAGGCGGGCCGACGATTCCGGCTGTCCGATGGGCGTCTCACGGACGCGGAGCCGGTCGCCGACGACCCGTTCCGCCTCCGCCCCGACACGGGTCCGGACGGGCCGCCCCCCGAAGCGCGGGCCGGTAGGTTGCGCCGCGGAGTGCGCACGGTGGTGGACGAGACGCTCGAAGCCGTGTCTCACCACGCCAACGCGCCGGTGCGCGCGCTGCTCCTGCTCCTCGCGTTCCTCCTCGGCACGGCGGGGTTGGTCGCCTCCCTCGGCATCAGTCAGAGCGCCGCGGCCCAGGTCTCCCAGCGCATCACCACCGCCGGTCTCGATGAGATCACCGTGGAGCCGACGGGATCCACGCTGGAGGACATCGATCGCGACCTGAGCCGGATCCGTCTGCTCGACGGCGTGGAGGAAGCGGGGTTCTCCGCGGCGATCACCTCGGGCGACGCCACCGTCACGGCCCTGGCGCAGAGCCCTCGGCTGGGTCAGGACCGGTTCACCGGGAACGTCGTCATCGCGGATGCCGCTTACCTGGACGCTCAGGGCATCGAGGTGTCTCCCGCCCACGCCGCTGCGCTTCTCGACAACGACTGGGCGGGGCCGGTGGCGATCCTCGGAGCGGACGCCGCCGCACGGCTCGGCGTGGTCGGTTCCGGTTCGACGCAACGGATCTGGATCGACGACGTCGCCGTGGACATCGTGGGCGTCGTCAGCGCACCGGGGCGCGACAGCGGGGTGGCCGGCGGGGTCATCGCGTCGGCGGCTCTCTACGACACCGTGCACCACGGCGCACCGCAACTGCTCGTGCGCACTCGGGTCGGTTCGCCGGCACCGGTCGCGGAGGCCATCCCGCTCAGCCTCGACCCCGGCAACCCCGCCGCGGTGCGCGTGTCCACGGTCGCCGACCTGCGCCGGCTGCGCACGGGCGTGGGGGAGGATCTGGCGACGTTGATCGGTGTCAGCTCGGTGGTTCTGCTCGCGCTCGCGTCATTGAGCGCCGCCACGGCGATGTACCTCTCCGTGCGCAGCCGAGCGCCCGAGATCGCCCTACGCCGTGCCATCGGGTCGAGTCGATCGGCGATCTGGCGCATGTTCACGTTGGAGGGAGCGGTGATCGGCGCGGCCGGGGGCATCGCCGGAGGAGCCGTGGGGATCCTCACCCTTCTCGTGACGGCCGCGATACAGGGGTGGGTGCCGGTCCTCGACCCGACCTTGCCGGCAGTGGGGCTTCTGCTCGGCACGGTGACCGGCGTGGTCTCCGCCACGTATCCCGCGCTCGCGGCGGCTCGAGCGAACCCGGCGGAGGCGATCCGGGGCTGAGCATCCCGCCCGCTCACGCACCGACCGGTGCCGCGCGCTTCTCCGTCAGCCGGTGAGCTTCTCGAGCAGCTCGCGATACTTGTCCGCCGTGCGATCGACGATCTCCGCGGGCAGCTCGGGGGGCGTCCCCTGCCCGTCCCACGCGGCGGCGAGCCAGTCGCGGACGATCTGCTTGTCGAAGCTCGCCATCCGCTCCGCGGGGGTGGAACCGGCCGCCCAGGCCGCGGCATCCCAGTACCGCGACGAGTCGCTCGTGAGCACCTCGTCCGCCAGGGTGAGCACGCCGTCGGCATCCACGCCGAACTCGAACTTCGTGTCGGCGAGGATCAGGCCCTTCGCCTCGGCGGTCGCGGCGGCGCGCCGGTAGATCTCGAGCGAGAGGTCGCGCAGCTGTGCCGCGCGCTCCGGGCCCACGAGCTCCTCGGTGCGGGCGAACGAGATGTTCTCGTCGTGCTCGCCCATCGGCGCCTTGTACGCCGGGGTGAACAGCGGCTCGGGGAGACGGTCGCCGTCCTGCAGGCCCGCCGGCAGGGGGATGCCGCAGACCGTCCCCTCGGCGACGTACTCCTTCCAGCCCGAGCCGGTCAGGTAGCCGCGCACGACGCACTCGATCGGCAGCATGTCGAGGCTGCGCACCACCATCGCCCGTCCGGCGACGGCGGCGGGGACGAGGTCGACCGCGTCGCCCGACGCGGGCGCGAGCGCATGCGTGGCGGCGAGGTGGTTGGGGATGCGGCGGCCGCCGTCCGCGCCCGCGAGCTGGTCGAACCACCACAGGCTGAGCGTGGTGAGCAGCTCGCCCTTGCCGGGGATGCCGGGGCTGAGGACGTGGTCGAACGCGCTCACGCGGTCGCTCGCGACGACGAGCATCCGGTCGGCCCGTGCGCCCGCCGCCGGCTCGGGCCGGTACAGGTCGCGCACCTTGCCGGAGTAGACGTGGGTCCAGCCGGGCAGGTCGGTGGCGGGGGAGGTCGCGTCGGAGTTCGAGGAGGCGTCGGTCACGCGTCCATTATCGCGGGGTGGCGCGGTGCGCGCGGGCTGCTCAGCGCGGCGTGATCGCGTCGACGAACGCGTACGCCTCCGCGACGATGTCGGGCCAGAGGTCGACGGCGTCCGGACCCGCGAAGACCCACTCTCGCATCGTGCGGCCGCGCATGGTCATGTGTTCGGCTCTGCCGGTCCGCTCGAGCGCGGTGACCCGCTCTTCGGGCAGCTTGGCGATCAGTCCCGACCGATGGCCCATGAACGCGAAGACCTTTCCGCGGATGCGCAGGCCCTCGCTGCCGAACATCGGACCGATGTCGACGCCCGGGAGCATCATGTACTCCGCGGCGATGTCGTCGAAGACGGTGCGCGCGTCGGGGCCCATGAGCAGACGCTAGCGCGCCGGGAGAAACCCCGATATAGTCCATGTGGACTAGTCGATATGGAGTAGTCGGACGATCATCGAAGGAGTCGCCGTGAAGACCGCCATGAACCGGCTCACACCGTTGGGGGTGATGGTTCTCGCGCTGCTGCGGGAGGACGACATGCATCCCTACGAGATGATCCGGCTCCTGCGTCACCGCCGCGACGACCGCATCGTCGCGATCACCAACGGCACGGTCTACCACACCGTCGCACGGCTCGAGAAGCACGGGCTGGTGGCCGAGATCGGCGTCGACCGCGACGGGAACCGCCCGGAGCGCACGACCTACGCCCTCACCGACACCGGGCATCGCGCCGTCGAGGAGTGGGTGCGCCGCGAGCTCCCGCTGATCGACCGGCCCGTCGAGTTCCGGGTGGCCCTCGCCGAGGCCCACAACCTCGACCGCGACGAGACCGTGGCGCTGCTGACGGCACGCCTGGCGGCGCTCGCCGCCGCGCGGGACGAGCTGGCCGACGGCATCCGCGGCGCGCGGGATGCCGGGGCGCCCGTCGTCGAGCAGTACCTCCTCGAGATCGACCGCGAACGGGCCCTGCTCGCCGCCGACCATGACTGGCTCGCCGCCCTGCTGGGCCGGCTCGCCCACCCCGACTTCGTGTGGGGATCACACGAGAAAACCGATCGCTACCTGGCACAGAGAGAAGCCGCACGCTCATGACCGAACAACGCACGCGCGACGTGACCGCGCCCGCGCCCACCCCCGAACGCAGCCCGTGGCCGGCCCTCTGGGCGCTCGTCATCGGGTTCTTCATGATCCTGGTCGACACCACGATCGTCTCGGTGGCGAACCCCGCCATCAAGGCGGCGCTCGACCCGTCCACCAACAACCTCGACAACGTCGTGTGGGTCACCTCGGCCTACCTGCTCGCGTACGCCGTGCCGCTGCTGATCACCGGGCGCCTCGGCGACCGGTTCGGCCCGAAGCGCATCTACCTCATCGGACTCGCGATCTTCACGCTCGCCTCCCTCGGCTGCGGCCTGTCGGGAACCCTCGAGATGCTCATCGTGTTCCGCGCGGTGCAGGGCCTCGGCGCGGCACTCATGACGCCGCAGACGATGGCCGTCATCACCCGCACCTTCCCGCCGAACGCCCGCGGTGCCGCCATGGGCCTGTGGGGTGCCACCTCGGGCGTCGCGATGCTCGTCGGCCCGCTGGCCGGCGGCCTGCTCGTCGACGGCCTGGGATGGGAGTGGATCTTCTTCGTCAACCTGCCCGTCGGCGTCATCGGCTTCGTGCTCGCGTGGATGCTGGTGCCGAACCTCCCGACCCACGAGCACCGTTTCGACCTGATCGGCGTCGTGCTCAGCGCGATCGGTCTCTTCCTGATCGTGTTCGGGCTGCAGGAGGGCGAGCACTTCGACTGGGCCGCGTGGGTGTGGACGATGATCGCGGGCGGCGTGCTCGTGATGGCCGTGTTCATCTGGCAGCAGGCCAAGACGCGCAGCGAACCGCTCGTGCCGCTCGGGCTCTTCCGCGACCGCAACTTCTCGGTCGCCAACATCACGATCGCCACGGTCGGCTTCACCGTGACGAGCATGTCGTTGCCGCTCATGTTCTTCGTGCAGCTGGCCCGCGGTCTGACCCCCACCGAGTCCGCGCTGCTGCTCGTGCCGATGGCCGTGGCCGCGGGTGTGCTGTCGCCGCTCACGGGACGTCTGCTCGACCGCGTCGACGCGCGCGTGCTGTTGGTGCCGGGTCTTCTCCTGGTCGCGGGATCGTTGTTCTGGTACGCGTCGCTCATGCACGCCGACACCCCGATCTGGATGTTCCTGCTCCCGTCGCTCATGATGGGCATCGGCAACTCGGGCATGTGGGGGCCGCTGGCGACGACGGCCACCCGCAACCTGGAGCCGCGTCAGGCGGGCGCCGGCGCCGGCATCTACAACACGACGCGCACGATCGGCTCGGTGCTGGGCTCGGCCGCCATCGCCGCCTTCATGCAGTCGCGGCTCGAGGCCAACCTCCCCGGAGCATCCGACGCCGGCGGCGACTTCGGCTCGGGGCAGCTGCCCTCGTTCGTCGTCGACGGGTTCTCCAGCGCGATGGCGCAGACCATCCTGCTGCCGGCGATCGTGATGCTGATCGGCGTCGTGGCGGTGCTGTTCATGAAGCGCCCGCCGCACCTCGACAAGCGCTGATCGCGCGCCGCCGCGCGCGCCATCGCCGTCCGGGCCGTCAGTCGACGGCGACCCGGGCGGCGATGTCGCGTCGGAAGTGCGCGCCGTCGAGCGCGATCTCGCCGAGAGCGGCGTAGGCGCGCTCGCGAGCCTCGGCGAACGTGCCGCCCGTCGCGACGACGTTCAGCACCCGGCCGCCGGTGGCGACCAGTGCGCCGTCCCGGTCGGCGGTGGCGGCGTGCGCCAGGTGCACGCCGGCGACGGATGCCGCCGCATCCGTGCCCGTGATGACCCGGCCGGTCTGCGGCGCCTCGGGATAGCCCTCGCTCGCGAGCACGACCGTGATGGCCGCGGTGTCGGCGAACGTGGGCGCGGGCTCGTCCTCGAGCGTGCCGGACGCGGCCGCCATGAGCAGCCGGGAGAGCGGGCTCGTCAGACGCGCGAGGACCACCTGGGTCTCGGGATCGCCGAAGCGCGCGTTGAACTCGATGACCTTGATGCCGTCGGCCGTCAGGATGAGCCCCGCGTACAGCAGCCCGATGAACGGGGTGCCCTCGGCATCCAGGGTGCGGATGACCGGCTCGGCCACCGTGCGGGTCACCTCGGCGACGAAGGCCTCCTCGCCGCCGAAGCCGTCGGCCAGCCACGGCAGAGGAGAGTAGGCGCCCATGCCGCCGGTGTTCGGGCCGGCGTCGCCGTCGAAGGCGCGCTTGAAGTCCTGGGCGGGGCTGAGTGCCCGCACCGTGTCGCCGTCGCTCACGAAGAACAGGGAGACTTCGGGGCCCGAGAGGAACTCCTCGACGAGCACCGGTCCGGTGGGCAGGTAGGTGTCGGCGTGCGCGAGGGCCGCGTCGCGGTCGTCGGTCACGACGACGCCCTTGCCGGCGGCCAGACCGTCGGCCTTGACGACGTGCGGTGCGCCGTAGGCGGCGAGGGCCGCCTCGACCTCGGCGCGGGTCGTCGCCCGCGTCGCGCGCCCGGTCGGCACCCCGGCGGCATCCATGATGCGCTTCGCGAAGGCCTTCGAGCCCTCCAGCTGGGCCGCCGCCTTCCCGGGCCCGAACACCGGGACGCCGTGCTCGCGCAGGGCATCGGCGACGCCCGCGACCAAGGGCGCTTCGGGGCCGATGATGACGAGGTCGATGTCGTGGTCGTTCGCGTACTCCGTGACCGCGGCGGGCGCGTTCGCGTCGAGGTCGGCGACGATCGTCGCGTCGGCGGCGATGCCGGCGTTGCCGGGGGCGGCGAACAGCTCGTGCCCGGCGCCCTCTCCCTTCAGTGCGAGGAGGATGGCGTGCTCGCGGGCACCGGAACCGAGGACGAGAATGCGCACCCGGCCAGCCTACCGACGGGCCCGTCGCGCCGCGGCTGCGTGACGATCGTCGGAACTCCCGGCCGCCCGGCGCCGCATACCGCGCCAGGGCGCGGGCCGCGCCGTCGCCGGGCCCGCAGATCCGACGTTCGTCACGGGCTAGCGTGGAGGGATGGTCCGCAAGATCTCCACCGGCGACGGCCGCGACGCGCTTGCCGCGGTGGCCCAGGCCGCGGATGCCGGCACGCCGCCGGCGCGCACCGCCCTCGCCACCGCAGTGCGCTACCTCCTGCAGCTGCTCGCCGAGAAGGCGCCCGGCAACACGGTCGAGGTCCGGGTGCCGCCCTTCGGCGCGGTGCAGGTCGTCGAGGGCCCGCGGCACACGCGCGGCACGCCGCCGAACGTCGTCGAGACGGATGCGGCGACGTGGATCGCTCTCGCGACCGGCGCCGAGCGGTGGGCGGATGCGGTGGCCGCCGGCCGGATCCACGCGTCGGGCACGCGTGCCGACCTCGCCGCCCTGCTGCCGCTGCGCCCCTGAGCCTCAGCCGGCCCCGCCCGGCGGGATCAGACGGTGACGACGATCTTGCCGCGGGTGTGGCCCTCCTCGAGTTCGGCGTAGGCGGCGGCCGCCTCGTCGAGCGGGTAGGTCGACGCGATCTCCACGCGCAGGTCGCCGGCCGCGGCCAGCTGCGCGAGCTCGCCGAGCTGGGCGGCATCCGGTCGCACCCAGATGTAGTGCCCGCCGAACTCGGTGCGTGCCCGGCTGTCGGCGATGGAGGCGACCACGCCGCCCGGGGCGAGGAGCTCGCGCGTGGTGTCGAGGGTCGACCCGCCGACGAAGTCCACGATGACGTCGAACCCCGACGGCACGAGCGCCCGGGCCGCGTCCACCAGCCCGTCCCCGTAGACGACCGGTTCGGCGCCGAGCTCTCGCAGGTACGCGTGGTTGCGCTCCGAGGCGGTCCCCACCACCCGCGCGCCGCGCAGCCGCGCGAGCTGCACGCCGAATGACCCGACGCCGCCCGCGGCGCCGTGGATGAGCACGTTCTGCCCCGCTCCGACCGCGGCGCGCTCGAGCGTCTGCAGCGCCGTCAGCCCCGCGAGCGGGAGCGCGGCGGCCGCTTCGAAGGAGAGCCCGTCGGGCTTGCGGGTGGCGGCGCGCACCGGCACCGGCATCAGCTCGGCGACCGACCCGTGGCCGACGACGTCGGCGCGGGCGTAGGCGAGCACCGGGTCGCCGACGGCGAACTCGGGCGTGTCCAGTCCGGTCTTCTCGACGATGCCCGCGACGTCCCAACCGGGCACGGCCGGCAGCTGGGTGTCGATGAGGCCGCGCAGGTAGCCCTCGCGGATCTTGTAGTCGACCGGGTTGATGCCCGCGGCGACGACCCGTACGACCAGCGTGTCGGGCCCGACGTGGGGCTCCTCCCGCTCGGTGAGCTCGAAACGATCGTTTCCGCCGAAATCTGAGTAGACGAGTGCCTTCATGCTCAGGGCCAACCCTCGGCGCGCGGCATCCATTCCGGAGGCGAGGCCCGCGCGCCTATCCTGGGGGCGTGATCAGACTCGCCACGATCGGCACCAGCACCATCACCGAGAAGTTCGCGGATGCCGTCGCGCAGACGCCCGGCATCCGCATCGACGTCGTGTTCTCGCGCGACGCCGACCGCGGGCGGGCCTTCGCCGACCGGCTCGGGATCGACCGGGTGAGCACGGATCTCGACGCGCTGCTGGCGACGGGCGAGGTGGATGCCGTCTACGTCGGCTCGCCGAACGGGGCCCACGCGGCGCAGGCCGCCGCGGCGATCGCGGCGGGGGTCCACGTGTTCCTGGAGAAGCCCGCGACCCCGACGGCGGACGAGTTCGCGCGTCTCGTGGACGACGCCCGCGATCGCGGGGTCGTCGTGTTCGAGGGGATGCGCAACGTCTACGACCCGGGGATGAGCCGCCTGCGCGAACTGCTGCCGCGGGTGGGCGCGGTGCGCCTCGTGTCGTTCGGGCAAAGCCAGCGCTCCGCGCGGTACGACCTCGTGCTCGCCGGCGAGACGCCCAACATCTTCGATCCGGCGCTCGCCGGCGGAGCGCTCTTCGATCTCGGGGTGTACCCGCTCAGCGCCGCGATCGAGCTGTTCGGGGCGCCCTCCCGCGTGCTCGGGGCGACGGTCGCGATCGCGACGGGTGCGGACGGCGCCGGGGCCGCCGTGCTCGACTACGACGGTTTCGTCGCGCAGATCGCGTTCTCGAAGATCGGGGCCTCGCGCCGACCGAACGAGATCCAGGGCGAGCTGGGCACGATCGAGATCGACGAGATCACGGCGCCCCGCCGTCTCGTGCTCGACCTCTTCTCCGGCATCCGCGAGGAGATCGAGATCGACGGCCCCGACAACAACATGCAGTTCGAGGTCGCCCGCTTCGCCGCGCTCGTGCGCGGCGAAGCCGACCCGGCCCCGGACCAGCGCCGCAGCCTGGAAGTGCTCCGGACCGTGGAGGCGATCCGCGCCGGCGACGGTGCCCGGGGGCCCGCACGGCCGTGACCTCGGGGATCGACCTCGACACGCTGGTGCGGATGCGGAGGGTCCGCGACATGATGGACCGCGACTACGCGCAGCCCCTCGACCTCGCCGCCCTGGCGCGCGCCGTGCACGTCTCGGCCGGTCACCTGTCACGCCAGTTCCGGCGGGCGTACGGGGAGACGCCGTACTCCTACCTCATGACCCGGCGGATCGAGCGCGCGATGACGCTGCTGCGCACCACCGAGCTGAGCGTCACGGAGGTGAGCCTCGCGGTCGGGTGCGCGTCGCTGGGCACGTTCACGACGCGTTTCACCGAGCTCGTCGGCGTCTCGCCCGGGCGCTACCGGGAGCGCGGTGCTCCCGTGCGCGCGGGGATGCTGCCGTGCATCGCGCGCCGGCTGACCAGACCGATCAGGAATCGAGAAGCGGAGGGCCCGCGACCGGGCCTATCGTGAGCCGCATGGGTATCAGCATCCACTCCTCCTTCCTCCCCCACGTCGATGCCGAGGCGTCGCTGGAGTTCTACCGCGACGTGCTCGGGTTCGAGGTGCGTCTGGACGTCGGCTACGAGGACCTCCGCTGGATCACCGTGGGTCCCGTCGGTCAGCCGGACACCGCGATCGTCCTGCATCCGGTCGGGGTCGGCACCGACATCAGCGACGAGGAGCGGCTCGCCCTGCAGGAGCTGGTCGCCAAGGGGAGCTACTTCGGCGTGAACCTCGCCTCGGACGACCTCGACGCCGAGTTCGCCCGCATCGCGGCCGCGGGCGCCGACGTGGTGCAGGAGCCGACCGATCAGGACTACGGTCTGCGGGATGCCGCGATCCGCGACCCCGCGGGCAACCTCATCCGCATCCAGCAGACCCCTCCCGCGGCCTGAGCGCCGACCAGGAAAGAAGAGGACCGACATGGCCGACACCACCGGCGGATTCAGTGACGACGAGCGCGCGGCGATGCGCCAGCGCGCCGAGGAACTGCGCACGACGAAGGGCCTCAAGGGCGCCGCGAAGCTCGCGAAGGAGCTGGAGGCGTGCGTCGAGGCGATCGAGGGGCTGCACGGCACCGACCGGGAGGTGGCGACGCTGCTGCACCGCGTGGTCTCCGAGGTCGCTCCCCAGCTCGAGCCCAAGACCTGGTACGGCTTCCCGTCGTACGCCCGCGACGGCAAGGTGGTCGTGTTCTATCAGCCGGCGAGCAAGTTCGCGACGCGCTACGGCACGGTCGGCTTCCAGGAGGACGCCTTCCTCGACGACGGCGACATGTGGGCGACCTCGTTCGCCGTGGTCGCGGTGACTCCCGCCGTGGAAAAGAAGCTCCGCGCCCTCGTGGAGGCGGCCGCCGGCTGAGGCCGCGCCGGCGCGGTGCCGTGGCGGGCGGAGGCGGATCCCGGCGGCGGACGACCTAGACTGGTGAGGTTCCGCCTTCCCCGATCCGATGAGTCCGACGTGTCCGACGACGCCCCCGCTGCCTCCCGCGCCACCGGTGCCGGTGAGCGCCCGACGCGCGCCTTCGACGTGCGCCATGTGCAGCTCGGCCGCGCGCTCCTGGCCGCCGTCGCCGCGGTGATGGTCACGTTCTCGCCCGACCATTCGGCCGCCGTGGGCCTCGCGGTCTTCAGCGGCTGGGCGATCGCGACCGCCCTCGTGCTGCTGATCGGCGCTTGGCTGGTGTACCCGCGGGAGCGCCGCGCTGCGCCCGTCCTTCTCGGTGTCCTGACGCTCGTGGCCGGGATGGCGACCGGCATCCCGGGGCTGCGCTCGACCGCGCTCTTCTTCGTCGTCGTCATCGTCTGGGCGGCGGCGTCCGGGATCGCCGAGCTGGTCGGCGGCATCCGCCTCCGGCGGGGCGAGTACCGCGACGAGGGCCGCGACGGCATCCTGATCGGTGCGGTGACCCTCGCGCTCGGCGTCGCCCTGCTCCTCGTCAATCCCGCCTACAGTCTCGAATACTTCATCTCCGAGGCCGGGCGCAGCTTCACGCTGACCGGCATCACGATCGGGGTCGGTCTGTTCGGCGGGTACGCCGCCGTCATCGCCGTCTTCCTCGGCATCGCCGGCTTCTCGCCGCGCCGCCCGATCGCCGCGGAGCCCGTCTCGTCAGGAGAATCCGCATGAGCACGCCGCGCACCACCCGCCGTGATCTCCTCAAGCCGGTGCAGCTGTTGGGCTTCGCCTTCGCCGCGGCCCTCTTCGCCGGTCTCGTGACGCTCGTGTCGATGGGCTTCTTCCAGGACCTGACGGGCGACGAGCGCGTGCACGTCGTGGTCGTGGCGCTCGTGGTGGCCGGGATCGCGTTCATCGCCACCCTCGTGATCATCGCGCTGTGCATGCTCGCCGTCGACCCCGCCCAGGTGACCCGCGAGGTCGACCACGGCGTGCTCGTCGACGATGCGGATGCCGCGGCATCCCCCGACGCGTCCGACGACGGTTCCGCGCCGCGCGACTGACCTCTCGCGGGACCCGCAGAGCCGCGTCGAAACGCCCTCAGACGCGGTCGACGAGCTCGTCGGCGAGGCCGATGTAGCCGGCGGGGGTCAGCGCCAGCAGGCGCTCCTTCGCGGCATCCCCGATGTCGAGGGTGCGCACGAACTCCGCCAGCTCCGCGCCGCCCACCCGGCGGCCCCGCGTGAGCTCCTTCAGGAGCGCGTACGGGTCGGTGATCTGCGATCGGCCCGCCACGATCTCGGCGCGCACGACGGTCTGGATGGCCTCGGCGAGCACCTCCCAGTTCGCGTCGAGGTCGGCCAGCAGCACGTCGCGCGAGAGGGAGATCTCGGTGAGACCGCGCTGCAGGTTGTCGAGCGCGAGGAGGGAGTGGCCGAAGGCGACGCCGATGTTGCGCTGCGTCGTCGAATCGGTGAGGTCCCGCTGCATCCGGCTCGTCACGAGCGTCGAGGCGAGGGTCGTGAACAGGCCGCCCGAGATCTCCAGGTTCGCCTCGGCGTTCTCGAACCGGATGGGGTTGATCTTGTGCGGCATCGTCGACGACCCGGTGGCCCCGGCGACCGGGATCTGCGCGAAGAAGCCCATCGCGATGTAGGTCCAGATGTCGGTGGCCAGGTTGTGCAGGATGCCGCCGGCGTGGCGGACCCGGTCGTACAGCTCGACCTGCCAGTCGTGCGATTCGATCTGCGTCGTCAGCACGTTGAAGTCGATGCCGAGGCCCTCGATGAACGTGCGCGACAGCTCGGGCCAGTCGACCTCGGGAGCCGCGGCCAGGTGGGCCGACCAGGTGCCGGTCGCGCCCGAGAACTTGGCGAGGTACTGGCCGCCCGCGATCTGCGCGGCGACGCGCTCCAGGCGCCACGCGAAGACGGCGAGCTCCTTGCCCATCGTCGACGGCGTCGCCGGCTGACCGTGCGTGCGCGAGAGCATCGCGGCATCCCGGTGCTCGTGCGCGAGGGTGCCGAGGGCATCGATGACGACACGGAGCTTGGGCAGCCACACCTCGTCGACCGCACGCTTGACGGTGAGGGCGTAGGAGGCGGAGTTGATGTCCTCGCTCGTGCAGGCGAAATGCGTGAGCTCGGCCACCGCCTCGAGCCCGAGGGTCTGCAGCCGGTCGCGGACGAGGTACTCGACGGCCTTGACGTCGTGCCGAGTCACCGACTCGGTTGTGGCGAGCCAGTCGATCTCCGTCTGCCCGAAGTCGCGGTAGAGGGCGCGCAGCGAGTCCTTCTGCGCGTCGGTGAGCGGTGCCGAGCCGAAGAGGGAGCGATCGGTGAGGGTGATGATCCACTCGACCTCCACCTCGACGCGTGCGCGGTTGAGGCCGGCCTCGGAGAGGTACGCGGACAAGCCCGAGACGGCGCCGCGGTAGCGGCCGTCGAGGGGGCTGAGGGGCTGGTGGGCGAGGGTGTTCGCGGTGGTCACGACGCGGGCTCCGATCACGGTGTCTGTCGACGCGCGGCCGGTGCTCAGGGTGACGTGCTCAGCACGGGCGGATGGCCGGTTCGAGCTGCCGGAAGAGCGCCCGACTCGCGCTCTCGATCATACCGAGCACGTCGTCGAACATCTCCGGCCCCGCGTAGTACGGGTCGGGGACGTCCAGGTTGCCGTGGGCGTCGGCGTCGAACGACAGCAGGAGCGCGAGCTTGTCGGCATCCGCCGTCGTGCGCGCCCAGGTCGACAGGATGCGCTCGTGGGACCGGTCGAGGGCGACCACGAGGTCGTTGCTCTCGAAGTCGTCGAGCGTGAACTGCCGGGCGCGGTGGCGCGCGCCGTCGTAGCCGCGGCGCTGGAGCGCGTCGAGCGTGCGCGCGTCGGCCCGTTCACCGACGTGCCAGTCACCCGTTCCCGAGCTGGTCGAGACGACGCGGTCGCCGAGTCCGGCGCGCTCCGAGACGTCGCGGAAGACGATCTCGGCCATGGGGGAACGGCAGATGTTGCCGGTGCAGACGAACACGACGCGGAAAGGTGCGGCGCGGCGAGTCACCTCCCCATTGTGGAGCAGGTCGCTCCCGCGCCGAAAGTGGTCCGTGCCCGGACTCGCGTCGTCGCCCGAGTCCTCCTCCCCCGCGGCGGCGTGCGCCGGAACGTCCACATTCCCCCGGACGTCGTCCGCTGCCGCCGCTGCTTCCGGGACGATCGGGGGGTGAACCGCGTCGACGACATCGACCGCGCCCTCGCCCAGGTGCGGGAGGCGAGCGCGCTGCTGGCGGAGGTCCGTGCCCGCGCTCCCGCGCTGATCGATGAGGTTCCGGGCGGCAACTCCGCCGTGGCGCCGCTGCGCGATGAGCTCGTCGCCTGGACCCGGCTGCTGGCGGCCGCGGCGGCGGAGATCGACGAGTGGGAGCGCTCGCTGCGGCGCGAGCGTTGCCGCGCCCTGGCGGAAGCGGCGGGATGACGGGGGACGTCGACATCCGATCCGGCGGGCTGGTGGTCGTCGACACGGACACGCTCCGACACCTCGCGGCCACGCTCGCCCTGTTCGCGGCACGCCTCGCGGAGGCGGGGGAGGTGCTCGGACGCGCGCACGCGTCGTCGCTCGCGGGCGGGCTCTGGGTGGCGTCGCCGCAGGGCGGCGCGCGCGCCGCCGAAGACGCGGCCGCCGCTCTGGCGCGCAGCGTGCGCAGACTCGCGGAGGTCTACGAGCTCGCGGAGCAGGAGGCGCTCGCGCGCATCCGCGGCGCCCGCGGCGCGGGCGGCGCGGACGGCGCGGACGGCCTGCGGCTCGCCGCCCGGCGGCTCGCCGTCGCCCCCGACGTCGCCGCCGAGGCCGCGCACCTCGCGGAGGCGTGGAGCGAGGGACGCCACGCCGAGATCGAGGGTCAGATGCGCGCCGCCGCCGGGATGCTCGGCGTCTACGGCCCGCTCGGCCCGAGCCTCACACTGCTCACGGGCGCCGTCCGCGCGGCCGACCGGGGCACGATCCCCGCCGACGCGCCACCCCTGCGGCCGGTGGGGGCGACGGCATCCGTCGTGGAGCTGAGCCGGCACCGGGCCCCCGGCGCCGCGGCGGCTCCGCGCTCGCTCGTCGAGATCATCGACCGGATGCCGGGGGAGGACGGGCTCGACGGGGCGCGCGTCCGCGTCGAGGAGTACCGGTTCGCGTCCGGTGAGCGCGAGTTCTTCGTCTACATCGGCGGCACGCGGGCGGCCGTCGACCGCGACGAGCCGTGGGACATGGCATCCAACGTGCAGCTGTACTTCGGCGAGGAGTCGTCGTCGTACGAGGCGGTCGAACGGGCGCTCGCGGCGGCGGGAGCGGTCGCGGGCGATCGGCTGCACGTCGTCGGGCATTCGCAGGGCGCGATGATCGGAGCGCATCTGGCCCGTCAGGGCGGCTACGACGTGCGCACCCAGATCGGCATCGCGGGTCCCGTGCAGGCGGAGCTTCCGGCGGGGGTGCTGTCCCTGACGATCCGCCACACCGACGATCCGGTCGCGGCCCTGGCGGTGGGCGGTCCGCCCGGGGTGTCGGGCTCGACCCAGAGCCTGGTCGTGCAGCGCACCGCCCACCCGGCTCCGGCGTGGACCGATGCGATGCTGGTCGTGCACGGCCTCGACGCGTATCGCGACACCGCCCGGCTCGTCGACGCCGCGCCCGATCCGCGTGTCACCGCGGTGCGCGACCGGCTCGCGCCGCTCGCGGGCGCGGTGACGGTCACGTCGATCGTGTACGGGGCCCGCCGCACATCGTCGGCGGACGACGCACGCGTGCGTCGACGCTCCGGCGGGCTCTGAGGCCGCCGGTCAGCGGCGCTTCTTCTCCTGGGGTCGCAGCAGGATGCCGAAGACCCAGTTGATGAGCGAGATCACGATCGCCGCGACGACGCCGAGCCAGAAGTCCCCGACGGTGAGCCCCCAGCCCCACGAGCTCGTGACCCACGCGGTGATCCAGAGCAGGAGGCCGTTGATGACGAACGAGATGAGTCCGAGCGTCAGGATGTACAGCGGGAAGGCGACGATCTTGATGACCGTCCCGATGATCGTGTTCACCAGGGCGAAGATGGCCGCGACGGCGAGCAGGGTCAGCACGAGCTGCAGCGTCTCACCGGGGGCGAACGGGGTCACCCCCACCTCGAGGGCGGGCAGGAGCGTCACGACCCAGAGGGCGAAGGCGTTGACGGCGACGCGGACGATGAAGCGCATGGTCCCTCCAGTGTTCCACGCGGCCGCGTCGCCGGGAAGGCGTCGTCCCGCACGCGTCGAGCGGCGCCCTCGTAGACTCGTCCCGTGACCGAGCTGCCCGTCCGCATCCGCCCCGAGATCGCCGCCCTCCCCGCCTACAAGCAGGGCAAGCAGGCCGGTGCGGAGGCGTTCAAGCTGTCCAGCAACGAGAACCCGTTCCCGCCGCTGCCGAGCGTCGTGGCGGCGGTGCAGACGGCGGTCGCCGTCAACCGCTACCCCGACGCGTCGTCGCCGCGGCTGCGCGCGCGCCTGGCGGAGCGCTTCGGGGTGGGCGACGACGCCGTGCACATCGCGGCCGGATCGGTGTCGATCCTCTTCCAGCTGGCACAGGCCACGAGCGGACCGGGCGACGAGATCCTCTTCTCGTGGCGCTCCTTCGAGGCCTACCCGAGCCTGGCCACGGTCGCCGGCGCCACCGCCGTCACGGTTCCGAACGACGTGGACGGCGGCCACGACCTCGAGGCGATGGCGGATGCCGTGACCGACCGCACCCGCATGGTCATCGTGTGCAGTCCGAACAACCCGACGGGTCCCGTCGTGACCGCCGCGGGTTTCGACGCCTTCCTCGCCCGGGTGCCGGCCGACGTCCTGGTGGTCCTCGACGAGGCCTACGCGGAGTTCGTCACCGACCCCGACGCCGTCTCCGGTCCCGCGGTGCTGGCCGCCGGGCACCCGAACGTCGTCGTGCTGCGCACCTTCTCGAAGGCGTACGGCCTCGCGGGCCTGCGCGTGGGCTACGCCGTGGGCGATCCGCGCATCCTCGCGGCCGCGCGCAGCACCGGCATCCCCCTGTCGGTCACGGCCGCCGCCGAGGAGGCGGCCCTGGCGAGCCTCGACGCCGAGGACGAGTTGCTCGACCGTGTGCGCACCCTCGCCGGGCACCGCGACGACCTCGCCGCGCGGCTGCGCGAGACCGGCTGGGACGTTCCCGAGGCGCAGGGCAACTTCGTCTGGCTGCCCGCCGGGGAGCGCGCGCTCGAGGTCGCCGCGGCGTTCGAGGAGGCCGGGCTGATCGTCCGCCCGTTCGCGGGCGACGGCGTGCGCATCTCCATCGGCGAGCACGAGGCGCTCGACACGATCGTGCGCGTCGCCGCATCCGTCGCGCCGCGCTGAGGCCTCCTCGCCCGGGTTTCGGACGCCACGAGCGCCCGAAACCCGCCCCCACGCCGTTTCGGTCGCCAGAGGCGTCCGAAACTCCCCGTCGCGCGGTTTGCCCCGGCGCGTTGTGGCGCGGGCACGGCGGATCGCGGCTCCCGTTGTCGATCCCATGCAGTACGACGCATGCGGAGGGCGTTAGCGTGGGAACATGACCCCGCCTGACGACCCGGCCCTCGTGCGCGTCCTGGCGGCGGACGGGACGTTCGCCCCCACGCCCGAAGCCGAGCGCTATCTGCCGCTCATCGACGCGCTCTCCGATGCCGAGCTCGAGACGTTCTACCGCGACATGGTCGTCGTCCGCGCGTTCGACCGGCAGGCCACCAACCTGCAGCGGCAGGGCCAGCTCGCACTGTGGCCGCCCTCTCTCGGGCAGGAGGCCGCGCAGGTCGGGTCGGTGCGCGCCGCCCGCCCGCAGGACCACCTCTTCCCCTCGTACCGCGAGCACGTCGTCGCCACGACCCGCGGCGTCGACCCGATCGACATCATCCGCGTGATGCGCGGTCTCACCCACGGCGGGTGGGACCCCACCGACCCGAAGAACGGCAACGTGCGCATCTACACGCTGGTGCTCGGGTCGCAGACGCTGCACGCCACCGGCTTCGGCATGGGGCTCGTGTTCGACGGCCGCACCGGCACGGGTGACGCGAACCGCGACGAGGCCGTCGTCGTCTACTACGGCGACGGCGCGTCCAGCCAGGGCGACGTGCACGAGGCGATGGTGTTCGCGAACACGTACCGCACGCCCCAGGTCTTCTTCCTGCAGAACAACCATTGGGCCATCTCGGTGCCGGTCGCCACCCAGTCGCGCGCTCCGCTGTACCGCCGCGCCGAGGGCTACGGCATGCCGTCGATCCTCGTCGACGGCAACGACGTGCTCGCCAGCTACGCGGTGTCGCGGCTCGCGCTCGACGAGGCGCGCGCCGGCGACGGTCCCCGCGCGATCGAAGCGATGACCTACCGCATGGGCGCCCACACCACGAGCGATGACCCCACCAAGTACCGCACCTCCGACGAGGAGCAGTCGTGGGCCCGCCGCGACCCGATCGCGCGGATGCGCGCGTACCTCGAGGGCCGGGGGGCCGCGGCATCCTTCTTCGACGACGTGGATGCTGCCGCGCAGGCCTACGCCGACGACGTGCGGGTGCGCACCAACGCCCTGGGCACGATCGAGCCGGACTCGATGTTCGCCCACGTCTACAGTGAGGACCACCCCCTGATGGTGGAGCAGCGGCGCTGGCTCGCCGCCTACGAGGCATCGCTGGAGGGAGGCGTCTGATGGTCGAGTCCATGCCCCTGGCCAAGGCCCTCAGCGCGGGCCTGCGCGCCGCGATGGCCGCCGACGACCACGTCCTGCTGATGGGCGAGGACATCGGTCGTCTCGGCGGCGTGTTCCGCGTCACCGAGGGCCTGCAGGCCGAGTTCGGCGACCGGCGGGTGCTCGACACCCCGCTGGCGGAGTCGGGCATCGTCGGCACGGCGATCGGTCTCGCGATGGCGGGTTTCCGGCCGATCGTGGAGATCCAGTTCGACGGCTTCGTCTTCCCCGCGTTCGACCAGATCACGACACAGCTCGCGAAGCTGACGAACCGGCACGAGGGCGCGCTGCAGATGCCCGTCGTCATCCGCATCCCCTACGGCGGCCACATCGGCGCGGTCGAGCACCACCAGGAGAGCCCGGAGGCGTACTTCACGCACACGGCGGGCCTGCGGGTCGTTTCGCCGTCGACGGCGAACGACGCGTACTGGATGATCCAGGATGCCGTGCGCTCCCCCGACCCGGTGATCTTCCTCGAGCCCAAGGCGAAGTACTGGATGAAGGGCGACGTCGACGTCGACGAGCGGCCGCTGCCGTTGCACGCCTCGCGCCTCGTGCGCCGCGGCACCGACGTCACGCTCGTCGGCCACGGCGCGATGGTGACGACGCTCCTGCAGGCCGCCGCGCTCGCCGAGAGCGAGGGCACGTCGTGCGAGGTGATCGACCTGCGCTCGCTGTCGCCGATCGACTACGGCCCCATCCTCGACTCGGTGCGCCGCACGGGCCGCATGGTCTACGCGCAGGAGGCACCGGGATTCACCTCGGTCGGCTCTGAGGTCGCGGCGACCGTCATGGAGCGCGCGTTCTTCGCGCTCGAGGCGCCCGTGCTGCGCGTGTCGGGCTTCGACGTGCCGTTCCCGCCCGCCAAGCTCGAGGGCACGTACCTCCCGGATGCCGACCGCATCCTCGAGGCCGTGGACCGCGCCCTCGCCTACTGAACGTCCGCCGCGAAGGAGAACCACGACATGAGCGAGCAGATCTTCCACCTGCCGGACGTCGGTGAAGGACTCACCGAGGCCGAGATCGTGCAGTGGCGCGTCGCGCCCGGTGACGCCGTCGAGGTCAACGACGTGCTGGTCGAGATCGAGACCGCGAAGTCGCTCGTCGAGCTGCCCTCGCCGTTCTCCGGCACCGTGGGCGAGCTGCTCGCGCCCGAGGGGCAGACCGTCACGGTCGGCGCGGCGATCATCACCATCGCCGGCGACGCGGGGGATGCCGCGGCATCCGCTCCCGCCCCGGCCGAGCAGGCCGCGGCATCCGACGACGACGGCGGTGCGGTGCTCGTCGGCTACGGCACGGGTGCCGGGGCCACCTCCCGCCGCAAGCGCCCCGCCGAGCGGGGCGAGACGGTGCGTGCGTCGGTCGGCGTGGTCGCCAAGCCGCCGGTGCGAAAGCTCGCGCGCGACCTCGGGGTCACGCTGTCGGAGGTCACCCCGACCGGTCCCGCCGGGGAGGTCACCCGCGACGACGTCGTGCGCCACGCCGAGCAGGCGAGCGTCTTCCGCAACATCGCGACGCCGGTCGCTCCCGCCGAGCGCGAGCAGACGATCCCGGTCTCCGCGCCGGCGCCCGCCGCTCCGCCCGTGGGCGAGCGCGAGGAGGCGATCCCGGTCAAGGGCGTGCGCAAGGCCACGGCATCCGGCATGGTGCGCTCCGCCTACACGGCGCCCCACGTCTCGGTGTGGACCGATGTCGACGCGACCCGCACGATGGAGCTCGTCAAGCGGCTGAAGGCCTCGCCCGACTTCGCCGACATCAAGGTGTCGCCCCTGCTGATCATGGCGCGCGCCGTGATCTGGGCGGTCCGGCGCACGCCCCTGATCGGCGCCGCGTGGATCGACAAGGAGGACGGCTCCGCCGAGATCCGGGTGCGCAACTACGTCAACCTCGGCATCGCCGCCGCGACGCCCCGCGGCCTGCTCGTGCCGAACATCAAGGACGCGCAGGACCTGAACCTCCGCGAGCTCGCGAAGGCGCTCGAGAAGCTGACGCTGACCGCCCGTGAGGGCAAGACGACCCCGGCCGACCAGCAGGGCGGCACGATCACGATCACGAACATCGGTGTGTTCGGGATGGATGCCGGGACCCCGATCATCAACCCGGGGGAGTCCGGCATCGTCGCGATGGGCACGATCCGCCAGAAGCCGTGGGTCGTCGACGGCGAGGTGCGTCCGCGGTTCGTGACGACGGTCTCGGGCTCGTTCGATCACCGCGTCATCGACGGTGACGGCATGAGCCGGTTCATCGCCGATGTCGCGTCGATCCTCGAGGAGCCCGCGCTGCTGCTCGACTGATCGAGCGGGCCGGCTGCGCCACAATGAAGGCATGCTGAGCGTCTTCGTCGCCGCGCTCGCGGCGCTCGTCCCGATCACGAATCCGATCGGCGCGGTCGCCGCCTACGCGGGTCTGGCGGCGCATCTCGACGAGGCGGACCGCCGCCGGCAGTCGTGGCTCACGGGCGTCTACGTCGCGGTGATCCTGACCGTCTTCGCCCTTCTCGGCACGCTGATCCTCGAGTTCTTCGGCATCTCGCTCGGGGCGCTGCAGATCGCGGGCGGCCTGGTCGTGATGCACGCCGGGTTCGGCATGGTCGTGCCGCGCGCTCTGGGGGCGGGGGCCTCGGATGCCGAGAAGGAGCACGCCGCGACGAAGACGGACATCAGCTTCTCGCCCATGGCGCTGCCGCTCATCGCCGGCCCGGGCGCGATCGGCGTCGTCGTCGGTCTTGCGGCGCGCAATCCCGGCATCCTGGACCGCGTCGCGATCGTCGCGGCCGTGCTCGTCATCGCCGCCGCGATCGCGGTGCTGCTGCGCTACGGGACGCCCCTCACCGAGAAGCTCGGTGCGACGGGCGTCGGCGCCATCACGCGCGTGATGGGCTTCCTCATCCTCGCGATCGGCGTGGAGATCCTCGTGCACGGTCTCGCGGCGGCGTTGCCGGGCCTCGCGTGAGCGGACCGTTTCGATGTCGCTCTTGCGTGTTTCGAATGTTTGTTCTATAGTGGGGTGAAGAAACCCCGCGCGTGCCCACCTTCTGTTGCGGGTCCTGTCCTCCGGTTGTGGCCGGGTCAGGGGTGATGATGCACGCGCTGACGAGTACCCGTGAGGGTGATGCGACCTGGCCCGGGTTGGATGCCGTGGTGGCCGGTGTGGTGGATGCGCGGCGGCGTGTGGCTGCCGCGCAGGCCGCGGAGGCGAGGCTCCTGGCCGACGCGGTGGAACTGGTCGCGGAGCGTGCCGCGGTGCTACGTCAGGAGGCGCAGCAGCGGGGTGGGTCGGTGCGGTCGTCGGATGCGGATCTGCCGTTGCGGGAAGTCGCGTTGGAGCTCGCGATGGCGTTGCGGGTGTCGGATCGGGGTGTGCAACGGCGAATGTCAGAGGCATACCTGCTGACCACCCTCTTCCCGCGGACGCTTGAGGTGTGGGCCAGCGGGGAGATCGATGCGGCTCACGCGTGGGCGATCAGCCGCACCGGCACGCTTCTCACCTCTGAAGCAGACCGGTCACGGTACGAAACCCTCGCTCTGGAGGCGGCCCGGTCGGAGTCGCCTGCGCGGATGAGCGCGGCGGCGAAGGCGATCGCGGCGACCATCGACCCGGCCGCGTTCGCCGAGGCCGCGCAGCGAGCGTACGCGGAGAGGTCCGTGCGTCTGTTCCCTCTCGACGATGGGATGGCCAGACTGATCGCGGATCTTCCCGCCCCGCTCGCCCACGCGATCCACGACACCCTGACCGCCCGGGGTCGGGTGATCCTCGATCAGCCCGACGAGGGCAGCGACGGTGCCGCGGATGCCGCCGACGCGGATGCCCTCGCCGATGTCGACACCGGTGTGAACACGCGCGTCGCGCGGGGCACGAGTGGCGGCCCGTGTGGCGAGAAGCTCATCACCAGCCCCGTCCGCGCCACGGGCCCCGCCCGCCCCATCGACGCGACCTGCACGCTCAAGACCACGACCATGCCCACGGCAACCGCCGTGAAGGACTCCCGCACTCTGGCGCAGGTGCGTGCGGACATCCTCACCGACCTGCTCCTGACCGCCACCGCGTCCACCCGAGCCACCGGCGCCGGTATCGAGGCGGTGACGGCGCAGATCCAGGTGACGGTCCCTGCCCTCACCCTCGCCGGCGACCCCGACGGAGGCCCGGCGATCTTGACCGGGTACGGCCCCATCGACCCGGGGCTTGCCCGACGCCTGGCCGCCCTGGCCCCCGGGTGGGATCGGGTGTTCACCGACCCGACCACCGGCATCCCCGTCGCCGTCAACCGCTACCGACCCAGTGCGGAAATCCGCCGTTACCTGGCTGCACGGGATGAACGCTGCCGCACCCCCGGCTGCACCCGCCCCGCCCACCGCTGCGACCGCGACCACACCACCCCCGCCAGCCACGGCGGCCCCACAGCACCCGACAACCTCGCCCACCTGTGCCGCCGCCACCACACCGTCAAACACCACACCGCCTGGCAGGTCCTACACCTCGGCCACGGAACCCTCCAATGGACATCACCCACCGGACGCCACTACGAAGACCACCCACCCAGCCTGGTGAGATTCGTCCCCGAACCCACCACGCCGGCCGACCCGCCACCCTTCTGAGCGGCGAGGGCCTTCCCGACGTGCACGACCGCGATCGACATCACGCACGCGGGCGCGCCGGCGGACGGCGGCGTCACCGCGCATCCCGACTCTCCGTCCGGCGTCAGCGCGGACGCGAGACCGTGCGAAAGCCCGCGTTGCCCATCGACGAGTCCGGCGTGTTCTGCGAGCGCGCCGAGTTCCGGTAGCGGTTGCAGTACGAGACGTGGCACAGATAGCTCCCGCCGCGCAGGACGCGGGAGGTGCCGGTCGCAGGCCCCGGCGGGTCGACCCGCGGCGAGCGCGCGTAGTAGTCGGGGTCGAACCAGTCTGCGCACCACTCCCAGACGTTGCCCACGGGCTGCCACAGGCCGTAGCCGTTGGGGGCGAACGAGCGCACCGGGGCGGTCGTGAGATAGCCGTCGTCCATCGTGTTCACGCGGGGGAACTCGCCCTGCCAGATGTTCACGGGCCAACCGTCGGTCCCGGGTTCGCGCTCCCCCCAGGGGTACTTCTCGGACGCCCGCCCGCCGCGAGCGGCGTACTCCCACTGCGCCTCGGTGGGCAGCGCGCGTCCGGCCCAGTCGCAGTAGGCGATCGCGTCGTTGAAGCTCACGTGGACGACCGGGTGGTCGGGCAGATCGTCGACCGTCGACGCGCGCCCTCCGGGATGCCGCCAGTCGGCCCCGCGCACGCCGATCCACCAGGGCGTTCCCGGCGCCCTGCCCAGCACGTCCTCCGCGGGGGCGGCGACCGCGAGGTGGAACACGGCGGAGAAGCCGAACGCCTCCGCGTCGGTGACGTAGCCGGTCGCCTCCACGAAGGCCGCGAAGGCCGCATTGGTCACGGTGGTCGCGTCGATGTCGAACGCGGCGAGCTCGACGGCGTGCACCGGGATCTCGCCGTCGCCGACGTTCGCATCGCCCGACGAGTCGCCCATCAGGAACGCTCCCGCCGGCACGTGGATCTGTTCGATGTCGTGAGCGGCGGCCCTCGCCGAACCGTCGTCCGCACGGCGCACGGGGCCGAGCGCGACGAACGCGTCGCGTCGCGGTCCTCCGCACGAGCAGTCCGGGCCGCACGACCCGCCGTCCTGTCCCGTCGTCATGGTGCCCCCGGTGTGTGCTGTGCGGTCAGGACGAGGACAGCGACGATCGCGGTGACGCCACCGCCGGCGACGAGCCCGGCCAGGACGAGCGTCAGCATCCCGACCGTGGGCACGACGCGATTGGCGGTCAGCTCGCGATACGTGTGCCGGAACCGTCGTTCGCTCAGGAGGTGGAGGGCGACGGCGGTGGCGATGATCGCGAGCGGGACCGGCAGCGCCCAGGGGCCGAGCGCGGACGGCAGCAGCCGCAGCGCGATGAGCCCCGCTCCGCCGATCGTGAGGAGGGTGCGCCGCCACGCCAGCAGCGTCCGCTCCAGCTGGAGCCCAGGGTCGAAGATCTCGGTCATGGCGATTCAGGCGATGAGGAGCCCGAGCACGATCAGCACGGTCACCACGGCGAGGACCACCGCGAGGGGGAGGGCGACGACGGGTACGGGCAGGGGCGTCTGCTGCCGCATCGCCCTCTCGGCCCGGCCCCAGCCCACCCACGCCAGCAGCGGCAGCGCGGCTCCGGTGGCGAGGAGGATGAGGGAGGCCGTCAGGCGCAGAACGGGATGCAGCGGAAGCCCGAGCGCTTCCAGCGCCACCCCGCCCGCGATGAGAGCGAGCGACGTGCGGATCCAGGCGAGGAACGTCCGCTCGTTCGCGAGGGTGAACCGGGGGTCGGGCTCCGTTCCGTGCCGGTAGATCCACCGGAGGGTCCGGCCTGCGCGCGGGTTCACCTGGTCTCGCCTTCTGCCGGATGCCGCGTGGTCTGTCTCTCCGAGAGGACGTAGGGCAGCGTCGCGTGCGGGGGATTGCGGCCCGCGATCAGCTGGGACAGGTGTTCGACCAGCGCCTCGCCGCTGGCTTCGGCCGTGACGCCGATGGTGGACACCGCGGGCGTGACGAGCTCGGCCAGCCCGACCTGCTCGCACGCGATGATCGCCAGGTCGTCGGGCACGAGGCGACGGCAGTGGTGGGCCGCGCGGACCGCACTGAGCGCGAGCGGGACGGTGCCCGCGATGATCCCGTCCGCCGGCGTGCTCGCTGACAGTTCGCGCAGCACGAGCTGGGTGGAGGTCGCGTCGGAGTACTGCGTCTGGAGGACGACGGCATCGAGGCCCGCTCGTTCGACCGCGGCGCGGTAGCCGGCTGCCCACCGCGCACCCACGTAGGTGTCGGCGTCGCCGATGAGCAGGATCGGCCGCCGCGACCCGTTCTCGATGAGCCGGGTCGTGGCCGCGTCGGCGATGGACGTGAAGTCCACCCCCACGCCGAACAGGTCGTCTTCGGGGAGGCGGCCGGAGATGACGATCGGCGTTCCGCCGGCGCGGGTCTCCGCGATGACAGCGCCCGCGCGGGAGCGCGACACGTCGTCGCCCGTGGAGATCACGATCCCGTCGACGCCCTGACGAGGAAGCTGACGCAGGAACGTGATGAGCCGCTCCTCGCTGTGATCGAGATCGCAGAGCAGCACGTTGAGGCCGCGTGCCTCCGCGGCGCGCGCGACCGCTTTCGCGACGGCGCTCTGGAACGGCTGCGACGCATCGCCGACCAGCAGTGCGATGGTGTCGAAACGTCCCGTGCGCAGGCCGCGGGCGCGGCTGCTCGGCCGGAAGCCGAGCTCGTCGATCGCGCCCTCGACGCGGGCGATCGTGTCGGCGGGGACGAGGTCGGGATGGTTGAGGACGCGTGAGACCGTGGTGCGCGAGACGCCCGCCAACGCGGCGACGTCCAGGATGGTGGCCGTCCCCGGGGAAGGGGCCGACGGAGAGGTGGCCGGTCGCGATGCAGCCATGCGAGTTCCTCCTCACGTCGTGGTCACACCACGGTATCCGGTGGACGTTCGCGTTCCCGACGGTGGGGCGGAATCGAACACCGCTTGCATGATGCCCTGTTGATCCCCTACCGTAGCGGAATCGATTCCCGGAATCGATTCCAGCGATATTTTTCCCGCCCCGCCTCACACTGGAGTGACCGATGAACCGACCGCACCACCCGCGAGTGCTCACGAAGCAGCAGATGTCGACCCGCGCCCTCGCCGGCGCCACGATCGGCTCCATCCTCGAGTACTACGACTTCTTCGTCTTCGGAACGCTGTCCGCCCTCGTCTTCGGGCGGGTGTTCTTCCCCCAGGACAACCCCGGCGTCGCGTCGCTCCTCGCGCTGGGGACCTTAGCCGTCGGCTTCATCGCCCGTCCGCTCGGCGGCATCATCCTCGGCAACTTCGGCGACCGCATCGGCCGCAAGCGGATCCTGCTCTTCAGCTTCATGCTCACAGGTGGCGTCACGCTCATCATCGGATTCCTGCCGACCTACGCCCAGGTCGGCGTCGTCGCCCCGATCCTCCTCGTCGTCCTGCGTGTCGCGCAGGGCGTCGGCATCGGAGCGGAGTGGAGCGGCGCCGCCCTCCTCGCCGTCGAGCACGCGCCCGACGGGAAGCGGGGCTTCTTCGGCAGTGTCGTGCAGGCCGGCGCGCCGATCGGTGTCATCCTGTCCAGCGGCTCCGTCGCGTTGCTGACGGCCACGATCGGCCTCGAACAGCTCGTCGAGTGGGGCTGGCGCGTGCCGTTCCTGGCGAGCGCGATCCTGCTGCTGGTCGGCATCTGGCTGCGCTTCAGCGTCGACGAGTCCCCCGAGTTCGAGAAGATCGAAGCCGCCGACGACAAGGTGAAGGTCCCCGTCTGGGAGGCCGTCCGTCGCTATCCCGCGCAGATCCTGGCCGCCGTCTTCATCCATGCCAGCGACGCCACCCTCGGACTCGTGGTCGGCGTGTTCGTGCTCGGCTACGCCTCCAACGTCCTCGGCATGGACCCGACGGTCGTCCTGCTCGCCAACATCCTCTCGTCGGTGACGAGCCTCATCATCACGCCCATCGCCGGTCGTCTCGGGGACCGTGTCGGCCAGCGTGCGGTCCTCGTCGTCGGGCTGGTCGCCCTGGTGCTGTGGGCGTTCCCGATGTTCCTGTTGATCGGAACCGCCACCGTCGGGGGCCTGTTCCTCGCCACCGGCATCTCCGGTCTCATCATCGGCACGCTGTTCAGCCAGCAGGCCACCCTGTTCGCCCACTACTTCCCGCCGCGCGTGCGCTACTCGGGCATGTCCGTCGGCTTCCAGCTCGGAACCGTGCTCGGCGGCGGCTTCGGCCCGGTGATCGCTCAAGCGCTCACCGGCGCCGCGAACGGCGCGACCTGGACGGTGTCGATGTACATCGCCTTCATCGCGGTCATCGCCCTGGTGTTCACCATCACGGTGAAGCCGCGCCACACCGTCTCCATCGCCGCCGCGAGCGCGCCCGCGACGGCCCCGGCCGCCCGGTGACCGTGCCGTCCCCCGCAGAAAGCAGTCACCGATGACGACCCTCGACCCTTCCTTCCGCGGATCCGTCGGCACCACCGTGGCGGATTCCGTCCCGTGGTGGCCCGAGCCGAACACGACGCCGCGACGGAACCTCGTCGTCGTGATCCTGGACGACACGGGGTGGTCCGATCTCGGATGCTTCGGCTCGGAGATCGCCACCCCCCACATCGATGCGCTCGCGCACAACGGGGTGAGATACAGCAACTTCCACGTCACCCCCCTGTGCTCGCCGACGCGGGCCTCCTTCCTCACCGGGAAGAACAACCACGCCGTCGGGATGCGGTTCCTCGCCGACACCGACACCGGCTTCCCGAACTCCCGCGGATCGGTGCGGGCGGGAACGCCCGTGCTGCCGCAGGTGCTGCGCGAGCAGGGGTACGGCACCTATCTCGTCGGCAAGTGGCACCTCGCCCCGCTCCACGAGATCACTCCCGCGGGTCCGCACGGCAACTGGCCGCTGGCGCTCGGCTTCGACCGCTACTACGGCTTCCTCGACGGGTGCACCGACCAGTACGAGCCGGAGCTCTACGAGGACAACCACGCCGTCCCCACCCCCACGCGGGACGGGTACCACCTCAGCGAGGATCTCGTCGACAGGTCGATCTCGTACCTGCGCGACCACCTCTCGTTCCGGCCGAACGATCCGTTCTACCTGCAGGTGGCCTTCGGGGCGACCCACGCGCCGTTCCAGGCGCCGCGCGCGTTCATCGAGAAGTACCTCGACGAGTTCGCGAAGGGGTGGGACCAGACGCGACGAGAGCGCCTCGCGCGGCAGATCCTCACCGGCGTCGTCCCGTCGGGTACGCCTCTGACCGAGCGCAACGAGGGCGTCAGCGCGTGGGAGGAGCTCACCGACGTCGAGCGCGAGGTGTTCACCCACCTGCAGTCCGCCTTCGCCGGGTTCCTCGAGCACACGGATGCGCAGATCGGACGACTGCTGAACGCCCTGGAGGAGTTCGGTCAGACCGATGACACCGTGTTCGCGCTCTTCTCCGACAACGGCGCCTCGCGCGAGGGCGGCCCGACGGGCGACGTCGACACCAACGGACCGTACAGCGGCATCCGTCGCCCCGCGGCGGCGATGGTCGGCGAGCTCGACAGGGTCGGCTCGGTCACCGGCGGCGCGCACTATCCCGAGGGATGGGCGATGGCGGGGAACACGCCCTTCCGGCGCTACAAGCAGTTCGTCGACCTCGGCGGCGTGCGCTCGCCGCTCGTCATCTCCACGCCCGAGACGTCGCGGGCCGCGGTGCGGACCCAGTTCATGCACGTGGTCGACCTCGCACCGACGCTCTACGACCTCATCGGGGCGACCGCTCCCGACGGGATGGACGGTGAGAGTCTCGCCGAGAGCATCGTGGATGCCACGGCCCCCGTCGGCCGCACCACGCAGTACTGGGAGACGCTCGGCCACCGCGCGATCTGGCACGACGGGTGGCGTGCGGTGACGGCTCACGAGGTCGGCGCGCCGTACGCCGACGACACCTGGCGCCTCTACGACACGCGCACCGACTTCGCCGAGGCGCGCGACGTCGCGGCGGAGCACCCCGACGTGCTCCGCCGGCTTCAGGACCTCTGGTGGCAGGAGGCGGGCCGTCACGACGTCCTGCCGCTCGATGACCGCCCGCTGCGCGTTCTCATCGAGCTCGCCGGACCCCACGGGCTGATCGCGCAGGACCGTCTCGAGCTGCGTCCGGGTCAGAGCCACGTCCCCGGCGCGACCGGGGTCACCGGCTCCCACCGCACCCTGACCGTCCGCGCCCGGCTCGCCACCGACGTCAGCGCCCTCACGGGAACCATCCTGTCCTCCGGCAACGCGCAGGGCGGCTACTTCCTGGCGGTGCAGGGCGGCGTGCTGCGCTTCGAGCACAAGCTCCTCGACACGCACCTGGCGCTGGTCGGCGACCGGCCGATCCCGCCCGATGCGCAGACCGTCGGATTCACTCTGCACGCCGCGGAAGACCGTCGGGCCCGCGTCCGTCTGACGATCGACGACGTCCCGGCATCCGACGAGCTGGTGATCCCGACGTCGTCCTCGCACCTCTCCTTCTGGGGCCTCGACGTCGGTGCCGGCGTCGTCTCCGGATTCAGCCCGCTGCAGACCATCGCCCTGCCGGCGCAGACGATCGCGCTCGTGACGATGGATGCCTCGCCGCAGGAGGACGACGCGCGCGAGCGCGCCGACGTCATCCTCGCCTCCGAATGACCGATCCGACCCAGAGAGGGCTCCCCGATGTCTGAACCGTCCCCCACCCACCAGGCCGCCGCTGCTGCCGCCGACATCGCACGTCTGACCGGCGTCGCCGAGCACGACATCGCCGTGACGCTCGGCAGCGGCTGGAAGACGGCCGTCGAGCACCTCGGCACCACCGTCGCCGACATCCCCGCCGCCGAGGTCACGGGCTTCCGTGCCTCCGCCGTCCAGGGGCACGCCGGAACGCTCCGCTCCCTCGTCACGGAGGACGGGACCCGGGTGCTCGTGCTCGGCGCGCGCACCCACTTCTACGAAGGACACGGCGTCGCCGCGACCGTCCACGGCGTCCGCACGGCCGCCGCCGCGGGGGTGAAGACGATGATCCTCACCAACGGCGCGGGCGCCCTCGACCCCGACCGCATCCCCGGCACGGCGGCACTGATCACCGATCACATCAACCTCACCGCGGTGTCTCCCGTGACCGGCGCCCGCTTCATCGATCTGACCGACCTCTACTCGTCGCGGCTGCGCACCCTCGCGCACGCCGTCGCGCCGGAGCTCGGCGAGGCCGTGTACGTGCAGCTCACGGGTCCGCACTACGAGACCCCGGCCGAGGTCCGCATGCTCCGCGGCCTCGGCGGCGACCTCGTCGGGATGTCCACCGCGCTCGAAGCGATCGCCGCCCGCGAGGCGGGGCTCGAGGTCCTCGGGCTGTCGCTGATCACGAATCTCGGCGCCGGCCTCCAGTCCGGGGCGCTGAGCCACCAGGAGGTGCTGGAGGCCGGGAAGTCGGCCGAGGCGACCCTCGGTCCGCTGCTGGCGCGCGTCATCCGCGCGATCGCCGCCGACTCCTGAGGGGGGTGGGCGCTCGTTCACACGGAGGACGACGCCCAGCCCGCCGTCCTGAGGGCGCTCTCCGCGCGCCAGCGGGAGATCACCTCTTTCAGGCGGGCTTTGGTTCCGGCCGCGGCGGGATCGTCCCACAGCGAATGCTCCTCGTGCGGGTCGGTGCGGAGGTCGAACAGCTGACCCTCGTCGGAGTCGATGAACTCCACGAGCTTCCACTCCGTGTCCCGCACCATGGTCATCAGAGCCGTCTCGGTGAGGATCATGTCGCGGGCGTGCTCGGCGAAGACGTGCGCGCGTCCCTCCCAGCCGTCGCCCGTCAGCGCCCCGCGCAGTGAGGTGGCCTCCATCCACGGGGGGATGTCCGCGCCGGCGAGCTCGAGGATCGTGGGGCCGAGGTCGAAGAGCGAGGCGAGGCCGTCGACCCGCGATCCCTGGCGGACGAACTTCGGGCCCCACACGATGGCGGGCACGCGCACGCTTCCCTCGTACATCGTCCACTTCTGGCTGTGGCCGTGGTCGCCGAGCGTGTCTCCGTGGTCGGAGGTGAAGATGACGATCGTGTTGTCGAGCACTCCCCGTGCCTCGAGGGCGTCGAGCAGGCGGCCGATCTGCGCGTCGATCATGGAGATGTTCGCGAGATAGTGGCGGCGCTGTCGCAGGCTCCGGTGCCGCTCGGGGTCTTCGTCGTGCACGACCGAGTCGTGGTCGTTGCGCACGTGCTCGGCGCGGAGGGCCTTCAGCACGGACGGCTGGCCGTCCCGGTCGGCCGCGGAGTTCACCGGCTCCGGCACCTCTCGCCCCTCGAAGAGATCGAGATACGCGGGCACGGCGTCGTAGGGCGGATGCGGCCCGGGGAAGCCGATCTGCAGGAAGAAGGGGAGGTCGGTCAGACCCGGGAAGACGTCCACCCAGTGCCGCGCCATGTTTCCGACGAAGTTGTCGACGTGCAGCTCCTCGGGAAGCTCCCAGACGAACGCCCCGAGACGATCCTGGTAGTCGGGCACGTCGCGCAGCGTCCGACGGTCGGGCTTGACGTACCCGTGGCTCCACAGCGCCTTGTCCCAGTTGTCGAAGAGGAAAGGCAGCTCGGGATTGCCGCGATCCTTGTTCTCCATCACGTGGCGCTCGTGGAATCCGACGGCGGCGTCATAGGGGAACGTGTGCATCTTCCCGACGTTCACGCAGCGGTAGCCCTGAGCGGCGACGCGCTCGACCCAGGAGTGTCGCCAGACGTCGTCGTTGCGGTAGACGCCGGTGGTGTGCGGGTACAGGCCGGTGAACAGGCTCGCACGGGAGGGCGCGCACGACGGTGAGGTCACGTACATGTTGGTGAAGGCGGTGCCTTCCCGCACGAGGCGGTCGAGGTGGGGCGTGATGGCATGCGAGTGCCCGAGCGCGGCGATGGTGTCCCAGCGCTGCTGATCCGTGATGATGAACACCACATTCGGCGGGGTGTCTGACTGAGGCATGAATCATCTCCGATTCGTTCACACGGCTCTCGTGCCTGACGCAGGCTCGAACTCTGAGGGAAAGCTAGCACAGGTGCTCACATATGAGAGCCTTCATCCCGTTTTGCCGCTCGTATGAGCGCTCACCGCATGCTGAGGCCGCCGTCGACGTCGAGGCAGGCTCCCGTGACGTACGCGGCGTCCGACCCGAGCAGGAAAGCGATCGCGGTGGCCACCTCGCGGGTCGAGCCCAGACGCTCGAGCGCGATGCCGGCGGCGGCGTCGCGGCGGACGTCGGCGAGGGCGCGGCCCGTGTCCTCGGCGACCTTCTCCATGACGGATGTCTGCATCGGGGTGGCGATCAGTCCCGGGCAGACCGAGTTCACGCGGATGCGAGGCGACAGCTCCCGGGCGAACGCCTTGGTGAGGTTCACCACGGCGGCTTTCGAGGCCGAGTACGCCATGGAGGCGGGGAAGCGCGCGAGGTGCGCCGAGGTCGAGGCGATGTTCACGATCGCGCCGCCGTCGACCAGTCCCGTGCCGGCGGCGCGGCAGAGATGGAACACCGATTTCACGTTCACGTCGATCGTGCGGTCCCACATGTCGTCGGTGATCTCGTCGACGGGGGCGGAGAGTGCGATGCCGGCGGCGTTCACGAGCCCGACCGCGCCCTCGAGCGCGGTGGCGACGGTGGCGCGGCCATCGGCATCGCTGAGATCTGCGGCGACGACGCCGCCGGAGTCGTCAGCGGAGGGGCGGACATCCGTGGCGAAGACCTCGTAGCCTCGTTCCCGCAGCGTCGCCACGATGGCCCCGCCGATCGCGCCGCCCGCTCCGGTGACGACGACGCGGCCGAGGGGGCGGGGTGTGGAGCTGCTCATGGTCGTCATGCCTCTCGAATCAGAGTCGCTCATATGAGCGCATTTGTGTCACACTGGATGCTGACTGTTCTACCCCGCCACGTGATGCATGTGCAAGGAAGCCACAATGACCGACATCGCCGCCACCGACCCGCTCCTCTCGAAGGAACTCATCACCCGTGTGGCTCACGCCTACTACCTGAAGGACGAGTCGAAGGTCGACATCGCCAAGCAGCACGGGATCAGTCGATTCCAGGTCGCGCGGCTGCTGCAACGGGCGCGTGAGCTGGAGATCGTCAAGATCGAGGTGCGTTCGCTGGACGGCGTGAACCTCGGGCTCAGCGAGCGGTTGCGGGCCAAGCTGGGGCTGACCGCGGCATGGGTCGTCGACTCCTCCGACCCGGCCGACGTCGTCGACATCATCGGCGCCACGATGGCGCGGATCCTGGAGGAGACCGTCCACCCCGGCGACGTCATCGGGATGTCGTGGAGCCGTGCGCTCGTCGCGATGACGCGGCACCTCGAACGTCTCCCGAAGTGCGTGACCGTCCAGCTCGCCGGACATGCCGGCAACAGCGCCGATCTCCCCGACAGCTCGGAGCTCGTGCGCCGGATCGCGCGCGCGTCCGGCGGAGCCGCCTATGCGATCCCGTCTCCGCTGCTCGTCACGGACGAAGGCGCATTGCGCTCGCTCCTCGGCCAGCCGATGATCTCCGCCGCCACGGCGATGTTCGATGCGATCGACGTCGCGGCGATCTCGATCGGCGCGTGGCGTCCGGACGAGTCCGCGGTCTACGCGGCCGCCTCGGAGCGCGACCGCGCTCGCGCCAGCGAGCTCGGCGTGGTGGGCGAGATGAACGGGCGGCTGTTCGACGCCGACGGTGTGCCGGAGGACTCCGTCATCGGCAATCGCGTCGTCGGCATCCCCCTGGATCAGCTCGCGAGGATTCCGCGGCTGATCGCCGGCAGTTTCGGGGCGGCGCGTGCCGAGGCCACCATCGCCGCCACGCGTGCCGGCTACGTCAACGAGCTGATCGCCGATCGGCGGCTCGCGGAGGCCATCCTGAGCGCGTGAGCGCCTGACCCCGTTCCGCCCCGCGCGATCTCGTTCTTGCGCGGGGCGGCGTCATCCCGTACAAATGATCATACGAGCACCTCAACCGCTCGAATGATTGGGACGAGAATGACCTCGAACACGGGATCGGGCACGGCCGCCTTTGATTTCTCCGGCGCGCGCGTCCTCGTCACCGGCGGCTCGCGCGGCATCGGTCAGGCCATCGTCGACGCCTTCGTCGCCGCGGGCGCGGACGTCACGTCGGTGCAGCGCAGCGACCGGGCGGGCGATGCGGCGAGAGTGCGGCGGATCGCGGCGGACCTCACCCTGCCGGACGACGTGGAAGCGGTCATCGCGCAGGTGCGGGCCGCGGGCGGCGTCGACGTGTTGGTGAACAACGCGGGACTGCAGGCGTGGCACGACTCGACCGACTTCCCCCTCGACGAGTTCGACCGGATCCTGTCGATCAACCTGCGTGCCGTGTTCCGGCTGAGTCAGGCGCTGGGCGGCGACATGCTGCGCAACGGGGCGGGGAAGATCATCAACATCGCATCGATGACGTCGTTCGTCGGCGGCTTCCGCGCTCCCGCCTATGTGGCCTCCAAAGGCGCCGTCGCGCAGCTGACCAAGGCGCTGTCGAACGAGTGGGCGGGTCGCGGTCTCAACGTCAACGCCATCGCCCCCGGATACATCGACACCGAGCTCAACCAAGAGCTCAAGGCCGACGCGGCGCGCTCGCGAGAGGTCTCCCACCGGATCCCCGCGGGCAGATGGGGGACCCCCGAGGACATCGCCGGCGCGGCGCTGTTCCTCGCCTCCGACGCGGCCGCCTACATCCACGGCGTCGTCCTGGCCGTCGACGGCGGCTGGCTCGCCCGCTGAACACCCCGCACCCTCAGAAAGGCCTCGCAATGGAGCGACTCACTCAAGACACCCTCGCGGCACTGCCGGAGGACATCGCCCGGCCCACCTACGACCGCAGCGCCGTCACCGCCGGAATCGCCCACATCGGCGTGGGCGGCTTCCACCGCGCGCATCAGGCGATGTACGTCGATCGCCTCCTGCAGCGCGGGCAGGCGCGGGAGTGGGGCATCTGCGGCATCGGCCTGCTGCCCACCGACGCGCACATGCGCGACGTCATGCGCGAGCAGGACGGCCTCTACACACTCGTGCTCACGCACGCCGACGGCCGCCGCGAGCGTCGCATCATCGGGAGCATCGTCGACTACCTGTTCGCGCCCGACGACATCGAGGCGGTGCTGGAGAGGCTCGCCTCCGCAGAGATCCGCATCGTCTCGCTGACGGTCACCGAGGGGGGATACAACTTCTCCGCCTCGACGGGGGAGTTCGACTTCGCCAACCCCGCCGTCGTCGCCGACCTGCGAGACCCGACGCGACCGAGCACGGTGTTCGGCATCGTCACCGAGGCGCTCGCGCGCCGCCGGGACCGAGGCATTCCGCCCTTCACGGTCCTGTCGTGCGACAACGTCCAGGGCAACGGCGCCATCGCCCGGCGTGTGTTCTGCGCGTTCGCGAGCCGGCGGGATGCGGAGCTCGGCGCGTGGGTGGAGCGGCACGTGACGTTCCCCGACACGATGGTCGACCGCATCACGCCGGTCACCTCGGACGCGGACCGGGTGGAGAACGACGCGGCCATCGGCGTGCACGATGCGTGGCCGGTCGTCTGCGAGCCCTTCGAGCAGTGGGTCATCCGGGACGACTTCGTGAACGATCGACCGGAGTGGGACCGCGTCGGCGCGCAGTTCGTCGCGGACGTCCATCCCTACGAGCTGATGAAGCTCCGTCTGCTCAACTCCAGTCACCAGGCGATGTGCTACTTCGGGGTGCTGGCGGGCTACACCTTCGCGCACGAGGCGGCGACGGATCCCGACATCGAGCGCCTGTTGCGCCGATACATGGACGAGGAGGGCACGCCGACCCTCGAGCCGGTCCCCGGGATCGATCTGACCGACTACAAGGACACGCTCATCGAGCGCTTCCAGAACCCGGAGGTGCGCGACACCCTCGCTCGGCTGTGTGCGGACTCCTCCAACCGCATCCCCAAGTGGCTCCTGCCGGTCGTTCGCGATCAGCTCGCCCGGAGCGGCCAGGTGCACCTCTCCGCCGCGATCGTGGCGAGCTGGGCGCGGTACGCGGCAGGGGTCGACGAGAGCGGGAAGGCGATCGAGGTCGTCGACGCGCTCAAGGAGCAGGTGATGGCCGCGGCGCGGGCCCGCCGGGACGACCCGCTGGCCTTCCTGCGCAACGAGGAGCTGTTCGGCTCCCTCGCGGACGAGCCCGCCTTCACCGATCCCTACCTGCGGGTGCTGGACTCCCTGTGGAGCGAGGGGGCGAAGCGCACCGTCGCCGTGCTGGCCGCGTCCGCGGATCCGGCCTCCCGCACCGCCGAGGACGCCCGATGACGACGACGAGGACGCTCGCGCTCAAGGACGTCCCCCGCCGCCGCCGGCCCTCACTGGAGCCGGTGTGGCGCCGCGAGCCCAGGAAACTCACGTCCCTGCTCATCTCGGTCGGCTCCGCCGTGGCACTGATCGCCGTCTGGGCGTGGGTGACACGTCCCGGAGGCGCGATCTCCCCGCTCTTCCTGCCCTCGCCGGGCGACGTGTGGGATGCCGCCGTCCGCTTGATCGAACGTCCCTACCTGGGCTCGACGCTCGGCGGGCACATCGTCTCGAGCCTGACCACCGTCATCGCCGGCTGGCTGCTCGCGGCGGCCGTCGGCATCCCTCTCGGAGTGTGGATCGGCTGGTCGCGCAAGGCCCGGTGGACGGTTTACCCGATCTTCCAGCTGCTGCGACCCATCCCGCCCATCGCGTGGATCCCGTTGGCCCTCGTCTGGTTCGGCATCGGGGATCCTTCGCGGGTGTTCGTGGTGTTCGTCTCCGCGATCGTCCCCTGGACGCTGAACTCGATCCACGCCGTCACCTCGGTGGAGCCCACCCTCGTCAACGCGGCACGCGTCCTCGGGGCGCCGCCGCTGACCATCCTGGGACGCGTCGTGATCCCGACGGCGATGGCCACGTTGCTCGCCGGCGGTCAGATCGCGATGGGAAACGCCTGGACGACGGTCATCGCCGCCGAGCTGCTGGGCGCGCTCAGCGGACTCGGATACGTCGCCCTCAACTCCTCGCGCACCCTCGACACCGACATCCTGCTGGTGTCGATGATCACCATCGGACTGATCGGAGCGCTGTTGTCCGCATTGATGAAGCTGCTCACCCCGGGAGGACGGAGATGACCGTCGTGAACGACCTCCCCGCCACCGTGACCAACGCGGTCGTCGACAGACCGCGGCGCGCTGCACGATTCGACATCGGTGCCATCGTCTGGACGACCGGGACGCTCGTGGGCCTGATGATCCTGTGGATCGTGGCGACCGACGTCCTCCAGCTCGTTCCCGAACGGGTGCTCCCGTCGCCGTCGGCGGTCGCCGGGAAGTTCGTCCAGGTCCTCGTGGAGCCGTTCGCCGGCGCGACGCTCGGAGGCCATGTCCTGGCGTCGCTCGGCCGATGGCTGAGCGGTGTGCTGATCGCGATCGTCGTGGGGGTGCCGCTGGGGTTCATCCTCGCGTGGATCCCCGTCGTCCGCGCGATCGTGGCGCCCGTCTTCGAGCTGCTGCGCTACATCCCGCCCTTCGCCTGGATTCCCATCGCGGTCCTGTGGATGGGCGCGAACACGTCGGCGCAGGCGCTCGTCGTCTTCATCGCCGCGTTTCCGGCGATCGTGATCAACAGCCGCCTCGGCGTCACGCAGGTCGACCCTCTGCTCGTGAAGGCGGCGCGCACGACCGGAGCCGGCTCGGCGCGGATCCTCGCCTCCGTTGTCGGCCCGGTGGCCGCCGCATCCGCCTTCACCGGTGTGCGCATCGGATTCGGAAACGGGTGGATGGCGCTCGTCGGCGCCGAGCTCATCGTGGGCAAGCAAGGCCTCGGCAACCTCATCCTCCAGGGGCAGGCCAACCTGTCCACGCCCATCATCATCGTCGGGATGATCTGCATCGCCGTCGTCGCGACGGTCTTCGACATCATCCTCCAGCGCATCCAGCGGCTGCTCTTCTCGTGGGCGCCGAAGAACAAGGGGAACTGACCCATGAACGACATCTCCACCGACAGCCCCACCGCCGCGGCCGTCCCCCTCGAGGGCGGAACCGTCCCGAAGATGCAGGTGCGCGGCGTCTCCAAGCGGTTCGTCACCAAGAGGGGCGAGGTGCAGGCGCTCGCCGAATGCGACCTCTCCATCGCGGAGGGTGAGTTCGTGACGATCGTCGGCCCGTCCGGGTGCGGCAAGTCGACGCTCATGATGATCGCCGCGGGTCTGGAGGATGCGACCACGGGCGAGATCCTCGTCGACGGCAAGGTCGCCGGTCAGCCGGGCCCGAACCGGAGCGTCGTGTTCCAGAAGTTCGCGCTCTTCCCCTCCCAGACCGTGTTCCACAACATCGAGTTCGGCCTCAAGGTCGCGCGGGTGCCGAAAGCCGAGCGCGAGCGCCGCGTGGACGCGCAGCTCGCCCTGATGGGACTCAAGAAGTTCAGGAACTCGTACCCCCACGAGCTGTCCGGCGGCATGCAGCAGCGCGTGGCGATCGCCCGCGCCCTGGTCGTGCGGCCGGAGATCCTCCTGATGGACGAGCCGTTCGGCGCGCTCGACGCGCAGACGCGGACGCTCCTGCAGGAGGAGGTCTCACGCCTGCACCGCCACGATCGGTACACGGTCCTGTTCATCACGCACAGCGTCGAGGAGGCCGTGTATCTCGCGGACCGCGTCATCGTGATGAGCGCGCGCCCGGGACGCATCAAAGCGGAGATACACGTCCCCCGCGATGCCGAGTGGCGCGCGGCAGACATCGAAGCGGCGATGGGCTACGCCGACTTCAGCGAGATCCGCCAGCGGATCTGGTCTCTCGTCCGGGAAGAGATCGTCACGGACGACTGATCCGCACACCCGAAGCCCGTTCCCCACAGAAGCCCGTCCACCACAAAGGAGTGTTTGATGAAGAAGAAGCGAACCAGCATCCGAGCCCTCACCACCGTCGCCACCTTGGCGACGATCGCCCTCACCGCGAGCGGCTGCGCGGGGGGAGGGGGCAGCGGTCAGGCGGATGCCGACGGCGTGACCCACATCACCATCGCGACGCAGGCGCAGCCCACCGGGTTCTCGCTGTGGCTGGCCCAGGACCTCGGCTACTACAAGGAGGCGGGCCTGGACGTCGACTTCCAGATCGCCGAGAGCGGAGCGGCCCTGCTCGCATCGGGCGCGGCCGGTGACTGGCAGGTCGGGTACATGGGCGGTCCGCCGCTCATCAGCGGCTACAAGACCTGGGGTCTGCTCCCCGCCGGAGCGATGATGGACGAGTACCGCAACCTCATCCTCTTCATGGACAAGGACGTCCTCGCGGGCACCGATCCGGCGACGGCGCTCGCCAAGACGCCCGTCGGCGTCGTCGCGAACAGCACCAGCGCCCAGCTCCTCTACGCCTGTGCCGACGCACTCGGTGTCGCCGCGGCCGACATCGAGACGGTCCCGCTCGATCCGGCTGCCATCGCGAACGGGATGCTGAACGACGACATCAACGCCGCCGTGCTGTTCTCGGTCAACAACGCGCCCCTCCTGGCCGACCCCGACAAGTACGTGCAGGTGTGCGACGGAGAGAAGGCGGGGGTGTCCATCCTCGACCCGTACGTCGTCACGCCCCGCTTCTGGGCCGAGAACCCGGATGCCGCCGCGGCGTGGGTCGACGCCGTGTACAAGGCCAACGAGTGGATCATCGACACGCCTCGCGACGAGGTGCTGGCCACGTTCCAGGTCTTCCTCAAGGAGATGGGAATCGAGGCGACCGACGAGGAGGCCACGTACGCGCTGGACGCGCGGCAGTGGCTGACCTTCGACCAAGCGCTGGAGCAGATGCGCGGGACCGCCTTCACGGACAGCCTCACCAAGACGGCGGAGTTCCTCGTCGGGGCGGGCGTCTACGACGAGATGCCGGCGATCCCCGAGCTGAACGCGAAGGGGCTGGAGATCATGGAGGCCGCGGCCCAGCGCCGCTGACCTCGGCATCCGCACGATGCCGGAGCGCCCCGCGTCGGGCTGGGCGCTCCGGCATCTCCACTCGACAGGAGAGGCAGTCCCATGACGGTCATCATCGGTTCGGATCACGGAGGGCACGATCTCCGGCGCGACCTCCTGACGCACCTGCGTGCGCGGGGCGTGCCCGTGCGGGACATCGGACCCGCGGACGATGCGATCGTCGACTTCCCCGACGTCGCCGCGCAGCTGACCACTGCCCTCCTGCGCAGCGAGGAGGGAAGCCGCGGCATTCTGATCTGCGGCTCCGGCGTCGGGGTGTCGATCGCCGCGAACAAGGTGCGCGGCATCCGTGCGGCGCTCGCGCACGACCACTACTCGGCGCACCAGAGCGTGGAGCACGATGACGCGAACGTGCTCTGTCTGGGAGGACGTGTCGTCGGAACCCAGGTGGCGCGTGAGCTGGTCGACGCCTTCCTCGGCGCGACGTATCAGGGGGGAAGCGACTTCGAGCGTCGCCTCCGAAAGGTGATCGCCCTCGAGAGCGGGCACGGCGAGCGCGAGCGATAGGCGCCAGGAGCGCCAGGAGCGCCAGGACCGCCGCAGCCGTCCCCGACGCTCAGGCGGTGAGGTGCTCGATGAGGATCTGCGTGCCGATGCCGATCAGCACGAGGCCGCCGAGGATCTCGGCGGGCCGGCGGAAGCGGGTGCCGATGCGGTAGCCGATGAACACCGCGATGAACGACAGGGCGAACGTCACGAGACCGATCGCGGTCACGGCGACCGCGACGTCGACGTTCAGGAAGGCGAACGACACCCCGACGGCGAGGGCGTCGATGCTGGTGGCGACCGACAGCAGCACGACCTCGCGGGTCGTGAAAGCCTCGACGTCGTGGACGTGTTCGGCTTCCCCGGCCTCCGTCGGCGCGTCGGGGGTGAGGGCCTCCCACAGCATCTTTCCGCCGACCAGCGCGAGCAGGCCGAACGAGATCCAGTGGTCGAACGGGGCGATGGCGTCCGCGAAGGTCGAGCCGAGCAGCCAGCCCAGCAGCGGCATGACCGCCTGGGCGACACCGAAGGCGGTCGCGAAGACGAGGGCCGTGCGCAGCACGTGGGCCCGCAGCTGGAGGCCCTTGCCCAGGGCGACGGCGAAGGCATCCGCCGATACGCCGAGGGCGAGCAGCAGAAGAGTCCAGGGTGAGATGACGGCTCCTCGGAACGGAAAGGCGACGACCGGAGAGGTCACGGTCGGAAAGGGGTGACGGGCCGTCCGCGTGCGCCGTCGGCGCGGGGGCCGAACAACAGCCTGACGTCGCGCGGTGCGCTCGTTCAAGCCGAGAGCCCGGATTGACAGCATTTCGGGCCGCCCGGATTTGATAACGATTATCACTAGCCGTACTCTGGGGGACATGAAGCGTCCCGTCGTCCTCCTCGCCGCGCTGACCGCGGCATCCGCCCTCGCGCTCACCGGCTGCTCCAGCTCGACCGGTGCGTCCTCCACGCCCTCCGCCTCCGCCGACGGCACGATCGCCGTCGTCGCCTCCACCAACGTGTACGGCGACATCGCGAAGACGATCGGCGGCGAGCACGTCGAGGTCACCGCCCTGATCGCCGACGAGAGCAAGGACCCGCACGAGTTCGAGGCCACCGCGGCCGACCAGCTCGACATCCAGAACGCGCAGCTGCTCATCGAGAACGGCGGCGGCTACGACCCGTTCATGGCGACGCTGAAGGATGCCGCGAAGTCGGACGCGCCGCTCATCAGCGCCGTGACGTTCTCCCCCGAATGGACGGGCTCCGACCCGTCCGAGGCCGTCGACGGCTTCAACGAGCACGTCTTCTACGACCCGCAGACCATCGCGGCCGTCGCCGACGAGATCGCCGCCCAGCTGGGCGCCCTCGACCCCGCGGAGGCGAGCGTGTTCACCGCCAACGCGAAGGCGTTCCGGGCGGACATCGACGCGAAGGTCACGCCGATCCTCACCGAGGTGGCGGCGGCCCACACCGGCACCGAGATCTTCGTCACCGAGCCGGTGCCGCTGTACCTCGCCGAAGCCGCGGGTCTGACGAACGTCACGCCCGCCGCCTTCAGCGAGGCCGTCGAGGAGGGGCAGGACGTGCCTCCCGCGACCCTTCTGGACGCGCTCACCCTCGTCGGCGGCGGGTCGGTGAAGATCGTCTTCGTCAACGCGCAGGCGGCCGGCGCGGAGACCACGCAGGTCGAGACGAAGGCCGGCGAGGCGGGCGTTCCCGTCATCAAGGCGTCGGAACTGCTCCCCGAGGGCGAGAACTACGTATCGTGGATGACCGACATGGCCACGCAGATCAAGAGCGCCCTGGGTTCGTGACCCCGGCGACATCCTCACCCCTTCGCATCATGGCCGCCGCGCTCTCGCGCGGCGGCCATGAGCTGTGGCGCGGCCTCGACCTCGAGCTCCAGCCCGGCGAGCTCGTCGCGGTGCTCGGCCCGAGCGGGGCCGGCAAGACCACGCTCCTGCGTGCCGTGCTGGGCCTGGAGCGGCTGACCGGCGGCACCATCGAGGCCCTCGGCGAGCGCGTCCGTCGCGCCGGCAACCGCCGCATCGGCTACATCCCCCAGCAGCGCCCGCTGCCCCGGCACACGGCCATGCGCGGGCGCGACCTCGTGCGCCTCGGCGTCGACGGCCACCGCTTCGGTCCGCCCCTGCCGCGCCGCGGCGACCGTCGGCGTGTGCAGGAGCTCATCGACGCCGTCGGGGCGACCGCCTTCGCCGACCGCCCCGTGGGCCTGCTGTCCGGTGGCGAGCAGCAGCGGCTGCGCGTCGGGCAGGCGCTCGCCGACGAGCCCGGCCTGCTGCTGTGCGACGAGCCGCTGACGAGCCTCGACCTGGCCAACCAGCGCGACGTGATCGATCTGATCGATCGCTACCGCACCGCGAGCGGCGCCGGGGTGCTGCTGGTCACCCACGACATCAACCCCGTGCTCGAGAAGGTCGACCGCATCCTCTACCTGACGGGCGGCCGCTTCACGCTGGGCCGGCCCGACGAGGTGCTGACCTCGCAGACGCTGACCGCCCTCTACGACACGCCCGTGCACGTCGCGCGTGTCGGGGGACGACTGGTCGTCGTCGGCGCCCCCGACTCGGATGCCGACCACCATCACCACGGCGACGCCGCCGCACCGGGAGCTGTCGCGTGAACATGGACGACATCGCGAACGCGCTCTTCGGCGGGCTCTCGCGCTACGGCGACATCCTCGCGCTCGTGCAGAACTCGGTGTGGGCGGGAGCCGTGCTCGGCATCGTCGGCGGGCTCATCGGCGTGTTCGTCATGCAGCGCGACATGGCCTTCGCGGTGCACGGCATCAGCGAGCTCTCCTTCGCCGGAGCGGCCGCCGCGCTCCTGCTCGGCTTCGACGTCGTGACGGGCTCCATCTTCGGATCGCTCGTCGCGGCCGGCCTCATCGGATGGCTCGGAGCGCGGGCGCGCGATCGCAACTCGATCATCGGCGTGCTCATGCCCTTCGGGCTCGGCATCGGCATCCTGTGCATCTCGCTCTACAACGGGCGCAGCGCCAACCGCTTCAGCCTGCTCACCGGCCAGATCGTGTCGGTGCAGAGCGATCAGCTCACCGTGCTGATCGTGCTGAGCGCCATCGTGCTCGTCGCGCTCCTGCTGATCTGGCGCCCGCTGACCTTCGACTCCCTCGACCCGCAGTCGGCGGCCGCCCGCGGAGTGCCGACCACGGTCGTGTCCTTCGCCTTCATGCTCCTGCTCGGCATCGTCGTCGCCGTCGCCGTCCACATCATCGGCGCACTGCTCGTGCTCTCCCTGCTGGTCACCCCCGCCGCGGCGGCGATGCGCGTGTCCAACGGTCCCGTCGCGGTGCCGCTGCTCGCCGCCGGCTTCGGCGTCACCGCGGCCGTCGGCGGCATCCTCCTCGCGATCGCCGGCACGCTGCCGGTGAGCCCGTACATCACGACGCTGTCCTTCCTCATCTACCTCGTCTGTCGTGCGATCGACGGGGTCCGTCGGCGGGGCAGTGTCGAGGCGTGAGGGCGGGCTGCGCCGTGTCCAGCCCGCTCCAAGACCCCGTGGGTAGACTCGCCGCATGGCCCAGCGCAACACCTGGCAGCGCGATCGCGTGCGCGAGGCGCTGAGCGACGCCACCGGTTTCGTCAGCGCTCAGACGCTGCATGCCACCCTGCGCGACGAGAACACCGGCATCGGTCTCGCGACCGTCTACCGCGCCCTGGCGACGCTGGCCGCGAGCGGCGAGGCCGACCAGCTGCAGAGTCCGGACGGCGAGGCGATCTACCGCGCCTGCACCAGCACGGGCCACCACCATCACCTGATCTGCCGTTCGTGCGGGCTCGCCGTGGAGATCGAGGCCAGCGAGGTCGAGGCGTGGGCGCAGCGCACCGCCGCGGCGCACGGATTCACCGAGGCCGAGCACGTGGTCGACATCTTCGGCGTGTGCGCGGCCTGCGCGGCGCAACGGGCGGCGGCGAGCCCCGGAGACCGTGTCGACTGAGGTGCGCGCCGCGCCGGTCCGCACCGCGGTGGCCGTCGGCATCGGCGTGCTGGTCGTCGCGACGCTCGTCGTCATCGCTCTCCTCTCGCCCGGGCCGTCGCTTCCGACGCGGGCGCAGGACGGACTGACCCTCGCGATCAGCGTGCTGATCGAGTCGCTGCCCTTCGTCGTGCTGGGCGTGCTGCTGTCGATCGTCGTGCAGGTGTGGGTGCCCGCCGGCGTCATCGAACGGTGGATGCCGCGCGCGCCGTGGGCGCGCCGCGCCGTGCTGTCGTTGCTCGGCATGCTCATCCCCGTCTGCGAGTGCGGCAACGTGCCGTTCGCCCGCGGCCTCATGATGCGCGGACTGGGCGTCGCCGAGACCCTCACCTTCCTGATCGCGGCGCCGATCGTCAACCCGATCGTCATCATCACGACCCACCAGGCGTTCGGCTTCGACGACGGCATCCTCATCGCCCGCCTGCTCGGCGGGTACGCCGTCGCCAACCTCATCGGATGGCTGTACAGCCGGCATCCCGACCCGGACGGCCTCATCACCGACCGCTTCCGCGCCAGCTGCGAGCTCTCGCTCGACAACGCCGCCCACGGCGGCGGCCCCGGCAAGGCGCAGCGCAGCCTCGCCCAGTTCGTCGTGGAACTGCGCGCCGTGATGCCGGCTCTCGTCATCGGCTCCGCCATCGCCGGCGCCGTGCAGGTGCTCGTGCCGCGCTCGGCACTGCTGGCGATCGGCTCCAACCCCGCACTGTCGATCATCGCGATGATCGCGCTCGCGATGATCGTCTCCATCTGCTCCAACGTCGACGCCTTCTTCGCGCTCTCGTTCGCCTCGACGTTCACGCCCGGCTCGATCGTCGCGTTCCTGCTGGTCGGACCGCTCGTCGACGTCAAGATGCTGGCGCTGCTGCGCACGACCTTCCGCACGAAGGTCCTCGGCGGTCTGGTGATCGTCGTCGTGCTGTTCGCCATCGCCGTCGGATCGGTGGTGAACCTCGTTGCGTGATCTCCTCGGATCCCGGCTCCTCGGTGTCGGCCTCGCCGCCGGCCTCTCCGCCGTCACGGTCGTGCTGTGGCTCACCGGTCAGCTCGCGCTCTACATCAACCCCTCGTCGAACTGGTTCGCGGTGCCGATGGCGATCCTCGCGCTGGTCGGCGCCGTGCTCAGCTTCGCGCTGCCGCGCGGCGCGGAGGCCGATCACGGGCACGACCACGGCGACGGGCACGAGCATGAGCACGGCGACGGACACGACCACGGCGACGACCACGGGCACGAGGCGCGCTCGGTGTGGGGCACCGCCGCGACGGTGACCGGCGGCATCCTGGCCACGGGCGTGGTCGCCGCCATCGTGCTCACACCCCCGGCGACGCTGTCGGCCGAGCTCGCCATGCAGCGCGACACCGGAGCGCCGCCGCTGTTCCAGGGCTCCGACACCGTGGCCCTCGCGTCGACCGGCGACACGTCGACGTTCGGCGTCGGCGAGTGGGCGAGCGTGTTCGCGACCGCGACCAACCCCGAGGCGTTCGACGGAGACACCATCACCCTCACCGGTTTCGTCACGCCCACCGACGGCGGCTTCGGGCTCACCCGGCTCGTGATCACCCACTGCGTGATCGACGCGCAGCCGGCCAGCGTGCCGGTCGCGCTCGCCGACGGCATCCCGTCGACCGGCACCTGGGTCACGGTGACCGGGACGATCCGCGACGCCGACGGGCGCCTGCAGATCCAGCCGGCGTCGGTGCAGACCGTCGACCAGCCCAAGGACCCGTATGAGTACTGATCGCGCGACGCGCCGCGAGCGCACGCGCCGGCGACGCTCCCGCGCCTTCCTCGTGGGCTTCGCGCTCGTCGTCGGCGCGCTCGCCGTCGTCGGGCTCGCCGGCTCCGCCGTGACGGTCGCGCAGGGGCCCCGCGTCACCAACGTGAGCGTCGACCCGGATGCCGCGGTGAGCGCCTCCGGCTCGCGCCTGATCATCACCACGACGCAGTCGCTGGCGACGGTCGAACCCGCACAGGTCACGGTCTCTCCCGCGGCGCCGTTCACGGTCGACACGTCGGGGCGCAGCGTCGGCATCCGCTTCACCCAGCCGCTGTGGGACGACACCTCCTACACCGTCACGATCGCGGGGCTCGTCGGTGTGGGCGGCGGGCCGACGGCCGCCGTCGAGCACAGCTTCACGACACCGCCCCTCCACGCGTACGTGCTCCAGCGCGGCACCGGCGGCGACACGATCCTGCGCACCGACCTCGCCGGAGAAGACCCCGAGCCGGTCTACACGAACGCCCACATCGAGGACTTCCGCGCGACGTCCGGCCACCTGGTGATGTCGACCCTCGGCGACGACGACACCTCCCACCTCGTCGTCACCGACCTCGACGGCGGCGACGTCCGCGAGCTGGCACTGCCCGGCGACGGCACCGTGACCGATCTGCAGAGCGCCGATCGCGGCGATCTCATCGGCTACACGTTCACCGACGCCACGGTCGGCACTCCCGGCGCCCGCGAGGCCCGCCTCTTCACGGCGTCGCTGACCGCCGCGCAGTCCGATGCCGCACCCACGATGATCGAACGCACGGGGGGAGAGTCGCGGGTCGACGACTGGCGTTTCGTGCCCGGCACCGACAGCATCCTGATGCTCACCTACGACGGCGCCCTCACCCTCATCTCCCCGTCGGGCGGCGACCCGGTCACGCTGGGGACGGCCGTCTCCATCGACGGCATCGCCCGCGGCACGACGACCGCGATCATCGAGCGTGTGGAGGGACCGGCGGCCATCGATCTGGCGACCGCCACCCAGGTGCCGCTGCCGCCCACCGACAAGGCGCTGGGCCAGACGAACAAGATGACGCCGATGACCGACGGGAGCACCCTGCGCGTGCTCGCCGTCGTCGACGGGTTCACCGTGCGGTCGACGACCGTGAACGTCGTCGACGCGTCGGGGGCGGCGACCCCCGTGTTCTCGGTCGATCCGAAGGACATCCTCATCCAGTCGTGCGTCTCGCCCAGCGGGCGCTACGCCGCCTTCCTCGTGGCGCCGGATGCCGTGTCGAACCCGTACGACGGCTACCGCCTCCCCCTCCCGACCCACGTGCGGACGCACGTCGTCGCGCTGACGGGGGCCGACGCGGGCACCGAGGTGGGCGCGCTCGCCGGCTTCGACATCTCGTGGTGCCAGACCCCTCCGCGCGGATGACGCCATGACGACGACGGGTCTCGTCCCGGCCACGCGCGCGGCGCTCGCGGGGCTGCCGGTCGACGTCGCGCCGCGGCTGCTCGACGGCGTGCTGGAGGTCGCGAGCGACGGCGCGGTGGTCGCGGTGCGCCTCACCGAGGTCGAGGCCTACCACGGCGCCGGCACGGGCCCCGAGCCCGACCCCGGCTCGCATGCGCGCGGCGGACGGACCGCCCGCAACGCCACGATGTGGGGACCGCCCGGGCACCTCTACGTCTACCTGAGTCACGGCATCCACTCGTGCGTCAACGTCGTGTGCGGACCCGAGGGTCAGGCGGGCGGCGTGCTGCTGCGGGCCGGTGAGATCGTCGCGGGAGAGGACGTCGCGTTCTCGCGGCGCCCCGCGGCCCGCGCCGGCCGCGACCTCGCGCGGGGTCCCGGCCGGCTCGGGGATGCCGTGGGGCTCCGGCATCCGCTGCACGACGGCATCGACGCGGTCACGGGAGCGCCGTGGGCCGGCGCGGTCGCCCGGCTGTGGCTGCCGACCCGTCCGCGCACCGACGTCGCCGCGGGTCCGCGGGTCGGGGTGGCCGGCGTCGGGGGCACCGCCGCGTTCCCGTGGCGGTTCTGGATCGAGGGCGATCCCACGGTCTCGCCGTTCCGGTGGGGACGGGGAGCCGGGCCGCTCGCGTGAGTCAAGGCGACACGCCCGGCCGTGCTAGACTGACTCTTTGTCTGCGCGCACTCCAGCACGCAGTTCGTATCCCCGTGTTCAGAGGGATGCAGACAAGGGATCTTGGGTGGCACCGTCCGGTGTCACGGTACTAAGGAGAATCACTATGGCAGCAGTGTGCCAGGTGACCGGAGCAGTTCCCGGCTTCGGTCACAACATCTCGCACTCGCACCGCCGGACGAAGCGTCGCTTCGACCCGAACGTGCAGAAGAAGACCTACTACGTTCCTTCGCTCGGTCGCAAGATCACGCTGAACGTCTCGGCCAAGGGCATCAAGGTCATTGACGCCCGCGGCATCGAGTCGGTCGTGAAGGACCTCCTCGCGAAGGGTGTGAAGCTCTAATGGCGAAGAAGGCTCAGGACGTCCGTCCGATCATCAAGCTCCGGTCGACTGCCGGCACGGGGTACACCTACGTGACGCGTAAGAACCGTCGCAACAACCCCGACCGCATCGTGCTGAAGAAGTACGACCCGGTGATCCGCAAGCACGTCGAATTCCGAGAGGAGCGCTGATCTCATGGCCAAGAAGAGCAAGATCGCGCGCAACAACCAGCGCGAGGAGGTCGTCGCCCGTTACGCCGAGAAGCGTGCCGAGCTGAAGAAGACCCTCGTCGACCCGAACGCGACCGACGAGGCCCGCGAGGCCGCCCGCGTCGGCCTGCAGAAGCTTCCCCGCAACGCGTCGCCCGTGCGCCTGCGTGGCCGCGACGCCATCGACGGTCGCCCCCGCGGCTACCTGTCGAAGTTCGGCATCTCGCGCGTCCGCTTCCGCGACATGGCGCACAAGGGCGAGCTGCCCGGCGTGACCAAGTCGAGCTGGTAAGCACCGCACCCGTCGGAAGGCCCGGTTCTCCTCGCGGAGGCCGGGCCTTCTGCTGTGCCCGCCGCGGTCACATCAGCCACATCCGTCACCGATCCGGGCCGACACGCCGGTGAAGATGACGTCTGAGGGCCGGAAATCCGCGGATTTCCGCGGATCGTAGGTATATTCGGGGACGGTCCAACCGACCAAACCGGTCGCCTCGCGTCCGGTCCGATCTCACTGAAGGCGGCATCTGCTGCCGTCTGGAGGACAACCCCAATGGCTATCACCAAGACTGAGCTCGTCGCGAGCATCGCCAGCGCCACCGGCGAGAGCCAGGCCACCGTCGGCCGCGTCGTCGACGGCCTGTTCTCGGCTGTCTCCGAGGCCGTCGCCAAGGGCGAGAAGGTCACGATCCCCGGCTTCCTCTCGTTCGAGCAGGTCGCCACGGCCGCCCGCACGGGCCGCAACCCGCAGACGGGTGAGGAGATCAAGATCGCCGCGGGCAAGCGCGTCAAGGTCACCGCGGGCTCGAAGCTCAAGGCCGCCGTCAAGTAAGCACGGTCCTGCGAAGGGGGGATGCCGCTCGGCATCCCCCCTTTCGTGTGTCCGGCGCCGCGTAGGCTGGACGGGTGATCTCGACCCGTGCGCTGCGCCTCGCGGGCCCCGCGATCCTCGTCGCGTCCGCCCTCGCCGCTCTGGTGCTCGGGCTGCTGTACGGGGGCGGGGCCGCGCCCCTGCTCATCGGCGACGCCGGTCCCGTCGTGCGCTGGGGGCTTCCCCTCGTGACGCTCGCCGTCAACCTGTCGGCGGCGGGGATGCTCGGTGCGCTGGTGCTCGCGCTCTTCGCGCTGCGGGCCGGGGAGAGCACCTTCGACGCGGCGCTGGACACGGCATCCATCTCGGCCGCCCTCTTCACCGTGGCCAGCGGGCTCACCGCGTTCTTCACCTTCCTCAGCATCTTCAACGCGACCCCCGACGTCGGTGCGGAGTTCGGCGGACAGCTCGGACGCTTCCTCGTCGAGACCGACGTGGGCCGCGCGTGGTCGCTCACGACGATCGCCGGGGCGGGCCTGACGGTGCTCACCTTCGCCGTCCGCGGGTGGACGTCGACGCTCGTCGTGGCGGTGCTGGCGGCGGCGAGCCTCGTGCCCATGGCGACGCAGGGCCACTCGGGCGACGAGGCCGGTCACAACATCGCCGTCTCGGCGCTCGTGCTGCACATCGTCGCCGCGGCCGTCTGGCTCGGCGGCCTGCTGCTTCTCATCGTGCTGCGACCGCAGCTGCGCGTCGCGGAGCTCGGCGCGGTGCTGACCCGCTACTCGAGCCTCGCGCTCGTCGCCTTCGTGGTCGTGTCGCTGTCGGGCGTCGCCCGCGCGGCCGTCGGCGTCGTCGAGCCCCGCTATCTGCTGTCGCCGTACGGCGCCCTGCTGGGTGTGAAAGTGGTCGCGCTGCTGCTGCTGGGCGCGCTGGGCGCGCGGTACCGCACGGGAGTGATCGCCCGTATCGCCCGCGCCGATCGGGCGGGCCAGGATGCCGCGGCGCGCCGCTTCTGGGGCCTCGTGACGCTCGAGCTCGTCTTCATGGGCATCGCCAGCGGCGCGGCGGTGGCGCTCTCGCGCACCCCGCCGCCCGTGGACACGACCCTGCCCGAGGTGAAGACGCCGGCCGAGATCCTGACCGGAACGCCGCTGCCGCCCGAGCTGACCATCACGCAGTGGTTCACGCAGTGGGACATCGACATCCTGTGGGTCTTCGCCGTCGGCTTCGGGCTGTTCTTCTACCTCGCCGGGGTGTGGCGCCTGCACCGCCGCGGCGACCGCTGGCCGATCTACCGCACCGTGCTCTGGGTGCTCGGCCTGCTGTCGCTGTTCTGGGTCACGAGCGGACCGATCAATGCGTATCAGGACTACCTGTTCAGCATGCACATGATCGGGCACATGCTGCTGTCGATGGCGATCCCGATGATGCTCGTGTTCGGGGCTCCCGTGACCCTGGCCTCCCGGGCCATCGCCAAGCGCGACGACGGCACGCGGGGCGGTCGCGAGTGGATCCTGTGGGCGGTGCACACGCCGTTCTCCCGGGTGATCACGCATCCGCTGTTCGCCGCGGCGATGTTCATCGGGTCGCTCTGGGCGTTCTACTACACCGACCTTTTCCGCTGGACCCTCTACGACCACATCGGCCACGAGTGGATGGTCGCGCACTTCCTGATCTCGGGGTACCTGTTCGTGCAGTCGCTCGTCGGCATCGATCCGGTGCCGCTGCGCTACCCCTATCCGTTCCGGCTGCTGACCCTCATCGGCGTCATGGCCATGCACGCGTTCTTCGGCATCGCGATCATGATGTCCACCGGCCTGTTCGTCGCGGAGTGGTTCGGCTCGATGGGACGCACCTGGGGCGAGGCGCCGCTGGTCGATCAGTACACGGGCGGCGGGGTCGCCTGGTCGATCGGCGAGATCCCGACGCTCATCCTCGCCATCACCGTCGCGATCCAGTGGAGCCGTTCCGACGAGCGGACGCAGCGGCGCAGCGACCGTCACGCCGACCGCACCGGCGACGCCGAGCTGGAGGCGTACAACGCCCGGCTCGCCGAGCTCGCCGAACGCGACGCCCGCGCGGCGCGCTGAGGCGACCGCGTCCTCAGCTCGCGGGTTCCACCTGGATGGAGGCGGTGCCGTCGGGAAGCATCGTGATCGTCCCGCCGACCCGGAACGGCACGTCCTCGTCGACGTGCCGGACGGTGCCGTCGAAGATCGATCGGATGTCGACGACGACGTGCGCCACGGCGTCCGCCGCAGAGATGGCCCACCCGGCGCCGTCGGGCTCGAGCGTGATCGTGGGCTGCGTGACCATCGACCACACCGGCGGCTCGACGATGCGGTTGCGCACCTGGAGTCCGAACGGGCACCCCGTCGGCTGCAGCACCTGCTGGGTCGTGCACGCCGTCAGGAACGACTCGACGCGGTCCTGCACGACCGCCACGAACTGCGTCGTCGGCTGCGTCTGGATGTCGACGGGCACCTGGGCCTGCGGCGTGTCGGACAGGACCGCGACCCCCGCACTCGTGGAGACGGGGGTGTCGACCGAGATGGAGTAGAGGCCGGGCGAGAAGACGAGGAGCGCGACCGGCGCGAGCGGATCGGCCTGCGCACCGGCCGGCGAGACCTGCCGCGTGTCGACCGCGAACCCGTTGACCGAGAACGCGGTGGCGCCGCGGAGCGTCAGGTCGATCACCGCGAGAGGACTCTGCGCGAACCGCCACGTGGGCGCCAGCCCGACCCAGCCGGAGCGCTCCACGCGGAAGGTCGACGTGCCGCTGTGCGGCCCCGCCTGGTACGACATCGTCACGACCTCGACGCCGTCGCTCTCCTGCTCGCTCACGACCTGGATGTCGCTGAGCGGGGCGAGCGCCGCGCGGCGCAGCAGCGCCTCGCTCGCGTCGGCGGGCAGGCCCGCGGAGGTCAGATCGGTGGAGTCGATCGTGACGCCCGGCAGCGCCAGCGCCTCCGGCGCGCGGCCCTGGCTCAGCATCTCCAGGTACCGGGTGACGAAGGCGCCGGGGCTGTAGAGATCGCGGTAGATCGTGACGGTCGCCGCGCCGACCGCCGCCAGCAGCAGCACGCCGACCACGGCGAGGGCGGTCAGGTCCAGAGCCAGCCGGCGGCTTCCGCGACGGGCGGAGGAGCGGCGCGACGCGGCATCGCCTCGCGTCTGCGCCGCGCGCGCATCGACACCCACCACCCCGTCCACAGGTCCAGTCTAGGAAACGGATGCTGATGGCTAGCATGGATCCGGTGAGCATCCCCGCCCTGTCCGCCGAGCAGGAGGAGCTGTTCCGCCTCATCGAGGACACTCGCGAGCACGTGTTCGTCACGGGACGGGCCGGTACCGGCAAGTCGACCCTCCTGCAGCATCTCGCGTGGAACACGCAGAAGCAGATCGCCGTGTGCGCGCCCACGGGCGTGGCGGCGCTGAACGTCGAGGGGCAGACGATCCATTCGCTCTTCCGGCTGCCGATCGGGCTCATCGCCGACAGCGAGCTCGACCAGTCCGAGCCGGCCCGCCGTGTGCTGAAGGCGATCGACACACTCGTGATCGACGAGGTCTCCATGGTCAACGCCGACCTCATGGATGCCATCGACCGCTCCCTCCGCCAGGCCCGGGGCCGCCGGTCGGAGCCGTTCGGCGGGGTGCAGGTGATCATGTTCGGCGATCCCTACCAGTTGTCACCGGTGCCCCCGCGCGGTGATGAGCTGCGCTACATCAACGACCACTACCGGTCGTTCTGGTTCTTCGACGCGCAGGTGTGGGCGGGACCGTCGGCCGACGGCTCCGCGATCCGCTCGGACGGACTGCTCGACCTCGGCCGGGTGGGCGCGCCCCTGCACATCCGCGAGCTGCGCGAGATCCACCGGCAGGCCGACAACGGCTTCAAGGCCATGCTGAACGCGGTGCGCCACGGGGTCGTGACCGCGGAGATCGCCGGCATGCTCAACGCCGCCGGGGCCCGTCCCGTCCCGGAGCCGGTCGACGGCGAGCCTCCGATCATCACCCTCGCCACGCGCAACGACATCGTCTCCCGCATCAACCAGCGTCACCTCGACGCGCTGCCCGGGCCGGTGCAGACGGCGCGCGCCGACATCAGCGGCGACTTCGGCCGGGGCGAGGCGTCGTATCCGGCCGACACGGAGCTGCAGCTCAAGGTCGGCGCCCAGGTGATGTTCCTGCGCAACGACGTGGGCACGCGGGGCGACGGACCGCGCTGGGTGAACGGGTCGATCGGCACCGTGACCCGGATCGCGGGTGGCACGGTGCGCGTCGAGATCGACGGCGAGGAGGTCGACGTCGAGCCGGCCGTGTGGGAGAGGTTCCGCTACGCGTACGACCCGGTGTCTCGAAAGCTCACGCGTGACATCGTCGCCGAGTTCACGCAGTTCCCGTTGCGCCTGGCCTGGGCCGTGACGATCCACAAGTCGCAGGGGAAGACCTACGACCGCGCCGTCATCGACCTCGGCTCGGGCGCCTTCGCCCCCGGACAGACGTACGTCGCGCTGTCGCGGCTCACCTCGCTCGACGGCCTGTACCTCTCACGGCCGCTGCGCCCGAGCGACATCCTCGTGGATGCCGACGTCCGCCGCTTCATGGCCGGGGTCCGCGCCGCCGGCTTCTGACCCTCGGGCGTTTCGACTCGCTGCGCTCGCTCAACGACCGGGGGCGGCACCCGGTCGTTGAGCGACGAGCGCAGCGAGGAGTCGAAACGCGCGGTCAGGCGGATGCCGCGGTGGCGGCCTTCGCGGCGGCGAGGTCGAGGAAGAGGTCGGTGTTGAACTGGTACGCCGTCAGGACCTCGTCGATGACGCGCTCGCGTTCGGCGGCATCCCAGGCGACCGCGTCGAGCTGCTCGCGGTAGACGTCCTTGAACGCGGCGGGATCGGCGATCTCGTCGAAGAGGTAGAAGCCGATGCCGTTGGTCTCGAAGCCGAACTGCCGCGCCATCAGCTTGCCGATGAACAGGCCGCCCGAGAGGTCGCCGAGATACCGGGTGTAGTGGTGGGCGACGAAGCCGCCGGGCCAGCTGGTGCCGACCTCCCGGATCCGCTCGACGTAGCGCCGCGTCGTGGGCAGGGGCTCGATGCGCGCGCGCCAGTCGTCGCCGATGAGGAACGCCAGGTCGGCCTCGATCGCGGGCAGCCGCGTCAGCTTGTCGCTGATGAACGGGGTGGCGACGGGGTCGTGCCGCATCGTCTCGGCGGCGGTCTCGAGGGCGTCGTAGATGAACCAGTGCTGTGCGACGAGGGCGACGTAGTCGTCGCGCGTGCCGCGACCGCGCATCAGGTCGTCCATGAAGCCGGCGTGCTCGCTGCCGGAGTGGGCGGAGCGCGAACGCTCGCGCAGGGCGGTGGAGAACGGGATCGGCTCGGTCACAGCCGTCAGTGTATCTGAAACTAAGGCTCACCTAAACTGAAGGTTGCCTCCGAGAATGCTCAGGAGTGCGGGCGCGGCGTGATCCCCAGCCGGGCGCAGGCCTCGTCGTACAGCGCGACGATCTCGCGGCGCACCTCACGGCGCTCCGTGATGGCACCACCCGGCCACGGGACCACGATGACGTCCTCGGTGCCGTCGGCGAGGCGGACGCGCCACCGGCCCGCCGCCCCGTCGAATCCGATCATCTCGGAGCCGATGACCTCGGTGAGCGGAGCGAAGGCGCGGGCGATGAGGAGGTTGTCGTCGGAGTGGTCGTCGTTCATGTGACCGAGCACGCCGGCGAGGGCGTCGTCGTCGAAGGTGTGCGCCATGGCACCCACCTTAGAGCCGGCGCCGCCGCGCCCCGCGATCGGCCGCCGGCGAAATCCGCTCACAGAAACGTCACAGGAGTGTCACGGCGTCCGGTCCGGTGCGCATCGTGTTCTACGCTGAAAGAACTGATCAGGGGGTGAGGATGCGGGGTCTTCGTCGATCGCGACGTCTCGCGGCTGTAGCCGGCACGCTCGCGTTGGCGATCGCGCTGGCCGCGTGCTCGTCGGACGATTCCGTCTCGCTGCCGCTGCCCGATCAGGTGGATGCCGCCATCCCCGCGGACGTGCAAGGACAGCTGCAGACGGCCGTCGAGCGCGCCCTCGCCGCATCCGGTGCGTCGGGAGCCGTCGTGGGCGTCCGGGTGCCGTGGTCGGGCGTGTGGGAGGCGGGCGTCGGCACGACCGCGCCCGAGGGCGCCGCCGTCAGCGACACGATGACCTTCCACGCGGGAGCGACCACGCGGTCGATGACCTGCGATGTGCTCTACGGGCTGGTGCACGACGGCGTCGTCAGCCTCGACGACACGGCCGGCGAGTACGTGGCGGGTCTCGGCGACCAGGGGGGCGTGACCCTCGGTCAGCTCTGCGACTCGACGGCGGGACTCGCGTCGTACGGGCCGTCGATCGAGACGCGCACCCGCGCGACGCCGGCCCGGCAGTGGAACCCCCGCGAGCTTCTCGGCTACGGCATGTCGCGAGGGTCGACGGGCCAGCCCGGCACGGTCTTCGCCGACTCCGACACCGGCTACGTGCTGCTCGGTCTCGCGCTCGAGCGCGCGTCGGGCAAGAGCTCCTCGCAGCTCTACCAGCACTACGTCTTCGGCCCGAACGGCATGTCGGACAGCTCTTTCCCGAGCACCGGCTCCGCGCAGCTGCCCGGGCTGTGGACGGGCAACGCCGAAGACGGCAGCGCGGCCTGCAGTGCTCCGACGCCGATCGAGGACCTCTCGCCGGCGGCGGGGTTCACGGCATCCGGTGTCATCACGGATCTCGCGGATCTGAGCCGCTACGTCCAGGCGCTGGCCCTCGGGCTGCGCCCCTACGACGCCGCCGGCCGCTTCGACAACGCACTGCCGGCGGTCGCCGACGGGCCGTCGTGGTTCACGGCGCGCGGCGGCGTCTACCAGGCGGGCAGTCTCGTCGGGCAGTACGGAGCGGTTCCCGGCGCGCTCACGGCGGCCTTCGCCGACCGCAACACCGGGATGAGCGTCGTCGTGACGCTGAACAACTCCCGCGCCTCCGCCGACCTCGTGCGGAGCCTCGCCTGGGAGCTCGCCGCGATCGCCTCCAAGGCGCCCGCCGCCTCGGGGCGCACGGCCCCGCAGGCGGGGCTCCCGTGGACCGCCGAGGACATGGCCGCCCAGGTCGCGGCGGTCGCCGTCTGCCCGATCCCGTGATCCGCCGCCGGTGACCAGCGGTCGCGCGGGGGCGTCCGCAGCTCCGGCCGCCGTTGCGCTCGTCGTCGCCGGGCTCGCCTTCCAGGAGGGCGGCGCGGCCATCGCGGTCACCCTCTTCCCGCACGTCGGCCCGCTCGGCATGGTGATGCTGCGGCTGGTCTTCTCGGCCCTGATCCTCCTGATCGTCGCCCGTCCCCGGCTGCGGGGTCGCGACGGTGCCGCGTGGCGCGACGTGGTGGTGTTCGGCGTCGTGCTCGTGATGATGAACGGGCTGTTCTATCTCGCGCTCGAGCGGCTCCCCCTGGGGGTCACGGTGACGATCGAGGTGCTCGGCCCGCTCGCCCTCTCGATCATCGCCGGCCGCGGGAGGGCGGCCTGGATCTGGGCGCTGCTCGCGTTCGCCGGCGTCGTCGCCCTCGCCGGCGGCGGATGGGATCGGCTCCGCCTCGACGGCGTGCTGTTCGCGCTCGGGGCGGCGGCGAGCTGGGCGCTCTACATCCTCGCGTCGTCGCGGGTGGGCGCCGCGTTCCCTCGTCTCGACGGGCTGGCGATCGCGATGACCGTCGGCGCCGTCCTCTCCCTCCCGTTCGGCCTCGTGGATGCCGGCGCCGCGCTCCTCCGGCCCGAGATCCTCGGGCTGGGCGCCGCCGTCGCGCTCTTGTCGTCGACGCTGCCCTACGCCTTCGAGCTCATCGCCCTGCGCCGTCTTCCGGCCGCGGCCTTCGCCGTGCTCATGAGTCTCGCCCCCGCCGTCGCCGCACTCGCTGGATGGGTGCTTCTCGGTCAGCATCTCGCGTGGTTGGAGGTCGTCGGCATCGCTCTGGTGATCGCCGCCTCGATCGGCGCGGTGCGCTCGGCCGGACGGCGCGCGGACGAGGCCGTCGAACCGGTCGGGTGACAGCGGTGACGGGGGGCGATCTCAGCCCCCGCTCGGCTGGCGGATAGCCGGGCGTGGCAGGATGCCGCAGGTGAGCAGCCGCCCGTCGACGTCGCGCCGATCCGCGGGCCGCCGCCGCCCGGCGGTCAGCGCCCGACGCCGCCGTCAGCTGCGCCGCCGGCGCGCGATCGCGCTCGCCGTGGCCGCCGTGCTCGCCGTGGGTCTGGGCATCGCGGGCGTGGCGATCGGGCGGTCGATCCATCACGCGGCCGTCTGCGCCGAGGCGGACGGCTTCGGTCGGGAGCAGCTCGACAACGCGCGCACCATCGTGGCCGCCGGGCGCGATGCGGGCCTGTCCGCGCGGGATCAGACCATCGCCGTGATGACCGCGCTCGGGGAGTCGAGTCTGCAGAACATCGACTACGGCGACTGGGAGACGGACGGCGTCACCAATCCGGACGGCTCCCGGACGACCTCGATCGGACTGTTCCAGCAGCAGGACGGCTGGGGGAGCCGGGAGCAACGGCTGGACCCGTACACCGCCGCCACGCTCTTCTATCGGGCGATGGTCGAGGACGTGCCCGAGCCGGAGCGATCGGAGACCGCACCCACCGAGGTCGCGCATCGCGTGCAGATCAACCGCGATCCGCAGCACTACGCGCCCTACTGGCCGCTCGCGGAGCGCATCGTGGCGGTGCTGGACGATCAGACCGTCGTCGACACCTGCCTCTGAGTCGCGCCCCGAGGGGCCGGGCCGATCTCGACGGCGACGACCGCGGTGACCGTGCCGACGGCGGCGGTGAGCAGCATCCCGATCGTCGAGGGGACGAACGTCGCGGCGGCGACGGCGGCCGTCCCGAGCAGCAGGAGCGTGTTGCCGGCCGCCGTCAACCGGGTCCGCAGCGTGAGTGCCCAGATCCCGAGGATGAACAGCGCCACGGGCACGGTGAGGGTGGCGTGCGCGGCGATGTCGGACAGGTGGGCCTCGCCGCCGATGGCGTCGACCGCGATCTCGATGCCCGCCGAGAAAGCACCCGCCGCGGCGAAGATGACGTAGTGGAAGTACCCGTAGCGGAGGGAGGAGGCGAGGGTGCGGATGTGTCCGGTGTGCTCGCGGGAGAAGTACACCCACCACATGCCCGCCGCGATGACCAGCGCCGCCGCAGACACGACGATCAGCTCGGCGAGGTGGTCCTGCTTCTGCACGGCCTCGATGATCGCGCCCGCCGAAGCGAGGATCGACTCGCCGAGCAGGATCAGGGTGAACAGGCTGTAGCGCTCGGTGATGTGATGCGCGTTCCACGGGGCGTGGTCGCGGTGCTCGGCCCAGATGGGCACGAGCGCCTCGGCGAGCACGAGCGCGAAGAACGCGATCGTTCCGGCGCCCGGGGGCAGCAGCAGGCGCAGCACCCACGCGACCTGCACGAGGGCGATTCCGCCCGCGTACCTCAGGCACACGCGGCGGTACGCGGGTACGGATGCCGCCGCGCGCAGCCACTGCCCGACCATCGCGAGGCGCATGATCACGTAGCCGAGCGTCACGATCGTGAAGTCCTGGTGCTCCATCGCGGCGGCGCTGCCACTGGCCAGCACCAGGACGCCGGCCATCTGGACGATCGTCATCACGCGGTACAGCCAGTCGTCGACGGCGAACGACGTGCCGAACCAGGTGAAGTTCATCCACGCCCACCAGACGGTGAAGAACACCATGATGTAGCTCAGGACGGCGACGCCCAGCGCGCCCTCCGACTCCATGTGGTGCAGCTGCTGCGACGACAGTGACACGGCGACCACGAAGACGAGGTCGAAGAACAGCTCCAGGGGGCTCGCGGCGCGGTGCCGTTCACCGGGATCGCGGGCCGTCATCCGGCGGAGGCCGAAACGAAGGGGTGGTGCGGCGTCCTGCGTCATGCTCCCGCGCTCCTCGCTCGCGCACGGTGCGCGACCCGCGGGAAAGATACCAAGAGGCGCTGCGCGCAAGAAAGTGGAGGGGCTGACGGGAATCGAACCCGCGCTGTCTGCTTGGGAAGCAGAAGTTCTGCCATTGAACTACAGCCCCATGCACCGGGAGGTGCGCGGCCAGCTTAGCAAACCGACCGGAGGCCGCCGCCCGCCCGTCACTCCGACAGGTGCTGCACCGTGTTCGTGTAGGTGATGGAGTCCGCCGTCGACCCGACGAGACCGAGGGTCACGCCGAACATCGACTCGAGGCCTTCGGCGGGCGGCGGGGTGTCGGCGCCCAGGGTGAGCAGCCGGCCCCCGGGCAGCGTCGCGCTCAGCGAGTTGAGGTAGACGGCCACGTGGCCCTCGAGCGTCATCGTGTCGGCGGTCGTCGTCAGGATCGGGCCGGTCTCGTGGCGGACGGTCAGGCTGAAGCCCGAGATCGTGATGCGGTCGGCTTCGAGCTTGAGCGCGGTCGTCCGCGAACCGTCCGCGAGGGGGACCGTCACGACCGAGATCCCCCGCAGCCCGCTGAACGACAGCGACGTCGACCCGAGCTGTGCGGACGGCTGCGTGAACACCGGCCCGTCTTCGTCGGCGACCGGTGCGACCGCCGGCGGCGTGGTGCCCTCCGACGGGGCGGGAGACGGAGCGGGAGACGGTGCGGGCGCAGGAGTCCCGGGATCCGGGACGGCGGGGGCTGACCCCGTGGGTGACGACGACGGCGACGGACTCGGCGACGGCGAGGAGGCGCCGTGGCACGGCAGGATGATCGGGATGCACCACTCCGCCGGATGCGGGGTCGACGCCGCGACCGACGTCGCCGGCACGATCGCGGCCCCCATGACGGCGGGCGTGAGCGCGAGCAGCGCCGCCGCGACCGCCGCAGCGCGGGCGCGCGGACGACCGGTCATCGCGTGACCGCCTCGTCGGGGACGATCGCCCCCTCGGGCTCCCTGTCCGCGTCCGCGTCTGCCTCCGCGGCGGGGTCGGTGCCGGGGCGCGGCATCCACGAGACGGCCAGGATGCCGCCGACGGCCGACAGCAGGAACCCGACGAGGAAGCCGCCGAGGTTGACGCCGACGATCGAGTAGACGCTCGTCGCCAGCGCGATGACGCCGTAGAGGATGCGGTGCGCCGGTGTCGCGATGACCAGGGCGCCGAGCACGATCAGCAGCAGGGGGATCACGACGGCCTGCAACCCCTCGATGCCGAGGTGGATGTGCAGCCGGCCGAAGTCGAGCTGGCTCGATCCGAACATCACGAGGCCGCCGAGGATGAGCAGGATGCCGCCGACCAGCGGCCGTTCGCGCCGCCAGATCCGACCGCGGCCGGGGGAGCGCGGCGCCCGGGGCGCCCGACGTGTCAGAAGCATCCGGTCGATCCGTCCGTCAGTGTCAGCGACATGCCGGTCAGCGTGAACACGGAGGCCTGCGTGCTCCAGGAGATCTGCTGGAGGTTGTCGATGGTGACGCTGTCGGCATCCTGAGCGAAGTCGCCGACGGAACCCTTCGCCGCCGTGTTGACCGTGGACGCGTCCACGCCGATGCGGATGTTCGAGAACGACGAGTCGCCCTTGAGGTCGGTCATGCCGATCTGCAGGTCGGTCGCCGAGGCGGGATTCCCGCCGCCGCCCGCGGTGATCCGCACGCCGACCTTGCCGAGCGGGGTGTCGGAGATCACCGACTGGCAGAGGTCGTAGAGCTGGGCCGACGCGATGTTCGCGATCGCGACGTTGTGCGAGCCGCCCGCGGTGTCCTGCGTGACCCCCGCGTACTGCGAGAAGCCGGTGCCCTCGAGCTTGGAGGCGCTGATCTGGAACTGGCTGCCGGAGACGGCGAACGAGACGGGGACGGCGCCCTGCGCGACCCCGCCCAGCAGGAACGTCGAGGCCAGGACGACGGGGACGGTGGCGAGGGTGATGCGCCCTGCGCGGGAGCGGGTCGGGTTCGAGAGTCTCATCGATCCTCCGGATGCCGTGGGCGCCGGCTCCGCTGCCGACGCGCTCGATCATCGACTGTGCGCCGGAATTGACAATCAGTCAATAAGGCCGACCGAGTGTGAGAGAACTCTCACCGACCCCTGCGACGTGGCCCGGCCCCTCGGTGTCGGGGAGCGGCTCGGTAGGGTCGGGACATGCCCTCCGACCAGCGTCGACGCCTGTCGCGGGAGGATCGTCGTGCCCAGCTGATCGCCTCGGGGGTCGCCTTCCTGGTCTCCCAGCCCCTCGACGACCTCACGATCGAGGCCCTCGCCGCGCGGGAGGACGTCTCCCGGGCGCTCGTGTTCCACTACTTCGGCTCGCGTCAGGGACTCCACACCGCGGTGGTGACGACGGCGCGGGACGCGCTGATCGCGGCATCCGCGCCGCGCGAGGAGCTGCCGCCGCGCGAGCGCCTCGACGACACCGTCGCACGCATCGTCGCGTTCGTGCGCGCCCACACCGGGACCTTCTACTCGCTCGTGCGGGGCGTCGCCAGCGGCGACCCCGTCGTGCGCGAGCTCGTCGACGAGGCACGCGACGAGAACGCCCGCCGCATCCTCGACGTCTTCCGGGAACTGGGCCACGCCGACTCGGCGACGCTGCGCGTGGCGGCCCGCGCCTGGGTCGCGTTCGCGGAGGACGTGCTCATCGAACTCGCCATCGCCTCCGATCGCCCCGCGGAGGAGATCACCGGGCTTCTGACCCGGTCCGCTCTGGCCGTCGCGGCATCCGTCGACGGCTGACCCGGCGGCGGTCGCCGGACACGGCCAGTAGGCTGGCGGCGTGCTGCTCAGCGATCGTGACATCCGCACCGAGATCTCCACCGGACGGGTCGGGCTCGCGCCCTGGGACCCCGCGATGGTGCAGCCGTCGAGCGTCGACGTGCGGCTCGACCGGTACTTCCGGCTGTTCGACAACCACAAGTACCCGTTCATCGACCCGGCCGAGGACCAGCCCGATCTGACACACCTCATCGAGGTGCGGCCCGACGAGCCGTTCATCCTGCACCCCGGCGAGTTCGTGCTCGGGTCGACGTTCGAGCAGGTGACGCTGCCCGACGACATCGCCGCGCGGCTGGAAGGCAAGTCCTCGCTCGGCCGCCTCGGGTTGCTGACCCACTCGACGGCGGGGTTCATCGATCCCGGCTTCTCGGGCCACGTCACCCTGGAGCTGTCGAACGTCGCGACGCTGCCCATCAAGCTGTGGCCCGGCATGAAGATCGGCCAGCTCTGCTTCTTCCGCCTGTCGTCCGCGGCGGAGAACCCCTACGGCACCGGCCCGTACCTCAACCGCTACCACGGCCAGCGCGGTCCGACGGCGTCGCGGTCGTTCCAGAACTTCCACCGCACGGATGTCGGGTCCACCGACGCCGGAGCACGGGGCGCATGAGCGGGGCGAGCCCGGCGGCGCCGGCGGCCGATCCGCTGGCCTCACGCCCGCTCGCCCGCTGGGTGTTCTGGCCGGCGGCGGCGATCATCGTCCTGGTGACCGCCTTCGCGGTGCTGTTCCCGGCGACCGCCGAGAGCGCGTTCGCCGCGGTGCAGGCCACGATTGTCCGCACGTTCAGCTGGTACTACGTGCTGATCTCGGCCTTCTTCGTCGCCTTCGCCCTGGTGCTGGGCTTCAGCCGCTTCGGCGACATCAAGCTCGGCAAGGACGACGACGAGCCGGAGTTCTCGGTCGGCGCCTGGTTCTCGCTGCTGTTCGCGGCGGGCATGGGGATCGGGCTCGTGTTCTACGGCGTGAGCGAGCCGCTCAGCCACTTCGTCTCGCCCCGGCCGGGCGTCACCGGAACCGACGCGCAGCTCGCGCAGAGCGCACTCATCCAGACCTACCTGCACTGGGGCGTGCAGGCGTGGGCCATCTACGTCGTCGTCGGGGTCGCGCTGGCCTACGCCATCCACCGCCGCCGGCGGCCGATCTCGATCCGCTGGGCGTTGGAGCCTCTGCTGGGACGGCACGTGCGCGGCACCTGGGGCAACGTGATCGACACGATCGCCCTGGTCGGCACCGTGTTCGGCGTCGCCACCTCGCTCGGCCTGGGCGTCATGCAGATCGGCGCCGGCCTCTCCAGCGCCGGGTTCGGCACCCCCGACACCCTCATGCAGGTGGTCATCATCGGCGTCATCACCGTCTTCGTGCTGTTCTCGGTGCTGTCGGGCGTCGCCAAGGGCATGAAGTGGCTGTCGACCTTCAACCTCGTGCTGGCGGCGCTTCTGCTGGTGTTCGTGCTCGTCGTCGGGCAGACCGAATACCTGCTGCGGGAATGGGTGCAGTCGATCGGGGCGTACCTGCAGAACTTCGTCGGGCTGAGCTTCACCGTCAGCGCGTTCCAGGGCGAGGCGGGGGAGCAGTGGCAGGCGGCCTGGACCTCGTTCTACTGGGGCTGGTGGATCTCGTGGGCCCCGTTCGTCGGCATCTTCATCGCTCGCGTGAGCAAGGGGCGCACGGTGCGGGAGTTCGTGCTGGGCGTCTTGATCGTGCCGACGCTCGTGGGCATCATCTGGTTCGCGGTGCTCGGAGGCTCCGCGCTCTACCAGGAGCTGAACGCCCCCGGGTCGATGCTGCTCCCGGACGGCAGCGTCGATCTGCAGGGGGCGCTGTTCCAGCTGTTCGCGCATCTGCCCGCCGGGCAGGTGCTGACGATCGGCGCGATCGTGCTGATCGGCATCTTCTTCGTCACCTCCGCCGATTCCGGCGCGCTCGTGATGGGGATGCTGGCGACCGGCGGCGACGCGGAGCCGAAGCGGTGGGTGCGGGTGTTCTTCACGCTCGCCACGGCGGCGCTCGCGATCGCGCTGCTCCTCGCCGGCGGGCTGTCGGCGCTGCAGACCGCGGCGATCACGATCGCGCTGCCGTTCAGCGTGGTCATGCTGCTCATGTGCTGGTCGACCGTCATCGCCTTCCGACGGGAGCGGCGCGTCTACGACCGTGCGGAGCGTGCCCAGCTCGTCGACTACGTCGGCGAGCACTACGGGCTCGACGTCGAGAGCGGCAACGAGCAGGGCGTCCGGATGCCGTCCTGGTGGCGGCGCACGCCGCGCTGACGCGCGGGGCGCGTCCGGGCGCCGCCGGGCGCGGTCCCGGACTCCTCCACTGGCGTCCCCTGCCGCCGCAGGAACCGCGTGGACGCGGGGCTGCGGCGACGGTGAGGGCGTCGATCGGAGGAGTTCGGGACGGGCGCGCGCCGGTTCGGGACGGGCTCACGCCCCGGCGGCCGTGCGGCCCTCGCTGAAACCGGCGGCGAAGCCGCGCTCGTACGCGCTCTCCGCGTCGCCCTGACGCGGGGCGTGGTCGCGGCAGCCCTCGCCGTGATGAGCCCGGCCCCGGCCGTGCGCGCCCGGTCCGAAGCCGTGCGCGCCCGGTCCGAAGCCGTGGCGGCGGTGTCGGGGATGGCCGTCCGGGCCGTCACCGTCCGGAGCGCCGAGCGCACGGGCGACGGCCTCGAGGGTCGTCGTGGCGGACGCGAGCTCGTCGGCCGACACGGCCTCGGCGAGGCGGGTTCCGATCTCCTCCCTGCGGTGGGTGAGGTGCTGCGTGAGTCGCTGGGCGGCGGTGCGGCCGGTCTCGGTCAGCGTCCAGGTGCCGTCGGTCTCGGTCGCCCAGCCGCGCTCGGCCAGCCGGCGAAGGCGCTTGCCGCCGTGCGGCAGGTGCTCCGGCAGGTCGGCGGCGCGCTCGGAGGCGAGCAGGTGCAGCAGTCGCGCCTCGCGCGGGCCGATGTCGTCGGCCGTGAACGCGGCGGCGCGCTCCTGCCAGAGGGCACGAGCGACCCTGCGCACCTCGCGGGCGAAGGCGCGCTGGTCGGGGACGGCGGGGGTGGTTTCGGGGATGTCTGTGAGGTTCTCCATGGGAGGTCCTTTCGTGAGGGATCGCGGGTGCGATCCATTTGCATGTCAATGCGCATGTACATGCAGTGTGACATGCAATGCCGGAACATGTCAAGAGACATGTAAATTCGAGGTATGCCGGATCCCGACTCCTCACCCTCCGACGCCGACCTCGATGCCATCGATGCCGCCCTCGGTCGTCTGCGCGGGCGGGGTCCGGGCCCCGGCGGCGGTGACCGCCACGGGCGTCCCCCGGGCGCGGAGGAGGGAGCGGGCGGCCCGCCCTGGATGAGGGGCGGACGCGGTCGCCACGGCGGTCATCACGACGTCGGGACGCCGCCGTCCTGGCCCGGCGCCCGAGAGGGCGGCCCCGCGATCCGCATGGGCGGCCCGGCGCGGCTGCGGTTGATCGAAGCGCTGCACGCGGCATCCCACCCGCTCAGCGTGAGCGAGCTCGGCGAGGCGATCGGAGTGGATCAGCCGCGGGCGTCGCGGCTGGTGCAGCAGAGCGTCGAGATGGGTCTGGTGCGGCGCGAGGCCGACCCCGACGACGCCCGTCGCACGCGCATCGCGCTCACGCCGACGGGGGAGCGGGTCGCGACGGGGTTCCGCGGACGGCGCCGGGAGCACCTCGCCGCCGCCCTCGCGGACTTCAGCGAGACCGAACGCGCCGACCTCGCCCGACTGCTCACGAAGCTCGCCGCCGCCTGGCCGCGAGGCTGAGCGCCGCCGTCAGTCGTCGGCGGGCCAGATCTCGTCGACCTCGAGCGTCAGATCGATGATCTGCTGCAGCAGGCCGCCCATCGTCGTCGCCCGCAGGAGTCGCTGCTGGTCGTACTCCACCAGCGGGGCGATCGCGGCGATCTGCCACACCGCGGCCACCGGGTCGGACGACAGCTCGATGTGCGCTCCCCACGGCGCGTCGGGGAACCGGCCGAGCACCCGCCGCACGATCGCCTCGGCCTCGGTGCGCAGCGGCGTCAGCGCGTCGTTCCACACCAGCGGATCCCGCCGGGACACCTCCGCCCGCGGGTAGGGGGCGTCGTCGAGCCACCCGTCGACGGTGAACCGGTCGGTGCCGACGGCGACCACCTGCAGAGCGTCCGCCCCGGCCGCGACGTTGACGAGGCGCGCCAGCGTGCCGATGTCGGACCGCTGATCGCCGCCGCCGGTCTCGTGTCCGCGCTCGATCAGCACGACACCGAACTGCGGGTCGTCGCTGTCGAGCAGCTCACCCATCAGCTGCAGATACCGCGGCTCGAACACCCGCAGCGGCAGGGGCGTGTGGGGGAAGAGCACCGCCCCGAGAGGAAACATCGGCATCACGGTCATGCGTCCAGTCAACACCGACGCACGTACAGTGGGCGCATGCCCCGCCCTCTCCCCGAAACGCCGGCTCCCGGGCAGGAGTCGGTGTGGGACTACCCCCGCCCGCCCCGCGTCGAGCCGGTCGCGGCACGGGTGACGATCCGCCTCGGCGGTGAGCTGATCGCCGACACGCGTGACGCGGTGCGCGTGCTCGAGACCAGTCATCCGCCGGTCTACTACCTGCCGATCGCCGACTTCGCCCCGGGTGCGCTGGTGGATGCCGAAGGCTCCTCGTTCTGCGAGTTCAAGGGTGCCGCCCGCTACCTCGACGTGGTGGGCGGCGGCCTCACCCGTCCGGGGGCGGCGTGGAACTATCCGCAGCCCTCGGCGGGCTACGGCATCCTGCGCGATCGGGTCGCCGTCTACGCCGCCCCGATGGACGCGTGCACCGTCGACGGGGAGGTCGTCACCCCGCAGCCGGGACGGTTCTACGGCGGGTGGGTGACGGCGAACGTCGTCGGGCCGTTCAAGGGAGTGCCCGGCTCGATGGGGTGGTGACGGCGCCGGGCGACTACCGTGGTCACATGGCCTCTGACAGCTCCACCGATCCCGTCGAGGCCGCTCCCGCGCCCGACACCCGCATCGCCGACTCCGCCGAGGCTCCGGCGGCGCCCGGATTCGCCGACCTCGGCCTCGACGCCGCGGTGCTCAAGGCGCTGAAGGACGTCGGCTACGAGACGCCGTCGGCCATCCAGGCCGCGACGATCCCGCCGCTGCTCGCGGGTCGCGACGTGCTCGGCACCGCGCAGACCGGCACCGGCAAGACGGCCGCGTTCGCGCTGCCGATCCTCTCGCAGCTCGACCTGTCGCAGAAGACGCCGCAGGCGCTCGTGCTCGCGCCGACCCGCGAGCTCGCCCTGCAGGTGTGCGAGGCGTTCGAGTCCTACGCCGGTCACCTCCGCGGCGTGCACGTGCTGCCCGTCTACGGCGGCCAGGGCTACGGGCAGCAGCTGTCGGCGCTCCGCCGCGGCGTGCACATCGTCGTCGGCACCCCCGGCCGCATCATGGACCACCTCGACAAGGGCACCCTCGACCTCTCCGAGCTGCGGTTCCTCGTGCTCGACGAGGCCGACGAGATGCTGAAGATGGGCTTCGCCGAGGACGTCGAGACGATCCTCGCCGACACCCCCGCGGGCAAGCAGGTCGCGCTCTTCTCCGCGACGATGCCCGCGCAGATCCGTCGCCTCGCCGGCACGTATCTGAAGGATGCCGAGGAGATCAACGTCAAGGCGAAGACCTCGACCGCGACCAACATCACCCAGCGCTACCTGATCGTGTCGTACCCGCAGAAGGTCGACGCGCTCACCCGCATCCTCGAGGTCGAGAACTTCGAGGGCATGATCGTCTTCACCCGCACGAAGAACGAGACCGAGACCCTCGCCGAGAAGCTGCGGGCGCGCGGATACGCCGCGGCCGCCATCAACGGCGATGTCGCGCAGGTGCAGCGCGAGCGCACCGTCAACCAGCTCAAGGACGGCAAGCTCGACATCCTCGTCGCCACCGACGTCGCCGCCCGCGGTCTCGACGTCGAGCGGATCAGCCACGTCGTCAACTTCGATCTGCCCATCGACACCGAGTCGTACGTCCACCGCATCGGCCGCACCGGCCGCGCCGGCCGCTCGGGCGACGCGATCAGCTTCGTCACGCCGCGCGAGCGCCGGATGCTCGCCTCCATCGAGAAGGCGACGCGCCAGCCCCTCACCGAGATGTCGCTGCCGAGCGCCGAGGACGTCAACGCGACGCGCCTCACCCGGTTCGACGACGCGATCACGGCGGCGCTGGCCGAGACCGAGCGCATCGACCGCTTCCGCGACATCATCAACCACTACGTCACGCACCACGACGTGCCCGAGGCGGATGTGGCCGCCGCGCTCGCCGTCGTCGCGCAGGGCGAGACCCCGCTGCTGCTGGACGCGGACGGCCCCGAGCCGCGCCGCGAGCGTGCGGACCGCGGCGACCGCGGCGACCGTCCCGTCCGTGACGGTGACCGCGGTGATCGCGGCGACCGGCCCCGGCGTGAGCGCAGCGGCGGTCCCACCGCCACGTACCGCATCGAGGTCGGGCGCCGTCACAAGGTCGAGCCGCGCCAGATCGTCGGTGCGCTCGCGAACGAGGGCGGCCTGCGTCGCGAGGACTTCGGCGCGATTCAGATCCGTCCCGACTTCTCGCTCGTGGAGCTGCCCGCCGACCTCCCCCGCGACACGCTCCAGCGGCTCGAGGGCACGCGGATCAGCGGCCGCCTCATCGAGATCAAGCCCGACCGGTTCCAGCGCTCCGCCAAGCGTCCGGACCGCGGCGAGCGTGTCGACCGCGGCGAGCGGCGCCCGCGCCGCGACTGAGCGCGGCTCGGCATCTATCGGCGCGGGAGCCGCGTTTCGACTCGCTGCGCTCGCTCAGCGACCGGGCGGCGTGATCAGCGGGCGGGCGGACGCACGGGGATCAGCAGTGCCAGCCCCACGAGCAGCACGGCGACGAGCCCGAGCACGCCCCAGTACTGATCGCCTCCGAGCGTGACGAAGACGCCGAACATCATCGGGGCGAGGAAGACGGCGGCGCGGCCGGTCGTCGCATAGAGGCCGAACACCTCTCCCTCGCGACCGGTGGGGATGCTGCGGGCCAGGAACGTACGCGACGCGGACTGGGCGGGCCCGACGAACATCGCCATCGCGAGACCGAGGCCCCAGAACACGGCAGGCCCTCCGTCGTGGAGCACGAAGATCAGGATGCCGCCGACCACGAGCGCGACGAGCGAGACGATCATGACCGGCTTCGGTCCGAACCGGTCGTCGAAGAAGCCCGACGCCATGGTCACGATGCCCGCCACGACGTTGGCGGCGATGGCGAAGATGAGCACGTCCGCGGCGGTGAGCCCGAATGTGCCGGTCGCCAGCACTCCGACGAAGGTGAAGACTCCCGTGAGTCCGTCGCGGAAGATCGCGCTGGCGAGGAGGAACCAGACGGTCGGACGGCTCTCGCGCCACAGCGAGGCGACCGTTCCGAAGAGCACCCGGTAGGAGGCGAAGAAGCCGATGCGCGCCGCGCCGGGCGTGGACGGCGTGTTCTCCGGCACCGCGAACAGCAGGGGGAGGGCCGACAGAGCGAACCAGATCGCGGCGAGGAGCATCGACACGCGCACGGCCATGCCGTCGGCCCCCGTGACGCCGAACAGTCCTACGTCGGGCTTGATGAGCCCGAAGTAGAGCACGAGCAGCAGCACGATGCCCCCCAGGTAGCCCATCCCCCAGCCGAAGCCGGAGACCTTGCCCACCGTGCGCGGCGTGGAGATCTGGGAGAGCATCGCGTTGTAGTTCACGCTCGCCAGCTCGTAGAAGATGGTGCCGACCGCGAGCAGCGTGAGCCCGAACCACAGGTAGGCGGTGTCTTCGCGGACGAAGATCATCAGCGCCAGCATGAGCACGACGACGCCCGTGTTGATGGCGAGCCACCGCTTGCGGTGCGCCGAGGCGTCCGAGCGTTGTCCTGTGATCGGCGCCGTGATGAGCACCACCAGGCCGGCGAGGGTGAGGGCCAGCGAAAGGGCTTGCGACGTGCTCGCCGCGTCACCGAAGGCGCTGCCGGTGAGGTACACGGTGAACACGAACGAGGTGGCGACGGCGTTGATCGAGGCCGATCCCCAGTCCCACAGCCCCCACGCGAGCACGGCGCCACGACCGGTCGAGCGGGCGAGGGGTGCCGGCGGGGCGGGCTGGTCGGGCAGTGACATGTTCGTCACGGTATGTCCCTTCGGTGAACACCGGGTGGCGCGTCATCGCGCGTGCAGGTCACGTTACTCCCGGCATCCGTCACGAAAGTTGAGCCGATTCATATCAACTTGGGTTTGACAGCCGTGGATGCCGGGGCTATCGTGGAACACATCGAAGTTGAGCCGGTAGGACTCAACCCCGCAGACTTCCTCAGATCCGTTTCACGAAAGGGAACACAATGGCACGTGCAGTGGGTATCGACCTCGGGACGACGAACTCCGTCGTCTCCGTCCTCGAGGGCGGCGAGCCGAAGGTCATCGCCAACGCCGAGGGCTTCCGCACGACCCCGTCGGTCGTGGCCTTCACCAAGGACGGCGAGGTGCTCGTCGGCGAGACCGCCAAGCGCCAGGCCGTCACCAACGTCGACCGCACGCTCTCGTCGGTCAAGCGGCACATGGGCACCGACTGGAAGACCCAGTCGATCGACGGCAAGCAGTACACCCCGCAGGAGATCTCCGCGCGCATCCTCCAGAAGCTCAAGCGCGACGCCGAGGAGTACCTGGGCGACAGCGTCACCGACGCCGTCATCACCGTCCCCGCGTACTTCAACGACGCCGAGCGTCAGGCGACGAAGGATGCCGGTGAGATCGCGGGCCTCAACGTCCTGCGCATCATCAACGAGCCCACCGCCGCCGCTCTCGCCTACGGCCTGGACAAGGGCAAGGAGGACGAGCTCATCCTCGTCTTCGACCTCGGTGGCGGCACGTTCGACGTGTCCCTGCTCGAGGTGGGCAAGGACGACGACTTCTCCACGATCCAGGTGCGCGCCACCGCCGGTGACAACCGCCTCGGCGGCGACGACTGGGACCAGCGCGTCGTCGACTACCTCATCAAGCAGTTCAAGGACACCACCGGCGTCGACGTCTCGGGCGACAAGATCGCGCTGCAGCGTCTGAAGGAGGCGGCCGAGCAGGCCAAGAAGGAGCTGTCGAGCTCGACGAGCACCTCCATCAACCTGCCCTACCTGTCGCTGACGGACTCGGGCCCCGTGTCGCTGTCGGAGACCCTCACCCGTGCCAAGTTCGAGGACCTCACCAAGGACCTCCTCGACCGCACGAAGAAGCCGTTCAATGACGTCATCGCCGAGGCCGGCATCAAGGTCGGCGACATCGACCACGTCGTGCTCGTCGGCGGATCGACCCGCATGCCGCAGGTCACTGAGCTGGTCAAGCAGCTCACCGGCGGCAAGGAGCCCAACAAGGGCGTCAACCCGGACGAGGTCGTCGCCGTCGGCGCCGCCCTGCAGGCCGGTGTCCTCAAGGGTGAGCGCAAGGACGTGCTGCTCATCGACGTCACCCCCCTGAGCCTCGGCATCGAGACCAAGGGCGGCATCATGACCAAGCTCATCGAGCGCAACACGGCCATCCCGACCAAGCGCAGCGAGACCTTCACGACCGCCGACGACAACCAGCCGTCGGTCGCGATCCAGGTCTTCCAGGGCGAGCGCGACTTCACCCGCGACAACAAGCCGCTGGGCACGTTCGAGCTGACCGGCATCGCGCCGGCTCCCCGCGGCATCCCGCAGATCGAGGTCACCTTCGACATCGACGCCAACGGCATCGTCCACGTGTCCGCGAAGGACAAGGGCACCGGCAAGGAGCAGTCGATGACGATCACCGGCGGCTCGTCGCTGCCCAAGGACGACATCGAGCGCATGGTGCGCGAGGCCGAGGAGCACGCCGCCGAGGACAAGAAGCGCCGCGAGGCCGCCGAGGTCCGCAACCAGGCCGAGACCCTCTCGTACTCGATCGAGAAGCTCATCAAGGACAACGGGGACAAGCTCCCCGCCGAGGTGAAGACCTCCGTCCAGGCCGACGTCGACGCGCTGAAGACCGCGCTCGCCGGTGACGACGAGGATGCCGTGAAGAACGCGTTCGACAAGCTCAACGCGTCGCAGCAGCAGCTCGGCGAGGCCATCTACGCCTCGGCGCAGGCGGCGGGCGAGCAGGGCGACCCCACGGTGGCCGACCCGGGCAACGGCAGCGTGCCGAACCCCGAGGAGGACGTGATCGACGCCGAGGTCGTCGACGACGAGGACGAGAAGAAGTAAGAGAATCGAGCCATGACGAACAAGGACTTCGAAGAGCCGATCGACGAAGTCCCCGGTGACGAGGGGTCGGAGGCGCACGCCTCCGGCCCCGACTCGCAGGGGGCCGCGGATGACGGCGACGCGCTGACCGTCGACGACATCCTCGACACGGCGCAGACGGACGAGGCCGCGGTGGCGGAGGCATCCCCCGAGGACCGCGACCTGCTGCTGGATCTCAAGCGGGTGCAGGCCGAGTACGCCAACTACCGGCGGCGCACCGAGGAGCAGCGCGAGGTGGAGATCGCCCGCGCGAAGGGCTCGGTCGCCAAGGGACTGCTGCCGGTGCTCGACGACCTCGACCGTGCCGAGAAGCACGGCGATCTGGTCGAGGGCTCGCCGCTGCTGGCGATCGCCGAGAAGCTGCGCGCCGTCGTCGCCCGCCTCGGGGTGGAGACCTACGGCGTCGCCGGCGAGGCCTTCGACCCGCAGCAGCACGAGGCGATCTTCCACGCCCCGAACCCCGGCGGGGTCGAGGACGGCACCATCCTCGATGTCGTCGAGGTCGGCTACCGCCTGGGCACGATCGAACTGCGACCGGCCAAGGTCGTCGTCGCCGGTTCCGCCGACTGACGGGAGGAGGTGTCCATGGCCAGTCAGGATTGGTTCGACAAGGACTTCTACAAGGTCTTGGGCGTCTCCAAGGACGTGTCCGAGGCCGACCTGAAGAAGGCGTACCGCAAGCTCGCGCGCACCTACCACCCGGACTCCACGCAGGGAGACCCGGCGAAAGAGGCGAAGTTCAAGGAGATGAGCGAGGCGTACGCCGTGCTCTCCGACAAGGCCCAGCGCGAGGAGTACGACCAGATCCGCGCGATGGGCGCCGGAGGCGCACGCTTCCAGGCGCCCGGCGCGGGTGCCGGCGGGTTCGAGGACGTCTTCAGCCGTTTCGGCCAGTCGCGCGGATCGGCGCAGTCGGCCGACTTCGACGACCTGTTCTCGATGTTCGGCCAGGGCGGCGGCTTCGGCTCGGGACGCTTCGGTCAGTCGACCGGCGGATTCCGCGGCTACGGCGGTCCGCAGCGCGGCGCCGACGTCACCGCGCGCACCACGCTGGACTTCCAGACCGCCGTCAAGGGCGAGACCATCACGCTCGCCGGCGAGGACGGCAAGCCGTTCAAGGTGAAGATCCCGGCTGGGGTCTCCGACGGCCAGAAGATCCGGCTGCGCGGACGCGGACGGCCGTCGCCCGACGGCGGCGAGGCGGGCGATGTCGTCGTGAGCGTCACCGTGCGGCCGCATCCCGTGTTCACGCGTGACGGGCTCAACCTGCGCGTGACCGTCCCGGTGACCTTCACGGAGGCGGCGCTGGGGGCGACGATCGAGGTGCCGACGCTCGGCGGCGATCCCGTCAAGCTCCGCGTCGCGCCCGGCACCCCGTCGGGTCGCGTGCTGCGGGTCAAGGGCCGAGGTGTCCACACCGCGAAGGGCACGGGCGATCTGCTCGCCGAGGTCCAGGTCGCCGTCCCGGCGCACCTGGACGACCAGGCGAAGGAGGCGCTGGAGCGCTTCCACGAGCTGGAGCCGAAGGAGAATCCGCGCGCCGACCTCATGGCCAAGGCCCGGGAGTGACGATGAGCGACGAGCAGCCCGACGAGGAGGCCCCGATCTTCGCGATCGCCGTCGCCGCCGAGCTCGCCGGCATGCACCCGCAGACCCTCCGCCAGTACGACCGGCTGGGCCTGGTGGTCCCCGGCCGCACCCAGGGCGGGTCGCGGCGCTACTCGCTGCGTCACGTCAAGCAGCTGCGCGAGGTGGCCGCGCTCTCGGCCGAGGGCATGAGCCTGCCGGCCATCTCGCGGCTGATCGAGCTCGAGAACGAGGCGCGCGGCCTGCGCCGTCGCGTCGCCGAGCTGGAGCAGCGGCTGCAGGAGGAGCTCGCCCGTCGCTCCCGCGTCTTCGCGGCGGGGGCGACGGGGTCGGTCGTGACCCTCCGCCACGGCACGCGCGTGCGCCGGGCGACGGAAGTCGTCCTGTGGCGACCGCTGCCCGCGGCGGACGCCGATCCCGAGCAGTAGCGGCGACTAGACGGTGCGGGTGCCCACGGCGTCGACGAAGGCGCCGTAGTCGGTGCGGGAGAGCGCCGCGTATCCGTACGCCCACTCCACGATGGACTCTGCGGCGGCCCGCCCCGCACCCAGGTAGCCGACCACGCGCGCCGCGTTCGGGGATTGGCCGTGGGCGCGCGCCAGCACCGTGGCGCACGCCTGGGCGTAGAGCCGGAAGGGCGCGTCCTCGAGCGTCTCCGCGTCGATCCCGCCCTTCATGTCGCGGAACTGGCGCACGTAGTAGTCGGTGCTCGCGCCGCGGAAGTGGCCGAGGAACGGGTCGGACGAGCCCTGCAGGATCCGCTGCAGGGCGACGACCCGGCCGCCCTGCCCGTGGCTCGCCACGAACGAGGCGAGCTCGGCGCGCTGCGCGGCGCCCCCGTACTCCTCGAGCACGCTGCGGCCGGCCTCCTTCACCTGCATGAGCAGGGCGGCCCCGTCGCCGTCGACGAACACGGCCACGTAGCAGCGCGTGCCCACGCTGCCCACGCCGACGACGCGACGCACGACATCCGACAGTGAGTAGTGCGACAGGACGAGCTGCACGTCGGCGCGGGTCGTCGCGATGTACTGGGCCAGGGAGGCATCCACCGCGGCGACGATCTCGTCGGTGACGTGGGTCATCGTCGGCGGCTGTTCCACGAAGCGCAGCCGGCCGTCGGGATCGAGGGCGGTCATCTTGCGCACGGCCTTGTCGCCGGTGCGCTTCTCGGCGTCCGCGATCGCCGCACGCAGCACCTTCCGCGACGCCTTGTCGCCGCCGATCAGGCCGCCCGCGGCGTCGAAGTGCTGGTAGAACCGCGCGAGCGGCGTCGTGGTGTCGCCGACGGCGAGGGCCCGCGCGTAGCGCACGACCGCGGCGCGCGCGGCATCCGCGGTGACGGCATCGTCGCGTCCGGTCGCCTGACCGGCGACGACGATGCTGGCGACCAGGCGCTTGAGGTCCCACTCCCAGCTGGCCCACGCCGACTCGTCGAAGTCGTTGAGATCGAACACGAGCGTGCGCTGGGGCGAGGCGTAGAAGCCGAAGTTGGCGACGTGGGCGTCGCCGCACGACGCGACGAGGATGCCGCTGGTCGGCCCCGCCGCGAGGTCGTCCGCCATGAGCGCCGCGGTGCCGCGATAGAACGCGAACGGGCTGGCCGACATGCGCTCGTCGCGCAGCGGCACGAGTTCCGGGACGCGAGCGGCGTTCTGGGCGGAGAGGATGCCGAGGGGGTCGCGCCGGCGCGCCGGCAGTTCGGCCAGCATCCTCCGAGGGAAGCGTCGGCGCTCGCGGCGGCCTTCCTCGTGCGCGCTCTGCCGGCTCGTGGGCGCTGTCCAGGAAGCGAGGGTCATGCGCTCATGATGGCATCGAATCGTCGGCGTCCCCCGGCGTCGAGCCGCGGGCGGCGTCGAGCGCGCGTTCGTGCTGGAGACGCTGGCCCACCCGGTGCATCTGGTCGGTGAGCGCGGAGATCACCGTGGCGCTCGTGACACCCAGCACGATGAGCCCTCCCATCATGAGCCCCACGGCGATCGTCCGACCGAGCGGTGTCACCGGGACGAAGTCGCCGTAGCCGACCGTCGCCAGGGTCGAGAAGCCCCACCAGATCGCATCGCCCAGGTTGACGATGTTCGCGTGGGCGTCCTGCCGCTCGGCGAGCCACACGAGCGTCGACGCCGTGAACACGAACAGCAGCGTGAAGATCGAGACGAGGATCACCAGGCGCAGCCGCTGCCGCGAGGCGCTGGCGCGGAACCACGGCAGCCGCCACAGGTAGGCGAGGATCACGAACGGACGCAGGTAGACGATCACCAGCGCGACCGCTTCGAACCATCGTGTGCGCAGGAACTCCCGCGGCGACCCGCAGATCGCGAGGCGCACCACGATGTCGGCGATGAACACGATCCACAGGACGCCGATCAGTCCCACCAGGAGGTTCTGCTGGTGCACGGTCAGCTTCGTGTCCGCCAGGCTCCAGACCCACGCCGCGAAGAACACCAGCGACAGGGCGAACATCGGCCAGGCCGTCCGGTCCTCCCATCGCAGCACACGCGGCGACAGCGGCCGCCGGCGGCGCTTCCTCTCGCTCATGCGGCCACCCTAGCGGCCGTCTGCAGGGGCGTCAGCGCGCGTCGCCCAGGTCGAACAGCTCGAGCTGCCGCAGCCGCACCGACTGGCGGGCGCGCACCCGGAGGAAGCGGGCGCGCACCGGCTCGGCGAAGCGGAACGGGGTGGTCCGGTCGGGGGCCAGGGCCGTCGGTGCGGTCACCGCGACGGGCCGCCACGACATGGCATCCTCGCTCGCCTCCCACTGCAGCGCATCGGCCTCGACCGCGCCGACCGCGGTCACCGTCGCATCGGTCGCGACGGTCGTCGCCGGGAACGCCCACCCGGCCCACGCCCCGGTGCGCAGACGCACGCCGCGGTCGCCGCGCGCCGCGCCGTCGTCGAAGAGTCGTCCGGCGAACCAGACCCCGCGGGAGCGGAGGGCGCGCGCGGCGGTGCCCGTGAGATCACGGTGCCAGGGCGCGGCCGGCGGCGTCGGCGCCGTCCAGAGCGCTCCCTCCGGGACCTCGCCGACATCCAGCTCCAGCTCGACGTCGCCCGCGAGCACCTCGACCGGCAGCGTCGGCGCGCCGAGCGGCATCCCGTTCACCCGTGCCGAGCGCAGCACGTGGGCGTCCGGACCGCTCCGCCGCGTGCGGATGCGCAGGCGCGAGCCGTCGGAGCGCGCCACGGAGATGTCGTCGAAGAGCGGCGAGCCGATGACGAGCGCGCCCGAGGCGGGGTCGAGCGGGTAGAGGCCGAGCGCCGCCCAGAGCCACCACGCGCTCATCTCGCCGTTGTCCTCGTCGCCCGGGAAGCCCTGGCCGATGTGGCCGCCGGTGAACAGCCGCCGCGCGAGTCCGTGCGCCACCCCGCCCGCCCGCCAGGGCTCGTCGCTCGCGGTGTACATGTACGGGATGTGGTGCGCGGGCTGGTTCGAGACGGCGCACATCCCGCTGCGCAGCGCCCGGGCCTCGCGCTGCTCGTGGATGACCTGGTGGTAGGAGCCGGCGTGGGCCCGGTCGGCCGTCTCCGGCTCCGCGAACAGCCGATCGAGGTGGGTGCGCAGTCCCCGCGGTCCGCCGTACAGCTGCGCCAGCCCCGCCGGATCGTGCACCGCGCTGACCGACATGCCCCACGCGTTCGTCTCGACGTAGTCCCCGCCCCAGACGCGCGGATCGAATCGCCCGCCCGGGAACGCGCCGTCGGCGTCCCGCCCCCGGAAGAAGCCCACGGCGGGGTCGAAGAGCTGCCGGTAGGAGAGCGAGCGGTTGGCGAGCCAGCGGGCGAGGGCGTCGTAGCGGGATGCCGACGGCTCCGGGGTCCGCGCCGCGAGCCGCCGGGCGAGCCGGGCGAGCGCGGCATCGCTGATCGCGTTCTCCACGCTCCAGCTCATGCCCTCGTGCGTGTCGCGGGGGATGTAGCCGAGGAAGCGGCCGCGGCCGATGCCCTTGCGTCCGCGGCGGGCATCCGGTGCGCGCTCCCCGGCGTTGCGCCACCCCGAGGCGAACGCCGCCTCCGCATCGTCCAGCAGCCCCCAGCGCTCGCCGTCCGCGAGGATCTGATCGCTGGAGGTGCCGACCATCGCGTCGACGTATCCGGGCGCCGACCACCGCGGCATCCACCCGGTGCGCCGCTGCTGCTCGAGGATGCCGTCCAGCAGTCGTCGCGCCCCGTCCGGGTCGACGAGCGAGAACAGCGGCCAGGCGGTGCGGTAGGTGTCCCAGTAGCCGTTGTTGACGGCGAGGCGTCCCGCCACGACCGGCGCGCCGGTCGCCTCGGCCGAATGCGGGCCGGACGGGACGAACGGGTCGGCGTACACCGGTGCGGGCTGCTCCGCCGTGCCCGCGTTCTCGTGGGCCGCGTTCGGATACAGGTGCAGCCGGTACAGCGCCGAGGCCAGCTGCGCGCGGGAGTCGTCGTGCGCGAGCCCGCGGAACGGGCGCTCGGATGCCGGCAGGTCGGGGATCCGCACGCGATCGACGACGGTGTTCCAGGCGGCGTGGGTGCGCTCGCGCAGCTGATCGAAGGAGAGGTGCTCCGGCGCCTCCAGCGCGAGGGAGCGGCGAGCCTGTTCCAGCGAGACGAACGAGATCGCGATGCGCAGCTCCAGCTCGCCGCGGCCCGCGACGAAGCCGGCCCGGTCGCCGCGTCCGTCGTCGTCGAGGCGGCCCGCCCGCCCGGATGTCGTCCGCACGACGCCCACGAAGAACGTCCGGCCGCCGTTGCCCCACTCGGCATCGCCCTCGCCGACCCAGCCGTGCACGGCGTCCGCCGTCGCGGTCAGGGCGCCGTGGCGACCCGGCTGGTCGATCACGAGTCCGACGTCCCCATCGGTGCGCGGCGCGCGCACCCGGAAGAGCCCCACGTGGTCGGTCGCCGTCGCCTCCACGCGGAGGCCGCCGTCGAGGCTCGCCGTCCACACATGCGGGTGCGCGCGCTCCGAGCCCGGCGCGATCCATCGGCGCCGGTGGGTCGGGGCGGAGGCGGGGGAACCGTCGAACGGCATCACCTGGAGCACCCCGCGGTCGCCGATCCACGGACTCGGCTGGTGGGAGAACTGCACCGCCTCCAGACGTCGTCCCGCATCGTCGTCGTGCACGAAGGGGCGGTAGGGCCAGCGCTGGTCGCGGGCATCGGTGGCCGGGACGAGGAAGGTGAACCCGTGCGGGACGGCGACGGCCGGGATCGTGTTCCCCCGCGAGAACCGGTCGCCCGCGTGCGAACCACGACGCGTGTCGACGCGTTCGGCGGGGGAACGGTCCCCGTGCGGCATCCGCTCGACGCGCACCTCGACGTAGCCGCTGACCTCGTCGACGCCGGTCAGGCCCGGCGCGCCGAGAACCACCTCGACCGCCGCCGTACGTCCGGCGAACGGCGCCAGGCCGACACTGTCGGCATTCCACTGCTCGGGCAGGCTCCACCGGGCCGCGAACTGCGCCTCCGCGGCGATCGGGAAGTCGTATCGATCACGCACACGGGGGTCATCGCTCAGCCGGTCCTCGCCGCTGCGGGCGTCGACGGCCACCGCCAGTGCGGCCCACGGGGCGTGCACGGCGGCATCCCCGTCGGTGTAGAAGGCCCAGTGCAGCACGGTGTCGTCCGTGCACGCGACCTCCTCGAGTCCCGGCACCACCACGGCGACGACGCCGTCGGCCGGACGGAACCGGTAGCGGAACACCGTGCCGCCCAGCACCCCCGTGTGCGGGCGCGAGGACGGCGGGTCGGCCGGCCCGTCCGCCGGCTCCAGCGCGATCATGCCGGGTCGATGCGGAGCACCGTGGCGCTCTCGCCGACCGACAGGTCGTCCACGACGCGCAGCGACCGCGCGAGGTCGTCGACGGCGGGCACCACCGTGCCGAACCGCTCGCGGTCTCCGCCGGTCGCCGTGACGGTGACCAGGTGCGTGCCCGTGTCCCACGTGTAGGTCGCGAACGGCGGCGGCGTCGTGCCCCCCTCGCGCGTCGGGGGCGTCGGCATGACGAGCCGCTCGCCGACGCCGAGGTAGGTGCCGCGGAAGCTCTCGGTGTCGTCGTACTCGATCGGCATCATCGCCCGTGCGGTGCGCAGTTGGGGCGTCAGCTGCTGGATCTGCGCCATGACGACCACGAGCTCGGGATCGGACTTCCACACCCAGACGAGCACGCGTCCGGCCGCCTTGCGCATCAGGGCGGGGGCGGCCTGGCTCATCGCCCAGGCCGCGAACCCGCCGCCGGGCCGGGGCTGCGCGCCGACGGCCGCGTTCGCCTGGCCGAGCAGCATGCGGATCGCCTTCTTGCGGGCGCGACGCCCGGAGAAGCCGAAGGAGTCGGTCACGGCGACCCAGCGAGCAGGGTCCGCATCCGCGGTGAGTCGAGCCATGGCACCACGTTACGCGGCGCGGCTCCTCCCGGGCCAGAGAAGGCCCTCGGGTAGACTCGACGGCGGTGGCTCCGCGATCCGCGGTCTCGCCGCCGCCGCACAGATAGGCCCCGCACCCCGTGACCGAATCCGCGACACCCGACGACCCGACCCCCCTGCATCGGCCGCTCACGATCGTCATCGCCGCCGACACCTTCAGCCCCGACGTCAACGGCGCCGCCCGCTTCGCCGAGCGCCTCGCCGCCGGACTCGCCGGGCGCGGCCACGACGTCCACATCATGACGCCGAGTGTGAAGCACTCCGTGCACGGCACGTTCCGGGAGACGATCGAGGGTCAGGAGATCACCGTGCACCGCCCGCCGGGGTGGCGCTGGCCTCCGCACGACTGGCTGCGCTTCGTGCTGCCGTGGATGGCGAAGCACTATTCCCGCAAGCTCCTCGACGAGGTGCCGGCCGACGTCGTGCACAGTCAGTCGCACATCGTGCTCGGGCGCGCGCTGACCCGCATCGCCCGTCAACGCGGCATCCCCGTGGTCGCCACCAACCATGTCATGGCCGAGAACATCCTCGACTTCACGACCCTGCCGCCGCTGCTGGACAAGGTGGTCGTCAAGCTCGCGTGGGACGACGCGAAGCGCACCTTCGACATGTCGCGTGCGGTCACCACCCCCACGCGCAAGGCGGCGGAGTTCCTCGAGAGCACCATCGACATCCAGGGCGTCATCCCGATCAGCTGCGGGATCGACAAGCGCAACTACACGCCCGACCTGACCCCGCGCACCCACCGCCGCGTGCTGTTCGTCGGACGGCTCACCACCGAGAAGCACGTCGAGGTGACGCTCGCCGCGGTCGCGAAGCTCGCGCCGGAGCTGCCCGAGATCACGTTCGACATCGTCGGTGGCGGCGACCAGCGCCGCGCCCTCGAGCAGGCCGTGCAGCGCCTCGGCATCCAGGACCGGGTCACGTTCTACGGACGTGTCGAAGAGGACGACCTGCGCGCCGCCTACACGCGAGCGGACGTCTTCGCGATCGCCTCGATCGCCGAGCTCCAGTCGATCGCGACGATGGAGGCGATGGCCTCGGGCCTGCCCGTCGTCGCCGCCGATGCCGTCGCCCTCCCGCACCTCGTGCGCGACGGCGAGAACGGTTACCTGTTCGAGCCGGGCGACGTCGACGACCTCGCCGACAAGCTCCGGCGCGTGCTCACGGCCTCGCCGGAGGAGTACCTGCGGATGCAGCAGGCATCGCTCGACGGCGTGGAGATCCACGACATCGAGAAGACGCTCGACACCTTCGAGAAGCTGTATCGCGGTGAACCGATCGGCGGCTGAGATGCGCCTGTTGTTCGACGCCCGCTACATCCGCACCGACTTCCACGACGGCATCAGCCGCTACTCCGCGGAGCTCGCGGCCGCCGTCGCCGCCATCGCGCCCGAGCGCGATGTCGAGGTCGCGTACCTCATCCACGACGAGGCGCAGCGCGCGTTCCTCCCCGACGGCGCACGTGCACTGCGCATCCACGCCCCCACCGCCGTGCGGGAGCCGCTCACGGCGCTCGTGCTCAACCGCTACCGTCCGGATGCCGTCTTCTCGCCGATGCAGACGATCGGCACGCTCGGCCGGCGCTTCGGGCTGATCCTGACGCTGCACGACACGATCTACTACCGCCACCGCACCCCGCCGCGAAACCTCCCCTGGTACGTGCGTGTCGGCTGGCGGCTGTTCCACCTGTCCTACGTGCCGCAGCGCCTCACGCTGAACGCCGCGGACACCGTCGCGACGGTGAGTGAGACCAGCGCCGCCGAGTTCGCCCGGGTGCGGCTGACGACGCGGCCCGTCGTCGTGATCCCGAACGCCCCGCAGCGTCTCGCGGAGCTGCTGCCGGACGGCGTCGGCGTCGAGCCGGGCGTGGAGAACCTCGTCTACATGGGCTCCTTCATGGGCTACAAGAACGTCGAGACGCTCATCCGCGCGATGGCGGAGCTGCCCGGGCGCACGCTGCACCTGCTGTCGCGCATCTCCGACGAGCGGCGCGCCGAGCTCGAGCGCCTCGCCGACGGTCGCGGGGGGACGGTGCGCTTCCACAACGGCGTCACGGATGCCGAGTACGCGGCCCTGCTGGCCGACCGGGCGGTGCTGGTGTCGGCATCCCTCGATGAGGGCTACGGACTGCCGGTCGCCGAGGCGCTCGCGCTCGGGGTGCCGGCCGTCGTGACCGACATGCCGATCTTCCGCGAGGTGGCGGGCGGCGGCGCGCTGTACGCCCCCGGCACGGATGCCGCGGCCTTCGCCGCCGCGGTGCGCGAGCTGGACGATCCCGTGCGCCGCGCCGCCGTGATCGCGGCGGGCACGGACCACATCGCGCGGTTTTCCTGGGAGCGGTCGGCGAACGTGCTGCTCGACGCGGTCACCCGGGTCGCCGGCGTCGCCCGCGGTCGCTGAGCGGGGCGCGTCCCGAACTCCTCCACTCCGACCCTCCGCGGGTCAGATCGGCGCGGATCAGGGGCGTCACGGCCTGCGGTGGAGGAGTTGCGGCCGGCCAGTCACGGCAGCCGGTTCGGGTCCGTCGGCACCTGCCGGTGGCCGTCGGTGAGAAGCGCGCGGACGGTGGCGCCGATGGCGATGAGCGAAAGGGTCGCGAGGGGGATGATCACAGCAAGCATGGCAGAAAAGCTACGCTGGGTTCAGTTCTGCCACGAGTGGCAGGACTGCTCAAGAGAGTAGGATTCCTGCCATGAAGACCATCGCCTGCGTCGTTCAGCCCGGTTTCGCCCCGTTCGAGTTCGGGCTCGCGTGCGAGGCGTTCGGCCTCGACCGGTCCGACGACGGCATCCCCAGCTTCGACTTCCGCGTCGTCGCGCCCGATCCGGGCGCCGTGCCCAGCAACCTGCGCTTCTCGATCAACGTCGACGACGACCTCACGTTCGCCGACGAGGCCGACCTCGTCGTCATCACGCCCATCCCGCGCGAGCAGTGGGCCCACGTGGACGAGCGGGTCGCGGCCGTCGTGCGCCGCGCCGTGGAGCGCGGCGCCTGGGTGCTGACGGTGTGCAGCGGCTCGTTCGTCGTGGCCGCCGCGGGCGTGCTCGACGGCCGCCGGGCCACGACCCACTGGCGCTACGCCGACACGATGGCCGCGATGTACCCCGAGATCGACGTGGACGCGAACGTGCTCTACGTGCAGGACGGCCGCATCATCACGAGCGCGGGAACCGCCGCGGGCCTCGACGCATGCCTCCACCTGCTGCGCATCGAGCTGGGCGCCGAGATGACCAACACGATCGCGCGCCGCATGGTCGTGCCTCCCCAGCGCGACGGCGGGCAGGCGCAGTTCATCGCCAAGCCGCTGCCCGAGTCGACGTCGCTGTCGCTGACGCCGGTCACCGAATGGATGCTGGAGAACCTCACCCTCGACCTGTCGGTGGACCAGCTCGCCGCCCGCGCGCACATGTCGCCGCGGACGTTCGCCCGGCGGTTCAAAGCCGACTACGGCACGACCCCGGCCGCGTGGCTGGGGCGCCAGCGCATCATCCACGCGCAGCGACTGCTCGAGCAGACCGATCTCGGCCTCGACGCCATCGCCGCCGCCTGCGGCTTCGGCTCGGCGGCGGTCCTGCGGCAGAACTTCGCCCGCACCCTCGGGCTCACCCCGACCGCCTACCGCGCGCGCTTCACGTGCGCGACGCCGGCGCAGGAGTCGATGGCGGCGATGGCGTCCTGACCGTCGGCGTCAGGCCAGGCGGATGCTGCGTGCCAGCTCGTCGACCACGGGGTCGAGCGCTTCGCCTAGCGGCAGATCCGAGCCGGCCGTCAGCACCACGATGTCGCGCTCGGGAGTGCGCCACACCCAGTTCGTCGCCCGGACGATCGTGTCACCCGCAGTGCGGATCCACCGCGTCGACTTCGTGCCCGCCCCCAGCGCCTCGGAGGCGAACGGGACGACCTCGGGCTCGCGCACGGCGGGCCCCTGGTTCTCATGGGTGAGGTCGGTCAGAGCCACGTCCTCGCGGCGCGGCAGGTCGTAGACGTCGACGATCGCGTGCGGTGCGGTGATGTTCGGCAGGTGCACGAAGCGGATGGTGCCCGACCGGTTGTTGCGCACCGCGCCCACGAGGTACGCGCGCAGCCAGTCGACGAGCTCGGCCGGTGCGGCCGTGCGTCCTTCTCCGCCGAAGGCGCGCGCGACGGCATCCGCCCACTGCTCCTCGTCGGCGAACGACTCCCAGGGGAACACGTTCGGAACGTAGACCCACCGGTCCAGGTCGTAGTCCATGTCGATGGCCATGAGGGTCCTCTCAGTCCCAGCGGAGCGTGCGCAGCAGAAGGTCGCCGAGCTCCGCCAGGGCGTCGACGATCGGGGCGAGCTGCGGGTCGGCTGTGCCGCTGACCGTGCACACCGCCCGCAACCGACGGTCGGTGCCGGGGATCGGCCAGGCGAAACGCAGGCGCAGGAGCGGCGCCATCTCCGCGCCGTCGGCGGGCGCCGCGAACCGTGCCGTCTCCCGTTCGGCCTGCCCGGCGGAGGTGGTCACGCTCTCGCGGACCTCGGATGCCGACGCCTCCTCGTCTTCGGGGGTCGTCGGTGCCGGGCCGGTGCTGATCGCGATCGCGAGAGACACGGGCGCGCGCCACGGCACGCCCATCGGGACGATGAGATCGAGCACGCCCGCGTTGCGCGCGCTGCGGGCCGAGGCGACGAGCTGGGCGGCGGTCCTGTCGATCTGCGGGCCGTAGCTGTCGCGCGGCAGGTCGCGGTAGTGCCGACGGACGAGGTCGGCGATCTCGGCGTCGGTCGAGCGCGCCACGGGGATGAGCAGGAACCCCGGCGGCAGCACGAGCCGGTAGCGCGGGGGAGCGATCTCGGTCACGGTGCCCGTCGCGGTCTCGGTGTCCTTCGCTGTCACGGTGTCCTCCGCGGTCTCGGAGGGCGGCGCTGTACCCGGTCCCGATTCCAGTCCCACGGACGGCGCGGGGCGCGACGCACGATCTCCTTCGGCGCCACCACGGTGCCGTCCTCGTCGATGTACTCCCGCCACGGTCGCGGCAGCAGGCGCATCGCACTCAGGAGCATGCGCGCGACGGTGAGGAGGATGAGGAAGAACTGGATGAAGACGAGGGTGTCGACGCCGAAGAAGTTCACGCGGCCCTGGTGGGCTTCGGCCGCGGCGGTCGCGGCGGCGATGACCAGCGTGGTGCTGACGCTGAGCACGAGCACCGTCAGAAGCGTGCTGCGTGTGGTCGCCCGGGGTCCCCGCAGCGGCAGCGGCAGAGAGCCGAGCGCCAGCACGACCAGGAGCAGTGTCAGGGGGTACGCCGCCCACCACGGGGGCATGAAGGCCGGGAAGCCGTCGGGCACGCTCCCGTTCTCCACGACGGCACCGGTGACGAGCTGCCCGATGAGCAGCCCGATCGTCGGCAGGGCTCCGAACACGATCCACAGGATCGTCGCGACGAAGAGGCCGTCGCCGAAGCGGGCCTCCCACGCCACCTGGCGCTGCAGCCTCACGGGGCGGAGGGGGTGCGCCAGTCCGCCCCCATCGGCGCTTCGAAGAGGCCGGGAACGAATCCGTACACCTCGTTGAGGCCCGTCGTGAGGGTGCCCAGTGGGGTCTGCACCCCCGTCTGATCCTCGACGCCGTGCACGATCTGGTCGCCCAGCTTGATGCCGATGCCGAGCACGTTGTAGCCGTCCAGCGCCGAGCCGATCTTGCCCGTGGTCCCGACCACGGCCTTCAGGCCGTCGACGCTGCTCGTCACGAGGTCGTCGACGGCTCCCCCGGCGCCGAGTCGGGCCTGCGCGGCGATCTGGTCGAACTCGGAGATGATGATGCTGTCCGACTCGCGGATGCCCTTGATGGCGTCGTCGCCCCAGCGCGTCACCACCTGTGCCAGGTTCGGCCGCGCGGACAGCACGCTCGTGCTCTCCTCGGCCACCATCCGCAGCGGCTGGCGGATCGAGCCCACCAGGCCGCGGTCGAGCAGATTGCCGACGACCTGTCGAGCGCCGTTGCCCCACACCATTCCGGGGCTGCGGACGGCGAGCGTCGCGGCGCGGCCGCCGCGCAGGGCGACGGTGCCGAGCTTGATGCCGGCCAGGGCGGCCGTGCCGACGCCGAAGGTCAGCACGCCGATCGCGTCGAGTGCGAAGTCGAACCACGACCCGTCGCCCGACGACGCCAAGAGGAAGCTCAGTCCCATCGACACGACGGCCAGGCCGAGGGCGATGGGGGCCAGGACGGGGAAGAAGATCGACAGCACGCCGACGATCGCGGTCACGATGGTCAGCACGTCCTTGACGACCTTCAGCCACTCGGCGTTCTGGTTCACCCAATCCAGCACGTTGTCCCAGGCCGAGTCGTTGAGCTCGTCGCTCGACACCGTCTGCGAGATCGTCGAGGCCGCCGTGTCGCCGGCGCGCTGCACGCGCTCGACGGCGGCGTCGTACGCGGCCTGCGCCTGCGACAGGTCGGTCGCGGCCGTCGTGCTCAGCGACGAGTACCGCCGCGCGGCATCCGTGGCCTCGGCGAGCTCGCCGGGATCGACCGTCTGCCGGGTCGCTTCGCGGGCCTCCGAGAGGTTGCGCTGCGCGTAGGTGTGCCGGCGCTGCGCGTCGTCGTGCGCGGAGATCGCGGATGCCGCCTGCTGCTGCGCCTGCTCGAGCTCGTCCGCGAAGGTGGCCAGCGCGGAGCCGGCGACTTCGTAGCGCTCCCGGATACGGGAGAGATAGGTCTTCGTGTCGCCGATCGTGCCGGCCAGGGCCTCGACGGCCTTGCTCGTCTCCTGCGCGGACGCGTCGATCACCGCCTGCAGCATCTCGACCGCGTCCGACACCGCACGGGCGGTCGAGCTGTACCGCGAGGCGTGCCCGCGGGTGCCGGCGACATCGCCGCCGAGGGGTGCCATGGTCATCCGTCGCTCCCGTCCGTGAGTTTGTCGGCCAGCTGGCCGTCGACGCCGTCGAACGCCTCCGCCGCGCCGTCGGCGCGCTGCTGGAGCTGGTCCACGCGATCGGCGAGGTCCTTGCGGCGCCGGTCCCACCCGGAGGTGAAGGAGTCGACGGCGGAAGCGAGCCCGGCGTGCGGGATCATGCCCGCCAGGTCGCGCGCGTCGCCGTCCGCGGCGGTGAGGGTGCCGTGGACGGTCGCGAGCTGGTTGGCGAGGTTTCGGAGGTTCTCCGTGTTGACGACGAGATCGGCCACGTCGTCACTTTAAGCGGCCCCGCACGGCATCGCGATGGGGAGGAGTCCCCATCTGCCGCCCCCTTGCCGCCCGCATCACGTTTTGATAAAGTTGAGTCCAGATGGCTCAAGTTTGAGCCTCGCAGATTTCCTCACGAGTTCCAAGGAGAAACGATGAACGCACAGCCCCAGCCCGGGCAGGAGGAGCAGCAGAGCGCCCTCGAGCAGTTCGGGATCAACCTCACCGACCGCGCGCGGCAGGGAAAGCTCGACCCGGTGATCGGACGCGACAGCGAGATCCGCCGCGTCAGCCAGGTGCTCACCCGCCGCACGAAGAACAACCCCGTCCTCATCGGCGAGCCCGGCGTCGGCAAGACCGCCGTCGTCGAGGGCCTCGCCCAGCGCATCGTGGCGGGCGACGTCGCGGAGTCGCTGAAGGACAAGGAGCTCGTCTCCCTCGACATCTCCGCGCTCGTCGCCGGCGCGATGTACCGCGGGCAGTTCGAGGAGCGCCTCAAGAGCGTCCTCAAGGAGATCACCGAGTCGGAGGGTCGCATCATCACCTTCATCGACGAGCTGCACGTGCTCATGGGCGCGGGCGGCGGCGAGGGGTCGGTCGCGGCGTCCAACATGCTCAAGCCGATGCTCGCCCGGGGCGAGCTGCGCCTGATCGGTGCCACGACGCTCGACGAGTACCGCGAGTTCATCGAGAAGGATGCCGCGCTCGAGCGCCGGTTCCAGCAGGTGTACGTCGGTGAGCCCAGCGTGGAGGACACGATCGCGATCCTCCGCGGCCTGAAGGAGCGCTACGAGGCGCACCACAAGGTCGCGATCGCCGACGGGGCGCTCGTGGCCGCGGCATCCCTGTCGAACCGCTACATCCCGAGCCGTCAGCTCCCCGACAAGGCCATCGACCTGATCGACGAGGCCGCGTCGCGGCTGCGCATGGAGATCGACTCCGCACCGCTGGAGATCGACGAGCTGCGCCGCCACGTCGACCGGCTCAAGCTGGAGGAGCTGGCGCTCAAGCGCGAGAAGGATGCCGCGTCGAAGGAGCGGCTGGCCACGCTCCGCGAGACCCTGAAGGTCGAGCAGGCCCGCCTCGACGAGCTGCAGGCCCGGTGGGAGCGCGAGCGCGCCTCCCTCAACGCGGTCGGCGACCTCAAGACCCGCCTCGACCAGGCGCGCGTCGAGGCCGAGCGGGCGCAGCGCGAGGGCAACCTCGAGAAGGCGTCCCGGCTGTACTACGCGGAGATCCCGGCGCTGGAGCGCCAGGTGGCGCAGGCCGAGAACGCGGAGGCCGCCGAGGGCGGCGAGCGGATGGTCGGCGACCAGGTCACGGATGCCGACATCGCCGCCGTCATCGCGGCGTGGACCGGCATCCCCGTCGGGCGCCTGCTGCAGGGCGAGAGCGAGAAGCTCGTGCACCTCGAGGCCGAGCTCGGCAAGCGCCTGATCGGGCAGAAGGACGCCGTGAAGGCGGTGTCCGACGCGGTGCGCCGCTCGCGCGCCGGCATCAGCGACCCGAACCGGCCGACCGGTTCGTTCCTGTTCCTCGGCCCGACCGGCGTCGGCAAGACCGAGCTCGCCAAGGCGCTCGCAGAGTTCCTGTTCGACGACGAGCGCGCCATGGTGCGCATCGACATGAGCGAGTACGGCGAGAAGCACTCGGTCGCGCGGCTCGTCGGTGCCCCTCCGGGATACATCGGCTACGAGCAGGGGGGTCAGCTCACCGAGGCCGTCCGGCGCCGTCCGTACTCGGTGGTGCTGCTGGATGAGGTCGAGAAGGCGCATCCCGAGGTGTTCGACATCCTGCTGCAGGTGCTGGACGACGGCCGCCTCACCGACGGGCAGGGGCGCACGGTCGACTTCACGAACACGATCCTGATCCTGACGTCGAACCTCGGCTCGCCGATCCTCATCGACCCGACGCTGTCGGTCGCGCAGAAGCGCGAGCAGGTGATGGCCCTCGTGCGGACGGCGTTCCGCCCCGAGTTCCTGAACCGCCTCGACGACATCGTCATGTTCCAGGCGCTGAGCCAGGACGACCTGGCTCAGATCGTGGAGCTGTCGGTCGATGCGCTGCAGCGGCGCCTGCGCGATCGCCGGCTGACGCTGGCGGTCACGCCCGACGCCCGCGCGTGGCTCGCCGAGCGCGGCTACGACCCGATCTTCGGTGCGCGGCCGCTGCGCCGGCTCATCCAGTCCGAGATCCAGGACCGTCTCGCGATGGCGCTGCTCTCGGGCGGTGTGCGCGACGGCGACCTGGTGCGGGTGGACGTCGCGGCCGACGGTGCGAGCCTCGTGCTCACCAGTGCGGGAGCGGCGCCCGACGAGGGCACGGATGCCGCGGCATCCGACGACGACGTGATCGAGGCCGAGCTGCTCGACGACTGACGACGCCCGGGTCCGCCGACTCAGGCGGCGTCCGCGGGGAGGGTCCGCATCCGCCAGAACGGGCCGATGACGACGGGCAGTGCCGACAGCAGCGCGCCGAGAGCGCCGATCCAGATCGTGGGGACGGTGCCGATGGCGGTGCCGAGAGCCCCGGCGGCCAGTGCGGCCAGCGGCATCACCCCCCAGACGCAGAAGCGGATCGAGGCGTTCATCCGCCCCAGCAGGCGCCGCGGGGTGATGCGCTGGCGGAACGTGACCTGCGTGATGTTGTAGAGCACGACGGCGAAGCTCATGGCCGCCCACTGCGCGGCGAGCAGCGCGAAGGCGGGACCCGAGGGCAGCAGCGCCGCGAGCGGCAGCGGGATCGTCGCCAGCGAGAACCCGATGGCGCTCAGCGGGATGGCGCGTGCCTCGCCGACGCGCGCGGCGATGCGGCCGGAGAGGGCGGCCCCGAGCAGCCCCCCGACCGCGCCGAGCGAGAACAGCAGGCCCATCACCGCGGGCGAGAACCCGAGCACGCGCAGGACGTAGATCGGCACGAGGGTGGAGACGATCGTCGAGAAGAGGTTCGAGATCGCCGTCGTCGCCACGATCCGCCGGAGCAGTCCGTGTCCCAGCACCCATCGCAGACCCTCCCCGATCTCGCGGTGCAGCGGCGCGCGGTCGACCGGGGAGCGGAGCACCTCATGGTCCCGCGTGAAGGCCAGGGAGGCCAGGGAGAGCACGTACGTGAGCGAGGTCGCCGCGATCGCGAAGGGCGCGGAGAGGATGCCGACGAGCCACCCGCCCGCCGCAGGGCCCGCGAGTCCGGCGAGCTGATTGGTCGACTCCAGCTTGCCGTTGGCCTCGGCGATCTGGTCCCCGCGCACGAGCGAGGGGACGATGCTCTGGTAGGACACGTCGAAGAACACGGTCGCGACTCCGACGGTCAGGGCCACGGCGTAGAGGTGCCACATCTCGAGCCGTCCGGTCAGATGCAGCAGGGGGACGACGGCGAGGGCGAGCGCCCGGGCGCCGTCGGCCACGATCATGACGCGACGCTTGCGCATGCGGTCGATCCACGCGCCGGCCGGGAGCCCCACGACGAGGAAGGCAGCCGTCGCCGCCGCAGTGAGATAGCCGACCTGGGCATCGGTCGCGTGCAGCAGGAGCACGGCGAGGACGGGGATCGCCAGCTCGACGACCTGCGCGCCGAACTGGCTGAGCGCCTGCCCCGACCACATCGTGAGGAAGTTGCGGTCGCGCCACAGCGAACCGCCGTGACCGGCGGGGGTCGGCGCGGGGATCGTCTCCGGCGCCGCGGCATCCGATTGGGACATGTCAATCAGTATGGGCTACTGATTGGGAAAGTCAATCAGTTGCTAGGATGAGGCGCATGGACGACGTCTCCGGCCGCGCGGCCGCGCGAGCACTCAGCTCCCCGCTGCGGATGCGCATCCTGCGACTGTGCCGATTCGATGCGCGCACCAACAAGGAGCTCGCCGACCTGCTCGAGGCCAATCCCGGCACGATGCTGCATCACGTCCGCACTCTGGTCGACGCCGGCTTCCTGCAGCCTCAGCCCGCTCGCGCCGGCGCGCAGGGGGCGCGGGAGGTCCCGTACCTGGCGACCGGCCGATCCTGGGACGCCGCCATGGACGACGGGGTGCCGATCATGATGGAGACCGTGCGGCAGCAGGTCGCGCTCGCCGATCCCGAGACGGTGCAGCTCGCGTGGCTGGGCCTGCGCCTGAACGCGGAGGCGAAGGACGAGCTCGACCGCCGCGTCACGGCGCTGCTCGACGAGTACAAGGATCGCCCGCCGGACGTCGACGGCGAGCCCTACTCGCTCGTCGTGATCACGCATCCCGACCTCAACCCGCCGCCGCGCTGATCACCCGCCCGGGTGAGACACACCTGCAGATGCGAAAAACCACTCCTGCACGTGTTTCTCGTGCGGGGAGTGGTTTCTCGCGGGGCCGGCGCGGCGGAGGCCGCGTGCCGGGCGTCAGTCGTTGGCGATCAGCGACTCGGCGATCGGACGGCGCACGCGCGGGGCCAGCTCGCGCTCGCGCAGCGCCTCGGGGGCGGCGTCGATGTCGCCCAGGGCGCCGACGGCCATCACGGTCACGGCGACGATGTCGTCGCCGAAGCCGAACGCCGCGGCGATCGCGTCGCGGTCGAAGCCGCCCATCTGGTGGGTGTGCAGGCCCGACGCGTGCGCCTGCACCGTGAAGTGCGCGGCGGCCTGGCCGGTGTCGTACGCGGCCCACGGCAGCGGCTTGCCGTCGAGGGCGGCCGACGAGGCGAACACGACGAGGGCAGCGGCATCCGTGGCCCACGACTGGTTGAAGCCCATCAGGGCGTCCACGATCTGCGCGTGCGCGGCCGAGCCGCGGCGGGCGACCACGAAGCGCCACGGCTGCGTGTTGTTGGCGGACGGCGCCCAGCGGGCGGCCTCGAGCGCGCTGGCGAGCGCATCCTCGTCGATGGGCGTCGCGGGGTCGAAGATGCGGGTGCTCCAGCGCTCGGCGAGGACGTCGAGAATCGGCGCGTCGGTGTCGGCGGGGTGTGCGGCGATGGTGCTCATGGTCGTCTCCTGAAGAAGGATGAAGGACGGTTTGTCGGTGGGACGCCATCGGCCCGGTCGATGCAACCGTATGCACACGCGATCTGTTCCCGCCGAGAAGGCGCCGGCTTTTGCCGTCCGCGGAAGGACCGCGGATCTTCCTCGGATGCCGAGGGCACCGGGGCCCGTCTCGGTCGTTACGGTGGCCCCATGACCATCGCGACGGCCGACCTGTACGACGAGCGCGGCGACGCGCTGGACTCCCTCGCCCTGCAGCTGCACGACATCGGCGGACGGGCGGCGTTCGACGGCCCGATCCGCACGATCCGCTGCCACCGTGACAACGCCCTCGTCAAGGCGACGCTCGCGACCCCCGGCGACGGCGCCGTGCTCGTGATCGACGGCGGCGGCTCGCTGGAGTCGGCGCTCGTGGGCGACCTGATCGCGGCATCCGCGGTCGAGAACGGCTGGGCCGGCCTCATCGTGCACGGTGCGATCCGCGACCGCGTCGCGATCGGCGCGCTCGATCTCGGTGTCAAGGCCCTCGGCTCGAACCCCCGCAAGAGCGCCAAGGCGGGCATCGGCGAGCTCGATGTGCCGGTGGAGATCGCCGGCGTCGTGTTCCGCCCCGGCGCGCACGTGTGGGCGGATGCCGATGGGATCCTCGTCGAGCGCTGAGGGTCTTGCGCGGTCCTCGCCGGAGGTCGATGCTGAGAGCGCCGCCGCATCCACTTCGGGAGTGTCAGATGATCGCGTTCGCCTCCGCCTTCTCCGGGTTCTCCGTCGACGACATCGACGCCGCGGAGGGGTTCTACCGTGAGGTGCTCGGCCTCGCCGTGCACCGCAACGCGATGGGCATCCTGGACATCGACCTCCCCGGAGGCGGCCGGGTCATCGCCTACCCGAAGCCCGATCACCGACCGGCTGCGTTCACCGTCCTCAACCTCGTGGTCGACGACGTCGACGCTGCGGTCGACGCGCTGAACGCGGCGGGCGTGGTGACCAAGATCTACACCGACCCGGATTTCGGCACCGATGAGCGCGGGGTCTCGCGCGGACGCGGCCCCGACATCGCGTGGTTCCGCGACCCCGCGGGAAACGTGCTCTCGGTGATCGTCACCGACTGAGGCGACGACTGGCAGACTGATCCCCGAACCGGGGCGTGCTCACCCCGCGCGACGAGAGGGTGAACGGTGCCGCTGATCTTCCTGCTGGGCTTCGTCGTGATCGGGCTCTGGTCGGTCGTCGCCCATCGCTTCGAGCGCACCGGCGTCGCCGGACCGGCCGTCCTCGCGGTCGCGGGGGCCGCGCTCGTGCTGATCGACGTGACGGGCTTCGCCGATGCCGTGGGCAGCGACTCCGCCGAGCACGTGGTCGAGCTGATCCTCGCCGTGCTGCTGTTCGTCGACGCCTGCGAGGTGAGCGGCGGCGTCTTCGGCGGCGAGGGCCGCATCATCGCGCGCCTCGTCCTCATCGCGTTGCCGCTGTCGCTGCTCGCCGTCGTGCTCAGCGGCGTCTTCCTGCTGCCGCAGCTCAGCGTCTTCGTGCTCATCGTCATCGCCTGCGTGATCATGCCCACCGATTTCGCCCCCGCCGCGACGCTGCTGCGCTCGCCGCGGATCCCCGCGCGGATCCGGCAGATCCTCAACGTCGAGAGCGGCTACAACGACGGTCTCGTCTCGCCGATCTTCGGCATGGGGCTGGCCGCGGCCATCGCGTGGCCCACGATCCTGGCGGCCGTGAACTCCGACACGCTGTCCGCGGAGAACGAGGCGCAGCTCGAGGAGCGCATGGGTGAGTTCTTCGAGGCCTTCTTCGGGGCGGTGCCCGCCACCCTGTTCGCGATCGTCGTCGGCGCCGTGATCGGCGGGGTGTTCGGGTTGTGCGTCCGTTGGGCGTCGCGTCGCGGCTGGGCGGATGCGCCCGGCATCCGCTACGTCATGCTGCTCGTGCCGCTGATCACGTTCGGCGTCGCCACGCTCAGCGCCGTCGCGGCGAACGGGTTCGTCGCGGCCTTCGTCGCGGGCATCGTGTACCGGCTGGCCCGTACGCGGCGGACCGACGAGCGCACGATCCCGCACCAGGAGGTGCTGTTGGTCGAAGAGGCGGGCACCCTCGCCGCCAACATCGTGTGGTTCGTCCTCGGCGCCATGACGACGGTCGTCGTGTTCAACGGCTTCGACGCGCGTTTGCTGGTGATGGTCGTGCTCGCCCTGACGCTGTTCCGCGTCGTCCCCGTGTACGCGGCGCTGCTCGGCTCGTCGCTGTCGTGGGGCTCGCGCACGTTCGTCGGCTTCGTCGGTCCGCGCGGCACGGCGACGATCGTCTTCGGCCTGCTCGCCTTCAACAAGCTCCCCGACACCGAGGCCTACGACGTCCTCGCGGTGATGGTCCTCACCGTCGTCGGCAGCATCCTCCTGCACGGGATCGTCATCCCGCAGGTCGTGAATCGGCGGATGCCGGTGCTCGCGTCGTCCGCGCAGCCACCGGCATCCGCCGAGCACTGATCCTGCGCGGTCAGCCCGCGAGGGCCTCCGAGAGCTTCACGCGCGCGCCCATCCGCAGCAGCGAGTTCTGGTAGATCTTCGCGCCCACCCAGATCGCCGCGGCGCAGGTGACGAGCATGATCGCGAGCGAGAGCACCGGCTCCCACCACTGCGCATCGCCGAGGAAGATGCGCACCGGCATCCCGACGGGGGCGGAGAACGGCACGTACGACATGATCGTCATCACCAGCGGGTTGTCGTTGAAGAAGATGACGAGGAAGTACGGCGCCATCACGAGCATGGTCAGCGGGGTGGTGGTCGAGCCGATGTCCTCCATCCGCGAGACCATCGCGGCGGCGGCGGCGAACAGTGCCGCCAGCAGGATGAAGCCGAACAGGAAGAACACCGTGAACCAGGCGAGCGGCGCACCGAGCCCCGCCAGCAGATCGCTCTGCCCCGTGACCGTGAGCCCCACGATCGCGATCGCGGCGAGGCCGATGATCTGACCCATCGCGAGGATCGTGTTGCCGATCACCTTGCCGGCCAGCAGCGCCCGCACGGGCACCGCCGAGATCAGCAGCTCGACGACACGCGTCTGCTTCTCCTCCACCACCGACTGCGCGATCGTCGAGCCGAAGGTGAGGGCGGCCATGAAGAAGATGATCCCGAACCCGAGGGCGACCAGGTAGCGCAGCGCCGGGTTCGTGCCCGACGGGTCGATCAGCTCCACCTGCGGCGTCAGGCTGAGCACCTGCAGCAGCGACGTCGGAGCCGCATCCTTGGCGACGACGGTGTAGTCGAACGGTGCCGCACCGCCGGGGATCAGCGCCGCCTCGACGGTGCCGTCCTGCACGAGGGCGCGGGCGGCCGCGGCATCCGCGACCTCCGTCGGGTTCAGGGCGGGGTTGTCGGCGACCGACGCCGCGGTCTCGGCGGTCACCGCGATCGGCGTGCGATTGTCGGACTGCGCGGAGAACCCTCCCCAGAGCACGCCGACGAGCGCGAGCACGAAGAGGATGCCGGTGGAGATGAGGTACGCCTTGCTGCGGAGCTTCGAGCCGACCTCGCGCTCGGCGACGAGCCACGTGCTCTGGGCGAAGGACGGAGCGCTGGTGTTCACTGGATGACCTCCTTGAAGATCTGGGCGAGAGAGGGCTGCTTCGGGGCGAAGCTCGCGACGGCGCCCGCGGCGACGGCACGGTGCAGCACGCGCTGGGCGGCGGCGTCGTCGTCGACGTCGAAGAGGGCGTAGCCGCCGTCGAACGAGAGCACGTCGACGCCGGGCTCATCGCGCAGCCACCCCAGGTCTCCCGCCGAGACGAGCTCGTAGCGATGCTGGGCGTGCTCCGCGCGCAGCGCGTCGCGCGTGCCGGCCGCGCGGATCGTGCCGCCCGCGATGATCACGAGGTCGTCGCAGAGGCGCTCGACGACGTCGAGCTGGTGCGAGGAGAAGAGCACGGCGGCGCCCTCGGCGGCGCGCGCCTGGAGCACACCGGCCACGACGTCGACGGCCATCGGATCGAGGCCCGAGAACGGCTCGTCGAGGATGAGCACCTGCGGATCGTGCACGAGCGCGGCCGCGATCTGGGCGCGCTGCTGGTTGCCGAGCGAGAGCGTCTCGACGTTGTCGCGCAGGCGCTCGCCGAGTCCCAGCTCGACCAGGAGCGCCTCGGCGCGCGCCGTCGCCTCGGCCTTGTCGAACCCGTGCAGCCGGGCCAGGTAGACGATGTGCTCGAGCACGCGCATCTTCGGGTACAGGCCGCGTTCCTCGGGCATGTAGCCGAACCGGCGCCGGTCGGCCGCCGTGACGGGGGCGCCGTCGAGGGCGACCTCGCCGCCGTCGCGGCCGAGCACGCCGAGCACGATGCGCATCGTCGTGGTCTTTCCCGCGCCGTTGCCGCCGACGAATCCCGTCAGACGGCCCGAGGGCACCCGGAAGCTCACGTCGTCGAGCACACGCGTGGTGCCGTAGCTCTTGGTGATGCCGGTCAGTTCGAGCATGTTCTCCTCCTCACGCGGCGCTGTCGGGGAGGGGGTCGTCCCGCGCCGTCGCCGTCGTCTCCACGCTAGGGAGAACGGATGCCGCAGACCTCCCCCGCACGGTGGGGATCCGGCTCGCCTCCGCTGTCGGGGAGGCCGCGGCATCCGTCGCGCGGGGGAGTTCTCACGGCGCAGAACCGCGGTGCACTCGGCGAATTGTCAGGAACAGGTAACACCGCGTCCACCATTCCCCCAGGTGATCTCTTCTACACTCTGTCGGGTGACGAGCGCTCCTGAGGTGACCCGCGCCCTCGGCGCCCGTGTATCCGACCGTGCTCGGGAATGGTGGCCCCGGGCCCTCCATTTCGCGTTCACGCGTCGCGGCCTGCTCATCGGCTTCGCCGTCGTGCACGCGCTCTTCTTCCTGGCGCTGCTGAAGGTCATGATCTTCGGCGGCACCGAGGGCGACCTCCCGCTGTACCGTCTGTGGGCCGAGCAGGCCATGCACGGCCACTGGCCCGTCATCGACATGCCCTGGGTCTACCCGGCCGGGGCTCTCGCGCCGATCATGGCGGCCATCGTCGCCGGCCCGTGGAACTACCAGCTCGTCTGGCTGCTCATGATGGTCGGGGCGAACTTCGTCGCCGTCCTGGCCCTCACCGACAACCTCCGCAACCGCAAGGGCTACGTCGCCGCCTGGTACTGGCTCGCGATCCAGGTGCTGCTGGCGCCCGTGTCGATGCTGCGCCTCGAGGGCTTCGCCGCGCCGCTGGCCATCGCCGGTCTCGTCTGGCTCGTGCGTCGTCCGTTCGTCGCGGGCGTGCTCATCGCCGCCGCGACGTGGATCAAGGTGGCCCCCGCCGCCCTCGCGGCGGCGGCCGTCGTGGTGTCGTCGATGCGGATGCGGATCATCGCCGGCGGCCTGGCGCTGAGCGCCGCCATCGCCGGCATCGTCGTCGCCCTCGGCGGCGGCGCGAACCTCTTCAGCTTCGCGACCATCCAGGGCGACCGCGCCCTCCAGCTCGAGGCCCCCGTCGCCACCCCGTGGGTGTGGGCGACGGTGCTGGGTCTGCCGGGCGCGCAGATCCACCAGAACTACGTGCTGGCCACCCGTGAGGTCGCCGGCCCCGGCGCGGCCGCCGCCGGCGTGCTCGTCGGCTACGCGATGCCGATCGCGTTCGCCGTCATCGTCGTGCTCCTGTGGCGCGCGCGTCGCCGTGCGGTGCAGGAGGGCGCGCTGTCGCTCATCGGCGAGCAGCACCTCATCCTCCGCGGGGCGTTCGCGCTCACGTCGGCGCTGATCGTCTTCAACAAGGTGGGCTCGCCGCAGTACATGCTGTGGCTGGCGCCCATCGTCGCGGCCGGGCTGCTGATCGATCGCAAGGCGTGGACCTCGGTCGCCGTCTGGCTGGCCGTCACCTGCTTCCTGACGACGCTCGTGTTCCCGGTGCTCTACCTGCCGCTGATCGATGCGCACCCGTTCGCCGCGGGCGTGCTGCTCGCGCGCAACGTCCTGCTGGTCGGTCTGTTCGGCTGGAGCCTCGTGGCGCTGTGGCGCCCCGACGCCACCCTGGTGTCGCTGCGCGAGCGTCTCTCGCGGGCCGCCACCACGGCGACGACCGGTTCGATCCCCGTCGCCATCCGCGGCTGACCCACCCGGCGCCGGTCAGACCAGACCGTGCCGGTGGGCGTAGACCACCGCGGCGACCCGGTCACGGGCGCCGAGCTTCTGCAGCACGTTCGAGACGTGCGTCTTCACCGTCGCCTCTCCGATGAACAGCGCCGTCGCGATCTCGGCGTTGCTGCGCGCGTCGGCGAGCAGCCGCAGCACCTCCGCCTCGCGATCGGTCAGCTCTGCGACCAGCGCGGCGCGCGGCTTCTGCGCCGCGGGCGCCGCCGACGGGGCCGCGTACGCGGGGGATGCCGCGAAGCGCTCGATCACGCGGCGCGTCACGGCGGGCGCGAGCAGCGCGTCGCCGGCTGCCGCGACACGCACGGCGGTGACGAGCTCTTCGGGGCCGGCGTTCTTCAGGAGGAAGCCGCTCGCGCCGGCGTGCAGCGCCTGGAAGAGGTAGTCGTCGCGGTCGAAGGTGGTCACGATGACCACGACCGCGTCGACGTCGGGATCGGAGACGATCCGGCGGGTCGCCTCGAGGCCGTCCATGTCGGGCATCTGCACGTCCATGCAGATGACGTCGGGTCGCAGGGCGGATGCCGCGGTCAGCGCTTCGGCGCCCGATCCCGCCTCCCCGACGACGACGATGTCGCCCTGCGCCTCGAGGATCATGCGGAACCCCGCACGCATCACGGCGTGGTCGTCGACGAGCAGCACGCGCACGGGGGCGCTCACGACCGCGCCTCCTTCGCCCGCGCCGGCACGCGCACCCGGACGAGGAACCCGCCGCGCGGGCGTGGACCGGCCTCGAGGGTGCCGCCCGACGCGGCCGCGCGCTCGCGCATGCCGACGATGCCCAGCCCCGCGCGCCCGGCGACGTGCTCGCGGCCGCTGTTGGCGACCTCGAGCTCGACGTGGTCGTCGGCGAAGCGCAGGCGGACATCGGCCGCGGCATCCGGCCCGCCGTGGCGACGGGCATTGGTGAGCGCCTCCTGCGCGATGCGGTAGAGGTTCACCTGCACGAGCTCGGGCGGCTCGACGGCGTCGCCGACGACGGCGAAGGTCGTCGGCATCCCGTTGTCGTTGGCGTGCGCCACCAGCTCGGGGATCGACGCGAGGCGCACCGTCGACGCCGCGGGGGTGTCGGCGTCGGGCGTGCGCAGCGTCTCGAGCAGCTGACGCAACTCGCTCAGGGCCTCGCGGGCGGACGCCTCGACCGTCACGAGCGCCTCGCGGGCGGCGTCGGCGTCGTGATCGAGCACGGTGCGGGCGGCGCCGGCCTGCACCCCCATGGCCGAGACGTGGTGGGCGACGACGTCGTGCAGCTCGCGCGCGATGCGCACCCGATCGAGGGCGACGGCCTGCGCGGCGGTCAGTTCGCGTTCGCGTTCGAGCTCTCGCGTGCGCTCTTCCAGCACGGCGCGCGAGCGCGCGTCGGCCCAGGCCCGCTCCCCGAAGAAGAACGCGCCGCCGAAGAACGCCACGTTCACGAGGAACTGGATGATCATCCACGCCGCGAACGGGGAGAACAGTCCGGCGCGCGACGGGCCGGCGCCGTCCGGGTCGATCGCCGCCTGGAACGTCGTCACGAGCAGCCAGAGGAACATCCCGACCACGACGGCCAGCCGCACGACGGTCGCGCGTCGACGGTCGCTCACCCAGGCGCCCACGGTGTACATCGCGATGAACACCGCGACGTTACTGACGTACACCTCGGGGATGCGGGCCGAGACGCCCACGAAGAAGGCGAGTGCCACCACGATCAGCGTGATCTCCGGGAAGCGACGACGCAGCGCGAGCGGGAGCGTGAGGGCGGCGACGTACACCAGGGCCCATCCGAAGGCGGGCGTGTCCTCGCCGTAGAACCCCGCGACCTTCCCGAGCCAGGCGCTGATCACCGCACTGACGAGCAGCGCCAGCGCGAGCCAGACGTCGTTGCGCCGCTGGGCGGGCGTCGTCGTGCGGTCGAGGTCGGTCGAGCTCATCCCTCCACGCTAGGGCGAGGCGGATGCCGCGGCATCCCCCGTGCGACGGAGAGGGTCTCGACGCGGCGGGCGGCGCGGTGCATGCTCGCTGTATGACGAGCATCTTCGTGAACATCCCGACGAGCGACCTCGAGCGCAGCATGGACTTCTACCGGGCCCTCGGCTGCGACATCAACCCGAACTTCACCGACGAGAACGCCGCGTGCGTCGTCTGGTCGGGCGACATCTACTTCATGGTGCTGCGCCGCGAGTACTTCGCGACCTTCACCGACAAGCCGGTGGGCGAGCCGAAGGAATGGGCCCAGACGTCGTTGTCGTTCTCGCGCGACTCGCGGGAGGACGTCGACGCGATCGTCGAGGCCGGCGTCGCCGCCGGCGGCACCGAGCCGCGCCCCGCCCAGGACTACGGCTTCATGTACAGCCGCGATCTCGACGATCCCGACGGCAACAGCCTCGGCTTCCTGTACATGGATCCCGTCGCCGCCGAGCAGGGGCCGCCGACGGACGCCGATGCGCCGGGCGGCGACGCGGACGGCGCGTGATGCGCGGGCGGATCGTCATCGACCTGTTCACGACGCTCGACGGCGTCGCCCAGGCACCGGGCGGCCCCGAGGAGGACACCAGCGGCGGGTTCCCGTTCGGCGGATGGCAGGCGCCGTTCGAGGATGCCGTCATCGGCGAGGACGTCGGCAGCGGCATCCGTCGGATGGACGCCCTCCTGCTGGGACGACGCACCTATGACATCTTCGCCGGGTACTGGCCGCACCACACCGACGGGCCCGAGGGGTTCATCGGTCGGCACTTCGATGCCATCCCGAAGTATGTGGCGACCCGGGCCGGCCTCGAACCGGGGTGGGCGGGCACGAGTGTGCTGACGGGCCCGGATGCCGAGGTCGTCGCGGCCGTCGACGCGCTGCGCGACCGCCACGCGGAGGTGCACGTGATCGGCAGCGTCGACTTCGCCCAGACCCTGCTGCGCGCCCGCGTCTACGACGAGCTGAAGCTGTGGGTGCATCCGGTGGTGCTCGGACAGGGCAAGAAGGTGTTCCCGGACGCAGCCGCACCGGCGCGGCTGCGGTTGATCGCCCCGGCCGTGTCGGGCCCCACCGGCACGCTGCTGCTGCGCTACGCGCCCGACGGCGACGTCACGACCTGACCCCCGGTCGTTGAGCGAGCGCAGCGAGTCGAAACGCGCGAGCGCCCGGTCACCAGATCATCGGCCGGTCGTCGTCGTCCGGGCCCTCGAGGTCGAGGTCGACGACGACCGGTACGTGATCGCTGGGAATCTCGCCCTTGCGCTCGTCGCGATGGATGGCGGCCGCGGTCACCGCGTCGGCGAAGGCGTGCGAACCGAGGATGAAATCGATGCGCAGACCCTCATTGCGCGGGAAGCGCAGCTGCTTGTAGTCCCAGTAGGTGTAGCCCGTGGGAACGAGCGGACGGACGGTGTCGGCCAGTCCGGCATCGAGGAGCGCCTGGAACGCGGCGCGCTCGGGCGGCGAGACGTGGGTGGTCACGCCCTCGACGACGGTGGGGTCGCCGTTGTCGGCATCCGTCGGGGCGATGTTGAAGTCGCCGGTGAGCGCCAGCGCCCGGTCGGGGTCGGCGGCGAGCGTGTCGGCGGTGTAGCCGCGGAGCGCCTCCAGCCAGTCGAGCTTGTAGCGGTAGTGCGGGTCGTCGAGTCCGCGACCGTTGGGCACATAGAGGCTCCAGACCTCGACGCCGCCGATCTTGGCACCGAGCGCGCGGGCTTCGAGAGGAGCGCCGGGACCGTCGTGGCCCTTCGCGAAGCCGGGCATACCGGCGAACCCGACCTGCAGTTCCTCGATCGGCTCACGGCTGGCGATCGCGACGCCGTTCCACTGGTTGAGCCCGTGCGCCTCGACGGTGTAGCCCGCCTCTTCGAACGCCTCGTACGGGAACTGCTCGGGCTTGCACTTGATCTCCTGCATCGCCAGCACGTCGATGCCCTCGCGGACGGCGAAGTCGACGGTGCGGACGACGCGGGCGCGGATCGAGTTGACGTTCCAGGTGGCGATGCGCATGGCATCCAGCGTATTGGCCCCCGCCGACGCGCCGGTCACCCGGCGTCCGCCTGCACAACTCCTCCCCAGCCGGCGGCAGTGCTGTCTCGGTACCCGCGCCGCGCGCTTCCGGCGGAGTTGTGCAGGCAGACTCGGGTCACAGCGCCCGCAGGATGTCCTCCACCCGTTGCTTGGCGTCGCCGAACAGCATCTGCGTGTTGTCGCGGAAGAACAGCGGGTTCTGCACGCCGGCGTAGCCCGAGGCCATCGACCGCTTGAACACGATGACGTTCCGCGCCTCCCACACGTGCAGCACCGGCATGCCGGCGATGGGCGAGCCCGGGTCTTCGGCCGCGGCCGGGTTGACCGTGTCGTTCGCCCCGATCACGAGCACCACGTCGGTGTCGGCGAAGTCGTCGTTGATCTCATCGAGCTCCAGCACGATGTCGTACGGGACCTTGGCCTCGGCCAGCAGCACGTTCATGTGGCCCGGCAGGCGCCCGGCGACGGGGTGGATGCCGAAGCGCACCTCGACGCCCCGCTCGCGCAGCCGCTTCGTGAGGTCGGCGACTGGGTACTGCGCCTGGGCGACGGCCATGCCGTAGCCGGGGGTGATGATGACCGACCGGGCGTCGCGGAGGAGCTCGGCGACGGCCGCGGCATCCGTCTCGTGGTGTTCGCCCTCCTCGGCGTCGGCACTCCGGGGCGCCTCGATGCCGAACCCGCCGGCGATGACCGACAGGAACGACCGGTTCATCGCCCTGCACATGATGTACGAGAGGTACGCACCCGACGAGCCCACGAGGGCGCCGGTGACGATCAGCAGGTCGTTGTTCAGGAGGAAGCCCGCCGCGGCCGCCGCCCAGCCGGAGTAGCTGTTGAGCATCGAGACGACGACCGGCATGTCGCCGCCGCCGATCGAGGCCACCAGGTGCCAGCCGAGAGCGAGGGCGAGCACGGTCACGGCGACGAGCAGCCAGATCGACGGGGTCGCGACGTACCAGACGGTCAGGGCGAGGAACAGCACGAGCGCGCCGACGTTGAGGGTGTTCTTGCCGGGCAGCATGAGCGGCTTCGACGACATGCGCCCCGAGAGCTTTAGGAAGGCGACGATCGAGCCGGTGAAGGTCACGGCGCCGATGAACACCCCGATGAACACCTCCGCGTGGTGGATGCCGACGAGCTCGGGCGCGATCCCGTCGGCGTACAGGTGGCCGTTCCAGCCGACGAGCACGGCCGCGAGGCCCACGAAGGAGTGCAGCAGGGCGATGAGCTCGGGCATGCCGGTCATCTCGACCACGCGCGCCCGCCACAGGCCGATGGCGCCGCCGACCACGACCGCGGCCACGAGCAGCCCGACCCCGAGCGCGGCGGTCGCGCCGTCGGGCAGGAGGGTGCCGTTCGCGATGACGAGCACGAGAGTGGCGAGCAGGGCGATCGTCATGCCGGCGATGCCGTAGACGACGCCGCGACGGGCGGTCTCCTGTTTGCTGAGGCCGGCGAGGGCGAGGATGAACAGCAGCGCCGCGACGATGTACGCGGCGGTCGAGACGGACTGGGCGAGCGCGGTCACTTCTGGTCGCCCTTCTGGAACATGGCGAGCATGCGACGGGTCACCGCGAAGCCTCCGAAGATGTTGATGGATGCCAGGAGCACCGCGATCGCCGCGAGCACCTGCACTACGGGGTTCGGCACGACGATCTGGCTCATGGCGCCGACGACGATGATGCCGCTGATCGCGTTGGTGACGCTCATCAGCGGCGTGTGCAGGGCGTGGGCGACCTTGCCGATGACGTAGAAGCCGATGACGACCGACAGGGTGAGAACGAGGATGTGCTGCGGCAGGGGCGCGGGCGCGACGGCGCACACGAGGAACAGCGCGGCGATGCCGGCGACGATCAGACCGGTCTTCGCTCCCGCCGAGAGCCCCTTCTTGGCGGCCGGCGCGGGGGTGGATTCCGCCGCATCCGCCCCCGGCGTCGCGGGCGCGGCCGAGACCTGCACGGGCGGCGGCGGCCAGGTGACGGCGCCGCCGCGCGTGACGGTGACGGCGCGCTGCACGACGTCGGTGTCGTCGATCGTGAGCTGCCCGTCCTTGCCGGGGGTGAGGAGGGCGAGCAGGTTCAGCAGGTTGGTGCCGTAGAGCTGCGACGCCTGTTGGGGGAGGCGTCCGGCGAGGTCGGTGTAGCCGAGGATGATGACGCCGTTCGCCGTGACGACGCGCTCGCCGGCGACGGAACCCTCGACGTTGCCGCCCTGGCCCGCGGCCATGTCGACGATGACGCTGCCGGGCTTCATCGCCGCGACGTCGGCGGCGGTGATCAGTCGCGGGGCGGCGCGACCCGGGATGAGCGCCGTCGTGATGACGATGTCGACGTCGGCGGCCTGGTCGCTGTACAGCTTCGCGGCCGCGGCGTCGTAGGCGGCGCTGGTGGCCTTGGCGTAACCGTCGGCCGAGACCTCCTTCTGCTCGTCGGGCACGACGACCTCGAGGTAGGTGCCGCCGATCGAGGCGACCTGGTCGGCGACCTCGGGGCGCGGGTCGGTGGCGCGGACGATCGCGCCGAGGCTCGAGGCGGCGCCGATCGCGGCGAGTCCGGCGACGCCCGCGCCGGCGACGAGCACCTTGGCGGGCGGGACCTTGCCGGCGGCGGTGACCTGCCCGGTGAAGAAGCGGCCGAACTCGTTCGCGGCCTCGACGACGGCGCGGTAGCCCGCGATGTTGGCCATGGAGCTGAGCACGTCCATCGACTGCGCACGCGAGATGCGCGGCACGGCGTCCATGGCGAGGGCCGTCACGCCGCGGGCGGCGAGGGCGGCGAGCAGGTCGGGGTTGAGCGCGGGGCTCAGGATGCCGATGAGCGTCGCCCCCGGCTGCAGCAGCGCGATCTCGGCATCCGTCGGGGCCGCGACCGACAGGACGACGTCGGCGCCCCAGGCCTCGTCGCGGGTGGCGATGGTCGCACCGGCGGCGGTGTAGGCGGCATCCGGGAACGACGATGCCGCGCCCGCGCCCGCCTCGACGCTCACGTCGTAGCCGAGCGCTCGGATCTTGCCGACGGTGGTGGGGGAGGCGGCGACGCGGGTCTCGCCGTCCCGCTCGCGGACGATGCCGATACGGGCCATGGTGCTCCTTCGATCGGGTCGGGCGGAGCGTCCGGGATCGCCCGGGCACCGCGCCGGGTGACGTTCCCGACTCTAGGGCGCGGGGCGGATGCCGCGGCGGGTGATGACGCGGAAATAATCCCGGTTCTTCGCTTCCGTAGACTCGTGTGCATGACCGCCGCCTCCACGCCCGAGCTCGAGTCCGAGCGCCGCGCCCTCGTCGACCTCATCGCCGCCGAAGCCGTCTTCCACGGCGACTTCACGCTCTCCAGCGGCAAGAAGGCGACGTACTACGTCGACATGCGCAAGCTCACGCTCGACCACCGCGCGGCTCCCGCGATCGGCCGGCTCGTGCTCGACGCGGTGGGCGACCTGAACGTGGATGCCGTGGGCGGCCTCACCCTGGGGGCGGATCCGATCGCGAACGCCGTCATGCACGCGTCGGTCGCCGCCGGTACCCCCGTGGACGCGTTCGTCGTGCGCAAGGAGCCGAAGGACCACGGCCGCGGTCGCCAGATCGAGGGCGCCGAGGTGGCCGGGAAGCGTGTCGTGATCGTCGAGGACACCTCCACCACGGGCGGCTCCCCCCTGAAGGCCGCTGAGGTCGCCGCCGCCGCCGGTGCGGAGATCGTCGCGGTGGTGACGGTCGTCGACCGCAAGACCGGCGCGCAGGCCGCCGTCGAGGCCGCCGGCTACGAGTGGCGGTCGATCATCGACCTGGACGACCTGGGCCTGCAGGCGCAGTAAGGCTCTGCGGCTCGCGCGTCCCGCGCCGCAACGGATTCGGAGATCAGCAACGGATTCGGATGCCGTCGGCCGGCAGATCCGAATCCGTTCTCGGCATCCGATTCTGGGAACGCCGGTGCGCTCAGCGGAAGATGGGCAGCTGCGACGCCAGTGCGAACACGAGGCCCGCGAGCGTCAGCAGCAGGATGCCGCGGCCGTTGGGCAGCGGGGTTCCCTGCGGGGCGTCGCGGCGGCCGCGCACGAACAGCACGAGCGCGACGATCAGCAGGATCATCGCCGTGACGACGAACACGATGGCCATCACTGGTCGCTCCCGTCGCCGCGGTCGCGCCGGCGGCCGCGGATCACCTGCATGACGAACACGACGAGCGTCCCGGCCAGCACGAGGGCGGTCGAGGCGAACAGCAGGGTCTGCTCGGTCGCGTTCACGGTGTCTCCTCCGCCCGCGTGGAGGCGGGCAGTCTCAGCCTAGCCGCGTCCGCGGGGCGAGCCCGGTCCGCGGAACGAGACCGCCCGCGCCGAACACCGCGGCGGCGAACCGCGCCGCGATCTCGGCATACAGCTCCGTGTCGGGGTGCAGGCTGTCGGGCAGCGTGTAGCGCGCCTGATCGTCGGGGCCGTAGAGACTCAGGCCGTCGAGGTACGCGATCCGCTCCCCGGATGCCGCGCGCACCCGCACCACCTCGGCCAGCTGCCGCCGCGACTCGGTCATGGTCAGCGCGCCGCGGGCGACGTCGGCGGCCTCCCCGGCGGCATAGCAGCGGACGTGACCGTCGTCGAAGAACTCCACGTCCGACGGTCCGGGGGTGTCTTCGCTCCCCGGCCAGAGGATCGACGACGCCAGCACGAGGGGGGTGTCGGGATGCCCGGCGCGCACCCGATCGAGGAAGCCGTGCACCGCGGGAGTGAACGTGCGCTGATCGAACGACCGCGCCCCCACGATGTTGATGCCCACCTTCAGCGTGATCACGTCGGCGGGCGTGGCGGCGATGGTGTCGGCGACGAACGGATCGAGCATGCACTGTCCGCCGAAACCCAGGTTGATCAGCGAGAGATCGCTCGTCCGCGCCGCGATCACGGGCCACACACCGGTCGGCGACGGCGTCTCGACGCAGTGGCTGATCGAGCTGCCGTGGTGGATCCACACCGGTGCGCGCGACGGCTCCGCGGCGGTCACCGGGGCGTCGGCCCGGAGGTCGAGCAGATCGACGATCATCCCCTGCGGCAGCCACACGGTCACGGCCTTCTCGGTCGCCGCACCGCCCGAGTCGCCCGTGCCGCCCGTGTCGCCCTCACCGTCCAGGGCGATCTCCAGCGTCGCGGGCTCGGTGACGGGCTCGTCGGCCGCGGCATCCCCGGTCCACGACAGCCGCCGCAGGTCAGTGATGGGGGCGCGCGCCGTGTGCACCGGCCGGCCGTCGACCTCGACGACCACATCGTTGACCGGCCCGGCGAGCTCGGCGAAGTACAGCTGCGTGCACCGCAGCGTCAGCGACAGCCGCGTCGCGGCGGTCGTGAACCGCAGCCGCACACCGCTGGCGTTCGCCGTGATCGCCCGCAGGATCTCGCCGTTCGGCGGGAACTGCGCCCACGTGCTGCGTGGCAGGCGCAGGGGGCGGATGCCGCGGCTCTCGTCGACGTCGAGGTGCCCCTCCAGCAGCACCTGAGCCTCGCCGAGGCGCACGACCTCGCCGATCCCGGTCGTGTCGGTGGCGCGGGTGGAGGTGACGGACGTGCTCACGATGCGGTCCTCTCGGAGTGGATCTGGATGAACGAGACGGTGCGGGAGATCAGCTCGTCGCGCTGGGGGAGCTCGGCCCACCCGTGATCGGCCCCCTCGACGACGACCACCTCGGCGCGCTCGCCGAACACATCCGCCGCGGCGTAGCGCTCGGCAGAGGAGACGGGCACGAAGTCCGCCGTGCCGTGCAACAGGAGCGCCGGCCCGCCGTACCCGGCGGCCCGCGCGTACGGGTCGAACGTGAGGGCGTCGTCGCGCATGGCCGGCCCCATCCGCATGCCGAGGAAGTCGAAGAACCCGTCCGGGCCGTCGAGCGCGGCCAGCGAACGTCCCTGGATCTGCCCCGAGCGGATGTCGTCGACGAACACCGCCGCCGTCGACCACATCGTCAGCGACCGGATGGCGCCCCCGCCCCCCGCCTCGGCCGCGACGGCCGCCGCGATGACCGAGCCGAGGCTCATGCCCACCAGATGCAGGTTCGCGGCATCCACCGCGGGGCTCTCGCGCAGGGCGGCGAGCACCGCGGCCGTGTCGGCGATGTCGCCGGATGCCGTCGTGTCGAAGAACTCCCCGTCGCTCTCGCCGTGGCCGGCGCGGTCGAACGCCAGCACGCCGAACCCGGCCGCGACCAGCGCGCGGGCGAGCGTCACGAAGACGCCGGTGGTCTCCACCCGCGATCCGCCGAAGCCGTGCAGCAACACGACGGTCGGTCGCGGCTCCCGGGCCGCGCCCGCCGCGGCATCCGGCAGGTAGTGCGTGCCGCGCAGCGTCCGTGCGCGGACGGTGGTCTCGAAGGGAACGAGTCGCATGGGAGTTCTTTCGTCGGGGTCAGCGGGCGAGCGTCGCAGAGCGGGGGAGGTCGGTGGATGCCGTGACCGTCTCCGACTCCACGTCGAACGCGTTCGTCACGCCGCGGCGGAAGCCGATCCAGCCGATGAGGAAGCCGGCGGCGGCGACCACCGAGACGGCGACGTAGACGGCGCTCGGGTTGAGGGCGAGAAGAGCCGGTGTGACGACGTTGAACCCGGCCGTCGCGAAGCGGGCGACGGCGTAGACGGTGCCCTGCGCCGTGGAGCGCAGCATGGTGGGGAACGACTCCTGGGTCCACACCTTCATGATCGTCTCGAAGCAGAACGCGCCGGCGAACGTCGTCACGACGACCGAGACGACGAGGGCGGGCAGGGTGAAGCCGAACACCACGGGCACGAGGTTCGCGACGACGACCGCGATCGCGCCCGCCACGTAGTAGCTCATGCGGAACGTCGTGTCGGCGACGGCCATGAACCAGACCGCGCCGAGGATGGCGGCAGGCATCGCCAGCAGCGTCCACGTCTGGTACTCGTTCACCGGGATGCCGGCGACGTTCACGGCGACGAAGGTGCCGAAGCTGCCGGCGACGCTGATCGCGATGGATGCGAGCGTGTAGTAGATCAGCAGCGTGACGAACGGGCGGCGGTACTGCGGGCGGCCGAAGTCGCGCAGGCGCCCGCGTTCGGCGCGGACGGTCTGCACGCCGGTGCGGCGCTCCTGCTGGGCGGCGAGCCAGGTCGCCGACTCCGGGATCGTCAGTCGCAGCGCGAGCACCACGAGCCCCACGCCGCCGAAGGCGGCGAACATGATGCGGCCGCCGGTCTCGCCGAGCGCGCCGAAGAAGATGCCGATGAGCACGGCCAGCAGGATGCCGAAGCCGCCCAGGAGGTTCGAGAACACGAGGATCTTGCCGCGGTTGCGGTCGTCGGCGGCCTCCGAGATCGAGGCGAGAGCCGCCGGCAGGTCGGCGCCGACGCCGAGGCCGATGAGCGCGATGCCGGGCAGGAGGAGCCCGAAGGAGACGCCGAAGAACGGCGTGAGCGATCCGAGCACGATGAGGCTCATCGTCACGAGGAAGACGCGGCGGCGGCCGAACCGGTCGGCCAGGCGCCCGCCGAGGAGCGAGCCGATCGCGACCCCGGCGGTGAGGACGCCGGTCAGCAGGCCCACCTGGTCCGCGGTGAGCCCGGGGGTGCCGGGGGTGAACGACTGGAAGAGGACGAGGGCGACACCGATGCCGGTGGTCGCGGCGGCGTCGACGAACGTCGCCATCCCGCAGACGAAGCCGACCCACCAGGGGTTGGGGGCGGTGCGAGCGGTGAGTGCGCTCATGGTCATACTCCTTTGTACGTGCGGGATGGAGGTGGCTGGCGTCATCCGCATGCATGTCCGAACTCCGGGCTCCGACGCCGTCGAGAGACAAGCTATACCGATATAGCACCGCGATGCAAGCGCGAATGTCGCCGTACGGGCCGGAGGAATCGGAGCGGCCGGGGCGGCATCCTCGACGTGGCGGAGGTCGGCCGTGACGAACGTCGGATTCCTGTGCTCCATGCCCCCGCGGTCGGCCCGGTTCGGCCGACAGCGTGCGGATTCTCCGGCGATCGTCACGCCGCGGATCGGACTCGGGTCTCGACCCCGGCGCTCACGCCCGGGGTGCGGCGATGGAGCCGCCGGCGCTGACCGGCATCTCGACCAGCTCGTGACGCACGCCGTCGCCCGGGGACAGCAGCAGATCCGCCGCCCGGCGGCCGATCTCGGCCTGGGGCAGGCGCAGTGAGACGAGCTGCGGGTCGGTCGCCTCGGCGAGCACGCCGCCGTCGAACGACACGAGCGAGACGTCGTCGGGCACCCGCAGCCCCGCACGGCGCAGGGCCTGGAAGACCCCCACGCCGACGGCGTCGTTGACGCAGATGATCGCCCGCGGGCGCGCCCCCGTCGCGAGCAGGCGCTCCGCGGCATCCCGGCCGTCGTGCACGGTCCAGTCGTCGTCCACCGCCACGTCGCCGGCGAGCTCGATGCCGGCCCCCGCGAGCGTCTCGCGGATGCCCTCGAGGCGCCGCGGCAGCGCGACCGGGCCCCACTCGTGCCAAGCGGAGCCGCCCGTGCGGCCCGGAGCCAGCGTGCCGACGAACCAGATGTCACGGTCGTGGCCGGCGTCCAGCAGCGCGCGGGCGGCGGCCGCTCCGGCGGCGCGCTCGTCGGGTACGACCGAGCTGATCGCGGGCGCGTCGGCCTCGCAGTTCATGAGCACGAGGGCGGTGTGCCGGGCGGATGCCGGGGGTGTCACGCGCCGCGTGAACATCGAGGCGTACAGGATGCCGTCGATGTCGCGGGCGACGAGGTCGTCGAGGAAGCGGCGCTCCATCTCGGCATCCCCCTGCGTGTCGACGGTGAACAGGAGCAGCCCCGCCTCGCGCAGGCGCTCCAGCGCCCCGCGCACCATCGAGTTGGCGAACGACGTCGAGCTGACGAAGTCCGAGACCAGGGCGACGGTGCCCGACCGGCCCGTGCGCAGCGTCTTCGCCGTGACGTTGGCGCGGTAGCCGAGATCGTCGGCGGCTTTGCGCACGCGCGCCATCGTCTCTTCGGACAGGCGCTGGTCGAGGCGGCCGTTCAGGGCGAACGATGCGGCCGAGCGGGAGACGCCCGCCCGCTCCGCGACCTCGGTGAGGGTGACCCGTCGACCGGAGCTGCGCTCCGTCACAGGCCCTCGGGCATCTCGGACTCCGCCGGCTCGGCGGCGAGCAGGTCGGCGACCGAGTCCACGATCTCGTCGGGGCGGAAGGGATAGCGCTCGATCTCGGCGTCATCGGAGATGCCGGTGCGCACGAGGATCGTGTGCAGGCCCGCCTCGATGCCGGCCACCACGTCGGTGTCCATGCGGTCGCCGATCATCCCGGTGTTCTCGGAGTGCGCGCCGATGCGGTTCATCGCCGAGCGGAACATCATCGGGTTCGGCTTGCCGACGACGTAGGGCTCCTTGCCGGTCGCGTGCGTGATGAGCGCCGCGAACGAGCCGGTCGCCGGCACGACGCCCGTCGGGGTCGGACCGGTCGCATCGGGGTTGGTGATGATGAAGCGCGCGCCGGCGTTGATGAAGCGGATCGCCTGCGTGATGCGGTCGAACGAGTAGTTGCGGGTCTCGCCGATGACGACGTAGTCGGGCTGCGTCTCCGTCTGGACGTACCCCGCCTCGTGCAGAGCGGTCGTCAGCCCCGCCTCGCCGATCACGAACGCCGTGCCGCCCGGCTGCTGCGAACGCAGGAAGTCCGCCGTCGCGAGCGCCGACGTCCAGATGCGGTCTTCGGGCACCTCGAGGCCCGAGATGCGCAGCCGCGCGCTCAGATCGCGCGGCGTGTAGAACGGGTTGTTCGTCAGCACGAGGAACGGCGTGCCCGCGTCGCGCCACTGCGCGAGCAGCTCGGCGGCGCCGGGGATGGGCTTGTTCTCGTGGACGAGGACGCCGTCCATGTCCGTCAGCCAGCATTCGATATCGGCGCGTGTCCGCATGGGGCCAGCCTAGCGGGGCCGTCCGGTCGTAGTCTCGACGCGTGGCACGCGATGACTGGGACCCGACGACGCTCCCCGACCTGTCCGGGAAGCGGTACCTCGTCACGGGGTCGACGGCGGGCCTGGGCTTCTTCTCCTCGCTGCAGCTGGCCGGTGCCGGCGCGCACGTCATCATGACCGGCCGCAATCCGAACAAGCTCGCCGTCGCGCGCGCGGCGGTGCGTCGTCAGGTGCCGGATGCCGAGATCGCGACGCTCCTGCTCGACACGAGCAACCTCGGGTCGGTGCGCGCGGCGGCCGCGACCGTCCGCGGCCGCGCCGGCCTGCACGGCCTGCTGCTGAACGCCGGGATCGTGCACCCGCCGCGCCATCGCGAGACCACCGCCGATGGACACGAGGTCGTCTTCGCGACCAACGCGCTCGGCCACTATGCGCTCGCCGGCGAACTGCTGCTGCCCCTCGCCGCGGGGCGCGGACGCATGGTGTGGGTCGGGTCGATGTCCACCGCCATGGGCAACTACGACCCCGTCGACCCCGAGCTGGAGACGAACTACTCGCCGTGGCGCGCGTACGTGCAGTCGAAGGTCGCGACGACCGCGCTCGGCTTCGAGGCCGACCGGCGGCTGCGCGCCGCGAACGTGCCCATCGACAGTGTCGTCGCGCACCCGGGCTACGCCATCAGCGGCCGCACCCGCGGCATCCTCGGGGTCAACGAGCCGTCGCGGATGACGCGCTTCGTCGACAACCTGCAGGCTCCGATCACCCAGTCGAAGGAGCACGGGGCCTGGCCGCTCGTGCGGGCGCTCGTCGACCCCGAGGCGACGGGCGGTGAGTTCTGGGGCCCGTCGCGCCTCGTCGCCGGGCCGCCGACACTCGGCACCGCCAGCAAGCTCACGCGCGACGAGGACATCGCCGCGCGGCTGTGGGCCTACTGCGAGCACGCCACGGGGATCACCTGGCCGTACCTGAAGGCCAGTCGCACCCGCCGCCCCTGGCGGCGCTGAGCCCGCCGCCAGCTCCTCCGCGGTCCCGGTCGCGATGCCCCCCTCGCCCCGACCGTGTCCCACTTATAGCGGGGTGCGTCCCAGATTGTGCGGTGCGGAGGGCCCGGAGGGGACCTCTTGTGGGACATCCCTGCCGGGAACATCCCTGTCGGGGACCATCCCTGTCGGGGCGGCGGGCGGGCGCCACCCGGGTCAGGCGGTCAGCCAGACCGCACCGGCCGCGCCGGCGGGAAGCGTCACGGTCGCGCCGTCGTCGACGCGGACGACGTCGGCTCCCGCGACCACGAGGCGGTGCCCCACATCGATGCCCGCTCCCTCCAGCGCCCGCAGCAGCTCGGGATCGCGGTCGCTGACGCGGAGCACCTCGCCGGTGTGGCCCAGGTCGGCGGCGGCCAGGAGCACGAACGGGAGGCGGTGGACGTTGCCCGCGGCATCCGGGATCGCATCGCCATGGGGGTCGAACCGCGGGTGCCCCAGTCGCTCGTCGATGCCCGCCAGCAGTCGGTCGCTGATCGTGTGCTCGAGCACCTCCGCCTCGTCGTGCACCTCGTCCCAGGCGTAGCCGAACTCCTGCACGAGCCACGTCTCGATGAGGCGATGTCGGCGGATGATGGATGCCGCCCGGAGCCGACCCGCCTCGGTGAGGGACACCGGACCGTACGGGCGGTGGTCGACCAGGCCCAGGCCGACGAGCTTCTGCACCATCTCGGTCACCGTCGAGGGAGCGAGCTTCAGCTCGGATGCCAGCTGCGACGACGTGATCGGCGTGGTCTGCCACTCGGTGTGGTGGTAGATCGTCTTCAGGTAGTCGTCGATCGCGACGGAGTTCGCAGCCACGTCTTCAGGCTAGCGGGCCGGGACTATCCGCCCGACAGCACGAGCCACAGCAGCACGGCGTTCAGCGCCACCAGGAACGCCGAGGCCAGCGCGCCCGCGACGGTCGTCCACCAGCGGTTGCGGTGCGCGCCGAGCACGTCGCGCCGCGCCGTCAGTGAGACGAGGGGGATGAGCGCGAACGGGATGCCGAAGCTCAGCACCACCTGGCTGAGGATCAGCGCCCAGGTCGGGTCGACCCCGAGCGCCAGGATCGCGATGGCCGGCACGAGGGTGACGAGCCGCCGCGCGATCAGCGGCACGCGGATGCGCAGCAGTCCGTGCATGATCTCGGCCCCCGCATACGCGCCGACCGCCGTGCTGGCCAGCCCGCTCGCGAGGAGGCCGACGGCAAACATCGTCGCGACGACCCCGCCGAGGCCGGCGGAGAGGGCGGCGTACGCACCCTCGAGGCTGTCGGTCCCGGCCACCCCGGCGAGGTTCGCCGCCGCCAGCAGCAGGATCGCGAGGTTGACGGTGCCCGCCACGACGAGCGCGATCGTCACGTCCCACCGGGTCGCGCGCAGCAGGGTCGGGGTCGACTGCGCGCGGTCCTCCGCCCGCGCGCCCGGTGCGGAGAAGCGGTCGCGCGCCAGCGCGCTGTGCGCGTAGATCGCGTGCGGCATGATCGTCGCACCCAGGATGGATGCCGCGAGCAGCACCGACTCGGAGCCCTCGAACCGGGGGACCATGCCCGCGGCGACGCCGGCGGCATCCGGTGGGGCGACGAACACCCCGTAGGTGAAGCCGATGGAGATCACGACGAGCAGGCCGATCACGACGAACTCGAAGCTGCGGGCGCCGCGGCGCTGCTGAACGAGCAGGAGGGCGATCGACACCGCGCCGGTGATGAGCCCGCCGACGGGCAGCGGTACCCCGAACAGCAGCCAGAGGGCGACGGCGCCGCCGATCACCTCGGCGACGTCGGTCGCCATGGCGACGAGCTCGGCCTGCAGCCAGTACAGGCGGCGGGCCCAGGGGGCGCGCAGGCGGGTGCCGAGGGTCTCGGCGAGGCTCTGGCCCGTGACGATGCCCAGCTTGGCCGACAGGTACTGGATGAGCCACGCCATCGTGTTGCCCAGGACGACCACCCAGACCAGCAGGTAGCCGAAGCGCGCGCCGGCGGTCATGTTGCTCGCGACGTTGCCCGGGTCGAGGTAGGCGACCCCCGCGACGAGCGCCGGCCCGAGCAACCACGCCGCGCGCCGCGTCCTCGCCGGTACGGCTGCGGGCCGCGCAGGCCGGGTCGCACGGCTACCCGTCTCCAGCGTCGAGGGAGGATTTTTCGGCATGCCGAAAAATTAGCAGAGATTTCGGTGTGCCGAAATCTCGCACGTCGGGGGTGTGGCGTCTGCGTGACTCCGCCCGAGCGGCGACAGGTGGGGGTGTAACCGGCCGCGAGCCCGGCTCGGGCGGAGTAGTGCAGGCCGGAGGGCCGTGACCGGCCGGATCGGTAGCCTGGAGCGATGACCGACCCCGCGCGATCGCCGGAAGCCGCGCCCGACGCGGACGGCGAGCCGCAGCTGCCCGTCGGCGTCGGGCCGTGGCCCGGGGGAGCGGACGCCTGGCCCGACGACCCCCGGTACGACCGTGACCTGCTCGCCGACGGCGATCGCCGCAACGTCGTCGACCGGTACCGCTACTGGACCATGGCCGCGATCGTCGCCGACCTCGACGAGCACCGGCATCCGTTCCACGTCGCCATCGAGAACTGGCAGCACGACATGAACATCGGCTCGATCGTCCGCAGCGCCAACGCGTTCGGCGCGGCCGAGGTGCACATCATCGGCCGGCGCCGGTGGAACCGCCGCGGCGCCATGGTCACCGACCGCTACCAGCACGTCCGCCACCACGAGGACGTCGCCGCCTTCACCGCGTGGGCCCGGGATGCCGCGATCCCCGTGATCGCGGTCGACAACGTCGACGGGTCGCTGCCGGTCGACCGGGCCGAGCTGCCCGAGCGGTGCGTGCTGCTGTTCGGGCAGGAGGGCCCCGGACTGTCGGCCGAGGCGGTGGCGGCGGCATCCGCCGTCGTCGAGATCACGCAGTACGGATCGACCCGCTCGATCAACGCCAGCGCCGCCGCGGCGGTCGTCATGTACGAGTGGTGTCGCCGCTGGGCGTGAGCCGCCGTCGTGCTCAGGCGCCCGCGGTGGTCCATTCCGGCCGCCGCACCCGCCAGCCGAGGGTCGCCAGCCGCGCCAGCATGTACACGCCGAAGAAGCAGATCGCGAGCCACATCAGGCCCGAGGCGCCCGTGGGATGCAGGATCCACAGCACCGCGAGCGCGGGGATGTAGGGGACGAGGTTCACCGCTCCGGCCAGCGCCAGGTAGCGCACGTCGCCCGCGCCCATGAGCACGCCGTCGAGGACGAAGACGACGCCGCAGACGGGCTGCGCGACCGCCAGCGCCACGAGTGCCGGCTGCACCAGTGCGGCGACATCGGGCGAGCCGGTGAAGACGAGACCGATCACCCCCGACAGGGCGCCGATGGCGCCGCCCACGAGCACGCCGAACCACACGCCCCACGCCACGGTGCGGCCGAGGACGCGGCGCACGAACGTCTCGTCGCCCGCCCCGAGTCCGCGCCCGATGAGGGCCTGCGCCGCGATCGCAAGCGCGTCGAGCGCGAAGGCGGCGGTGGAGAAGATCGTGAAAGCGACCTGCCAGCCGGCCAGTTCGTCGGTGCCGAGAGCCGTCGCCGCGAACACCGTGGCCAGGAACGCGGCGCGCAGCGAGACGGTGCGCAGGAACAGCCAGCCACCCGCCCGCGCCGATCCGCGCAGTCCGTCGCGCTGGGGGCGCAGGGATGCCGCGTGGCGCTGGGCCAGCCGGCCCACGACGACGGCGTACGCGCCGACCATGGCCCACTGCGCGGCCACGGTGCCCGCCGCGGAGCCGGCGATGCCCCACCCGAACCCGTAGATGAAGACGGCGTTGAGCAGTGCGTTCAAGCCGAACCCGAGCCCGGCGATCCACAGCGGCGTCACGGTGTTCTGCATGCCGCGCAGCAGTCCCGTCGCGGCGAACACGATGAGCATCGCCGGCAGCCCCCACATCGACAGCTGCAGGTAGATCACGGCCTGCGCGGCGACGTCGGCGCCCGCGCCGAACAGCGAGACGAGCCAGGGGGTCAGCAGCGATCCGGCGACGGCGAGCACGGCGCCCAGGCCGAGCGCGAGCCAGAGGCCGTCGATGCCGGCGCGGACGGCGTTGGTCTGGTCGCCGGCGCCGAATCGCCGCGCGACGGCGGGTGTCGTCGAGTAGGCGAGGAACACCATGAGACCGACGATCGTCTGCAGCACCGCCGAGGCGATGCCGAGGCCGGCCAGCGGCACGACCCCGAGGTGGCCGACCAGGGCCGCGTCGACGATGAGGAAGAGCGGTTCGGCGACGAGTGCGCCCAGGGCCGGAACCGCCAGCCGCAGGATCTCGCGGTTGAGGGTGGGGGCGGCCATACTCCGAGCCTAGGGGCCAGTGCCGACCCCGTCCGGAGGGCGAGCGCGACTCCTCTAGCCTGGACCGATGGCGCGGCACGGCATCCTGCAGGACCTCCCGCTGTGGCGGCTGCACGCGCGGATGCCGGAAGGGCTGCGGATCGCGCTCGCGATCGCGACCGTGGCGCTGGGCGCCGTGATCGTCTGGCGCCCGACGACCGCGCTCGACGTGCTGGCCCTCCTCCTCGGCGGCGGCATGGTGCTCACCGGCGTGCTGGAGGCGAACGGCCGCGCCGAGGAGCGCGGCGGCCGCTGGTGGCGGTGGCCGGTCGCGATCGGCTGGTTCGCCCTCGGGCTGTTCGTGCTCGTGTGGCCCGGGCTCACGGTGCGGGCGGTCGCCGACATCACCGGCATCCTGCTGCTCGTCAACGGCGGGATCGGGGTGCTGTCCGCGTTCCGGGCGGGCCGCGGCTGGGATGAGCGGATCTCGGATGCCGCCTTCGGCGCGACCGGCCTGATCTTCGGCGTCCTGGCGCTCGTCTGGCCCGACATCACGCTGCTCGTCGTCGCCGTGGTGTTCGGGGCCTCGCTCATCATCCGCGGCAGCGTCGACCTGTGGGCGGCGCTCCGCCGGCGCCGCGACGAGCGCCGTGACCCCCGGCGCCCCGTGCCGCAGCGCCGCTGGGGGCGCACCGCCATGGCCCTCGGCTCCGTGGCCCTCGCGGTGACCGTCGCCATCGTGACGACGCCGCTGCGCGACGGCTCCACGGTCGTCGACGAGTTCTACGCCGCTCCGCGCGACGTGCCGTCCGAGCCGGGCCGGCTGATCCGTGCGGAGGAGTTCACGAACGAGGTCCCCGCGAAGGCGCGGGCCTGGCGCATCCTCTACACGACGACCGGCGTCGACGGACGGCTCCGCGTCGCGAGCGGGATGGTCATGGTGCCGCGCGACCGCGCGGATGGCACGCGCTGGCCGGTCGTGCAGTGGAACCACGGCACGACGGGGTTCGCCCAGCACTGCGCTCCCACCCTGCAGCAGCGCCCGTTCTGGGCCGGCGCGATGTACTACCCGCGCAAAGTCGTCGCCGAGGGGTGGGCGATGGTCGCGACCGACTACAGCGGACTGGGCACCACGGGGCCGCATCCGTACCTGTTCGGCGAGGCGAGCGCGTGGGCGTCGCTCGACGCCGTGCGCGCCGCGTGGGAGCTCGAGGACGCGCACCTCAGCCGCAACACCGTGATCTGGGGTCACTCCCAGGGCGGCGGTGCCGCGCTCTGGTCGGGGGCGCTGGCCCGCTCCTATGCCCCCGGCCTGTGGGTGCGCGGCGTGGCGGCCCTCGCTCCCGCCGTCGATCCGCTGCGGCTCGTGCGCGACGTCTCGCAGGTGGCGGGCGGGACGATCTTCGCCTCCTACGCCTTCGCCGCCTATGAGGCGATCGATCCCGAGGTGACCTACGACCGGTACATCCGCCCGGGCGCGCAGACGGTCGTCCGGGCCATGTCGCAACGCTGCCTGAACGAGCCCACGATGGCGCTGTCGGTGCTGGCGGTCGTCGGACTCAGCGAAGACCGCGACATCTTCGCGGACGACCCCACGACGGGTCCGCTCGGCGCCCGGCTGCGCCAGAGCACCGCCCCCGCGCTCATCGGTCCCCCCGTGTTCGTCGGTCAGGGGCGCGCCGACACGATCATCTCGGTGGGGGCGCAGGACGACGCCGTCGCGCGCATGTGCGACGCCGGCCAGCGCGTCGACTACCGTCGCTACGACGGATACGAGCACGCCCAGATCATGGAGGGCTACGCCCCGACGACCGCCGATCTGCTGGCGTGGACGCGGGCCCGGTTCGAGAGCGAGCCGGTGCCCGACGGATGTACGACGAACGACGGGTGAACACGGATCGCGCGGTCAGAACCGGCGCGTATCCTGTACGGCATGACCGATCCCTCCCTGCGCTCGGGTATCGAGCTGTCCGCGTTGAGCCCCGGCATCCGTCCTCAGGACGACCTCTTCCGCCACGTCAACGGAGCCTGGTTGGAACGCACCGAGATCCCCTACGACAAGGCGCGGTGGGGCTCGTTCCACCTCATCGCGGAGCAGGCCGAGAAGGACGTCCGCGCGATCATCGAGGAGTCGACGGCGGCGGAGCCCGGGACCGAGGCGCGCAAGATCGGCGACCTGTTCACGAGCTTCATGGACACGGAGCGGATCGAGCAGCGCGGCGCCGAGCCCCTGCGCGACCAGCTCGCCCGGGTCGACGCGATCGACTCCGTCCCCGCGCTGCTGTGCACGGTCGGCGAGCTCGAGCGCGAGGGCGTCGGCGGCATGATCGGCGTGTACATCGAGCCCGACCCGGGCAACCCCGAGCGCTACGTCTCCTTCTTCGTCCAGTCCGGGCTCTCGCTGCCCGATGAGAGCTACTACCGGCTGGAGAACTTCGACAAGACCCGTGTCGCGTTCCGCGACTACGTGCAGACGATGCTCGCGCTCGCCGGCGTCGACGCCGCGGGCGAGGATGCCGGGCGCCAGGCCGACCGGGTGCTCGCGCTCGAGACCGAGCTGGCGACGCACCACTGGGACAACGTGCGCACCCGCGACGCGGTCGCCACCTACAACCTCATGACCTGGGATGAGGTGCAGGGGCTCGTCGGCGTCGACCTCGATCCCTGGCTCAACGCCGTCGCGCCGGGGCGCCGCGACGGGTTCGCCGAGATCAACGTGAACGAGCCGAGCTACTTCTCCGGCCTCGGCCGCCTGCTCGTCGAGGACCGCCTCGACGACTGGAAGGCCTGGCTGCGACTGCACGTCGTGCGCGCGTCGGCGGCGTTCCTGTCCGCTGCGTTCGTCGAGGCCAACTTCGCCTTCTACGGCACCGAGCTCACCGGCGTCCCGGTCAACCGCGAACGCTGGAAGCGCGGTGTCGGCTTCGTCGAGGCGGCCATGGGCGAAGCGGTCGGCAAGGTGTACGTCGATCGCCATTTCCCGCCGGCGGCCAAGGAGGCGATGGACGAGCTGGTGGCGAACCTCATCGAGGCCTACCGCGCGTCGATCGCGACGCTGGAGTGGATGACGCCCGAGACCCGCGACCGTGCGCTGGAGAAGCTCGCCGCCTTCACCCCCAAGGTGGGCTACCCGCAGAAGTGGAAGGACTACACCGCTCTGGAGGTCGACGCCGCCGACCTCATCGGCAACGTCCGCCGCACCAACGCGTGGGAGCACGAGCGGCAGATCGCCAAGCTCGGAGCACCCATCGACCGCGACGAGTGGTACATGACCCCGCAGACGGTCAACGCGTACTACAACCCGCTGATGAACGAGATCGTCTTCCCCGCGGCGATCCTGCAGTACCCGTTCTTCGAGCTCGATCGGGATGCCGCGGCCAACTACGGCGGCATCGGCGCCGTGATCGGCCACGAGATCGGCCACGGCTTCGACGATCAGGGGTCGGCCTTCGACGGCACCGGCGCGCTCCGCGACTGGTGGACCGACGAGGATCGCGCGGCGTTCCAGCAGCGCACGGCGGCCCTGATCGCCCAGTACGACGAGCTCGTGCCGCAGGGTCTCGCCGCCGAGCACCACGTCAACGGGGCGCTCACGATCGGCGAGAACATCGGCGATCTCGGCGGGCTCGGCATCGCCATCAAGGCGTACCGGCTCTCCCTGGGTCTGGACGGCGGCGCCGACGTCACGGACGAGAACGCCGACGGGCCGGTGATCGACGGCTTCACCGGCATCCAGCGGCTGCTGCTGAGCTGGGCGCAGATCTGGCAGCAGAAGGGGCGCGACGCCGAGACGATCCGTCTGCTGACGATCGACCCGCACTCGCCCAACGAGTTCCGCTGCAACCAGATCGTCCGCAACGTCGACGAGTTCTACCGGGCGTTCGACGTCGCCGAGACCGACGCGCTGTGGCTGGACGCCGACCAGCGCGTCACGATCTGGTGACCACCGCATCGCCGCGGCGGGGGGAGCGCCCCGCATCCCGCCGCTCGCCGCGGCGATCCGGCGGGCGGGCGCGATCGTTCTCGACGGCGCTCGCCGCGCTCGACGCCGTGGCGGCCGCCGGTGCGCAGGTCTCGGTGTGCGTGACCGACCTCGACTCGGGCGAGACGGTGCTCGCCGGCGACGCGCACCTCGTGCTCCCCGTGGCGGGCATCGGCGTCGTGCCGCTTCTCATCGAGGTGGCCGCGCAGATGGATGCCGGCACGCTCGATCCCCTCGAGATCATCGAGCGCACGTCGGTGCCGCCGGTCACGGTCGGCGGCCTCTGGCACCGGCTGGCGGCGCCCGCCCTGCCGGTGCGCGACCTCGCCGTGCTGGCGGCGGCGGCGTCGGACGCGGCCGCCGCGAACGCCCTGCTCGAGCGCGTCGGGCTCGACGCCGTCCGTGCGCGCGTCGAGCAGATCGGTCTCGTCAAGACGGCCCTGATCGACGGCTTCCGCGATCAGCGCGGCCTCGACGACGCCCCGCACGTCGGCCTCGCCTCGACGGGAGAGCTCGTCACCCTCTTCGCGGGCCTCGTGAACGCCCAGGTCGTCTCACCGGCGGTGAGCGCACAGGTGTCGGAGTGGCTGAGCCTCAACCAGGATCTGGCGCTCGTCGCCGCGAGCACGGCGCTCGACCCCTTCGCGCACGACGACGACCGCCACGGTCTGCTCTTCGTCAACAAGACCGGCCGGGGCGACGGCATCCGCGCCGAGGCCGGAGTCATCGCCGGGCCGCGCGCCGGCGCCGCCTACGCCCTCATCGTGTGCTTCGACGATCTGTCGGTCGCGCACCGGCTGCGCGCGCACGAGGCGTTCCGCGCCCTCGGGCTCGACCTCATGGAGTACGTGTACTGACGCCGGCCGGGCCGGGCCGCCGCTCAGAAGACGATCGTGTGGTTGCCGTGGCGGATGACCCGGTCCTCGGCGTGCCACTGCACGGCGCGGGAGAGCACCGCCCGCTCGACGTAGGCGCCGCGCGACTGCAGGTCGGAGGCGGTCATCGAGTGGTCGACCCGCGTCACGTCCTGCTCGATGATCGGTCCTTCGTCCAGGTCTTTGGTGACGTAGTGGCTGGTCGCGCCGATCAGCTTGACCCCGCGCTCCTTGGCCTTCTTGTAGGGCCCCGCGCCGACGAAGGCGGGCAGGAAGGAGTGGTGGATGTTGATGACGGGCACGCCGAGCTTCTCGAGGAAGTCGTCGGAGAGGATCTGCATGTACCGTGCCAGCACGACGAAGTCGACGTTGCCCGTGAGCAGCTTCAGGATCTCGGCCTCCGCGACCGACTTGTCGGCGCCGCTGGAGGGGACGTGGAAGAACGGGATGCCGAAGGAGCGCACGTCCTCCGCCGACACCGTGTGGTTGGAGACGACCATCGGGATGCTGACGTTCAGCTCGCCCCGCCGATGACGCCAGAGCAGCTCGAGCAGGCAGTGGTCGCTCGTGGAGGACAGGATCGCCATCCGCTTGGGGACGGACTGGTCGGTGAGCCGCCACTGCATCCCGTAGGGCTCGAGCGTGCGCGCGAGGTCGTCCTCGATCTCGTCGACCGCGGCCGCGAGGTCGGTGCGGTGGAAGACCACCCGCTGGAAGAACGCCCCGCCCTCCGGGTTGTCCGAGTACTGGTCGAGGCTGACGATGTTCGCGCGGTGACGCGTGATCAGTGCGGTGACGGCGGCGACGAGTCCGGGCTGGTCCGGTCCGTGGACGATCAGGCAGGCGTGGTCGCGCAGGGCATCGGTGTGCAGGGACATGCGGATCTCCTCAAGACGGCGCGGCGGTGCGGCCGCGGACCCCATCGGATGTCGGCCGCAGACCGCCGAACGTGTAGAAGCGATTTTGTCAGGTCTGCGGCCGCCCGGTCGTCACGTCAGTGTCGCCGCCCGAACCGGGCGCGCAGATCCGCCTTGCGGATCTTGCCGGATGCCGTGCGCGGCAGCTCCTCGACCACGACCACGTTCTTGGGGAGCTTGTAGCGGGCGAGCACCCCGTCCAGGGCGGCGCGCACCGACGCCGTGGACACGTCCTGTCCGTCGCGCACGGTCACCACGGCCCAGGGCACTTCGCCCCACCGCTCGTCCGGCACCCCGATGACCGCGACGCCCGAGATTCCGCGGATGTCGTTGATGAGGTTCTCCACTTCGGCGGGGTAGATGTTCTCGCCCCCGGAGATGATCATGTCCTTGAGGCGGTCGGCGATGAAGAGGTAGCCGTCGGCGTCGACGTAGCCGAGGTCTCCGGAGCGGAACCAGCCGTCGTCGGTGAAGACGGCGGCCGATTCCTCCGGCAGGTTCAGATAGCCGGCGAAGACGTTCGGCCCCGTGACCTCGATCTCCCCGACGGTGCCGGGGGCGACCGGCATCCCGTTCTCGTCGGCGATGCGTATCTCGGTGAAGAAGTGGGGCAGGCCCACGCTGCCCTGCTTGCGTGTCGTCGCCTCGGGGGCGAGCGAGGTCACGCCCGGCGATCCCTCGGTCATCCCGTAGCCCTGCGAGAACGACAGTCCGCGCCGCTCGTAGGCGTCGAGGATGCGGGTGGGCACGGCCGATCCGCCGCAGGTGAGCTTGCGTAGGCTGGAGACGTCCGTGCGATCCCAGTCGGGGTGGTCGGCCATCAGCTGATACGTCGTCGGCACGCCGCTGAGCATGCTGACGCGGTGACGCTGCACGAGCTCGAGGGCGCGGCCGGCGTCGAACCCCGGTTCGAGGACCATGGTGGCGCCCTTCATGATCACCGGCAGGGCGCCCATCCCGAGGGAGGCGGCGTGGAACAGGGGCGAGATCATGAGGGCGACGTCGGTGGAGACGACGTCGTAGTCGACGATGCAGTTGAGCGCGCTCCAGGTGAGGTTGCCGTGGGTGAGCACGGCGCCCTTGGCGCGGCCGGTCGTGCCCGAGGTGTACATGACGATCGCCGGGTCGTCCAGACCGATCTCGGCCTCGACGGGCCGGCGTCCGGCGGCGGAGCGCAGCCGGTCCAGGCCCGGGATGCCGGGGGCGCCGTCGCCGGTGAGGAGGACGTGGGCGATCCGCGCCGCCTCGACGCCGTCGACGACCCGCTCGGCGAGCTCGACGTCGTGGATGAGCACGCGTGCCGACGAGTCCGTGAGCACGTGGCGGATCTCGGGTGCCGCCAGACGGGTGTTCACCGGGACGAACACCGCGCCGAGCCGGGCGCAGCCGAACAGCACCGCGAGGAAGTCGGGGCTGTTCTCGCCGAGGTAGGCGACCGCATCCCCCTTCTGCACGCCGCGCTCCGCCAGCAGCGCCGCGACGCGGTCGACCAGGTCGGCCAGCTCCGCATAGGTCAGCGCGTGCGCACCGAAGACGAGCGCCGTCTTGTCCGGGCACTTCAGTCGGCGCTTGGCGATCCAGGAGCCGAGGCCGCGGTCGTTCATCAGGCGTAGAAGCGGTACAGGCCGCGGGCCACGACCGCGGGCTTGGGGGCGCCCTCGATCTCGATCGTCTGGTCGACGGTGAACTGGTAGCCACCCGGGATGTCGAGGACCTCCGCGATGACGGCGCCGCCCCGGATGCGGGCGCCCACCGCGACGGGGGAGACGAATCGCACCTTCTCCAGCCCGTAGTTGACCTTCGTGCCCACCCCATCGAGCTCGAAGAGCTCGGACCAGAACCGGACCGTCAGCGACAGCGACAGGAAGCCGTGCGCGATGGGGCGCCCGAACGGTCCGGCCGCGGCCCGCTCGGGGTCGACGTGGATCCACTGGTGGTCGTCGGTCGCGTCGGCGAACAGGTCGACGCGGTCCTGCGTGATCTCGATCCAGTCGGTCCAGCCGAGGTCGGTGCCGGCGAGGTCGGGGGCGTCCGCGTAGGCGGCGGTCGTGGTCATGGGGTGTCCTTTCGGTCGGGTTCAGACGAAGGTCGGTCGGGTTCAGACGAAGGCGGACACGCCCGTGATGCCGCGTCCGACGATCAGCGAGGTCATCTCGTGCGTGCCCTCGTAGGAGTAGACGGCCTCGGCGTCGGCGAAGAACCGGGCCGCGTCGTGGGTGAGCAGGATGCCGTTGCCGCCCTGCACCTCGCGGCCGAGCGCCGCGCTCTCGCGGGCGAGTCGGGCGGTCTGCATCTTGGCGAGCGCGGAGTCCTCGTCGCGCAGCGTGCCGTCGTCCTGGAGCGCCGACAGTCGGGTGACGATGCCGAGCGAGGCGGTGAGGTTGCCCAGCATGCGCGCGAGCTTCTCCTGCACGAGCTGGAAGCCGCCGATCGGCCGTCCGAACTGCTCGCGTTCGCGCACGTACGCCACGGCGGCATCCAGCGCGCCCGCCTGCAGGCCGGTCGCGATCCACGCGACGTCCGAGCGCAGTGCGCGCAGGATCTCGGCGACGTCGCGCCACGACGCGACGCGCCCCAGCCGCGACGCCTCCGGCACGCGCACCCCGTCGAGGTGGACGTCGAAGTTCTGCATCGTCCGCAGCGACGTCTTGCCCTCGATGCGGACGAGCCGCACGCCCGGCGCCTCCCTCGGGACGAGGAACGCCGTGATCTCGCCGTCCCGGTCGGACCGGGCGAACACGACCAGCACGTGAGCGGTGTCCGCTCCGCCGATCCATCGTTTGGCGCCGTCGATCACCCAGTCGTCCCCGTCGCGGCGGGCGCGGGTCGCGAGGCCTCCGGCGATGTCGGAGCCGTGGTCGGGCTCGGTCAGCGCGAACGCGCCGCGCAGCGCGAACGAGCGGATGTCCGGGTCGAGCGCATCGGCCTGCTGCCGCGTCCCGCCCCGGCGGACGGCGGTGCGGAACAGCCCGGACTGCGCGTTGTAGGCCGTCGCGATCGACACGTCGGTCCGGGCGAGGACGAAGGTGCGGTACCCGGAGAACATCGACGACGAGGCCTCGGCCGCCTCGAGCCCCGCGGGGCTCATCAGAGCGAGGTCGATGAGTGGATCGAGCGCCGCGGGCGGCAGCGTCGCGCGCTCCCAGGCCTCCGCCAGCAGTGGGGCGACGTCGGCGCGCAGGGTGTCGTCCAGCCGGGTGAGGACCGCCCGCGCGGCGGCGCTCAGGTGGGCCGGGGCGTATCCGAGGGGGTCGAAGCCGAACGGCGCGGCCGTGGTCAGCGTCGGCACCATCGCTCAGCCCAGCCCCAGCAGTGCGACGGCGTTGTCCTTGAGGATGCCGGGCATCACCTCCGGCGTGAGCGCGGTCTCCTCCACGTCGCGCAGCCAACGGTCCGGCGTGAGCAGCGGGAAGTCGGAGCCGAAGAGCACGCGCGCGCGCAGGAAGGAGGTGGCCGCCCGCACGAGGGCGGGAGGGAAGTACTTCGGGCTCCATCCCGAGAGGTCGATCCACGTGTTGTGCTTGTGCGTGGCGACGGCGATGGCCTCGTCCTGCCAGGGGACGGAGGGGTGTGCCATGACGATGCGCAGATCGGGGAACTCCGCGGCGACCGTGTCGAGCAGTATCGGGTTCGACAGCGCGAGCCGCAGCCCCCGCCCGCCCCGCATGCCGGCGCCGATGCCGGTCTGACCGGTGTGGAACAGGGCGATCGTGCCCGCGCTCTGGAGCTGCTCGTAGAGCGGGAACCAGCGCGGATCGCTCGGGTCGAACCCCTGCACGGTCGGGTGGAACTTGAACCCGCGCACGCCGTGGTCCTCGATGAGGCGTCGCGCATGGTCGACGGCCGCCGGTCCGCGCAGCGGGTCGACGGAGCCGAACGGGATCAGGACGTCGTTGTTGCGCGCGGCGCCCGCGGCGATCTCCTCGCTCGACAGCGGCGGATGCTCCAGGGCGGTCCGCGCATCGACGGTGAAGACGACCGCGGCCATCGACCGCTCGCGGTAGTAGGCGGCCACGGCATCGAGGTCGGGACGGCCGACGTCGGCGCGGAAGTAGGACGTCGCCGCCGCCGCGAGATCGTCGGGGAGGGAGCTGTGCCCGTGCGGATCGACCTCGATGTGCACGTGCATGTCGATCGCGGTCGTCGTCGACACGTCGATCGCGGGCTCGTATCGCGTGGTCATGGGCGGGTCAGGGCCGCGGACGCTGCAGATCGTCGGGCAGGGGAGGGAAGTGCTCGCCGACGGACTGCAGGCTCGCGCCGATCAGCGTCGGGAACTGCTCCTCCAGGGCCGCGGTGCTCCAGCCGCCCTCGTGATAGGCGGTGACGATCGGCTCCGGATGGGACCAGAGCTGGATGCGGTCTCCGCCCACGCCGATGGCCTGTCCCGTGACGGTTGCCGCGGCATCCGAGGCGAGGTAGGCGATGAGCCCCGACACGTCATCGGCGGTGCCGAAGCCGAGGTCGTGGCGGTAGAACGCGGGCATGGGCTCGCCCGCGGCGTCGGCCTCGACGGCGGCGGCGAAGTACGGGACGGTGGCCGTCATGGCCGTCGCCGCCACCGGGATGACGGCGTTGGCGGTGATGCCCGCCTTCTTCAGCTCGATCGCCCAGGTGCGCACCATGCCGACGATCCCCGCCTTCGCGGCCGCGTAGTTGGTCTGGCCGAAGTTGCCGCGCTGGCCCGTGGGCGAGCCGATGCAGATGATGCGACCCGCGACCCCGGCGCCGCGCATGTGGGTCGCCGCCTCGCGCACACACGTGAACGTGCCGCGCAGGTGCACGTCGACGACGGTGTCGAACGCCTCGTCGCTCGTCTTCCAGAGGACGCCGTCGCGCAGCACGCCGGCGTTGGTGACGAGGATGTCGAGGCCGCCGAAGGTCTCGACGGCGACGCGCACGAGCTCGCGGGCGGTCTCGGCCGATCCCACGGCCGCCGCCACCGCGACGGCCCGGCCGCCCCGCTCCTCGATCGCCGCGGCGGCGGCCTGCGCCGTCGGGGCATCCACGTCGTTGACGACCACCGCCGCGCCCTGCCGGGCGAGCTCCTGCGCGTAGGCGAGGCCGAGTCCGCGGCCCGAGCCGGTGACGATGGCGACTTTTCCGTCGAGAGACATGGGAACTCCTTCGTTCGTGGCTCCATTGAACCGGCAATAGTTGAAGAAGTCAATTATTGAATTCTGTGAGATTTGCTACGATCTGGTCATGCCGCACACAGAGGGATCCCGGGTCGGCGCCCCCGCCCGACTCGCCGAGGACATGAGCTTCCTGCTCGCTCGGGCCACCGCGCTCTCCGTGGCGGCGGGCAACGCCGCCCTCGCCCCGCTCGGGCTGAAGGCGCGGTCGTACTCGGTGCTCGCGCTCGCCGTCGACGTCGACGGGCCCTCGCAGCGCGAGCTCGCCGAGTTCCTCCGCCTCGACCCGAGTCAGGTCGTCTCCCTCGTCGACGACCTCCAGGGCCGCGGGCTCGTCGAGCGGCATCCCGATCCGGGCGATCGCCGGGCGAACGTGGTCGTCGCCACCGCCGCGGGCCGTGCGCTCTACGAACGCGCACTGGTGGCCGCCGAGGCCGCCGAGCGGCAGCTGCACGCCGCGCTCGATGACGCGGAGCGCGGTCAGCTCGCGGCGCTGCTGCGCCGCATCGCCTTCCCCGACTGAGCGCCCTCAGCCCACGCGCGTCTCGAACGGCCACCCCGTGTAGGCCTCCGCCAGGTAGGCGCGTCCCGCCTCCGACTCGACGATCGAGCGCAACTCGGCCCGCTGCCGCTCCCGGTCGAAGGCGGTCGCCTCGGGAGTGCTGTGCAGCATGCTCGTCATCCACCAGGAGAAGTGCTGCGCCTTCCAGATGCGGCGCAGCGCGGTCTCGCCGAACGCGTCGAGCGGCCGTTCGTCGCGTCGGTGCAGCAGCGCCTCCAGCGCCCGATGCAGCAGCACGACGTCGGCGACCGCCAGGTTCATGCCCTTGGCGCCGGTCGGAGGCACGGTGTGCGCGGCGTCGCCGATGAGCGCGACCCGGCCGCGTCGCAGCTCGCCGGCCACGAAGCTGCGGAAGCGCAGCACGTCGCGCTGGAAGATCGGACCCTCCTTCAGCACGGTGCCGGGCACGCGCGCCTGCAGTCGGTCCCAGATCTCCCGCTCGCTCAGGGCGTCGGGATCGGCGCCCGGGTCGCACTGGAAGTACATGCGCTGCACGGTGGCGCTGCGCTGGCTGATGAGCGCGAACCCCTCCGGCGCGTGGCTGTAGATCAGCTCGTCGGCACTCGGCGGCGCCTCGCAGAGGATGCCGAACCACGCGAACGGATACTCGCGGAACGACCCCGCCGCCGATCCGCCCAGCGCCGCCCGGACGACCGATCGCGATCCGTCCGCCCCGACCACCATGTCGGCCTCGATCTCGACGGGCCGCCCCTCGGCATCCGTGCCCGTCAGGCGCGGGCGGGCGGGGTCGGTCGTGTCCACGGTCTCGATGCGCGTGCCGAACCGCAGGTCCTGCCCATCGGCGAGGCGCGTGGCGATGAGGTCTGCGAGCACTTCGTGCTGGGGATACAGCCACACGCTGCGGCCGGTCAGGGCGGGAAAGTCGATGCGGTGCCCCTCGCCGTCGAATCGCAGCTCGATGCCGTCGTGCCGCCGACCGTCGGTGAGCACGCGGGTCGAGGCTCCCGTCTCGACCAGCAGGTCGACCGTGCCCTGCTCGAGGATGCCGGCGCGGATCGTGGTCTCGATCTCGGCGCGACTGCGCGCATCGACGACGAGGGAGGCGATTCCGGAGGAGGCCAGCAGGTGTGAGAGCAGGAGTCCTGCCGGGCCGGCGCCGACGATGGCGACGGGGGTGCGGACGGCGGTCATGGCGTCTCCTTCGACGACGGGCCTGGCGGTGCTGCGCTCCAGTGTGGCGCGGCATCCGGGCCTGTCTCGCAGATTCCCGATGAATGGGAATGCCGAGATCAGTGTCGCGCGGCGCGCAGGGCGGCCTCGATCGCGGCGGCCCCGGCGCGCAACGCGCGCAGCGCGGGCGCGGGGTCGTCGTCGCGCCGGAGCACGACCGCCAGCGCCGCGACCACGACACCGGCGTCGCGGATCGGCACCGCCACCCCGGTCGAGACGGACTCGACGGTGCCGACCGCCACCACGTGGCCGTCACGGCGGATGTCGGCGAGGAGGCGGCGCAGCCGTGCGGCATCCGTGGTCGTCTCCCGGGCGACGCGGCGCAGCGGCCCGGAGAGCACGCGCTCCCGGACGGCGGAGGGAGCGTGCGCGAGGAGCACGAGCCCCGCCGACGAGGCGTGCAGCGGGAGCCGGCCCGCGATGCGGGTGATGTTGGCCCCGGCATCCGGGTCGGAGAGCCGTTCGACGAACAGCGCTTCGTCCTGCTCCAGCACCGCGAGCTGCGTGTGCTCGCGGACCTCGGCCTGCACGGCGGCCATGGCGGGAAGCGCCGCCTGCCGCAGGCGCAGGGCCCCCGAGCCGCGCAGCGCCAGCTCCCACAGCCGCATCCCGACGCGCACCCGCCGGTCGTCGTCGCGCTCGAGCAGACCGGCCGCGACGAGGTCGTCGACGATGCGGTGGGCGGTCGAGGAGGCCAGCCCCGCCCGGCGGCCGATCTCGCTCGCCGTCTGCACGGTGCGATCCGCCGTGAAGGTCTCGAGCACGCGCACGAGCCGCGACGTCAGGGAGTCCCCGCTGGGAGAGTTCGCCATGCCGCCACCTTCTCACGCCGCGCCCCGCCCGTCCGCCGGGGCCGCCGGTCGCTCGTCGCGCTCACCCGGCCAGGTAGCGGACCCGCCCGTCGACCACCGTGGCGTGGACGCCCACGGCCGCGACCTCCTCGGGCGCCGAGACGGACGGGTCGGCGCTCAGCACGGTGAGATCGGCACGCATCCCCACGGCGATGCGCCCCTCGTCGTCGGCGCACCCGGCGGCGACGGCCGCGCCGGTCGTGAACGCCGCGAACGCCTGGGCGGCGGTCAACGCCTCGTTCGCCCCGATCGGCCCAGCCGCGCCGTGGCGCCGGGTCTGCGCCTCGACGAGGATCTCCCGCGGATCGAACGGCGCGATCGGCCAGTCCGAGCCGAGCGCCAGGGTCACGCCGCCGTCGGCGAGCGAACGGGTCCGCCACGAGTGCTCCGCGCGGTCGGCGCCGACGCGGGTGCTCCAGTTGTCGCTGCGGTCGGCGCGCACGAACCGGGTGCAGTGCGTCGGCTGCATGCTCGCGACCGCGCCGCTGCGCGCGACCGCGGCGACCACGTCGTCGCCGGTCAGCTCCAGGTGCTCGATGCGATGCACGGAACCCGGGTGGGCGGCGCGGGCATCGGCGATGGATGCCGCGGCGTGGCGGACCGCCGCGTCGCCGATCGCATGCGTGGCCGTCGGGACGCCGGCGGCCGCGAACCGCGCGATCGCGGCCGCGTAGCGCGAGGGGGAGGGCCACGTGCTACGCACCGAGCGGCCGTCGCGGTCGGGACGCGTCAGCCACGCCGTGCCGTTGTCGATCGTGCCGTCCAGGAACAGCTTCACCCCGTGGCGGCGCCACGACGCGCCGCCGGTGCCGGTCGCGGCGATCAGGGCCTCCCAGTCGTCCGGGGTGGACGCGGGGTCGACCCACGGGTGGATGCGCAGGCGCAGCGGCATCCGGTCCTCGCTCTCGACCGCCGCGTACAGGGCGGCAGGATCTCCTTCGAAGTCCATGACGTGCGCTCCCGTGAGCCCGACGGACGCCATCTGCTCGAGAGCCCCCGCCAGTCGCGCCGCGACGGCGGACGCCGGCTCGAGCGGGACGAGGCACTCGATCAGGTCGATCGCCTCGTGCTCGTGGAGGAACCCCGTGGGGGTGCCCGCGTCATCCACGTCGACGTGGGCGCCCGACGCGAACGTCCGGCGACCCGTGACACCCGCCCGGGCGAGGGCGGCGCTGCTCGCGAGCGCGGAGTGGGCGTCGAACATCCGCAGCAGCGTCGGGACGTCGCCGACCGCGTCGTCGAGCGCCTCCGCCGTGATCGCCGCTCCCGCCCAGACGTCGTGGGACAGTCCCCACCCGAGGATCCACTCGCCCGCGTCGCGTCGTGCCGCCGCGAGCCTCGAGCGCAGCTCGTCGAGCGTGCGCACCTCCCGCAGATCGATCCCGCGGGCCATCCGGGCGCCCAGCACGGGGTGGGTGTGGGCGTCGACGAGGCCGGGCGACACGATGCCGGGCAGGCGCAGCGTGCGCGTTCCGACACCGCTCCAGCCGGCGGCGTCGCTGCGGTCGCCGATCGCGACGATGCGGCCCCCGGCCACGGCCAGGGCTTCGCCGGCCGTGCCGTGGAGGGCATCGGCGACGAGGACGAGGTCGGCGGCCGTCACTGCTCCGGCCCGCCGATCCCGGCGTACGCGGCCGGCCGTGATCGGCGCAGCCCCTCCGCCAGCACGAGGCCGATCAGGAACGACACCGGGATGACGCCCACGATGACGGCGTTCGTCGCGGCATCCGCGCCGGTGAGCACATCGATGTTCACGACGATGAGCACGAGGAAGACGAGCATGAGCACGCCGCCCAGGAGGCCGGTGGGAAGTGCGTACCAGGGGCGGTCGGCGGGCCCGCGGCGGACGAAGAAGACGACCACCGACGCCGCGGCGAGGATCTGCAGGACGACGACGCCGACCACGCCCGGCGTGTTGACCCAGATCAGCAGCTGCCGGTACGGGTCGGCGCCGGCGAGCGCGAACCCGCCGACCACCACGGCGGCCAGTGCCGTCTGCACGAGCCCGGCGACCCACGGGGCGCCGTTGCGCTCGCGGGTGCGGCCGAGCGCGGCGGGGAGCACGCCGTCGCGGGCGAGAGCGTAGGTGTACCGGTTGATCGAGTTGTGGAAGGCGAGAAGCGCGGCGAAGACGCTCGTCACGATGAGGAGGAGGAAGACGCTCGTCGCCGCCTCTCCGAGCCGGCTGCCGGCCGTGACGAACAGGAACGTCTCCACGCCGTTGTCGGCGATGAACGCCTGCACGAGATCCTCGCCGTGGGCCTGGATGAGCAGCCACGTCAACGCGAAGTAGAACAGCGTCATCGCGGCCACCGCGACATAGGTGGCGCGCGGGATCGTGCGATGCGGGGTGCGTGCTTCGGACCGATAGAGCACCGTCGACTCGAAACCGATGAAGGCGGCGAACGCGAGACCCAGCACGACGGCGAACTGCGGCGTGAAGACGTTCTCCGGTGCGAACACCCCGTCGCCGAAGCCGGCGGACGTCCCGCCCGTGACGAGGATGGCCACACCGAGCGCGGCGAGCGCCAGCGTCTCGGCGACCAGCAGCACGCCCAGGACCTTGGCGCCCATGTCGATGCCCGTGAAACCCATGGCCCAGACGCCCGCGATCGCGACGGCCGCGAGGATGCCCCACGGGACGTCGATGCCGAAGACAGTGGCGAGCATCGCCCGGGTGTTCACTGCGAACAGCCCGTAGATGCCGATCTGCATCGCGTTGTACGAGACGAGGGCGAGGATGCCGGAGCCGAGTCCCATGTGCTTGCCGAGGGCGGCCGCGATGTACGTGTAGAAGCCGCCGGTGCGCGAGACGCGGTTGGTCATCGCCATGAAGCCGGCCGCGAAGATCGCCAGGGCGATGCCGACGACGAGGTAGGCGCTCGGGGCCGCCGGGCCCGCGATGAGGATCGCGAGCGGCACGGTTCCCGCGATCACCGTCAGCGGCGCGGCGGCCGAGACCACGAGGAAGGTGATCCCCCTCGCGCCGAGCGAGTTCTGCTTCAGGGCGCCGATGGCACCGGACGGGTCCGCGGGTGCGGACGGAGTGGGCGTCGTCGTTGACATGTCGTCCTCCAGAGGGTGTCGGGTCAGGAATGAGCCGGATTTATCTAACGGTGTTAGGCAGTATGTCCGGCTCGTGCGACGGCGACAAGTACGCTGTGTAACTGTCTTGTTTCGGGAGGTGTGTGTGGGCAGACCCTCGGTGGCGCGTCTCTCGGTCGAGCGCATCGTCGATGAGGCCCTGGCGCTCATCGACAGCGGCGACACGTTCTCCATGCGCGCGCTCGGCAAGCGCTTGGACGTCGCCGCGCCGTCGCTGTACTACCACGTCGGCGGGCTCGAGCATCTGATCGATCTCATCCGCGATCGCATGGTGCAGGACTTCCCGCCACCCCCTCCGGATCGTGGGCGCCCGTGGCGCGAGGAGCTGGAGGCGATCCTCCACTCGATGCGCGCCGGCTACGCGGCCCACCCGCGACTGGTGGCCCTCCTCGTCGGCACGCCCATCACCTCGGAGGCGGTGCTGGGCATCTACGAGCGCATGGCGGCAGCCCTGTTCGCCGCCGGCTTCGCAGCGGATGCCGTGTCGGTCCACCTCGAGGCGCTGGACAGTTTCGCTCTCGGCATCGCGCTCGAGCGTGCGGCTCCGGCCGAGGTGTGGCGGACGTCTCCCGCGACGAGCGCGCTCGCCGCGGCGAGCGCGGCGTGGGCGGATGCCGACGCGCGCCTCGACGCCGCCTTCGAGGTGGGCCTGCTCGCCCTCCTCGACGCGATCGAGCGGGCACCGCGCGCGTAGCGCGCTCCGCGCCGCGGCGGGCGTGCCGAAGACGGAACGCGCGGGTCAGGCGCGGCGGGCGCCCTCGCCGAGCGTCTCGAGCTTCGCCCAGGCGATGTCGGGGTGGAGGCGTCCACCGAGCCCGCAGTCGGTCGAGGCGATGACGCGGTCGGCACCCACGATGTCGGTGAACCGGCGGATGCGCTGCGCGACGAGCTCCGGGTGCTCCACGACGTTGGTCGCGTGGCTGACGACGCCGGGCACGAGCACCAGGTCGTCGGGCACGGCGGCATCCGCCCACGCACCGAACTCGTGCTCGTGGCGGACGTTGCCGGCCTCGAACGAGATCGAGCCGACGTTCGCCTGCAGCACGACGGGCAGGATGTCCTTCAGCTCGATGTCGGTGGTGTGCGGCCCGTGCCACGACCCCCAGCACAGGTGCAGGCGCACCTGCTCCTTGGGGAGCCCGGCGATGGCGTGGTTGATCGCGTCGATGCGGATCTTCGTGAAGGCCTGGTAGTCGGCGATCGAGGGTTCCGGGTTGATCTGGTCGAAGTTCTCGGCGAGCGACGGGTCGTCCAGCTGCAGGATGAGCCCGGCGTCGACGATCGCCCGGTACTCCTCGCGCAGGGCGTCGGCCCACGCGAAGATGTGCTCCTCGTCGCCGGCGTAGTACTCGTTGCGCACGCGCGCCGCAGACCCGGGCGCGATGGCCGTGAGGAAGCCGCGCTCGCCGTCCCGGAGGGCGCCGGTGAGGTGACGGATGTCGGATGCCACGGCATCGTGACCCCGGTACGCGAGCGGTCCGGTCGTCGTGGGGAACGCGGTGGCGGTGCGCCCCGCCTCGACGGCCTCGGCGTAGACGGCCGGGAACAGCTGCCGATCGCGGCGGTCGAGGAAGCTCGTGAGGCGGATCTCGCCGGGCGCGGAGCGCACCGGCGGCTCGTTGAACGCGTTGACCTCGGTGAGCGACAGGCCGCTCACCCGCTGGAACGAGTACGACCACCAGGCGCCGTAGTCGACCGCGTTCGACATGGCCTTGCCGAACTCGCCGTCGCCGACGAGGGTGATGCCGGCGGCGCGCTGACGCTCCACGACGTCCGCGACGGCCTGGGCGGTCAACGACTCGAACGCGGGCGTCGACTGCAGCGTGAAGCCGTCGTCGGCGAGGGTGCGCGAGGCGTTCGCCTCGATGAGGGCGGCGGTGCGGGGCAGGCTGCCGGAGGTCGTGGTGGCGACGGACATGGGTCTCCTCCTGAGGACGATGGCCCGCGGGGCGGGCGAGTGTCAGAAGGCTCTTGCAGCGGCGAGGGGCGCAGGCTGCTCAAGGCGGAGGCTTCCGGTTTTCGAGCCACCGCCAGGATACGGCGACCGGCGCCGTCTGCGCGGACGTGTGACGTCGGGTGACACCCGCGTCCGGTGGGCGGATGCCGCTTCAGCGCACGCCGCGCATGAGCCGGAGGACCGGCTTCGCGAAGAGCAGCAGCAGCACGCCGACGCCGATCGCGATGAGGCCCAGCACGGAGAAGTAGGGCACCTCGTCGTCGGGGTCGTAGAGGGTCGCGAGCTGGCCGGCGATCGCGGTGCCGAGCGCCACCGACAGGAAGAACAGCGCCACCATCTGGGTGTGGAAGGCGTCGGGGGCCAGCTTGGTCGTCACCGACAGGCCCACCGGCGAGAGCAGCAGCTCCGCCACGGTGAACACGAACAGGATACCGACGATGGCCAGCAGCGGCGTCGAGTTCTCGCCGCCGCCCGCGAAGGGCAGGAACAGCAGGAACGCCGCGCCCATCACGATGGCGGCGACGCCGAACTTCACCGGCGTGGCGGGTTGGCGTGCGCCGAGCTTCGTCCACACCGCGGCGAAGACGCCGGAGAGCACGATGATGAACACCGGGTTGATGGAGTTCACCCACGACACCGGCATCTCCCAGCCGAACAGGTCGCGGTTCAACCGCTTGTCGGAGTAGACCGTCAGCACCGTGAACTGCTGCTGGTACAGCGACCAGAAGGCGACCGAGGTGAGGAACAGCGGCACGAACCCCCACACGCGGCTGCGCTCCTCGGCATCCACCCGGCGGCTGGACAGGATGACCGCGAAGTAGGCGATCGCCGCTCCGATCACGGTGACGATCACGATCAGGGCGAGGTTGTCGGCGCGGATGACGCCGAGCAGCACCAGGATGACGATGAGGACGACCCCGGCGACCGCGATGCCGATCATCAGCGGGTAGCGCTCGCGGGGAAGCGGGTTGGGCACCGCGCGTGCCGCGGCGGGCAGCTGACGGCGGCCGAACGAGTACTGCACGAGCCCCAGGGCCATGCCGACGGCGGCCAGGCCGAATCCCCAGTGGAAGCCGAGGCTCGACTGGAGGAGGCCCGTCAGCAGCGGCCCGGCGAACGCGCCCAGGTTGATGCCGAGGTAGAACAGCGAGAATCCGCCGTCACGGCGGGTGTCGTCCGGGCCGTAGAGGGTGCCCACGACGCTGGTCGCGGTGGCCTTCAGCCCGCCGGAGCCGATCGCGACGAGCACGAGGCCCACGCCCACGCCGACGAAGCCCGGCAGCAGCGCGAGGGCGATGTGGCCGGCCATGATGACGATCGCGCTGAGGAACAGCACGCGCTCCGCTCCCAGGATCCGGTCGGCGATCCAGGCGCCGAGGATCGTGGAGAGGTAGACGGCGCCGCCGTACGCTCCGACGATGCCCGCGGCCACGCCCTGATCGACGCCGAGGCCGCCCTCGCTAACCGAGTAGTACAGGTAGATGAGCAGGATGCCCTGCATGCCGTAGAAGCTGAACCGCTCCCACATCTCCACACCGAACACGTGGGCGAGCGCCCACGGCTGGCCGAAGAACCGGGTGTCGCGGTCTCCGGAGGACGCGGGCGCGGGGAGGACGGGCTGGCGCGGACTCATGGTGCGAGGCTAGTGGTCCGCCGGCAACGCGGGGTGGTGCTCGTCGGCGGGGCGCAGCGGGATGAAGGCCGCGACCGTGAGCGCGATGACCGCGGCGGCGAGCCCGAGCCAGAACGACACCTGGAAGGCGGATGCCGTGGGCACGGCGCGTCCGTCCTGCACCGTCGACATGCCGGCGAGCACCGCCCCGACGACCGCCGCGGCCGAGCTCGTCCCCAGCGAGCGGAAGAGGGCGTTGAGGCCGTTGGAGGCTCCGGTCTCGGTCTGCGGCACTGAGCGCATGATGAGCATGGGCATCGCGGCGTAGCCGAACCCGATGCCGACGCCGATGAGGAGGTTCGCGATGAGGATGTGCCAGACGGCCGACGCGAACAGCAGGCTGAAGCCGTAGGCGGCGATCAGCGCGATCGCGCCGAGGATGAGCAATCGTCGCGGCCCGACGGTGCTCGCGAGGCGCCCGGAGAACGGGGAGAGCACCATCATGACCAGGCCGGACGGCATGATCACCAGGCTCGCCGCCAGCAGCGTGAGCCCGAAGCCGGTCGGTGCGGGCAGCTCGAGCAGCTGCGGGTAGGACACGTTGGACGAGAACAGCGAGAACCCCATCGCGACCGACGCGAGGTTCGTCAGCAGCACGGGGCGCCGGGCGGCGACGCGCAGGTCGAGCAGAGGCTCGGCGATCCGCAGTTCGTACCACCCCCAGACGAGGAGGACGGCCACACCGCCGAGGCCGCAGCCGAGGGTCGCCGGTGACGCCCACCCCCAGGCGTCGCCACGCGAGATGGCGAGCAGGATGCCGAGCAGGCCCACCGCGAGACCGAGCGCGCCGACGTAGTCGAAGCGGCCCGCCGTGCGCAGGACGCTCACGGGGACGACGAGCAGGACGAGCACGAACACGATCGCGCCGAGGGCGGCGGCCGTCCAGAAGAGGGCGTGCCAGTCGGCGTTCTCGGTCACGAGTGCGCTCACGGGGAGTCCGAGTGCGCCGCCGACGCCGAGGGTCGCGCTGATGAGGGCGATGGCCGGGTCGACGCGGTCCTCGTGGAGCACGTCGCGCAGGATCGAGATGCCGAGGGGGATCACGCCGGTCACGGCCCCCTGCAGGGCGCGGCCGACGATCAGCCAGACCAGTCCCGTCGACAGCGCCGCGATGACGGAGCCGACGACGAGGGTCGCCAGCAGCACCAGCACGATGCGGCGCTTGCCGTACATGTCGCCCAGACGCCCCGCGATCGGCGTGATGACGGCGGCCGCGAGGAGCGTCGCGGTGACCACCCACGCCGTGTCGTCGCGGTCGGCGTGCAGGAGGTCGGGCAGGCGCGTCTGGATCGGGACGACCAGCGTGAACATGAACGACGAGGCGAGGCCGGCCAGCGCCAGCACGGCGACGATGGCGCCCTGCGGCGGCATCCGCGCCAGCCGTCTGCGCGCGGAGTCGTCGGTAGCCATCGTTTCAGGCTATCGTCCGGTCGGCGCGGTGGCTCCGTCGGGGTCCGGCGTAGGGTGACGGCATGGCGGACCTCGACAGCCGGACCCCCGACGGGTTCCGCATCCGACCCCTGCAGACCATGGCCCAGATCACGGCGGCGTCCGCCGTGCTCAGCGAGGTGTGGGGCGGCGATCGCACGGGCATGCCCGCGAACCTCCTGAGGGCGCTCGCGCACGTGGGCAACTACGCCGTCGGGCTGTATGCCGCCCCGACGGAGGGCGATCCCGCGGCGGAGCGCATGATCGGCGCGTCGGTCGGGTTCTTCGCCGCTCCCGACGACCGGTCGCTGCACTCGCACATCACCGGCATCGTCGGCGGGTATCGGGGGCGGGGACTCGGGCGCCTGCTCAAGCAGCATCAGCGGGAGTGGGCGCTCGGGCGCGACGTGCACCACATCACCTGGACCTTCGATCCGCTCGTCGCCCGCAACGCGTCGTTCAACCTGCGCGTTCTCGGCGCGCGCGTGGGCGCGTACTTCGTGGACCACTACGGCGCCATGGACGACGGGGTGAACCGCGGCGACGAGACCGACCGCATCTTCGCCGTCTGGGATCTGGATGCGCCCGCCGCCCCGCCGCGCGAGCAGGACATCGTCACCACCGTGGAGGTGCCCGCCGACATCGAACGGCTGCGACGCGAGGCGCCCGGTGAGGCGCTGGACTGGCGGTACCGCGTGCGGGAGGCGTTCCTCGGGCTCACCGAGGACGGCTTCAGGGTCGCCGGATTCGACGACCGCGGCTACCTCTTCGTCCGCGAGGGGGTGACGGCGTGAGCGTCGGCGGGGTCGTTCCGGAGGATTGGACGGCGCACCGCCGGGAGGACGGCGAACGTCTCGGCTGGATACGGCCGGACGGCGACGCCTGGACGGCGATCGACGTGCTGGGGCGCGTGGTCGCGGCATCCGTCGACTGGCTGGATGCCGAGGACGCGCTCGAGCGGCGGGGCCTCGCGTTCCTGGCCGAGCCGTGGATGCTCGAGCGCGGTGAGGGGCAGCCGGTGCGCGTCCGGCTCGTCGAGGTGACGCCGGCGCGGATCGTCGTCAAGGTCGACGACTACGGCGACATGAGCCGGCCGCACGAGGGGATCGTCCTGCCGTGGCCGCTGCCGCCGCAGCTGCGGCCGCCGCGGGAGGGTGATCCGGACGGGTTCACGCTGTCGCGCTGACACGCCTCCCGCGACAAATTGTGCACAACTGAATTGTGTGCAATGCTTTCCTCATGTCCGCTCCCGCCACGCTCGACGAGTTCGTCTGCTTCGCGATGTACACCGCCTCGCACGCCACGACGCAGGCCTATCGCGAAGTGCTGAAGCCGTGGAAGCTCACGTATCCGCAGTACCTGGCGCTGATCGTGCTGGCCGCGGGCGAGCGCACCGTGAGCGGACTCGGCGACGAACTCGGCCTCGACTCCGGGACGCTCTCGCCGCTGCTGCGGCGCCTGGAGGACCGCGGTCTGGTCCTGCGTCGCCGTGACGCGGCCGACGAACGCGTCGTGCGCGTCGCGCTGACCGCCGCCGGGCGCGAGGTCCACGCCGACGTCGTGGCGGCTGCCGGCTGCCTCGTGCCCGCGTTCGTCGACAGCGGCCGCGGCCTCGGCGAGCTGCTCGAACAGCTCGCCGCCATCACCGCCAACATGCGCGCGCTCGCCGCCGACCTGCGCACCGCCGCCTGAGCGGCGCGCCCTCCCACCTCCACGAAAGGAACCACCATGGACACCCTCTACACCGCAGAAGCCCTCGCCACCGGCGGCGGCCGCAACGGACACGTCCGCACCACCGACGGCATCCTCGACTTCGACGTGCGCGTCCCCAAGGAGATGGGCGGCGCCGGTGAGGCCCCGAACCCGGAGCTCCTGTTCGCCGCCGGGTACGCGGCCTGCTTCCACAGCGCCCTGCAGAGCGTCGCTCGCGCCCAGAAGGTGAGCATCGAGGGCTCCAGCGTGGGCTCGCGCGTCGGCATCGGCCCCAACGGCCAGGGTGGATTCCAGCTGGCCGTCGCGCTCGAGGTCAACATCCCCGACGTCGACCTCGCCGTCGCGCAGCAGCTCGCCGACGCCGCCCACCAGGTGTGCCCGTACTCGAACGCCACGCGCGGCAACATCGAGGTCGCGGTCACCGTCGTCGACGACTGATTTCGCGAACCCGCGTCATAAGCCACGGCATCCGCCCTCTCTTGAGTGAAGACCTCGAGAGGACGGATGCCGTGCGCACTTTCATCACCGCCATCACCGGGGCCCTGCTGCCCCGGGCGCCGCGCCGCAGCACCTACATCGCGCCGCGCTTCGCCGTGCTGCGCGCCCACCGCTGAGCACGAGCCCGCCGCACCCGCGCGCGGCGTAGCCTGAGCGCATGCCGATCGCCCGCCCCGCCGCACCCGTGCGCCTCGACGCCGTCGAGCTGCGCGTCGTGCACCTGCCGCTGGTCTCGCCCTTCACGACGTCGTTCGGCACCGAGACCGTGCGGGAGGCGATCGTCGTGCGCGCCCGCACGGCCGGCGGCGACGGGTGGGGCGAGATCGTCACCCAGCAGGCGCCGCTGTACTCCAGCGAGTACACGCAGGGCGCGTGGGACGTGGCTCAGCGCTTCCTCGTGCCGGCGCTGCTGGATGCCGGGTCCTCCGCCTCCGGCGGCCTTTCGCCCGAGGACGTGTCGGCCGTGCTGGAGCCCTTCGTGGGCCACCGCATGGTGAAGGCCGGCCTGGAGCTCGCCGTCCTGGATGCGGCCCTCCGCGCCGAGGGGCGCCCGCTGGGCGAGTACCTCGGCGCCACGGTCGACCGCGTGCCGAGCGGGGTGTCGGTCGGCATCCAGCGCGACCCGGCCGCGCTCGTCGATGTCGTGGCCGGCTACCTCGACGAGGGCTACGTACGGATCAAGATCAAGATCAAGCCCGGCCGCGACGTCGCCGACACCGCCGCCGTGCGGGACGCCTTCGGCGCCATCGCGCTGCAGGTGGATGCGAACTCGGCCTACACGCTCGCCGATGCCGACACCCTCGCCGAGCTCGACCGGTTCGACCTGCTGCTGATCGAACAGCCGCTGCAGGAGGACGACATCGTCGACCACGCCGCGCTGGCGGCACGGCTGCGCACGCCCCTCTGCCTGGACGAGTCGATCGTGTCGGCCAAGGCCGCGCGCGACGCGCTCGCCCTGCGCGCCGCCGCCATCATCAACATCAAGGCCGGACGCGTCGGCGGCTATCTCGAAGCGGTCCGCGTCCACGACCTGTGTCGAGAGGCGGGCGTCCCGGTGTGGTGCGGCGGCATGCTCGAGACCGGCATCGGCCGTGCGGCGAACGCGGCCCTCGCGGCGCTGCCCGGTTTCACCCTGCCGGGCGACGTCTCGGCATCCTCCCGCTTCTACGCGCGCGACATCGTGCGCGACCCGATCGTGCTGGAAGACGGGTACGTGCGCGTGCCGACCGCGCCGGGCATCGGCGTGGAGATCGATCCCGTCGCCCTCGACGATGCGACGGTCGCGCGGGTGGAACTGCGGCGGTGAACCGCGTGCGGCACCGGTCGGCCGTCGCCGCGGCCGTGATCGCGACGGCGCTGCTCGCGGGGTGCGCCGTCGACGCGGCGCCGGTCGTCAGCCCGGGGCCGCCACCGGCGGGGGTCGCGGTGGTCGTCACCCAGCAGCGGTCCGATGTCGCCGACCGGCAGGCCGAGGTGCGGATCGAGAACCACGGCGACGTCGCGATCGAGGTGGGTGCGGTCCGACTCGACGATCCCCGGTTCGCGGCGCCCGCCACGCGCATCGTCGACAGGGTCTCTCCGTTGGGTCCGGGGTCGACGGTCGACGTCCGCGTGCAGTTGCCGGGCGCGGTGTGCGACGCCCCGCAGGATGCCGCGAGCACCGTGACGTTCGACTACGTGATCGACGGACGGGCGGGCCGGGCGAGCGCGCCGGCGCCGGAGCTGTTCCCGTTCCTCGCCGCGCTCCACCGGCGCGACTGCGTCGAGCAGCACGTGCGCCAGGTCGCCGACGTCGACCTCACCGCGTTCGCCCCGTCGGCCCCGGGAGCGCCCGCGACGCTGTCGGTGTCGATCGTCCCGCGCGGCGGCACCGCCGACGTCGAGCTCACCGGCATCCGCGAGACGAACCTGCTGACGTTTCCCGCCGCCACGGGAGGCGTGTACGCGCTGGACATCGATCTCGCCGACGGCCACCCTGACCCGACGACCATCGCGCTGCCGCTCGTGCCGGCGCGCTGCGACCCCCACGCCGTGCAGGAGGACAAGCGCGGCACCGTCTTCGTCGTCGACGTCGTGGTCGACGGCGAACCCGGCCAGTTCGCCCTCGCCGCCGGCCCTGCCCTCAAGGGGGAGCTGCTGGCGTGGGTCACCGCCTGGTGCGGAGAAGGCGACGGCGACGGCGCCGGTCACTGAACGACCGGCGCCCGCGCCTCGCTTCATCTCCGATCAGGGGGTGGGGACCTCGGCGGATGCCGCGGCATCCGTGCGCGATGCCTGCTCCTCGCGCAGGCCCTGGGCCATCCCCCGACCCGTCGCCTGCCCCTGGATCACCTGACGCAGGTCGATGCCGGTGGCCGCCTGGATCGCGTCGAAGCTCGCCCGCATGCTCGAGGCCGACTCCGCCGCCATGTGGCTGGAGGCGCCCTCGCCGCCGAGCACCGTGATCGAGCCGACCTTGTCGAAGCCGCGCGCGAACTCGGTCATCATCGGCACGAGCGCCTCGAGGGCGCGCTGTGCGAGCAACGCCTCCTGGTTCTTCGAGAGGGCTTCGGCCTCCGCCTCGATCGCGGACGCCCGCGCCTCGCCGACGAGGCGCACCGCGTCGGCCTCGGCCTGAGCGCGCAGGCGCGTGGCCTCCGCCTCCTGCGCCGCGATCTGCGCCCGCGCCTCGGCGGCCTTCACTTCGCCGTACGCCGCGGCATCCGCGGCGCGCTGGCGCTGGTAGAGGTCTGCATCGGCGACCTTCTTGATGTCGGCGTCGAGCTGCGCCTGCTTGTTCTCGGCACCCTGCAGCAGCACCGCCTGCTCGCGCTCGGCCCGGGCGAGGGCCTCGGCCTGCTCGGCCTCGGCGCGAGCCCGACCGACCTCGGCGGCCGCCGCGGCGGAGTTCTTGTCGAACGCGGTCTGCTCGACGAGGTTGGCCTCGTCGGTCGCGATCTGGCGGGCGCGCACCTCCCGCGCGGCGTTGATGCGGGCGACCTCGGCCTCGCGGCGGACGCGCTCGACCTCGGTGGCACCGAGGGCGTCGATGTAGCCGTTCTTGTCGGTGACGCCCTGGATCTGGAACGAGTCGAGGATGAGCCCCTGGGCGAGCAGGTCGCTCTTGATGCCCTCGGCGATCTGATCGGAGAGCTTCTGGCGGTCCTTCATGAGCTGCTCGACCGTGAGGGTCGCGACGACGCCGCGCAGCGCGCCCTCCAACTGCTCGGTGGTGAACTGCTCGATCGCGCCGTCCTGCGAGAGGAAGCGTTCGGCCGCACGGCGGACGAACTCGGGATCCGAACCGATCTTCACCAGCGCGACGCCCGAGACGTTGACGGTCACGCCGTTGGAGGCCTGCGCCGTCGGCTCCATCTTGATCTGACGTGCGCGCAGCGAGATCATCTCGGCGCGCTGCGTCAGCGGGTTGACGAGGGCGCCGCCCCCGGTGATCACCGAGATGCGCGACGACTCGCCGCTGGCGTTCTTCTGGTTCTTGCCGACGATGACCAGGGCCTGGTCGGCCTTGGCGACCTTGTACCAGGCGCGGACCATGATGAGCAAGAAGATGAGGAGGACGATCGCGGCGACCACGGCGATGCCGACGATCACGAGCGTTCCCCCAGCGGCAAGAATCTCCACGTTACGAACCCACTTTCCTTTGCGTTGCCGATGTCCTTCGACCGTATCGAACGATGCCCCCGGATGCCGAGGAACGCCCAGATCTCGGGATAACCCCCTCGGACCCGGCGTGTCCAGACCTCTACGCTGGTCGCATGACCACTCCGCCGTATCCGCAGCCCGGCCCGCAGCCGATGAACCCGTCCGACGAGAAGATGTGGGCGACCCTCGTGCACGTCGGCGGGGCCCTCTTCGGATTCCTTCCGGCGCTCATCGGCTACCTCGTGCTGAAAGACCGCGGCCCGTTCGTGCGCGCGCACACCGCGACCGCGCTCAACTTCCAGCTCACCCTGCTCATCGCCGAGGTCGTCGGCTACGTGCTGATGATCGTGCTGATCGGCTTCCTCGTCGTCCCCCTCGTCTACGTCGTGCGCATCGTCTTCTCGATCATCGCCGCCGTGAAGGCGAACAAGGGCGAGTGGTACACCTACCCGGTGGCCATCTCCTTCGTGAGCTGATCGCCGCAGAGTGCGACCAGCTCGTCGCCCCACGTCGCTCTGATTCAGCGAAAGCCGATCGTCGGCGTCTCGGACTCGATCAACCGCGTTGACAGGAGAGTCGGCTCGCGCTGTAATGCAGGAACCACCATCGACGGAGGATCAATGTCGACCAGCGAAGGCAAGCTCCGTAGCAGCTTCACAATTATGCCGGTCTGGGCCAACATTCTCTCGGGGCTGATCCTCGCGGCGGGACTCCTCGCGTTCACATTCACCCCGCAGCCGACGTGGCCCACTATTCCTCTCGTACTGACCGTTGTCGCCATCACCATTGTCACTCGATTCGCCTCGCGCAGAAGTCCCGTCACGATGACGCGTCAGCAGCGCACTGCCCTGATGATTTACGCGTCAGTCGCGGCGATCGTCACCCTCGGTGCGTTCGCCGTTGCTGCGATAGTGGTACGCGGGAGTGCGAACGAGGGGTGGATGGCGTGGGGGCTCGCGTTGGTGGTCTTCCTCGTGGTCGCTGGGACGAGCCTTGTGGCGCGGCCGCGGCCGACTTCGCGGTGAGAGTCACGGAGGACCTACCGGGACGTCGGCTGCGTCGGCTCTAGACCGCGTAGCAGGGCTTCAAGCTGAGCCCCGCTACCAATCCTGAAACAGCCCACTGCGTCCATCCGCTCGAAGGCCAGAGGATGAAGATCGCCGTGCTGGCGATGCCCAGCAGGCAACCGCCGGGGTCGACGTTGCTCGCCAGCGCTTGACCGCCGTAGGCGAGCTTCGGTGGCAGGCTCGCTGCTCGAATTCTGAAGCTCCATTGCGTTCATTCCCTTTCGATGGTGAACCATGACACCTCTCTACTCGGGGCATTTGCTCGGGCGGAACAGGAATGCGCTCTCTGGGCGCGGACGCGTGCAGGGCTGCTCGAATTTGAGACAGAGGCCTGCCTCTCAGGTGCGGTCAAGGGTTGGGCTGGCAAGGTCGATATATGTACGGCGATGCGCAGTGCGGGAGGGGGAGGGATTGATGCGACCGACGCTTGGAGAGATTCGATTCCAAGCGTGGTGCATCATCCTGACCGAGCACAAAGACCCCGACTTGAATGCCTCTCGAATTGCAGACCGATTGTGGGTTTCGAGGCGGCAGCTCGACCGTGCATTCGAAGGAGGCGCCTCCGTGAGCCGCGTACTGGCCGCGTACCGCGTCAGCACTGCGATGCGCCTTATGACGTCAGCCGCCGTGCGGGATCTCGGTGAACTCGCCGGACTATCCGGCTTCGCCAACCGGAACACTCTCCGTGTGCAGTTCGTTCGGGTGGTCGGTATTCAGCCTTCGCGAGCAGCGGTGCTGCTTCCTCAGGTGCGGGCCGTGGCGCCGACTCTGGTTGACGTTGTCCCACTCGTCGCGTTGAGGAACTACGAGCGAGTCCGCGCCGCAGCACGGTGAGCAGTGTCTCGCGATACCTGTCATCCCGTGCGGGGTGACCGCAGAGGATCCCGCGGGGTGCCGACGGAGCGGAGGACCGCCCGCACCCCTCGGCGCGGAGCTATCGTTTTCCGAGTGACCACGACCGACTCCCTCCCCGCCGGAACGTTCTCGATGAGGAGCCCCTACGGGCGACGGGCCGCCGCGCTGTCGGTCGCCGCCGCGGTCGGCGGGTTCCTCTTCGGCTTCGACTCCTCCGTCATCAACGGCGCCGTCTCCTCCATCGAGTCCACGTACACGAAGGACGCGCTCCTCACCGGATTCGTCGTCGCCGTCGCCCTTCTCGGCTGTGCGCTGGGAGCGGTCATCGCCGGCGCGCTGTCCGACCGCTGGGGGCGCCTTCGGGTCATGCTGCTCGGCTCGGCGATGTTCCTCGCCAGCTCGATCGGGTCGGCCTTGACCTTCAGCGTCCCCGATCTCATCGTCTGGCGCGTGCTCGGCGGCATCGGGATCGGCATCGCCTCGGTCGTCGCCCCCGCCTACATCGCGGAGGTCGCGCCGCGCCAGGTGCGCGGCAGCCTCGCCTCGCTGCAGCAGCTCGCGATCACGCTCGGAATCTTCACCGCCCTGCTGAGCAACGCGGTGCTGGCCGGCGCCGCCGGCAGCGCCGACAACGTGCTCTGGTGGGGGCTGGAGGCCTGGCGCTGGATGTTCCTCATCGGCGTCATCCCGGCCGCGGTCTACGGCATCCTCTCCCTGACGATGCCGGAGTCTCCGCGTTTCCTGCTCGCCAAGGGGCGCAACGACGAGGCACGGGCGATCTTCGAGCGTCTCGTCCCGGCGGCCGACCTCGACAAGACGATGAACGAGCTGATCAGCGGCATCGAGGACGATCGCAAGAACCGGACCGCCTCCCTCCGGGGTTCGGCACTCGGCCTTCAGCCCGTCGTGTGGATCGGCATCATCCTGTCGGCGTTCCAGCAGCTGGTCGGCATCAACGTGATCTTCTACTACTCGACGACGCTCTGGCGGGCCGTCGGCTTCGATGAGAGCAACTCGCTGCTAATCAGCGTGTTCACGTCCGTGACCAATGTGCTCGTCACGCTGATCGCGATCTTCCTGGTCGACCGCATCGGCCGCAAGCCCATCCTGATGACCGGCTCGCTCCTGATGGCGCTCTCCCTGGGCACGATGGCGCTCGCCTTCGCGTTCGCCCAGACGGTGGACGGCGAGGTCACGCTGCCCGGGGCGTGGGGGCCGATCGCCCTGGTGGCGGCGAACCTGTTCGTCGTCGGATTCGGCGCCTCCTGGGGCCCGATCGTGTGGGTGCTGCTCGGCGAGATCTTCCCCAGCCGCATCCGCGGGAAGGCGCTCGGCGTCGCGGCCGGGGCGCAGTGGATCGCCAACTTCCTCGTCTCGTGGACGTTCCCGCAGCTCGCGGCGTTCTCGCTCCCGTTCACGTACGGCATGTACGCGGTCTTCGCGGCGCTGTCCTTCGTCTTCGTCCTCTGGAAGATCCCGGAGACGAAGGGCATGGCCCTCGAGCAGAGCGAGACGCTCTTCGTCCGCAAGCCGAAGCGGTAGCGACCGAACCAACAGAATCGGAAGTTGTGAACGGATGCGGATGCCGCCGCGCGCGGCATCCGCATCCGTCGGCGAGATCCGAATCCATGACGGTGCCGCGCCCGCAGCCGTCTGGACGGGTGGGCCGGGAAGCCGCTGCGGCGGAAGACTAGACTCGACGGATGCCGGAGCTCTCGGCATCCACACCCTTTTCGCATTCGCGACACGACCATTTGGAGCCACCTGTGGCCGAGCAGTCCCGCCTCGACAAAGTCATCGCCCTCGCCCGTCATCGCGGTTTCGTCTTCCAGGCCGGCGAGATCTACGGCGGATCGCGGTCGGCGTGGGACTACGGCCCCCTCGGCACGGAGCTCAAGGAGAACATCCGCCGTCAGTGGTGGCAGACGTTCGTGCGCGGCCGCGCCGACATGGTCGGGCTCGACTCGAGCATCATCCTCCCCAAGCGCGTCTGGGAGGCCTCCGGCCACGTCGCCACGTTCACCGACCCGCTGGTCGAGTGCCTCCACTGCCACAAGCGCTTCCGCGCCGACAACCTCATCGAGGACTTCGAGGCGCGCAAGGGCCGCCCCGCCGAGAACGGTCTCGCCGACATCCCCTGCCCCAACTGCGGCACCAAGGGCCAGTACACCGAGCCGAAGGCGTTCTCCGGCCTCGTCAAGACCTACCTGGGTGTCGTCGACGACGAGTCGGGCCTGTACTTCCTGCGTCCCGAGACGGCGCAGGGCATCTTCGTCAACTTCTCGAACGTGCTGACGGCGTCGCGTCGCAAGCCGCCGTTCGGCGTGGGCCAGGTCGGCAAGGCCTTCCGCAACGAGATCACCCCCGGCAACTTCATCTTCCGCACGCGCGAGTTCGAGCAGATGGAGATCGAGTACTTCACGCCGCCCGCCGAGGCGCACCAGTGGTTCGAGCACTGGGTGGAGGCGTGCTGGAACTGGTTCGTCGACCTCGGTGTCGACCCCGCCAACATGAAGCGGTTCGACGTGCCCGAGGAGGACCGCGCGCACTACTCCGCCGGCACCATCGACGTCGAGTACCGCTTCGGGTTCCCGGGCAAGGAGTGGGGCGAGCTCATGGGTGTCGCCAACCGCACCGACTACGACCTCAAGAGCCACTCCGAGGCGTCCGGCCAGTCGCTCACCTTCTTCGACCAGGCCTCGGGTGAGAAGTACACGCCCTACGTCATCGAGCCCTCGTTCGGTCTCACCCGCGCGATGATGGCGTTCTTGGTCGACGCGTACCGCGAGGAGGAGGTGCCCAACGCCAAGGGCGGCACCGACACCCGCACGGTGCTCGCGCTCGACCCGCGCCTGGCTCCCGTGAAGGTCGCCGTGCTGCCCCTCTCGCGCAACGAGCGTCTCTCGCCGCTGGCGCGCCAGGTGGCCGACGACCTGCGCGCGCAGGGCTGGAACGTCGACTTCGACGACGCCGGGGCCATCGGTCGGCGCTACCGCCGGCAGGACGAGATCGGCACGCCGTTCTGCGTGACGGTCGACTTCGACTCGCTCGACGACCAGGCCGTCACCGTGCGCGATCGCGACACCATGGCGCAGGAGCGCATCGCCCTCGACGCGCTCGTGGGCTACCTCGGCGAGCGCCTGCGCGGCGCCTGAGCCGCGGCATCCACTGATCGCCGCCGCGACGGTCGCCGTCGAACGGCTACCGTGGAGGCATGGCATCCGGCGCATCCGAGTCCACGCTCAGCATCCGCGATCTCGACACGCTCGACGAGATCTTCGCCGCGCATCGCATCCTCGTCGAGATCTGGGGTGGGCGCGATCCGCTGCCGGCGCCGCTCATGCGGGCGCTGCAGTACTCGGGCAACTACGTGGTGGGTCTCTACGACGGTGATCGCATCGTCGGGGCATCCGTCGCGTTCTTCTCGCCGCCCGAGCAGCACGCGATGCACTCGCACGTGACCGGCGTGCTGCCGGAGTACCAGCGCCGCGGGTTCGGACGCCTCCTCAAGCAGCAGCAGCGCCAGTGGGCCATCGCCCGCGACATCGGCACCGTCACCTGGACGTTCGACCCGCTCGTGCGCCGCAACGCCCACTTCAACGCCAAGACGATCGGCGTGCGGTTCGTGCAGTACCTCGTCGACCAGTACGGCTCGGCCTACGACGGCGCCGAGCTCGACCAGCGCGGCCAGGGCGTCGACAGCGACCGCCTGCTGGTGGCGTGGGCGCTCGCCTCCGCTCCAGTGCGCGAGCCGGATGCCGCGGACGTCGTGGCGACGGTGCAGATCCCCGATGACATCGAGGCGCTGCGGCGCACCGACCCGACCGAGGCGGCCGCGTGGCGACTGCGCGTGCGCGACGAGATGCTCGGCCACTACAGCCGCGGCCTCGTCATCGGCGGTTTCGACGACGAGCGCGGGTATCTGTTCGTGCAGGGCTGAGCCGGTGCGCTGGGGGCGTTTCGACTCGCTGCGCTCGCTCAACGGCCGGGGGTCCGTCAGGGCTGACGTCGGGGGTCGGGGCGTTTCGACTCGCTGCGCTCGCTCAACGGCCGGGGTTCTTCCTCCCGGCCGCGACGCCTCAGCGCTTCGCCGCGGCCTTCGCCGCCTTCTTGAACTCGCGGACCTTGGCGAGCGAGTCGGGCGAGACGATGTCCGCGACCGACCGGTACGACCCCTCCTCGCCGTAGGCTCCGGCCGCCTCGCGCCATCCGGCGCCCGTGAAGCCGTACTGCTTGCCGAGCAGGGCGAGGAAGATCTTGGCCTTCTGCTCGCCGAAGCCCGGCAGCGCCTTCAGCCGCTTCAGCACGGTGGGGCCGTCGGGGTCGCCCTCGGTCCACAGCGCCGCGGCATCCCCGCCCCAGTCCTGCTCGAGGGTGCGGCAGAGGGTCTGCACCCGACCCGCCATCGACCCGGGGTAGCGGTGCACCGCCGGCGACTGCTGGAAGGCGGCGACGAGCGCGTCGGGGTCGTAGCCGGCGATGGTGGCGGCATCCACGGCACCGATGCGCTCCTCGATCTTCAACGGGCCGCTGAACGCCGTCTCCATCGCCACCTGCTGGTCGAGCAGCATGCCGATCAGCAGCGCGAGCGGGTTGTCGGTGAGCAGGGTGTCGGCGGCCGGGTCGTCGGTGATGTGCAGGCTCATACATCGAGTGTGTCACCCGCAGACGCACCGTGACAGCGCCGTGACAGCGGCATCCTGCTCGTGACAGCGGGGCGGCAGCGCCTCCGGCGCACAGTGGATGACATGACCACTTCCTCCACTTCCACACCCACCCTCGCGGTGCGCGCCGAAGGCCTCGTGAAGGTCTTCGGCGACAACCGGGCCGTGGACGGCGTCGACCTGACGGTCGAGGCCGGCACGGTCTACGGTGTGCTCGGCCCCAACGGCGCCGGCAAGACCACCACCATCAACATGCTCGCCACGCTCCTGCGTCCCGACGGCGGCCGCGCCGAGATCTTCGGCCACGACGTGATGCGCGAGCCGAACGTCGTGCGCCAGCTCATCGGCGTCACCGGCCAGTTCGCGTCGGTCGACGAGACCCTGTCGGCGACCGAGAACCTCATGATCTTCGGCCGGCTGCTGGGCCTGTCCCGCGCCGAGGCGAAGAGCAAGGCCGCCGACCTGCTCGAGCGCTTCGCCCTGACGGATGCCGCGCGCCGGCCGCTCAAGAAGTTCTCCGGCGGCATGCGGCGCCGGCTCGACCTCGCGGCATCCCTCCTGGCGCAGCCGCCGCTCATCTTCCTCGACGAGCCGACGACGGGCCTCGACCCGCGCACGCGCGGACAGATGTGGGACACCATCCGCGAGCTCGTCGCGACGGGATCCACCGTCGTGCTCACGACGCAGTACCTCGACGAGGCCGACCAGCTGGCCGACCGGATCGCCGTGATCGATCACGGCCGGGTCGTGGCCGAGGGCACCGCCGACGACCTCAAGGCGTCGGTCGGCACCTCCTCGCTGATCCTGCGGCTCGCCGACGCCGCCGACACCGACGACGCCCTCCGCGCGATCGCGCAGGTGCTCGGCGTGCGCGGCGCGCTGTCGCCGGAGGCCGCGCGCATCACGGCGCCGATGGCCGACCCCGACCGGGTCGCCGACCTGCTCATCACCCTGCGCGAGGCCGGCATCCACCTCACCGAGATGAGCGTGCAGAAGCCGACGCTCGACGAGGTGTTCCTCACCATCACCGGCCGACCGGCGGATGCCGCGGCCACCGACCCCGCGTCCGCCGACGCCCCCACCGCCAACGCCGCCACCACGGAGGTCCGCGCATGACCACCATCAGCCCGACCCCGATCGCCCTGACCCCCATCACCCCGGCATCCGAGCGTCGCCTGTCGAACCGCACGAGCCTGCGCCAGACGGTCGAGAACACCCTGACCATGGCCTACCGCGGTCTCGTGAAGATCCGCCGCACGCCCGAGCAGCTCGTCGATGTGACGGTGCAGCCGATCATCTTCACGCTGATGTTCGCCTACATCTTCGGCGGGGCGATCGCCGGAAACGTCGAGAGCTACCTGCCGGCGCTGATTCCCGGCATCCTGGTCCAGACCGTCATCACGACCTCCGTCGTCACCGGCACGCAGCTGCGCGAGGACATGGACAAGGGCGTCTTCGACCGGTTCCGGTCGTTGCCGATCGCCCGCATCGCCCCGCTGTCGGGCGCCCTGCTGGCCGACACCCTCCGCTATGCGATCGCAACCACGATCACCTTCGTCGTGGGCTTCCTCATGGGCTACCGTCCGGCCGGAGGCCTCGGGGCCGTGGTCGCGGCGGGACTGCTGGTGATCGCCTGCTCGTGGGCGATCAGCTGGATCTTCGCCTTCTTCGGGGTCGTCGCCCGCACCGCCTCCAGCGTGCAGGGCATCTCGATGCTGATCCTGTTCCCGCTGACGTTCCTGTCGAACGCCTACGTGCCGATCGACTCGCTGCCCGCGCCGCTGGCCTGGTTCGCGAGCATCAACCCGATCTCGCACCTGGTCACGGCGGTGCGCGACCTGGCCAACGCGGGCACCGTCGGGACGGACTTCTGGACCTCGCTGGTGGGGGCTGCGGTCATCGTCGCGGTGTTCGCGCCCCTCACGGTGCGCGCCTACATGCGCAAGGCCTGACCGACCGCGGGGTCAGTCGAGGAAGGCGGCGAGGGCATCCACGTCCTCGCCGCCGTCCTCTGCGTCGCGCAGCGGCAGTGCCGGATCGGGATCGCCCAGCACGGCGCGCAGCCGCGCGAAGGCGGGGTCGGTGACGTCGGCGCCGCCGCGCAGACGCACGGATGCCGCGAACGCCCGCCGCGCGGCATCCGTGCGGCCGACCGCGGCGAGCCACGCCGCCGTCGCGAGCACCACGTCGGCGGCGATCGGCTGATCGTCGGCGGCGAAGGCGACCGGCAGGGTCTCGCGCAAGGCGTCGCGCGCCTCGTCCGTCCGTCCGAGCAGCAGCAGCCCCTGGGCGCGGCGGGCACCCGCCCAGGCCTGCAGCTGCGGCTGCGGGTCGCCGATCGCGGCGGCGGGGATGGCCTCCAGATGGCGAAGCGTCGCCTCCGCATCCTCGGCGGCGATCGCGAGCGAGGCGGCCGTCGAGTGGTACTGGAACAGCGCACGACTGGATCCGTCGAGCTCGGCGAGGCGTCGCACCTCCTCCAGGCGCTGCTGGGCCTCGTCGAAGCGTCCGAGCCGCGCCAGGATGCCGAGGGTGAGCGAACTCTGCTGGATGACGTCCCAGATCGAGGTGAGGCCCGCCAACCCCTCCGCCGCCGCGTCCGACACCGCGAGCGCCTCGTCGAGGCGGCCCTGCAGCACGAGCCACTCGGAGCGCAGCTGGCTCGCCAGCGCGAGGCCCCACGGATCCTGCAGGTCTTCGAACATCCGCAGGGCCCGGGCGCTCGCCGTCTCGAGGGTCGCGATGTCGCCGCTGTTCTGCGCGGATGCCGCGTCGAGCACGGCCAGGAAGGCGTGCGTCCAGGGCGGCGCATCGGCGGCGGCCTCGTCGTGGGCCGAGAAGTTCCACGACCGGATGCGGCGGCCTCCGCTCTCGATGAGCGAGCGCGACGCCGCCCGCAGGAGGGCGGCGACGGCGAGGGACAGCTCGGAGGGGTGCCGGGCGGCGCCCGTCGAGATCTCGGCGGCGCGGCGGGCGAAGCGGTCCACCTCGGCGGGAGGGAGCGGATCGGCGGAGGCCGCCACCGTGAAGGAGGGGATCATGAGCAGCAGTGCGTCGAGCACGACGGCCGCTTCGCTCTCGGGGACGCCGTCGGTGTGCGCGACCCGCTCGATCGCGCCGCGCAGCTCGCCGAATCGCTCACGCATGAAGAACGGCCACACGGTCGCGCGCACGAGCGACCGGCCGAGGTCGCCGAGGTCGGGGTCGGTCTGGGTGAGCCGGATCGCGGCGGACAGCGACTCGTCGTTCTCGTCGAACCAGGCGAGCCCGTCGCGCACCCCGGGCCCGCGCAGCTGCTGCTCGTGCTGGCCGCCGAGCGCCGCGAGCACGCGCGCGGCGGCGATCTGCGCCTCGCGCTCGCGGCCCTCCGCGCGCAGACGCTCGCGGCCGTACTCGCGAACGGTCTCCAGCAGGCGGAACCGCCCGTGCGTGCGCGTCAGCAGGGAGCGGTCCACGAGGGCGTCGAACGCCTCGGGTCGCGTTCCGAACGCGGCGGCGACGGCGGCGGCATCCCGCACGCCGACACCGTCCGCGAAGACGGATGCCGCCGTCAGCGCCGTCCGCTCGTCCGTGGGCAGCGGCTCCCAGCTCCAGTCGATCAGGGCGCGCAGGGTCTGGTGCCGCGGATCGGCGACGCGGGGCCCCGAGCCCAGGAGAGCGAACCGGTCGTCGAGGCCGGAGTCGATCTCCGCGAGGGTGAGCGTGCGGGCCTTCGCCGCCGCCAGCTCGAGCGCGAGCGGGAGCCCGTCGAGCCGATGGACGATGCGCGCGGTGGTCTCCGCGTCGGCGGCGTCGGGCGGCGTGCCGCGCGCGGCACGCACGCGCCGCTCGAAGAGCTCGACGGCGTCGGTGTCGGGCAGCGGTCCCAGCGCGACGAACGCCTCGCCGGGCACGCCCAGGGGCTCGCGGCTCGTCGCGAGGATCCGCGCCGCGGGCAGGGCGGCCAGCAGATCCCGCGCGACGGCCGCCGCGGCCGCGCTGACGTGCTCGCAGTTGTCGAGCACCACGAGCACGTCGCGGCCGCGCAGGGCCTCGACGACGCGGTCGCGGTCGCTCTCCTCGCGACGCGGCGGGGTCTCGCCGAGCCGGATGCCGCGGCCGGCGGACGCCGCGATGGCCGCCCAGATCTCGGCCGCCGCGGCCGGGGCGAGCTCGACGAAGAGCGTGTCGGGCGTTCGGCGCGCCGTCTCCAGGGCGAGCGTGGTCTTGCCGGCGCCGCCGGGGCCGATGACGGTGACGAGCCGCTCCGCGCGCAGCTGCGCCGCGATGGTCGTCAGCTCGTCGCCGCGGCCGATGAGCGGCGTCAGCGCCGCCGGCAGGGCGGGCGCACGGGAGGCGGCGGGGGCGTCCGGTGCGGCCGGTGCGGCGGCGTCCGCGGCGACGAGGCGCTCCGCGTGGGCGCGGTCTTCGAGGAGGTCGCGCAGGGCCCAGTCGAACCCGTCCGGCACCCACGGATCGCCCACCCAGAGGGCGATCGCTCGGCGTGCGAGCGCGGCCGCCGCGGCGGGGTCGCCCGCGGCCCGGGCCTCCGACACGAGATCCTGGAAGCGTGTGAGATCGATCTCGTCTCGGCCGATCGTGAGACGGTAGCCGCCCGACACCGACGCGATCGTCGCGGCCCCGAGGGCGCGGCGCAGCCTCGAGACGAGGGACTGCAGCGCGGCGCGCGGGTCGTCGGGCGCATCCAACGACCAGAGGTCGTCGGCCAGCGCCCGCACCGACACGACGGCGCCCGCGTCGACGGCGAGACGGAAGAGAAGTGCCTCCTGCCCGCGTCCGCGCGCCGGCAGGGGGCCGGCATCCCACGCCGGACCGCCGAAGTAGGTGAGCCGCACGGCTCCACTCTAGGTCCGCGCTCCCGCGTTCCTGCGTGCGGCATTCGAAGATTTGTTCTATACTGGGATGAAGAAGCCCCGCGCGTGCCCCCTTCGTGATGCGGGTCGTGTTTTCCGGCGTGTGCCGGTGGGGGAGTCATGCGCGCTGTGGTGGAGGCGCCGGGATCGCCGGGATCGGTGTGGCCGGCGTTGGACGTGCTGGTGTCCGGCGTCGTCGATGCGCGCCGTCGTGCGGCGCGGGCGCAGGCGGCGGAGGCGCGGCTGTGCGCGGCGGCGGTCGATGTTGTCGCGGATCGGGTGGCGCTGCTGCGTCAGGAGGCGCTGCAGCAGGGACGGTCGGTGCGGTCGGGTGAGGCTGATCTGCCGTTGCGGGAAGTCGCGTTGGAGCTCGCGATGGCGCTGCGGGTGTCGGATCGGGGTGTGCAGCGACGGATGTCGGAGGCGTACCTGCTGCGGGAGCAGTTCCCGACCACGCTGGAGATCTGGGGGCAGGGGCGGATCGATGCCGGTCACGCGTGGGCGATCGGTCGCACGGGCGGGCTGCTGCGCACCGAGGCCGACCGCGCCCGATTCGAGGCCCTCGCTCTGGATGTCGCGCAGTCGGAGTCCCCGGCCCGGATGGCGGCGGCCGCGAAGGCGATCGCGGCGACGATCGATCCCGCCGCGTTCACCGAGGCCACCCGCCGCGCGTACGACTCCCGGTCGGTGCGTCTGTTCCCCCTCGACGACGGGATGGCGCGGTTGATCGCGGATCTTCCCGCCCCGCTCGCCCAGGCGATCCACGACAGCCTCACGACCCGTGCCCGCGGCATCCTCGACCAGCCGGCTGACGGTGATCCCGACGGCGACGGTGGTCACGACGATGCTGATGGCGGCGATGTAGGCGGCGGCGATGCGGGTGGTGAGTGTCTGCGGACCGGTCCCACCGGCGGGACGGATGCTCGCACGCTCGATCAGGTCCGCGCGGACGTGTTCAGTGACCTGCTCCTCACGAGCACCCCGTCCACGACCGCGACCGGCGCCGGCCTCGACGCCATCACCGCACGGATCCAGGTCACCGTGCCCGCGCTGACCCTCGCCGGCGACCCCGACGGAGGCCCGGCGATCCTGACCGGGTACGGCCCCATCGACCCGACGATGGCCCGCCGGCTGGCGGGGCTCGCACCCGGCTGGGATCGCGTGTTCACCGACCCGACCACCGGCATCCCCGTCGCCGTCGACCGGTACCGGCCGTCCGCGGAGCTGCGTCGCTACCTGGCTGCGAGGGATGAGCGCTGCCGCACCCCCGGCTGCACCCGCCCCGCCCACCGCTGCGACCGCGACCACACCACCGCAGCCGCAGACGGCGGCCCCACAGCACCCGACAACCTCGCCCACCTGTGCCGCCGCCACCACGCCGTGAAGCACCACACCGCCTGGCAGGTCCTACACCTCGGCCACGGCACCCTCCAATGGACATCACCCACCGGACGCCACTACCACGACCACCCACCCGGACGCGTCCGATTCGTGCCGCACACCGACGACCCACCACCGTTCTGAGCACCACGCACGGGTCACGTCGTGCGCGGGCGCCCCGGCGCAGACGGGATGGGAGGATGGGGACGTGTCCGAGCGCGCCGAACCCACCCTCGCCGACCGTGCCCGCGCCACCCGCGTGGTCGTCGTCGGTGGGGGGATCGCCGGCCTGACGGCCGCGTGGGAGTGCGCGCGCATCGGGATGCCGGTCGTCCTCCTCGAAGCCGGCACCCGCGTGGGTGGAGCCATCGAGACCGCGACGCTCGACGGGATCGACATCGACCTGGCCGCCGAGGTGTTCTCGCTCTCCGCCCCCGCCCTCGCCGACCTGATCGACCAGCTCGAGCTGCGCGCCGACGTCGAGCCCGCGGCCGACGAGAGCGTCGCCGTCGCCGTCGCGGCCGGTGACGGTCTGCACGTCGTGCCGCTGCCCGCCAACCGCGCCGGCATCCCCGCCAACGTGTGGGCGCCGGCTGTGCGCCGCCTCGTGGGAAGCGCGGGCGTCTGGCGCGCCTACCTGGACCGCCTGCGGCCTCCGCTGACGATCGGCCGCGAGCGTCGCCTGGGCGCCCTCGTGCGCACACGGATGGGAGCGCGCATCCGCGACCGGCTCGTGGCCCCCCTCACGATCGGCACCTGGGGAGTCGACCCCGACGAGATCGACGTCGACCTCGCGGTGCCCGGCCTCAGCGCAGCGCTGACGCGGGCGGGTTCGCTCGGCGGCGCCGTCGACCAACTTCTCCCGGCACGGTCGGAGGACGGCACCGAGCCGCCCCGGGCCCGCAGGGCCACCCTGCGCGGCGGCATGGGCCGCCTCGTCCAGGCGCTCGCCGAGCGTCTGCTCACCCTCGACGCCGACATCCGCGTCGGGCACGCGGTCACCGCGCTCTCCCGCACCGAGACGGGCTGGCTCGTCCACGTCGACGGCGCCGGGGACGCCGTCGATCGGGGCGACGACGGCGTCCCTCAGCCGCTGCCCGCCGACATCGTCGTCCTCGCGGCCGGTGCGCCCGCCGCGTCGACCCTGCTCGCCCCGCTCGGCGTCACGCTCGACGCCCCCGCCCGCCCCGCCCGCGAGGTCGTCACCCTCGTGATGGATGCCGGCACCAGCGCCGCCGGCCCGGCGACCGTGTACCCGGTACCGGGCGCGATGGCCGCGGCGTCCGTCATCGACGCCGGCGCCGCCTGGCCGAGCGTGCGTGCCGCGTCCGGCCCCACGCGGCGCGTCTTCCGCGTCACCGTCGATCCCGACCAGGGCGGCGATGACCCCTTGGCTCTCGCGGCGCGCGACGTCACGCAGCTGTGGCCGGGCATCGGCGCGATCCGGGCGAGTGCGCAGCGCACCGCGTTCCTCGCACCGCCGTCGTCGACGCTCGGCCACGCCGAGCGTGCGGCCGCCCTGCGCGCCCGCATCGCGCCGCTCGGGCGCATCGTCGCGGTCGGGGAGGACCTGGCCGGAGGCGGCATCTCGAGCGTCGTCGCCGACACGATCGACGAGGTCGAGCGCGTCCGCCACGATGTTCTGTGGGGCCGGCCCTAGCACAGCGCGCCCCCGCGGGACAGCCCCGCACCGATCGGATGCCGGAATCGGAATATGGGGCTACCCTGGAGGAACGAAGCACCACGGGCTCGAACACGAGGAGACGCCATGAGGGGCAAGATCGGGATCGTCGTGGGACTCGCCGCAGGCTACGTACTCGGCTCCCGCGCCGGGCGTGAGCGCTACGAGCAGATCAAGGCGGCGTCCCTCAAGCTCTGGAACACCCCGCCGGTGCAGAAGCAGGTCGTCAAGGCGAAGGAGCTCGGAAAGAGCGCCGCCCTCGCCCTGCCGAGCGCGTTGTGGGACGGGGCCGTCAAGGTCACCCGCGCGGCCGGCAAGGGCTCGACCCCCGGACAGAAGCTCGATTCCGCGCTGAAGGCGGGGCGCGCGTCGGCCGACGACGTCGCCCGCGGGGCGGAGAAGACGGCGGCCGAGGTCAAGAAGGCAGCCGACAAGGCCGTCGCCGACGCGAAGAGCGAGGCCAAGAAGGTGGCGGGCGACTGAGATGGCCGCATCCCGAGGGTTCCGCGATCGCTCCGACGACAGCCTGCTGACACTCGTCGGCGAGGTCCCCGAGCTCGTCCGCAACCTCGTCGTCGCCGAGGTCGACTCGGCGAAGAACTGGGCGAAGAAGGCGGGCAAGGATGCCGGCATGGGCGGCGTCTGGTTCATCGTCGCGCTCTTCTTCCTCTTCTGGTCGCTGCCGGCACTGGCCGCGTTCGCCATCATCGGGCTGTCGTCGTGGATGCCCGCGTGGCTCGCGAGCCTCATCGTCGTGGTGATCGCCCTCGTGGGAGCGGCCGTGTTCGCCTGGCTCGGACTCCTGCGGTTCAAGCATCTGAGCCGCTCGACCAACCCCGTCGACGCCGTGAAGGTCGACGCGCGCATCGTGAAGGACGTGGCCGATGAGTTCTGACCAGCCCATTCCGCGCACCGCGGTCGCCCTCGGGATCACCGACCCGGTGGAGAGCGCCCGCGCCGAGCTCAAGGCCGCTCTCGCCGCGATCGAAGAGAAGGCGAACGTCCCGAAGCGGGTCGCGAACGCCGCCGACCGCGCGGTCGGCGACGCCCGCCGGTTCGCCCGCCGCAAGCCCGCTCCGGCGACCGCCGCCGTGCTGGGAGCCGCCGCGCTGGTGGGGCTCACGGTGTGGGGCATCGTCCGCGCCTACACCCGCTGACCCCGCGCGACGCCCGCACGCGCGCGATATTGCGTGTCGGCGAGGCGCTGTCAACCCGTGTCCGCGCGTCCCGCGCCCCGGGGTATGCTCGTGTCTCAGGCAGCGGCAATGGTGCGCAAGCTGCCGGCAACGACGACCCGAGCCGCGCAGCCTTGGCGTTCGCGCGTGCACGCCCCGTCGTTGCCGGACGCGCGAAACCGTGTGTCCCGACTGAGCATCACGAGAGTCGAGCATGATCCCTGACCCGCACGCCGCCAAGCCCCTCAAGGGGTGGCGAGTGCTCGTGCCCCGCGGTGGACCGTGGGGCGACTCCGTGGCCGCGACGTTGCGTTCCCAGGGTGCCGTGCCGGTGATCGCCCCCCTCATCAACTTCGCCCCGTCGACCGACCAGGCCACCCTCGAGACGGCCCTCGCCGACCTCGCCGCCGGCGCGTTCGACTGGGTCACCCTCACGAGCGCGACGACGGTCGACGTCCTGTACGCGTACCGCGCCGTCATCCCGGCGACCACGCGCGTGGCCGCGGTCGGCGAGACCACGGCGGCCGCACTCAGCGCGGTCGGGTACCGCGTCGACCTGGTGCCCGACGACGACAACTCCGCCGCCGGGATGGCCGGTCAGCTCATCGATCTCGAGCCCGAGCCGCGGCACATCCTCACCCTGCGCAGCGAGATCGCCAAGCCCGTCTTGACGCGCAGGCTCACCGAGGCCGGTCACGACGTGCGCAGCGTCGTCGCCTACCGCACGGTCGGCGTGCCGGTCACCGAACGCATCGCCCACGACGTCGCGAACGGCCGCATCAACGCGATCCTCGTCAGCAGCGGCTCGGTGGCCGAGCAGGTGCGGCTGCAGTTCCCCGAGATCCCCGACACGACGGTCATCGCCGCGATCGGCCCGCGCACCGCGAAGGATGCCCGCAAGGTCGGGCTCGGCGTCAGCGCCGTCGCTCGCGAGCAGACCGTCGACGGCCTCATCGCGGCCGTCTCCAGCTTCCCCCTGCCGCACGCCAACGACGAGTTCCACCTCTGAGCGGGCGGGCGTGAGGCGCCCGGATGCCGGGCGTCAGCCGAGGAGCCTCGCGAGGAAGAGCGCCTGCTCGTCCCACTGGAACGCCTGTCCGCCCTCGTGCTCGTTGAAGTCGTAGACCCGCATCTGCTTGTCGTCGCGGTCGACGTGGTTGAAGGCCGCGTAGACGGTCGACGGCGGGCAGACGGGATCGAGCAGCCCGACCGAGAACAGCGACGGCGCGCTCACGCGCCGCGCGAAGTTGACGCCGTCGAAGTAGGAGAGGGTCTCGAACACGCCGGCGCTGGCGCCGCGGTGCACCGAGAGGTAGCGCACGACCTCGTGATACGGCTCGCGGTCGGTCATGCCGATCGCGCGCTCGAAGTGGCAGAGGAAGGGCACGTCGGGCATGACGGCGAGGAGGCCGTCGCTCAGGCCCGCGGCGGCGAGCGTGATGCCGCCGCCCTGGCTTCCGCCCGTCACCGCGATGCGGTCGGCATCGACGATCGTCAGCGTGCGCGCGGCATCGATGAGGCGCACGGCGTCGGTGAAGACGCGACGGTAGTAATAGTCGTCGGGTGCCTCGATGCCGCGGGTCATGAACCCGTTCGTCGACGGGCCCGTGCCGTGCGGATCGGGCGTCGCACCGGGGGAGCCCCACGTCGAGCCCTGGCCGCGGGTGTCCATGAACAGGTGCGCGTAGCCGGACGAGGCCCAGCCCAGCCGCTCCGTCGGAAGCCCCCGGCCGCCGCCGTAGCCGTTGAACTCGATGACCGTGGGCAGCGGCCCGGCCTCGCCGCGAGGAACGCGCAGCCAGGCCTTGACCGGCTCGCCTCCGTAACCGGGGAAGGTCACATCGAACACGTCGATGGTCGTCAGCACCGTCCCGACCGGCTCCAGCGTCACCTCGCCGCCCGCGGCCCGGGCGCCGGCGAGCGTCCGCGACCAGAAGTCGTCGAAGTCCGCGGGCTCGCGCACGTCGGGGCGGTAGGTCTCGAGGGCGTCGGGATCGAGGTCGAATCGTGGCATAGCGGGCTCCGTGCTGGCGGTCGGACGGGGCGTCTGCTCCGCCGAATCCTCACGATATCGCCTGGCGAGACCGGATCGTTGCCGTGCTGTGAGCATCCGCACATGGCGGCGCTGGCAGACTGATGGCATGGTGACCCTGCTGCTGGACGCGACGCAGCTCGAGGTCGTGCTGTCGGGCGTCGAACGCGCTCTGTCACGGCGATCGGAGAGCGTCCGCGTCGACCGTTCGCACATCCTGAGGGTGCAGCTGACCGACGACGCCTGGACCTGGCTGCGCGGCGTGCCCGCCCCCGGCACCCTCGTGCGCGGGACGGTCGCCATGGGCACCTGGCGTTCGGCGAGCGGGTGCGACTTCGTCGTGGTCCGCCGGCGCCGGCCCGCCGTCGTCGTCGACCTGGCGCCGGATGCCGAGTTCGAGCGGCTCGTGCTGACCACGCGCCACGGCCTCGCCCTCGTGCAGGCGTTGCGCCTGGACGGCGACGACGCCCCGGTCGACGTCGCCGAGATCGCCGACCGCGCCTGAGACGACTCAGGCGACGTCGCGCCGCCAGCTGACGAGATACCCGAGCCCGAGCAGGACGACGGCGTAGGCCAGCAGGATCAGTCCGCCGCCCCACCAGGTCAGCGTCGAGCCGGCGGCGCCGCCGATGCTCGTGTAGATGCTCGCGCCGACCAGCGCGTCGGAGGCGGCTCCCGGCAGGGCGGTCGTGACGGACGAGAGGCCGTCGACGAAGCCCGCCACCGTCCGCAGGATCGGCTCGACGAACTGCGTGAACGCCAGCACCCCGACGACGGCGGCGACCTGGTTGCGCACCAGCGTGCCCACGCCGATCCCGATCAGCGCCCAGAGGACGAACGCCACGACCATCCGCGCGATCATCGCCCAGGTCTCCCCCTCCCCGAGGCGGGTGTCGACGCCGACGAGCGCGAGCGCCCCCGCGCCGATGCCGACGGCCGCCAGGAGGGCCACCACGGCGTACAGCAGCCCCATGAGCACGCCCGCGATCACCTTGCCGCCGAGCGCGACGCCGCGCCGCGGCGTGGCGAGGAAGGTGGGGGTGAGGGTCTTGTGGCGGAACTCGTTGGTGACCAGCAGGGTGCCGATCAGCAGCGGGAAGACGTACCCGACCGAGGTGGCCAGGCTGTACACGAGCGGCGGGACGACGTCCGCGGGAAGGGCGGGCGTGTTCGTGGCGCTCGTGTCGAGCGCGCCCGTCGCGAGCGCACCGAAGGTGGCGGCGAGCCCACCGGCGGTCACGCCGACGTAGGCGAGCAGGACGGCGGCGAGGATCCACCACATCGCGGTGGTGAACTGCTTCGTCATCTCCGACCGCGTCGCGTTCACGATGCTCATCGGTGCGCCCCTTCCTCGTCGTGGCCCGGATCGTCGGAGACGTCCCCCTCGATCGGATCGTCCTCGACGGCGTGCACGTACTCCGTGTCGTCGACGGCCGGCTCCTCCCACGACTCGGCGTCGGCAGCGGGGGCGGCGGCGACGGGAGGAGCGGACACCGGAGCGGACGCGGGCGTGGATACCGCCGCGACGTCCGGTCGCGGGGCGTGCACGCGCGTGCCGTTGACGAGATCGAGGAACACCTCTTCCAGTGCAGGTCCGCGGCGGTGCAGCGCCGACAGGGCGACCCCGGCGGCGGCCGCGACGGCCCCGAGCTCGACGGGCTCGCGGCCGCGCACCGTGAAGCCGGTCCGCAGCGGCGCGTACGCGATGCCCGCGGCATCCAGGGCGCCCGCGAGCGCGGCGCGGTCCGGCGCATCGATCACCGTCGCCACGTCGTCGGGGTCGGTCAGGCCCGCGACGTCGCCCTCGTAGACCAGGCGCCCGTGGGAGATGATCAGCAGCGCCGTCACCGTCTGCTGCACCTCGGCGAGCATGTGCGAGGAGACCAGCACGGTGCGGCCCTCGGCGGCGAGCTGGGCGAGGAAGCCGCGGAGCCACTTGATGCCCTCGGGGTCGAGGCCGTTGGCGGGCTCGTCCAGCACCAGCACCCCCGGGTCGCCCAGCAGCGTGGCGGCGAGGCCGAGTCGCTGGCGCATGCCGAGCGAGAAGCCGCCGACCTTGCGTCCGGCCGCGTCGGCGAGACCCACGAGACCCAGCACCTCGTCCACGCGCGAGGCGGGGATGCCCGCCGCCTGCGCCGACACCGTCAGATGCCCGGCGGCACTGCGGCCGGGGTGGAAGCTCGACGCCTCCAGGGCGGCGCCGACCGTCTGCAGCGGGTGACGCAGCTCCGCGTAGCGGGTGCCGCCGATGGTGGCGCTTCCCGAGGTGGCGCGGACCAGGCCGAGCAGGATCCGCAGCGACGTCGTCTTGCCGGCGCCGTTCGGTCCGAGGAAACCGGTGACGCGTCCGGGCTCGACACGCGCCGAGAAGGAGTCGACCGCGCGGATCGCCCCGAATGTCTTCGTCACGTCACGGAACTCGAGGAGGTGTCCTTCGGGCATCGTCGTCCTCTCCTGGAGGCACGCGCAGTCGCGTGCCTCTTCCATCCTGCCCGATGCGCGCCCCGACGCCCGCGGAGGCGCGACGCCGACCGCGCGGGTAACGTTGCCAGCGTGAGTGACGCCGCCGAACCCACCGTGCTGGTCCGCACCGACCGCGGGGTGGGACACGTGACCCTCAACCGGCCGCGCGCCATCAACGCGCTCGATCTCGGCATGATCCAGGCGCTCTCCGCCGCGCTGGACCGCTGGCAGGACGACGCCGACATCGATCTCGTCCTGCTCGACGGGGCCGGCGAGCGCGGGCTCTGTGCGGGCGGCGACGTGCGCGGCCTGCGCGAGCAGATCCTGGCCGGGGCGGTCGCGGCCACCGCGGACTTCTTCCGGGCCGAGTACGCGCTCAACGCCCGCATCGCGGAGTACCGCAAGCCGATCGTCGTCGTCGCGGACGGCGTCACGATGGGCGGCGGCATCGGACTGGCCGGGCATGCCGCCGTGCGCGTCGTGACGGAGAGGTCGCGGCTGGCCATGCCCGAGACGCGCATCGGCTTCACCCCCGACGTCGGCGGGTCGTGGCTCCTCGCCCGCGCGCCGGGTCGCCTCGGCGAGTACCTCGCGCTGACGGGCGAGGCGATGGATGCCGCCGACGCCCTCTACGCCGGCTTCGCCGACGCGCTCGTGCCGAGCGAGCGGATCGGCGATCTGCGCGCCGCGCTCGCCGACCGCGCCGATCCGGGCACGCCGGCCGAGATCGTGCTGCTGTTCGACGAGACCCCCGGGCCGTCGCGGCTCGAGGCGGCACGCGGGTGGATCGACGAGGCGTTCTCCGCGCCCCGCGTGGCGGAGATCATCGAGCGGCTGCGCCGCCGCCCCGAGCCCGAGGCGGGGGCGACCGCCGACCTGCTCGAGGCGTCGTCGCCGACGGCGCTGACGGTGACCCTCGCCGCCGTCCGCGCGGCGCGGACGCTCCCCGACCTCCGGGCGGCCCTCGCGCAGGAGTACGGGCTCGTCCTCTGGTTCGCGAAGACCCAGCCGGATCTTCCGGAGGGCATCCGGGCGCAGCTGGTCGACAAGGACCGCGATCCGCGGTGGCACCCCGCCGCGCTCGCCGACGTCGACGACGAGCTCGCCGCGCGCGCCCTGGCCTGGCAGCCGCCCGCGCCCCTGTGGGCGGTCCCGTGAGCCGCAGCCGTGCGCAGCGACGCTGGTCGATCGGGGTCGCGATCGACCAGTTCTTCTTCGTCTTCGCGGGACTGGCCGCGATCTGGCTGGCCTACCTCGGCTTCACCGAGAGCCTCACGATCGGGTGGTGGGGCATCGTCGGGTTCATCCTCTTCTGGGTGCTGCTCGCCTACCTGGTCCTCCCGCGCCTGCACCGCATCCTGACGACCGTCTACGTCCCGGACTACTTCATCGGCCGCGCCCGTACGAGCGACGGCCTGCTCGGCGACCCGGTCAACCTCGCCTTCCTCGGCGACGGCGAGCAGATCGAGCAGGCGATGCGCGCGGCGGGCTGGACGAAGGCCGACCCCGTGACGCTGCGGTCGTCGTGGCGCATCGTGACCTCCACGCTCGCGCGCCGCAGCTACCACGAGGCCCCGGTCAGCCCTCTCTTCCTGTTCGGCCGCCAGCAGGACTTCGCCTATCAGCAGGAGGTCGACGGCAACCCCGCCCAGCGCCACCACGTGCGCTTCTGGAAGTGCCCCGACGGATGGCTGCTGCCCGGCGGGCGCCGCGTCGACTGGCTCGCGGCCGGCACCTTCGACACCTCCGTCGGGCTGTCGCTGTTCACGCTGCAGGTGACGCACCGCATCGACGCCGACACCGACGTCGAGCGCGACCACATCGTCGCCACCCTGCGCGCGGGCGAGCCGGCCGTGCACGTCGACCTCATCGCCGACTTCTCGACGGGCTACCACGCCCGCAACGGCGGCGGCGACAGCATCCGCACCGACGGCGACCTGCCCGTCGTCGACGTGCGGGCGGTGACGGCATGAGCGCGGCGGAGGGCGGCCGTCGGCAGCGCCACGAGAAGCGCCCCTCGTACGAGCCCGTCACCCGACTGCTCCAGCCCGTCGCCCACGACCCCGGCATGCGGCGGCCGGCGACCACCGTCGCGGGGGCGGGGCTCGTGCTGCTGAGCGCCCTGGTGGGGATCGTGTCGATGATCGATCTGGCCGTGCACTGGCGTGCCTACGCGGGCGAGCTGGAGCTCGATCTGGACGGGATCGAGGTGACGCCCGACGTGCTCGACGCCTCGCTCCTGCTCGTGCTCGCGGTGTTCGCGATCGGGGCGGCGATCCAGCTCGCGTGCGTGCTGCTGCTCTACCGCGGGAGCAACCTCGCCCGCGTCGCGGTCATGACCGTCGCCACCCTCTCCATCTCGGCCGCCTTCGCGAGCTGGTGGGTGCGCGACCAGGAGATCACGCTCTTCTCGACGCTGCCCGCCCTCGCGCTGGACATCCTGGTTCTGCTCGCCCTGTCGAGCCGCAGCGCCGCCGCCTACGCACGTCGCAACGAGAAGCGCTGAGGGATCACGTGTTCGACAGTCCGCTCTCCGCGTCCGCCTACGAGGTGCTCGGCGTCGCGCCGGACGTGGCCGACGACGAGCTGCGCCGGGCGTATCGGCTGCGGCTGCGCCAGACCCACCCCGACACGGGCGGCGACGCGGCGCAGTTCGTGCAGGTGCAGCGGGCCTGGGAGCTCGTCGGAAGCGCCGAGGCGCGGGCGGCGTACGACCGCGGGCACGGCTTCGGCGGGGTCGAGGCCGCCGCCTACGGCCCCGACGCCGCGGCGGACGGCGGGTGGCGGCCGCCGGCCCGCCCGGCCGACACGAGGCCGCGGGCCCGATCGTTCGGACAGCCCGGCGGCTGGCGCCGCGAGCGCTACCTCGACCTGATCCGGGAGTGGGCGGGGCGGGGCACGGCCCTCGCCGACCCCTACGACCCGGCACTCGTGCGGGCGGCGCCCCGCGAGCTCAAACGCCTCCTCGCCGACGCCCTCGCCGAGGAGGCGACCGCGCGCATCGTCGGCGAGCTCGGAATGGGCTACACGGTCTGGCACGACGTCGCCGCCGACCCCCGCGACCCGTCGCTGAAGCTGGACCACATCGTCCTCGGCCCCAGCGGCCTCTACGCCCTGCTCAGCGAGGACTTCGGGGGTCCCGTGCGTCTGCGCCGCGGCGAGCTGATCGGCGACGGCGTCGGCGCGCCGATCGCCGACCTCGTGGCGGGGGCGCGGGCGCTCGCCCGCGCGGCCCGCGTGCGGTTCAGCGGCGCGATCGTGGTGCTCCCCGACGACGACGTCGTCACTGCGATCGAGGAGATCGGCAAGGTGCGCGGACTGCCCGTGGCGGTCGTGGCCCGCTCGGCGCTGTCGACCGTGCTGCGGCGCGGCCTCACCGGCGCACGCGACATCGGCGGAAACGAGCTGTTCGACGTCCGCACCCGCCTGCAGCAGACGGTGCGGTTCGTCTGAGGCCGTGGCGTCGCGTCTAGGGTGAGGGCATGGACCCCGCCGCCTGGACCTTCCTGATCCTCGCTCTCGCGGTCGTGGCCTTCGTCAGCGGTCGCGTGCCGCTCGCCCTCGTGTCGCTGGGGGTCGCCCTGGCGCTGTGGGCGACCGGGGTGCTGACGCTGGGCGCGGCGTTCGCGGGCTTCGGCGATCCCACCGTGCTGTTCATCGCGTCGCTGTTCGTGGTGAGCGAAGCACTGGATGCCACGGGTGTCACGGCCTGGCTGGGACAGCAGGTCGTCACGCGCGCGGGCCGTGGACGCGGACGGCTGACGGCGATCATCGGCTTGCTGGCGGCCGTGCTCACCGCCTTCATCTCGATCAACGGCGCCGTCGCGGCGCTGCTGCCGGTCGTGGTGGTCGTCGCGGTGCGCGCCGGCATCGTCCCCTCCAAGCTGCTGATCCCGCTCGCGTTCGCCGCGAGCGCGGGGTCGCTGCTGACCCTCACCGGAACGCCCGTCAACATCGTCGTCAGCGAGGCGGCGGCCGCCGCCGGCGGTCGGGAGTTCGGCTTCTTCGAGTTCGCGCTCGCCGGCATCCCGCTCGTCCTGCTGACCGTCGCGGTCGTCGCGCTCGGCGGCGGCCGGCTGTTGCCGGAGCGGACGGCGGAGCGGCTGGGCGAGGTGGCGCCGGACCCGCGGGAGCACGCGCAGGCGCTCCGCGCGAGCTACGACGTCGACCTCGACACCGGGTTGCTGTTCAGCGCACGCGAGGGCGTCGCCGAAGTGCTGGTCGCGCCGCGATCGCGACTGATCGGACGTACGGTGTCGGCGGGCATGACGACCCGCGGCGAGGACCTCGTGATCCTCGCCGTCCGCCGCGGTGACGACGAGGGCCCCAACGCGTCGCGGGGCACGGGAGTGGCCGGCGCGCTCGTGCTCCAGGCCGGCGACGCCCTGCTCGTGCAGGGACCCTGGGCCGCGCTGACCCGCTACGCCCAGTCGCCGGACGTGATCGCGGTGACCCCGCCCCAGGATCTGCAGCGTGCCGTGCCGCTCGGCCGCGGCGCCAAGCGCGCGATCGGCGTCCTCGGGGCGATGGTCGTGCTCCTCGCGACGGGGCTCGTGCCGGCGGTGGTCGCCGGACTGCTCGCGGCGGGAGCCCTCGTGCTGCTGCGGGTGCTGACGGTGCCGCAGACCTACCGCGCGATCTCGTGGACGACCGTCATCCTCATCGCGGGGATGATCCCGCTGTCGTCGGCGTTCATCACGACGGGGGCGGCGGACATCGTCGCCGACGCCGTGCTGGGCGTCATCGGCTCGGGCTCACCGCAGCTCGCCCTGCTGGTGCTGTGCGTGCTGACGATGGTGCTGGGTCAGTTCATCTCGAACGTCGCCACGGTGCTCGTCGTGCTCCCGATCGCGGTCGCCATCGCCCAGACGCTCGGCGCCAGCGTGCAGCCGTTCATGATGGCGCTGACGGTGGCCGGCGCCGCCGCGTTCCTCACGCCCGTGGCGACTCCGGCCAACCTGATGGTGATGCAGCCGGGCGGCTACCGGTTCGGCGACTACGGCAAGCTCGGCCTGCCGCTGATGGCGGTGTACCTCCTCGTCGCCGTGGTGTACGTGCCGCTGGTCTGGCCGTTCTAGCGCCGCCGCGTCGCGGCCCGCGGCTCAGTCGGCCAGACCCCACAGCTGCAGCGGGTGGGTCAGACGCCACCACGCGTCCGGATCGGGGATGTCGGCGGTGAGGTGCACGCCGACGGTCGCCGCGTCCAGCGGTCCCGTCACCCGCACCTCGCCGACGGCCGCGTCGGCGGTGCGCGCCGCGCCCAGATCGAGGTCCGTCGTCACGGTGGATGCCGCGCCGTTCCACAGGATCACCGCCGCGTCGGCATCCGTCACGATGTTCGCCGTCGCCCCCCACGCGGTCGACACGACGCCCGCGAGGGTGCCGGCCGGCAGGGTGCGCGGCACGGCGACCTCGGCGGCCACGTCGGCCAGCAGGCGCGCCGTCTCCTGGTCGCGGGCCTCGTCGGACGACTGGCCGAGCGCGGTCGCGTAGACGCGCACGGTCACCGCGCCGACGGTGACGTCCTTCGCCGCCAGCAGGTTGTAGAACCCCGCGAGGCTGCCGGTCTTGAGACCGACCACGGCCGGGTCGGCGAGCAGGTCGTTGGTGTTGGTGACCTCGCCTGCCCCGGGAAGCTCGACCGTCCGGGTGCGGACGATCTCCGCCACGACCGGGTGGGCCAGCGCGATCCGCGCGAGCGCGATGAGCGCGGCCGGATCGGCGGCGTTCGCGGGATCGATCCCGGTGGGCTCGGCCAGGGTGATCCCGGGCAGCCCGTGGCGGTCGAGCCACGCGCGCGCGGCGGTCGAGAAGACCTCGTCGGTCGGCCAGATCGTGCCGGCGAGGCGATCGGTGTAGTTGCCCGCCGAGCCGATGAGGATGCCCTGGAGCATCTGATACTCCGTGAGCGAGCCGCCGACGGGCACGTCGAGGGCGGACTCGTCGTTGGCCAGATAGTCGTAGTAGGTGGAGCGGTCGCGCGAGGTGAACGCGAACTCCCGCCCCTGCTCCCCGACGTTCAGCGGCATCTCGTCCAGGATCATCAGCACCGTCACGAGCTTCGAGATGCTCGCCATCGAGACCGCCGCATCGCTGGAGGCGGCCACCGCGTCGATGCCCCCGACCCCGACGGCGCCGGCCCCCTCCGTCGGCCACGCCACGGCGGTCGCCGGCGAGGCGGGACCGTCCGGGTCGATCGCGCGCACCGTCGGCGTGACGGCCCAGAGCGGCCAGAGCAGGGTCGCCGCGGCGTACGCGCCCGCGACGGCGATGGTGGTGAGGATCGGCGCGATCACCCCCGCCCGCAGGGGCGATCGCCGCGGCCGCCTCGTGAGCAGGTCGGGTGCGGGCGCGGTGTTCGCGACGGCGAGCGTCCCCGTCACGGTCGTGTCGTCGAGCCAGCCGAGCGCCTGACGTCCGTCGCGGCCCCGCACGATGACGATGTCGGTCGGTGCGGTGGACTCGCGCAGCGCGCGTCGCGACGGCGGGGGCGCGTCGTCCGAGGTCACCCGCCCAACGTACCCGGTCGCCGCTATACTCGAGCGCACAACCACGGGAGTCCGGTGAGCCGGGCTGAGAGGAAGCGATCCACGCTTCGACCGTCGAACCTGATCCGGATCATGCCGGCGCAGGGAGGAGAGAAACATGCACGCGTCTGCGTCCCCGTCCACCGTCTCGTCGGATGCCGCGGCATCCCGTTCCGCCGCGCGCACCGGCCGCCTGCGCTGGCGCGTCGTCGACATCGTCGTCGCCAGCGTCATCGGTGTGGCCGCCGGTGTCGTCTTCTGGCTGTGGGGCCAGGCGTGGACGCCGCTGAGCAGCATCCTCGCGTTCGCTCCGGGGCTGGAGGGGCTGCTGTCCGGCGGGTGGCTGTTCGCCGGTGTGCTCGGTGGTCTCATCATCCGCAAGCCCGGCGCCGCGCTGTACACCGAGGTCGTCGCCGCGGTGGTGTCGATGGCCGTCGGCACGCAGTGGGGCTTCCTCACGCTGGTCTGGGGCGTCGTGCAGGGCATCGGCGCCGAGCTCGGGTTCGCGCTGTTCGCGTACGCGAACTATCGCCTGATCGCGGCGCTCACCTCGGGCGCCCTCGCCGGCCTCGCCGTGGCCCTCCTCGACACCAACTTCTCCTCGATCGCCGCCTACGAGTTCGGGCCGCGAGCGATCTACTTCGGTGCCGCCGTCGTCTCCGGCATCCTCGTCGCGGGTCTGGTGTCGTGGCTCATCGCCCGTGCCCTGGCCGCCACGGGCGCGCTGGACCGGTTCGCGGCGGGTCGAGAGGCACGTATCGCGGACGCGCCCGACGCGGCGTGAGCCCGGCCTCGCTCGCGGCGCCCGCGGCGGTCAGCGCACGAGGGTGGGGCTGGCGTCACGCCGGCCGTCGGCGCTGGGCCGTGTCGGAGCTCGACCTCGACATCGAGCCGGGCCAGCACGTCCTGCTCCTCGGCGCGAGCGGCTCGGGCAAGTCGACGCTGCTGCGCGGGCTGGCCGGCGTGCTGGGCGATGCGGAGGACGGTGAGGATGCCGGTGCGCTCCTGATCGACGGCCACGCGCCCGCCGCGGTGCGCGGACGGGCGGGCCTGGTGCTCCAGGATCCCGATGCGCAGGTCGTGCTCGCCCGGGTGGGCGACGACGTCGCCTTCGCGTGCGAGAACCTCGGCGTCCCCGCCGACGAGATCTGGCGGCGGGTCGACGAGGCCCTCCGCGCCGTCGGCCTCGACGTGCCGCGCGACCACCCGACCGCCGCCCTCTCCGGCGGACAGAAGCAGCGGCTCGCGCTCGCCGGCGCCCTCGCGATGCGACCCGGACTGCTGCTGCTGGACGAGCCGACGGCGAACCTCGACCCGGCCGGGGCCGTCGCCGTGCGCGACGCGGTCGTCGAGGCGGCGTCGCGGACGGGCGCCACGCTCGTCGTCGTGGAGCACCGCGTCGCGCTGTGGGCCGAGCACATCGACCGCGTCGTGGTGCTCGGATCCGACGGCGGGGTGCTCGCGGACGGGAGCGCCGAGCGCGTCTTCGGCGCGCACGGCGCGGCCTTGACCGAGGCGGGCGTCTGGGTGCCGGACGTCCCCGTCGCGATCGACCCCCGGCCGCGCACGGGCACGGGGGAGGTCCTGCTGAGCGCCGACGCCGTCGCGGTGGGCCGGCGCCCGTTCGGCGAGCGGATGCCGCGGATCGTCGCGGCCGGCATCGACGCCCGGCTGCGGGCCGGGCGGGCCCTGGCGATCACCGGGGCGAACGGGGCCGGGAAGTCGACGTTCGCGATGACCCTGGCGGGGCTCGTGCCCCCGGCATCCGGGACCGTGCGCGCGAGCGCCTCGCTCGCGGCCGGCACGGGGCGCGGCGACGCGCCCGTGCGCTGGCGCGCCCGCGATCTGCTGACCCGCATCGGCACGGTGTTCCAGGAGCCCGAGCATCAGCTGCTGACCACGCGTGTGCGCGACGAGCTGGCGGTGGGCCCCCGTGCCCTCGGGCTCTCCGCGTCCGAGGTCGCCGCGCGCGTGGAGCCGCTGCTCGAACGGCTGCGGCTGACCCGTCTCGCCGAGGTCAACCCGTTCACGCTCTCCGGCGGCGAGAAGCGGCGGCTCACGGTGGCCGCGACCCTCGCGAGCAGACCCCGCGTGCTGCTGCTGGACGAGCCCACCTACGGACAGGACGCCCGCACGTGGCGCGAGCTCGCCGATCTCGTCGACGAGCTGAGGGCGGCCGGCTCGGCGATCGCGTTCGTCTCCCACGACCCCGCGCTCGTGTCCGCGCTCGCCGACGAGACCCTGACCGTCGCCCGCCTCGGGAGCGGCGCATGAGCCTGTTCTCGCTCGACGTGGCGCGCAGTCCCCTGGGGCGCATCAACCCGGTGACCAAGCTCGCCGCGACCCTCGTGGTGACCATGACGCTGCTGCTGTCGATCGACCCGGTCTCGGCGGGCGTCACCCTCGCGGCGACCGTCGCGCTGCTGCCGCTGGCGCGGTTGCGGGCGCGGCAGCTGCTGCTGCGGCTGTGGCCGATCGCCGCGGCGGCGGCCATCGGCGCGGCGGCGACCGTGCTGTACGGCCGCGTGTCGGGTCAGGTGTACCTCGAGTGGGGGCTCGTGCGCATCAGCGACGGCTCGATCGCGCTGTCGCTGGCGATCCTGCTGCGCGTCCTCGCGATCGCGGTGCCGAGCGTCGTGCTGTTCGCCACGACCGATCCGACCGACCTCGCCGACGGGCTCGCCCAGATCGTGCGCCTGCCGCCGCGGTTCGTGCTGGGGGCGCTCGCGGGCCTGCGGATGGTCGGCCTCCTGATCGACGACTGGCGGGAGCTGTCGATGGCCGGTCGCGCCCGCGGCGTCGCCGACGACGGCCGCATCCGCCGCTTCCTGAGCCAGGCCTTCGCCCTGTTCGTCCTCGCCGTGCGCCGCGGCACCAAGCTCGCGACGGCCATGGAGGCCCGCGGGTTCGGCGCCGACACGGCCCGCACGTGGGCGCGCCCGTCGCGGATGTCGGGAGCCGACGCCGTCCTGCTGCTGATCGCCGTGGCGATCGCCGCGGCATCCGTCACCGCGGCCGTGCTCGCGGGGACCTGGGTCTTCGTCTTCAGCCTCTAGCCCGTCGCCGCGGAGTCAGCCGCGGCCCGCGGTATGCGGCAGCTCCACGATGCGGCGGGCGAGCGCCTCCTCCACGACGAGCTCCGTGATCAGGCCCGCCGCGAGCGCCCCGCGCAGCGCATCGAGCTTCGACAGGCTCGACACGGCGCACAGGCGGCGCGGGATGCGGCGGATCACGTCGAAGCCGGGACCGCTCGAGCGGTCGTTGAGCTCGATCCCCGAGGTCGATCCGTCCAGGCGGTAGAAGACCGTCGCGCAGTCGCCGACCACCCCGTCGCGCAGGAGCATCCGCAGATCCTCGCCCGTGAGGTAACCGCCCGCATAGACGTGCGAGGGCACGTCGGCCTGCGGTGAGCCGAGGCCGAAGACGAACACCTGCACCCGCGCCTGCGCCTCGACGACGCGACGGATCGCGCGCTCCCGCCAGAGCAGCTGCTTGGTGTGGGGGTCGTCGAACAGCGCCGGCACCGAGAACTGCTGCACGTCGCTGCCGAACGCCTGGCCGAACCGCTCCAGGATGGCGCCGGAGTAGCTGATGCCCGACGTCGACTCGTTGGCCGCGCCGTTCATCTGCACGATCTGGGACTCCTGCAGCCGCTTGGTGGGGAGGTGGCGGGCGATCGCCGAGACGGTGGCGCCCCACGCGATGCCGATGCTCGTCTGCGGGTCGAGGGTGGTCGACAGCACGTGCGCCGCGGTGCGCGCCGTGCGCTCGAGGCGCTCGGCGTCGGTCGAACGGGGCGGGGTGCTGACGACGTGGACGGAGATGCCGAAGCGCTCGCCGAGGCGGCGGGCGACCACGCTGTTGGCCTCCTGGGGCGAGTGCACCGTGATCTCCACGAGCCCGATCTCGCGCGCGTGCGCGAGCAGGCGCGACACCGACGATCGCGACAGCTTCATCTCCGCGGCGATCTGCTCCATCGTCCGGTCCTGCACGTAGTAGAGCTGCGCCGCGTGGAGGGCGTCGCGCGCCCGCGCCTCGGGATCGATCTCGCCGGTCACGTGTCCTCCTCGTCGTGCACATCCGTGCACAGCACGCCTCGCGGTGCACGTATGTTCACGTGCGTTGCGCGTTCGTTCACCCAGGTCTCAGTGTAGATCGCGACCACCGTGAAAAACACGCGGCGAGACCACGCGAAGCCGCGGAAGGAAGAGCGATGACCGAGTCGATGGCGACCACCCGTCCGAACATCCAGGCGCTGCGAGAGCGCCCCCACGCCGAGGTCCTCATCATCGGGGGCGGGATCAACGGCATCGCGACGTTCCGCGACCTCGCCCTCCAGGGCGTCGACGTGGCGCTCGTCGAACGCGACGACTACGTCAGCGGCGCATCGTCCGCCTCCAGCCACATGGTGCACGGCGGAGTGCGCTACCTGGAGAACGGCGAGTTCCGCCTCGTGCGCGAGTCGGTCACCGAGCGCAACCGTCTCGTGCGCAACGCCCCGCACTTCGTGCGTCCGCTTCCCACCACCATCCCGATCCACCGCACGATCTCCGGCATCCTGACGGCGCCCTTCCGGCTGCTCGTCACCCACGGCCGCGGCAAGCCGCGCGAGCGCGGGGCGCTGCTGATCAAGCTCGGCCTGGTGATGTACGACACCTTCTCCCGCGACGGGGGCGCGGTGCCGCGTCACCGCTTCCACGGGCGCCGGCGCTCCCGCGAGCTCTTCCCCGACCTCGACGACCGCTTCCGCTACACCGCGACCTACTACGACGCCTCGATGCACGACCCCGAGCGGCTCGCGCTCGACGTGCTGCGCGACGGCACCCGCGAGGAATCGGCACGGGCGGCGAACTATGCCCCCGTCGTCGGCGCGGACGGCTCGGCGGTGATCATCCGCGACGCCCTCACCGGCGACGAGTTCCCGTTCACGGCCGACGTCATCGTCAACACCAGCGGACCCTGGACCGACATCACCAACAGTGCGCTGGGCGCCCCCACCCGCTTCATGGGCGGGACGAAGGGCTCGCACATCGTGCTCGACAACCCGGCGCTGCTGGAAGCCACGCGCGGCAACGAGATCTTCTTCGAGGCCGCCGACGGCCGCATCGTGCTGATCTACCCGCTCAAGGGCCGCGTCATGGTCGGCACGACCGACATCGATGCGGACCCCGCCCAGCCCACCGTCTGCACCGACGAGGAGATCGAGTACTTCTTCGACCTCATCGGCCAGGTGTTCCCCCGGATCGCGGTGGACCGGTCGCAGATCGTGTACACCTTCTCCGGCATCCGTCCCCTGCCCCGCCACGACGACGTCGCGCCGGGCTTCGTCTCGCGCGACTACCGCATCGAGCGGGCGCGTCTCGGCGCCGTGCCGGTGCTCAGCCTCGTCGGCGGCAAGTGGACCACGTTCCGGGCCCTCGCCGAGCATCTGTCCGACGACGTGATGACGGCCCTCGGCCGCACGCGCCGCATCTCGACGCTCGACCTGCCGATCGGCGGGGGAGCGGGCTACCCGCGCACCGAGGCGGATCGGGCGCGCTGGCTCGACGCGCACCGCGGAGCGCACACGAGCGCCTTCGCCGACCGGATGCTGGAGCGCTACGGCACGTACGCCTCCGAGGTGCTCGGCACGCTCCCGGTCGCGCAACGCCCCCTCGAGCACGCACCCGGCTACTCCGCCGAGGAGATCGCCTTCCTCGCCGGCCGCGAAGAGGTCGTGAGCCTCATCGACCTCCTGCTGCGCCGCACCCACATCGCCTTCGTCGGCGGGGTGGGCATGGAGACCCTCACCGAGGTCGCGGAGGCGGCCGCCCCGGCCCTCGGCTGGGACGACGAGGCCGTTCGAGCGCAGGTCGACGAGGCGGCCCGCGTGCTGCAGGAGCGCCATCGCATCGACGTCCGCACGTCCCACCTCGCCCCCTCGGGTCGGTGAGGATCCGACCGCCCAGCCCCGGCGCGGCCTGACGCCGGCAACCGATCAGGCCATCCCTCGCGCGGCGACGTCGCCCGCGGCATCCATGCAGAAAGGTCAATGCTGACATGCACGACATCAATCTCGGGCTCTACTTCGTGTCAGAGCTCGTCGGGACGGCGATGCTGCTCCTGCTCGGCGGTGGCGTGGTCGCCAACGTCATCCTCGCCAAATCCAAGGGATTCGGCGGCGGCACCCTGATGATCAACTGGGGCTGGGGTCTGGCGGTCTTCGCCGGTGTCCTCGTCTCGTCCTACTCCGGCGCGCAGCTGAACCCCGCCGTCTCCATCGCCCTGCTGATCGGGGGGAAGATCGGCGTCGCGCAGTTCTTCGTCGCCATCGCCGCCCAGCTGGTCGGCGCGTTCATCGGCGCGGTGCTGTGCTGGCTCGCCTACCGCCAGCACTTCGACGAGGAGCCCGACGCGGCGACCAAGCTCGGCGTCTTCTCCACCGGCCCCGCGATCCGCTCCTACGGCTGGAACCTCATCACCGAGATCATCGGCACCTTCGTCCTCGTGTTCGTCATCTTCGCGTTCGCCGACTACGGTGACGTCCAGATCGGCGTCCCCGGCGCCCTCGGCCCGCTGACCGCCGTGCCCGTCGCGCTCCTCGTGGTCGGCATCGGCGCCTCCCTCGGCGGCCCCACCGGGTACGCCATCAACCCCGCCCGCGACCTCGGCCCCCGCATCGCGCACGCGGTGCTGCCGATCAAGGGCAAGGGCTCCAGCGACTGGTCCTACGCGTGGGTCCCCGTCGTCGGTCCGCTCGTCGGCGGTACGCTTGCCGCGCTCGCCGCTCCGGTCCTGCTCCACCTCGCCCACGCCTGATCCCCATCCACACCCAGACAAGGACGTCACCTCATGAGTGAGTACATCATCGCCCTCGACCAGGGCACGACCTCCAGCCGCGCCATCGTCTTCGACAAGAAGGGCTCGATCGTCTCCGTCGGCCAGAAGGAGCACGAGCAGATCATGCCGCGCGCCGGCTGGGTCGAGCACGACCCGATCGAGATCCGCGACAACATGCGCGAGGTCATCGGCATCGCCCTCGGTCGCGCCAACCTCACCCGGCACGACATCGCGGCGGTCGGCATCACCAACCAGCGAGAGACCGCCGTCGTGTGGGACAAGAACACCGGCATCCCCGTCTACAACGCGATCGTGTGGCAGGACACCCGCACCCAGCCGATCGTCGACCGGATCGCCGGCGACGCCGGCGTCGACCGGTACAAGGACATCGTCGGCCTGCCGCTGGCGACCTACTTCTCGGGCACCAAGATCGTGTGGATCCTCGAGAACGTGGAGGGCGCGCGCGAGAAGGCCGAGGCGGGCGACCTCATCTTCGGCACGACCGACACCTGGGTGCTGTGGAACCTCACCGGCGGTCCCGACGGCGGCGTGCACGCGACGGATGTGACCAACGCCTCCCGGACGCTGTTCATGGACCTGAAGACGCTCGCATGGCGCGACGACATCCTCGCCGACTTCGGGGTGCCGCGCTCGATGATGCCGGAGATCCGCTCCTCCAGCGAGGTCTACGGCGAGGCGCGCGACACGTCGCTGCTGCGGGAGACCCCCGTCGCCGGCATCCTCGGCGACCAGCAGGCGGCGACGTTCGGCCAGGCGGCCTTCGACGCCGGCGAGAGCAAGAACACCTACGGCACGGGCAACTTCCTCATCTTCCAGACGGGGACCGAGATCGTGAAGTCGGAGAACGGCCTGCTCACCACCGTCGGCTACAAGCTGGGCGACGAGCCGGCCCACTACGCCCTCGAGGGATCGATCGCCGTCACCGGCTCGCTGATCCAGTGGCTGCGCGACCAGCTGGGCATCATCTCGTCCGCGCCCGAGGTGGAGGAGCTCGCCGCGAAGGTGGAGGACAACGGCGGCGTGTACTTCGTGCCCGCCTTCTCGGGCCTGTTCGCGCCCTACTGGCGTCCCGACGCCCGTGGCGCCATCGTCGGCCTCACCCGCTTCGCGAACCGCAACCACATCGCCCGCGCCGCCCTGGAGGCGACCGCCTTCCAGACGCGCGAGGTGCTGGATGCCGTCAACGCCGACTCCGGCGTCGACCTCACGGAGCTCAAGGTCGACGGCGGCATGATCGCCAACGACACGCTCATGCAGTTCCAGGCGGACATCCTGGGCGTCCCGGTCGTGCGTCCCGTCGTCGCCGAGACGACCGCGCTGGGCGCCGCGTACGCCGCCGGGCTCGCCGTGGGGTTCTGGAACGACCTCGACGAGCTGCGGGCGAACTGGCAGGAGGACAAGCGCTGGACGCCGAACGACGACGTCGCCGAGCGCGAGCGCCAGCTGCGACTGTGGAAGAAGGCCGTCACGAAGTCGATGGACTGGGTGGACGCCGACGTGAACTGATCTCGCTCAGCGCGATAGCCCGATCGGGGTCGCATGCGGTCGCCTCTCGTGAGGCTCCACCACCGCATGCGGCCCCGATTTCGCGTATCGGCGCGTACGGGGCGGTCAGGTCGCGTTCCCGAGGTCGCGGGAGAACCGCAGGCGCTCGGCACGGCATCCATCCTGCCTCTCGCGCCCGCCGCGGCGTCCATGGTGAGATGAGCTGTGCCCACCTCTGTCGCCCGCCGTGTCGGCGTGCTCACCGCTCTCGACGACGCCGACGGGCCGGCCGTCGCCCTCGGGGATGCCGCGGCCCGCCATGTCCGCTTGCGCGCCGACGGCCTGCAGCCCGCGCTCGGCGACGCGCCCGCGGGCTTCGTGCCCTGGGCGCAGGTGCGGGCGGTCGTCGCCGAGGTGCCGACGACGTGGTGGCCGCATCCCGCGCTCGGCGACACCCTCGTGCCGCTGATCGAGGGCATCTTCGGCGGCTCGTCGGGAGAGATCGCCGAGACGCCGACTTTTCCCGTCCGGGTCACCACCGACGACGGGGCGGTCCTGGAGTGGCGAGCGACGCCGCACTACCTCTCCGGCTATCGGCGGCGGGATGCCGCGGTGGCCCGGCGCCTCGTCGATCACCTGGTCGCCGCGCCGGAGGCACGCGTGCTGCTCGCCCGTCCCGACGATCTGTTGGCGCGGCTGGGGGAGATCCTCCGAGCGCACTGAGAGAGCGTGCTGACACCTGGTACCGCGTATGCTGGCACTCAGTAGCACCTCCCGTCGCTGAGCGACGGGAGCGGCCCGGACTTCGAAGGAGAATCCATGGACATCGCCGGCGCATCCGCGCTCGTCACCGGCGGGGCCAGCGGCCTCGGCCTCGCCACGGCACGACGGCTCGCCGACGCGGGCGCCCACGTCGTGATCGTCGATCTCGGCGCCTCTGCCGGCGCCGAGCGGGCCGCGGAACTCGGCGGCACCTTCGTGGCGGCCGACGTCACCGACCCGACGCAGATCGCCGCCGCCGTCGAGACGGCCGCCGCGCAGGGGCCGCTGCGTGTCGTCGTCAACTGCGCCGGCATCGCCCCGCCGGCCAAGGTGCTCGAGCGCGACGGGTCGCCGAGCGACCTCGCCCACTTCGAGCGCATCGTGCGCGTCAACCTCATCGGCACCTACAACGTGATCGCGCAGGCCTCCGCCGCCATCGCGACGACGGAGCCCACCGACGGCGGTGATCGCGGCGTCATCGTCAACACCGCCTCGGTGGCGGCCTTCGACGGGCAGATCGGCCAGCCCGCCTACTCCGCGAGCAAGGGCGGTGTGCACGCCATGACGCTGCCGATCGCCCGCGAGCTCGCGCGCCACGGCATCCGCGTCGTCACGATCGCCCCCGGCATCATGGAGACGCCCATGCTCGCGGGCCTGCCCGAGGCGGCGCAGCAGAGCCTCGGTCAGCAGGTGCCCTACCCCGCCCGCCTCGGACGGCCCGACGAGTACGCGAGCCTCGTCGCGGAGATCGTCCGCAACGGCTACCTCAACGGCGAGACCATCCGCCTCGACGGCGCGATCCGGATGGCGCCGAAATGACCGCCTCGATCATCCACACCCGCGACGGCGCGCTCGCGCGGCTCACGTTCAACCGGCCCGCATCGCTGAACGCGATGGGCTTCGAGATGGGCCCGCGCTGGCGCGACCTCGCCCACGAGATCACGGCGGACCCGTCGGTCGGCGCCGTGCTCCTGGATGCCGCGGGCCCGGCGTTCTGCGCGGGCGGCGATGTCGTCGAGATGGCCGCCTCCGGCTCGAGCGGCGCCGACATCACGGCGATGGCGCACGTGATCCACGACGGCATCCGCACCTTCGTCGAGTCCGGGATCCCGATCGTCGCGGCGGTGCAGGGCGCCGTCGCCGGCGGCGGACTCGGGCTCATGCTGACCGCCGACTACATCGTCGCCGGCGACCGTGCCCGCTTCGTCAGCAAGTACGCGAACATCGGCCTCACCCCCGACCTCGGCGTCTCGACGCTGCTGCCGGCGGCGATCGGGCAGACCCGCGCGTTGCGGATGCTCCTCGACGACCTGACCATCGACGCCGCGACGGCGCTGGAGTGGGGGCTGGTCACCGAGGTCGCGGACGACCCGGCCGCCCGCGCCGAGCAGATCGCGCGCCTCTGGCTCGACGGCGCGACCGCCGCCTTCGGACAGGCCAAGCGGCTCGTGCGCGCCGGCGCGCGCCGCCGCTTCGCCGACAACCTCGACGATGAGGCGCGCACCATCGGCGCGAGCTTCGACACCCCGGATGCGGCAGCGCGCGTCGCCGCGTTCGCCGCGGCCTCCGCCAAGACCACGCACGACAGGGGACACGCATGACACTGGCCGGCAAGACCATCCTCATGTCCGGCGGCAGCCGCGGCATCGGCCTCGCGATCGCGCTGCGCGCCGCCCGCGACGGCGCGAACATCGCCCTCCTGGCCAAGACCGACACCCCGCATCCGAAGCTCGAGGGCACGGTCCACTCGGCCGCCGAGGCGATCGAGGCCGCGGGCGGTCGGGCGCTGCCGATCGTCGGCGACGTGCGCAACGACGACGACATCACGGCCGCCGTCCTGAAGACGCAGGGGGAGTTCGGCGGCATCGACATCGTCGTCAACAACGCGTCGGTCATCGACCTGTCGGGGTCGATCGAGCTCGCCGCCAAGAAGTACGACCTCATGCAGGACGTCAACGTCCGCGGCACGTTCATGCTCAGCCGTGCGGCGGTGCCGATCCTCAAGTATGCCGAGAACCCGCACATCCTGTCGCTGTCGCCGCCGCTGAACATCACGCCGCGCTGGCTGGGCGCCCATACCGGCTACACGCTGGCGAAGTACGGCATGACGATGGCCACGCTGGGGATCGCCGCGGAGTTCGCGCGCGACGGCATCGCGGCGAACACCCTGTGGCCCGAGACGACGATCGCGACGGCGGCCGTGCAGTTCGCGCTCGGCGGCGACCGGATGATGAAGGTCAGCCGCACGCCCGAGGTCTACGCCGACGCCGCGTACGAGGTGCTGATCCGCCCGGCGCGTGAGCGCACCGGTCAGACGCTCATCGTCGAGCAGGTGCTGCGGGAGGCCGGGGTGACGGACTTCTCCCGCTACGCGGCGACACCGGGCACGCCCGACGACGAGCTGTTCCCCGACATCTTCCTCTGAGCTCTGCGTTTCGACTCGTCGCTGCGCTCCTCTGCGTTTCGACTCGGAGTCGTGCCCCGGTCAGATCAGGCCGAGGCGGGCCAGCGCGTTGCCGACCCCGTCCTCGAGCACGCCGGTGGTGACCAGATCGGCCATCGCCTGCAGCTCGGGATCGGCGCCGCCCATCGCGACGGCGGTGCCCACGACCTGGAACATCTCGACGTCGTTCCAGCTGTCACCGATGCCGACCGCGTCCGCGGCATCCATGCCGAGCACCTCCAGCACCTCGAGGATCGCCGCGCCCTTGTTGACGCCCTGCTGGCAGATCTCGCCGTTCGAGCCCCCGGGCAGCGGGATCGATCCCGGGATGACGTGGAACTCGTCGCCGAGCTGTTCGGCCGCGCGCGACAGCGTGTCGCTCGCGGTGCTGAGGAACGTCGCCTTCACGACCGTGTCGAGGTCGACCTCGTCGAGCGGACGGTAGTGGTTCAGCAGGGCCAGATCCTCCGTCTCCGCCGCGTGCTCGCCGCGCGGGTCGACCGGCGGGTGGGCGCGCAGGAAGCGCTGCGCGTGCTCGAGCACGCCGGGGCTCACGTAGACGCTGCGATCGGTCTGCAGGAAGTAGTGCGCGCCCTGCTCCTCGAAGTAGGCGACCATGCGGTCCACGAGCGGACGGGGCATGAGGTGGGCCACAATCTGCTCGTCGCCGCGCACGGCGAACGCCCCGCCGTTGGTGATGGCGCCGTCCACCTCGATCTCGCGGACGCGGGGGTTGATGTCGCCGGCCGATCGTCCCGTGCAGAGGTAGACGAGGTGGCCGTTCGCGCGGGCGGTCGCGATGGCGACCGGCGTGGAGGGGGACATCCGGGCCCCGTGTTCGAGGATGGTCCCGTCGATGTCGATGAAGACGATCCGGCGGCGCGAAGGGGGAGGAGTCACCCCTCCATTGTCCCCGGATCCGTCAGTGCTTCGGGCCCGTCACCAGCAGGATGCCGCCCAGGCCGATCATGAGCCCACCGCCCGTCGCCGTCAGTCTCTCGATGCGCTTCGGCGAGCGGGCGAACCAGGCGCGCGCCGCGGCGGCGGCGAGCACCCAGATCGAGTCGGAGACGAGGGCGAGGACGGCGAACACGACGCCCAGCTCCATGAGCTGCAGCGGCACCGATCCGGCGTGCAGGTCGACGAACTGCGGGAGGACGGCGACGAAGAAGGCGATGGTCTTCGGGTTGGTGATGCCGACGACGAAGCCCTGCCAGAGCTGCCGGCCGTGGCCGGTGGGCAGCCGGGTCGGATCGGGAGCGCTCGCGGCATCCTTGCGGTGACGGATGGCCTGGATGCCGAGGTACACGAGGTACAGCGAGCCCGCGATCTTCAGCACCGTGAACAGCACCACCGACTGCGCCACGACACCGCCCACCCCGACGGCGACGAGCGCGACGATCGGGATGAGCGCGAGGCTCACCCCGGCGACGCTCAGCAGCCCGCCGGTGCGTCCCAGTGCGAGGGTGCGACCGACGGAGAAGAGCACCGCCGGGCCCGGGATGAGGATCAGGACGAGGGCGGCCAGCGTGAACGCCAGGAGGTTGTCTAACGGCACCATGGCGTCAGTGTACGACCGCGTCAGATCAGCCCGTTGCGGCGGAACGCGGTGCGCAGGCCGTCCTCGTCGATCGCCGTCGTCACCTGATCGGCCAGCGCCTTCACGCCGTCGACGGCGTTTCCCATCGCGATGGAGGTGCCCACGACCGCGAACATCTCCGCGTCGTTCCAGTTGTCGCCGATGCCGACGGCGTCGTCCGGGTCGAGGTCGAGCTCGCGCAGCAGCGCCTGGATCGCCGCGCCCTTGTGCACGCCGCGCGGTGCGACCTCGCCCGAGGCGGCGAAGGCGACGGGGATGGTCCCGCCGACGACCTCGAAGTCCTCCGCGAGCTCGGTGAGCGCGCGGGCGGCGGCATCCTCGTCGTCGGTGAGGAAGACGAGCTTCGCGATGAGGGTGTCGTCGACCTGAGCGTCGTCGTGGAACGACTTGGACGGGAAGCCCGCCGCCGTGAACCGCTCCGCGAGCAGCTCCGCCAGGCCCTCCGAGGCGAACAGGCCGTCGTACGACTGGAAGTAGCCGTGCAGACCGGTGCTCGCCAGATAGTCGCGCAGGCGCGCGACCTCCTCCGGCGTGAACAGCGTCGCCGAGACGATCCGCTCGCCCAGGCTGGCGAAGGCGCCGCCGTTGGTGACGGCGCCGTCGAAGCCGATGTCCATCAGCTCGGCGTGCAGCTCCGCCGTCCCGCGGCCCGTGCTCAGGAACACCAGGTGTCCCCGAGCACGGGCCGCGCGGATGGCCTCGACCGCGGACGGCGGGATGTGCCGTCCGTCCTGCAGGATCGTCCCGTCGACGTCGAGGAAGATCGCACGGGTCATGCGGTCAGCGCACCGCCGTTCGTGCGGATGACCTCGGCGTACCAGGCGAACGACTTCTTCTTGTGGCGGTCGAGCGTGCCGGAGCCGTCGTCGTTGCGGTCGACGTACACGAAGCCGTACCGCTTGCTCAGCTGCGCGGTGGATGCCGAGACGAGGTCGATGCAGCCCCACGTCGTGTAGCCGAGCACGTCCACGCCGTCGGCGATCGCCTCGCCGACCTGCACCAGGTGGTCGTTCAGGTAGGCGATGCGGTAGTCGTCGGCGACCGTCTTGACGCCGTCGATCTCGACCAGCTCGTCCTTCGCGCCCAGACCGTTCTCGACGATGAACAGCGGCTTCTGCCACCGGTCCCAGAACTGGTTGAGCACGATGCGCAGCCCCACGGGGTCGATCTGCCAGCCCCACTCGCTCGCCTCGAGCGTGGGGTTGGGCACACCGCCCATGATGTTGCCCTCGCCGGCGACCTTCTTGGCGGGGTCGGCGGTCGCGGCGACCGACATGTAGTAGCTGAACGACACGAAGTCGACCGTGTTGCGGAGATCCTCGCGGTCCTCGTCGGTGATCTCCAGCTCGATGCCCTTCTCGCGGAGGGTCCGCAGGAAGTAGCCCGGGTAGGCGCCGCGCGTGTGCACGTCGCCGTAGACCAGGTTCGAGTGGTCGAAGTCCATGACCGCCAGCGCGTCGGCGGGCGACGGGGTCAGCGGGTAGACCGGCATCGACAGCACCATGCAGCCGATCTGCGCGTTCGGTGCGACCTCCCGCGCGATGCGGGTGGCGCGTGCCGACGCGACCAGCTCGTGGTGCATGGCCTGGTAGAGCGTCTGCTCGCTGAGCTCGCTCTTCGGCGTGTTGATGCCGCCCGACATGAAGGGGGCGTGCAGGAGCGAGTTGATCTCGTTGAACGTCAGCCAGTACTTCACGCGGGCGCCGAAGCGCTCGAAGAGCGTGCGGGCGTAGCGCTCGTAGAACCCGATGAGGCGGCGGTCGGTCCAACCGTCGTACGTCTCGGCGAGGTGCAGCGGCGTCTCGTAGTGGGAGATCGTCACGAGCGGCTCGATGCCGTACTTCTCCAGCTCGTCCAGGAGGCGGTCGTAGAACGCGAGTCCCGCTTCGTTGGGCTCGGTCTCGTCGCCGTTCGGGAAGATGCGGCTCCACGCGATCGAGAACCGGTACGTCTTGAACCCCATCTCGGCGAAGAGGGCGATGTCCTCCGCGTAGCGGTGGTAGTGGTCGATGCCGACGAGCTTGAGGTTGTCCGGCGTCGGCGCGGCCGTGCGGGGGCCGACGATGCCCCGGGGCATGACGTCCTGGACGGACAGCCCCTTGCCGTCGGCGTCGTAGGCGCCTTCGAGCTGGTTGGCGGCGGTGGCGCCGCCCCAGAGGAAGCCGTCGGGGAAGGCGGGTGCGGTGGTGGTCATGGTGGTTCTCCTTACGTCGCCGGGGGTCACTTCGTCGCCGCGACCGAGTCGACCGAGACCGCGGTGAACAGCGGCTCGCCGTGCGCGATCGGGCCCGACGCGGCATCCGCGACAGCCGGGTAGAGGTCGGGGTTGGTGACGATGACCGGGGTGGTGAGGTCGTACCCGGCCTTCTCGATGGCGTCGCCGTCGAACTCGACGAGCAGATCGCCGGCGGCCACCTGCTGGCCGGTCGTGACCTTCACCGAGAAGTGCGCGCCGCCGAGCTTGACGGTGTCGAGGCCGATGTGGATCAGCACCTCGGTGCCGTCGGCGTGGCGCAGCCCGAACGCGTGGCCGGTCGGGAAGGCGGCGACCACGGTGCCGTCGAACGGGGCGTACACGGCGCCCGAGCGCGGCTGGATCGCGACACCCTGACCGAGCGCGCCGTCGGCGAAGGCGGCGTCGGCCACCTCGTTGAGCGGGATGACGGTGCCGTCGATCGGCGAGAGCACCGTGACGTCGTTGGCGGCGGCGGGGGCCGGAGCCTCCGTCGCGGCGTCCTCGGCGGGCTCCTTGAAGCCGATGAGCACGACCAGCAGGAACGGGAGCACGATGGCCACGAGCAGGCCGAGGCCCAGCATCACCATGTTGCCGTTGCCGAGCAGCCCGGTCACGGCCAGACCCGAGGGGACGACGAACGACTTCGAGAACACGCCGCCGAGGGCGATGATCGCGCCGCCGATCGCGCCGCCGACGATGCCGAAGGCGAACGGGCGCTTGAGGGGGAGGTTGAGGCCGTAGATCGCCGGCTCGGTGATGCCCGCGAGGAAGCCCGACAGGGTGGCGGGGGCGGCGAGCGACTTGAGGTTCTTGTTGCGCGCACGCACCCACACGCCCGCGACGGCACCGGCCTGCGCGAGGACGGCCGCGAACACGGGGCCGAGCAGCAGGATCTGGCCGGTCGTCTGGAACTCCACCTGGAAGACGGGAACGAGGCCCCAGTGCAGGCCGAAGATGACGAAGACCTGCCACAGGCCGCCCATGATCGCGCCGCCGGCCCACGGGGCGACATCCCACACCCAGCTGACCGCGTTGCCGACGCCCTGCGAGAGCAGGTCGGAGATCGGGCCGATGACGACGAACACCAGCGGCACGGCGATGAGCACGACGATCATCGGGGTGACGAAACGGCGGATCGCGGCGGGGAGCTTCGCGTAGAGGAACTTCTCGGCGTGCGACTGCAGCCACACGACGATGATGATGGGGATGACGCTCGAGACGTAGCTCACCATCGTGAAGGGGATGCCGAAGAACGTGAGGTCGGGGGCTCCGTTCGCCGCGACCACCGTCGGGTAGACGAGGGCGCCGGCGATCGCGAGCGAGGTCCACTCGTTGGCCTTGAAGTAGCGCGCCGCGGTGATCGAGAGCACCATCGGCAGGAAGTTGATGAACGCGTCCGAGAGCGCGTTGAGCACGAGGTAGGTCGAGGAGGTGGCGTCGATCCAGCCGAACGTGGCGGCGGCCGACAGGAACGCCTTCAGCAGGCCGGTGCCGGCGAGGGTCCACAGCACGGGGGTGAAGATCGCCGAGATCATCGAGATGAACCGGTTGAACAGGTTGCCCTTCGGCCCGGTGTCCTCGGCCGCGGCGTCGTGACCCCCGCCGAAGCGGGAGACCTTGCCGATCTCGGCGAACACCTCGGGCACGTCGTTGCCGATGACCACCTGGTACTGGCCGCCCGCCTGGGCGACGGTGATGACGCCCGGGGTGGCCTTGACCGCCGCGGCATCCGCCTTGCTCTCGTCCTTGAGGACGAAGCGCAGACGTGTCGCGCAGTGCACGAGCGAGCTGACGTTGTCTTCGCCGCCGACGCCGGCGAGCACGCCGGCCGCGGTCTTCGCGTAATCCGCCATCGGATTCGCCTTTCCTTGTGTGTGGAAGGCCCGGGCACCTCTGCCCGGGCAACAAAAAAACCTGGACTCGATGAGTGCCGAAGCTCTCGGTGAGTCCAGGTTTCGCCCGCTGATGCGGTAACGATCCAGGGATCTGCGATCAAGTTACCACAGGGTCGGGTTCAGCGCCAGGGGCGATCTGACTCTTCAGGCGCTCGACGTGGACGATGAGGTACAGCAGCTCCTCGTCGGTCAGCTCCGACCCGGTCGCGCCGCCGACGTACGCCTTGACCTCCTCGGCGATGGCGTACGAGCGCGGGTAGCTGTGCTTGGCGAACTCGAAGAACGAGGTGTCGCCGCTCGCGAGCATGGTGCGGCTCACGAGCCGCTGCAGCAGGAACTGCACGTGCAGGATGAACCGCGCGTAGTCGGGGCCGTCGACGTCCAGGCGCACGCCGAGCGAGTGCTCCACCACCTCGACCACGTGCTGCACGCGGCGGAACAGCAGCGCGGCCGTGCCGTTGGGCTCGTCGCGGGTGGCGTTGAGCAGGTGCATCGTGAGGAACACCGCCTCCTCGGCGGGAAGCTCGCGGTCCAGGCTCGTCGCGATCGATCCCGCCATGTGCTCGGCGGCGGCGAACTCCTGGGGGTGGAGCACGCGAAGCTCGGGCATCGAGGTCGTGGTGATCCGCATCCCCTTGTCCAGCCGCTCGATCACGTAGGCGACGTGGTCGATGACGGCGATCGTGAACCGCCGTCCCAGATCGCGGCCGAGTCGGCGCTCGGCCTCGTCGACCGCCCGCGTGGCGGCCTCGACGATGGGATACGGGACGTCGGTGAGCAGGCGCCGCTCGCGCTCGCCGTCCGCGCCGGTGTCGAGGATGAACGTCTTCTCCACCTTGGCGGGATCGAGCACGTCGGCCGGCTTCAACCCGAAGGCGAGCCCCCGTCCCATCAGCACGCGCTCCCGCCCCGACTCGTCGACGGCGATCACGACGTTGTTGTTGAGCACCTTGTGCACCGGGACGGCGTGCGTCGCGGGGGTGCGCCGAGCGGATGCCGCGGCGTCGGGGGTGCTCATGTGGAGAAGTCTAGAAGTCGCGCCGCCGACCGCTCCGACGATTTCGTGGTTGTAAAGGTTTCATTACGTACTGAAAGTTCGAAAGCTTTCGCCTCTACTGTGTGGGTATCTCGCCGGTCCTGCTCCTCGCCGGTGAGGCGCAGCACCTCACCCGTCCCGCAACCCGCAATGAGGAAACCATGAACAAGAGGCTCCTGGCCGCGGCGGCCACGGTCGTCGCCGCCGCCCTCGCACTGTCCGCCTGCAGTGCGACACCGTCCGATTCCGGCGCGGATCAGAAGAAGGAGATCCGCGTCGCCTCCACCGACCCGCAGCTGATCGTCCCGGGCCGCCAATCCGTCGCCTACGACGTGAACATGGCGGTGTGGGCGCCGCTCGCATTCCTGAACTCCGACGGCTCGCTCGAGTACGTCCAGGCCCAGTCCATCGAGTCCCAGGACGCCACGACCTGGACCGTCACCCTGCGCGAGGGCTGGACCTTCCAGGACGGCACCCCCGTGACGGCGCAGAGCTACGTCGACTCGTGGAACGCGGTGGCGTACGGTCCGAACGCGTTCGAGAACTCCGGACAGCTGGCCAACATCGTCGGCTACGCCGACCTCAACCCGGCATCCGGCACGCCGTCCACGACCGAGATGTCCGGGCTGAAGGTCGTCGACGACCTCACTTTCACGGTGACCCTCATCGGTCCCGACAGCCAGTTCCCGCTGCAGGTGACGCAGGCGCAGACCGCGATGTTCCCGATGCCCGCCTCGGCGTTCGCGGACTTCACCGCCTACAACACGCATCCGGTCGGCAACGGTCCCTTCCAGTTCGCGCAGGACTACGTCGAGAACGAGCCGATCGTCCTCGACGCCTACAGCGCCTACAAGGGCGACAAGCCCACGATCGACCGCATCACGTTCGTGCCCTACACCGACAGCGAGACCGCCTACACCGACGTCCTCGCCGGCAACCTCGACGTCGCGGGGGTCCCCGCCTCCAAGCTCACGCAGGCGTCGGCCGACTTCGGGCAGCGTCTGTACTCGTTCGAGGCGCCCGGCATCTCGTTCCTGGGTCTGCCCCTGTGGAACTCCGCCTACCAGGACGTGCGTGTGCGCGAGGCGATCTCCATGGCGATCGACCGCGAGGCGATCATCGACGTGATCTACGGCGGCACGTACGCCCCGGCGACGGCGTGGACGCCGGCCATCGAGCCCGGCACGCCCACCGGGATCTGCGGCGACTACTGCTCCTTCGACCCCGAGGCGGCCAAGGCGCTGCTGGCCGAGGCCGGCGGGTTCTCGGGCCCGATGGAGATCTACTACCCCGGTGGCGGCGGACTGGACCCGCTCTACCAGGCGATCGCGAACCAGCTCCGACAGAACCTGGGGATCGACGCGACGGCCACCCCGAGCGCCGACTGGGCCGAGTTCCTGCAGAACCGCAACGACGAGAACATCACCGGTCCGTTCTTCTCGCGGTGGGGCGCCCTCTACCCCAGCCAGCAGGCGACGCTGCGCGTCTTCTTCATCAAGGGCGGCGGCTGCACCAACTGCATCCCCTGGTACAGCGACGAGGTCGCCTCGGCGATGACCGCCGCCGACGCCGATCTGTCCACCGACGGCTCCGCCTACGCCGCCGTGCAGCAGATCATCCAGAAGGAGTTCCCGGCGGTGCCGCTCTTCTTCGAGAAGTACTCCTACGTCACCTCCCCGCGCGTCGCACAGCTCGTCACCTCGCCGGTGGGCAACCCCACCTACCGGTCGATCGTCCTCACCGAATGACGGTCGGGGTGCGGAGCGTCCCGCCCGACGCTCCGCACCCGCCCCGGCCGCACCCGCCCTCGACCCCCCTGCGGGGCCGTTCCAGTTCCAGACGAGAGCGCTCATGACCTTCCTCCCCGCCGCCGCTCCCGGTGCCGCCGACGCGATCGACGGCTTCCCCACCGTCGACGCGCTGCGCGCCGATCTGCAGGAGCTGTGCCGAGCGCATCCCGACCGGGCGACGGCATCGGTCATCGGACACTCGCGCGAGGGTGCGCCCATCGACGTGATCACCATCGGCGACGGGCCGGCGCAGGTCGTGGTCGCGGCCGGCGTGCACCCCAACGAGCCGATCGGCTTCCGCACCGTCCAGCGGCTCGCCCGCCTGCTGCTCACCGAGCCCGAGCACTCCCGCGGCGCGACGTGGCATCTCGTCCCGTGCGCCGACCCCGACGGCACGCGGCTCAACGAGGGCTGGTTCGCCCCGCCGCTTCGCCGGGCGGACTACTACCGCGGCTTCTACCGGCCGGCGCCGTCCGAGCAGGTGGAGTGGTCGTTCCCGTTCGCCTACCGCGGGGCGCGCTTCGACGCCCCGATCCCCGAGACGCTCGCCCTGATGGGGCTGTTCGACCGCGTCCGGCCGGACGTGTTCGTCGGCCTGCACAACGGCGAGTTCGGCGGCGTCTACTTCTACACCAACGACGCCGACCCCGCGCTCGCCCGCGAGCTCAGCGCGATCCCCGCCGCGTTCGGGCTGCCGCTGGACGTCGGAGAGCCCGAGTTCGACGGACTGACGCCGCTGGCCGACGCCGTCTTCCGGGCACCGCTGACGCGCGAGCTGATCGATCACCGCCTCGCGTCCGGCCTCGGCCTCGACGCCCGCGCGGGCGGGGCGGGCACCGCCGACTACCTCGAGCGCTACGGGACGACCACGATGATCGCCGAGCTGCCCTACTGGATCCACCCGGACGCCGCCGACACGACCGCCACCGACCTCGCCTACCGCGAGGTGCTGCGCACGAAGGCCGACCACCTCGACGAACTGCACGCGCTGCTGACGGGCACCCTCGACGCGGTGCGCCCGCTGCTGACGATCGACTCGCCGTTCCTGCGCGCCAGCGAGGCGTTCGCGCCGGGCATGGGCGCGGTCGCCGTCGCCGAGCGGCGACGGTCGGCGACGGCCGCCGCGGATCGTCCCGCCACCGTCGCGGAGGTCTTCGGCAACACCGAGGTCGTGCGCACCTTCCGGCTGCGTTTCGCCGGCATCCTGCGTCGCGCGCTGGATGCCGAGGTGCACGCCGGCACGGCCGCCGCCGACATCCGCCGCGCACGCGACGCCCTCGCGGCGCAGTGGGAGCGGTGGCTCGCCGAGGACCCGCACGCCGACCTGCCGCCCGTTCCGGTCGAGGCCCTCGTCGGGGTGCAGCTCGCGGCGCTGTTCGCAACGGTCCGGCGGAGGCTCGCATGATCGGCGCGCGGCGCATCGGGGGACGCCTGGCGGAGTTCGTCATCGTCGTCATCGGCGTCACCTTCATCATCTACGCCACCGTGTGGGCCCTGCCGGGCGATCCGATCGCCGCCCTCGGCGGAGACCGGCCCCTCCCGGCGAACGTCGTCGCCCAGCTGCGGGCGCAGTTCCACCTCGACGAGCCGCTCTGGCAGCAGTACCTGCGCTACCTGGGCGGGCTGTTCTCCGGAGATCTGGGCACGACCTTCAGCGGTGTGCCGGTCGCGGATCGGATGGCGTCGCGGTGGCCGGTCACGATCACGCTCGCGCTGACGGCGTGGGTGATCGAAGTCGTGCTCGGCGTCGCCCTCGGCCTGCTCTCGGGTCTGCGCCGCGACAGCGCGATCGACCGCACGGTGCTCTTCGGGACGATCCTCGCGACGTCGATCCCCGTGTTCGTGGTGGCCGTGACCGCGCAGCTGGTCTTCGGACTGCAGCTCGGCTGGTTCCCCATCGCGGGCACCGATGCGGGATGGCCGGCGTCCTACCTCCTGCCGGCGCTGGTCATCGCCCTCTTCGGTCTCGCCTCGATCACCCGGCTCATGCGCGGCAGCGTCGTCGACTCGATGGACTCCGACTTCGTGCGCACCCTGCGGGCCAAGGGCATGCCCCGCCGCCGCATCGTCGGACTGCACGTCATGCGCAACTCGGTGGCGCCCGTGCTGACGTTCGTCGCGATCGACCTCGGGTTCCTTCTGGGCGGCGCCGTCGTGGTGGAGGGCATCTTCAACCTCCCCGGGATCGGACAGCTCCTCTTCGGCGCCATCCGCACGCACGAGGGACCGACGATCGTGGGGGTCGGCACGACGCTGATCCTCATCTTCCTCGTGCTGAACGTGCTCGTCGATCTCCTGAACGCGTTGCTCGACCCCCGGAGCCGTCATGACTGAGACCGCTGTGACCGCCCTCGAGCACATCACCGTCCGCCGCGGCGTGTGGATGAGCCTGCGCCGTCGCGTCCTGTTCTGGCTCAGCGCCACGATCCTCGCGGTGCTCGCGCTCGTCTCGCTGTTCCCGTCGGTCATCGGCGGGCTCTTCGGCCAGCCCGACCCCCGCGCGTGCACGCTGCGCGACAGCGCCCAGCCGCCGAGCGCCGCGCACGTGTTCGGCACCGACCTGCAGGGCTGCGACGTCTACGCCAACGTGATCCACGGCACCCGCACCTCGCTGTTCATCGGCCTGACCGCGACGGTCATCGCGCTGGTCATCGCGATCGTCGTCGGGACCGTCGCGGCCTACTACGGCGGCATCGCCGACGCGATCATCTCCCGCCTGACCGACGTCTTCCTCGGCTTCCCCTTCATCCTCGGCGCGATCATCGTGCTCAACAGCGTGGGGGAGCGCACGCCGCTCGTGGTCGCCGTCGTGCTCGCGGTGTTCAGCTGGCCGACGCTCGCGCGGCTCGTGCGCACCTCCGTGCGCACCGTGCGGCGGACGGACTACGTCAGTGCGGCACGCGCGATGGGAATCTCCCACACCCGGACGCTCCTCACGCACGTGGTCCCCAACGCGCTGGGCCCGGTGCTCGCGATCACGGCGACGATGGTCGGCAGCATCATCGTCGCCGAGTCGACCCTCACCTTCCTCGGCGTGGGCCTGCGCGCGCCGTCGATCTCGTGGGGGCTGCAGATGGCGAACGCCCAGTCGTACTTCGGCACCTCCCCGCACATGCTCTTCTTCCCCGCTCTCTTCCTGAGCGTGACCGTCTTCGCGCTCATCACCCTCGGCGACATCCTCCGCGATGCGCTCGACCCGAAAGGACGTCGTCTGTGACCGCCTCCGCCTCCCCCTCCGACGACGAGACCGCCGCACGTCGACGCCGAGCCGTCGAGGATGCCGCGCGCTACGCGGCCCGGTGGTTCGCCTTCCTCGGCGCCCAGCGGGAGGTGCCCGGCATCCAGGCCGCCATCCGCGTCGACGGCGAGCTCGTCCTCGACTTCGCGTGGGGCCGTGCCGACGCCGCGAGCGGAACCCCGCTCACCGGCGCGCACCTGTTCCGCATCGCGTCGCACTCCAAGACCTTCACCGCGACCGCGGTGCTCCAGCTCGCCGAACGCGGTGATCTCCGTCTCGACGACACCGTGGCCGCCTGGGTGCCCGAGCTCGTCGACACCGAGCTCTCGGCGGTGACCGTCCGTGAGCTGCTCGCGCATCAGGGCGGTGTCGTCCGCGACGGACGCGACGCCGACTACTGGCAGCGCGGCGGGCCCTTCCCGGATCGTGCGCGCCTGGTCGAGATCTGCCGCGCGGAGGGGCGGGTGTTCGCGCGCAACGAGTTCTTCAAGTACTCCAACATCGCGTACGGGCTGCTGGGGCTCGTCATCGAGGCGGCATCCGGCGTGGACTACGACGCGTACACCCGCACGCACATCTGCACGCCGCTGGGTCTGGTGCGCTCGGGGTCGGACTGGCAGGGCGCTCGCGAGGGCGAGTACGCCGCGGGTCACACGGCGCGACTGGCCGACGGCGAGCGTCGCGTGATCGGTCACGTCGACACGCGTGCGCTCGCCGCCGCGACGGGCTGGTACTCGACGGCCGCGGAAACCACCGCCTACATCGCCGCCCACGCGCTCGGCGACGATCGCCTCCTCGCCGACGACAGCAAGCGCCAGGCCCAGCACGCGCACTCGCGCATCGACATCGGGGGCGTGACGCGGGACTACGGCCTCGGCTTCGAACTGCACACCCTCGGCGGACGCCGCCTCGTCGGACACAGCGGCGGCTACCCGGGGCACATCACGCGCACCTGGCTGGATGCCGAGGACGGGATCGCCGTCAGCGTCTTCACCAACGCCATCGACGGCCCGGCCGACCTGCTGGCCACCGGGGCGATGGCGATCATCCGGCTCGCCCTGACCCACGCGGATGCCGATGCGCGCGCCGATCTGCCGGAGGAACGGTTCGCGAGCCTGTGGAGCGTGCTCGACATCGCCCACCTGGGGGGCGCCACCTTCGCGCTGCACCCGGTCGCGGACGATCCCGCGCGCGCGGCCGAGAAGGTCGAGGTCGACGCCTCCGGACGCATGCACCAGGCGCGCCGCGACGGCTTCGGCGCGACCGGCGAGCCGATCGAGGTGGCGAAGGCGCCCGGCGGTGGGGTGGAATCGATCGTGTGGAGCGGCATGACGATGTGGCCCCAGGCCGTGTTCGAGGCGGCCATGGCGCTCCCGGAGCCGGGGACGGTATTGGAGAGGATGTCGCTATGAGCGAGGAGACCGACCGTCAGGCGGAGCAGCTGAGTGAAGAGGCGCGCACGTTCGTCGAGGACTTCGCCTTCTCGTGGGGCGCGGCGGGCAACCCGCGGATGGACGGGCGGGTGCTCGGCCTGCTACTCATCGTCGACCGACCGTTCCTGTCCTCCGCACAGATCGCCGAGATGCTCGGGGCGAGCGCCGGGGCCGTCTCGATGTCCACGCGCGCCCTCGTGAGCCTCGGGTTCCTGAAGCCGCACTCGCTGCCCGGCGATCGCAACCGCTACTTCCGCGTCGAGGAGGACGTCTGGGGCAGCTTCCTAGCCGGGGAGCGCGACTACGCGCGGCGGGTCACCTCGACCATCGAGTACGGTCTCGACATCCTCCCCGATGCCGCCTCCGGACCCCGCACGCGCCTGCAGAACGCGCGACGCTACATGATCTGGCTGATGGGCTACCACCGCAAGATGCTCGCCGACTGGCAGGCGTACCGCGACGCCGACATCGACGAGGACGTCGCGCCGTGACGTCGCTGCTGGAGGTGCGCGACCTGGCGGTGGACTTCGTCACCGGCGGCGAGACCACGCAGGCCGTCCGGGGCGTGTCGTTCGCGCTCGAGCGCCGTGAGGTGCTCGCCCTGGTCGGCGAGTCGGGATCGGGCAAGAGCGTGAGCGCGCTGGCGCTGGTCGGGCTGCTCCCGCGCAACACCGTCGTGCGCGGGGAGGCGCTGCTGGACGGCGAGGACCTGTTCACGATGACGCCGGCCCGGCGCGAGGCCGTCCGCGGAACGCGCATCGGCGTGATCTTCCAGGATCCGGGCAGTGCGCTCGATCCCGTGTTCTCCATCGGCGCGCAGATCGAGGAGATGCTCATCGTGCACCGGCCGGAGATGACGCGGGCCCAGCGACGGGCCCGCGTGATCGAGCTGCTGGAGATGGTCGAGATCGCCGAGCCCCGCAAACGCCTCTCCAGCTACCCGCACCAGCTGTCGGGCGGCCAGGCGCAGCGGGTCATGATCGCGATCGCCCTGGCGTGCGACCCGGAGATCCTCATCGCCGACGAGCCGACGACGGCGCTCGACGTGACGGTGCAGCGCGAGGTGCTCGACGTGCTGCGTCGGCTGCGCGACCGCGTCGGCACGGCGATCATCATGATCACGCACGACATGGGCGTCGTCGCCGACATCGCCGACCGCGTCGTCGTGCTCCACGACGGCCTCGTCGAGGAGGCGGCGGGCGTGCAGGAGCTGTTCTCGGCGCCGACCGCGGACTACACGCGCCGGCTGCTCGCCGCGGTGCCGCGCCTCGGCGCGCCCGAGCGCGACGATCCCTCCGGCAGCACCGTCGTGCTCGACGTCGACGCCCTGTCGGTCGTCTACGGGCGGGGCCGGCACGCGGTGGCGGCGGTGGACGATGTCACGCTGGCCGTCCGGGAGGGCGAGATCGTCGCGCTGGCGGGGGAGTCGGGGTCGGGCAAGTCGACCATCGGGCGCTGCGCCCTGGGCCTCACGCCCATCTCGGCCGGGACGGTGCGCGTGTGCGGCGTCGACCTGCGCGCCGTCAGCGGACGTCGCGCCGTCGCCGTGAAGCGCCAGGTCGGCGTCGTGTTCCAGAACTCCACCGCCGCGCTCGATCCGCGCCGCACCGTCGGTGACGCCGTTGCCGAACCCATCCGCGTGCACGCGCGGCTGCGAGGCGCCGCGCTCGACACGCGCGTCGCCGAGCTCCTGGATGCCGTGGGCCTTCCCGCCGCCTGGCGACGCCGGTATCCGCACGAGCTGTCGGGCGGTCAGCGTCAGCGCGTCGCGATCGCGCGCTCCATCGCGCTGCGTCCGCGGCTGCTGATCGCCGACGAGCCCACGAGCGCACTCGACGTGTCGGTGCAGGCGACCGTGCTGGAGCTCCTGCGCGAACTGCAGCGGGAGCTGCGCTTCGCGTGTCTGTTCATCAGTCACGACCTCGCGGTCGTCGACGAGCTCTGCGATCGCATCGTCGTCCTGCAGCACGGCAGGGTCGTGGAGGAGGGGCGGCGCACGCAGGTGCTGCGCGCGCCGCGGCATCCGTACACGTCGGCGCTGATCGCCTCCTCTCCCGTGCCGGATCCCCTCGTCCAGGCGCAGCGGCGCACCGCCTGACGCGACGGTCGGTGTCGTTTCGGCATCGATGCTTGACGAACCGGCGAGCTCGGGTCAATAATCACTCCAGACGTTAAATCGATTTATCACGAGGAAGTGGTGACATGGCCCGCGTACGCATCTCCGACGTGGCGGCAGCGGCCGGTGTGTCGGTCACGACGGTCTCGCTCGTGCTGAACGACGTCGAGTCGCGGATCTCGCAGGAGACGCGAGACCGCGTGCGCGCCGCCGCCGCCGCGGTCGGCTACGCGCCGAGCGCCCTCGCGCGCGGCCTCCGCCAGCAGCGCACCAAGACCGTCGGGCTCATCTCCGACCAGATCGCCACCACGCCCTTCGCCGGCCGCATGCTCGCCGGTGCGCAGGACGTCGCCCGCGCGAACGAACACCTCGTCTTCCTCGTCGACACGGGATCGGACGCCGCGGTGGAGGACGCCGCGATCCGGGCCCTCACCGCGCAGCAGGTCGACGCGCTGATCTACGCGGCGATGTGGCACCGCATCGTCCCGGCCGACGTGAAGCTGCCCGCCGACACGGTGCTGCTGGACTGCCGTCCGGCGGACGGCGTGACGGGCTTTCCCAGCGTCGTGCCCGACGACCGCGCCGGCGGCGCCGCGGCGACCCGCGAGCTCGTCGAGGCGGGCCACACGCGCATCGCGTACATCGACACCGACGAGGACCCGGGCCGTCCCATCGCCGCCGATCTTCGCCTCGAGGGCTACCGCGAGGTGCTCGCGGCATCCGGGATCGTCGTCGACGACGAGCTGCACGTGCACGGGGAGACCTCGCACCGCGGCGGGCGGGGCGCCGCCGAGCGCCTGCTCGATCTCCCGTCGGAGCGCCGCCCGACGGCGATCTTCTGCTTCAACGACCGCATGGCCACGGGGGCCTACACCGCGATCCACGCACGCGGGCTGCGCATCCCCGAGGACATCTCGATCATCGGCTACGACGACCAGCAGTTCATCGCCGCCGAGCAAGACCCCCCGCTGACCACCGTCGCGCTGCCCCACTACGAGATGGGCCGCTGGGCGATGGAGGTCGCACTCGGCATCCGCGAGGGGGGAGAGGATGCCGTTCACCAGATGGAGTGTCCCGTCGTCCGACGAGACTCCGTGGGCCCGCCGCCGGCGCATGTCGCCAAACCGAACCGGCGACGGACCTCACAACACACCGAGCGGTCGCTTTCGGCGACCCCCGATCGGTGATCGACGCACGCGTCGATCACGAGACAAGGAAATCACAATGAAGCGCACATCCGTGTCGGTCCTCGCTGCGGCGGGGCTCGTCGGGGTGCTGGCACTGACCGGCTGCGGTCAGGCCGGCAAAGGTGACAGCACGACCGAGGACGGTCGTACGAAGCTGACGATGTGGACGCACTCGGCCGGAAACCCGGCCGAGCTCGCGGTCTACCAGCAGATCATCTCGGACTTCAACGCGTCGCAGGACCAGTACGAGGTGGTCGAGGAGTCCTTCCCGCAGGGCGCCTACAACGACGCCGTCGTCGCTGCGGCGGCATCCGGCGACCTGCCCTGCCTCCTCGACCTCGACGGGCCGATCATGCCCAACTGGGCGTGGGCCGGCTACCTGCAGCCGCTCGGCATCGACACCAAGATCACCGACGCCCTGCTGCCGACCGCCGTCGGCACGTGGGACGGACAGATCTACTCGGCCGGCTACTGGGATGCCGCGCTGTCGATCTTCGCCCGCAAGTCCGTTCTCGAGGCGAACGGCATCCGCATCCCGACCGTCGACAAGCCCTGGACGAAGGATGAGTTCGGCTCCGTGCTGGCCACGCTGAAGGCCGCGGGCTACGAGACCCCGATCGACATCGGCGCCGAGGACAAGGGCGAATGGTGGCCCTACGCCTACTCTCCCTTCCTGCAGAGCTTCGGCGGCGACCTCATCGACCGCTCGAGCATGCTCACCGCCGAGGGCGCGCTCAACGGCGACGACGCCGTCGCGTGGGGCACGTGGTTCCAGAACCTCTTCCGCGACGGCTACGCCAACGCGAACGGCACGGTCGGCAACCAGGAGTTCGTCGACAACAAGGTCGCCCTCAGCTACACCGGCGTGTGGAACGCGCTCGCCTCGGTCGACGCCGTCGGCGACGACCTGCTGATCCTGCCCCCGCCGGACCTCGGCACCGGTCCGAAGATCGGCGGCGGCTCGTGGCAGTGGGCCATCTCCAAGGGCTGCAACGACGCCGACGGTGCCCGCAAGTACCTCGAGTTCAGCTTCCAGGACAAGTACATCACCCAGTTCGCCGACCAGCAGATCGTGATCCCGGCGACCGACTCGGCCGCGCAGGCCTCGAAGTACTTCAACGATGAGGGCGTGCTGCGTCCCTTCGTCGAGCTGTCGCAGAAGTTCGCGGTGCTGCGTCCCGCGACGCCGGCCTACGCCGTCATCTCCACGACGTTCGAGACCGCCGCGAAGGACATCATGAACGGCGCCGACGTCAAGACCTCGCTCGACCAGGCGGTCAGCGAGATCGACGCCAACATCTCGTCCAACGACGGGTACGGCTTCACCAAGTGAGCCCGAGCGGGTGGGACCTCGCGTCCCACCCGCTCCGCTCGACGACCTCGAAAGAGTCACCATGACTGTCACCCCTGCCACGGCCGTGGCCGAGAAGCCGCGCCGCGCCCTGAGCCGCTTCCGCTCCATCCGCGGACGCGAGACGTGGGCCGGCCTGGCGATGATCGCCCCGGCCGGCATCCTCCTCGTCCTGTTCCTCGTCATCCCCGTGCTGCTCGCCTTCGGGCTCTCGTTCACGAACGCGCGCCTCATCTCGCCGAACCCGCCGCGCTTCGTCGGCCTCGACAACTTCGCCCGTGCCTTCGGCGCCGACCCGATGTTCCTGCAGTCGGCCTGGAACACCTTCCTGTTCGCGCTCGTCGTCGTGCCGGTGCAGGCCGGCCTCGGCCTGCTGCTGGCGGTGCTCGTCAACCGGCGGATGCGGGGCGTCACCGCGTTCCGCGTGATCTTCTTCATCCCCGTGGTGACCTCGATCGTCGTCGTCTCGATCCTCTGGAAGTTCATGTACCAGAAGGACGGGCTCATCAACTCGTTCATCGACACGCTCACCTTCGGCGCCTGGCAGAGCGTCGACTGGCTCAACAACCCCGCCACCGCGCTGCCGGCGATCATCGTGCTGTCGATCTGGCAGGCGGTCGGTTTCCACATGATCATCTGGCTGTCCGGTCTGCAGACGATCCCGGAGGAGCTCTACGAGGCCGCGAAGATGGACGGCGCGAGCCCCTGGCGCCAGTTCACGAGCGTCACCTGGCCGGGACTGCGTCCCACCATGGTCTTCGTCCTCGTCACGATCACGATCGCCGCGCTCGGGCTGTTCGTGCAGGTGGACGTCATGACGCAGGGCGGGCCGACCGGCTCGACCTCCACGATCGTCTACCACGCCGTCCGCAAGGGCTACCAGCAGCAGGAGATCGGGTACGCCGCGGCGATCTCGCTGATCTTCTTCGTCGCGGTACTGATCATCGCGCTCATCCAGCGCCGGCTCACGCGAGACAAGGACTGAGTCATGACCGCCACCGTCACCCCCCTCGCCGCTCGCGTCCGCAAGGACGCCAGCGAGAGCCGTCGTCGCCGCCTCGGCCGGATCCTCACGTACGTCGTGATGAGCGGCTTCGGCATCCTGTTCCTGTTCCCGCTCGTGTTCATGTTCGTCTCGAGCCTCAAGCCCGACGCCCAGATCCTCCGCGACGTGAACTCGCCCGCGGCGTTCCTGCCCGTCGGCGACATCAGCCTCGACAACTACTTCGGCGTGTTCGACCGCGTCCCCGTCGCCCAGTTCATGTTCAACTCGGTGCTCGTCACCGTGCTGACCGTCGGGCTCGGGCTCATCGTCAACTCGATGGCGGGCTTCGCCCTGTCGCGCCTGCGGTGGAAGGGACGCCTCGTCGTGATGGCGCTGATCATCGCGACCCTGATCGTCCCGTTCGAGACGATCGCCGTCCCGATGGTCTACTGGGTCTCCCAGCTGCCGACCCTCGTCATGGAGGGCGGCGTGCTCAAGTACGACTTCGGCTGGCTGAACACCTACCAGGTGCAGATCGTGCCGTTCATCGCCAACGCGTTCTCGATCTTCCTGTTCGCCCAGTACTTCTCGACCATCCCGGCCTCGCTCGACGAGGCGGCGCGCATCGACGGGGCCAGCTGGTTCACGATCTACCGCCGGATCATCGTGCCCCTGTCGGGGCCGGCGTTCGCGACGGTCGCGATCCTCACGTTCCTCCCCGCCTGGAACCAGTACCTCTGGCCGCTCATGGTGGTGCAGAAGGAGGGGCTGCGGCCCGTGATGGTCGGGATGCAGTACTTCTTCCAACTGAACACGGCGTGGGGAGAGGTCATGGCGTACACCTCGCTGATCACCCTCCCCGTCCTCATCGTGTTCCTCGTCTTCCAGCGCGCGTTCGTCAGCAGCATCGCGGCCAGCGGAGTGAAGGGCTAAGCGCACATGTTCGACCTCTCCTCATCCTGGGTGTGGGACTACTGGTTCGCCGACGACGGCGAGACCTACCACCTCTTCTTCCTGTACGCCTCGCGCGCCCTGCACGACCCGGACGCGCGCCACTACCGGGCCTCGGTCGGCCACGCCGTGTCCGACGACCTCGTGACGTGGACGCCGGTCGCAGACGCCATCGTCCGCGGCGAGGCGGGCAGCTTCGACGACCTCGCGACCTGGACCGGCTCGACCGTCCGCGGCGACGATGGGCTCTGGTACCTCTTCTACACGGGGTCGTCGCTGGCCGCCGACGGCAAGAACGTGCAGCGGATCGGCTGCGCGACCTCGCCCGACCTCCTGGTGTGGACGAAGGTGCCGGGACCGCTGCTGTCGGCATCCGGCCCCTGGTACGAGACGCTCGCCGACGGCGACTGGCACGACGAGGCCTTCCGCGACCCGTGGGTGTTCGCCGACCCCGACGGCGACGGCTGGCACATGCTCGTGACCGCCCGCGCACCCGAGGGTCCGGCCTTCGGCCGCGGCGTCATCGGCCACGGCTGGTCGCCCGATCTGAAGACGTGGGAGCTGCGCCCGCCGCTGTCGGCGCCCAGCGAGCGGGGCTTCGGGCAGCTCGAGGTCATGCAGGTCGAGGTCGTCGACGGGCGGCCCGTGTTGCTGTTCTCCTGCCTCGCGGAGCACGCGATGCCCGCTCGCGCCGTCGAGCGCGGCGGCACGTGGGCGGTTCCCGCGGCGAGCGTGCTCGGGCCGTTCGAGGTCGAGGAGGCCTACCCCGTCACCGACGAGAGCCTCTACGTCGGGCGGCTGCTGCGGCGGCGCGACGACGGCCAGTGGCTGTTGTTCGCGTTCCACAACCTCGACGAGCACGGCGCGTTCGTCGGGGGCATCACCGACCCCCTGCCCGTCGGCTGGGTCGATGGCCGCCTCACGGTGCGGGAACTCACCCGACCGTCCTGACCGATACAGACAGAAGGATCCGACGATGCATCCTCGCCTCCGCGGACAGCGTTCCGCCACCACCCGATCGACCGCGCTGCGCACCGTGCGGGGGGTCGTCTGCGCCCTCGGCACGGTCGTGGCGCTCGCCGCCGCCCCCGCCGTCACCGCCTCGGCGTCGGCCTCGGCATCCGAGCCGGCCCCGAGCCTGCGGGCGCAGTACCACTTCACGGTGCCGGACCACTGGAAGAACGACCCTCAGCGACCCGTCTACATCGACGGCGCGTTCCACTACTACTACCTGTACAACGCCGACTACGACGCGAACCCGTCGGCCAACTTCGGCACGGCGTGGCGGCTCGCCACCACGACCGACGGCGTCTCCTTCGCCGATCAGGGGATCGCGGCGCCGAAGGGCACCAACGCGAACTACGACCTCTGGTCGGGCTCGGCCGTGGTCGATCACGCCGGCACCGCGGGGTTCGGTGCGGGCGCCGTCGTGATGCTTGTCACGCAGATGGACCATCCGACACCGGCCCAGAAGCTCGACGCGTCCGGGCAGCAGGCGCAGTTCCTCTGGTACTCGATCGACGGCGGCCGCACGTTCCGCCCCGACGGGGACCAGCCGGTGATCCCCGGAGACGGGCGGCGCGACTTCCGCGATCCGAAGGTGGTGTGGGATCCCGACCACCAGCGCTGGGTCGCCCTCATCGCCGAAGGCGACCGGGTGAGCTTCTACACCTCCCCCGACCTCCACTCCTGGACGCGTCGGTCGGAGTACGTGAACACCGGCATCGGCACGATCGAGTGCCCCGACCTGTTCCGCATCCGCGCCGACGACGGCACGTTCCACTGGGTGTTCGGGGTGAGCGCCAACGGCTTCGCGACCGGCGAGCCGGCGACCTTCGCGTACTGGACGGGCTCCTTCGACGGGGAGCGGTTCACTCCTGACCGGACCGCCCCGCAGTGGCTCGACCACGGGTTCGACTGGTACGGCGCCGTCACCTGGGAGGACCCGTCCGCCCCCGACGACCGGCGGTACGCGGTCGCCTGGATGAACAACTGGGACTACGCGCACTCCTCCGTGACCTGGCCCTCGGACGGGTTCACCGGCACCGACTCCATCACGCGGGAGATCCGGCTCGTGCGCGACGGGACCGGCTACACGCTCGCCTCGCAGCCGGTCGCGGCGCTGCAGCAGTACGCGTCCGCGCGCCACGAGCTCGGCGACGTGACGGTCGACGGCTTCCGCGAGCTCGCGTACCAGGGCGACGCGTACGAGATCACGACGCGGGTCAGCCGGCAGACGGCCCAGAACATCGGTCTGCAGCTGCGCCGCTCCGCCGACGGCAGCCGGCATGCGGATGCCGGGGTCACCTCCTCGTACGCGTACCTGAACCGCGGTCAGACGGGGCATCCCTCGCCGACCCACAAACTCGAGAGCCGGACCCCGTTCGACGGCGGGGCGGGAGAGGTCACCCTCCGCATCCTCGTCGACCGGACGACGATCGAGGTGTTCGTCGACGACGGACGCTACGTGCAGTCGAGCCAGGTGTTCGCTCCCGCCGCCGATCGCGGCCTGGCGCTGTACACGAGCGGGGGACCGGCCGTGTTCCACGACCTCACCATCACGGAGTTCGCCGGCCTCGCGCAGCGACCGGCGCGCGTGATCGCCGACTTCGAGGGGACGACGTGGGGTGACGGCTGGACCGCGACCGGGAGCCTCGCGGGGATCGGCCCGTCCGCCGCGGAGCTTCCCGGCCAGGTCGGTGCGCGCGTCGCGGACACCTTCGCGGGATCGGACGCGGCCACCGGCGTGCTCACCTCGCCCTCGTTCGTCGTGGACCGCGATCACCTGCACCTCCTGATCGCCGGCGGACGGCATCCGCTGGGGGTCGAGCCGGCGACGTCGGTGCAGCTGCTGATCGACGGACAGCCCGTGCGCACGGCCACCGGCGACGACTCCGCGACACTGCGCCCCGTCGACTGGGACGTGCGCGCGTTCGCGGGGCGGACGGCGCAGCTGCAGATCCTGGACGACGCGACGGGAGCGTGGGGACACCTCATGGTCGACCACGTCGTCCTGAGCGACTGAGCTCGCGCGGGGCGGCGGGGCGACGATGGGATAGCGTCGGAGGCGGGTCCGCGGGTGGGCGGACCCGCCGGCGACGAAGGAGAGGCGACATGGCGCGACCCAAGCTCCAGGACGTCGCCACGCGCGCCGGCGTCTCCGTCACGACGGTCTCGCGCGTGCTGAACAATCGCGGCTATCTCAGCGACGAGGTGCGGGCCCGGGTCAACGCGGCCATCGCCGAGCTGGGATACCGCCCCGACGGGATCGCGCGTTCGCTCATCGGACGCAAGTCGGGACTGGTCGGGGTGATCGTCCCGACGGTCGCCGACCCCTTCTTCGGCGAGCTGGTGGCGGCGATCGAGAACGCCCTGGCCGAGCGCGGGTACAAGGTGCTGCTGTGCGACTGCCAGGAGAACCCCGAGCGCGAAGCCGAGTACCTCGATCTCCTGCAGGCGAACCGCGTCGACGGCGTGATCACCTCCACCCACAATCGCGAGGTCCGCGGCTACGACGCCGCCGAGCTGCCCCTCGTCGCCGTCGACCGCCGCATCGGCCCGCGCGTGCCGATCGTCCGCGGCGACAACGCCGCCGGCGGACGCCTGGCCACGGAGCACCTGCTCGCGCGCGGAGCGCGCCGGCCGCTGCTCGTGACCGCGACCGACCACCCGGGCAACGACCGCGCCCGCGCCTACCGCGACGTGGTCGCCGCCCACGGGATCGAGCCGCGCGTGCGGGCGTACGGGTACTCGACCCCCGCCGACGAGCGTCGCGCGCTCATCGAGACCTGGCTCGCCGAGACCGGGGCGGACGCCGTGTTCGCGACCGACGACCTCACCGCGCTGATGGCGCTGGAGTGGGCCCACAAGACGGGGCGGCGCGTTCCCGACGACGTCCGCATCGTCGGCTACGACGGTTCCGCGGCCGTCCGGCTCGGCATGCCCGGGCTGACCACCGTGCGTCAGCCGATCGCCCGCCTGGGCGCGCGCGCCGCGGAGCTCATCGTCGACCGCATCGCCGACCCCGACGCCCCACCCGCCGCCGAGCCGCCGCTGCCGGTGGAGCTGCGGCTCGGCTGGACGAGCTGACCGGCCTCAGCGCTGCGGGTCGACCACGGCGAGCGGGGTCACCGACATCGCGTCGATCCTCACCGGGGCATCGACCGCCTCGACGCTGACCGGCGTCGTCGCGGTGGGATAGGCCGCCATCGTCAGCGACGAGCCGTCGCCGGTGAACACCTCGATGCTGGACGCATCGACGAGCACGTCGAGCTCCAGCCGGCCCCCGGCATCCACGGCGCTCGTGCGCACCGTGCGATAGGTCTCGGAGAGCCGCCCGGCCACCGTGTCGTGCGCACGGTCGACGAACACCGCGCCCGCCGCCGCGTCGTAGCCGACGGTCACATCGCCGCCGGCCTCTCCCAGTCGCAGGCGCAGGGTGCCGCCGGACGGGTCCAGCGTGACGCGCAGACGGTAGGACGCGGATGCCGGCTGCACCGCGAGAGGCGCGATCGCGCCCGGCTCGATGGTCTGCGCGGGAGCCGACGATGCGTCCCCCTCCAACCCGCGCAGAGCCTCGGCCGGACGCGACCGCAGTCGGAGCCGACCGTCGCTGTCGTCGAGGACGATGCGGCGCGTCACCGACAGCGCCCCGCCCTGCCAGCCCTCGGTCGGAAGATCCCTCGCGTAGGCCCAGTTGTTGATCCACCCGAGCGCGTAGCGCTCGCTCAGCCGGTCCGTCGCGGATCGGCGGGGATCGTCCCAGGTCACGGCGGCGTAGAAGTCGGCGCCGTCGTCGAGCCACTGCGGGTCGGCGGCATCCGCGGTGAAGCGCTCGCCGTCCCAGCTCCCCGTCCAGTAGGCCAGGCCGGTCGTGCGTCCCTCGCGCGTCCCGTCGGCGCTGGCGGCGAGGATCCAGGTGCGCCGGCCGGAGGCGGGGTCCACCATCTCGAACAGGTCGGGGCACTCGAGCAGCCCCAGACCGTCCGCGTCGAGGTCGGAGACGTAACGCCAGGAGCGCAGGTCGGTCGAGACGTAGAAGCCGATGCGCTTCCCCTCCGCGAGCGTCATGACCCAGCGGTCGTGGAGGTCGTCGCGCACGACCTTGGGGTCTCGCCAGTCGACGGCGCCGGGGTTGTCCATCACCGGGTTCCCGTCGTACTCCTGGAAGGTGTAGCCGTCGTCGGTGGAGAAGAAGAGCGACTGGCGCTGCACGCCGTCGTCCTGCTGCGTCACGAGGGCGACGACCGCTCCGGCACCGAACCCGGCGCTGCCGGTCTCGTCGACGACCGCGGAGCCGGTGAGGATGTCGCCGAGCCCGTTGCGGTACTTCTCGATCGCGACGCCCTCGTTGCGCCACGTCACGAGGTCGTCGGATGTCGCGTGGTACCAGGCGGTGCCGTTGCCGTGGGGGTAGTCGGCGTTGTAGAGGTAGTAGAGGTGCCACGTGCCGCCCGCGAACACGGGGCGCTGCGGATCGTTGATCCAGTGCGCGGCGGGCGTGAGGTGGAAGCCGGGGCGGAACCGCTCCCAGTCGGCCGGGCGGTCGAACGTCAGCGCGTCCCCGCCCGGTGCGGTCGGTGTCGGTGTCGGCGACGGGCCGCGGTCGTCGCGGCCCGCCACGACGACGGCCGCCACCACGAGCATCACGGCCAGGGCCGCCGCGGCGGCGATGACGAGGGCGCGCCGCCGCGACCCGCCCCGCCCCCGCGGCGTGCTCACGAGGTGCTCCGGCGGTCCCGCCGACGCGCGCTCCGCAGCGCGAGCGCGCCCGCGGCGCCCAGCGCGACGGCGACGGCGATGCCCGCGGCCGCTCCGGCGATCGATCCGCCGGTCGCGGCGAGCCGCTCACCCGGACGGGGCCCGGGCTCCGCCGGCACCTCCGGGGTGAGCGGAGGTGCCGTGATCGCCTGGAGCGTGGTCGCCCTCACGACGGTCGGCGCCGTCGCGCGGGTCGCGGTGACCGCCGCGGTGTTCTCGACGTCGCGCGGCCCACCGGCCACCGTCGCGTCGAACGCGACCTCCACGATCTCGCCGTCCTGCACCGCCGTGACGGCGACCCGGAGGCTCCCCGAGACGCACGAGACCTCGACGCGGTCGGCGGCCACGTCGGTCAGATCGACGAGGTAGCCGGTGTCGGGCTCCATCCGGGTGGTGGAGCGGACGCTCACGCCGGCTGCGCAGTCGATGTCCTGGCCCGGTGTCACCGTGTCGACGACCTCGACGGTGTCCCAGGGGCCGCGCGGGGTGTCGATGCTCCAGCGGACGACCGCGGGTTCGGTCGACGTCCACAGCCCGTACTTGTTCGCGGCATCCCGGTCGACGACGCCGTGGAAGGCGCCCGGCACATCGTCGGCGCGCAGACGGCTCGTCGCGGAGGACGTGAACGACTCCGGGGTGCCGGGTGTCGTGGACACCGTGGTCGTCACGATCGTCTCTCCTCGTCGGTTCGCGGGGTCGTCGGCCGCGTCGGTCAGCGTGATGGACAGGTCGCCGTCCGGGCCGAGCACGGCGATGCCGATCACCGCCCCCGAGGCAGCGATCCAGCGCCCGTCCCCGAGGCTCGACGAGGCGTGGTCGGGCAGCGCCAGCCGCACGGTGTCGCCGCCCCGGGCGGAGTCGGGCAGCTCCCACACCGTCGACGTCGTGACGGTATCGGCTCCGACGCCGGTGGTGCTGGTCGCGATGAGGTCGTCGCCGGTGGCGCCCCGGGCGGAGGCGCCACCGGCGATCGTGACGACCGCGGCCAGGATCGTCGTACCGAGGCCGATCATCCCCCGGCTCGCGGTCGCGCCGATCATTCCGCTCCCACCTCCGGGGTGGCCCGGCGACGCGCACGCAGGACGAGCGTCGTGCCGGCGGCGGCGAGGGCGAGGCCCCCGATCACCGCCCCGGCGACGAGGGCGCCGTCGCCGCCGGTGCGGGCCAGCGACCCGCTGCGCTGCGCGCCCGCCAGCGGGGTCGACGTCGCTGCCGCCGGTGCCCCGGTCGGGGCGGCCGACGCCGAGGGGTCGGGCGTCGGCGTCGCCGCGGGGGCGGACGACGAGATGCCGCCGGCCGCGAGGATCAGCGTCGTGTCGAGGTGGCCGTCGACGGTGTCGGCGACCGCCGCCACGATGGAGGTCTCCGCTCCCGGCGTGACCGCGGCCGTGCAGGTGAGGGCCGTCGTGAAGCCGTTCATCTCGGTGTCGTGCGCGGTCGACGGGGTGCGTCCGTCCGCGTTCGACACGAACGACGCGGCGTTGCGGGTCGCGTTGATGGTGTCGATGCCCGCCGGCACGCCGTCGATCAGCGAACACCGTGTGCCGTCGACGAAGATGCCCAGCGCGTCGGTGTAGTCCTTGGCCTCCCAGACGCCGTACTCCTCGCTCCCGAACTGGTAAACGATTGACAGAGTGTCGCCGGCAGGGACCACCGTCAACGCGAGCTGCGCGGCGTCGTACGTCGTGGAGCCGACCGCCGCGGACAGCTCCGCGGAGCCCTCGCCGCCCAGGTCGCCGGTGGTCGTCAGCGTGCTGTTCGGCCCGGTGAGCGCGGACCGCGAGAAGTCCACGTCGGCGGACGAGCTCGGATCGGCGGCGCGCAGCGACCCCGTGGTGAGGGCGACGCCGGACCCGATCGCGGGGTCGAGCGCCGCGCCGGTGACGGTGCCGATCTGCACGGCGCGCCCGTGCGCGATGGCGGCGTCGCGCAGCTGGATGTTGCTGCCGATCAGCGTCGCCGCGGCATCCTGGACGGAGATGGACTCCAGCGTCGTCACATCTGTGGCGGCGGATGCCGAGGCGGCGAACGCCGCGGCGGCCACGAGGCCGACGGCGGCGCCGGCGGCGAGGACGCGGCGTTCGCGCGTCGTGCGGAGATGGAACATGGCACTCCCTGGTGCTGTCGGTGCACCGCCGCCCGCGGGGACTGCCGGGGGCGCGACGGTGCGAGGGGGGATGAGAGATGGGCGTGCGCCCCGAGAGTCGATCCACGGGTCCCTCCGGATCGGAGGTCTCCACGGATGAGTGAACCATGGCGATTCGCGATATGTCAAACGTTTGACATATCGCAGCCCCTCGCCCTAGGCTCAGCCGCGAGAGACGACCACGCCTTCCGCCCTTCTGAGAAAGCAGACAGACGTGACCACCATTGACCCCCGCCGCCGGCGCCGCCCCCTCGCGCGTGCGTTGGCGATCGTCGCGACCACCGCGGCCGCGGCGACGCTGCTCGCGGCATCGCCCGTGCAGGCCGCCGACGAGATCGACGCCGTTCCCGGCCACCCCGCTCCCACCGTGCACACCCAGCAGGCGTACGATCCCGCCGCCGACTTCACGGCGCGCTGGACCCGTGCCGACGCGCGGCAGATCGCCGCGATGAGCGATCCGACCGCGGCTCCGCGGCAGAACTCCCTGCCCGAGGAGTACACGATGCCCACGGTTCCGCAGGACTTCCCCGACATGAGCAACGACCAGGTCTGGGTCTGGGACAGCTGGACGCTGACGGACGAGACCGCGGCGCAGCCGAGCTTCAAGGGGTGGGAGGTCGTGTTCTCGCTCGTCGCGGACCGCAGCCTCGGGTTCGACGACCGCCACACCTTCGCGCGCCTCGGCTACTTCTTCCGCAAGGCGGATGTGGCCGAGCGTCCCGCCGACGGCGGATGGACCTACGGAGGCCTCGTCTTCCCCGACGGGGCGTCGGGAGCGATCTTCGAGGACCAGTCGTTCAGCCACCAGACCGAATGGTCGGGCTCCACCCGCATCTTCGACGGCAACAAGCTGCGCATCTTCTACACCGCGGTGGCGTTCTACCGCAACGAGGACGGCAGCAACCGCAAGCCCTACGACCCGCGCATCGTGCAGAGCGAGGGGCGCATCTTCGCCGACGAGAACGGCGTCTGGCTGACCGGATTCCGCGACCAGCACGACATGCTGCAGGCCGACGGCACGTACTACCAGACCGGTGCGCAGAACGAGTTCTTCAACTTCCGCGACCCGTTCACCTTCGAGGACCCGGCCCACCCCGGCAAGACCTTCATGGTGTTCGAGGGCAACACCGCCGCCCCGCGCGGCGAGCGCGTGTGCACGGAGGAGGACATGGGCTACCGCACCGGCGACCCGTACGCGGAGACGGCCGCCGAGGTCATGGACCGCGGCGCCCACTACCAGCTGGCGAACGTGGGTCTCGCGGTGGCCGACAACGCCGCGCTGACCGAGTGGACCTTCCTCCCGCCGATCCTCTCGGCCAACTGCGTGAACGACCAGACCGAGCGCCCCCAGATCTATATCAAGGACGGCAAGTACTACCTGTTCACCATCACCCATCGCGGCACCTACGCCGCGGGCGTCGACGGGCCCGAGGGCGTCTACGGCTTCGTCGGCGACGGCATCCGCAGCGACTTCCAGCCCGTCAACCGCGGATCGGGTCTGGCACTGGCGAGCCCCTCGAACCTGAACTTCGCCGCGGGCACGCCGTTCGCCCCCGACGTGAACCAGCACCCCGGCCAGTTCCAGGCGTACTCGCACTACGTCATGCCGGGCGGGCTCGTGCAGTCGTTCATCGACACGATCGGCACGAGCGACGACTTCGTCCGCGGCGGCACCCTCGCCCCCACCGTGAAGGTCGACATCGACGGGTCCTCCGTGACGGTCGACCGCGCGTACGGCGACAACGGCCTGGGGCAGTGGGCCGACATCCCCTCGGGTTACGCGCACGACGTCCCGGCGACCGCGGACGTACGTCCGACGCGGTGACCGTGCACGGCTGACGCTCGTCGCGGAAGGCTCCCCTCTCCTCGTGGGAGGGGAGCCTTCCGTGTCCGCACGGACAGGCGGGCGGGCCCCTGGCTACGCTGAGGACGACCGAGGGAGGTCGCCATCGACGAGAGCCCGGTGCCGGCGGAGCGGATCGTCGCCGCGCTCGGCGACGTGAGCAACATCGCCGCATCCACGCACTGCGCCACGCGGCTGCGCATCGCCGTCGTCGATCCCGCCGCCGTCGACGAGCGCGCCCTGGCCGGGATCGACGGCGTGCTGGGCGTCGCGCGCGTGGGCGAGCAGGTGCAGATCGTCGTCGGGCCGCGTCGGGTCGCATCGACGCACGAGGCGCTCCGCGAGCTGGTGGACGCCGCGGCCGCCACCGCGCCGGCGCCGGGCGAGGCGCCGGTGCCCGATGAGGCCGACGGCACCTCGGGACGGCGCTGGCTGCGACCCGTGACCGTGGTGATGGACGTCATCGTGCCGCTGCTGCCGACCTTCGTCGCCGGCGGACTCCTCCTCGGGCTCCACAACCTGCTGACGGCGCCGGGCATCCTCGGACCGGCGGCGGCGGTCGAGGCGCTGCCCGGGATCAGCGGGATCGCCGCCCTGATCGGCATCCTCGGGGTGGGGGTCTTCACGCTCCTTCCCGTGATCGTCGGGTTCTCGGCCGCGCTGCGGTTCGGGACCAGTCCGTACCTGGGCGCCGCGATGGGCGCCGCCCTGGTGGTCGCACCCTTCCTCGTGGATGCCGGGGTGTTCCCCGCGCTGCGGCTCGACGGCGCCGGGGGATGGACCATCGCCGGCGTCGATGTGCTCGGCATCGACTACCGGGGCACGGTGGTGCCGATGATCGCCGTCGCCTACGTGCTCGCGCGGGTGGAACGGCTGTGGACGCGCCTGCTCGGCGGCACGGCGCGCTACCTCTTCGTCCCCACGCTGACGCTGCTCGTCACGGGACTCCTCGCCTTCCTCGTGATCGGGCCGGTCCTGGGCTGGCTCGGCGACGGTCTGGCCGCCCTGCTCACGGCGGCGTACGAGGCCACGGGCATGATCGGCGGCGCCCTCTTCGGCGCCCTGTATCCGCTCCTGGTCGTCACGGGGACCCATCAGAGCCTGGTCTCGGTGGAGCTGGGCCTGCTCGGCCAGGGCGGGTCGTTCATCTTCCCCGTCGCGGGCGCGGCGAACCTCGCCCAGGCGGGTGCCTGCTTCGCGGTGGCGCTGCTCGCCCGGCGACGCTCGTCGATGCGGGCGCTCGCCGCCGGCGCCGGCCTGCCCGCGTGCCTCGGCATCGCCGAGCCGGCCATCTTCGGCATCACCCTGCGGCTGCAGTTCCCGCTCGTGGCCGCCGTGATCGCCTCGGCGGCCGGCGGCGCGATGCTCGCCGCGTGGAACGTGCAGGCCGTCACGCTGGGCGCGGCCGGCGTGCTCGGGATCGCCTCCATCGCCCCGGGTCTCGGCATCCCCTATCTGGCGAGCGTGGCGACCAGCGCCGTGGTCGCCTTCGGGCTGACCCTCGGCTGGGGACGGCTGCGCCGACGCCCGATCGATGACGGCGCGGCCGGCACCGACCTCCGCCCTCCCGCCGCGCATCCAGGCGGCCTCGGTACCCTGGAGACATGACCGAGTCCAGCCCCGTGCGCACCACCCGTCCCCGACAGGTGCGCCCCCGCACCGAGGGCTGGACCCAGCGGGTGGATGCCGACGGCAAACCCCTGCTGCAGTTCGCCGCGCCCAAGCGCGGGATGCCGCCCGTGCACCTGGCCGACCTGACGCCCGAGCAGCGCGTCGAGCGGGTGAAGGAGCTGGGGCTGCCGGGGTTCCGGGCCAAGCAGGTCGAGAAGCACTACTTCCAGCACTACACGTCCGACCCCGCCGCGATGACGGACCTGCCGGCATCCGGACGGGAGGAGCTGGTCGCGGGCCTGCTGCCGCATCTACTCACCGAGGTGCGACGGCTCGAGACCGACCGCGGCGACACGATCAAGTTCCTCTGGAAGCTGCACGACGGGGCGCTCGTCGAGTCGGTGCTCATGCGCTATCCCGGCCGCATCACGCTGTGCGTGTCGAGCCAGGCCGGCTGCGGCATGAACTGTCCGTTCTGTGCGACCGGTCAGGCGGGGCTCACCCGCAACATGTCGGCCGCGGAGATCATCGAGCAGGTCGTCCGCGCGAACGCGGCGATCCGTGCCGGTGAGCTGGGCCCCGCCGAGCACACCGACGAGCGCGTCACGAACATCGTCTTCATGGGGATGGGGGAGCCGCTCGCCAACTACAACCGGGTGATGCAGGCCGTCCGCACGATGGTCGACAAGGATCACGGGCTCGGGATGAGCGCGCGCGGCGTGACCGTGTCGACCGTGGGTCTCGTGCCGGCGATCAACAAGCTCGCCGCCGAGGACATCCCGGTGACGTTCGCCCTGTCGCTGCATGCGCCGGACGACCATCTGCGCGACGAGATGATCCCGATCAACTCGCGCTGGAAGGTGGACGAGGCGCTCGATGCGGCCCGCGGCTACTTCGAGAAGACCGGCCGCCGCGTGTCGATCGAGTACGCCCTCATCAAGGACATGAACGACCACGCCTGGCGCGCCGACCTGCTCGCCACCAAGCTCAACGAGCGCGGTCGCGGCTGGGTGCACGTCAACCCGATCCCGCTGAACCCCACGCCCGGGTCGGTGTGGACCGCATCCGACAAGGATGTGCAGCGCGAGTTCGTGCGCCGCCTCAACGAGGCCGGCATCCCGACGACCCTCCGCGACACCCGCGGCAAGGAGATCGACGGCGCCTGCGGCCAGCTCGTCGCGACCGAGGAGGACCGCGCCGTCGCGGCATCCGTGCCCGTCGACTGACCCGGCCCGGTGCGCGCCGCGCGCGCTGCCCTCGCGCGGCCCGAACTGCAAGGCCTGCTGCCCGACACGCCGGTGTGGGGTGGCCTGCTGCGGCGTGTCGCCCGGCATCCCTTGCAGTTCGGTTCGGGGGAGGGGGATGGTGCCGGCGTCGCCGGCGGATGCCGAGGCCGCGGCATCCTGTCAAGCCCGCCCGCGCCGGTGCGCGCCGGCGGTAGCGTTGAGGAATGGTCAACTATCGCTATCTCGGCAACAGCGGCTTCAAGGTCTCGGAGATCACCTACGGCAACTGGGTGACCCACGCCTCCCAGGTGGAGAACGACGCCGCCATCGCCACCGTGCACAAGGCACTGGACCTCGGCATCACGTCGTTCGACACGGCGGATGCCTACGCCAACACCGCCGCCGAGGTCGTGCTGGCCGAGGCGCTGAAGGGCCTCGAGCGCACCGACTACGAGGTCTTCACGAAGGTCTACTGGCCGATCGGCAAGAAGGGCCCGAACGACCAGGGCCTGTCGCGCAAGCACCTCTTCGACGGCATCCACGGCTCGCTGCGCCGCCTGAACGTCGACTACGTCGACCTGTATCAGGCGCACCGCTTCGACTACGAGACCCCGCTCGAGGAGACGATGCAGGCCTTCGCCGACATCGTGCGCCAGGGCAAGGCGCTCTACATCGGCGTGAGCGAGTGGACGGCCGAGCAGCTGCGCGAGGGCGCGGCGCTCGCGAAGGAGCTGAACTTCCAGCTCGTCAGCAACCAGCCGCAGTACTCGGCGCTCTGGCGCGTCATCGAGGGTAAGGTCGTCCCGACCTCAGAGGAGCTCGGCATCTCGCAGATCGTCTGGTCGCCGATGGCGCAGGGCGTGCTCAGCGGCAAGTACCTGCCCGGACAGCCCGTTCCGGACGGCTCGCGCGCGACCGACGAGAAGAGCGGCGCCAACTTCATCAAGCGTTTCCTCAACGACGACACGCTCGCCGCCGTGCAGAAGCTCAAGCCGATCGCCGAGCAGGCGGGCCTCACCATGCCGCAGCTCGCGATCGCGTGGGTGCTGCAGAACCCGAACATCTCGGCAGCGCTCGTCGGCGCGTCGCGCCCCGAGCAGCTCGAGGACTCGGTCAAGGCCTCCGGGGTCGTGCTCGACGCCGAGGTCATGTCGGCGATCGACGCGGCCCTCGCGCCGGTCGCGGTCACCGACCCCGAGGAGACCTACATGGTCTCGCCCGCCTCGCGCCCGCTCTGATCGTCGAGGCCGCGAGTCGCGGAGCCTGACGCTCATGGTCACGACGAGCGCCGGCATCCTGCTGTACCGGAGAGATCCGGACGACACGGTGTCGGCGCTCGTCGCGCATATGGGCGGTCCCCTCTGGGCGCGCAAGGACGAGGGTGCCTGGTCGATCCCCAAGGGCGAGTTCGACCCGTCGCAGGAGTCGGCGCGGGATGCCGCGGTGCGCGAGTTCCGCGAGGAGCTGGGCGTCGACCCGCCGGCGGTCGACGACGTCGAGCTCGGAACCTTCGCGTACGCGTCGGGGCGCAAGACGGTCACGGTGTTCTGCCGCGACGGCGCCGGTTTCCTGGCTTCCGCCGCCGAGCGCGCCGCGCTCGTGTTCGGGTCGTTCGAGATGGAGTGGCCGCCGCGGTCGGGACGTCGTCAGCGCTTTCCCGAAGTCGATCGCGTCGAGTGGATGCCGCTCGCCGAGGCTCGTCCGCGCATGGTCGCCGGTCAGCGGCCGGCGCTCGACGCGTTGGACGTGCTGCTGCGCCAGGAGTGACCCTCTTGTGGTCGCACCGTCCGCGGCGCAGACTGTGCGCGGCGGAAGGAGCCATCATGGCGCACGGCGACATCACCCACATCGACATCCCCGTCGCGGACCTCGCGAAGGCGGCCGCGTTCTACTCCGATCTGTTCGGGTGGCAGATCGCGGAGCCGCCCGGTTTCGAGGGCTACCCGATGTGGTCGGCGCCCAACGGCATCAGCGGGGGCGGGCTCGCGCCGCGCAGTGACGGGTTCACCCAGCCGCGGTCGTACGTCGAGGTCGACTCGATCGACGACACCATCGCGAAGGCCGAGGCGGCGGGAGCGACCGTCGCCATGGCGAAGGAGCCGATCACCGCGAAGAGCTGGTGGGCGATCATCGTCGACCCCGACGGCAATCACATCGGACTGTTCGAGGGCACGACCCAGGACTAGCGCTTCTTCTTCGGCGCCGCCGACACGTCGAGCTGCGGGTGTAGGCCGCCCAGCGACGACCACGCGCTCGCGGTGCCCTTTGCGGCGTGCTCGGCACCGCGGACGGCGCGCTCGTCGGCCCACTCGTTGAGCACGTGGCCCTGGTGGCCGCGGACGTGCTCCAGCACGACGTCGGGCAGGCCCGCCGCGCGGCGGGCGTCGCGGGCGGCGATGAGCTGTTCGAGGAGGTCGCGGTTCTTCGTCGGCGCGCCCGTGGAAGTCTTCCAGCCGCGACGGCGGTGCCCGTCCATCCAGGACGAGTAGGTGTCGATGGCGTACTTGGAGTCGGCCTGCACGACGAGGTGCGCAGTGTCGGCGTGGTCTTCGATGGCCTTCAGCAGCCCCATGAGCTCGCCGATGTTGTTGGTGCCGCTCGGGATCGCGCCGGCGGCCCAGTGGCCGTCCTCCCCGACCCACGCCCAGCCGGTCGGTCCCGGGTTGCCCTTGCAGGCGCCGTCGGTGGCCACGGTGTAGGTGTCGTTCGGGTCGGTCGCGGAAGTCACCGTTCGACGGTACTCGATGGGGCAGGCGGCGGACGCCGCGGGCGCGTCGCGGCTCCTCTCGTATGCTGACGACATGACCGGTGTGCGCGTGACGACCGAGCTGGACGAGATCGACCTGGACCTCGTGCACCGCTGGCTCTCCGACGAGGCGTACTGGGCGCTCGGGCGCAGCCGTGAGCTCGTCGAACGCGCCGCCCGGGCGTCGCTGAACTTCGGGGCTCTGGATGCCGAGGGCGCGCTGGTCGGCTACGCGCGCGTCGTCACGGATGCCGCGACGTTCGCCTGGGTGTGCGACGTGTTCGTGGCTCCCTCTGCGCGCGGTGCGGGTGTCGGCACGCTGCTGGCCGAGACGATCGCGGCCACGGTTCGACCGTGGGGACTGAAGCGGACGATGCTGGCGACCGCCGACGCCCACGGCGTCTATTCGAAGGTCGGCTTCGTGCCGCTGCCGAATCCCGAGCGGATGATGGTCCTCGGCGGCTGACCCTCCATCTGAGTGGCCCCGCGCCCAGCGCACGCCACCGCCACGAGAATGGGAGCATGACCTCTCCGCGCCCTGTTCTCACTCTCATCGGCGGTCCCACGGCGATCCTCGAGTACGGCGGCATCCGCCTGCTCACCGACCCGACGTTCGACGAGCCGGGCGACTACCCGTCCGGCGCGGTCACGCTGCACAAGCTCACGGGTCCGGCGCTCGCAGTGGACGAGGTCGGCGAGATCGACGTCGTGCTCCTGTCGCACGATCAGCATCCCGACAACCTGGATGCCGCGGGACGCGCCTTCCTGCCGCGCGCCGGTGCCGTGCTCTCCACGCCCGCCGCGTCCGCCCGCATCCCCGGCGTCCACGGCCTCGAACCGTGGCAGACCCGCACCGTCGGCGACGTCGAGGTCACCGCCGTCCCCGCGCTCCACGGTCCCGACGGCGCCGAGGAGCTCTCCGGACCGGTCACCGGATTCGTCCTGCGCGCCCCCGACCGGCCCGTCGTCTACGTGGCCGGCGACAACGCGTCGCCCACGCTCGTCGCCGACATCGTCGACCGCGTCGGACCGATCGACATCGCTGTCCTGTTCACCGGCGCGGCCAACGTCGGCCGTTTCGGCGACAGCGACCTCACCCTGAACGCCCGCACCGCGGTCGAGGCGGCGCGGGCGTTGGGGGAGGCGATCATCGTTCCGGTGCACGCCGAGGGGTGGCACCACTTCAGCGAGACGATCGACCGCCTCGAGCGCGAGTTCGCCTACGCGGGGCTCGCGGACAGGCTCCGGGTGCCCGCCGCCGGCGTGCCGTTGCCGCTCTGACGCGCCGCGGGGTCGGCCGGTGCCCCCGCGACGAGGTCGCCGACCGTGAGCGCGCGGAGGGCCGGATGCCGCCGCGTCGCGGTCGCGATGGATCGGACCAGCATCGGTGTTCGCGCACCGGGCGGGCACGCGGGCTGACGGAGCCGACGCGCGATGCCGGCGTCGATCGCGCCGAGCGTGTCGCGGTGGGCATCGAGGGCCTCGTGACCGTCCGTGTCGCCGCCGCGGTCGTCGTCCGCGAGCCAATCGATGACGCGTGCGATGGTCCACTCCGACACAAGTGGCATGGGGGATGGCTGATTCTGCGGGTGTGGGGTCACGCGGGGGTGGGTCATTGGACCAGAATCGGTCTCGATGGACGCTCACGACAGGGCCACTTCTCCGCGAGTGGTCACACGATTGGCCGATGCGGACCGCACCGCAGTGGTGTCTCCCGCGGCGCTGGCGGCGCGGCTGGGGCGCTGGGTCGACTCCGACGGGTCGCTGACGGCGAGTCTGGCCGCCGCTCTGCGCGCGCTCGTGAGCTCGGGCGAACTGCGCCCCGGTGACCGGCTGCCCTCGGAGCGTGCGCTCGCCGCGGCCGTCGCGGTCTCACGCGGCACGGTCGTGGCGGCCTACGCCGCGCTCGCCGACAGCGGCGTGCTGGAACGGCGGCAGGGCAGCGGCACGCGCGTCGCGGGGGCGGCGATCGCGCTGCCGGCCCGGCGCTCGCAGGGCGAGAGCCTCTTCCAAGCCGCGCCCGCCTCCATCGACCTCCTGCGCGCGGTGCCGCGCATCCCCCCGCGCACGATCGAGATCGTGCGCGGCTTCGATGCCGCCCTGGTCGCCGCGACGGCCGCCGATTCCGACCCCGCGGGCCTGCCCGAGGTGCGGGAGCGCATCGCGCGACTGCTGAGCGACGACGGCACGCCGACGACGCCCGAGCAGGTGATCGTCACCAGCGGCGCCCAGCAGGCGCTGAGCCTCGTGATCGACGAGCTCGTCGCGCCGGGCGACGTCGTGCTGAGCGAGGAGCTCAGCTGGCCCGGTCTCGTCGACCCGGTCCGGCGGCGGGGAGCGCGCGTGCACGGGGTGCCGATGACGCCGGACGGCGTCGACGTGGATGCCCTGGAGGCCGCGATCGTGGCCCTGCGCCCCGTCCTCATCGCCCTCAACCCCCACCACCACAACCCGACCGGATCACGGATGCCGCCGGCATCCCGTTTGGCGGTCGCCGAGCTCTCCGCCCGTTACGGCGTGCGCGTCATCGAAGACCGCGTGCTCGCGAACATCTCCTTCGACGGAGTCGTGCCGGTGTCGCTGGCGGCGTTGCGGTCGGACGCGCCCGTCATCGTCGTCGACTCGCTGTCGAAGTGGGCGTGGTTGGGCCTGCGCATCGGGTGGGCGCGCGCCGATCCCGTGCTGATCCGGAGACTGCGCGCGTCGCGGCAGCTCGTCGACCAGGCCGCCAGCGTGCCGGCGCAGCGGATGGCGCTGGGTATTCTCGACGAGGCGCCCGCCCTGCGCCGCGACGCGAGCACCACCCACGCCGCGGCGCTGGAGCGGCTGGTCCCGGTGGTGCACGAGCACCTTCCGGGCTGGACCTTCGACGTGCCGCGCGGCGGCCTCTCGCTCTGGGCGCGCCTGCCCTCGGGGTCGGCGACCGCGTTCGCGCGGCGCGCGGCTCTGGCGGGTGTGGCGGTCGCGGGCGGCTCGGAGTTCGCGGCATCCGCACCCGCCGACGACCACATCCGCATCCCCTTCACCGCTCCCGACGAGCTGCTCCACGTCGCGATCGAGCGGCTCGGGCGGGTCTGGCGCGCGGGGTGATCACCCGGCCTGCGGAGCCGTCGCCTCGGCGGTCTTCGACAGCCGCAGCCACGTCTCCACGACGGTGTCGGGGTTGAGCGACACCGACTCGATGCCCTCGGCGACGAGCCATTCGGCCAGATCGGGATGATCCGACGGGCCCTGCCCGCAGATGCCGACGTACTTGCCGGCCGCGCGGCAGGCGCTGATCGCGAGGGACAGCAGGCGCAGCACGGCCGGGTCGCGCTCGTCGAACGTCGACGCCACGAGCCCTGAGTCGCGGTCGAGGCCGAGGGTCAGCTGCGTCATGTCGTTCGAGCCGATCGAGAAGCCGTCGAAGAACTCCAGGAATCGATCGGCGAGCAGCGCGTTGGACGGCAGCTCGCACATCATGATGACCTTGAGGTCGTTCTCGCCGCGGCGCAGCCCGTTCTCGGCGAGCAGCTCGACGACCGCGTGCCCTTCGCCGACGGTGCGCACGAACGGCACCATGACCTGCACGTTCGTGAAGCCCATCTCATCGCGCACGAACCGCAGCGCCTCGCACTCCATGTCGAAGCACGGGCGGAAATCGGGCGAGATGTACCGCGACGCCCCGCGGTACCCGAGCATGGGGTTCTCCTCGTGCGGCTCGTACAGCTCGCCGCCGACGAGGTTCGCGTACTCGTTCGACTTGAAGTCGCTGAGACGCACGATCACCGGCTCCGGCCAGAAGGCGGCGGCGATCATCGACACCCCCTCCGCCACGCGGCGCACGAAGTAGTCGCGCGGCGTGTCGTACGCCGCCGTGGCGTCGGCCACCCGCTCGCGCAGCTCGCCGTCGAGCGTGTCGAACTCCAGGAGCGCCCGCGGGTGGATGCCGATCTGCCGGTTGATGACGAACTCCAGCCGGGCCAGGCCCACGCCGCGATGCGGCAGCCGCGAGAACGAGAAGGCCTGGTCAGGGGTCCCGACGTTCATCATGATCTTCACCGGCGCCTCCGGCATGGAGTCCAGCCGCGTGATCTCCTCCTCGAACGGGAGGATGCCGCGGTAGACGAACCCGGTGTCGCCCTCGGCGCACGAGACGGTGACCTCGTCGCCGTCGGACACGATGGTCGTGGCATCCCCCGTGCCGACGACGGCCGGGATGCCGAGCTCGCGCGCGATGATCGCCGCGTGACAGGTCCGCCCGCCGCGGTTGGTCACGATCGCGCTCGCGCGCTTCATGATCGGCTCCCAGTCGGGATCGGTCATGTCGGCGATGAGCACCTCGCCCGGCTGGAAGTCGGCCATCTGGTCGAGACTGCGCAGGACCCGCGCGGGTCCCGCACCGATGCGCTGGCCGATCGCGCGGCCCGCCGTCGCCACCTCGCCGCGCGCGCCGAGCACGAAGCGCCGGATCACGCCCGCCTCGACCCGCGACACGACCGTCTCCGGGCGCGCCTGCAGGATGTAGAGCCGTCCGTCGATCCCGTCTTTGCCCCACTCGATGTCCATCGGACGTCCGTAGTGCTCCTCGATCACGAGCGCCTGGCGGGCGAGTTCGACGAGGTCGGCGTCGTCGATCGAGAACAGACGCCGAGCGGATGCCGGGACGTCCTCGAACCGTGTCGAGGCGCGCGCCTCGCGGGCACCCGTGTACCGCATGGCGATCGCCTTCTCGCCGACGGAGCGCTTGAGCACCGCGGGGCGACCCGCGCGCAGCGCGACCTTCGAGACGTAGAACTCGTCCGGGTTCACCGCCCCCTGCACGACCGCCTCGCCGAGTCCGTACGAGCTCGTGATGAACACGGCGTCCTCGAAGCCCGACTCGGTGTCGACGGTGAACATGACGCCGGCGGCGCCGATGTCGGAGCGCACCATCTTCTGGACGCCGGCCGACAGCGCGACCTCGTCGTGGTCGAATCCGTGGTGGGCGCGGTACGCGATCGCCCGGTCGTTGTAGAGCGACGCGAACACCGACCGGATCGCGGCGAGGACGTTGTCGATGCCCGCGACGTTCAGGAACGTCTCCTGCTGGCCGGCGAACGAGGCGTCGGGCAGGTCTTCGGCGGTCGCGGAGGAGCGCACCGCGAAGGAGGCCTCGGGGTTCTCGCCCGCGAGGCGGGCGTAGGCCGTGCGGATCGACGCCTCCAGCTCGGCCGGGAAGGGCTGCTCCTCGATCCACGCCCGGATCTGGGTCCCCGCGTGCGTGAGCGCCGCGACGTCCTCGACGTCCACGTCCGCGATGGCCGCGGCGATCCGCTCGCGCAGCCCGCCCTCCGCCAGGAACTCCCGGTACGCGTCGGCGGTCGTGGCGAAGCCGCCGGGCACGCTCACCCCCAGAGCGGCGAGATGCGACACCATCTCGCCGAGCGATGCGTTCTTGCCGCCCACGGCGGGGAGGTCTGCCATGCCGAGCTGATCGAACCAGAGGATGCTGCTCATGTGTCGGGCCTTTCGGTGGGAGGGGGCGCGGGGAGGGGTGGGACGCTCAGGTGCGGAGCTTGAGGGACTGCATGATCACCGCCGACATCTCCTCGACGCTCTTGGTCGACGAGTTCACGAACGGGATGTGGGTGCGGCGGTAGAGGTCCTCGGCGCGGCGCAGCTCGAGCGTGCACTGCGCGAGACTCGCGTAGGTCGAGTCGGGGCGCCGTTCGTGGCGCACCTGGCTGAGGCGCAGCGGCGTCGTGGTCAGTCCGAAGCAGCGCGCGGCGTAGGGGGCGACCGCTCGTGGCAGCCCCTCGGTGGGGAAGTCGTCGTCGGTCAGCGGGTAGTTCGCGACGAGCAGCCCGTACTGCAGCGCCAGATACATGGTCGTCGGCGTCTTGCCGCAGCGCGACGGTGCGACGATGAGCACGTCCGCCTGGTCGAGGGCGCGCATGCTCTGGCCGTCGTCGTGCTCGATCGCGTACTCGACGGCGCGCATGCGGGCGAAGTACTGCTCCGTGTCGCCGACGGTGTGGAACGAGCCGAGCTGCTCCGACGCCGTGGTGCCGAGCGCCGCTTCGAGCTCGGTGAGGTGGCCGCTCAGCAGGTCGATGTGGGTCGCCCGGGCTCCGCCCAGCACGCGGGCCACCGCGGGGGAGCGCACGGTGTGGAACACGATCGGCTCCTCACCCGCCGCGGCGGCGCGGTCGATCTCGCGGGCGACGGCGGCGGCGCCCTCGGCGGAGTCGACGAACGGCACGGTGTGGCGGCGGAACGTGACTCCGGGGAAGTTCACGAGCAGTGCGCGGCCGAGCGTCTCGGCGGTGATGCCGGTGGAGTCGGAGACGAAATAGGCGGCGCGGGGCGTCGTAGGGGTCACGCGGGTGCTCCTCGTCGCCTCGGGGGAGACCGGCCGATCGACCGGTTGTTCCGAGGCTACGAAAGATGACCCTTCCCTCTGCGCGCTCGGCGCGTAAAGAACTTCCGTTCTTGCGGCTCTGTCAGGAAGTCGCGATCGGGTGCGGCCCTCAGGCGCGCAGCTCGCGGCGCCGCATCGCCAGCAGGGCGGCGGCCACGGCGAGGGCGGTGGCGAGAGCGAGGGGCAGGATGCCGCGGAGATCGACGCCGTCGGAGGTCGGCACCGGCGCGGACGCGAACGGAGCGACGTCCACGAGCGCCGCGCTCATCCCGAAGAGGGGGCCGAAGAGCGCCACGACGGCGCCGATCGCGACGAGGGCCCACGCGGTCGGGATCGCGAGTCGCGGCAGCACCACGACGAGCACGGCGGCCAGCCCCGCGAACAGCCAGGCGGGCACCAGCTGACCCGCCCCCGCGATCGCCGCATCCCGCACCAGCCCCGCGCCGTCGCTCGCCGCCTGGGCGCCGGCGGCGGCCCCCAGGACGCCGCCGACGAGGGTGAGCGTCGCCGCGACCAGCGCGACGACGACGTGATCGCCCAGCCACCGCCGGCGCGCGACCCCCGACGACAGCAGCAGCTCGGCGGTGCCGCGGGTCTCGTCCTGCCGGGCGCGGACGACCGTCTGCGTCGCCGCGCACGCCGCGAAGACGCCCAGCATCACGAAGAAGACCACGACGAGGCCCCGCGCGAGATCCGCGCCGGCGCCCCCGAGGGCCTGCAGGACGGCGGTGACCGTCGGGTTGTCGTCGCCGATCCGGTCGGCCACGGAGCCCAGCGAGGTCGAGAGGACGCCGACGAGCACCCCCGCCGCCGTCCAGCCGATGACGGAGGGCAGGCTCTGGCGGGCGACGAGCGCCAGATGGGAGGCGAGGGCGGGGCGCGCGTGCGCGCGACCGCGCCGCTCGGGGAGGAAGGCGGCCCCGAGGTCGCGATGGGCGTGCAGCGCCGCCGCCGCGCCGATCAGGACCGCCGCGACCACCGCGCCGAGGATCAGGGGCCGGGGATCGTCGGCGTCGAAGGGGCGCACGTTCTCGGCCCAGCCGAACGGCGACGCCCAGGCGAGGCCCGAGCTCGTCATGCGGGTGAGGTCGTCGCTCGGGGTGCCGAGCGCGTTGCCGACGCCCGCGACGACGAAGCATCCGAGCAGCACCCAGACCGACAGGCTGTTCGCGCCGCGCGCGGTGGGCAGCAGCTCCGCCGCCGCCAGCCCCACGCCCAGGAAGACGAGCGCCACGACGAGGCAGGCCGCCCCGACCAGCGCCGATCCGAGCGCGGGAGCGCCGCTGGCGACGAACACGGCGCTCACCACGACCCCCAGCACCGCCGCGGCGACCGCCCCGTGCACCACCGTCGCCGCCAGCGGGACGGACCTGCCCGCCGGCGTCGCCGCCACCAGCTCCAGACGGCCCTCCTCCTCGTCGCCGCGGGAGTGCCGCACCGCGAGGAACGAGCTCATCAGCGCTCCCAGCAGCAGCAGCCACGGCAGCAGGAGGAACGCGACCATCTGCGCTTCACCCGCCCCCGACGGCAGCCCGCGGAAGAGCAGGATCACCGGATTGGCCATCACCGTCGCCAACAGCGCGACGCGCTCCTGCTCGTCGCCGTACGAGCCGCGCACGCCGGGGTAGCCGGCCGCGGCAAGGGCGGCGGTGCCCCCGATCCACACGCTCAGCTGCACGGCATCGCGGCGCAGGCGTTGGCGCAGGAGCGGAGCCAGCGTCGTCATCGCGGCCCCCCGGTCGGCTGTGCGCTGTAGTGGCGGAGGAACAGCTCCTCGAGCGACGGGGGAGCCACCCGCAGCCCTTCGGCGCCGAGCGCCCCCAGGCGCGGCAGCGCCGCCGCGACGGCGTCGCTCGCGAGGGTCAGCGAGATGCGCCCCGCGGCCTGCGTGACGTCCTCGGCGCCGGGCACCGTGCGCGCCGCCGCGAGCGTCGCACGATCCGTCGCGACGAACGACACCTCCGTCCGGGTGAGGTGGCGCATCTCGGCGAGCGTCCCGGCATCCACGATGCGACCGCCGCGCACGATCGACACGCGGTCGCACAGCAGTTCGACCTCCGACAGGATGTGGCTGGACAGCAGCACGGTGGCCCCGGCATCCCGCACCCGGGCGACCTCCTGACGGAAGACGACCTCCATGAGGGGGTCGAGGCCGCTCGTGGGCTCGTCGAAGACGTACAGGTCGGCGGGGACGGCGAAGGCCGCGACGAGCGCCACCTTCTGACGGTTGCCCTTCGAGTACGCGCGGCCCTTCGTGCGGGTGTCGAGATCGAAGTCCGCGCAGAGCCGGCGTCGCACCGCGGCATCCGCCCCGCCGCCGCCCGTGCGCAGGCGGCAGAGCAGGTCGATCGCCTCGCCTCCGGACAGGTTCGGCCACAGGCTCACGTCGCCGGGGACGGAGGCGATGCGGCGGTGAAGGCGGGAAGCCTCCGCCCACGGATCGCCGCCGAGCACAGTCGCCGAGCCGGACGTCGGCCGCGCCAGCCCGAGCAGGATGCGGATGGTGGTGGACTTGCCGGCGCCGTTGGGGCCGAGGAAGCCGTGCACCTGGCCCTCGTCGACCGTGAGGTCGAGCCCGTCGAGGGCGTGCACGCGGCCGTAGTGCTTCGTGAGGGCGTCCGTGCGGATGACGGCGGTCATGCGCCGGATGCTACGCCGAGGGCGGGTGCCGCGGTAGATGCGACACCCGCCCTCTCCCCCGGTGCGTCGGGGACGGCGCTCAGATCTGCGAGCGCGGCCCCGGTTCGACGATCTTGTTGAAGCCGGTGACGGGCTGGTTCTCGTCGAACGAGACGACCGGCCGGCGGAAGCCCCGCGTCAGGAAGACGAGGTACAGCAGACCGAGGCCCGTCCAGATGAGGCCGACGATGAGCGCGTGGTCGTCGAGGTTCACCCACAGCAGTCCGGTCAGCGCCATGCCGATGGCGGGCATCACGATGTAGTTGACGACGTCGCGCGGTGTGTGGCGTCGTCCCTGGCGGATCGCGAACCAGGCGATCACCGAGATGTTCACGAAGGTGAACGCGATGAGGGCGCCGTAGTTGATGTAGTCGACGATCTGGTCGAGGGTGAACGCGATGGCCGCGAGGCTCACGATGCCGACCAGGACGACCGTGAAGGCCGGCGTGTGGGTGCGCGGGCTGATGTAGCCGAAGAACTTCTTGGGCAGCACGCCGTTGCGGCCCATCACGAGCAGCATCCGCGCGACGGAGGCGTGCGAGGCGAGCCACGACGCGAGCGTGGCCGCGAAGCCCGCCGCCGTCAGCACCGACTGCAGCACGATGCCGCCGACCTGCGAGCCGATCTCCGGCAGCGTCGAGTCGGCTATCGCCTCGGGCGGGAACGCCTCGTGGGACGGGAAGCGCAGCTGCGTGAAGTAGGCCGCGATGAGGAAGATCGCCCCGCCGACGAGCACCGTGAGGAGGATGGCGCGCGGCATCGTCTTGGGGTTCTTCGCCTCCTCGGCGTACATCGTCACCGCGTCGAAGCCGATGAACGAGAAGCACACGATCGTCGCGCCGGCCAGGACCGCGCCGAACTCCACCTCCGGGTGGAAGAAGGGCTGCACCGAGGCGACCGTGCCGGCGCCGGCGCCCTGCACGAGCTGGACGATGACCATCACGACGAACACCGCCATGACCACGATCGAGAAGATCAGCAGGATCATGTTGACGTTCGACGTGCCGCGCATCGTCAGGTAGATGATCCCGGTGACGCCCGCCGTGAAGGCGACCACCCACACCCAGCCGGGGATGTCGGGGAACAGCGCCTCCATGTAGCTGCGGAGGATCAGCGCGTTCACCATCGGCAGCAGCAGGTAGTCGATGAGCGAGGTCCAGCCGACGAGGAAGCCGAGGCTCGGATGCATCGACTCGCGCACGTACGTGTAGGCGGAGCCGGCGCTCGGGATGACCCCGACCATCTTGCCGTAGCTGATCGCCGTGAAGCCCATGACGATGAGGGCGAGGGCGTAGGCGGCGGGGACGACGTTGTTGGTCTCGACGGCCACGTTGCCGAAGGTGTCGAACACGACCGTCGGCGTCATGTAGCCGAGGCCGAGACCGACGATGGACCAGACCCCCAGCGAGCGTGCGAGGGTGGCGGAGCGCGAGGATGCCGACGTGGCGGCCAGTGACTCGTTCGTGATTCCTCCTGATGATGAGGTCTTTCGGGTGCTCGAATACTAGGGTCGGCCTGTTTCGTTTGTGTAGCGTCGCCGTCACCTCGGATGACGCGTCGGCGCCATGTCCGGACGATTCGACCGGGGATCGCGTCCGCGCGGACGAACGGTGCGGGCTCAGACGCCGCGCAGGCCGTCGGTGCGCTCGAAGATGAGGCTCGTGTTGGTCGCCGCGACGATGGAATGGGTCGAGAGGTGGTCGGTGACGAAGGCGCGCAGGTCCGCGCTGTCGCGTCCGCGGAAGTGGATCACGAAGTCCTCCGCGCCGGCGACGTAGAAGTACTGGGCGACGTCGGGGTGGGTGCGCAGCTCCTCCGCGAAGCGCGTCAGCTGCGCCCGCGCCCCCGGACGGATGCGCACGGAGACGAGCGCCTCCGTGCGGTAGCCGAGCGCCGCGGGGTCGACGTCGATCGTGAAGCGGCGGATCGCGCCGCGTGAGACGAGTCGCGCGATCCGCGCGTGAACGGTGGACGCCGCCAGCCCCAGGGTCGTCGCGAGACGGCTGAGCGGTTGCCGCGCGTCCGCCCGCAACTCGTCGATGAGTCGGAGGTCAGCGGCATCCATCGAATCATTCGAGCCTGATGCGACCATGCGCCGATCTTATTTCGGTGGAACGTGCCGATGTCAACGAATCTTCGGTGGATCTTGTCGAGGTTCCGCGGGACTGACATCGTGATCGCGCTGCACCGCTCCACCTCACCCGCCCGTGGACCAGCATGAAGGAGTCCCGCCATGATCATCGGTGTTCCCGCAGAGATCAAAGACAGCGAGCGCCGCGTCGGCATGACGCCCACCGGCGTCGACGAGCTGGCCGCGCACGGCCACCGCGTGCTCATCCAGAGCGGCGCCGGCGTCGGGTCGGGCTTCGGCGATGAGGCGTACCGCGCCGCCGGCGCCGAGATCGTCGCCGACGCCGCCGAAGTGTGGGGCGCGGCCGACCTGCTCGTCAAGGTCAAGGAGCCCATCGCCCCCGAGTACGGCTTCCTCCGCGAGGACCTGACGCTCTTCACCTACCTGCACCTGGCGGCCGCCCCGGCGTTGACGCAGGCCCTCCTGGATGCCGGGACCACCGCGATCGCCTACGAGACCGTGCAGCTGCCCGACCGCTCGCTGCCCCTGCTCGCGCCCATGAGCGAGATCGCCGGGCGCCTGTCGGTGCAGGTGGGCGCGCAGCAGCTGCTCGGTCCGGCGGGGGGCCGCGGCATCCTGCTGGGAGGAGTGCCGGGCACGCCGCGCGGCCGTGTCGTCGTGATCGGCGGCGGTGTCGCCGGAACCCACGCCGCCCAGATGGCGGTGGGCCTCGGCGCGCACGTGACGATCGTCGACCTGTCGATCCCGCAGCTGCGGCGCCTGGACGAGCGTTTCGACGGTCGGGTCGACACGCGCGTGTCCACCCGTTCGACGATCGCCGACCTCGTCGCCGACGCCGATCTGGTCATCGGGTCCGTGCTCGTCCCGGGCGCCGCGGCGCCCAAGCTCGTCACCCTCGACATGGTCGAGCGGATGCGGCCGGGCTCGGTGCTGGTGGACATCGCGGTCGACCAGGGCGGCTGCTTCGAGGGCACCCACGCCACGACCCACACCGACCCGACCTACCGCGTGCACGACGCGATCTACTACGCCGTCGCGAACATGCCCGGCGCGGTGCCGCTCACCTCGACCCTCGCCCTGACCAACGCGACGCTGCGCTACACGCTCGCGCTCGCCGACCTGGGCACCGGCGCCGCCCTCGAGGCCGACGCGTCGCTGCGCGCCGGCCTGTCGATCCGCGGCGGCGAGGTGGTGGACACCCGCATCCTGGGGTGACACCACTCCCGCCCGGCGGGGGCGGGATGCCCGTCAGAGGCGGGTCCCGGCCTCCGTCAGCACGCTGCGCAGGATCTGCTCGATCTCGTCGAACTCGGCGGGTCCGATCGTCAGCGGCGGGGCGAGCTGGATGACGGGGTCGCCCCGGTCGTCGGCGCGGCAGTACAGGCCCGCGTCGAACAGGGCCTTGGAGAGGAAGCCGCGCAGCAGGCGCTCGGACTCGGCGTCGTCGAAGGTCTCCTTGGTGGCTTTGTCCTTGACCAGCTCGATGCCGAAGAAGTAGCCGTAGCCGCGCACGTCGCCGACGATCGGCAGGTCCAGGAGCTTCTCCAGCGTGGCGCGGAAGACCGGCGAGTTCTCGCGGACGTTCTCCAGCAGCTTCTCCTCCTCGAACACGTCGAGGTTCTCCAGCGCCACCGCGGCCGACACGGGGTGTCCGCCGAAGGTGTAGCCGTGGGGGAACGACAGGTCGCCGTGCGCGAACGGCTCGTAGACGCGGTCGTTCACGATCGTGCCGCCGAGCGGCGCGTACCCGCTCGTGACGGCCTTCGCGAACGTGATCATGTCGGGCTGGTAGTCGTAGGCCTGCGCGCCGAAGTAGTGGCCCAGGCGGCCGAAGGCGCAGATGACCTCGTCGGAGACGAGCAGCACGTCGTAGCGGTCGCAGATCTCGCGCACCCGCTGGAAGTAGCCGGCGGGAGCGGGGAAGCAGCCGCCCGCGTTCTGCACGGGCTCGAGGAAGACGGCGGCGACCGTCTCGGGGCCCTCGAACTGGATCATCTGCTCGATGCGGTCGGCCGCCCACACGCCGAACTCCTCGGGGGTTCCGCCGCCGAACCCCGACTCCGCCGCGCGGTAGTAGTTCGTGTTGGGCACCCGGAAGCCGCCGGGGGTGACGGGCTCGAACATGTGCTTCATGACCGGCAGGCCCGTGATCGCGAGGGCGCCCTGCGTCGTGCCGTGGTAGGCGATGGCGCGGGAGATGACCTTGTGCTTGGTGGGCTTGCCCTGCAGCTTCCAGTAGTGCTTGGCGAGCTTGAACGCGGTCTCGACCGCTTCGCCGCCGCCCGTGGAGAAGAAGACGTGGTTGAGGTCGCCGGGCGCGAGGTGCGCGATGCGGTCGGCGGCCTCGATGCCGGACGGGTGCGCGTAGGACCACAGCGGGAAGAAGGCGAGCTCCTCCGCCTGCTTCGCGGCCGCCTGGGCGATGCGGCGACGGCCGTGGCCGGCGTTCACGACGAACAGGCCGGCGAGCCCGTCGATGTAGCGCTTGCCGCGGGAGTCCCAGATGTGGTGGCCCTCGCCCTTGACGATGATGGGGACCCCGGGGCCCTCCGTCATCACCGACTGGCGTGCGAAGTGCATCCAGAGGTGGTCGCGGGCCTTGGCCTGCAGGTCGGCGTCGTCGATGGTCATCGTGTCCCCCAGTTGTAGAGCTGACGGTGGAGTTTGAGGTAGACGAAGGTCTCGGTCGAGACCACCTCGGGAAGGGCGCGGATCTGCTCGTTGAGCAGGTCCATGAGGTCGTCGTCGTTCTCGCAGACGACCTCCACGAGCAGATCGAACGAACCCGCCGTCGACACGACGTAGCTGACCCCCGGCAGGGTCGACAGCTGTGCGGCGATGCCGCGCGTGTCTCCGGCGACGCGGATGCCGATCATCGCCTGGCGGGCGAAGCCGAGCTGCAGCGGGTCGGTGACGGCGACGATCTGCATCACGCCCTGGTCGACGAGCTTCTGCACGCGTTGGCGCGTGGCGGCCTCGCTGAGGCCGACGGCCTTGGCGATCTCCGCGTAGGGACGTCGTCCGTCCTCCTGCAGCTGCTCGATGATCAGCTTGGATGCGGCATCCAGGGTCTGTCGACGCGAAGCTGCGATTTCCGTCGTCTGAGGCATGATCCGCGACGATATCAATCGAGGCAGTGAATAATCAAGACTGATTCAGAAGCTCTCGGGGGTCTCCATGGTGTCCAGGATGCCGATGAGGTCCTCGAACGTGGTGCGCGGGTTGAGGATCGCGAACCGCGCGTTCGCCCGGCCTTCGTGGCTCGACGGCGTGACGAAGGCGTGCTGCACGTCGAGCAGGCGCTGCGACCAGGCCTCGTATTCGGTCCGGGTCCAGCCGTCGCGCTCGAAGACGACGACGCCGAGCTGAGGCTGGCGCACGAGCGAGAAGCCGGGGCGCGCCGCGATCTCGTCGGCGATGCGGCGCGCCAGCACGATCGACGCGCTCACCGCCTCGCGGTAGGCGGCGGCGCCGTGCGTGGCGAGCGAGAACCACAGGGGGAGCCCCCGCGCGCGGCGCGTGAGGTGGGCGGCGTAGTCGGACGGGCTGTAGTCGGAGCGGTCGGTCAGCGTGTCGAGGTACTCGGCGTGCTGCGTGTGCGCGCGCCGGCCCTGCTCGGGGTCGCGGTAGATGAGGGCGCACGCGTCGAAGGGGGCGAACAGCCACTTGTGCGGGTCGACGATGACCGAGTCGGCCTGCTCGACCCCCGCGTACAGGTGCCGGGCCAGCGGCGAGAGCATTCCGGCCAGGCCGTAGGCGCCGTCGACGTGCAGCCAGACGTCGTGCGCGTGGGCCGCGGCGGCGACCCCGGCGATGTCGTCGACGATGCCGAAGTTGGTCGAGCCCGCCGTGGCGACGACGGCGAACACCCGCTCGTGTACGTCGGCCAGCGTCGCGGCCACCGCCTCGCCGCGCAGCACGCCGTCGGCATCCGTCGGCACGGTGATCACGTCGACGTCCATGACGCGGGCGGCCGAGGCGATCGAGGAGTGCGCCTGCGAGCTGCAGACCACGGCCCAGCGCGCGGGGGCGGGCGCTGCCGCCTCGGCGTGCCGTGCGCGCGCGGCTTCCCGCGCCGCGACGAGGGCGGAGAGGTTTCCGAGCGTGCCGCCCTGCACGAAGACGCCGCCCGCGGATGCCGGCAGGCCGAACTCGTCGGCCAGCCAGCGCAGCACCTCGTTCTCGGCGTGCACCGCGCCCGCGCCCTCCAGCCACGAGCCGCCGTAGAGCGCGCTCGCCGACACGACGAGGTCGAACGCCGCCGCGGCCTTCGTGGGGGCCGTGGGGATGAAGGAGAGGTAGCGGGGGTCGTCGGTGGTGATGCAGGCCGGGGCGAGCACGTGTGTGAACACACCGAGCGCGCGCTCCGCGCCGACGCCGTCCTCGGAGATCGTCCGACCGGCGAGCCGGCTCAGCTCCGCCGCGGAGAGCGGCTTGTCGAGCGGGGTGTCCTGGGCGAGCAGGCGTTCGCGGGAGTAGTCGAGCACGAGATCGACGATGCGGCGGGTCTCGGCGGTGACGTCGTGCATGCGGGCGGCATCGGTCATGTGCGGTCCTTCAGGGCGGGGGTGCGCGGCGGCACCGGTCGTTCGGGGGTGAGTGTCTCGATCGCGCAGCCGAGGCGCAGGAGTGCGACGTCGTCGCCGGATCGTCCCGCGATCGTCAGCCCGACCGGCATCCCGATGTCGGACAGGAGTCCCATCGGCACCGTCACCGTCGGGATGCCGAGATGGCGGATGGCGAGATTGCCGTTCGCGACCCACACGCCGTTTCGCCAGCCGAGGTCGGCGGAGGCGGGGTTCACGTCCATGTCGGCGGGGCCGACGTCGGCGACGGCGGGGAAGACGACGGCGTCGAGGCCGCGATCGTCCATCCAAGCCTCCAGGTCGAGCCGACGGGTGTGCTCGAGGCCGCGGAGGCCCTCCTCCAGCTCGGGCATGTCGCGCCAGGAGGTGCCGGGGTGGGCGCGCACCCAGCCGGGGTAGGTCGCGATGTCATCGTCGAAGCCGGTGTAGCGGTCGGGAAGGGCGCCGGCCGGGTGCGGGAAGATGCGGGCGCCGTCGACGGCGGCGAGCGAGGACAGGGCGGGGTCGCCGTTCGCGGTGAGGAAGTCCTCCCACGCCCACGCCGAGAGGTCGACGATCTCGCGGCGCAGGTAGGCGGGCGAGACGAGCCCGCGGGTCGCGATGGTGGGCGCGCCCGGGCGGTCGCCCTCGTAGTTGCTGACCACGGGGAAGTCGACCTCCACGACCTCGGCGCCCGCGGCCTCCAGAGCGGCGCGCGTCTGCTCCCACAGCGAGATCACGGAGGCACGCGTCCGGATCCGCTGCCCCGTCGGGCCGCCGATGCCGGGTGCGGCGGAGGTCCCGGCATCCGGATCGGCGTTGACGTACATCCGGGGGATGCCGAGGCGCAGTCCGGCCACCGCGGCGCCGGAGGCGAGCGTCCGGTAGTCCTCCGGTCGCAGTGCCGAGGGGGCCGGGAGGGGGATCCACGGCTGTGTGCGCCAGAAGTCGCCGCGGGTGTCGGGGTCGTCGGCGACGACCACGTCGAGCACCTCCAGGAGGTCGGCCATCGTGCGGGTGTGAGGCACTACGACGTCCATCGTGGGCACCAACGGCCAGTTGCCGCGCGTCGAGATGACGCCGCGCGAGGGCGTGTAGGCGCACAGCGCGTTGTTGCTGGCGGGCCCGCGGCCGCTCGACCACGTCTCCTCGCCCAGGCCGAAGGCCGCGAAAGACGCCGCGGTCGCCGTGCCCGAGCCGTTGGACGAGCCCGATCCGAACGGCGCCGTCAGCCAGTCGCGGGAGTAGGGGCTCTCGGCGCGCCCGTAGACGCCGCGCTGCATGCCGCCGTTGGCCATCGGCGGCATGTTCGTCAGTCCCAGGCAGATCGCGCCGGCGGCGCGCAGGCGCTCGATCGTGAACGCGTCGCGCTGGGCGACCAGCTCGGCGAAGGCGGGGGAGCCCGCGGCTGCCGTCAGGCCGCGCACGAGGTAGCTGTCCTTCGCGGTGTACGGGATGCCGTCCAGCGGCGAGAGCGCCGCGCCGCGGGCGCGGCGCGCGTCGGAGGCCGCGGCCTCCGCGAGCGCGTCGGGGTTGCGGACGACGACGGCGTTGAGGGCGGTCGTCGTGTCGGGGCCGTCGTAGGCGTCGATGCGCGCGAGGGAGGCCTCGACGAGTTCGACGGCCGTCGTGCGCCCGTCCTCGAGCGCGGCGCGGAGGTCGGCGATGGTGGCCTCGACGACGTCGATCATCGCGGCGTCTCCTGCCCGCCGAGTGCGGGCTGCTGCTGCGTGATGCAGTGGATGCCGCCGCCGCGGGCGAAGATCGGGCGGGCGTCGACCGTGACCACCTCGCGTCCCGGGTAGGCGTCGGCGAGGATCGCGCGAGCCTCGGCATCCGCCTTCTCCTCGCCGAAGCCGCAGGCGATGACGCCGCCGTCCACGACGAGGTGGTTGACGTAGCTCCAGTCGACGAAGCCCTCGTCGTCGCCGTGGCCGTCGCGCAGCGTCGCCGGCGCGGGAAGCTCGATGACCTCGAGGCGGCGCCCGGCCGCGTCGGTCTGCGCGGCGAGCAGCTCGTGCAGGGCCTCGCTGACGGCGTGGTCGGGGTGTGAGGGGTCGCGCTGGGTGTGCAGCAGCACGCGGCCGGGGGAGGGGAAGGTCGCGACGATGTCGACGTGGCCGTTGGTGCCGAAGTCGTCGTAGTCGCGCGTGAGCCCCCGCGGCAGCCAGATGGCCTTCGTCGTGCCGAGCGTGCGGGCGAACTCCGCTTCGACGCGGGCCCGGTCGGCGTAGGGGTTGCGGCGCGGGTCGAGCTGCACCGTCTCGGTCAGCAGCACCGTGCCTTCGCCGTCGACGTGGAAGCCGCCGCCCTCGGTGACCAGCGTGGAGGACACGAGCTCGGCGCCGACCTCGGCCGCGATGAGGCGGGCGTGCTCCGCCGAGCGCTCCCACCGCGCCCAGTCGTGGGCTCCCCACCCGTTGAAGATCCAGTCGACGGCCCCCAGGACGCCGGGACGTTCGTCGTCGACGACGAACGTCGGGCCGTGGTCGCGCATCCAGAACTCGTCGACGGGCGCCTCCAGGATCGTGACGTCGCCGGGCAGCATCCGCCGGGCGCGCGCGAGCTCGGAGGGGTCGACGACCATCGTCACCGGCTCGAAGCGGGCGATCGCCGCGGCGACCTCCGTCCAGGCGGCGTAGCCCTCGTCGCGGTCGGCATCGCGCTCGCCGAGGGTCGGCCCCTCGACGGGGAAGGCCATCCACGTGCGCGCGTGCGGCGCGGTCTCACTCGGCATCCGCCAGCTCATCGGCATCCTCGACTCTCGTCCGGTCCTGGAGTAGCTTATTGATCACATGATCAACTCATCGGAGGGTAGCGAGCGGATGCCGCAGACGTCAACCACTGGGCGCGCGCGATTGAGCGCCGAGCAGCGGCGTGAGCAGATCGCCGGCGCCGCGCACGACCTGGCGCTCGCCGACGGTCTGGACGCGGTGACGCTGCGCGCCGTCGCCACGCGCGTGGGGGTGGCGTCGGGACTCGTCGCCCACTACATCCCGAGCATGGACGTCCTCGTCGCCGACACCTTCTTCGACATCGTGGCCGGCGAGCTCGACGAAGTGCGCGCGCTCCTCCCCGCTGCGCCCGCGCCGGTGCGGATCGGCGCGCTGCTGCGGACCACGCTGGATCCCGCCCGGCGCGACGTCACCCTCGTCTGGGTGCAGGCGTGGGCGCTGGGGACGCGCAACGCGCCGCTCGCCGAGAGGGTGCGGGCGGCGATGGACGCCTGGCGCGGCGCGCTCGCCGACGAGATCGTGCGGGGGATGGATGCCGGGGTGATCCCTGCGGCCGATCCGGAGCCCCTCGCCTGGCACCTGCTGGCGATGATCGACGGTCTCAGTGCCCACGCGCTGGTCGGCTGGGGGCCGGGGATCGAGCCGGTCGCGCCCGTGCTGCGCGCGGCCGCGGGTCTGCTCGGGGTGGAGGCGGAGGCGCTCGACGGGGCCTGACGGTGGCCTCGGGCGGTGGCGGGATTCCGCGATCTCGCTCTTGCGTGTTTCGAATGTTTGTTCTATAGTGGGATGAAGAAACCCCGCGCGTGCCCACCTTCTGTTGCGGGTCCTGTCCTCCGGTTGTGGCCGGGTCAGGGGTGATGATGCACGCGCTGACGAGGACCCGTGAGGGTGATGCGATCTGGTCCGGGTTGGATGCCGTGGTGGCCGGTGTGGTGGATGCGCGGCGGCGTGCGGCTCAGGCGCAGGCCGCGGAGGCGAGGTTCCTGGCCGATGCGGTGGGACTGGTCGCGGAGCGGACGGCGTTGCTGCGTCAGGAGGCGCAGCACCGGGGTGGGTCGGTGCGGTCGTCGGATGCGGATCTGCCGTTGCGGGAGGTCGCGTTGGAGCTGGCGATGGCGTTGCGGGTGTCGGATCGGGGTGTGCAACGGCGGATGTCGGAGGCGTACCTGCTGACGACCCTGTTCCCGCGGACGCTTGAGGTGTGGGCGGGCGGGGAGATCGATGCCGCTCATGCGTGGGCGATCAGCCGCACCGGCACGCTTCTCACCTCTGAAGCAGACCGGTCACGGTACGAGACCCTCGCGTTGGAGGCGGCCCGGTCGGAGTCGCCTGCGCGGATGAGTGCGGCGGCGAAGGCGATCGCGGCGACTATCGACCCTGCCGCGTTCACCGAGGCCGCGCAGCGCGCGTATGACGAACGCTCCGTCCGGTTGTTCCCCTTGGAGGATGGGATGGCCCGGCTGATCGCGGATCTTCCCGCGCCGCTCGCCCACGCCATTCACGACACGCTGACGGCCCAGGGTCGGGCGATCCTCGACCAGCCCGACGAGGGCATCGACGGTGAGGCGGATGCCACCGAGGCGGCTACCCTCACCGGCGCCGACACGCTCATCACCGGCCCCGCTCGCGCCACCGACGTGACCTGCACGACCACGCCCACGGCCACGACCGCCGTGAAGGACTCCCGCACGCTCGCGCAGGTGCGTGCGGACATCCTCACCGACCTGCTCCTGACCGCTACTCCCTCCACCCGCGCCACTGGCGCCGGAGTGGAAGCGGTGACGGCGCAGATCCAGGTGACGATCCCTGCCCTCACCCTCGCCGGCGACCCCGACGGAGGCCCGGCGATCTTGACCGGGTACGGGCCCATCGACCCGGGACTTGCCCGCCGGTTGGCGGCGCTCGCGCCCGGGTGGGATCGGGTGTTCACCGACCCGACCACCGGCATCCCCGTCGCCGTGGACCGCTACCGACCCTCCGCGGAGTTGCGCCGTTACCTGGCTGCACGGGATGAGCGCTGCCGCACCCCCGGCTGCACCCGCCCCGCGCACCGGTGCGACCGCGACCACACGACCGCAGCCGCAGAAGGCGGCCCCACCGCCCCCGACAACCTCGCCCACCTGTGCCGCCGCCACCACACCGTCAAGCACCACACCGCCTGGCGGGTCCGACACCTCGGCCACGGCACCCTCCAGTGGACCTCACCCACCGGACGCCACTACGAGGACCACCCACCCAGCCTGGTGAGATTCGTCCCCGAACCCGCCACGCCGGCCGACCCGCCACCCTTCTGACGCCGAGCGGGGTCCGGCCGTGTGCGTGTGCGTCAGTCCAGGCTCGCCATGACGTGCTTGATGCGGGTGTAGTCCTCGAAGCCGTAGACGGAGAGGTCCTTGCCGTACCCGGAGTGCTTGAAGCCGCCGTGCGGCATGTCGGAGACGAAGGGGATGTGCGCGTTGATCCACACGCAGCCGAAGTCGAGGTCGCGCGAGAACCGCAGCGCTCGGGCGTGCTCGCGGGTCCAGACCGACGCCGCGAGGGCGTACGGCACCCCGTTCGCCAGCGCGAGCGCGTCCTCCTCCGACGTGAACGGCTGCACCGTGAGCACCGGGCCGAAGATCTCCTGCTGCACCACCTCGTCGTCCTGGCGCACACCCGTGACGATCGTCGCCTCGAAGAAGCAGCCCGTCTCGCCCTGTCGGCGTCCGCCGATCGCGATCGACGCGTGCGACGGCAGCCGGTCGACGAACCCCTGCACGCGCGCGAGCTGGTCGGGGTTGTTCACCGGGCCGAAGAACGCGTCGGGGTCGTCCGGCGCGCCGGCTCTCGCGTGGTCGCGCGTGTGGGCCACGAGCCTCTCGACCAGGTCGTCGTGCACCGCGGCATCCACGAGCACGCGGGTCGCGGCGGTGCAGTCCTGTCCCGCATTGAAGAACGCGGCCTCCACGATGCCGCGCGCCGCGCGATCCAGGTCGGCGTCGGCGAACACCAGCGCCGGCGCCTTGCCGCCGAGCTCGAGGTGCACGCGCTTGAGGTCCTGCGCGGCCGACGCGGCCACCTGCATCCCGGCGCGCACCGAGCCGGTGATCGCGACGAGCTGCGGCGTCGGATGCTCGACCAGCATCCGGCCGGTCTCCCGGTCGCCGAGCACGACGTTGAAGACACCCGCGGGAAGGATCCCGGCGGCGAGCTCCGCGAGGCGCACCGTCGTCTGCGGCGTCGTCTCGCTCGGCTTCAGCACGACGGTGTTGCCCGCCGCGAGGGCCGGACCGATCTTCCACACCGCCATGTTCAGGGGATAGTTCCACGGCGTCACCTGCGCGACCACGCCGATCGGCTCGCGGCGCACATAGGAGGTGAACCCCTCCGCGTACTCGGCCGCCGCCCGCCCATCGAGGTCACGGGCGGCGCCCGCGAAGAAGCGCAACTGGTCGATCGACTGGACGATCTCGTCGGCCACGAGGCTCGCCCGCGGCTTGCCGGTGTCCTGCGACTCCAGATCGGCGAACTCCTCCGCGTGCGCCTCGAGCGCATCCGCGAGACGGAACAGCAGCAGCTGGCGCTGGGCGGGCGTCGTCCGCTTCCACGTGTCGAAGGCGCGGGATGCCGCCGCGAACGCGGCATCCACCTCGTCCGCCGTCGAGATCGGCGCGTGCGCGTACACCTCGCCGGTCACCGGGCTCACGAGCGGCAGAGCCGCGCCGACCGAGGCGACCGGCACGCCGTCGACGACGTTGCGGAGCACGGTCGTCGACGTCGTCACGATGCCGCCTCGGCATCGGTGACCTCAAGGGCGCGGTCGATGATGTCGAGGCCCCGCACGAGGTCGTCCTCCGACACGATCAAGGGCGGCGCCACGTGCACGCGGTTGAAGTGCGTGAACGGCCAGAGCCCCGCCTTCTTGCACGCCGCGGCGAACGCGGCCATCGGGGCGGCATCCGCTCCCGCCGCGTTGAACGGAACCAGCGGCGTGCGCGTCTGCCGGTCGCGCACCAGCTCGATCGCCCAGAACAGGCCGAGTCCGCGCACCTCGCCGACCGACGGATGCCGCGCGGCCATCTGCTCCAGTCGCGGACGCACGACACGCTCGCCGAGGTCGCGGACGCGCTCCAGGATGCCGTCGCGACGGAACACCTCGAAGGTCGCGATGCCCGGGGCGCACGCCAGCGGGTGGCCCGAGTAGGTGAGCCCGCCGGGGAACGACACGGTATCGAAGTGCGCCGCGATGCGGTCGGAGACGACGACGCCGCCCAGCGGTACGTAGCCCGAGTTGACGCCCTTCGCGAAGGTGATGAGGTCGGGCACGACGTCGAAGTTCTCGAAGCCCCACCAGGTGCCCAGCCGTCCGAAGCCGACCATGACCTCGTCGGCGATGTACACGATGCCGTAGCGGTCGCACAGCTCGCGGACGCCCGGCAGATACCCGGGCGGCGGGATGAGCACGCCGTTGGTGCCGACGACGGACTCGATGATGATCGCGCCGATCGTCGAGGCGCCCTCCAGGATGATCGTCTGTTCGAGATGCGCGAGCGCCCGCTCGGCCTCCTGCTCCGGGGAGTCCGCGTGGAACGGCGACCGGTAGGCGTACGGACCGAAGAAGTGCACGACGGACGCGTCGGCCGGCTCGTTCGCCCACCGGCGCGGGTCGCCCGTCAGCGTGATGGCCGTCGACGTGTTGCCGTGGTAGCTGCGGTACATCGCGAGCACCTTGCGCTTGCCGGTGACCAGGCGCGCCATCCGGACCGCGTTCTCATTGGCATCCGCCCCGCCGTTGGTGAAGAACACCTTCGAGAAGCCGTCGGGGGAGATCTCGCTGATCCGCCGCGCCAGCTCGCCGCGCGTGTCGTTCGCCATCGACGGTTGGATCGTCGCCAGGCGCCCGGCCTGCTCCTGGATGGCCGCGACGAGGTCGGGGTGCTGGTGGCCGAGGTTGAGGTTCACCAGCTGCGAGGAGAAGTCGAGGTAGTTGTGTCCGGCGTAGTCCCAGAACGTCGCACCCGCGCCGCCCGCGACCGGCAGCGGGTCGATCAGGGCCTGCGCGCTCCAGGAGTGGAAGACGTGGCGGCGGTCGTCGCCGCGGACGGCCGCGTCGGCGGCGGGGTCGGCGGCGGGGGCGATGGTGCTCATGGTGTCTCCTTCGGATGCCGCGGGGTCAGTGGTTGCTGGGGAAGCCGAGGCTGATCTGGCTCTCGCTGGGGTCGGGCCAGCGGGTCGTCACGACCTTGCTCCGCGTGTAGAAGTGGATCGACTCGGGGCCGTAGATGTGCGAGTCGCCGAACAGCGAGTTGCGCCACCCGCCGAAGGAGAACGCGCCCACCGGCACGGGGATCGGCACGTTGACGCCGATCATCCCCACCTCGATGTCGAACTCGAACTGGCGGGCGGTGCCGCCGTCGCGCGTGAACACCGCGGTGCCGTTCGCGAAGGGGCTCGCGTTGATGAGGGCGACCGCCTCGTCGTAGGTCGCGACGCGTGCGACGGAGAGCACCGGGCCGAAGATCTCCTCGTCGTAGACCTTCATGCCGGGAGCGACCCGGTCGACGAGCGAGACGCCGATGAAGAAGCCGTCGCCCTCGAACTGCTGCGTCGTGCCGTCGACGACCACCGTCGCGCCTTCGGCGGCGGCGCCGGAGACGTACGCGGCGACCTTGTCGCGGTGCTCGCGCGTGATGAGCGGGCCCATCTCGCTCGCCGGGTCGGTGCCCGCGCCGATGGTCAGCCCGGCGATGCGCTCCGCGACCTTCTCGACCAGCGCGTCCGCCACGTCGTCGCCGACGGCGACGAGCACGGAGACGGCCATGCAGCGCTCGCCGGCCGAACCGTAGGCGGCCGACACGGCGGCGTCGGCCGCGGCATCCAGGTCGGCGTCGGGCATGACGACCATGTGGTTCTTGGCGCCGCCGAGGGCCTGCACGCGCTTGCCGTTCGCGGCGGCGCGCTCGTAGATCGAGCGTGCGATCGGCGTCGAGCCGACGAAGCTCACGGCGCGGACGGTGGGGGAGTCGAGGATCGCGTCGACGGCGACCTTGTCGCCGTGCACGACGTTGAGGACACCCGCCGGCAGGCCCGCCTCCTCGTAGAGCCGCGCGAGGAAGAGCGCGGCCGAGGGGTCCTTCTCGCTCGGCTTCAGCACCACGGTGTTGCCGCACGCGATGGCGGATGCCGTCATCCACAGCGGAACCATCACGGGGAAGTTGAACGGGGTGATCGCGCCCACGACGCCCACCGGCTGCTTCACCGAGTGCACGTCCACGCCGCGGGACACCTGCTCGGCGTGCTCGCCCTTCAGCAGATGGACGAGTCCGGCCGCGAACTCGACGTTCTCGATGCCGCGGCTGATCTCGCCCTTCGCGTCGGAGAGCACCTTGCCGTGCTCGGCGGTGATGATGGCGGCGAGCTCGTCCGCCCGCTCGACGAGGAGGTGGCGCAGGCGGAAGAACACGTCGGCGCGCTTGATGAGGCTCGTCGCCCGCCAGGCCGGCAGCGCGGCGGCGGCCGCCGCGATCGCGGCCTCCGTCTCGGTGGTCGAGGCGAACGCGACCTCCGCCTGCACGACGCCGGTCGCCGGGTCGTAGACGGGGCCGGTGCGCTCGGCCGATCCGGTCGATCGGCCGGCGACGTGGTGACGGATGAGATCCATGCGGGGCTCCTGACGGGAGGGGAGACGACGGGCGGGTACGCGGGTCGGACAGATCGACCGGCACGTGCCATGCTTATGCTGACTCAGCGATGGGGGAGGCGCAGGTGTCTGTTCGTCACGATGTAGACGTTTCCCGGACAGAACGTCCGACGACGGTTCTGCCGACCGTGGCGGAGGTGCTCGCCCTGGCGGTGTTCTCCGCCGGAGCGCCCGTCGTGGTCGTCGGCGGCGACGCCCTCGGCGCCGCCGTGCGATGGGTCCACGTCTCCGACAGCGCCGACGTCGCGCGGCTGCTCGAAGGCGGCGAGCTGCTGCTGTCGACGGGCTCCGGCTGGCCGGACGACCCCGCCCTGCTCGCCGGGTTCGTGACGCAGCTGGCCCGGGTCGGCGCAGCGGGCATCGTGCTCGAGCTCGGCTCGCACTACCGCTACGTGCCGGCGGTCCTCGCGGATGCCGCCCGCTCGGCGGGCCTCGCGCTGGTCGCCCTCCACCGCGAGGTCAAGTTCGTCACGATCACCGAGGCCGTGCACCGTCGCATCATCGCCGACCAGACGACGGCGCTGGAGGCGCGCGACGCGGTACGGACCCTGTTCACCGGGCTGGCGCTGCGCGGAGCGCCGGCCGAGTTCATCGTCGAGCAGGTCGGGCTCGCCCTCGCCGCCCCCGTCGTGCTGGAGACCGTCGCGCACGAGGTGGTGGTCGCCCACGTCGGCGGGGCGATCGAGACGCAGACCCTCCGCGGCTGGGGGCGCCGGTCGCGTGCGGCCGCGGCGGCCCCCGACCACGAGGGGCGGGCGATCGTCGCCGTCGAAGCCCGCGGCATCCGGTGGGGATGGCTCGTCGCGCTGCCCGGAACACCGCACCCGGCCGGACGGGAGGCCGTCCTCGAGCAGGCGGCCACGGCGCTCGCCCTGGGCCGGCTCGCCGATCCGGGGGGAGAGGAGTGGTCCCGGCTGGGGCGCCGCCGCGTCGTCGACGCGCTCGTCGACGGCCGGTTCACGAGCCTCGGGGCGGCGGCGGCCCGCCTGGACGCGGCCGGCCTGCCCCTCGCCGGCGTCGTCGCGTTCCCGCTCGTCGCGCTGGCCCCGGCCGGTCGCGAGGATGCCGTGGGTGTCGCGACCGCGGCGGACGTCGCCGCCGCCGCGCTGGGTGCGCGTGCCGTGTGCGGTTCGAGCGCGACACTGGAGGACGGGTCGGGCCTCGTCCGCACGCCGGTGCTGCTCACCGTCCCCGCCCGCGCCGCGACCGCCGCGGACAATCGCGCCGACGCCTTCGCCGCCGCACTGGAGGAGGCGTTGCGCGTCGCCACCGCCTCCGCCGGCGCCTCTGCGACGACCCTGCCGTCGCGCCCGGCGCGGCCGCGCGTCGTGCTCGGCCCCGGTGTCGCCATCCCCTCCGTCGAGGACGAGCGGGGCATGGGCCTGCTCGTCGGTGCGCTGCGCGAGACGATCGACCTCGTCGCCGCCGACGACGGCATCCGCAGCGCGCGCCGCGACCGCGAGGGCGACGGGCGCCGCACCGTCGAGCGGCCCCTGACCCGGGTCGTCGCCGCGATGCGTGACGATCATCGCCTCGTCGCGCACGCGGACCGGATGCTCGCCCCGGTGCTGGCCGAGGCACGGGGCCGCGGCGGCGACCTGCTCGACGTGCTCGCGGCCCTGCTGGCGCACCCGTCCAACCGCACGGCGGCCGCGGAGGCGGCGCACCTGTCGCGCTCGGTCTTCTACCAGCGCATCGCCCTGCTCGAAGACCTGCTCGGCATCGACTTCGACGACGGCGAGCAGGTCGCGGCCCTACACCTCGCCGTGTTGACCCATCGGCTCCACGTTCCCCACTGAACCGCGGCGCGCGCGACTTTCTGTATGCACTAGTAGCAGTTCGGGGTCGATGACTTCCCCTCAGAGCCACTTTTGTATACAGTGATGGCGACGAGAGGAGTTGTCGTGCGCGCGAGCGATCGGGCCTACCGCAGTCTCCTCGACGAGATCCAGTCCGGCGTCCTCCGCCCCGGTGCCGTGCTCGCCGAGGTGGAGCAGTCGGTGCGCCTCGGCGTGAGCCGCACGCCGCTGCGCGAGGCGCTCGGCCGGCTCGCCGCGGACGGGCTCGTCGTGCAGGCGTCGCCGCGCATGACCGTCGTCAGCGACCTCGACGCCGACGACATCCGCGAGCTGTTCGAGGTGCGCCGGGCGCTCGAGGAGACCGCCGCGCGCCTGGCGGTCCGCTCCGGGGCCACGCCGCCGTTCGCCGCGCTGGCGACCGAGTTCGCCGCCACGGATGCCGCCGCCGACCCCGACGCCTACTACGCCCTCATCGCGCGCTTCGACGACGCGCTCGATCTCGCCGTCGCCAATGACTACCTGACCGCGGCGCTGAAGACGGTCCGCACGCACCTCGTGCGCGTGCGCCGCCTCGCACGCGACAACCCCGAGCGGCTCGCGGCGTCCGTGGCCGAGCACCGGCTCATCGCGTCGGCCATCGGGGCCGGCGACGCGGAGCTCGCCGCGCACGCCACCCACGTCCACCTGCACAACGCGCTCGCCGCGATCCTCGCCTCGTTGGAAGGAACCCCATGACCGTCACCCACCACGTCCGTGTGCACCGCAGCGAGGAGAACCTCGCGCGCGAGGATCAGCTCGCCTTCGCGATCGCCGAGGTCGCCGCCGACCCGGTGGCCACCCTGCCCGAGGTCGTCGAGATGATCATCAACCGCGTCATCGACAACGCCGCGGTGGCCGCGGCATCCCTCACCCGGGGCCCCGTGACCGCCGCCCGCGCGCAGGCGCTCGACCACCCCGTGTCGCGCGGCGGACACGGCGCGACCGTGTTCGGCGAGCCCGACGACGTGCGCACCAGCCCGGAGTGGGCGGCGTGGGCCAACGGCGTCGCCGTGCGCGAGCTCGACTACCACGACACCTTCCTCGCCGCGGAGTACTCCCACCCGGGCGACAACATCCCGCCGATCCTCGCCGTCGCCCAGCACGTCGGCGCCGACGGGGCGGCGCTGGTGCGCGGCATCGCGACCGGCTACGAGATCCAGATGGATCTGGTGCGCGCCATCAGCCTGCACCGGCACAAGATCGACCACGTCGCCCACCTCGGCCCGTCCGCGGCCGCCGGCATCGGCACGCTCCTCGGCCTCGACGCCGGCACCATCGCCCAGGCCGTCGCGCAGGCCCTGCACACGACCACGGCCACCCGTCAGTCGCGCAAGGGTGAGATCTCCACGTGGAAGGCGCACGCCCCCGCGTTCGCGGGCAAGATGGCGGTCGAGGCCGTCGACCGCGCGATGCGCGGGCAGACCTCGCCGTCGCCCATCTACGAGGGCGAGGACGGCGTCATCGCCTGGATGCTGGACGGTAAGGACGCCGCGTACGACGTGCCGCTGCCCGCCCCCGGCGAGCCCAAGCGGGCGATCCTCGACTCCTACACGAAGGAGCACTCGGCCGAGTACCAGGCGCAGGCCTGGATCGACCTGGCCCGAAAGCTCCACGGCACCCATCCCGAGCTCGCCGACCCCGCGAACGTCGAGAGCATCGTGCTGCACACCAGCCACCACACGCACTACGTGATCGGCTCCGGCGCCAACGACCCGCAGAAGTACGACCCGGCGGCCTCCCGCGAGACCCTCGACCACTCGATCCCGTACATCTTCGCCGTCGCCCTGCAGGACGGCGGCTGGCACCACGTCGACTCGTACCTGCCCGAGCGGGCGGCGCGCGAGGACACCGTCGCGCTGTGGCACAAGATCACGACCGCCGAGGATGCCGAGTGGACCCGCCGCTACCACTCCGACGACCCCGACGAGAAGGCCTTCGGTGGACGCGTCGAGATTCGTCTCACGGACGGTTCGACGATCGCCGACGAGATCGCGGTCGCCGACGCCCACCCGCTCGGCGCGCGCCCGTTCGCCCGCGCCGACTACATCCGCAAGTTCCGCCTGCTCGCCGAGCCGGTGCTGGAGCCCGCCGAGATCGAGCGGTTCCTCGCCCTCGCCGAGCGACTGCCCGAGCTGACCGCCGATGAGGTGCGGCAGCTCAACATCGTCGCCCGCGACGGCGTGCTGGCCTCGGTTCCGAGCCCGAAGGGGTTGTTCTGATGCTCCGTTTCGACTCGTCGCTCCGCTCCTCGCTCGACGACCGGAGTACCCAGGACGGAGCCGACTGATGCTGTACAGCCAGACCCCGGCATCCGAGAAGCGGCGCCTGCTGCGCGAACGCCTGCGCGCGGGAGAGCTCGTCCGCTTCCCCGGCGCGTTCAACCCGCTGTCGGCGCGGCTGATCGAGCAGAAGGGGTTCGAGGGCGTCTACATCTCCGGCGCCGTCCTGAGCGCCGACCTCGGGCTTCCCGACATCGGGCTCACGACCCTCACGGAGGTCGCCGGCCGCGGGCAGCAGATCGCCCGCATGACCGAGCTCCCGGCGATCATCGACGCCGACACCGGCTTCGGCGAGCCGATGAACGTCGCGCGCACCATCCAGACCCTCGAAGACGCGGGGCTCGCGGGCACGCACATCGAAGACCAGGTCAACCCGAAGCGCTGCGGCCACCTCGACGGCAAGCAGGTCGTCGACACCGGTACCGCGCTGCAGCGCATCCGCGCCGCCGTCGACGCCCGCCGCGACCCGAACTTCCTCGTCATGGCGCGCACCGACATCCGTGCGATCGAGGGCCTGGACGCCGCCGTCGACCGCGCCAAGGCGCTCGTGGATGCCGGGGCCGACGCGATCTTCCCCGAGGCGATGCGCGACCTCTCGGAGTTCGAGGCCGTGTGCGCCGCCGTCGACGTGCCGGTGCTGGCGAACATGACCGAGTTCGGCAAGAGCGACCTGTTCACGGTCGACCAGCTGCGGGATGCGGGCGTGCAGATCGTGATCTGGCCGGTCTCCCTCCTGCGGATCGCGATGGGTGCGGCCTCCCGCGCGCTGGATACCCTGAACGACGAGGGGCGTCTCACGTCCCGTCTCGGCGAGATGCAGCATCGCGCGGAGCTGTACGACCTCATCGACTACGAGGGCTACAACCACTTCGATTCGAGCATCTTCGACTTCCAGATCACGAAGGAGTGACATGAGCGACCAGCAGATCCACAAGGGACTGGCGGGCGTCGTCGCCGACACGACCGCCATCAGCAAGGTCAACCCGGAGACGAACTCCCTGCTCTACCGCGGCTATCCGGTGCACGAGCTGGCCGCGACGCAGCCGGCCGAAGCCGTCGCCTACCTGCTGTGGAACGGCGAGCTGCCGACCGCCGACCAGCTCGCCGAGCTGCGGGCCACCGAGCGCCGGCACCGCGCGCTCGCGGACGACGTCAGGGCGGTGATCGAGCTGACTCCGCTCGACGCGCACCCGATGGACGAGGTGCGCTCCGCCGTCAGCGTGCTCGGCGCCCGCGACCTCGCCGGCACCGGCTCGGTGCTCGACGCGAGCGGGTCGCCCGCTGACAACCTCGCCCGCAGCATCCGCCTGTTCGCGGCCCTGCCCGCGATCGTCGCCTACGGACAGCGCCGCCGCCGCGGCCAGGAGCCCATCGCCCCGCGCGACGACCTCGACTACGCGGCCAACTTCCTCTGGATGACCTTCGGCGAGGAGTTCGACCCCGTCGTCGTCGACGCCTTCAACCGCTCGATGATCCTGTACGCGGAGCACTCCTTCAACGCGTCGACGTTCACGGCGCGGGTGATCACCTCGACCCTCAGCGACCTGTACTCGGCGGTCGTGGGGGCGATCGGAGCGCTCAAGGGGCCGCTGCACGGCGGCGCGAACGAGGCCGTCCTGCACATCTTCGACGAGATCGGCGACGCCGACAACGTCGGGCCGTGGCTCGATCGCGCCCTCGCCGAGAAGCGCAAGATCATGGGCTTCGGCCACCGCGTGTACAAGCACGGCGACTCGCGCGTCCCGACGATGAAGGCCGCCCTCGACACGCTCATCGTCCACTACGACCGCCCCGACGTCGAAGCGCTCTACGCGACGCTCGAGCGCGAGTTCGTCGAGCGCAAGGGCATCTACCCCAACCTCGACTACCCGTCGGGCCCCGCGTACAACCTGATGGGCTTCGACACGCTCACCTTCACGCCGCTGTTCGTCGCGGCGCGGGTGGTCGGGTGGACCGCCCACATCAGGGAGCAGGCGGCATCCAACGCGCTCATCCGTCCGCTGTCGGCCTACAGCGGTGTCGACGAGCGCCACGTCGACGGGTTCGTCGACGAGGCCGGCACCTCGTCGATCGCGCTGCGGGCCGCCGAAGCCGAGGGCTGAGCAGACATGCGCACCGCCGTCATCGTCGACGTCGTGCGCACCCCGTCCGGGCGCGGCAAGCCGGGCGGGGCGCTCAGCGGCATCCATCCCGTCGACCTCGCGGCCGAGGTGCTGCGCGCGACGCTGGAGCGCAACGGGCTCGCCTCGACGCAGGTCGACGACGTGCTGCTCGGCTGCGTCAGTCAGGTCGGCGAGCAGACGATGAACGTCGCCCGTCAGGCGGTGCTCGCCGCCGGCTTCGACGAGCGGGTGCCGGCGACGACGATCGACCGGCAGTGCGGATCGAGCCAGCAGGCCGCGCACTTCGCCGCCCAGGGCGTCATCTCCGGCCAGTACGACGTGGTCATCGCGGGAGGCGTCGAGTCGATGAGCCGGGTGCCGCTGGGGGTCGCGGCCTCCGTCGCGGGCTCGCCCTTCTCGCCGGGGCTGCACGCACGCTACCCCGACGGGCTCGTGAACCAGGGCGTCTCCGCGGAGCTCATCGCCGCGCGCTGGGGGTTCTCGCGCGAAGAGCTCGACGCGTTCGCGGCGGAGTCCCACGAGCGGGCGGCCGAGGCGCAGGCGCGGGGCCGGTTCGCCTCGCAGATGCTCGCGGTCGCCGGGGTCGCGGCCGATGAGACGGTGCGACCGGGAACGACCGTCGCCGCCCTCGCAGGACTGGCGCCCGCCTTCCGGACGGATGCCGCGGCGCAGCGCTTCCCCGAGATCGACTGGCGGATCACCCCCGGCAACTCCTCGCCGTTGACCGACGGCGCCTCCGCGGCGCTGATCATGAGCGAGGAGAAGGCGCTCGAGCTCGGGCTCACACCCCGGGCCCGCTTCCACGCCTTCGCGGTCGTCGGCGACGATCCCCTCCTGATGCTGACGGGGCCGATCCCCGCGACGCGGCGCATCCTCGAGCGGAGCGGGCTGACGATCGACGACCTCGACGCCTACGAGGTGAACGAGGCGTTCGCGTCGGTGCCCCTCGCCTGGGCGGCAGAGCTCGGGGCGGATGCCACGAAGCTCAACCCGTGGGGAGGGGCGATCGCGCTCGGTCACGCGCTCGGATCCAGCGGCACGCGCCTGCTCGGAACGCTGCTCGCGCACCTCGAGGCAACGGGCGGTCGCTACGGCCTGCAGACGATGTGCGAGGGCGGCGGCATGGCCAACGCGACGATCATCGAACGGCTGTAGGGGGCGGCGTCCCCATTTACTAGGACGTCCATGTAAAATGATCGCTGTGCCCTACCCGGCACGATTCTGGCTGTCGATCTGTTTCACAAGGACGTGACGCGATGAGCATGACTTTCACCCCCTCGCTCTCCGCCGATGAGCGCGGAGCGATCCTCGACGCGGTGCGCGAGTTCGCGCGCACCCGGCTCGAGCCGCACGCTCTGGAGTGGGACCGCGACAAGCACTTCCCTCGCGACGTGCTCGCCGACGCCGGTGAGCTGGGGCTCGGCGGACTGTACGTGCGCGAAGACGTCGGCGGCACCGGGCTCGCGCGCGAGGACGCCGCGCTGATCTTCGAGCACCTGGCGATGGGCGACCCGACGATCGCGGCCTACATCAGCATCCATAACATGGTCGCGTGGATGATCGACACCCACGGCACTGAGGCGCAGCGCCACGAGTGGCTGCCGCGGCTGACGACCCTGCGCGACCTCGGCGCCTACTGCCTCACCGAGCCCGGTGCCGGCTCGGATGCCGCGGCCATCACCACCAGTGCGATCGCCGACGGCGACGCCTACGTGCTCACCGGCGTGAAGCAGTTCATCTCCGGCGCCGGCGACGCGGCGGTCTACGTCGTCATGGCCCGTACCGGCGAGCCCGGCGCGCGCGGGATCAGCGCCTTCCTGGTTCCGGCGGACGCCGTGGGGCTGAGCTTCGGCCCCAACGAGCGCAAGATGGGGTGGAACGCGCAGCCCACCCGCCAGGTGATCCTCGACGAGGTGCGGGTGCCGGCATCCGCTCTGCTGGGAAGCGAGGGCGGCGGGTTCCGCATCGCGATGAGCGGTCTCAACGGCGGCCGCGTCAACATCGCGGCCTGCTCCGTCGGCGGTGCCCAGTGGGCGCTCGATCGTGCCGTGCGCTACGTGCACGAGCGCTTCACGTTCGGCGAGGCGCTGGCCGAACGCCAGAGCGTGGTGTTCGCGCTCGCCGACATGGCGACCCAGCTGCAGGCGGCCCGCGCGCTCGTCCGCGACGCCGCCCGCGCGATCGACACCCACGCCGATGACGTCGCGGTGCAGTGCGCGATGGCCAAGCGCTTCGCGACCGATGCCGGCTTCGAGGTCGCCAACCGTGCGCTGCAGCTGCACGGCGGCTACGGCTACCTGCAGGAGTACGGCATCGAGAAGGTGGTGCGCGATCTGCGGGTGCATCAGATCCTGGAGGGCACGAACGAGATCATGCGCGTGATCATCGGCCGCGACGTTCTGGGAGCATGAGCACATGAGCGACTACTCCACCCTCCTCGTCTCCACCCGCGGCCGCGTCGGGTGGATCACCCTGAACCGCCCCGAGGCGCTCAACGCGCTCAACTCCACGCTGCTGGGCGAGCTGGCCGACGCGGCCGTCGCGTTCGACGCCGACGAGCAGATCGGCTGCATCGTCGTGACCGGGTCGGAGCGCGCGTTCGCCGCCGGCGCCGACATCAAGGAGATGGAGGACAAGTCGCCGGTCGAGATGTCGCTGCGCAGCCCCTTCACCGGTCTCGAGGCCTTCTCGCGCGTGCGCACGCCGGTCATCGCCGCCGTCGCGGGGTACGCTCTCGGCGGGGGGTGCGAGCTGGCGATGGCGTGCGACATCATCCTCGCCGCCGACACCGCGCGTTTCGGCCAGCCCGAGATCACGCTCGGGGTCATCCCCGGCCTCGGCGGCACCCAGCGCCTGCCGCGCGCGATCGGCTACTACAAGGCGGCCGAGCTCGTCCTCACGGGCCGCATGATGGATGCCGCGGAGGCCGAGCGCGCCGGCCTCGTCTCGCGCGTCGTCCCCGCCGCCGACCTGCTCGCCGAGGCGGAGGCCATGGCCGATCAGATCGCGGCGAAGTCGCTGCCGGTGCTCTACGCCGCCAAGGAGTCGCTGCGGGCGTCGCTGGAGACGACCGGTGCGGAGGGGCTGCGGTTCGAGAAGCAGGTGTTCACGTCGCTGTTCGGCCTCGACGACCAGAAGGAGGGCATGGCCGCCTTCCGCGAGAAGCGCGCGCCGAGGTTCACGAATCGCTGACCACGTCGCCGGCGCCGGCGCGCAACCGCGCCACGATCGCGATGAGCCCCTCCACGTCGCCGTCGTCGAGGCCCGGCGCCGCGAACACGCGGGCGTTGAGCGCCGCCGTGGCACGCGCCGCCAGCTCGCGTCCCGCCGGGGTCAGTGCGACGAGCGTCGCGCGCCGATCGCCCGGGTGGGGCTCGCGCGTGACCAGTCCGGCTGCTTCGAGCCGATCGACGGTGTTCGTCACGCTCGTGGGATGCACCTGCAGGCGGCTCGCCGCCGAGGACAGCGGCATCCGCCCCGCGCGGGTGAAGCTCAGCAGGGTCAGCAGCTCGTACCGCGCGAAGGTGAGGGCGAACGGCTTCAGCGCCTCATCGACACGGGCCAGCAGCAGCTGATGGGCGCGCATGATGCTCGTGACGGCGGTCATGCCGGCCGCGGCATCCGCCCAGCCGTGCTCCACCCACTGCAGGCGCGCCTCGGCGATGGGGTCGCGGCGCGGCGACGGGTCACGGTTCACGGGTCCTCCTCGGGGCGGGTGTGTGCTCTCACGCTAGCGCGTGAGCCTCAGTGTCAACGGATGCGATACTGAGTCGCACCTTCTAGAATGAGTGCGTCGTGAAGGAGAACCGATGAAGATCGTGGTGCTGGTCAAAGAAGTCCCCGACACCTATGGCGACCGGAGGCTCGATCTCGAGACCGGTCTCGCCGACCGCGGCGCCTCTGACCGCGTGCTCGACGAGATCGGAGAGCGGGCGCTCGAAGTGGCGCTGAGCTACGCCGACGCGCACCCCGGCACCGAGGTCGCGGTCGTCTCGATGGCCTCCGAGGATGCCGCCGCGACCGTGCGCAAGGGTCTCGCCATGGGGGCGGCGTCCGCGGTGCAGGTCGTCGACCCCGCGCTCTCCGGCGCCGACCTGGGCGTCACCGCCGCCGTGCTGGCCGCCGCCGTCCGACGGGCGGGGTTCGACCTCGTCATCACCGGCAACCTCTCCACCGACGGCACGGGCGGGGTCCTTCCCGCCATGATCGCCGAGCATCTGCAGGTGCCCCAGGCCACCGCCCTCTCGTCGGTCGAGATCGGCGAGAGCGAGGTCGCCGGAACGCGGGCGACCGACTTCGGCACGGCACGCGTGACGGCGCCGCTGCCCGCCGTGATCTCGATCACGGAGGCGCTGCCCGACGCCCGGTTCCCGAACTTCAAGGGCATCATGGCGGCGAAGAAGAAGCCGTTCGAGACGGTCTCGCTCGCCGACCTCGACGTCGATGTCGACCCGGCCTCCGCGCCGCAGTCGATCATGACCGCCGTCGGACAGAAACCGCCGCGCGGCGCGGGTGTGAAGATCGTCGATGAGGGGGATGCCGCCGACAAGCTCGCCGCGTTCCTCGTCGAGAACAGACTGGCCTGAGGAACAAGGTGGGAAACGACATGGTGGACTTCGCCGCAGATTCGATCCTCGTCCTGCTGGACGTCACCCCGGCCGGTGATCTCGCGAGCTCGGCCGCGGGGCTCCTCGGGGCCGCCGCCGGTATCGGTGCGCCCGTCGCGCTGGTCGTCGCCGACGAGTCGCGCCACGCGGCGCTCGTCGAGGCCGCCGGCGCGCTCGGCGCGCCGCTCGTGCTGACCGCCCCGCTCGGCGGTGCGGACAGCGCCCTCACCGTCCCGCTCGTCGACGCGCTCGCCGCGGCATCCGCGCTCGTGCAGCCCGACGCGGTGCTGGTGTCGAACTCGATCGAGGGCCGCGACGTCGCCGGCCGCTTCGCGGCGCGCACCCGCTCGGCGCTCGCGGTGGACGCGGTGGGCGTCGCCCGCGACGAGGAGGGCGTGCTGGCGCAGCACTCCGTCTACGGCGGGTCGTACAACGTCACGAGCGCGCCGACGTTCGGGACCCTCGTGGTGACGGTCCGGCAGGGAGCCGTCGACGCGCGCGCCGCGTCGACGGCGGCGCAGGCCGTGCCGCTGGAGGTCGCCGCCTCCGGCGCGCCCGCCGCGCGGATCACCGGCTTCGAGGCAGAGGTCGCCGCGTCGTCGCGGCCCGAGCTGCGCGGCGCCGCGAAGGTCGTCTCGGGCGGGCGCGGACTCGGCTCGGCCGAGAAGTTCGCGCTGGTCGAGCAGCTCGCCGACACGCTCGGCGCCGCGGTGGGTGCCTCGCGGGCGGCCGTGGATGCCGGCTACGTCCCTTACTCGCACCAGGTCGGCCAGACCGGCGTCTCCGTCTCGCCGCAGCTGTACGTCGCGCTCGGCATCTCCGGCGCGATCCAGCACAAGGCGGGCATGCAGACCGCCAAGACGATCGTCGCGATCAATAAAGACGGCGACGCCCCCATCTTCGACATCGCCGACTTCGGCATCGTGGGGGACGTGTTCACGGTCGTCCCGCAGCTCATCGCGGCCCTCGAAGCCAGGAAGGCCTGATGGCGACGGGAGGATCGTCGGTGCGCCGGGGGCTTCCCCGCGTCGCCGGAGGCGAGCCGTGGCCGCCCCTCGACACCGGGAGCGCTGAGGCGGCGGCGGTGGAGACGGTGACGGAGGCGGCCCCCGCTGCGGCCGTCGCGCCCTCTCCGGCCGCGTCCTCGGCGGTGCGGCGCGGACTCCCGCGCACGCCCGGGGGAGAGCCCTGGCCCGAGGCGGCGGAGATTCCTGCCGTCGCGGAGGTCGCCGAGCCCGTGCGCGAGCAGGGCGTCGGGGTGCGGCGCGGGCTGCCGCGCGTGGCCGGGGGAGAGGCCTGGCCGCCGGCAGACACCACGGTGCCGATGGCGGAAGCACCGGCAGAGGTCGTCGCGCCGACCGCTGCACCCGCGGTCCCGGCGGTGCCCGAAGGCCCCCGCGCGCCGCTGACGGTACCGCGGAGCGCGTGGGCGGGACGCGCGGTGTCCCACCGCCCCATCCCGAAGACCGAGCCGCGACGGGTCGGACCGTTCACCCGCACGCAGTGGGCCGGAGCCGTCGTCGTCGGGGGCCTCGCACTGCTGTTCGCGGCGGGCATGGCCGTGCTCGCGGTGAGGTTCCTGCTGAGCCTGGACGGCATGCGGGACTTCCTCGCGACCTACCCGGGGGAGTACCACCTTCCCGACGGTGCCCCCGTCGGCATCCCCGCCTGGCTGGGCTGGCAGCACTTCTTCAACGTGTTCCTGATGGTGCTGATCATCCGCTCGGGCCTCACCATCCGTCGCGAGAAGCGTCCCACCGTATTCTGGGCGCCCAAGAACAACCCCAAGGGCAAGACCAGCCTGACGATCTGGTTCCATCAGGCGCTCGACATCCTGTGGCTGGTCAACGGCGCCGTCTTCATCGTCCTGCTGTTCGTCACCGGGCAGTGGATGCGGATCGTGCCGACGAGCTGGGAGGTGTTCCCCAACGCGCTCAGCGCCGCGCTGCAGTACGTGTCGCTGGATTGGCCCACCGAGAACGGCTGGGTCAACTACAACTCGCTGCAGCAGCTCGCGTACTTCTCGACCGTCTTCATCGCGGCCCCGCTCGCGGCGATCACGGGCTACCGCATGAGCGGGATGTGGCCGAAGAAGAACCTCACGCTCAGCGCCGCCTACCCCATCGAGTGGGCGCGGAAGGTGCACTTCCCGGTCATGCTGTTCTTCGTGGTGTTCATCGTGATCCACGTCGTGCTGGTGCTGGCGACGGGGGCGCTGCGCAACCTCAACCACATGTACGCCGCACAGGGCTCCGTGGATCCGATGGCCTACGCCGACAACTGGACCGGCTTCTGGCTGTTCGTCGTCTCGCTCGTCGTGATCGCCGGGGCCTGGGTGGCGGCGCGGCCGCTCGTGCTGGCGCCCATCGCGCGTCTGTTCGGGACGGTCAGCGGACGCTGACCGTCCCCCGGCGGACGCCGTCAGCGGACGAAACGGACCTCGGTGAGCGTCTCGCCGAGGAAGGGCTCGGTGTGGCTCGCGCCGTCGAGGGCGAAGCCGTTGCGCACGTAGAAGCGGTGCGCGCGAGGGTTGTCCTCGGCGACCCAGAGGTACAGCTCCTCGCCGGGCTCGACGGCGGCATCGAACAGCTGCTGGCCGATGCCGGTGCCGTGGAACTGGTCGAGCAGGTAGATGAAGTACAGCTCGCGGGTGCGCGGGGCGTCGCGGTCGCGCGCGGGGCCCGATCCCACGAAGCCGACGATGTCGCCGTCGACGAGGGCGGCGAACATCTTGAACTCGGGGCCCTGCTGCGCCCAGTGGGTCCACAGCTCGGCGAGGCGCTTCGGCGAGACGTTCTCGAGTGCGGCCTTGCTGATCAGATGGTCGTAGGTCTCGTGCCAGCAGCTGGCGTGGACGCGTCCGAGGGCCTCGGCATCGACGTCGCGAACGGGACGGACGACGGTGTCGGTCTGCGCTGAAAAGTCGGTGGTGGCTGCCATGGCCAGACTCTACGGCGGCCCTCGGAATTCGCGAAATCGGCGCAGCCCGGCCCACAGCGCGTCCCGGGACGCGTCGAGCGGACTGTGGGATGCCCACAACGGATTTCCGCTGACCCCTGTCGAACCCGCTAGCATCGCGCTTCGTGAACGTGTGGTGGCGGACCCTGCTGACGATCTGGCGTGCGAAGGTGCTGCTGCACCGTCGGGGGCCGATGCCGCCGCGCAGCGTGGGACGACTGCGGCTGCGCACCCTGCCGACCGACATCGATCTGCTCGGTCACATGAACAACGGCCGCTACGCCTCCCTCTTCGACCTCGGGCGCTTCGATCTGCTCATCCGCACCGGCATCTGGGACGCCATGAACGCCCAGGGGTGGTACGCGGTGGTCGCGAGCGAGACGGTGACCTTCCGCAAGTCGCTGCAGCTGTGGCAGCGGTTCACGGTGGAGTCGCGGCTCTACGGTCACGACGACAAGGCGGTCTATCAGATGCACCGGGCCGTCGTCGACGGCGAGGTCTACGCCGAGATGATCGTGCGCGCGCGGTTCCTGCGCCGCAGCGGCGGCGTGGTCAACACCGACGAGCTGTTCGAGGCGCTGCAGCGCCCGGACGACCTCCCGCCGCTGCCGCAGTGGGTCGCCGACTGGGCGCGCGACAGCGCACTGCCCTCGACCAAGGCCCCCGCCCCCAGCGAGTGGGACTGATCCTCGCGCCGGCCTCAGCGTGAGCGTGCGGCGAACGCGTCGCTGAGCGCGTCGCGCACGGCCCGGATGCCGGGCCGGTTGCGGCTGGCGCGGCGCGCCGCCGTGAAGATCTCGCGGACGGGATCGCCCGGCAGAGGAGTCAACCGCACCCGGGGCACGCCGCCGCCCCACAGCAGGTCGGGCAGCAGCCCGACGGCGTGACCGGCCGCGATGAGCTCGACGTGCCCGCCGAGATCGGCGAGCTCGAAGCGCACGTCGGGCTCGAAACCCGCAGCGCGGCACTGCTGCAGGGCCCACTCCCGCGCCGCGGTCCCGCGGGGCTCCATCACCCACGGGCGGTCGCCCAGCGCGGCGAGCGGGCGCGGCTCGCCCGAGGTCGCGAGCCGGATCGGGTCGGAGCCGAGTACGTCGCGGTCGAGCTCGGAACGATGCGGCCGGGTCAGCCCGGGGTACTGCTCGGCGATCGCCAGGTCGAACCCCCGGGCGCCGAGCTCGAAGAGGCCCTCCTCGGGCGGCAGCTCGGCGAGCTCGACGCGCAGCCCGGGAGCCCTCGCCGCGAGCAGGGTCAGGGCGGAGGGGACGATCGTGCGCGCCGCCGTCTGCAGCACCGCGACCCGCACGGGGGCGACGCCGGCCTGCAGCTCCTCGAGCTCGCCGCGGATCTCCTCGTCTGCGGCGAGGGCGCGCGCCGCGAAGGCGGCCAGCGTCTCGCCGTGCGCGGTGAGACGGACGCGGCGACCGTCGGGGGTGAGAAGAGCCACGCCCGCGTCGCGTTCCAGCTGCGCGAGCTGCTGCGAGATGGTGGACGGGCTGTACGAGAGGGCCTGTGCGACGGCGGCGATGGTCCCCCGCTGCGCCAGCTCGTGGAGCAGGCGCAGGCGCCGCAGCTCGAACATGTCCGCTCCTCGCACCCGCCGGGAAAAACATCGGTCTCATCGAACGATATCCGTCGAGGATCATCGCTTTTGCCGAATCATATGCGTGCCGCACGCTGGACGCATGGACACGGTGCACTCTGGAAGCGTGATGGACGACGACACTGCGCCCCCTTCGGCATCCGAGCTCGCCGAGCGCGCCGTCGCGCTCGCGCGCCGCTGGGTGGACGAGTCCGCCGCGGCGGACGTCGACCCGGCCGCCGCGCGCCTCGCCGGGGTGCTGAAGGACCCGCACGGCCTGCCGTTCACGATCGGCTTCGTCGACGGCGTGATGCGGCCCGAGTCGCTGGGCGCCGCGGCCGCGAACCTGCAGCGCGTCGCCCCGCTCGTGCCCGACTTCCTGCCCTGGTACCTCCGCGCCGCCGTCCGCACCGGCGGCGCGCTCGCACCGCTGCTGCCCGCGCCGACCGTGCCTCTGGCCCGCCGTGCCCTGCGCGAGATGGTCGGCCACCTCATCGTCGACGCCCGGCCCGACAAGCTGGGCCCCGCCCTCGCCGCGATCCGGGCCTCGGGCGCCCGTCTCAACCTCAACCTGCTGGGCGAGGCCGTGCTGGGCGAGGACGAGGCGCGCACGCGGCTCGACGGCATCCACGACCTCATCCGCCGCGACGACGTCGACTATGTCTCGGTGAAGGTGTCGGCCATCGCCAGCCACATCTCGATGTGGGCGTTCGACGAGGTCGTCGAGAAGGTCGTCGAGCGGCTGCTGCCGCTCTATCTGACGGCCGCGGCCGCACCGGGTCCGGACGCGACGCAGACCTTCATCAACCTCGACATGGAGGAGTACCGGGACCTCGACCTGACGATCGCGGTGTTCACCCGTCTGCTCGCCGACCCGCGGCTGCAGCGGCTCGAGGCGGGCATCGTGCTGCAGGCCTACCTTCCCGACGCGCTGCCCGCGCTGCGGCGGCTGACCGCGTGGGCGCAGGAGCGCGTGGATGCCGGCGGCGCGCGCATCAAGGTGCGCCTCGTCAAGGGCGCCAACCTCGCGATGGAGCGGGTGGATGCCGCGATGCACGGCTGGCCGCTCGCGACGCACGCCAGCAAGCTCGACGCCGACGCCGGGTACATCCGCTGCCTCGACGAGGCGCTGCGAGCGGAGAACACGCGCGCCGTCCGGCTGGGCGTCGCGGGGCACAACCTCTTCGACATCGCCTTCGCGTGGCTGCTCGCCGGTGAGCGCGGGGTACGCGCCGACGTCGAGTTCGAGATGCTGCTCGGCATGGCGCAGGGGCAGGTCGCGGCGGTCTCGGCCGAGGTGGGCCACGTGCTGCTCTACGTGCCCGTCGTCCGCCCCGACGAGTTCGACGTCGCCATCAGCTACCTGGTCCGCCGCCTGGAGGAGAACGCGTCGAGCGACAACTTCCTCTCCGCGGCCTTCGACCTCGCCGACGATCCCGCGATGTTCGCCCGCGAGCGCGACCGTTTCCTCGCGTCGCTCGATCGCGCCGTCGATGCGGCCCTGCCGGCCGGCCCGGTCCGCACGCAGGACCGCGGAGCGCAAGCCGCGGCATCCGAGGCGCCCCTCGCCGTCACCCGGCCGGCGCCGGCCGATGCCGACGCCGACGCCGACCTCACGCAGGTCGTCCTCGGCATCGCGAGCGGCCGGGACGACGGCGGTGCCTTCGTCGACACCGCGGTGTTCGACCTCCGCGAGAGCGCCGCCGCGGAGGGGGCGTCCGGCTTCGCGAACGCCCCCGACACCGACCCCGCGCTGCCCGCGAACCGCGCGTGGGCGGCGGACATCCTGTCGCGGGTGGAGGGCTCGACCGCGGGGGAGGCCGCGATCGCCGCGGCCCGCATCGACGATCCGGCCGCGCTCGACGAGGTCGTCGCCCGGGTCCGTCGCGCCGGCGCGCGGTGGGCCGCGGTGCCGGCCGACGATCGCGCCGCGGTGCTGCAGGCCGCCGCACGCGGCCTCGAGGCGCGTCGCGGCCGGCTCATCGAGGTCGCCGCCGCCGAGACCGGGAAGGTGTTCGCGGAGGCGGATGTCGAGGTCAGCGAAGCCGTCGACTTCGCGAACTACTACGCCGCGACGGCGCGCGAGCTCGACCGCGTCGCGGGGGCCGTCTTCGTCCCGGCGGCGCTGACGGTGGTCGCGCCGCCCTGGAACTTCCCCGTCGCGATCCCCTCGGGCGGGGTGATCGCGGCGCTCGCGGCGGGGTCGGGCGTCGTCTTCAAGCCCGCTCCGCAGGCCCGGCGGTGCGCCGCGGTCGTCGCCGAGGCGGTGTGGGAGGCCCTGGAGGGCGCCGGCATCGACCGCGACGTCCTCGCGCTCGTCGACCTCGACGAGGGGGAGCTCGGTGAGCGTCTGATCGCCCATCCCGACGTCGACCGCGTCATCCTCACGGGATCGTGGGAGACGGCGCGGCTGTTCCGGTCGTGGCGGCCCGACCTGCCGCTGCTGGCGGAGACGAGCGGGAAGAACGCGATGATCGTCATGCCGTCGGCGGACCTCGACCTCGCCGCCGCCGACCTCGTGAAGAGCGCGTTCGGTCACGCCGGACAGAAGTGCTCCGCGGCATCCCTCGCGATCCTGGTCGGTCCGGTCGCCCGGTCCGAGCGCTTCGCCCGCCAGCTGGTCGACGCCGTGCGCTCGCTGCGGGTGGGACCCCCGTCCGACCCGCTCAGCGAGGTGGGGCCGGTGATCGAGGTGCCGCGCGGCAAGCTCGAGTGGGCGCTGACCACCCTGGAGGAGGGGGAGAGCTGGCTCGTCGCACCGGAGCCGGTGGACGCGGCCGACCCCGTCCACGCGGGACGGCTGTGGCGGCCCGGCATCCGCGTGGGCGTGCGCCCGGGGTCGCGGACGCATCTCGAGGAGTTCTTCGGCCCGGTCCTCGGGATCATGCACGCGGCATCCCTCGCGGAGGCGATCGAGCTGCAGAACGCCGTCGCCTACGGGCTGACCGCGGGCCTGTACACGCAGGATCCCGCCGATCTTGAGCTGTGGCTCGACGAGGTCGAGGCGGGGAACCTCTACGTCAACCGCGGCATCACGGGGGCGATCGTGCAGCGCCAGCCCTTCGGCGGGTGGAAGCGCTCGTCGGTGGGAGCGGGCACGAAGGCGGGTGGGCCGAACTACCTGATCGGGCTCGGCTCCTGGCGTCCCTCGGCCGGCGGGCCCCCGTCGTCGACGCTGCACCTGCGGGGTCTGGACGCGCGCATCACCGCGCTCATCGAGGCCGCCCAGCCGTCACTGGACTACGAGGCGTTCGAGTGGCTCCGCCGCGGCGCCCTCTCCGACGCCGTCGCCTGGGATCGTGAGTTCGGGCGCGTCAAGGACGTCTCGCACCTGGTGATCGAGCGCAACCTCTTCCGCTACCGACCCGTGTCGGTCGCGATCCGCGCCACCAAGGATGCCGCGTGGCACGCGCTCCTGCGGGTCGTCGTCGCGGGGGTGCGCGCCGGCGGCGAGATCACGATCAGCGCTCCGGTCGGGCTTCCCGCGGGGGTGCGCCGCGCGCTCGGAGACGTCGACGTCGCGGTCTACGTCGAGACCGACGACGAGTGGATCGCCCGCCTCGCGGCGACGCGCGAGGAGGACGGATGGCCGCGCGTGCGGTTCGTCGGGCCGGTGGGCTCGGTCGCGGCCGCGCACGGCGTCCTCGTCGCGGCGACCGACGGCGACCCCGACCTCGCCGTGTACGACGGCGAGGTGACGACCGCGGGGCGGGTCGAGCTGCTCCCGTTCCTGCACGAACAGGCGATCTCGATCACGGCGCACCGTTTCGGCAACCCCGACCGGTGGAGCGAGGACGTGATCTAGGCGCCGGGCGGGACGTCCCGCCCGGGGTCGTGGCATGATGCCGCACATGCCGGAGACGTCTCTGCAGGTCCGCGCCCTCGCGGCGTCCGAGGTCGATCGCATCGAATCCGACGAGCCGCCCGGCCAGGGATTCGTCCGAGGGATGTGGCGGTTGCAGTCCCTCGGCGACAGCGTCCTGCTGGTCGCATGGCTGGGCGATCGGCCGGTCGGCTCGGGACAGCTCGACCTCCGCACGGTGCGGATCGAGCTGAAGAACCTGAACGTTCGGCCGGACGTCCGCGGCCGCGGCATCGGCAGTGCGATCGTCGTCGCGGCGGAGAACTGGTCGCGCGAGCGCGGGCATCGCCGGATCGCCATGGGCGTCGCCGTGGACAATCCCGAGGCGCGGCGTCTCTATCGGCGGCTGGGCTACGCCCCGACGGGCGAGCTCTCGACAGTGACCTACGAGTACGTGGATGCCCAGGGCGCCTCTCGCACCGCCACCGAGACGGACGAGATCCTCGTGAAGGTTCTCGGCTGAGTCACGCCGTCACGCCCGGAAGAGAAACAACTTATCTTTCTGGCGATGGAAGGTCGTGCGAGCGACGATATCTATGGCGCAACTGGGGAGCGCCGGACGGCGACCTCGTCCTTCGAGGATGCATCAGGTCGTGCCGTCATCCGACACGCCGGGGGGAGTGTCGCTCTGGGGCCGGGGGGATCACTCGACCCCAGAGCTCCCGGAGTGCGCGCCGGGGTGCCGGGCATCCTCGATCGGCGTCATGAACCCGGAGATGAGGGCCCGGACGCCGAGCGCGAACAGCGTCCACGTGCCTTCGGGGATGTCCTCCGCCGCACCGACCTCGAACGTCGGATGCGGGATGCCTTCGACGGCCCGCAGCGCGAAGCCCTCCGACATCGCCGCCATCACCGCCGTGAAGTCCTCGACCGTCAGAGGAGAGCGCATCCGCAGCCCGTACGCCTCCATGAGGTAGACGTAGAACTCCGCGAACGCGGCGATCGAGCCGTCGTGACGCTCGCGGCTCGCCTCCTTCAGCTCGGGCCAGGTCTCCGCCGTGGCCCGCAGCGCCAGCGTCACGAGGAACTGCTGCGCGTCGAGCGCATGGTCGAGGCGGTCGGCGTCGATGGAGATGCTCTGCACGTGCGCCGCGGCGGCGGCACGGATGACATCGTCGCCGTCGGCGCCCTCCGCCACGAGCTTCTCCACCGCCTCACGCGCGTACGCGGTCGGGCTCGTGCGCAGCCGCAGCCGCACCATGGACACCGCGAGGTCGCGCTGGTAGTCGTTCTGATCGGCCCAGAGACGGTAGGCGGCGCCGGTGGTCAGCCCCGCGCGGCGCAGCACCTCCTGCAGACGGATGTGCTGCACGCCGGCGGAGACGCCGCGCTCGAGCAGCATCTGCATCCCGACGCGCAGCAGCAGCGCGCGCGTCTCGTCCCCCGTTCGCCGGGCCATGAGAAGAAATCTACTCACCTGCATGCGCTCCGCAACGGGGGCGCCGAACGGCTGTCTGGCACAATGGACACCTGGCGTGGAACGAGGAGCGAGAATGCCCGACCGGATCGCGCAGCACCGCCGGTACCTGATGTGCCGGCCCGAGCACTTCACGGTGAGCTACCGCATCAACCCGTGGATGGAGCCCGCCCTGCCCACCGACACGGCGAAGGCCGTCGCGCAGTGGCAGACGCTCTACGACGCGTATCGGGCCTTGGGGCACGAGGTGGAGCTGATCGACCCGCTGCCGGGGCTTCCCGACATGGTCTACACCGCCAACGGCGGCTTCGTCATCGACGGACGGGCCCTCGGGGTGCGCTTCCGCGTGGCCGAGCGCCGCGGCGAGGAGCGCCCCTTCATGGACTGGTTCGCGGCGCACGGCCTCGAGGTCGTGGAGCCCGTCGAGGTGCAGGAGGGCGAGGGCGACTTCCTGCTCGTCGGGCAGACGATCCTCGCCGGCACCGGGTTCCGTTCCACCGGCGACAGCCACCGCGAGGTCGCGGAGGTCTTCGGGCGCGAGGTCGTGTCGCTGCGCCTCGTCGACCCGCGGTTCTACCACCTCGACACCGCGATCTGCGTGCTCGACCCCGTCGAGGGCCCCGGCGGGGTGGATGCCGCGAACATCGCCTACCTGCCCTCCGCGTTCGACGAGCCGTCGGTGCGCGTGCTGGAGGACCGCTACCCGGACGCCATCCGCGTCGACGACGCCGACGGGGCGGTGTTCGGTCTCAACGCGGCATCCGACGGGCGTCACGTCTTCGTCTCGCCGCGCGCGACCGGTTTCGCCGCCCACCTGGCCGAGCGGGGATACGTGCCGGTCCCCATCGATCTGTCGGAGCTCCTGCTCGGCGGCGGAGGCATCAAATGCTGCACGCTCGAACTGCGAGGAAAGCGATGAGCACCACCACCGAGCCCGACGACGTCACCGCGACCCTGATCGCCGCCGAGGAGGCGCACGTCGCCCACAACTACCATCCGCTGCCCGTCGTCATCGCCCGGGGCGAAGGCGCCTGGGTGACCGATGTGGAGGGCAAACGCTACCTGGATCTGCTGTCGGCGTACTCCGCGGTCAACTTCGGGCACCGCCACCCCGCCCTCGTCGCCGCCGCGAGCGCACAGCTGGGGCGGGTGACGCTCACCAGCCGCGCGTTCCACAACGACCGGCTCGGACCGTTCGCGGAGGCGCTCGCTGCGCTCTGCGGCAAAGACCTCGTGCTCCCGATGAACACCGGCGCCGAGGCGGTCGAGACGGGGATCAAGGTCGCCCGCGCGTGGGCGTACCGCGTGAAGGGCGTCGCCGCCGGGGCCGCGACCGTCATCGTGGCGGACGGCAACTTCCACGGCCGCACGACGACGATCGTCGGCTTCAGCGACGACGAGCAGGCGCGCGCCGACTTCGGGCCGTTCACCCCCGGGTTCGTCCGGGTGCCGTACGGGGATGCCGCGGCCATCGCCGCCGCGATCGACGAGACGACGGCGGCCGTGCTGGTGGAGCCGATCCAGGGCGAGGCGGGAGTGGTCATCCCTCCCGACGGGTACCTGCGGGCGATCCGCGAGATGTGCGACCGCGAGAACGTGCTGTTCATCGCCGACGAGATCCAGTCGGGCCTCGCCCGCGTCGGCACGACGTTCGCGTGCGACCGCGAAGACGTGGTGCCCGACGTGTACCTGCTCGGCAAGGCGCTCGGCGGCGGCATCGTCCCGGTGTCGGCCGTCGTCGCCGACCGCGACGTCCTCGGGGTCATCCGTCCCGGCGAGCACGGCTCGACCTTCGGCGGCAACCCCCTGGCCGCCGCCGTCGGCCTGCAGGTGGTCGAGATGCTCGCGTCCGGCGAGTTCCAGACCCGGGCGCTCGCCCTCGGCGCGCACCTCGAGGAGGCGTTGCAGCCGTTGATCGGCAGCGGCGTCACGGCCACGCGCGTCGCGGGACTCTGGGCCGGCGTCGACATCGACCCGGCGCACGGGACGGGACGCGAGGTGGCGGAGAAGCTGCGCGGTCGCGGCGTGCTCGTGAAGGACACCCACGGCCAGACCATCCGCATCGCGCCCCCGCTCGTCGTGCGCGGCACCGAGCTCGACTGGGCGGTCGAGCAGCTGCGGCTGGTGCTCGCCGGCTGAGGCTCGCCGTCAGGCGACGGTGATCTCGACGCGGGGCCAGCCGGTCGCGCCGTCGGGCGCCGGCGGGGCGGCCGTCTGCGTCTGCGGTTCGCCGTCGAGGCCGATCGCGCGCGCCGTGATGGTGTGCTGTCCGGGGCTCGCCTGCCACGGCAGCGACCACTGCACCCAGGTGTCCGCGGAGATCGCGGTCGCGAGGGTCGCCTCCTGCCAGTCGCCGTCGTCGATGCGCACCTGCACCCCGCGCACCCCGACGTGCTGCTGCCAGGCCACGCCTGCGATCACGCTCTCTCCCGCCGCGACGGTGCCGCCGCGGCGCGGCACGTCGATGCGGCTCGCGAGCTTGATCGGTCCCCGCTCCGACCAGCCGCGCGGCGTCCAGTACCCCTGGGCGTCGGAGAACCGCGTGACCTCCAGGTCGGTGACCCACTTCGTCGCGGAGACGTAGCCGTAGAGGCCCGGCACGACCATCCGCACGGGGAAGCCGTGCGCGATCGGCAGCGGCTCGCCGTTCATCCCGACCGCGAGGATCGCGTTGCGCTCGTCGGTCAGCGCCTCCAGCGGGGTGCCCGCGGTGAACCCGTCCGCCGACGTCGAGAGCACCATGTCGGCATCCGCCTGCACACCGGCGCGGGCGAGGAGGTGACGGATCGGGTATCCGAGCCACAGCGCGGTGCCGATCAGGTCGCCGCCGACCTCGTTCGACACGCACGTGAGCGTCGTGACGCTCTCCTCGAGGGGGAGTGCGAGCAGCTCGTCCCAGCTCAGCTCGATCTCCTCGTCGACCTTGCCGTGGATGCGCAGCCGCCACGTCGCCGGATCGATCTGCGGCAGCGCGAGCGCCGTGTCGATGCGGTAGAATCCGGCGTTCGGGGTGATGACGGGTGCCAATCCCGGGATGCCGAGGTCGGCCCCCGCCAGCACGGTCGCCGCGGCGGCGGCCCGCGGCAGGGTGATCGCGGCGCGGACGGCGGTGGCGGCGCGCGCACCCGTCTGCAGCGCCCATCCGCCGACAGCGGCCAGCGCGCCGGTCGCTGCCGCGCCGGCCGTCCACAGGAGGAAGGTGCGGCGCGAGGCGCCCGAGCCCGCGGCATCCGTGTCCGACGCGGTCGCGGGCGGGGCCGCGGCGATCGCGCGCGTCACGAGCGCGCTCAGAGCGAGGAGGGTCGCCCCGGCGCCGACCGCCGGCGGCACGACGGCGAGGGCCGCGGCATCCGCCCGGGTGACGGCCGCTCCGGCGCCGAGGAGACCGAGCACGACCACGAGCGTCTGCGCGGCTCCGCGGGAGCGCACGGCGAGCAGGCCCGCGGCGGCGCCGAGCAGCAGGAGCACGATCGCGACCGCGGTGACCAGGGCCGCCTTGTCGCCGGTGCCGAACAGGGCGATCGCGAGGTCCTTGCCCCACGGCGGCGCGAGGTCGATGAGCGCTCCGCCGACGGCGGCGATCGGGCTGGCGCCGACGATCGCGCCGGTGAGCTCGGCGAGGCCCGCTCCGAAGGCCGCCGCGGCGGCGCCGGCGAGCGCGGCTCGACCTCGTGATCGCGTGCGCATGCGCTGATCCTAAGTCGCGGGGGCGCGATGAGGGTGCGGATGCCGCGGCATCCATCGTCACACTCAGGAAACACGGCCCGGACTAGGCTCATGGCATGGGTGACCTGTTCGACGGATACGGCTCGACGCTGGCTCCACGCAAGACCGTCTCGGGCGTGCCCGCCTTCGACGAGATGTTCACCGCGCCGGCGTCCTCCGGCGCCCCGACGACCTCACGCGCGGCGTACCGCGAGCTGCATCAGGCGCTCGCGAGACTCACGCAGGAAGAACTGCGCGGACGCACCGAGTCGCTCGCCAGCTCGTACCTGGCGCAGGGCGTCACCTTCGACTTCGCGGGCGAGGAACGGCCCTTCCCGCTGGATGCCGTGCCGCGCGTGATCGAGTACGACGAGTGGTCGCACATCGAGAAGGGCGTCCAGCAGCGGGTGCGCGCCCTCGAGGCGTTCCTCGACGACGCGTACGGCCACCAGCACTGCGTGCGCGACGGGGTGCTCCCGGCGGCGCTGATCGCCTCGAGCCAGTACTACTACCGCCAGGCCGCCGGCATCCACTCCGCGAACGGGGTGCGCATCCAGGTCGCCGGCATCGACCTCATCCGCGACGAGCACGGCGAGATGCGCGTGCTCGAGGACAACGTGCGGGTGCCCTCGGGCGTCAGCTACGTCATCTCCAACCGGCGGGTCATGGCCCAGACGCTGCCCGAGCTGTTCGTCTCCATGCGGGTGCGCCCGGTCGGCGACTACCCGAACAAGCTGCTGCAGGCCCTGCGCGCGTCGGCCCCGCCCGGCATCGAGGACCCCAATGTCGTCGTGCTCACCCCCGGCGTCTACAACTCCGCCTACTTCGAGCACACGCTGCTCGCGCGCCTCATGGGCGTCGAGCTCGTCGAGGGTCGCGACCTGCAGTGCGTCGGCGGCAAGGTGTTCATGCGCACGACGCGGGGACCGCGCCGCGTCGACGTGATCTACCGCCGCGTCGACGACGACTTCCTCGACCCGCTGCAGTTCCGCGCCGACTCGATGCTGGGAGCTCCCGGCCTCATGCTGGCCGCGCGCCTGGGCAACGTCACGATCGCCAACGCGGTCGGCAACGGCGTCGCCGACGACAAGCTGCTGTACACGTACGTGCCCGACCTCATCCGCTACTACCTGGCCGAGGAGCCGATCCTCAAGAACGTCGACACGTGGCGGCTGGAGGAGCCCGAGGCGCTGGAGGAGGTGCTCGACCGGCTCGACGAGCTCGTCGTGAAGCCCGTCGACGGCTCCGGCGGCAAGGGACTGGTCGTCGGGCCCGACGCGTCGCCGGCCGAGCTGGAGAAGCTCCGCAAGAAGCTGATCCGCGATCCGCGCGGCTGGATCGCGCAGCCCGTCGTGATGCTCTCCACCATCCCCACGCTCGTCGAGGACGGCATGCGGCCCCGTCACGCCGACCTCCGCCCGTTCGCCGTCAACAACGGCGACGAGGTCTGGGTGCTCCCGGGTGGGCTCACCCGGGTCGCGCTGCCGGAGGGCCAGCTCGTGGTCAACTCGTCGCAGGGCGGCGGCTCGAAGGACACGTGGGTGGTCGGCGGTGAGGCGCCCCGCCGCGGCGACTACGCCGTGCAGACCTCCGGGGGCCTCGCCGGGCTGGTCGCGGACCAGGCGTCGGTGACCGAGGCGATCCCGATCATCTACGACGCGCAGGGGCAGCAGTCCCATTCGCCGCAGGATCGCCCCCGCACCACGCGCGAGCAGCAGGAGCAGCAGCAACAGCAGGTCTCCCGTCCGGTCGGGGGTGAGCACGGATGCTGAGTCGCATCGCGGAGAGCCTGTTCTGGATCGGACGGTACATCGAGCGCAGCGACGGGACCGCCCGCATCCTCGACGTGCACCTGCAGCTGCTGCTGGAGGATCCCTGGATCGACGAGGACACGGCCTGCCGTTCGCTCATGGGCGTCATGGGCTCCGTGCCGCCGCCGGCGGGAACCGAGGTCACCCGCTCCGACGTGCTCACGAGCCTCGCCGTCGACCGTGCCAACCCGTCGAGCATCGCCTACGCCGTGCAGGCGGCGCGCGAGAACGCGCGCCGCGCCCGCGAGATCGTGTCGACGGAGCTGTGGGAGACGCTCAACACCACCAACTCGCGGATGCCGCGGCGCCTGCACAACGAGAAGGTGCACGAGTTCTTCCAGTGGGTGCGCGAGCGCTCCGCGCTCGCCGTCGGGATCACCGACTCGTCCACGAGCCGCGACGAGGCCTGGCAGTTCCTCACGCTCGGCCGCTCGATCGAGCGCACCGACATGACGGCGCGGCTGCTCGCCACGCGTGCGCTGACCGAGGCCTCGGGGCCGTCCTGGACGACGATCCTGCGCTCGTGCGGCGCGTACGAGGCGTACCTGCGCACGTATCGCGGGATGCCGAGCGCGTCGAACGCGGCGGAGTTCCTGCTCCTGGACCGTCTGTTCCCGCGCTCGATCATCTACTCGATCGCGCAGGCCGAGGCGTGCATGCGCGCCATCGACCCCGTCGCCGACCGCGTCGGCCACTCGAACACGGTGCTGCGCGCTCTCGGCCGCATCCGCAACGACCTGGAGTACCGTCCCATCGGCGAGATCCTCAGCGAGCTGCCCGACCACATGGAGCGGGTCCAGAAGGTCACCCGAGAGGCGTCGGAGGCCATCCGCGGGCGGTTCTTCCCGACACACGCCGAGCCGAGCTGGATCGGAGAGACCTCATGATGCGCCTGCGGATCGAGCACACCACCGGCTTCGCGTACCAGGGGGAGGTGGGCGCCTCCTACAACGAGGCGCGGATGTTGCCGATCTCCACCGACAGCCAGTTCGTGCTGAGCTCCCAGCTCGACATCGACCCGTCGACGAGCGTCAACTACTACCTCGACTACTTCGGGACGCGCGTCGCCGCGTTCGACGTGCTCGCGGGCCACCGCGACCTCGAGATCACGGCGCGCTCGCTCGTGGAGGTCCGGCCGCGTCCGCTGGAGTTCCCCGAACTGAGTTGGGAGCGCCTGGCCGCCGAGAGCGCCCGCTCCATCGGCACGGTCGAGATGCTCGGCCAGTCCGTGCGGACCGCGCCGCACCCCGACGTGGTGGAGCTGGCCCGCTCGATCGCGGGCCGGCACGCCGAGCCGGCCCGCGCGGCGGTGGAGATCGCCACGGCGATCGGCGACGCGATGGAGTACATGCACGGCATCACCGGCGTGCACTCGACGGGGGCCGAGGCCTGGGCCGAGCGCAAGGGCGTCTGCCAGGACATCACCCACATCACGCTGGGCGCCCTGCGCGCGGTCGGCATCCCCGCCCGGTACGTCTCCGGCTACCTGCACCCCGACCCGGACGCCGAGGTCGGAGCGCCCACGACGGGCGAGTCGCACGCGTGGGTCGAATGGTTCTCCGGCGGCTGGCAGGGCTTCGACCCGACCAACAACGTGGAGATCGGCGACCGCCACGTGCTCGTCGGCCGCGGCCGCGACTACAACGACGTCCCGCCGCTGCGGGGCGTCTACGCCGGCCCGTTCAAGAGCAACCTTCACGTCAAGGTCACCGTCACCCGGGAGGCGTAGCGCCCCGCGCCGTCACTCGTAGCGCAGCGACTCGACCGGGTCGGCTCGCGCGGCCCGCGCCGCCGGCAGCGTGCCGGCCAGGAACGCGATGCCCATCACGATCAGCGTCGTGACCAGGATGGAGACCGGGTCGAAGGCGATCAGCTCGAGGCCCGGCAGGTCGGAGAACAGGCTCGTGGCGAGCTGCGCGCTCACCGCCGTGCCGACGACGATCGCGACCAGCGCGCCGATCGCGCTGCCGAGGAAGCCGATGACCACCGCCTCGAGGCTGAACAGCGTGAAGACGCGGCCGCTGCCCATGCCCATCGCCTTCATGAGCCCGATCTCCCGGGTGCGCTCCTGCACCGACATCAGCAGGGTGTTGACGATGCCGAAGCTCGCCGCCAGCAGCGCGATGACCGCGAACGCGTTCAGCACGAGCACGATGCCGTTGATGACGGCGGTGAAGGTGCCGAGCTGATCTGCGACGGTCGTGGCGGTGTACCCCTGCGCCGACAGCGCGGCCTTGACGTCGTCGAGCTGCGCCGGCGTCGCGTCGGCGGACACCCAGGCGTCGGCGCTCGCGAAGCGGTCCAGCTGGTCCTGGGGTACGCCGTCGTTCTGCAGCGCGAACATCGCATCGGTGAGGGCGGTGTTCGGCGTGACGGAGGTGCCGGCGGCGAAGGCCGCCTCGGTGACCCCGGTGATCCGGGCGGTGACGGTGTGCTGTGCGCGCAGGGGGTCGGTGACGGCGATCGTGGCCGTCTTGCCCACGGCATCCTCCGCGTCGGCGAAGCCGAGCGGCTCCACGAGGGCGAGGGGGATGGCGACCTGCGGCGTGCCGTCGGCGTCGTCGGGTGCGGCTCCGGCGGCCAGCTGCAGGGTCTGACCGGCGACGAGCGTCCCGACGCTCGCGACGTAGCGGGGACCGTCCGCGTACTGGATGTAGTCCGCCGTCACGGTGCGCACCGGCTCCACCTTCAGGATGCCGTCGGTGGCGGTGATCGCGGCGATGTCGTCGGGCGTGAGCGCCGTCACCGACGCCGTGCCGCCGCCGGGGGCTCCGGGCTGGGTCGACGCGACGGCGTCGGGGTCGTACTCCTGCGGGCCGCCGCCGGTCGCGGCGACGGTCTTGGTCACCGTCAGCACGTCGGAGGCGCCGAAGGAGGCGACCGTGCTGTCGATGAACCGGTTGATGCCCGTGCCCAGCCCGTTGGTGATGGTGAGGGTGAAGGCGCCGACGAAGATCGCGAGGATGGTGAGGATCGTGCGCGTCTTCGAGCGGAACGTGTTGCCGACGGCGGTGGTCAGCAGATCGGCGGTCTTCATGCGGCGCTCCTCTCGTCGGGGACGAGCACGCCGTCGCGGATCTGGACGCGGCGGTCGCAGCGCGCCGCGAGCTCCTCGTCGTGGGTGACGACGATCAGCGTGATGCCGTGCTCGCGGTTGAGGCGGAAGAGGATTTCCTCGACCACCGCTCCCGTCGCCGAGTCGAGGTTGCCGGTGGGCTCGTCGGCGAAGATCACGTCGGGATCGTTCACGAGCGCACGCGCGATGACGGCGCGCTGCTTCTGCCCGCCCGACAGCGCCGTCGCCTTGTTGCGCGCCTTGTCGGCCATGTCGAGCTCGGCGAGGGCGGCCATGCCGCGGCGGCGGCGCTCCGCGCGGCTCACCCCCGCGATCTTCAGCGGCAGCACGACGTTGTCGAACACCGAGGCGCTGGAGGTCAGGAAGAACTGCTGGAAGACGAACCCGAACGTCTTGTTGCGGGTGCGGTTCAGGCGGCGGCCGCGGAGGGTGTCGGCATCCACGCCGTCGAGCAGCACCCGCCCGCTGGTGGGGGCGTCCATGAGCGCGAGCAGGTGCATGAGCGTGGACTTGCCCGAACCGCTCTTGCCGACGATCGCGATGCTCTCTCCCCGCCGGATGTCGAGGCTGACGCCGCGGAGAGCGTCGAAGCGGGCGGAGCCGCGGCCGTAGGACTTGTGCAGGTCGTGGACGGAGAGCAGGGGCGGGGGCGCGGACGGCGCCGGATCGGATGTCATGACGACCAGCCTTCCCGTCGGCCGGCGCGGCGGCATCCCGTCGCTGCGGCAGATGCGTACCCCAGGCGGGGGATGCCGGGATCCCTCGCCGGGGCGATCCGTTGCGGTGCCCGGGGCGTCAGACTGGAGTCGTGAGCTCACCGGACGACACCTTCCCGCCGCCGCACCCCGTGGGCCCGGCGTGGGCGGCGGACGTCGTCCTGGTCGTGCTCGTCCTCCTCCCCGCCCTGCTCCCCCTGCCGATGGCCGAGCTGCGGCCGTCGACTCCGCTCGTCCTCGTCCTCGTCCTCCTGCCCGCCCCGGCGCTGCTGCTGCGGCGGCGCTGGCCGGTGGTGACGCTCGCGCTCTGCGCGGCCGCCTACGTCGCCGCGCTGGTGTGCGGCACGAACTCTCCCGGGGCGGCGCTCGCGGCGCTGGTGGCGATGTTCATCGTCGCCCGCGACACCTCCCGTCGCACCGCCGTCGCAGCGGCCGCGATCGTGGTCGCCGTCGTGGTGGGCGTGGGCATCGGGGTCACCGTCGCGACGAGAGCCGACACGCGGTTCCTGCAGATCGGGCTCGCCCTGGCGCTCGCGGCCGCGGTCGGCGACGGGGTCCGCTCGCGCCGCGCGTACCTGACGGCCGTCGTCGACCGCGCCCGCCGCGCGGAGCAGACCCGCGACGCCGAGGCCCGTCGGCGCGTCACGGAGGAGCGGCTGCGCATCGCGCGCGATCTGCACGACGCGGTCGCCCACCAGATCTCCGTGATCAGCCTCAATGCAGGGGTGGCCTCGGCGGCGCTCGACTCCCGCCCGGAGCGGGCGCGGGAGGCGCTCTCGACGATCCGCACGGCGTCCCGCGACGTGCTCAGCCAGATCGGCGGCATGCTCAGCGTGCTGCGCGCGGATGAGACGACCGCGCTGCGGGAGCAGCCGGGGCTGGCCCGGCTGCCGGAGCTCGTGGAGTCGGTGCGGGTCGCCGGTCTCGACGTGGTGCTGCGCGACGAACGCGGCGACCTCGCCGACACCCCGCTTCCGCTGGCGGTCGACATCGTCGCGTACCGGGTCATCCAGGAGGGGCTCACCAATGCGCTCAAGCACGGGGCCGGCGCGCGGGCGCACGTCCTCCTGCGGCTCGAGGACGACGCGCTCGAGGTCGTGGTCACGAACCCCGTCGACCGCAGCCTGCCGGTCGAGTCGGGCCCGGCATCCGGGTTCGGCCTGCTGGGGCTGAAGGAGCGCGTGGGGTCCGTGCGGGGCCGGCTCGAGTCGGGGCGCGCGCCGGGCGGCTTCCGGCTCGCGGCGCGGCTGCCGATCGATGCGGTGGTCGCCTCGTGATCGCCGTGGTCGTGGTCGACGATCAGGCGCTCATCCGCACCGCCGTGCGCGACCTCCTCGACGGCGAGCCGGACATCACGGTGGTCGCGGAGGCGACGGACGGCGAGAGCGCCGTCGAGGAGGTGCGCCGCCGACGACCGGATGTGGTGGTCATGGACATCCGGATGCCGCGCATGGACGGCATCGAGGCGACCACCCTGATCTGCCGCGACCCCGCCCTCGCCGACACGCGCGTGCTCATCCTCACCACGTTCGAGGAGGACGAGTACGTCGTCGCGGCGCTGCGCGCGGGAGCGAGCGGCTTCGTGGGCAAAGGCGCCGAGCCGGAGGAGATCGGCCGCGCCGTCCGCGCGGTCCACGCCGGCGACGAGCTGCTCTCGCCGGCCGCCACCCGCGCGCTCATCGGCAGATTCGTGCGCTCGACGGCCCCGGTCGCGGCGCCCCGCTCGCTCGCGCCGCTGACCGACCGCGAGCGGGAGATCCTCGTGCTCGTGGCCCGCGGCCGCTCCAACGATGCGATCGCGGCCGAGCTGTTCATCTCGCCGCACACCGCCAAGACCCACCTCAAGCGCGTGATGACCAAGCTGGGCGCGCACGACCGCGCCCAGCTGGTCATCGCCGCCTACGAGAGCGGACTGGTCGCGCCCGGGTCCTGATCGTCACCGGTCGCCGGGGCGCCGGTGCCGGCGGCGGCGCGCTGCTTCCGCTCCCGCTCCTCGGCCTCGGCGCCGCCGATCGCCTCGCCGCGCGCGACGAGGCCGGCGACGTCGGAGAGGGGGATCTGCTTCAGCGTGAGCGCCAGCACGAAGGCGAGGGCGATGAAGGGGACGAGGTACCAGAACACCGGCGCCAGCGCGTCCGCGTAGGCGTTCACGATCCCGTCGCGCACCTCCGGGGGAAGGGTCGCGAGCGTCTGCGGGTCGAGGTTCGCGGTGGCCGCCGCCGACTCCGACGCGCTGGCCCCCGCGGAGGAGAAGACGTCCCGGAGGTTGTCGGTGAGCCGCGTCGTGAAGAGGGTGCCGAACACCGCGGTGCCGAGGGCGGCGCCCACCTCGCGGAAGTAGTTGTTGGTGCTGGTGGCGGTGCCGACCTCGGCGGCGGGCACCGCGTTCTGCACGACCAGGACCACGACCTGGATGATCAGGCCCAGGCCCGCGCCGAAGAAGAACAGGAAGACGCAGATGAGCCAGATCGGCGTCGCGGCGGTGAGCGTCGTCATCGCGATCATCGACGCGCCCGTCACCAGCGTGCCCACGATCGGGAAGATCCGGTAGCGCCCCGAACGGCTGATGAGGATGCCGGAGGCGATGGAGGTGCCCATCAGTCCCGCCATCATGGGCACCATCAGCAGCCCCGACTCGGCCGCCGAGGTGCCGGAGGACATCTGCAGGAACGTGGGCACGAACCCGATCGCCGCGAACATCCCGATGCCGAGCGTCAGTCCGATCGCCGTCGCGTTGAGGAACACCGGGTTGCGGAACAGGTGGAGCGGGATGATGGGGTCCTCGGCGCGGGACTCGACGAGGACGAAGCCGCCCGCCGCGATGAGCAGCCCCAGACCCCACGCCCAGGTGGCGGGCGAGGTCCAGCCGAAGTCGGTGTCGCCGCCGAAGTCGGTGAAGAAGATGAGGCAGGTCGTCGCGATCGACAGCAGCACGATGCCGAGGACGTCGATCCGGCGGGTCGCGCGCTTGTCGGGCAGCGTCAGCGCGAACAGGGCGATGACGAACGCCGCGATGCCGACGGGGATGTTGATGTAGAACGCCCACTGCCAGGTCAGGTGGTCCACGAAGAACCCGCCCAGCAGGGGGCCGGCGATCGCGGAGAGGCCGAAGACGGCGCCGAGCGGGCCGAGGTACTTGCCGCGCTCCGAGGCGGGGACGATGTCGGCGATGATCGCCTGCGACAGGATCATCAGGCCGCCGCCGCCCAGCCCCTGCACGGCGCGGAAGAACACGAACATCCAGAAGTCGCTCGCCAGCGCGCAGCCGACCGAGGCCAGGGTGAACAGCGCGATCGCGATGAGGAACAGGCGGCGCCGGCCGAGCACGTCGCCGAACTTGCCGTAGACGGGCATGACGATCGTGGTCGCGAGCAGGTAGGCGGTGGTGATCCACACCTGGTGCTGGACTCCGCCCAGCTGGCCGACGATCGTGGGCATGGCCGTCGAGACGATCGTCTGGTCCAGACTCGACAGGAGCATCCCGGCGATGAGCGCGCCGAAGATGATCCAGACGCGCCGCGGGGTGAGCAGCAGGGGGGAGGCGGACGGCGAGGCGGCGGCGGACATGGTCATTCCTTCGGCGAGGTCGGGGAGAGGGCGGCGCGGCCCGCGTCGGCGCGGCGGCGCAGGAGGGTGAGGAAGTCGGGGTGCTCCTCGTCGAAGAACGCCGCGATCGCGGACCGCAGGAGCGGATTGATCATCCGCACGAGCATGTCGACGACGAGCGGGTCGGTCGGCGCGTCGGGGCGGCTGCGCACCAGCGCGATGTCGTTGACCTCGGCATCCGCCATGATCGACATCAGCTGGGCGTGCAGGCGCGGCTCGTCCGCGAGCAGGCGCCCGACCTCCTCGGCCTCCGTCCGGGTGTGGCCCATCAGCGCCCAGCGGGCGGCGTGCAGGTGCAGGTAGTCGTCGAGCAGGTCGCCGTCGCCGTGCACGAACCGCTCGTCGAGCTCCTCGAGATGCGCGCGCAGCGTGAGCCCGAGCACGGCGTTCTCCTTCGATGCGAAGTAGTTGAAGAACGTCCGGCGTGAGACCCCGACGTCGGCGCACAGCTGGTCGATCGTGAACCCGTTGAGTCCGTGCGCGGCGGTCAGCCGTCGTGCGGCGGTGCGCAGCGCGGCCGCTGTCTCGGCGATGCGTCTCCCGCGGGATCCGTTTGCACTCTCAGTCACAGAGTGCATGTTTGCACTCTTGGGGCGACAGTGCAAATTTCACGGATTCACGGCGCGGGGAATGCGGATCGCACTTTGTTGTTGCATCAACCATCGCCGCTCGGAGTCGCCGACGGCCCACCGAAAGGACCGCTCGTGCTCATCGTCTCCTTGTCCGTCGTCGGTGGCGGGGCGCCGGCATGAGGGCCGCGACCCTCGACTGGCGGCCCGCGCCGGTGCACACCGCGGGTGCCGCCGCCGACGCCACGCGGATGGACACCGTCGAGCTGCTCGTGGGCGACCTCGACGCGCAGACCGCGTTCTACCGCGATGCCGTCTCGCTCGAGATCCTCGACCAGTCCGGCGCGCAGGCGACCCTCGGCCGTGACGGCATCCCGATCGTCGCGCTCACGCACGCCCCCGAGCTCCCGCCGTTCGACCGCCACGGTGCGGGCCTGTACCACACGGCGATCGCGTTCCCCGATCGCGCGGCGCTGTCGGCGGCCGTGATGTCGATGGCGCGCCGCGCCGGCGGCACCTTCGAGGGCGCGACCGACCACACCTTCAGCAACGCGTTCTACTTCCACGACCCCGAGGGCAACGGCATCGAGCTGTACTGGGATCTGCCCACCGAGGTCTGGCAGGACAAGCCCGCCGGATGGATGCCGCGCAACACCGCGATCGACCCCAACGCCTTCCTCCGCGAGCACTTCGACCCGGCCCGCACGACCGCCGACGAGGCCACCGTCGGCCACGTCCACCTGCAGGTCGGCGACATCCCCACCGCCCGGCGCTTCTACGTCGACACGCTCGGCTTCGACGTGTCGATCGACGTGGGCTCCGCGCTGTTCCTCTCGGCGGGCGGCTACCACCACCACATCGGACTGAACACGTGGCACAGTGCGGGCGCCGGACCGCGGGCCGTGTCGCTCGGACTCGGCGACGTGCGGCTGCGGATGCCGGAGCGCGACGACGTGCTCGCGCTCGCCGATCGTGCGCGGCACGCGGGCATCGCGGTGCAGGACGACGGCGCCGGGGTGCGCCTGCGCGATCCGTGGGGGACGCTGCTGACCGTGCTTCCCGAGGGGAGCGCCTGATGGCGCTCACGGCCGGCGGGCTGCCGGCGGCGACCGTCCGCACCGCGGTGACGGTGCCGCTGCGCTTCTCCGATGGGTACGAGACGACGGCGCGCGTGCACACCTTCCACGCCCTGGTGGACGGCGCCGAGCACCTGCTGCTGAGCTTCGAGGGGCGAAGGCCCCGCGCGCGGGAGAGCGCACCGCTGGTCCGTCTGCACAGCGAGTGCCTCACGGGCGACGTCTTCGGATCCGAGCGGTGCGACTGCGGACCGCAGCTGCGCGAGGCCGTCGAGCGGCTCTCCGAGGACGGCGGAGCGCTCCTCTACCTCCGGCAGGAGGGACGAGGCATCGGGCTGTACGCGAAGCTCGACGCCTACGCGCTGCAGGACGAGGGGCTCGACACCTACGAGGCCAACACGGCGCTCGGGCACGGCGAGGACGAGCGCGACTACAGCGCCGCGGCGCAGATGCTGCACGCCGTCGGCATCCACCGGCTGCGTCTGCTCACGAACAACCCCGACAAGGTCGCGCAACTGCGCGCGCTCGGCGTCGAGGTGGCGGATGCCGTGGCCACCGGCGTGCACCTGACGGACGCGAACGCGCGCTACCTGCGTGCCAAGCGGGACCACACCGGTCACACGATCGACGTCCCCGCGGCCTGAGGATCATGGTGTATCCCGTTCCGCGCATGACCACCGCCGAAGCAGAGGCCTGGCTGGGGCTCATCCGCGTGTGCGACCTGCTGCCCAGCGCGCTCGACTCGCAGCTGCAGCGCGACTCCGCCCTGACGCACTACGAGTTCGGGGTGATGACCTTCCTCCGGCGCATGCCGGAGGCCACGGCCACCATGAGCGAGGTCGCCGAGGCGACCAACGCCACGCTGTCGCGGCTGTCCCATGTGTGCTCGCGCCTGCAGACGCGGGGTCTCGTGCTCAAGAGCGGGTGCCCCACCGACCGTCGGGTGAGCCGGGTGACCCTGACCGGCGCGGGGCGCCGGGAGCTCATCCGGGCCACCCCCGGCCACATCGCGACGGCCCGCTCGCTCGTGGTCGACGCGCTCTCCGCGGACGATCTCGCCCACCTGGCGCGGATCACGGCCGTCCTCGGCGAGCGTCTCGACCCGGACCACCGGTTCGGGGCGCACCAGTGAGCGGCGTCGGTACGCTGGCACCGTGACCACCTGGCGCAGCTCGCAGAAGGCCGACCGGCGCGCGCGACTGCTCGTGGAGGCGGCGGCGCTGTTCGCCCGTCGCGGCTTCGCCGCCGTCACCACCGTCGAGATCGGCGAGGCGGTGGGGATGAGCGGCCCGGCGCTGTACAAGCACTTCCCGAGCAAGGACGCGATCCTCGCCGAGCTCCTGGTCGACGCCAGCGAGCGGCTGCTGCAGGGCGGCCGCGAGATCGTCGCGGGCGCAGGTCCGTCCGACGCCGTCGCCGCGGGAGCCGTGCTCGACGAGCTCATCGCGTTCCACATCGGCTTCGCGACGGCGGCGCCCGACATCATCCGCATCCAGGATCGCGAGCTCGCCGGTCTCGACTCCGACACCAACCACCGGGTGCGGCGGCTGCAGCGCGCGTACGTCGCCGAGTGGGACGTCGTGCTCGCCACCGCCGCGCCGGCCCTGAGCGCGCCCGAACGCGAGACCCGCCTGCTCGGCGTCTTCGGCCTGCTCAACTCGACGCCGCACAGTGCGGGGGCGAGCGGGGACGACGCGGCACGGATCCTCGCCGGGATGGCGCGGCGTGCGCTGCGGGACGAGGCCTGAGCTCACCCCTCCTCGGTCGGTGCGCACCGCATGAGCACGCTGCGGGTCGCGGTCGCCACGACCTCGCCGCGCTGGTTGCGCATCGTGTGGGCGAGCTCGACGACGCCCTGACCGGGACGTGAGGCGGACCGCCGCGTGCCGACGACGAGCGTCTCGGCGTACAGCGTGTCACCGTGACGCACGGGAGCCGGGAAGCGCACCTCCCCGAATCCCAGGTTCGCCACGATCGTGCCCTGGGTCAGCTGCGCGACCGAGAGGCCGACCATCGTCGAGAGCGTGAACATGCTGTTGACGAGCCGCTCGCCGAACTCCGTGCCGGCCGCCCACGCGGCATCCAGGTGCAGCGACTGCGTGTTCATGGTGAGCGTCGTGAACAGCACGTTGTCGGTCTCCGTCACGGTGCGCCCCGGGGCGTGCACGTAGAGCGCCCCCTCGACGAACTCCTCGAAGTACAGTCCCCGCTGCCGGATGACCTCGCTCACGTCGTCCCCTCCTCGTCCTCGTCCTCGTGCCCATCCTCGTCCGCGGGCTCGATCGCGGCGACCACGCCGCCGCGCACCACCTGGTCGCCGACCGCGACACGCAGGCGGAGGATGCCGTCGACGCCGGCCCGCAGCACGTGCTCCATCTTCATCGCTTCCACGGCGACGACCGGCTCTCCCGCGCGCACCCGCGCGCCGTCGTGCGCGGCCACCATCACGACGGTCCCCGGCAGGGGGGAGGCGATCGTCGGCGACGCGTCCGCGCGGTCGTCCGCGGCGCCGTCGATCGTGCGCTCGGAGACGAGGACGGCTCCGGCGTCGCTGCGCAGCCACAGCCCCGCGGGGGCGGCGGCGACCGGGAAGGTGCGGCCGCGACCGTCGATGACGACCGTGGCCGACCCGCCGTCCGCGCCATGCCGCCGCACGGATGCCGCGACCGGCGCCGTATCGCCGACGGCGACGCGCAGCGGCGTGGACCACACCCGCACGCGGGCGTCGGCGTCGGCGGACACGAGGTCGTACACGCTCGGGGCCGCCGCCGCGCCGAGACGCCAGCCGTCGGCGCGGCTCCAGGGGCCGCTCACGGTCGCGTCGGGGGCCCGGGTCGCCGACGCCGCGTGCATCACGAGCGCCGCCTCCGCGAAGGTGCGCTCCGTGACGTCGGGGAAGGGCAGCTCGTCGAAGACGCGGGCGATCAGGCCGGTGTCGAGCGCGCCGGAGACCACCTCGGGGCGCTCCAGCAGCAGGCGGAGGAACGTGAGGTTCGTCTCGAAGCCGAAGATCGCCGTCCCGTCGATCGCGCGCACGAGGCGCCGGCGCGCCTCCTCCCGGTCGGGGCCCCACGCGATGAGCTTCGCCAGCATCGGGTCGTAGTCGGTCGAGACGACGAGGCCGTCCTCGAGTGCCGTGTCGACCCGCACCCCGGCCCCCGACGGGTGGACGACGCGCGTGACCGGACCGCCGGTGGGCAGGAACCCGGCGCGCGGGTCCTCCGCGTAGACGCGCGCCTCGATCGCGTGACCGTCCAGGCGCACGTCCTCCTGGGCGAACGGCAGCGGCTCCCCGGCGGCGATCCGCAGCTGCAGCTCGACGAGGTCACGGCCCGTGACCATCTCGGTGACGGGATGCTCCACCTGCAGACGGGTGTTCATCTCCATGAAGAAGAACGTGTCGGGCCGGTCGCCCGGCACGATGAACTCGACCGTGCCCGCTCCGACGTAGCCGACGCTCCTCGCCGTCTCGCACGCGGCCGCGCCGATGCGCGCGCGGGTCGCGGCGTCGAGCAGAGGGGAGGGCGCCTCCTCGACGACCTTCTGGTGGCGCCGTTGCAGCGAGCACTCGCGCTCGCCGAGGTGCACCACCGTGCCGTGCGCATCGGCGAGGATCTGCACCTCGATGTGGCGCGGTGCGGTGACGTAGCGCTCCAGGAACAGCGTGTCGTCGCCGAAGGATGCCGCGGCCTCCCGGCGGGCGGCGGCGACCGCGGCTGGAAGCCCCGCGGCCTCCGTGACGACGTGCATGCCCTTGCCGCCGCCGCCCGCGGACGGCTTGATCAGCACCGGGAAGCCGACCTCCGCCGCCCCCGCGATCAGCTCCGCGTCGGTGAGGCCGGCGCGGGCGATGCCGGGGACGGTGGGCACGCCGCGCGCGGCGACGGTGCGTTTGGCGGAGATCTTGTCGCCCATGACCTCGATCGCCTCGGGCGACGGGCCGATGAAGACGAGGCCCGCGTCGGCGCAGGCCCGTGCGAAGGCGGCGTTCTCGGCGAGGAAGCCGAACCCCGGATGGATCGCCTCGGCACCGGTGGCGAGCGCGGCATCCACCACGCGTTCGATCGACAGGTAGCTCTGCGCGGCGGCGGCGGGCCCCAGCCGCACCGCCTCGTCGGCCAGGCGCACGTGGAGCGCGTCGGCGTCGGCGTCGCTGTAGACGGCGACCGAGCGGATGCCGAGCGTGCGCAGTGTCCGGATGATGCGGACGGCGATCTCGCCGCGGTTGGCGATGAGGACGGTGCGGAGGGCGCTCATGCGATCACATCCGGAAGACGCCGTAGCCGGCGTCGGGCATCGGGGCGCGGGCGACGACGTCGAGGGCGAGCCCCAGCACGTCGCGGGTCTGCGCGGGCTCGATCACCCCGTCGTCCCAGAGACGCGCGGTGGAGTAGTAGGGGCTGCCCTGGTGCTCGTACTGCGCACGGATCGGCGCCTCGAACGCCTCCTTCTCGGCGGTGGTCCAGGGGGTGCCGGCGGCGTCGAGCTGCTCGCCGCGCACCGTGGACAGGACGGACGCCGCCTGCGGCCCGCCCATGACCGACACCCGCGCGCCGGGCCAGAGCCAGAGGAACCGGGGCGAGTAGGCGCGCCCGCACATCGAGTAGGTGCCGGCGCCGAACGAGCCGCCCACGACGACCGTGAGCTTGGGCACCCGCGCGCACGCAACGGCGTTGACCATCTTCGCGCCGTGCTTCGCGATGCCGCCGTGCTCGTACTCGCGGCCGACCATGAAGCCCGTGATGTTCTGCAGGAACAGCAGCGGGATGCCGCGCTGGTCGCACAGCTCGACGAAGTGCGCGCCCTTGAGCGCCGACTCGCCGAAGAGCACGCCGTTGTTCGCGACGATGCCGACGGGGTGGCCGTGGAGGTGCGCGAAGCCGGTGACGAGCGTCTCGCCGTACTCGCGCTTGAACTCGCTGAAGCGACTGCCGTCGACGAGGCGGACGATGATCTCGCGGGCGTCGTAGGGCGTGGTCAGTTCGACCGGGACGACGTCGTACAGCGAGTCCGGGTCGTGCAGCGGCGGGTCCGCGGGCCCGAGCCGATACGGCAGCGGTGCCGGCTCGGGCACCGTCGCGACGATCTCGCGGACGATGCGCAGCGCGTCCGCGTCGTCGGCGGCCAGGTGGTCGGTGACGCCGGAGATGCGCGAGTGCGTGACGCCGCCGCCCAGCTCTTCGGCGCTGACCACCTCGCCGGTCGCGGCCTTCACGAGCGGCGGGCCGCCGAGGAAGATCGTCCCCTGATCGCGGACGATCACGGTCTGATCGCTCATCGCCGGGACGTACGCGCCGCCGGCGGTCGAGGAGCCCAGGACGGCCGCGATCTGCGCGATGCCGTCCCGCGACATCCGGGCCTGGTTGTAGAAGATGCGTCCGAAGTGGTCGCGGTCGGGGAACACCTCGTCCTGGAGGGGGAGGAAGGCGCCGCCCGAGTCGACGAGGCAGATGCACGGCAGGCGGTTCTCCGCGGCGACCTCCTGCGCGCGCAGGTGCTTCTTCACGGTCATCGGGTAGTACGTGCCGCCCTTGACGGTCGCGTCGTTGGCGACGACCATGACGTGCCGACCGTGCACGAGCCCGATCCCCGCGACGACCCCGGCCGCGGGCGCCTCGCCGTCGTAGAGGCCGTCGGCGGCGAGAGGGGCGAGCTCGAGGAAGGGGCTGCCGCGGTCGAGCAGCAGATCGATCCGGTCGCGCGCCAGCAGCTTGCCGCGCGCGGTGTGCCGGCGCCGCGACGGTTCGGGGCCGCCGAGGGCCGCGGCCTCCCGCTTCGCCCGCAGCTCCGCGACGAGGGCGCGATACCCGTCCGTGGTCGTCGTCGACACGGCATCCTCATTTCGGTTATCAATCAGTAACCCGATCAGGAACATAGCGCCTGCGCCGCCGAATGTCCACCGTCGGCGCCGTTCTGGGACGGCGCGGCGCGCGTGGGGCACAATGATGCGATGAGCACGACGCCCGATCAGCCCGCGTCCTACTGGTACGTGGACGACGATGCGCGGTCGACGTCGGTCATGGAGGCCATGCGCTCCTACCGGGCGGCCGAGGTCGCGATGCGTCGACGGACGCAGCAGTCGATGGACATGGGCGAGAACGAGCTGCTCGTCCTGCGCTTCCTCGCCCGGGCGCGACTGCGGGGCGAGCCGGTGACCCCCGTGACGCTGAGCAGATATCTCGGCATCACCTCGGCATCCACGACGGCGCTGCTGGATCGCCTGGAGAGGTCGGGGCACATCACGCGCACGCCGAACCCGGGGGACCGGCGCAGTGTGCTGATCGCGTCGAGCGAGAAGTCAGACCTCGAGGTGCGTCACACCCTGTCGGCGATGCACGAGCGCATGATGGCGGTCGTTCGCGAGATGGACGAGGACCAGCGCGACACCGTCATCCGGTTCCTGGATGCGATGCGCGTGGCCGTGGATCACATCGACGCGTAGTCGCGCGAGACGACCGATCCGGCGATCTCGTCGGCGGCGCCGGTCGCGGCGTCCAGGAAGCTCAGCACGGCGGCCCGCCCCGACGGGTCGAGCCTGCGGATGGCCGCGGCCACGCGGTTCTCGAAGGCGTCGACGAGGTCGGCGACCTCCGCCGCGGCCCGCTCGGTCGGCGCGATGAGGATGCTGCGGCGGTCGGTGGGGTGGTTCACGCGCTGCACGCTGCCGAGGCGCTCCAGGCGGTCCAGCAAGGCGGTCGTGGATGCCGAGCTGATGCCGAGGTGGCGGGAGATCTCGCTCGGTTTGACGTCCAGGCCGTCGCGGTCGCAGGCGAGGACGTACTGAAGGATGCGCAGTTCGTTCTCGCCCAGTGCGGCGTTGGCCCGGACGCGCTGATGCATCTGCGCGTCCGCGGCCCGGAAGCGCGCGAGCGCATCCAGGACATCGGTCGTGCCGGATGTGTGTGTGGTCGTCACCGCACTCACCTCCACTCAGAGTCGGCGCCCGTAAAGGGTTCGGTGACACCAATATAGCTCATGATATATCTCGCTTGACTAACTACTTATTCACGGAATAACCTACTTCACGACAGATCCACCGCTGCGGCGAGGCCGAGCCCGACGCGCACCGAATGAGGGAGTCACGATGGGACGCTTGTACTACGGCAACACCAGCGACGCGATCGAGGTCGACGACACCGACCTGGCTCACCTGAGGATGGTGGCGATGACGAAGCTGCGTCGTTCCGAGGGCTTCAGCCTCACCTTCTCGTCGCCGACGCGTGGCCGCAGCGCCCTCTGGGTGCACTGCGCCATCCCGCTGCGCTTCGAGTTCGATGCGGCGGAGCCGATCCGCCTCGAGCCGGCGCGCGTCAACGAGCTGGCCCAGGCCGCCGCCTCCGCGGCGGGCATCGTCGTCGAGCTGGCCGCCGAGGCCGTGCCCTCGCGTGCCGAACTGGCGGCCGTCGCATGAGCGTGCTCGCCCTCGCGTCGGCGCCCACCGGCCGCGTGACCTGGGCGGCCGTCAGCGACGGCTTCTACGTCGCCTCCCGCGTCGGTGACTACGTCGGATGCGTCGAGTGCACGCCCGACGGTCACTTCGTGGGGTTCGACTTCCGCTCCACCCCCGTCGGGCGCTACGCGTCGCTCGGGGAGGCGCAGCGCGCCGTCGGCGGCGCCCACGAGGCGCGCCCCCTGCTCCCGTCACCCGAGCCGTCGCCCCGCGCGCAGGCGCTGTGGCAGACCGCCGCCGCGATCAGCGGGGTGGTGGCGCTGGGCGCCCTCGCGACCGCGGTGCTCACGACACCGCTGGTGTGAGCGCGCCGGCCGGCCGGCGCTAGGAGGCGCTCGCGGTCTCGGCGATGGCCTTCTCGGTGCGCTCCTGCAGGAAGCCGCACAGCTCGGCGACGGCGGCGAGATCGGCGGACAGGCGTGCGACGCCCGCGGCATCCAGGTCGAAGCTGTCGGCCCGCGCCTCGAACGTGACCACCCATCGCGGGCCCTCGTCGTGGACGACGGGCTGGATGTAGGTGACGGTGGAGGCGTTGCTCAGGGCGACGACGACGAGGCCCGAATCGGGGCCGGGGGTGTAGTCCTTCTCGAGGACGGAGATCGACGACTCGGCCGCCGGGTGGCCCGCGAGGTACTCGCGCACCCATGCTTCGACCGTCGCTTGATTGCGGTAGGGCATGGGACCTCGATCCTGGGTGTCGACGCGCCTGGCGGCACGCCTGTCCCATTATGCCGTGCGCGGGCGCAGGAGCGAGGTCAGCAGGAGCTCCATCGCGGCGACGGGATCGGCGTCGTCGGCGAGCCAGCGGATCTGGATCCCCTCCCATCCCGTGACGATGAGGCCCGCCAGGGCCGTGTCGTCGTCGTGGATCGGCGCGATCCGCCCGCGGGCGCGGTCGTGGGCGATCAGCCCGGCGTAGTCCGTGATGACGGACGCGTAGCGGCGCTGGAGCCACTCGTGCGCCTCGTGCCCCGGGTAGGTCGCCTCGGCGGAGACGATCGAGAACATGCGCACGAGCTCGCGGCGGCCGAGGTTGCGCCGGACGACGCCGAGCACGGCCGGGAGCAGGCCGTCGCGCCGTGCACGCTCGGGGAAGTCGGCGTCGGCGGCGTCCTCCTGCTCGAGCACCGCGGCCAGCAGTGAGACCTTGGTGGGGAAGTGGTGCATCACCGTGGTGAGGCTGAGGCCGAGCTCGGCGGCGATCTGCCGCAGCGACCCGCCGCGGTAGCCGTGCGCGCTGAAGATGGCGGTCGCCGACGCGATGATCTCGGACCGCCGCTCCGCCGACTTCGCGTACGGCCCGCGGCGAGCGGGCGACGAGGTGGCCATGGCATCAGAGCGTACCGCGCGGCTCTCCGAAAAAACCGTGCATGTGCACGATATTCGTTATAGGATGCCGACATGGCAACGCACGCGCGGGAGTATCGCTGGGTTCGAGACGGAGCAGTGGGGGCAGGACGCATGCGCTACGGCGCGGACTACAACCCCGAGCAGTGGTCGCGCGACGTCTGGGCGGAGGACATGCGCCTCATGCGCGAGGCCGGCGTGAACATCGTCTCTCTCGCGATCTTCTCGTGGGCGCTGCTGGAGCCGCGTCCCGGCGAGTTCGACTTCGGCTGGCTCGACGAGGTCATCGACCTGCTCCACGAGAACGGGATCGACGTCGACCTCGCCACCGCCACGGCATCCCCGCCCGCGTGGCTCTCGCAGCGTCACCCCGAGATCCTGCCCCAGACCGAGGACGGCACCGTGCTGTGGCCCGGCGCCCGGCAGCACTGGCGGCCGACCTCGCCCGTCTTCCGCACGCACGCGCTGCGACTCGTGCGGGCGCTCGCCGAGCGCTATCGCGACCATCCCGCGATCGTCGCGTGGCACATCTCCAACGAGCTCGGCTGCCACAACCTCTACGACTACTCCGACGACGCCGCGGCCGCCTTCCGCACCTGGCTGCGCGACCGGTACGGCACCCTCGACGCCCTCAACGAGGCGTGGGGCACCGCCTTCTGGTCGCAGCACTACACGGAGTGGGAGCAGATCCTGCCGCCGCGCACGGCGCCCACCCACCGCAACCCCGGCCAGCGCCTCGACTTCGAGCGCTTCTCCTCGGGCGCCGTGCGCGACCACCTGCGGGCGGAGGCCGCCGTGCTGGCCGAGCTCACCCCCGACATCCCCTTCACGACCAACTTCATGGTCGCCCAGAACGTCCGCGACATCGACTACCCGACGTGGGCGGGCGACGTCGACTTCATCTCGAACGACCACTACCTGCGCCCGGGTGAGCTGGGCCGCGACGACGTCTCCTTCTGGGCCAACCTCACGGGCAACATCGCCGAGGGACGCCCCTGGTTCCTCATGGAGCACGCCCCCAGCGCCGTCAACTGGCGCGAGGTGAACCCGCCGAAGCGCCCGGGGGAGCTGATGCGCGACGCCCTCACCCACGTCGGGCACGGCGCGGATGCCGTCTGCTTCTTCCAGTGGCGCCAGTCGCGCGCCGGAGGCGAGCGCTTCCACTCGGGGATGGTGCCGCACGCCGGCGAGCACAGCCGCGTGTTCCGCGACGTCGCCGCCCTCGGCGCGCGACTGGGGGAGCTCGGCGCCGTCACGGGCTCGCACCGCGAGCGCGCGCGCGTCGCGCTGGTCTTCGACTACGAGTCCTGGTGGGTCAGCGGCCGCGACTCCCACCCCTCCGACGCGCTGCGCTACGACGACGAGACCCTCGCCTGGTACCGGGCGCTGCTCGATCTCGGCGTCCGCGCCGACGTCGTCCCCGTCGCGGCGTCCCTCGACGGCTACGACATCGTCGTCGCCCCGATGCTGCACGTCGTGCCCGACGCCCTGCGGACACGGCTCGAGCACGTGGTGCGAAGCGGGCGCCACCTCGTGACCACCGCCTTCTCCGGCATCGTCGACGAGCACGACCGGGTGTGGCTCGGCGGCTACCCCGGGGCGCTGCGGGAGGTGCTCGGCGTCACCGTCGAGGAGTTCGTCCCGCTTCTGGCCGACGAGACGGCGCGACTGGCCTCCGGGGCCGTCGCGACGCACTGGAGCGAGCGGATCAGCCACGTCGCCGACGATGTCGAGGTGCTCGACACCTACGCCGCGGGCGATCTGGCCGGGATGCCGGCGGTCACGCGTCGCCGCGTCGGCGCCGGGTCGGCCACATACGTCTCCGCCGACACCGGCCGTGACGGGGCGCGCGCGGTGCTGGAGCGCCTCGCGGGCGACATCGGCGCGCTGGCCGGTGACCCCCTCGCCGCCGACGGCCGACTCGAGGTCATCGTCCGCGTCGACGCCGCGCGTCGCCATGTCTTCGTCGTCAACCGCACCGACGACGAGGTCGTCGTGGACGATCCCGAGCTCGGTGCGCTGCGCGTGGCGCCCCGCGGTGTCGAGACGCGCAGCATCCCGGCGCAGGAGCCCGCGCTCGCCGGCGCGCACGGAAGGATGGACGCATGAGCGAACGCATCGACTGGAGCGCCGGCACCTGGACCACACCGCCCGCGGCGGCGGTGGTGCGCGAGGACGGGCTGGCCGTCGTCGCGGTCGAGGGCAGCGACGCCTGGCGCCGCACGGCCTACGGCTTCATCCACGACACCGAGCACGCGCTGCTGGCCCCGTTCGAGGTCGGCACGGCGATGGAGGTCGTCTTCATCGCCGACTTCACGGCGCAGTTCGATCAGGCGGGCCTGTTCGTGCGCGCCGACGACGAGCGGTGGATGAAGGCCGGCGTCGAGAACGCGGACGGGGTGCTCGGCGTGGGCGCGGTCGTCACCGACGTCATGTCCGACTGGTCGGTCGGCGCGGTGCCGGAGTGGGCGGGCCGCCGACTCCGCGTGCGGGTCAGCCGCGGAGCCGACGCGCTGACGGTGCGCGCCGGCATCGACACCGAGCCGCTGCGTCTCGTGCGCGTCGCGCCGTTCGCGGGCGAGCTCGCCGCCCAGGCCGGCCCGTTCGTGTGTGCGCCGATGCGCGCCGGGCTCGAGGTCGTGTTCGCCGAGTGGACGCGCACCGACGCCGACGCGTCGCTGCACTGACGACGCGCCCCGCGATCACGTCTGCGGCAGGTAGCGACGCGGTGCGTGCGTCTGCGCGACCAGGTCGCGCAGCGCGTCGAGCGAGCCGCTGACGACGCCCGCGGCGCGTGCCTGCACCAGCACGTTGCCCAGCGCGGTCGCCTCGACGGGGCCCGCGAGCACCGGCATCCCGGAGCGGTCTGCGGTGCGCTGGCAGAGCAGCTCGTTGCGGGCCCCACCGCCCACGAGGTGGATCGTGCGCACGGCGACACCCCCCAGCCGGCTCGTCGTGACGACGGCGTCGGCGAAGGCCTGGGCGAGCGACTCCACGATCGCCCGCACATAGGCGGCGCGGGAGCGCGGCGGCGCGACGTCGTGCTCGGTGCACCAGGCGTCGATGCGGGCCGTCATGTCGCCGGGCGGCAGGAAGCGCGGATCGTCGACGTCGAACACGGGCACGGCGGATGCCGGGACGAGCGCGGCCGCCGCGAGCAGCTCCGACAGGTCGGCGCCGGCGCCGTCGGAGGACCAGCCGCGCACCGCCTCCGTCAGGATCCACAGGCCCATCACGTTGTGCAGCAGACGCACCCGCCCGTCGACCCCGCCCTCGTTGGTGACGTGCGCGGCCGCGACGGCGTCGTCCAGCACCGGATGCTCCACCTCGACGCCGACCAGGCCCCACGTTCCGCAGGAGATGTAGGCGGCCGCGTCCGCCCGCATCGGCACGGCCACCACGGCGGAGGCCGTGTCGTGCGAGCCGACCGCCGTGACCGGGGCCGTCCCGCCCAGCGCCGCCGCGACGTGCGGCAGGAGCGCGCCGACCCGCTCGCCGGGCGCGATCAGCTCGGGAAGCAGCGACCGCGGCACGCCGAGCCGCGCGGCGAGCTCGTCGTCCCAGCGGCGGGTGCGCGCGTTCAGCAGCCCCGTCGTGGACGCGTTGGTGAGCTCGGCCCGGGCCCGGCCGGTGAGCCAGTACGCGATCAGGTCGGGGACGAGCAGCGCCGTGTCGGCGATCGCGAGCACCTCGGGCGGCTCGGCGGCGAGCTGGTACAGCGTCGTGAAGGGCAGGAACTGCAGGCCGTTGCGGGCGAACAGCTCGGGGTATGGCACGCGGGCGTGCGCGCTCCCGACGCCGCGCTCCGTGCGCGCGTCGCGATAGTGGAACGGGAGGCCGAGCAGGCGCCCGTCCCGCAGCAGCCCGTAGTCGACGGCCCAGGAGTCGACGCCGATGCTCGCGATCGCGGGCTCGGCGCGGAACGCGTCGCGCAGGCCCCGCAGCGCCGCGGCGTACAGGCCGGGGATGTCGCCGTGCAGGCCGTCACCCAGGCGCAGCGGGGCATTCTCGAAGCGCGCGATCGTCGTGGTCTCCAGCGTGCCCCGGCCGACGTGCCCGAGGATGACGCGGCCGCTCGTCGCGCCCAGGTCGACGGCCGCGACCGCCGCGGTCATCGCAGGAACGCGGCGGCGACGCCGGAGTCGACCGGGATGTGCAGTCCCGTGGTGCGGCTGAGGTCGGGCCCGGTCAGCACCGCGACGGCGTCGGCGACGTTCTCGGGGACGACCTCGCGACCGAGGATCGTGCGGGCGGCGTAGAACTGCCCGAGCTCCTCCTCCTTCACGCCGTAGGTCGCGGCGCGGTTCGCGCCCCACCCCGAGGCGAAGATCCCCGAGCCGCGCACCACGCCGTCGGGGTTGATGCCGTTGACCCGCACGCCGTGCGCGCCCAGCTCGACCGCGAGCAGGCGCACCTGATGGGCCTGATCGGCCTTCGTCGCCGAGTACGCGACGTTGTTGGGGCCCGCGAAGACGCTGTTCTTCGACGAGATGTAGACGATGTCGCCGCCGAGGCCCTGGGCGATGAGCACGGATGCCGCGGCCTGCGACACCAGGAACGAGCCCTTCGCCATGACGTCGTGCTGGAGGTCCCAATCGGCCTCCGTCGTCTCCAGCAGCGGCTTCGACAGCGACAGTCCCGCGTTGTTGACGACGAGGTCCAGGCCCCCGAACGCGAGCACGGCGTCGGCCACGGCGGCCCGCACGGCCTCGCCGTCGGCCACGTTCACGGCGACCCCGACCGCGACGTCGCCGCCCCCGAGCTCGGCGGCGGCCGCTCGGGCCTTCTCGAGGTCGAGGTCGGCCACCACGACGCAGGCGCCGGCCGCGGCGAGGCGGGCCGCGGTGGCCTTGCCGATGCCGCTCGCGGCGCCGGTCACGAGCGCGATGCGGCCCTGGTGGCTCTTCGGCGCGGGGCGGCGCTGCAGTTTCGCCTCCTCGAGCGCCCAGTACTCGATGCGGAACTTCTCCGCATCCGAGATCGGCGTGTACGTCGAGACCGCCTCCGCTCCGCGCATGACGTTGATCGCGTTGACGTAGAACTCGCCCGCCACGCGCGCGGTCTGCTTGTCGGCGCCGTAGGAGAACATGCCGACGCCCGGCACGAGCACGATCAGGGGATCGGCGCCGCGCATCGCCGGGCTGTCGGCCGTCGCGTGCCTCTCGTAGTAGTCGCGGTAGTCGGCGCGGTACTGGGCGTGCAGCTCCCGCAGTCGGGCCAGCTGCTGGTCGACCGACGCCGTCGCGGGCAGGTCGAGCAGCAGCGGCTTCACCTTGGTGCGCAGGAAGTGGTCGGGGCAGCTCGTGCCGAGCGCCGCCAGGGCGGGCGCCTTCTGCGAGGCCAGGAAGTCGAGCACGACCGGGGAATCGGTGAAGTGTCCGAGCAGGGGGCGATCGGTGGAGACGAGCCCGCGGATCGTGGGGGCCAGCGCCGCCGCCCGGGCGCGCCGCTCGGCGGCGGGGAGCGCGTCGAATCCCTCACGGACGGCCCCGAACGGCGCGGGGCCGCCGTGCTCGGCCAGGTAGGCGGCCGCGGTGTCGATGATCCACGACGAGTTGCGCTCGGCATCGTCGGAGGTGTCGCCCCACGCCGTGATGCCGTGCCCGCCGAGGATCGTGCCGATCGCCTGCGGGTTCTCTGCGGCGATCGCCGCGATGTCGAGTCCGAGCTGGAAGCCGGGGCGCCGCCAGGGCACCCAGACGACGCGGTCGCCGAAGATCGTCCGCGTCAGCTCGGGCCCGTCGGCCGCCGTCGCGATCGCGATGCCCGAGTCGGGGTGCAGATGGTCGACGTGTGCGGCATCCACGAGGGCGTGCATCGCGGTGTCGATCGACGGCGCCGCGCCGCCCTTGCCGTGGAGGCAGTAGTCGAAGGCGGCCACCATCTCGTCTTCGCGGTCGACTCCGGGATAGATGTCGACCAGCGCGCGCAGACGGTCCCGCCGCAGCACGGCCAGGCCCTCGGGCGCGAGGGTCCCCAGGTCGCCGCCCGAGCCCTTGACCCACAGCAGCTCGACCGGCGCGCCGGTGACGGGGTCGATGTCCTCGCCCTTGGCCGACGTGTTCCCGCCGGCGTAGTTGGTGTTCTTCGGGTCGGAGCCCAGGCGGTTGCTGCGCGCGATGAGCGCGGCGGCGGTGGGGTTCGTCATCTCAGGCACCCCATCCCGCCTGGACGCCGCCGACGCGCTCGTCGGCGATGGTGCGGGCGTAGCCGGAGGCGAGGTAGGCGGCCATCGGATCCGCGGGCAGCCCGCGGCTCTCCCGCCAGGTCGCCAGCTGCGGCCGGACGTCGGTCTGGAAGGCGTCCATGAGGATCGCGTTGGCCGTCAGCACGTCGTTCTCCTCCTGGGCGGCGGCCAGCGCGTCACGATCGAGCAGCAGCGCCCGCGCGGTCATCTCCTGCACGTTGAGCACGGAGCGGATCTGGCCGGGGATCTTGTCCTCGATGTTGTGGCACTGATCGAGCATGAAGGCGACGTCCGGGTTGTTCAGCCCGCCGCCGCGGACGACCTCCACGAGGATCCGGAACAGCTGGAAGGGATCGGCGGCGCCGACGATGAGGTCATCGTCCGCGTAGAAGCGGCTGTTGAAGTCGAAGGAGCCCAGGCGCCCCAGTCGCAGCAGCTGCATGACGATGAACTCGATGTTCGTCCCGGGCGCGTGGTGGCCGGTGTCCAGGCACACCATCGCCTTCTCGCCGAGCGCGGCCACCTGCACGTAGGACGTCCCCCAGTCGGGGACGTCGGTGTGGTAGAACGCCGGCTCGAAGAACTTGTACTCCAGCACGAGCCGCTGCGCGTCGCCGAGCCGCGCGTAGATCCGGGAGAGCGAGTCGTGCAGGCGGTCCTGACGCGCGCGCATGTCGTTCTGGCCGGGGTAGTTGGAGCCCTCGGCGAGCCAGATCTTCAGATCGCGCGAGCCGGTCGCATCCATGATGTCGATGCAGGCGAGGTGGTGGTCGATCGCCTTGCGTCGGATGCGGTCGTCGTGGTGGGTGAGCGCGCCGAACTTGTAGTCCTCGTCCTGGAACGTGTTCGAGTTGACGGTGCCCAGCGCCACGCCGAGGTCTTCGGCGTGACGGCGCAGCGCCGCGTAGTCGTCGACCGCGTCCCACGGGATGTGCAGCGCCACGGTCGGGGCGAGCGCCGTGTGGCGGTGCACCTGGGCGGCGTCGGCGATCTTCTCGAACGGGTCGCGGGGCGTGCCGGGAGTGGGGAAGACCCGGAAGCGGGTGCCGGAGTTGCCGAACGCCCACGAGGGCAGTTCGATCCCCTGGGCCTGGAGCGTGGACAGGTTCTCGGCTGACAGCGTCGTCATACTCTCGCGCTTTCGGTGTGGAATCCGCGCCTCCGCGGATCTCTGCTGTGAATCGTTTCAAAGAGTAGTGTGGTTGAAACGATTCGTCAAGCGGCGACGACGACCTCGGAGGAGCGTGGATGAGCGCCAGCGTCAAGGACGTCGCCGCGGCGGCGGCGGTGTCGGTGGGCACGGTGTCGAACGTGCTGAACCGGCCCGAGAAAGTCGCCCCCGAGACCGTCGCGCGCGTGCACCGGGCCATCGAGAGCCTCGGGTTCGTCCGCAACGACGCCGCCCGGCAGCTGCGCGCCGGGCGCAGCCGCTCCATCGGCCTGGTCGTGCTCGACACCGCCAACCCGTTCTTCGCCGAGGTCGCGCGCGGCGCGGAGGAGCGTGCCGCGCGCGACGGACTGGCGGTGCTGCTCGGCAACAGCGACCAGAACGCGCAGCGCGAGAGCGCCTACCTCGACCTCTTCCGCGAGCAGCGCGTGCACGGCGTGCTGCTCACGCCGCGCGACCTGGACCCCGCGCCGCTGCGACGGCTGGCGCTGGCCGGCATCCCCCTCGTCTTGGTCGACGGCGACATCCCGGGCGAGCAGATCCCCTCCGTCGCGGTCGATGACGTGCAGGGCGGGTACGCGGCGGTCGAGCATCTCCTCGCCCGCGGACGGCGCCGCATCGCCTTCGTGGCGGGGCCGCTGACGATCCGTCAGGTGTCCGATCGTCTCGCCGGCGCGCGCCGCGCGCTCGAGACGGCGCCGGATGCCGCGCTCGAGGTCATCGAGACGACGGCGCTGACGGTGCTCGCCGGTCGCGCGGTGGGCGAGCAGCTGGCGCTGCGCGCGCCCGCCGACCGGCCCGACGCCGTCTTCTGCGCCAACGACCTCCTCGCCGTCGGCGTGCTCCAGGGGGCCGCCATCCTGGGCGACATCCGTGTGCCGCAGGATCTGGCCATCATCGGCTACGACGACATCGACTTCGCGCAGGCGGCCGTCGTCCCCCTCAGCTCGATCCGCCAGCCGGCGCGGGAGATCGGTGCGACCGCCGTCGACCTGCTGCGCGAGGCCGCCGCGGCTCCCGGATCGCCCGCCCGCCACGTCCGCTTCAGTCCCGAGCTCGTGGTGCGCGCGTCGACGCAGGCGTGACGCGCGCGGTCAGGGCGCCCCGCCCGTCCGCACCCTCTCGAACAGGTCGTCGTCCCCGACCTGGCCGCCCTTGAGCAGCAGTTCGACCCCGTCGAGCGGGCCGTCGGCGTGCGCGCGCAGGAGCGCGACGTTGCCCCAGGGGTTGGCGGCGATCGACAGCGCCCGGATGCCGAGGAGGCGCACGACGCGACTCGATGAGTCGCCTCCGCACACGATCACCCGGCGCGTCTCGCCGGCCGCCACCGCGGTGCGCACGACACGCGCCGCGCGCCGGGTGAGCCCGTCCAGCGCGCCGCCGTCGTCCGGCCCGAGATCCGACGCGAGCACGACGCTGCGCCCGGCGCGCAGGGCGTCGCGGGCGGGTGCGGCTTCGCGATCGTCCCGCGGAAGCGGCGCGACGAACCACCCGGCATCCGCGGCCGCCGCCGTCTGCCGTCGCGTCCGCGGCGACCGACTGCCCGAGACGACCAGGACCGGTCCGCTCGCGGCGGCCACGGCGGCCGGTGCCGGCCGGCGCGGTGCGGCATCGGCGATCGCCGCGCTCAGACCGCCCGAGCCGACGACGAACGCGGTCGGGGCGAGCCGGCCGATCGCCTCGCCGATGAGGCGCAGGTGGTGCGCGTCGAGCGCGTCGAGCACGACGGCGTCGGCGCCGCACGCCTCGATGCGGCGGGCGAGATCCGCGGCATCCGTGTAGCTGGTCAGGGGGATGCCGGTGAGGGCGAGCGCGGTCTGCGCGCCGAGGTGGCGCGCGATGTCGGACTCGGACATCGGGGTCGACGGATGCCGGGACATCGTCGGCTGCCGGTCGAGGCGGTACACGACGCCGTCGTCGGCCGCGAAGTGGTGGCCGAACACGGTGTAGCGGCCGAAGTCGGGCTGGGCGAACAGGAGCGGCACGGGGCGGGCGCCGGTGAGGTCGCGCCCGATCTCGAGGACGCGGCCGAGGCTGCCGACCTCGGGCGAGGAGTCCACGGTGGAGCAGGCCTTGTACTGCAGCACCGCGGGCCGCAGCGCGGCCAGCGCCGCCAGCGCCGGCCGCACCTCGGCCTCCAGCGCCGCGGGGCCGAGGGAGCGGGCGATGCCCGCGATGCCGACGACGTCCCCGTCGTCCGCCGCGTCGGCCAGCGCCGACGCGGTCGGGAGCGAGGTGAACAGGCGTCCGCGCCACCCGCGGCGGGTGAACTGCAGCAGCGCGTCGACGCTGCCGGTGACGTCGTCGCCGTAGAACCCGACCGCCGGCTCACTCACGGACGGGTCCGAACGTCTCGGCCGCACGGCGCAGGGCCGGTGAGGCCGCGAGGGCCTGCGCGACGCTCTCGCCGCGTTCGGCGGACGACCACGCCTCGCGCATGGCGGTCACGCCCGCCGCCGCACCGTCCGGGTGGCCGTGGATGCCGCCGCCGGCCATCACCAGCAGATCGGCGGTGCCGGTCGCGGCGTAGGTGGCGTGCGCGAGGCCGCCCCACTGGCCGGAGGAGAGCACCGGCACGGTCGAGGTCAGGCCCGGCAGGGGCGTGCGCACGGCGGCGACGGAGGCGAGCACGTCGTCGTCGGACTCGTAGAACTTGTTGGAGATGCCGTTGGTGTGGAGGTGGTCGACGCCGCACAGCCGCGCGAGCTTCTGCCACGCCGTGAACGAGATCCCCAGCCGGTCCGAGCGGCTCAGCGCGCCGAACCCGGCCCGGTGCCCGTGGATCGGCACGCCCGAGATGCGGCGCAGGTGGGCGATGCCGGCCAGGCCGACGTGCGCGATCACGGCCATGACGCACGTCCCGCCCGCCGCGACGACGAGGTCGTGATGGGCTTCGAGCCGGTCGATGTCGTCGGTGATGTTGAACGCGTACATGGGTTTGACCCCCGTGCGGTCGGCATGCCTCTCCAGCACCGGCATCACCGCCGCGACGCGCGCCGCGAGCGGGGCGTGCGGCGCGTTGCCCTGCAGCTCGTCGTCCTTGATGAAGTCGACGCCTGCGCGCGCGAGCTCGCCGACGAGCTCGGCCAGTTCCGCGGGCGAGAGTCCGATGGAGGGCTTCACGATCGTGCCGATCATGGCGCCGGTCGGCCGCGACATCAGCCGCCGCGTGCCCTCGAGGCCGAAGCGCGGACCCCCGTAGCGCTGCGCGAAGGCCGGCGGAAGATCCAGGTCGACCAGCTTCACGCCGGACAGCTCCTTGATCTCGAACAGGTTGCCGGCCACCGTGCTGAGCAGGTTCGGGATCGACGGGCCCGAGTTCTCGAGGGGGAACCGCACGCGCACGCGGGCGCGCCGGCGGTGGCCCAGGTCGCCGACGGCGCCGGGCAGGGGCGAGGAGTCCGCCGGGGGCAGCTCGGTGATCTCCACGACGCGCGCGGCGAAGCGGTCCCGCAGCGCGTCGCTCTCCCGCTCCACCCGCACGAAGGTTCCCGTCGACTGCTCGCCGGCGAGGATCTCCGCGGCCCGCTCGAGGTCGAGCCCGGTCTCGATGACGTAGGTCGCGACGACCGCGTCGGTCGCGGCGCTCACCAGATCACCGGCAGCCAGACGGACATCTCGGACGGGCCGCGATTGGCCCACGCGAAGTACGGCACCAGCCGCACCGTCGCCGTCGTGATCGGGTCGTCGTCGACCTCGTCGTACAGCGTCGCGGGCGTCGGCGGGAGGACGGCCGCCTCGGTCTCCAGGGCGACGACGCGTCGGCCCGCGATCTGTGTCGGCACGGCGCGCAGCGCGGCGCCGCGACGCAGGGCGATGCGTTCCAGGTCGATCCCCGCGGGCAGGTCCGGGCTCTCGACGCAGTACACGACGGGCCCGCGCTGGACGGCGACCTGCGCCGTGAGCTCCTCGGCCAGCCGGTGGCCGCGGAGGAGGCGGGCGGGCATCGGGAGGTCCAGGACGATCTCGTCGCCGGCGCGCCACGGGCGGTCGACCCGCGCGTACGACGAGGACGCCGCGGTCTCGACGTCCGCGCCCGCGACGGTGAGCCGCGCCCCCCGCGCCCACCCGGGGATCCGCAGGTGCAGCGGCACCGTGCCCTCCGCCTCGGTGACCGTGAAGACGATGCGCCCGTCCCACGGGTAGTCGGAGCTCTCACGCAGGCCCAGGACCCGCCCGTCGCCGAACGCATGACGGATCTGCGATCCGCCGTACTGGTGCACCCACAGCCCGTCGTCGGACACCGAGCCGATCCGCTCGTGGAGCTGCGCGAGGGTGCGCGCGATGTTCGGCGGGCAGCAGAAGCACGACAGGTACGGCTCGCGCAGGCGCTCGTCGGACGGCGGCGGGGCGGGCACCGGATGCAGCCCCGTGTCGCCCGCGCGCCGCAGCGGGAAGGGGAGCTCCCGCACCTGTCGCAGGGGGTTCGTGTAGAAGTAGGTGGCTCCGTCCAGACCGATGCCGGACAGCAGCGCGTTGTACGCGATGGTCTCGATGACGTCGGCGTACCGGGCGTCGGCGCGCAGCGCCAGCATCCGCTCGCTCCACAGCACCATCCCGATCTGCGCGCACGTCTCGTTGTGGGCGGTCGTGTGCGGCAGCTGGTAGGGGCGTCCGTAGGCCTGGTGGACCCGGCTGATCTCCTCCTGCCAGGGGTGGGCGTCGGGGGAGGCGCCGTCGTAGAGCGCCCCGCAGCCGCCGGTCACCGCCAGCTTGGTGTCCACGACATCACGCCACAGCGTGTCCAGCACGGCGTGCAGCTCCTCGTCGCCGGTCTCGATGACCAGGTCGGCCAGACCCGCGTAGAGGTAGTTGGCCCGCACGGCGTGCCCGGCCACGACGCTCTGGCGGCGCACGGGGATGCGGTCCTGATTGTCGTCGCCGCCCTCGTCGAACTCGTCGCGCACCCGCAGGAACGACTCCGCGAGCGTGAGGTAGCGGCGCTCGCCGGTCGCGCGGTAGAGGTCGACGACGGCCATGTAGTGCGAGGGGCAGACCGCGCTGCGGGCCAGCTCGCGCGGCTTGTCGGTCGCGAGGTGCTCCAGGAACCGCGCCGCCCCGCGGGCGACCTCGAGCAGGGTCGGCGATCCGGTGACGCGATGATGGCGCACACCGGCGGTGATCAGATGGCCGAGGTTGTACGTCTCGAAGTTGAAACGGTCGGCCAGGGCCGAGACGGGCTCGTCGTCGCGCGCGGCGATCGCCGTCGGCGTGTGGACGTAGCCGTCCTCCCGCTGCACCGCGGCGATCAGACGGGCGATGCGCTCCAGCTCGGCCTCGAGAGCCGGATCGGGATCCGTCTCCAGCCGGCTGATCGCCGCCTCCATCCACTTGTAGAAGTCGCCGTCCATGAAGGGGGGACCCTCGTGGCGGCCCGGACGCAGGCCCGCGGCCACCTCGAAGTTCGCGAGGGCCGGACTCGTGGCCGGGTCGGCGAGCATGGCGCCCATCGTCGGCACCGTCACCTCGCGCGTGCGCCGGGCGATGCGGCCCCAGAAGCCGTCGGCCCAGCGCGCATCGGCTGCGCCGAGGGGAGTCAGCGTGGCGTTCATGCCCGCGCCTCCGTTCCGGTCGCGTCGAGCGTCCGCGCGAGCCGCTCGACGCCGAGGGCGACGCTGGTCAGCACGGGGACCGTGGATGCGGCTGCCGCCGCGGCCGATGCCATGGAGGCCTGCGCGAGGACCACGACATCGGCGCCCGCGGCCGCCCGCTCCACGGCCTGGGCCACGAGACGGTCGTGGCGGTCGCGATCGCCGCCGGCGACGGCCGCGAAGGCGTCGTCGATCACCTCGGCATCGATGCGCGGCCGCGTTCCGGCGCGGTCGGCGCGCTCCCGCAGGAGCGCGGCCGTCGGCGCGCAGGTGGTCGGAAGGGTCGCGAGGACCGCGATGCGTCCGTCGCCCGCCGCCGTCACCGCGGCATCCGCCATGGCCTCGTCGATGCGCAGGACCGGGATGCCGACCGCTGCCGCCGTCGGCGCGGCCAGCGTCGAGATGGACGAGCAGGTGAGCATCACCGCCTCCGCCCCCGCGTCGCGCGCGGCGCGGGCGAGCTGTGCGATCCGGGCGGGCACCGACGGGGCCTCGTCGCGCGAGAGGTCGGCGACGATGCGGTCGTCCAGGTAGTTGACGATCTCCACGCCCGGCAGGAGCGTCGCCGCCTCCGCGGCGACCATCGGGATGACGACGGCGCCGGTGTGGATGAAGGCGACACGTCGCGGCGCGCTCACGCGATCACCTCCACCGCGCGGCGGACCACCCGTTCGTGCACGCCGTGGCCCACCCGTTCGGGGTCCCGACCCGGCAGGTCGACGATCGCCTCGGCGCCGACGGGCACCCGCATCCGCACGCGCAGGTCGTCGCCCTCGCGGACCCAGGAGATCTCCGCGGGTCCGTAGGGGGTGAGATGGCGGGCGCTCGCCGAGGTCAGTCCGCCTCCCGGACGGGGTGCGAACCGGATGCGCCGATAACCCGGCGCGTCGGGGGCCAGGCCGGCGACCGTCCGGTGCAGCCAGTCGGCCACCGCGCCCAGCGCGTAGTGGTTGAAGGAGGTCATCGTGCCCGCGTTGACCGATCCGTCCGGCAGCATGGCGTCCCACCGCTCCCAGATCGTGGTGGCGCCCATCTCCACCTGATACAGCCACGACGGGCAGCCGCGCTCGAGCAGCAGGTCGTACGCGGCGTCGAGGTGACCGTTCGCGCTCAACGCGTCGCACACCAGCGGCGTGCCCACGAACCCGGTGGCGATGTGGTTGCCGGCCTCGCGCACGAGGTGTGCGAGGCGGTCCGCGGCCGAGGAGCGCAGGTGCGCAGGGAGGAGATCGAACTGCAGGGCGAGCGCGTAGGCGGTCTGCGCGTCGGAGGTCATCGTGCCGTCCGGGCGGACGTAGGCGGCCACGAAGGCCTCGACGATCTCGTCGGCCAGCCGCCCGTACGCGCCCGCCTCCTCGGCGCGCCCGAGCTCCGCCGCCATCCGCGCGACGATCCGCGCCGACAGCGCGAAGTACGCCGTCGCGACGAGGTAGCGGTCGGTGCGGGCATCCGCCGGATCCTGCGGCGGTGCGGCCGGGTCGAGCCAGTCGCCGAGCTGGAAGCCCGTGTCCCAGAGGCGGCTCGGGCCGGCGATCTCGGCCTGGAGGTCCACCCACCTGCGCGCGCTGTCGAACTGCGCGCGCAGGATCTCGGGGTCGGCGAACCGCGAGAACAGCGTCCACGGCACGACCGTCGCCGCGTCGCCCCAGGCCGCTCCGGGCCGCTGCGGCGTCCACATCGTGTCGGCCGGGATCACCGGGACGAACCACGGCACGGTCCCATCGGGGAGCTGTTCGAGGGCCAGGTCGCGCAGCCAGCCGCCGAGCATGCCGGACACGTCGAAGAGGAAGGAGGCGGTCGGGGCGAACACCTGGAGGTCGCCGGTCCACCCGAGGCGCTCGTCGCGCTGCGGGCAGTCGGTCGGCACGTCGACGACGTTGCCGCGCATTCCCCACACGACGTTCTCGTGGAGCCGGTCGAGCATCGGATCGGAGGAGGAGAACCAGCCGGTGCGCTCCAGGTCGGTGTGCAGCACGCGCGCCTGCAGCGCGCCGGCGGCGGCATCCGCGTCGAGATCGCCCGGCCAGCCGTCGACCTCCACGTAGCGGAACCCGTGGAACGTGAACCGCGGCTCCCAGGTCTCGCCCTCGGGGCGGCCCGCGAACGTGTAGGCATCCGTGGAGCGTGCGTCCCGCAGCGGCCGCGTGTAGAGCTCGCCGTCCTGCAGCACCTCCGCGGTGCGCAGGGTCACCGTGGTGCCGGCGGGTGCCGTCGCGCGCAGGCGGACGACGCCGACCAGGTTCTGCCCGAAGTCGAGGATGCGCCTGCCCGACGGCGAGGTGAGCACGCGGCGGGGCGGGAGCTCCTCGGTGACGCGCACGGGCGGGCCGGTCGGGGCCACGAGGGTCGCGGGGTCGCGTCGCCGCATCTGCACCCGCTCCCAGCCTGCGTCGTCGAAGCCGGGGCGCGACCAGCCGGGCTGCTCCTCGCGCGCGTCGTACACCTCGCCGTCGTAGAGCCCCGCCTGCAGGATCGGGCTCGGCGCCGCCCGCCACGACGTGTCGGTCGGGACGACCACGCGCGAGCCGTCGTCGTAGACGAGCTCGAGCTGGGCGAGGAAGGAGAGGTCGTCGCCGAAGAGGTTGCGAAACCCGCCCCGCCAGCCGAGGCGCCCGCGGTACCAGCCGTCGCCGAGCCAGGCTCCGATCGCCGCGCGCCCGCTCTGCAGCAGCCCGGTCACGTCGTAGGTCGTGTAGCGCAGCCGCTCCCGGTAGACCGTCCAGCCGGGGGCGAGCAGGTCGTCGCCGACCCGCTCGCCGTTGATCTCCGCCTGGAACAGGCCGTGCGCGCTCGCGTACAGCCGGGCGCGCACCAGGCCGGGCGCGACGTCGAACTCCCGGCGCACCAGCGACGGGCGCCGCTCGTCGCTCATCGGGTTCTCGTTCCACAGCGCCCCCACCGGCGCGGCCGCCCAGTCGGACGGGTCGAGGAGTCCGATCTCGACGGGCGCCCACGGGCCCGGCGCGCTCCAGACGCCGTCGTGGCCACGGACGCTGATGCGCACCTCACGGCGCTCGCGCGACCGCAGGGCGGCGAACGGCCACGTCACGAGGATCTGCGCGGACGAGGCCACCTCCGCGCACTCCGCGGCGCGCTCGTCGGCGGCGGGATCGGCGGCCGCGTGCGGGTCGCGGGCCTCCACGCGGTAGGCGCTCTGGTGCCACTCGGGGGCCGCGTCGTCGATCGTCCAGGACAGGCGCGGCGCGCTCTCGCCGATGCCGAGCGCCTCCCGATGGTGTTCGAAGCGCGGTGCGGACACGGTGGCCGTCATTGGTCACATTCCCCTCGTTGGGCGGTCGAGTCGACTCGAAACGTTTCAGTCTGTCGTTTGCGATGCGAATCGCAGAGCGAACCAATAGCATTGGTACGTTTCAAACCATAGCAAAAGGAGCGGTCATGATCATCGCCGTCACGGGCAGCAGCGGGACTCTGGGACGGGCCACCGTCGAGCGGCTGCGCGCCGACGGGCACGACGTCGTCGGCTTCGACCTCGCCGGCCCCGCGGGTCCCGGGTTCACGCGCGTCGACCTGTCCGACTACGGACAGACGCTCGACGCGATCCTCGGCGTCACGGCCCGCCACGACGGCCTCGACGCCCTCGTCCACCTCGCCGCGGTGCCGGTGAACGGGCTGATCCCGGATGTCGCCACCTTCGAGAACAACCTGGCGGCGTCGTCGCACGTGCTCTTCGCGGCGCACCGCGCCGGCATCCGGCGCATCGTCATCGCCTCGAGCATCACGGCCGCGGGGTTCCCCTTCGACGTCGCGCCGCCGGCGCTGCCCGTCGACGAGGGCTACACGCGCGCGTTCAACACCTACGGCCTCGGCAAGGTCGTCGAGGAGACCCTGGCCGCGCAGATCGCCGGCTGGCGCGAGGGCGTCTCGATCACGGCCCTGCGCTTCACCAACGTCGTCGCCCCGGACGGCTACGCCACCTTCGCGCGTGCCGGCGAGGACGACTACCGACGCGATCTGCTCGGCTCGTGGGTCGATGCCCGCGACGGGGCCGAGGCCGTCGCCCTCGCCCTCGGGCGCGGACGCCCCGGATTCGAGGTGTACAACGTCGCGGCACCCGAATCGGGGCTGTCGACCCCCTCGCGCGAAGTCGCGGCGCGATGGTTCCCGGGCGTGCCCGTCGCGGAGGACCTCGGCGCGTTCGAGTCGCTGCTGTCGACCCGGAAGATCCGCGCGGAGCTGGGCTTCCGCGCCCGGCACGACTGGCGCTGAAGGATGCCGGCGGGTGCCGTCCTCGCGACCCGCCGGCATCCGGCTCATCCCTTGACCGCGCCGGCCGCGAGGCCCTTCATGATGCGCTGGTTGAGGAAGAGGTAGAGGACGAGGATGCCGACGACCGTGATGCAGATCGCCGCGAACAGCGGCCCGTAGTTGATGGCCCCGTACTCGCCGGAGAAGTTGAGCAGGCCGACCTGGATCGTGTTGAGGCTCTTCTTGCCGCCGAACACCAGCGCGATCAGCAGGTCGTTCCAGATCAGGAAGAACTGCACGATCGCGACCGTGAGCACGGCGTTGCGCATCATCGGGAACCCGATCGAGAAGAAGGCGCGCACCATCGAGGCGCCGTCGATGGTCGCCGCCTCGAAGATCTCGCGGGGGATCGCCCGGAAATAGGTCGCCATCATGAACACCGTCAGCGGCAGTCCGCCCGCCGTGTAGATGAGGATCATCGGCAGGTGCGAGCCGTTGATCCCGAGCTGGAAGAAGGCGTTGAACAGCGGCAGGATGATCATCTGCCCCGGGATCATGATGCCGGCGAGGAAGAGCAGCAGGACGGCACCGCGCCCCTTGAAGACGAGGACCTCGAGCGCGAAGCCGGCCGCGGTGCCGAGCACGACGATGAGCAGCAGCGACGGCAGCGTCACGATGATCGAGTTCATCACCGTCGTCGAGAGGTTGCCCGTCTGCCAGGCGGTCGCGTAGTTGTCCCAGCGCCACGTCTCCGGGAAGGCGTACGACGGGTTGTTCAGGAAGTCGGTGTTCGACTTCAGCGAGTTGATGAACATCCAGAACAGCGGGTAGGCCGTGACGACCACGAGGAAGAGGATGGTCAGCCAGGTCGGCACGCGGCGCAGCAGCGCGAGGGCGCGCCCCGCCGGCGTCGGTCGCTGCGACCTGACGGCACGGGGGCTCGTGACGGCGATGGTGTCGAGAGTCGTGGTCATGAGGTGCTCCTCTCAGACGGTGTTGTCGCGGCGCGACGAGCGGAAGATGGCGAGGGTGACGAGAAGGCACATCACGGTCAGCAGGAGCGCGATGGTCGACCCGTAGCCGAAGTCGCTGTACTGGAACGCGGTCCGGTACATGTAGAGGGTCAGCGGCGTGGTCGAGTTGCCCGGCCCGCCGCCGGTGAGGGCGAAGACCGAGTCGAACACCTTGATGGTGCCGTTGATGCTGAAGATGAACGAGGCGAACAGGATCGGCAGCGACATCGGCAGGATGATGTGCCGGAACAGCGAGAAGGTCTTGGCGCCGTCGATGCGGGCCGACTCGACGATCTCGTCGGGGATGTCGAGCAGGCCGGAGAAGACGAGCACCCCGTAGAAGCCGACCGAGCGCCACACGTCCATCACGACGATGACCACGAAGGCCGTCGTGCCCGAGCCCAGCCAGTCGACGGACGACAGGCCGACGTTGACGAGCAGCTCGTTGACGAGACCGTCGTTGGGGGCCGACTGGAAGATCTTCTGGTACAGGATCGCGATCGCGACGGTGGGCAGCACGACGGGGAAGAACACGAGCGTGCGCACCAGGACCGACGACCGGCGCAGGACGAACTGGTACAGCAGCGCGAGGCCGTAGCCCAGGACGACCTGCAGGATCGTCACCAGCACGGCGTACTTCAGCGTGAAGACCAGTGCGTCGCCGACGTAGGGGTCGGAGAGCAGCCGGGTGAAGTTGTCGATGCCGTTCCACTCGAATCCGGTCAGCACGCTGCCGGAGAAGAACGTGAGCCCGAACGACCAGAGGACGGGGACGAGCATGATCAGGGTGTAGACGATGAGCGCGGGAAGAAGCAGCAGCGTGATCGCCTTGCGGTCGCCGAGGACGGACTTCATGGGTGGCGGCTTTCGTGCGGAGCGGAAGGGGGTCGGGCGCCGGCCGGCCGGGGATCGGGACCCCGGCCGGCCGGCGCGGGGAGGGTCACCCCTCGTCGAGCGCGTCCTGGACGAGCTTCATGAACTGCTCGGCGGAGAGCTGGCCGGTCACCAGCAGGGCGGCGTTGGTCGAGGAGATGTTGCTCGCCTTCGCGTTGAACAGGGCCTCGAACCAGAGGACGCTGTCCTTGGCGCCGGCGATCTCGTCGGCGATCGTCTGCGAGATCGCGGGCAGCTCCACCTTCTTGTCCGCGATGAACCCGGTGATCTGGCCCTGCGCGAGCGCCTCGTTGCCGTAGTTCGACGTGATGCACTTCAGCCACGCCCCGACGCTGTTGTCGGCCGCGTAGGTCTTGGCGTTGAAGGTGGCCGGCAGGCCGACGTTGGAGGGGTACTCGTCGATCGAGCCGCTGCCCCCGGCGACGCCCGGGAACTTGAAGAAGCCCACGTTGTCGGCACCGATCTGGTTGCTGTCGCTGTTGATGTTGCCCAGCAGCCAGCTGCCCATGTAGATCATCGCGGCCTTGCCGGTGAGGAACTCGTTCGTCGCGGCGTCGTAGTCGAGAGAGGCCACGTTCGAGCCGAAGTAGCCGGCGGCGCCGAGGTCGGCGACGGCCTGCGCGGCCGCGACGTACTCAGGATCGGTGAGCTTGGCCTTGCCGTCGGCGACGTCCTGGAGGGCGTCGGCGCCGAGGGAGCGGAACAGGTAGCCGGAGATGAGGCGGGTCAGCGGCCAGCCCTGCTCGCCCGATGCCGCGAACGGCGTGAGCCCGGCGCTCTTCGCCTCGCCCGCGATCTTCAGCAGGTCGTCCCACGTCTCGGGCACCGCCCAGCCGTTCTTCTCGAAGAGCTCCTTGTTGTAGAAGATGCCCTCGATGTTGTACTGGTAGGGCAGGAAGCTGAAGGAGCCTCCGTAGAGCTTCTTGATCGTCGACACGGCGCCCTCGGCGACCTTGTCGCGCACGCCGAGCTCGGTGAGGGCCTTGTCGAAGTCGACGAGGTAGCCCGCCTTGGCGAGCTTGGCGCCCTCCGCGGGGTTGCCGCCGGCCGAGAACATGGGGGGCAGGCCGTCCTGCGTCGCGAGGAGCTGGACCTGTGCGTCGAGGTCCGCCTGCGGGACCGAGTTGACCTCCAGGGGAGCGGCGTCGTTCTCGGCCGTGCACGATCCGGATGCCAGCGCGTCGAGCACGGGCTGGGTGGTCGTGTTCTCCGCGTTCTTCAGGAACTCGAACGTCGTCGGGTTGTCCGTGCCGCCGCCGCTGCCGCCGCCGGAGCAGCCGGTGAGCACCAGCGCGCCGGCGCCCAGGAGCACCACGGCGCTGAGAAGCGGCTTGTTCGGGCGCCGCCGTTTCGCTGTGAACACATTTCCTCCTTGAAAGTGGTCATCTCTTCTTTTGAGACGTTTCAATAGTGGATGCTAGGGCGCTCGCCGACCCCTGTCAACAGTGATTCCCGGCCCTGCGGAGCGGCAGAGCAGCGAAATCCGTGACAGGGATGAGCCGACTGGGGCAAGATGGGGACGTGGAGTTTGAAACGTCACAATCTCATAACGGGTCGTCGTCGACCCGTCCCGGCGTACGCGTCGGCATCCGTGACGTCGCCGCTCTCGCCGGTGTCGCCGTCGGCACGGTCTCCAACTACCTGAACCATCCCGACCGCGTCTCCGACGACAAGGCGCAGCGCATCCGCTACGCCATCGACTCCCTCGGCTTCGTGCCCAGCATCGCGGGCCGTCAGCTGCGGCTCGGCGTCAGCCAGGTGATCGGCTACATCGCCCCCGACGTGAGCAACCCCTACTTCGCCGAGATCGCGGAGAGCGTCGAGCGTCGAGCCAGTGAACGCGGCGTGACCGTCTTCCTCGCCAACTCGCATCGCAGCCGGGAGCGGGAGGACGCGTACCTCGAGGTGTTCGAGCAGCACCGCGTGCAGGGGCTGCTGGTGTCCTCGCACCTGCCGATCGAGGACCGTCTCGCCCAGGTGCGCAGACGCGGCACCCCGTCGGTCATCGTCGGCCAGCGCGCCGAGAGCTCCGAGCAGCCGTCCGTGTCGCTGGACGACGTCTCCGGCGGGCGCCAGGCGATGCAGCACCTGCTCGATGTCGGATGCCGTCGCATCGCCTTCGTGGGAGGCCCCCTCGGCATCCCCCAGGTGGCCGACCGCCTGGCCGGGGCGACCGAGGTCGTCCGCACCTTCGGCGCGGCGACCGTCGAGGTGATCGACATGCCCGACCGCACGGTGCGCGGCGGCCGCGAAGTGGCGCGCGCGCTCGTCGCGCGCCCCGAGGCGTTCCGCCCCGACGGCATCTTCGCGGTCAACGACCTCCTCGCGCTGGGCATGATGCAGGTGCTCGTGCAGGCCGGCATCGACGTGCCGCGCCAGACGGCCATCGTGGGCTACGACGACAACGAGTTCGCCGAGGTGTCCCTCATCCCGCTCACCAGCGTCCGGGGCCGTCACGAGCGCTTCGGCATCGCGGTCGTCGACGCCCTCTTCGACGCGATCGCGGGCCGGTCGGCCGCGGACCCGCATCGGATGTTCCAGCCGGACCTGGTCGTGCGGGCCAGCACCGAGGGCTTCGGGCGCGGCTGAGACCGACGGGCCGCGCCGACGGCTCAGAACTCCGCGACGACGGGGCGTCCCTCCTGCCACGCCATCATGTTGAGCACGAGGAAGTTCCAGTTCTGGAAGCCGCTGGTCATGATCGGCTCGCCCGTGTCGGGGTGGTAGTACTCGTGCAGCGCGCCGGAGGCCGCCAGATCGCGCCCGAACAGGGCGACCGTCTCGTCCACGAGCGCCGCCGCATCCGCGTCGAAGCCGTAGCGCGCCAGCGCGCGGAAGACGAGGTAGTTGCTGATGCCCCAGACCGGCCCGAGCCAGTTCGAGGGGTTGTTCGACGCCCTCAGGTCGTACTGCTGCTCCAGCCGCGACAGCGTCCGCACCCCGTAGGCGGCGCGGAACGTGCGGCGGTCCGCGATCCGCGCGCGCACGCGCTCCGCGCGGTCGTGCGGGGCGATGCCCGCCCAGAGGGGAAGGAAGCTCGACCAGTTGTCGATGCGCAGCAGCAGCGAGTTCCAGCGGCGCGGCGCGCCGCGGTGCAGCCAGTCCTCGGGGTCGACGGGGCGGAGGTGGAGGTCGGCGCTGTAGTACATGCCGTCGCGCTCGTCCCAGAGCAGCGCGTTGACGGCATCGGCGAGGTCGGCGGCGCGTCCGCGCCACTGCAGGGATGCCGCGGCATCCCCGAGGTCCTCGCACAGGGCGCCGAACGCGAGCATCTCGCGGTAGAGCAGGCTGTTGAGGTAGACCGAGGCCGTGCTGCGGTCGGGGCGGTAGTACACGGACGGATCGTTGTCGACGCCGATCGCGAAGTCGGTCTGCCAGTAGGCGAGCCCGGTCGCCGGGTCCATGTGCGAGTGCACGTACCGCTCGAGGAAGCGTCCGATCCGTTCCCGCTCGGGTCTCAGCCACTCGGCCGACCCGCGCCGACGGGCCAGCAGCAGCGCCTGCTGGGCGACGATCGGCTTGTGCATGTTCTCGGTGAAGCCCGCCGCCCGGCTCGGATCGCGGTGCAGGAGCGGTCCGCCCGGCTTGATCAGGATCGGCATGACGCCGTCCTCGTCCATGTGGTCGAGGAAGTTGCGGATCGTCCCCTCCTCGTAGACGCCGAACAGGCCGGGCCGTCCGGTCTCCACCTCGACCTGGCCCATGACGACGCTGATGAACCACGAGTCCCAGTCCCAGAGCGTGTCGGAGTAGAAGGGGGACTCCGGGGCGCTGGGCACCGTGTACGGATGGGTGAGCACGCCGGAGGGCTCCCGGGTCATCCGGATCGTGGCGGCGTGGATGTACTCCGTCAGCAGGCTGCGGTGCGGTGCGGTCATGAGGGCTCCTCGATGAGCGGGTCGGTCGGGGCGGATCAGTCGTGAGCGGACGGTGCCGTGAGCGGAAGGATCGCGAAGGCTCCGGCGGGAACGGTGCGGGTGCCTCCGGGCTCGACGCGGACGACGCGCGGCACCCGGTCGAGGTTGGCCACGAGGACGCTCCCCCCGTCGTCGCCGCGCCCCCCGACGGCCCAGACGAGGCCGTCCGGGCTGTCGCCGTGCAGCAGGGTACAGGCTCGCCCGTCGGGCCCGGCGACGTCGGCGAGGGCGCGCAGCGCCGCGGCGACCGGCCGGTCCCGGCCCGCGGCGGTGCGGATGCCGCGGGGCCCCCACTCCTCGAAGAAGGTCAGCGCGGCCACCCCCGGCACGGCGAACGCCGCCGCGCTCGCGATCGTCCATGCGGCCAGCTCGTCGCTGTCGTGGCGCGGATCGTCGGCGTCGAGCAGTTGGGCGCCGTACCCCTCGGCCAGATCGGTGCGCCCGGGGCGGGGCGGGGGCGTGGTCGCGACGTCGTTGAAGCGCGGCCGGAGCGTGACCGGTCCGATGTGCACGGAGAGCCCCGACGCGATGTCCACGGCCTCCTGCGCCACGCGTCGTTGCATGGCGAGCGCCTCGACGAGCTGGTCGGTGCCGCGGCTGTGGAACAGCGGCGTGCTGCTGAGCACGATGCCGTCGAGCCCGTCCGGGAGACGGTGGTGCTCGCGGTTGAGCTCGGTGAAGTGCGCGCGGGTTCCGCCGACGACCGGCACGTCGACGTCGGCGGCGCGCAGCGCCGCGCGCAGCGCCCGGATCGTCGGGCCGTCGGACACGTGGCGGGCCGGCCCGGTCGCAGGGAAGGCCGTCACGCGCGCCGTGCGCCGTCCGCGGAGGGCATGCGCCGCCGCCCGGAGCGCGTCGGGGTCGTCGTCCGCGAGCACCAGGCGCACCTCGACCGGCAGTCCCGCCGCGCCCGCCCGGTCCAGGGCCGCGCGCCAGTTGGGATCGGCGAGATCGATGTCGGCGACGACGTGCGAGCCGAGCGGCGAGCCGAGCGGCGGCGCCGGATCCGGCGCGGTCGCGGCGCCGAGGCCGAGGCGCGGGAACGCGCCGCCCGGTCGAAGCTCGATCACCGCGGCCGGGGCGGGCTTCGCCGTCTCGATCACCGGGGCCGGGGCGGAGGCCGTCGCCTCGATCGTCACCGTCTGCGTCACCCGTTCGCCCGCCGCGACGCGGTACGGGAACGGGAGGTCGAGGGGGCGGCTGTACGTCTTGAACGAGGCGTCCGTCCAGTTGCGCTGATCCTCCATCTCGAACACGTCGCCGTCGAAGGTCAGCGCGACGGCGACACCTCCCGCCGTCCACGCCAGGGCCGCGATGTCGCGCACGGGCTGGTGCGCGCTGATGCGCGCGGGGAAGCGCGTCACCTCCGGCTCCGCCGCGGAGTGGACCACCCGCAGGGGCGTGCCGGCCAGCGTCGGCGGATGCAGGACCACGAGCCCCGTCCGATTGGTGTCGAACGGCTGCCGGGAGGTCAGGTCGCAGACGATCTGCAGACGATCGCCGTGTGCGTGCACCTGCACGGTGCCCGCGAACGACGACCCCAGCCCGCTCGAGTGCAGGGCGATGACGATCGCGTCGTCGCGGGCGTCGACATCGTCGATCACGAGGGGTGCGGTGCGCCAGTCGTGGTCGCGGACGACCGCGCGCGCGGAGCGGAGCACCACGACGCCGTCGTAGGCGATGTCGGCGAGCTCGTCGCCCCGCAGCTCGAGCGACCACCGCGCGCTGCGCCAGGGTCGCCGAGCCTCGTCATCCCACGTGCCGCTCACAGCGACGTCATGCCTCCGTCGACCTGGAAGACCGCGCCGGTCGCGAAGGCGCCGTCGTCGCTCGCGAGGTAGACCATGATGCCGGCGACGTCGTCGGGGGTGCCGGCGCGCCCGATCGGGATACGGCCGACGATGGCCGCGCGCGCCTGCGGGTCGTCCGTGATGGCCGCGACCAGAGGGGTCTCGGTGTAGGCGGGCTGCACCGTGTTGACGCGGATCCCCCGATCGGCGTAGGCGGCGGCGACGGTGCGTCCCAGCCCGTGGATCGCGGCTTTCGACGCGCTGTACGCCGTGAAGTCCCGGCCCTCGCCGTTGACCGCGGTCGGGCTGCCGGTGAGGATGATCGCCCCGCCGCCGCGGGGGAGCATGCTGCGCACGGCGTGCTTGACGGTGAGGAAGGTTCCCGTGAGATTGACGTCGAGGGTGCGCCGCCAGACGTCCAGCTCGAGGTCGGCGGCGGGGGCGTCCTGCCCGAACAGCTGGACGCCCGCGTTCGCGACGACGACGTCCGGCGCCCACCCCGCGGCCTCCAGCTCGGCGAACCCGGCGGCCACGGCCGCCTCGTCGGAGATGTCCATGCCCTGGGCGCGGGCGTGCGCGCCCAGGGCGGAGGCCGCGGTGGTCGCGGCATCCACGTCTCGGTCGGCGAGCACGACCCGTGCGCCCTCGCGGACGAAACGGGAGGCGACGGCGAGGCCGATGCCTTTGGCCGCCCCGGTGACGAGGGCGGTCTTGTCGGTGAGCTGTCCCATGCGATCCTCAGCGTTCGATGCGATCGAGGTGGAGCATCCGCGCGAGGTTCTTGTCGAGCTCGTCGTCGCGGAAGATCTTCTTCCAGTCGTCCTTGATGATGCTCTCGCGACCGTAGTCCATCGCGATGAGGCAGGCGTCGCTGAAGGGGTTGTCGCCGCGGAGCCCATTGGCCAGCGCCACCTGCGTGTGCCCGTACAGGATGCTGCGCGCCGCCGCCTCGGGAACGCCCATCGTGTGGATCGCCTCGTGCAGCGCCTCGTTGAGGAGGGATCCGATCATGCACGCGACCGTCTCGACGAGGGTGGGCTCCAGCTGGGCGAGCTGCTTGACGCTCACCCAGTGCACGTCGATGACGGGGGCATAGATGGCGCGCACCGTCTCCTCGACGATCGCCTTCTTGCGCGGGTCGTCGCTCTCGATCGCGGCGATCGCGTCCTGCGGTGCCGCGACGCCGCCGAAGGTGTCGGCCCATTCCTCCTTCGACGTGCGCTCGAGGAACACCGACGGGTGGCACGGATGGGCGACGGCCTGCACGATGTCGTCGCGGGTGGTCAGCAGGCCCGCGTAGGCGGCTGCCGGGTCGAGCGTCAGCACGATCGTCCCCGGCCGCAGCTGCGGAACCAGCTGCGCCGTCACGGGCCCGAGCGCGAGGTCTGGCACGGCCAGCACGACGATGTCGGCGTCGGCGACGGCGTCGGCGGCCTCGGACAGCGCGCGACCCGCGGCGCGCACGCGCTCGCGACCGGCGGGCGACGTCTCGACGTAGTGGACGGTGTGATCGGTGCGCACGAGGTTGTCGGACACGCGCGTGCCCATCTTCCCTCCGGCTCCGAAGACGGCGATGGTGTGGCTCATGGGGTTCTCCTCAGGTGGTCCAGGGCGGTGCGGGTCCATTCCCGCTCGGTGCGGACGGTGGTCTCGGCGTCGCTCTGCCAGGGCAGCCAGTGCTCGACGATCTCGTTGATCCCGCGCGCGGCGGGACGCACGGCGGCCCGCAGGTGCGCGTAGTCGTGCAGTCCGGTCCCCAGGGGGGTGCCGGTGAAGGTGAAGCCCACCCAGCCGTCCTGCCGCGCGAAGGCGAAGTCCTTGACGTGCACGTTGACCGTGGCGGATGCCGCGAGCTCGACCGTCGTCCGCGGTGTCTCCAGCCGGGCCACGACGTTGGCCGGGTCGAGGCACACGCCCAGCGCCGGGCTGCCGACGGCGGCGATGAGAGCGAGCAGGTCCGACGTCGCGATCTGCTCGTACGTCTCCAGAGCCAGCGTCACTCCGGCTCGCTCGAAGTCCCGCACGGACGATTCGAGCCACGTCTGCGCCTGCGCCGTCGTGGGCGCCGAGCCGGGGCCGTTGAGCATGGACCGCACCAGGCGGGCGTCGAAGACCTCGGCCACCCGCAGGTAGCGGCTCAGGTGCTCCGGGGCGATGCCCTTCGTGCCCAGCTCGATGGTCAGGCCCAGGTCGCGGGCGGCGGCCGCCGCCGCGCGCAGCTCCCGCTCGTTCATCGCGTCCAGCGGCGCGTAGTCGCAGATCTGGAACAGGTCGACCCCCAGCGCGCGGGTCGCCTCGAAGGCGCCGACCAGCGACAGGGGGTGGGCGACGCGCTCGGAGTGCTGCCAGAAGAAGGCGTACGTGCCCAGCCCGATCATGGCGCGAGCCCCGGCATCCGCGCGGCCTCGTCGACGACCGCGCGGAAGGCGGCGGGGTCGTGCGCGAACCGACCCAGGAACAGGCCGTCCACGGCGTCGCCGAGGCGGGCGAGCAGGCCGGGGCCGGCCGATCCGCCGTAGACGACGGCGGAGCCGGCGCGTGCGGCATCCGCGTCGAGCGCGACCCGCAGGGCCCGTGTCACCGCGGCGACGTGCGCGACGGGCGCCGGCGCGTCGGCCCCGATCGCCCACACCGGCTCGTAGGCGACGACGAGGCGCCCCGCCGGGGCGGCGTGGGTCGCGGCACGCAGCTGCGCGAGGGTGGCCGCCGCGGCCGCCGCGGCATCCTCTCGCGTGCTCTCCCCGAGGCAGAGCACGGGCACGACGCCCTCGGCGAGGGCGGCGGCGACCTTCGCGGCCACGTCGGCGTCGGTCTCGCGGTACAGGCGCCGCCGCTCGGCGTGGCCGATCTCGGCCAGCGTCACGCCGGAGCGGGTGAGCTCGGCTGCGGAGACCTCGCCGGTGAACGCGCCGTCGCCGTGGGCGGAGACGTCCTGCGCGGCGACCGCGATCGGTGTGTCCCGGAAGGCGCGGACGGCGTCGTCGATCTGCAGGTAGGTCGGCGCGACGAACACCTCGACGGCGCCGGCGCGGACCGCCGGGTGGGTGCCGACCTCGGCGGCGACGACGTCGAACCAGCGGCGGGCGCGGTCGCGGTCGAAGTAGGCCTTGAGGCTGACGCCGACCGTGACGGGGCTCACCCGCACGATCCCGTGCTCTCGTAGGCGGCGATGACGGCGACCTTCTCCGCCGACGCCGACGAGGCGTCGAAGCGGTAGGTGAGCCATTCGCGGACGAGGCGGCGCGCGAGCTCGATGCCGACCACGCGCTGGCCCATCGTGAGCACCTGCGCGTCGTTGGAGAGCACACCGCGCTCGACGGAGAACGAGTCGTGGGCCGTCACGGCGCGGATGCCGGGGACCTTGTTGGCCGCGATCGCGACACCCAGTCCGGTGCCGCAGATGAGGAGCGCGCGGTCGGCCTCGCCGCGGGCGACGCGCTCGGCGGCCTCGATCGCCACCGTCGGGTAGGGCGTGTGGCCGTCGGCGTCGACGCCGACGTCGACGAGGTCGGCGACGAGAGGGTGGGCCTGGAGGTCGCGCTTGAGGACCTCCTTGTACTCGAAGCCGGCGTCGTCGCTGCCGATGACGAGGCGCAGGGGTGCGGTCATGACGGGGTCCTCTCGGAGGGGCGTGCGGCGAGCACGGGGCCCACGGCGGTCGCGATGAGGGCGAGCGAGTGCGCGCCCGGGTCGGGGGTGCCGACGCTGTTGCGGCCGTGGGTGCGGGCGCGGCCACGACGGGGTACGAGGTCGGCGGTGGCGTCCGCGGCGGCGCGGGCGGCGGCGGCCGCGAGGGGCCAGGCGTCGGCGAGGCCGGCGCCGTCGCCCACGGCGCGCGAGAGCGCGGCACTGAAGGGCAGGAGGGCGTCGACGAGCGTCTTGTCGCCGGGCTCGGCGCCGCCGTACCGCTGCACGGCGCGCACGGCGTCGGCGACGCCGGCCGCGATCGCCGCGGCATCCGGCGCGCCGGTGTCGCCCAGGTGCTCCGCGATGCGACCGAGGATGACGCCCCAGAGCGCTCCGGACGTGCCGCCGGCGCGGTCGGACCAGGCGTCGGCGGCGCGCAGGAGCGTTCCGCGTGCGCCTGCCCCGGCGGCGGCGGCCTCCGCGGCGGCGTGCCGTGCGGCACGGGCGCCGCGCTGCATGCCGATGCCGTGGTCGCCGTCGCCGGCGACGGCATCCATCCGGCCGAGCTCCGCGACGTTCGCGTCGATGGTGGCGGAGAGGGTGCCGAGCACATCGACCACCGTGGCGGCGCAGCGGCGCGAGGCCTCGTCGCCGGGAGGCGCCGCGGGCGCGGCGCTCGGCGCGGCAGGGATGACCGCGGCGGGGGCGGGCGCCGCGGGGCCGGGCGCGGCCGTCGCGCCGCGGCGGTACGCGGGGGTGTCGACCGGGCTGTCCCAGAGAGCGGCCAGCTCGTCGTCGAGCCAGAGGAGCGTGAGCGACGTGCCGGCCATGTCGAAGCTCGTGCAGTAGTCGCCGACGTGCGGGTCGATGACCTCCACCCCGGCGGCGGCGAGCAGATGGGCGACGCGGCGGTAGACGACGAACATCTCCTCGTGCGCCAGCGAGCCGAGCCCGTTGAGGATCGGCACCACCCGGGCGCCGCTCGCCTCGACGCCGTCCGGGATCTCGCCGAGAAGCGCGTCCACGAGCAGAGCGGCGAGTCCGTCCGCGGTCGGGATGTCGGTCTCGGCGACGCCCGGTTCGCCGTGGATGCCGAGACCCACCGCCATCCGGCCGGGCGGCACCGAGAACAGGGGCGCGTCGGCGCCGGGCAGGCTGCACCCGGAGAAGGCGACGCCGAAGGAACGGGTGCGCTCGTTGGCGAGCGCCGCGACGCGGGCCACGCCGTCCAGGTCGTAGCCCGCCTCGGCGGCGGCACCGGCGATGCGGAACACGGCGAGGTCGCCGGCGATCCCGCGGCGGCGGTGCCGCTCCGCGGGGGCCGCGCTCATGATGTCGTCGGTGACCGCGACGGTCGCGCACGCGATGCCCTCGCCGCGCAGTCGCTCCTGCGCGGCGTCGAAGTTGAGCACGTCCCCGGCGTAGTTCCCGTACGCGAAGAAGACGCCGCCGCCGGCGTGGGCCGCCGACGCGACGGCGTGCACCTGCTGCGCGGAGGGGGAGGCGAACAGGTTCCCCATCGCGGCGCCGTGCGCGAGGCCCGGGCCGACGAGACCGCCGAACGCGGGGTAGTGGCCCGATCCGCCGCCGACGACGACCGCGACCCGGCCGGGCGTGGTGCCGGCGGCGCGGACGACGCCTCCCGTGACGCGGCGCACGTAGCGGGCGTGCGCCGCCACGAAGCCGTCGATCATCTCGTCGGCGAAGTCGGCCGGATCGTTCCACAGCCGTGTCATCGCGCGCTCCGCGCGGTCGCGGCGTGCGCACGAGTGCTCTGGAGAGGGTCCACGGTGACTCCTGGTCGATCGGTCCGGCGGCGAGCTGCCGCTCACCCGTCGATATTCTGACAAACCGGTTGACCAATTGCAAGAACCGGTTGACCAATATCTCACCCGCGACGGCGACTGCCGTATGTTGGTCCCGTGCCCGCCTACCCGGACGACCGCTCCGCCGAGATCACGGCGGCGCTCGGCGCGCTGCCGTCTGGGACGCCCGTGTCCGAGGTTGCCCGACGGCTCATGGATCTCTTCACCGGCGGCTCGCTCGCGCCCGGCACGCGTCTCCCGCCCGAGCGTCAGCTCGCTGCCACCCTCGGCGTCGGCCGCTCGGCCGTTCGCGAGGCGCTCGCCGCGCTGGAGATCCTCGGCATCGTCGACGTCCGCGCCGGCTCCGGCACCTACCTGCGCGGGACGGCCAGCGACCTGCTGCCGCAGACGCTGCGCTGGGGACTGCTGATCGGACAGCAGAACACCGCCGAGCTGCTCGAACTGCGCTCGGGCCTGGAGATCTACGTCGCACGCCTCGCGGCCGGACGGGCCGACGCCGCGCATCGGGCCGCCCTCGCGGCATCCCTCGATCGCATGCGGGCGGGCACCGCCGACCTGGGCGCCTTCGCCCGCGCGGATGCCGAGTTCCACGAGACGCTCGCCGCGGCCGCCGGCAACGACACGCTGGTCGACCTGCTGCACGTCGTCCGGTCGCTCCTGCAGGTCTACGCCGACCGCGCGGTGCACGACGAGGCGGCGGCCCTGCTGGCCATCGACGAGCACGCCGCCGTGCAGGCCGCCGTCGCCGCCGCCGACGCCGATCTCGCCGCCTCGGCGATGGCGACGCACATGGCGACGGCCTCGCGCCGGCTCTCGGAGGATTCGGGCCCGCTCAGGCCGGAATGACGACGGTGCTGAACGAAGCCGCCGGCAGCTCGAGCGACAGCACCCGTTCGCCCAGCAGCAGGCTGATCGGCAGGGGCTCGGCCAGCTCGTTGTGCAGGACCACCACCACCGAGCCGTCCGGGTTGCGGAACACCAGCTGATTGTCGTGGCCCGCGACGCACCACGTCGGCAGCACGCGGGCGCCGGGCCGCACGAACGCGGCCACGTGCTTGAGTACGAGGTAGTCGGGCGTGTACCGGAAGGTGCGGCGCTGCGGATCGACCACGACGAGCGAGTTCTGGGTCCAGCCCCATCGGCTGCGGCCGCCCTCGGGCAACGCGATGTTCCAGTACTGGTAGGCGTTCGCGCCGTTTCCGAGGAAGTGCTTCATGAGGCGCCACGCGTAGCGCGCCTGGCGCCAGTCGTTGCGGCCGTCGCCGCACTCCTGCTCGGTCTGGACGATGCGCAGGTCCGGATGCAGGCGGTGCAGCGCCGCGACCGCGCCCTTGCCCGCCCACTGCACGCCGATCCCCGACACGACCGCGGCCGCCGCATCGTCGGCGAGCACCGCGCCCACCAGACGGTCGTCGGCGCGCTCGAGGGTGCCGAGGTACACCTCGACCCCGCGGGCCGCCATCTGCGGTCCGAGGTGGCGCAGCAGCGCGGCCAGCCCGGCCGGCGTCCACGTGCAGCTGGGGAAGACCTGCGGCGAGTTGAACTCGTTCTGCGGCATGACCATCGAGATCGGGATCCCGCGCTCGGCGTAGGCGTCGACGAATCGGCCGAAGTAGGCGGCGTAGGCGCGCAGGTGCTCCTCGTCGGTGCGGAACATGTCGGTGCCCTCCGCGCCGACCTGCTCGGGTCGCAGCCCGTTGTCGACGTCGCCGAAGAACGGATGCGGCATCGCGCCGGCGTAGTGGCCGTTGCGCTTCATCCACGTCGGCGGGCTCCACGGGGACGCCCACAGCCGCAGGTCGGGCCGGTGCGCGCGTGCGGCGCGGATGAACGGGACGAGCGTCTCGTCGTCGTGCGACGCGTCGAAATGCGCCAGCGCGAGGTCGCCCGGCGTCTCGTCGTACGAGTACCAGTCCAGCGAGAAGTCGTTGGCTCCCACCGGCATCCGGCACAGCCCGAACGACGCGCCCACCCCGGGGGCGAACAGCTCGCGCAGGATGCCGTCGCGCTCCTGCGCCGTGAGCAGCCCGAGCGCCGCCCAGCCCAGTTCGTTGAAGCAGGCGCCGAAGCCGTCGATCTCCTGCTGCGGGTCGTCGACCGCCACGATCACGTCGGGCATGGCCGTGGGGGCCGCCAGGACGGGCGGGGGCGCGGCGCGCCACGGCTCCTCCGGCGTCGTGACGGTCCAGGTCGTCGCGTTCATGCGTCGGTCCGGGTGAGACGCACGGCGATGTACGGGCGACCGGGCAGCTCCACCCGCAGCTGACCGGTGTGGTGGCCCGGGATCTCCTCGATCGTCATGTTCCAGGTGTCGATGACCTCGACGCGCCAGGTGCCGTCGCCGAGGATGACGTGGCGGAAGCGCGGGCGGTTGAACCCGAAGTAGCCGACGCGCACACGCCCGCCTCCGTCGCCTCCCCAGGGCACGTCCCAGTCGCCCGGCAGCGGGTCCCACACGCCGTCGGGGGCCTCGCCGATCAGCCGGTCGAGGAAGGCGATGCGGGCGGGGGAGGTGCCGTGGAGCACGCCGCCCTTCGACCACCACAGCACCTCGTCGTCGTCCTCCTGGTCGTCGGTGTCGGCGGGATTGGCGGGACCGGCGGGATCGGCGGGGAGCACGGGCGGATAGTAGGTCTCGCCGTGGCCGATGTAGCCGCCGCGGACGGCGCCCTCCCAGAAGCGGCGGACCAGCTCCTCGCCGGTGATGTTGCCCCAGCCCTGGTCGATGTCGCCCTCGTAGGCGCACTCGTCGACGACCACCGGCTTGCCCCACCGCTGGCGCCACTGGTCGGTGTTCTCCGCCGTCCGGTACACGTCGACGCGCTGCACGGAGACATGGGTGATCCACGGCCGGCCGTAGTCGTAGAAGGGCCGGCAGTTGTGGATGGACAGCAGATGGCCGAACGGATCCTCCTCGCCGATGACGGCGGCGAGGCGCTCCCAGTCGTCGAGGTCCTTCGACCACAGCAGGTCGTACTCGTTCGCCAGCGACCACCAGACGTTGGCGAAGCCCGTCAGCCGACGGATCACGTAGCGCAGGTAGCGCTCGTCGACGGCCGGGCCGAGGTCGGAGAAGCCCCACCGGTCGTAGGCGTGGAACAGGATGAGGTCGGCCTGGATGCCGAGGGCCGCGAGATCGGCGATGCGACGCTCGAGCCGGCGGAAGTGCGCGGGATCGAACCGTTCGAGGTCGAAGCCCTCCGCGAGCGAGCCGACGAACGGGAAGTCGAGCGGCTCGTTCGCGTTGTACAGGTACGACTTCGGGAACACGCACATGCGCAGCTTCGCGAACGGCGCCGCGGCCAGGGTGCGCAGCGTCTGCTGCTGTCGGGCCTCGCTCTGGTGCGTCCACGCGTAGGCGGTGGTGCCGATCGGGCGGTGGCGTGCGCCGTCCGCGTGCCGGAAGTGGAACCCGTCGACGCGCACCGGTCCGTGCGCCTCGACGGGGGCGGCGGCGACCTCGAGGCGTCCGGTCACGCCGTCGAGCGAGCGCGCGGTCGATCGGGTCTCGAAGCGCCATTCGCCCTCGGCGTCCGCGAGGGCACGGATCACGTACACGCCGTCGCCGTCGTAGAAGCCGCCGACGCGCACCGTCGTGCCGTCGGGTCGGGTGAACAGGGCGTCGAGGTCGACGTCGACGAAGGGGTTGCCGTGCGCGGGACCCGACAGTCGCACCTCGAGCGGGTCCCATCGCCGCGTCGGCGCCGCCGCCGCCGGAACGGCCGAGCCCCGGGGCACGTCCTCGCCCTCGTAGGCGGGATCGGGCGCGATCGCGGGCGCGTGCGGCGCGCGCGCCGTCCCGTCGCCGACCTCGGCCAGCGCGGCCCACAGCGCGTCGCGCGCGGACGGGTCCTCCAGCTCCGGCACGAGGGCGACCAGCTGGCCCAGGCGCGCGTCGCGGAACTGCTGCGCCATCGGCGAGGCGGCGATGCCGGGCAGGTGCTTCTCGAGCACGGCGCGGCCGGCGGGACTGTCGAGCGTCTCGCCGAACGTGCTGGCGCGGTCGAACATGGTGCTCCTCGGGTGGGTGTCAGGCGGTCGGCGTCGTCGCCGCGCGGACGGCGGCGTCCACGGCGGCGAGCACCGGGGGCGGGGTGAACATCAGGGCGGTCGCGAGCGGGCGCCCGGCCGTCCAGGTCGTCTCGGCGCGCACGGTCGCGACGCGCTCGGGCGCGGCGGCGGCGAGTGCCTCGAGGAGGGCGGCGTAGGCGCGGGGGTCGTCGATCACGGCGGCGAGGTCCGCGTCGAGCCCGGGCAGCGGAGGACGGGGCGCCGGCGGAGCCGCCTCGACGCGCCACTCGTGCGTGCCGGGGCCGACCGTGGTGCGCAGCCCCGCAAGGTCGACCTCGGCATCCGTGTTGGCCGGCACCGTCGCGGTGACGACGATCGTCCCGCCCTCGCGGCGCCACGCGACGGCGGCCTCACCGTAGGGGGTGAGGTGGCGCGCCGACGCGTGGTCGAGCGACGCGAGGGGGCGGGGTGCGACGCGCAGGCGGCGATAGCCGGGGGATGCCGGGCCGAGCCCCGCCACGGTGCGATGCAGCCAGTCCGCGACGGCTCCGAGCGCGTAGTGGTTGAACGAGGTCATCTCGCCCGGGTTGACCGTGCCGTCGGGAAGCAGCGAGTCCCACCGCTCCCAGACCGTCGTAGCGCCCTGCGTGATCGGGTACAGCCACGACGGGCACTCGGTCTGCGTGAGCAGACGCTCGGCGGCGTCGAGGTGGCCGGTCGCGGTGAGGGCGTCGGCGACGAGCGGCGTGCCGACGAAGCCGGTGCCGATGCGGTAGCCCCCCTCGCGGACGAGGGCCGCGAGCCGTGCGCCCAGCGCCGCGCGCAGGTCGTCCCCCTCGACCAGATCGAACTGCAGCGCGAGTGCGTACGCCGTGGGCGCGTCGCTCATCATGCGGCCGGCGGGGGTGACGTACTCGGCGGCGAAGGCGGCGCGCGAGCGGGCGGCGAGGGCCCCGTAGCGCGCGGCATCCGCCTCGTGTCCGAGCAGGACCGCGGCGTCGGCGACCTGCTGCAGCGAGCGGGCGAGATAGGCGGTGGCGACGATGTCGACGTCGACCTTCGCCTGGCCCGGCTTGTCGGGCGGGGCGGCGGGGTCGAGCCAGTCGCCCAGCTGCATGCGTCCCGCCCAGAGACCACCGTCGCCCGCGTCGCGCAGCACCGCCTCGACCCACGCGCGCATGCTCGGATACTGCGCGGCGAGGACCTCGCGGTCGCCGAAACGCTCCCACAGGACGGTCGGCACCACGGTGGCCGCGTCTCCCCACGCGGCGGTGGGCCCGCCCCCGGCGAACGCCGGCAGCGCCGAGGGCACCACGAGGGGGACGACCCCGTCGGCGCGGGCCTGCTCGTGGGCGAGGTCGCGCAGCCACGACGCGAGGAAGCCCGCACAGTCGTAGAGGAACGTCGCGGTCGGCGCGAACACCTGGATGTCGCCCGTCCAGCCCAGACGCTCGTCGCGCTGCGGGCAGTCCGTCGGGATCGAGAGGAAGTTGCCCCGCATGCCCCACCGCACGTTCTCGTGGAGCTTGTCGATGAGGGGGTCGGATGCCGTGAACCAGCCGGTGCGCGTGAGATCGGTGTGCAGGACGATCGCCTCGACGTCCTCCGGGGCGACGTCGAGGCCCGTGATCTCCGCGTAGCGGAAGCCGTAGAAGCTGAAGCGCGACTCGAGGACGTCGTCGCCGCCGGACAGCTCGAAGGTGGCGGTCGCGGCGGCGTTTCGCAGGGGGCGGAGGGCGAGCTCGCCGTCCTCGAGCACCTCGGCGTGACGCACGACCACGCGCGTGCCCGCCGCCCCACGCACGCGCAGGCGCAGGCGGCCGACGAGGTTCTGACCGAAGTCGAGGATCGTGCCGCCCGAGGCGCTCGTGACGACGGCGGCGACGGGCAGCGCCTCGATCCGCCGCACGGGCGGGGCGATGCGCGGTTCGGGCACCGGGACCCGGTCGTAGCCCGGCCGCGCCGCGGGGCCGACGCGGGCCGGGCTCCAGGATGCGCCGGCGGCGTCGCGGCGCAGGTCCTGGTGTTCGCCGGCGTAGATCCCACTGTCCACGACCGGTCCGTCTCCGCTCGCCTCCCACACGGGGCCCGTGGCGGCCACCGTGGCGACCGTCCCGTCGGCGTAGGTCACGCGCAGCTGCGCGAGCAGCGACGGCTGGTCGCCGTAGAGGCGGTCGGTGAAGGTGAAGAACCCGTAGCGCTCGGTGTACCAGGCGCCGGCGATGGTGGCCGACAGCTCGTTGGGGCCGGGGTGCACGAGCGCCGTGACGTCGACCGTCTCCAGGACCAGGCGGTCGCGGTAGGCGCTCCAGCCGGGGGAGAGGACGTCCGCCGTGACGGGGGCGCCGTTGACGGCGGGCTCGCCGACGCCGAGCGCGGTCCAGAACAGGAGCGCGCGGGTGACGGGGCGATCGAGCGTGAACCTCGTGCGGACCTCGGCGGGCTGCGCCGCACGCGCGGGCTCGGCGAGGCCGATGGGCAGCGCGACCCACTCGCCGTCGGCGAGGAAGCCCGCCTCCACCTCGCGCGGTGCGCTCCAGGGCGTGGACCGGCCGTCCGTGCTGTGGGCGCGCACCCGCACCTGGCGCCGTTCACCGGCGGCGAGCGGGGCGAACGGCCACGCCACGAGGGCGCTCTCGTCGCCGGTGAGGGTGACCTGCTGCGCTCCGTCGGACAGCTCCGCCGACGCCTGCCGCCAGCCGGTGACGTCCCCGCCGACGACCCAGCTCAGCCGCGGACGCGCGGTCGGGACGAAGGCGGTGTCGTCGCGCACCTCGGCGCGCAGGCTCTCGATCACGGTGCTCACGGTCACGCTCCGAGCAGGGTGCCGAGCTCGCGCGCGAGCGACACGGCCCGAGGGTCGGCGCCGCCCGGCCACGGGCCGCGCACGATCGTCCAGGCGAAGGTGACGCCGGTGTCGGGGTCGGCGCACGCCAGCGCCCCCGCCGCGCCGTCGTGGCCGAAGGCCCGGGGGCCGCCGAAGGCGAGCTGCTGGGACGGCTTCTGGAAGACGATCGCGTGGGCGCGGTCGTGCTGGTGCAGCACCTCGTCGTAGCCGCGGACCTGTTGCTGGCCGATCTGCTCGACTGTGTCGGACGACAGGAACGGGGCGGCGCCGTCGACGCCGGTGACCGCGGCGGCGAACAGGCGCGCGAGCCCGCGGGCCGTCCCCGTCCCGGCGGTCGCGGCGTGGCCGTACCGGTAGTTGCGCGGCGAGTTGGTGTGGTCGATGTCCCGGCTGAGGGGTCCGAACACCACGGGCCCCAAGGCGGAGAACTGCGGGGTCGCCGTTGCCGACGCGGGACGCACCATCGGCTTCAGGGGCGTGAAGCGGTGCTCCTGGTCGGCCGGCAGGCCCAGGTGGAAGTCGATCCCGTGGGGGGCACGGATCTCGCGCTCGTAGAACTCGTGCAGCGTCCGGCCCGTCACCCGGTGCACGAGCTCGTCGCCGAGGCTGCCGATCGTGATCGCGTGGTAGCCGAACGCGCTCCCCGGTCGCCAGAAGGGTCGCGTGTCGGCGAGACGGGCGGCCGCGGCGTGATGGTCCCACAGCTCCTCCCACGTCAGCGGCGTGCTCGCCTGGGGGAGCCCGGCCTGGTGGGAGAGCAGTTCGCGGACGGTGACGGCATCCTTGCCCTTCGCGGCGAACTCGGGCCAGTAGTGGGCCACGCGTTCGTCGAGGTCGATGAGGCCCCGCTCGAGGAGGAGCCCGATCGAGAGCCCGATCGTGTTCTTGGTCACCGAGAAGGGGATGAGCATCGAGTCGGCGCGGATGTCGGGACCGCCCCAGGCGTCGAGCACCGGGGTGCCCCGGTGGAACGCGGCGACCTGGAACGACAGGCCGTCGTCCTCGCGGAGGTATCCGTCGAGGCGTTCGACGACGGCCGCGAGCCGCTCATCGGCTGCGCCCTGCAGCAGGCTCGCCTCGACGGCGGGCATCGGCGCGCTCACGCGGTCACCGTCCACGATGCCGCGAGCGGCAGATCGACGACCGAGGCGCCGACACGCAGCGTGTACGTGCCGGGCTCGACGCGCCACCCGCCGCCGTCCCAATACGCGAGTCGCCGGTCGGGGAGCGGAACGGAGACGGTGCCCGTCTCTCCCGGCGACAGCTCGACGGCGGCGAAGCCGACCAGCCAGCGCTCGGGACGCTCCACCGCCGAAGCGGCGCGCTCGGCGTACACCTGGACGACCTGCTTCCCGGTGCGCGCACCCGTGTTGGTCAGCGTCACCGCGACCGCGTCGCCGTCGCGCTGCGCGTCGTCCCACGACCAGGTCGTGTAGCCGAGACCGTGGCCGAAGGGGAAGGCGGGTGCGGCGGCCTCCTTGAGCCAGGCGCGGTAGCCGATGTGGATGCCCTCGCGGTAGCGCAGCACGCCGTCCTGCGGGGTGACGTCGACCACGGGGACGTCGGCGAGCGTCGCGGGCCAGGTGGTCGGCAGGCGGCCGCCGGGTTCGCGGGCGCCGGTCAGCACATCGGCGATCGCGTGGCCGAACTCCTGGCCGCCGAAGTAGCCCTGCACGACGGCCGACACCTCCTGCGCCCAGGGGAGCGCGACCGGCGAGCCGGCGTTGACGACGACGATCGTGGGCGTGCCCGTCGCCGCGACGGCGCGCACGAGCGCGTCCTGCGCGCCCGGAAGGTCCAGGCTCTCGCGGTCGTAGCCCTCCGACTCGACGCGGGAGGTGGTGCCGACGACCACGACGGCGACGTCGGCGGATGCCGCGGCGGCCACGGCCCGGGCGACGAGCTCGGCGTCGGGGGTGGGCGTGGGCGCGATGCCGACGGTGGCGCTGAGCGCGCCGGCGAGGGCGCCCTGCGGGTCGCACGTGAACTCGACGCGGATGTCGCGGGGCGCGCCCGCGGTGACGGCGACCGTCGTCGTGAGCGACGGCGGGTTGAGGAAGGCGGCGCCGAGGTCGGTGCCCTCGATGACCGGGCTGTCGTCGAGGACGAGCTCGCCGTCGACGAAGAGGCGGCCGGGGTTCGCGCCCGCGAACCCGAGCTCGATCGCGCCCGTCTCGGCGGGGGTGAAGCGGGTCTCGAACACGACCGTGCGGCTCGCGGCGATGGGCGCGTCGCCGCCGAACCACACGAGCGCCGTCGAGCGGCGGTCTTCGGCGAACAGCTCCGTGCCGGCGTCGTCCAGGAAACGCACCCGCAGACCGGGCTCGCCGGTGACGGGGTTCTGCAGCTGGGCCAGCGGGATCTCGACCACGCCGTCCTGCACGAGGGCGCCGAGCTCGTAGGAGACCTCGACGCCGGGAAGCGCCGCGCGCAGACCCTCCAACGGTGAGACGACGTGCGCGGGGACGACGGTGGCGCTGCCGCCGCCCTGCGTGCGGGCGTCACGGGCGTTCTGGCCGATGACGGCGACCGATCCGAGGGATGCCGCCTCCAGCGGCAGCGTGCCGTCGTTGCGCAGCAGCACGGTGCCGGCCACGGCCGCGTCGCGGGCGAAGGCGGGGCCGTCGATCGCGGGCACCGCGGCGCGGCCGGCCGGGCCGGCGTCTCCGAGGGCGCCGACGCGCTCGGCGAGCAGGAGCAGGCGCAGCACCTTGCGGTCGAGGTCCTCCTCGGCGACGCGACCGTCGCCGACGGCGGCGACCAGGTCGGCCCACGCGGGGGCGGGCCCGGGCATCGCGAGGTCCTGCGCGGCCGCGACGGCGTCGAGCGAGCGCACCGCCGTCCAGTCGCTGATCACGACGCCGTCGAAGCCCCATTCGCTGTTCAGCGGGGTCTCGAGCAGATCGTTCTCGGTCATCGTGACGCCGTCGACCGCGTTGTACGCGCTCATGATGCTCCAGGCGTGCGCCTCGGTCACGGCGCGCTCGAACGGGGCGAGGTACAGCTCGCGCAGTGCGCGGTCCTCGACCTCGACATCGACCGTGAAGCGGTCCGTCTCCGAGTCGTTGGCGACGTAGTGCTTCGGGCAGGCGGCCACGCCGTTGTCCTGCAGGCCGGCGACGTAGGCGGCCGCCAGAGCGCCGGAGAGTTCCGGATCCTCGCTGAAGCACTCGAAGTGGCGGCCGCCGAGGGGACTGCGGTGCAGGTTGATGGTGGGGCCGAGGACGACGTCGACATCCTTCGCGCGGGCCTCCGCCGCGGCGGCCGCGCCGTAGCGGTAGGCCAGATCCACATCCCACGACGCGGCCAGCGCCGACCCGGAGGGCAGGTTCAGCGACGGCTCGCGCTCGTCCCAGCGCGGCCCGCGCACGCCGGCGGGACCGTCCGACAGGGTCATCGCCCGCAGCCCGATCTCGGGCAGCGGCACCGTCGTCCAGAAGTCGGCGCCCTGGACGAGGGCGGCCTTCTGCTCGAGGGTGAGAGCCTCCAGCAGCGGGCGCAGGTGGTCGACGGGGGAGGTCATGGAGGTCCTTCCGGGGGTGGGTGTGGTCGCGGTCATCAGGAGGATGCGCGGATCTGGCTGACGTACTGCTCGACGCGCGCCAGCAGCTCGTGGTCGTACGGCCCCCAGTCGGGTCGGGGAGTGTCGGGGCCGGCATAGGGCAGGTCTCGATAGTGGTCCTGGTACTCGCGAAGGGTCTGCTCGAGCTGGGCGCGCACCTCGACGTACGCGGGATCGTCGGCCACGTTGCGCAGCTCGGCTGGATCGGCGACGAGGTCGTACAGCTCCCATTCGGGCTCGAACTCGGCATCCGAGGCACCGGGCACGCCCATGCCCACCCCGTAGTAGTGGATGAGCTTGTGCGTCGCGGTACGGATGCCGTAGTGCGCGGGAGCGGCATGGATCGGGTCGTCGTGCTCCCAGTAGCGGTAGTACGCGGCCTCCGGCCAGTCCTCCACCTCTTCGCCGCGCAGCAGCGGGCGGAAGCTGCGGCCCTGCGAGGTGGGCAGGGCGGATGCCGCGTCGATCCCGCACACGTCCAGGAAGGTCGCGGCGAAATCGACGTTGGTGACGATGCCCGCGCAGCGGCTCGCGGCGGGGATCTCGGCCGGCCAGCGGATGAGCATCGGCATCTGCAGCGACTCGTCGAACATGAGTCGCTTGTCGAACCAGCCGTGATCGCCGAGGAAGAACCCCTGGTCGGAGGTGTAGACGACCATCGTGTTCTCGGCGAGGCCGCGCTCGGCGAGGTGGTCGAGCAGCCGGCCCACGTTGTCGTCGATGGACTGCACGCACTGCAGATAATCGCGCATGTAGATCTGGTACTTCCAGCGCATGCGCGCCTCGCGGTTCTCGGGGCCGCGCAGGTGCGCCGGCACCTCCTCCTTCAAGTCGTCCGCCCCCATGTCGTCGGCGATCGTCATACGCACGCCCTGCACGGCCTTGCTGCGCGTCGCGTGGTCGTCGAAGAACGTGTCGGGCTCGGGGATCGTGCCGTCCGTGTAGAGGTGGTGGTGCTTCTCGTCCGGAACCCACGGCCGGTGCGGCGCCTTGTGGTGGACCATCATGCAGAACGGTTCATCACCCCTCGTGGCGACCTCGTCGATCCAGTCGATCGCGAGGTCCGTGACGATGTCCGTCGCGTAGCCGGGGACCGGCCCGCTGCCGTTCTCGTCGATCATCTCCGGGTCGACGTAGTCGCCCTGTCCGGGGAAGATCTTCCACGCGTCGAACCCGCGCGGCAGCGCGTTGCCGTGCTCGCCGAGATGCCATTTGCCGAACATCGCGGTGCGGTATCCGGCGCCGTGGAGCACATCGATGAACGTCGGCACCCGGTAGTCCATCTCGGTCCAGATCGAGGAGACGCCGTTGATGTGGCTGTAGGTGCCGGTCAGGATCGTGGCCCGGGACGGGCTGCAGATGGAGTTCGTGCAATAGACGGCATCCATGCGCACACCCTCCTGTGCCAAACGGTCCAGGTGCGGCGTCGCGTTGACCTTGCTGCCGTAGGCGGAGATCGCGTGGGCGGCGTGGTCGTCCGACATCACGAAGACGATGTTCGGGCGACTCATCGTGCGGCGGCCTCGGCCGCGAGCACCGCTCGTCGGGCGAGGCGGCGCTCCTCCTGCTTGTCGGGATCGGGCACGGGGGCCGCCATGAACAGCCGCTGCGTGTAGGGATGCTGCGGCCGCGAGGTGACCTGGTCGCCGTCGCCGGCCTCGACGATCTCGCCCCGGTACATGACGGCCACGCGGTGGCTGACGTGACGGACGACGGCGAGGTCGTGGGTGACGAAGAGGTAGGCGACGCCCGTGCGCTCCTGGATCTCGATGAACAGGTCGAGCACGCGCGCCTGGGTCGACAGGTCCAGCGCCGACACGGGCTCGTCGCAGACGATGAGGCGAGGACTCAGCGCGAGGGCGCGGGCGATCGCGACGCGCTGGCGCTGGCCGCCCGAGAACTCACGCGGCAGGCGGCTGCGCGCATCGCCGGGCAGGCCCACCTGATCCAGCAGCTCCCGTACGCGGGTCTTGGCCTCCGCCGAGCCGACGCCGGCGACCGTGAGGGGCTCCGTCAGGATCTGCTCGATGGTCATCGACGGGTTCAGCGACGAGTATGGGTCCTGGAAGACGACCTGGATCTGCGAGCTCAGGGCGCGGCGCTCCCGTCGCCCCAGGTGCGAGATGTCCTGGCCGTCGAAGCGGATCGTCCCCGCCGTGACCGGCGCGAGCCCGAGCGCGGCGCGCCCCAGCGTCGTCTTGCCCGATCCGGACTCGCCGACCAAGCCCACCGTCTCGCCCGGCAGGATGTCGAGGGAGACGCCCTTCAACGCCCGGAACGGTTCGGCGCGGAAGCCCTTGCCGGGGTATTCGACGACGAGGTCGGTGACCTCCAGCAGCGGCGCGCTCATGCTCCGGCTCCGTTCGTGGTGGGGAGGAGGGGGCCGCGGGCGGGACCCTCGTCGAGGATCGCGTCCAGCAGCGTCTGCGTGTACGGGTGCCGCGCGTCGGTGAAGATCGCCCGCACGGGGCCCTGCTCGACGAAGCGGCCGTTCTGCATGACCGTCACGCGGTCGCAGAGGTCGGCGACGACGCCGAAGTTGTGCGTGACCAGCAGCATCGCCATGTTGCGCTCCGCCTGCAGGTCGCGCAGCAGATCGAGCACCTCGGCCTGCACCGTCACGTCGAGGGCCGTCGTCGGCTCGTCGGCGATGATCAGGTCGGGGTCGGTCGAGACGGCGCCGGCGATCAGCACGCGCTGGGCCATGCCGCCCGACACCTCGAACGGGTAGGCGTCGAAGGTGCGCTTGGGCTGCGGGATGCCGACGCGGGCGAGCAGATCGAGCGCGCGCTCGCGTGCCTCGGCCTTGGACAGGCCCAGGTTCTTGCGCAACGGCTCGACCAGCTGGCTGCCGATCGTGAACGACGGGTCGAGGTTGCTCATCGGCTCCTGGGGGATGTAGCCGATGCGCTTGCCGCGGATGCCGGAGTACACGCGCTCCGAGGCGTCGGCCAGCTCGGTGCCCTCGTAGAGGATCGAGCCGCCGGTGACGGTGCCGCCGCGCGGGAGCAGCCCCAGGACGGCGAACGCCGTCTGGGTCTTGCCCGATCCGGACTCGCCGATGAGGCCGTGGACCTCGCCGCGGCGGATGTCGAGGGACACGCCGTGCACCACCTCGATGTGCGAGCGGTCCGGCTGGTCGTAGCCGACCCGCAGGTCGCGCACCTGGAGCACCGTCGCGCTCGCCTTGCTGCGCGCGTCCTCGGGGTGCACGATCACGTCGGCGCCGTCGAGGACCGGCGGCTCGTCGGGGTCGACGAGGTCGCCGCCGCCGAGTCGCACCGACGTCGTCACCGCGGCGATCGAGCCGGTGGCGGTCGTGACGGCGCGGCGGCGCTTGCGGCGCACCGTCACGGTCCGCTCGAGCTCGTCGCGCATGACGTTGGCGAGCAGCGTCAGGGCGATGCAGGTCAGGGCGATGGCCAGCGACGGCCACAGCATGAGCGTGGGCTGCTTGTAGATGCTCTTGAAGCCGTCGTTGAGCATGGCGCCCCAGGTGGGCACCGACGAGTCGCCGAGGCCGAGGAACTCGAGGCCGGACTGGATCGCGATGGCGATGCCCGCGATGATCGCCGACTGGATGATGATCGGCGCGCGCACGACCGACAGCACGTGGCGGCCGATGATGCGGACGTCGCTGAGGCCGGAGACGCGCGCGGCATCCACGTAGAGCTCGGCGCGCACGGCCGTGACGGACGCGAACACCAGCCGGAAATAGGCGGGCGACAGCAGGACGCCGAAGATGAGCATCGACAGCCACACGGAGGGGCCCAGCGCGGCGCGCGCCGCGAGCAGGACGACCATCGCCGGAAGCGCCATGTTCAGCTCGGTGACCCAGGTGGCCACCGTGTTGAACCAGCCCTGGTAGTAGCCGGCGATCAAGCCGGCCACGACGCCGAGCAGGAGGGCGGTGATCAGCGCCACGAGCGCCGCGGCGATGCTGGTCTGCGTCGACAGCAGCAGACGCGAGAACACGTCGCGGCCGGCGCTGTCGGTGCCGAGCAGGTGAGCGCCGCCGGGCGGGGCGAGGATCGCGCGGATGTCGGCGTAGTTGGGGTCCTGCGGGGCGATGACGGGACCGATGATCGCGATCACGGCGACCAGGGCGAGGAACGCGAGGGAGACGAGGCCGAGCGGGCGGCGCACGAGCCGGCGCATCAGCGAGACGCGCACGGGCGCCACGGGCACGGCGGGGGGAACGTCGACAGCGGTCATGACAGACGCACCTTCGGGTTGAGAGCGGCCTGAACGAGATCGATCAGGAGGTTGACGACGACGACGATGATCGCGAAGACGATCACCAGGCCCATGACGGCGGGGATGTCGCCCTGCGTCGTGGCCTTGACGGTCAGCTGGCCCATGCCGGGGATCGCGAAGACCTGCTCGACGATGACGGCGCCGCCGAGCAGCCCGATGAACTGGACCGCGAGCACCGCGAGGGCGGGACCGCCGGCGTTGCGCAGCACGTGCTTGTAGACGACGGAGCCCGTCGACAGGCCGCGCGAGCGGAGCGTGCGGACGTAGTCGCGGGACATCGCGTCGATCACCGAGCCGCGCACCTGCTGGGCGACGGTGGCGATGGCGCCCAGCGAGAGGGCGATGATCGGCAGCGTCACGGACGCGATCCAGCCGCTGAACGATGTGGTGAGGGGGACGAACCCGGTCGCCTTGAACCAGTGCAGCTCGATCGCGAAGACGAGCACGAGGCCCAGGGCGATGAGGAAGCCGGGGATCGCGAAGCCGATGAGCGAGAGGAACTGGACGAGGCCGTCGATCCACCCGCCGCGGCGGGCGGCGAGCACGCCCAGGACGATCGAGAGGACCGCGGAGACGAGGGTGGCGCCGATCACGATCGAGAGCGTCACGCCGACGCGTCCCGACACGCTGACGCTGACGAGCTCGCCGCTGAACCAGCTGCGGCCCAGGTCGCCCGTGAGCGCCGAGGTCAGCCAGTCCCAGTACTGCACCAGGAGGGGCCGGTTCAGGCCGAGCTCCTCGGTCTTCTTGGCGACCGTCTCGGCCGTGGCGGTCTCGCCGAGGATGCAGCGGGCGATGTCACCGCCGGCCGCATAGAGCAGAACGTAGGCGAGGAAGGAGATGACGGCGACGAGGACGACGCCCGAGGCGATCCGCCTGAGGATGAAGGTGAGCATGGCTCTCTCCGGGTTCGAGCGGCGCTGCCCGCCTGCGGAGGCCGCAGGCGGGCAGCGCGGCGGATCAGTTCTTCGGCGAGAAGCTGAAGATCGACGGGTAGGCGTTCGTCGGCCAGAAGTCGACGGTCGTGTTCGCGTCGGTCGCGAAGGAGCCCTGCACGCGGAAGAACGGGGCGAACCATGCCTGGTCGACCAGGTACTTGTTCAGGTCCTTCAGCGCCTGGTCGGACTCCTCGGTGGAGCCGGTCTGGATCGTCGCGATGTACTCGTCGACCTTCGGGTCCTGGGACTTGAAGGGGTTGAAGGTCGCGCCGGGGGCGATCATGAAGTTGATCAGCTGCCAGTCGGGGTCCTGCTGCAGCGCCATCCAGGTCGCCGGGTACTTCGGCGTCAGCATGTCGGAGATGAAGTTGTTCGTCCCGGTGTCGGTGTACTGCACCGTGACGCCGATGTCCTGCAGCTGCTGCTTGATCAGGTCGAACGAAGTCTGGAAGGCGGCGACCGAGGGCATGCTGATCGTCAGCCCGTTCGCGTAGCCGGCCTCGGCGAGCAGCTTCTTGGCGCCCTCGGGGTCGTAGGCGTACGTCGAGTCCAGCGCGGCGTCGTACGCGACGGAAGAGGTGGGGAAGACCTGCTCGGTGACGGTGCCGTAGCCGCTCTGCAGCGACTGCAGGAGCGCCTCGCGGTCGAAGGCCATGTTGATGGCCTGGCGCACCTTGACATCGCCCAGCGCCGGGTTCATCGTGCCCGCGCGGTCGAACAGGAGCAGGCCCTGGAAGTCGAGCTCGTTGGACGCGATCGTCCAGCCCGAGCCCTCGACCTCGCTGATGGTCGTGTTGTCGGCGATCTTCGCGCCGTTGGCCTCGCCGGCCTTGATGGCGTTCAGGATGGCGGTGGTGTCGTCGATCACGTTGACGGTCAGGTTGTCGTACTTGACGGCATCCTTGTTCCAGTAGTCGGGGTTCGCCGTGTACACGTACGTCGTGCCCGTGACCGTGGCGGCCGTGTCGAGGATGTAGGGGCCCGATCCGACCGGCTTGGTGGCCACGTCCGCGTCGGTGAACGACGACGGGGCGGCGACGAGGCCCTGGGCGAGCGAGAGCGAGTTGAGCAGCGCCGGGTTCGGGGCGGTCAGCGTGATGGTCACCGTGTGGTCGTCGGTGGCGGCGTAGACGTTGCCCTTCATGGTTCCCGCCTGCGGCGACGTGCCGTCGCGGAAGCGCTCCAGGCTGGCGACGACGGCCTTCGCGTCGACGGGCGTGCCGTCGGTGAAGGTCGCGTCGGTGCGCAGCGTGAGCGTGAGGACCGTCTTGTCGTCGTTGTAGGACCACTCGGTGGCCAGGTTGGGCTGGAGCTGACCCTTCGAGTCCTGTCGGAGGAGGGTGTCGAACACCGCCTCGAAGTACTCGCTGCGGTTTCCCCATTCGGCGCCCGCGCCGATGTCGTAGCTCGTGGGGGCGGCGATCGTGATGAGGGTGAGGCGGTCTGCCCGCTCACTGCTCGACCCGCTGCCGCCGCCGGATTCCCCGCCACCGGCGCAGCCGGTGAGTGCGAGTGCAGCGACGACCGCGAGGGCTGCTGTGGCCTTCCAACGGAACATCCTTGGTCCCTTTCTCGGGTGGGCGATACCCCTGCGGACCGCCCTGTCGGGGGACGCTAGCAGCAAATCCGAAGGAGCACTAGGTTTTGAAGTCAAATATCTAACGACTACTAGGTTTTCGTTATGAAACCGTGCACACTGGTGCCGACGGCGCCGAACCGCGGCGACCGGGATGGGGCACGATGGTCACGATGACCGAGACGACGACACCGCGACGCGCACAGCGCGGCGAATACGCCAAGAGCGAGGTCACGCGCAACGCGATCCTCGATGCGGCGCTGGAGGTGTTCGCCCAGGGCGGCTACCGGGCGGGATCCCTCCGGGAGATCGCGCAGCGCGTCGGCATGAGCGAAGCCGGCCTGCTGCACCACTTCAAGAACAAGAGCACGCTCCTGCTCGCGGTGCTCGACCACCGCGACGAGCAGTCGCGCAAGGTCGTCGACTTCGACGACGAGGACGGGGTCGAGACGCTGCGCGCGCTCGTGCAGCTCGCCCGCTACAACGCCTCGATCCCCGGCGTCATCGAGCTCTTCTGCACCCTGTCGGCCGAGGCCACGTCGCCGACGCACCCCGCGCACGGCTACTTCCTGCGCCGCTACGAGTACGTCCGCTCCAGCATTGCGGCGGCCTTCCGGAAGATCGAGGCCGACGGACGTCTGATCGGCACCATCGATCCCTTCCGCGCCGCGGTGGCGACCACCGCGCTCATGGACGGCCTGCAGGTGCAGTGGCTGCTCGACCCGACGTCGACGGACATGGCCGAGGCGCTCGCGGAGTTCTTCCGCGGGTTCGTGCGCGGCTACGACCTCGACGCGCTGGAGCAGATCCTCGACGCGCGGATGGGTGCCGAGCCGGACGTCGCCCCGTGATCCGGCTGCCCTTCCACCAGGGGTGGACGGTCGCGCCCAAGCTCGCCGCGTTCGAAAGCCGGGAGGCGGCGACGGCGCCGGTGCCGGTCGCGATCCCGCACGATGCGCTGCGCGATCTTCCCCGCGGCGCCGACAACGACGGCGGTGTCCACACCGGCTACATCCCCGGCGGGGTGTTCGTCTACGCGCGCTCCTTCGAGGTGCCCGCCGCGTGGGAGCACAAGAGCGTCACGATCGAGTTCGAGGGCGTCTACCGCGACGCCGTCGTCTACGTCAACGGCGACTTCGCGGCCCATCAGCCCGACGGCTATGCGGCGTTCGCGGTGGCCGTCGACGCGTTCCTGCGGTTCGGTCGCACCAACACGATCACGGTGGAGGCGCGCGCCCACCGCGACAGTCGCTGGTACACGGGTGCCGGCATCTACCGGCCCGTCCACCTCGTGGTCGCCGACCCGGTGCATCTCAGCCTGGACGGCACGACGGTGACCACCCCCGACATCGATGCCGAGCGTGCGGTCGTCGAGGTCGCCACGCGCGTCGAGAACCTCACGCGTCACACCCGCACGCTCCGGCTGCGCTGGGAGATGGTCGATCCCCGCGGCGGCACGGTCGCCGCGACGCACGCGCCCGTCACGGTGCTGCCCGGGGCGTCGGCCGTCGCCCGGGCGCGCCTGATCGTCGAGCGCCCCGCGCTGTGGGGGCCCGACGATCCCGCCCTCCACGAGGTGCGGGTGACGCTCGCCGACGAGGCCGCGGGGGAGGAGGTGGAGGGCGGCGGTGCGGTGCTCGACGAGGATGCCGTCCGCTTCGGCATCCGGCGCCTGCAGCTCGACCCGCAGCACGGTCTGCGCATCAACGGCGTCGTGGTGGATCTCCGCGGCGCGTGCGTCCACCACGACAACGGCGCGCTCGGGGCGATCACGCACCCCGACGCCGAGGACCGGCGCGTGCGGCTGTTGAAGGATGCCGGGTTCAACGCGATCCGCAGCGCGCACAACCCCGCCTCCCGGGCGCTGCTGGACGCCTGCGACCGACACGGCATGCTCGTGATGGACGAGCTGAGCGATGTCTGGACGCGCGCCAAGACGGGCTTCGACGCGTCGGTGGGCTTCGACGGCCGGTGGTCCGCGTCGGTCGCCGCGCTCGTCGCGAAGGACCGCAACCGTCCGAGCGTCATCCTGTACTCGATCGGCAACGAGATCCTCGAGCTGGCGACGCCGCACGGCGCGACGTGGAGCCGGCGCATCGCCGAGGAGTTCCGCCGGCTCGACCCGACCCGCTACGTCACCAACGGCATCAACGGCGTGATCGCGAACATGGAGCGGCTGCCGGAGATCCTCGGCGAGATCGCCGCGACCGACCCGAACACGATGATGGCCGGACTCGGCGCGCAGATGGCCGCCGCGAACGCGTCGGAGCTGATCACCCGCTCCACGGAGGAGTCGGCCGCCGTGCTCGACGTCGTCGGCTTCAACTACGGCGATGCCCGCTACGAGCTCGACGCGGAGCTGTTCCCCGACCGCATCATCGTCGGCTCGGAGACCTTCCCCGACCGCATCGCGCACCTGTGGGAGCAGGTGCGCCGGCTGCCGCACGTCATCGGCGACTTCACCTGGACCGGGTGGGACTACGTCGGCGAGGCCGGCATCGGTCGGGTCGAGTACACCGACGTCGACGGGTACCGCTCGACCGGCACGGCCGGGCCGTACCCGTATCTGCTCGCGCAGTGCGGCGACATCGATCTGACGGGGCGGCGCACCCCGGCATCCTTCTACCGGGAGATCGCGTTCGGGTTGCGCCGCGCGCCGGCGATCGCCGTGCACCGGCCCGCGCACCACGGCCGGCCGGTGGAGAAGACGCCCTGGTCGTGGGACGACGTCGTGTCGTCGTGGTCGTGGGCCGTCGAGGCGGGTGCGCCGGTGACGGTCGACGTGTACGCGGATGCCGAGGAGGTCGAGCTGCGTCTGGTCGACGCGGACGGCGACCGCCTGATCGGCCGGGCGCCGGTGGGCGACCCGCGGCCGCTCATCGCGCGGTTCGAGACGCACTACCGCCCGGGGCGGCTGGTGGCGATCGCGTGGCGTGGCGGGGTGGAGGTGGGTCGCACCGACCTGGTCACCGCGGGCGCGCTCGCGCTGCGCGTTCGTGCCGAACAGGATGCCGTGGACGCCGACGGCGGCCTCGCCCATCTCGTGATCGAGCTCGCGGATGCCGCTGAAGCCAGTGCCGATACCGGTACGGACGGCGCCGTGGTGTGCGACCGCGACACGGAGGTGACGGTTCAGGTGACCGGCGCGGGCGAGTTGGCGGCGCTCGGGTCGAGCCGTGCGCAGACGACGGAGTCGTTCGCCGGTCCGTCGCGTCGCACGCACGACGGACGCGCGCTCGCCGTGGTGCGCGCCGCGGGTGAGGGAGAGATCACGGTCACCGTGTCGGCGGAGGGATACGCCCCCGTCGTGCGGCGACTGGTCGCGCAGTCGCGGTAGGGCGTGTCGCCGGAACCTGCCTGTGCTAGCGCGATCTCTCGGTGGAGCGGAGGGCATTGAGGCGCTCCTGAAGGCCGTACTTCACGGTCGGCCATTCCCCGTCGATGATCGAGTACACGACCGTGTCGCGGATGGTCCCGTTCTCGAAGACCGTGTGGTTACGCAACACGCCGTCTTGCTTTGCGCCCAGCTTCTCGATGGCCGTGCGGGATTGCCGGTTGTGCCAGTGCGCGCGGAACTCGACCGCCCCGCAGCCCAGATCGTCGAACGCGCGACTCAGCAGCAACAGTTTGGCGGCGGGGTTGATCCCTGTTCCTTGCGCATTCCTGCCCAGCCACGTGCCTCCGATCTCCAGGCGTCGATTCGTCGGCTCGATGTTCAGGTACGACGTCATGCCGACGGCACGGTCGGAGGCGGCATCGATCACAGCCCACGGAACCATCGAGCCCTCGGCGTGCGCGGCGAGACGTTTCTCGATGGTCCCCGACATCTCGTCCGGCGAGGGGATGTGGGTGTACCAGGCTTCCCACATATTGCCCACTCGAACGGCGTCGACCAGGTCGGCGCGATGCGCCGCGCTGAGCGGTTCCAGACGCACGAACTCATTGCCGAGAACTGGAGCGGCGAGGAAGTCCATTTCCCCATCGTATGGTTCCCGCTCACCTCGACATCGAGCCCCACCATCCTCGAGCAACACGCCCGAGGCGCCCGCGACGCGCGGCGTCAGAAGGGTGGTGGCTCGGCCGGTGTGGCGGTGGTGGGGACGAATCGGACGCGGCTGGGTGGGTGGTCTTCGTAGTGGCGTCCGGTGGGTGAAGTCCATTGGAGGGTGCCGTGGCCGAGGTGTCGGACCTGCCAGGCGGTGTGGTGTTTGACGGTGTGGTGGCGGCGGCAGAGGTGGGCGAGGTTGTCGGGTGCTGTGGGGCCGCCTTCTGCGGCTGCGGTGGTGTGGTCGTGGTCGCACCGGTGGGCGGGGCGGGTGCAGCCGGGGGTGCGGCAGCGTTCATCCCGTGCAGCCAGGTAGCGGCGGATTTCCGCACTGGGTCGGTAGCGGTCGACGGCGACGGGGATGCCCGTGGCCGGGTCGGTGAACACCCGATCCCACCCGGGGGCCAGGGCGGCCAGGCGTCGGGCAAGCCCCGGGTCGATGGGCCCGTACCCGGTGAGCAGGGCCGGGCCTCCGTCGGGGTCACCGGCGAGGGTGAGGGCAGGGACCGTCACCTGGATCTGCGCCGTCACCGCTTCCACTCCGGCACCGGTGGCGCGGGTGGAGGCAGTGGCGGTCAGGAGCAGGTCGGTGAGGATGTCCGCGCGCACCTGCGCCAGAGTGCGGGAGTCCTTCACGATCGGCGTGGTCGTGCAGGTCGCGTCGGTGGCGCGGACGGAGCTGGTGATGAGTGTCTCGCCACGGCGGGTGTCGCTCGTGCCCCCGGCGACGCGCGTGTTCACATCGATATCGACGCCAGTGATGGCATCGGACTCAGTGTCCTCGTCGGGCTGGTCGAGGATCGCCCGGCCCCGGGCGGTCAGGGTGTCGTGGATCGCGTGGGCGAGCGGCGCGGGAAGATCCGCGATCAACCGGGCCATCCCATCGTCGAGAGGGAACAACCGGACGGAGCGTTCTTCATACGCGCGCTGCGCGGCCTCGGTGAACGCGGCCGGGTCGATGGTCGCTGCGATCGCCTTCGCCGCCGCGCTCATCCGCGCAGGCGACTCCGACCGGGCTGCCTCCAGGGCGAGGGTCTCGTACCGTGACCGGTCTTCCTCGGTCGTCAACATCGTGCCGGTGCGGCTGATCGCCCACGCATGAGCGGCATCGATCTCCCCGCCCGCCCACACCTCAAACGTCCGCGGGAACAGGGTCGTCAACAGGTACGCCTCCGACATCCGCCGTTGCACACCCCGATCCGACACCCGGAGCGCCATCGCGAGTTCCAACGCGACTTCCCGCACCGGCAGATCCGCGTCCGACGACTTCACCGACCGCCCCTGTTGCTGCGCCTCCTGCCTCAGCACCGCGGCACGTTCCGCGACCACATCCACTGCCGCGGCCAGCAACCTCGCCTCCGCGGCCTGCGCCTGAGCCGCCCGACGCCGCGCATCCACCACACCGGCCACCAGCGCATCCAACCCGGGCCAGGTCGTATCACCCTCACGGGTACTCGTCAGCGCGTGCATCATCACCCCTGACCCGGCCACAACCGGAGGGCAGGACCCGCAACAGAAGGTGGGCACGCGCGGGGTTTCTTCACCCCACTATAGAACAAACATTCGAAACACGCAAGAGCGACATCGATGCCGGACCCCGTGGGCTCGCGGCATCCGCCGCTTACCGCCGCGTCGGGTCGGGCAGCGAGATCGGCGTCGTCCCGGCAACCTCGTCGCTGAACTCCTCGGGCGCCACGACGGTCAGCGGTCGCGTCTCGTCGAGGGAGAGGGCGAAACGGCGCGACTCGTGGCGGTGCAGCCGGCCCGACCAGAGGAGCCAGCCGAACCCGATCGCGAAGGCGACCAGTGCCGCCGCGGCGCCGAGGAGGATGGCGGCGCGGGCGCCGTACTCCGCGGCGACCCAGCCGACGATCGGGGCGCCGATGGGCGTCCCGCCCATGAGGATCGCCATGTAGAGCGCCAGCACGCGGCCGCGCAGGGCCGGATCGGTCGTCGTCTGGACGTAGCCGTTGGCGGTGGTGAGCGTCGTGACGACGGCGAACCCGGTGAACATCAGCGTGAGGGCGTACAGCCAGTAGTCGGGCATGAACGCCGACACGGTGCCCGCGACCGCGAACATCCCCGTGCCGACGATCACGAGGCGCATGCGCGCGCGATCGCGGCGCGCGGCCAGCAGGGCCCCGGCGAGCGAGCCGATGGCGAGGATCGAGCTGAGCAGGCCGTAGCCGTCGGCGTCACGACCGAACTCGAGCGCCATCGTCGAGGCGAAGATCGGGAAGTTCATGCCGAAGGCGCCGAGCAGGAACACCATGATGAACGTGACGACCAGGTCGGGGCGCCCGCCGACGTAGCGGAACCCGTCGGCCAGGCGCGACGCGCCCGGCGCCGTGATCCGCGGCACCAGCTCCTCGGAGCGGATGAGGCGCAGGGCCACGATCATCGCGAGGAAGGTGACGGCGTTCACGAGGAACACCCAGCCGGTGCCGACCGCGACGATCACGATGCCGGCGACGGCCGGCCCGATCATGCGGGCGCCGTTGAAGGATGCCGCATTCAGCGCGACCGCGTTCGATGCGTTCTCGCGGTCGACCAGATCGGAGACGAACGCCTGCCGCGCCGGGTTGTCGAACGCGGCGACCAGTCCGAGCGCGAAGGCGAACACGTACATGAGCGGGAGCGTCATGACGCCGCTGAGGACCAGGATGCCGATGGTCGCGCCCAGCACCAGGAGCGATCCCTGCGTCACCATCAGCAGGCGGCGCCGCTCGAAGCGGTCCGCGACCCAGCCGGTGACGCTCACGAGCAGCAGCGGCGGGGCGAACTGCAGCGCCATCGTGACGCCCATGGCGCCCGCGTCGTTGTGCGTCAGCTGGGTGAGAACGACCCAGCTGAGCGCCGTGGCCTGCATCCATGCGCCGATGTTGGAGACGAGGGCGCCGATGAACCAGACGCGGTAGTTGAAGACGGAGAAGGAGCGGAACATCGCGGAGGAGCTCATCGCGCGGCCACCTCGCGCATCAGCTCGGCCGCGGCGCTCAGGAGGTCGCGCTGCTCGTCGGTGAGCTCGGACAGGGCCTGCTCGAGCCACGAGTCGCGGCGGCGCACCGTCTCGTCCACGACCGCGCGGCCGGCGTCGGTGAGCGCGATGTTCACCTTGCGGCGATCGTCCGCGTCGGCGGTGCGGGTGAGGTAGCCCGACTCCTCCAGCCCGTTCACGGTGCGGTTCATCGACGGCGCCGAGACCCGTTCCCGGTCGGCGAGCTCGCCGAGGGTGTGCTGGCCGTGCACCGACAGGGCCGCGAGCACGGCGAACTGGCCGTCGCTCATCGTGTCGACCGCGCGCTGCGAGCGCAGACGTCGCGCGAGGCGGAAGGTCGCCATCCGCAGATCGGAGGCGGCGGTGGACAGTTCGGGTGCGGCGGGGGTGGTATCGGTGCTCATTCCGATATTTAGCATAGCTCATTAGTCATGCTAAATATCCTTGTCCTCCGTCTCCTCGTCGCGGCGCCCCTCGCGTCCGAGGGGGATCGTCGCGAGCAGCCCGATCACGAGGAAGCCGGCGGCGGTGAAGGCCGACAAGCGCGTGGCATCGGAGAACGCCGCCTTCGCGTCCTGCGCGATCGGAGCCGTCTCGGGGTTCGCGGCGAGGCCCGCGATCGCCCCGCCGGAGCTGTCGACGACGGCGGACACGATCTGATCCCGCTCCTGCGCGGGCAGCCCGCGCGCGTCGAGCGCGGAGGAGAGGATGCCGGCGGTGCCGGAGAACAGCACGGTTCCCAGGATCGCGATGCCGAGCGCCGACCCGACCTGCCGGGCCGTGGACTGCGTGCCCGATCCCTGGCCCGACAGCTCCACGGGCACGTCCTGGAGGATGACGCCCGTGAGCTGCGCGGTCGCCAGGCCGACGCCGAAGCCGTAGACGAACAGGGCCGGCAGCAGCCAGAGCCACGCCGTCTGCGTCCCGGCATCCCAGCCCACGACGAGCCCGGCCGCGGCGACGCCCACGATCTCGGCGACGAGGCCCGCACGCACGATCAGCACCGGGCTGATGCGGCCGCTGGACGCCCCGGCGAACCCGCTCGCGACGAACGAGCCGGCCGCCAGGGCGATGAGGATCAGTCCGGTCTGGAGGGCGTCGAAGCCCAGGACGAACTGCAGCCAGAGCGGCAGCGACAGGATGATGCCGAACTCGCCGAGGGCGACGACCAGCGCCGCGATGTTGCCGCTGCGGAACGTCGCGATCGAGAACAGGCGCGGATCGAGCAGCGTCGGCCGGCCGCGTCGCGCCTGACGTCGCGACCACGTCACGAACGCGACGGCGGCGAGCGCGGCCAGGAGGAAGGCGAGGGGCACGGGGGACAGGGGGAGGGGCCAGCTCCAGCCGCCGACCGTGAAGGCGTCGTTCACCTCCCACCAGCCGAGGGTGCGCCCCTCGATGAGCCCGAAGACCAAGGCGCCGAACAGGACGACGGACAGCACGGCGCCGACGGCGTCGAGGGACGGCGCGTTCGCGGCGCGCGACTCCGCGACCGCCCACAGGACGCCGATCGCGATGACGATCCCGAGCGGGATGTTGATGCCGAAGGCCCATCGCCACGAGAACGAGGTGGTGAGCCAGCCGCCGAGCAGCGGGCCCACCGCCGCCATCCCGCCGATCGTCGACCCCCACACCGCGAACGCGATGCCGCGCTCGCGGCCATGGAAGGTCGCGTTCAGCAGCGACAGGGTGCTCGGCAGCATCATCGCCCCACCCACGCCCTGCACGAGCCGGGAGAGGATGAGCAGGTCGCCCGTCGGGGAGAGCGCCGCCGCGACCGACGAGCCCGCGAACAGCACGACGCCGATCAGCAGCAGCCGGCGCCGGCCGATGCGGTCGGCCAGCGACCCGAACAGCAGCAGCAGGGAGGCGAAGACGAGGGTGTAGGCCTCCTGCACCCACTGCACCTGTGTCGACGAGATGTCCAGATCGGTGACGATGGCGGGGATCGCGACGTTGACGATCGTCGAATCCACGATGATGAGCGCGACGGCGAGGCTGATGAAGACCAGACCGAACCACCGACGAGACGTGACGTCCTTCATGAATGGCTAGCTTATCTAGCTATCTGGCGAATCCCAACCCCTAGACTCGCACCATGGCAGCGGCGCGGCGCGAAGAACGCTCGTTCACCGATTCCCACGGCATCCGCATCGTCTTCGATGTCTACGTGCCGGGGCCCGACGATCCCGTCGCCCGCGGCGTGGTGCAGCTGCTGCACGGCGTCGGGGAGCACGCCGGACGCTACGCGCACGTCGCGGCGGCCCTGACCGCGGCGGGCTACATCGTCTACGCCGACGACCACCGCGGACACGGCCGCACCGGCATGGCGCAGCACGACGGCGACGCCCGCCGGCTCGGCCGGCTCGGACCCGGCGGCCTGCGCGCCGCGGAGGCCGCGTGCGCTCAGCTCACCGGCATCATCCGCGACGAGAACCCCGACCTGCCGCTCATCCTGATCGGCCATTCCTGGGGGTCCTTCCTCGCCCAGATGCTGCTGAACCACCACCCCGAGGCCTACGACGCCGTCGTGCTCACCGGTTCGGCGCTGCGCTGGCCGGGATCGCTCAACTCGGGTGACCTCAACGCGCCGTGGAAGGCTCCGGATGCCCTGGGCTCCGAGTGGCTGTCCTCCGACCTGGCCGTCGGCCGTGCCTTCCTGGACGACCCGCTGACCACGTCGGAGCCGCTGGCCAGGCTCTTCGGCCCGATCGACACCCTGCGGCTCATCGGCAAGCCGGCGAAGAACCTGCCGCGCGACGTCCCCGTGCTGCTCATGGTCGGCCGCGACGACACCGTCGGCGGACCCCGCAGCATCCACCGCCTCGCCGACGCCTACCGCACCCGCTCGGGGCTCACCGACGTCACGACGCTGATCTACCCGGACGTGCGGCACGAGGTCTTCAACGACGTCACCCGCGAGGACGTCATCGCCGATCTGCGGGCCTGGCTCGACCGGCGCTTCCCCGCGCGCGGCTGAGGACACCGTCGGGCGCGGACCTCGTACGCTGGAGACATGCACGGGGAATACAAGGTTCCGGGCGGCAAGCTCGTCGTCGTCGATCTCGAGGTCGACAACGGGCGCATCGCCGACTTCCATCTCGCCGGAGACTTCTTCCTCGAGCCCGACGACGCCCTCGCCGACATCGATGCGGCCGTCACGGGCCTTGCTGTCGAGACGGATGCCGCGGGCATCGCCGCCGCCGTCCGCGGGGCCCTGCCCGAGGGGGCGCAGCTGCTGGGGTTCACCCCGGAGGCGGTCGGCACCGCCGTGCGGCGCGCGCTCGTGACGGCGCCCGGCTGGCGCGACTTCCGGTGGGAGGTCGTGCACGAGAAGGCCGTCTCGCCGGCGATGAACCTCGCCCTCGACGAGGTGCTCACCACCCGGGTCGGCGACGGCCGCCGCACCCCGACGCTGCGCATCTGGGAGTGGGACCAGTCCGCGGTCGTCATCGGGTCGTTCCAGTCGTACCGCAACGAGGTCGACCCGGAGGGCGCCGCCCGCCACGGCTTCGACGTCGTCCGGCGCATCTCGGGCGGCGGCGCGATGCTCATGGCGGCGGGCTCGATCGTGACCTACTCGCTCTACGTCCCGGCATCCCTGGTCGCGGGTCTGACTTTCGCCGACTCGTACGCCTTCCTCGACGACTGGGTGCTGCAGGCGCTGCGCTCGCTCGGCATCGACGCGACCTACCAGCCGCTCAACGACATCGCCTCGCCCTCGGGCAAGATCGGCGGCGCCGCGCAGAAGCGGCTCGCCAACGGCGGCGTGCTGCACCATGCGACGCTGTCGTACGACATGGACGGTCAGGTCATGACCGAGGTGCTGCGCATCGGCCGCGAGAAGCTGAGCGACAAGGGCACGGTGTCGGCGGCGAAGCGCGTCGATCCCCTCCGCAGCCAGACCGGCCTTCCGCGTGAGGCGATCATCGAACGGTTCGTGCAGACCTTCTCCACGCTCTACGGAGCCGAGCCCGGACGTATCACCGAAGAGGAATACGCCGAGGCGGAGGCGCTGGTCGCCGAGAAGTTCTCGACCGACGCGTGGCTGCAGCGGGTGCCGTGACGGCCGCCGAGCCGGGCACGGTCGAGATCCAGCCGGGCACGGTCGAGATCCATCGGGGCGACAACCTGGCGCTCGCGCGGGCGCTGCCGGATGCCGCCTTCACCCTGATCTACCTCGATCCGCCGTTCAACACCGGGCGGCGCCAGGGCAAGGCCATCGAGTCCGCCGACCGCGACGGCCTCCGCGGGGAGGTCAAGGCGGGCTTCCGGGGCACCAGCTACGCGCGCCTGCGCGGCGACCTGCGCCGCTACGACGACCGCTTCGACGACTACTGGGACTTCCTCGAGCCGCGCCTGCGGGAAGCCTGGCGGCTGCTGGCCGACGACGGCACCCTGTACCTGCACCTCGACTACCGCGAGGCCCACTACGCGAAGGTGCTGCTGGACGCCCTCTTCGGGCGGGAGTGCTTCCTCAACGAGCTGATCTGGGCGTACGACTACGGGGCCAAGAGCCGGCGGCGCTGGCCGACGAAGCACGACACGATCCTCGTCTACGTCAAGGACCCGAAGTCCTACGTCTTCGACGCGGAGGCGGTCGACCGCGAGCCCTACATGGCCCCCGGACTGGTCACACCCGAGAAGGCCGCGCGCGGCAAGCTGCCGACCGACGTGTGGTGGCACACGATCGTCCCGACGAGCGGGCGCGAGAAGACCGGCTACCCGACGCAGAAGCCGGAGGGCATCCTGCGGCGCATCGTGCAGGCGTCCAGCCGTCCCGGCGACCGCGTCCTCGACCTGTTCGCCGGCAGCGGCACGACCGGCGCGGTGTGCGCCGCGCTCGGACGTCACGCCGTGCTCGTCGACGACAATCCGGAGGCGATCGCCGTCATGCGCCGCCGCATCCCCGGGGCGTCCGTGATCGGCGACGACTGAGGGCGGGCGTGCCATGATCGGTGGCGTGCACGACGATCCCGAGACCACCCTGTCCGCCGGACGCGTTCGCGGACGCTGGCGGGTCGACGCCGACGGGACGCGGTCGGCCGCCTTCCTCGGCATCCCCTTCGCCGAGCCGCCCGTCGGCGACCTGCGCTTCGCGGCGCCGGTGCGCGCCGCGGCGTGGGGCGGGGTGCGCGACGCGGGCGTCTTCGGCGCCACCGCGCAGCGCGGCGACCCGGGCATCACGCTGATCCCCGAGCCGAGCATCCCCGGATCGTCGACGCTGAACGTCAACGTCTTCACCCCCGATCCCGGCGCGGCCGGGCTCCCCGTGCTGGTGTGGATCCACGGCGGCGGGTTCTTCTCCGGATCGCCGGCCAGCCCCTGGTACGACGGACGCCGCTTCACGCGCGACGGCGTCGTCACGGTCACGATCTCGTACCGCCTCGGGGTCGACGGCTTCGGTGCGATCGCGGGTGCCCCCTCCAACCGCGGCGTGCGCGACTGGCTGGCCGCTCTGGAGTGGGTCCAGGAGAACGTCGCCGCGTTCGGGGGAGATCCCGCGCGGGTCACGATCGCGGGGCAGTCGGCCGGCGGCGGTGCGGTGCTGACCCTTCTCGGGATGCCGGCGGCGCAGCACCTGTTCCATCGGGCGTGGTCGATGTCGGCGGCGCTCGGCGACGTCGCCCCGGAGCGTGCGCGGGCGTTGACCGCCGGGATCGCGCGCGCGGCGGGCGTGACGGCCGATCGCGACGGTCTCGCGTCGATCGACGAGGAGCGCCTCCTGGCCCTGCAGAAGCAGGCGACGGCGATCGATCCCCGGGCCGTCGGTGCGCTGCTGAGCGACGGGCTCGCGCTCGGTCCCGAGATCGACGGCGACCTGCTGACCCGGCCCACCGGCGAGGCGCTGGCCGCCGGGGTCGGCGCCGACAAGCCGCTCGTGCTCGGCACGACCGACGACGAGTTCACGATGGCGCTGGCGGGTGCCGCGCGCACGCTCCGCTGGGTGCCGCGGGCCATCGTGCTCGGCCGGCTGGGCCTCGGTCGTGAGCGGCGGCGCGCGTACCTGGCGGCCAACGCCGACGTGGCCGCCCGCGGCACCGCGCGGATCGCGGGCCGCTACGTGACCGACCGGATGTTCCGGCTGCGCAACGTCGAGCTCGCCGACCGGCGGGGCGCGGCGCCGACGTGGATGTACCGGTTCTCGTGGCCCTCGGGCGCCTTCGGCTTCGCCGAGCACTGCCTCGACGTGCCGTTCTTCTTCGACTGCCTCGACGCCGAGCAGGTCGAGCCCCTGGCCGGCCCCCACCCGCCGCAGGGGCTCGCGGATGCCGTGCACGCCGATGCCGTGGGGTTCGTGGCGGGCGGCGAGCCGGCGTGGGCGCGCTGGGGGAGCGACGGCACCGCCCGCGTGTACGACGTGCCGGTCGCCGACCGCGCCGGCGCCTACGCGTCGCTCGCGCCGCTGCGCTGACCGCGCCCGCCGTCGTCGATGTCGCCGTCGATGCCGTCCGGCGGTGACAGCAGCGTGAACAGGGCCTCGATGGGAACGCTCATGTCGACCTCCCGATCGACGAGCCACTGCAGCTGCATGCCGTCGGCCAGCGCCTGCACCATGCGGGCCAGCGTCTCGGCGTCGACGCGGTCGCTGACACGGCCGTCGGCCTGACCGGCCCGCACGGCGTCGCCGAGGACCTCGCGCAGCGCGGCGCTGCGCTGGAGGAAGAACCCGTGGGCGGGATGCCCGGCGTCGGTGGCGTCGACGGCGAGGCGCGAGAACAGCTGCACGAGACCCGGCACGTCCCTGTTGTGGCGCACGAGCGCGAGGAACTCGTCGCGCATCTCGTCCAGCGGGGCGGGACCGGACGCGGGGCGCCAGGAGAGGGCGTCGGCCTCGTCGCGCTTGCGGAGGATCTCGGTGAAGAGCTCCTCCTTCGAGTCGAAGTAGTGCAGCAGCCCCGCCTGGCTCAGTCCCACGGCGTCGGCGATCGCCTTCACCGACGCGCCGCCGTAGCCCTCCCGCGCGATGACCTCCAGGGCACTGCTGAGGATCTCCTCGCGCTTGGCGAGGCCCTTGGCGTAGGAGCCCCGTCGTTCGGGGCGCTGCGGCGACATGGCGTCCAGTAAACACCACCTTGACCGCCAAAACCGAGTGACATATGGTTTTCGTGGAGGCCCCCATGACCGACATCACCGCATCCGACCTCACGCTCGAGGAGAAGGCGTCGCTGACCAGCGGAGCCGACTTCTGGACCACGACGGCGATCGACCGCGTCGCACTGCCGTCGGTCATGATGACGGACGGGCCGCACGGCCTGCGCAAGCAGCAGGGGGCGACCGACCACCTGGGTCTGGCGCAGAGCGTGCCGGCGACGTGCTTCCCGCCGGCCGTGGGCCTCGGGTCGTCGTGGGATGCCGCGCTCGCCGAGCGCATCGGCGTCGCCCTCGGCGTGGAGTCCGCGATCGAGGACGTCGCGGTCATCCTCGGACCGGGAGTCAACATCAAGCGCTCGCCGCTGTGCGGGCGCAACTTCGAGTACGTCTCGGAAGACCCGCTGGTGTCCGGTGTGATCGGTGCGGCGCTGGTGCGCGGCATCCAGTCGCAGGGCGTCGGCTCGTCGCTCAAGCACTTCGCCGCCAACAACCAGGAGTTCGACCGCATGCGCGCGAGCTCCGACATCGACCCGCGGCCGCTGCGCGAGATCTACCTGCGCGCGTTCCAGCGGATCGTCACCGACGAGCAGCCGTGGACCGTGATGTGCTCCTACAACCGCATCAACGGCGTGTACGCCTCGGAGGACCCGTGGCTGCTCACGCAGGTGCTCCGCGACGAGTGGGGCTTCGCGGGCCTGGTCGTCAGCGACTGGGGCGCCGTAAACGACCGCGTCGTCGGCCTTCCCGCGGGCCTCGACCTGGAGATGCCCTCCAGCGGCGGCCGCACCGACGCCCAGCTCGTCGCGGCGGTGCGCGGTGGCACGCTCCCCGAGGAGAAGCTCGACCTCGCCGCCGATCGCGTGCTCGAGCTCGTCCGGCGGGCCCGGCGGCGTCCGGCCGCGGCGGGACCGCTCGACGTCGACGCGCACCACGCGCTGGCCCGCGAGGCCGCCGCCCGCTCCATCGTGCTGCTGCGCAACGACGATCGCAGCGGGGCGGGCGCGCTGCTGCCCCTCGACCGCGGCGCCGCGATCGCGGTCATCGGCGAGTTCGCGCGCACGCCGCGCTATCAGGGCGCCGGGTCGTCGCTGATCAACCCCACCCGCCTGGACACGGCGCTCGAGGAGATGCGGCTGCTCGCCGACGGCGACGTCGCCTTCGCCCCCGGCTTCACCCTGGACGGCACGGGGGACGTCGAGGCGCTGCGCGCCGAGGCCGTGGCCGCCGCCGCGGCGGCCGAGGTCGCCGTGGTGTTCCTGGGGCTTCCGGCGGCCCAGGAGTCGGAGGGCTTCGACCGCGAGAGCCTCGACCTGCCGGAGGCGCAGCTCGCGCTGCTGGCCGCCGTGCGGGAGGCGAACCCGAACGTGGTCGTCGTCCTCTCCAACGGCGGCGTGGTCGCGCTCCCCTTCCGCGACGAGGTGCCCGCGATCGTCGAGGCCTGGCTGCTCGGCCAGGCGGGCGGCGGCGGCACCGCCGACGTCCTGTTCGGCGTCGTGAACCCGTCGGCCAAGCTCACCGAGACCATCCCGCTGCGCATCGAGGACACCCCCGCCTTCGGCAACTTCCCCGGCGAGTTCGGCCACGTCCGCTACGGCGAGGGGATCCTCGTCGGCTACCGCTGGTACGACGCGCGGGCGCTCGAGGTCGCCTATCCGTTCGGGCACGGCCTGTCGTACACGACCTTCGCCTACGGCGACGCGGTGGCCGCCGTCACGGACGCGGGCGACGTCGAGGTGAGGGTGCCCGTCACCAACACCGGAACGGTCGCCGGCCGCGAGGTCGTGCAGGTGTACGCCGGTCCGCTCCGGTCCGTCGTGCAGCGTGCGCCGCGCGAGCTGCGCGGCTTCGCGGCCGTCGAGGTCGCCCCCGGGCAGACGCGGGATGCCGTGGTCACGGTGCGCCGCGACGACCTGGCCTACTGGGACGTCCGCGTCGACCGCTTCGTCGTCGAGGGCGGCGCCTACCGCGTCGAGGTCGCCGCGTCGAGCCGCGACGTGCGCGCCGAGACCGTCGTGGAGATCGCCGGCGACGAGCTCGTGCTCCCGCTCACGATGAACTCGTCGGTCGCCGACGTGTTCGCCCATCCCGTCACGGGGCCGGTCGTGCAGCAGCTCATGGCCGGCGCGCTCGCCGGGCTGGGCGGTGCCGACAGCTCGGCGGCGTCGATGCTGCCCGACGACGACGCGCTGCAGAAGATGATGGCGTCGTTTCCGATCGGGCGCCTCGCGGGGTTCCCGGGGATGCCGCTCGGCTACGACCAGATCGAGGAGCTCATCCGGACGGCCAACGCCGGCGGCGCGCCCGATCCGGAGCTGTTCGCCGCGCGTCCCGCGACGGCGTCGTAGAACGTGAGGGCGAGCCGGAGCACCCCGAGCTCGAGGACGCGGAAGTCGCGCGTCGGACGAAGCCGCTCCCACAGTCCGGGATCGAGCTCGCGCAGGTAGCCGCGGGCACGGCGGGCGTGCGCCGTGTTCGACGCGATGCGGATGCTGCGCGCGTCCCGCAGCCACGGCAGGCTCCGCGAGAGGTTCTCGCGCGTGCTCTCGGCCGCCGGCTCGATGGCCACGGCATCCGGGTCGACGCCGAGGCGCTCGGTCGCGTAGCGCGCCATCATGACCGCCTCGGGCTCGACCCCGCGCACCGCGCCTCCGGAGAACACGAAGAGGGCGCCGGGCGGGGCCGACCGCACCGCGATGCGGGTGCGCCACGCCTGGAGCGCGTTGAGCGCGCCGTCCGCGCGGGAGCGGAACCCGAGCACGAGCACGACGTCGCGCCCGCCCGCGGGGCCCGTCGCCGGGCGGGCGGGATAGTCGGCCCGCGACGTGCGCCACGCCTGGACCTCCCCGAACGCGAGCAGGCCGGCGCCCGCGGCGGCGACGGCGGATGCCGCGACCAGCGCGCGTCGCGGCATCCGCCCGATCCGTCTCACCGTGGTCGGTCTCACTCCGCCAGGAAGTCGAGCAGCGCCGCGTTCACCTCGGCGCCGTGCGTGCGCAGCAGGCCGTGCGGGGCACCCTCGATCTCGACGTAGGTGAGGGGCGTGCCCTCCGGGACGAGGTCCCGGAACCGGCGGGCCGTCTTGTCGATCGGGAGGATGTTGTCGGCCGTGCCGTGGAGGATCAGGGTCGGCACCGTGAGGGCGGGCAGGTCGCCGCGGAAGTCCGTGGGCCAGGTCAGCGGCGCGGCGGCGAGGGCCGCGTTGCCGGCCTGGGTGGCGACCTGCACCGAGGCGGCGACGGCCTCCGGCGAGATGCGCGTGCCCAGGAGGTCGTCGAGGTTGTAGAAGTCGCGGAAGAACCCCGTCAGGAACGCGTGCCGGTCCTCGGCGACGGCGGCCGCGGTTCCGTCGAAGAACGCCTGGTCGCCCGCGCCGTCGGGGTTGTCGTCGGTGATGAGCAGGAACGGCTCGAGGGAGCCGAGGAAGGCGGCCTTCGCGATGCGCCCCGCGCCGTAGCGGGAGAGGTAGCGGGCGATCTCGCCGGTGCCCATCGAGAAGCCCACCAGGATCGCGTCGTCGAGATCGAGGTCTTCGATGAGGGCGTGCAGGTCGGCGGCGAACGTGTCGTAGTCGGAGCCCGACGCGGTCTTGGTCGAGGCCCCGAAGCCGCGGCGGTCGTAGGCGACCACGCGGTAGCCGGCCCCGAGGAGCGCCCGCTGCTGCAGGTCCCACGACTCGCCGTTCAGCGGGAAGCCGTGGATCAGCACGACCGGCTGGGCGTCGGAGGGTCCCTGGTCGGTGTAGAAGATCTCGATGTCGGCCGAGTTCTCGGTCCCGACGGTGATGTAGGCCACGGTCGCTCCTTCCGGGACGCCGCCGGTCGGCACCCCGCTCACGACGCTAGCCGTTCACCGGTCGCGGTGGGCGCCGTCCGACGGGTCTAGACGTCGGAGCCAGTCGTCGATGTTCCGACGGTGAAGCGGTGCAACGGGCAGGGAGGGCAGCCGCTCACGCAATGACTCGACGCTGAGGAGGCTCGCGGCTATCAGTGCTTCCGCAAAGTCCCTGTCCTTGGGCCGAAATGCCGCCAGTTTGGAAAGCACGAGATCGGTGGGATCGAGCAGTCGTACGGTGATCGGGCCCCAATCATCCGAGGTCCACGCGATGGTGCGAGCTTCCCAACCTGAGGGAAGTATGGCCGTCGATGTACTGACGCCCTGAGCGTAGTAACCGTGGGTCTCGTCGAACGGAGACAGTTCTCCGAATGCTCCATCGAGTCGGTCGGCGAGGATCTCCTCTGGGTCGTCCCAGAACGCGACATCCGCCTCCCGCGAGAGCATGGTCAGCTCGGGTAGCTCCTCGTCCGCAAAAGCTCCGTGAATGGCCTGACTGCCGATGACGAGCATGTCCGCGCCGACAATTCGCGATGCCGCCCGCAGGATGTGCTCCAGGTCACGCTTGCGCACGAAAGTGCCGATCCGCTCGAAACGCCTCGAGGACGGCGGTCCGTTGCTCCTCGCCCAGGACGCCGGCGAAGGGGGAGTTCTGGCGCAGTTCCCGGGCGTGAACGGTGTCAGCCGTCAATGCCCGGATGATCGGGCCCGCGGGTCCACGAAGGAGCTTCGCCCATTCCGCCGTCCAGCGATTGCTTCTGATGGAGGGCGATGTGACAGCCGCGAGCCCGGCCTCGCGCACGCGTCGCGGGTCTTGGACGAATACACCTGCGACAGCAACACCGAGCCACAGCGAGCGTTCCTGGTCTCTCGTCGCGCGCGAGGAGCCTCGCCGAACTGCGAGAACGTCTCCATGCTGGACGCGTCGATGGCTCCCCACTCGGATCGCCGGCAGTTCCCCGCGGTCGATGAGATCGACGACATGTTGGCGCGAGACGCCGAGGAGTCGGGCAGCTTCCCCGGTCGTCAGAAGCGTGGTCTCATCGGGCGCGGTCAGCAGTGCATCGAACTCTTTGCGCATGAGCTCATGCTCTCGCGTAAACGCCAAAATCGCAATATAGAGGCCTATTTTGTGATTTTGGTGATTGATTCACCGGTCGCGGTGGGCGCCGTCCGACGGGTGCACGGTGAACACGTGCGGTGCGCCGAAGCCGGCCGCGGCGAAGGCCGCCTCGACCGCGGCGGCGACCTCCGCCACGCGGGCGTGGTCGACGAGCGCGATCGCCGAGCCGCCGAAGCCGCCGCCGGTCATGCGGGCGCCGACGGCGCCGGCCGCGCGCGCCGTGTCGACGGCCAGGTCGAGCTCGGGGGTGGAGATCTCGAAGTCGTCGCGCATCGAGGCGTGCGACGCGTCGAGCAGGCCGCCGATCGAGCGCGGGCCCTCGGCGCGCAGCAGTCGGACGGCGTCGAGCACGCGCTGGTCCTCCGTGACCACGTGGCGCACGCGGCGGAACGTGACGTCGTCCATCAGCTCCCGGGCGCGGTCGAGGTCGGCGGGGGTGAGATCGCGAAGGGCCGGGACGCCCATGATCCGCGCGCCCCGCTCGCACGCCGCGCGGCGCTCGCCGTAGCCGCCCGTCGAGTGGGCGTGGCTCACGCGGGTGTCGACGACGAGAACCTCGAGGCCCGCGTCGGCGAAGCCGAGAGCGACGACCGCGGCATCCAGCGACCGGCAGTCGAGGAAGATGCCGGCGTCGGCGCGCCCGAGCATCGAAGCCATCTGGTCCATGATCCCCGTCGGTGCGCCGACGGCGTCGTTCTCGGCGCGCCGGCCGGCCTGCGCGAGCGCGACGGGCGACAGCCCCAGGCCCCAGATCTCGTTCAGCGCAGTCGCCGTCGCCCCCTCGATCGCGGCGGACGACGACAGGCCGGCGCCGACGGGCACGTCCGAGGCGAGCGCGATGTCCACGCCCGGCAGCGCGTCGGCGCGGCCGGCAGCGCGCGCGGCATCCTGCAGCGCCCAGGCGACGCCGAGTGGGTAGCGCGCCCATTCCACGATCTCGTCGCGGCGGTCGGGGAAGAGCGCGTCGAGGTCGGCGACGGGCACCTCGACGGGCACGGGGTCGAAGGTCGACACGACGCGGATGCGGGCGTCGTCGCGGACGCCGACCGCGGCGACGGTGCGTCCGTCGATGGCGAACGGGAAGACGAAGCCGTCGTTGTAGTCGGTGTGCTCGCCGATGAGGTTCACCCGCCCCGGTGCCGACCAGAAGCCCGCGGGCGCCGACCCGGTCAGCTCGGTGAACAGATCGCGCGCGTCGGTCTGGGGGGATGCCGTGGCGGTCACAGCTGGACTCCTTCGATGGCGGAGCGCAGCCGGTCGGCTGCGGTCTCGGGCGGGACGTCGCCGATCCAGGCGCCCATGGCGGCCTCCGATCCGGCGAGGAACTTGAGCTTGTCGGCGGCACGGCGCGGGCTCGTGATCTGCAGGTTCAGACGCACGGTGTCGCGACCGACGTGCACCGGCGCCTGGTGCCAGGCGGCGATGTAGGGCGTCGGATCGCCGTAGAGGGCGTCGACGCCGCGCAGCAGCCGCAGATAGACGGGCGCGAGCTCATCGCGCTCGTCGTCGCTGAGCGCCGCGAAGTCGGGGACGTGACGGTGCGGCAGCAGGTGGATCTCGAGCGGCCAGCGTGCGGCGAAGGGCACGAACGCCGTCCAGTGCTCGCCGCGCAGCAGGACGCGCGGACCCGCCTGCTCGAAGGCGAGGATGCGCGCGAACAGGTCGGGCGCCGTGCGGTCGATCGCGTCGAGCAGTCGACTGGTGCGCGGCGTGATGTACGGGTACGAGTAGATCTGTCCGTGCGGGTGCTGCAGCGTGACCCCGATGGCCTCGCCGCGGTTCTCGAACGGGAACACCTGCTGCACTCCGGGCAGCGCCGACAGCGCGGCCGTGCGATCGGCCCACGCCTCGATCACGGTGCGCGCCCGGGTCGGGCTCTGCGTGCCGAACGAGCCGGTGCGCTCGGGGGAGAAGCACACCACCTCGCAGCGGCCGACGCTCGTGCGCGTGCGGCCGAGGCCGAGGTGCTCGAGGTCGTCGAGCCCGCGGGGCGGATCGGCGGCGGCGGGGGCGTCGCCGAACGCCTCGGCGAGGGCCGGTCCGAAGGACGGGGAGCGGTTCTCGAAGACCGCGACGTCGTAGACGGAGGGGATCTCCGACGGGTTGGTCGCGGTCTGCGGCGCGAGCGGGTCGAGCTCGGCGGGAGGCAGGAAGGCACGGTTCTGTCGGGCCGCGGCGACCGACACCCAGTCCCCGGTCAGCACGTCCTGGCGCATGGTCGCCGTCGCCGGTCGGGGGTCGAGAGCGCGCGTGTCGGCGGCCCGCTCGGGCCCCAGCGTGGTGCCGGGATCGTCGAAGTAGATGAGGTCGCGCCCGTCGGCGAGACGGGTCGGTCGCTTCACGACACCCGCGCCGAGGAGGGTCCCCTCGGGGGTGATGGATGGCAGCTCCGGCATGTTCACGATAACACGATAGGGGTAGGTGCGTGCTATCGTCAACACGGAGGTCGGGATGGCACACAAGCGCGCATCGATGGCGGATGTCGCACGCATCGCAGGGGTGTCCGCGCAGACGGTGTCGCGGGTGGTCAATGCGAGTCCCCGCGTCGATCCGGCCACGCGCGCCCGCGTCGAGGAGGCGATGGCCCGCAGCGGCTACCGCATCCACCGCGCCGCCCGCGCCCTGCGCACCGGCCGCTCCGGCACCATCGGCGTCGTCGTCTCGACGCTCTCCACCGTCGGCAACTCGCTCATGCTCGAAGCCGTCACCGACGCCGCAGCCGCACGCGACCACGACGTCGCCGTCGTGACGCTCGGCGCGGGCGACGCCGCCGAGGCGCTGGAGCGTCTCAACGAGCAGGGCGTCGACGGCGTCGTCGTCATCAACGAGGCGTCCGCGCTCGTGCGGTCCGCCGACCTGCCCACCGCCCTCCGCCTCGTCGTCGTCGACTCCCCGCCCGACGACCGCTTCGCCGGCGTCGAGACCGACCATGCGGGCGGCGCGGCCGCCGCAACCGCCCACCTCTTGGCGCACGGCCACCGCACGGTCGCCCACATCGCCGGCCCCGAGTCGTCGTACGCCGCCGCCGAGCGCGAGCGCGGCTGGCGCGAGACCCTCGAGCGGGCCGGATGCCCCGTCGGCGCCCTCGTGCGGGGGTCGTGGACCTCGGCCTCCGGTTACGACGCGGCCATGACCCTTCTGGATGCCGGGACGCTCGGCACCGCGCTGTTCGTCGCCAACGACCAGATGGCGCTCGGCGCGCTGCGGGCGCTCGCCGAGCACGGTGCGCGTGTGCCCGAGGACGTGAGCGTCGTCGGCTTCGACGACGTCGACGACGCGGCGAACTACCGTCCTCCGCTGACGACCGTCCGCCAGCACTTCGACCGGCTGGGGACGCAGGCCGTCGTCGCCCTGCTCGACGAGGTGGAGGAGGGTCTCGAGGCCGGCACGGAGGCACCGACGGCCTCGGAGCGCACCGTCATGCCCGCCTCGCTCATCGTGCGTGGCAGCACGGGGCCCGCCCCGGTCTGACCGGTCGGCCCCGCGCGCCCGGTCAGTCGATCGCGGAGGCGGTGATCAGCGCGGCCGCCTGCGGCAGCAGCACGGGCGGGCGAAGTCCCACGGATGCCGCGGCCCGCCCGCTCAGCACGACCGCCTCCTCCTCCCAGGCCAGAGGCGACTGGCCGAGGTAGCCGGTCGAGCCCTCCGGGACCATGACCGCGATGCGGTAGCGCCGGTCGGGGTCGAGGCCCGGCAGCGTGACGGGGGCGGGCGGGTGCGCGCTGCTCGTGCGCACCTGCGTGTGCACGTAGAGGGCGGCGCCGCCGTCGCGCGCCACGACGCCGCGCAGGTCCAGCGCCGGGTCGGCGAGATCGGCGTGGACCCTCCGCCCCGTGGCGATGAGCGCGCGGTGCTCGCGGTAGAGGGCGACCCAGCCGGCGATCCGCTCCAGCGTCGCGTCGTCCTCCGCCGTGAGATCCCACTCGACGCCGAAGTGGCCGAGGAGAGCGGTGAGCGCGCTGAGGGAGAGGGACACCGTGCGCCCCGTCGAATGCACGATCGGGCTCGTCAGGTGCGCCCCCATGAGCTCGGGCGGGACGACCAGTCCGGTGTAGCGCTGGATGTCGAGCCGTTCGATCGGGTCGAGGCAGTCGCTCGTCCAGATCCGGTGCGTGCGCTGGAGGATGCCGAGGTCGACGCGGGCGCCCCCGGAGGCACAGGACTCGATCTCCAGGCCGGGATGACGCTCGCGCAGCTCGTCGAGCAGGCGGTAGAGGGCCAGGACGTTCGCCCGCACGCGCGGCCGCCCGTGGGGCCCCGATCCCGGCTCGGCGAGGTCGCGGTTGTGATCCCACTTGAGGTAGGCGATCGGGTACTCGTCGAGCAGCGCGTGCAGGCGCTCGGCGATGTAGGCGTACGCCTCGGGGTGGGCGAGGTCGAGCACCTGCTGCTGCCGTCCCGACGGCGGCAGCTCGTCGCGGGCGCGCAGCAGCCAGTCCGGATGCCGCCGCGCCAGGTCGCTGTCGGGGTTCACCATCTCCGGCTCGACCCAGAGCCCGAACTCCATCCCGCGCTCGCGCACGTGGTCGATCAGCGGCGCGAGGCCGTCGGGCCAGACCTCGGCATCCACCCACCAGTCGCCGAGTCCCGCGGTATCGTCGCGGCGGCCGTGGAACCAGCCGTCGTCGAGCACGAAGCGCTCGGCGCCGATCCGCGCGGCCCGGTCGGCGAGAGCGCGGAGGGTGTCCAGGTCGTGGCGGAAGTAGACGGCCTCCCAGGTGTTCACGGTCACCGGGCGCGGCCGCGTCGGGTGCATCGGGCGTGCCCGCAGCTCGTCGTGGAAGCGCGCCGCGAAATCGTCGAGCCCCTCGCCCCACGAGCCGACCGCGTCGGGGGTCTCGTAGCTCTCGCCCGGCGCCAGCAGCACCTCGCCCGGCTCCAGCAGCTCACCGGCGCGCAGGACGGCGTCGCCGGTGGGGGTGCGCTCGGCGAGCAGGCGGTGATCGCCCGACCAGGCCAGGTGTACGCCGTGCACCAGCCCGCGCTCGAATCCGAAGCCCGGCGTCCCGGCGATCACGACCAGCGTGGCGTCGGCGCCGGGGCGCCCCCGCCGGCTCTCGCGGAGGTGCCCGCCGACCGTGAAGGCGTGCCGTTCGGGCGCGCGCTCGCGCAGGTGGTGGCCCGTCGTGGTGAGCAGCTCGGTCGCCGTGGGCGGCAGGGGGAATCCCGCGCTCAGCCCGTCGACGCGGTACGGGGCGTCGCCGTCGTTGACCAGGCGCAGGCGCTGGTGGAGCAGACCGCTGACGCCGAGGGACAGTTCCACCTCGACCCTCAGGCCGGCCGCCGCGTCGCGCAGCACGAACGTCGCCGTCGTCGGGGTGACGTGCGCGGCGGTCGTCACCAGCCGGGTCGAGAAGTCAGTGCCGCCGCGATCGCCCGTGAGCCCCGGGGTGGTCAGCCACCCGCCGGAGGCCTGCGGCAGCACCGTGAGGCGACCGGTGGCGTCCAGCCCGCCCGACACGCGCTGCGGTCGCGCCGCCCGTGCGATGCCCTCGAGCTCGATGTCGGTGAGGGTGCCCAGGTCGCGCCCCCAGTGCACGATGGTCGGCTGGTCGGCACAGCGCACGTCGACGAGGACGCTGGTGCCCCCGGCGCGCAGGTGGACGTGGGCGGGCAGCGCCGCGGGCAGGGAGGTCACGGGGGTCGGTTCCTTCATCGCAGGTCGGTGGCGGGACGGCGCCCGGCGCGCGGGCCGGTGGAGCCGCGGACGACGAGGGAGGTCGACACGTGGTGGACGCCGCCGGACACCTCGCGTCCCTCGATCTGGTCGACCACGAGCGACACGGCCAGGGAGCCGGCGGTGCCGAAGTCTTGATGGACGGTCGTCAGCGGCGGCCAGAAGTACGCCGCCTCGGCCATGTCGTCGAAGCCGACGACGCTGATCTCGGCCGGCACGGGCCGGCCCCGCTCGTGGAAGGCGCGCATCGCGCCGAGGGCCATCTGATCGTTCGCGGCGAACAGGGCGGTCAGCTCGGGCACCGCGGCCAGCAGGCGGCCGATCCGATAGCCCGACTCGGCGGTCCAATCCCCGACGTGCACCTCGGGCACGGGGCGTCCGGCCGCCGTCAGGGTCTCCTGCCAGGCGAGCCGCCGCTGCTCGGCGGCCTTCGACTCGGGCGGGCCCGCGATGTGCCACACCGTCTCGTGCCCGAGCTCCAGCAGATGGGAGACCGCCTGGCGGCTGCCGTGCACCTGGTCGGCGGTGACCGAGGGGCGCTCGTCGGCGGCCCCGGACTGGATGAGCACACTCGGCATCCCCGGCGGGAAGCCGACCGACGCCGACGACATGAGGTGCGACTCGATGACGACGATGATGCCGTCGACGGCGTCCTGGTCGAGGCGGGAGACGGCCGAGGCCACGGCGTCGCCGGCCGTCAGTGCCGGCTGCGCCTGGATGAGCTCGATCGCGTACCCGCGCGCCGCCGCCGCCGAGAGGATGCCGCCGATCGTGCCGATGTTGCCGAGGGAGTCGAGGCTGAAGACCACGACGCCGATCGACCCGAAGGCCCCGCGGCGCAACGCCCGGGCCGCGACGTTGGGGCGATAGCCCAGTTCGCTCATGGCCGCGAGCACGCGGTGGCGCGTCGGTTCGGCCACCCGCTCGGAGTTGTTGGCGACCCGCGAGACGGTCTGCCCGGAGACGCCCGCATGCCTCGCGACGTCGTGCAGGGAGACGCTGCGGCTGCCGTCTGCTGACCTGTTCATCGGCGTCCCTCCTCGCGCGTCGACCGGGAAGTCTTGACACATGTTGACGTCAACATGCTACTCTCGACCTCGCCATGTTGACGTAAACATGGCACCGTCCGACAGAAGGCAAGACGAAGATGTCCGTACTCACCGCTCCCGCCCCGGCTCGACGCCGGGCGCGCAGGACCGACCGCCAATGGGCGGGATTCTGGTTCGTCCTGCCGTTCCTCATCGTGTTCGCCGTGACGTTCCTCGCGCCGCTCGCCTACTCGATCTACCTCAGCGTGTTCCGCACCAAGCTGATCGGCGGCACGTCGTTCGTCGGTGTGGACAACTACGTGCAGGCCTTCAGCGACCCGCAGTTCTGGTCGGGCTTCGGCAACGTGTTCCTGGTGCTGATCATCCAGGTGCCGGTCATGCTCCTGCTCGCGCTCGTCGCGGCGCTCGCCCTGGATTCGCGCCGCCTCGCCGGCAGCTCCCTGTTCCGCATCGGGATCTTCCTCCCGTACGCCGTGCCCGGCGTCGTCGCGGTGCTCATGTGGGGGTTCATGTACTCGGACCGCCTGGGCCTGGCCGGCAACATCAACCAGCTCGTCGGCTTCGAACTGGTCACGCCGTTCACCCAGCAGTGGATCCTCCTGGCGATCGGCAACATCATCACGTGGGAGTTCATCGGCTACAACATGCTGATCTTCTACTCCGCGCTGCGGACGATCCCCGAAGACCTCTACGAGGCGGCGGCGCTCGACGGCGCCGGCCAGTTCCGCATCATCCGGGCCATCAAGCTCCCCGCGCTGCGCGGTGCGCTCGTCATCGCGACGATCTTCTCGATCATCGGCAGCTTCCAGCTGTTCAACGAGCCCAACATCCTCAAGACGCTGGTCCCGAACCTGCTCACGACGTACTTCACCCCGAACATGTACGCCTACAACCTGAGCTTCATCGGCCAGCAGGTCAACTACGCCGCCACGATCGCGATCATCATGGGTGTCATCACCGCCGTCATCGCCTACGTCGTCCAGCTGCGTGGCACGCGTAAGGAGAACCGCTGATGGCCGGCCTGCCCCTCGATCACACCGGCACGCTGACCGGTCGGCCCCGTCGACGCCGCTCCGACGTCGGTGAGCGCGGCCCGCGCAAGTCGCCGCTGCTGACCATCATCATGTCGCTGTTCCTGGTCTACTCCTTCCTGCCGCTGCTGTGGCTCGTGATCAGCTCGACCAAGACGCAGCAGTCGCTGATCGGCTCGTTCGGCCTCTGGTTCTCGGGACCGTTCGCCCTGTTCGACAACATCGGCCAGGTGCTCACCTACAACGACGGCATCTTCCTGCGGTGGTTCCTCAACACCCTGATCTACGTCGTGATCGGCGCCGGCGGCGCGACGCTGCTGGCGACCCTCGCCGGCTACGGCCTCGCGAAGTACAACTTCCCCGGCAAGCGCGCCGTGTTCGCCGTCATCCTCGGCGCCATCGCCGTGCCGGGGACCGCGCTCGCGGTGCCGACGTTCCTCATGTTCAGCCAGCTGGGCCTGACGAACACCATGTGGGCGATCATCATCCCCTCGCTGATCTCGCCCTTCGGCCTGTACCTCATCTGGGTCTACGCGGTCGACTCCGTGCCGACCGAGCTGCTCGAGGCGGCGCGCGTGGACGGCTCGGGCGAGTTCCGCACGTTCTTCACGATCTCGCTGCGGCTGCTCGCACCGGGCGTCGTCACGGTCGCGCTGTTCGCGATCGTCGCGACCTGGAACAACTACTTCCTCCCGTTGATCATGCTCAACGACCCCAACCTGTTCCCGCTGACGATCGGTCTGCAGCAGTGGAACCTCCAGGCGGTCGGGGTCAGCTCGCAGCCGATCTTCAACCTGGTCATCACCGGGTCCCTCCTCACGATCATCCCGATCGTCATCGCCTTCCTCCTGCTCCAGCGCTACTGGCAGTCCGGGCTGAGCGCAGGAAGCGTCAAGCAGTGACAGGGGTGTCGCTGCAAGACGAACACCACCCCACCCCATATCCGACGAAGAAGCGGAAGGACACAGCATGACAAGCACCAAGAAGATCGCGCGCGTGGTCGCGATCGGAGCCACCGCGCTCCTGATCGGCAGCGGCCTCGCGGCCTGCGCCGGCGGCAACAGCTCGAGCAGCACCGACGCCGGCAGCGCCTCGTCGATCGACGAGGCCCTCAAGGCCGGCGGCGAGCTCACCTACTGGACGTGGACCCCCTCCGCCAAGGACCAGGTCGCCGCGTTCGAGAAGGCGTACCCGAACGTCAAGGTGAACCTCGTCAACACGGGCGGCGCCAACGACAACAACACGAAGCTGCAGAACGCGATCTCCGCCGGCTCGGGCATCCCCGACGTCGTGCAGATCGAGTACCAGTCGCTTCCGCAGTTCCAGCTCTCCGGTTCGCTGCTGGACCTCACGGCCTACGGCTTCGGCGACCTGGAGAAGGACTACACCGCCTCGACGTGGGGCGCGGTCTCGCAGAACGGCGGCATCTGGGGCCTGCCGCAGGACTCGGGCCCCATGGCCCTGTTCTACAACAAGGAGGTGTTCGACCAGTTCGGCATCTCCGTGCCCAAGACGTGGGACGAGTTCGTCGCCGCCGGTGAGAAGCTGCACGCGGCCGACCCGACGAAGTACATCACCAACGACCAGGGCACCGACGCCGGCTTCGGCACCTCGATGATCTGGCAGGCGGGCGGGCGTCCGTTCAAGACCGACGGCGAGAACGTCACGATCGACCTCGGCGACGCCGGAGCCAAGAAGTGGACCGCCGTCTGGGACAAGCTGCTGCAGAACGGCTCGCTCGGCAACATCCCCGGCTGGAGCGACGAGTGGTTCCAGGCTCTCGGTGACGGCACGATCGCGTCGCTGCCGATCGGCGCCTGGATGCCGGGTGTGCTCGAGGCCAACGTCCCCGGTGGCAAGGGCAAGTGGGCCGTCGCGCCCATGCCGACCTACGACGGCACCCCGGTGACCGCCGAGAACGGCGGCTCGTCCGAGGTCGTCATGAAGGGCTCGAAGAACCAGGCGCTGGCCGCCGGCTTCCTCAAGTGGCTCAACAACTCGCAGGACTCGATCGACGTCTTCCTCCAGTCGGGCGGCTTCCCCGCCACGACGGCCGACCTCGAGTCGAGCGCGTTCCTCAACACGACCTCCGACTACTTCGGCGGTCAGAAGATCAACGAGGTGCTCGTGGATGCGGCCAAGTCGGTCGGCACCGGCTGGCAGTACCTGCCGTGGCAGTCGTACGCCAACAGCATCTACGCCGACACCGTCGGCAAGGCCTACCTGAACAAGACGTCCATCGCGGACGGTCTGACGGCCTGGCAGGACAAGAACGTGTCGTACGGCACCGACCAGGGCTTCAGCGTCAACAAGTAAGCCCATCGCACGACCCGCGGCGGTGGGGTGGTCCCGATCACCCCACCGCCGCGGCTGTGAACGACAGTGACTCTGAGAGGCCCGCATGGCTACCGGCTCCTTCCGCATCGGTGAGAACGACTTCCTGCTCGACGACGAGCCGTTCCGGGTGCTCAGCGGCGCCCTCCACTACTTCCGCGTCCACCCCGATCAGTGGGCCGACCGCATCCGGGCCGCGCGCCTGATGGGTCTGAACACGATCGAGACCTACGTGCCGTGGAACGAGCACGAGCCCGAGCCCGGGGTGTTCCTCAGCGACGGCGGGCTCGACCTCGCGCGCTTCCTCGACCTCGTCGCGGCCGAAGGGCTGCGCGCCATCGTGCGTCCCGGCCCCTACATCTGCGCCGAATGGGACGGCGGGGGACTTCCCGCGTGGCTCTTCCGCGACGGCGACATCGGGGTGCGCTCTGCCGACCCGCGATTCTTGGCGCCGGTCACCCGCTTCCTCGACCGCGTGCTCGAGATCGTCGTGCCCCGCCAGATCGACCGCGGCGGCCCGGTGATCCTCCTGCAGGTCGAGAACGAGTACGGCGCGTACGGCGAGTTCACGGCGGGTGAGCGCGAGGAGTACCTGCGGGCCCTGCGCGACGTCTACCTCGCCGCCGGCGTGAGCGTGCCGCTGACCAGCGTCGACCAGCCCACCGACGAGATGCTCTCCCGCGGGAGCCTGCCCGAGCTGCACCGCACGGGATCGTTCGGCGGCAACGTCGCCGACCGTCTCGCGGTCCTGCGCACCCACCAGCCGACGGGGCCCCTGATGTGCTCCGAGTTCTGGTGCGGCTGGTTCGACTACTGGGGATCGTTCCACCGGACCTCCTCCACGGCGGCATCCGTCGCCTCGCTGGAGGCGCTGCTGGCGGCGGGCGCCTCGGTGAACATCTACATGTTCCACGGCGGCACGAACTTCGGTCTGACCAACGGTGCCAACGACAAGGGCGTGTTCGAGCCGACCGTCACGAGCTACGACTACGACGCCCCCCTGGACGAGGCGGGCCGGCCCACCGAGAAATTCTGGGCCTTCCGCGAGGTGATCGCGCGGTACGCGCCCGTGCCCGACGTCGCCGACGGTGATCTGCCGGCGCCCCTCGCCGCGGCGCCCGCGCCGGTGCCGCTGGAGACGGTCTGCGCGCTGGACGACGTCTTGGCCGATGTCGAGGTGCAGCGACGGGGCCACGCCCCCACGATGGACGAGCTGGGGATCGCGCGCGGGTTCCTGCGCTACGAGACGCGTCTCGCCCACGGCGACGCGCCCGTCGTCCTCGCGATCGGCGAGGTGCGCGATCGCGCGTGGGTGAGCCTGGACGGCGTCCCGGTCGGGACCCTCTCGCGCGACCGCCGCGAGCGCACCCTCGTGCTCCCGCGCGGCACGGGCGTGCTCGGCATCCTCGTCGAAGACCAGGGGCGCGTGAACTACGGTCCCCGCATCGGCGAGCACAAGGGACTGATCGGACCCGTCACCGTCGGCGGCGCCGCGCCCGCCGCGTGGGACGTGGTCGTGGTGCCGTGGGAGCAGCTGCCGGCGCGCGCCGGCGACGCGGCCGCCGCGGACGGCGCACCGGTCGCCGGAGCCGCGGTGTTCCGCGCGGTCGTTGAGCTGGACGCCGCCCGCGATCTCGTGCTCGATCTGCGCGCGCTCGGCACGGGCCTCGTCTGGATCGACGACGTCTGCCTGGGACGGTTCTGGCAGACCGGGCCGCAGCACTCGCTGTTCGTGCCGGCGCCGCTGACCCGGGCGGGCCGTAACGTGATCACCGTGCTCGATCTGGAACCGACCGGGGCCGACGTGCTGGCGTTCAGCGACCGGCTGCTGCTCGGGCCTGTCGAGTGGTGAGGCCTGTCGAGTGGTGAGGCCTGTCGAGTGGTGAGGAGAGAAACCATGACCGCACGTGTGATCGCGTCCGGACCCGTCGGCGAGATCGACCCGCGGGTGTACGGCGGCTTCGTCGAGCACCTCGGCCGGCACATCTACGACGGCATCCACGAGCCGGGCCACCCCGCCGCCGACGAGGAGGGGTTCCGCACCGACGTGATCGCGCTCGTGCAGGAGCTCGGCGTCACGACGATCCGCTATCCCGGCGGCAACTTCGTCTCCGGCTATCGGTGGGAGGACGGCATCGGTCCCCGCGCGGACCGGCCCCGACGGCTGGACCTGGCCTGGCGCTCGACCGAGACGAACCAGGTGGGGCTGCACGAGTTCTCCTCGTGGCTCGAGAAGGTCGGCAGCGAGCTGATGCTGGCGGTCAACCTCGGCACCCGCGACGTCGCGGAGGCGCTCGACCTGCTCGAGTACGCCAACGTAGCCGCCGACACCGCGTGGACCCGCCAGCGCGCCGCGAACGGGCGGGACACGCCCTTCGACGTGCGCATGTGGTGCCTGGGCAACGAGATGGACGGCCCCTGGCAGCTGGGCCACCGTGACGCCGAGGACTACGGCAAGCTCGCCGCGCGCGCGGCGAAGGCGATGCGGATGCTCGATCCGACGATCGAGCTCGTCGCGTGCGGCTCGTCGGCGCGCGACATGCCGACGTTCGGGCAGTGGGAGCGTGAGGTGCTGCGCCACACGTTCGACGACGTCGACTTCATCTCGTGCCATGCCTACTACCAGGAGCGCAACGGCCAGGCGCAGGAGTTCCTGGTGTCGGCCGTGGACACCGACCTGTTCGTGCGCGAGGTCGTCGCCGCGGCCGACGAGGTCGCCGCGGAACGCGGCTCGGACAAGCGGATCATGCTCTCGTTCGACGAGTGGAACGTCTGGTACCAGTTCGCCGACGACGGCACCAAGGCGGGCGACCTCGTGCCCGACGGCTGGCCGGTCGCGCCGCGCCTGCTGGAGGACGAGTACAACGTGATGGATGCCGTCGTCGTGGGCGACCTGCTCATCACGCTGCTGCAGCACGCCGACCGCGTGCGCTCCGCATCGCTCGCCCAGCTCGTGAACGTCATCGCGCCGATCATGACCGAGCCCGGCGGCCCCGCCTGGCGGCAGACCACGTTCTACCCGTTCTCGCTCACGTCGCGGCTCGGTCGCGGCACGGCGCGCCGGCTCGAGCTCGAGGGGGCGCCGCGCGTGCAGAGCACCCGCTTCGGCGACGTCTCCGCGGTGAACGCCGTCGCGACCACGGATGCCGAGGGCACGAGCGTGTTCCTCGTGAACCGGTCGGTGGCGGAGGCGGCGGACATCGAGATCGACCTGGGGGAGCTGGACGCGGCATCCCTGTCGCTCGTCGAGTCGTGGGTGATCACCGACCCCGACTACCGTGCCTCCAACACCCTCGCCGACCCGGACCGGGTGACGCCGCGGCCGCTGGAGGTCACCCGCGAGGGCGACGTGCTGCGCGTGTCGCTGCCGCCCGTGGCGTGGGCGGTCGTCCGCCTCGGGGCCTGACACCGCGTTTCGACTCCGCGCTGCGCGCTGCGCTCAACGACCGGGAGATCCGTACTCCCGGTCGTTGAGCGAGCGCCGGTCGTTGAGCGAGCGCCGGTCGTTGAGCGAGCACCGGTCGTTGAGCGAGCGCAGCGAGTCGAAACGCAGAGTCGAAACGCCGCGCGACCCTCGCTGTCAGCGCGCGGCGCGGCGGGCTTCCCAGCCGGTGCGCACCATCTCGTCGACGGTGTAGCGGTTCGCCCAGTCGAGGTCGCGCGCGGCCAGCTCGCCCGTCGCGACGATGCGGTCGGGGTCGCCGGGACGGCGCGGGCCGATCCGCGGCGTGAAGTCGATGCCGGTCACCCGTGCCACGGCATCCATGATCTCGCGTACGCTCAGGCCGTTCTGGGAGCCGAGGTTGTACGCGGCCTCGATGGGTTCGCCCGCCTCGAGGCGCTGCGCCGCCACGACGTGGGCCGCGGCGATGTCGCCGACGTGCACGTAGTCGCGCACGTTCGTCCCGTCGGGGGTGTCGTAGTCGTCGCCGTTGATCTGCGGCGTCTCGCCCGCGATCAGCTTCTCGAACACGATCGGGAAGAGGTTGTGCGGGCTCGTGTCGTACACCGACGGGTCGGCCGAGCCGACGACGTTGAAGTAGCGCAGCGAGGTGTGCCGCAGCGGGTGCGCGTCGGAGGCCGTCGCGACGCCCTGGTCGCGCAGCAGCCACTCGCCGATCAGCTTCGACTCGCCGTACGGCGACGCCGGACGCTTGGGCAGATCCTCGGTCACGAGCGGCACGTCGGGGGTGCCGTACACCGCGGCCGACGACGAGAAGACGATGTTGTGGACGCCGGCATCCGCCATGGCCGCCAGGACCACCCGCGTGCCCTCGACGTTCTGCTCGTAGGTGTGCAGGGGGCGCTGCACCGAGACGCCCGCGTACTTGAACCCGGCGACGTGGATGACGCCGGTGACGCCGTGCTGGCGCATGGTGTCGACCAGCAGGTCGCGGTGCAGGATCGTGCCCTCGATGAACGGCACACCCTCCGGCACGAACGACGCGTGGCCGCTCGAGAGGTCGTCCACAACGATCGGGGCGATGCCCGCCGCCTGCAGCGCGCGCACCACGTGCGCACCGATGTATCCCGCTCCGCCGGTCACAAGCCACGTCATGGCTCCATCCTGCCCGATGCCGGAGGCGGCCGATGACCGCCGGGGCGGCCGCCGCGTAGCATCGGCCCATGACCCGCGTCGTCGTCGCCCCCGACAGCTTCAAGGGGACCATCGCCGCGGCGCGGGCCGCGGCCGCGATCCGTGACGGATGGCTGTCGGTGCGGCCGGCCGACGAGGTCGTGCTGCGGCCGATGGCCGACGGGGGAGAGGGCACGCTGGACGCGTTCGCCGCCGCGGTGCCCGGTTCGCGGCGGATGCCGGTCGACGTCACGGCGCCGTGGGAGGGCGGACCGGTCGCGGCGAGCTGGCTGCGGCTTCCGGCGACGCCGGACGCGCCGTCCGGCACCGGCGTGGTCGAGCTGGCCTCGACGGCGGGGATCGAACTCTTCGGCGACCGCCGCGATCCGTGGCGGGCCTCGACGGCCGGCTTCGGCGACGCGATCGCGGCCGCACTGGATGCCGGGGTCTCGCGCCTCGTGCTCGCGATCGGCTCCAGCGCGTCGACGGACGGCGGCGCCGGGCTGCTGCGGGCGCTCGGCGCGTGGTTCCGCGCGGACGCGTCCGTGGTCGAGGCCCCCCGGCTCGGCGCCGGGCACCTGCCGCTGCTGCGGGGTGTCGAGCTCTCGGGGCTCCGTGCCCTCCCGCCCGGCGGCGCCCTGGTGCTCACCGACGTGTCGGCGCCCCTGTGCGGACCGACGGGGGCGGCGCGCGTGTTCGGTCCGCAAAAGGGCGTCGCCGCCGACCGGCTCGCCGAGCTCGACGCCATCCTCGCCCGCTACGCCACGCTGTTCGGCGTCGATCCCGCGACGCCCGGTGCCGGCGCGGCGGGCGGAACGGGGTTCGCCCTGCTCGTCTGGGGCGCCTCCCTGGAGCCGGGTGCGCTCGAGGTCGCCCGCCTCATCGGGCTCGAGGACGCCGCCGCGAACGCCGACGTCGTCGTCACGGGCGAGGGTTCCTTCGACGGCCAGTCGGCCGCCGGCAAGGCTCCCGCGCACGTGTCGGCCGTGGCCGCCGCGCTCGGCGTGCCGGCGGCGCTCGTCGCCGGGCGCATCGACCCCGACGCGGACACGACGGCCTTCGCGGCATCCGTCTCGCTCACCGAGCTCGCGCGCCGCGCCGGAGCCCCCGACCCGGCCGGGGCCGCCCTGGCCGATCCCGTCCTGTGGCTGCGCGCGGCGGGCGAGGAGCTCGCCCGCGCCCTCTCCTGACCCGGCGCGAAGCCGGCACGACGCACGGACGTCATCGATGTTGACGTCAACATCGGCAATCCTCTAGGCTTGTCCCAGCCATGTTAACGTCAACATGCATTGGCTCCCCGGTCGCGACGACGCGATACAGAGAGGAATCCCCCACGATGAAGTCCCCCGGCCTGATCGCCCTCGCCGCCGTGACCGCCCTCGGCGTCACCGGTCTCGTGGCGCCGCTCGCGGCGCCGGAACCGGCCGTCGCGGCATCCGCCGTCACCATCACCCCGAACCCCGCCTACGCGTCCGAGGCCTTCGAGGGGTGGGGCACGAGCCTGGTCTGGTTCGCCAACGCGACCGGCGGCTATCCCGAGCAGGTGCGCCAGGACCTGCTCGAGAAGGTCTTCGGCGAAGACGGCCTCAACCTCAACATCGCCCGCTACAACATCGGCGGCGGCAACGCCACCGACGTGCCGTCGTACCTGCGGCCGGGCGGGGCCGTGGACGGATGGTGGAACCCCGACCTGAACGCCAGCGACGCGTCCGGGCCCATCACCTCCACCTACGCCGACCGGGCCCGCTACGCCGCGGCCTGGAACCCCGACGACCCCGACGCCTTCGACTGGAACGCCGACGCGACCCAGCGCTGGTGGATCGAGGCGCTGAAGGACAAGATCACGAAGTGGGAGGCCTTCAGCAACTCGCCGCCGTACTTCCTCACGCAGAGCGGCTACGTCTCCGGCGGCATCAACAACGCCACCTCCGAGCAGCTCGCCCCCGCCGACATGGACAAGTTCGCGGGCTACCTCGTCAAGGTCGTCGAGCACCTCGAGGAGACTTACGGCATCCAGTTCGACTCGCTCGACCCCTTCAACGAGCCGAACACGAACTACTGGGGCACCACGATCCCGCAGGGTGCGACGTGGCCGAGCTCCGCGAGCCGCCAGGAGGGCGCGCACATCGGTCCGCAGCGACAGGACCAGATGATCCAGGCGCTCGCCGCGCGCCTCGCCGCCCCCGGCACCACGACCGACGTCCCGATCTCGGCCATGGACGAGACCAACCCCTCGACGTTCGTGACGAACTGGAACGGCTGGTCGCAGACCTCTCGCGACGAGGTCTCCCAGCTCAACGTCCACACCTACGGCACGTCCAACCGCACGATGGTGCGCGACATCGCCAAGACCTCCGACAAGCCGCTGTGGATGAGCGAGGTCGAGGGCAACTGGGACAGCTCGAATGCCGGCTTCAACCAGACCAACATCGACAACGGCCTGGGCATGGCCGGTCACATGATCGACGACCTGCGCGAACTCGAGCCGCGCGCCTGGGTGTTCTGGCAGCCCGTCGAGGACCTGTACAACATGCAGAAGGTCGAGAAGACCAACTGGGGCAGCGTCTTCATCGACTTCGACTGCAACGCGCAGAACCAGTCCGCCCGACGCCTCGCCGACGGTGACGCCGACGCGTCCTGCAAGGTGCTGACGAACGCGAAGTACAACACGATCCGCAACTTCACGCACTACATCCGGCCCGGCGATCACATCGTCCCGACCAACGACACGCAGACCACGGCGGCCGTGACGGCGGCGGGCGACGGTGTGAACCTCGTGCACGTGAACACCGAGGCATCCGCCCGCACGGTGCGCCTGGACCTGTCGAACTTCGGCCAGATCGCTCCCGGTGCCAAGGTCACCCCGATCGTGACGACGCAGTCGCCGGCGGACGCGGTCGAGCAGAACGCTCTCGTGCGCGGAAGCGACGTCGCGATCGACCCCCTCACCCGCACGGCCACGCTGACGGTGCCGGCCAAGTCGGTCACCACGTTCGTGGTGTCGGGCGTCTCCGGCGTCGCGGCGGCCGCGCCGGCCGTGAAGGACGGCGCGACCTACCAGCTGCTGGGGACCCAGAGCGGCAAGGCGCTCACGGTGCAGAACGCCGCGCTGACGATCCGCAGCTCCGCGACGACGGCGGATGCCGCGACGGCGCAGACCTGGACGGCGGTCTCCCTCAGCGGTGCCGGCACCGATCGCCAGCGGGTGCTGCTGCGCTCGGGCGACGGGCGCTATCTCGCCTCGTCGGGCACCTCCCTGACCCTCGCGACCGAGAGCGCCGAGCAGGCGGCGGCCGATCCGGCCGCGCAGTGGGTGCCGAACACCCTCGACGGTCGGAGCTACTCCTTCCTGAACGTCGCGAGCACCCGGGTGCTCGACGTCAACGGCGGGGGCACCTCCGACGGCACGAGCGTGGGGCTCTGGACCTCCAACAACGGCGCCAACCAGTCGTGGACCCTCGCGCCGACCGCGATCGACACCGTCGCGGACGTGACGGTCACGACGGAGGCGGGCGTGGCTCCGACCCTCCCGGGCACGGTGCAGGTCCGCTACCTCGGCGGCCTCACGCGCACCGCCGCGGTGACCTGGGACCTCTCCGGACACGACTGGTCCGCCGGGACGACCGAGGTCGCCGGCAGCGGCACCGACCTGTTCGGCGCACCGTTCACCGCCCGCGCGCTCGTCGACGTCGGCGCCTTCACCGCGGCCGTGCCGGTCTCGCTCACCACCTACGCGGGGACCACGCTCGACGCCGTGTCGGCGGCGGCGCCGCCGACCGTGCCCCTGGAGGTGCGTACGGGCGGCGCAACGGTGGCCGCACCGGTCACGTGGTCGTGGGATGCCGTGACGGATGCCGAGCTGGCCGCGCCGGGTACCGTGCGCGTGCCGGGGACCGCGGCCGTGCCCGGAGGCGGCACGCTCGACGCCGTGCTGACGGTCATCGTGACGACGCCCACCGAGAAGAACGTCGCCCCGACGAGCACGCCCACCGCCACCTACACGGAGAGCGGCTACCCGGCCACGCGCACGATCAACGGCGTGACGACCGACAAGGGCTGGTCGAACTGGCGCGGCGGTACGCTCAACGCCTCCGACACCCTCACCTACGCCCTGTCCGCTCCGACGCCCGTCACCCACGTGATGGTCTACTTCAAGCGCGACGGCGGCACGTCGTGGGCTCAGACGATGCACATCGACCACCGCCTCGGCACCGGGGAGTGGGTGATCGGCGACACGATCACGGTCGGCACTCCGGCGACCGGCGATCCGCAGGTCGACGTCCCCGTCGATGCGGCCTCGGCCGACCAGGTGCGCGTGGTGATGAACGCGTATCCGAACACGCACCTCATCGTCTCGGAGGTGGAGATCTACGCCCCGGCCGCCTCGCCGTCGGAGGTCGCCGACCTCGCGCGACTGACCGTCGGTTCGGCGTCGGTGAAGGACTTCTCCGCCGACACGACCGCGTACGAGGTCGCCGTCGCGGGCTCGGCCTGGCCGGTGGTCGCCGCGACCGCGGTCGACCAGGACGCGAGCGTCCGCGTCGTCCAGCCCGGCGACGGGCAGGGGACGGCCACCGTGACGGTGACCGCGCCCTCCGGTGCGCAGAAGTCGTACACCGTGACCGTCGCGCGTGCGGCCGTGCTCTCGGGCGTGACGATCGGCGGCACGCCGACGGTCGGCGCCGCCCTCAGCGCCGTGCCCGGCACCGTCGACCCCGCCACCGCCGACCTCGCCTACGTCTGGAAGCGCGACGGCGTCGCGATCGATGGCGCGGACGGCGCGCAGTACACCGTGACGACCGACGACGTCGGACACGAGCTGACCGTCGTGGCGACGGTCACCGCGCCCGGCTTCACGGCGGGTACGGCGACCTCGGACGCGGTCACCGGTCAGCCGGGCACCGCCACGCCGACCCCGACCCCGACGCCGACGTCGACCGCGACGCCCACGCCGACGCCGACTGCGACGCCCGAGCCGACGGGATCGCCCACCGCGAGCCCGTCGCCGTCGGCGACCGCGACGAGCGCACCCGGCACGTCCACACCGACCGAAGCCGACCTCACGACCGCGCTCGAGGGGCGCATCTCGGGCCCGGCATCCATCGCCGCCGGCAGCACCGTCTCGGTGCAGGTCGGCGCCGATCGGGCGGGCCAGCAGGTCGCCGCGTGGCTGTTCTCGACCCCGCGGGCTCTCGGCGCCGCGACGGTCTCGGCCGCAGGGACGATCCCCGTGACCGTTCCGCTGGACGCGGTCGCCGGTGCGCACCGCCTCGCCGTGACGGATGCCGCGGGCACCGTGATCGGCTGGTACGCCGTCACGGTCACGGCGCCGCCGACCACGCTGGCCACCACCGGCGCGACGGCGCCCTTCGCCCTGGCGCTCACCGTCGCGGTGCTGCTGCTGATCGCGGGAGCCGCCCTCGTGCGGCGTCGGCGCCCGGCGCGCGGCTGAGAACGCCGTGACGACCGCCTGAGCGGCGTCACGGCAGCGGCCCCGTCCCTCCGAGAGGAGGGACGGGGCCGCTGCCGTGACTGACGCGACGTCAGGCGTCGCGCGACGTCACGAGTCGGCCAGGGCCGCGGAGACGACGGCGCGGGCCTCGGCCTGCACCTCGCGCAGATGCTCCTCACCGCGCAACGACTCGGCGTAGAGCTTGTAGACGTCCTCGGTGCCGGACGGGCGCGCGGCGAACCAGGCGTGCTCGGTCTGCACCTTCAGGCCGCCGATCGCGGCGCCGTTGCCCGGCGCGTGGGACAGCTTCGCGGTGATCGGCTCGCCGGCGAGCTCCGTCGCGGTGACGGCCTCCGGAGCGAGCTTCGACAGCGCCGCCTTCTGTGCGGGGGATGCCGGGGCGTCCACGCGCTGGTAGGCGGACGCGCCGAACTCGGCCTCCAGCTCCGCGTAGCGCTGCGACGGGCTCTTGCCGGTGACCGCGATGATCTCGGCGGCGAGCAGGCACAGCAGGATGCCGTCCTTGTCGGTCGTCCAGACGGTGCCGTCGACACGGAGGAAGGACGCCCCCGCCGACTCCTCGCCGCCGAACGCCACCGAGCCGTCCAGCAGGCCCGGAACGAACCACTTGAAGCCCACGGGCACCTCGAGCAGGCGCCGACCGAGCGACGCGGCGACCCGGTCGATGATCATCGACGACACGAGCGTCTTGCCGACGGCGGCGTCGGCCGGCCACTGCGGGCGGTGGGCGTACAGATAGTCGATCGCCACGGCGAGGTAGTGGTTCGGGTTCATCAGGCCGGCGTCGGGTGTCACGATGCCGTGCCTGTCGGCATCCGCGTCGTTGCCGGTGAGCACGTCGTACTCGTCGCGGCGGGCGACGAGCGCGGCCATCGCCGAGGGCGACGACGGATCCATGCGGATCTTCTCGTCCCAGTCGAGCGTCATGAAGCGCCACGTCGGGTCGACCTCGGGGTTGACGACCGTGAGGTCGAGGCCGTAGCGCTCGCCGATCAGCGCCCAGTACTCGACGGACGCGCCGCCGAGCGGGTCGGCGCCGATGCGGACGCCGGCGCGGCGGATGGCCTCCACGTCGATGATGTTCGCGAGGTCGGCGACGTAGCCCTCGCGGAAGTCGTAGCTTCCGAGCGTGTCTGCATCGATGTCCTTGAACGGGGTGCGCGCGACCCCGTCCAGGCCCGCGGCGATCAGGGCGTTGGCCCGGTCGGCGATCCACCCGGTGGCATCCGTGTCGGCCGGCCCGCCGTGCGGCGGGTTGTACTTGAAGCCGCCGTCGCGCGGCGGATTGTGCGACGGGGTGACGACGATGCCGTCGGCGCGGCCCGGGTCGTCCAGGGCGCGGCCGCGGTTGTAGGTGAGGATGGCGTGGCTGAGGGCCGGCGTCGGCACCCACGCGTCGCGGGAGTCGATGCGCACGTCGATGCCGTTCGCGACGAGCACCTCCACCGCGGTGCGCTCGGCCGGCAGCGACAGCCCGTGGGTGTCGCGCCCGAGGAACAGGGGCCCGGTGATGCCTTGGGTCGCGCGGTAGTCGACGATCGCCTGAGTGGTCGCGAGGATGTGGTCCTCGTTGAAGCTCGTGCTCAGCGACGACCCGCGGTGGCCGCTCGTGCCGAACGCGACGCGCTGTTCGGGAACGGACGGATCGGGTCTGCGGTCGTAATAGGCGGCGATGAGCTCATCGATGTCGATGAGGTCGGAGGCTTCGGCTGGCTGTCCTGCGCGGCTCATGTCCACAGTCTGTCACTGCGGCGGGCCGGCGGTCACTTCCGATGCAGGACCGAGGCTGCCGTGCTGTCGGACAGCTTGTTGATCAGCGTCAGCGTGTCGGGCTTGCAGCCGTACTTCGCGTCGGTGATCGGGGCGTTCGAGATCTGCTGGCTGATGGCACCGGCATCCGTGCCCTTGCCGTCGATCGTCGCGACGATCTCCATGCCCGAGGTGTCCTGCGTCTGGCTGCCGATGCCGTTGCCGGTCACGGTGTAGGTGCCGGTGATGGAGCCCTTGAACTGGATGAGGGTGACCGTCCCGGAGATGTCGACCGCGACCCGCTCCGCGGGGGTCCACGTGTACGACCCGTCCTTGCGCAGCTCGAGATCCGCGGTGCCGGTCGCCGTGAAGGTGGCACCCGAGCTCGCCATCAGCGAGTTCACGTCGTTGTAGAACGCCGTCACCTGATCCTGGCCCATGTGCCACTCGCCGACGAGACAGGCGAGATCCGCGGTCGGAGACGGGGAGGGCGTCGGCGTCGGTGTGGGTGTGGGCGTGGTGCTCGCGGAGCCGCTGGGGCTGGGCTCGGTCGCCGGCTTGTCGTCGACCGGTGCGCAGGCGCTCAGGCTCAGGGCGAGGGCTGCTGCGGTGACGACGGCGAGAGAGGAGAATCGGCGGATCACCCCTTCAGCGTAGGCTGTCACCCGTGACTTCCGCGCCTTCGTCGACCGCGGCACCCGCGGCACCGCTGCCCTCGCGCCGCACCTACAGCTATCTCGGTCCGGCCGGAACCTTCACGGAGGCGGCCCTCGCGCAGGTGCCCGAGGCGCGCGATCAGATCTGGCGTCCGGTGCGCAACGTCGCGGAAGCGCTCGCCGATGTCGTCGACGGCCGCTCGGATGCCGCGATGATCGCGATCGAGAACTCGGTCGACGGCGGGGTCTCCACGGCGCAGGACGCGTTGGCGACGATGCCCGGGCTGAGAATCGTCGGTGAGTATCTCGTGCGAGTCAACTTCGTGCTCGTCGGCCGCCCCGGCATGCGCCTCGAGGACGTGCGACTCGTGGCCGCGCACCCGGTCGCCTACGGCCAGTGCCTGCGGTGGTTGTCGGCGACGCTGCCCGACCACGCCCACCTGCCCGCGTCGAGCAATGTGGCCTCGGCGGTCGACATGATCGAGGGCGTGAGCGACGCGGACGCGGCCATCGCACCTCCCGGCATCCTCGAACACCACGACCTCGAGTTGCTGGCCGAGGAGATCGGCGACAACGCCAACGCCGTGACGCGCTTCGTGCTCGTGAGCCGCACGGTGTCGGCGCCGCCGCCCACCGGCGCGGACAAGACCTCGCTGATCGTCGAGCTGCCCGAGGAGTATCCGGGTGCGCTGCTCGAGCTGCTGGAGCAGTTCGCGACGCGCGGCATCAACCTCTCGCTGCTCGCGTCGCGGCCCATCGGCGACGCTCTCGGCCGCTACCGCTTCGTCATCGACGCCGACGGCCACATCCAGGACGAGCGCATGGCCGACGCCCTCCTGGGCCTGCGCCGCTTCAGCCCGAAGGTCATCTACCTGGGGTCGTACCCGCGCGCGGACCGCGCCATCGTGCACTACCCCGACCGCTACTCCGACGAGGTGTTCGTCGAGGCCCGCGACTGGCTGCGTGGCCTCATCTCCGGAGCCCCCGAGGCCTGACGCCTGCGGCGGGGCGTTTCGACTCGTCGCTGCGCTCCTCGCTCAACGACCGGGGGTGCGCCTGTTACCGGTCGTTGAGCGAGCGCAGCGAGTCGAAACGCCGTACGCAGCTCCGGAGTCAGGCCGCGAGCAGCTCGAGAGTCTGGATGCGGCCGGTCGCGCTGTCCATCGCCTCACCGTCGTAGGCTCCCGAGACGGGGGAGATCATGACCTCGTCGACGCCGTGGCGCTCGGCGAACGCGGCCAGGGCCGCGCGGGACTCTTCGCCCGTGCCGACGAACCAGCGGCGGCGCAGAGCGTCGATGAGCGGTGCCGCGAGCCGGTCCTCCGCTTCCGCCGCGGCGGCCTGCTCGACGGTCTCGAGCGCCGTCAGCGGGCGGCCGCCGCGCAGCCGCGCCATCATGCGCGCCTGCGGCAGCATCCGCTCCTCGGCCTCCGCCGCCGTGGGCGCGACGACCGCGTTGGCGGTGAGGAAGGTGCGCGGGACGTCGAGGTGGGCCGACGGCTGGAACTGCGCGCGGTAGAGATCCAGCGCGCGCTCCAAGCCCTCGCCCGAGAAGTGGTTCGCGAACACGTACGGCAGCCCGAAGGCCGCGGCGAGCTGGGCGGAGTAGTCGCTCGAGCCGAGCAGCCAGACCTCCGGAGCGCCCGTGGCGGCGGGGGTCGCGTGGATGCCGTATCGATCGTCCCCGTCGCCGCGACCGGTCAGGCGCACCGTGGCGCCGTCGGGCGACATCAGCGCCGAGATGTCGCGCACGTGCTCGGGGAAGCGGTCGACGTCGCTGGACGTGCCGCTCATCCGCAGCAGCTGGGTGATGACCGGATCGCTTCCGGGCGCGCGTCCCAGTCCGAGGTCGATCCGCCCCGGCGCGATCGCCTCCAGCGCGGCGAACTGCTCCGCCACCACGAGCGGGGCGTGGTTGGGCAGCATCACTCCGCCGGAGCCGACCCGGATGCGCGACGTGCGGGCCGCGGCCGCGGCGATGAGCACCGGCGGCGTCGTCGAGGCCACCGCGGGCATGTTGTGGTGCTCGGCGAACCAGTAGCGGCGGTAGCCGAGCTCGTCGGCCCGCTGGGCCAGGGCGAGGGAGGAGGCGACCGCCTGGGTGCTGGTCTGATCGGTGCGGACGGGGACGAGATCGAGGACGGAGAGCGCAGGAGACATCGTCGGAGACAACCCCGCGGGCGGTCCTCGCATTCCGCGAGCGCTCAGCCGGCGCGCTTGACCTCCTCGTACGCCGCCAGCGCGGCGTCGCGGGTCTCCTTGAGATCGACGATCGGCTCGCGCTCCGCGGCATCCGGCGCCCATTCGCGGACGTACCGCCCGTCGGCGTCGAACTTCTTCGCCTGCAGCTCGGGATTGAAGATGCGGAAGTAGGGGGCGGCGTCGGCGCCCGACCCGGCCACCCACTGCCAGTTGAACGGGTTGCTGGCGGCATCCGCGTCCACGAGCGTGTCCCAGAACCACTCCTCGCCGCGGCGCCAGTCGATCAGCAGGTTCTTGATGAGGAAGGATGCCGTCACCATCCGCACCCGGTTGTGCATGAAGCCCGAGACCCAGAGCTCCCGCATCCCGGCATCCACGAGGGGCACGCCCGTCTCGCCCCGTTGCCACGCCCGCAGCATCGAGGGCTTCAGCCGCGGCCAGGGGAACGCGTCGTAGGCGGGCTTGAGGTTCTTCGTCGCCAGGTCGGGGGCGTGGAAGAGGGTGTGCCACGCGAACTCCCGCCAGCCCACCTCGGAGAGGAAGCCGCCGACGCGCGCACCCGACGACACCGCCGCGTGCCAGACCTGGTGGGGGCTCAGCTCGCCCCACCGCAGCCGGGGCGACAGCATCGAGGTCGCCCCGCCTGCGGGCTCGTCGCGGGCCCGGTCGTAGTCGGCGACGTCCTCGGCGAGGAACGCGTGCAGGCGCCGCCGCGCCGCCGGCTCGCCGGGCGTCCAGCGCTCGCGGAGGCCGCCCGCCCAGTCGGGCGCCGTCGGCAGCAGTCCCCAGCCGTCGAGGTCGTCGGATGCCGGCGGCGCCGGCGGCCCCGCGATCTCGCGGGGCTCGGACAGCGGCTCGCGCGGCGCGGGCAGCTGCTGGCAGGCCCGCCAGAACGGCGTGAAGACGCCGTAGGGCGTGCCGGCGCCGGTGCGGACGGTCCACGGCTCGAACAGCAGGGATGCCGCGAACGAGCTCACCTCGTGGCCGTCGGCGCGCAGCGACTCCTTGAGGCCGGCGTCGACCGTGCGCTCCGGCGCGCTGTAGCGCCGGTTCCAGAAGACGGCGCCGGCGCCGACCTCCGCGGCGAGGCGGGGGATGACCTCGGCGGCGGCGCCGCGGCGCAGGACGAGCGCGGTCCCCTTCTCGCGGAGCCCGTCGGCCAGGGCGGCGAGCGAGTGGTGCAGCCACCAGCGGGCGGCGCCGCCGAGGGGACGGAAGCCGGGGGACTCCTCGTCGAGCACGAAGACGGCCACCACCGGTCCGCCGCGGTCCACCGCCGCTCGCAGGGCGGGGTTGTCCGCGAGGCGGAGATCGTCGCGGAACCAGACGAGACTCGGGGATGCCGACATGCTCTCCATGGTGCCGGGTGCGTCGGGCCGCGGCGAGCCCTTGCGTGCGCGGTGGGGATGGCGGTACGCGGCGGGCCTCTTTGTGAGTACAGTTGTACTCACAAAGAGAGAGGCGGGTTGCATGATCGTGACGCTGATCGTGGCGTGCGAGGTCGGGTTCTGGGTGGCCGTGCTCGCCGGCCTCCTCGCGCGCTACCCGCTGCGGCGGCCGCGGCTGGGAGCGGCGCTGCTGATCGCGGCTCCGGCGATCGACGTGGTGCTGTTGACCCTCGTGGCCGTCGACCTGCTCCGCGGCGGGACCGCCTCGTGGCAGCACGGGCTGGCCGCGATCTACATCGGCTTCTCGGTCGCCTTCGGCCATCAGGTCATCGCGTGGGCCGACGTGCGCTTCGCGCACCGGTTCGCCTCCGGGCCCCCGCCCGTCAAACTCTCGGGTACCGCGTACACGATCGCGTGCTGGAAGGACGTGCTGCGCACCATCGTCATGGTCGTGATCGCGGGCGGTGTCACGTGGGGACTGATCGCGCTCGCCCGCGACGGCAACGGGACGGACGAGCTGCTGATCAACGTCCGGATCCTCGGGATCATCCTCGCCGCCGACGTGATCTGGGCCGTGAGCTACACGATCTGGCCGCGGCGCGCACCCTCGGCGCCGCCCGTCGGGGCACACTAGCTCTCGTGCCCCGGCTCATCGACCACGACGCCCGAACGCGAGAGATCGCCGCGGCCTCGCTGCGCGTGCTCGAGCGCGACGGCCTCGCGGGACTGTCGGTGCGCGGCGTGGCCGACGAGGCGGGCATCGCGGTCGCGTCGCTGCGGCGCACCTTTCCCACGCAGCACGCGCTGCGCGAGCACTGTCTGCTGCTCATCGATCAGCGGGTGTCCGCGCGTATCGCCGGGCTCGGCGGGCACTTCTCAGGACGGCGGCTCGCCGAAGAGATCCTGGAGCAGCTGCTGCCCCTCGATCACGACCGGAGGGTGGAACTGCTCGCCCAGATCCAGCTCGGGGTGCTCGCTCTCACCGATGCGCGGCTGCACGACTCGGTCCGGCGCCTCAACCGCGGGGTCACCGCGGCGTGCCGCGCGTGCATCGAGCTTCTGCGGGAGGCCGGCGACCTCGGCGCCGGGCGTGACCCGGGCCTGGAGGCCGAGCGGCTGCACGCCCTGCTGGACGGCGCCGCCCTGCACGCGGTGTGGGGCGGGGACGATGACGCGGAGGCGGCGCGCCGCCTGGTCGTCGCGCATCTCGACGACATCGCCCGGCGTCCGCGCTAGAGCGCGGGGGAGGTGTGCCCGGAGGGCACGGCGAGCCGGAGCGAGGCGGCGTGGATGCGGACGTCCACCGCGGTCGCCTCGCCGAACTCGTCGCCGTCGAGCTGCACGGGCGTGGCGGCGCCCGCCGCGATCTGGATGCCGGTGCCCCGCGCGTACCGGATCGAGTTGTCCTTGGTCCGCAGTCGCAGGATCCGGCGACCCGTGCGGAAGCGTCGCAGCACGCTGTTGTCCCACGCGACGCGGCGCCAGACCGCGAGCCAGCCGAACGCGGTCTTGGGCTGGAAGATCGCGATGTCGAGTTGGCCGTCGGCCACCGACGCCTCGGGGATGAGCTCGAGCCCGGCCGGCAGCGACCCGCAGTTCGCGAACAGTACGCTCTGCACCTGGGCGCGATGCATCCGGTGACCGGCGACCTGGTACATGATCGAGAACGGCTTCGCCTTCACGAGCGAGCGTGCGGCACCGTCGACGTACGCGACCCAGCCGACCTTCTTCTTCAGGTCGCCGCTGGTGTTGGCGATCATCGCGGCATCCAGGCCCATTCCGCCCATCACGACGAACGCACGCTCTTCGCGCTCGCCGTCGGGGCGGACGAGTTCCGCGAACCCGACGTCGATCGCCTGCACGTCGCCCTCGAACGTCGCCGCGATCATCGCGTCGGGGTCGGTGAGCGGCAGCTGGAGGTTTCGGGCGAGCAGGTTGCCGGTGCCGCTCGGCACGATCGTGAGGGGCACCTCGGACCCGGCCATCGCCTCGCTGACGGCGCGGACCGTGCCGTCGCCCCCCGCCACGAGGATGGCGGCGGCTCCGGCGTCGATCGCTTCGCGGGCCAGCCCGTCGCCGAGCTCGTCGACGGTCGTCTCGAAGAAGAGGGGCTCGCCCCAGCCGGCGTCCGAGGAGTGGCTCGTGACGGCGGCGCGCAGAGCGTCGGCATCCACCTTGATGGGGTTGTAGACGAGCGCCGCGCGACGGCGCGGCACCTCGTCACCGGAGGGCGCAGTGACGTCAGCAGGTGCCATGTGGCTAAACATACCCGGCGGTGAACATGAGCGGCGGGGCGGGCACGTCCGGGGAGAGCGGGCCCGTCGGGCTCGTCCACTCGAGGACTCCGCCCGGACGCTGGGCGACCCGCCACGCCGAGCGCGCGCGACCCCGCGAACTAGACTTGTCGGGTGATCGATCTCGCTCTCCTCCGTGACAACCCGGACCTCGTCAAGCGCTCGCAGCAGGCCCGCGGCGAGTCGCCCGACACGGTCGACGATGCGATCGAGGCCGACCGTGCCCGACGCGCCGCGATCACCGCCTTCGAGGAGCTGCGCGCCGCGCAGAACGCCCACGGCAAGACCGTCGCCGCCGCGCCCAAGGAGGACAAGCGCGCGCTCGTCGCCCAGGCGAAGGAGCTCAGCGACCGCGTCAAGGCCGCGCAGCAGGCCGTCACGGTCGCCGAAGAGGCGGCGGATGCGGCCCTCGCGCGCATCGAGAACATCGTCATCGACGGCGTTCCGGCCGGGGGCGAAGAGAACTTCGTCACGGTGCGGACGCACGGCGAGCCGGCATCCTTCGACTTCGAGCCGCTGGACCACCTCGCCCTGGGCGAGAAGCTCGGCGCCATCGACATGGAGCGCGGCACCAAGGTGTCGGGCAGTCGCTTCTACTTCCTGACCGGCATCGGAGCGCGCCTCGAATACGCGCTCATGTCCCTCGCGCTCCAGCGCGCCGTGGATGCCGGGTTCATCCCCATGATCCCGCCGACGCTCGTGCGTCCCGAGGTCATGCGCGGCACCGGATTCCTGGGGCAGCACGCCGACGAGGTCTACAAGCTGGAGGCCGACGATCTCTACCTCGTCGGCACGAGCGAGGTCCCGCTCGCCGGCTACCACATGGGGGAGATCCTCGACCTGACGGCGGGCCCCAAGCGCTACGCCGGCTGGTCGACCTGCTACCGCCGCGAAGCGGGCTCGTACGGCAAGGACACCCGGGGCATCATCCGCGTGCACCAGTTCAACAAGCTCGAGATGTTCGTCTACACGACGCCCGAGGACGCCGAGGCGGAGCACCTGCGGCTCGTCGCGCTGCAGGAGCAGATGCTGCAGGACCTCGGCCTGAGCTACCGCGTGATCGACGTCGCCGCGGGTGACCTCGGCTCCAGCGCGGCCCGCAAGTACGACGTCGAGGCGTGGGTCCCCACGCAGGGCTCGTACCGCGAGCTCACCTCGACGAGCAACTGCACGACCTACCAGGCGCGCCGGCTTGACGTGCGGCACCGGCCCGCCGTCGAGGGCGGCGGCGCGGGCAAGACCGCGCCCGTCGCGACCCTCAACGGCACCCTCGCCACCACCCGCTGGATCGTGGCGCTGCTCGAGACGCATCAGCGGGCCGACGGCTCCGTCGTGATCCCCGAGGTGCTGCGGCCCTACCTCGGCGGCCTCGAGGTGGCGGAGCCGATCGCGTGACGAGCGCCGGAGAAGAGCTGCCGCACACCGGAGCGGTGTCGGTTGTCGCGCAGAAAGACGCGGCTCACCTCATCGAGACCATTGCGGACGACACCGAGAATCCGACGATCGTCACCGAGCGCCTGCTCATCGCCCTCGACGTCGACGGCACCGTGCTGCTGGAGGACGAGACGCTCAGCCCGGGAGTCGTCGAGGCGATCGCGCACGCGCACCGCGCCGGGCACGAGGTGATGCTCGCCACCGGGCGCAGCTGGGAGGGCACGCGCGGCATCCAGCACGTGCTCGAGCTCGCTCCCGATTACGCGGTCTGCTCCAACGGGGCGGTCATCATGAAGCGGGTCGGCGGCGACTTCGCCGAAGAGGGCCGGTACGAGCGCTTCCACATCGAGACGTTCCATCCGTCGGAGGTGGTCGGGCTGCTGCGCGCGCACCTGCCGCACGCGAAGTACATGGTCGAGCTGGCCGACGGCGAGCGGCTCTACACGGAACGCCTCGACGACTGGAACCTGGCGAACGCGCGCCGCGTCGACTTCGCCGAGCTGGTCGCCCAGCCGGTGTGCCGTGTCGTCGTCGTCTCGCCCGACGAGACCGACGAGGACTTCCTCGAGCTCGTCGGCCGCATCGGCCTGAGCAAGGTGTCGTACGCCGTGGGCTGGTCGGCCTGGCTCGACATCGCACCGCAGGGCGTCGACAAGTCGACCGCGCTGGAGCGCGTGCGCACCTGGTTGGGCGTCGAGCCCGACCGGGTGCTGGTCATGGGGGACGGGCGCAACGACCTCGGGATGTTCCGGTGGGCGCTCGAACACGGCGGACGCGCGATCGCGATGGGGCAGGGGCCCGAAGAGGTGCGCCGCGAGGCGGGGGAGATCACGGCATCCGTCCACGCCGGCGGTGTCGCGGACGTCCTGCGGCAGCTCTGAGCTGCCGACGACACGACCCGCGCTTTCAGCGGCTGCCCAGGCGCACGCGCGAAGATGGGCACGGTCCGTCGACTAGACTCGACGCCTGTCTGGGGATGCCGCGGCGTCCGTCAGGGAGGGTTGTCCGAGCGGCCGATGGACCCGGTCTTGAAAACCGGTGGGCAGAGATGTCCCGTGGGTTCGAATCCCACACCCTCCGCAGGAGCGGTCGTGTCCGCTGTCGAAAGGTCCCCCGTGAGCCCACGCCCCGAGCGCCCTCGTCGGCAGCCCGTCGCCCGACACGGCATCCTGAAGTCGCCCCACCCGCTCTCGCAGGTGCTCGCGATCCTCGCCGCCGTCGTCGCGGTCGCCGTGATCAGCACGACGGCCGTCGGGGCGTTCTACGTGTGGGACGCCACCCGCGCCGTGGAGGCCGCCGGTGTCTCCATCGGCGGCGATGACGAGCAGCTGCCGCCCACGCTCGGTGAGATCGAGGGCGGCGTCAACATGCTCGTCGTCGGCACCGACTCGTGTGAAGGCGACAATGCCTCGCTCTCCAGCGCGTGCCAGAATCACGACACCGAGGGTGAACGCAACGACGTCACCATGCTGGTGCACATCTCCGATGAGCCGCGGCGTGTGACCGTCGTCTCCTTCCCCCGCGACATGATCGTCCCGATCCCGTCGTGCACGGGCGAGGACGGCACACAGTACTCGGCCATGAGCGGTCAGATGCTCAACTCGTCGTACATGTACGGTGGCCTGTCCTGCACCGTTGCCACGATCAAGAAGCTGACCGGCATCGACATCCAGTTCGCGGCCGCGACGCGGTGGACCGGCGTGATCAACATGTCGGACGCCATCGGCGGTGTCGACGTGTGTGTCGCCGACGACATCTTCGATGCGCACACGGGGCTGAACCTCACGAAGGGCGACCACACGCTCACCGGCGTCGAGGCGCTGCAGTTCCTGCGCACGCGCTACGCCATCGGCGACGGTTCGGACCTCGGGCGTATCTCCAACCAGCAGCAGTTCCTCAGCTCGCTGGTGCGCAAGTTGCAGTCGGAGGGGGTGCTCGGCAACCCCGCGACGCTGTTGAACCTCGCCAACACCGCGCTGCAGCAGGTGACGTCCGACCCGCCGCAGGTCGTGCTGAGCAAGAGCCTCGCGAACCCCCAGAAAATGGTGCAGATCGCCATGGCCGTGCGCAGCGTGCCCTACCAGGACATCGTCTTCGTGCAGTATCCGACGGTCTACGCAGCCGATGGCCTGCGTGTCGACCCGGTGACGTCGGCGGCGAAGGTGCTCTTCGATGCCCTCGCCAACAACCAGCCGATCCAGCTGACGGGCTCCACGAGCGACGGCTACGGAACCGAGGTCGTCGGCGAGGCCACGCCCACGCCCAGCGACCCGGCCACACCGGAGCCCACGGCGACAGCGGATGCCGGCGCCACCGCGGCGGCGCCCACGCCGACGCAGGAGGCCGTGCAGCTGCCGAGCTCCATCACGGGTCAGACGGCGGCGCAGGTCACCTGTACGGTCGCGCAGCGCTGACGCGCGGGCACGGGCCGGATGGCGCGGCCTCCGGTTCGGCGGGAGGGCTCGGACCGGTTATGATTGCCGGGTGCGTTCGCGCGGCTCCGGCCGCGCAGCGCCTGGAGACGTCGCATAGTCAGGCCTAGTGCACCACCCTGCTAAGGTGGAGTCCCCTTACGGGGACCGAGGGTTCAAATCCCTCCGTCTCCGCTCCCACGGACCTTCGAGTCGACCTCGCACGGAGACGTCCACCGACGAGCGGATTCGCGCCCCGGCATCACTCTCGTCGTGCGCTGGAATCGCCGCCGACGCGGTGCGGGCGACGGCTCATAGCCGCGTCTTCCGCCGCTGGGCGCGCAGGATGGCTGCGAGGCCGAGCGCGAGCAGCGCGAACGCGAGGGGGATGAGGGGCATCGGGGTGGCGCCCGTCGAGGCGAGCGCGCTCGAGGGTGGGACGGACCAGTGGCCGGCGCCCGGCGCCGCATCGACATCGGCGGAGGCCCAGACGCGGACCACCAGCGTGGCGGCGAGGGTCTGATCGGTGTCGTCGGGGTGCCGCGTGAGCACGCCGCTCACGGTGGCCGTTCCGCCCGGCGCGAGGCGCCCGAGCGACAGGCTCCCCTCGGCGTGAGAGGACAGGAAGGGCTCGCCGACGGCGGCGCCGTCGCGCCGGATCTGGTGCGTGGGCTCCTCGCCCGCGTGCGCGGGCGACGTGTCGAACTCGACGTACAACGCGATCTCGTCGCTGGAGGAGCTCGTCACCTCCGACGACCACTCCACGCTCTCGCCGGGTGCCGGCATCGGCAGCGTGATCTGCGCGGGGTCGGCTGCGATGGCGACCGCGCCGGCGCGCGTCGTCCCCTCCGACTCCTCCGACGGCCCGCGCGGCCCGGTCGGCATCGGTGACGCCTGGAGCAGCGCCAGCGCAAGGCTTCCCGCGGCGACGATCAATGCCGCCATCATCGCGATGATCGTCTTGCGCGGAGGGCGGCGGGGCGGGTCGGAGGCGAGGGCGACCGCGGCGTCGGGGCTCGCGAGCACCGCGCCGGACACCAGGGCGAGCAGCATCACCGCCAGCAGCGAGCCGCGCCCCAGCTCTTCGGTCAGCGACCGCTCCATCGACGGGCACACGTCGCACGCGGAGGAGTGCCGGCGGAAGTCCGCGACGTCCCGGCGGGCGGCGCGGCCGGTCACGACGCGGGCGAGCAGGGCGGGATCCACGCCGCACGCAGGCGGGTTGAGGTCGACGTAGGCCTTCGCGTACCCGTAGCGGAGCGTGCTCCGGGCGCGATGCAGGATGGTGGACACGTTCGAGGAGGACTTGCCGATCGCCTCGGCCACCTCGGCGCGCGAGCGGCCCTCGACGATGACCGCGAGCACGACGGTCCGCTGCACCCCGTCGAGAGCGTCGAGCGCGCGGTAGGCGAGGGCGCGCGCATCCTTCGCGGCGATCTCCTCGGCGATGTCGGTCACCACGGCGTCGAGCTGCTCGTCGACGACGGTGACGACCCGCCCGCCGGTGAGCTGCGCGCGCCGCACGACGTTGCGGGTGGTGGTGTAGAGGTAGGCGCGCAGATTCGCGATGGACGACAGCCGCTCCTCGTCGAAGGCGAGGAGCACGGCGAACGCCTCGGCGACGGCGTCATCGGCTCCCGCCGGATCCGAGCCCAGTCGGATCGCATACCCGCGCAACGCCGCCGCCGACGCCGCGAACTCCTCCGCCAGTCGTTGGCGTGAGCTCGTGCCCTCTCGCACGCTGTCCACCGCGTCCGCCCCTCGTCGTGTGCGTCGCGGGAGAGGCCGTCCCCGGTCATCGGAGACCCGGCCCCTCTTGACGCCTAGCAAGAATAATTGATAATCAAAAAATAACCGATGATCCTGTGACGAAGCCCCATCGTCGTGCTCTTACCAATGAGACCGCTGTTGCGGTGGGGACGCGGGCGCATCCCGTCGGCCCCCAGCTCACCATCGAAAAGTAAGGAAACACACTCATGGCACACACGACCTCGCGCGGGACGAAGCGACTCGTCGTCGCCGGTGGCTCCCTCCTCGCCGTCGCCGGCCTCATCACCGCGGCGGCGTTCACCGACTACGCCAACCTCAACCTCGGAAACGGCACCGACGACGGCATCGGCGGCGAGAACGCCCGCTTCAACATCCAGGTCGTCGGCACCGACGACGCCGGCGTCCCCGTGCCGGGCACGTGGCAGGAGGCGAACACCCCCGAGGGCGTCAACATCGCCGTTCCGGGCGCCGACCTGATCACGCCCGGCGACACCATCTCGGTGGACATCCCCTTCCGCAACGAGAGCCCGGCGCTGAGCGCCGACATCGCGTTCTCGCTGCAGGACCGCCCCGGCTACGTCTCCGACGCGCAGATCGCCGAGGCGCTGCGCTACAGCGTGCTGGTGGACGGCGTCGCGATCGTGACCGACGCGACCCAGGCGGTCGTGGCCGACCTCGACCTCGGGCTCTACACCTCCGGTCAGGACGGTGTCCTCACCGTGAGCATCACCCTCCCGGACCAGGGCAGCAACGACGCCAACAACGCGCTGCAGGGCCAGATCTCGTACGTGCAGGCGCACTTCGACGCGGCATCCGTCCAGCCGTGAGTCCGTCGGGGTGGCGGCCTGGCCGCCACCCCGACCGCAACACCGTCCCAGGAACGAGAACGAGGCAATGAGAGTACAGAGAACGGGCCGGGTCCGGGCCCTCCTCGCCGTCGGCGCGGTCTTCGCGGCAAGCGGCTTCCTGACGGCCGCAGCCCTCAGCGACTCCGCCGAGGTCGTCGTGACGATGGATGCCTCCCGAAACGGCTTCGATCTCATGACCGCGGGCAGCGCGCTGTCCGGCTGGCAGCCGGAGGCGAGCGACTGGGCGCAGGGAAGACCCGACTCCTACCAGATCGCCCTCGACGGTCCCGACGGCGGCGGCTATCCGCTCGCTCCCGGGGGCTCGATCAGCCTGCGCGTCGCCGTGCTGAACGCGAGCCCGCGTCTGACCGGCGCCGTGTCCCTCGCGATCGATGATCCCTTCCCACGCGGCAACGAGATCGATCCCGACACGGGACGCTTCGTCGAACTCTTCGATCAGCTCGTCTTCACCGTCTCGCACGACGGGGTCGTCGTCCTCGACGGGGTGCCGGCACCGGAGCTGCCCTCCACCGTCTGGGCCGGAGAGATCGTGTCGGGCCAGTCAGAGACCTTCGACGTCGTCATCCATCTGCCCGACACGGTCGACGACCGCTGGCAGCAGGCCTCGACGGACATCCGCTTCCACTTCGCAGGAGAGAACCGATGACCCCCTCCGGTCGGCGCACCCGTGACCGCCTCCTCATCCTCCTCGCCGGAGCCACGACCCTGGGACTGCTGGTCGGCGTGAGCGCCGCCGCGTTCACGGATGACGCGTACGGCCAGCTCGCTCCGGTGGGCGGGCACTTCGACCTCGCCTTCGAAGCGCCGGACGGCAGCATCGTCCAGGGCAATCCGGAGGTCTACGAGCTCGACACGACCGGTCTCGGTCCGATCCGGCCCGTCGGGGCGGAGGACCCGCAGCGTATCGAGCTGCGCGTCCGCAACAACGGCACCGTCCCCGCGGGCGAGGTGACCCTCACGATGCGCTCCCTGCTGCCGACGCAGCCGGCGGATGCCGACGGCGTGGTGCGTGACCCCTTCACCATCCTCATCGTCTCGGTCTGGGTCGACGGCGCGCTCGTCGCCGATGCGGTGCCCGCCGAGTCCCTGACGGCGACGATCCCGGACTGGTCCGTCGGCCAGACGCGGACGGTCGTCATCCAATCCTCCTATCCCACCGGTCTGGGCACCCCCTTCTACTACGGCAGGGACGTCCGACTCGGACTCCTCGTGACAGGAACGACGTGAACGTGAACTCTTCATCCCCGACGACGCCCTCCCGATCCTCGCGGCGTCGCCGCATCGGCGGCACCGTGCTCGCCGCCGTGCTCGCGGTGGCCACGGCGAGCACGGTCGCAGCCCCGCAGCCCACGCTGGCGGCCTACACCGACACCGCCGAGGCGGCCGCGGACACCTACACGAGCCCCGCGGTGTACATGGCCGTGTCGACCCAGTTCAGCGGAACCTCGGCGGCATTGTCCGACGGATACGTCTGGGTGTGGGGGTACAAGAACAGAGGGATGAGCGGCAACGGCGTCCAGAACGACACGAACTCGGCGCCGACGCCGGTGTACAGTCTGCCGAACGTCACCAAGGTGGTCGGCGCGTCCGACCTGAGCGACGCCTTCGGTACCTTCGGCGCGCTCACGGAGTCCGGCGAGGTCTACACGTGGGGATCGAACAAACTCGGGCGTCTGGGCATCGGCTCGACGACAGGGAACGCCGACTACCGAGACACACCGCAGAAGGTCGCCATCCCCGATGACGAGAAGGTGATCGACATCGGCTCGATGCGGGCGACGATGGCGGTGCTCACCGAGTCCGGCAAGGTCTACACGTGGGGCTCGGGCCAGTACGGCCAGGCCGGGAACGGGAGCACCACGACGTCGGCGGGTCCCAACTCTCCGTATCTCGTCATGAGCAACGTGCACTCCATGCACGTCGGGCAGCGCCTCACCTGGGTCGTCACCCGCGACAACGAGGTGTACTGGTGGGGCCGCAGCTACGGGGGCGAGTCGGGGATGGGCACCGCCTCCACCACCAACAACCACACGCCCAGGCTCGTGCCCGCCCTCACGGACATCGCGGAGTCGTGCGAGGGGCCCGCGGTGGCCGTGTACGGCGAGGACACCTGCTCGATCGTCGCGATCACCTCCTCGCGTCAGGCCGCCGCTCTCCTCACCCGGGACGGGACCGTCTACACCTTCGGCTCGCGCAACTACAGCCAGCTCGGCAGGGAGGCCACGGCGGCGACCGCCGTCCAGGTGCTGCCCATCACCGTCGATGGCCCCGTCGCGCGCGTCTCGGCCGGCAACTACCACTTCCTCGTGCTGACGGACGACGGCGACGTGTGGGGCTGGGGTGACAACGCCCGCTGGGCGGCCTCGGGCAACATCCGTCCGGACGGCACCACGGGGCAGGGCACGACCGCCGCCTCCACGCCGATCAAGCTTCCCCTCACCGACATGATCGGGATCGGCGGGTCTCGGGACACGAGCTACGCGACGCGGAGCGACTCGGTGCTGATCGGGTGGGGCGACGGGCGCGACGGAGCCATTCCGGGCGCCGAGCTGGACCGTCGCACCTTCACGCCCCTCGCTCTGCCCGGCATCCGGACGGAAGGCTGACCGATGCGCGCACACTCCTCCACCTCGACGACGGGACACCCTGTGGGAACGACGAACACCGCGGCCGCACCGGCCCGACGTCGACGAGCGCTCCCCGCGTTCGTCGTCGCCGGCCTGCTCGGGCTGATCGCCGCCGGCTCCTCCGCGTCGGGCGCCGCCGCGTCGTCGCCGCTGATCGATGCGACGCCCGCGACGGTCTCGATCGAGGCACCTGCTCCCGGTGAGGAGCAGAGCTGGCAGATGGCCGTGCGCAACGTGTCGGGCGGCGAGATCTCGCTGAGCGTGCGCATCGAGGGCGAGGCGGAACGCCTGTTCTCGGGCCCCGAGCCGTTGCGTCTGCGACTGTCGGACACCTCGACGGGTGTCGCCGTCGTGGCTGCCGCGGCGGGCGACGCCGTCGGCACCAGCGTCGAGCTGCCGGCGCTCGCCGCCGGAGAGACCTATCGGCTCGACGGCCTCGTGGCGCTGCCCATCGAGGCGGGCGACGAGTACCAGAACGCCGGGGGCACGCTGACGTTCCGGTTCGACGCGCAGGCCGCGGAGGCGCAACCCGACCGGCTGGCGACCACCGGTGGGGTCTGGGCGTCGGGCGTCCTGGTGGCAGCCGCGCTGGCCCTGGCGATCGGCATCCTGCTGCTCGCCCGCCGCCGTCGCGACCGAGAGAACGTCGAGAACGAAGGAGGGACGCGATGAGCACCCGTCGTGAGCGCACACGCGAGACCCGGCGCCGGCGGCGCGCGACGCGCCGGAACGCGGTCGCGGTGGTGCTGTCCGGAGGACTCCTGCTGGCCGGCGCGGTCTCCGTGTCGGCGGCGGCCCTCGCCGACCGTGCATCCCTCAACCTGAGCGGCGAGGCGAGCGAGGGCATCGGATTCGACGGCACCTTCGAGGTCGCCCTGGTCGACCAGACCGGGCTCGTGCACGTGGCGCCGTCGTCGGCGCCGCTGAGCTGGCCCGTCGCCGCGGGCGATGAGCTCATGCCCGGAGGCACGGTGAGCGTCGACATCCCGGTGATCAACAACACCGAGCGTCTCGGCGCCGAGGTCGCCGTCACCGTCGTCAGCCAGGGGTCCGGCTCGGCCGACCCCGACATCACCCCGTGGCTGCGCTTCACCGCGACGGATGCCGCCGGTGCCGTGATCTTCGCCGACGCCACTCTGGCCGAGGCGACGGGAACCCTCGCGGTGCTGGCGCCGCGCGGCGCGGCACCGCTGGCGGACGGGGCCGCGTACATCGCGGGGGCGACCGGCAGCGCCGGCGCCGTGCACCTGGAGATCCACTACCTCGACGAGCCCGAGACCGCGTCGCTGAACGGTGGTCGATCGCTCCTGAGCGTGCGCTTCGGCGCGGCCTCGGTGACTCCGTGACACCCACGCCCGCAGACGGCGACGCCCGCCCCCGCCTGTCGCCCGGGCTCCGCGTCTACGCGGCGATCCGTTCCGGCCTGCTGACGATCGCGGCGCTGCTCGGCGTGGTGTGCATCGCGGTCTTCGCGCTCGCGCTGATCACCGGCATCCGCCCCGTCGTCGTCATCTCCGGCTCGATGGAGCCGGAGATCCCGGTCGGGGCGGTCGTGTTCACGCAGTCGGTGGCGGCCGCGGAGTTCGTGCCGGGCGACATCGTCACCGTCGAACGGCCCCGAGGGCTGGGACTCGTGACGCACCGGCTCGTCTCGAGCACCGATCTCGGCGACGGGACCTTCTCGTTCGTGCTGCGCGGCGATGCCAACGACGTCGACGACCCTCAGCCGTACACCGTGACCAGCGCCGGACGCTACGTGTTCCACGTGGTCGCGCTCGGCTACGTCACCCTGCTGCTGCAGAGCACCCAGGGCCTCTTCGTGGCCGGGGGCATCGCGCTCGCGCTGATCGCCCTGTTCATCCTCGACCCCGCGCGGCTGACGCGCCGGGAGGCGGATGCCGCGCCGCCGGCCGCCCCGGGCTACCGTCGCCGGGGTTCGAGCTGACGACGCACGGCCGTCAGCTGAGCTGGCGCGGCAGCGACAGCTCCACGACGAATCCCTCCGCCTCCGCCCGCGCGTCGAGGGTGCCGCCGAGGATCTCGGCGCGCTCGCGCAGCCCGCGCAGCCCGATGCCGCCGCCCGGCAGCTCGAGCGGGCGGGCCGTCCCGGCGCCGTTTCGCACCGTCACGCCCCACGCCTGATCGTTCTGCCAGAGCGCCACCGTGATGGGCGAGCCGGGCGCGTGCTTGCGGGCGTTCGTCAGCGCCTCCTGCACCGTGCGGTACACGGCCCGTTGGGCCGCGGCGCTGGTCGCCTCCGGGGCGGCGCCGGTCACGGTGATGGGCAGGCCGCTCGACCCGATGAGTCCGGGCAGCTCGGCCAGCGTCGGCTGCGGGGCCAGCCCGGGGCTGCGCGTGCCGGCGGCGCGCAGGAGCATCACCATCGACCGCAGCTCCTCCAAGGTCGTCGAGCTGAGGCGCCGAATGGATGCCGCCGCCTCCCGCACCGCGGGGTCGGCGGTCGTCATCTGCAGCGCGGAGGCTTGGACGGCGATCAGGCTGACCTGGTGCGAGACGACGTCGTGCATCTCTCGGGCGAGCTGGTTGCGTTCCCGGGCGAGCACCGTCTGGGCGTAGAGCTCGCGCTCGTGACGCTTCGTCGTCTCGATCTCCTCGATGCGCGCGCGCAGCGTGGCGGCCGTCTGCACGAGCTGACCGAGCAGGATCGGCGCGGCGGCGGTGGCGAGCTGATAGAAGAACGTCACCGCCGTCCAGCTCTGATCCCCGACCAGCCGCGCCGTGAGGGGCCAGCCGATCGCCTCGGCCGCCGCGAACACGGCGCCCGCGGCGACGAGGATCCACCGCGTGCGGCTGCGCACCGACAGGCTGAACAGGGCGATCACGGGCGCGGCGAGGATGTTGGAGATCAGGGCGGCCGGGACGGTCAGCGCGAACGCCCAGAGCGGCCAGCGTCGCCGGATGAGGAGTGCGGCGCAGGCCACGACGCAGGCGACGTAGGCGAAGGGATCCTCGGTGTCGGCGGACAGGTACACGTCGGCGGCGGCCACGGTGACCGTCAGCAGGTCGACGACCACCGGGGGGATCCGGCGCCACCACGCGGCCAGGGCGCTCACGAGGAGGCCTCCCGGTCGTCGAGGAGACCGGCGCGCTGGGCCGCGAGGGCGGCCTGCACGCGGCCGGCGACGCCGAGCTTGGCGAGGATGGCGCTGACGTGATCCTTGACGGTGCCCGCGCCCAGGTAGAGGCGCGCACCGATCTCGGCGTTCGAGAGTCCCTCCGCGACGAGCGCGAGCACCTGCTGCTCGCGTTCGGTCAGCGACGAGACGCGTTCGGCTTCGGCATCCGTCTTCGACGCGAGCCCGGGGTGCGCCTGAAGCAGCCGCTGCGAGGCGCGCGGTGCGAGGACGACGCCGCCGGCGGCGAGGGCGCGCACGTACTGGGCGAGCTGCTCCGGCTCGGTGTCCTTGAGGAGGAAGCCGGAGGCGCCGGAGTTCAGCGCCGTCATGACGTACTCGTCCGCGTCGAACGTGGTGAGCATCGCGATCGCGGGTCGATCGGGCAGCGCCGTCAGCGCGCTCAGCAGCGTCAGCCCGTCGACCTGCGGCATCCGGATGTCGAGGAGGAGGACGTCGGGGCGTTCGGCCTCGATGACCTCCCACGCGTCGACCCCCGTCGCGCTCGCCACGACGCGGATGTCGGGGGTGGCGTTGAGGATCATCGTGAAGCCGCTGCGCACGAGCGCTTCGTCGTCGACGATGATGACACGGATCATCCCTGCACCTGCCTGTCGTCTCGTCCCGGGAGGCGAGCGCGACCCGGCCGCAGCCGTGACCGCCGCCACGTCCTCCATTCTGCTGCCGGACGACGGGATCCTTCGCCGCCGACCGGGTGGTTTGCTCCCGCCGATCGGCCGATGTGCCGGTGCCCCGTACGCAGTGGGATCGAGGGTGTGACCACTGCACGCACCGTCTCCCTCGCCCGCGCCGCCGCCCGCGCGGCCGTGCGCCACCCGCTGTCGCTGACCGTCGCGGTCGGTGTGCTCGGCGTCGGCGTCGCGAGCTCCGGCCTGGCCGATGGGCTCGCCCCCGAGGATGTGATCGGGCGCGTGCTGTCGTGGGCCGCGCTGATCGCCGTGCTCGCGGTCGCCGAACGGCAGGGGGGAAGCGTGCGCGCCGCGCTGGCCGCCTCGGTGGGCACGGCGGTCGCCGTGGTGCTGTCGTGGGGCGTGCTGTCGGCCCTCGCGGGCGTCGGCGAATCCCTGTCCGACGACGCCCTCCACTATCCGGCGTGGACGCCCTCGGTCACGACGGTGCTGCTGGTGGTGACCGTCTCCGGCGCGCTGCGTCCGGCGACCCGTCGCCGCATCCGCTGGGTCGCGGCGACGTTCGTGGTGGCGATGCTGCTCGTCAACGGCCACGCGTCCGACCTGTCCCGCGTCGTCGCGTTCGGGCTGGCTCTCGCGGCGGCGCCGTGGTGGTCACCCTCGAGCGCGCACGCCGCGGCGCCCTGGCCCGCCGCGACGCGGAGCACGTGGCGGCGCCTGATGGCCTCCGCGGTCGTCGTCGTGGCGAGTGCGCTCGTGACGCTGGCGCCCGACGCGAGCGGGGTGCTGGCGCGCACCGGGGCGGCCGTCGATCCGGCCGTCGCCCCGCTGACGGCCGCCCTGCTGGTCGTGAGCGTGCTGCTGATCGCCATCGGTCGCGTGACCGGCGTCGTCGTGGCCGGCGGCGTGCTGCTGTTCGTCGCCGTGACGGTGTTCGCGGAGATCGTCGACCTCGCCGCCGACGGGACGATCCTCGCGCCGGGGCTCGGCGATCCGCGGGGGGAGTGGCGGATCGTGCTCGTGCTCGCCGGCATCCTCCCCGCCCTCGCGGCCCTGATCGTCGTGCTCGGGGTGCGCGCCGTCATCCGCCGCTCGGCCCCGGTGCCGACCGTCGAGGAGCGCTCCGCGGTCCGCGACACGCTCGTGCGCGACGGCTCGGGCGCCTTCGCGCACATGGCGACGTGGGCCGGCAACTCGATCTGGATCGGGTCGGATGGTGCGGTGGTCGCCTACCGGGTGCGCCACGGGGTCGCGATCACGGTGGGCGATCCGATCTGCACCGATCGCGCGGCCACCGTCCGCTCCTTCGCGGCGTTCTGCGAGGAGCGCGGCTGGACCCCGGTCTTCTACAGCGTGCACGACGAGACGGCCGGCGCCCTCGACGCGGTCGGATGGTCGCGGATGCCGGTCGGAACCGAGGCCGTGCTCGCCACCGCGGGCTTCAGCGTCGCGGGCAAGCGGCGTCAGGACCTGCGGACGGCCGTCAACCGGGCGGCGCGGGAGGGGGTCGAGGCGGTCTGGACCCGTTACGTCGATCTCGACGAGCCGACCCGCGCCCAGGTCGAGGAGATCTGCGCCGTGTGGGCCCACGGCCGAGCGCTGCCGGAGATGGGCTTCACGCTGGGCGGCCTCGACGAGCTGCGCGATCGCGACGTGCGTCTCATGCTCGCGCGCGCCGCGGACGGCCGCGTGCACGCGGTCACCAGCTGGCTTCCGCGTCGGTGCGACGGTGTCGTGGTGGGATGGACGCTCGATGTGATGCGGCGCGCCGAGTATGCGATGCCGGGCGCGATGGAGTTCGCGATCGTCTCGACCGTCCGCCGGGCCGAGGCCGACGGGGTGCCGACGGTCAGTCTCTCGGGCACGCCGCTGGCGCCGCACGAGGGGGCGACGCGCGGGCGTCTGTCGCGCCGCGTCGTGCGCGCGCTCGAGCCGGCGTACGGCTTCTCGTCGCTGGAGAGGTTCAAGTCCAAGTTCGGCGCCGCCCACGAGCCGCTGTGGATGTGCTTCCCCGAGACCGTGCAGTTGGGCCGCATCGCTCCGGCCCTCGTCAAGACCTACGTTCCGGAGCTGCGCCTGCGCGGCGTCATCGCGACCCTGAAGGCGATGGCATGAGCACGGCGGCGCCCGACACGCGGATGCCGCCGCGGGCGGGGATGTCGACGGTCAGCAGCCCCGGGCGACCGACGTGGGCGCCCTGCGCGATGGTGACACGGGCGGGCACGCGGACCGCATGCAGCTCCCGCAGGTACGCGCCGACCGCCGCGGCGGCGGATCCGGTGGCCGGGTCCTCCGTGATGCGACCGACGGGGAACAGGTTGCGCGCCACGAAGCGGTCGTCGCCGAGGCGGTGGACGACCGCGATCGTGGCGGGCCACCCCCGCTCGTCTAGGAGCGCTCGGACGCGATCGGGGTCGAAGCGGAAGCCGTCGAAGACCCGCCGGTCGGCGAGCGCGATCACGGGGTGGGGGTTCCCGGCGTCGCTGAGGCGCGGCGGGAGCGCCGGATCGAGGTCGGACGACGCCAGAGCGAGCAGGTCGAGGATCGCGTCGCGGTCCTCGATCGGCAGCGGACGCACCGACGGCGGCACGCTCGTGAACGCGGCGCGGATGCCGTCGGCGTCCCGTTCGAGCTCGATGCGGATGTCGCCCACGGGGGTGGCGAACACGATGGCGTCTCCCGCGAGGTCGCCGCGTTCGGCGACGGCGACCGCGGTGGCCACCGTCGCGTGCCCGCAGAACGGCACCTCGGCGATGGGGGAGAAGTAGCGGATGCGCCGGGCGCCGTCTTCGCGGGTGCCGATCACGAAGGCGGTCTCGGCGAAGTCGACCTCGGCCGCGATCCGCTGCATGGTCGCCGCGTCGAGCCCGCGTGCGTCGAGCACCACGCCGGCCGGGTTGCCGCCCTCGGGGTCGGAGGTGAAGGCGGCGTAGCGCAGGACGTCGGGAACGGTCATCGTCCCAGGCTAGGGCGCCGGCCTCAGCGGGGCGACTGGAGCAGGCGCGCGAAGGTGCGCAGGGTGTCGCTGAGTCCGAGGGACGGCTCGAGCAGCCACTGGATCTGCAGACCGTCGGATGCCGCGATCAGCAGGGCGGCGAGGTCTTCGGCGGGCACGTCGTCGCGGATGTCGCCGGCCGCCTGCTGCGTGCGGAAAGAGGCTGTCAGCTCCGCGCGCACCCGGTCGAAGCGTGCGGAGAAGAACTCGCGCCCGACGTCGTTGCCGGCCTCCAGCGAGGCGGCGAGCAGGGTCGAGTAGAGCTGGACGAGCCCCGGCACGTCGACGTTGGCGATCGCGGCGTCGATCATGGTGTCCACGCCCGGCGGGCCGGACGGGCTCGCCGTCGCGTTGCGGCGGGCCTCGGCGTGCGCGTAGACGGCGACGAGCAGCTGCTCGCGCGAGTCGAAGTAGTGCAGCAGGGCGGCGTGCGAGACGCCGATCGCCTCTGCGATGCGCCGCAGTGACGTGCCGTCGGCGCCGCGCTCGCGGAAGACCTCGATCGCGCGGTCGAGGATCTCCTGGCGGCGGGCGACGCCCTTCGGCTGCAGTCCGCGCCGACCGATCACCGCCTCGTCGTCCGTGCTCACGGCATCCAACCTAGCCGATGGCGGGAAACAAAACCTCCAGGTGGAGGTTTTGTGATACCGTCGCCTCAGCGCCGAACGGACGACGAGCCGGCGACGCCGTACACACGAGACAACGAGGTTCGAAGGACGCACGTCATGACACTGCCCGTCGCTTCCGTCCAGCTCTACACGCTGGCCAAGGAGTTCACCGCCGACATGGGGGGCTCGCTCGACAAGCTCGCCGCGATCGGCCTGCGCAACGTGGAGGCGTTCGACTTCGTCTCCCGTCCGACGCAGATCCGCGCCGCGCTGGATGCCAGCGGCCTCGCATCGCCCACCGGGCACGCGCCGCTGCTGTCCGACACGCTCTGGACCCCGGACGGCGAGATCCCGACCCCCGCCCCCGAGGTGGTGTTCGCCGCCGCCGCCGAGATCGGCATGACCACGGTCATCGACCCGTTCGTCGCCCCCGAGCGGTGGCTGACGGCCGACGGCGTCGCCGACATCGCCGACCGCCTCAACCGCGCCGCCGAGAAGGCCGCCGAGTTCGGCCTGAGCGTCGGCTACCACAACCACGCGCAGGAGTTCGTCGCGTCCTTCGACGGCGCCACCGCCTACGAGCGCTTCGTCGCGCTGACCGACGAGCGCGTGCAGCTCGAGCTCGACCTCTTCTGGGCGCTGACCGGCGGCCAGGACGTGCCGGCTCTCGTCTCCGCGCTGGGCGATCGCCTCGTCGCGGTGCACGTCAAGGACGGCGTCGTCCCGGCATCCAACCCGTGGGCTCCGGGCGCCGGCTCGTTCGGCTCGGACAGCCTCGACCAGCGTCACGCCGGCACCGCCGACGTCCCGCTCGCGGAGGCGCTGACCGCGGGCACCGCGATCCGCTACGCCGTCATCGAGTACGACAAGGCCCCGGGAGACGTGTTCGAGGACATCGCCGCCAGCTACGCCTTCCTCCGCGACGGGGGGTACGTCAAGTGAGCGCCCTGCGCGTCGGTGTCATCGGCACCGGAGTCATCAGCCAGACCTACCTGGAGAACCTGACCTCGTTCCCCGACGTCGAGGTCGTGGCGGTGGGCGACCTGCTGCCCGAGCGCGCCCGGGCGAAGGCCGAGGAGCACGGCGTGCCCAGCTGGGGAACGGGCGAGGACGTGCTGGCCAATCCCGACGTCGACCTCGTGGTCAACCTCACGATCCCGGCGGTGCACGTCGCGGTGTCCCAGGCGGCGGTCGCCGCCGGCAAGCACGTCTGGACCGAGAAGCCGCTGGGCCTGGACCGTGAGAGCACGCGCGCGCTGCTCGCGCAGGCGGATGCCGCCGGCGTGCGCGTCGGCTCGGCGCCCGACACGATCCTCGGGCCCGGCTTCCAGACCGCCAAGCGCGCCATCCGCGACGGCGTCATCGGCACGCCGCTGTTCGTGCAGACGTCGTTCCAGACGCAGGGGCCCGACCTCTGGCATCCCGAGCCCGCGTTCCTGTTCGCCCAGGGGGCCGGCCCGCTCCTGGACATGGGCCCGTACTACTTCTCGGCCCTCGTGAGCCTGCTCGGCCCCGTCGCCGGCGTCACCGCCCGAGGTTCGCGCTGGCAGACGACGCGCCAGATCCACACCGGCCCGCGGGCGGGAGAGAGCTTCCCCGTCGAGGTGCCCTCCACGGTCCAGGTGCTGACCTCGTTCGCCGGCGGCCAGCACGGCACCCACCTGCTGAGCTTCGACTCGGCGCTGGAGCGCCACGGCGTCATCGAGATCCACGGCTCGGAGGGCACCATCGTCCTGCCCGACCCGAACGCGTTCACCGGGCGGACGGCCTACGTCAAGCCGCTCGGGGTCATCCGCGACGGCATGCGCTTCGAGCAGGAGTGGATCGAGGTCGAGGAGCAGGGCACCGTGGTCGGCCGCGGACTGGGCGTGCTCGACATGGCCCGCGCCATCGCGGACGGCCGTCCGCACGTCGCGACCGGAGAGCTCGGCTACCACGTGCTGGACGTCATGCTCTCGGCGCAGGAGTCCGCCGGCACCGGGCAGACGCTCACGATCGACAGCACCGTGGCCGACGTCCCGCTGCTGCCGGACGGATTCGACCCCTTCGCGCGTACGCTCTCCTGACCGTCCCGCGCCGCGCCGCCGTCAGTGGCCGGCGTGCGGGTCGACCACGATGACGGTGCCGTCGGTGCGCAGCAGCGCCGCGTCCTGCACGGCTCCCAACGCCGGGGTGGCCACCACCGCCACGATCGCTGCGGCGAGCAGCAGCGGCACCGTGCGGATGGCACCGGGCGCGGACGGGCCGCGACGCGCGGCGGCGATGGTCATGACGGCCACCAGAAGTAGGAGCACGATCGCGACGGCGGCGGCCAGCACGCTCGCGCGGCCTCCGGTCGCGGCGAGGAGCGCGGCGACGCCGATGACAGTGACGAGCGTCGACGCCGCCGCGGTTCGGGGGATCGGCAGACGTCCGGCGGCCAGCGCCGCGGCGCCCCAGGCGAGCCAGGCCGCGCCGGCGGTCGCGAGGACGATACCGATCCCCCGACCCCAGACGGACGAGGAGGCGGCGGTGACGGCCGCCGCCCCCATGCCGATCGAGATGAGTCCCGCCCCCCACGCGAGCGGGACGATCCAGGCGCGCAGAGCGGCTCCCGGGGCGGCCGCGGCGTGGGAGGGCGCGCTCATGCCGTGACCGACCGTGCGCCGCGCTCCGCGCCGAGGCCCACGCCCAGCAGCACGATCGCGCTGCCGAGGTGCAGGAAGTGGTCGGGCACGTTGAGCGCCAGGATGTTCGCGGACGTGCCGACCAGGAAGAAGCCGACCACGCCGAGCAGCAGGTAGGCCGCGCCGATCGTGGCGTTGACGGTCTTGGCGGCACGCACGCCGCTGAGGCCGGCGATCACGAGCGCGGCACCGATCAGAAGGTGGGCGATGTTGTGCAGCGGGTTGACGGCGAAGATGCCGAGCAGCAGCCCGCCGTCGGTGGCGAGGAACCCCACGCCGCCGGTGACGGCGAAGCCGAGGGCTCCGACGACGAGGTAGACGGCGCCGAAGACGACGGCGACGAGGCGGTTCGGTGACGAGCTCATGACTGACCTCCTGTTCAGGTCGCGACGGGTGTCGTGACGGAGGTTGTTCGGGGCTCGCGGGGAAACGGATTGCCCGGGTGTGCCGTCAGGCCCAGCGTTCGGCGACGATCGTCGTCGCGGCGGCGGGGTCGAGGCGGTGACCGACCGACTCGGGCACGATGAGAAGCTCCGCGGCCGGCATCGCCGCGGACAGGCGCTGCGCCGCGGCCGACAGCATCGGGAACGTCTGCTGCCCGCAGAGGATCGTGACCGGGACGGCGACCGACAGCATCCCCTCGTCCGGGGTCGACAGCTCACGGGTGAGCGCGGCGTCGTAGACCGTGGACTGCGCGAGCGGAACGATCTGCGCGAACATCGGGGTCGCGCGGAACTGCGCGATCATCGCCTCGGGCAGGCCGACCGCCTCCCGCTGGAACAGCACGACGGCCTCCTCCTCGTCGCCGGCGTCGACCAGGGCCTGGATGCGGTCGGCGAGGTCGACGGCCGGCTCGTGGACGCCGAAGTGGAACGGCGGCTCCGAGAGGAACAGCCGACGGATCCCGCCGCCCGCGGTGAGCGAGGCCGTGTACAGCGCCAGCACGGCGCCGGACGAATGACCGAGGACCGCGGCCGCGCCGCCGGCGGCCGCGACCACCGCGGCGAGGTCCTCGGCCTCCCGCTGCGGGGCGGAGGGCCGGGTGTCGCCGCTGTCGCCGCGGGCGCGGCGGTCGTACGTCACCGCGCGGAAGCCGGCGCGCGCCAGCGCCTCGGCGAGGGGCGCGGCATCCCGCGCCGTCGACAGGGCGCCGTTGACGATGACGACGGCGGGACCGGTTCCGGTCTCGTGCAGGGCGATGGCGGTGCCGTCGGCCGATGTGATGTGACGCATGAGCAGATGCAAGCACCGGGTGCCGACATCGTCAACATGAGCGGGCCACGCGCCGCCGACGTCAGAGCAGGTCGGCGCGGTGCACGAGCGCCGCCGCGCCGATGAGCGGGGCGTCGCCGCCCAGGCCCGCGCGCACGACGGGCAGTCGCGCGGCGTACCCGTTGATCGCCGAGGCGCGCACGACCTCCTCGATCTGGTGCGGGTAGTCGTCGGCGACGAACGAGAAGCCCCCGCCGACGACCGCCAGCTCCAGGTCGAGCAGCGTCGCGGCGCTCGTCAGGCCGATCCCGACCGCGTGCGCGGAGCGGGCGACGGCCGCCCGGGCGATGCGGTCGCCGTCCCGATACGCGGACGCGAGCTCCTCGCCGGTCGAGCCCGTCCAACCCCGCTCCTGCGCCCACGCGACGGTGTGCGGTCCCGAGGCGCGCTGCTCGAGGGTGGATGCCGCAGGGGCGCCGTCGATGTCGGCGACGAGCATCTGCCCGAGGTGCCCGGCGTTGCCCGACCCTCCGGCGACGAGTCGTCCGTCCGACAGGATGCCGCCGCCGACGCCGGTCGAGACGACGAAGACGATCGCGTTACGGACGCCCCGGGCGGCGCCCCGCCACGCCTCGGCGAGTGCGATGCAGGTGCCGTCCAGGCGCAGTGTGACGCCGTCGAGCCCGCTCGCCGCGCGCACCGCCTCGACGATGCCGAAGCCGTGGGCCGCGGGGAGATTGATCGGCGCGATGGTGCCGGCGGCCAGATCGATCGGCCCGGCGGCGCCGATCCCCGCGGCGGCGACCTCGCTCCAGCGCGGGTGCGCGCGGCATCCGTCGATCACCTCGGCGAGGCCGCGTGAGAGCACGGTGACATCCGAGGCGGCGCCGGCCCCCGTCGGCGTCCGTCGCCGGGAGCCCTCGACGATCGCGCCGTCGTCGTCGACCAGGGCCGCTTCGATCTTCGTGCCGCCGAGATCGATCGCCAGTGCGAGTGTCATGCCGCATCCTTGAGGGCTGGGAGCAGGGGAGCGGGCCGGAGAGTATGCCCGGAGCCGTATAGACGTAAGCGTAGTGTCGGGACCAGCGATCGGCATCCGCCTTTGGCTTCGCCCAACGGGCATCGCGTGGTGCGATGGACCGCCGATCAACGGAGCCGGACATGGCCACCATCGCCCCCGCATCCACTCTCGGACCGATTCGACAGACCTACGCGACGTCGGAGACGTTCCCGTCGGTCGCTCGGTCGTACACCCAGGTGTCGCAGGTGGTGAAGGAACTCGGCCTGCTGCGCCGCGCGCCCGTGTTCTACGCGCTCGTCGGCGCGGCGCTCGCGCTGTGCCTCGGCGGGTGCGTCGCGGGCTTCGTGCTCCTGGGGCAGAGCTGGTTCCAGCTGCTGATCGCGGCGGCGCTGGGCATCGTGCTCACCCAGGTCGCGTTCCTCGCCCACGAGGCGGCGCACCGCCAGATCCTCTCCTCCGGCCCGGCCAACGACCGCCTCGCCCGCATCCTCGCCGCCGGCGTCGTCGGCATCAGCTACTCGTGGTGGGACTCCAAGCACTCCCGCCACCACGCGAACCCCAACCGCGTCGGCAAGGACCCCGACATCGAGGTCGACACGATCTCGTTCCTCGTCGAGGATGCCGTGCAGGCGCGCGGCATCCGTCGGTTCATCACGCGTCGCCAGGGCTGGTTCTTCTTCCCGCTGCTGACGCTCGAGGGTCTCAACCTCCACGCCCACGGCATCCGCCACCTCCTGTCGCGCCAGCCGGTCAAGAAGCGCGGACTGGAGCTGGCGCTGATCACGACGCGTCTGGCCGTCGTCATCGTCCCGGTCTTCCTGCTCCTGCCCCTCGGCATGGCGTTCGCCTTCCTCGGCGTGCAGCTCGCGGTGTTCGGCGTGTACATGGGCGCCTCGTTCGCCCCCAACCACAAGGGGATGCCGATCGTCGACGCGAGCGCCCGCCTCGACTTCTTCACGAAGCAGGTGCGCACGTCGCGCAACATCACGGGCGGCTGGTGGGCGACCTGGATGTTCGGTGGTCTGAACCACCAGGTCGAGCACCACCTCTTCCCCAGCATGGCCCGACCGCACCTCTCGAAGGCGCGTGCCGTGGTCCGCGACTACTGCAAGGGCGCCGGCATCCCGTACACGGAGACGAGCATCTGGCGCTCGTACGCCATCGTCATCGACTACCTCAACCGCGTCGGCCTCGCGGCCCGCGACCCGTTCGACTGCCCGATGGTGGCGGACTACCGCCGCGCGTGAGCGCGCGGGGCGCCGCCGGCGCCGGGGCCTGTCAGGGTCGCCGGAGGCTGTCAACCCCCTCGTCGTCGCCCGCCCGGTTCGGTTGACTGTGGACTCCCACCCGACGTTGTTCTGACGATTCCCTGGCGAGGCCGAGCCGTGAAAGACATTCTGATCGAGGGTCACCGCATCCTCACCACCGATGACGTCGCGGACGCGGTGCTGACGTACGCCCAGCGGCTGGTGCAGACCGGGTCGACCGACATCGTGGAGTTCCCCAGCATCGACGACGGATCGCTCAGTGTCTGCCGGATGCTGCTGGGCAGCGGCATCCCCGTGGCGGTGCTCGACGCCACCACCTCGCTGGCGTCCGACGTCGTCGGGGCCGACCGCGCGTGCGCGGAGATCTCCCGCCGCACCGCGGCACTGGCCTGAGCGGCGCGCCGGCGTCGGAAGCTCGCAGTACGGTAGAGCCGTGGGACGGTTCAGTTACGACGGCAGTGTCAAAGCGGAGTTCGACGACCGGGTGCTCGCGCACCTGCAGGTCGTCATCAGCCAGAAGCTGCGGCGCGGCGAGACGTTCACCTTCAGCTGGCGCAACGACACGAGCCTCGGCGACGGACGCACCGCGATCTGGCTGCACCCGCACGCGTCGCTCGTGTACACGTACCACGGCAGCCGCCAGCCGGCGCTCAACCGTGCGTGGCTCGAGGCGCTGACCCACGCCGCGAACTCCACCGCCGGGCTCCAGATCGTGCCCGAGCCCGAAGGCCCCTACAGCGGCGAGGTCATGACCGGCTGAGCGCCGCACCTCTCACGTCGGCAGGGGCCTGTCAATCCCCTCGTCCGTCGTCTGCGCGACGCGCAGACTGGGGGATGAAGGCGGTGACGGTGATGACGCATCCTGCGCGAATCGACGGCCCCCTCGAACTCATCCCCATCGACGACGATGCGTGGCGACTGTGCGACACGCGTGTGGGCGCCAACGACGCGGAGTTCGTGGTGGCGTACATCGAGCGAGGCGACGACGGCTACGACGCGGTGTGGATGCGGGGTCCGCGGCGCCGCTCGCGCCATCGCCGCCTGGACGAGTGTCTGAGCTGCGGCCACGCCCTCCTGCGGGCGGAGGAGTCGTCGACCGCGAGTCGGCCGATCCCGATCGCGCACTTCCCGCCCGTGCGGGCCACGTGAGGACCCTCAGGCGTCGGCGACCGCGACCGTCTGCGGCGCGTTGTCCTGCGCCTCCTCGTCGGCGGGGGCTTCGATCTGCTCCTCCGTCAGGAGGATGCCGCCGGACGAGCTGGCCGACTGCGCCAGCTCCTCGATCCACGCCCGGTTCAGCTCGGTCGGCTCGGGGTCGTCGAACACGAAGCGCAGTGCGATGGACGGATGCAGCCAGATCGTACTGCGACCGCCGGGCTCGCCCTCGGGGTGCTGCCAGGAGACGGTGAAGCTCTCGCCGCGGCGCAGTTTCGTCGCGACGACGACCTTGAGGTGCGCCAGCACCCGGTCCTCGATGTGGATCGGCGTCGCCGACCCTCCGTAATAGATGGTGCCCACGCTGCGATTGTAGGTCGCGTCGCGTCAGGGTGTCATCACGCTGACACCGGCCTGACCCAGCGCCGCGGCGAGGGTCGGCGCGGGCGGCGCGTCGGTGATCAGGTAGTCGGCGCCGTCGAGCGGCGCGACCTGCGCGAACAGGCGCCGCCCGAGCTTGGAGGAGTCGGCCAGCACCGCGGTGCGGTCGGCGCGGTCGATCATCTCCGCCATCATGGTGGCGTCGCCGAGATTGCTCGTGGAGTACCCGGACTCGTCGACGGCGCCCACCGCGACCAGCGCGAGGTCGCAGCGGATGTCGAGCTCGCGTCCGCCGGCCGCCATCGTGAACGTGACCGGCCCGGTGGTCGCCTGGGTGATGGTGCGCACCGCGCCGCCGAAGACGTAGAGGTCGCGGAAGGCGGAGGGGGCGATCTCGGCGGGGATCCGCAGGTTGTTGGTCGCGATCGTCAGATCCCGGTGACTGCGCAGGGCGCGGGCGACCGCGAGCGTCGTCGTGCCGGCGTTGAGCATGATGACCGCGCCGTCGTCGACCATCTCCGCCGCCAGTCGGGCGATGCGCTCCTTCTCCTCCACCTGTACGCGCAGGCGCACATCCAGCCCCCGGTCGCGCAGCGCGCCGTCGGTGGCGCTCACGGCGCCGCCGTGGGTGCGGATGAGCGCGCCCTCGCGGTGCAGCTGATCCAGGTCGCGGCGCACCGTGTCGATCGAGACGTCGAAGTGCTCCGACAACTCGGCGACGGTGACCTGTCCGTGTTCGGCGACGTAGGCCGCCAGGTCGGCCTTGCGCCCGGCGGGGAGACGTCGGCCGCGGGGGGCTGCTTTGTCCATGCCTCCATCACTAGCACAGGGCACGCCGTTTTCACCTCTCAAATCAGCAAAAGGCGGCAGAAGTCAGCATTGTTTGCGAAGGAGCTCTTGACGAAGCGGCAAAAGACGGCATAATGGTGCTGAAAGACGCATGAATCCGCAGCGGTGCGGATCGCGCACATACTCAAAGAGGAGAAGCGATGTCCAGAGTGGGGCGGGGTCACAGCAGGGCCCTCACAGTCGTCGGCGCGGTCGCCGCGGCGACGACGCTGTTGGCGATGTCGGGCTGCTCGAGCAGCGCATCGCCGTCCGGCAGTTCGGACGCCGGCGGCGACGTCACGATCGAGTTCGCCCAGTGGTGGGAGCCGGAGCTTCCCGACGGGCAGTTCCGCGCGCTGATGGATCAGTTCGAGTCCGAGAACCCCGGCATCAAGGTGAACCTGGTCAGCGGCCCGTACGCCTCGACCAAGGAGCAGCTGTTCGCCGGCGCCGCCTCGGGCACCATGCCCGACGTCGTCGGCCTCGACGGCGCGTGGGTCAACGATTTCGCCTCCAAGGGCGTCATCGCGAACCTCACCGACCTGATGAAGGACAGCGGCTACGACGACAGCCAGCTCGCGAGCCAGATCAAGGTCGACGGCAGCACCTACATGATCCCGGTCGTCAACTTCGTCTACCCGATGTTCACGAACGACGACCTGCTCGCCAAGGCCGGCGTCACCGCGCCCCCGTCGACGCGCACCGAGTTCGCCGACGCCGCGAAGAAGATCACCGCTCTCGGCGGCGACGTCTCGGGCTGGGTGCTCCCGCTCTCCCTCGAAGCCCCCAACGGCGTGCAGAACGACGTGATGTCCTGGGTCTGGGCGTCGGGCGGCTCGATGCTGAAGGACGGCAAGCCCGACCTGACGAACAAGGACGTCACCTCGGCGATGGACTACATCGACGGCCTCTGGAAGGACGGCGTCATCGCGTCCGGCTCGTTCACGATGAAGGAGCAGGACAAGGTCGAGGAGTTCACGAACGGTCGCGTCGGCATGATGATCGACTCGCTCGCGCACATCAACCTGATCCGCGAGTCGAACCCCGACCTCAAGTTCTCGATCTCCGCCATCCCGGCCGCCGACGGCTACACCGGCGAGCGGGGCATCCCGTACGCCTCCTGGGGCATCGGCGTGGCCGAGAACTCGGCGCACAAGGATGCCGCCTTCAAGCTCGTGTCGTTCCTGATGAGCAAGGACACGAACTCGAAGCTGTCGACCCTGGCGAAGGCCTTCCCCGGCAACACGCAGTCCACGCCGGACTTCTCGGGCAGCGACGAGCTCTTCAAGCAGGCCTTCGACATCTACAAGGCGGGCTATCCGGCCAACGAGTTCACGGGCCTGCCCACGGCCGAGGACCTCATGCGCCAGCTCGGACAGCAGCTGCAGACGGCGCTGGACGGGCAGCAGTCCATGGACGATGCGCTCAAGAACGCGCAGACGTCCTGGGAAGCGGCGTTCTAGCGCTTCCCCCTCTGCCGGGTGCCGCATCGCCGATGCGGTGCGGCACCCGTCCACCGCTCGCCACGCCTCAGCCCCCTCAACCGGTCAGAACTAGGAGCCGTGCGGTCTCATGACCCTCAAAACACCCGTCTCGATGGACACCGAAGTCCTGGTGACCGGCGTCGCGCACTCCCGGCGCCGCCGCCAGCTGCGGCGCACGACCGAGTCGTACGCGTTCCTCGCACCCACCCTCGCGCTGCTGCTGGTGCTCATGATCATCCCGATCGTCATGGTCATCGGCTACTCGCTGCAGAGCAACGTCATCCTCAGCAAGAACGGCGAGTTCGTCGGCCTCGAGAACTACCTGACCGTCCTGGGCGACGGCACCTTCTGGAAGGCGACGTCGAACACGGTCGTCTTCACGGTCGTGAGCGTCGCCGCGCACCTGGTCCTCGGACTCGGCTTCGCCCTCATGCTCAACAGCCCGCTCATCGGCGGCGTGCCGCGGGCGATCTTCCGCGGCCTCTACGTCCTGCCGTGGCTGTTCACCGTCGCCGTCATCGCGGTGCTCTGGCGGATGCTCCTCGCGCCCAACGGCGTCGTCAACTTCCTCCTGAACGCCAACATCGAGTGGCTCGCGTCGCCGCAGCTGGCGCTCGGCACCGTGACCTTCATCAACATCTGGGCGGGCTACCCGTTCTTCATGGTGAGCCTGCTCGCCGGGCTCCAGGGCATCCCGAGCGACCTCTACGAAGCCGCGACGGTCGATGGCGCGAGCAGCGTGCAGCGCTTCTGGAACGTCACGCTCCCGCAGCTGCGCCCCATCATCATCAGCCTGCTGCTGCTCGATCTGATCTGGACCTCCCAGCAGTTCGCCCTCATCTGGATGACCACCGGCGGCGGCCCGATCGACGTCACCGAGGTGCTGAGCACCTACACCTACAAGCTGGCCTTCGCGAAGTACGACTTCTCGCTCGCGGCGACTTCCGCCGTGCTCGTCCTGCTCATGTCGATGGTCCTCGCCGTGTTCTACGTGCGGCATCAGAAGGCGAGGGATTGAGATGGCCATGTCCGTGCAGACCCGTCGGCGCACCGCGCGCGCCGGCATCTACCTCGGCCTGCTCCTGGGTGCGGTCTTCGCTGCGGGACCCGTGCTGTGGATGCTGTCGAACTCGTTCAAGTCGAACACCGAGATCTTCGAGCTGCCGCCGCGGCTGATCACCGACACGTTCTCGTTCGACGCGTACGTCGCGATCTTCACCAACCCGGAGACGGTCCGCTTCTTCATCAACAGCTACGTAGTCGCCGGCGCGGTGACGGTGCTGACGCTGCTGGTCGCGATCCAGGCCGCGTACGCGTTCAGCCGCTTCGAGTTCCGCGGCAAGCGCATCCTCAACGTCATCATCGTGAGCGTGCAGGCGGTGCCGCCGATCACGCTGCTCATCCCGTACTTCGGTCTCGTGGTCGGCCTCGGCCTCTACAACACCTACCCGGGCCTGATCCTCACCTACATGGTGTTCACGCTGCCCTACGCGATCATCATGATGACGGGGTACTTCAACACCCTGCCGCGCGAGCTCGACGAAGCCGTGCGCGTGGACGGGGCCGGATCGATGACCGCGCTGTGGCGCGTCCTGGTCCCGATCTCGGTGCCCGGCATCGTCTCGGTCGGCATCTACACGTTCATGATCGCGTGGAACGAGTACCTGTTCGCCCTGACGCTGACCCGCACGATCGACATGCGCACCGTCCCCATCGGCATCCAGCTGCTCATGGGCCAGCACTCGTACGAGTGGAATCAGATCATGGCGATGAGCGTGCTCGGCTCGATCCCCGTGCTGATCCTCTTCCTCTTCTTCCAGCGCTACTTCATCAGCGGGCTGACGGCCGGCTCGGTCAAGAGCTGACCGGACCCGCCCGCACAGGCGTCCACAACCACCCCCACCGACAGGAGAATCCACCGTGGTGCTGTACACCGGCAAGTCCATCCTCGACATCGCCAATCAGAACAACTTCGCCATCCCGGCCTTCAACATCAGCGACTGGGCGATGTTCCTCGGCGTCATGGACGTCAGCGAGGAGAAGAACGCGCCCGTCATCATCGCGATCCACCCCGACGAGGTCTCCCACGTGACGACCGACCTCATCGTCGCGATCCGCGAGCGCGCGCACCGCTCGAGCGTGCCGGTCGCGATCCACTGGGACCACGGCGGGACGTACGAGCAGATGATCACCGCCATCCAGGCCGGCTTCACCTCCGTCATGATCGACGCCTCGCTCCTGCCCTTCGAGGAGAACGTGGCGCTCACCCGCAAGGTCGTCGAGGCCGCGCACGCCGTCGGCATCCAGGTTGAGGGCGAGCTCGGCACGATCGGGGCGAACGACAGCTACGGCGAGTCCGGCGCGGCCGAGATCATCTACACCAACGTCGACGACGCGGTGCGCTTCGTCGAGGAGACCGGCGTGGACAGCCTCGCGATCGCGATCGGCACCTCGCACGGCCTGTACCCCGCCGAGAAGAAGCCCGAGCTGCGCCACGACCTGCTCGAGCAGATCAAGGCCGCCGTCAAGATCCCGCTGGTGCTGCACGGCGGCTCGGGAAACCCCGACGCCGAGCTCGCTCGCGCCGTGTCGCTGGGCATCAACAAGATCAACATCTCCAGCGACATCAAGGTCAGCTACCACAACCGCATGCGCGAGATCCTCGGCACCGACGAGCGTCTGCGCGAGCCGAACGCGATCCAGCCCGAGCCGATCGCCGCGCTGAAGGTGACGGCGGCGGAGAAGATCGACCTGTTCGGTGCGACCGGCAAGGCGGATCTGTACTGACCACCCCCGGCGGGAGATCATCGACACCATGAGCGCGCGACTCGTCCTCGGCCTCGGCGGCACCGTCGACTACGAGATCCGGTGGGATGCCGCGGTCATCAGCGCCCTCGCACACCGGCACGGTGTGCGGCGGGCGGAGCTGACGACCACGGCCCCCATCGACGACGAGCGCGCGCTCGTCGTCGCGATCCTCGCCCTCTTCGAGCGCGGCGTCGGGGGAGAGCGGTTCGCCGCCTCCTCCGACATCCTCGAGCGCTTCGCGGCGCGGTTCGAGACGTCCGTGACGCTCGGCGGCACGGGGGTGCGGGCGGGGATCGCGCTGGCGAACCTCGGCATCCCCAGCACCCAGCACCTGGTGAGCATCGACGACAACGTGCGTCGTCTCATGCCGCCGATCATCGACTGGGTGTGTTCGGCGACGACCGACACCCTCGACCCGCACCTGATCGTGCAGTATCCGGAGGGCGCGACCGTCGCGCTCGCCGACGGCGAGGTCGTGGCGCCTTCCGCGAACCGCGTCATCGTGGCCAACGACCGTCCGAACCGGGAGATGGCGATCTCCGCGCAGCTGGGCGATCGCCTGCGCACCGCGGACGCCTTCCTCGTGTCGGGCTTCAACACGATGCAGGACGCGGCGCTCCTGGCGTCGCGCCTCGACGACCTCTGGGCCGCCATGCGGCAGCTTCCGTGGGGAGCGCTCGTCTATTACGAGGATGCCGGGTTCTACCGTCGCGACTTCGCCGCGATCGCCCGAGACCGCCTCCTCCCGCGCATCGACGTGTACGGCATGAACGAGGACGAGCTGCAGGAGTACGTCGGCCGTGCGGTCGACCTGCGCGACGGGGCGGACGTGGCGGCCGCCCTCGACGAGGCGCATCGCCTCATCCCGGTGCCGGCGCTCGTGGTCCACACCCGCTTCTGGTCGATCGCCGTCGGACCCGACGCGCCCCGCCATCGCGCCGCCCTCGAGGCGGCCGTGCGGGTCTCGGCCACGCGGTACCGGCTCGGCGACGTCTTCGACGCCGCCGACCTCGAGGTCACGTCGCGCCTGCCGCGGCATCCGGACGGCGTCGGCGTCGTCGCGGCCGTCGGCGCCCACCGCCCGGATGCCGCGGGCGTGGCGGCCGTCGTCGCCGACACCCCGACCCCCACCACCATCGGGCTGGGCGACAGCTTCGTCGGCGGCTTCCTGTCCGTGACCCGCGCGGCCGTCGACGCCGCGACCGCGCACTGAGGGCGACCGCGATGCCGATCCGTCTGTCCGCGAACCGTCCCGCCGCACGCTTCTATCGCGGCGGTGAACGCATCGCGCTCTTCCGCGGGGCGCCGCGGCCGGCCGGACGCGAGGCGGAGGAACGCGAGCCGGAGGACTGGATCGCCTCGACGACGACCGTCGCGGGCGAGACCCGCACGGGGCTGACCGTGCTCCCGGACGGCGTGCTGCTGCGCGATGCGGTGGCGGCCGACCCGGTGCACTGGCTGGGCGCCGCGCACGCGGACCGATGGGGGAGCGACACGCGGCTGCTCGTGAAGCTCCTCGACGCGGGCCAGCGCCTGCCCGTGCACGCCCATCCCGACGACGCCTTCGCCGCGGCGCACCTGGGCCGGGCCCACGGCAAGGCCGAGGCCTGGTACATCCTCTCCGCGGGGACCGTGCACCTGGGACTGCGCGAAGACGTCGAGCCGGCGCGGCTGGCCGCGCTCGTCGCGCGCCAGGACACCGACGCGCTGCTCGGGCTGCTGCACCGCATCGCGGTGCGTCCGGGCGATGTGGTGTGGGTGCCGCCCGGTGAGCTGCACGCGATCGGCGCGGGCGTCCTCCTGCTCGAACTGCAGCAGCCCGAGGACCTGTCGATCCTGCTGGAGTGGCGCGGGTTCGCGCTGGACGGCGCCGTCGACGGCCACGTCGGCATCGGGTTCGACCGGGCGCTGACCGCCGTCACCCACCGCGCCCGCAGCTCCGCCGAGATGGCCCGTCTCGTCCACCCGGCACCCGCCGAGACCGACGGGTCGGTGTTCCCCGCCGCGGCCGATCCCTTCTTCCGGCTGGAGCGCCACGCGCTCGACGGCGAGCGGGCGCTGGCCGCGGGCTTCGCCGTCGCCGTCGTGAGTATGGGAGAGCTGCGGCTCGGCGGCCAGGAGGCGCCGGCGGGCACGACCTGGCTGATCGCCGCGGCCGAGGGCGCCGTCACGGTGAGCGGACGCGGCGAGATCCTCGTCGCCCGGCCGCCCGCTCCCTAGTCGAGGGGGCCGCCGATGCCTCCGGGCGTCAGGAGAGGCGGGAGTGGTCGCCGAGGCGGTGCCACGTGCGGTTGTGGTACACCAGCGCGTCGCCGTGGTCGCCGACGGCGACATCGCGCTCGAGCTGCGACTGCAGGGCGTGGGCGGCGAAGACGGTGGAGCCTCCGGCATCCATCCGCTCGATGACGGCGCAGCGCACCCACGCGCGGACGTCGTGGTACACCGGCTCGCCGGTGACCAGGCGCGACCAGGGGCGCGAGCCGTCGAAGCGGTCGACGCCGCTCGTCGCGCCCAGACGCGCGAGGTCGAGGTCGTTCGCGTCGAGGAGGTGGACCACCACCGTCTCGGCGGCGGCGAGGACGGCGGCCGACGACGACTGCGACGACACCGAGAAGATCAGCAGCGGCGGCTCGGCGCTCACGCTCGACACGCTGGTCGCGGTGAGGGCGACCGGCCCGTCACCGGCGTCGGCGGTGATCACGGCGACTCCGCCCGGGTGGCCCCGGAAGAGCGCCTTGAACTCGTCCGCCGACAGCGACGAGGCGAAACCCGCGGCGGCGAGATCCGCGCCTCGGCCGTCGCGGGCGTCGGTGGGCTCGGGAGCCGCGAACGGTGCGTCGATCGGTGCGGGGGGCGACGAGGTCATACATCCACGGTAAGCGCCCCGACGGGGGCGGGCTCCGCTGCGCGCAACACGGCGACATGTCGCGCGTCGCGGCCGGGCGTTCAGGTGGCGGCGGAGAGCGCGCGGTCGAGGTCCGCGAGGAGATCGGATGCCGTCTCGATGCCGATCGAGAGCCGGATGAGACCGTCGCCGATGCCCAGACGCGCCCGCTCCTCGGGCGAGAACGAGACGTGCGTCGTCGTGGCCGGGTGCAGCGCCATCGAGCGGACGTCGCCGATGTTCGTCATCCGGCTGATGAGGCGGAGGCGGTCGAAGAACCGCTCGGCGGCGGGCCGGCCGCCGCGCACCGTGAAGGCGAACACGGAGCCGGCGTGACCGCCGAAGCGCTCCTGGGCGATGCGATGGTACGGACTCGACGCCAGGCCCGCGAAGTCGACGCTCTCCACCGCGGGGTGGGCGTCGAGCCAGCGCGCGACGACCGCGGCGTTCTCGAGATGCTTCGCCATCCGCAGCGACAGCGTCTCGATGCCCTGCTGCAGCAGGAAGGAGTTGACCGGCGACAGTGCCGCACCGAGGTCGTTGACGATGCCGAAGCGCAGGTACGCCTCCAGCGCGCGCTCGCCGTGGCTGTCGACGAGCGACGGGCGGCCGGGGGCGATCGGCGCGGTGAGGCCCGGGTAGGCGCGCGACGAGCCCGCCCAGTCGAACCGTCCGCCGTCGACGATGACCCCCGACAGTGCGGCGCCGTGCCCGGTGAGGAACTTCGTCGAGGAGTGCACGACGACATCGGCGCCGTGCTCGAGCGGGCGGATGAGGTAGGGCGTCGCGACGGTGTTGTCGACGATGAGCGGGATCGTGTGGCGCCGGGCGATGCGGGCGACGGCGGCGACGTCGACGAGGTCGTTCTTGGGGTTGGGGATCGTCTCGACGAAGATCGCCTTCGTCTGCGGCGTGATCAGACGCTCCCACTCGGCCTCGTCGGACGGGTCGCGCACGTAGTCGGTCGTCACTCCCAACCGCGCGAAGGTGCGGTCGAAGAGGATGCGGGTGCCGCTGTAGATGCTCGCGGTCGACACCAGCCGCTCACCGGCGCCGGCGAGCCCCAGCAGCAGCGCGGTGATCGCCGCTTGACCGGAGCCCACCACGATCGCCCCGGTGCCGCCCTCCAGCGACGCGATGCGCCGCTCGGCGACCTCGTGGGTCGGGTTGAGGTTGCGCGAGTACAGCTGGCCCGCCTCCGCACCCGTGAAACGGTCCTCCGCCTGCGCGAACGAGTCGAAGCGGTAGGCCGCCGTCAGATAGATCGGGGTGATGCGCGCACCGTGGTTGCGCTCGTCGACCTCGCCGGCGTGCACCTGGCGGGTGTCGAAGCCGTAGTCGTCGGTGTCGTCGTGCGTGCTCACCAGCACAGAGTAGGGCGGGCGCGACGAATGTGACGGATCGGGCGTAACACTTCGCGGCATCCCCTCGCCGTGGGTTAGCATCCTGACGTGGCCCTGACCTGTCGTTGTTGTCGCTGAGCGCTCCGCGCTCCCTTCGACGACCCCGACAGCCCGCCGCCCTCTCGCGCACTCTGCGCACGCGGCACCACCCTCAGGACACCCCTCATGCGTTTCGCCTCGCACATCGCCGACGTCGTCGGCAACACCCCGCTCGTCCGTCTGAACGCCGTCGCCGCCGAGGTGCAGGCGACGGTGCTCGCGAAGGTCGAGTACCTCAACCCAGGCGGCTCCGCCAAGGACCGCATCGCCCGCAACATCGTCGACGCGGCCGAGCGCGACGGGCTGCTCCGCCCCGGCGGCACGATCGTCGAGCCCACCAGCGGCAACACCGGCGTCGGTCTCGCCCTCGTCGCGCTCCAGCGCGGGTACCGGATGATCTTCGTCGTCCCCGACAAGTTCACGGGGGAGAAGACCGCGGTGCTGCGGGCCTACGGGGCGGAGGTCGTGGAGGTGCCCACGAACGTCCCGCCGGAGCATCCCGACTCGTACTACAGCGTCTCCGACCGGCTCGCCCGCGAGATCCCCGGCGCGTTCAAGCCCAACCAGTTCGCCAACCCGAACGGTCCGCGCGCCCACTACGAGACGACGGGCCCGGAGATCTGGCGTGACACCGACGGGCGCGTCACCCACCTCGTCGCCGGAATCGGCACCGGAGGCACGATCAGCGGCACCGGCCGCTTCCTCAAGGAGGCGACGGCGGGCGAGATCGTCGTCGTCGGCGCCGACCCCGAGGGCTCGATCTACTCCGGCGGACCGATCCACGGTTACGCCGTCGAGGGTGTGGGCGAGGACTTCTACCCCGACACCTTCGACGCGTCCGTCGTCGACCGCTACGAGCGGGTCTCGGATGCCGAGAGCTTCGCCATGACCCGCCGGCTCGCCCGCGAGGAGGGCCTGCTCGTCGGGGGCTCGTCGGGCATGGCGGTCGTCGCGGCCCTGCGCACCGCGCGGGGGCTTCCCGCCGACGCCGTCGTGGTGGTCGTGCTGCCCGACCACGGCCGGGGCTACCTCACCAAGCTCTACGACGACGCGTGGCTCGCGGCCCGCGGCATCCCTCTCGACACCCTCACCGAAGGAGCATCCGCATGACCACCGACGCCGCCCGCCGTTTCGCCAGCCTCGCCGTCCACGCCGGGCAGGACCCCGACGAGAGCACCGGGGCGGTCATCCCGCCCGTGCACTTCGCCACGACGTTCGCCCAGGACGGGATCGGCGGTCTCCGCCAGGGCTACGAGTACGGGCGCAGCGGCAACCCGACGCGCACCGCCCTGCAGGCCCAGCTCGCCGCGATCGAGGGCGGCGCCCACGCGTTCTCGTTCGCGTCGGGACTCGCCGCCGAGGATGCGCTGCTGCGGGCCGTGCTGGTCCCGGGCGACGAGGTGCTGCTCGGCAACGACGTCTACGGCGGCACCTACCGGCTGCTCGCGCGGGTGCTGGGCCCGTGGGGTGTGCGGCTGCGCCTGGTCGACATGAGCGACGAGGACGCCGTCCGTGCGGCCGTGGCCGAGCGGGCCCCGCGCCTGCTGTGGGTCGAGACGCCGTCGAACCCGCTGCTGCGGATCACCGACATCGCGACGCTCGCGCGGATCGGTCACGACGCCGGCGCGGTCGTCGTCGTCGACAACACCTTCGCGACCCCCGCGCTCCAGCAGCCGTTGGAGCTCGGTGCCGATGTGGTCGTGCACTCGACGACCAAGTACCTCGGCGGCCACTCGGATGTCGTCGGCGGCGCGCTCGTGCTCGCCGAGACCCACCGCGACGACGCCCTCGCGGCCGAGATCGGCTTCCTGCAGTTCGCCGTCGGGGCCGTCTCCGGTCCGCTCGACGCCTGGCTCACCACCCGGGGCATCAAGACGCTCGCGGTGCGGATGGAGCGCCACAGCCGCAACGCGGCGGCGGTCGCGGCCTTCCTCTCGGAGAGCGACCGGGTCGCCCGCGTGTACTACCCCGGGCTGGCCCACCACCCCGGCCACGCGATCGCGGCGCGGCAGATGAGCGGCTTCGGGGGCATCGTCTCGGTGGCCCTCGAGTCGGGCGAGGCGGCGCGCCGCTTCGCGGAGTCGACGCGGCTCTTCCAGCTCGCGGAGTCGCTGGGCGGCGTCGAGTCGCTCGTGAACTACCCCGACGCCATGACGCACGCCTCGGTGCGCGGCACCGAGGCCGCGGTGCCCGTGGAGGTCGTGCGGCTGTCGGTGGGCATCGAGGACGAGGCCGACCTGCTGGCGGACCTCGACCGCGCCCTGCGGGCATGATGGAGGCATGAGCGAGAGAGCACGCTGGGCGGTCCTGGGCGCCGGTGTCATCACGGGCGACTTCCTGGCGGCGCTGCCGCACGCCGCGCACGGCGTGCTCCACGCGGTCGGCGCGCGCGACGGCATCCGGGCGCGGGAGTTCGCCGACCGGTTCGGCGCGCCCGTCGCGGGCACGTACGACCAGGTGCTGGCACGGGGCGACGTGGATGCCGTCTACATCGGCACCGTGCACACCACCCACGCCGAGCTCGCGCACGCCGCGCTCGACGCGGGCAAGGCGGTGCTGTGCGAGAAGCCCCTGGGGGTGACTGCCGCCGAGACCGACGCCGTGCTCGCGCACGCGGCCCGGGTGGGGCTGCCGGTGGTGGAGGCGTTCAAGTACCGCTTCGGCCCGTTCCCCGAGCGGCTGCGGGCGCTCGTCTCCGCGGGGACGCTGGGCGAGCTCGTCTCGGTGGACTCGACCCTCGGCTTCGCCGCCGACGCGCACGACGGGCGCCTGTTCGATCCCGCGACGGCGGGCGGGGCGATCCTCGATGTCGGGTGCTACCCGGCATCCCTCGTCGTGGGCCTCGCCGCGTGGGCGGGGATCGACGCCGAACCGGTGATCGTCGCGGCCGACGGCGTGGTCGGCGCCGTCGACGAGCAGGCGCGCGCGACGATCGCGTTCGGCGCGTTCGAGGCGCGCATCGCCACCGCGATCACCGCCGACCTGCCGCGGCGGGCCGTGATCCGCGGCACCGCCGGCGAGCTGGAGATCGCGAACGTGTGGGGCAGCCGCGTCGTCTCGACCGCCGAGGCGGTGCTGCGCCGCTCCGACGGGACGGTCGAGCCGATCCGCACCGCCACCGTCAGCCCGATGGCCGCCGAGGCGGACGCGACCGTGCGGGCGCTTCGCGAGGGGCGCACCGAGGTGCCCGAGATGCCGTGGTCGCAGACCCGCACGACGGCGCGCCTGCTCGAGGACTGGCGCGCCGCACTGGACTGAGCCCGTTCGCAGAATCGGAGATCAGCAACAGACGCGGATGCGGGGGCGCTCGCCATCCGCATCCGTTGCTCGTCTCCGCATCCGATGCGGCGCTCAGACGGCGTGGATCGCCCCGGACGGCGATCCGTGCAGCTGGCCGTGGAGCCGTTCCATGCGGGCGTCGAGGAGGGATGCCGACTCGGCGGCCTCCTTCAGCTCCACGAGCAGCCCGTCGGGCACCGCCCCGGCGTACTTGTAGTAGATCTTGTGCTCCAGGCTCGCCCAGAAGTCCATCGCGATCGTGCGGAACTGCACCTCCACGGCGACGTCGACGCGGCCCGACGAGAGGAAGACCGGCACCTCCACGATGACGTGCAGGCTCTTGTACCCGTTCGTCTTGGGCTGGGCGATGTAGTCCTTGACCTCGCGCACCGTGATGTCGTCCTGCTGGGTGAGCAGGTCGAAGAGGCGATAGGCGTCCTTCGTGAAGCTCGTCGTCACCCGGATGCCGGCGATGTCGGTGATCGCGGCGCGGATCGCGTCGAAGCTGGGCTCGACGCCCTTGCGGGTGATCTTGTCGACCAGGCTGTCGGCGCTCTTGACGCGGCTGGAGACGTGCTCGATCGGGTTGTAATCGTGCATGAGCAGGAACTCGTCGCGGAGGATCCCGAGCTTGGTCTCGACCTCGCGGAGCCCGAACTGGTACTCCAGCAGGAAGCGCTGGAACTCGTCCCGCATCATCCGCAGCTGCGCGGCGGAGAACGTCGCGATCCCCTCGTCGGTCGACACGGACAGGCCCGGCGCACTCGCTTCCATGCCTCCGACCGTAGCGAGCGCTCCTCGGCGGATGCTGTGGGCTTCGGAGGACCCGGCCGCACCGGCGGGGGACAATGGAGGGATGCCGTCGCCCACCCCGCCCGCCCGCTTCGGCGACCGTGTGCGCGCGGAGGCGGCGCACGTCGGGCGGAGCCTGGCGACGTTCGGTCCCGCGCGCGGGCGCCGCTGGCCGTTGGCCGTGCAGGCGGGGCTCGCGATGGCCGTGCCGATCGTGGTGCTCGCGGCATCCGGTCACGCCGAGCTCGCCCTGCTGTCGGCGACCGGCGCGTTCGCGGTCATCTACGGCGGGTGGCTGCGACCGCGGGAGCGCGCCCGGGTGGCGCCGCTGCTCGCGCTCGCCCTGTGGGTGTGCGCGGCGGCCGGCACGCTCGCGGCCGGCGGCGGCGTGCTCGCGGTGCTCGGCGGAGTGCTCGTCACCACGGTGGTCACCGCGGCGCTGGCGGGCGCGGTCTCGCTGGGCCCTCCCGGACCGGTGTTCTTCGTGCTGGTGTTCGGGCTGTCGGCCCAGGTGACCGCCGTCCGCGGCGGTGCGCGGGTCGTCGATCCGTGGACCTACCTCGCGATCGTCGCCGCATCGGGGGCCTTCGCGTGCCTCGTGGTGGCGGCGCCGCTGCTCCTGCCGCGCTATCGACGGGAACGCCCGCGACCGCTGGGCGTCCTGTTCCCGCTGCGCTGGTCGGCCGTCGCCCGCATGCTCACGCTGCGCGCCGTCGTCGTGGGCGTCGTGGGCGTGGCGGCCGCCGCGGTCGTCGACCCGGCGCGCTCGTACTGGATCGTGTGCGCCGGCCTCGCCGTGGTCGGACTGCCGGTGGGACGGCGGGATGCCACGACGCGCGGCATCCACCGCACCGTGGGCACGGTCGTCGGCGGCGCGCTCTACCTCGCCCTCGCCTTCCTGCCGCTGCCCGTGTGGGCGCTCGGCCTGCTGCTGGGCGTGCTGCAGGTCGCCATCGAGATGGTCGTGGTGCGCCACTACGCGCTCGCGCTGGTGTTCATCACCCCGCTCGTGCTGCTGCTCATCGGCGCGGCGACGGGCACGGTCGAGACGCTCCCGCTCGCTCTCGAGCGGATCGTCGACACGCTGGTCGGCGCGGCCGTCGGCACGTTCGCGGCGCTCGCAGTGCGGGGGCGGTCGCCGGAGTGACGCCCGCGCCGGCCATGTGGTTTCCGCGTATGCATATACTGAGAAAGCACATCGGGTGGTCGGGGGAGCGGGGGAGCGGATGTCGGTACGGCAGAGCCTGTTGGCGATCCTCGATCAGGGCCCCTGCTACGGGTACCAGTTGCGCGCCGAGTTCACGCGTCGCACCGGGGCGGCCTCGCTGAACGTCGGCCAGATCTACAACACGCTGGAACGACTCGAACGCGACGGACTCGTCTCCAAGGACGAGGTCGACGCCGAGGGGCACGTGTACTGGCGCATCACGGATGCCGGTTCCGCTGCCGTCCGCGACTGGTTCGACACCCCCGTGGAGCGGGTGGAGGGCGCCCGAGACGAGCTGACGCTGAAACTCGCGCTGGCCGCGACCCTGCCCGGCGTCGACGTGCTCCCGCTGGTGCGCGCGCAGCGCGCGGCGTCGCAGGGGCGGCTCGACGAGCTGACGGCGCGCTATGTCGCCGTGGAGGTCGGCGACCCGGCATCCGTGGTCGCGGCGTTGCCCCTGTCGGCGACGCTCTTCGCGGCCGAGAGCGAGGTGCGTTGGCTCGCCCACGTCGAGGACCGGCTCTCGGGCCCGTCCTTCGTGCCGCTCGCACAGGAGCTCTCGTCCGACCGGCCCAAGCGCGGACGGCCGGCGAAGACCGCCGTCACCGCCTCGTGATCGGCGGCCCTCAGCGCTCGTCGCGCCAGGAGTGGCGCGGCGTCCAGCCGAGCAGGCGCTGCGCCTTCGCCGTCGAGAACAGCGACGCGTTGACGCCGAGCTCGCCGCGCACCTCGACGTCGGGGAAGACCTCCGCGACGAGCTCCGCGTTGGGGCGGCTCATGACGGTGTCGCCGGCGGCGATGAGGAAGTGGTCGAACCCGGCGGGGGCGACCTCGAGGGCGCGCGCGATGACGGCGGCGCCGTCGCGGGCGTCGATGTAGCTCCACAGGTTCCACTTGCGTCGGGCGGCATCCGCGTCGAACGACGGGAACTCGGCGTAGTCGGCGGGGACCATGACGTTCGAGAAGCGCAGCGCCGTGAGCGACACCTCGGGGTGCCAGCGCACGAGCTCCTTCTCCAGGGTCTCCTCGAGGTGCTTGACCAGCGAGTAGACCGACTCGGGGCGGGCGGCGTAGGCCTCGTCGACGGGGATGTAGGGCGGCGGCACGTCGAACGGAAGGCCCTGCACCGTCTCGCTCGACGCCGTCACGATCCGGGTGATGCCGAGGCGGATCGCCGCCCACAGCACGTTGAACGTGACGGCGATGTTGTTGTGGAACGTGGCGACGTCCGACCGGATGCCGGGCGCCGGGATCGCCGCCAGGTGCACGACCGCGTCGAGGCCGTCGTGCTGGTCGTTCACGCCCTGGAGGGCGTCGACGGTCTGGCCGTAGTCGGTGAGGTCGACCTGCACGAAGCCGGCGCCGCGCGTGCCGACGACGTCGAGCCCGACGACGTCGTGGCCCGCCTCCCGGAGCTCGTTGACGACCACGGTTCCCAGCTTTCCGGATGCTCCGGTCACGGCGATACGCATGGGCCCGAGCCTAGCGGCGGGCGAAGGTGCGCAGGCGGGCGGCCCCGACCAGGCCCAGCAGCAGGAAGGCCGACGCCACCAGCAGCGACCAGCGCGTCGCGTCGGCGAATCCTGCCGAGAGCGCCTGCACGGCGGCATCCGTCTGCGCGCCGAGCATGCTGGAGGCGCCCTGCGCGCGCAGCTGCGAGATGAGCGTGCCGGCCGAGGTGCGCGTCGCATCGGCGAGCTCGGTGGCCGCGGTGCCGGTGATCCCGGCATCCGACAGCGCGCCGGGCAGGGTCACGGCGAGCGAGATCGACAGGGCGGCGCCGGCGAACGCCGTGCCCAGCGCCGTGCCGATCTGACGCACGGTCGACTGGGTGGCCGAGCCCTGGCCGCTGATCTCCACGGGGACGTCGCGCAGCACGGTGCCGGTCAGCTGCGCCGAGGCGAGGCCGAGTCCGAGGCCGTAGACGACCAGCGGCAGGGCGATGAGCCAGCCCGGGGTGGTGGCGCTCGCGAGGGCGGCGAGGACGAGGACGCCGACCACCTCCAGCCCGAGGCCGATCAGCACCGTGCCGGGGGAGCCGAAGCGCGCCGCGAGGTGGCGGGCCGCCGCGCCCGAGGCGAAGGCACCGAACGCCATGGCGGCCAGCACGAGACCGGTCTGCATGATCGACAGGCCGAGTGCGGCCGTGAGGTACAGCGGCAGCACGAAGATGATCGCGAACTCGCCGACCGCGACCATGGCCGCGGTCACGTTGCCCCAGGAGAAGGTGCGCAGGGAGAACAGGTGCAGATCGAGCAGGGCGTCGCGCTGCACCCGCTCGCGGTGCCGCTCCCAGAACACGAAGAGGGTCAGCGCGACGGCCGCGACCGCCAGGCAGATCGGCACGACCGAGATCGGCGCGGACGCCGGCCAGGTCCACGAACCGAGGGTGAGGTCGGCTTTCGGCGTCCACCACCCGAGGTCGGGTCCCTCGATCACGGCGAACACGAGCGAGCCGAAACCGACCGCCGACAGGAGGGCCCCGTCGACGTCGGCGCCGCGGCGGAAGCCGGAGCCGCGCGTCTCGGGCACCGCCCACACGGCGAGTGCGAGGATGAGGGCCCCGAGCGGCAGGTTCACCAGGAACACCCACTGCCAGGAGGCGTACTGCGTGAGGGCGCCGCCGACGAGCGGGCCGATCGCGGCGACGCCGGAGATCACGGCGCCCCAGACCCCGAAGGCGGCGGCGCGGTACCGGCCGCGGAAGACGGCGTTCACCGTCGACAGGGTCGCGGGCATGATGAACGCGGCACCCACGGCCTGCACCGCTCGTGCCCCGATGAGGGCGCCCCCGGTGGCGGATGCCGCGGCCCACACGCTGCCGCCCGCGAAGACGACGATGCCGACGAGGAACAGGAGCTTGCGCCCGAAGCGGTCGGCGAGCTTGCCGGTCGACAGCAGGAGGGCGGCCAGCAGCACGGCGTACAGGCTCGACACCCATTGCGCGTCCGTCAGGTCGAGGTGCAGATCCCGGATGATGTCGGGCAGGGCCACACCGACGATGGTGCCGTCGAGCACGATCATCCCGAGGCCGGCCGCGAGCACCGCAAGCCCCATCCATTCCCGCCGGGAGGGGGCCGGTTCCCGCACACCTTCAGTCATACTGAAAGTATGCACCCGGGGTCGGCGTGCGTCCAGTCGCGACCGCCGTCTGTTATCGATAACCATCGAAACGGTCGTCGAAAACGTTGCCGAGCGCCAGTGGTAGCGGTAACATCACGAATGTTCCATCTGAAACGGGATGTCGGGGGCAGTGTCGCTCACCCGAGCGCACCCGTCTCCGCACGGACCGGACGACTCCCCGGACGGGGTCCGGTCGATCGTGCATGCCGGCACGTTCGACCGCGCACGTTCACGTGCACCCGCCGTCCGAGGAGTCGTCGGAGTGTTCCTGACTGTGCAGGGGCGGCGATGCCGCCTCGGTCCGGAACGGCGAAAGTGTACACCTCGCACCGCGTGGTCGCGCTGAACGCCAGGCTCCTGCGATGGGCGCACCGCAGTCACAGATCAAAGGAGTCATCGACGTGAGTCAACCCACGAAACCGCCCGCCGCCGAGCATCGGCCGATGATGCGGCGGGCCGGCGCGCTCGCCGGTATCGGAGCCCTCGTGCTCTCCGCCCTCGCGACGGCCCCCGCCGCCGCGGCGGCGACGCCGGTGCCCGCCGTCAACGTCTTCGCCGCGGCCACCGAGAGTCCCGCCGTGCCGGGCAACCTTCTGCCGGACGGTCGCTTCGTCGAGGGCTTCACCGGCTGGACCACCGTCCAGGGCGGCACGCTCGCACTGAGCGACGACGCCGCCAGCGGCGCGCACGCGCTGAAGGTCACGGGTCGCACCGCGACGCAGTCCGGTCCCTTCGCCAGCGTGACGGGAAAGCTGCAGCCGGGGGCCTCCTATCGCCTCACGGGCAAGATCAAGTACACCGACGGCCCCGCCACGCAGCGGTTCAACTTCACGTTCTGCCCGTCGAACTTCAACGGCTGCGACGACCGGGGACAGACCTTCACGAAGGGCGAGTGGGGCACGTACACGGCCGACTTCGTCGCCGAGGCGAAGCACGCCGACATGGCCTGGCTGTTCGTCGAGACGCCCTGGGGCTCTGCCGCCCTGCAGGACTTCCTCCTCGACGACGTGTCGTTGGTGAAGACGGCCGACGCCCCCGCAGGGCCGGCGTTCACCTCGCTGGAGAAGGTGCAGACCAAGCCCGTCGGCGACCACAACCCGATCGTCGGGCAGAAGTTCGGCGCCGACCCGCACCACCTCGTCTACAACGGTCGCCTCTACATCTACTCGACCAATGACACCCAGCAGTACGAGGCGAACAGCAAGGACGCCAACGGTCTGCCCACCCAGTCCAACGGCTACGGCGCCATCACGACGCTGAACGTCATGTCGACGACCGACATGGTCAACTGGGTCGACCACGGCGCCGTTCCCATCGCCGGGGCCGGATCGGCCGCTCCCTGGTCGCGCAACTCCTGGGCGCCCGCGGCGATCGAGAAGGACGGCAAGGTCTACCTGTACTTCTGCGACAACGGCACGGGCACCGCGGTGGTCGTGGGCGGCTCGCCGCTCGGCCCGTGGACCGACCCGCTCGGCAAGAAGATCATCCCCGACACGGTCTCGCGCGACTACATCAACAGCGGCGGCTTCCCCGCCGGCATGTGGCTGTTCGACCCGGAGATCTTCATCGACGACGACGGCCAGGCCTACCTGTACTTCGGCGGCAACTCGCAGATCGGATCGGGCAGCAACGTCCAGGGGCCGCAGAACCCCAAGTCGACCCGCGTCGTGAAGCTGAAGGATGACATGGTCACCCTCGACGGCGACCCCGTCGAGATCGACGGCCCCGGCATGTTCGAGGCCTCGTCGATGTTCAAGCGCGACGGCAAGTACTACTACTCGTACTCGTCGAACTTCCAGGTCAACGAGGTTGCGGGCCAGTACCCGTCGCGCGGCGGCATCGCCTACATGATGACCGACGACCCGATGGACCTGCCGTCCGCGAAGTACGCGGGCGTGGCCTTCCAGAACCAGAGCGCGTTCTTCGGGGCGGGCAACGGCGGCAACAACCACTCCGACATGTTCACCTACAAGGGCGAGACCTACTTCACCTACCACGCGCAGACGCGCGGGGCGGCGTGGGCGCAGGCGCTCGGCACCCCCGGCCAGACGCAGGGCTACCGTTCGGTGCACATCGACAAGCTCGACTTCAACGCCGACGGGACGATCAAGCCGATCGTCGGCACGCGTCAGGGTGTCGCGCAGATCGAGGACTTCGACCCGTACCGCGCGTTCGAGGCCGAGACGCTCGCGTGGCAGCTCGGTGTGAAGACGGTGCCGACGACGGAGGCATCGGTGGAGTTCCCCGAGCACAACGGCAGCGGCAACATGGCGCTGTCGAGCCTCGACGACGGTGACTTCGCGGCGCTGTCGCAGGTCGCCTTCGGCGACGGTGCGAAGTCGGTCTCCGCGCGGGTGAAGCCGCTCGTGGAGGGCGCGTCGATCCAGGTGCGTCTCGACAACGTCGACGGACCGGTCGTCGCGGAGATCCCCGTGACGGGCACCGCCGGCGAGTGGACGACCGTGTCGGCCGCCGTCACCGGTGCCGAGGGGACGCACGACGTGTTCTTCGTGTTCGCGCAGCCCGAGGGTGCCGAGGTCGAGGACGGCCTGTTCGAGGTCGACAGCTGGGAGTTCGCCCCCGTGTCCGACGAGCCCGGGCAGACGGACCCCTCGATCGCGCTGAGCGCGACCGAGGTGCGCGCCGGTGAGGCGCTCACCGTGACCGGCAGCGACTTCGCGGTGGACCGCGTCGAGGTCGGCATCGCCAGCACCTATCGCGCGCTGGCGCAGGCGGATGTCGTCGACGGCGCCTTCTCGGCACAGGTCACCGTTCCGTCCGACCTCGAGCCGGGATCCCACACCATCCAGGTGCGGGTCGACGGCGAGGTCGTGGCCTCGGCCGCCATCACCGTGCTCGCCGCGGCGGGGACCGACCCCGGCACCGGGTCGGGCACGCCGACGCCGACACCGACGGCGACGACGGCGGGCGGGTCCACCCTGCCCGCGACGGGCGGCACCCCCGACGGTCTCGTCGCGGGCGTCCTCGTGGGACTGCTGCTCATGGCCGCCGGTGGTGCGGTCGTGCTGCGGAGGCGTCGCCTGAACTGATCGACGGTCGGATCGCTCGATCGCGGGCGGATGCCGGGACTCCGGCATCCGCCCGTGTGCGTGTCGGGCGTAACGTCGGAGCCATGACATCCCCGACGCCCCTCGTCGACGCGAGCGCCCTCGCCGTCGAGCTGTCCTCGCCGACGCCGCCCGTGCTCCTCGACATCCGCTATCGGCTCGATGCTCCCGACGGCAGCGCCGCCTACGCGGCCGGCCACCTCCCGGGAGCCGTGTACGTCAGCCTCGACGACGAGCTCGCCGCCCACGGCGATCCGGGGGAGGGGCGCCATCCGCTCCCGTCCGCGGCCGCGTTCCAGCGCGCCGTGCGACGGTGGGGCATCGATGACGGCGACGAGGTCGTCGTCTACGACGACTGGAACTCCTTCGCCGCGGCGCGCGCCTGGTGGATGCTGACCGACGCCGGGATCGCCGCGCGTGTGCTCGACGGCGGCCTCGGCGCCTGGACGCGCTCCGGCGGCGCCCTCCAGACCGGCGTCGTGACGCGCCCGGCCGGCACCGCGACCGTGCGACCGGGGCGACGCCGACGGCTCGACATCGACGACGCGGCCGCCCTCGCCCGCGACGGCGTGCTGCTCGACGCGCGCGCCCCCGAACGGTATCGCGGCGACATCGAGCCCCTCGATCCCGCCGCCGGGCACATCCCGGGGGCGCGCAACGCGCCGACGACCGCGAACCTCGACCCCGACGGACGCTTCCGTCCGGCCGAGGCGCTGCGCGCGGCATACGCCGATCTCGACGGCCTGCCGGTGGGGGTCTACTGCGGCTCGGGGGTGACCGCGGCGCACGCCGTGCTGGCGCTACGGGTCGCCGGCCACGACGCGGCGCTGTATCCCGGGTCGTGGAGCCAGTGGTCGAATACCCCCGGCCGGCCGGTCGCGATCGGCGACCGGCCCTGACACTACGATGTTGACGATGCCACTGTCACCTGCACACCTGTCTGCGACGTCCGTCCCCGCCTCGGGCACCGACGTCACCCTCCGTTCCGGATCGTACGAAGCGCACATCGCCAGTGTCGGCGCGTCGCTGCGCGCCCTCACCCTGGACGGGCGCGACCTCGTCGTCCCCTTCGCCGCCGACGAGGTGCGTCCGGCCTACCGCGGCGCCACCCTCGCTCCGTGGCCCAACCGCGTGGTCGACGGGGTGTACACCTTCGCGGGGCACACGCACCGGCTCGCGCTGAGCGATCCCGGCCGCCCCAACGCCCTGCACGGCCTCGCGGTGTGGCTCGACTTCGACGTCGTGGCGCAGAGCGAGGACGAGGTGACGCTCGCCACCGAGATCGTGCCGCAGGCCGGCTACCCGTGGCGGTTGCACGTCGAGACCACCTACCGCCTCTCCGCCGACGGCCTCACGCAGACCGTCGCCGCGACGAACCGGAGCGCGGATGCCACGCCGTTCGGCACCGGCCCGCACCCCTACCTCGTCGCGGGCCCCGCACGGCTCGACGAGTGGACGCTCGACCTGCCCGCCGGCCAGGTGCTGGAGGTCACCGACGCGCAGCTCGCGCCGATCGGGCTGGCCGACGTCACGGGGTCGCCGCGGTTCGACTGGCGTGCGGAGCGCACGCTCGGCGACGTGGAGATCGACCACGCCTTCACCGGTCTGCAGCGCACCGACGGCGCCGCGGTCGTGCGCCTGACCGACCCGTCGGGCACCGGGGTCGAGATGGTCTGGGATGCCGCGTGCCCGTGGGTGCAGATCCACACCGCCGATCTCCCGCCGCTCGCCGACGGCAGCGCGCCCGCGGGGCACCGGGCCGGACTCGCGGTCGAGCCCATGACGTGCGCGCCGGATGCCTTCAACGCCGAGCGCTACGACTACGACGCCGGACTCGTCGTCATCGAGCCGGGCGCCACCGCCGCGGCGTCGTGGCGGATCGCCGGGTTCGCGCGCTGACACCGCAACGACGAGGGGCCCCGGAGAACTCCGGGGCCCCTCGTCGTGCGGCGGGTCTCACGCGTCTCCGCGGAGCTCTTCCTTCACTTCGTTGCGCTTGTGCACCGAGTCGCGCTCGGCCTCGGCCTTCTTGACCTCGGCATCCGCCTTGACCTCGTCGATCTTGTCCTCGACGCGGTCGACGGTGTCCTCGAAGCCTTCCTTGAGCTTGCGGCCGGCCGTCTCCGCGGCGCTCTTCGCGTCGTCGATGAATCCCATGATGTGACTCCCCTCGTCCAGCTCGTACAGTGTCCGTTCCACGGTAGGCGCCCCGGCGGGGCCGCCACGAGGGGCTTGTCCGGCCCTCCGACACGTGCTATCGGTCAGGTCACGGACGCTGGCCGCCGCCGCCCATGCCGCCCTGACCGCCGCCGGGGCCCATCTCCGAGGACGTCTGCTCGCCGGCCACCGCCGAGCCCACCGTCGTGCCGCCGGAGCTGCCGCCGCTGGTGAGCCCGCCCAGCAGCGCGGTGCCCGCGGTGCCGCCGGAGGTGAGGGTGTAGGTCTGGCCGTTGACGAGGGCGGCGTCGGAGTAGACGAGGCTCTGCGTCTGCTTCGTGGTCGTGAAGGTCGCGAGCACCGTTCCCGACGAGTCCACCACCGACAGGACCGTGCCGGCCGCAATGGTCCCGCTCGTCGTGAACTGCACGGAGGCCTGCGCCGAGTCGGCGGACGGTGCCATCGCCATGCCCGACGAGCCGGCGGCGAGGAAGACGCCGCCCGAGATCGTCATGCCGTTGTCGACGTCGAGCGCGCCGTTGTCGTTCGCGGTCGGGCCGTTCACCACGACCGTGCCGCCCGACATCGTCAGCGTGCCGGAGTTGACGTCCAGGCCGTCGCCCTGCGCGTCCACCAGGAGCGTCCCGCCGGTGATCACGAGGGTCTGCGCCCCTCCGCCGGCATCCGGCTCGGAGACGTTGAGGCCGTCGTCGCTCGAGGTCACGGACGTGTCGCCGCCCGAGACCGTGATCTGCGCCGCCTCGAATCCCTCGTAGGCCCGGGCGACCGTGGTCGTTCCCGCCGAGACGACGAGCTGCAGGTCGGCGTGCACGCCGTCGTCGCCCGAGGAGAGGGTGACGGCCGCGCCGCCCAGGTGCGCGTACGCGTTCGTGTTGACCGCGTCGTCGGCGGCATCCACCTGCACCGTCCCGCCCTCGAGCACGGCGATGACGCCCGCGGAGATGCCCTTCGCGCCGCCGTCGGCGTCGCCGCCGGAGCCGCCGCCCGCCGTGATCGACAGGGTGCCGCCGGTGGTGACGACGTCGGTGGCGGCGTCGATGCCGTCGTCGCCGCTCGTGATCGTCGTGGTGCCGTCGGCGAGGTAGACGTAGCCGCGTGCGGCATCCTCCGTGTTGTCGCTCTTCAGGCCGTCGCCGCCGGCGGACACCGTGATGGCGCCGCCGCGGACGACGACGTAGTCCTTGCCGCGGATGCCGTCGTCGACGGCCGTCACCGCGACGGTGCCCGACTGGATCACCAGGCCGTCCGTCGAGGCGATGCCGTCGTTGCCGTTGCCGGTCACCGTCAGTGAGCCGGTGCCCGTGATCGTGAGGTCGGCGGCGCTGTACAGGGCCGCGTTGTGGGCCCCGTCGGCGTAGCTCGACGCGTCGGAGAGGCTGTTCGTCGTGCCGTCCGCGAGGATCACGACCGCCTCGTCGGCCGCCTGAACGTCGATCGCGGCGCCCGCCGTCGTGGCGATCTGGGCCCCGTCGAGCACGAGGCGCACCTGTCCGTCGACCGTCGAGTCGACGACGATCTGGCCGCTGTACGAGCCGGAGAGCACGTACGTCCCGGGAGCGGTGATCTGCACGGTCGCCCCGCTGACGGCGGCGCCCTCCCCGGAGACGGTCGCGGATGATCCGGACAGGGCGATCGTGGTCGCCGTCGCCGCGTCGTACGCGTCGTCGTCGGCCTTGTCGTGGGTCTCCTGGTTGCCGGCGAGCACGTCGGCGGCCGTCTGGGTGGCATCGGTGGCGCCGGTGATCGCGCTGGAGAGCGTGGACGCCGTCTCCACGGTGGAGGCGGACGCGGTGGCGCTGGGTGTCGGCGAGGACGTCGCCGTGGCGGCGCATCCTGCCAGCACGAGGCTGACCGCCAGTGCGGGGGCGGCGAGCAGCCAGAGCCGGCCGCGAGGGGTGCGGGGCGTGCGGGCGGTGGGTGTGTCGTTCATGATGTCGTCCTTTCGACGGGGGAGTGGAGGAGCGGGGCTCACGCGGCGACGGTGGTGACCGTCGCGGCGGAGAAGTGCCGCGTGAGAACGCGGTTCCAGCGATGGGCGGGCAGGTCGCGGTACAGCGCGGCCATGCCGGTGCCGTACTTCGACACCGTCGCGGGGCGGTGTCCGTGGCGCCACAGCGCGCGGTCCAGGGCCCCCGCGCGCTGGCCCGACTTGGTCTCGACGACCACGGATGCCGGCAGCCGCAGCATCCGCCCGTCGCCGTCGAGTCGCGTCAGCCAGGCGAGGTCGGTGTCGATGGTCGCCCGCGACGGGTCGTGGCGGTCGGTGCCGGGCAGGAGGATCGTCGTGCGCCGGTAGCGGGTGACGAGTACCGGCACGAGCGCCGTCGCCAGCCGTTCGGCGTCGGGGATGCCCGCGTCGGCGAGCAGGTCGGTCGCGTACGAGACGGCGTCGTCGTCGAGGACGTCGTCGGCGGCGTGGACCGCGACGGGGACGCGATCCTTCACGGTGGCGGCGCGCGCTCCCCGGGTCTTCACCTCGAGGAACGATCCGCCCGAGTCGAGGTAGGTGCGCGAGCGCACCTTGAAACGGCGGCGGCGGCCGTGGACGGCGCCGTAGTAGCTGTCCAGCGCCGGGGTGTCGAAGTACTGGGAGGCGTAGCGCAGCGACCGCTCGCCCGCCACCTCCAGCACCTGGGCGTCCGCGGGGAGCGCGGCGAGCACCTCCGGGAGTGCGCGGAGGGGGAGGAGGTACTTCCTGTCCACGCGGGTCTGCAGCGCGGCCTCCGCGTTCAGCGCGGTCAGATCGACGGTGTCGAGGTGCTGCAGCGGCTGCAGGGCGGTGAGCGGGCTCATCGTCCCAGCCCCGGCGTGCCGATGGTCTCCAGCGTCTCGGGATGCCGCGACGGTGCGCTGCCCGGTCGCGGAGCCGAGTACCGCACGTCCACGACGGTGGTGTCGGCGACGAGGTCGATGCTGCGGGTGGTGATGCGGTGCGCGGGGGTGCCCAGCAGCTGGGCGACGGCCCGGTGCAGCTCGGCCTCGTCGATGTAGGCGCGGTCGAGCACGAGCTGCTGCTCGCGCGAGCGGCGCAGCAGCGCCGGGCTGTCGACGACCGCGATGACGCCCACCACGAGCGCGATCAGGCCGATGCTCAGCCACGTCACCGACGAGCTCAGACCGGCGATGAGGCCGATCGCGAGCGCCGCGAGGTAGTACGACATCTCGCTCTGCTCGATCTCGCGCGAGCGCAGACGGATGATCGAGAGTACGCCGAACAGGCCGAGCCCGAGCCCCGCCCCCACGGCCGTGTCGGTGAGGACCATCGAGACGGCGAGCACCCCGACGTTCACCCCCACGAAGGCGACCGCGAGGTCGCGGCGCCGGTGGCGCGGGTAGTAGACGGCGAAGGCGAGCAGGGCGATCGCGACGAGATCGAGGGCGACGGCGGCGAAGGGGGCCATGGGAACTCCTGACGTGTGTGTCCGGATTCCCATGACAGACGGGCTCGCTATGCGCTTTCTATGCGGCGCGTCGGTCGCGCTTACGAATGCGTCGGCGGGCGATGCCCTAGCATGGCGCCGTGATGACCAGCGCAGGCACCCTCGACCAGTGGCAGTCCTTCTTCGGGCAGGGGACGGGGCTCGCGCTCTTCCTCACCTACTACGTGCTGCTCGCGGTGGCGATGTGGAAGGTGTTCAGCAAGGCCGGGTATCCCGGCATCCTCGCCCTGATCCCCATCGTGAACTGGTTCATCCAGGTCAAGATCGCGGGCTTCTCCGCGTGGTGGGGACTGCTCGCGATCGTCCCGCTCGTCAACATCGTGTTCTCGATCATCGTCGCGCTGCGCATCGGACGCGGCTTCGGGCACGGCGGCTTCTTCTCGTTCGTGCTGCTGTGGGTGATCGCGCCGATCGGCTACTTCGTCATCGGTTTCAGCGGCGACCGCTACTCCCGTCCGGCGTGAGGCGGGAACCCACGGCGCCCGCCTCGACCCCCGCGGAGCCGGTTCCGTAGGATCGAGGGTGAGGGGGTGCCGTGGCAGCCAGCAGCAAGCGCGTACGCACCCGTGACGTCGTCGCGGAGGGGCTGTACATCGCGTCCGCCGCGACGCGTCTGAGCCTGAAGAACACCATCCTCGTGCACATCCTCGCCGACGGTGAGGACTTCGACCTCGACCGTTACCTCCCGGAGGCGAAGGCGGCGCTGGAGGCCCTCGCCGCGGAGGCCGAGGACGACGCGGCACGCACGGAGCGCGAGCGCCGCGCGGCGCGCGGGCGCCACACCGACTCCGACGGCACGCACGACTATCGCAGTCGCGACGTGCGCAACCTGCGCCGGCGGCAGAAGCAGTCGCTGCACGTCGCGCACGAGCTGCGGGTGCGCGCCGACGACGAGGAGGAGCTGCGCAAGCTCGTGATCGACGCGCGGGATGCCGCATGGGCGGAGGTCGCGAGCAACATCGACCGGACGTTGCGCATCGAGGCCGCCCGCCCCGACCTCGACCCCGACTACGACCGCATGCGCAACGCCCGCATGCAGGCGCTGCGGCTCGTCGACCTGCCGAAACTGCGCGCCCACCGCCGCAGCGTCGCCGCGCAGCAGAAGCAGCGCGCCGCGGGCGTGGAGCCGGCGGAGATCGCGGAGCGCTCGGGCGCGGGGACGCCCGGCCTGGACGAGCTCGACGTCGGCCTCGATTCGTCACATCCCGGCGCGTAGGCTAAGCTGGTCCTCGGCCCTCGACGAGGTGCCGAAACTGCGCCCGTAGCTCAATGGATAGAGCATCTGACTACGGATCAGAAGGTTAGGGGTTCGAGTCCCTTCGGGCGCACCACATCACCAGTCAGCCCCTCGGCGAACCAGTCGAGGGGCTGACTCGTTGCGCGAGCAATGGCGAACATCTTCGAGGCTGAGGGCTCGGTTCGGCCTGTCTCCCACTGGGTCACCGCGCTCCGCGACACGCCAACGGCATCGGCCAGGTCTTGCTGGCGCATGTCGGCATTGACCCGTGCAAGTTCGATCTTCTTGGCGAGCGTGGCCCGCGTTTCGATCAGCGTCATGAATGCACACTAACAGTTAGATATCGCGACACGCCGCGGTGAATCCAATCCGGCGTGTCGCGATCACGGCGGGTTAGCGTGCAAGCGTGAATGTTAGATATCCAGTCATGGGGTCATGATGGGCGTCAAGCTCGTCAAGCTGACGTACGTCTACGCAGCAGACATCCCGCTCAACCCGAACGAGTTTCGTCTCCTTGCGTGGATGAGCATGACTGCGCTCGACGACGATGAAACGCCCCGATACTTCGACAGTCGGGAGTCATCAGCGCTCGCTCTCGGCCGGCGCGTCGTCGATGACGGATACGGCGATGAAGCTGACCAGCGCGAGCGAACTGCCGCATTCGAGGCGGTCAAGGTGGCGCAGCGCGGCCTCTGCGCGATCGGCGCAATTGAGCGTGTGAGTACGGGCCGGAACGGTCGGCGCTCCGAGTACGCGATCCGTCTCGATGTGCTCGCATCGCGTCGCACCGCCGAGTTCATGAGGCGGCGGGCTAAGGAAGGCTCAGCCTTCCACCAAGGGAAGGGCGAGCCTTCCGCCAAGGGAAGGGCGAGCCTTCCGCCAGGGGAAGGGCGAGCCTTCCCCTCAGGAACAACAGAGGAACCACAAGGAACAACAGCAGGAACCACCACCGGAAACGGGACCACCTCACCAGGGGCTGTGGACAACGTTCGATTCGAGGTGACGGCATGACTCTCGGAGGCAAGGGCCACACCCACATGTTCGACCCCGACAGCGGATGGTGCGCGTACTGCAACCTCCGCGACGACGGCCGCCTCATCGGCCTCGGCGGTGCCGTCTGGCAACCCGGCCGACCCTCATTCGATCCCAACGCCACGGAGGACCAGACATGACCAAGGCTCACCACCTCGCCGCCCTCGAAGCACTCGCCGATGTCGCCAACGCCGCGACTGCAACGGGCATCGCTGCGAGCGAGAAGCACTCCGACGAACTCGCCGCATCCGCCGCACGCATCCACGCCATGGCCGATGCGGCACGCACCCGCCTCGTGCAGGACGGCGACGAGTACCTACCCGTCGCGTGGGCCGTGCTCGACACATGCCGGATCAGCCTCGCCGAGACACGCCTCCGCGTGAGCAACGCACGAGGACGCCGATACGCGGTGAGCTACGCATGAGCGCTCGGCACCACACGCCCGCCTACCAGCGCAACGCCCGCATCATCCGCCAGCGTGTCCAGGGTCAGCACCGCATGGGCGCCTCGGCCACGTGCTGGCGTGGCGGCGGACCTATCCCGCCCGGCATGCCCTTCGACGTGGGGCACCGCGACCCGCTCGGCGGCGACGACGTGGGGAACCTCGCACCCGAGCACCGCACCGCCACGCCCGGATGCTGTCGAGGCAACCGAGCCCACGGCGGCGCAGACGGCGCCCGCATCACCAACCAGCGGCACACGCCGCGCCGATCCAGCGAGGCCACGACATGGAGACTGTGATTCAGCCAGAGACCGGGCCTTTTTTTAGAGAATCGGTCATACCCCCGCCTACCGGCAGCCTTCTTTCCCCCCGAGACTGGGACGGAACCGAGCTACCCGACGAGGTGCTCGCGCACCCGCTCCTCGACGAGGCCGCGTGGATCGAGTTCCGCGACTCCGGACGTCCGCCGTCCGAGCGCACCGAGCTTGCGACGAGCTACCAGTCGCGGGCCGAGTTCCTCGTCGGTGCGTGGCTCATCGACCGGGTAGTACCGCCGCAGCTCGGCGGGTCGCTCCTCGCCAACCTCCAGCCGCAGATGCTCGTCGAAAACGACACCCTCGCGGCCGGGTGCTTCCGCAACGCGATCCTCATGCCGCGTCGATCGTCCAAGACCACGACGCTCTGGTGCGTGCTCCTCGGACGGTGCTACATGCGCCCGATGCACCAAGCCGGCTACACGATGCTGACCCTCGCCAAGAAGGCCGACAAGCGGTTCGAGCTGGACGTGCGCGACCCGATCGCGCGCAAGTGGCGCGACGAGCGCGCGCGCTGGACGACCTACGGCGTCAAGCTGAAAGACGGCAAGGGAGGCAAGGGCATCCAGTTCGCCAACGGGTCCAACCTCGACGTGCTCGCGCCGAAGGGCGACGAGGTGCGATCGGGCGCATACGACACGCTCGTGCTCGACGAGGCCGGCGAGGCCGAGCCCGACGAGTGGGCAGACATCGTGTCGTCCGTCATCCCCGCATTCGACACCCGCCCCGGCGCACAGATCATCCTCGCCGGCACCGCCGGCCGCTACCGCACCGGCTCGTACTTCTGGAAGGTGCTGCACGACCCCGACGCCGGACGGCTCCGCTACGGCGTGCCCGACGACATCGACCCCGCACTCCTCGACGACTGGGACACCGTGCGGCTCCTCGTCGACAAGCTGCACCCCGGCCTCGACGGCCTCACCACCCTCGACCGCATCACCGGCAGCTTCGAAGACCTCGGGTGGGCGCTGTTCGCTCTGGAGTACCTCGGCCACTTCGGCGACGAGGGCGGCAACGCAACCGCGATCAGCGTGCGCGCATGGACCAGCACCCGCCAGGCCGGCCCGGTTCCCGAGGGCGTCACCTCGGGCTCGATCGCCCTCGCCGTGCACCCGAAAGCGCTCTACGCATCCATCGTCGTGGCCTGGCACATCACCGGCCCGAGCGATCTCGCCGAGGCCGCATGGGACCTCGACGGCATCACCGCCAACCGACCCCGCGTCGGCCTGAAACTCCTCCACCACCAGCGCGGCGTGCAGGGCATCGAGCGGACCCTCATCCTCGCCGCGCGCGCGCTCAACGCCCCGATCGTCTACGACAAGGGCACATCGGCATCCGTCGCCGTCATCGAGCGGATGCTCGAACGCGCACGACCCCGACCCCGCGTCGAGGAACGCCAGCTCGAACAGGTCAAGATCGCGCACGCACAGCTCGTCGCCGGCATCGAGCAGGGCGACATCTGGCACTGGCCACAGAAGCAGCTCGACACCGCAGCCGAGATCGGCGTCGTCGTGACCATGGGACGCGGCTACCTCATCCGCCCACCCAAGGGCGACGAGAACGACGTCACCCCGATCGAGGCCGGCGCGCTCGCCTACGACGCTCTCCCACAACGACCCATCAACCCCGTCACGCCCGCCACGGCATTCGACTTCGGATAGGAACACCCATGGCCCACAAGTCCCGAATCTGGCTCGACATCACGCCGTGCAGCATCGTCATCGTGTGCAACGACTGTCCCCACTGGCGCGGACTCGCCCTCAACCGCGACGACGCCTGGCAGCGGGCGGAAGCCCACGAAGACCTGTGCCACCCCGGCGCTGACCAGGCCTCCGATGCCGTCGCTAAGCGAGCCTCGCGGGCGCGACACGCCGCTGTCACCGTGTGATTTCACCGTGTCAGGAACCGCCCGGAGGGTTCTCGTGTGGGAATCTTCGGGCGCAACATCGACAAGGCATACGGTCCTCAGTCGACACTTACGATCGCCGTCGCATCCCCGTGGACGCCGACAGACAACCTGACGCAGCTTGCCTTCGATGAGCTGTTCAAGGGGCCGGACTCAGCCAGTATCCCGATGACGCGCGAGATCGCGCTCCGCATCCCCGGGGTGAAGCGCGCTCACCAGATTCACGTGAAGCAGTTCGCGGGCCTCGCGTTCAACGCGATGGTCAACGACCAGATCGCGCCGACACAGCCCGCATGGCTGACCTCCTCCGCGTCGGGCGTGTCGCCCTTCCACCGCATGCACGGCGTCGGCAGCGACCTGTTCTTCAACGGGTGGGCGTGCCTCGGGTTCGACCGCAGCCCGCTCGACGCGGACGCCGACTGCATACACGTCCCGTTCGGCCTGTGGGGCATCGACCCCGAAACCGGACGCCCGTGGATCGACGGAAAGCAGCTCGGCGCCATGGCACGCTTCGCCGCCTACCCCGTGGTCATCTCGGCCGGATACGGCGACAACGGGCTCCTGGTCGACGGAATCGACACGCTCCGCGAGGCACGCCAGATCGAGGACGCATACAAGCGCCGGCTCGACGACCCCGTGCCCCTCACCATCCTCAACATTCCTCGCGATGCATGGGAGGGCATGACGCCCGAAGAACGCGCCTCCTACCGGGAGCAGTGGGTCGACGGTCGCCGCAAGTCCTCGACGGCGCTGAAAGTCGCCGAGTGGCCCGTCGAAATGCCCGGTCAGGTCGCCGTCGACCTGTACGAAACCGGACGCAACGCCGTGCGCCTCGACATCGCGAACCACACCGGCACCCCCGCGAGCCTCCTCGAAGGCACCCGCCAGGCGGGCGGCGGCGGCACCGACGTGCGCTACACGGGCGTCGCGAACGGTGCCATGCGCGGCGAGCTGTGGGAGTTCGGCTCCGCGCGCGGCTTCACCCTCGCGTTCGAGGCCCGTATGTCCCTCGACGACATCGTGCCCTCGGGTCAGTCGATCCGTGCCGACCTCACCAGCATCAACGCGATCCCCGCGCCCGACACCAACCCGCCCCGGGAGGACTGACCCATGGAACCCGTCATCATCGACGCCGGCACCCTCACCTTCTCCGACGAGGACATGACCGCAACCGGCCTCCTCGTCCCGTACGGCGTCAAGTGCCGCAGCAACCTCGGCGAGTTCGACGTGACCTCCGGCGTCTTCTCGATCCCCGCCGACGTGACCGGCGCATCCCTCAACGTCGAGCACGCCCGCGAGAACGTCGTCGGCGGATTCGCCCGCGCATGGGAGCAGCCCGAGGGCATCATGGGCACCTTCAAGTTCGCGGCCACCGACGAGGGGCGCGCCGCCTACGCCGACGCCAAGTCCGGCAAGCGCAAGAACCTCTCCGCCGAGGTCGCGGGCGTCCGCATCCGCGACGGCCGCGCGATCAGCGGGCGACTGTTCGCCGCCGCGCTCGTCGAGAAGCCGGCGTTCGAGGGGGCGACGCTCCTCGCCGCCGAGGACACGCCCTCGTCCGAGGTCTACGACTCGCCCGAGGCTGCGTCCTCCAGCCAGTACGTGACCGAGTTCACCGACTCCAACGGCGTCAAGTGGCGCCGCATCGAAACCAACACCTCCACGACGACTGTCGAGAAGGTCGACAACCCCGACGCCAACCCGGCCGAGGACAACCCCGAAGGAGGGTCCACCGTGACCGCAACCGCAACCGAGCCGGGTACCCAGGCCCCGGCATCCGTCCCCGGCACGCTCCTCGCCGGCGCACCGCAGGGCGCCGCGCCCGACGCGGGCACCCGCGTCGACATCGACATGGGCTCGCTGTTCGCCGCGATGTCCACGATCAAGAGCGGACTCGGCGACATCGAGGCGGCCGAGACGCTCCTCGCCGCGCTCACCGACATCAAGTACGAGGCGACCGGCGGACTCACCACCGCCAACTCCGGCATCCTCCAGAAGGCGTGGGTCGGCAAGCTCTGGCAGGGCCGCCGCTACGTCCGGAAGTACATCGACCTGTGCACGCACCTCTACGGCGGCATCCAGCTCGCCGGACGCGAGGGCTACACCATGACCGCCGGCAGCGAGCTCGTCCAGGAATGGGCCGGCAACAAGGCCGACATGCCCTCGGGCGGCGCGACCACCGCCAAGCGCGGCGCATCCCGCAAGGCCTACGGGTGGGCCGCCGACCTCGCCCGCGAGTGGTTCGACCTCGAAGGCGGCGCCGACCTCATCGAGGAGCTGATGAAGCTCGTCATCGACTCCTACGCCCGCGTCACCGACCGTCAGGCGCTGACCGACATCTTCAACGCCGCATCCAAGACGACCACCGCGCTCGACCGCCTCGTCGCCCCGGACAGCCTCCCGTCCGGCACGCCCACCAACTCGCAGTACTACCCCGGCGTGGTCATGCTCATCCAGGCCATCGAGGCGATCAGCGACGCCGACGACGACCCCTCCTTCGCCGTGGTCAACCCGGTCCTGTGGAAGCAGCTCATCTACACGCCCAAGGATCTCCTGCCGGAGTTCGTCACCCTCTCGGCCCGCGCCGGGACCGGCGAGGGCAACGTCGACGGGAAGGTCGTCGTCAAGAAGGCGCCCCAGTCGTTCTTCGCCGGCACGACCGCGGCCAACCCGCAGGTCATGGCCGGCGCCAAGGGTGCGATCGAGTTCCGCGAGCTGGGCGAGACGCCCATCCAGCTCGACGCGCTCGACATCGCCCGCGGTGGCATCGACAAGGCGACCGTCGGCTACCTGGAGACGTTCGTCGTCCGCCCCGAGTCCCTCGTCCTCATCGGCACCAAGCCCTGATCCCGTCATGACCACCGTCAACATCGACATCAACCGGCTCACCGCCACCGGACACGTTTCGGCGACGGCGACCGTGCGCGTCACCTACGTGCGCGGCACGGCGACGCCGGTCCTTGTCGACGGTGCGGCGGTCACCTACCCCGACCGGATCGAACAGGAGATCACCGGGACAGCGGCCATGGAGGTGTACGAAACCGGACCCTCCATGGCCGCCCACTGGCTCATCACCTTCCCGACCGGCGCCCGCCTGGAACGCGTCACCGCGATCCCCGCGAGCGGAACCATCGACTTCGGCGACCTCGCTGACATCGACCCTGCCAGCGTCACCCCCACACTCGACGTCCTCCACGCGTGGGAAGCGATCGTCGGCGAGGTCGCCGGATACACCGACACCACCCTCGACTCCCTCGCCGCCGCCGTGACCGCCGCCAGCGCCTCCAGCGCCGCGGCCACCGCCGCCAGCGGATCGGCATCCGCGGCCGCCGGCAGCGCAACCGCCGCGGGCGCGTCGGCCGGCACTGCAAGCACCGCCGCCAGCGCCGCACAGACCGCTCGGACTGGCTCTGAGACTGCACGCACCGCCGCCGAGGATGCGGCGAGCCTTGCACTCGCGGGGCAGTTCGCGGGAGCGACGGTCAACGTGGCGACGGACGTCGATACCTTCCGGACACCCGGCGTCTACCGGTTCACGGGCGCCGCCACGACCTCGCCGAACCTGCCCGCCCAGCTCAGCGGCGTGCTCACCGTCACCCGGGTGAACGGTGATACCAACGTCATGCAGGAGTACCGGCCCTTCAGCGGGACGGCGGTGCGTCGTCGTGGGTACTACATGCGCACCGCGGCGAACAGCGCCACCGCCTTCGACGCCTGGGACTTCGTCTCGCCCGTGCGATTCGACACGAGCGCGGGGCGGGCGGCCTACATCGTGGACTCCGTAGCGCAGCGTGAGCAGCGCATCTACGGTGACACCGGGTGGCGGGATGTCACGTCGCTGCTGGACAGTGCGAAGTGGGACTACGCGTCCTCGAACTTCCACGTGCTCATGCGACGTGTCGGCGACAACGTGCAGATGGTGGCTCGACTGAAGACGGTCGGTGCGGTCGCGGCTGGCGACACCTTCCTCACCGCCCCGACCGGTTTCCGCGGCCCCGTGCCAGCACCGGGCGCAGCACCGTTCAGTGTCGGCCCGGTGGCGGCGCCTACCGGCGTGGGCCACATCCGCACCGCCCCGTTCAGCGTGACGGGCGTGCTCGACTTCCGCAGCGCGATCGCGGCGACGACCGAAATCTCGTTCGCCCTCTCGTGGCTCACAACCGAAGCGTGGCCGACGACCCTCCCGGGCGCCGCGTCCGGCACGATCCCGAACGCCTAGGAGACAACGATGGACGATCTCACCGCCCTCACCGACGCGCAGCTCGACGCGCACCTCAACGCGGTCATCAACGAGCAGGAGCGTCGCCGTCGTCTCGCCAATGCGCCCGCACAGGTCGCGCAGATCGCCGCCGCCTTCATCGCAGACGGCGGGGATCGCGCCGCGCTCACCGCCGCGATCGGGGAGGCCTGACCATGGCCGACTGGTACACCGCCGAGGACGACGACGGCGAGGCGATCCAGCGGCTCAAAGCCGCGTGGGAAGAGGTCCCCTACGAGAACCTCGAAACACTCCGGTACCTCCTGACGACCGCGAAAGAACAGGTGATCGCGCTCGCGCCGGCCGCGATCCCTCCGCAGAACTGGGAAACCGCTCCTCTCGACCGCTACGTGTACGCGCAGCTCCTCCAGGCGCAGAACCTCTGGAACGCGGGGCGTGTCCAGGTCAGCGGTGACATCGGAGACGGGCAGTACGTCTTCACCCCGCGGCCGCTCGACAAGACCATCCAGCAGATCGTCCGCCCGCCGGACAGGAGCCCCTATGTCCTCTGACCCGCGCACGCGCATCCTCGACGCGATCCGGCCGGCACTGCCTGACGGGTGGGACGAGATGCCCTACACCGTCCGATCGGTCGGGCAGCTCCGCAAGTCCGCCGTCTTCCTCGACTACACCGCGATCAACCATGACGGCATGCCCCCCGGTCAGGTCTACGACCAGTGGGAGATCGCGCTCGTGTCGAAGCTCGCCGACTACACGAAGGCCGAGGAGGAGATCGATCCCGTCGTCCGCGACGTGATCCGTCTCCTCGACGCCGCCACCGACCTCGCATGGTCCGGCGCCACCAAGCGCGGTGTCGCCGACGCCTACCTCGCGTGGATCATCACCGTCCAGCAGATCAGCCACACCACACACCAGGAGTAGACCATGGTCGAAATCGCCAACGCCGCATTCTTCCCCGCCGGCACCATCACCATCGGCACGGACAGCTACAAGTCGGCGATCCTGTCGGCGACGCTCACCCCCACCACGCCCACCGAGGTCCTCCGCGACATCGGCGGCGGCATCACCACCGTCGCCGGCACGCCCGAATGGGCACTCGGCCTCAACCTCGCACAGGACCTGAAGACGGCCAACAGCCTCTCCCAGTACCTCATCGCCAACGCCGGCACCAAGAAGACCATCGTCTACACGCCGCAGACGGGCGGGAAGGGCTTCACCGTCACCGCGCTCATCCTGCCCGCCGCAGTCGGCGGCGCGGGCGGCGCGGCCGCGAAGTCCGACGTCACCCTTCCCTGCGACGGTCAGCCGACCATCGCCTGACCGTCAGGAAACACCTGACAAGGAATCCTCGTGCGTATCTCCCTCCTCATCGACTCCCCGCTGACGACGCTCATGCACGTCATGCGGGGCCTCGACACCTCCGTGCGCCGGCAGGTCATCGCGCAGAGCAAGCGCGCGGCCCTGCCGATCTGGCAGGAGGAGACACGCTTTCGGGGTGACACCCGACAGCGGTCCCGGCTCGCACAGTCGGCCGCTGTCGGGATCACCGCGACCAACATCACCCTGAAAGCCGGCGCCGGCCCGCTCTCCGCCACCGCAGCTCTGCCCGAGCTGGCCAAGGCGATCGAGTTCGGCAACAACCCGTTCGTCAAGGAGCAGGTCGTGTCCAAGCGCGGCAAGGTCTTCACCCGGCGACGCGGGAACCGCTTCGGCCCGGCGACCAAGACGGGCAACGTCGCCTACCCTGCCGCGCAACAGGCGATCCCGCGCGTCACCTCCGTGATCGTGCAGACCGCCGTGCGCACCATCCATGAAGAGATCGAAACGGTGAACTGAACATGGCCCGCTCACCCATCGAGATCGCGCTCGCATCCGAGACGAAGGCGTTCAAGCAGGGCATCGAGATCGGTGTCATCAAGCCCCTCGAAGACGCGATCAAGCGGCTCCGCGAACTCGGCGACAACGACGGCGCCGACAAGCTTGAAGCGTCCCTGAAGGATGCGCAGAAGGCCACCGAGCGCCTCGCGGGTGACACGAAGATCGCCGCCGCCAAGATCGAACGTGAGTACCGCGACGCCTACCGCTCCGCCAGCCGCGCGGCCGACGGATACGGTGACGCGGGCGAGAAGGCGAACGATCGCGTTAAGGACGGTGCCCGTGAAGTGCAAGCCGAGTTCGGGCAGAACATGGGCGAGGCAGTGTCTTCGTTCCGTGGTGATCTCGAAGACCTCGGCCAGATCGGGCAGGATACCCTCGGCGGTCTCGCAGGAACTCTCGGGCAGCTCGGAGGCGTCGGCGCTCTAGCCGGCGCAGGGCTCGGCGTAGCCGCCGCCGCTGTCGGGTCCATCACCGACGCATATAGCAAGGCGAAGGAAGCCACCGACGAGGCCAGGGACTCGGCCTACCAATACGGCCTGACCGTGGCCGAATCCGGCAAGTACGCGGACGTCAGCAGCCGCCTCAGCGAACTCACCGGCTCTGTGGAAGGACTCAAGCGAGTCCAAGACCTTTCGACGGCATCCGGGTGGCAACAGATCGACGTCGTGAAGGCGCTCGCGACAGGTGACGGGCTCCCCGCTCTCACACGAGCATTCCAAGACCACGCGAACGAGACCGGAATCTCCACGTCCCGCAACCTCGAACTCCAGGGAGCGCTGGAAGGCGCGGCGCAGGGCTTCAACCTCGCCCGTGACGCGGCCGGGCTCAACCAGACCGCGCTCTACGACCTCGCAACCGCAGCCGGGAAGGCCACCGGCGAGGTCGATGATCTCGGCAACAAGATCATCGAAATGCCCGGCGGTAAGAAGGTCGTTGTCAACGCAGAGACACGCACTGCCTATGAGGACCTCGACGCGATCGAGCGGCGCCAGATCACTCAGAAGCAGGTCGAGGTGTCGGTCGTCGACCGTGCGAGCGAAGAGATGAATCGTATCGTCCGGCGTCTGGAAGGTCGGACGGTGAAGATCGGCGTCACCGCCCAGGACTTCAACACCTTCACGAAGGTCTACTGACATGACCACCACCATCACTTCCGGCGGATCGGCAATCAGCGCGCTCATCACTGCCTACGAATCCGAACGCGAGACGCGCAGCATCGTGCACGAGATCCTGAGCAATAGCACTGCCGATATCACTCTGCGCCCGTCGGGGTTGCGCACCGGAAACCTCACGCTCACGTTCACGGGACCGGACGCCGAGGCGAATAGCGCCGCAGCCGAGGCATTGCTCGCAGTCGGCTCGGTGTGCTCCCTCGCCTCGACGGATCGTGCCACCGTCAACATGTCCTTTGTGCGACCCGACGGCGGGCACATCGGGCGCACGATCGGCGCGACGCTCGCGACCTGGCTGGTGTCGTTCGACTGGCAAGAGGTTCCCGCGTGAGCGTGTCCACCCACACCTACAGCGCGTGGGTTCTGGGAACGCCCGACCGTCTGCTCGGGCTGCGCGGCGGAGAGATCACGCTGGACGATTCTCGATCGCCACACGTGGCCGCTTCGGTTAGTGTGTCGATTCCTGACGCCGCGATTCTCGGTCTCCTCGACCCCCGTGATCGTAAGCGTGTGCGCATCGACGTGACCGCTACGTACGCGTCCTTCGGCTCCACCACCTCGCGTAGCTTCGATCTCGCGGTGCGTGGTCGTCCGGTGAAGCATGCGGGTGCGTTCATGATGCTGAACCTCGCTTCCGATGAGGCGCTTCTCACGGACTACGCGCCTCTCGCAACCGATCTCGTGCCGTACACCTTCCAGTTCTCCCTTCGGGGTCTCATCGGCTACGTGCTCCACAAGGCGCTCCCCGGGGCCGTGCTGTCAGGGACCACCCCGGACATGACGGTGAACGCGCTGATCTCGTCCGTCAACGTCGTCCGCAACCCTCGGGCCAAGCTCGACCTGACGGATTGGTCCTCGGGAAACTCGATCTCGCGGCAGACCGCAGGCGGCCCCCCGGGCGCACCCACATGGGTCAACTGCCAGTCGGCATCGGCCGCGCAGCTCCTCGTGAACTACAGCGCGGACGGTGTGCCCCTGCAGGCGGGGAAGCGGTACCGGGTCGGCGTCTGGCAGAACGCCGCCGCGGGCGTCATGATCGCGTTCGACGGGCTCGTGCAGGACGCGGCCGGAACCACTCTTCTCGACCTCATCGAGACGCCCGTGGCCGCTACGGGGGCCTGGGTGCGCGCCTTCACGACTTTCACTGCCCCGGCCGGGGCGACCAAGATGGTGCTTCGGTCCTTCACGACCGGCTCGGTTCCCGCGGGCACCTCCCTGAACACGACCGGCTGGCGCGTCTCGGAGGTGAACGACGACCCCACCGACAACCTCTACTTCGACGGCGACACGACCTCCACCAGCGAGTACGCCTACGCGTACAGCGGCGCCACGAGCACCCGCACCGCGCTCGTCGACCGCGCCTCTGACCTCCTCACCTGGCGGGCGGGTGTCTCGGCGCTGGACTTCATCCTCCCGATCGTGCAAGCCCTCGGGCTCCGCCTCGTGTGCGACGAGGCGCGTGTGTGGACGCTCCGCAACGCCGACTACGACGCGGGCGGGTCGGTATCGATCCGGTACGGCATCAACATGGTCGACGGCGAAGACGTGATCGACCTCGACCAGAGCGAGTACTGCGATGCCGCGGTCGTCACATGGCGGTGGCGCGACCTCGCCGGCATCCAGCAGGAACGCATCGACGCCTACCAGCTCGTCACCACGCCCAAGAAGGTCATGAGCGTCGAACGCAACAGCCCGTACCCCGGCCCCGGCCTCGCCCGCTACATCGTCCAGCGTGCGCAGGGACGCGGCCGCCAGGTGACCGCCACGGCCGTCGCCGACTGGCGCACCAAGGCCGAGCAGGCGAGCGAGTACACCTTGCCGGGAGCGCCCACGCAGCTCGGCATGACGAGCCGTGTCGTGTTCGACCTGGACCGCGACGAAATGACGATCACGAGCCGCACGGTCGACGCCCCGCCCTCGGCGTGGCTCCTCGTGCCCTCGGGTGAGAGATGGATCGACTCGCCGGTCGGCGCGTCCTGGATTGGAGAGGTGGTCTGACATGGCCAACGGAGACGCCGCAGTCGCGGCCGGCATGGACAAGGTGCTCGGCACCGCAGATCGCCGGCTCGGATACGACGAGGACAACAAGACCCGCGACTACATCGCGGCCGAACGCGCCGCGCGCACCACCGCGCTGGCGGGCAAGCAGGACAAGCTCACCCCCGTCGGCACGAGCCCTGCCAGGCAGGAGCCCGGCTCGGTGCACAGCATCGGCTTCTACACCGTCACCGACAGCACCCTCTACTTCCGACCGGTCGCGACGACGGGCGACTACGACCGCAAGGTCATCACCCAGCAGGAGCTGACCGCCGCCCTCGCCGGCATCGACCTGTCGAACTACCCCACACGCGCGGACCTATCCTACGTGCAGGACGGCAACTTCACCTCCGCGATCTACAACCGCACCCTCAGCGGCAGCTACCGGGTCATGTACATCGGCGCAGACGGTAAGGCGGGATGGGTGCCCTCGTCGCGGCGCTACAAGAAGAACATTAAACCCGCCCCGGTCGACCCGGACGCCGTGCTCGCGATGCAGCTCGTGACCTTCCTCTACAAGGTCGAGATCGACACCGACCGGATCGGCGAACTACAGCACGGCCTCATCGCCGAAGACCTCGACGCGCTCGGCCTCGACTGGCTCGTCGACTACGGCGACGACGGCCAGCCCGAGGGTGTCCGCTACGACCGCATCGCACTCGCGCTCCTGCCCGTGCTCCAAGACCTCACCCGGCAACTGCGCGAGGAACGCGCCGAGCGCGAGCGACTCGCCGAGCGCGTGGCCGCGATCGAGGCGCACCTCGACGCCCTCGGTGGTGATCTGCATGCGTAGGCCCGTCGACCACGCGGTCATCGGTGACGGGACGGCCGAGCATGCGCTCCGCGGGGTCGACCCCGCACAGGACTACCCCTGCCCGGTCGGCACGCCCGTCTACGCCCCCTTCGCTGTCGTGCGGATCGAGCGGTTCACGACCAGCGCGGGCGGCATGTCGATCCGGGGGACCGCGGCCAACGGTGACCAGTGGATCATGCAGCACCTCTCCGGCTACATCACCCAGCCCGGTCTCACCGAGGGCTCCCACGTCGCCTACAGCGGCAACACCGGCTCGGCGACAACCGGCCCACACGTCCACCACTACGTGATCCTCGCAGGCACCCGCCGCAACCCCGAGGACGCCGGACTCTACGACCACCCACAAACCGCGGGCGAGACGACGCGCCCCTTCGAGGAGGATGACATGTTCACCGATGACGACCGCAAGATGCTCGAGGATGTGCAGCGGCGCATCCGGGGCGACAACCCCGACGCTGACATGCTCCAGGAAATCCGCGAGCGCGTCACCGCCGTGCGTGACCGCGTGCGCGGCGACGCGCCCAACGTGGACATGCTCCAAGACACCCTCGGGCAGGTCGAGGCTCTCCGCACCGAGCTCGCTGCGCTCGTCACCAATCTCCGCGCGTCGTGAGCGATCTCGCCGCCGTGATCGACTCGGTTTCCGAAGCCGGGACGGCGATCCTCGTCGCGCTCATCGGCGCCGGTGTCCTCTCGACTCGGCGCCGCGTGAAGCGTGTGCTCTCCCAGGTTGAGAACGACCATTCCACCAACCTCCGCGAGGAAGCCGACGAGCGACACAACGAGAACACCACCACCTTGCGCACCATCGTCCGCGATATCGGTGGTATCCGCGGCGACATCCGCGCTCTCCGCGACGACCTCACCCACGAGCGCGACCGTATCGACGACCTCGAAGACACCATCAACCCCACCAAGGAGAAGCCATGACCACGCCCCGCACCCGCGCCGAAGTGCGCGCCACCCAGACACCCAACAAGTGGGTCCCGAGTCCCGCTGTCCGACTCTGGCTCTACCGCGTCATCGCCGCAGCCGGCCCGCTCGTCGTGTTCTACGGGCTCGCGACGAGCGAGGAGGTCGCACTCTGGCTCGGCCTCGGCGCGACCGTCCTCGGCACGCCCGCCGCATCCCTCGCGGCAACGAACGTCCCGCGCGACTAGCGGCCGCGCGTGAGGCGCCAATCGATGCCGGCGACGACAAGGCCAGCCGCCAGTATCGGGACGCCGAGGGAGACGAGAAGCGGCGCTACATCGTCGAGCACCGGCACCGGGCTCGTGCTCACCAGACCGAGGACGGTGAACACGAGCCCGAGCAGGGCCACGATGCCACCGGCGACGAGCAGGGGGACAACGAAGGGGTTCGGCTTCATGTCGCTCACCTTATCCGGCCAGCTCGTCGACGGCATCGCGCATGCGGGCGGTGTCCCACTGCACGTAGCGGCGTGTGGTCGTCGGGGTTGCGTGCCCGAGCATGCCCTGCACGCCGAGGAGATCGCGCGTGTGCGCGTAGAGCCGCGTCGCGAACCTGTGCCGCAAGGTGTGCATAGTCCACTGATCGGGCAGCAGGTCACGGATGAGCTTGCCGACGTACCTCGGCGACAGGTGGCCGTCGTCCTGACCGGGGAAGAAATAGCCGGGCTCCAGCGCCGCGAGAGTCCGCCCGAGGCTACCGGGCAGCGGAACGATCCGCGTGCGGCCGCCCTTCCCGTGCACGACGAGCGACCGTCCGACGAGATCCTCCATGATGTCGCGCGTGTGCGCCACGGCGACCTCACCGCGGCGCAACCCGACCTCGGCCGCGAGGCGCAGCATGATCCTCTCTCGGGGGCTCGATCGCATCAGTGCCTCGTGGTACACGCGATCGGGCGCCGGCCTCGCCGAGGCTTGCACCATCCGCACCGCCGGTACGGGATCGACCGGGTTGACCGTCACGAACCCTCGATACAGGCCCCACTTGTAGAACCGGTCGAACGACGTACGCCGCCCACGTCGAGTCTCATTCGCCCAATCCTGAGCCCCGAGGTAGTCGAGGAGGATATCGGCCGTCACCGCCCACGGCCCGACCGTCACCCGCCTCGCGAGGTGCTGGAGGTGTTGCCGGCGCGCGTTGTTGGTCGTCGTCCGTTTGCCGCCGGCACGATCCCACGCGAGGAACCCCTCGATAGCTGTGATCCACTCCTGGTTAAGCATGTCTGCCTCCTTGCGCACATGATGCGCGAGCATAGATGTAACCGCTCCCACGGGGGAGCGGTGGTGAACGTGAAAAGCGTCGGCTACTGTTCGGCCGATTGCTGAGCTTCGAGACGGGCCAGATCGATCCATCCCTTGGCCAGCTCGATGCGCTTATCAAGCGGCACGTCTCCGTAGGTGCGGATGTACCCCGACTCTGCCGCCCGAAGGTGCTTCGCAGCCTCGCCCGCGGCGGTCATGACGGATCACCCGGCCCGGGAGCGAACCCGGCGTTGGCTCCGTTCGGCCGCTTCTTGCACGTCTCCCACCCATCCGTCGAGGTAGACCAACCCGTCCTCAGTGGGATGGATGATCGAAGAGAAGTTGTCGCCGTCAAAGCGCACGCGGATGCGGTGGTCCGCGCTCGTGATGCGGCCCGGACGCCCGTTGTATGCCACGCGTGCGCCCCGACGGGCGGGAACGCCGTAGTACCGCCGCACGTACGCCATGCTCATGACGGATCACCCGAACTGGGCCACCACGACAGGCGGTAGTTCAGCCGCCACTCGCACCCCTCGGCGTGAAGGGGCTCGCTCGGATCGCCCACAAGAGGGCGGATCGGCAGGCGCCGCGGACGCTTCCCGTCCGGGTAGCACGCACACGGGCGTGGCGGGATGAGCGCCCAGTCGATGTAGCCGATCAGCTCCTCGACGTTGAGCGCGTAGAGGTCGTTGCCGGGGTGCGTGTTCTCGAAGCAATCCCGGTCGAGGTCGAGCGACCACCCACCGGCTGCGCCGCCCATCTCGCCGGAGTCGTAGATCGGCTCCCAATCCAGCGCCTCGACCTTGAACCCGCGGGACTCGACGGCCTCGCGGATTCGGCGGCGTGCTCGCGTCTCGGTCATCGTTCGCTCCTACCGTTCGGGTGGTCCTGTACAGCCGAACTGCGTGCCTTGCGGTCAGCTCGCCACTTCGCGCGCAGCCGCGCGAGGTCGAGCATCCCGATCTCGACCGCACCGGCCGCGACAGCGGCGGCTCGTCGGGGTCGCGTCACGTCGTAATGGCGCTTAACATCGTCGTCGGGGTACTGAATCCACGAACGGCGCAGACCGATCTTGTCGGCCATCGCGTCGAGTTCTTCGCGGGTGTCGGCCTGCATATGGCACCACTCGCCCGTCACGCTTCGCGCACCGTTCGGAACGGTGGCCTTCTTGAACATGTCATCCACGTAGACGCTCATGACGGATCACCCGGTTGAGGCATCAACGGGACACACCGCCGACACACGTCCTCACGGTTCAACTCGGACGCCCGCCCCGCTGGCATGTCGTCATAGATCGCGCCCCCGAAGCCCACCGGGCGAGTGAGCTTCATCGAGTTGAGGAAGATGCGGCTGTTGCACTTTGCCGTCGTGTCACCTCGGTCGACGTGATACTTGCGATAGTCGCTCGGATACATATCGCCGTCGCGGTTCTTCTTCACATTGCCCCAGGAGCGGTCTACGCTCCACACGAGCGGATCAGTCTCGGTGCTCATCGTGCGCTCCTACCGTTCGTGTGATTGGTTGACACAAGCTCTGGTATGAATGCGGCCATGGCGATCTGATAGCCCTCGTGCGGGATCACAGCGTTACGCATCGCCTTACGACGGTCAGCAACCGAGCCGGCCGGCAGATGAGGTAGGCCGTAGCTCTGCGCGATCGCGTCCGCCGTCAGGCCCACGCGACGGCCGCTGATCGGGAGAACAACCGCCGGTGTAAGCGCGAGGGGCGGGGTGCTCGTCCAGTAGTAGTGCCGTTCGGTCACCACGTCTGGCGCGATGGGGGGCGCGTAGTACGTGTGCACGTTCTCGACCACGTAGCGGCCACCGAGGGAGCGCAGGTGCTCAATCTCGGCCCATAGGCGTGGGTCAGGCGCGGGCTCCACGCCCTTCCGCTTGGCGACGTTCACCGCGAGGCGTGAGTGCGTCGGGCACGGCGGCGATGTCCATCGGGCGTCGTACTCGTGCGCGCGCTTCATGACGTGCGCGTGCGCGTCCTCCACGAGCACGGTGTCATTCGGATAGCGGCGTGCGTACTCGGCCGCGACCCGAGGATCGATCTCGACGGCGGTCACGTGCCACTCGGTGGGCCAGAGGTGACGGTTCCCACCGATCCCGGCGTAGGCGTTGAGAACGCGCAGCTCGTTCATCGCCGCGACCTCCTCGCCACGACCACCTGGCGTCGCCAGACGACGCACAGCACGAGCGCGAGCGGCAGACCGATCCACACCGGAATTTCGTCGGGGTAGATCATGATGCAGCCTTCTCGCCGTAGCGCTCCTGCGCGCTCTGCCGCCTCATCCCGAGCGCGGCGCCGATGTACGCCCACGAGCGACCGATCGACCGCTGACCGTGGACGGCGGTCACGATCGCCGCTTCAAGCTCGGCACGAAGGGCCACAAGCTCGGCAAGCTCGAACTCGTCGGCATCCGCCACGCGCTCACCAGCGCGGCGGATGAAGCGACGAGCGGCAGCGAGATATTCGAGCGTGTCGCGCTCTCGACGTGCTCGACGGCCCATCACACGACCCCCGCGACGTTCGTCAATTCGGTGTCAGGGAACTCCTGACATACGATTGACCAGAACGCGGCATCGTCCGCGGCGCGCTCAGCCTGGTCGGCTACCAACCAGAAGGTTAGGGGTTCGAGTCCCTTCGGGCGCACACTGTGTTGAGACAGTAACGAAGAAGGCCCGCGGCATGCCGCGGGCCTTCTTCGTTGACGCCGTCGATGACGACGCTCGTGCATGAAGAACTGTGACGGCGACGGCCCCGGACGCCGCCATCGCGCCTACCGTGTGAGGGTGACCACCTCCTCCGCCCCGTCCACCGCACGCCCCGCCGGCATCGATCCGCGCGGCCCGCGGTTCGCGGCATCCGTCACCGCCGCCCTGCTTCTGGTCGGCACCTTCCTCGCCCTCGTCGGCTCCTCCACGGCCACGACGGCGACGACGCCCGGGGAGCGCGTCACCGATCCGGCGTTCCTGCTCCTGCTGGTCGTCGACCTGCTGTTCGTGTGGGGCTTCGCGGCTCCCCGCACCGCGCCGTGGGGCGCGCTGTACCGGGTCGCGATCCGGCCGCGCCTGCGGCCGCCGGTTGACCTCGAAGACCCGCGTCCGCCGCGGTTCGCGCAGGTCGTCGGTTTCATCGTCGTGACGGTCGGGCTCGTGCTGCACATCGCCGGCGTCGCGTGGGCGCTGCCGATCGCTGCAGCCGCCGCGTTCATCGCAGCCTTCCTCAACGCCGCCTTCGGCCTGTGCCTGGGCTGCCTGCTGTACCTCGCGCTGGCCCGCGCCGGGGTGTTCCGCCCGCGCGGCGGCCTGCTCGGCGCCTGAGCTGAGCCTCAGACGGGGCGGACCCGCAGCCACACGAAGCCGTGGGGGCGGAGGGCGACGCCCTCGTCGAGGTCGACCTCGACGTCGTGCACCGGGTCGAACGCGGTCCGTTCGAAACCCGACAGGGTCAGCGGGTCGATGGTGACCTCGGCATCCCCCACGTTCGCCAGCACCAGCATGCGCGTCTCGGCGCCCGGCCGCTGGTAGCCGACGACGGCGGCGTGCGGGGTGTGGAAGGGGAGGAGGGCGTTGCCGGCGAGCTCCGGCGACTGCCGGCGCACGGAGATGAGCTTCGTGAGGCGGTGGAAGACGCGGCCGGCGGCCGTGGTGTCGTCGCCGCGGTGGGCGTACGCGTCGCGGGGACGGTTGCCGCGGTGCACCCACCGGGTGTCGCCGTGGCGCACCGGGTCGTCGGCGTAGGTGTAGTCGTTGAGCTGCGCGACCTCGTCGCCGAGATACAGCAGCGGGATGCCGCCGGTCGACAGCGCCAGGGCGTGGGCGAGGACGACCCGGTCCTCGCCACCGGGATCGCCCGCCTCGATGCCCGCGAGCGACGCGGTGGTCCCGGTCACCCGGGCATCCCCCGTGGCGGGGTTCTCCTGGAAGGCGACGCCGCGCGCGAAGGTGCCCTCGTGGCGTCCGGTGTAGAAGCGGTTGAGGAACTGCCGGTGCGCGTAGCCGTCGATGCCGAGCTCCGCGGCATCCTCGTCGGCGAAGGTCCACCCGATGTCGTCGTGGCTGCGCACGTAGTTCACCCACGCCGTGCCCGGCGCCAGGGCGTGGCGGCGATCCAGCGCCTGCTGCAGCAGCCGTCCGTCGCGGGTGGCCAGCGCCTCCCACGTCAGCGCCATCTGCAGCGGGTTGTACGACAGCTCGCACTCGTGGGGCGAGATGTAGCTGACGACCTCGTCGGGGTGGACGATCGCCTCCGACTTGAACACCATGCCTGGAGCGGCCATCGCCAGCACCGCGTTGAACGCCTGCAGCAGCAGGTGCGCTTCGGGCAGCGACTCGCACGAGGTGCCGAGCCGCTTCCAGATGAAGGCGACGGCGTCCATGCGCAGCACCTCGACGCCCTGGTTCGCGAGGAAGAGCATCTCACCCGCCATCGCCCGGAAGACGGCGGGGTTCGCGTAGTTGAGGTCCCACTGGTAGTGGTAGAACGTCGACCAGATCCAGCGGCCGTCCTCCAGCGGCACGAACGAGCCACGGTGGTCGTCGGGGAAGATCTCCCGCGTCGTGCGCTCGTACGCGTCGGGCATCTCACGGTCGGGGAAGATCAGGTAGAAGTCGGCGTACTCGGGGTCGCCGGCGACGGCCTTGCGTGCCCACTCGTGCTCGTCGCTGGTGTGGTTGAAGATGAAGTCCAGCACGAGCGAGATGCCCGCCAGCCGCAGATCGGCCGCCAGCTCGGTGAGCTGCTGCATCGTGCCCAGGCTCGGGTTGACGCGCCGGTAGCTCGAGACCGCGTAGCCGCCGTCGTTGTCGCCGTCGGGGGCGTCGAACAGCGGCATGAGGTGCAGATAGGTCAGTCCTAGCTCGCGGAAGTACGGGATCTGGTCGCGGATGCCGGCGAGGTTGCCGGCGTAGCGGTCGACGTAGCAGACGCCGCCCAGCATCCGCTCGGACTGGAACCACTCGGGGTCGGCCTCGCGCTGCGCGTCGCGCACCTTCAGGTCGAGCGGGCGTGCGTTCCACGACGCGGATGCCGCGGCCACGGTCGCCGCGAGCTGTTCCTGGCCGTCGGCGCGATCGCCGTACAGACGGGTGAAGAGCTCGTGCAGGCGGGGGAACTGGGCATCGACGCGGGAGAGGAACCCCTCGTCGACGCGTCCGGCGCCCTCGCAGGCCTCGAGCGCGGCGCGGAGGTCGACCTCCGGCCTCGTCAGTGCGGTCATGGTGCCCCCTCCGAGTTCTCAGCGTAACCGGCGCGTAGGCTCGGAGCGTGAGTGCGTACGTCTCGGCGTTCGAGTTGTTCTCCATCGGGGTGGGCCCCTCGAGCTCCCACACGGTGGGTCCGCTGCGCGCGGCCCGCGACTTCGCGCGCCGCGCGGCCGATCGCGCCGCCGCGACGGGAGCCGGGATCGTCCGGGTCGAGTGCGCGCTGTACGGCTCCCTCGGCGCCACCGGCATCGGTCACGGCACACCCGACGCCGTCGTGGCGGGGCTGCAGGGCCACGAGCCCGAGACGGTCGATCCGGCTCTCGTGCGCGGCGCGTGGTCGGGATGGACGGACGGGGCGGACCTGCTGCTCGACGGACGTCTCGCCGTCGCGTTCGCGCGCGCCGACATCGTGCTCGCCCCGCGCACGCGCCTTCCCGGTCACCCGAACGCGATGACGCTGGTCGCGCGGGATGCCGCGGGAGCGGCGGTGTGCGAGGACACCTATTACTCGATCGGCGGCGGGTTCATCCGCCGCCAGGGCGAGGAGGCGGCCGTGTCCGCGGCATCCTCGCCCCTGCCCTTCTCCACGGCGGCGCAGCTGCTGGACGTCTGCGACGAGTACGGTCTGACGATCGCGGAGGTCGCCCGACGCAACGAGGAGGCGCTGCGATCCGAGGAGGAGGTCGCCGCCGGCCTCGACGCGATCTGGGACGCGATGGCCGCGTGCGTCGACGCGGGGCTGCACGCCGAGGGCGTGCTCCCCGGCATGCTCAAGGTGAAGCGGCGCGCCGGAGCGATCCGGGCGCAGCTGGAGGAGGTCGCCGCCTCCGGGCGGGAGCTGCCCGGGGAATGGCTGGGCGCGTTCGCCCTCGCCGTCAACGAGGAGAACGCCGCGGGCGGACGGGTCGTGACGGCGCCGACCAACGGTGCGGCCGGCATCCTGCCCGCCGTCGCGATGTACTGGTGGCGCTTCCTCGCCGACTCGGGGATCGGCGCCGCGAACGCCGTCACCCCGTACGGGGAGCTGGTCGGCTCGGCGCTGCTCGGCCTGCACGGCGAGGCCGATCCCGCGCCGGAGGCGGTCGTGGCCTCGGCCGAGGCGCTCGCCGAGGCGAACCGGCGCCGCGGCATCCGTCGGTTCCTGCTGACGGCGACGGCGCTGGGCTCGCTGTTCAAGGCGAACGCGTCGATCTCGGGTGCGGAGGGCGGATGCCAGGCCGAGGTCGGCTCGGCGTGTGCGATGGCGGCCGGCGGGCTGACGGCCGTGATGGGCGGGACGAACCGTCAGATCGAGAACGCCGCGGAGATCGCGATGGAGCATCATCTGGGCCTCACCTGCGACCCCGTCGGCGGGCTCGTCCAGATCCCCTGCATCGAGCGCAACGCCATCGCGGCCTCCACCGCCGTGACGGCGGCGCGTCTCGCGCTGCGCGGCGACGGCACCCACTACGTGCCGCTGGACGCCGTCGTCGAGACGATGCGCCAGACCGGCATCGACATGTCGACGAAGTACAAGGAGACGAGCGAGGGCGGTCTCGCCGTCAACGTCGTGGAGTGCTGAGCACCGGCTCGCAGCCGCGGTTCGGTTGGCGCTCGCGCCGCAAACCGCGCTGCCATTTCTGGCGAACGGGCCCACCGAGCGGCCGGTCACGCAGGCGCGGCGCGGCGCGCGAGGGCGGCGCGCACCAGTGCCGCGCCGAAGGACGGATCCTGACGGATGTGCGCGGAGGTCAGGCGTACGACGTCCCAGCCGAGGTTCGCGTAGTCGGCGTACTTCTGGAGGTCCCGCGCCCACTGGCGACGCGAGGTGCGGTGGTGATCACCCTCGATCTCGACGGCGACCTGGTGAGCCCGGAACGCGCCGTCGCTGATGCCGAGCAATCGCCCGTCCGAGGTGCGCACCTCGACGTCGAGCTCGGGCTCCGGCAGGCCGGTCCCGATGAGCGACAGTCGCCAGTCGGTCTCGAGCGGCGACATGCTGCCCGTGCGCAGCAGGGGGAGTGCTGCCCGGAGCTTCCCGATTCCCTGTCGGCGTCCTGCGGCGACGGCCGCACCCAGGTTCTCGGGCCTGGCGAGCTGGCGTTCGGGCACACGCCGCCCCCATCCGTCGCGGGGCACGCGGATGATCGCGTCGCCGATGACCACCAGATCGCGTGTCGAGTGCTCACGGGCGAGCATCGCCCAGGTGGAGCCGAGCGTCGCGACGGGAATTCCGGCCCGGACCGTGGAGTGGACGAGCATCGGCGCGACCTGCACGGCGGCGATGCCCGTCCGCCGGAGCGCACGGTGCGGCGCAGGCACGGCGACGTCGAGGTCGCCGGATGCCGCGGCATCCGCGTCGAGGAGGGGGAGTCCGTGGATCGCGAGCGCCGTCGTTCCGATGTAGAACGCGTGGGGCGGAAGCACCAGCACGTGCGCGCGGACGCGACGCAGGATGGCGCGCCGCGCGATCTCGTCCGGGGCGTCCTCGCCGAGCGTCGCCGCGTCGTCTGCCTCACGCCGGAGGCGGACTCCGCGGAAGGGTGCGTCCAGGTCGCGCGCCGCGAGTCGTCCGCGGGCGACGCCCGCCGCCGCCGCATCGGCGGCGGTGAAGACCTGGGGCAGAGTCGACGGAAGCGGGCGTGGTGGGCGCGGCATCCCCTCAGCGTGGGCGCATTCGCTGCCGTCGCGCGCCGCGCCGCGAGGCCCCGTGGAGAACGTGCGCGGGTGCGCCGTCTGGGGAGGAGGAGGGCGCTGCCCGGCGAGTTGGCGCCGACGCCGGAAACGGTGGCGTGGTTTCCGGCTCGTGCGTCAACTGAGCCCGGGCAGGTGGGAGGGTTCGCTGTGCGTGAACCGTTGGCACTCTCCTGGGGTGAGTGCTAATCTGAAGTTAGTTGAGTCGATGAGGCTCAACTTTCAGAACTCACAGAGCCATACACGAACAGGAGAGAACAATGGCCACGTATGACCCGTTCCGTGACCTCGACCGCATCGCGTCGGGCCTCTTCGACACGCGCCGCGGACCGCGCCGGATGCCGATGGACCTCTACCGCGACGGCGACCACTACGTGCTGAGCGCCGACCTGCCGGGCATCGATCCGGGCTCGGTCGACATCGACGTGGACGGCCAGCTGCTGACGATCCGCGCCGAGCGCACCCTCACCGAGGGCGAGGGAGTGAAGTGGATCACGCGCGAGCGCGAGACCGCGAGCTTCCTGCGCCAGCTCAACCTCGGCCAGGGCATCGACACCGACGGCATCGCCGCGACCTACAGCAACGGCGTGCTCACCGTGACGATCCCCGTGAGCGAGAAGGCCAAGCCACGCAAGGTCCAGGTCGTCGCCGACGGCGGCGCGCCCACGATCCAGGCCCACGCGTCGGCACAGGAGCCGCAGCCCGTCGAGCCGTGACCGTCGGCGCCCCGCGCCACCGCCCGAACCGCCCCGCGTCCGCCTCGGACCGGGGCGGTTCGCGTCGACAGCGCTAGTGTCGAAGCACCCGACCCGGAACGTCAGCAAGGATGCCGATGCCCGACCTCCCCGCCGCGCACGAGCGCGAGCTCACCGCACCCGTCTCCCTCACGCGCCCCGACGGCCGGCTGAACCCGGCCGCGATCGGGTTCAGCCGGACGCCCCTCGTCGACACCGACGGCATCGGCCGGGGGCGCGGCCGGTTCGTGCGATCGTGGGGTCGCAACAAGCGGTGGGAGTACTGGAACGTCATCACGCCCACGCACATCGTGTCGCTGACCGTGTCGTCGCTCGACTACGCCGCGGTCCACGAAGTGTGGATCCGCGACCGTGCCACCGGACGCACGTGGTCCCGCAACGCCACCGTCCTGCCCTCGCGCGAGGTGTCGCTGCCCGGCTCGCTCGGCACGGGCATCACGATCGCCCGTCATCGCGACTTCGCGGCGACCATCGCGCCCGCCGAGCGCGGGCAGCTCTGGCGGCTGCACGCGGAGATCCCCGCCGCGTCGTTCGACATCACCGTGACCCGGCCGCCCGGCCATGACCTGCTCGCCGTCGTGGTGCCGTGGTCGTCCCGACGCTTCCAGTACACCGTGAAGGACGTCGCGCTGCCGGCATCCGGCACGCTCACCCTCGACGGGATCGATCACGACGTGCCGGCCGGGTCGTGGGCGGTCCTGGATCACGGGCGGGGCCGCTGGCCGTACGACGTCGCGTGGAACTGGGGCGCCGGGTCGGGTCTGCTCGCCGACGGCCGGACGTTCGGCATCCAGGTGGGCGGGCGCTGGACCGATGGGACGGGGGCGACCGAGAACGGCGTGGTCGTCGACGGCGTGCTGCACAAGATCTCCGTCCCCGTCGCCTGGGACTACGACCTCGCCACGCCGCTGCGTCCGTGGCGGGTGCGCGGCGGCGGTCTCGACGCGGTGTTCGAGCCCGCGTTCGACAAGCGGTCGGCGACCAGCCTCGGGGTCGTCGCCTCGCGCACCGACCAGTGCTTCGGCCGGTGGTCGGGACGCGTCGCCGTGGAGGGCGGGGTCATCGACTTCGACGGCATCGAGGGCTTCGCCGAGGATGTCCGCAATCGCTGGTAGAGCTGAACACGAGGCGGAGGCACCGCCGGAAGGGAAACGGATGTCGTTTCAGGCATATCTCGACAACATCGAGGACAAGACCGGGCTCACCCCGCGCCAGTTCGTGGAGCAGGCGACGCAGAAGGGCTTCGGCCCCGGCACGAAGGCCGGGGAGATCGTCGCGTGGCTCGCCGACGAGTACGGCCTCGGCCGCGGGCATGCGATGGCTCTCGTGCACGTGATCACGAAGGGCCCGAAGATCGCGTCGACCCACGTGGGCACCGCGTCGACCCACAGCGATGCGAGCGACACGCTGTGGCTGGACGGCAAGGCCACGAACCCCGCGCGCGCCTCCTGAGGCGGATAATGCCCCCATGACGAGCATTCCCGAGGTGTCGTCCGCCCCGGCCGCAGCGTCGGCCCCGGCCGTGGTCGTCCGCGGCCTCGTGGTGCGGCGCGGACGCGACGCGGTGTTCGACGGGCTCGACCTCGACATCGCCGCGGGGCGGATCACGGGGCTGCTCGGGCCGAGCGGCAGCGGCAAGACGACGCTCATGCGTGCGATCGTCGGGGTGCAACGCCTCGCGGCGGGCACGGTGACGGTGCTCGGCGCGCCCGCCGGATCGCGGCCGCTGCGCCACCGCGTGGCGTATGACAGTCAGGGGGCGTCGGTCTACGACGATCTCACCGTCGCCCAGAACCTGGAGTACTTCGCGGCGGTCCTCGGCGCGACGCGCGGCGACGTCTCGCGCGTCCTCGACGACGTCGGGCTGCGGCCGCAGCAGCGCCGGCTGGTGGGCTCCCTTTCCGGAGGCCAGCGCGGACGCGTCTCGCTCGCGGTCGCGATGCTCGGCGCGCCCGACCTCCTCGTGCTCGACGAGCCGACCGTGGGCCTGGACCCGCTGCTGCGCGAGACGCTGTGGGGCATCTTCCGTTCCCTCGCGGATGCCGGTGCCACGCTGCTCGTGTCGAGCCACGTGATGGACGAGGCGTTGCGCTGCGACGAGATCGTGCTGCTGCGGGAGGGGCGGGTGCTGGCGCACTCCACGCCGGAGCGGTTCCTCGCGGCGACCGGGACCACCGATCCCGACGCGGCGTTCCTCGCGCTCGTGCGCGCGACGGGCGACGGGGGGATGCCGTGAACGCGCGCCGTGTGGACGCGACGACGGCGCGCGTCCTGCGCCAGCTGCGCCACGATCCCCGCTCGATCGTGCTCATGCTGGCCGCCCCGGCGCTGCTCGTCGGACTGTTCGCCTGGATCTTCTCCGACCGAGAGGGGGTCTTCGCGCAGTTCGGCGGCGGCATCCTGGCGGTCTTCCCGTTCATCGTGATGTTCCTGGTCACCTCGATCACGACGCTGCGCGAGCGTCGCGGCGGCACGCTGGAACGGTTGATGACGACGCCGATCGCCAAAGCCGACGTCATCCTCGGCTACGCGCTCGCCTTCGGGCTCGTGGCGCTCGTGCAGGCCGTCGTCACGGTCGCCTTCGCCGTCGTGGTGTGCGGGCTGGAGGTGGACGGCGAGATCTGGCAGCTCGGCGTGGTCGCGGTGGTGGACGCCCTGATGGGGACGGCGTTCGGCCTGCTCGCCAGCGCGTTCGCGCGCACGGAGTTCCAGGCCGTGCAGTTCATGCCCGTGCTCGTCTTCCCGCAGCTGCTGCTGGGCGGCCTCTTCCTGCCGCGCGATCAGATGCCCGACGTGCTGCGCGCCGTCAGCGACGTGCTGCCGCTGAGCTACGCGATCGACGCCGTCGCCGCCGTGAGCGCGGGCGACGACGGATGGGACCTCTGGGCGCCGGTGCTCGTGGTCGCCGGGGTCGCGATACTGTGCCTCGCGCTCGCCGCCCTCACCCTGCGGCGGCGCACCCCCTGAGCCGCACCTGGGCCCCCTGAGCCCCCCTGAGCCCCCCTGATCCCTCTGGGCCCTAGGCGCCGCGCAGTTTGCTCGTGAGTCGCTGGAGCTGCTCGAGCTCGGCGTCGCTGAGCACCGACATCCGCTCGGCGATGGAGCGGCCGTGGACCGTCGCGACGCGGCGGAACGCGGCGACGCCCTTGTCGGTCGCCCGGACGATGGCGCCCCGCCCGTCGTGCGGATCGGTGCACTTGCTGATGAGATCGCGCGCGACCATCCGGTCGACGAGACGGGAGACACTCGGCTGGCTGATCAGCATGTTCGCGGTGACGTCGCGCAGCCGGGCGGCGTTGTCGTCGCCGCGCACCACGGTGAGCAGCACGTCGTACTCGGCCTGCGTCAGATCGTCCTCGCCGAAGTCATCGCTGATCTCGCGGAGCACTTCGTGCTGCGCGCGGAAGAGGCTCTCCCACGCGGCGACGGCGAGGCGGCGGTCGGTCATGGCGTCCACTGTAGTGCGCGGGCCGGGCACCGCCGCCTAGGGTGGAGCGCATGGGGCATCGGCGACGCGGACGGGCGCTGCTCGTCGGGATCGGATCGGCTCTCGCGGCCCTGCTGCTCGTGGGTCCGGCGGCGCCGGCGTCGGCGACCTCCGCGGCGGGTCCGCTCTCGGCATCCGCGCCCGCCCTGCGCCCGGCGAGCGCCGATGATTTCTCGTTCTCGTCGATGACCGCGGACTACACGCTGACCCGCGCCGATGACGGGACGAGCCGCCTCGAGGTGGTCGAGACGCTGGTCGCGCAGTTCCCGGATGCCGATCAGAACCACGGCATCCGTCGGTCGCTGCCGACCACCTACAACGGGCAGCCGCTGCACCCGGAACTCGTGTCCGTGACCGACGAGAACGGCGCGCCGCGCCCGAGCGAGATCGACAGCGAGGACGGCGCCTTCTCGATCGTGTCGCGCGCGGACGGGTTCCTGCGCGGGACGCAGACGTTCGTGCTGACCTACACGCTCGAGAACGTCACGTGGGTCTTCCCGGACTCCGGTCTGGAGTTCTACTGGGACGTCAACGGCGTCGACTGGCCGCAGGTGTTCGGCACCGTGACGGCGCGGCTGCACCTGGGGTCCGAGCTCGCTCCCGCCCTCACGGGCCGGATGGCCTGCTATCAGGGGGTGCAGAACTCCTCGACGCCGTGTACGTCGATCGCCGCGTCGCCGGATGCCGGCGGTGGCACGATCGTGACGGCGGTCGCGGACGACGTGCAGCCGAACGAGACGCTGACGGTGGCGGTCGGTTTCACGGACGGCACCTTCTCGACCTACGACACCGGCTACCTGGCCTCGCCGTTCGGGTGGGGGCAGGCGGTCGCCGGGCTCCTCGCCGTCGCCGGCGGCGTGCTGGGCGTGCGGGCGCGACGCCGGCAGCTCGCGGACGAGCCGGGGCGGCCGACGATCATCGCCGAGTACGACCCGCCCAAGATCGTCGATGCGCTCGAGAGCGCGGTGCTGCTCGGCGAGACGTCGAAGGCGATCCCCGCCGAGGTGCTGGAGCAGGCCGTGCGCGGCTCGATCCGGATCCTCGACACGGACGGCGGCTGGTTCGGCAAGGACAAGCTGGCGGCGGAGCTCGTCGACCCGTCGAAGGCGGACGGCGACGGCAGGATGCTCCTCGACGGACTGTTCCCGGACGGCGTGCCGGGGGAGCAGTACCGGTTCGGCAAGCAGGACACCCGCCTGTCGAAGGTGGCCCAGAAGATCCTCGCCGCGGCGGAGACCGAGCTCGGCGCCCGAGGGCTGCGTCGACAGGTGCCCGCGCGGGCGCGCTGGCTTCCGATCCTGCTGGCGGTCGTCGGTGCGGGGGCCGCGATGGGCCTCGGTTTCGTGGCGCTGGGCTCGTACGTGCAGCCCGCCGTGCCGTGGACGGTGCTGGGAGTCAGCGTCGCGATCGCGGTCGTCGTGATCGCGATGTGCTCCCGCAAGCCGCTGACCGCCCTGGGCGCCGAGACGCGCGATCACCTCAAGGGGCTCGAGGAGTTCATCCGCTGGGCCGAGGCCGATCGCATCCGCATGCTGCAGTCGCCCTCCGGCGCGGAACGGGCGCCGGTGGACGTGGACGACCCGCGACAGAAGCTGGTGCTGTACGAGAAGCTGCTGCCCTACGCCGTCGTGTTCGGTCAGGAGAAGGAGTGGTCGGCGCAGCTCGCGGTGCTCTACACGGCTGTCGGCGCGACGGGTCCGTACTGGTACTACGGCTCGGGGGCTTTCGATGCGTCGGCGTTCTCGTCGGGCATCGGCTCGCTCTCCAGTGCGGCGATGTCGTCGTCATCGACGTCGGGAGGATCGGGCGGGGGAGGCTCGGCGGGTGGGGGCGGAGGCGGCGGCGGGGGCGGCGGCGTCTGAGGCGGTCGCTCGCCGCGGCGGTCAGGCGAACTGGCCGTCAGCGCCGCCGAGGATGGCATGGAGGGTGGCGAGGTCGATCTCGTCGCGGTCTCCGTCGACGTGTTCGTGGAGCGTGAACGGCAGTCCGAGGTCGGTGAGGTAGTCGATCGTCTTCTCCAGACGGGGGACCACGTCGATGTGGGCGTTGCCGAAGAGGGCGGCGGTGAACAGCGGCTGCCGGCCCTGGATGCTGCGCCGGAGCTCGACCGTGGAACGCCCGGTGATGCGGTAGAGCGCCTGCAGGATCGCGCTCGGCAGGTCGGGTGTGCCGTCGAGGGTGAGCGAGATCGCGGTGTCGGTCATGGTGCCATTCCATCACGGGCGCGCGGGCGGGCTGTGCCGGCGGCGCGGGCTCGGGCGGGCTCGGGCGGGTGGCGGGTGCGTCAGAACGGCGCGGGCTCGAAGGCGAGCGAGCGCGCGGGGCGATCGTCGTAGGTGCGCCCGGCCGGGCTGGTCCACTGGAGGGTGCCGTCCGGCCGCTGCCGGACCCGCCACGCGGAATGGTGTTTGAGGGTGTGGTGGCGACGGCACAGGTGGGCGAGGTTCGCCACCGTCGTCGGACCGTCGTGCTCTCGGGCGATCGTATGGTCGATGTCGCAGCGTGGGGTGGGCTGGCGGCATCCGGGGAAGCGGCAGTGCTCGTCGCGTGCCCGGAGGAGGCGGCGCTGCTCGTTGCTCGGGCGGTAGCGGTCGACGGCGAGAACGGTCCCGCCGGTCGGGGCGGTGAACAGTCGGTCCCACCCGGGTGCGGTCTCGGCCAGGCGCCGGGCGGTGTCGGCATCCACGGGGCCGTACCCGGCCAGATCGGCGGGTCGGTCATCGGCGCCGACGAGGGTGAGGAGGGGGATCGTGACCTGGATCCGCGCGCGGATCGACGCGCTCTCGGGCAGGGACGCGTTGCTCGCCTCGCTCGTGGCGTGCCCGCTCAGCAGCAGGTCGAGCGCGACGTCGCAGCGCACCTCGTCGAGGCGTCGCGTGTCGGGGGACGCGCCGTCGTCCGCGGGGAAGAGGGCGTCGAGCGGTTCGCCGTCGGTCGTGGGTCGAGTCGTGTTGGCGGCCGCGAGCGCGGTCGTGGCGCTCGCCGGATCGACGGCGGGCGGGCGACGGCGGGCGTCGGTGACGGCGCGCGCGAGTTGCGTGAGCCGGTCGAACGCGCCGTGGATCAGGTGCGCGGGACCGGTGAGGCCGAGCTCGGCCATGCCGTCATCGCGGTCGGCGACCCAGACGCGACGATCGCGGCGAGCCGTGCGGTGACGTTCGTCGAGGGGGACGGGATGAGCGAGATCGGCGAGACGTCGCGCGACGGGACGCAGTCGGCCGACCGTCTCGCGCTCGGCGACGGCGAGTACCGCGCTCTCGTACGCGTCGCGCGCGTCGTCCGTGGGGATCGCACCCCCGGCATCCACGATGACGGACGCGTGCGCGCGGCTGATCAGGCCCGCGCGCAGGGCGGCGAGAGTCGCCGGGAAGCGCGCGACCAGGGTGGCGGCGTCGCCCATCCGCGCCTGCACCGTGCGGTCGGACTGGAGGGTCGCGGCGCCGATCTCGGCCGCCACCGAACGCAGCGGGAGGTCGTCCGGCGCATCGCGATCGGCCGCGAAGGCGTCGTGTCGCGCGAGCGCGAACTCCTGGGCGGCATGGAGCAGCTCGGCTTCCTCGGCCTGTAGCGCCGCGATGCGGCGGCGCCGGTCGAGAAGGCCGTCGAGGATCGCGTTCAGGCGCGCGTGGTCGTCCGGCGGCGTGAGCGGATCGGTGTCTTCCATGCCTCGATTCTGCCGCGGACCTCCGACATCGGAGCGGGAGAAAGGCTGGTCAGGGGCCTTTTGTGGACAACTGCACAGGCGGCCGGGCTGGGGAGGAAGACACGCAAGAGTAAGGGCCGGTCGGAGAGGCTTCCGACCGGCCCTTGTCCCTTGCACCAAGAGTGTCCTGCAATCACATGCCGGTAGCTGCCACAGCAAAACAACTACCGTGCGAGCACTCTATAACGACCAGGTAACGGCCCACAAGGGGTTTCCGTTACCTTTTCGTGACTTCATACGAAAGTCGCATGCGGCTCTCGAACTGCCGTCTCCGGCTGTTCGATCTCGACGGCGTCGTCCGTCACTTCGACCCTCGGCTGACGGCCCCGACGCCGTGCTGTTCACCGACGATTCGCCCGGCCATGTCGCGGCAGCGCGCCGTGTCGGCATGGTCTCGCAGCACTTCGTGGGAGTGGCGGAGCTCGTGCACGCGCTGGAGGAGAACGGCGTCCCCGTGGACCTCTCCCGCTGAGAGCGGACGCCCCCTCCCATCCGATCCGGCGTCGGTGACGAACAACACGCGTAACCCCGACCCCGGCGGCAGGAGATCACTGTGACGACACGCAACGGCCGTGTGAGGTCTCTCGCCCTGGCAGCGCTCGCGGGTCTGGTGAGCGGCGCCGTGTTCCTCGGCGTCGCGGAGCTGCTTGCCCTCCTGCTCGCGCGCACCGCCAGCCCGATCCTCGCGGTCGGCGGGTTCGTGATCGACATCGTGCCGCAGCCGTTCAAGGAGTTCGCGATCGCGACCTTCGGCGCGAACGACAAGATCGCCCTGCTCGCGGGGCTCGGCCTCGCCGTCGTCATCGCCTCCGCGATCGGCGGGGTGCTCGAGTACCTGCGCGCTCCGCTGGGCGTCGTGATCGTCGTCATCGCCGGAGTGCTCTCCACGGCCGCGGTCGTCTCGCGGACGGGGGTCACGCCGCTGTCGTTCGTTCCGCCGGTGATCGGCACGGTCGCGGCATCCGTCGTCCTCGTGCTGCTCGGCCGTCGCCTCCGGCGCTGGCGTGGCGCAGCCGCCGGGGAGTCCGGCGCCCCCGACGACGGCGCACCGTCGGAGCAGGCCCTCGGCCGTCGCGGGTTCTTCCGCCTCGCCGGCGTCGCCGGCGTCTCGGCGGTGATCGTCGGCGTCGCGGCACGCGTCGTCACCGCGGCGACCTCGTCGGTGGACGCGATCCGCGACGCTCTCAAACTGCCCGCACCCCGACGGGCGCTGACCATCCCCGCGGGCGCCGAGCTCGACGTGCCCGGCCTGTCGCCGCTGTTCACGCCGAACGCCGACTTCTACCGCGTCGACACGGCCCTGACGGTGCCGACCATCGATCCGGCCACCTGGCGACTCGTCGTGGACGGCATGGTCGACCGCCGCGTCGAGCTGAGCTTCGACGAGCTCGTCGCGATGGGGCTCGACGAGTACGGCATCACCCTGACCTGCGTGTCGAACGAGGTGGGCGGCGGGCTGCTCGGAAACGCCACCTGGCTCGGGGTGCCGGTGCGCGACATCCTCCGGATGGCCGGTCCCCAGGCCGGCGCCGACATGGTGCTCTCCCGCAGCATCGACGGCTACACCGCGAGCACGCCGCTGTCCGCCCTCACCGACGACGGCCTGGACGCGATCCTGGCCGTCGCGATGAACGGCGAGCCGCTTCCGGCCGAGCACGGCTTCCCCGTGCGGATGATCGTGCCCGGACTCTACGGCTACGTGTCGGCGACGAAGTGGCTCACCGAGCTGAAGGTCACGACCTTCGCCGCCGACGAGGCGTACTGGACGCCGCGCGGCTACAGCGCCGAAGCGCCGATCAAGCTCTCCTCCCGGGTCGACGTGCCGAAGATCGACACGCCGGTCGCGCCCGGCACCGTCGCGGTCGCCGGCATGGCGTGGGCGCAGCCGGTCGGGGTCGGGCGCGTCGAGGTGAACATCGACGACACCGGCTGGATCCCCGCCACGATGTCCACGCCCGTCAACGACGACAGCTGGGTGCAGTGGATGCACGAGTGGGATGCCACGGCGGGCACGCACTACATCGCGGTGCGCGCCTGGAACAAGAACGGTGAGCTGCAGGTCCAGGAGCGGGCGCCCATCGCGCCGAACGGCTCGACGGGATGGCATCGCGTGCTGGTGACGGTGTCTGAGTGAGGATGCCGCGGGCGTGCCGGCTGCGCCGGAACGCTCCGCGGTCCAGACTGTGTCCATGACGCCCCGGTGGTCCGCCCTCGCCCTCACCTACCTCGCGCTCGCGGTCGTCGGGCTGGTCGGCACGTTCGCCCTCAACGTCTGGTCGGTCGTGCTGATGCACAACTACGTGCTGGACCTCGTGCAATCCGGCCCCGCGGTCGGCTCGATCGGCGTCGACCTGATGGTCGCGGCCGTGGCCGGCAGCATCCTGATCATCGTCGAGGGGCGCCGCCTGGGCATGCGCCGCCCGTGGCTGTACGTCGTGGCGTCGCTGGTGACGGCGTTCGCCTTCGTGTTCCCGCTGTTCCTCGCGATGCGGGAGCGGACCCTCGCCGTCCGCCGGGAGGCGGGTCGGTCGGAGTCGGACCGGGACGCGTCTAGGTAGCCGGGGTCTCGGGGCGCCGATCCTGGCGCTCGCGGGAGATGGTCCGCGCCAGCACCTGGCCGCCGCTGGTCAACAGGGCGCGTCGCCACGGGAGCGTCCCCTCGATCTCGATCTGGATCGACATGGACAGCACCGTCCGGATGACGACGATGAGCCCGAGGATCACGGCATCCTCGATCGACGGCTTCGAGGTGATGGTGCGGATGAGGTCCGCGGCCACGAGCACCTCGAGACCGAGGAGGATGGCCGCGCCCAGCGTGTTGCGCAGCACCAGGTACGCCGCGTGACCCTCGCCCGTGCGCCGCAGCGAGCGCCCCGCCAGGACGACGGCGATCACGAAGCCCACGACCATCGCGAGGGCGCCGATCATCTCGAAGGCGATCGCGATCACCGTGAAGAAGGGCTCGATGTGCTCGGACATGGTCGCTCCACCTCGGATATCGTCGTCCCACTCTAGGGCGGCGGACCGGTCGACGCAGAACGACGCCCCCACCGCGAGGGGTGGGGGCGTCGCGAGCGGGGGCCTACTTGAACGCGTCCTTGACGTCCTCGCCGGCCTTCTTGACGTGGGCCTTGGCCTGGTCGGCCTCGCCCTCGGCCTCGAGGCGCTCGTTGTTCGTCAGCTTGCCGACGCCTTCCTTGACCTTGCCGCCGAGGTCCTCGGCCGCGTTCTTGATCTTGTCGTCGAGACCCATGATGTCTTCCCTTCTCTGGACTCCTGATCTCGACGTTAGGAGCGCCGCCGTGAGCACGGCAGAGGGTTGACGGGTTCGCCGTGAAGGGCTACGTCGGCCCGCTCGCATCGGAGCGGGGGTCGCGCGGGGCATCGGGTCGCGCGTCGTCGGCCCACACCGGCCAGGCGGGCAACGGGTCGTCGAACCGCGCCCAGGCGGCCGGACCGGCCTCGAGCTCGCGATCCGTCAGGAGCGCACCGTCGAGGGTGCGCGCGACGGCATCCGCGACGAGATCCAGTCCCGTGAGAGCGAGGTCCTGGGCGGTGAGGGCCGCGTGCTCGCCCGCGTCCTGGGGGTCGATCCACATCGCCGAGCCGACCTGTTCCCACCGGGCGAGGATGCCCGCGCGGGTCGCGAGCCGGCAGAAGCCCGCCGAGCGCACGAGCAGGCCGAGGCGACCGGTGTCGAGCTCGTCGAGCGCAGCGGCGAGCCGCGACGGATGGAACGGGCGCAGGCGCTCGTACCGGAGGGTCGTCACGCGCGGATCGGTCATGTACGGGTCGTGCTCGTCGTTGAGTGCCATCACCCAGCCCGCGCGCTCCGGCAGCGGGGGCTCGCCGACGCCGTCCGGGTGCCCGTGTGCCAGCGCCGAAAGGTCCTCGGCGGGGCCGCGTGACAGGCGGACGCGCGCCCGCGGTGCCAGGTGCGAGGCCAGCGCCATGAGCAGCGACAGCTCGGCGGTCTCGACCCGCTCCCAGTGCACGAAGCTGATGAGCGTCGCGGCCTCCAGGAGCGTGACCGCGCGACGCGCCCGTGCGCCGGTGTCGGCGTCGCCTCCTCCGCCGGGAGCCTCGTCGCGGAGCGGGCTGGGATCGCGCAGATCCGCCAGCAGGTGCCGGGCGTCGACGACGCACACGATCGGTGCGGGCTCCGCACGCGTGACGAGGTCCAGGTGCAGCACGTCGACGTCGATGTCGGCATCGATGACGACGCGCTCGATCTCGCGCCGGTCGCGCAGCAGCGGCACGGCGACGGGGCCGTCGGGTGTCGGTGCCGTCCCGCCCCTGCTCGCGCTGACCCGCAGCAGGCCGCGACCGCTGGCGTGGGCGAGCCCGGCGGCGTAGCGGCGGCGCTCGGGTGTGCACAGTCCGGCGACGATCAGGGGGGAGGGGGGCACGACGATCCTGCTCTCGGGTTGACGGACGGGTCGCACCACTCTAGCGTTTTATTGATAAGTATTCTCAATAAGGAGTCATCGTGAAGGTTCGCGCATCCCTCAAGTCCCTCAAGGCGCAGCCGGGCGCACAGGTCGTCCGCCGCCGCGGGCGGGTCTACGTCATCAACAAGCTCACCCCGCGTTTCAAGGGACGCCAGGGCTGAGCCCGATCGGTCTCCGCACGCTCAGGCGAATCGGCCCAGGTGGATGCCGGCGTAGGCGAGCGCCGCGACCGTCTCGCCGTCGGTGATCTCGCCGTCCCGCACCATCCGCAGGGCGTCGGCGAACGGCACCCAGCGCACCGCGTCGATGCCCTCCTCGTGCTGGGTCGCGGCGGCATCCGACGCCCGTTCGACGCCGCGGGCGAGGAAGACGAACTCGGGCGCACGCGCGATGCCGTTGAGGGCGTTCATCCGTCCGAGCGACGTCCACTCGCGCGCCGTCATCCCGGTCTCCTCGGCCAACTCCCGCCGCGCCGCGACGAGGGGTTCCTCGCCGTCGGAACCGCCCGCGGGCACCTCCCACGACGGGCCGGTGGTGTAGCGCTCGAGCGAGATCAGGCAGACGCGGTCGTCGTCGTCGAGCGCCACGACGAACACCGCGGGATGCTGCATCTCGACGACGCCGTAGATGCCCTCGCCGTGGGGGCCCAGGACGTCGTGCTCGTCGACGCGGATCCAGCGGTTCTCGTACACGGTGCGCGAAGCGCGCGTCTGCCACGTCATGCGCCCACCCTAGAACGGGAGAACGGCCCGGACGGATTCGTCCGGGCCGTTCTCGGGGCATGGGGGAGCGGTCAGTACCAGCCGACCGACTCGGAGTGGTCCCACGCGCCGCACGGGGTGCCGTAGCGGCCGGAGATGTAGCCGAGGCCCCAGGCGATCTGCGTCGCCGGGTTCGTCTCCCAGTCCGCGCCCGCCGAGGCCATCTTGCTTCCGGGCAGGGCCTGCGGGATGCCGTACGCGCCACTGCTGTTGGCGGCGTTCACGCGCCAGCCCGACTCCTTGTTCCACAGCGACACGAGGCACGCGAACTGGTCGTCGCCCCAGCCGTAGCTGGCAGCCGCCATGGAGCGGGCGATGCCCTGTGCCGAGGCGGGGTCGACGTTCACGTCGACCGAGGGGACGGACGCCGATGCCGACGACGCCTTCGCGGCGGCGGCGGCTTCCGCCTCCGCCTGCGCCTGTGCGGCGGCGGCCGCCTCGGCGGCGGCCTGAGCCGCGGCGGCCTCGGCGGCGGCCTTCGCGGCGGCATCCGCTTCGGCCTTGCGCTGCTTGGCGGCGTCGAGGGCGGAGCGCAGGTCGGCGGTCTGAGTGCGCACGGCCTCGGTCTCGGCGGTGGCATCCGCGGTCAGCGACGGGATCATCATCGCCGGCGTCACCTCGAGCGCCTGCAGCTTGTCGACGAGCGCGCTGAGCTTCGTGGTGTCGATCACGATGTCGGTGCGGCCGACGTCGAGGCCGGAGGCCGTGATGTCCATGGAGACCTTCGCGGCGCCGGCGACGGCGGCCTGGGCCTTGGCGAGGGCGGTGATGCCGCCCGCCGTGATGGCGCTGAGCGGCGCGGAGGTGGACTCGGCGACGACGGAGCCGCTGGTCGCGGCCGGGGCGGTGCTCACGGCGAAGGCCGGAACGGCCCCCGCGGTGGTCGTGGCGGCGCCGATCACGAGGCCGAGGCCGAGGAGGGCGGACGTCACGGGACGGTGGGGCAGACGGGGCATAAAGAGAGCAGCTTCCGGTGGATCAGAATCGCCCCGGGGCGGGTGAAGGGGCGATGCGCGTCCTCGGGTGGACACGAAGGTCACAGCTTCACAACGTTTTCTGGACGTCCCCGGCACGGAACCTGAGTGAAACCTGAACGCGGATGCCGGGCGAAGAGCGGATCGAGGGGTCACGATTGCCACGGTCCGGGGCCTGTCCGCCGTCCTGACGGCGATATAGAGTCGCCTGCGACAGATCGTCATCGACAGGACGTCGCACAACGAAAAAGAGGCGAAAACATGGCATCCAATTCGGCATCCGAGATCGTCGACGCCGTCGGCGGGCCCGGGAACATCGCGAGTCTCACGCACTGCGCCACACGGCTGCGCTTCCAGCTCAACGACGGCGACAAGGCCGACAAGACCGCCGTCGAGGCCATCCCCGGCGTGCTCGGAGCGGTCCCGCAGGCCGGCGACCGCTTCCAGGTCGTGATCGGCGGCGGCGTGCAGACCGTCTACAACGAGATCATGGCGCTGCCCGTCATGGCCGGCGGCGGCGCCCCCGCCAGCGCCGAGAGCGACGCCGACATCAAGGCGCGCGAGCGCGCGAAGGGACCGCGCGGCACGAACGCGTGGCTCGACACCCTCTTCGAGTTCCTCTCGGACTCGTTCCGTCCGATCCTCGGCGCCCTGCTCGGCGCGTCGCTGTTCATCACGTTCATGGCCCTCGCGGCGACGCTCGGCTGGATCCCCGCGTGGAACGCGCCCGGCGTGGTGCTGCCGCCGTCGTGGGCCTTCGTCAACCTCATGTGGCAGTGCGTGTTCATCTTCCTGCCCCTGATGGTCGCCTACAACGCGTCGCAGAAGATCGGCGCCGACCCGTGGGTCGGCTTCGCGATCATGGCCGTCGTCATGCTCCCCGGCTTCACGGCGCTCGGGAAGACCGAGGATGCCGTGCAGACGACGTTCCTGGGCTCCGACATCACCACGGTGCAGGTGTTCGGGATGCCGCTGACCATCTTCGACTACAGCTCCCAGGTGTTCCCGCCGCTGCTCATGGCCGCGGTGCTCGGCCTCGTCTACAAGGGGCTGAAGAAGGTCATCCCCGAGAACATCCAGCTGATCTTCGTGCCGTTCATCGCGATGCTCGTGATGATCCCGCTCACGGCGTTCCTCATCGGCCCGATCGGCGTGTACGCCGGTGCCGCGCTGGCGAACGCCCTCAGCGCCATCAACTCCTTCTCGCCGTTCATCTTCGCGATCGTCATCCCGCTGGCCTACCCCTTCATGGTGCCGTTGGGCCTGCACTGGCCGATCAACGCGATCATGCTCCTGAACATCCAGACGCTCGGCTACGACTTCATCCAGGGCCCCATGGGCGCGTGGAACTTCGCGTGCTTCGGCGCGACCGCCGGCGTGCTGGTGCTGGCCTGGCGTGAGAAGGACAAGCAGATGCGGCAGACGGCGACCGGCGCCCTGGCGGCGGGCCTGCTGGGCGGCATCTCCGAGCCGTCGCTGTACGGCATCCATCTGCGGTACAAGCGGATCTATCCGCGCATGCTGGTCGGCTGCCTCACGGGTGGTCTGATCATCGGCATCGGATCGCTGCTGCTGGGCCTTCCCCACGGCATCACGACGCAGGCGTTCGTCTTCACGTCGCTGCTGACGATCCCCGCCTTCAACCCGATCGGCCTCTACCTCATCGCCGTCGCGGGCGCGTTCGTGGTCGCGATGGTGCTGGTCATGATCTCGGGCTACAAGAACCCCGAGCCGGCCGACGCGGCCGTCGCGACGGCCCCGGCCGGTGTGGGAGCGGTCGCCCCGGGCGCCGCGCGCGACAGCATCCCGGCCGTCGCCGGCGGTGCGGAGCTCGTCGGCGTCGCGGGCGAGACGGCAGCGGCGGCGACCGCGACCGCCGTCGCCGGGCGGCCCGCGGCCGTGGGCGAGCTCGTCCAGGTGGCCGCGCCGCTGGACGGGACCGTCGTCGCCCTCGACCAGGTTCCCGACCCCGTGTTCGCCGGCGGTGTGATGGGACCGGGCGTGGCGATCGAGCCGACCGGTGACACGGTCTACGCGCCCGGTGCCGGCACGGTGGTGGCCGCCCAGCCGACCGGACACGCCTTCGGCCTGCAGCTGGACAACGGCACCGAGGTGCTCATCCACGTCGGCATCGACACCGTCAACCTGAAGGGCGAGGGCTTCGACGTGAAGGTCAAGAACGGGGATCGTGTCGAGACCGGCACCCCGCTCGTGACCTTCGACCGCGCCGTGATCGAGAAGGCGGGCTACCCGCTGATCACGCCGGTGATCGTCCTCAACGGCGACTCGTTCGACACCGTCGACCCGGTGGCCCTGGGCCCCGTGACCCACGGATCGCCGCTGCTGGACGTGCAGAAGAAGGCCTGACCGCAGGCGCTCGACTCGCTGCGCTCTGCGTTTCGACTCGCTGCGCTCGCTCAACGACCGGGGGGATGACCCCGGTCGTTGAGCGAGGAGCGCAGCGACGAGTCGAAACGCGGCGAGCCGCTCAGCGCACGACGGCGACGGCGTCCCAGATCGCGTCGGCGACGGCGCGCTTGGAGCCCGCGGCCTCCGCGACCACCGCACCCGCGGCATCCAGCAGGAGCACACGGTTCTCGGTCGCCTCGAAGCCGTGCTCCCAGTCGACGCGGTTCACGGCGAGCAGGTCGACGCCCTTGCGCTCCCGCTTGCGGCGCCCGCGCTCGAGCAGCTCGGTGTCGTCGGCCGCCGTCTCGGCCGCGAACCCGATGACGATCTGGCCCGGCCGCCGCGCCGCGACCAATCCCGCAAGGATGTCGGGGTTCGGCACGAGATCCAGACGCGGTGCGCCGTCCTCCTTGCGGAGCTTGTGGTGCGACACCTCCGCGACGCGGAAATCGGCGACCGCGGCGACCATCGCGACGACGTCGGCGGTGGCCGCGGCATCCGTCATCGCGGCCTGCAGCTCGGCGGTCGTCCCCACGCGGACCACCGCGATGCGGGGGTGGCGGGATGCCGCGGTCAGCACGCCTTCGTCCACGTGCGCCGCCACGAGCGTCACCTCGGCCCCGCGCGCGGCCGCGGCGACGGCGAGCTCGGCGCCCTGACGTCCGCTGGAGCGGTTGCCGAGGAAGCGCACGGGGTCGATCGGCTCGCGCGTGCCGCCGGTCGAGACGGCGATGCGCCGTCCGGCGAGGTCGGACGGGTGCCCGGCGGCGACGGCCAGCGCGGCCGCGACGATCTCCTCCGGCTCCCGCATCCGCCCGGGGCCGCTGTCGCCGCCCGTGAGCGGGCCGTCGGCGGGGTCCACGACGTGCACGCCGCGCGAGCGCAGCGTCGCGATGTTGGCCTGGGTGGCCGCGTGCTCCCACATGGCCGTGTGCATGGCGGGGGCCACGACCACCGGGGCGGTCGTGGCGAGCAGGGTGACCCCGAGCAGGTCGTCGGCGATCCCCGCGGCCATCTTGGCGAGCGTGTTGGCGGTCGCCGGGGCGATGACGACGAGGTCCGCCGAGGTGCCGAGGGCCACGTGGCGCACGCGGGAGACGTCGTCGTGCACGCTGGTCGTGACAGGATTCCTGCTGACGGCCTCCCACGTGGTCGTCCCGACGAAGCGCAGCGAGTCCGCCGTGGGAACAACGTGCACCTCGTGCCCGTTGGTCACGAGGGCGCGCACGAGGTGCACCGTCTTGTACGCGGCGATGCCGCCCGTCACGCCCACGACAACGAACATGGTCCGATCCTCCCACGCCCGCCGGCGCGGGCACGAGGAGCGGACGGAGAGGTCACGAGCACCGTGTGCACCGTCATCGTCCACGTCCCGGCCGACCCCGCAGCGCCCGTGCGGCTGCTCGCCGTGCGCGACGAGGACCCCGCCCGCTCGTGGGACCCGCTCGGGCCGTGGTGGCCCGAGCTCCCCGACGTCACGGGGGTGCGCGACCGGCGCGCGGGCGGCGCCTGGCTGGCGGCGGATGCCGGGGCCGGACGGGTCGCGGTGATCCTCAACCGCGCCGACGTGCTGCCCGCCGACGGCGCCGGGCAGGCGGAGCCGCCACGGTCGCGGGGACGCATCGTCCTCGACGCCGTCGCGGGGGAGGGCCCGATCGCGCCGCCGCACGCGCAGGGGTTCAACCTCGTCGAGGTGACCCAGGCCGGCGCGACGGTGACGATGTGGGACGGCACCGACCTGCGCCGCGTCGGTCTGACGCCCGGCATCCACATGATCGCGCACGACGACATCGACGACGAGGCGACGGCGCGCATCGCCGCCTGGCGCGACGCTTTCGCCGAGCCCGCCGCCGCGGACGAGCGCTGGTGGGAGCCCTGGCTCGACACGCTCGAGCGCACGAGCGGGGTCGGCCCCACCGACGACCGCGCGATCGTGCGGGACAACCGACCGTTCGGCTATCCGACCCTGTCGCTGCTGGTGTGCGCGGCATCCCTCGGCCCTGACGGCGTCGACGTGCGCTACGCGGAGTTCGACGAGCCGGGGCAGTGGAACCGGCCCCGGCTCGCCTGAGCCCGTCCGGGCCGCCGACGCCGACGCCTCAGACGCCGCGGCGGATCGCGGTGACGAGGGGCCGCGTCGCGACGAGCGACAGACGAACCAGCAGGATGCCGGCCACGAACGTGCCCGCGATCACCGCGAGCGAGGCCGGTGCCACCAGCACCGTGAGTCCCACGATCGGCAGCGCCAGTGCCGCTCCGACGAGCGCGCCGCCCACCGCCGCCCACCGCAGCGGCACCATCACCGTGAGGGCCCGGGCGCGGCGGAGATCCCTCTCCGGCATGCCGAGGCGATCCAGCCCCACGATCAGCTCGCGATCCTCCAGCACGGAGGCGGCCTGCGTGACGCCCACCGAGCAGGCGAGCAGGGCAAAGCCGATCGCGAGCGTCACCAGCACGCCGGTGCGCATGTCGGCGAAGACGACCGCCTGGGCACCCGTCCCGCCGTCGTCGCCGGCGAGCGTCACCAGACTCGCGCCCGCCCCGCCCACCACCGCGATGAACGCGATCATCGCGATTCCCGACACGCGACGCCAGGCCGAGGCGGCGTGCGCCGACAGCTCCCGCCCGGCGATGAGCCGGGCGGGGGAGGAGGTCGTGCGCGCCAGGCCGCGGCCGCGGGCCGCGATCAGCGGCGTCCCGACGACGTTCACCACCAGCAGCGCCGCCCCGAACAGGCCCACCAGCACGATGAGGCCCACGGCGGCTCCCCACACCTGCGCGATCGCCGTGATGTTCGACACCACGGTCGCCACGGCGATGAGTCCCAGGATGCCGAAGACGAGCGCCGCGGTGCGCCGCCGCGGCGGATCGGTCCGCCGCGCCACCCCGAGGGGGGTCAGCTGCACCCTGCGCAGGCTCAGCGCGGCGCTCGCCGTCGCGATGACCACGACGCCGGCGACCGCCGCGACGACGATGGCCGCGCCCGTCCACAGCGCGCCCGCGCCGACCGGACCGCCGAAGAACGGCAGCAGGCCCACCGCGGGCAGCAGCGCCGCGTACAGTCCGACCCCCAGGATGCCGCCGGCCATCGCCGTGCCGGCGGCCTCCAGCACCGTCATCGCGCTCACCTCGCCGACGCTCGCGCCCAGCAGCCGCAAGGTCGCGAGCCGGTCGTTGCGCCGGCGCGCCGACAGTCGTGCCGCCGCGGCGCCGAGGGTCGCGATCGGCACCGTCAGCAGCACGAGGGCGAGCGCGCTGAGCACGCGATAGAGGATCTCCATGTCACCGGCGGCCCGCGGGTCGGTGAAGAACATGCGCACGCCACCGGCGACGACCAGCAGCAGCGCGGTGGTCACGGCGAACGCGACCACGGGCAGCGCGAGCGCCGCGCGCCCCTGGCGCGCCGGGCGGGCCAGCATCGCGGTCAGGCGGAGCGTTCCGGCGAGGCTCATGCGACGCTCCCGTCCGGGGCGTGCGTGCGGTCCGCGGCGGCCGCCGGGCTCGTGATGCGTCCGTCGATCATGTGCAGCGTGCGATCGCAGCGGGCCGCGACGCCCGGGTCGTGGGTCACGACGACCAGGCTGCGCCCCTGGCCGGTGGTCGCGTGCAGCAGTGCGCTCATGACCTCGCCGGAGGTCCGGGAATCGAGCGCTCCGGTGGGCTCGTCGGCGAACACGATCGGCGCACCGGTCACCTGCGCCCGCGCGATCGCGACCCGCTGCGCTTGGCCGCCCGAGAGCTGACCGATGCGGCGCTGCTCCATGCCCGCCAGCCCGAGCGTCCCGAGCCAGGCGGCGGCGTGCGCCTCGGCCGCCGCGCGTGGCCGGCCCTGCAGCAGGAGCGGAAGCGCGGCGTTCTCGACCGCCGTCAGCTCGGGCAGCAGCAGGTGCTCCTGGAAGACGAAGCCGAGGTGCGCGCGTCGCACCGCCGACCGCTGGTTCTCCGTCATGCCGACGAGCTCGACGGGGGCGGCGTCCGGGATGCCGAGGCGCACCGAACCGGCATCCGGGGGGATGATCGCCGCGAGACAGTGCAGCAGCGTGGTCTTTCCCGACCCCGACGCGCCCATCACGGCGACGGCCTCGCCGGCGGCGATCTCGACGTCGACGCCCGCGAGGGCGGTGAGATCGCCGTAGCGCTTGAGGAGGCCGGTCGCAGACAGCACGGGAGTGTTCATGCCTCCAGTCTTCGCGCCGCCGTCGCCGGCGTCGTCGGCCGCGGGGTGTATCCGGCATCCGTCGGCAGAGCGATCTCTGGCCGGTGTCTCACGGCGCTGATAGCGTCGCGGCATGAGCGATGCCGATCCCGAGGCGGTCTTCTTCGCGGATGCCGCGGCCTTCCGGGCCTGGCTCGAGCAGCACCACGCCACGGCCACCGAGCTGTGGATGGTGCGCCGCCGCAAGGGGCATCCCGAGCAGGGGCTGCGCTGGGAGGACGCGGTCCCCGAGGCGCTCTGCTTCGGCTGGATCGACTCGACCAGCCGTCGCCTCGACGACGATGCGCGCATCCAGCGGTGGACGCCCCGCACGGCCTCCTCGACGTGGAGTGCCGTCAACATCGCCCACGTGGAACGGCTGACCGCGGAAGGGCGCATGCACCCCGCCGGCCTCGCGGCGTTCGAGCGGCGCCGCCCCGACCGCAGTGCCGTCTACTCCTACGAGACGCGCGACGAGCTCGACGAGGTCGAGCTGCGTGCCCTCGCCGCCGTCCCGGCGGCGCAGGCGTTCTGGGATGCCGCCACCGACGGCTACCGCCGCGTCTGCGCGCACTGGGTGCGCGGCGCCAAACGCGCCCCGACCCGCGCCGACCGCCTCGCCGCGCTCGTGGCGGACTGCGCGGAAGGCCGGCTCATCCCGCCGCAGCGCTACGGCACGCCGCCCGCCTGGCAGCGCCGCGCCGCCGCTGCCGCTGCTGCCGCCGCTGCTGGCGCCGAGAAACCATAACCAGCGCGAGAAACCGCGTGGCGGGGTGTTTCTCGCGCCGGATCCGGTTTCTCGTCGGCGCGAGCCGCGTCCGTCCGGGCGGTCAGCGGCGGCGCAGCAGCAGGATGCCGTCCTTCAGCACCGCCTGCTCGCCCTCGGGGCCGATCACCTCGCGATCGCGGATGTCGACGATCACGCGCTCCCACGCGTCGGGGTCGAGCGCGAGCAGCTCCAGCTCCTCGGCGGGCGGCAGTAGTCGTGGGGCGTGGCCGTCGCCGTGACCGGTGGACCAGGGCGGCGCGGCGGCGTGCGAGACGACGAGGAGGTGGCCGCCGACGGCGACGCGGTCGGCCGCCGCCCGCAGGAGGGCGATCCGCGGGAAGTCCTCCTCCCACGAGTGCAGGAAGCCGGCGCTGACGAGGTCGAACGTGCCGGCCGGGGCGGCATCGGCGCCGTTGCCGACGAAGAACGCGATCCGGCCGCCCAGTCCGCGCTCGGCCGCCGCGGCGGCGCCACGACGGATCGCGGTGGGGGAGAGGTCGACCGCCGTCACGCGCCAGCCGCGCTCCGCGAGCCACACGGCATCCGCGCCCTCGCCGCAACCGATCTCGAGAGCGGTGCCGACCTCGAGACCACCCGCGACGGCGGCGACGGCCGCGTTGACCCGGCCCGACCAGATGCGGTCGCGCTCCGCGTAGCGCTGCTCCCAGTCGGCGGCGCGCTGCCGGGCGCGCGCTGCGACGGCGAGGTCGGCGTCCTCCGCCGCGAGGGCGGCGTTGACACCCGCTCCGGCCATCGACCCGGCCGCCAGGGCGACGGGCACGTTGCCGTAGGGTGCCACGACGTTGCCGGCGGCCCACACGCGGGGGTGCGAGGTCGCCCCCAGCACGTCGACCGCGAGCGGTGAGCCCGGCAGATCGGCGCGGGCGAGGCCCAGCGCGTCGGCGAAGGCGACGTCGACCACCGGCGTCGGCGCGACGAACAGGGCGTCGATCCCGTGGCTGCCTCCCGCGGCATCCTGCACCGCCCGCAGCGTCCCGTCCTCGCTCCGCACGCCGGTCACCGGGGTGTCGACGATGCGGATGCCGCGGGCGCGCAGGCGCGCCCGGACGGTCTCGTCGAGCGGTTCGATCGCCGCCGTGAACGCCGTGAGGTCGGCGCTCCACTGCCGGACGAGCTCGATCTGGTGCAGGCTCTGCGCCGACGTCGCCAGCACGCCCAGGCGGGCATCGGCCACCTCGTAGCCGTGGCAGTACGGACAGTGCAGGACGCTGCGGCCCCACGGCGCGGCGATGCCGTCGACCGGCGGCAGGACATCGCGCACGCCGGTCGCGATGACGAGCGCACGGGCGAGGTCGACCGTGCCGTCGACGCGCGTGATCCGCAGCGTCGCGCCCTCGTCGCGGACCGCCCCGACCTCGCCGGCCTCGACCCGCACGCCGTACCGGGCCACCTCGTCGCGCCCGCGGGCGAGCAGCTCTGCCGGCGCGATGCCGTCGTGCCCGAGCACGGCGTGCATGTGCTCCGCGGCGGCGTTGCGCGGCGCGCCGCCGTCGATGACGAGCGTCCGGTGCCGGGCGCGCCCCAGCATCTGCGCCGCGCTCAGCCCGGCGGCCCCGCCGCCGATGACCACGGCATCCCATTCCCGTTCCTGCATGGCTCCACTCTGCGCGAGGGATGCCGCTGTTGCAATCTGATTTGCGGTAATGGCAAGATCGGCCCATGGAGACGGGTCTCGATCAGGTCGGTGCGCGTCTGCGGGCCGCGCGGCGGGCTCGCGGCTGGACGCTGGACGACCTCGCCGGCCCGAGCGGCGTCTCGGTCAGCACGCTCTCGCGTCTCGAGTCCGGCAAGCGGCAGGCCTCGCTCGAGCTGCTGCTGCCGCTGACGCGTCAGCTCGGCATCCGCATCGACGATCTCCTGCCGGCCCGCACCGCCGACCCGCGCGTGCACCGCGCCGTCGAGCGCCGCGACGGCATGGTCATCGCACCGCTCACGCGGGAGAGCTCCGCCGTGCAGGCGCTGAAGATCGTCTACCCGCCGTCGGCGGCCGCCCCGGCGCCCCGCATCCACGACGGTTACGAGTGGCTGTACGTGCTGAGCGGTCGCGTGCGGCTCGCCCTCGACGGCACGGAGCACACCATCGCCGTCGGGGAAGCGGCCGAGTTCGACACCCGTCTGCCGCACTCCCTCAGCGCGACCGCGGAGGGGCCCGCCGAGGTGCTGAGCATCTTCAGCGCCGCCGGCGAACGCTTCCACACGCACCTCGCCTGACGACGAGAAACCACCACCCCCGTGAGAAACCACGCCGGCGCGTGTTTCTCGACGCGGCGATGGTTTCTCGCGGATGCCGCGGATGCGCGGATGGGGCGGATGCGGGAGTCAGCTGCGGTGGGAGCGGTAGTAGGACAGCAGCGCCTGGGTCGAGGCGTCCTGCGCGGCGGTCGCGGCCTCGTCGCCCTCGATCGCGGGGGCGATCTGCAGGGCCAGCTGCTTGCCGAGCTCGACGCCCCACTGGTCGAAGGAGTTGATGCCCCAGACGACGCCCTGGGTGAACGTGATGTGCTCGTACAGGGCGACCAGCTCGCCCAGCACCCGCGGCGTGAGCGCGGGCGCGAAGATCGACGTCGTCGGACGGTTGCCGGGGAAGGTGCGCGCCGCGACCAGGGCGCCGGTCGTGCCCTCGGCCTCGACCTCCTCGGCCGTCTTGCCGAAGGCGAGCGCCTTGGTCTGCGCGAGGAAGTTCGCCAGGAAGAGGCCGTGCACGTCGCGGCCGCCGTCGCTGAGGTCGTAGGCGGGGTTCACGAAGGCGATGAAGTCGGCCGGGATGAGGCGCGTGCCCTGGTGGATCAGCTGGTAGAAGGCGTGCTGGCCGTTGGTCCCCGGCTCGCCCCAGAAGATCTCGCCCGTGTCGCTCGTGACGGGAGAGCCGTCCCAGCGGACGCTCTTGCCGTTGGATTCCATCGTCAGCTGCTGCAGGTACGCCGCGAAGCGGCTGAGCTGCTGGGCGTAGGGGAGCACGGCGTGCGATTGGGCGCCGAGGAAGTTCGTGTACCAGACGTTGAGCAGGCCCATCAGCACCGGGACGTTCCGCTCGAACGGGGTCGTCCGCACGTGCTCGTCGATCGCGTGGAAGCCCGCGAGCAGCTCGCGGAACGCGTCGGGGCCCAGCTCCACCATCAGCGAGAGGCCGATGGCGGAGTCGACCGAGTAGCGGCCGCCGACCCAGTCCCAGAACCCGAAGGCGTTGGCCGGGTCGATGCCGAAGGCCGCGACCTTGTCGAGCGCGGTGGAGACCGCGACGAAGTGGTGGGCGACGGCATCCTGCTTCTGCGCGTCCGACCCGTCGATCGCGCCGGCGGCGGTCAGGCCCGCCCACAGCCAGTCGCGCGCGAGTCGCGCGTTGGTGAGGGTCTCCAGCGTGGTGAAGGTCTTCGACGCCACGATGAACAGCGTCGTCTCGGGGTCGAGGTCCTTCGTCTTGTGGGCGAGGTCGAACGGGTCGATGTTCGAGACGAAGCGCGCCTGGATGCCGGCGGTCGCATACGGCTCCAGCGCCGTGGAGATCATCGCGGGGCCGAGGTCGCTGCCGCCGATGCCGATGTTGACGACGTGCGTCACCTTCTTGCCGGTGACGCCCTTCCATGCCCCCGACCGCACGCGGTCGGCGAACGCGGTCATCGCCTCCAGGACGGCCTGCACGTCGGCATCCACGTCCTGTCCGTCGACGACGAGCTCGGGTGTCGCGCCGGCGGGACGGCGCAGCGCCGTATGCAGCACGGCACGGTCTTCGGTCGTGTTGATGTGCTCGCCGCGGAACATCGCCGCGAGGCGGTCGGCGAGGTGCACGTCGTCGGCGAGGGCGAGGAGCGACGCCAGGATGCCGTCGTCCAGCAGGTTCTTGGAGAGGTCGACGTGCAGGTCGGCGGCGTCGAAGGTCAGGCGTTCGACGCGCGTCGGGTCGTCGGCGAACCAGGCCCGCAGATCGGGCGCGAAGCTCGCGGCGCGGTCGGAGAGGGCGGCCCAGGCGGGAGTGCGGGTGGCGTCGATGGGAGTGCTCACGCCCTTACGCTAGCGCCCGCGGGCGAGGGTGCGCAGTCGTGTCTCCTGTGAGAAAGACACGGCCCGCGCCGGTGCCCGAGAACGACGGTGGGCCGGCCGTCCGAGCGGACGACCGGCCCTGCAATCCGTTGCACCACATTCGCAGGGGGAGAGTCCTGCGTCGCCGACCCCCGGATCATGGAGTCGTATTCGGGTTCCGGCGATGACTTCACCGTATAACGGTTCGGTCACGGAGCCGAGGGAGCCCGACGAGTGCATACCGTTCGCATACCGTCCTGTCAGCTACGGCGGCGACGACTCACGAGCGCAGCGACGCGAAGCCGGCCGCGACGCTGATCGTGATGCGGTGCGGCGAGGCCGGATCGACGCGGAGCCGGTTCTCGACGTCGCCCGCCGACGCATCGGTGGACACCGCGTAGGTGTCGTCCGGCAGCACCAGCGCGAGGCGTCCCGCGCTCAGCTCCGCCGTCAGCGCACGCGGCGCGGACCCCGTGAGACTGCCCTCCACGGAGCCGGCGCTGAGGGTGAAGTCGGCCGTCTGAACGCGGTCGAGGTCGATCACCAGCCGCCCCGCGGACACGTCCGCCTCCAGCGCGGACGCCCGACCCGACACGGTCATCGACCCGGCGCTCACCGTGAGGTCGAGCTCGCCGTACGTGCCCTGGGCGCGCAGCGCGCCGGCGCTCAACGAGATGTCGGCGTCGAGCGCGCTGCGTTCGAGGGCGCGCGGGAGGGTCAGCACGGCCGTGTCGCTCTCGGCGAAGGGGCGGATGCCGCTCCACCACGCGCGCTGCGTCTCGACCACGAGGCTGCCGCCGTCCCGGCGCAGGCGCCAGTCGGAGGCCGCGCCGTCGACGTCGAGGGTGACCTCGTCGCCGCCGTAGACGATCGTGAAGTCGGCCGCGGCGACGTCGACGTCGAGCGAACGGATGCCGGCGGCATCCGCCGTCAGCGTGCCGCCGGCACCGCGCGTGGCGGAGCCGAGCGCACCGAGTGCGGCCGTGCCGAGCGCGCCGAGGATCAGCGCGCCGCCGAGGGCGATCGTCAGGATCGCGACGACTCGGGAGGCCGAGCGCGTGGTCGCGGGCGGCTGGGGCGGGGCCGGAGGGGACGGCGGGACGGGAGGCGGGGTGAGGGTGGTCATCGGGTGGTTCCGTTCTCCCAGTGGATGAGGGCGGCGAGCACGCGGCGGTTGCCGTGCTCGTCCTGCTCCAGATCGAGCTTCTGGAACAGGGAGGTGATGTGCTTCTCGACGCTCGCCTCGCTGACGAACAGCGTCTGGGCGATCGCCTGATTGCTCTTGCCTTCGGCGATGAGCGCCAGCACGGTGCGCTCACGGTCGGTGAGGCGTTCCATGCGCACGTCGCGACCGCGACGGGTCAGCAGCTGGGCGACGACCTCCGGGTCGAGCACGGTCGCCCCGGCGCCGATCCGCTCGACCGCGTCGAGGAAGTCCGAGACGTCGGCGACGCGGTCCTTCAGCAGGTAGCCGAGCGAGCCCGACTGCTCGGTGGTGAGCTCGCCGGCGTACCGCTCCTCGACGTACTGGCTGAGGACCAGCACCGCCAGGTCGGGGCGGGTGCGGCGCAGGTGCACCGCGGCGCGGATGCCCTCGTCGGTGAAGGTTGGGGGGAGGCGGACGTCGAGGATGCAGAGCTCGGGCGCGGTCGCCTCGACCGTGGCGACGAGGTCGCCGGCGTCGGGCAGGGCCGCGACGACCTCGTGTCCGGCGTCGTCGAGCAGTCGTACCAGCCCCTCGCGCAGCAGCGCGGAGTCCTCGCAGATCAGGATGCGCACGGGACGCTCACCTCCAGCGCCGTCGGGCCGCCGTGGGGACTGTCGAGCCGGCTCATGCCGCCGGCCGCGGCGATGCGATGGGCGATGCCGTCCAGCCCGCCGCCGGGGAGCACCTGGGCTCCGCCGACGCCGTTGTCCTCGACGCGCGCCCAGAGCATCGGCGCCGCGCCGTCGACGGCGTCGCGTAGACGCACCGTGACACGCACCTCGCTGCCGCGCGAGTGCTTGGCCGCGTTGGTGAGCGACTCGGCGATCGCGAAGTAGACGGCCGCCTCGGCGGTGCGGCTGCAGCGGCCGGCCGCGGGGGCGGGGAGGCGCACGTCGAGGCTCACCGGCACGTGCGAACGCGCGGCGAGGGCGCTCAGCGCGGCATCCAGCCCGCGGTCGTCCAGCACCGACGCATGGATGCCGCGGGCCAGCTGGCGCAGCTCGGTGATGGCGGCCTTGGTCGAGGTGTGCGCCTCGTCGATCAGGGCTTTCGCGGAGGCAGGGTCGGAGTCGATCTTCTGCTGGGCCAGGCCCAGCGTCATCCCGACGGACACGAGCCGGGGCTGCACGCCGTCGTGGAGGTCGCGCTCGATGCGGGTGCGCTCGACCTCGCCGGCGCGCACGGCGCTCTCGCGCTGGGTGCCGGCCGTGCGGGCCTGTTCGAGGAGCACGGCCTCGCGGCTGGGCACGAGGACGGCGCGGGTGAGCACGCCGTGCAGGAGGGCGGCGCCGACCAGGAGGGCGAGGCCGGCGAGGATGCCGACGACGCCGACCAACACGGCCCACTCGCTGCCGATGTGCACGTCGGTGCTCGGCACGCGCACGCTGTCGCCGCCGACCAGCGGGGTGAACAGCACGGCGACGCTGGAGGCGAGGGCGCCGACGATCGGCAGCACCACGAGACCGAGGATCGTGGAGATCGCCGCCGAGGCGATGCCGCGCCACATGGGTCCGTCGGTGAACTGACGCCACAGCGAACGCAGCCAGCCGCCGAACCCGGGACGGCCGCTGTGTCGGAGGGGGAGGGCGGGCAGGCCGAACGAGTAGAGCCCGTCGACGCGGGCGTACTCGAGCCAGGCGGTGGCCCACATCGCGTAGACGAAGGCGACGAGGAAGACCGCGCCGATGCCGAGGGCGGGCAGCAGGCCCAGCCCGAGGCTCAGCAGCAGGAGGAGGACGGTGAAGACGGCGGTGCCGGCGAGGCCCATCGCGGCGAGCTGCGCGATGGCGCCCAGGTGGGCGAGCAGGCCGATCCGACGCGTGGGCGTCGCCTCGGGCACGGTCGCCGGTGGCGCGGGACGGGCGCCGGCATGATCGGTGTGGGGCATGACTCCACGCTAGGGCGCGGCCGACCGCGGGCGCAGGGGAGCGGTCCCCCGGTTCCGTTTCGGGTTATCCCCCGGTTGCGGCGCGCGACGCGCGGCGGGGCCGGTGGGAGAGGATGGAGGCGTGACCTCCGCCGACATCCGTCTCATCGCCGTCGACATGGACGGCACGCTGCTGCTGCCCGACGGCTCGGTGCCGGAGGGCCTGTGGCCCCTGCTCGAGCGCCTCCGCGATCGGGGCATCGCCTTCGCTCCCGCGAGCGGACGGCAGCTCGCGACGCTGCAGCGTACGTTCGCCGGTGTCGACGCAGAGCTCGACTACATCGCCGAGAACGGCGCGTACGTCGTCCGCGGCGACGTCGAGGTCAGCTCCGACGCCGTCGACCCGTCGGTCGCGGCCGAGGTCGTGGTGCGCGTGCGGTCGCTGGTCGCCTCCGGAGCCCTGCGGGCCGGGCTGGTGCTGTGCGGAAAGCGCTCGGCCTACGTCGAGGACACGGACGAGGCGTTCCTCGCCGAGGTGGACAAGTACTACGCGCGGCTGGAGGTCGTTCCCGACCTGCTCGCGGTCGACGATCAGATCCTCAAGCTGGCGATCTTCGACGTCGACGGCGGGGAACGGCACACGGCGCCCGCCTTCGCCGACCTCGCCGCGACCCATCAGGTGGTCGTCTCCGGTCAGCACTGGGTCGACATCATGAACCCGACCGTCAACAAGGGCGTCGCGCTGCGCGCGCTGCAGGACGCGTTGGGCGTGACGTCGGCGCAGACGGCCGCCTTCGGCGACTACCTGAACGATCTCGAGCTGCTGCGGGCCGCCGACTGGTCGTATGCGATGGCGGACGCGCATCCCGAGGTCGCCGCCGTCGCGCGCTTCCGCGCGCCGTCGAACGCGCAGGCCGGCGTGCTGACCGTGATCGCGCGGCTGCTCGGCGACTGACGGTCCGCCGCGGGGCGTAGCGTGGGGTCATGGTCACGATCCCCACGGTCTCCCTGAACGACGGCACCGCCTTCCCGGAGCTCGGCTTCGGCACTTACACGCTGCGCGGCGACGACGGCGTCGCGGCGATCGAGGCGGCGATCGGAGCCGGCTACCGCCTGCTCGACTCGGCCGTGAACTACCAGAACGAGGTCGAGGTGGGCGAGGCGGTGCGCCGCACCGGCATCCGCGACGAGCTCATCGTCACGACGAAGGTGCCGGGCCGCGAGCACGGCTACGAGGAGACCGTCCGCAGCGCGCACGGGTCGCTCGAGCGTCTCGGTCTCGACCGCATCGACCTCTACCTCATCCACTGGCCGAACCCCAGCGTCGATCGCTACGTCGAGACCTTCCGCGCGATGATCGACCTCCGCCGCGACGGGAAGGTCGGCTCGATCGGTGTGTCGAACTTCACCGCGGCGATGCTCACGCGGCTCATCGACGAGACGGGCGTGACGCCGGCCGTGAACCAGGTGGAGATGCACCCCTACTTCCCCCAGGACGCCCTCCGCGCCTTCCACGCCGCCCACGGCATCCGCACGGAGAGCTGGAGCCCCCTGGCGCGGCGCAGCGAGCTGCTGAGCGAGCAGGTCGTCGCCGACGTCGCGGCCGCGCACGGCGTGAGCCCGACCCAGGCCGTGCTGCGCTGGCACACGCAGCTCGGGTCGACGCCGATCCCCAAGTCCGCGACTCCGGCGCGGCAGGTGGAGAACGCCGATGTGTTCGACTTCACCCTCACGGATGCCGAGATCCGCGCGATCAGCGGGCTCGAACGCGGCCGCCTGTGGGACGGCGACCCCGAGACCCACGAGGAGATGTAGGCGCGTCGTCGCTCAGCGGGCGGGCTCCGTCTCCGCGGCGGGCCCGACGCGCGCGAGCAGCCGGTCCAGCCCGAGGAAGAGATAGCCGACGGCGACGAGCGCGACCGTCAGGCCGACGATCCACACCGCGACGCCGCCCACGCCGTGCGTGGACACGTCCATGAACGGGTAGGGCACCGTCGTGCCGCCCGCGAAGCGGCCGCCGAGGGCGCTGTAGCCGAACGCGAACACGAGGTAGGCGTAGGGGATGAGGGCCCACAGCAGGGGGTCGTAGCCGCGCAGTCGCCCCTTGGGGACGAACAGGAGCCAGTCGACGATGACGAGGACGGGCGTGATGATGTGCACGAGGTTGTCGGTCAGGGTGAACGGCTGATAGGCGCCCGGCTGGGTGAACAGCGACGGGGCGAGCACGAAGAGGTAGATCAGCATCGTGACGGTGATCGCCTCCATGACCGCCGCCGCCCAGCGCGCGGAGGGCGTCGAGGCTCCGGTCCAGCCCTCGCGCTGCGCGTCGCGCAGCGTCACGACGGCCGACAGGATCATCCAGGCCAGGCACAGCACGTTGCTGAGCACCGTGTAGTACAGGAACGACGTCCAGGTCGGCGACGCGGTCCACAGTCCCGACACCCGCGCGATGCCGACGACGATGACGAGCGCCGCGACGGCGCGATACCCGAAGGCGAGGAGGCGGGAGCGCACGATCATGCGCCCATGTTAGGGGGCGGGGCGGCGGTCGACGGCTCAGTGGGGTGCGTGGTACTCGCTCTCGCCGCGCTTCCAGTAGCCCTTCACGACGATGCGGTCTGCGGGCAGGCCCCAGCGCTCGACGAGCAGCGCCCGCCCGGGGCGGACGATCCCCTGCTCGGCGGCGACGAAGCCGAAGACGTCGCCGGCCGGCCGGTCGGCGGCCCCGAGCGCGTCGAGCCGGTGCGCGAGCGCGACGCCGGCGGCCGTGCCGCCGCGATGCACCTGCTCGACGATCACCCCGGGCGGCGCCGAGATCGGCAGCTCGTGCGCCTCGTCGGACGTCTCGACGAGGATGCGCCCGACGGCGTCGGCGTCCATGAGGTGCGCGAAGCGGCGCATCGCGGGCACCGCCGTCTCGTCGCCGGCGAGGAGCCAGCCGTCGGGCCGGCCGGTGAGCACCATCGAACCGCGGGGGCCGCCCACGCCGATCGCGGCGCCCGGTTCCGCGTCGCGCGCCCACGCGGCGGCCACGCCGTTGTCGCCGCCGTCAGCACCGTTGTCAGCACCGTTTTCCGCACCGTGCAGCGCGAACTCGATGTCGAGCCATCCCTCCTCGGCATCCCACGCGAGGGGGGTGTACTCGCGGCTCGGCGCCGCCCGCAGCTCCTCGAGGGACGCCGGCGGCGCGTCGGGGAAGAAGAGGCGGAGGTGGTCGTCGGCGCCCGGGGAGTCGAATCCGCGCAGGTCCGCGCCGGAGACGCGCACGCGCACGTAGGCGGGGGTCAGCCACTGACGCGCGGTCAACTGCGCGCGGCGGAACCGCAGCTCCAGGGGGCGACGCTCGAGGCGGAAGGCGGGGGTGGCGGACATGCGGGCTCCTCAGTGGACGGGCGGACGGTGGTAGACGGCGAATCGTCCCGTCGGGCCGTCGAGGACGGTGACGGGGGTGCGGAAGACGCGGCTGAGGACATCGTCCCGGATGATCTCGTCGGGGGTGCCGTGCACCACGATCGCGCCGTCGTCCATCGCGACGATGCGATCGCTGTAGGCGGCGGCGAAGTTGATGTCGTGCAGGACGATCACGATGGTCGTCCCGAGGGCGTCGGCGGCGTGTCGCAACTGCATCATCATCCGCACCGAGTGCTCGGCGTCGAGGTTGTTGAGCGGTTCGTCCAGCAGCACGTAGCGCGTGTCCTGCGCGAGCACCATGGCGACGTACGCGCGCTGGCGCTGGCCCCCGGAGAGCTGATCGAGGAACCGCAGCTCGAGCGGGGCGAGATCGAGGAGGTCGATCGCCTCGGAGATCTTCTCCTCGTCGCCGGCGGTCAGCCGGCCGCCGCTGTGCGGGAACCTTCCGAATCCGACGAGCTGGCGCACGGTCAGCCGCGTGACGAAGTGGTTCTCCTGCCGCAGGATCGACACGATGCGCGCGACCTCTCTCGACGCCGTGCGGTGCACGTCGACGCCGCCGATCGTGATCGTCCCCGTGTCGGGCGTCGAGAGGCGGCCCATCATCGTGAGCAGCGTGGACTTGCCCGCGCCGTTGGGCCCGACGAGGGAGATGATCCCGCCCGCGGGCAGTTCGAGCGAGACGGGGCCGATGCGGGTGGCTCCGTAGTCCTTCACGACACCGTCCAGACGGATCACAGGCGCCCCTTCCGGAAGACGACGAGCAGGAACAGGATGCCGCCGATGAGCTCGACGACGATGGTCACGCTGTCCACGAGCGAGAAGACGTGGCGCAGCAGGAAGTAGGCGCCGGTCAGGATGACGTAGCCGACCAGCCACGCGGTCGGCAGCACCCGGCGGTGCTCGTGGGTGTCGGCGACGGCGTAGGCCAGCGTCGCCGAGAGGAAGCCGAGGAACGTCATGGGCCCGACCAGCGACGTGCTCATCGCCATCAGCACCGCCACCAGGGTGAGCATGAGCATCACCTGGCGCCGGTGGCGGATGCCGAGACCCGTGCTGATGTCGCCGCCGAGCGCGAGCACGTCGAGCCGCCGGGACAGCAGGAGCACCGCCCCTCCGGCGACGGCGCAGATCGGGACCACGAGCCACAGCAGCCCCGTGTCCGCGTTGCCGATGCTGCCGAACAGGCGTGCGCGCAGCACGTCGAAGGTGCTGGGATCGAGCAGCTGCTGCAGGAAGGTCGACAGCGAGCTCATGGCCGTGCCGAGGACGATGCCCACGAGCAGCATGACGTGCAGGTTGCCGAAGCGTCCCGACAGCAGCCACGAGTACAGCAGCACGGCGAACAGCACCATCGCCGCCGACTGCAGCACGAAGCGCCAGGTCGGGGACAGGCCCGACACCGACGTGGTCCCGAACACGAAGACGACGGCGGTCTGGATGAGCACGTACATCGACTCGAACCCCATGATCGAGGGGGTGAGGATGCGGTTGTTCGTCACCGTCTGGAACGCGACGGTGGCGTGGGCCTGGCAGAACGTCACGAGGGCGATCACGACGACGGTCGTGGTCCGCATCGACGTCACCCGCCACCAACGATCGCTGAACGGCTCGAACCGGTTGTCCCACGTCAGCAGCAGCACCGTGAGCGCGAGGGCGACGGCGACGAGGGCGGCGGTCCGCAGGTGCGCGCGCGAGCGCCGCGCGGCGCTCGCGTAGGCGCCGACGGCGCGGGGCGCGGCGGGGGCGGATGCGGTGGCACGGCCGGTGGCGCGGTCAGCGAGCATCGGTCCTCCGGGTGCGCAGCAGCATCCCGATGAACACCACCGGCCCGATCACACCGAGCACGAGCGAGACGGGCATCTCGAAGGGCATGATGACGATGCGACCGATGATGTCGCACACCGTCACCACCCAGATTCCCGCGAGGAACACCCACGGCAGGTTCTCGCGGAGGTCGTCGCCGCGGATCATCGAGACCAGGTTCGGCACGATGAGGCCGAGGAAGGGGAGCATCCCGATCACGACGGTGACGACGCCGGTCGTGATGGCGACGAGCCCGACGCCGATGAGCACCACGCGCTCGTAGTGCAGCCCGACGTTCGTGGCCACCTCCTTGCCGAGCCCGGCGACGGTGAAGCGGTCGGCCGTGAACGCGACGACCGCGGCGACGGCGACGACGATCCACAGCAGCTCGTAGCGACCGGCCTCGACGCCGGTGAAGCGGCCCAGGAACCATCCGCCGAGCATCTGCAGCAGCCCCGCGCGGATGGCGATGAACGCCGTGACGGCGCTGATCACGGCGCCGAACATGATGCCGACGATGGGGACGATGAGGGAGGACTTCAGCGACACTCGCCGCAGGAACGCGAAGAAGACGAGGGTGCCCACGAACGCGCACGCGATCGCGGCGAGCATCTTCGCCACGACTCCCGCCGACGGCGCCAGCACCGCGGCGAGCAGGAGTCCGAGGCCGGCCCACTCCGTCGTGCCGACGGTTGTCGGCTCGACGAAGCGGTTCTGGGTCATGAGCTGCATGACGAGTCCCGCCATCGCCATGCTGGCCCCGGCCAGCATGAGCGACGCGGTGCGCGGGACGCGGGTGATCCACAGGAAGTCGGCGCCGGCGGGGTCGGTGATGTCGGCGACGCCGACGAAGAGGGAGACGCCCAGCAGCACGGCCGTGGCGGCGACGCCCGCCTCGAGGGTCACGGCGCGGCGGCGCCGGCTCCGCGCGGGTGCTCGCCGGGTGGCGAGCGCGTCGACGTTCGTCACGCGACGCAGAGCGGTGGGATCGGGCATGGGAGGCGGCTCCGAGCGGTGGCCGCCGCCACGGCCTCCCGGCCCGCCGTGCGGGATGCCGGGGGTCGCGGCGGCGACCGGTGGGGGCGTCAGCGGCTCTCGAAGAGCGTCGTGAGGCCGTTGAGGACCGTGATGTAGGCGAAGACGTCCTCGGTCAGGTAGTAGTCGGACGGGAGGACGTAGATCGCGCGATCCTTCACCGCGGCGACGTTCGCCAGCGCGGTCGAGCCCGTGATGAGATCGAGCGCCGGGGTGACCTCCTCGTCGCCGACGGCGGCGTCGCGGTCCAGCACGAGGAACACGTCGGCGTCGGCGGCGGCCAGCGCCTCGAGCGAGAGGGTGTCGCCCTTGTCGGTCTGCGTGCCCGCGGCATCCAGCGCGGGCGTCAGCCCGAGCAGGCTGAAGAAGATGCTCGCGCCGCGCCCGTCCGTCGGGTTGGAGTAGTTGATCTCGCCGCCCGTCGTGATCAGGCCCATCACCGTCGTGGCCGGGTCGTAGGCGGCCGTGGCGGCGGCGACGGCGTCGTGGAACTGCGCGATCAGGGCGGCGGCCTCGTTCTTGCGGTCGAAGATCTCGCCCATGAGCGTGACGCTCTTCACGAGGTACTCGTCGGCCGACATCCCGGCGGGGGTGTCGGTGTCGACGATCGCCGCGTCGGGGGCCGCGTCGCGGACGCCCTTCGCGGTCTCCTCGCCTCCGAAGCGGTAGCCCGTGATGACGAGGTCGGGGTCGGCCGCGACGATCTGCTCGTAGTCCGGCTCGCCGTGCGTGCCGATGTTGAGGATGTCCTCGTCGTCCTTCAGCGGGTTGTTCGGGCTCATGAGATCGCGCGGCGCGACCGTGATCGGCAGATCCCAGTCGGCGGCGAGCTGGAAGAGGCGGTTGTCGGTGATCGCGACGCTGTTCGCGCTCTCGATCGTGACCTCGTTGCCGCCGAGGTCGGTGACCGTCACGGGGTAGTAGTCGGCGGCGGCCGCGGCGGACGACGCGGGCGCGGTGGAGGTGCCGGCGCAGGCGGACAGGACGAGCAGGGATGCCAGGGCCAGCGGCACGGCGGCCGCGAAACGGCGCAGGGTCATAGGGAACTCCTCGGTTGCGGTGTGACGCGACCGTCGTCGCGAGATAGGTTAGGCATACCTAATCTCTACTATGCCGGATGGGCGTCGACACCGCCAAAGGAGGGGGTCAGAGCTGCGCGCCGTCGTCCCAGGGATCGTCGAGCCGCGGGGTGCGACCGCGCCATGACTCGTAGGCGAGGAGCCAGCCGATGGAGACGATGATGGCCAGCAGCAGTCCCAGCCAGACGTTCTGCAGGATCAGCCCGAACACCACGCCGGCCGCCAGCAGAACGAGCGTGCCGACCAGCCATCCGATGCGACCGCGCGGCCAGCCTCTGTGCGTCATGCCGTCAGCCTAGGAGATCGCCGTCACCGCGTCACCGCGCGCGATGGTCCTCCGGCGCGAGGCGCGGACCCCGCCGCGGCTCGAACCGGCCGCTGAGCCCGAGCAGGCGGATGACCCGCTGCCGGTGCCCGCGCCAGGGCTCGAGCAGCTCCAGCATCCCGTCGTCGTCGACGCGGCGTCCCGTCAACGCGTAACCGACCTGGTGGGCGAGGTGATAGTCGCCGACGCTGACGGCATCCGCGTCGCCGAAGGCGCGGATGCGCGCCTCCGCGCTCGTCCACGGACCGATCCCGCGCAGAGCGGTGAGGGGTGCATCGGCGGATGCCGCATCCGTCGCGACCCGCTCGATCGACGCGCGCCGGGCGGCGGCCTCGACGATCGTCCGCGACTGCGCCGGCTCGAGCCCCGCGCGATGCCAGGTCCAGCTGGGGATGCGATGCCAGTCGGCGGGCGGGGCGAACATCGGCAGTGGCGTGGGACCGGGCGCGCGCTCGCCGCACCAGGTCAGGATCATCCGCCAGGCGCCGAAGGCCTGCAGGCCCGTGACCTTCTGCTCGAAGATCGCGCTGACGAGCGCGTCGAAGACGAGATCGGTGCGGCCGAGGCGCAGGTCGTCGTGCCGGCGGTGGGTCTCGGCGACGACCGGATGGTGGTGCGCCTCGAAGCCGGCGGGGTCGTCATCGGCGCCGCACAGTGCCGGCACCTGCGCGAGCGCCCACGCGGCTCCCGGTCCCCACGCGGCGGCACGCACGCGGGTGCGTTCGATGCGCAGCGCGAGCGTCGCGACGCCCTCGGGCGTGCGGGTCGCGCGCCAGATGACCCCCTCGTGCTCCCGCTGCGACGGATCGTGCGCGCCGCGTTGCTGGTGCCGGATCGCTCGCGCCGCATCGATCGGTAGGCGCGGACGGTACTCGGTCTCGACGGGGCGCGGCGAGGCGGGTCGCGGGTCACGGGTGCGCGCCGGTGCCGTGCGCGCCGGCATCCTCTCCCGCGTCGTCATGCGCACACCCTACGTCACCACCTCCGACACCGGGTCCGACAGCGCGGACGGTCGGGCGCGCGGGACGCGCCGTGGCTCAGAAGCGGTCGGGCGAGGGGGTGCCGTGGCCGTAGCGGATGACGACGTCGGCGTGGCGGTCGAAGCGGTAGCCGATGCCGCGGACGGTTCGCACGATGTCCTCGTAGCGGCCGAGCTTGGAGCGCAGCCGTCGCACGTGCACGTCGATGGTGCGCTCGCCGGGGGCCTCCTCGGCGTCGGCGTGGCTCCACAGCGACGAGACGAGCTCGGCCCGCTCGATCGTGCGCCCTTCGCGCAGCACGAGGTACTGTAGCAGCTCGAACTCCTTGAACGTCAGCTGCGCCGCCTCGCCCTCGATGTGCACGCGCCGACGCGAGATGTCGATCGTGACGCCGCCGGGGACGTGGTCGTCCTCCGGCTCCTCCTGCTTGGTGCGCGCGACGGCGCTGGGCTCGTGCAGGGCGAGGCGGACGACGTCGACGTCACGGCCGCCCGCGCCGGCCGGGGCCAGGGCGACGGTCGCGTACGTCTCGGCGTGCGGGGTGAGCTCGCCGAGCGTGCGCCGCAGGGCCTCGACGAGCGTGGACAGCGACACGCCGGCGGCGGCGGCCTTCGCCTCGTCGATGCCGACGTACAGCGCGAACCCGCGCGGAGCGGTGCCGACGGGAACGCTGCCGGTCGCCGGTGCGGCCGTCGCCGGAGCGGCGGGAGCGGGAGCGGCAGGGCGGGCGGCGACGTCGGGGACGGCGCGGAGGTGACGGACGGGGGCGGGCGAGGCGAGGAGAGCGGAGTTCGACACGGGAGATGTCCTTCGGAGGCGGAACCCGGGCGGAGGGCCGAGAAGCGGGTTCGAGTGTGTGTTGCGAGGGGCCCGGAGGAAGATGTCGCATCGGATCCGATGCGAGGGCCTGTGCGAGACAGCCGGCATCCGCGTTGTGCGCGGTGCGGTGCTCGGGGGGTGGCGCCGGCTGAGAGTGTGGGTCAGCGTCGGCGGGCGCACCCGGCGGGGTTCACCGTCAGTGGCACATTCGGCAACACATGGCAACGCGCGGCATCATGATGCCGGCATGTCCGTTCGCCTCCAGGGCGGACAGAGTGCGTGCGTTGTCAGTCATGCGCCTGATTATGACGAACGGTGTCCGGATGTGTCAAACCGCACGGATGCCGCCGCCGCAAGATGACGGAATATGACAGAGTGCATGATCGTGCACGCGTCCCCTCCCCATCGCATCCGTGTCGTCGGCACCTCGGGGTCGGGCAAGTCCCGGCTCGCGGAGGTCGTGGCCGCGCGGATGGGGGTCGCCCGACTCGAGCTCGATGCGGTTTTCTGGGACGAGGGGTGGACGTACCGCGACCTCGACGAGGCCCAGGCCCGCGTGCGGGCGTTCCTCGCGGCGCACCCGGAGGGGTGGGTCGCGGACGGCAACTGGAACTCGCGCCTGGGCGACCTGATGGAGCCCGGCACCCCGGGCGGCGCCGACGCCGTGGTCTGGGTGGACCACTCGCGGCCGGTCGTGATGGCGCGGGTGATCCGGCGCACGCTGCGCCGCGGCATCCTTCGCGAAGAGCTCTGGCACGGCAACCGCGAGCGGCCGCGGACCTGGCTGAAGTGGGCGCCGGAGGACAACATCATCCGCTGGGCGTGGACCACCCATCCCACCATGATCCGGCGGATGGAGGCGCGCATCGCGGCGGGCGATCCCGTCGTCCGGCTGCGCGGGCAGCGCGAGGTCGATGCGTGGGTGCGCTCGCTGCCGGAGGCTCCGCGGCGATAGCGGCGCACCCGGCCCCCGTCACGGCGACGCGGCGTAGCGTAGAGGCATGACCGGAGAGACACGCGACGACCTGTCCTTCACGAACGAGGCGGAGCAGTCGCGGTACGTCCTGCGCGACGGCGAGCAGATCGTGAGCGTGCTCGACTACCGCGACGACGGCCGCACGGTCGCGATGACGCGGGCGTACACCGTCCCGACCTTCCGCGGCCACGGCTACGCCGGCGAGGTCGTCGCCCGCGCCGTCGCCGAGGTCGCCGCCCGCGGCGATCGCGCGATCAGCCCGGTCTGCTGGTACGTCTCCGACTGGTTCGACGCCCACCCCGAGCACCGGTCCCTGCTCGCCGAGCGCCGCGCCGGCTGAGGGCCTACTGCGGGCCCGACCGCGCCGTCAAGGCCCTGGCCCGCCGGCCGCGCGGGCGGCACAGTGATCTCAGCCACGACGTGGGCTCGGCGAGGAGGAGGACACCATGGTCGACGACCGTGACGGACGGCCCGAGGGTGCGAGCGGCCCGCAGGGCGCCACGCAGGACGAGCCCGCGCTCGCGATGCACGACGCGACGGAGGGGGAGCGGCTCGACGGGCTGGTCGCGCAACTGCGCGCCGACGTGCTCGGCGAGAACGTCGCGACGGTGGAGAAGGCGGTCCGCGGACGCATCGCGGAGACCGGGCTCACCGTGGACGAGGACGTCGTCGCGCGTCTGATCGCGGAGCTGTCGGCCGCCGACACCGCCGGCTGAACCGTCGCGGGGCTCAGTCCTGCGACAGCCAGCGTCGCAGCTCGGATGCCGCCGGCTCGGCCGTGCGGATGAGCGTCTCGTGGCGATGTCCCTCGATCACGAACGGGCGCGCATCGGGGATCGCGGCGACGACCTCGTCGAACCACGGTGCCGGCACGACGACGTCGAACTCCCCGCGCACGACGAGGGTGGGCGCGGCGATCCGGGGGAACGCGTGCTCCGGGCGGTGTGCGAGCATCGCCCGCATCTTGCGTCGCAGGTGCGGCCCGGCCCGCACGTACTCGCGCGCACCGAGGAGCAGCACCTTGGGGCTCTCGCCCCAGAGATCCCGCCCGAGGCGCCACAGCTGGCGCAGGGCTCGGCGGTGGTGGCGGTCGACGGTCGGCGCGACGAGGACGAGCCTGCCCACGGTCTCCGGGTGACGGACGGCGACCTCGGTGGCCACCTGCGTCCCCATGGAGTGGCCCAGCAGGACCACCGGACCGCGGTCGAGGTGTCGCAGGTAGGCCGCGACGAGATCCGCCATGCGTTCCATCGTGGGCGTGCGCGGCGGCTCGGGGGCGTCGCCGTAGCCCGGCAGGTCGACGGCCACGACGAGCGCATGGTCCTGCAGGTGCAGCACGAGGTCGCCGAACACCTTCCGTCCCATCCCGATCCCGTGGATCAGCACGACCGTCAGCTCGGCCTGCGGGTCGCCGCGGCGCTCCGCGATCAGGCTCGCCCCGGCATCGGCGAACACCTCGATGCGGCCGTCGTCGGTGGGCACCCCGGTGATCTCGTCGATCGCGCGGTCCACGGCATCCACGACCGCGTCGACGGCGTCGGCCGGTGTTTCGGGGGCGGCATCGTCCAGAGGCATGCCTCGAGCGTATGACGACGGGGGCCCGTTCCCGACAGAACGGACCCCCGTCGTCGACCGACGATGCGGCGGCGTCAGCCGCAGCTGCGGGCGGCGTAGGCCACGGTGAGCGGAGACACGGCCCCGCCCTGCGTCACCGTCGCCGACAGCTGACCGGCCGGCATCGTCGTCAGACGCGTCGTGAACGCGTACGAGGACGTCGCGCCCGCGGCCAGCGTGATGTTGCGGGACCCGTACGGGGTCACGACTGTGACCGTCGCGTCGCCGCCGCGCTCGTTCGCGGTCGTGACGACGAGCGTCGCCTTGCCCAGGACGCAGCGGGCCGTGGTGGTCACCGCGACGTGGGCCGCGGCCGTCACCGTGACGGTGGCCTCCACCGGCATGCGGGAGTCGTCCTGCGCGACGCCGCGCACCGTGAAGGTGCCCGGCTGGGCGTACGACGACGGGGCGACCGCGTCCCACACGACGTCGACGGTGCGCTGGGCGCCGCTGAGCGTGGTCAGCGTGGCCTGCGGCAGCGTCGGGGCGGTGCCCGCCGTGGTGGACAGGTCCATCGCCGCGACCGAGGCGACCGCGATGGCGGGGGCGTACGCCTCCAGCACCTTCTGGTACTCGGCGCGGGTGATCGGCAGGACGGTGCCGTGACGGGGCTTGCCGCCGTCGGCGTTCTGCGGCAGACCCTGCCGCAGCTTCGCGCCGAGCGGCTGCCAGGTGCCCCCGTCGAGGTCGGTCGTGCCGAACGGGACGTAGTGGTTCGGTCCGCCGTGGTAGTTCGGCTGGTCGATGAACAGATACCAGTCCAGCCCGTTCACGTCGCCCTCGTTGGCGGGGAAGACGTTCGGCCCCTCGCCGCTGGAGTACACGCCGCCCGGCTCGCCGTTGGACAGGCCCGTGGCGACGCGCTCCTGGACGAGCGTCCACTGGTCCGCGGCTCCCGAGGTGCCCGGCAGCGAGCCCGTGACGGTCGCCAGCAGGTTCGTCGACTTCTCCTCGCGGATCGTCATGCTCGCCTCGTCCTTGGTGAAGCGGTAGTAGACGTCGCCGACCTTGGCCACGGTGGAGTCGATCGTGCCGAGACCCGTGCCGCGACGCACGTCGATCCAGGGTTTCGCCTCCGAGAAGGTGACGAAGTCGTCGGTCGTGGCGTACATCATGCGGTTGTAGGTGACGGCGGTGCGGTCGGCGGCGTTCGCGGTCGGGTAGAGGTTCGAGGCCCAATAGACCACGAAGGTGTCGAGCTCCTCGTCCCAGTAGGCCTCGGGCGCCCAGGTGTTGCCGGCGAAGTCGCTCGAGACCTTCACGTGGCGCTGCGCCGACCAGGTGACGAGGTCGGTCGACTCCCACACCTCGATGTAGCGCGAGCCGGAGATCTGCGCCGTCGTGAAGCCGCCGGCCAGCCCGTCGATCTTGAGGTCGGTGGCGATCATGTAGAACTTGTCGCCGCCGGGCGCCCGCAGGATGAACGGGTCGCGCAGGCCCTGCGTGCCCACCGTCGAGGAGAACACGGGCTGCCCGCCGTTGAGCGTGTTCCAGCTCAGCGCGTCGTTGCCCTTGGATGCCGCGATGCTGACCCGCTCCGCGCCCTGACCCTCGCCGGTGAAGAACGTCCAGAAATAGGCCTCGGTCGTGGCCGAGCCGCCCGGCATCGGCTGCACGCGGGCCGTGAAGGTGCGGCTGGCCGTGGCGTCGCCGCTGCGGGCGACGGCCGTGAGCTCGACGGTGGTCGCGGCGGATCCCGCGGCCGGTCGGGCGACCACGACGGTGCGCGCGTCGGCGCGCACGCCGTCGCGGAGCGAGGCCGAGGCGGCGCCGGAGCTGACGGTCCAGGTGATCGTCGAGCCCTGCGCGCCGAGCGTCGGCACCGAGAAGTTGGTGCGCACGTCGTCGAGGCCGCTCACCTGCACGGCCGCGATGTCCTGCGACACCCGCTGCTGGTCGGTCAGCTCCTGCGGCACGGTCACGGAGTAGGTCTGCGTGCGCGTCGTCGTGCCCACCGTGAAGGTCGCGGTGAGGGTCACGTGCGCGTCGCCCGCGCCCCCCGCGGGCCGGCGCACGGTCGCGGATCCCCCGGAGACGGAGATCGCCGCGGCATCCGACTGCCACGCGACGGCGACGCCGGCGCTCGTCGTCGGGAGGGTGAAGTCGGCCGTCGCCGTGGTGGGGACGGTGACCCCCGCGACGGCGCGGTCGAGGGCCTGGCCCGCGTAGAGGCTCTGGACGTCGGCATCCGACATCGCCTGGGAGTACACGGCGAAGTCGTCGACCAGACCGCTCCAGTTGGTGTCGTTGTACGTCGAGCGGCCGAGGCTCGCCGTCAGCGTGGCGCCGAACGAGGCGACGTCGCGCGCGATGGCGTTCTGGGTGATGCGCGACCCGTTGACGTACACGCGCAGCTGTCCGCTCGTGCCGTCGATCACGGTGGTGTACAGGCTCAGCCCCGCCGGCGTGCGGGCGCCTGCGGTCGCGGCGCCGGTCGCGCCCGCGCCGACCTCCGTGCTCCACGGCGACCCGGCGTTGGTCGCGTTGGTGATGACGGACTTGACGTAGCCGGAGGGGTTGCTGGGGTTGAGCAGCCAGTAGCCGGAGGAGTACGACGCGCCCGAGGCGACCGGTGCCCCGATGAAGGCGGCGGCCGTGTTCGCCGCGCCGGTGCGGGGGGAGAGCCACGTCGAGATGGTGAGGTCCTTCTTGCCGACGAGCGCGGCGGTGGGGATCTCGAGGTAGGCCGCCGTCGCGCGGGCGCCGCCGGGCAGCGACAGCGCGCCGTCGGCGACCGTGGCGCCGGTGAGGCGGATCGTGGCGTCGTTCCCGTTGCCGCTCGCGTCGGCGACGGTCGTGCCGGCGGCCGCGTCGAACGAGTAGTGGATGATCGGCTGCGCCGCGGCATCCGCCTGGGCGGCCGTGGGAACCGTCGCTCCGGCGACCGCGAGGGCGACGGCGGTCAGGACGGCGCCGGCGCGGATCGGCGGCAGGGCGGCGGCGGGACGGTTCGGGACTCCGGGGAGGCGGAATCGGGCTCTCGGGCGCGTCGTCATGCGCGGGTACCTCGCTGTTCTCGGTCGCGGCGACGAGCCGGTGGTCCGATCCCGCGACGGCTGCGTCGCGGGGGCGGGAGGGCGCCATCGCTCAGGGGGGTCGACCGCCGATGGACGGTCGTGGGTGTTAGCGGAAACAATCCGACGCGGCTCACGGTAGGGCGGCGGCCGCGGGCGTGTCAAGGCACCGGACCGCGGGAAGGCGGGGGCGTGGTCGGGGCCGTCGGTCGCGCCGCGACGGCGTTATCAAAGCGTTACTGTTTCCGCTAACCGTTATCGCTAACATTTCTCGGAGTCGAGGCCCACCGTCGGGCCGACAGCATCCGGCGCGGCGCAGAGGCCGCTCTGAGAACGGGAGTCAAGCAATGAAGAAGAACGTCGTGCTCGCGCGCACCGCCGCCGGTGTCGTCGGAGGGCTGCTGCTGATCGGTGGCGCCGGAGCCGCCTTCGCCGCCGAGGACAACGCGGTGGGCAACCAGGAGGTCGGCGTCGACGTGCAGATCGACGCGGTCGGCGCCCTCACGCTGAGCGTCGCATCGGGCTCGACCTCGCTGACCGAGGTTCCGTCGGGCGACGCCGGCATCCGCCAGTTCAACGGCGCCCTGCCCGACGTCACGGTCACCGACGACCGTCAGAGCGTGCCGGAGGGCGTGTTCTGGTACGTCACGGGCCAGTCCAGCGCACTGACGGACGGCACGAACAGCATCGACGCCGGTCACCTCGGCTGGGCGCCGAAGCTGATCACCGACACCGGTGACGGCGAAGTGGGCGAGGGTGCTCAGGTGAACACGGTCCTCGACGCCCCCACGCCCAACGTGCCGGCCGACAACGTCGGACTCGTCGGCAACGAGCTGCTCGCGCTGAGCCTCGACTCGCAGAGCGCCGCGAGCGTCGGCAGCTGGAAGGCCGGCGCCGACCTCTTCCTGAAGGTCCCGAGCACGGTCACCCCCGGCGCCTACGCGGGCACGATCACCCTCACGCTCTGGGAAGACCAGGTGGACTGACACCCCTCACCCGCTCCACCCCGTTCACCCCCAGGAGACGCAATGACGCGCACGACGCCCCGAATCAGGATCCTGGCCGCCGCCACCACCCTCGCGATGTCCGTCGCGGGCGTGGTGGGCCTGGCGGCCCCGGCGACCGCGGCGACCGGACTGGTCGCCCACTACCCGCTGGACGACACCTCCGGGACCGTCGCGCGCGACGCCTCCGGCAATGCGCGCGACGGCCGCTACGTGGGCGGTCCGACCCTGACCGGGGGCGAGGGCGTGCGACTGGACGGCGTCGACGATCACGTCGCGCTGCCGGCGAACCTCCTGGCCGGTCTCACGTCCATCACGATCAGTGCGGACGTGCTGATCCGCGGTGAGCAGGGCACGCCCTACTTCATCTACGGGTTCGGGAACACGGATGCCGGCGGGGTGGGCAACGGCTACCTCTTCTCCAGCGGCAACGGCTACCGCGCGAGCATCGCCAGCGGCAACTGGAGCACCGAGCAGACGGTCTCCAGCGGCCAGAACCTGCCCCGCGACGTCTGGAAGACGATCGCCTACACCCTGGACGACGCCACCGACACCGCACGTCTCTACCTCGACGGCGTGCAGGTGGCCCAGCAGTCCGGTGTGACCCTCACCCCGGCATCCATCGGCGGCGGCCTCACGGCCGCGAACGTCCTCGGCAAGTCCGTGTACACCGCCGACCGCACCCTCGCCGGGAGCCTCCGCGACGTCCGCATCTACGACCACGCCCTCACCTCGACGGAGGCGGCCGCCCTCGCGCCCTCCGACGACGTGCGGGTCGCCCGTGACCGTGCCGCGCTCGCCCTCGGCGACCTCGGCGCGGTGACGTCGGACCTCACCCTGCCGACGACGGGGCCCAACGGCTCGCAGGTGGCCTGGGCGTCCAGCGACCCCGCCGTGATCACCCCCGCCGGCGCGGTCACCCGCCCCGCCGCGGGCAGCGCTCCCGCCGCCGTCACCCTGACCGCGACGATCACGCGCGGGGCGGCATCCGCCACCCGCGCCTTCGCGGCGACCGTCTCGCCGGCGGCCGATGCGACGGCGCGCGCCCAGCAGGACCTCGACGCCCTCTCGATCCCCGACGCGCAGGACATCCGCGGCAACATCACCCTGCCCGCGGCGGGCGCGGTCAACGGCAGCACGATCGCCTGGTCGGCGTCGCCGGCCGGCATCATCACGACCACCGCGCAGGCCGCCGCCGCCGCCGGCGTCGTCACGCGCGGCGCGACGAGCCGCCAGGTCACCCTCACGGCCACCGTGCCCGGCACGAGCGCGGTCCGCTCGATCGACGTCACCGTCACCGCGGCTCCGCAGAACCTCGACACCGACTACTCCGCGGGCTACCTGTGGACCCACTTCGCCACGAGCGGGGGCTACGAGAAGATCTTCTTCGGGCACTCCACCGACGGTCTGCACTGGTCGAAGCTCAACGACGACAAGCCCATCCTCGCCAACCTCGCCGGAGACCTCGGCGTGCGCGACCCCCACCTCGTGCGATCGCCGGAGGGGGACAAGTACTGGATCATCGGCACCGACCTCCACGCCGAGGGCGGCGGGGCCGGCGGCTCCGGATGGGACCAGCTGAACGCGAGCAAGAACCTCGTCGTCTGGGAGTCGACCGACCTCGTGACCTGGAGCGACCAGCGCATCGTGTTCGCGGGCTTCGACGACGCCGGATGCGTCTGGGCGCCCGAGGCCACCTACAACGAGGCGACCGGCGAGTACTACGTGTACTGGGCGGCGCGCGACCGCACGGACAACGGCACGTCCGACTGGGCGCTGCGGATGTACCTGACCAAGACGCGTGACTTCGTGACCTTCACCGAGCCGGTGATCTGGACCTCCCTCAACGACAAGGGCGACGGGCAGTCCGGTCCGAACATCATCGACTCGACGATCGCGAAGGAGGGCGACACCTACTACCGCTTCTCCACGTCCGACTGGATGACCGTCGTCGACACCGCCACGAGCCTCGACGGCCCCTGGACCCGCGTCATCGAGCGCGGGGATGCCGCCGCGCACGGTCTGCGCGCCTCGATGGAGGGCCTCACGGTCTACCCGCTGCCCCAGGGCGGCTGGGCGGTCATGGGCGACCAGAACGGGTACTACGCGCAGACGACCCCGTCGCTGGCGAGCCTGTCGTTCACGCAGCTGAGCGCCGGCACCGGCGCGGACCAGTACTCGTTCGACAAGCCGTTCCGGCACGGATCGGTGCTGCGTCTGTCCGCCGCCGAGGAGGCGCGCCTCCTCGCCGCGTACGGCGACGACGCGACGACGCCGGAACAGCCGCAGCAGGGCCCCATCGCGCAGTACTCCTTCACGGGGGGCTCACTGGCGGACGAGGTCGGCGACGCCGACCTGACCGCGCACGGCACGGCGACCGTCGTCGACGACCCCGACCGGGGCGCCGTGCTGCGTCTGACGGGTGCCAGCGGAGGCTACGCCTCCTTCCCGACCGGCTTCTTCGACGGGCGCGACACGATGACCGTGTCCCTCGACGTGAAGTCGGAGAAATCCAGCGGCAACTTCTTCACGTTCGCGTTCGGAACGGACTCGACGCGGTACGCCTTCCTGCGCCTGCGCGGCGGCGACGTGCGCACGGCCATCACGCAGAACTCGTGGACCGCGGAGTCGGCCGTGACCGGGAGCGTGAGCGCCGGGCAGTGGCATCGACTGGACCTCGTCTTCGACAAGAGCACGATGCGGGTGTACGCCGACGGCGCGCTGCTCGGGGAGAACGCGGCCCTGGGCGCCACGGTGTCGCAGCTCGGCAGCGATCTGGTCGGCTACCTCGGCAGATCGCTCTACAGCGCGGACGGCTACTTCCAGGGCGCCTACGACAATGTGCGGGTCTACAACCGCGCGCTGTCGCAGACCGAGATCCTCGCCAACGCGGGCATCGAGGACCGGCTGCTGGACGTCTCGCTCGCCCAGCCGGAGGCCCTGAAGCTGGCGCCGATCGTCGACGCCGCGGCGCACCGCGTCATCCTGCCGGTGGTCAAGGGCACCGATCTCACCCACCTCGCGCCGACGTTCACGACCGTGTCCACCGCCACGGTGTCGCCCGCCAGCGGCACGACGGTCGACCTGTCGTCGCCGGTCACCTACACGGTGACCACCGGAACGGGCGCGACGACGGCCTGGACGATCGAGGCGGGCGTCGTCGCGAGCCCGGTGCTGCCCGGCCTCTACGCCGACCCGAACATCGCGGTCTTCGGCGACACGTACTACATCTACGCGACCAGCGACGGCGTGCCGGGCTGGGGCGGGAACACGTTCTACGTCTGGAGCTCGAAGAACCTCGTCGACTGGGAGCGCTCGGCGCAGCCGATCCTCACCCTCGACGGCGTCAACGGCACCGTGCCGTGGGCGACGGGGAACGCGTGGGCGCCGACGATCATCGAGCGCGCGGGCAAGTACTACTTCTACTTCTCCGGGCACAACCCCACGTACGACCGCAAGACCATCGGGGTCGCCGTCGCCGACAGCCCGACCGGGCCGTTCGTGGCGAAGACTACCGCGATGATCCTCAACAACGAGGCGATCACGTCGGGTCAGGCGATCGACCCGGCCGCCTTCCACGACCCGGTCACCGGCAAGTACTACCTCGGCTGGGGCAACGGGAGCCCGGTTCTCGCGGAGCTCTCCGACGACATGGTGTCGATCAAGCCCGGCACGTACCAGCGCATCAACGGGCTGACCGACTTCCGTGAGGGCGTCTTCTTCAACTACCGGCAGGGGCTGTACCACCTGACCTACTCGATCGACGACACCGGCTCGGAGAACTACCGGGTGGGCTACGCGACCGCGACCAGCATGAACGGCCCGTGGACCTACCGGGGCGTGATCCTGCAGAAGGACCTGTCCCTCGGCATCAAGGGCACCGGGCACAGCTCCATCATCAACGTCCCGGGAACCGACGACTGGTACATCGCGTATCACCGGTTCGCGATGCCGTCGGGTGACGGCACGCACCGCGAGACGACGATCGATCGGGTGGAGTTCGGTCCCGACGGCCTGATGAAGACGATCACCCCGACGCTGGAGAGCGTCGCGCCGCAGACCGTCGCGGTCGGACCGCGCATCTCGGTGTCGGCCACGACGCGCTGCGTCGCCGGTAAGGTCTACGTCACCGTGCAGACCAAGAATCTCGAGAGCGCCGCGATCTCCGCGGACGTGACCACCGCGTTCGGCAGCAAGGCCTACTCCTCGATCGCCGCCGGGGCGACCGTCACGTGGGCCATCTCGACGCGCGCCGCCGCGACCACCGCGGGCACCGTGTCGGTGACCGCGCGCAGCGGGTCGGACGTCGCGGCGCCGCAGACCGCGGCCTACGCCGCACAGGCGTGCGGGTGAGTACGCGGACGGGGTCCCGTGCCGCGGCGGCGCTCGCCGCCGCGGCACTCGGGCTCGCCGCGCTCGTGGGCGGCATCCTGCTGCCGACTCCGGCGCACGCGGACGACGCGGCGCCGGACGTGCGGTGGTCGGTCGTGCCGGCGGACGCCTCCGGTCCCGACGGCCGTCGCACCGTCGACGTGCGTCTCGACCCCGGCCAGAGCGTCGAGGACCACTTCGCCGTGCGCAACGTCGGGGATGCCGAGGTCACCTTCCGCCTGACCGCGGCGGACGGGTTCACGACCCCCGCCGGGCGCTTCGACATCCTCGCCGACGGCACGGCCTCGGTGGATGCCGGGACCTGGATCTCCGTCCCGGAGAGCGTGACGGTCGCCGCCGGTGCGACCGTCGTCGTCCCGTTCACGATCGCCGTGCCCGCCACCGCCGAACCGGGCGACCACGCGGCGGGCATCACGGCGAGCGTCCTGTCGGTGCGGCGCGCCGACGGCGGGGCGAGCGTCGGGGTGGAGAGCCGTGTCGGCTTCCGGGTCCTCACGCGGGTGACGGGCGAGATCGCTCCGGCCGCCGCGCTGGACGCGACCGCCGCCTCGTACGACATCGACTGGAACCCGCTGCGGCCGGGGACGGCGGTCGTGACCTTCGACGTCGCCAACGCCGGCAACACCCGGCTGGTGGCGGCCGGCACGGTCTCGGTGGGCGATCGCACCGTGTCGTTCCCCGCCGAGGGGGAGTCGGCGACGGAGCTGCTGCCGGGTGACCGGCGGACGATGCGGGTGGTGGTGGACGGCGTGTGGCCGCTGGTCTACGTCCCGGCCACCGTCTCGCTCGTGCCCCGCGCCGTGACCATCGCGGGCGACACCCCCGCCGTGGCGCCGACGTCGGCGGAGGCGTCGCTGTGGGCGCTGCCGGCCCCCCAGGCGATCGTCCTCCTCGGCATCGCCCTCCTCGTCTTCGCCCTGTTCTGGGGGCGCACACGATCGCGCCGCCGGATCGATCAGCTCGTCGCCCAGGCGCACGAGGAAGGCCGTCGCGCGGCGGCCGCGGACCTGAACCAGGAGGCCCCCCGTGGCTGATGACATCCCCCTCGACCCGGTCGCGGATCCGAACGGCCTGGGCGTGAACGTCAACGTCGTGATCGCCCCGCTGCCCGCCCCCGGCACACCCCTTCCCGCGACCGGCGGCACCCCGCCGATCGAGCTCGGCCTCGTCGGCGTGGCCGTCGTGCTCGCCGGCGCGGCGCTGATGCTGCGCTCCCGGCGCCGGCGCGGCGCGTCGGGCGGTGGCGCTCCGGATGGAGTGTGAAACGATGAGGCATCCGCTCCCGAGCGCGTGACGACTCCATCGGAACGGTCGCGCCGGCAGGTGGCCGATGCGGAGCTTTCTCAGGGGAGGGGCGCAGATGGCTGACCAGAACGGTCGCGGATGGGCCAAACCGAGCATCTACGACGTCGCCAACCACGCCGGCGTCTCGCACATGACGGTCTCGCGGGTGCTCAACGGGCATCCGAACATCCGCGAGTCCACGCGGGTGCGCGTGCTGCAGGCGATCGATGAGATGCAGTACACCCGCAGCTCGATCGCGCGTGCTCTCGCGACGAGCAGGTCCATGCGCATCGGCGTGCTCGTGGACAGCCCCGTCCAGTGGGGCCCGAACAGCACGCTGCGTGCGATCGAGGAGGCCGCGCGCGCGAGCGCGTACTCGGTGAGCGTGTTCTCGACGTCCGACGAGGATGCCGCCACCATCTCGACCGGCATCAGCGATCTCGTCGCGCAGGGCATCGACGCCCTGTGCGTCATCGCGCCGCGCTCCTCCGCGCTGGAGCTCTTCCGCGAGCACAGCTCGAACATGCCGACCCTCGTCATCAAGGCCGAGCCGGACCCCCACCTCCACACGGTCGCCGTCGACCAGTACACGGGCGCGCGGATGGCGGTGGCGCACCTCGTCGGCCTGGGGCACCGCACCATCGCGCACGTCGCGGGCCCGCTCGACTGGTACGACGCCCGCGCCCGCTGGCAGGGCTGGCGCGACGAGCTGCAGGCCGCGGGCCTGCCCGAAGGGCCGATGGTCCCGGGGGACTGGACGTCGGACCGCGGCTACGAGATCGGGCGCTCGCGCCAGCTGGGCGCCGCGACGGCCGTGTTCGCCGCCAACGACCAGATGGCGCTCGGCACGGTGCACGGGCTCGTGGAGCGCGGTCTGCGTGTGCCGGAGGACGTCAGCGTCATCGGGTTCGACGACCTTCCCGACGCGCGCCACTTCCTGCCGCCGCTGACGACGGTGCGTCAGGACTTCGCCTCGCTGGGCGCTCTCGCGCTGCGGTTGATCATCGCGGCGATCGACGGCGACGACACCGCCATGCACGCCCTGATCGCCCCCGAGCTGGTCCTGCGCGCCTCCACGGCGCCCCCCGCGCGCTGACCCCGTCGACGCCCGCCGCGTGCCGCGCGTGTTCGCGGTAACAAACAGGTAACGAAAGTCACGGAAACCGCGATCCGGGCTTGTGTTCGCCAATTGTTAGCGCGCACAATCGTCCTGCAGCATCCCATGCGCCCCCCCGGGGCACCACACACATCCTCCGCAATCGTCGCGGAGGACTCTCAAGGAGGAGAAAGAATGGACATCAGCAAGCGCGGATTCCGTGGACTGCTCACGGTCGCAGCCGCCGGCGCGATGGTCGTCGGGCTGAGCGCATGCTCGGGCGGCTCGGAGCCTGCCGGCACCGGTGGCGCCGCCGCCGGCAGCGACACCATCACCGTCGGCTTCGTCGCCGTGGGTCCCGAGGGCGGCTGGCGCAACGCCAACGAGCAGGCCATCAAGGACGCGTTCACCAAGGACGCCGGCTTCGACCTCAAGTACGCCCCCGCCGCGAGCCCCAGCGACCAGAAGTCGCAGCTCGACGCGTTCTCGACCTTCGTCAACGACGAGGTGGACGTCATCCTCCTCACCGCGACCGAGGCGTCGGGCTGGGAGGACGAGCTGAAGAAGGCCAAGGAGGCCGAGATCCCGGTCATCCTCCTCGACCGCGGCGTCGACGCCCCGTCGGACCTCTACGTCACCCGCATCGCGCCCGACAACACGCAGGTCGCCAAGTCGGTCGGCGAGTGGGCCGCGACCACCTTCCCGAGCGGAGCGAACTACTTCGTCCTCGAGGGCGTGCCCGGCCTGTCCGTCGTCAACGAGCGCAACGAGGGCTTCGACGCGGCCATCTCCGGCAAGTCCGGCTGGAACAAGGTCGGCGCGCAGACCGCCAACTGGAAGACCGACGAGGGCAAGTCCGTCATCGAGACGGTCCTCAAGGCCAACAACAACAACATCCAGTTCATCTTCGCCCAGAACGACGAGATGGGCATCGGCGCGGCGCAGGCCGTCACCGCGGCGGGCCTCAAGCCCGGCACCGACGTCAAGATCGCCACGATCGACGGCACCAAGGGCGCCCTGGAGGCCCTCGCCAAGGGTGACCTGAGCTTCGTCGCGCAGTACAACCCCTTCTTCGGCACCGACGCTGTCGACGCCGTGAAGAAGGCACTCGCCGGCGAGACGGTCGACTCGACCATCATCGTCAAGAGCGCCACGTTCGACTCGCCGGAGGCCGCGCAGACGGCCCTGGACGAGGGCCTCGGCTTCTAAGCCGCGCCACCGAGCCCGCTCGACACACGGGGACGGGGATCGCCGCCCGCGGCGGTCCCCGTCCCACCATCCACCCGCAGTGGTGACCCACCCATTCAACGAGGAAGTCTGCACGTGGTGACCGAACCCCTCCCGATCGTCGAAGTCCGCGGCGCGTCGATCACGTTCCCGGGCGTCAAGGCCCTCGACGACGTGAACTTCCGTCTGCTGCCCGGCGAGGTCCACACCCTCATGGGCGAGAACGGCGCCGGCAAGTCGACGCTCATCAAGGCGCTGACCGGCGTCTACCAGATCGACTCCGGCTCGATCCTCGTCTTCGGCGAGGAGCGACGCTTCTCCGGCACGGCGTCGGCGCAGGCCGCCGGCATCTCCACCGTGTACCAGGAGGTCAACCTCTGCACGAACCTCACCATCGGTGAGAACGTCATGCTCGGTCACGAGACCCGCTCGGTCTTCGGCATCGACTGGCGCAAGACCCACGCCCGCGCCCGCGAGGTCCTCACCGACATGGGGCTGGGCGACCTCGACCCCCGCGCCCCGCTGCAGTCGATCTCGATCGCCCTCCAGCAGCTCGTGGCGATCAGCCGCGCGATGGTCACCAAGTCGAAGGTGCTCATCCTCGACGAGCCGACCTCGAGCCTGGACGCCGCCGAGGTCGAGACGCTGTTCGGCGTCATCCGGCAGCTGCGCGACCAGGGCGTCGCCATCCTCTTCGTCTCCCACTTCCTCGACCAGGTGTACGCGATCAGCGACCGGATCACGGTGCTGCGCAACGGCCGGTTCGTGGGGGAGTACCTCAAGCGCGACCTCGACCGCACCGAGCTGATCTCCAAGATGATCGGCAAGGACCTCGGCGCCCTGCGGGCGCTCGGCTCCAACCGTCAGGTCGATGACCGCGACCGCACCGCGACCCCGGTCTACGCGGCCGAGGGCATCGCGCGCAAGGGCGCGCTGGCACCCACCGACATCGAGATCCACAAGGGCGAGGTCGTCGGCTTCGCGGGCCTTCTGGGCTCCGGCCGCACCGAGCTCGCCCGCCTGATCGTCGGCGCCGACAAGCCGGATGCCGGCAGCGTCCGCCTCAAGGGCGCCAAGGCGAGCATCACCTCGCCGGTCTCGGGCCTCGCCCACCACATCGCCTACTCCACCGAGAACCGCCGCGACGACGGCATCGTCGGCGACCTCAGCATCCGCGAGAACATCATGCTGGCCGTGCAGGCCCAGCGCGGGTGGCTGCGCCGCGTGCCGGCGCGGGAGGTCGACCGCCTCGTGAAGACCTACATGGAGCGCTTCAGCGTGCGGCCGAACGATCCCGACCGTCCCATCCGTCTGCTCTCCGGCGGCAACCAGCAGAAGGTGCTGCTGGGTCGCTGGCTGGCCACCGACCCCGAGCTGCTGCTGCTGGACGAGCCCACGCGCGGCATCGACGTCGGCGCGAAGGCCGACATCCAGGAGACCGTCGCCGAGCTCGCCGAGGGCGGCATGAGCGTCGTCTTCATCTCCTCGGAGCTGGAGGAGGTCGTCCGCCTCTCGGAGCGCATCGTCATCATGAAGGACCACCAGAAGGTCGGCGAGGTCGTCAACGGCCCCGACGTCACCGCGGAACGGATCGTCTCGATCATCGCCGCCGACTCGGATGCCGCGGCGGAAGCCCGCGCGGACGCCCTCGCCGACGAGGTCGAAGGAGAACAGGCATGAACCGTCTGAGGGCGCTCGTGCGCACACCGTGGTTCTGGGGCATCGTCGGCATCGTCCTGCTGCTCGCCCTGAACACGCTGAAGGACCCGTCCTACCTGGCGGTCGGGGTGAACCCCACGACCGGTCAGCTCTCGGGCAACGTGCTGGACATCCTGCGGGTGTCGGCGCCGATCGTGATGATCGCGCTCGGCATGACCTTCGTCATCGCGACCAGCGGCATCGACCTGTCGGTCGGCTCGGTCATGGCCGTCGGCGGCGCGATCGCCATGGTCACCCTGAGCGGCCTGGGCCAGCCCACCTCGGTGGGGGCGATGTTCGCCGCCATCGGGCTCGCGGTGCTGCTGGGCGTGGTGCTCGGCGCGGTCAACGGCTTCCTCGTGGCGGTCATCGGCCTGCAGCCGTTCATCAGCACGCTCGTCATGATGCTCGCCGGCCGCGGCATCGCCCGCGTCATCACCGGCGGGCAGAACACGAACGCGGAGAACGCGCCGTTCCGGGCGCTGGCCAACGGCCAGTTCCTCGGGCTGCCGCTGAGCTTCGTGCTCGCGATCGCCATCGTGATCCTGGTGGCGCTCGTCATGCGCCGCACCGCGCTCGGGCTGATGATCGAGTCGATCGGCATCAACCCGCAGGCCAGCCGCCTCGCCGGCATCCGTCCGCGGCCCATCCTCATCTCGGTGTACGTGCTGTCGGCGGCGCTCGCCGCGGTCGGCGGCCTGTTCACCGTGTCGGAGGTCATGACCGTCGACGTGTCGGGGACGGGCTACCAGATGGAGCTCGACGCGATCCTCGCGGTCGTGATCGGCGGCACCTCGCTCGCGGGCGGCAAGTTCTCGATCGTCGGGTCGACGGTCGGCGCCCTGCTGATCGCCACCCTCAACAAGACGGTGCTCTTCCTCGGTGTCTCTGCGGCGGCCACCCCCGCCTTCAAGGCCATCGTCATCGTCGCCCTCGTGCTGCTGCAGTCCGAGCGCATCCGCTCCCTCGTGCTGCGTCGCGGCGACCGCTCGCGCACCCCCGAGGCCCCCCTCTCCGAGTCCACGCAGCCGAAGGAGGTCGTCGCATGAGCGACGCGTCCACCACCCGCGAACGCACCGCGCCGGAGCCCGCGGCCGGCACCGCGGCGATCGCCACGCCCCGGGGCACGGCCTGGTCGCGCCTCTGGGGGCGCAGCCAGTCGCTGATCCCGACCCTCGCCGCCGTCGTGCTCTTCATCGGCATGCTCGTGTACGCGGAGCTCGCCTACGGCCGCGTCTTCCACCTCGGCACCATGTCGAGCCTGCTCGTGAGCTTCGCGCCGACGATCATCCTCGCCGTCGCGATGACGATCGTCATCCTCTCCGGCGGCATCGACCTCTCGGTCGGCGCGGTCGTCGCCTTCACCTCGGTCGCCGGTGTCATGCTCATGGGCATCGGGGTCAACGGCTGGCTCGCGATCGTGCTGATGATCGTGTTCGGTGCGCTGTTCGGACTGGTCTCGGGCGTGCTGATCCAGTACTTCAATGTGCAGCCGTTCATCGCGACGCTGGCGATGATGTTCCTGGCACGCGGACTGGCCTCGATGCTCTCGACGGTGCCCGTCCACGCCCCGGACGACGCGCCCATCCGCCTCTTCGCCACCGACTTCAAGCTCATCGACGGCGTCAAGACGAACGACCTCGTGCTCACGCCGGGCTTCTTCGTCGCCGTGATCATCGTGATCGCCGCCGTGTTCTTCCTGCACCGCACCCGCACCGGACGCACCGTCTACGCGATCGGCGGCGCGGAGTCGTCCGCTCAGCTGATGGGCCTGCCCGTCGCCCGCACCCGCGTCTGGATCTACGTGATCAGCGGCGCGCTGGCCGGCGTCGCGGCGGTCGTCTACACGGCCGAGGTCGGCGGCAAGGCGCAGAACGTCACCGGCATCGGCTGGGAGCTCGATGCGATCGCGGCGGTCGTCATCGGCGGCACCCTCCTGACCGGCGGCGTCGGCTACGTGCTCGGCTCCGTCGTGGGAACGCTCGTGCTCGCGGCGCTGTGGATGATCATCACGAAGGACGGCTCCATCAAGCCCGAGTACCTGACGATCATCACCGGCGGCATCCTCCTGGCCTTCGTCCTGCTCCAGAGGGTCCTCACGAAGCGGAGGAGCGGATGAGCGGGCACGAGGGCGCGGTCGTGATCGACGCCGCGCTGCAGGAGCGCATCGATGCGGTGCGCGCCGATGTCGCCGCCCTCCACGGCGAGCTGGTGCGGTACGGCCTCGTCGTCTGGACGGGCGGGAACGTGTCGGGACGGGTTCCGGACAGCGACCTGTTCGTCATCAAGCCCTCCGGGGTCTCGTACGACGACCTGGCGCCGGAGAACATGATCCTCTGCGATCTCGACGGCGCCGTCGTCCCCGGCACTCCGGGCAGCGACCGCAGCCCCTCGAGCGACACGGCGGCCCACGCCTACGTGTACCGGAACATGCCCGACGTCGGCGGTGTCGTGCACACCCACTCCGACTACGCGGTCGCCTGGGCGGCGCGCGGCGAGGAGATCCCCTGCGTCATCACGGCGATGGCCGACGAGTTCGGCGGACCGATCCCCATCGGCCCCTTCGCGATCATCGGCGACGACTCGATCGGCCGCGGCATCGTGGAGACCCTGCGGGGCCACCGCAGCCGCGCCGTGCTGATGCAGAACCACGGTCCCTTCACCATCGGCGTCAACGCCAAGGATGCCGTCAAGGCCGCCGTGATGTGCGAGGACGTCGCCCGCACCGTGCACATCGCCCGCCAGGCGGGGGAGCTCATCCCGATCCCGCAGGAGAAGATCGACGCGCTCTACAACCGGTATCAGAACGTCTACGGGCAGGGAACGGACGAACGGCGATGACCACCACGGGTGACACCGTCCTCGCGGAGGCGATCCGCGCCGGTCGCACCAGCCTCGGCATCGAGTTCGGCTCGACCCGGATCAAGGCCTGCCTCGTCGACGCCGATGCGCCGGCGACCGTGCTGGGCGTCGGTGCCCACGCGTGGGAGAACCGTCTCGAGGACGGCCGCTGGACCTATCCGCTCGACGCCGTCTGGGCGGGACTGCAGGACGCCTACGCCGACCTGGTCGCCGACGTCGAGCGCCGGTACGGGGTGCGGCTGGAGACCGTGGGCGCGATCGGCGTCTCGGCGATGATGCACGGCTACCTCGCCTTCGATGCGCACGGCGAGCTGCTCGTCCCCTTCCGCACCTGGCGCAACACCAGCACGGGTCCGGCCGCCGCGGAGCTGTCGGAGCTGCTGGGCGTGAACATCCCGCTGCGCTGGACGATCGCGCACCTGCGGCAGGCGGTGCTCGACCGCGAGCCGCACGTGGCGCGGCTCGCCGCGGTCACGACGCTGGCCGGCTACGTGCACGAACGCCTGACGGGTCGGCGTGTCCTGGGCGTCGGAGACGCCTCGGGCGTGTTCCCGATCGGCGCCGACACGGCGGACTACGACGAGCGCCTGGTCGCGCGCGTGGACGCGCTCATCGCGCGCGACGGCGCCGCCCTCCCGCCGCTGCGCTCCCTGCTGCCCGAGGTGCTGCCCGCGGGCGCCGATGCGGGGTCGCTGACCCCCGAGGGCGCGGCGCTGCTCGATCCCCGCGGCGCGCTGCGGCCGGGCGTGCCGTTCTGCCCGCCCGAGGGCGACGCCGGCACCGGCATGGTCGCGACCGGCGCGGTCGCGCCGCGCACCGGCAACGTCAGCGCCGGCACGAGCATCTTCGCCATGGTCGTCCTGGAGCGGCCGCTCGCCGGGCGTCACCACGAGCTCGACCTCGTGACGACCCCCGCCGGCGACCCGGTCGCGATGGTCCACTGCAACAACGGCGCCAGCGAGCTCGCCGCCTGGGCGGGCCTGTTCCGCCGGTTCGCGGCGGCATCCGGAGCGCCCCTCGACGACGACGCCGTGTTCGAGGTCCTGCTGCGCGAGGCGCTCGAGGGCGATGCCGACGCGGGCGGACTGCTGGCCTACAACCACCTCGCGGGCGAGCCGATCGCCGGCCTCACGGCGGGGCGCCCGCTGTTCGTGCGCACGCCGGAATCGACGTTCGACCTGGCCAACGTCATGCGCGCGCAGGTCTACGGCGTGTTCGGCACCCTCGCCCTGGGCATGACGGTGCTGCACGGGGAGGGCGTCGCCCTCGACCGGATGTACGCCCACGGCGGCGTCTTCCGCACCGCCGGCGTCGCGCAGCGCTTCCTCGCGGCCGCCCTCGACGCCCCCGTGGCCGTCGGCGACACCGCGTCCGAGGGCGGGGCGTGGGGCATCGCGGTGCTCGCGGCCTTCCGTCGCGCGGTCGCGGCGCGCGCCGCCGAAGGCCTCGGCGCCTACCTGGACGCCGTGGTGTTCGCGGATGCCGCGGCCGCCGTCGTCGACCCCGATCCCGCGGACGTCGCGGGATTCGCCCGCTATCTCGACCGCTACCGCGCCGGCCTCGCCGTCGAGGCGGCGGCCGTCACCGCTCTCTGAGGCCGCGCCCCTTCGCGGCCGCCCACCCCCGTCCCCACGACCGGAAAGACATCATGACCCTCTCCACCACTCTCGAGAACTACACCGTCTGGTTCGTCACCGGCAGCCAGGGGCTGTACGGCGAGGAGACGCTGCAGCAGGTCGCCGCGCAGTCGCAGGCGGTCGCCGCCGGTCTCGAGGGGCTGCCCGTGCGCGTCGTGTGGAAGCCGGTGCTGACCGACTCCGACAGCATCCGCCGCCTGGCCCTGGACGCCAACAGCGACGACTCCGTCATCGGCGTCGTCGCCTGGATGCACACCTTCAGTCCCGCCAAGATGTGGATCGCGGGCCTGGACGCACTGCAGAAGCCGCTGCTGCACCTGCACACGCAGGCCAACGTCGAGCTGCCCTGGAACGACATCGACTTCGACTTCATGAACCTGAACCAGGCCGCCCACGGCGACCGTGAGTTCGGCTACATCCAGACCCGGCTGGGGGTGGCCCGCAAGACCGTCGTGGGTCATGTCTCCAACCCCGCCGTGCGCGATCAGATCGAGCAGTGGCAGCGCGCCGCCGCCGGATGGCAGGCCGCCCGCACCCTCAAGCTCGCTCGCTTCGGCGACAACATGCGCTACGTCGCGGTCACCGAGGGCGACAAGACCGAGGCCGAGCTGCGCTTCGGCGTGCAGGTGAACACGTGGGGCGTGAACGAGCTCGCGGATGCCGTCGCCGCGGCATCCGACGCCGACATCGACGCCCTGGTGCAGGTGTACCTCGCCGAGTACGACGTCGCCGAGGAGCTGCGGCCCGGCGCCGAGCGCCACGCGTCGCTGCGCGACGGCGCGGCCATCGAGATCGGACTGCGCACCTTCCTCGAAGCCGGCGGCTTCGGCGCCTTCACGACCTCGTTCGAAGACCTCGGCGCGCTGACGCAGCTGCCGGGTCTGGCGGTGCAGCGGCTCATGGCCGAGGGCTACGGCTTCGGCGCCGAGGGCGACTGGAAGACTGCGATCCTCGTCCGCGTCGCCAACGTCATGGGCGCGGGCCTGCCGGGCGGTGCGAGCCTCATGGAGGACTACACCTACGACCTGGTCGCCGGGGACGAGAAGATCCTCGGCGCGCACATGCTCGAGGTCTCGCCGTCGCTGACGACCCAGAAGCCGCGCCTGGAGATCCACCCGCTCGGCATCGGCGGCAAGGACGACCCGGTGCGTCTGGTCTTCACCGCCGACCCCGGCCCCGCCGTCGTGGTCGCCATGAGCGACATGCGCGACCGCTTCCGGCTGGTCGCCAACGTGGTCGAGAACGTCGACGCGCCCGACCTGCCGAAGCTGCCGGTCGGACGCGCGATCTGGAAGCCGGCGCCCGACTTCGCGACCAGCGCCGCCTGCTGGCTGACCGCCGGCGCCGCGCACCACACCGTCATGACGACGGCGGTCGGCATCGAGGTCTTCCGCGACTTCGCCGACATCGCCGGCACCGAGCTCCTCGTGATCGACGAGGACACCACCGTCCGCGGCTTCCAGAAGGAGCTGCGCTGGAACCAGGCCTACTACCGCCTGGCCCAGGGATTCTGAGCCCCCTCGCCCGCCCTCGACACCACCTACCCGAAAGAGAAAGGTCTCGACGATGAGATCAGCACTGCTCCCGCCTGCCCCCGCGGCATCCGGGCGTTCGTCCCGCCGCGCGGTCGCGGCCGCCCTCGCCGGTGTGCTCGCGCTCACCGGCGTCGGCCTCGCGACCCCCGGTGCCGCGTCGGCCGCCGGCGTGCCCGCCCCGACCGCGCACTACGACATGTCGCACAGCGGCACGACCCTGCTCGACGTCTCCGGCAACGGGCGCAACGCGACGCTGACGGGCCTCACGGACGGCTCCTTCGCCGACGCGGGCGGCGACGCCGTCCTGCGCTTCCGCGCCGACGGCTACGCGTCCCTCCCGTCGGGGCTCATCACCGCGGCGGACAACGACTTCACGGTCGAGTACACGGTGTCCACGCAGACCTCCGCGAACCACTTCGGCTGGGTCATCGGCGACGGCGTGGGCGCGTGGAACACGACGGCCCTCGGCAACCACATCTTCCTCAGCCCCCGCTCGGCTCAGGGCGGCTACACCGACCAGGTGCTGTCCGCGATCCGCGTCAAGAACGGCGGCAGCAACGGCGAGAGCCGTCTGCCGGCCGGCGGCGGGCTCAACCCCGGCTTCACGACCCTGACGATGGTGGGCTCGGGCAGCACGCTGACCCTGTACCGCGACGGCGTGCAGATCTCCACGCTCACGCACGCGCTCTCGCTCAGCTCGATCATCCCGACGGGCTCGGTGCTCGGCTACCTCGGCCGCTCGCTCTACCAGGGCGACCCGCTGCTGAAGGCGGACGTGTCCGACGTCAAGTTCTGGGACGTCGCGCTGTCGTCCTCCGACGTGTCGGCGAGCATGCCGACGGCGCAGCAGAAGAGCGCGACCACGTCGGCGCTGCTGCGCGGTGACGTCCTCGCGCAGATGCTGGGCTCCAACGCCTCGCTCTCGAGCGTGTCGTCGAACCTGACGCTGCCGGCGACGGTGAACGGCGTCTCCCTGACCTGGTCCTCCTCCAACCCGTCGGTCGTGTCGACCACCGGTGTGGTCTCCCGCTCCATCGGCGCGAACACGGCCGTCACCCTGACGGCGCAGACGGGCCTGTCCAGCACGCTGACCTTCGACGTGACGGTGCTCGCGCCCAGCGTCGCCGCCGACCTCGACGCCATCACGCTCGCGTCGCGCACCACCGAGAACCTCCCGCTGGCCACGAAGGGCGCCGTCAACGGCGCCGCCATCACGTGGACCTCCTCGGACGCGTCGCTGGTGACCCCGACCGACCCCGGCTACACGGCGCCGGCGGTCGGCGCGGCCGATCCGTACCGCGGCGGCGGCATCGTCGCGCGGCCCGCCTACGGCGCGGGCGACCGCACCGCGACCCTCACGGCCCACGCGACGCTCAACGGCGCCACCGCGGAGCGCAGCTTCACCGTGACCGTCGCCGAGCACGGTCGCTGGGCTCCGGATGCCGGCTACGCGGCGGCCTACTTCAAGTCCGACAGCGACGAGAAGATCTACCAGGCGGCCACGTCGGGCAACGACTTCTTCACGTTCTCGCCCGTCAACGGCGGCAACGCGGTCATCACCTCCACCGCCGACACGAAGGGCCTGCGCGACCCGTACATCCTCCGCTCGAAGGACGGCGACAAGTACTACATGGTCGCGACCGACCTGTGCATCGGATGCGGCACCGGCTGGGGCCCCGCCCAGTCGGCGGGAAGCCTGAAGATCGAGGTGTGGGAGTCGACCGACCTCGTCACCTGGAGCCGCACGAACGGTGAGAACACGGGCATCACCGTCAACCAGCCGGCGGCGGGCATGACCTGGGCGCCCGAGGCGTACTGGGACGACGACCTGCAGTCCTACGTCGTGTTCTTCGCGTCGCGGCTGTACTCGGATGCCAGCCACACCAACAGCGACAACCTGTATGCGCGCATGTTCTACGTGCTGACGCGGGACTTCCGCACCTTCACGTACCCGCCGACGAGCTGGCAGGACACCGGCTACGCCCGCATCGACTCGACCGTCACGAAGATCGGCGACTACTACTACCGCTTCACCAAGAACGAGGAGGGCGGCGCCGCCGGCACCCTCGAGGCGGGCAAGGACATCTTCCTCGAGCGCTCGAAGGTGCTCACGGCGCCCACGACCGCGTCGAGCTGGACGGCCGACCCGTCGACGACGTGGCAGCTGGTCGACACGCACATGACCTCGCTCGAGACCGGGCAGGCGGGCGAGGGCCCCGAGATCGTCAAGCTCAACGAGGGCGACCCCAACAACACGGGCGACGGCTACGTCTTCCTCGTCGACAACTACGGCGCGGGCGGCTACCGGGCCTTCCTCACGAGCGGCGGCGCCATCGCCTCGAGCACGCAGAGCGACCGGCTGTCGCAGCGGTCGACGTGGAACGTGCGGGCCACCGGCGGCCTGCCCGCCAGCCCCCGGCACGGCGCGTTCGTGAGCGTCACCCAGGGTGTGCTCGACGCGATGCACGCGTGGACCGGCGTCTCCGCGGTGGCCTCCACCACCACGCTGAGCGCCCAGGGCCGCGAGGTCACGGCGCGCGTCGCCGCGGCGGACGGCGGCGACGTCGTCGGCACGGTGACCTTCTCCGGCGGCGGCTGGAGCGCCACCGTGGCGCTGTCCGACGGTGCCGCCCACGTCGAGGTGCCCGGAACGGTCACGGCCGTCACGGCGCACTACGACGGCTACCGCGACGGGCTGGTCAGCGCGTCGACGTCGGCATCCGTCTCGTTCGGGCCGCGCATCGCCGTTGCCGCGACGACGCGCTGCGTGCTCGGCAAGGTGGTCGAGGTCGTCACCGTGACGAACAACGAGACCGTCGCGGTCTCGGCGGCGCTCGCGAGCCCGTCCGGCGCGAAGACGGTCTCCGTCCCGGCCGGCAAGAGCGTGTCGACGACGTTCACCACGCGCGAGAGCGCGCTGGCGGCGCACACCGTGACCGTGACGGCCACGGCCGCCGGCAACGCGTCGTCGACGGTGCAGACGGCGACGGTGGCGGCCGCCTCCTGCCGCTGATCGCCTGAGGGGAGGGGTCCGCCGCGAGGCGGACCCCTCTTCCCGTTCCGCGGCCGCCCCGCCGCGCAGGGACGCTAGCGTGGGACGGTGACGAGTCCCGCAACGGCCAGCATCCCCCTCGACAGCGCTCAGCGGTGGCGCGCCTTCTGGGTCTGCGTCTCGGTCGCGGCGCTGACCATCCTCGATCTGAGCAAGGTGAACGTCGCGCTGCCCTCGATCGAGAAGGCGCTGGGCGCCGGCTCGACCCAGCTGCAGATCGTCGTCTCGGGCTACGTGCTGATGTTCGGGCTGGCGCTCGTGCCCTTCGGGCGCCTCGGCGACCAGCGCTCCCGCAAGACCCTGTTCCTCGTCGGGCTGAGCCTGTTCCTCGTCACGAGCATCGTGTGCGCCGTCGCGCCCACCATCGAGGTGCTCATCGCGGGCCGCCTCGTGCAGGGGCTGGCGGCCGGCATCCAGATGCCCCAGGTGCTCGGGACCATCCAGCAGATCTTCGTCGGCGCCGAGCGCGGGCGCGCGTTCGGCCTGTTCGGCGCGACGATCGGCATCGCGACGGCGATCGGCCCGACGCTGGGCGGGCTCATGATCGCGCTCGGCGGAGCCCAGGACGGCTGGCGGTGGATCTTCTGGATCAACGTGCCGCTGTGCGCGCTCGTGATCGCGGGCGTGCTCGGACTGCTGCCGCGCACCCGCCGCTCGACGCCCGGGCGGCTCCAGCTCGATCCCGTCGGGCTCGTGCTGCTGGCCTTCACGATCATCACGCTCATGTGGCCGTTCCTGTTCACCACCGGTGCTCCGAGCGACGACCCGCGTCGGTGGTGGTCGCTCGTGCTGTTCGTGGTGTTCGTGACCGCGTTCACGTGGTGGGAGCGGCGCTACGCGGCATCCGGCCGGTCGCCTCTCGTGCCGTTCTCGCTCTTCTCGATCTCGTCCTTCCGCAACGGCACGCTCGTGGTCACGACCTACTTCACCGCGATCCCGGCGATGTTCCTGCTCACGACGCTGTTCCTGCAGACCGGGGTCGGCACCGAGCCGGTGTTCGCGGGCATGGTCTCGATCGGCTTCGCGGTCGCCAGCGCGATCACCGCCTGGTTCGGCGGCAACCTGGTCGCGCGGCTCGGGCGGCCGCTCGTGGTGTGGGGCCTGGTGATCGTGCTCGTCAGCGTCGCGGCCCTCGCCGTCGTCGCCTACACGGTGCCGGCCGGGGTCGTCGAGTACGCGATGGCGGCGGTCATGGTCGTCGCCGGTGCCGGCGCCGGACTCGTGGTCGCGCCCAACCAGACGCTCACCCTCGCCGACATCCCCACCCGCGCGGGCGGGTTGGCGGGATCCGTCGGCCAGCTCGGACAGCGCGTCGGGACCGCCGTCGGCACGGCGATCGGCCTGTCGCTGTTCTACTCGACGATCTACCGGGAGAAGGGCGAGGGCCACGACGGGCTCGAGGTCTTCCACAACGCGTACGCGTACGGAATGGTCGCGGTGGGCGTCTTCGTCGCGATCGCCCTGCTGATCGGCGTCATCGATCTCGGGGTGCGGCGCCGCGCGGCCCAGGACTGAGGGCTCCGCCGCGGGCCTTCCGGGCGATGTCGCCGGCTCCGCCTACCGTGGAGTCATGCGCATCCTGCACACCTCGGACTGGCACATCGGGCGGACCTTCCACGGTCATTCCACGCTCGACGCGCTCCGCGGGGTGCTCGAGGCGCTCACGCGACAGGTGCGCGAGCACGACGTCGACGTCGTGATCGTCGCCGGCGACGTCTTCGACTCCGCCGCTCCGGCCGCCGCCTGCTACACGCTCCTCTCCGACACCCTCCGGGCGCTCGCCGACACCGGGGCCCAGGTCATCGTGACCAGCGGCAACCACGACTCGGCCGCGCGTCTGGGCTTCCAGGCGGGCCTGCTGCGCGACGGCATCCACGTGCGGACCGACCCGGAGCGCCTCGACGAGCCGATCACCGTGTCCGATGCGCACGGCCCGGTGCACTTCTACGGCATCCCCTACCTCGAGCCGGCACTGCTGCGCGCGTCGTGGCCCCAGGCGCGCACGCACGCCGACGTGCTCGGGCACGCGATGCAGCGGGTGCGCGCCGACCGGGCCATCCGGGGCGGGCGCGCGGTCGCCATCGCGCACTGCTTCGCCGCGGGCGTCGAGCCGACCCCCCACCTCGAACGCGACATCCAGCAGGGCGGGCTCGACGTCGTGCCGCTGTCGGTGTTCGACGGAGTGGACTACGCGGCGCTCGGACACATCCACGGCCGCCAGCGGCTCGCCCCCCACGTGCGCTACGCCGGCGCCCCCCTCCACTACAGCTTCGGCGAGGGCGACAAGCCGCGCGGGTCGTGGCTGGTCGAGCTGGATGCCGAGGGTGCGGCCGAGGCGACGTGGCTCGCGCTGCCGGTGCCGCGCCGGCTCGTCACGCTGCGCGGCCCGTTCGCCGAGATCCTCTCCTCTCCCGCGCACGCCGCGGCGCAGGACGCGTGGGTGAGCGTCGAGTACACCGACGCGCTGCCCGAGCGCGATCCGCTGCGCCGCCTCCAGGAACGGTTCCCGTTCTGCGCCAAGGTCGTGCACGCTCCGGCCGTGGTGCGCAGCGACGACGGGCGCTCGTACTCCCAGCGCGTGCGCGCCGCGCGCAGCGACGCCGAACTCGTCGACGCCTTCCTCACGCACGTGCGGGAGGGCGAGGGCGCGACGGCGCGCGAACGCGAGCTCCTCGGCGACGTCCTCGACGAGCGCATCCGCGTCGAGGCGTTCGCGTGATCCTCCTCCGGCGTGCGGAGCGACGGTCATGAAGCTGCACCGGCTCGAGCTCACCGGTTTCGGTCCGTTCCGCGACACGCAGGTGGTCGACTTCGACGCCTTCGACGACGACGGCCTGTTCCTCATCTCCGGGCGCACCGGCACGGGCAAGTCCAGCATCCTCGACGGGGTCAGCTTCGCCCTCTACGGCACCGTGCCCCGCTACGAGGGCGGCGAGAAGCGGCTGCGCAGCGACCACGCCCACCCCGCCGACCCCACCGAGGTGCGGCTGGAGTTCACGGTGGGCGCGCGGCGGTGGCGGGTGACGCGGGCTCCCGAGTACGACCGTCCCGCCAAGCGCGGCGGCGGTCTGACGACGGCGCCGGCCCGCGCCGAGCTCGACGAGTTCGTCGACGGCGCCTGGGTCGGCCGCGCCGCCAAGCCGCGCACCGTCGGCGAGGCGCTGGGCGAGGTGCTGGGGCTGAACGCCGCGCAGTTCCAGCAGGTCATCCTGCTGGCGCAGAACAAGTTCTCGCGGTTCCTGCTCGCTCCGGGCGACGAACGCCAGACGCTGCTGCGCACGCTCTTCGGCACACGGCGCTTCGAGCGCTACCGTGACGACCTGGAGCAGCGCCGCCGCGACGCCGCCGATGCACTGAAGGCCGTAGACGGACGGGCCCGCACCCTCCTGGGCGAGGCCGAGCGTCTCATCGGCGCCCACGGTCTCGAGCCCGCCGACGGTGCGAGCGCGGCCGACGCGCCCCTGCCCGAGCGGCGGGCCGCCGCCGAGCGGGCGCTCCAGCGTGCGCAGTACCGCGTCGAGCAGGCGGACCTCGCACGCCGCAGCGCCGACGCCGCCTCCGAGGCCGCGGCGGCGGCGCACGCCGCTCTGCAGGCGCGCGCGGAGCGCGGGCGCGAGCGCGCGGCGCTCCGCGAGAGGCTGAGCGGGCTCGAGGAGCGCTCCGCCGCCGTCGACGCCGACCGCCGGCGCCTCGCCGACGCGCGGGCCGCCGCACTGCTGCGGGCGCCGGGAGATGCCGCGGAGCGCGCCGACCGTGCCGCCGCGCCGGCCGCGGCGGATGCCGCGGCGGCCTGGCGACGATGGACCGACGGCGGGGGAGACGCCGACGCCGATGTGGCGGCGCTCGTCGACACCCTCACCGGAGACCTCGTGCGGTGGGAGGCCGCCGCCGCGCACGAGCGCGAGCTCGACGAGCGGGCGGCCGCGCACGTCGAGACGACGCGCGTCGTCGCCGACCTCCGCGCCGCGTGCGACGCCCTCGACGAGCGGCGCGCGGGGGTGCCGGCCGCGCGCGCCGCCCTGGACGAGCAGATCGTCCGGGCGGAGGCCGGTGCGGCGCGCCGCGACGAGCTCGACGCCGAGCGCGCACGGCTCCGTGACGTGCTCGACGCCGCACGCCGCGCCGAGGCGCACACGGACGCGCTGACCCGCGCCGAGACCGCGTACGCCCGGGCGTCGGCGGCGACGGAGGCCGCGGCGGCCGAGGTCGGCGCCCTGCTGCGCCGGCGACTCGCCGGGGCCGCGGGCGAGCTCGCGGCCGCTCTGATCCCGGGCGAGCCCTGCGCGGTCTGCGGCTCGACGGCCCATCCCCGTCCCGCACACAGGGGCGACGAGCCGGTGACGGACGAGGTGCTCGCCGCCGCCGAGCGTGCGCGCGACGCCGCCGTCGCGGCCGAGGGGACCGCCCGCGAAGCCGCGGCCCGCGTGCGCGACGAGCTCGCCCAGGCCCGGGCGGAGGCCGCGGGCCTGGAGGTGGCCTCGGCCGAGGAGCAGCTCGCGAGCACCGCCGCCGCGGCCGCCGCGGCGGCGCAGGCCGCTGCCCTGCTCGACGAGCTCCACGCCCGCCGCCGCGAGCTCGATGCCACCGCCGCCCTCGCCGAGACCGAACGCGCGCGCGTCGCCGACGACCTCGCCGCCGCCCGCGAACGGCTCCGCGGCCTCGAGAGCGACATCGCGCGGCTGACGGCAGCCGTCGTGGAGGGGCGCGGGGGCTTCGACAGCGTCGCCGCGCGGATCGCCGCGACGGCGGCGGAGCGGGATCGGGCGCGCGCCGTCGTGGCCGCCGTCGCCGCGCGCGATGAGAGGCTCCGCGTCCGCGACGCGGCGACGGCCGAGTTCGAGACCCGCCTCGCGTCGTCGCCGTTCGCGGATGCCGCCGCGGTCCGTGCGGCACTCCTCGACGACGCCGGCATCGCGCAGCTCGACGCCGAGGTCGCCGACCACGCGGCCCGGCTGACGGCGACGCGGGCACGGCTGCTCGAGCTCGAGCTCGACGCCGTCGGCGACGAGATCGATGCCGAGGCGCTCGCCCGTTCCGCCCAGGCCGCGGCCGCGGCGGACGCGGCCCGCGCCGAGGCGATCGCCGCGCACACCGGCGCGGACGGTGTCGCCGCACGCCTGGACGATCTGCTGCGGCAGGTCGATGCGGCACTGGTCGCGGTGCAGGAGAGCGGCGAGGACGCCGCCGCCGTCATCCGCCTGGCCGACACGGTCGCCGGTCGCGCGCCCAACACGATGAAGATGGATCTGGAGACGTTCGTGCTGGCCGCCGAGCTCGAGGAGATCGTCGCCGCCGCCAACGTCCGGCTCGCCGAGATGTCGTCGGGCCGGTACACCCTGCACCATTCCGACGCGCGTGCCGCCCGCGGACGGGCATCGGGACTCGGCATCGACGTGCTCGACGCGCACACGGGCCGACTGCGCTCGCCCCAGTCTCTCTCCGGCGGCGAGACCTTCCTCGCCTCGCTCGCCCTCGCCCTCGGTCTGGGCGAGGTGGTCACCTCGCGCGCCGGCGGCATCCGCCTGGACACCCTCTTCGTCGACGAGGGCTTCGGCTCCCTCGACCCCGAGACGCTCGAGCTCGCCATGCGCACCCTCGACGACCTCCGGGCGGGCGGGCGCACCGTCGGCGTCATCAGCCACGTCGAGGCGATGAAGGAGCAGCTGCCCGCCCAGATCCTCGTGTCCTCGACGTACGAAGGGCCGAGCGTCATCCGTCAGGATGCCGCCCGGCCCTCGGCCGAGAGCGCGCGCGAGGCGCGCTGAGCGCTACTGCAGGTAGGTCTTCGCGGAGGCCAGGATCTCCTGGTACAGCGTGCGCAGCAGGTCGGCGGCGCTCTCATCGGCGCCGATGCTGGTGATGGTCTGCTGGACGAGGTCTTCGACGCCGCTGTCCCCGGTCACCAGCAGCGTCTGGCCGATGATGATGAGCGACTCGTCGGGGAGCACCTCCTCGATGACGTCCGGCGTGGCGGTCGGGTCGACCTCGGCGAAGATGTCGTTGACCTTCGGGCGGACGTCGGCGATGAACGCCTGCTCGGCGGCGGTCTCCTCGGCCGCGTCGGCCTCGCTGTCGTCGGTCGGCAGACCGGCGCCGGGCGTGACCTCCGCCGACGGCGTCGCGGAGGGGGCCAGCACGTCGTCGATCGACGACCCGGCCGCGGAGAGGCCAAGAAGCACGATCGACCAGATCAGGGCGAACGCACCGATCGTCGCGCCCACGAGCGACAGCACGAGCGCCGTGATGCTCAGCGGCTTGCCGCCGTAGCGCTTGCCGGCCAGCCCGACGATCGAGAAGATGAAGCCCGCCAGCAGCAGCAGACCGCCGATGAGCACGGCCACGAGGCCGACCCACGGCACGGGCACGAGGCCGACGAGGCTGAGGATCGTTCCTCCCGCCGCCAGTCCGAGCGCCGTCCACGCGATCGCCTTGGACCGGGTGTCGGGCTGTCCCGGCTGCGGAGGGACGGGGCCGGGCGGCACCGCCCCGGGCTGTCCGAACGGCGCGGCCGCGTATCCGGGCTGGCCGTACGGGGCTGCCGCGGGCGGCACGGGAGGCAGCGGGGGCGCCGTCGGCGCGACGTACGCGTCGCCGTAGCCGCCGGTGGCCGGCGGGTAGACCTCGGTCGGCTGGGCATCCGTGGGGTAGGCCTGGGTGGGCTGGTCGTCCGCCGGAGCGGACGCGGCGGCATCCGGGGTGTCGCCGGGGGCGCCGTCGGGGTCGGTGGGCGGAGGTGTCGACATGCACTTTTCCTTCGTCTTGTCCGTCACGGCGCAGCACGGCTCTCCGTGGAGAGGATGCGCGGATACATAGACACTATCGAGTGCGCCCCGCTCCGCGGGCTTTCTCACGCCGCATCCCCTCCCTGCGGGAGGCCGATGTGGGTCAAGATGGGACGGCGTGGCAATCCCCGTCGGCACGGGGGAAGGAAGGACGACATGACACTCACCTCGGTACTCCTGGACACCCCCTCCTCGGTTGCGGCGCGTCTCGGGTGGGATCCCGGCACGAGCGTGCACGATCGCCGCCGCATCCTCGCGAAGGAGCTCATCGCCGCGCGTCTCGGCTGCGACATGACCGAGATCCGCATCGAGCGCGAGGCCCCGCGCGGCTTCGGCTACCACACGCGTCTCATCGCCTCGCGCGACGGGCAGGAGCTGCCGATCGCGATCGTCACGGCGAGCTATCGCGCGGCGACGGTCGTCGCGATCTGCGACCCCGGCCTGCCGCTGGGCATCGACATCCGCGACATGACGCCGGAGCAGGCCGACATCCGGCTGATGCAGAAGCACTCGCACCTGTTCGACCCGAACAACATCCCCGACCTGTTGCAGCACTGGGTGCGCGTGCAGGCGGTGCTCGAGGCCGACGGCCGCGGGGTGCGCGTCGCCCCCGAGCGCGTGCGGCTGGACATGGGGCGGCTCAAGGGGTGGATCCCCGACCGCAACATGAAGTACACCCTGGTCGACGCCTCGCGCGACAGCTGGGTCATCACGGTCGCGATCGGAACGCTCCCCGCCGCCTGAGCACCGCCTTCATCCGTCCCCTCGCGTCGCCTCGTGCGGCGCGACACGACGACACGGGACGGATGAACGGCGACGGGGGTCAGGCGGGCGGCAGCGCCCGGTCGAGCTCGGCGAGCCAGACCGCGGGGTTGCCGTCGCTGGGGGCGCGCCAGTCGCCGCGCGGCGACAGCGAGCCGGCCGCGAGCACCTTGGGGCCGTTGGGGATCGCCGTGCGCTTGAACTGGGCGAAGCCGAAGAAGCGGCGCAGGAACACGCGCAGCCAGCGCACGACGGTGTCGCGGTCGTACGCGTAGCGGTCGGATGCCGGGAAGCCGGGCGGCCACGTCCCGGCATCCGCGTCGCGCCAGGCGCGCTCGGCGAGGAAGGCGATCTTCGACGGACGCAGGCCGTAGCGCAGCACGTGGAACAGCGTGAAGTCGTGCAGGGCGTACGGACCGATCGTGTCTTCGGTGGACTGCACCTTGCCGTCCTGGCCCGCCGGGACGAGCTCGGGGCTGATCTCGGTGTCGAGCACCGACTGCAACACGGCCTTCGCCTCGTCGGTGAGGGCGGTCCCGTCGCCGTCGGAGTGGGCGATCACCCAGCGGATGAGGTGCTGGATCAGGGTCTTGGGCACGCCCGCGTTGACGGCGTAGTGGCTCATCTGGTCGCCGACGCCGTAGGTGGCCCACCCCAGGGCGAGCTCCGACAGGTCGGAGGTGCCGACGACGAAGCCGCCGTTCTGGTTCGCGAGTCGGAAGAGGAAGTCGGTGCGGGCGCCGGCCTGCACGTTCTCGAACGTCACGTCGTAGACCGGCTCGCCGTCGGCGAAGGGATGGCCGATGCCCGTGAGCAGTGCGGTCGCCATCGGACGGATGTCGATGGTCTCGATCGACGCGCCGATCGCCTCGGCGAGGGCGATCGCGTTCGACTTCGTGTGATCGCTCGTCGCGAAGCCCGGCATCGTGTAGGCGAGGATGTCGCTGCGCGGGCGGCCCATCCGGTCCATCGCGCGGGCGACCACGAGCAGGGCGTGGGTCGAGTCCAGGCCGCCCGAGACGCCGATGACCGGCTTGGGCGAGCCGATCGCGCGCATGCGCTGCTCGAGGGCGGAGACCTGGATGCTGAACGCCTCGAAGCAGTCCTGGTCGAGACGGGCCGCGTCGTCGGGGACGAACGGGAAGCGGTCGAGCGCGCGGCGCAGACCGATGTCGGATGCCGGGGGGTCGACGGTGAAGGCGACCGTGCGCGCGCCGGGCGCGCTGACGCGGCGGTTGTCGTCGAAGGTCCCCTGCCGGAGCCGGTCCTGGCGCAGGCGGTCGAGGTCGACGTCGGCGACCGAGGAGCGCGGGCCGTCGGGGAAGCGCTCGCTCTCGGCCAGGAGGGCACCGGACTCGTAGATCATCGTCTGGCCGTCCCACGACACGTCGTTCGTCGACTCGCCGATCCCCGCCGCGGCGTACACGTAGGCGGCGTTGCAGCGGAACGACTGCGCCTTCGCGAGCAGATGCCGGTCGTCGGCGCGGGCGACCGTGATGGGGCTGCCGGACAGGTTGAGCAGCACCGTCGCGCCGGCGAGGGCGGCGGCCGAGGACGGCGGGATCGGCACCCACATGTCCTCGCAGACCTCGGCGTGCACGACGAGCCCGGGCACGTCGGTCGCGGCGAACAGCAGGTCGGCGCCGACCGGCACCTCCTGACCCGCGAGGACGGTGGCGGCCGGGGCGCCCGCGCCGGCGGCGTACCACCGGGCCTCGTAGAACTCGCGGTAGGTCAGCGGGTAGCTCTTCGGGACGACGCCGAGCACACGGCCGCGGTGGATGAGGACCGCGCAGTTGTACACGCGGGCGTCCAGGCGCAGCGGCGCGCCGACGGCGATGAGCGGCCGGAGCTCGGTCGACGCCTCGACGAGCGTCGCGATGGCCGCGTGGACGGCGTCGAGCACGGCATCCTGCATGACGAGGTCGTCGATGGCGTATCCGCTGAGGCAGAGCTCGGGGAAGACCGCGACGGCGACCGCGTCGTCGCTCAGGGCCCGGGTCGCATCGATGACCGCCTCGGCGTTTCGCGCCGGGTCGGCGATGGCGACGGGGATCGTGGCGGCGGCGACGCGCGCGAAGCCGTGCCGGTAGACGCTCTCGAACGGCAGGTTCTCGATCACGTGTCCAGTCTGGCAGGTGCACGGCGCTCCGGCGGGTGCGCGGCGGCCCGCGGTGCGCGATGTCGGCGCCTCCGACTAGCGTCGAAGACGGAAGGGCGACATGCGATACATCGAAGACAGCGGCAGCGGGGCGCGCATCGTCTGGAGCGCGACCGATCTGAAGGCCGCTGCGGAGTGCGAGTTCGCCTGGCTCCGGGCGATCGACGCCAAGCTCGGACGGGTGCCCGCGGTGGAGGAACCCACCGATCTCACCCTCGAGCGGGCGGGACGGCTGGGGACGCAGCACGAACGGCGCCAGCTCGAGGCGTACCGCGCGCAGTACCCGGGCCGTGTGGTCGAGCTGCCCGAGACGCGGTCCTCGGATGCCGAGGCCGTCGCCGTCGCGGTCGCCGCGACCACCGCGGCGCTGGCCGATCCGACGGTCGCCGTCGTGTATCAGGCCGTCTTCGCGACGGACGAGTTCGTGGGCTTCGCCGACTTCCTCGTCCGCGACGACCCGACGGCCGGCGCGCCCACGCCGTGGGTCGTGCAGGACACCAAGCTCGCCCGCCGCGCGCGGGTGACGGCGCTCATGCAGCTCGCGGCATACGTCGATCAACTCGACCGTCTCGGCGTCGCGCGCAGCGACCGGGTGGAGCTGCTGCTGGGCGACGGCTCGACCTCGACGCACGCCGTGCGCGACCTCATGCCGGTGTTCCGCCTGCGGCGCGAGCGCCTGCGTGCGCTCATCGCCGACCGCGATCTGGCCGCCGGCGCCGACGGTGACGCGATCGCGTGGGGCGACGACCGCGGCGCCCTGCGCGTCGTGGCGTGCGGCCGGTGCGCGACGTGCGACGCGGAGGTCGTCGCCCACCGCGACCTGCTGCTGGTCGCCGGCATGCGTCCGGTCCAGCGCGATCGGCTGCGCCTGGACGGCATCCGCACGATCGACGCGCTCGCGGCGGCGCGCGAGGCCCCGGCGCGTATGTCGTGGGACGCGTTCGCGGGCCTGCGCACGCAGGCGCGACTCCAGCTCGAGAGCCCGGCCGGCGGCGTCGGCGATGCGGCGCCGACCTCGGAGCTGCCGCCGGTGCCGACCTACGAGGTGGTGCTCCCGACGGCCATCGGCGCGCTCCCGCGCCCCGACCGCGGCGACCTGTTCTTCGACTTCGAGGGCGACCCGCTCTACACCGAGTCCGCCGACGGTGCCCCCGGGACGACCGGGGCGACGGGGACGAACGGGGCGATGTGGGGGATCGACTACCTGTTCGGGTGGGTCGACGACGACGAGCAGTACGCGGCGCTGTGGGCGCACACCTTCGCCGAGGAACGCCGGGCGCTCGAGGACTTCCTCGACGTCGTGGCGCTGCGTCGGCGCGCCCACCCCGGCATGCACATCTACCACTACGCGCCGTACGAGCCGACCCACCTGCTCGCGATGGCCGCCCGCTACGGCGTGCGCGAGGCCGAGGTCGACACGCTGCTGCGCGAGGGCGTCTTCGTCGATCTGTACCCGATCGTGCGCCGGGCGCTGCGGGTGGGGTCACGCTCGTACTCGATCAAGAAGCTGGAGCCGCTCTACATGGGCGCCGAGGTGCGCACGAGCGACGTCCAGCGCGGCGACGACTCGATCGTGAAGTACGTCGAGGCCCGCGCGGCGATCGAGTCGGGGGCGCCGGATGCGGGGGCCGCCATCCTCGACGACCTCGCGGACTACAACCGCTACGACTGCGTCTCCACCCGCAGGCTGCGCAACTGGCTCGTCGACCGGGCCCGCGAGGCGCGCCTCGTGCCCTCGGCGGACGTCGACGCCGCGGAGCGTCCCTACGAGCCCTCCCCGCGGGCGGAGGCACTGAACCGGATGGCGGTGGCGGCGGCATCCGCGGCGGCACCCGACGAGACGGCCGTGCTCGCCCTCCGGCTCGGCGCGGCCGCGATCGACTACTACCCGCGCGAGGCGAAGACGTTCTGGGCGACGCACTTCCTGCGCCTGCGCGAGCCGGTGTCGATCTGGGAGGACACGCGCGACGTCATCGTCTTCGACCACGACCGCTGCCGCATCCTGAGCGACTGGCACATCCCGGAGGGAGGCCGGGTGCAGCGACGCGTGGTGGAACTGCGCGGCGACCTCGCCCCCGGGACGAAGCTCAGCGCCGACGGCTCGGCGTTCGTGCTCTACGAGCTGCCCGCGCCGTTCCCGATCGACACGAGTCCGCGCTGGATCCACGCCGCACGATCGGTGCGGATCGTCGACGTGCTCGATGACGGCGTGGTCGTGGAGGAGAACTCCGTGCAGGGCTTCACCTGGCAGGAGCTGCCCCTCGCGCTGACCCCGCCCGCCCCGCCCCAGGCGGGATCGCAGCAGGCCGCGATCGATCAGTGGGCCGACGGGCTCATCGACTCCGGCGCCGCCCGCACCGCGGACTTCCCGCGGGATGCCGCGACCGACCTCCTGCTGCGCCGTCCGCCGCGCACGCGTCGGGGCGGGCTCACGCGGGCGGTCATCGCCGGCGACCTGCCCCGCGACGACGTCGACGACATCGCGCGGTCGGTGCACGATCTGGACCACAGCTACCTGGCGGTCCAGGGCCCGCCGGGCACGGGCAAGACCTACGTCGGATCGCACGTCGTCGCGCGGCTGGTGCGTGAGCACGGCTATCGCGTCGGGGTCGTGGCGCAGTCCCACGCCGTGGTCGAGAACATGCTCGCGCGCATCGTCGAGGCGGGCGTGCCGGCCGAGCTCGTCGCGAAGGCCATGAAGGGCAAGGGGCCCGCGTCCGGTTCCGAGCCGTTCACCCCCATCGCCAAAGACGGCTACGCCGCCTTCGCCGCCGACCATCCCGGGGGCTTCGTGATCGGGGGCACCGCCTGGGACCTCAGCCACGCCGGACGCGTGCCGCGCGGCAGCCTCGACCTGCTGGTCATCGACGAGGCGGGCCAGTTCTCGCTCGCCTCGACGATCGCCGTCTCGGTCGCCGCCCCGCGCCTGATGCTGCTGGGCGACCCCCAGCAGCTCCCGCAGGTGAGCCAGGGCACGCACCCCGAGCCGGTGGACACATCGGCTCTCGGCTGGGTCATGGACGGCGCCGCCGTCATCGCGGAGGATCGCGGCTTCTTCCTCGCGCAGACCCGCCGCATGCGCCCCGAGGTCGCGGCGCCGGTGTCGGAGCTGTCGTACGACGGGAAGCTGGCCGCGCATCCGTCGACCGCGGCGCGCCGCCTCGCGGGCATCCTGCCCGGCGTCGTGCCGGTCGCGCTCGCGCACACCGGCAACGCGACCCAGTCGCCGGAGGAGGCGGAGGCGGTCGTCGCGCTCGTGCGCGACCTCGTCGGCCGCGAATGGACCGCCGCCGCGGGCGCCGCGCCGAGGCCGCTCGAGCCGGACGACCTCATCGTCGTCACCCCGTACAACGCGCAGCAGGTGCTGGTCGAGGCGGCGCTGGTCGAGGCCGGGTTCGGCACGGTCCCGGTGGGCACGGTCGACAAGTTCCAGGGGCAGGAGGCCGCGGTCGCGATCGTCTCGCTCGCGGCATCCAGCGGGCGGGACGCACCGCGGGGCCTCGAGTTCCTGCTGCTGCAGAACCGTCTGAACGTCGCGGTCTCGCGCGCCGAGCACACGGCCTACGTCGTGTACGGCACGGGGCTGCTCGACGATCTGCCGCGCACGCCCGACGGGGTCGCCCGCCTCAGCGCGTTCGCGCGGCTCGTCGGCGCGGACCGCACGTAGACTCGCCGCAAGACGTCCCTGCCGGCGTGCGGCCCCGGCGCCGCGGCCGGCGCACCGCGAGAAGGAGGACGGCATGAACGATGAGACGCCCCGGCAGTTCGAGATCGACCTGCCCCCCGAGATCGTGGCGGGCACGTACGCCGACTTCGCGAACGTCTGGCACACCCCCGACGTGTTCGTGATGGACTTCGTCTGCCTCGCCCGGCCCCCGCAGGCGGGGGTGGATGCCGAGGGTGCCCCGGTCACGGTCGTGCCCGGCCGCGTCGTCCAACGGGTGCGCATCCCTCCCCAGCAGGTGTTCGAGCTCGCGAAGGCGCTCACCCAGCAGCTGGAGTTCTGGGAGCAGGAGACGGGGCGTCGCTCCGAGGCGTGAGCCGCCTGTGAGGTCACGTCACCCGCGGGGGCTATACTCACCGAGGCCCGTCACCGCGTATCCGAGCGCGGCAGGCCCCGATCCGAGGCGGTGAGACACCATGGCAGACGATAGTAGGCGCGCCGCGGTGGGCGCCGCCGGCATCACCTCGCTCTGAGAGCCGGCCCCTCCGCGGCGCTTCCGTGCGCGCCGTCAGCCGCGCGCACCCCGCGCCCACCCGACACGGGTGCGCGATGATCCGCGCCTGCGCCACCCCCGCGCCGCGCGCCATCCGGAGGAGGACCGACATGACCCTGATCGACAACGCCGTGTACAAGGACGGTGTCCGCGTCGCGACGCCGGCCTCGTTGGACGAGGCCTACGCGCTGCAGGAGGCGCACGCGGGCTTCGCCTGGATCGGTCTCTACCGGCCGTCCGAGCAGGAGCTCGCCTCGGTGGCCGCCGAGTTCGAGCTGCACCCCCTCGCCATCGAGGACGCCGCCCTGGGCCACCAGCGCTCGAAGGTGGAGCGCTACGGCGACACGCTCTTCGTGGTGCTGCGCCCGGCCCGCTACGACGACGAGCGCGAAGAGCTCGACATCGGCGAGCTGCACCTCTTCGTCGGCCCCGACTTCCTCATCACCATCCGCCACGCCGAGTCGCCCGACCTCGGTGCCGTCCGGCGGCGGCTCGAGGAGCAGCCCGAGCTGCTGGCACTCGGGTCGGAGGCCGTCCTGTACGCGGTACTGGATCGCGTGGTCGACGAGTACGAGCCTCTGGTTGCCGGCATCGAGAACGACATCGACGAGATCGAGGACGACCTGTTCGGCGACGCCGACGACGACGCGCTCTCCCGCCGCATCTACGAGCTGTCGGGCGAGCTGAACCGGTTCGCGCGCGCGACGCATCCGCTGGTGCCGATCATCGAGTGGCTGCAGCGGGGCCATGAGGCGTACCACGTCGACATCGAGCTGCAGCGCCGGCTGCGCGACGTCCGCGACCACGCGCTGCGGGTCACGGAGCGCATCGACGGGTTCCGCGCCGTGCTGGACAAGGCGCTCACCGTGCACTCGGCGCTCGTCGCCCGGCGGCAGACCGAGGTCAACCTCGCGCAGAACGAGCAGGTCAAGAAGATCTCCTCGTGGGCGGCCATCATCTTCGCGCCGACGCTGATCGGCACCGTCTACGGCATGAACTTCGACGTCATGCCGGAGCTGCACTGGGAGTACGGCTATCCGGTCGCCCTCACGGTGATGATCACGTTCCCGGCCGTGCTGTACGTCATCTTCAAGCGCCGCCGCTGGCTGTGACCGCCACCCGCGCTTCGTCCGTCCCGCGGCGCCGCTTCGCGGCGGCGATGGCGACCGGAGCGGACGGATGAAGGCGTCGGCGGCGGGTCAGACGGTGCCGTAGAGTCGGTCGCCGGCGTCGCCGAGACCGGGCACGATGTAGCCCTTCTCGTTCAGCCGCTCGTCGAGCGCGCCGAGCACCAGCGTGACGTCGCGGTCGCCGACGAGCTCCTCGATCTTCGCGACGCCCTCCGGGGCGCCGAGGATGCAGATCGCGGTGACGTCCTGCGCCCCGCGGGCGAACAGGAAGTCGATCGCGGCCCCCAAGGAGCCGCCCGTCGCGAGCATCGGGTCGAGCACGAAGCACTGGCGGTCGCTGAGGTCGCCGGGAAGGCGCTCGGCGTACGTGTACGGCTGGAGGGTCTCCTCGTTGCGCGCCATGCCGAGGAAGCCGATCTCGGCGGTGGGCAGCAGCTTCACCATGCCGTCGAGCATGCCGAGGCCGGCGCGCAGGATCGGCACCACGAGGGGACGCGGCTCGGAGATGCGCACCCCGGTCGTCGTCGTGACGGGCGTCTGGATCTCGACCTCCTCGACACGCACGCCGCGGGTCGCCTCGTAGGCGAGCAGCGTCAGCAGCTCCTCGGTGAGCTGGCGGAACACCGGCGACGGTGTGCGCTCGTCGCGCAGCACCGTGAGCTTGTGGGTGATGAGGGGGTGATCGGCAACGTGCACGCGCATGATGTCAGCCTACGCGTCCGCCTCGTCGTCCGACGGCGCGAGCTGCCACGCCGCGGCCAGCACGACGGCGTCACTGAGCGTGCGCACGGCGTCGAGCTGGTCGACGTGCGGCGTCGAGAAGCTCACCAGGCAGAGGCCGCGTCCGTCGGGGAACTGCAGCCAGTAGTCGATCACTCCCACAGGGCGTCCGCTCAGCTCACTGGGTCCGAGGCGCCGCGTCGTGTGACGCAGCAGGGGGCCGCCAGCGGTGGATGCCGTGACGAGCTCGTCCTGCGTTCCGGTCGCGGCCGCGAGGCGGGTTCGCAGGCTCAGCATGTGGTCGTCGGCACCGGCCGGCCCGAGCTCCTGCCAGTACACCGTGACCGCCACGGCCGCCGCGGCGTCCGTCGTTCGACGGGTGAGGTAGGCCATCGACCGCCCGCCGGCGCCGGCCGCCGTGCGCGCCGACTGACGCAGCCACGCGATCAGCTGCCCGCGCAGCACCGGCGCAGGAGGAAGCCCGGTCAGCTGGGCGTCGACGATCGCCTTCGCATCGGCGTCGATCGTGAGGGATGAGGTGAGATCGAGCTGGGCCCAGTCATCGCCGAGGAAGAGGTCGAGTCCCACGACGCGCTCGCCGGCGCGCAGCCCGCGCTCGGGTTGCTGCGTGATCCATGCGACGTCGTCGTCGCCGGGTTGCGGTTCGAGGGCGGCGCGCACGTCCGCCGCCGAGGCGTGAACCGGGTGCGGACCGGCGGGATCGAACACCACACGACGCAGCAGCGGCGCGTACGCGTCGAGCAGCGGCACCAGCCCGGGACCGCGTTGCAGTGCGAACTCCGCCGCTTCGCGCTCACCCGCCGCCCAGGCCGCGAGGGTCTGCGACGACGAGAAGAGGTGCAACTCCCAGCGGCGCTCGCCGTCGGGGTCGTCGGCGGCCACCGTGAGGGTCTGTGTCTGCCCGTCCGGGGTACGCATGAGGGGGATCACGACGACGTCGTGGCGCAGCGCCCGCCCGATCTCGATCGGATCGTTCGTCGCCAGGGCGGCGGCGAGGCGCTCCGAGCCCACGTCGACGGCGGGCGCGGTGGGGATCGGCGCGAGCGGATCGTCGGTCACGGTTGTCAGCCTAAAGCTCTCCGGCGCCTTCGAACTCGACCTCCGCGCGCTCGCGGAACCGCCGGTCGAGCGGACTGCGGACGTTCTCCGCGGACGCGGTCGGGTCGACGTCGTAGAGCAGGCCCATGCCCCATCGCCGTCCGCGCACGTCGCGGGCCAGGCGCGTGTCGATGTAGCCGTACTGCGGCCCGGCACCCGTGTCGTAGACGATGAAGGCCCCCGCCGCATGCAGTGCGTCGTCCGACGCGGCCACGCGGACGCCGTCGAAGGGCGCCACCGTATTGATGAGGCGCAGAGCCACCGGGAACGAGAGCTCCGAGACCCTCATCGCGCCACCGACCAGACGATGTCCGTCACGTTCGTCAGTCCCTTCGACGCGAGGTCGCCCCCGACGATGATGTACTCCGGGGCGCCGCCGGGCATCCCGTCCAGCGGCAGGGCGTGGCGCTGCAGCACGACGGCGCCCACATCGTCGACGGTGGCGTGGACGAGTCGCTCCGCGGAGTTGACGTCGGGAAGGCCCAGGGTGCTGCGGTAGTCGCCGAAGGTGGACGGGGCCCGCGTCGACCAGGAGGCGCCGGTCTGTGCAGCGCCGTCGCCGTAGAGGCGGAAGACGTCGTCCCCCTTCGCCAGGTCGGCCACCGGCGTCGCCCAGAGACGCTCCGACTCGGCGAGCTGCTGCGGGCGCAGTCGGATGGCCTGCTGCACCGTCAGGGCACCGAACGTCTCGGTGCCCCCGCGGGCTGCGACCTCGGCGGCGGCCTGGGCGTTGATACGGCCCGCCATCGCAACGTTCCCGACGACGCGGGCGGCGCCGCCCAGGCCGATGACGGCGAGCGCGGCGCCGACGATGCTCACGGCGGCCTCTCCCCACGTGCGGTCGCCCGTCGAGGCCAGCACGATGTTGCCGACCGCGTTGATGATCGCGGCGATGCCGGCCACGAGCAGCAATGCGGCCGCGAGTGCCTGGCCGATCACCGGGATCCACGACACCACGAGGGCGAGAATGCCGGCGATCGCGGAGATCGTACCGGCGACATCGGTGATGACGGACAGGACGTCCTTGCCCCAGTCGTCCCACCAGGAGTCGTTGAGACCGTCCTCGCTGGTGGTGTTCTGGATCTCGTCGCGAGCAGTTTCCGCGGCCCGGTCGCGGCGGGCGGCGGCGTCGAGGATCTGCTGACGAGCGACGCCTGCGGCGGCGCTGGCCTGGCGCGAATCGATGCCTGCATCGTCGGCGAGGCGCTCGTAGCGGAGGGCCTCCGCGGGATCGTCGGACGACTCCGAGAGGTGAAGGTAGCGTCGCCGCTCCCGCTGGGCGTCGACGGCGCCGTTCTGCGCCGCGTGCGCGCGCTGCAGAGCGGCGAGCGAGTCGTCCTGCGCCGATGCGAGCGCCGCCGCGTAGCCGACGAGGGCGTTGCCGGTGGCCCGATACCGTTGCTCGGCCCGAGCGATGTCGTCGGCAACCGTGCGCGCCGTCTCGCCCAGGGCGTCGACGGCCTCCGACACGGTGCCGCCGAGATCCAGGGTGCGCAGCCCGCGCACCGTGTCGCCGATGGTGTCGGCGATCTGGAGGTAGTTCCCTCCGCCCTGGCGCACCCCGTCGGGGTCGCCAGGCACGGGATCCGTCCCGAAGCCGGCCGCCGACCAGTCCGCCGGCCTCACGATGCTGCCTCCGGGCGTCGGCCACCGCCGGCCGGTGTCGAGGCGCCGACCGTCGAGGTGCCGTCCATCGCGGCGGCGAGTTCCTGATCGGCCTGTTCGAAGGTGTCGGCGATCGCGGTCGTCGCCTCGCCGAGTCCCGAGATCGACGACGTCATCTCCTCGCGGGTGTCGTCCCACGCGTGCGCGAAGGAGCGGACCGCCTCCGCGAGTGCGTCGTGGCCGACCGCCTCCGCGATGCGGTCGCTGCGCACGTTCGCGTTCTGGAACTCCGCGGCGATCCGCGACAGTCCCGCGCCCACCGCGCGCACCTGCTCGGTGTTCAGCTCCAGATCCGCCATCGTGTCCTCCGGAACACGAGTCTAGGTCTGCCGGTGACGGGCTTGGATGGGGAGAACTCCCCATCCGTCGCCCTACGCTGAAGGGGTGAGCCTGCCGATCCGCGTCGACGACGAGAGCGCGCTGCGTCGCGCGCTCGCGCTCGCCGCCGAGGCCGGTGCCGCGGGCGAGATCCCGGTGGGTGCCGTCGTGCGGGATGCCGCAGGCACCGTGATCGGCGTCGGACGCAACCGGCGCGAGGCCACGGCCGATCCCACCGCCCACGCCGAGATCGTGGCGCTGCGCGAGGCCGCGGCATCCCTCGGCTCCTGGAACCTGGAGGGGTGCACGCTCGCGGTCACCCTCGAGCCCTGCCTGATGTGCGCGGGGGCCATCCTGCAGGCGCACATCGGACGCGTCGTGTTCGGCGCGTGGGACGAGAAGGCCGGCGCGGCCGGGTCGGTGTACGACGTGCTGCGCGACCGGCGCCTGCCCGTGCGCGCCGAGGTGGTCGGCGGCATCCTGGAGGACGAAGCGCGGGCGCTGCTGCGGGACTTCTTCGACGCGCGCCGCTGACCCGCCCGATCGCGGGGAGCGGGTGCGCGGTCAGTCGGACGAGCTGAGGATGATCGCCTCGGTCGGCGGCGCCGGGTCGGCCGGACGGCCGATGTAGCCGACGTTCTCCAGCAGCGCCCGGCGGAAGACGGCCGGCTGCTCCAGGTGCGGCGCGTGTCCGACGCCCTCGAGCACGAGCTCGGTGACGGCACCGCCGGCCGCACGGTAGGCCTCCAGCACGTCGCGGGTCTGCGACACCATCTCCTGGGCCGGCGCGACGTCGGCACCCGGCCAGCCGGGGATCACCCCGAGCGCGCCGAGGTGGTTGAGGTCGAAGAACGACGCGTCCGAGACGATGGCGTCCGCGTCGCCGCGCACCCAGAGGATCGGGGGTTTGCGCGCGATGTCGACGATGCCCGAGGTGTCGAAGTACCGCGGCGCCATCGTGTTGAGCACGCCGATGCTGCCGGCGGCGAAACCGGGCCAGTTCTCGCTCGCGACGCTGTCGCCGGGGTAGTTGCCCGTCGCCGTCGAGGTGGTGTTCATCGACTCGACCCAGAGGTCCTCGTGCGCGCTCGTGTAGCCGGGCGCGACGTAGCCCGAGCGGAAGACGCTCCGCGGCGACGTCGGCGCCTCGTCGGTCGTGTCGCGGTCGGTGAGCCGCTGCACGAAGTCGGGGTTCGCCGCGCCGCCGCCGCAGCCGGCGTCGTCGTCGGTGAGCCGCGATCCGTCGCGGCGGGTGCCGCCGAAGCCGTAGGGCGAGACGGGCGCCTGCAGGGTGAGCGAGAGCACCGGGTGATCGATCGCGTACTGCATGACGACACCGCCGCCCATCGACCAGCCCACGAGGTGGGCGGTGTCCAGCCCCAGCACCTGGAGCGTCGCGAACACGTCGTCGCTGAAGTCGCGGACGCCGCGCGTCGCGTCGACCGGCGTGCTCTCGGACTCGCCGAAGCCGCGGAGGTCGATGGCGATCACGCGCAGGTCGCTGGGCAGGTCCTGCATGAGCTCCTGCCAGAACAGGCTCGACGAGACGTTTCCGTGGACGAGGACGACCGTCTGGTCCGCCGCGGCCGCGGCGTCGTCGCCGACCCGTTCCAGGATGCCGACGCGCAGCCGATCGGTGTCGATGATCCGGGAGGTGATGCCGTCGAGGAGCGTCATGACCGCATCCTACTCCGCCGCTCCCTGTGCATGAACAGGGTTTCAGGTGAACGCGTGGAGCGCGCCGAGCCGTGGCCCGCGCCACGCCTTCCCTGCCCGGGGCGGTGCATACGGCCCCGCCGTGCTGGTGCGTTTGCCGAGGGCGATCAGACCCTCCGCGAACCGCACGGCGGCGGCGACGCCGTCGACCACGGGAACCCCCAGTCGGCGCTCCAGCTCGGCGTCCAGCCCTGCGAACCCGGCGCAGCCGAGCACGAGCACGTCCGCGCCGTCGGCGAGCACCGCGCGTCCGGTCGCCTCGAGGGCGTCCGCGGTGCGGGCGACGTCGTCGGCGATGGCCGAGACGTGCACCTCCGCGGCACGGACCGATCGGCACCGGCCGCTCATGCCCATCGTGGCGAGACTGTCGTGGATGCCGGCGACCGCCGCGTCGACCGTGGTGACGATGCCGAAGCGGTGGCCGAGCAGGCAGGCGGCGAACACGGCCGCCTCCGTGATGTCGACGACCGGCTGGCGGACGAGCTGGCGCATCCCCTCCCGGCCGTGCTCGCCGAAGCCTGCCATCACGACGGCGTCGAACGGGGCGGTGTGGCTCGCGACGGCGTCCATGACGGCCGCGGCCGTGACGAGGCTCTCGACGTACCCCTCCGCCGAGGCGGGACCCCAGGCCGGGGTGACGCCCACGACGCTCGTCCCCGCCGAGGCGGCGGCCTGGCCGATCGCCGCGATGGCGGCCGTCATCGCGGCATCCGTGTTGCAGTTGACCGCCAGGATCGTCGCCGTCATCGCAGGTCGTCGTCCTCGGCCACGACGCGGCCGCGGTGGATGACGAGGCGCTGCGGGAGACGGTCCATGACGGCGGCGGTCGCGGTGTCGCCGCGGACGACGACCAGCTCCGCCGGGTCGCCGACGGCGACGCCCGGGCGCGCGCCGGGGGAGAGGCGCGGCAGGTCGGCGTCGATCACCGACGCGCCGCCCCAGGTCGCGATCGCGAGGCAGTCCTCGATCAGGTCGTCGCGGGAGAACCCCTGCGTGAAGGCGAGCATCCACGTGCGCTCGAGCATGTCGCCGTCGCCCCACGGCGACCAGTAGTCGCGCTGGCCGTCCATCCCGAGCCCGACGCGGACCCCGAGCTGCAGCAGCCGCTCGATCGGGAGGTCGAGGGGGACCGACAGCGAGCCCTTCGGGGCGATCGTGGTGAGGGCGACGTCGAGCTCCGCGATCTGTTCGAGCGCGCGGTCGACGCCGGGGGAGCGGTCGGCGAGCGAGAAGGCGTGCGACACGCTGACCCGTCCGGCCATGCCGAGTGCGCGGGTGCGCTCGAGCACGAGGTCGAGGGAGAACAGGCCCAGCGAGCCGCCCTCGTGCAGGTGGATGTCGACGCCGACGCCGTGACGGTCGGCGAGGTCGAAGACGGTGTCGAGGTGGCGCACCGGGTCGCGGTCGATCTCGCACGGGTCGATGCCGCCGATGAGGTCGGCTCCCGAGCGCAGCGCGACATCGAGCAGGTCGGGCACCCCGTCCTCGAGGTGGATGCCCACCTGCGGGAAGGCGACGATCTCGACGGACGCGCGGTCGCGGTGCGCCTCGCGCGCCGCGACGACGCCCTCGAACTTCTCCAGGCCGGAGTCGGCGTCGACCTGGGCGTGGCTGCGCACCCGGGTCGCCCCCTGCGCGATCATCCGCCCGAGCGTGTAGGTCGCCCGCTCGGCGACCGACCGCTCTGCCGACCGCCAGTTCTCCCGGTCGTTCATGATGTGCGACCAGCGCGTGTCGCCCGCGGTGTTCGGGCGGAACGGCAGCCCCATCCGCGTCGAGTCGAGATGCACGTGCACGTCGCTGAACGACGGGATCAGGATGCCGCCGTCTCCGTCGACCGCGACGGCATCCGGCGCCGGCAGCGTGCCGGGTGCGCCGATCGCGCGGATGGCGTCGGCGTCGAGCAGGACGTCGGACGCGTCGGCGGCCCAGGGGCGGACGTTGCGGAGCAGGGTGAGGGGCACGGAGGGGCCTTTCGGGGTCGGGGAGGAGCGGGGCGGGGCCGGCGGGGCGAGGGGGCGGCGGCGGACCGCCCCCTCGCCGCCGCTCAGCCGGTGAACGCGACGTCGGCGAGGTCGTACTCGCCGTCGACGCGCGGCGTCCAGGTGACCTTCGGCGAGACCGCGTAGTCGGCCTCGGGGGTGAACAGCGGCACGATGTACGCACCCTGGAAGTTCGCCTCGGCGAGGTCGCGGAAGGCGGCGATGCGCTCGTCGCCCGCGACGGTGCGCTGCGTGGCGACGAGCGCCGCCGTCTCCGGGCTCTTCGCGTAGTCGTTCTGTCCTCCCGCGAACAGATTGGTGGCGGGCATGTCGCCGTCCATGGTGGAAGGCGCCCAGGTGTTGAGGTACAGGCCCTTCATGTCGACCGTGCTGTAGATGCGGTTCGACAGTGTTGCCTGGTCCATGCCGGAGAGGCTGACCGTGAAGCCCACCGCCTCCAGGTAGCCCGCGATCGCCTGCGCGATCTCGGCGCTCATCGGGATGCGGCCGCTGGTCGCGTACTCCAGGGGGATCGCCTCGCCGGCGTAGCCGGCCTCGGCGAGCAGCGCCTTGGCGGCGGCGGGGTCGTACGCCGGTCCCGTCGCGTCCGACACGTAGCCGGTCACGTTGGCGGCGACGATCTGGTCGTTGGCGACGGCGCGGCCGCTGAGGACCGTCTTGACGAGCGCGTCACGGTCGATCGCGTGCCACACGGCCTGACGGATGCGCTCGTCCGCCAGCGGGCCGGACGTGGAGTTGACGCCGAGGAACGTGGTGCCGTTGGCCGCGCGGGAGCGCACGTCGATGCCGCTGCCCTCGGCCGACGAGACCTGGTTCGGCGAGATCAGGGCGATGTCCAGGCTGCCGGAGATGACCCCGTTCAGTCGGGCCTCCTCGTCGGACACCGTCTGGAAGGTGAGGGTGTCGATCTGGGGAGCGCCGCCCCAGTAGGCGTCGTTGCGCTTGAGGACGTAGTCCACGCCGCGCTTCCAGCTCACGAAGGAGAACGGGCCGCTGCCGACGGGGGCGGCGGCGAAGCCTTCGGAGCCGAGCGCCGTGTAGACCTTCTCCGGGACGATCGACTGTGCGGTCGTGATGGACGGCCACGGCGAGAACGACGAGTTGAGGTCGAAGACCACCGTGTGGTCGTCGGGGGCGGAGACCGATTCGAGCATGCCCATGTAGCCGAGGTTGTCGGAGTCGGGCGTGTTCAGCACGGTCTCGTAGGTGAAGACCACGTCGGATGCCTTCAGCGGTTCGCCGTCCTGGAAGGTCACGTCGTCGCGAAGGGTGAACGTCCACTGGGTGAAGTCGGCGTTGGGGGTCCACGCGGTGGCCAGCGACGGCTGGATCGTGCCGTCGGCGTCGAGCACCGTGAGCTGGTCGAAGAGGTTGTAGTAGATGTTGTAGCCGGCCAGCGAGCCGTCGACGATCGGGTCGGGCGACTTCTCGGGCTCCGCGACGACGCCGATCGTCAGGTTGCGGGTCTCGGCCGTCGACGCCGAGCCGCCCGCGCAGGCGGACAGCACCAGCGCGGCGCCGGTGAGCGCGGCGGCCGCGGCGAGCGCGCGGCGGACACGGGATGAGCGGTGGGTCATGACGTTCCTCTGTTCGTTCGGGTGAGGGCAGGGGATGGTGCGGGTGGGGCATCCGCCCGCAGGCGCGGGTCGGGGATCGGGATGGCCGCGAGCAGCGTGCGCGTGTACTCGTGGCGGGGATCGTCGAAGATCTGGTCGCGCTCGCCGATCTCGACGATGCGTCCCTGTCGCATCACCGCGACGCGGTCGGAGAGGTGGCGGACGACGGAGAGGTCGTGCGCGATGAACAGATAGGACAGCGCGTGGGTGCGCTGCAGGTCCTGCAGGAGGTTGATGACCTGCGCCTGCACCGACACGTCGAGGGCGGAGACGGGCTCGTCGAGCACGAGCACCTCCGGCTCCAGCGCGAGGGCGCGCGCGATGCCGATGCGCTGACGCTGGCCGCCGGAGAACTGCGCGGGCGTGCGCCGCAGCGACTCGGCGCCGATCCCGACGCTCTCCAGCAGCTCGACGACGCGGTCCTTCGAGTAGCGCCCCACGATCGTGAGCGGCTCGGCGACGATGTCGTGCACGCTCAGTCGCGGATCCAGCGACGAGTACGGGTCCTGGAACACCAGCTGCACGCGGTTGCGCAGCCGCCGGCGCTGCAGCGGGGGCAGATCGTCGATGCGATGCCCCAGGATGCGGATGTCGCCGGATGCCGGGGTGTTGAGCCCGAACACGGTGCGCACGAGCGTCGACTTCCCGCAGCCGGACTCGCCGACCAACCCCAGGGTCTCCCCGCGGTGCAGTGTCAGCGAGACGCCGTCGACGGCGTCGACGACGTGGCGGCGGCGCCATCCGGTGCGCCGCGTGAATCGCACGTGCAGGTCGTCGATCTGCAGGACGGGTTCGGCGTCGCTCATCCGGCGACCTCCTCGGCGAGGGCGGAGACGGCGTCCGCGTGGTGGCAGGCGGAGGCGTGATCGGGCGCGACCAGGCGCAGGGCGGGCCGTTCGGCGGTGCACAGCGCCGACTTCGCGGGCAGCTCGCAGCGCGGCGCGAAGGGGCATCCGTGCGGGCGTGCCGCCGGCTGCGGGGGAGAGCCCGGGATCGCGTAGGCGCGCCCGGCCGCGCTCTCGGAGGTCAACAGGCTCGCGAGCAGGCCGGCCGTGTAGGGATGGCGGGGCGCGGCGAACAGGTCCCACACCGTCCCGCTCTCCACGATGCGGCCCGCGTACATGATCACGATCCGGTCGGCGGTCTGCGCCACCAGCCCCAGATCGTGCGTGATCAGGGCCATCGCCGCACCGGTGCGCTGTCGCGCCTCGGCCAGCAGCTGCATGATCTGCGCCTGGATGGTGACATCGAGCGCCGTCGTGGGCTCGTCGGCCACCAGGAGATCGGGGTCGTGGGCGATCGCGGCGGCGATGACGGCGCGCTGGCGCATGCCCCCGGACCACTGGTGGGGATAGGCGCGGGCGCGCGCCGCGGCATCCGGCACGCCGACCGCGCTCAGCAGTGCGGCGGCGCGCCGATCGGCCTCGGCGCGGCTCACGCCATTGCCGTGCCGTCGCACGGCGCGGGCGATCTGGGCGCCCACGCGCTTGACCGGGTTGAGCGCGGTCATCGGATCCTGGAACACCATCGCGAGGCGGCGTCCGCGCAGCTCGCGCAGACGGCGCTCGCCGGCGGCCAGCAGGTCCTCGCCGCGGTAGTCGACCCGTCCGGAGAGCACCTCGACGCCGGCGGGGAGGAGCCCCAGCACCGCCGCCATCGTCAGGCTCTTGCCCGAGCCCGACTCGCCGACCACGCACAGCACCTCGCCTTCGGCGATCTGGAAGGAGACGCCGTCGACGAGACGCACCTCGCGTCCGTCGGCGTCGCGCGTGCCGACGACCAGGTTTTCGACGCTCAGCAGCACATCCCGGGTCATGCGCGGGCCTTCTTCCGTCGGCGGAGGGTGGACAGGTCGCGCTCGGCGGTGAAGCGCTGGCTCACGAGGTTCGTGCCGATCACCACGAGGAAGATCGCGATGCCGGGGATCAGGGCGAGGTACGGCGCCTCGCGCACGTACTTCTGCCCCTCGCTGATGAGCAGTCCCCAGGAGGGCGTCGGGGCCTGCACGCCTAGCCCGAGGTAGTCGAACGACGACGTGAGCAGCAGCACGCCGCCGATGTCGGCCGAGGCGAGGATGAGCACCTGCACGCCGACGTGCGGCGCGATGTGGGTCGACACGATCCACTGGGCGGTGGCGCCCTGGATGCGCGGCGCGACCACGAAGTCGCGGCTCTTCAGCGACATCGCGGTGCTGCGTGCCACGCGGGCGTAGCCGACCCAGTAGGTCGCCGCGAGTGTGATGACCATCAGCCAGACGCTGGGGCCCAGTGCCGCGGACAGGGCGATGAGCACGAGGATGATCGGCATCGCCAGCTGTACGTCCGCCCAGCCCATCAGCAGGTTGTCGAGTCGTCCGCCCGCATACCCCGCGATCATGCCGACGACCATGCCGATGAAGGCGTTGATGGCGACGACGAACAGCACGATGCCCAGCGACACCTGCCCGCCGAGCGCCAGCCGGCTCGCGAGGTCGCGGCCCAGCATGTCGGTGCCCAGCAGGTGCGCGCCGTCGGTGAAGGGACGGATGAAGGAGGCGGACAGATCCTGTGCGTAGGGGTCGCTGCCGGGCAGCAGGGGCACGATCAGGATGAAGGCGGCGACGACGGCGAGGATGCCGATGCCCACCCATTCGGCCGCCCGCAGGCGGGGCCACGTGAACCGTGCGGCGGTGTCGGCAGGCGGAGCGGGCGTGACCGTCTCGGCGGGCGACGCGGGCGGCGAAGCGATGGGCGCGGTCATGCGAGGTGCCTCACTCTCGGGTCGACCAGAGCGCTCAGGACGTCCACGAGCGCGTTGGAGAGGATGAACAGGGCGGCCACGACGATGAGGCCGGACTGCACGACCGGGAAGTCGCGGGCGTACACGGCGCTCAGCATGAGCTGGCCCAGCCCGGGCCAGGCGAAGACGTTCTCCACGATGACCAGACCGCCCAGGAACGAGCCGAGGCTGATGCCCGCGATGGTCATCACCGGCAGCACCGCGTTGGGGAGCATCTCCGACACCACCACGTGGAACCGGCTCTCGCCCCGGGCGTAGGCCGTGCGGGCGTAGTCGAGTCGGGACTGCTCGCCCAGCGCGTTGTCGAGCAGCCGCAGGTACACCACGAACTGCGCCGTGGCGATGGTGGCGGCCGGCATGATGATCGCGAGCGGATCGCGGTTGCCGAGCGAGGGCAGCATCCCGAGCGCGACGGAGAACACGAGCACGAGCAGCAGCCCGAAGAAGAAGTCCGGGATGGCTTGTCGGGCCGCACCGACGGTCAGCAGGGTGGTGCGCAGGGCCCGGCTGCGGGTCAGGTGGACGGCGACGGCCGCGACGGCGGCCAGGATCACACCGGCCACCAGGCCCACCGCGCCGAGCTGGAGCGACGCCGGCACCCGTTCCAGGACCAGCTGCATCGACGGCACGCCGCTCTGACGGTACGAGTCGCCGAAGTCGCCGCGGGTCACGATGCCGACGAGGTAGTCGAGGTACTGCTTCCACAGCGGCTGGTCGAAGCCGAGGCTCGCGTTGAGCGCGTCGATCTGCTCGCGCGAGGCGTTCTCGCTGAGCAGGAGCGCCGCCGGGCTGCCGCTCAGCCGACCCAGGGCGAACGCGATCGTCACGACGACGAAGATCGTCGACAGGGCCTGAATCAGTCGTCCTACGACCAGTCGTGCCATCGGCTTCTCCTCTCCGTCATCAATCTGGGATACAGAATCCGCCACTTCTGTTACGGCGATGTGTCCCGCGGTTTCGGTGCAGTGAACTCTTTCGCGCATCGCGATCGGTCTCCGAGTGTGCTTTTATGCCGTTTTTGCGCGGTTCTTCGTGCGTCGCGATGACCGTGCGGGCGTCGTGGGCGGGAGTCGGGGTGATGTGACCGCGGTGGCCTCGTTCTACATTTGGGATACCAAAAGGAGATCCGATGACGACACTCACCCTGACCTCCGACGACGTGGAGGCGCTCGCGGATGCCGACGGCATGCGCGAGGCGATGGCGGCGGCCCACCGGGCGCTGCGCACCGGACGCGCCGTGCAGCCGCGGCCGCACGCGCTCCCCGCTGCCGCCGACCGGACGGCGGACGCCCCGACCGTCGTGCCGATGAGCGCGATCTCCGAAGAGCTCGGGATGTTCGCCGTCAAGGTGCTCGCCGACGCCCCGCGCAACCGGTCGGTGGGACTGCCCGCCCAGCGCTCGACCGTCGCGGTCTTCGACGCGGCGACGGCCGAGTGCGTCGCCATGATCGACGGACGGGCGCTCACCCGCATCCGCACCGCCGCCGTCACGGCACTCGCGACCGACGTCCTCGCGGATCCCGCGGCGCACGTTGCCGCCCTCATCGGGGCCGGTCCGCTCGCCGCCGAGCACGCCCGCGCGCTCATGCGCGTGCGCCCCTTCGCGGAGCTGCGCGTGTGGTCGCGCAGCGCTCCGCGCGCCGCCGAATGCGTCGCGGCGCTGCGCGCCGACGGCATCCCCGCCGTGACGACGGACAGTCGCGAGGGCGCTCTGGAGGACGCCGACGTGGTCTGCACGCTCACGCCCGCGGAGCAGCCGTTCCTGGCGCGTCGGATGCTGCGCGCCGACGTGCACCTCAACGCGGTCGGCTCGCCGCCGCGGCCGATGTTCAGCGAGGTGCAGGCGGACGTCTTCGCCCACGCGCGTAGCGTCGTGGTCGACGATCCGGCGGTCGCCCTCGCCGAATCGGGCAACGTGCGCGGCGCGTGCGACGCGGGTGCGCTCGATCCGGCGGGTCTGGTCCCGCTCGGCGACGTGCTCGACGTTCCGCCCCTCCGCGGCCGCGGCGGGCTCACGGTCTTCAACTCCGTGGGCCTCGGCATCCAGGACCTCTACGCGGCGCACCTGCTGTGCGGGCGCGCGAGCGTCGTCGGCGCTGGCACAATGGTCGCGATCCGCTCATGAGCGCGCGTGCCGCCCTGGTCCGCCCGTGACGGGATCGCCGTGAGCGGCACCGTGAGGGGAGACGGCATGTCCGAGGCGCAGGATGCAGCCGACGACTCTCTGGCGGCGACGGCGTACCGCCGCATCCGCACCGCCATCATCCTGGGGCGCTACGCCGACGGCGCCGCGATCACCGAGGGGCGCCTGGCCGACGAGTTGCAGATGTCGCGCATCCCGGTGCGGGCCGCGATCCTGCAGCTCGGCGTCGACGGGTTCCTCGCGACGGCGCCGCGCCGCAGCGCCCGGATCGTCGGGTGGGACCGGCGCTCGATCGACGAGCTGTTCGACGTGCGGCTGAGCCTCGAGACGCTCGCCGCGCGCCTCGCGGCCCAGAACGCCGGCCGGGGCGCCCCCGTGGAGGTGTTGGACCGGGCTCTCGCGTCGGCCCATGACGCGGTCACGAGCGGCGAGCGGCTCGCGATCGCCGAGGCCCACGCCGCCTTCCACGCCCGCATCGTCGAGATGGCCGACAGCACCCTGCTCACCTCCCTCACCCGCGTCGTCAGCGGACGGCTCGTGTGGCTCTTCTACCTGACCGGCGTCGGCCGCGACGCCCGGGAGCAGTCCCACGAGCACGACGAGCTGCTGGCGGCCATCGCGGACGGCAACGCCCGCCTCGCCGAGAGCCTCGCCTTCAGCCACATCGAGAAGGGCCGCGCCCCGTCGATGCGGCTCATCCTGAACGAGCCCCGCGACTGAGACCCCCCTGCGGCGGGCTCCCGGGGCGGGTGGTTCCTCTGCGAGGATGGGGGCATGGCCTCTCCGCTTCCCTCGATCGCGATCCTCGGTGCCGGCTCGATGGGAGGTGCCATCCTGCAGGGCCTCGTCCGCTCGGGCGCGGCGCCCCGCGTGACCGTGACCAATCGCACGGCGGCCAGCGCCGCGCCGCTGGCAGCGCTGGACGGCGTGACGAGCCTCTCCCTCGAGGAGGATGCCGCCGCCAACACCACGGCCGCCGCCGCGGCGGACATCGTGCTCATCGGCGTCAAGCCCGTGATGGTCCCGGACCTCCTGCGCGAGATCGCTCCGGTCCTGCGACCGGGCACGATCGTGGTGAGCCTCGCCGCGGGTGTGACGCTCGCGACCTTCGCCTCCATCGTGGGCGAGGACGTCGCCGTCATCCGGTCGATGCCGAACACCCCCGCGGTGGTCGGCAAGGCCGTCACGGGACTGTCGGCCGGTGCCGCGGCATCCGCCGACGACCTCGCCCTCGTGCGCCGACTGTTCGAGACGTGCGGCGTGGTGATCGAGGTCCCGGAGTCGCAGATCGACGCGCTGTCGACGATCTCGGGGTCGGGTCCCGCCTACGTGTTCCTGCTGATCGAGGAGCTCGCCGAGGCGGCCCGCGGAAAGGGCTTCTCCGACGCGGACGCCCGCCTCATGGCCGAGCAGACCTTCATCGGCGCTGCGGCGCTCCTGGATGCCACGGGCGAGGACCCCGCAGAGCTGCGCCGCCGGGTGACCAGCCCGAAGGGCACGACCGAGCGCGCCATCGCGGTGCTGCAGGGCGCGCGCCTGGACGGCGTCTTCGCGGAGGCGACCGACGCCGCCCTCGCCCGCGCGAAGGAGATGGCCGCCGGCGCCTGACCCCCCTCCTCGCCGCGCCCGCGAGAAACCACCTTCGGCGCGAGAAACCACCACCGCAGGTGTGTGTCGTCGCCGTTGTGGTTTCTCACCGCGGTCGGTGAGGGAGAACGCGCGGCGTCTGACGCAGGCTCGCCAGTCCGGCGCGGTCGCGCGGGCGGACGAGCCGCACCCCAGCGCGCTGCAGGGCGGTCGCCAGCGGCTCGACCCGCACCGCATCCGCCATCTCCCAGCGCGCGACGGGATGCCCCGCGCGGCGCAGCCGGTCTTCGCGGCGCTTCTCGTCGCGGAAACGCCGCGCGGCGTCCGCGGGCGCGTCGCCGTCGCCGATGCCGTACTTGCCCCAGCCGTCGCTCTCGCCCACCGTGCGGCTGGACGGGAACAGGAAGTCCGTGCGGTCGGTGACCCCCTCGTAGCGGAACTCGGCCTGCAGCACCGGGTCTTCGAAGCCGCACCAGCGGATGACGGCGCGGCTCACGCTCTCGCCGGGCGACTCGGCCCGCGCGTCCGCGTGCGCCCAGGCCCACGCCAGCCGCGCGACGCCCCGGCGGGAAGCCTGCGACGCGGCCCGCTCCCGGAGGTCGTCAACGACGAGCGCGCCGCCCTGTCGGGGCGAGATCGCGGCATCCACGACGGCGAGCGCCTGCGCGGGTGGGAGCACGCGGGCGAGGTCGATGACGGCATCCGCCGGCGACGTGCACAGGATGCCGTCGACCGGCACGACCTCCCGCGCGTCGACGCTGGTGTGCACGCACACGTCGCCGAACCGGCGGGACGCCGTGCGGTCCGGATCGAACACGTGGATGTCGCGCGTCTCGCCGAAAAGCGGCAGGCCGAGCAGCACCGCGGCGGACTCCAGGCACAGCACGGCATCCGGGTGGACGAGCGCGAAGGCGTGCACCCGCAGCGCGTACCGCTGCCAGGGTGCCAGCCGCGCCGCCGCGGCGGCATCCACGTACACGCCGCGGCGCACCCGCGCGACGCCGGGACCGGCCAGCGCCAGCCGCAGCACGCGGGCCTCGGCGGAGGTGACGAGCGGAAGCGGTGACCGGGTGATGGCGCGGTCGGTCAGCAGGTGCGGCATCCGCAGATCATGCCCCGCCGCCCGCGCCGGCGCGCGCTCGTCCCCACCCTCCCCGCCGCCACCCCTTCTCGCCCGCGCCTGGGGAGGAGCCCCCGCGCCGCCGCGAGAAACCACCGGCGAGCCGAGAATCCACGCACGGCAGGGTTTCTCGCGCCGCAGATGGTTTCTCGGTCAGCGGTCGAGGGAGGCGAAACGCTCGATGTCGCTGTTGGTGCCCGACACGATGATGAGGTCGTGGTTGGTGACCACGGTGTCGGCCTCGGCGTAGCGGAACGGCTTGCCCGGGCTCTTCACCCCGACCACCGTCACGCTGTACTTGGAGCGCACGCCCGACTCGTTCAGGCCGATACCGCGGATGAACTTCGGCGGATACATCTTGGCCAGCACGAAGTCGTCGTCGAAACGGATGAAGTCGAGCATCCGGCCGCTGACGAGGTGCGCGACCCGCTCGCCGGCCTCGCGCTCGGGGTAGATGACGTGGTTCGCTCCGACGCGGGCGAGGATCTTGCCGTGCGACTGCGAGACGGCCTTCGCCCAGATCTGCGGCACCTTGAGGTCGACCAGGTTCGCCGTGATCAGCACGGATGCCTCGATGGAGGATCCGACCGCGACGACGGCCACCTGGAAGTCCTGGGCGCCGATCTGCTTGAGCGCCTCGATGTTCTTGGCGTCGGCCTGCACCGTGTGCGTCACGCGCTCGGACCACTTCTGCACGAGCTCGAGGTTGTCGTCGATCGCGAGCACCTCGCGATCGAGTCGGTCGAGCTCGCCGGCGCACGCGGCTCCGAAGCGGCCGAGGCCGATCACCAGGACGGGAGCATCGCTCCGGATCTGCTCAACCAACGATCGGCCTTTCGACGGGCAGCGAGTAATGCTGCGATCGGCTCGTCGCGGCTACGGCCGCAGCGAGAGTGACGGTACCCACACGACCCATGAACATCGTCGCCGCCATGACGTAGACGGCGAGGTCGGGGAGGTCCTGCGTGATGCCCGTGGACAGCCCCACTGTGGCGAAGCCCGAGACCACGTCGAACAGCACGTATTCGACCGGATATCGCGTGATCTGGGCGATCGTGATGGTCGACACCGCGACGATCGTCGACCCCCACGCGACGACGGACAGTGCGACCCGCTGCACGTCGCTGGGGATGCGGCGGCCGAAGGCCTGCACGCTCGGGCGCCCCTTCGCCTCCGACCAGACGGCGAGGGCGAGCACGGCGAGCGTGGTCACCTTGATGCCGCCGGCGGTGGATGCCGAGCCGCCCCCCACGAACATGAGCATCGAGCCGACCACCAGCGACGATCCGTGCAGCTCGCCGATGTCGACGATCGAGAAGCCGCCCGAACGCGTCATGGCCGACAGGAAGAAGGCCTGGAAGGTCGTGTCCCAGGCATCCATCCCACCGAACGTCTTCGGGTTGTCGTACTCGAGCAGCAGGAAGACGGCGGCGCCGACGAAGAACAGGATCACCGTCGTGATGAGGGTGAGCTTGGCGTGCAGCGACCAGCGCCGCACGTGCAGGTGGTGGCGCCACAGCGCGAAGATCACGGGGAAGCCGATCGAGCCGAGGAAGACCCCCGCCATGAGCAGCGTGAGCAGCACGTAGTTGGTGGCGAAGGGGGCGATGCCCTCGGCGTTGGGGGCGAATCCGGTGTTGGTGAAGGCCATCGCCGCGTAGTACGGCGCCTCCCACAGGGCGCTGAGGGGGTCGACGCCGCTGGCCAGCAGCGACGGGTAGAGCAGCACCGCGAGGCCCGCCTCGATCACGAGCGTCGACAGCGCGACGGTCGCCAGCAGCTGACCCACCTCGCCGAGGCGCACGGTCTGGCCCTCGTTGACCGGGCCGCCGTGGGCGCGCAGCGGGTTGGTGTCTCCGGCGGCGATCAGCTTCGCCCGCAGGCCGAGCCGCTTGGAGATGACGAGTCCGAGGATGGATGCCAGGGTCAGCACGCCCATCGCGCCGACGTTGACGCCGACGTAGACGAGCACGTGCCCGAACGCGCTCCAGTGGGTGCCCATGTTCACGGTCGACAGGCCGGTCACGCAGATGGTCGACACGGCCGTGAACAGCGCGTCGGCGAAGGGGGTGACCCGGCCGTCGGCGGATGCCGCGGGCAGGGAGAACAGGGCGGTGAACAGCAGGATGAGCGCTAGGAAGATGCCCACGGCGAAGCGCGAGGGCGACGAGGTCGTCGCGTCGCGGAGGCCGTCCCAGGCCGCGCTCATCGATGCGCGCAGGGAGCGCCACGCACGGGCACCGACGGTGTCGCCCGTCATGGTCCGCCCCTCTCTGCCCAAGAACCGTTGTCATGGTACTCCGGAGCGCGGCGCGGGCTAACCTATCGTCATGGCGGACATCTTCGACGTGATCGCCGACGGCACCCGTCGGGACATCCTGCAGCTGCTGCGCGAGCGCGCGTCCGCGGGCGAGCGCGGGACGAGTGTCTCGCACATCGTCACCGAGCTCGGGGTCAGCCAGCCGACGGTCTCCAAGCACCTCAAGGTGCTCCGCGAAGCCGAGCTCGTCACGGTCCGCGAAGAGGGCCAGCACCGTTTCTACAGCCTGTCGCCGGCGCCGCTGGACGCCGTCGACGACTGGCTCGTGCCGTTCCTCGACGAAGACCTCGTGGCCGCGCCGGCGGGCGCCTCGACCCTGCCCGAGCCCGCCGTGGCCGCCGCCGATCTGGTGGGGCGGGCCGCGGCATCCGCGAAGCACGCCTGGGACACCGCGCTCAAGCGTCTTCCCGGCCGCTGAGCGGCGCGGGGCGTCACCGTCCTGCTCATCCGTCACACGGATCACACGGGTTTACACGCGGCGCACCGAGACCCTAATGTTGTTCCACAGCAATGCGGAGGCACCGCATCGGGGATCGGTGGGGGAATCGGGATGCCGGACCTTTCTGACGTGCGTTTTCTGACGGTCGCCGAGGTGGCCGACATCATGCGTGTGTCGAAGATGACCGTGTACCGGCTGGTGCACGCCGGAGAGCTGCCCGCGGTGCGCTTCGGGCGCAGCTACCGCGTGCCCGAGACGGCCGTCACCGACGCCGTGCAACGTCCCATCGCCGACGTCGGCTAGACTGATCCGAGGGCATTTTTCGAGATGCCCGTTCCCGGACGCGGCCATCCGCGTCCAGACCCCTGACATAGTGAGGTTTTCCGTGGGTTCTGTCATCAAGAAGCGCCGCAAGCGCATGGCGAAGAAGAAGCACCGCAAGCTGCTTCGCAAGACTCGCCACCAGCGCCGCAACAAGAAGTAATTCGTCGCGGCACGCTGCAAAACGACACCGAGCGCCTGTCTCCGAGATCTTCGATCCGGGACGGGCGCTTCGTGTCTGCCCGCCCGCCGGAGTGGGGCAGGATGGATGCCGTGACCACCCTCACGATCATCTCCAAGCCCGACTGCCACCTCTGCGACGTCGCACGGGAGATCGTCGAGACCGTGGTCGCCGACCTGCCCGAGGATGCCGTCGAGGTCGAGGAGCTGTCGATCCTCGACGACCCCGCGCTGTATTCGCAGTGGTGGGAGAAGATCCCCGTGGTGCTCATCGACGACCGGCTGCACGCGCACTGGCGGCTGTCGCCGGATCGGCTGCGTGCGGCGCTCGAGGACGCCTCCGCACCGGCATCCCCCGTCCCTCCCACCCCCGAGGAGTCCGCATGATCCGCCATGTCGTCGCGTGGAAGCTGAAGAGCGAAGACCCCGTCGAGAAGGCCGCGCAGGCGCAGAAGATCTCCGCCGACCTGCTGGCCCTGCGCGGCGTGGTCCCCTCGATCATCGAGATCGCCGTCGGCCCGGACGTCGTCGGCGGCGCGAACTGGGACGTCGCGCTCGTCGCGGACTTCGCCGACCAGGCCGGACTCGACGCCTACCAGACCCATCCCGACCACCAGGCGGTCGTCGGCTACGTGCGGGCGGTCGTCGCCGACCGGGTCGCGGTGGATCTCGAGGTCTAGCAGGCTCCGCCGCGCAGCCTCCGGCGCAGCGCATCGATCCCGTCCGCGCTCAGGCCGCCCGTGGCGAGGTAGTCCGCGGCCCCTCCGTGCGTGCGGTCGATCCAGTCCAGGGCCGCGCGGATCGCGCTCGGCGGGGTCTCGGTGACGAGCGTGCGCAGGGCCGGGGTGAGCGGCATCCCGAGCGACGAGATCATCGCCAGCATGCCGTCGGCCCAGGCGCCGGCGAGGTGCTGCTGCGACGCGGCGTAGTCGGCGACGACCGCGTCGCGCTCGACCCCGGCGGCGTCCAGGAGGAGGGCGACGGCGACGCCCGTGCGGTCCTTGCCGGCGGTGCAGTGCACGAGCACGGCCGTGGGCTCGTCGTCGCGGGAGGCGCCGACCCGGCGGGCCACCTCGGCGAAGGATGCCGCGCCGTGCTGCAGCATGCCCACGTACAGCTGGTCGAGGGTCGGCAGCTGGGCGAGCGCGTGCTCCACGAGCGCGGGGTCGGCCGCGCCGCCGGAGGCCAGCACGCGCTGCGCCATCTCGGCCATCGCTCCCTCCAGAAGCGACAGCTCGAGGATCTCGATCGGGCGCGACGGCGGGAGCCGGTCGGGAGCCGCACGGCGCTCGTCGGGCGTGCGGAAGTCGGCGACGACGCCGATCGGGCTGTCCGCGAGCGCCTCCAGGCCGGCGTCGGTCAGCCGGTCCAGCGCGGCGGAGCGGTACAGCACGCCGGCTCGCGTCGTGCCGCCTCCGATCAGCGGCATCCCACCCGTGTCGCGGAAGTTGTGCAGTCCCTCGATCGCGTGTGCCACGGCATCCAGCCTAGGCCCGCGCGTTCGAGGGGCCGGTTCAGGGCGCCAGGCGCGTGGGGCCGCGGAAGAGGAAGGTGACCTCGCGGATGGAGTCCTGTCCGAGCATGAGCATCAGCACGCGCGCGAGGCCCATGCCGAAGCCGCCGTGGGGCGGGATGCCGTAGCGGAAGAAGTCGAGGTAGTGCTCGAGGCCCTCCAGTGACAGGCCCTTCTCGAGCGCCTGCGCCTCCAGCACGTCGATGCGGTGCTCGCGCTGCGCGCCCGTGGTGATCTCGGTGCCCTGGAACAGCAGGTCGTAGCTGTTCGTCAGCCCGGTCTCGGGGTTTCGCATGTGGTAGAACGGGCGGATCTCGGGGTGGTAGTCGGTGATGAACACGAACTGGTGCCCGAAGGTCTCCTGCACATGCGCCGAGATCTGACGCTCGCCCTCGGGGTCGAGGTCGCCGTCGGTGCGGGGGATGTCGTAGCCGCGCGCCGCCACGATCTCGCGGGCCTCGGCCAGCGGGATGCGCGGGAAGGGGAGCGTCGGCACGACGACGTCGATGTCGAACAGCTCCTTGATCTCGTCGCCGTGCTTGTCTTTGACGGCCTGGAACGCGGCGGCCAGCAGCTCCTCCTGCATCGCGGCGACGTCCTCGTAGGAGTCGATCCAGCTGATCTCGGCGTCGATCGAGGTGAACTCGGTCGCGTGGCGGCTCGTGAAGCTCGGGTCGGCGCGGAACACGTCGCCGATCTCGAACACCTTGCCGAAGCCGGCGGCCTGCGCCATCTGCTTGAAGTGCTGCGGGCTCTGCGCGAGGTAGGCCGTCTGGTCGCCGAAGTACTCCAGGGCGAACAGCTCGGCGTTGCCCTCGGCGGGCGTGGACATGAGCTTGGGGGAGTGGATCTCGACGTAGTCGCGCTCGATCCAGTAGGTGCGCATCGCGTGCTCGAGCGTCGTCTGGATGCGGAAGACCAGGTTGTTGCGGCGCTGGCGCAGGTCGATGAAGCGCCAGTCCATGCGCTTGTCGAGGCCGCTGTCGGCGGCGATCGGCGTCTCGGGCAGGGCCGCGGCGGCGATCTCCAGGGTGGCGATCTTGATCTCGACGCCGCCGAGCTTGACCCGCTCGTCGTGCTTGAACTGACCGGTGACCGTCAGGAAGGTGCCCGTCGACAGCTCCGAGATCAGCGCGGTGAGCGCGAGGGCCGCGGCATCCTGCTCGGCGCCCGTCGATTCGAGGAGAGCCGGGTCGGGACGGGTCGCGGGGTTCACGAGCTGGACGGCACCGGTCTCGTCGCGGAGGATGACGAACTGCACCTTCTTCTGGTCGCGGACGGTCTCCACCCATCCGGACACCGAGACGGTGCCGTCTTCGCGGGACTGCAGCTGGCTGACGAGGGTGCGTTCACTCACGAGGGATCAGTCTACGTGGAGCGGCGTTTCGACTCGCTGCGCTCGCTCAACGACCGGGGGTGTGCGGCGTTTCGACTCGCTGCGCTCGCTCGACGACCGGGGGTGTGCGGCGTTTCGACTCGCTGCGCTCGCTCAACGACCGGGGGTGTGCGGCGTTTCGACTCGCTGCGCTCGCTCAACGACCGGGGGTGTGGGGCGTTTCGACTCGCTGCGCTCGCTCGACGACCGGGGGTGGGGGCGGGCCCGGTCGTTGAGCGAGGCGCGCAGCGCCGAGTCGAAACGCCCTGCACCCGGCATCCGCCCAGGTTCCGGTCACCTGCGGTGGGTACCGTCGACGCCATGGCGATGGCATCCGACGGCTCGTGGCTCACCGCGCTCGTCGATGCGGTCGTCGGCCTCATGAACCTCATCGGGGCCCCCGGTGCGGGCATCGCGATCGCGCTCGAGAACCTCTTCCCGCCGCTGCCGAGCGAGGTCATCCTCCCGATGGCGGGACTGGCCGCGGCACGCGGATCGTTCACGCTCGTCGAGGCGCTGCTGTGGACGACCGCCGGCTCGGTCGCGGGCGCCTTCGCGCTCTACGGCCTCGGCGCGTGGCTCGGTATCGCCCGGCTGCGTGCGCTCGTACGACGGATGCCGCTGCTGAAGGTCGACGACGTCGACCGCACGGTCGCGTGGTTCGAGCGCCACGGCGGCAAGGCGGTGTTCTTCGGGCGCATGCTCCCGATCTTCCGGAGCCTCATCTCGATCCCCGCGGGCGTGACACGGATGCCGCTGTGGCGCTTCGGACTGCTGACCCTCGCCGGATCGTTCCTCTGGAACGCCGTGTTCGTGCTGTCCGGCTATCTCCTGGGCGACCAGTGGCACGTCGTCGAGGAGTACGCCGGGGTGCTGCAGTACGCCGTCATCGGCGTCGCCGCCGCGGCCCTCGTCTGGTTCACGGTGAACCGCGTGCGCCAGCTGCGCGGACGGACCGCGGATCGCGATCCCGCCTGAGCGCCGCCGCGGGCTCCGTTCCCAGCCCGGCCACAGATGAGGCCTGCGTAGACTGAAGGTGTGCCCGCCGATCGCCTCCACCTCGTGCGCCATGGCGAGGTCCACAACCCGGGCCGCGTGCTGTACGGTCGCCTCCCGAACTTCCGGTTGAGCGCCGACGGGCGCGAGATGGCGCGCAGCGCCGCCGCGCACCTGTCCGCTCTCGGTCGTCCCGTCACGGCGCTGTACGCCTCGCCGCTGCAGCGCACGCGCGAGTCCGCCGAGCCGATCGCGGAGCTGTTCGACCTCGATCCGATCATCGACGAGCGCGTCATCGAGCCGACCAACGTCTTCGAGGGCAAGCGCATGAAGCGCGCCGTGCTGAACCCGCTCAACTGGCGTCACCTCACCCGCCCCGCCGTGCCCAGCTGGGGTGAGCCCTACGCCGAGGTCGTCGCCCGCATGGATGCCGCGATGACGGAGGCGTGGAACGACGCCGACGGCGGCGATGTCGTCATCGTGTCGCACCAGCTGCCGATCTGGGTGACGCACCTCGCGGTGGCCGGCGAGGCGCTCCGTCACGATCCGCGCAAGCGCCGCTGTGCGCTGTCCAGCGTGACGAGCTTCGAGCGCGACGGCGCAGGCTGGCGCGAGGTGGCCTACGCCGAGCCGGCGTCGACATCGCGGGCCGTGGACGTGGGGGCGGTATGAGGCGCTCGACGACCGCGAAGCTCGCGGCATCCCTGGTCGCCCTGGCGCTCGCCGTCGGTCTCGCGGGGTGCAGCGGAGCCAACGACGACCTGGCCAACCAGTACAAGCAGGGCGACGGCAAGGGGTACATCTCCGGTGACGGCAGCGTGCAGGAGATCGCGCCGGAGGACCGCACGGCCGCCGTCGCGTTCACCGGGACGGCCGTCGACGGCTCCACCGTCACCAGCGCCGACTACGCGGGCAGGGTCCTCGTGCTGAACTTCTGGTACGCCGGCTGCGGTCCGTGCCGGGCCGAGGCGCCCACCCTCGAGAACACCTTCCAGTCGGTCGAGCCCGCCGGCGCGGCCTTCCTGGGCGTCAACATCTACGACGGGCCGGAGGCGGCGACCGCGTTCGAGCAGACGTACGGCATCAGCTACCCGTCGCTGCTCGCGAAGGACGACGCCGACCTCAAGCTCGCCTTCGCCTCGTGGACGCCGCTGCAGTCGGTGCCCATCACGCTGGTGCTCGACAAGCAGGGCCGCGTCGCGGCGCGCTTCGTCGGTCGCGTCGAGAGCGAGTCGATCCTCAAGACGATCGTCAACGACGCGCTGTCGGAGACCTCGTGACCGAGGTCGTCTTCAGCGGGGCGCTGTGGCTCGCGATCCCGATCGCCATGCTCGCCGGTCTCGTCTCCTTCCTCTCGCCCTGCGTGCTGCCGCTCGTCCCCGGCTACCTCGGCTTCCTCGGCGGGGCATCCGGCGCCGCCGCGGCGCGCGGGCGCACGGTGCGCGCCGGCCGCGGACGGCTGCTGATCGGCGTGCTCCTGTTCATCGCGGGCTTCACCGTCGTCTTCGTCGCGATGGGTGTGCTGGCGGGCACCGCCGGCCGCTTCTTCATCCAGTACGGAGAGCTGCTGACGCGCATCCTCGGCGTGGTCGTCATCGTCATGGGGCTCGTGTTCCTCGGGCTGTTCGGCTTCGCCCAGCGGACGCTCAAGCCGCAGGTGCGCAGCGGCCTCGGGCTCGCCGGTGCGCCGCTGCTGGGGGTCGCGATGGGCATCGGCTGGGCGCCGTGCATCGGCCCCACCTACGCCGCGATCCTCTCGATCTCGCTGACGCAGGCCGATCCGCTCCGGGCCGTGCTGCTGGCCGTCGCGTACTCGCTGGGCCTCGGCACCCCGTTCCTGCTGCTGGCCGTCGGGTTCGGCTGGGCCACGCGGTCGGTCGCGTTCCTGCGCCGCCACATCCGCACGGTCAACGTCATCGGCGGGCTGCTTCTGATCGTGCTCGGTCTGCTGATGGTGACCGGGCTCTGGACCGCGGCGATGTCGCAGCTGACGGGGGTGATCGGCGGTGTCGAACTCCCGCTCTGAGCGCGCGGGCAGCGATCCGCTGCGTCCGGACGACCACGCGGATGCCGAGGCGCCCGCCACCGGGATCGCCCAGCCGCGGCTGGGCGTGGTCGGCTGGCTGCGCTGGGGGTGGCGTCAGCTCACCAGCATGCGCACGGCGCTCGTGCTGCTGCTGCTGCTCGCGATCGCGGCGATCCCCGGCTCGATCGTGCCGCAGCGCTCCGCCGACCCCAACGGCGTGCTGCAGTACAAGACGGACAACCCCGACCTGTTCCCCGTCCTCGACACGCTGCAGCTGTTCGACGTCTACTCGTCGGTGTGGTTCTCGGCGATCTACATCCTGCTGTTCATCTCGCTGATCGGGTGCGTCATCCCGCGTACCAAGCACCACTTCAACGCGTTGCGCGCGCGTCCGCCCCGCACGCCGGTACGGCTCTCGCGCCTCGACGACCACGCGGAGATCGACCGTGTCGTGCCCGCGGGCGTGGACGCCGCGGCCTACGCCGAGGCCGCCGTCGAGCTCGCGCAGGCGCAGCTGCGCAAAGCGGGGTACCGCGTCGAGCGGTACGACACGCCCGCGACGGGCAAGCGTCCCGCCACGGCATCCGTCTCGGCGGAGCGCGGCTACGCCCGCGAGACCGGCAACCTCGTCTTCCACGCCGCGCTCGTCGGCGTGCTGATCTCCGTGGGCGTCGGCGGCGGTCTCACCTACACGGGCCAGACCGTGATCGTCGAGGGCGACAGCTTCGTCAACTCCCTGGGCCTGGGCTACACCTCCTTCAACCCCGGACGCTTCGTCGACACGAACGCGCTCCCGCCCTACTCGCTGACCCTCGACAGCTTCGATGTCACGTACGTCCCGGTCGGCGAGGCCGGGCAGGGGCAGGCGGGCGACTTCGCGGCGAACCTGACCACGCGCGAGCCGGGGCACGATGCGCAGCAGCAGACCGTGCGCGTCAACCATCCGGTCGACATGGCGGGCGACCGCGTGTACCTCATGGGCAACGGCTACGCGCCGACCATCACGGTGCGAAACCCCGCGGGCGATGTCGTGCTGCGCGAAGACGTCGAGTTCCTGCCGCAGGGCGCCACCATGACCTCGCTGGGTGTCGTGAAGGTGCCCGACGGGCTCGCGCAGCAGGTGGGCATGGTCGGTTTCTTCTATCCCACCGCGGCCAAGCTGCACACGGGGGCGCTCACCTCGGCCTACCCGGCCCTGGCGAACCCGGTGCTGACCCTCGACGTCTACACGGGCGACCTCGGCATCGACGACGGCACCCCGCGCAACGTCTACGCACTGGACGTCAGCGGCATGACGCAGCTCACGGGCCGCAGCATCGACGTCCCCTCCCTCGAGCTCGCGCCGGGGCAGACGGTGGACCTGCCCGACGGTCTGGGCACGATCACGTTCGAGGACGCCAAGGCCAGCGGGGCCGCCGAGCAGGTGAAGCGCTACGTCTCCCTCTCCATCCACCGCGACGTCGGTGCGCCGTGGGTGCTGGGCTTCGCGATCGTCGCCCTCGCCGGGCTGCTCGCCGCGCTGTTCGTCCCGCGTCGGCGCATGTGGGTGAAGGCGACCGCCGACGGCGACGTCGTGCACCTGGAGTACGCCGGTCTCGCGCGCGGCGAGGACCCCGCGATCGCGGCGGCCGTCGCCGACCTCGTGCGCGAGCACGGTGCCGCCATGGATGCCGCGGGAACCGCCGGCGCCGCGGCATCCGACCGGACCGCTGCGCAGACCGCCGACGTAGACTGATCGTCATGCCCGACGGCCTCTCCCTCGACGAAATCTCCCGGCTCCTGGTGTGGACCGCGGTCGCGATCTACGCGCTCGCGTTCATCGCCTACGCGATCGACCTCGGGCGCCGGTCCGACCTCGCCATCCAGCAGAAGGATGCCGCCCGGGAGCGGGTGCTCGTCGGTGCCGCCGCGGCGGTGTCGGCCACGGCAGCCACGTCGCTCGCGAGCCCGCTCGACGAGATGCGGGCGCAGCAGCAGGCGGCCAAGGCGGAGCTGGAGGCGCCGCTCGCCCGCCGCACGCGCTACCTGTGGGCGCGCATCGGCACGTCGCTGACGGTGCTCGGCTTCCTGTTCCACGTCGCCGGCGACGTGCTGCGGGGCATCGCCGCCAGCCGGGTGCCCTGGTCGAACATGTACGAGTTCGCGCTCACCGGGACGATGCTGATCATGGCCGTCTACCTGGTCGTGCTGTTCAAGTACGACCTGCGCTTCCTCGGCACCTTCATCACCGGCCTCGTCGTCGTGCTGCTGGGCGGCACGGTCCTCTGGTTCTACACCGCGGTCGTGCCGCTGTCCGATCCGCTGAAGAGCGTGTGGCTCGTCATCCACGTCTTCGTCGCGTCGCTGTCGACGGCCCTGTTCGCCCTCGCGTTCGCCCTCTCGGTGCTGCAGCTCATGCAGGCCCGCCGCGAGCGCCTCGCCATCGCCGCCATCGCCGCCGCGGGAGAGGAGAGCACGACGCGCCGCCGCGGTCCGCGCTTCCTGCGGACGCTGCCGTCGGCCGACGTGCTGGAATCGCTTGCGTACCGCTTCACGATCATCGGCTTCATCTTCTGGACCTTCACCCTCATCGCCGGCTCCATCTGGGCCAACGACGCGTGGGGCCGCTACTGGGGCTTCGACACGAAGGAAGTCTGGACGTTCGTCATCTGGGTGCTCTACGCGGGCTACATCCACGCGCGCGCGACCCGCGGGTGGCGCGGCACGCGCTCGGCCTGGCTGTCGATCATCGGCTTCGCGGCGGTCATGTTCAACTTCACGATCGTCAACATGTTCTTCAAGGGCCTGCACGTCTACAGCGGCCTGAACTGACCCGCGGTCGGCGGCATCCCGCTGCCGACCGCGCCGTCCGCGGCGGTCAGGCCAGGGCGGGGGATGCCGCGAGCAGCGCGCGGGCGCTCGCCGTGCGGCGCCGCGTCACGGCGATGGTGCTCGCGATGAACGCCAGCACCGCCCACGCGATCATGGCCGTCAGCCCGGCGGCCGCTCCACCGGCCGACGTGGTCGCCGCGAGCAGCGCGGTGTAGGCGGGCGAGGTGGGCATGACGCCGGCGATCGAGGCGAGGATGCCCGGGATCGTCGACACGATCCCGGTCGCCACCGCGAGCACGCCCACGAGCGTCGAGATCCACCGGCCCGCGCCTCCGAACACCGCGACCAGCGCCTGGTTGACGGCGGCGAACGAGATGCCGGCGACGACGGCGAGGCCCGCGAAGGCGAACCAGGTGCCCGCGTCGTAGTTCGCCGCGATCTGGGCGACACCGGCGACCAGCAGGCCCTGTGCCGCGCCGATGGCGGCGGCCGGAGCGAGGCTGCGCAACGCCAGCAGCACCGACGGACGGCGCGAGCTGAGCGCGTGGCGCGGCACCGCCTGGAGCGCGATGAACGAGCCCAGACCGCCGAACCAGAGCGCGAGCATCGCCAGCAGCGGGATCGCCGACGCGCCGAAGAGGTTCGTGCCGATGCCGTCGGCGCTCACGGGGTTCGCCACCACCTCGGCGGTGGCGTCGGCCTGCTGCTGCGAGTACGTCGGGATCTGCGAGACGGCCGAGTCCAGGCCCTGCGCCAGCGAGCTGGAGCCCGAGGCGAGCTGGGTCACGCCGGTGCTGAGCTGGGTCGCGCCGTCGGCGAGCTGCGTGGCCCCGTCCGCCAGCTGGGAGGCACCCGTCGACAGCCCGGTCGCGCCGGTGGCCGCATGGTCGATGCCGTCGGCGAGCTGGCCGAGACCGGACTGCAGCCCCTGGGCTCCACTGGTCAGCTGGGCGATTCCCGCGGCCGTCTCGGGCAGCGCCTGGTCCTTCAGGCCGTTCGCGTATCCCGCGGCGTACCCGGCGTTCGTGGCGGAGCTTTGGACATCCGCCGCCAATGTGAGAAGCGCCGCGCAGGTCGGTGTCTGGACCGGCGACGTCGGGTCGCAGGCATTGGACACGAGCAGCTTCTGGTACTGCGTCGCCAGGCTCTGCGTCGAGGCCGCCGCCGCCGACGCGTACTGCGCCGTCGTCGACACCGTGCCGCCGAGCGTGTTCGGCTGCGTCGAGGTGACCTGCGCCGACAGCTGGTTCAGCCCGCCGGCGAGCTGTCCCGCTCCCGCGGACGAGTCGCGCGCACCGGTCGCGAGCGTCGCCAGCCCGCTCGACAGGTCGCTCGCGCCCGAGCCGAGCTGGCCCGCTCCGGAGGCGAGTGCCGTAGCCCCGTCCGGGAGCTGCGCGGCGCCCGTCGCCGCCTGCTGGGCGCCGCTGGCGAGCTGGTCGGCGCCGTCGGCGGCCTCACCGAGCTGGTCGTGAAGCGTCGTGAAGCCCATGAGCACGTTGGTGAGGTACTGCTGCGAGACGGCGCTGCCGAACACGGATGCCGCGGTCTGGGTGATCGTCGCCGTGATGGCGCCGTCGACGACGCGGCCGTCGGGGGCGGTCTGCACCTGGATGGTCGCCTTCTCCGGCGTCTTGCCGGGCGCGGTCGAGGTCGCGGCCGCCGAGAAGTTCTGCGGGATCGTGATCACGGCGTCGTAGGTGCCGTCGGCGAGACCGGAGGCGGCGTCGTCGGTGTTCGAGATCACCCAGTCGAGGTTGCTCGGCACGTCCGACGACCCTTCCACGAGGCCGGCGGTCAGCTGCCGCCCGAGCGGTGCGGTCTGGCCGTTGATCGTGACGGGCTCGTCGTTGTTCACGATCGCCGCGCGGACGTTGCCGAGGCGCTCGGTCGGGTTGTAGAGCGCCGTGAGGAGGATGCCGCCGATCAGCACGGGCAGCAGGAGGACGCCGAGCACCGTGAGCCAGGTCACGGGGCGGCGGGAACGAGCGCGTTCGAGGGGGAGAGTCATGCGGAGATCACCTGCGTGGGAGAGTCGGCGGTACCGGTGGTGAGGGCCAGGGCGGTGACGCTCCGGCGATGAGCGTCGGCGAGCACGTCGAGGGCGGGGCCCTCGCGACGTGCCGACGCGATGAGGGTGAGCGGGCGGGCGTGTGCGCCGCCGCGGGAGATGCGCGCGGCGGCGCGCTCCTGGGCGTCGCGCAGCAGGGCGGCGGCCTGATCGCGGTCGGCGCCCGTGAGCGTGTCCAGGCCGTCGATGGCGACGATGGTCGTCCCGCCCGCGAGCGCTCGCCGCAGCTCCGTGAGCGGAGCGGCGGCGCCGTCGAGGAGGGCGACGCCCACGTGGGCGCGCACCCACGCCCCGCGGCCGGGCAGGAGGTGCCCGGCGACGCGCAGGCGCCCCTCGCTCGGATCGACGCGGCCGGCGACGGCGAGGACGAAGGCGCGTCCGGCGCGCGGGTCGGCCGCCGTCGCCAGCAGGGTGCCGCCCTGCTCGAGACGGATCGTCGACGCGCGGAAGAGCATGACCTCGCCGACACCGGCCCCGCCGTCGACGCGGACGGTCAGGTCGTCGGCGGCCAGCGCGCCGTCGTAGCCGGGCTCCGGCCATGCGGTGAGCGCGAGCTCGCGCTCGACGGCCTCGCCCTCGATGTCGAAGTGCGGGAGCACACGGTCGAGCCATCGCGGCATCCACCAGGCCTTGTCGCCGAGGAGCGTCATGATGGCCGGGCCGAGCGTCATCCGCACGAGGAAGGCGTCGACGGCGATGCCGACGGCCAGTCCCAACGCGATCGGTTTGATCGAGGTGTCGCCCTCGGGGATGAACGCCGCGAAGACCGCGAACATGATGACGGCCGCCGCGGTGACGACGCGCGCCGAGGCCGTGAAGCCGCTGCGCACGGCGTCGACCGCCATCGCCCGGTCGGCGCGCCCGCCGCGGTCGCGGCGCGCGTGGACGAAGTCCTCGCGCATGCGCGAGACGAGGAAGACCTCGTAGTCCATCGCGAGGCCGAACAGCACACCCATGAGGATGATCGGCATGAAGCTGATCACCGGACCGGTGCGCGTCACGTGCAGGGCGTCGGCGAGCCAGCCCCACTCGAACACCGCCGCGACGGCGCCGAAGGCCGCGAGGATCGACAGCAGGTAGCCCAGCGTCGCCTTCAGCGGCACCCAGATCGAGCGGAACACGATCATCAGGAGCACGAACGACAGGCCCACGACGAACAGGCCGAACGGCAGCAGTGCGGCGCCGAGGCGATCGGAGATGTCGATCGCGATCGCCGTGAAACCGGTCACCTTCAGGTCGATGCCGTACTTCTGGAGCCACTCGTCGTGGTGGGCGCGCAGCTCGCGGACGAGCTCGGCGGTCTGCGGCGCGTCGGGGGCGGTGGTCGGGACGATCTGCACCAGCCCCGTGTCCGCCGTCTCATTGGGGGTCGAGAGGGCCACGCGCTCGACGCCGGGGATCTTCTCGACATCCGCCTTGAGATCGGCCATGAGCGTGAGCGGGTCGGTCGAGGTGACGATGGTGCCGGTGAGGATCAGCGGCCCGTTCGCGCCGGGGCCGAAGTGCTCCGCCGTCAGGTCGTACGCCTGGCGGGCCTCGCTGGATGTCGGCTGCATGCCGGCGTTGGGCAGCGCGAGCTGCAGGCTGGAGGCCGGGATCGCGATGACGCCGAGCGTCAGGATCACCGCGAGCGTGCTGACGACGGGATGGCGCGTCACGAGGGCGACCCACGGGTTCGTCTTCGTGGCGGGCGCCGCACCGGCGGCATCCGCCTGCGCGCGCGCCGGGCGGCGACGGCGACCGACGCGGATGCCGCGACCCAGGACGCGGCTCCAGCCCACGACGCGGCCCTTCGCGAAGCCCAGCAGCGCCGGGGTGAGGGTGATCGCGACGACGACGGCCACCGCCACGGCGCCCGCGGCGGCCAGGCCCATCGTCGTGAGGAAGGGGATGCCGGCGAAGCCGAGGCCGACCAGCGCGATGAGCACCGTGATGCCCGCGAACATGACCGCCGAGCCGGCCGTCCCCGTCGCACGGGCCGCGGACTCCTCGGGGTCGACACCGGCGCGCACCTGATCCTGATGTCGCGCCACGATGAACAGCGCGTAGTCGATGCCGACCGCGAGCCCCAGCATGATGGCGAGCATCGGCGTCGTCGAGGACACGGTCGCGAACGCCGTGGAGGCGAAGATCAGCACGACCGACAGGCCGACGCCGATGAGGGCGCTCACCAGCGGGAACCAGGCGACGGCGAGCGAGCGGAAGGTGACGATCAGCACGAACAGGGCGATGAGCACGCCGATGGCCTCGATGATCGACAGGGCGGGCAGCGAGGTGGAGAACAGGTCGCCGCCGACCACCACGGTCGATCCGGCCGGCAGGGCGGCGTCGAGCGAGGTGGACAGGTCTTCGAGCGTGGTCTTCGTCGCGGCCGGCACGTCGGTCGCGGTGCCCTGGAACTGCAGGCGGATGAGGGCGGCCTGACCGTCGCCGCTGACCATGCCGTCGACGTTCTCGCTGAACGGGTCGGTGACGGCGAGCACACCGTCGAGAGAGCCGAGCTCGGAGACGGCCGAGGCGATCTCGTCGGAGTACGGCTTCTCGTCGACGCGGTCGCCCGCAGCGGCGACGACGATGTACTGCGCGCTCGTCCCGCTCGCCTGGGGGAACGTGCGGTTGAGCAGCTCGAGGCCCTCCTGACCCTCGGTGCCGGGGATCGAGAAGGAGTTGTCGAAGCCCTTTACGGCGCCGGTCGCGACGCCGACGCCGACCGCGCCGCCCACCACGCCCAGCAGCAGGAGCCACGACACGAGGACCCGCCACGAGTGGCGGTAGGACCAGCGGCCCAGCGAGTAAAGCAGAGTGGACACAGGTGCTCCGGTTCAGACGATCGGGGTGGGGGCGGACAGGGATTCGATACACCGCTGTATCCGATACACAGATGTATCCTAAGAGCCGGGGTTCTCGCAATCCTGAGCACTCGATGTGAAACTGAGGACCGGCGCCGAGCGCCGCATCCCGCCGACGAAGGGAGGGCACCGTGACGGACATCGCCGAACGCGCCGACGGCAGTCGCCCGCCCAGCCAGCGCCGCGAGCAGACCCGGGCGCGCCTTCTCGACGCGGCGCACGACGTGTTCGCCGAGGTGGGCATGGATGCCGCGTCGGTCGAGGCGATCTGCGAGCGCGCGGGATTCACCCGCGGGGCGTTCTACTCGAACTTCGAGTCGAAGGACGAGCTCTTCCTCGCGCTCGTGACCCGCCTGTCCGACGCGAAGCTCGACGCGGTCGCCAGCCGGGTCCACCGCCTCTCGCCCGACGGTCCCGTCGACGTCTCCGAGCTCGTGGGCCAGCTGGGAGCGCCGTTCGGCGAGGGCATGGATCCGCAGCTCATGACGGAGATCCGCGTGCAGGCGCTTCGCGACCCGCGACTCGCCGAGGCCTTCCTCACCCTGCAGCGGCGCATGCTCGACCGCATCGAAGGATTCCTCGAGCACATCATCGCGACCTACGGGCTGACCCTGCGTCTGTCGGTGGCGGAGGCGGCGCGCATCCTCCTCGACGTCGCGAACGAGACCTGCACGACGGCGATGTTGCAGGGCATCGAGGACGACGGGGTCACCGCTGCGCTGCGCGGACGTCTCGACGCCCTGATCCCGGCGCTGGTCGCCGCCGGTGGGGAGCGGGCCTTCCGCTACGCCGACCGCTGACCGCCGCGGGGTCGACCCCGGGCGCGATCCGCCGCGGTCACAGCAGCGCGGCGCACCGCTCCAGGCGGTCGAGCCACCACGCGCGCCGATCGGGCGTCGCCGCATGCCGGGCGAGCGCGGCGGCATCCGGGACGACCCGCCCCACGGGCAGCATTCCGCCGGAGGGACGCAGCGGCCGCGCCGTGACATCCGCCGCGAGCAGCGAGGCCGTGCCGAGGCCGCAGTCGTAGGGCAGATCGGGCAGGGCCGCGGCGAGGGTCGTGCCCATCGACAGGCCGATGCTCGTGTCGAGAGCGCTCGAGACGACCGCCGGAAGGCCCGCCTCCGCGACGATCGCCAGCGCCGCGGCGACCCCGCCGAGAGGCTGCGCCTTCACGACGAGCAGATCAGCCGCTCCGGCGCGCGCGACGGCGAGCGGGTCGGACGCCTTGCGCACCGACTCGTCGGCGGCGATCGGGATGTCCCAGTCGGCGATGCGCGCGCGCAGCTGGGCGAGCTCCTCCACCTCGGTGCAGGGCTGTTCCAGGTATTCGAGGTCGAACTCGGCCAGCGCGTGCACGGCGTGCTCGGCCTCGTCGACGTTCCACCCGCCGTTGGCGTCGAGGCGCACCCGCCCCTCCGGGCCCATCGCGGCGCGCACGGCACGCACCCGCGCGACGTCGTCGGCGAGCGTCTGGCCGCGCTCGGCGACCTTCACCTTCGCGGTGCGGCACCCGTCGAAGCGGGCCAGCACCCCGGCCACCTCGTCGGCCCGGACGGCGGGGACGGTGGCGTTGACGCGGACGGTGTCGCGCCGCGGATCGGGCTGGCGGCGCCATCCGAAGTCGATCGCCGCGGCGAGCCAGACGGCGGCCTCCGCGTCGTCGTACTCGAGAAACGGGGAGAACTCGGTCCAGCCCTCGGGGCCCTCCATCAGCACCGCCTCGCGGTGGTCGACGCCGCGGAAGCGGGTGACGAGGGGCAGCGACACCACGTGCGCCGTGGCGAGCAGCTCGCCGAGTGCGGGGACGGTCATGGCTCCATCCTGCCTCGGGAGGCCGCCGCCGCGGGGACCCTGCGTCGCGGCCCGCCGTCTGCGGCGGCGACGCCCGTAGAATCGGGCGGTGACCGCCTCCCTCGCCGCCGCCCGCTTCGCGCTCGACATCGACGGTGTGCCGCGCCCCGCCCGGGCGCAGGCGCTGCTGGACGCCCTCGCCGAGCGGGTCGTCATCGCCGACGGGGCGATGGGCACGATGCTGCAGCGTCACGACCTGCGGATCGACACCGACTTCGCCGGCCTCGAGGGCTGCAACGAGATCCTGAACGTGACGCGACCCGACGTGGTCGCCGACATCCACGACGCCTACTTCGCGGTCGGCGTGGACGCCGTCGAGACGAACACGTTCGGGGCGAACTGGTCGAACCTGTCGGATTACGGCATCGACGACCGCATCACGGAGCTCGCGGCCGCCGGGGCGCGGATCGCCCGCGAGCGTGCGGAGGCGGCGGAAGCGGTCGACAGACGGATGCGCTGGGTGCTCGGCTCGATGGGGCCCGGCACGAAGCTGCCGAGCCTCGGCCACACCACCTATGCGCATCTGAAGGAGACGTTCGCCCTCCAGGCCGAGGGGCTCATCGACGGGGGAGCGGATGCGTTCCTGGTCGAGACGAGCCAGGACCTGCTGCAGACCAAGGCCGCGATCAACGGCTGCAAGCAGGCCATCGTGGCCCGCGGCATCCGGCTGCCGATCTTCGTCGAGGTCACCGTCGAGACGACCGGCACCATGCTGATGGGCTCGGAGATCGGGGCGGCGCTCACGGCGCTGGAGCCGCTGGGCGTCGACGCCATCGGCCTGAACTGCGCCACCGGTCCGGCCGAGATGAGCGAGCACCTGCGCCACCTGTCGAAGCACTCCTCGGTGACGATCGCGTGCATGCCCAACGCGGGGCTGCCGGTGCTGACCGCCGATGGTGCGCACTACCCGCTGACGCCCGCGGAGCTCGCCACGGCGCACGAGCAGTTCGTCCGCGAGTTCGGCCTGGGCCTCATCGGCGGATGCTGCGGCACGACGCCCGAGCACCTCGCCGCGGTGGTGGAGCGGGTGGGGTCCCTCCCGGTGACCTCCCGTCGGATCGTCGACGGCCTGCCGGGGGACGCGGCGACGGAGTACACCGCGCTGGCCTCGCGCTCGCGCACCACGCTTGTCGGCGCGGCGCCCCTCGCGGTCGACCGCGAGCCGGGCGTCGCCTCGCTGTATCAGCACGTGCCGTTCCGGCAGGATGCCAGCTACCTCGCGATCGGGGAGCGCACCAACGCGAACGGGTCGAAGGCGTTCCGCGAGGCGATGCTGGAGGGCCGGTGGGACGACTGCGTCGAGATCGCCCGCGGGCAGATCCGCGTCGGCGCGCACCTGCTCGACGTGTGCGTCGACTACGTCGGCCGCGACGGCGTCGACGACATCCGCGAGGTGGTGTCGCGGTTCGCCTCGGCATCCACTCTGCCCCTCGTCATCGACTCGACCGAGCCCGCCGTCATCCAGGCGGGGCTGGAGCTGATCGGCGGCCGTCCCGTCGTGAACTCCGTCAACTACGAGGACGGCGACGGCGCGGCATCCCGCTTCGGGCGCATCATGCCGCTCGTCAAGGAGCACGGCACCGCCGTCATCGCCCTCACGATCGACGAGCAGGGGCAGGCGCGCACCGCCGAGGACAAGCTGCGCATCGCGTCGCGGCTCGTCGACGAGCTCGTCGGGGCGTGGGGCATGTGGGTCGAGGACATCATCGTCGACTGCCTCACCTTCCCGATCGCGACGGGCCAGGAGGAGACCCGCCGCGACGCGATCGAGACCATCGAGGCGATCCGCGGGCTGGTCGCGAAATACCCGGGCATCAACACGACGCTCGGCGTCTCCAACGTCTCGTTCGGGCTCAACCCCGCCGCCCGATCGGTGCTCAACTCCGTGTTCCTGCACGAGGCGACGCAGGCGGGGCTGACGAGCGGCATCATCGACGCCGCGAAGATCGTGCCCCTGGCGTCCCTCCCCGAGGAGCAGCGGAAGGTCGCGCTCGACCTCGTCTGGGACCGGCGCGAATGGGATGCCGACGGCACCCTCACCTACGACCCGCTGGCGACGATGCTCGACCTGTTCGCCGGCGTCGACACGGCGGCGCTGCGCGACCAGCGCGCCGCCGAGCTGGCCGCGCTTCCTGTGGGCGAGCGGCTGGAGCGTCGGATCATCGACGGCGAGCTGAAGGGTCTCGAGGCCGACCTCGACCTGGCGCGCGCCGGCGATGCGGATGCCGCGCCGCTCAGCCCGCTGCAGATCATCAACGACCACCTGCTGGAGGGCATGAAGGTCGTCGGCGAGCGGTTCGGGTCGGGACAGATGCAGCTGCCGTTCGTGCTGCAGTCCGCCGAGGTCATGAAGACCGCGGTCGCCCTGCTCGAACCGCACATGGAGAAGACCGACGAGGCCGGCAAGGGAACGATCGTGCTCGCGACGGTGCGCGGCGACGTGCACGACATCGGCAAGAACCTCGTCGACATCATCCTCACCAACAACGGCTACACGGTGATCAACCTCGGCATCAAGCAGCCGATCGCCGACATCATCGCCGCCGCCGAGGAGCACGGCGCCGACGTCATCGGCATGAGCGGCCTGCTCGTCAAGTCGACGGTGGTGATGAAGGAGAACCTGCAGGAGCTCTCGGCGCGAGGGCTCGGCACGCGGTGGCCGGTGATCCTCGGCGGTGCGGCGCTGACGCGCGCGTACGTCGAACAGGATCTCGCGGAGCTCTTCGACGGCGAGGTCCGCTACGCCAAGGACGCGTTCGAGGGGCTCGCGCTCATGGAGCCGCTCGTGCGGATCGCGCGCGGTGAGGCTCCGGATGCCGTCGGCCTGCCGCCGCTGAAGAAGCGCATCCACGCCGCGGGGTCGCGCCTGACCCTCACCGAGCCGGAGGCCATGCCGGCCCGGTCGGACGTGGCATCCGACAACCCCGTGCCCGCGCCGCCGTTCTGGGGCACGCGCATCGTCCGCGGCATCGCGCTCGCCGACTACGCGGCCTTCCTCGACGAACGCGCGACGTTCATGGGGCAGTGGGGGCTCAAGCCCGGGCGCGGGGAGGACGGGCTGTCGTACGAGCAGCTGGTCGACACGGAGGGTCGTCCGCGGCTGCGGTACTGGCTCGACCGCATCCTCGCCGAGCGCATGCTCGACGCGTCGGTGGCCTACGGGTACTTCCCGGTCGTCTCCGAGGGCGATGACCTCGTCGTGCTGCACCACGGCGACGACCCGACCGGTCTGCTCGGGCCGGCCGGACTGCTGGCGCCGGACGGCGGCTCGGGCGGCGCCCTCGGCAGCGACCGGCTGCGCTTCCACTTCCCGCGGCAGCGGCGCGACCGCCACCTGAACCTCGCCGACTTCGTGCGCTCCCGCGCGTCGGGGCAGGTCGATGTGCTGCCCGTGCAGCTGGTCACGGCGGGGGCGGCCATCGACGCCGTCACCGCGAAGATGTTCGCCGAGGACCGCTACCGCGACTACTACGAGCTGAACGGGCTGGTCATGCAGCTCACCGAGGCGCTCGCCGAGTTCTGGCACGCGCGCATCCGCGCCGAGCTCGGCTTCGCCGGGGAAGACCCCGCCGACACCGCGGGACTGTTCAAGCTCGACTACCGCGGCGCGCGGTTCTCGCTCGGCTACCCGGCCTGCCCCGACATGGAGGACCGCCGCAAGGTCGTCGAGCTGCTGCGTCCGGAGCGCATGGGCGTCGAGCTGAGCGAGGAGCTGCAGCTGCATCCCGAGCAGTCGACCGACGCGTTCGTGTTCCACCACCCCGAGGCGAAGTACTTCTCGGTCTGAGCCGGTCGCGGCATCCGCGGGTGGGGCGGGTGCGGGTTCCGGGTGTCTCGGCGCCGGGGCCGAACTGCAAGGGATGCCGGGCGCCACGCCGCGGCCCGGCGCGGGGTGGCGGCGCGTCGCGGCTACGACCTTGCAGTCGGGGCGTGAGGAGGTGGAGGTGACGGTGGGGCCGAAGCGGGCTCAGCGACGTGCCAGGGCGGCGGCATGCGCCGCGATTCGGGCGAACACGCGTCGCTGCACCGCGTACGACTCCTCCCAATCGCCGTCCGACTGCAGACCGTGGTCGGCGCCGGCGATCTCCATCACCGCGGCTGCGGTCTCGCTGATGCGGTCGGGCCACCACGTGGCATCCGTCGTGCCGGCGACGATGAGATGAGTCGCGGATGCCGCGCGCAACGCCGTAGCCACGACATCGTGGCCGACCAGCGGCGTCAACCACACCCCAGGTATGCCTGCCGCGACGGCGTGTGAGGCCGCGAAGGTGCCCAGAGACTTGGCGACGACAAGGTCAGGCGCGCACGGGAGGGCCGAGATGATTTCGCCCCACTCCCGGGCGACGAAGTCGGCCGGGTCGTCCGCAGCGTCACCCAATGCCCACTCGGCGGCGTAGACGTCCCATCCGTTCTGAGCCAGGATGACGCCGGTCCAGTGCAGCAGCGGCGCCTGCGCGGTGTATCCGCGCCCGGGCAGCAGGACCGCTGCAGGTGCGCCGTCCGACGACGGTGTGAGGCGGTGCAGCACGACCATCCCGCGATCCTAACGGCCAGCCGCACACACCGGACTGCAAGGGATGCCGGGCGACACGCCGTGGCCGGGCGCGGGGGTGGCGGCGTGTCGCGGCTGCGAGCTTGCAGTTGGGATACGGCCCGCGGATGAGGGTCAGGCGACGGGGGTGCCGCACATGCCGCAGATGCCGGTCGCGGGCACCTGTACGAAGCAGTCCGGGCACATCACCGCGGGGCGCTCGGGGATGGTGGGGGCGGCGACGGTGCGCGGCGTGCCCGAGGCGACACGGGCGGCGCGGGCACGCTCGCGCGTGGTCGGCGCGGGCGCGGCGGCGAGCTTGGCCGCGGGCTTGTGGTCGGCGCAGTAGAACCGCACGAATCCGGCCGGATTGTTCGGATGCCGGTGCTTCATCACCCACAGCGCTTCGCGCGGCCACGGCTCGCTGGTCGGTCCGCAGCCCGAGCACCGGGTCGCGTCGCCCGGCACGGCCTGCTCGGCGGCGACGGCGATTTCGAACGGCAGGGCATCTCGCCAGTCCGAGGAGTTCCTGATCTGCACGACATGCCCTTCCGGCGGCATCCTCGGGTGGACGACGGCCGTGCCCCATTCTCCCACGGCCGCGCCGCCGGCGGGTCTCACTCCGCAGCGGATGCCACCGTGGATGCCGCCCCCGCCCATCCCGACCACTCCGCCGCGTCGACGACGCAGAACCGGTTGCCCTCGGGATCCTCCATGATCACGTAGTCCGCATCGGCCGGCTGCCGGTCCCATACGACGCGGCGCGCGCCCAGACTCTCCAGCCGCGCCACCTCGGCGTCCTGGTCTTGCGCGTAGAGGTCGAGGTGGATCCGCGGGGGCGGGACGCGCGGCGCCGCGACGGCATCCAGCGACACGCTCACCCCGGCCCCGTGCCGCGGATGCAGCAGCGCGACGTCGTCGCCGGCGGGCTCGCGCACCACGTAGTCGAGGGCCGCGGTCCAGAAGGCCGTCTCCCGCGCGAGGTCGTCGACGCGGATCACGACGGAGCCGACGACCAGCATCACCCGGCCTCCGGGTTGCGAGCCGTCACCGTGATCCAGGGGTCGGTGGCCGCGGCATCCGGGGCCGTCGTGTCGCGGACGACGACGTCGGTCCAGCCCGTGGCGGCGAAGGCCTCGGCCAGCGGATCCTCGCGCCACAGCACGAAGTGTCGCGGCGCGTCGAGCTTGTGCGCCGACCAGTGCTCGCCCTCGCCCTTCTTGAACGAGGCGATCATGACCCCGCCCGGCCGGGTCGCGGCGCGCGCTCGCCGCAGCACGCCCCGCAGCCGCGCCCGCGGCACGTGCAGCAGCACGGCGCTGGCGAACACGGCGTCGTACGGGCCGCCGAAGTCGGCGTCGCGCACGTCGAGCAGGCGTGCACGATGGCCCGCCGCGTGCTGCAGTGCGATGAAGGATGCCGCGGCATCCGTGCGGTCGACGGCGAAGCCCGCCGCCTCCAGCGCATCGGCGTCGCGGCCCGGGCCCGAACCGAGCTCGAGCACGGAGGAGCCCGCCGGCAGCAGTGCCCCCAGCTCCGCGACGAGTGGCGACGGTGTGGCCGACGTGCGCTGGGCGTAGCGCAGGGCGTGGTCGCGGTAGACGGCGAGGGTCAGCTCGAGCGGGTCGCCGAGCGGCGGGATCGTGCAGTCGTAGCGCTGCCGGGTCGGCCACCGCGGGTCGCGCGGCGCATCGGAGACCGCGAAGCCGAGGCGACGGTAGAACTCGACCGCGTCGTCGTCGGTGCTCGCGAACAGCGGGAGGGTCGGGTCGGCGCGACGCGCGGCATCCACGAGCCGGGACCCGAGACCGGTGCCCCGCGCCTCGTGCGCGACGGCGATGTAGTGCAGCTCCGTGCGGCCGCGGGCGGGGTCGGGGCCGAAGGCGGCGAAGCCGAGGATGCTGCCGGCCACGACGCCGACGACGGTGAGCCGGGGCAGTTCGGCGTCGCGGATCCACAGGAGTGCGTCGGCATCCACCCCGGCCGCCTCCCAGAGGAGGGGGAGGAACGCCTCCGAGCCGATCTCGTCCGGGGTCAGGGGCCGCTCCGTCGTGGTCATGATTCGACTGTAGCGAGCGCTCCGCGGGGTCTTTGAGGGGGCGACGGCGGCCCGGGAGCCCCGGCGACGGGCTTCGCGCGCCGCAGTGAGCGCAGCAGCGCACGCCCGATGAGTCCGATCCCGATGACCGTGGTGACGGCGCGCAGCGTGTCCCAGCTGAGGGTCGAGGTCACCAGCGAGTAGACGAGGAAGTTCCCGAGGTTCTCGGTGAGGGGCGCGCCCGGGCTGTAGGAGATGCTCGTCCCGGCGCCGACGGCGAACGGCCAGAACCACATGTTCATGATCAGCCCGAACACGTACGCCGACACGACGCCGTACGCCGCGAGCATCGCGACCTCGGCGCCGCCGCGCACGCGCCGCGGCAGCAGCCCCGCGCCCGCCGCGACCCAGCCGCAGGCGAACATCTGGAACGGCAGCCACGGCCCGACCCCGCCCCACAGCACCGCCGACAGGGCGAGGGATGCCGCGCCGAGCAGCAGTCCGAAGCGCGCGCCGTACGCCCGCCCGGCCAGGATCAGGAGCACGAACAGCGCCTCCACGCCGCCCACCCCGGTGCTCGCGATGCGCACGGCCGCCCCGATCGCCGCGAGCACGGCCAGCAGCGCGAGGGTGTGCGCCGACCGCACCGTCGTGTCGAGGCTCGCGAGGGCGACGATGATCGCGAGAGGGGCGAGCGCCATCGCGATGACCGGCGCGGCGGCCTGCGCCTGCGCCGGCACCGCCGTCGCCACGAGGGGCCACAGGAACGCGGCCGCCGCGACGAGGTTCGCCGCGATCAGGGCCGCGGTGAGGCTGCGCCGCGGTCGGGGTTGGGGCCGGGGCTGCGGCCGGGGCTGCGGGGTCCTGGCTGCGGCTCGCCGTGGGGTGCGGGTGGGGGGCGTGTCCCGAACTCCTCCGGATTGCGGCGCGAGGCCGGGCGGGGGCCCCGAGACGGGGTCGGCGGTCGCGGATTGGAGGAGTTCGGCGCGGGCGGGGTCGGCGAGGGCGGGCTCGGTGCGGGCGGGCGGGGCGGCGGGCGAGGCGGCGAGCCGCCCGGCCGCCAGGGGCAGCACGCGGTCGGCGCGGGCGATGGCCGACGGATCGTGGGTCGCGATCAGGACGGCGGTCCCGGCATCCGCGAGCCGCGCGAGGGCGGCGTCGACCAGGCGGCGCGCGTCGGGGTCGAGGCCGCGGGTCGGCTCGTCCACGAGCAGGACGGGGGCGCGGGTCGCCGTCTGGATCGCGAGAGCGAGGCAGCGCCGCTGACCGGCGGACAGGTCACGCGGATGCCGGTGCCACAGCTCTCGCGCCGCCTCCACGCCGCCCTCGTCGTCGCTGCCGCGCCCGAGGAGCCCGGCGAAACGGTGGGCGGTCGTGCCGGCCGGCAGGCGCGCCCGCCGGTCGGTGCGCCGACACTCGGCGGCGACGGTGTCGCGCACGAACAGCGCGTCGGAGTCATCGGGGACCAGTCGCACCTCGCGGGCGTGCGCGCCGGTGGCGAGGGCGACGAGCAGGCTCGACTTGCCGGCGCCGTTGGGGCCGACGAGCGCCACGATCTCGCCGGCGTGGAGCGCGATCGGTGCGTCGTCGACGGCGACGCGGTCCGCGTACCGCACGGTGATGCGGGTCGACAGCACCGGTCCCGTCGAGGGAGTCCGGGGGGTCGCCGGGTCGGGCGCCGTCCGCGGCGGTCGGGGACGACCTACCTGCGCGAGCCCCGCACCCGCGGTCGCGAGCACCCCGGGCCGCCCGCGGGAACCACCCGCGTCGATGCGCAGCCACGCGTCGGCGACCGCGCCGAACTCGTCGCCGCGGTGCTCGGCGACGACGACGCAGACGCCGGCCTCGTGGGCGAGCGCGCCCAGGAGCGCCACGATGCGGGCGCGGGCGGTGCGGTCGAGGTCGGCGAGCGGCTCGTCGACGAGCAGGAGGACCGGCTGCTCGATGATCGCGGCGGCGATCGCGACGAGCGTCGCCTGCCCCGCCGACAGTGCCCCCAGCTCGCGGTCGAGCAGGTCCACGATCCCGACCCGCACCGCCACCTCGCGGACGCGCTCGTCCACGACGACGGGGGCCACGCCCCGCAGCTCCAGGGCGAGGCCGATCTCGTCCCGCACGCGCGTCGTCGCGAAGGCGGCGCGCGGGCTCTGCAGCACGACGCCGACGACGCGCGACAGATCCCGGGGCGCCGTGGCGCTGCGCTCGTGTCCGGCGACGCGCAGCTCGCCGCGGATCCACCCGCCGTCGACATGGCTGTGCAGGCCGCTCAGCGCCCGCAGCAGGGTCGTCTTGCCCGACCCGGTCGCTCCCGTGAGCACGGTGAGGGCGCCCGGGCGGATGCCGCGCCCCACCGCGTCCGCCACGACGACCGGATCGCCGGCGCCGAACCCGAGCGCGACGTCCTGCCCGGCCACGGGGTGCGCGCAGTCGCCCTCGAGCCCCCGTCCGGCGTAGCCGCGCAGTTCGAGGGCCGCGGCGACGGCGCTTGCACGCTCCAGTGTCGCCTCGAGCACCGGCGCGAGCAGTCGGGCCGAGCCCGCGACGCCGACCCGTTCGCCGCGCAGCCGCGCCGCCCGCCGTGCCGAACGCACCGCGTCGGCGAGCGACGGCAGCGTCGCCCAGCCGATCGACAGCGCCCGGGCGAGGCCCTGGAAGGGGCCGCGCCGGGCGCCGCGGGCGAGCAGGCGCGGCAGGTCGAGCACGGCGCTGAGCAGTCCGAACGCGAGGATCGTCAGCGCGATCGGCAGGGCGCTGACCGCGGCATCCCAGAGCCCTCCCGCCGTCGCGGGGCCGAGCACCTCGACGTGGGCGAGCGGCGGCGCGAGGCGCCACAGGGGCAGCGGCAGCACCACCGGCCCGGCGCCGTCGGCGCCGTGGAAGAGCACCCGGTACCCCACGCGCACCGCGACGAAGCCCACCGCCAGGGCGGCGGCGGCACGCAGGGGGCCGGGGCGGAAGCTCACGCGCCGAGATTACGCGCGTCGGCGCCGCTCAGGCCGCGGGAGCCGCGGGCGCCCCGTCCAGGCTGAAGAGCAGCTCGACGCTCTCGCCCGGCTGAGCCGTCAGCGTCGACACGCCCTCCTGGGCGTAGTCCCACGCGCCGCCGGCGGGCTTGGTCCACAGTGCCCAGTACGCGAACGCGGCGGGCATCGACTCGCACTTCTCGACATACGCAGGGTCCTGGGTGGAGCCGACCGGCTCGGATGCCGAGGGCAGCCCGTCGACGCGGCAGATCACCTGGTCGCCGTACTCCTTCGTGCCCTCGATCTCGAGCCCGGCCGCGGCGACGATGTCGGCGACGGCGACCTCGGCGGTGGTCGTGTAGCACCGCGTGTCGGAGGTGCCGCCCGCCAGGGCGGAGGAGTCGACGACGAGCGTGACGCCCTCGGTCCCTTCGCACGCGCCGGCGGTGATCGGCGACGCGGTCGCGTCGGTCGCGGTCGGCGACGCCGCACCGCCGCCCGTCGAGGCGCAGGCCGACAGGCCGAGCGCGAGGGCTCCGGCGGCGAACAGGGCGAGGATGCGGGGGGTCGACGTCACCGTCCCAGCGTAGGGGGAGTCGCCCACCCGTCCCGGCCATATGACGACACCCTCACGACGCCATGGCGATGCTCGCGCGTAGGCTGGCCGGGTGACCGACACCTTCGTCTCCGAGCTGTTCGATCCGACCGCGTGGACGCTCGCGCCCGGCGCGGACGACTACACCGACATCACGGCGCACGTCTCCGGCGACGGCCGCATCGCGCGCATCGCGTTCGATCGGCCCGAGGTGCGCAACGCCTTCCGGCCGCACACGGTCGACGAGCTGTACCGGGCCCTCGACCTCGCGCGACAGGACCCGCGCATCGGTGTCGTGCTGCTGACGGGCAACGGCCCGAGCCCCAAGGACGGCGGCTGGGCGTTCTGCTCGGGCGGCGACCAGCGCATCCGCGGCCGGGACGGCTACACCTACGCGGCCGACGACGCGACCGCCCCCGACCCGGCCCGCGCCGGCCGGCTGCACATCCTCGAGGTGCAGCGGCTCATCCGTTTCATGCCGAAGGTCGTCATCGCCGTGATCCCCGGGTGGGCCGCCGGCGGCGGGCACTCGCTGCACATCGTCTGCGACCTGTCGATCGCGAGCGCCGAGCACGGCCGGTTCAAGCAGACGGATGCCGATGTGGGCTCGTTCGATGCGGGGTACGGGTCCGCCTACATGGCGCGTCAGGTCGGTCAGAAGCTCGCGCGCGAGGTGTTCTTCCTCGCGGAGGAGTACTCGGCGCAGCGCGCCTACGAGATGGGCGCCGTGAACCGCGTGGTCCCGCACGCGGAGCTCGAGCGCGAGGCGATCGCGATGGCGCGGACGATCCTCGGCAAGTCGCCCACCGCGATCCGCATGCTGAAGTTCGCGTTCAACGCGATCGACGACGGCATGGTGGGCCAGCAGGTGTTCGCGGGCGAGGCCACGCGCCTCGCGTACGGCACCGATGAGGCCGTGGAGGGTCGCGACGCCTTCCTGCAGAAGCGCGACCCCGACTGGTCGCCCTATCCGTACCACTACTGACGCGACGGCGCGGAGGCGACGGTGAAGCTGGAGCGGGTGGATGCCGCCGATGCGCGCGCGGTGCTGCGCGGACTGCGGGGCGCGGTGCTGGGGGCGGGCCCCGCGATCGCCCTCGGCGCGCCGTCCGGCTCCGGAGATGCGCTGCCCGCGGAGGTCCCGGCCGGCACCGCGGTGGTCGTCACGACATCCGGGTCGTCGGGATACCCCAAGGCGGTCGCGCTCAGCCGTTCCGCGCTGACGGCCTCGGCGCTCGCGACGAGCGCGCGCATCGGCGAGGGGGCGTGGCTGCTCGCGCTGCCGCCGGGCTACATCGCCGGGGTCCAGGTGCTCGTGCGTGCGCTCGTCGCCGGACGCGAGCCCGCGCTCCTGTCGGGGCCGTTCCGCACGGCGGGGTTCGTCGCCGCCGCATCCTCCATGGCATCGAGCGACGGGGGGCGGCCGGTGCCGACGTACACGTCCCTCGTCCCGGCGCAGCTGCAGACCCTCCTCGACGACCCCGATCCGGCCGCCCGCCGCGCACTCGCCGGGTTCTCGGCGGTGCTGGTGGGCGGGCAGGCGCTCGCCCCTGTGCTCGCCGCGCGCGCCGCCGACGCCGGCGTGCGCATCGTGCGCACCTACGGATCGAGCGAGACCGCGGGCGGCTGCGTCTACGACGGCGTGCCGCTCGACGGCGTCGGCGTCCGCATCGACGACGGCGAGGTGCTCCTGTCGGGTCCCACCCTCGCGGACGGCTACCTGGGCGATGCCGCGCGCACCGACGCCGCCTTCTTCCGCGACGCGGCGGGCACCCGCTGGTACCGCACCGGTGACGCCGGCGCGTTCGACGGACGCCTCGCGATCACCGGTCGCCGCGACAACGTCATCATCTCGGGCGGGATCAACGTGGCGCTCGACCGCGTCGAACGGGTGGTGCGGACCCTTCCCGGGCTCGTCGACGCCGTCGTGGTCCCGGTCCCCGACGAGAGGTGGGGCGAGGCGTCGATCGTGGTCGTCCCGGCCGGCGCGGGGGATGCCGATGACGCCCTCCGCGGCATCCGCGCCGCCGTCGAGGCCGAGATCGGTGCGCCCGCACGCCCCCGGGCGGTCGTGCCCGTCGCCGCCATCCCGCTGCTGCCGAGCGGCAAGCCCGATCGCGCCGCCCTCCGCCGGCTCGCGGCGGACGCCGGCGCGTGAGCGCGCCGCGTCGGCATCACAGGGGACTCATGCGTCCGCGGGCATAGGATTCTCGCGTGGCAGGCAGCACCCGCAAGAAGAAGGCCCGTTCGGGACGGCGCTCCGCGGCGCACACGCCGCGCGGCAATCCGCAGAGGGCGCAGCTCTCCGGCGACCCCGCGCACGTCGAGCGCGCCACCGCGCGCGACTGGATCGGCGCGGCGCGCCTGCGCACCCTGCCCCTCGCCGTCTCGCCCGTGCTCATCGGCACCGGCGCGGCGCTGCTCGGCGGGATGCCGCTGCGCTGGGTGGTCGCGCTGTGCTGCCTCGTCGTCGCGGTGTCGATCCAGATCGGCGTCAACTACGCGAACGACTACAGCGACGGCATCCGTGGCACCGACGACCACCGCGTCGGGCCGGCGCGGCTCACCGCGTCGCGCAAGGCGCAGCCGCGCACCGTCCTGATCGTCGCCCTCGTCTTCTTCGGCATCGCGGCGGCCGCCGGTATCGCCCTCATCGTGCGCACGGGGTACTGGTGGATGGCGCTGATCGGCGCCGCGTGCCTGGTGGCGGCCTGGTTCTACACCGGCGGCAAGCGTCCCTACGGGTACGCCGGTCTCGGCGAGCTGTTCGTCTTCGTCTTCTTCGGCCTGGTGGCCACGGTCGGCACCACCTTCGTCCAGGTCGGCACCGTGCCGCAGGAGAGCTGGTTCGGCGGCGTGATCGCCGGGCTCCTCGCCTGCGCCGTGCTCCTGGCCAACAACCTCCGCGACATCGATCAGGACCGCCTCGCCGGAAAGCGCACGCTCACGGTGCGTATCGGGCGCCGGGCGACGCAGATCCTGTTCACGGTGCTGGTGGTCGGCGCCTTCGCGATCGTGGCGTTCCTGGCGGTCTTCTACCCGCTCGCCTGGCTGGCGCTGCTCGCGCTCATCCCCGCGGCCTGCGCCGTCCTGATCGTCTGGACCTATCGCGCGCCGCGGGAGCTGGTCGTGGCGCTCGGGCTGACGTCGCTGACGTCGCTGGCCGTCGCGGCGCTGCTGTTCTGGGCGTTCACGGGCTGACGGCACCGGTCACCCGGCGCCCGCGCTCACTCCGTCGGTGCGGCGGCGGCCTGGTCGGCCGCGGCATCCTCGACGTCTTCGTCGGTCGCGGCGCGGCGCGCGCGACGCTCGGCGAGGCCCGCGGTCAGATCGTCGAGCGGACGGCGCAGGAACAGCACCGACAGGCTCAGGCCGATGAGGGCGGCGAAGATCGCCGACAGCCAGTAGTACTCGCGCATGACCGGGAACAGCATCATGATCCCGAACGGCACCACGAACACCAGGAGACGCAGCACGCTGTAGACGAGGGCCGAACGGACACGCATGCCTCCAGCCTACGCGCGTCGTCCGTGCGCCCGTACCCGTGCCCGCGCCCGCCGAGGATGCCGGCGCGCGCCTAGGATGGAGGGGTGGTGCGCATTCTGCTGCCTCTGGCGCTGTTGCTGATCGCCTTCTGGGTGTACAGCATCGTCGACTGCGCCCTGCAGCCGCCGACGCGCCATCGCGGCGTCAGCAAGCCGGTCTGGATCCTGCTCGTGGTGCTGCTGCCCATCATCGGCGGCGTGATGTGGTTCGTGGTCGGTCGCGGCCGTCCCCAGCGGGTGAGCACCTTCCGCGCCCCCGACGACAACCCCGACTTCCTCGGCAGCCTGGGCGCGATCTCGATCGCCGACCAGGACGAGCGCATCCGCCGCCTGGAGGCGGAGCTGGCCGCCCTCGACTCCGAGGGTCCGGAGCCCGACCGCCGGCGCGGCGCCGGCGACGAGCCCGCGACCGCCCCGGACGACGACCCCGACGAGAACCGTCGCGGCAGCGCCGCCTGACATGGACGAGAGCCCTCTCGCCGGTCGCGCGCCGGCGACGGATGCCGCCGCGGCGCTCCTGGGGCGCCTCGTCGAGCTCGGCGTGGGGCACGTGGTCGTCAGCCCGGGATCGCGCTCGCAGGCGCTGGCCCTCGTCGCGGCCGAGCTGGAGAGCCGTGGCGCCGTGCGCGTGCACGTGCGCATCGACGAACGGGTCGCCGGCTTCACGGCGCTCGGCGTCGGGCGCGAGTCGGGCATGCCCGCGGTCGTCGTGTGCACCTCCGGCACCGCGGTCGCCAATCTCCTTCCCGCCGCGCTGGAGGCGCACCATGCCGGTGTCCCGCTGATCCTGCTGACGGCCGACCGTCCGCCCGAGCTGCGCGGCGTCGGCGCCAACCAGACCACCCGCCAGCCCGGCATGTTCGCTCCGAACATGCGGCTGGAGGAGGATCTGCCGGTGCCGGACGAGGTGGATGCCGACGGTACCGGGGAGCAGTCCGCCATGCTGCGGCGGGTGGCGGAGGACGCGGTCGCCGCGGCGCTCGGCGCGGGCACCCGTCAGGCCGGGCCCGTGCACCTCAACCTGCCGCTGCGCGACCCGCTGGCCGGCGGCCTGCCGCCGTGGCTCGGCACGCCGGAGCTCGAGCTGGACACCGCGCCCGTCGGGCCCGACGTCGCCGCGGAGGATCCGGTCCAGATCGAGCCGTCGGGCGCGCTGTACCAGGGCGGCGGTGGCATCGGCGAGTCGAACCTGCCGACCGATCCCGACGGCGACCCCCATGTGCTCGTGCGCGGACCGCGCACCGTGGTGATCGCCGGCGCGGATGCCGGGACCGGCGCCGAGGCGCTGGCGCACGCCGGCGGGTGGCCGCTCATCGCCGAGATCGTCAGTGGGGCGCGGTTCGGCCGCAACCTCGTGCACGGCTACCGCCGCCTGCTCCGCGACCCGGAGCTCGGCGGTCGCATCGAACGCGCCGTCGTGTTCGGGCATCCGACGCTCAGTCGCGAGGTCGTCGCGGTGCTCTCGCGCGACGATGTCGAGGTGCTCGCGGTGCGCGGGCCGGGGGAGCCCCTCAATCTCAACGGGTCGTCGATCGCGGTCGATGCGGTCGTCGCCGCCGTGGGCGACGTCGACCGCGACTGGTTCGGCGCGTGGATGCGGGCGTCGCGCGCGGCATCCGTCGATCTCGCGCCGCCGGCGCCCGACGCCGAGGCCCTGTCGTCGGCCGTTCCCGCCGAACGGCTGGGGGCGATCGCGTCGGAACTGGCGATCGCGCGCAGGCCGATCGACCGGGTCGCGCTGGTCGACGCCGTCTGGCGGGCCACCTGGCCGCACGACCGGCTGCTGTTCGCGTCGTCGCGGCTGGTGCGGGTCGCCGACGAGGTGCTCGGCGGCAAGAAGGTCCCGGTCCACGCCAACCGCGGACTGGCGGGAATCGACGGCACGATCGCCACCGGGACCGGCATCGCCCTCGCGAGTCAGGCGACCGCGGCGGTCGGGGTGACCCGGGTGCTGACGGGAGACCTCGCCTTCCTCCACGACGTGGGCGCGCTGCTGCTGCCGGTCGGTGAGGAGGCCCCGCGCCTCCAGGTGGTCGTCGGCAACGACGGGGGCGGGACGATCTTCGACGGTCTCGAGGTCGCGTCGGTGGCTGCGCCGTCCGCGATGGAGCGGGTGCTCTACACGCCGCAGGACGTCGACGTCGCCGCGCTCGCCGCGGCCTACGGCTGGGACTACGTCCGCGCCGCGACGCGGACCGAGCTGGATCAGGCGCTCACCGCCCGCGTGGCCGGCCGTCAGATCGTCGAGGTCGCGCTCGATCGCTGAGCCCTGGCCGAAACCCCGGGGTCGCGCCATGATGTGGTGATGACCGCGAGAAGCCAGAAGCACTGGAGCGCCGACCCCGCCGACATCCTCCGCGCCGACCCCGGATTCCGCCTCGCCGACCTCGACCCGTCCTCGACGCCGGGGTACGAGGAGGGCAAGAGCAGCGGCCGGTCGGACCTCGAGGCGGGCGCCGACGAGCTGGACGAGCTGCAGGAGCGCCTGTACGCGCAGAGCCGTATCCAGGAGGACGCCCCCGCCGTGCTCCTCGTGCTCCAGGCGATGGACTCCGCCGGCAAGGGCGGCATCGTCCGCCACGTCGTCGGCTCGGTGGACCCGCAGGGCATCGCGCTCGCCGCCTTCAAGAAGCCCACGCCGGAGGAGCTCGCGCACGACTTCCTGTGGCGCATCGACAAGCGCGTGCCGGCGCCGGGCCTCATCGGCGTCTTCGACCGCTCCCACTACGAGGACGTCCTCATCGGGCGGGTGCGCGCGCTGGCCCCGGCCGAGGAGATCGAGCGCCGCTACGGGGCGATCGTCGACTTCGAGAAGGGCCTCACCGACCGCGGCATCCGCCTCGTGAAGGTGATGCTGCACATCTCCGCCGACGAGCAGAAGGAGCGGCTGCGGGAGCGGCTGGACCGTCCCGACAAGCACTGGAAGTACAACCCCGGCGACGTCGACGAGCGGCAGCGCTGGGACGAGTACATGGCGGCCTACCAGACGGTCTTCGAGCGGACGTCCACGCCGAACGCCCCGTGGCACGTCGTGCCCGCGAACCGCAAGTGGTACGCGCGCCTCGCCGTCCAGGCGCTCCTGCTCGACGCCCTCGAGGACGTCGATCCGCAGTGGCCCGCGGCGGACTTCGACGTGGAGGCCGAGAAGGTCCGCCTCGCCGCGACCTGAGCCCGCGGCGCCCGGTCGTTGAGCGCCGCGCGCAGCGCCGAGTCGAGACGCCCTACGCCAGCGCGTCGACGATCGGCCGGAACTTCACGCGGGTCTCCAGCATCTCGGCCTCGGGGTCGCTGCCCGCGACGATCCCCGCGCCCGCGTGGGCGCGGAACGGGATGCCGCCGGCATCCGTCGCCGCGAGGTCGAACTGCGCCCCGCGCAGCGCGATGGCCCACTCCCCGTCGCCGTGGGCGTCGACCCACCCGACCGGGCCCGCGTACCGCCCGCGGTCGAACGGCTCGATGCGGCGGATGGCCGCGAGCGCCGCGGCCGTCGGTGTTCCGGCGACGGCCGCCGTGGGATGCAGCACGCCCAGCAGATCGAGCGCCGACGTCTCGGGCGAGGTGGTCGCCTCGACGTCGGTGGCGAGGTGCCAGACGTTGGGCAGGGCGAGGGTGAAGGGCTGTTCGGCGGCGGCCAGCGCGCTCGTGTGCGGGGCGAGCGCGTCGACGAGGCTGCGGACGGCGTACTGATGCTCCGCCAGATCCTTCGCGCTGGTGGCGAGCCGCAGGGCCGCCTCGCGATCGGCATCCGGACCCGAACCGCGCGCCACCGTGCCGGCGAGCACGCGCGCGGTGACCTGGCCCCCGGAGACCGTCACGAGCGTCTCGGGGCTGGCTCCGATGAGACCGTCGACCGCGTAGACCCAGGTGTCGGGGTAGGCCGAGGCGAGGGAGCGCACCAGCCGGCGCAGATCGGCGTCGGCCGGCACCGTGCCCGCCAGCTCGCGGGCGAGGACGACTTTGCTGACCTCGCCCGAGGCGATCGCCGCGAGGCCCGCGCGCACCGCGTCCTGGTAGCCCTCGGGGGTGAGCGCGCCGGGGCCGACCGCGGCCGACCAGTGCGGTCCGTAGCCGATGGCGCGCGGCTCGTCGGGTTCGGGGGCGCCCTCCTCGGGCAGCACCCACGACGCCCACGTGCGCCCGTCGCGCGAGCCCACGGTCAGCAGCGGCACGGTGAGGACGGCCGACGAGGCGGACTGCGTGTCGAAGGGGAGTGCGCCGAAGGCGATCAGCCCCGTTCCCGGCGCCCGGACGTGGTCGTCGACCACCGCCGCCGCCGCGACCTCGCGCCAGCGGTCGGCGAGGGTCGCGGCATCCGTCGCCGAGGCCGTGAGCGTCAGGGCGGAGCCGACACCGACCAGCCACGAGCCGCGCCGGGTCCACACCAGCGGATCGGCCGGGTCGGCGTACTCGAGCGGGTCGTCGATGGGGGCGATCTCGCGGGTCACGATGCGCAGACGGGGCGGACGGGACGGCGCGGAACTCACCCGTTCAGCCTAATCCGCCGCGTCCGCGCCGTCCGCGGCGACGGTGGCGGCCGGTTAGGCTCGCGACCATGACCGCTCGCCCCGCGCCCGGCACCCCGCTCGTCTTCCGCTGGCGCAAGTGGGACGGCGGCCCGCATTGGGAGCACGAGTGCGTGTTCCTCGGCAGCGACGAGCACGGCGACTGGGTCGGCCAGCGTGACGGCTGGCGCAGCGCGCGCCCCGGCGTCGACACGGTCAGCCTCGGCGACAACGTGACGCTCGTCCCGCCGAGCGGCGAGTATGCGGCGACCCTCAACGCGACCCACCCGCGCATCGCGATCTACATCGACATCGCGTGGGATCTGCGATGGGATGCCGCCACCGACGCCGACGGCATCCCGACGCCGACGGGCATCGACATGGACCTCGACGTCGTGCGCGCCCGCGACGGCCGGGGCACCTGGATCGATGACCGCGACGAGTGGGACGAGCACCGCGTCCGCTATGGATACCCGCGGGAGATCGTCGACCGCCTGGAGGACGTCGCGGTCGCGCTCGAGGCCGACGTCCGCGCGGAGCGGGCACCGTACGACGGCGCCACCGCCGCGCGCTGGCTGGCGGTGCTCGACGCGGTCGCGCCCGGCGGGGGCGCACCGTGGGCCGGGACCCGCGCCTAGGATCGAAGGGTGAGTGAGCACCGCGCCGACCTGGGCAAGGATCCGTCCCGCGTGAGCGGCATGTTCGACGAGGTCGCGGCGGGGTACGACCGCACGAACACGGTCCTCAGCCTCGGCAACGACCGCCTCTGGCGCATCGCCACCACGCGCGCCATCGCGCCCCGCCCGGGCCAGCGCATCCTCGATCTGGCTGCGGGGACGGGCGCCAGTTCCGTGGCGATCGCCCGCAGCGGCGCCGAGGTCGTGGCCGGGGACTTCTCTCCCGGCATGATCGCCGAGGGTCGTCGCCGGCACGGCCACGTCCCGAACGTCACGTTCGTGGAGGCCGACGCGATGGCGTTGCCCTTCGCCGACGACGAGTTTGACGTCGTGACGATCTCGTTCGGGTTGCGCAACGTCAACGACCCCAAGAAGGCGCTCGCAGAGATGCTGCGCGTGACCGCGCCCGGGGGCAGGCTCGTCGTCTGCGAGTTCTCGCATCCGCAGAACGCGGCCTTCGCGGGCCTGTACCGCTTCTACAACGACCGGATCCTCCCGACCGTCGCCCGGACGGTGAGCTCCAACGCCGACGCGTACGACTACCTCAACGAGTCGATCAAGGACTGGCCCGACCAGGTGACCCTGTCGTCGTGGATCCGGGATGCCGGGTGGACCCGCGTCGCGCACCGCGATCTCACCTTCGGCATCGTGGCTCTGCACCGCGCGGTGAAGCCGCTGGTCTGAACCTGCGGCGGGCGGGACCCGACGGCCGCGGGTAGGCTGGGATGGTGACTCCGAGCCCTTCCGCTGCCGGCGCGCGACTGACGGCCAATCTCGGCCTGACCGAGCGCGTGCTCGCCGGTCCCCGGATGCGCAAGCTCCTCGCGGTCGTCGAAGACGGCCTCGACCGTGTCGAGGACACCCTCGCCCGCGAACTGCGTGTGAGCGATGCGCTCGCCGACGCCACCACCCGCTACCTCTACGAGGCGGGCGGCAAGCGGGTGCGGCCCATGCTGACGCTGCTGACCGCGCAGCTCGGCGAGGGCACGACCGAGCAGGTCGTGACCGGTGCGACCGCGCTCGAGATGACGCATCTGGGCTCGCTCTACCACGACGACGTCATGGACGGCGCGGACGTGCGCCGCGGCGTCCCCAGCGCCCACGCGGTGTGGGGCAACAACGTCGCGATCCTCACCGGCGACCTCATGTTCTCGCGCGCCAGCCAGCTGATGGCGCAGATCGGCGAGCGGGCGATCCGCCTGCAGGCCGACACGTTCGAGCGTCTCGTGCTCGGTCAGATGCACGAGACGGTCGGCGCGCAGGCGGGCGAGGATCCGGTCGACTTCTACCTCCAGGTGCTGGCCGACAAGACGGGCTCGCTGATCGCGGCATCCGCCCAGGCCGGCATCCTGTTCTCGGACGCTCCGTCCGAGTACCGCCGGCCCGCGCTGGAGTACGGCGAGAAGGTGGGCGTCGCCTTCCAGCTGCTCGACGACGTCATCGACCTCTCCGACGATCCCGCACAGACCGGCAAGGTCCCCGGCACCGACCTGCGCGCCGGCGTTCCGACGATGCCGTATCTGCTGCTCGGACGCGCCTCCGACCCGGCGTCGCGCGCGCTGAAGGCGACGATCGACGACGGCGTGGCCCGCATCGCCGACGGCGCCGATCCGGCGATCCTCGACGAGGCGATGGAGCAGCTGCGCACCCACGCGGTCACGGAGGCGACCCGGGCGAAGGCGTACGAATGGGCGGATGCCGCGATCGAGGCGATCGACCCGCTCCCGGCCGGCCCCGTCCGCGACGCGCTCGTCAAACTCGCCCACGTCATCGTCGACCGCTCCAGCTGACCGCGTGTCGGCGCGGGCCGGCCGGCCCGGGCTCAACGACCGCAAGAACACGAAGGAAACACCCATGACCAAGCTGAGGCTGGCCATCGTCGGCGCGGGTCCTGCCGGCATCTATGCGGCGGACATCCTGCTGAAGGCGGAGCGCAAGTTCGACGTCTCGATCGACCTGTTCGACCACCTCCCGGCCCCGTACGGGCTCGTCCGCTACGGCGTGGCGCCCGACCACCCCCGCATCAAGGGCATCATCACGGCCCTGCGCGACGTGCTCGACCGCGGCGACATCCGCATCTTCGGCAACGTCCGCTTCGGCGAGGACATCACCCTCGACGACCTCAAGCAGCACTACAACGCCGTCATCTTCGCGACCGGCGCGATCAAGGACGCCGAGCTCGACATCCCGGGCATCGACGCCGTCGGCTCGTTCGGCGCGGCCGACTTCGTCAGCTGGTACGACGGCCACCCCGACTTCCCGCGCGAATGGCCGCTGGATGCGGCATCCGTCGCGGTGATCGGCAACGGCAACGTCGCGCTCGACGTCGCCCGCGTGCTCGCCAAGCACGCCGAGGACCTCCTGGTCACCGAGATCCCCGCGAACGTGCACGCCGGGCTCGAGGCGTCGCAGGTCACCGACGTGCACGTGTTCGGCCGCCGCGGCCCGGCGCAGGTGAAGTTCACGCCGCTCGAGCTGCGCGAGCTCGGTGAGCTGCGCGACGTCGACATGGTCGTCTACGACGAGGACTTCGACTACGACGAGGCCTCGCGCGCCGCGGTCGCGAGCAACAAGCAGGTCATGGTCATCGACCGCGTGCTGCAGTCGTGGCGTCAGCGCCCGGGCGTGAACAACGCCGGCGGTGAGGCGTCGCGCCGGCTGCACCTGCACTTCTGGGCCAAGCCGGTCGAGGTCAAGACCGACGACACCGGTCGCGTCGCGGCCCTCGTCTACGAGCGCACCCGTCCCGATGCGGAGGGCGGGGTGGTCGGCACCGGCGAGCTGCGCGAGGTGCCGATCCAGCAGCTCTACCGTGCCGTCGGGTACTTCGGCTCCCCGCTTCCCGGCGTCCCGTTCGACAAGAAGCACGGCGTGATCCCCAACCACGAGGGCCAGGTGCTGCACAAGGACTCCAACGAGCGGGTCCCCGGTGTGTACGCCACGGGCTGGATCAAGCGCGGTCCGGTGGGACTGATCGGCCACACCAAGTCCGACGCGATGGAGACGATCAGCCACCTCATCAACGACCAGGCGTCGTGGTGGCAGCCGGCCGATCCCTCCGCCGAGGCGATCCCGGCGCTGCTGGAGTCGCGCGGGGTCGCGTGGACGGATCTCGACGGCTGGCACCGCCTGGACGAGCACGAGGTCGCCCTCGGGGCGGCCCAGGACCGCGCCCGCATCAAGGTCGTCGACCGCGACGAGATGGTCCGGGTCTCCCGCGGCGAGTAAGCCGTCGGCTCGGGAGGACATTTCGCGTCGGGAGGTCGTTTTCGCGGCATCCATCCTCCGGAACGGAAATCTCCTCGGTTGGCGCGCACGGGTCGGCCTGCTTCGGCTCCTCCCCAGCGGGGCGAAAGCGACAGGTTGTACACGGATGCCGCGGCGTGCGGGGTCGCCGGATGCGCCGCGGGTCACGATGTCGCACATGGATGCGGCGACGTGGGCCCGAGAGCGCGGGGGCGTGGTCCGCAGCGACCGGATCGGGCGAGCCGGATACGGGCGCGGTGCGCTCGCGCCGACGGCCACCGCGGTCGTGCACTGGGCGCGGCCGGTGGTTCCGCGGCATCCGGATGGCCTGGTCGATGCCCCCGAGAACGTGCTCGCTGCTGTCGCCGCGTGCCAGCCGTTCGAGGTCGCGTTGGCGGTGTGGGAGTCGGCGCTGCGGAATGCGGAGATGGATGCCGCGGCGCTCGCGCGGCTTCGTCTTCCGGCCTGTGCGCGCCGCGTGCTCGCCGCGGCGGAGGTCTGGTCCGACTCGGGGCTCGAGACCTTCGTCGTGCCCCGGCTGCGGTGGATGCGTCTGCCGCTGCGGCGCCAGATCTGGATCGCCGGCCACCGCGTCGATCTGCTCATCGGTGAGCGGCTCGTCCTGCAGATCGACGGCGGCCATCATGTCGGGCCGCAACGGCTCCACCGTGCACGATGAACCGCTCGGGAGGAGATTCCGCGTCGGGAGGTCGTCTTCGCGGCATCCGTCCTCCCGAGGAGAAATCTCCTCCGCGCGCGCCGGCGAGGCCGGCATCCGTGCCGCGCACGGGTCCCGCCGATAGGCTGGCGGCATGGCGAGCGGGTGGGGCGCAGACATCCTCGGGCCGGGCTTCGAACAGCTCACGCTCGAGCTCGAGGCGGACGCCGGTCCCGCCACCCTCGTGCGCTCCCTCCCGCGGATGCCGTGGCTGCGCGCCCTGAACGGCGTCGACGTGCTGTACGTGCACGGGTGGTCGGACTACTTCTTCCAGACCGGGCTGGCCCGGCTGTGGACGGGCCTCGGCGCCCGGTTCTACGCGCTCGACCTGCACGGCTACGGGCGCAGCCTGCGCCCCGGCCAGACCCCCGGCTACGTCGCCGCCCTCGAGGACTACGACGGCGACATCGCGGCGGCGCTGGCCGCGATGGGACACGACGGCGCGAGCCGGCGACGGCTCGTGCTCCTGGGGCATTCCACGGGCGGGCTGACGCTCAGCCTGTGGGCGGCGCGGCATCCGGGCGTCGCGAGCGCCGTCGTGCTCAACAGTCCGTGGCTCGAACTGCAGACCGGCACGATCGGGCGTCAGGCGATCGCCCCGCTCATCGAGATGCGCGCGCGCTTCGACCCGCTCGGGGCGCACCCGGTCGTCGACCTCGGCTTCTACACCCGCGCGCAGCGCGAGCTCGGCACCCTGCCCGACAGCCCTGAGGGGTGGCGGCCCGAGCGGGGCTTCCCGACCCATCCGGGCTGGCTGGCCGCGGTCATGCGTGGCCATGCCACGGTCGCCGCGGGCGTGACGATCGACGCGCCCGTGCTCACGATGCTCTCGACCGGGTCGACCTCGCCCGTGCTGTGGAGCGCGCAGATGACCTCGACCGACAGTGTGCTCGTCGTCGACGACATCGCCCGCGCCGCGACGCGGTTGGGTCCGCTGGTGACGGTCGCGCGCATCGACGGCGCGATCCACGACGTTTTCCTGTCGGCCCCCGGCCCGAGGGATGCCGCGTACGCCGCGCTCCGGCGCTGGCTCCTGTCCGGCGCGATCTCCTGATCAGGCCGTCGGCGAGGGCGCCGGTGAGGGCGTGGGTGTGACGGCGGGCCGACCGAACGCGCCCGCTCAGCTACACATACGTCGACCGTAATGCAACCCCTCCGGGGCTGTTTCCGCGGCGTGCGAGGATGTCGCTGCGGATATCCCATCCGATCGGGCCTCGGCTCCGAACACCAGGTAGCCACGCCCCATCCGAAGGAGAGCTCTGCCCGTGAGAGAAGCGACGACCGCGCCACTGGCCGACCTGACCGCCTACCGCAACGTCACCGACCTCCTCGTCGGCCGCGTCGCGGAGGCACCCGACCACGTCGCGTTCGACGTGCGCAGCGCCGGCGCGAGCTGGCGCGGTGTCCGCACCGCCGCCTTCGCCGACGAGGTGCGCGCCGTGGCCAAGGGGCTGCTCGCCGGAGGGCTCCAGGCGGGGGATGCCGTGGCGATCATGGCTCCGACCCGGTACGAGTGGGCGGTCGCCGACCTCGCGGTCTGGTTCGCGGGCGGCGTCGTCGTGCCCGTCTACGACTCCTCGGCGCCGAGCCAGGTGGCGGCGATCGTCGACGACGCGCAGGTGCGCGTCGCCTTCTGCGGAGACGCGCGTTCCCGCGCCGCGCTGGAGCAGGCCGGCCTCGCGACGGTGATCTCGCTGGCCGACGGTCTGCCCGCGCTCATCGCGAGCGGGGCCGCCGTCGGCGACGACGCGCTGGAGCGGGCCCGGACGCAGGCCGGACCCGGATCGCCCGCGACGATCGTCTACACCTCCGGCACCAGCGGCACGCCGAAGGGCGTCGTGCTCACCCACGAGAACTTCCTGGGGCAGGTGCTCAACATCGCGGCCGCCTACTCCGACATCGTGCGTGCCGACGGCAGCACCGTGATCTTCCTCCCGCTGGCGCACGTGCTCGCCCGCGGGCTGCAGCTGATCTGCCTGGCGAGCGGCATGCGCATCGCCCACCTCTCCGAGCCGTCGGAGGTCGTCGCGTCGCTGTCGGTCCTGCGCCCGACCTTCCTGGTCGTGGTCCCGCGCATCCTGGAGAAGATCGCCGCGGCCGCCGGTGCCAAGGCCGCCGAGAAGCGTCTGGGCGGAGCGTGGTCCGCGGCGGCGCGGACCGCCGTGCAGGCCGCGCGCCGGGAGGAGCGGATCGACGACGGCGAGGTCCCGGCATCCTCGTGGAGCCTGTCGCTGCGTCGGCGCCTGTTCGACGCGCTGTTCTACCGTCGTATCCGCGCGCTCATGGGCGGGCGGATCCGTTACGTCCTCTCCGGAGGCGCCACCCTGCCGTCGCGGCTGTCGCTGCTGTTCCGGGGGATGGGCATCCCCGTCATCGAGGGCTACGGCCTGACCGAGACGACGGCGCCGCTCACCGGCAACCTCCCGGGGCGCATCCGCTCCGGCACGGTGGGCGTGCCGCTGCCCGGCTCGACCGTGCGCATCTCCGACGACGGCGAAGTGCTCGCCAAGGGCGTCGGCGTGTTCTCCGGCTACCGCAACCCGGACGATGACCGTGAGGCGTTCGTGGACGGCTTCTTCCGCACCGGCGATCTCGGCACGCTCGACGAGCGCGGCCGGCTGGTGCTGCAGGGTCGGGTGAAGGATGTCGTGACCACCTCCGGCGGCAAGACCGTCGCGCCCGCGCGCTGGGAGGCGGCGATCGAGGAGCACCCGCTCATCTCGTCCGCGGTCACCGTGGGGGAGGGGCGCCCCTACCTGACCGCGCTGATCGTGCTCGATCAGGACGCCGTGACCTCGGCCCACGACGGCCGCAGCGTCGCCCTCGACGACCCGGATCTGCGGGCGGCCGTGCAGCGCGCCGTCGACGACGCGAACACGCTGGTCTCGCGCAGCGAGCAGGTGCGCCGCTTCGCGCTCGTGTTCGCGGATGCCGAGGACCGCGAGATCGTCACACCCACCCTCAAGATCCGTCGGCGCGAGCTGCTGAATCGCGAGTCGCGCACGATCGACGCCCTCTACAGCTGACCGCTCCGCCCCCTCCGTTTCCCCCCGTTCCCCCGTCCCACCCGCCCGACTCGTCCCACCCGGAGAGACCCCATGTCACAGCGCCCCGGAGCCATCCTCGTCACGATCCTCGTCGCCCTCGGTCTCGGCGCCGCGCTCGCCGTCGCCGGCAGCACCGCCGGACAGTCGCTCGGCGGCATCCCCCTGTTCGCCCTCGCCGTCGCCGCGGCCTTCGCGATCCAGCTGATCGCGTACCTCCCGGCCGTGCTGCTGCGCACGGAGAAGTTCTTCGACCTGACCGGCGGCCTGACCTTCGCGCTCGTCGCGGTGTGCCTGCTGATCGCTGTCGCACCCGCCGATGCGCGGGCCTGGGTGCTGGTCGCCATGATCGTGATCTGGGGCGTGCGGCTGTCGGTGTTCCTGTTCGTCCGGGTGCACGCCCAGGGCTCGGACGGGCGCTTCGACGACATCAAGGTGAACCCGCTGGCGTTCCTGCGGGTGTGGATCATGCAGGGTCTCTGGGTCGCGGTCACGTCCTCGGCGGCGTGGGTGGGCATCACCGCGCGAGAGAGCCGGGGTTTCGACGTCTGGATCGTCGTCGGCGCGGTCGTCTGGCTCGCCGGTCTCGTGATCGAGATCGTTGCGGACGGGCAGAAGGCCGCGTTCCGGCGCGATCCCGCCAACACGGGCCGGTTCATCGACGTGGGCGTGTGGTCGTGGTCGCGGCATCCCAACTACTTCGGCGAGATCCTCGTGTGGGTGGGTGTCGCCGTCGTCGCGCTGCCCGCCGCGACCGGGTGGCAGTGGGTCACCCTCGTCTCGCCGGTGTTCGTCGTGCTGCTGCTGACCCGCGTGAGCGGCATCCCCCTGCTCGAGAAGCGCGCCGACGCCCGCTGGGGCGACGAGCCCGCCTACCGGGAGTACAAGCGGCGCACGCCCGTGCTGGTGCCGGGTCTCGGCCGCGGCTGAGCGCGCGGCCGGCGCCCTCAGCGGTAGTTAGTGAACTGGAGGTCGACGTCGAGGTCGGCGGCCTTCAGCATCCGCTGCACCTCCTGCAGGTCGTCGCGCGACTTGGACTGCACGCGCAACTCGTCGCCCTGGATCTGCGCCTTGACCGACTTGGGCCCCTCGTCGCGGATCATCTTGCTGATCTTCTTCGCGTCCTCCGAGGAGATGCCCTCCTTGAGCGTGGAGGTGATGCGGTACTCCTTGCCGGATGCCTGCGGCTCGCCCGAGTCGAGCGACTTGAGTGAGATGCCCCGCTTGATCAGCTTCGTCTGGAACACGTCGAGCACGGCCTTCGCGCGCTCCTCGCTGTTGGCCTTGATGAGGATCGCCTCGCCGCTCCAGTCGATGGAGGCGCCGGTCCCCTTGAAGTCGTAGCGCTGCTCGACCTCCTTGCGGGCCTGGTTGAGCGCGTTGTCCGCCTCCTGGCGATCGATCTTGGAGACGATGTCGAAAGAGCTGTCAGCCATGCGTGGCAGTCTAGCCGCGCCCGCGCGAGCAGACCCCGGAGGCCCGCCCCTGCAGGCGCGGACGCGTTCGTAGACTGGACGGATGCAGCCGCTCACGGAGGATCAGGTGCGCGCCGCGCTCGTCAACGCGACACCCGACGAGGTCGATCGGATGGGCGTGCCGCTCTCGCTCGTGCTCGCCGACTGGGACCACCTGGACTTCCTCGCCTGGTCCGACCCCGACTTCCGCGGCCGCGGGTACCTGGTCGTGGAGCGCGACGGCGTACCGACCGGGATCGTGCTGCGCGCGGCATCCGGAGCGCGGCCGCGCGCCGCGATGTGCAACCTCTGCCACACGATGCAGCCCGGCAACCAGGTCGCCCTGTTCACGGCGCGACGGGCGGGGGATGCCGGGGTCCGCGGCGACAGCGTCGGCACCTATATCTGCGCCGATCTCGGCTGCCACGAGAACGTCCGGCTGGCCGCGCCGCTCGCGCCGAGCGAGGTACGTGCGAGCGTGGACCGGCGGATCGACGGCACGCGTCACCGCGTGGAGGCCTTCGTCGATCGCGTCGTCGCCCCCGTCTGACGAGGCGATGCGCCCTCCGGTTTTTCGGAAGGCGCCCGGCCGGGTAAGATGGTTGATCGCGCCTCCGGTCGACTGCAAAAGCCGGGCGGGTGCGCACTTGGCGAGTTACCCAAGCGGCCAAAGGGATCTGACTGTAAATCAGCCGTCTTCGACTTCGGGGGTTCGAATCCCTCACTCGCCACCCTCAGAAAGGCCCCGTTTCGGCGGGGCCTTTCGCGTTCCCGGGTAGCGCGCCGCCCGCCCGCATACCTGCACGGCCGGCGCACCCCGTGTCAGGATGGGGGAACGGATGGATGCCCGACGAAGGGAACGACATGACCGAGCCGACGAGCTCACCGCACTCCACGAAGATCCTGCGAGCGACGATCTGGGTGGCGATCGGGGCGCTCATCGCCGCGGCGCTGGTCTGCGTCGTATGGGTGCTGATCGGCGACTCGAACGGCATCGTCGGCAAGGCGTTCCTGACGATCCTCCTGCTCGCGGGCTTCGCCGGCGTGGCGATCGGCGAGTCGAACCTGGCCCCGCGTCGCCCGACGTGGCTGGCGCTGACGAGCATGATCTCCTGGGTGCTGATCCTCCTGGTCGGGGCGGTGCTCATCTGGATGCCGACCACCGGCTACTTCGGCTCCGGCGCCGAGCGTGTGTTCCGCTTCATCCTCATCGCGCTGATCATCCAGGGCGCACTGCTGCACACGCGCCTGTACCTGAACGCGTTCCTGCGTCATCAGACCACGTTCACGTCGATCGTCGCCTACGTCACGATCGGCCTGGTGGCGATCCTGATGGTCATGCTGGTGCTGCCTCTCATGACCGACGAGTACGTGACGTACCGCCCGCTGTACTGGCGTGTGGTCGTCGCGCTGGCGATCCTCGCCGCGGTCGGCACCGCGCTCATCCCGCTCGTGAACGCGCTCTTCGCCCCCAAGCGTCCCCGCCCGCCGGTGCCCGCCCCCGCGCCCTACGGCGCCGCCCCCCACGGCGCCGCCCCGTACGGCGCCGCCCCCGCGCCGCAGCCGGCCGCTCCGGCCGCTCCCGCCGCTCCCGCCGCGGAGTTCACCCCCTCGGCGCCGTCGCCCGCGCCGTGGCCGACGCACGCCGACGGCGTGACCCCGCTGCCGGTGTTCCCCGACGGGTCTCCCGACTGGAACGCCTATTACACGGGGCAGCCGTCGCCGGGTGCGCGCGTCTGGTTCTCGGATGCCGCGGCGCCCGCCGCCCCCGCGGCGCACCAGCCGCAGGCCTCCGCGTCGCCCTCCGTCGAGAGCCCGCCGGCTCAGGGGTACGAGGGCTTCCCGCCGCCGCCCCCGCTTCCTCCGCAGCAGCACAGCTGACGGTCGGCCGCCGCCGCGGCGCGAGCTTCATCCCAGGATCTCGAGAGCGGCCATCGCGGCGTTGTGGCCGCCGATGCCGCTGACGGCGCCCCCGCGGCGCGCTCCCGATCCGCACAGCAGCACGCGATCGTGGGAGGACGCGACGCCCCAGCGCTGCGCGGGCGAGTCCAGAGGCTCATCGTCCGCCGCCCAGGGCCACGCGAGCGGGCCGTGGAAGATGTCACCGCCCGTCATCCGCAGCGACCGTTCGAGGTCGACGGTCGTGCGCGCCTCGATGCACGGCGTGCCGTCGGGGGCGGTGTAGATGCAGTCCGCGATCGGTTCGGCCAGCACCGCGTCGAGCGTGCGCTGAGCGGCATCCATGAGCCTCGCGCGGTAGTCGTCGGGATCGACGCCCGCACTCAGCCGGTGCGGCAGCTGCAGACCGAAGAGGGTGAGCGTCTGCGCCCCCGACGCCTGCAGCCGGGGGCCGAGGATCGACGGGTCGGTGAGGGAGTGGCAGTAGATCTCGGCCGGGAGGGGGTCGGGGATGCCGCCGGTCGCGGCCGTCGCGTAGGCGTCGTCGAGCTGGCTCATCGTCTCGTTGACGTGGAACGTGCCCGCGAACGCCGCCTCGGGGGCCACCTCGTGGTCGCGCAGGCGCGGCAGGCGCGACAGGAGGAGGTTCACCTTCAGCTGAGCCCCCTCGGGCGGATCGGCCTCGTCTGTGCGCGGATCGCCGAGGAGATCGGCGAGCACCGCGGGCCCGACCCCGCTGAGCACGAGCCGCCCGGAGAAGGTCTCGCCGGAGGCGAGCGTGACGGTCCCGTCGGGATCGATCGCGACCACCTCCGCCTCGGCGCGCAGCTCGGCGCCGGCCGCCCGCGCCGCGTGCTCGAGCGCCGCGCTGACGCTCCCCATGCCGCCGACCGGAACGTCCCAGTCTCCGGTGCCGCCGCCGATCACGTGGTAGAGGAAGCACCGGTTCTGGCGCAGCGAGGGGTCGTCGGCCCACGAGAACGTGCCGATGAGGCCGTCGGTCAGGGCCACGCCGCGCGCGATGTCGGTGTGCAGGCTCTCGCGCAGGAGATCGCCGAGCGGGCGTCGGGTCACGGCATCCCAGAGGCCCGCGTCGGGCAGGAGTGCGCGCAGCTCGGATTCGCGCCGGAGCGGTGAGGTCACGGTCGGGAACACCGCGGCGGCGAGCGGCAGCAGGCGATCGGAGAGCTCCGAGAAGCGCTCCGCCTCCCGCACGTCGCCGGTCGTGCGGATGAAGCTCGCGGTGGTGGCCGCGGCATCCGCGTTGTCGACGAGGAGACCGCGGGTCGGATCGCCGGGGTCGGGCGTGTATGAGCTGTAGCGGCGCCGGCGCAGATCCAGCGGGAGGTCGAGGTCGTCGACGATCGTCCGCGGCAGGAGGCTCACGAGGTAGGAGTAGCGCGAGAGCCGCGCGTCCACTCCTGGCCAGGGGTGTTCGGACACCGCCGCCCCGCCCCATCCGTGCTGTCGTTCCAGCACGACGACGCGCTTGCGTGCGCGGGCGAGATAGGCGGCAGCGGTGAGGGCGTTGTGGCCCCCGCCCACGATCACGACGTCGTAGAGCGCGCTCATGAGCCCACGGTAGTGCGCGTACGGTGGAGGCATGGTGGATGCCGAGCGCTTGCACGTGATCGCTGTCGAGATCGCTCGGGAGGCGGGTGCGCTCGCACGGCGGCGGCGCTCCGAGGGCGTCGCCGTGGCGGCGACGAAGTCCACGCTCGCCGACATCGTCACCGAGGCCGACCGTGAGGTCGAGCAGCTCATCCGCGACCGGCTCTCCGCGGAGCGACCCGATGACGGTTTCGTCGGAGAGGAGTCCGACGCGCAGCCCGGCACCAGCGGGGTGACCTGGATCGTCGACCCGATCGACGGCACCGTCAACTATGCCTACGGCATCCCTCACTACGCCGTCAGCATCGCGGCGGTGACCGGTGAGCCCCGCCCGGGCCGGTGGGAGGCGCAGGCCGCCGCGGTCTACAGCCCCGTCGTGGACGAGCTGTTCCATGCGGTGCGCGGCGGGGGAGCCTGGCTCGGCGAGCAGCGGCTGGCCGTGTCGACGGTGACGGATGCCGGGGCCCTCCTGGCCACCGGCTTCGGATACGACCCGGCGACCCACGACGGCGACCTGGCGCGCGTGCGGCGCCTGATGGTGCTCGCGCGCGATCTTCGCCGGGCCGGAGCCGCGTCGCTCGATCTCGCGTACGTCGCGGCCGGGCGACTCGACGGCTACTTCGAGCGCGGATTGAAGCCGTGGGATCACGCGGCGGGCGCGCTGCTCGTCACCGAAGCCGGTGGCCTCGTCGGCGGTCGGCCCGGCGGAGCACCCGGTGCCGACATGACGATCGCCGCCGGGCCCGGCCTGTTCGAGCGGATGCGCGACCTGCTCGACGAGGTCGACGGCGTGGGCGGAAACGGATAGGAACGTCCACCGCGCGTCCATGGCATTCCCAGCGTGCAGCATGTAGTGTTTACCCGATCGTTATCTTTGCCGGCCCGAACGGCAGAGTGATCCGAAGCCCGTAGTACGTCGCCGCCCGGAGCTCCCCCTTCCGTGCGGCCTGACGAGAACCTGTGATGTGACCCTCGACACCCCCACGGCTGACGCCGCGCCGTCACGGCGCGCAAGCCGACGACCCGAAGCGGCGGCGACGCCGAACGGGTCGGGTGTGCTGACCCGCGCGGAGTACCGGCGCCGGGCTGCCGAGGCCGCCGCTCCCGACGTGGTCTCGCCCGAAGCCGTCGTCCCCTCCATGGTCGAAGCCGCCGTCGTGGACGCCGCGCTCGCCGAGGCCCCCGCCACCGAGCTGACCGACGAGCCCTCGCTCGCCGAGGCCGTCGTGGCGGATGTCGCCGCGGCGATCGTGGCCGAGACCGTCGTGGGCGCGCAGCCCGACGAGGCGTCGCGTCGGCGTCTGCGCCGCGCAGCCCGCGCCGTCTTCGAGTCGGTCGCCGCCGACGGCGCCGCCGAGGTGGACGTCCACGTCGACGCCGCCGACGACCAGCCGGTCGCCGCGCAGTCGATCCCCGTGGCCGAGCAGCTTCCGTCGGGCTCCGCCTTCACGGCCCCCGCGGACGATGCCTGCGACCTCGACGAGTTCGAGTTCGCCGCGCGACTGTTCTCGTTCACCGGTGAGACCCCCGTCCAGCGCCCGGTCGTCGACGCCACGGACGACACCGTGTCCGCTGCCGAGCCGGCCCCCCACGTCGCACCGCGTCGGCCCCGTGCGACGGCGGTGGTGAAGCGGATGGCGGCGGCATCCTTCTCCGTGGGCGTCATGGCCGTCGTGGGACTGCTCGCGGTCAGCACGACGACTCCCGCCGCGGCGATCGCCTCGGCATCCGACACCACCACATCGACCTCGACCTCGACCGCCGTGACGGCCAGCCAGAAGCTCACGACGGGATCGGGCAGTCAGATCCAGGCGTTCGTCGCTTCGGGCGCCGAACAGCCCAACACCCTCGATCGTCCCGAGAGCTACAACGTCACCTCGATGGCGGAGCTCGCGGCCGAGTCCGGTGTGCGCCTGTTCGCCAACACGTGGGTCAACGACCCGACGTCGCCGATCCAGTACCCGTTCCCCGTCGGCGTGCCGATCTCGGCCGCCTTCGGATCGCTCGCCTACGAGTCGGAGTTCGCCACGCCGCACAACGGCGTCGACCTCACGCCGGGCGAAGGGGCCGAGATCCACGCCGTGGCGGCCGGTACCGTGCGCATCGCGACCGAGGCGGGCGGCGACTACGGCGTGACCGTGCTGATCGATCACATCATCGACGGTCAGCTCGTCTCCACCCGCTACGGCCACATGCAGTACGGCTCGCTGCAGGTGAAGCAGGGCGACAAGGTCACCGCCGGTCAGGTGATCGGCCGGGTCGGCCAGACCGGTAAGGCGACCGGGCCGCACCTGCATCTCGAGGTGCTCCTGGGCGGCACGACGCGCATCGACCCGATGCCGTGGCTGGCCGAGCACACCAAGGGCGGTCACACCGTCGGTTGACCGATTCTGTCGGACGCCTCGGCTCTGATATTCTTTTCTGGTTGCCCCGCGAGGGGCGGCACGCCCCGATAGCTCAGTGGCAGAGCACTTCCATGGTAAGGAAGGGGTCGTCAGTTCAATCCTGACTCGGGGCTCGCAGCATCCACATCTCGCCGTGTGGGTGCGGCGCGGCGGGGTAGCTCAGTTGGTGAGAGCGCACGACTCATAATCGTGAGGTCGCGGGTTCAAGCCCCGCTCCCGCTACAAAAAACCCAGATCAGCCCCGGGAATTCCGGGGCTGTTTTGCGTTATGGGTCACGCTGTCCCGCACTTACCGCGCGGATCCGGGACGCGTGCGTGTCGGCGCCCGGCGATAGCATGAACCGTTCCCACCTCGCCCCGCAGACGGAGTGCCTCATGCTCGGAAAACTCCTCGTCCGTTACCTCTGGACGTACAAGTGGTGGCTGCTGGGCGTGCTCGTCTTCCAGTTCGCCTCGGCCATGGCGTCCCTCTACCTCCCGCGACTGAACGCCGACATCATCGACAAGGGCGTCGCGGCGGGCGACACCGGCTACATCTGGTCCCGCGGCGCGTTCATGCTCGTCATCGCGCTGGGCCAGATCGTCGCGTCCGTGATCGCGACGTTCTTCGCGGCGCGCGCGGCGATGAGCGCCGGCCGCGACATCCGACGCGACGTCTACGACAAGGTGAGCGGCTTCTCCGAGCGCGAGGTGTCGTCGTTCGGCGCGGGCACCCTCATCACCCGCAACACCAATGACGTGCAGCAGGTGCAGATGCTCGCGATGATGGGCGCGACCATGCTCGTCACGGCGCCGCTGCTGGCGATCGGCGGCATCATCATGGCCGTCCAGCAGGATGTCGGTCTGAGCTGGCTCATCGCCGTCGCGGTGCCGACGCTGCTCGTGATCGCGGGCTTCATCATCAGCCGCATGGTCCCGCTGTTCCGCGAGTACCAGGGCAAGCTCGACGGCGTCAACCGGGTGATGCGCGAGCAGCTGACCGGTGTGCGGGTCGTGCGCGCCTTCGTCCGCGAACGCATCGAGGAGGCGCGCTTCCGCGTGGCCAACACCGACATCATGGTCGTCGGCCGCCGCGTCGGATCGCTCTTCGTGATCATGTTCCCGCTCGCGATGCTCGTGCTCAACGTCACCGTCGTCGGCGTGATCTGGTTCGGCGGCATCCAGGTGGATGCCGGTCACGTCGAGATCGGCACCCTGTTCGCGTTCATGCAGTACGTCGGCCAGATCCTCATGGGCGTGCTGATGGCGACGTTCATGACGATCATGATCCCGCGCGCCGCCGTCTCCGCCGACCGCATCGGCGAGGTGCTCGACTCCACCGATGCGCTGCACCGTCCCGCCCAGCCGATCGACCGCTTCCCCGAGCTGGGCGCCGTGGAGTTCGACGACGTGTCGTTCAGCTACCCCGGCGCCGAGTCGCCCGTGCTGGAGCACATCTCCTTCCGGGCCGAGCCCGGTCAGACCGTGGCGATCGTCGGGTCGACCGGCTCCGGCAAGACGACGCTCGTCTCGCTCATCCCGCGGCTGTTCGACGTGACCGACGGCACCGTCCGCGTCGGCGGCGTCGATGTCCGCGAGGCCGATCTCGACGAGATGTGGCGCGGCATCGGCTACGTTCCGCAGCGTGCGTTCCTGTTCACCGGCACCGTCGCCAGCAACCTCCGCTTCGGGCGGGAGGATGCCACCGACGACGAGCTCTGGGACGCCCTCGACATCGCCCAAGGGCGCGACTTCGTCTCCGAGATGGAGGGCGGACTCACGGCACGCATCTCCCAGGGCGGCACGAACGTGTCGGGTGGGCAGCGCCAGCGGCTCTCGATCGCCCGCGCGATCGTGCATCGCCCGCACGTGCTCGTCTTCGACGACTCCTTCTCGGCGCTCGACGTCACCACCGACGCGCGACTACGGCAGGCGCTGTGGCGCGAACTGCCCGACGTGACGAAGATCGTGGTCGCTCAGCGCATCTCCACGATCGCGGATGCCGACGTCATCGTGGTCCTCGACGACGGGCGCCTGGTCGGCATCGGAACCCACGACGAACTGCTCGCCGGCAACGACACCTACCGGGAGATCGTCGAATCGCAGCTGGGGGTGGACGCATGAGCGCGCCGAACACGGCGGCCCTCTCCGAAGAGGAACGCGAAGAACTCGAGCTCGCCGAACAGGCGCGGCTCAACTCCGGGTCGTGGGACTCGGTCGCCCCCGGCAAGGCGGCGAACTTCGGTCGCAGCTTCGGTCGGATGATCGGCCTGCTCGCCCCCTACAAGTGGGCGTTCGCGTTCGTCTCCGTCCTCGGGGCGGTCGGCGTCGTGCTCGCGGTCATCGCCCCCAAGGTCCTCGGCGAGGCCACCAACATCCTCTTCGAAGGGGTCGTCTCGACGTCGCTGGCCGCCCAGTTCCCGGCCGGCACGAGCCAGGACCAGGTCGTCGACGCCCTGCGCGCGGCCGGACAGGGCGACATCGCCAACATCGTGTCGGCGATGCACGACTTCCAGGTCGGCACGGGTGTCGACTTCGAGCGCCTGAAGTGGGTGCTCGTCGCGGTCCTCGCCATTTACGTCGTCTCCGCCGTGCTGACCTGGCTGCAGGGCTATGTCATCAACGTCATCATGGTGCGCACGATGTGGCGGCTGCGCGAGTCGGTCGAGGCCAAGATCAACCGCCTGCCGCTGTCGTACTTCGACCGCGTCCAGCGCGGCGAGCTCATCTCGCGCGTGACGAACGACATCGACAACATCACCCAGACGATGCAGCAGTCGCTCTCGACTGCCGTCACCAACGTGCTCACGGTCGTCGGTGTGCTCGTGATGATGTTCTCCATCTCCTGGCAGCTCGCGATCGTCGCCCTGGTCGCCCTTCCCCTGATGGCCGTGATCTTCGGCATCATCGGGCCGAAGTCGCAGAAGGCGTTCGCCACCCAGTGGCGCAAGGTCGGACGCCTCAACGCCCGCGTCGAGGAGTCGTTCTCCGGCCACGCGCTGGTGCGCGTCTACGGACGCGAGCAGGACTCGCGCGAGAAGTTCGAGCAGGAGAACGAGGAGCTCTACCAGGCCGCGTTCAAGGCGCAGTTCCTGTCCGGGCTGATGATGCCCGCGATGATGTTCATCGGCAACCTCTCCTACGTCGGCATCGCGGTGCTCGGTGGCCTGATGGTGGCCTCCGGCCAGCTCCGGCTCGGCGACGTGCAGGCCTTCATCCAGTACTCGCAGCAGTTCACCCAGCCGCTGTCGGAGCTCGGCGGCATGGCCGCGGTGGTCCAGTCGGGCACGGCCTCGGCCGAGCGCGTCTTCGAGCTGCTCGACCAGGAGGAGCAGGAACCGGATGCCGAGGACGCGCCGCAACTGCGCGACGGGCGCGGCGTCATCGAGTTCCAGAACGTCGCGTTCTCCTACACCCCCGACAAGCCGCTCATCCGCGACCTGTCGTTCCGCGTCGAACCCGGTCAGACCGTCGCGATCGTCGGCCCGACCGGCGCGGGGAAGACCACCCTGGTCAACCTCCTGATGCGCTTCTACGAACTCGACGGCGGTCGGATCCTCCTCGACGGGCAGGACACCTCCGCGCTCACCCGCGACGACGTCCGCTCCCGCACCGGCATGGTGCTGCAGGACCCGTGGCTGTTCGCCGGCTCGATCCGCGAGAACATCCGCTACGGCAACGAGTCGGCATCCGATCTGGAGATCGTCGAGGCGGCCGTCGCGACGCGGGTCGACCGCTTCGTCCACTCGCTGCCCGACGGCTACGACACCGTGCTCGACGAGGACGCCGCGAACGTCTCGGCGGGGGAGAAGCAGCTGATCACGATCGCGCGGGCGTTCGTGGCGGAGCCGAGCGTGCTGATCCTCGACGAGGCGACGAGCTCCGTCGACACGCGCACCGAGCTGCTCCTGCAGCATGCGATGTCGGCGCTGCGCGAAGGACGCACGTCCTTCGTGATCGCGCACCGTCTGTCGACGATCCGCGACGCCGACCTCATCCTCGTGATGGAGCACGGCGACATCGTCGAGCAGGGTACGCACGAACAGCTCATCGCCGCGGAGGGGGCCTACTGGCGGCTCTACCGCTCGCAGTTCGAGCAGGCGGCGACCACCGTCGACCAGAGCACCGCGGGAACCGACGCGTGAGCGCGGCCGTACCGGCGGCGCCGCAGCGCCGCCGCGACCTGCGCTTCGTGCTCTCGTGCGTCGGCGTGGGCCTCGCCGCGGGACTGCTCTCCGGCCTGTTCGGCGTGGGCGGCGGCACGGTCATCGTGCCGATGCTCGTGCTGCTGCTCGGATTCGATCAGCGACTCGCGGCCGGCACCTCGCTCGCCGCGATCGTTCCCACGGCATCCGTGGGCGTCGTCTCCTACGCCGTGCACGGCTCGGTGGCCTGGATCCCGGCCCTGATCCTCGCCGCGGGAGCGGTGGTCGGCGCGCAGATCGGGTCGTGGCTGCTCGCCCGGATCCCGCAGAACGCCCTCCGGTGGGGTTTCGTCGGATTCCTCGCCGTGGTCATCGTGATGCTCTTCATCGTCGTGCCGTCCCGCGACGCGGTGCTCGAGCTCACCGTCGCTTCCGGCATCGGACTGGCCGTTCTCGGACTGTTCACCGGCGTGATGGCCGGGCTGCTGGGTGTCGGGGGCGGGGTCATCGTCGTGCCCGCACTGATCTTCCTGTTCGGCACCAGCGATCTGATCGCGAAGGGCACCTCGCTGCTGATGATGATCCCCACCGCCGTCTCGGGGACGATCGGCAACGTCAAGCGCCGCAACGTCGACCTCGTGGCCGCGGCCCTCGTCGGCGTCGCCGCCTGTACGACGACCGCGCTCGGCGCGTGGATCGCGACGCTGCTGTCGCCGTTGGTCGCCAACATCCTCTTCGCCTGCTTCCTCACCTTCATCGCGGTGCAGATGGCGATCCGCGCAGTGCGGGCCCGTCGCACCCGCTGAGCGCGTTCGTCCGTCCCGCACGGCTGCTACGGGGTGTTTATCGCGGCGGTGGGGGACGGATGAGGGCGGGCGCCCCTCGGTAGGATCGAGGGGTGTCAGTGAACCCCGATCTGGTGGGACGTGCGTTCCCGCCGACCGCGTCCTATCTCGTGGGCCGTGAGAAGGTGCGCGAGTTCGCGCGCGCCGTCTTCGCCGAGGCGCCGCAGCACTACGAGCCGGAAGCCGCGCGCGCGCTCGGCTACGCCGACGTCGTCGCGCCCCCGACGTTCGCCATGGTCGTCCAGGACCTGACGATGCAACAGCTGCTCGCGGTCGAGGACTCCGGCATCGCGCTCGAGCGCACGGTGCACGCGGAGCAGCGCTTCCGCTACTCGCGTCCCATCGTCGCCGGGGACGAGCTGGTCGCCCAGCTCAGCATCACCGGCATCCGCCCCTTCGGCGCCGGTGCGATGGTCACCAGCGAGGCCGAGATCACCGACGTCGACGGCAGCCACGTCGTCACCGCGACGTCCGTTCTCCTGATCGGAGGCGAGGTCGCATGACATCCGCACCCCTCGAGATCGGCGTGGTCGTCGCCGAGCGCACCGTGCACCTCACGCGGGAGTCTCTCGTGCGCTACGCCGGTGCGTCCGGAGACCTCAACCCCATCCACTACCGCGACGACGTCGCCGCCCGGGTGGGCCTGCCGGGTGTGCTCGCGCACGGCATGCTCACGATGGGCCTCGCCGTCGAGACCATCGTCGAATGGCTCGGCGACGCCGGGCGCATCCTCGAGTACGGCGTGCGTTTCACGCGCCCCGTCGTGGTGGATGCCGACGCCGGCGCCGACCTGGTCGTCACCGCGAAGGTCGGTGCTCTCGACGACGACACCGCGCGCATCGATCTCACCGTGACCTTCGCCGACACGACGGTGCTCGGCAAGGCGCAGGTGCGCGTGCGCCGGCAGCCCTGATGGGCGAGATCGCGCCCATTCCGCTCGCGCAGCTCACCACGCTGCGCGTCGGGGGCACTCCGGAGCGGATGGTCGAGGCCCGCACCCGCGACGAGCTCGTCGCGGCGCTGCAGGACGTGTGGGCCGCGGGGGAGCCGTGGCTCGTGCTCGGCGGAGGCTCCAACCTGCTCGCCGGCGACGAGCCGTTCGAGGGGACCGTCGTGCTGGTGCGCACCTCCGGCATCGAACGCCTGGCCGACGCCGGCGACGGCCGCGTGCGGCTGCGCGTGGAGGCCGGTCACGACTGGGACGATCTCGTCGAGTACACCGTCGCGGCGGGACTGGCCGGCATCGAGGCGATGAGCGGCATCCCCGGGTCGGCCGGCGCCGCGCCCATCCAGAACGTCGGCGCCTACGGTCAGGAGATCGTCGAGACGCTCGTCGAGGTGGAGCTGCTGGACGAGGCCACCGGCGAGATCGAGGTGGTCTCCGCCGCCGATCTCGAGCTCGGCTTCCGCACCTCGGTGCTCAAACAGCACTACGGCCGCGGCGCGCTCCGTTCGGGCGTGATCGTCTCCATCACTCTCGAGCTGCACGATGTCGGCCACGGCGAGGTCCCGGTGCGTGGCGGCCAGCTGCGGCAGGCGCTGCGCCTCGCGCCCGACGCCGCGGTGTCGCTGCGGTGGATCCGGGAGACGGTGCTCGCGACGCGCGCCTCGAAGGGCATGGTGCTCGACGACGCCGATCCCGACACCCACAGCGCGGGCTCGTTCTTCCAGAATGCGATCGTGTCGGCATCCTTCGCCCGCACCCTCCCGCCCGAGTGCCCCCGGTGGCCTCTCGCCGTGGAGGTCGACCCGGTGACGGTGATCCCGCTCGCGGCGTTCGACGGCATCGTGCCGCCGCCGGTCTCGGTGCAGCCCGACGTGAAGGTCAGTGCGGCGTGGCTCATCGAGCACGCCGGGCTGGGGAAGGGCTTCCGCCTGCCGCGGTCGCGCGCCGCCCTGTCGACCAAGCATGCGCTGGCCCTCACGAACCGCGGCGGGGCGACGGCGGGCGAAGTCGCCGAGCTGGCCCGCTACATCCAGCACCGCGTGCAGGCGGAGTTCGGGCTGCTGCTGCAGCCGGAGCCCGTCCTGGTCGGCGTGGAGCTCTAGAGCTCCCCGCGTCGCTGCGGACCGGACACCGCCGGCGCCGGTGCCGGTCGCGGTGCGTCGCGCAGGAACGGCACCAGCGGCATGATCGTCCGCACCCAGATCAGCCGGGCGGCGGGGAAGACGCCCAGCACCCACAGCACGGAGGCCACGGCGTCCGTGGGGTAGTGCACGCCGATGATCGACACCGAAGCGGCCATCACGACGACCGCGAGGGCGCCGACGACGATCGCGAAGGGACGCCAGCGCGAGCCCTTGAGCATGACGACCACCGTCACCGCGACGGCCGCGACGAAGACGACGTGACCGCTCGGGTACGACGGGTCCACGGGCATGTGATCGACGGGATGCGGCAGGAGGGTCGCGTCGGGACGCGGGCGGGCGACGGCGATCTTGATGATGTCGGCGGGCACCCACGTGACGGCGACCGTTCCGGCGAACGCGATCGCGAGGGCGATGCGCCCGCTCACCGCCCACACCAGTCCCGTCGCGATGATCGTGATCACGATCGCGGGGACGGGTGAGAACAGGTCGTAGACCAGCGCGGTCACCTGCCCGGCCCCGGCGATGTGCCAGCTGTTGAGCGTGCGCGACAGGTCGGCGTCGATCGGGGCGGCGCGCAGCGCCAGCCCCGCGCTGATCAGGAAGACGACGGTGGCCAGGCCCACCACGAGCGCGGTCGCCGGGTGCACCGAGGGGGCGAGCAGGGCGTTGCGCGGTCGCCGCGACCTGCGCGATGCCGAGACGGAGACAGGGGACGACGAACGCATGAGTCCCGATCGTCCCCCGCTCGTCTCTGAGGTCTCTGAGTGCCGGCTCGGGCTCACTCCGTGCCGAAGAGCTTCTGCAGTCGTTGGACGCCCTCGAGCAGCTGGTCGTCGCCGAGCGCGTACGACAGGCGCAGATAGCCGGAGGGGCCGAACGCCTCGCCCGGCACGACGGCGACCTCGGCCTGCTCGAGGATGAGGTCGGCGAGCTCGAGCGACGTGTCGACGCGGGTGCCGTTCCATTCCCGTCCGAGCAGCCCGGTGACGTCGGGGTAGACGTAGAACGCACCGAGCGGGTTCGGCACGGTGACGCCCGGGATCTTCGCGAGCTCCGCGACGATGAGCCGGCGGCGGCGGTCGAACGCCTGGCGCATCTGCTCGGCCTCCGTCTGCGGGCCGGTCAGCGCGGCCAGCGCGGCACGCTGCGCGATGTTGTTGACGTTCGAGCTGAGGTGCGACTGGAGGTTGCCGGCGAGCTTGATGGCGTCGGCCGGCCCCACCATCCAGCCCACGCGCCACCCGGTCATCGCGTAGGTCTTGGCCACGCCGTTGACGAGGATCGTCTGTCCGGCAAGCTCGGGCACGGCCTCCACGATCGACACGGCGCGCGCACCCTCGTAGACGAGGTTCTGGTAGATCTCGTCGCTGACGACCCAGATGCCGTGCTCCAGCGCCCATGCCCCGATCGCCTTCGTCTCCTCGGGCGTGTACACGGAACCGGTCGGGTTCGACGGTGAGACGAAGACCAGCACGGTGGTCTTGTCGGTGCGGGCGGCCTCGAGCTGCTCGACGGTCACCTTGTAGTCCTGGTCGGCGCCGGCGAAGACCTCGACGGGGATGCCGTCGGCGAGCGCGATCGCCTCGGGGTAGGTCGTCCAGTAGGGCGCCGGCAGCAGCACCTCGTCACCGGGGTTCACGACGGCCTGGAACGCCTGGTAGACGGCCTGCTTGCCGCCGTTCGTGACGATGACCTGGGACGGGGCGACCTCGAGCCCCGAGTCGCGCAGGGTCTTGGCGGCGATCGCCTCGCGCAGCACCGGCAGGCCGGCCGCGGGCGTGTAGCGGTAGTTCGCGGGGTCGTGGAGGGCGTGGGCCGCGGCATCCACGATGAACGCCGGCGTCGCGAAGTCGGGCTCGCCCGCCGCGTAGGAGATCACGGGGCGGCCGGCGGCCTGCAGCGCCTTCGCCTTCGCATCGACCTTCAGGGTCGCGGACTCGGCGATGGCGGACAGCTTGCGGGACAGGGGAGCGCGTTCGGTCACAGGGAAAGCGTAGTCGTCCGTCGACCGCTCAGACGAGGGCGGCGATGGCCGCGCGGATCGCGTCGTCGTCGCGCCCGTCCGCGCTGTTGTCGTAGAGCGCGTGGTGGGCTCCGCGCCACCGGCATTCGGCGGCCTGGGCGCTCGCCCAGAACTCATCCCAGTGGGCGAGCTTCCAGCTGTCGCGCTGGTAGCCCCGACCGGCGACGCGATCGCGCACCCGCGCGCCGTCGACGCTCACGTGCACGACGGTGATGCGGGTGTCGGCGGGCCAGTCGTGGGCGAGCGCGGCGCGCTCGAGGTAGTCCGGCTGCGGGAAGTACCTCACGAACGGGGCGTCGAGCACCACCGGCGTCCCGAGCCGGAGGTTGTCGCCGGCGAGGCGCAGCAGGGTCTGATACTCCAGATCCATCACGACCTGCTGGTAGTACGCGTTGTTGTCGCGCTCGTGGGGATCGCTGCCGTGAGCCACCAGGAGCGCCTCGGTGAACAGGGTCGCGACGCTGTCCTTGTCGAGGTAGGCGGCGCCGAGCTGGCGTGCGATGAGCGTGCTGACGGTCGATTTCCCGCTGCCGGCGGGACCGATCACGAAGAAGAGATGCGAAGTCATGTGACTCTCCAGGGCGGTGGCGAGGGGCGTCGCCGCCCCTCGCCACGGGCTCAGGCGGTGCGGCCGGAGCGGTCCTTCACGAAGAAACCGTAGGACAGCGCCCCGACCAGCAGCAGCACCCCGCCGATGAGGAAGACGAGCGTGTAGTTGCCGCCCGTCGCGGTCAGGATCGCACCGGTGACCACGGGAGCCACGGCGGCGCCGACGAACCCGCCGAAGTTCTGGATCGCGCCGAGGGAGGCGACCTGGTTGGAGGGTGCGACGTCGGAGGCCAGGGTCCACAGGCAGCCGATCGGCACCTGCGAGGCGAAGTAGCCGATCGAGAGCAGGGTGATCGCGAGGGGCGTGTTGTCCACGTAGGCCACCGGCAGCACCGCCGCGGCCGCGAGCACCGCGCCGCCGACGATGGGGATCTTGCGCGCGCGCACCGTGTTGACGCCGCGCGAGACGAGGCGGTTGGAGAGCCAGCCGCCGAAGACGACGCCGATGATGCCGCAGAGGAAGGGGAGGGAGGCGAGCCAGCCGCTCTGGGCCAGGCTGAAGCCGCGGGCCGTCTGCAGGTAGCTGGGCAGCCACGTCAGGTACACCCAGACGGTGTAGAAGATGCCGAAGGCGCCGAGCACCATGAACCACGTGTTGCGCTGCTGGAGCAGCCGGCCCCAGCCCACCTTCGGCACGGTCGAGGCGATCGCCTCCTGCGCCTGGGCGCCCTTGATCAGCGCCTGCTCGCTCAGCGTGGGGTCGCGGTAGATGCGGAGCCACACCAGAGCGACGACGATCCCGAGGGCGCCGACGATGACGAACATGCCGCGCCAGCTCATCGTGAGCAGCAGGAAGGTCAGCAGCGGCGGGGCGATGGCGTTGGCGATCTGCGAGCCGGTGTTGACGAGGGCGACCGGCAGAGCGCGTTCGCGCTTGTTGAACCAGCGCTCGTTGACCTTCAGGGCCGAGGTGAAGAACGGCGATTCGGTGATGCCGAGGGCGACCCGCAGCGCGTAGAGCACGCCGAAGGAGTTCGCGGCCGCGGTGACCATCGACACCAGCGACCAGGCTCCCGCGGCGAAGGCGAACATCCGCTTCGGCCCGAACTTGTCGACCAGGTAGCCCGCGGGCAGGTTCGCGATCGCGTAGGGCCACGAGAACGCCGACAGGAGCAGGCCCATCTCGAAGGCGTTGAGTCCGAACTCCCCGGCGATCGTGGTGTTGGCGACGCTCAGGGTCGAGCGGTCGAGGTAGTTCACCACACCGCCCAGGATGAGGAAGCCGACGAGGAACCAGCGGATCCGGACGGACCTCTTCTCCTGCGTGGTCAGAAGCGGTGTCTCCGCGAGGGTGTCGGTCATCGTGTGCACTCCTTTGTGGTGGGCGGTTCGGGGGTTGTCGTGGTCGGGAAGGGGAGGGTGGGACGGGCGGCGTCGCCCGCGCGGGAAGGGCCCGCGGGGGACGGGTCAGTGGCGCGCGTCGCGGATCGCGTCGAGGAAGTCGGTCGCGGCCCGGGTCACGCGCAGGTAGTCGCCGTCGGCTCGCGCCGCCTTGGTGACGGCCGAGCCGACGCCCACGGCGAGGGCTCCGGCGTCGAACCAGTCGCCGACGTTGTGCACCGTCGCGCCGCCGGCCGGCAGCACCGGGGTCTGCGGCAGCGGTGCCAGGACCGTGCGGAGGTAGTCGGGGCCGGCGATCTCGGTGGGGAACAGCTTGACGATGTCGGCGCCGCTCTCCATCGTCTGGACGAACTCGGTGGGCGTGAAGGCGCCGCTGATCGTGGCGACCTGGTAGCGGTTGGCCAGGCGGATCATCTGCGGGTTGAGGTTGGGGCTCACGAGCAGCCGGGCTCCGGCGGTGATGGCCGTGAACGCCGCCTGCTCGTCGAGGACCGTTCCCGCCCCCACGGCGATGCCGTCGTCGGCGAACTCCTGCGACAGCGTGCGGATGACATCGAAGGCGCTCGGGACGGAGAGCGTCACCTCGAGTGCGCGGATGCCGCCGGCGACGGCTGCCCGCGCGACGGCGAGGGCCTCGTCCGCCGAGTCCAGGCGGATGATGAGCAGGGCGCCGGTGTCGGCGATGGCGTGGAGGACTTCGTGTTTGCGTAACATCGATGCACACATTAGCACAAGAATTCACACTTAGTAACAATCTCGAACGTGCGTGTACCGCGGGCGGTCGCGGGACCGCCCTAGAATCAGACGACATGGCCAGCGATCCGCCCCTCATCCCCGAGCAGCGTCAGCACGAGCTGCTGCGGCTGCTGCGCGGCGCCGGTGCCCTCAGCATCCGCCATCTCGCCGAGCTCCTCGGCGTCTCGCACATGACGGTGCGCCGCGACATCGTCGTGCTCGAATCCGAGGGACGCGTCGTGTCGGTGCAGGGCGGCGTGCGCCTCACGGAGCGCGCCGGCACCGAGACGCCTCGGGAGCGCACCTCGCGCGCCGTGCTCGAGCTTCCCCGCAAGAAGGCCATCGCCGGCGAGGCGGCCGCGTTGGTCGTCGACGACAGCGTCGTCTTCCTGGATGCCGGGACCACCTGCGAGGCGCTCGTGCCGCATCTGGCGCTGCGCAGCGGGGTCACCGTCGTCACCAACGACTTCTTCGCCATCGCGACGCTGCGCGACTACCCCTCGATCCAGACCATCCACACCGGCGGCACCGTCGACGCCGCCAGCGGATCCGCGACGGGCCCGCTGGCCGCCGCGACCCTCGGCGCGCTCGCCGTCGACGTCGCCTTCCTCAGCACGGGCGCGTGGGACACGACCCACGGCGTCACGACCCCGGAGCTGGACAAGGTCACCCTCAAGCGCGCCGTGCTCGACGCCGCCTCGGTGTGCGTGCTCGTCGCGGACAGCACCAAGTACGGTGCGAGCGAGCGCTTCAAGGTCGCGCCGCTGGATGCCTTCGACGTCGTCGTCACCGATGACGAGCTCGACGAGGTGGCGGCCGCGGAGCTTCGTGAGCGCGGCGTCGAGGTGCGGCTGGCGCCGATGGCGGCACCGTGACGGCCCGCACGCGGCCGCGTGGGGAGCGCTCGCGCGCCCGCCGTGCCGGTCTGTGGGCGCTGGTCCGGCTGGGCGTCGCCACCGCCGCGGTCGGCGTCGCGACCGGAGTGGCCGTGCTCCTGCTGGTGTGGATCGTGCACACGGTCGAGCACCTCGTGTGGGGAAGCGCCGAAGGCCCCTTCCTCGACGGCCTCGCCCTTCCCTCGCCCTGGTGGCTCCCGATCGTCAGCCTCACCGCCGCGGGCGTCATCGCCGCCGGGGGCTGGTACCTGCTGCGCCGGTTCGGCCGGCGCATCGCGAGCGTCGAGGAGGGCGTCGCGGGCACGCGGATGCCGGTGTGGGAGACGCTCGCCGACACCGTCATCCAGGTGACCTCGGTCGGTCTGGGCGCCTCGATCGGCAAGGAGGTGGCGCCGCGGGAGCTGTCCGCGATGGCGGGCTCCACCCTCGTGCGGTGGTTCGGCATCGACGCGCGCTGGCGGACCATCCTCATCGCTTCGGCGGCCGGCGCGGGTCTCGCCGCCGTCTACAACGTCCCCCTCGCGGGCGCACTGTTCGCGATCGAGATCCTGCTGGCGCGGTTCAGCGCCGGGGCCGCCGTCGTCGCGCTGTCGGTGAGCGCCATCGCCACCTTCGTGGCCCGTCCGCTGGTGGCCGACGGATCGCTCTACCAGGTGGCGCCGGTGGAGGTGAACCCCTCGCTGCTGGTGGCGGCGCTGCTCATCGGACCCCTCATGGGCTGGGGGGCGACCAGCTTCTCCGCGGTCACCGCACGACTGTCGCGCCGGCGACCCACCGGGTGGCGGCTGCTGCTCGTCCTCCCGCTGACGTTCGCGGCGGTGGGCGTCGTGGGCTCGTTCTTCCCCCTGCTGCTCGGCAACGGCCGGGCGCTGGCGACGGCCGGGTTCGATCTCACGCAGCCGGCGCTCCTGCTGCTCGCTCTGGCGGTCCTGAAGTACGTGGTCACGGCGATCTCGTTGGGCTCGGGTGCGATCGGCGGCACGCTGCAGCCGTCCGTCGCGATCGGCGCGTCGCTCGGCGCCGCGGCCGCAGCGGGATGGGCGTTCATCTGGCCGGGCGCCGACGCGACCGCCCTGGCGATCGTGGCGGCGGGAGCCTTCCTCGCCGCCAACATGAGGGCGCCCTTCACGGCCATCGCGCTGATCATCGAGTTCACGGGCACCGGTTTCACCCTGCTGCTGCCCATCTTCCTGGCCGTCGCCGGCGCGCTCGCCGCGTCGCGACTCGTCTGCGGAGGCGGTCTGGGCCGCTTCGCGCCGATCGATCCGGGACGGGAGTGACTCCGCCTCCGGCGAGAGCTCTCAGCTCGACCAGGTCGACAGCATTCGATCGAGCCCGGCGATCAGCCGCGCGAAGCTCTGCTCCACGCTGACCGGCATCGCGAACCCGCCGCCGTTCTCCAGGGCGCAGAACCCGTGGAGCGCGGCGCGGAGCGCGCGGGTGGCGTCGACGAGCTGATCGTCGTCGGCGATGTCGTAGCCGCGCAACGTCGCCGAAACGACCTCCTGCACCTCGGCGGCGGCGCGCGTGTGCGCGTCGTCGCGGCTCTCGCCGGGCATCGGCGCCCGCTGGGTCGCCGCGTAGCGTCCCGGATGCCGCAGCGCATACGAGCGGTAGGTGCGGCAGAGCCGGTCGAGCGCCTCCGCCCGGGAGACGCCGACGGCCGACATCCGCAGCTCGTGTGCGAGCTCGCGGGTCGCCGCCGTCGCGACGGCGGTGCGCAGGACCTCGAGCGAGGCGACGTGCTTGTACAGGCTCGGGACCTTGACGCCCGCCCTCGCCGCGACCTCCGCAAGGGTGAGCGCCTCGCTGCCGACGTCGTCGATCGCCTCGAGCGCGACGGCGACCACGGCGTCGGGGGTGAGCCCGGCCCTAGGCACCCGTCACCTCGCGGCAGAAGGCGACGAGCGCCGGGGTGACCCTCTCGGGATCCTCGGCCTGCGGGTAGTGCCCGGCCCCGTCGATCAGCTCCACGCGGGCGTTCAGACGCTCGGCGACCCACGTCGCCTCCGCCGCGGGGTCGCGGAAGTCGGGATCGGCGGTTCCCATCACGACCAGCGTGGGGGCCGTGACCCGGGGCAGGCGTTCCTCCGCCGGGGTGTGGTCGGTCCGCGTGGTGCGCACGAAGGCCGCGGTCGCCCCCGGTCGCGCCATCGCCGCGCGGATGGCGTCGCGGTGCTCGGTGAAGTCGGCGGGCAGGCGGCCCGGGTAGAGCTGGGGGAGATAGGCCAGCCAGGCGCCGCGCGCCCACGGGCGCTGCATGAGCAGGCGGAAGAGCGCGGCGGCGACCGGGTTCGTCGGGGCGTTGCGGACGAACGGGCCGATCAGCGCGAGGGCGCGGACCGCCTCGGGCGACTCGGCCGCCGCCCAGACCGCGGCGCCCGCCGCCATCGAGGTACCGACGACGACCGCCGGGGCCCCCAGGTGCGCGATGAGCGCGAGCACGTCGCTTCCGGCGGCCGCATCGTCGTAGGCGGAGAACGTGGCGTCGGAGTCTCCGTGGCCGCGCAGGTCCATGACCGCCACGCGGAAGCCGGCGGCGCGGAGCGCGGGCACGGTGTAGCGGTACGCGGCGGCGATCTCGCCCATCCCGGGGACGCAGACGACCAGCGGTCCTTCTCCGGTGAGGCGGTAGGCGACGCGTCCCTCGGGGCGGCGCAGGTGATGGATGCCGAGTCGCGCGAACGCGGCGGCGGCGGTGTCGTTCGGGCTTGTTTCCATAGCCCTAAAGCTAATGACATTAGCCATACCTGTCAACCCCGCTCCGTCGACGGTCAGCGCACCTCCGCGTCGGTCGTGCCGAACAGTCCGTCGCCGTGCTCCACCAGCGCGTCGAACGCCTCGCCGTAGGTGGTGGGGATGACGGCGTCGCGGTTGAAGCGCGACATCAGCAGCCCCACCAGTCCGCGCGCGGGCGACGTGAGCGGCCGCCGTTTGTGCGTCGCGGTGGTCTGCTCGGCGACCGCCTCGGGGTTGGGCGGTCGCCACAGCGACGACGGCTGCGGCCACGTGTAGGGCTGGCGCGGCACCGTGAGATTGATCGCGTTGAAGACGGGGTTGGCCCCGGCATCCCTCGCGGTCAGCGGCCGGAGACCGTGGAGGCGGCAGAGCGTGTTGATCACCGAGCCGTGGTGCATCTCGTCATGGATGACCGTTCCCGCGGCGGTGTAGGCGCTGACGACGATCGCCGGCACCCTCAGACCGAGTCGGTCGAAGCGGAAGCCCATCTCGCCGGGCTCGCCCGATCCGGGCGGAGCTGCGGCGGGCGGCGCCACATGGTCGAAGGTCCCTCCGTGCTCGTCGAAGGTGATGACCAGGGCCGTGTTCATCGCGTTCGAGCCGCCGCGGGTGCGGCTCGTGCGGATCGCGTCGTAGACGTCCTGGATGAGCTTGTCGCCCGCGCGCACATCCGACACGGCGCTGTTGTCGATCTCGAGCGTCGACCCGTCGTCGAGGGTCAGGGTGCCGTCGCGCAGCTCGCCCCAGGGCGGGTGCATGTCGTTGTGGTTGAAAATCATGCGGGGTTCGATGAACGAGTACGCGGGCAGCGTGCCCTGCGCGGCATCGGCGTAGAACTGGCGCATGTCCCGGAAGTGCGTCTTCCAGTACTGCTCCAGCACGGGCGCGTGCAGCATCCCGGTCAGCGACACGAGCTGCGTCGGGTCGTAGTACACCCGCCACGGGATGCCGGCCGCCTCCAGTCGGTTGAAGATCGTCGGTGTCGCCGGCGCCTCGATCCACTTCTCGTAGTCGTCGCCGTCGTGGTTCGTGACGAACCCGTGGGACGTCGACGCGTGGAAGAACGACCGGTTGCAGAAGGTCTGCGACGGCACGGCCGCGAACCACCGGTCGTACACCGCGAACTCGCGGGCGAGGGTCGAGAGCACCGGCAGCATCTCGGGGGCGAAGCCGCCCATCGCGACCGCCACCTCCTCCGCCGTGGGCTCCCGTCGCATGCTCAGCCGGAAGTTCACGATGTAGTCCGTGACGAACCCGCTGTTGGTCGGCTGCATGCCCGCCGGCGGCGCGTTGAACGGATCGGACAGCGGGTGCGTCCGCAGGTCCGCGTTGGACGGCGGGTCGATGACGTCGAACAGCTGCGTGTTCACGTGGGGGTAAGTCTCGCCTGGGTCGGGTTGCGGCTGCTGCATGATCGCGTCAGTGGAGCCGGCGTAGATGTGCGCCGGAACCGGCACGCCGTCGGGTCCCGCGTTGGCGTACGCGCCCTGCGCGATCCCGTCGAACTCGCCCGCCGACTTCTCCTGCGCGCCGTAGAGGTGTCCGAGCACGTTGTCGAAGCTGCGGTTCTCGAACATCACGACCACGACGTGATCGAAGCCCGGTGCGTGGCGCGGGGCGAGCGGCGTGAACTCGGGCGGGTGCACCGTGGCGGCCGTCGTGACCGCCGCCGCCGCGGAGCCGCCGATCGCCAGCCCCGCCGCGCCGATCCCCGTGCGGCGCAGGAACTCGCGCCGGCTCGTCCCGGCATCCGGGCCCCGTCCGCCTTCCATCCCCCGATTGTAGGGAGGATGTCGGCTACTCTCTGCCCATGGCTCCGACTCTCCGCTTCGACGGCGCCGCCCGCTACGGGGCGGCCATCGTGCTGATGATGTTCGGGGTCTACCTCGGGGTCGCGACCGACTTCTCCGCGATCGTGCAGTCGGAGAGCTTCGCGGGGACGATCGCCACCGACATCCCCTTCCTGAACGCCGCGCAGTTCCTCCTCGTGCTCGGTGCGATCCTCACCGCGATCGTCCTGCTGCCCACATCGGGGTGGCGGCGCCTCGGGGCCTTCACGCTGGCCGCCGTCGTGCTGCTGCTGTGGGCCACCTTCGGGCTCCAGCGCGCCGGCGGGAACCTCGTCGAGCCGGCCGACGTCTGGCGCTTCGTCCTCAACCAGGCGATGGTGATGCTGATCGCCGGTGTCGGAGGCTGGCTGATCGCCCGCGGACGCCACCCCCTGTCGTGGATCGTGCTGGTCCTCGCGATCATCCCCGCGCTGGTGACGCCGGTCATGACCCAGCACAGCTTCCCGAGCGGAGCGATCGCCCTGATCACGCAGGCGATGACCGCCGTGATCGGGTTCGGCGCGGTCTGGCTCGCGGCGGTGATCGACCGTGCCCAGGGCGGACGCACGCAGGCGGGGGCGGATGCCGCGGCATCCGCCCCCGACTCCGACGCTCAGTCCTCGTCGGTCAGGTAGTCGGCGTAGGCCCCGAGCGTCAGGAACGTCGGGAAGTCCTCGCCCAGCGCGACATCTCGGAAGATGGCCGCCGCGTCGTCGAACCGGTCGCCACGGTCCTCGGCGGAGACGGGGCGCCGCTCCACCTCGCCGAGCACCCGCTCGATGAGGCCCTCCACGTACTCGCGCGTGATGCGGGTGCCGTCGTCGGTGGTGCGGTCCTGGTGGATCCACTGCCACACCTGGCTGCGGCTGATCTCGGCGGTCGCGGCATCCTCCATGAGGTTGTCGATCGCGACGGCGCCGAGGCCCCGCAGCCACGCTTCGATGTAGCGGATCGCCACCGACACGTTGCCGTACACGCCCGCCGCCGTGACCGGCAGACCGATGTGCACGTCGATCAGCTGCGACGCCCGGACGTTCACCTCGGGCCGCTGGCGGTCGATCTGGTTCGGGCGCTCGCCGAGCACCGCATCGAACTCCGCCTGTGCCACCGGGATCAGGTCGGGGTGGGCCACCCACGTGCCGTCGAAGCCGTCGCCGGCCTCGCGCTTCTTGTCGGCGGCGACCTTTTCGAACGCCTGGGCGGTCACCTCGGGGTCGCGCCGGTTGGGGATGAACGCGCTCATGCCGCCGATCGCGAAGGCCCCGCGCTTGTGGCACGTCTTCACGAGCAGTTCCGTGTAGGCCCGCATGAACGGCACCGTCATCGTCACCTGGCTGCGGTCGGGCAGCACGAAGCGCGCACCGCGGCCGCGGTAGTTCTTGATCATCGAGAAGATGTAGTCCCAGCGCCCGGCGTTCAGGCCCGCGACGTGATCGCGCAGCTCGAACAGGATCTCCTCCATCTCGAACGCGGCCGGCAGCGTCTCGATCAGCACCGTCGCGCGGATCGTGCCGTGCGGGATGCCGATGTACTCCTCGCTGAAGGTGAACACGTCGTCCCACAGCTTCGCCTCTTCGGCCGACTCGATCTTCGGCAGGTAGAAGTAGGGCCCCACGCCGTTGTCGATGAGGCGCTGCGCGTTGTGGAAGAAGTACAGGCCGTAGTCGACCAGCGAACCGGATGCCGCGAGGTCGCGGCCGGCGCGGTCGGTGTAGCGGATGTGCTTCTCCACCAGGTGCCAGCCGCGCGGGCGCATCACGATCGTGGGCGTGCGCTCGGCGGTGACGCGGTACTCCTTGCCCTCGGGGCTCGTGTACGACAGCTGCCCGCGGATCGCGTCGAACAGGGAGAGCTGACCCTCGATGACGTTGCGCCAGGTGGGGCTCGTGGCGTCCTCCTGGTCGGCCAGCCACACCTTCGCGCCCGAGTTGAGCGCGTTGATCGTCATCTTCGGGTCGGTCGGGCCGGTGATCTCGACACGGCGGTCCTCCAGGCCCGGGCCGGCGCCGGCGACCGTCCAATCGGCGTCCTCGCGGATGTGGGCCGTGTCGGAGCGGAACTGCGGGTCGTGCCCGTTGCCGATCTCGAAGCGGCGCCGCATCCGGTCGGCGAGCCGGTCGTGGCGGCGGCCGGCGAAGCGGACGTGCAGCTCTGCGAGGAACGCGATCGCCGCGGGCGTGAGGATCTCGTCGTAGCGGTCGCGGATCGGTCCCGTGATGGTGATGGTCGATGCGGGCGCGGTGCCCGTGGCGGTGGGAGTCATGGCCCTGCTCTTTCTGTGTCGTGTGGGGTTGGGTGCTCAGTGGAACTGTTCGGCCTCAGTGGATCCCACCAGAGCCAGGGTCGCGCTGTCGGGGTTGAGCGCCGTGGAAACGACGTCGAAGTAGCCGGTGCCCGCCTCGCGCTGGTGCTTGGTGGCGGTGTAGCCGCGGGCCTCCGCGGCGAACTCGGCTTCCTGCAGCTCGACGTACGCGCTCATGGCGCGCTCGGCGTAACCGGAGGCGAGATCGAACATCGAGTAGTTGAGGGCGTGGAAGCCCGCGAGGGTGATGAACTGGAACTTGTAACCCAGGTCGGCCAGCTCCTGCTGGAAGGTCGCGATCTGCTCGTCGCTGAGGTGACGCTTCCAGTTGAAGCTCGGCGAGCAGTTGTAGGCGAGCATCTTGCCGGGGAACCGCTCGTGGATCGCGCTCGCGAACGCGCGGGCCAGCTCGATGTCGGGCTCGCCCGTCTCCACCCACAGCAGGTCGGCGTAGGGGGCGAAGGCCAGGCCGCGGCTGATGACCGCCTCCAGGCCCGGACGCACCCGGTAGAAGCCCTCGCTCGTGCGCTCGCCGGTCGTGAATTCCTGGTCGCGGGGATCGACGTCGCTCGTGAGCAGATCGGCCGCCAGCGCGTCGGTGCGGGCGATGATGACGGTCGGCACGCCGGCGACGTCGGCGGCGAGCCGAGCCGCGTTCAGGGTGCGGATGTGCTGCTGCGTGGGCACCAGCACCTTGCCGCCGAGGTGGCCGCACTTCTTCTCGCTGGCGAGCTGGTCTTCCCAGTGGATGCCGGCGGCACCCGACTGGATGAGCGAATGCGCGAGCTCGTACGCGTTGAGCGGGCCGCCGAAGCCGGCTTCGGCATCCGCGACGATGGGCGCCAGCCAGTCCTGCGTGAGGGTGCCCTCGGTGTGCTCGATCTGGTCCTGGCGGATCAGCGCGTTGTTGATGCGGCGGACGACAGCGGGCACCGAATTGGCCGGGTAGAGGCTCTGGTCGGGGTAGGTCTGCCCGGCGAGGTTGCCGTCGGCGGCGACCTGCCAGCCGGAGAGGTAGATGGCCTTCAGGCCCGCGCGTACCTGCTGCACCGCCTGACCGCCGGTGTACGCGCCGAGCGCCCGGATGTAGTCCTCGGTGTGCAGGAGGTTCCAGAGGTTCTCCGCGCCGCGGCGGGCGAGGGTGTTCTCCTCGCGGACGCTGCCGCGCAGGCGGACGACGTCCTCCGCGGTGTAGGTGCGCTCGACGCCGTCCCAGCGCGGGTCGGTGTCCCAGATCTCCTGCAGCTCGGCGGCGGTCTGCGTCTGGTCGCCCGCGCGGAGGGGCGGCTGACCGGGGGTGGCCTGGATCGTCATGGTGCTCTCCTTCATCGGATGCCGGGGCGGGGCCGGCGGTGGCTCGTGTCTCCACTGTGGGTGAAGTTTGAGGCCAGGAGTAACCAAATCCATTGTGAAGATTGATCGAAGTTCACGTTCTGTGACACAATCCGGGACATGACGAACGTCGATGTTCCCTTCGCCGACCTCTCGGGCGCCGCCGACGATGAGGCCGACGCCCTCACGATCGGCCGGCGCATCCGGCAGCTGCGCACCGCCCGCGGCCTGACCCTCGACGAGCTCGCGGCGGCCGTCGAGCGCGCGCCGAGCCAGCTGTCGATGATCGAGACGGGCAAGCGCGAGCCCAAGCTCACCCTCCTGCGCACCATCGCGAAGGCCCTCGGGGCGACGGTCGACCAGCTCCTCGAGGCGGAGCCGCTGGACGAGCGCGCCACCCTCGAGATCGCCCTCGAGCGCGCCATGAAGGGCCAGACGTTCCGGGCGCTCGGCATCGAGCCGTTCCGCATCGGCAAGTCGGTCCCCGACGACGCCCTGCGGGCGCTGCTCGCGCTGCAGGGGGAGATCGAGCGGCTCGGCGACGAGCGCTCCGCCACCCCTGAGGAGGCGCGGCGGGCGAACGTGGAGCTGCGCCACCTCATGCGACGGCAGGACAACTACTTCGCCGAGCTGGAGGAGCATGCCCGCGGCATCCTGCGCGCCGTCGATCACCCCGGAGGTCCGCTCACGCAGCGCACCGCGTCCGACATCGCCGCTCATCTGGGCTTCTCCCTGCACTACGTCGCCGACCTGCCGGCGTCGACGCGGTCGGTCGCCGACATCAAGCACGGGCGGCTGTACCTCTCGAGCACGGTGCCCGCGAAGGGCGACTCGCGCACGGCCGTGCTGCAGGCGCTCGCGAGTCGCATCCTCGGCCACGCCGAGCCGCGCTCGTACGCCGAGTTCCTGCGCCAGCGCGTGGAGACGAACTACCTCACGGGGGCGCTGCTGATCCCCGAGGATCACGCGGTCCCGGTGCTCCACGACGCGAAGTCGCGCCGCGCGCTGTCGATCGAGGACCTCCGCGATGCCTACTCGGTGTCGTACGAGACCGCGGCGCACCGCTTCACCAACCTGGCCACGCGTCACCTCGGCATCCCGGTGCACTTCCTGAAGGTGCACGAGTCGGGGACCATCACGAAGGCGTACGAGAACGACGACGTGAACTTCCCCTCCGACCGCCTGGGGGCGATCGAGGGGCAGCTGTGCTGTCGCCGCTGGACGAGCCGGGTCGTCTTCGACATCCCCGACAAGTTCAACCCGTACTACCAGTACACCGACACCGGCAACGGCACGTTCTGGTGCACCGCGCGCGTGGAGGCCTCGAGCGAGGGCGCGCACTCGGTGTCGGTGGGGGTGCGCTTCGACGACACCAAGTGGTTCGTCGGGCGCGAGACCACCAACCGCGGCGTCTCGCGCCATGCCGTCGAGGTGTGCTGCCGCCGTGCTCCCGCCGAGCTCGAGTCGCAGTGGCGCGACCAGGCCTGGCCCAACGTCCGCACGCCCCGGACGCTGCTGGCGACCCTGCCGACCGGCTCGTTCCCGGGCGTCGACACGACCGACCTCTACGAGTTCCTCGAGGCGCACGCTCCGCGCGACTGAGCGGCTCGCCGCTCCGTCGGCGAGAAACCGTTCGCGCACCGAGAAACGCCGCGCGCAGCGGTGCCTCGGTGCGTCGATGGTGTTTCGCGGGACACCGTCTTGACGAAGGTTATGCGCATAAGTAAAGTGGCCAGCGACACCGCAGCGGGTGTCCCGTTCGAGGAGGAACCATGAAACATGTCCGGCTGGGAGCCGTCGCTCTCGTCGCCATCGGCGCGCTCGCGCTCGCGGGATGCGGTCGCGCAGACGACGCCGCGAGCGCACCCGACAGCGCCACGACCATCGGAAGCGAGCCGGCCACCGGCACGATCACGATGTGGGCGATGGGTGCGGAGGGCGAGGCGCTGCCCGACTTCGTGAAGACGTTCGAAGAGGCCAACCCCGGCGTCACCGTCGAGGTCACGGCGATCCCGTGGGATGCCGCGTACAGCAAGATCCAGACCGCCATCGCCGGCGGCACGACGCCCGACATCGCCATGATGGGTTCGACCTGGATGGCCGACTTCGCCGACGCGTTCCAGACCGTGCCGACCGACCTCGACACCTCCGGGACCTTCCCCGGCGCCGTCGCGTCGACCCAGGTGGGCGACCGCATGACCGGGGCGCCCTGGTACGTCGACACCCGCGTGCTCTACTACCGCACCGACCTCGCCGAGAAGGCGGGCTGGACCACGGCCCCCACCACGTGGGACGAGCTGAGCCAGATGGCCGCCGACATGCAGTCCAAGGCCGGTGCCGAGTACGGCATCCGTCTGCCGGGCGGCAACGACTCGTTCCAGGGCACGCTGTGGATGCCGTGGTCCAACGGCGCCTCGCTCGTCGACGGCGATAAGTGGACCGTCGACACGCCACAGATGGTCGAGGCCTACGAGTACTACCAGAGCTTCTTCCAGAAGGGCATCGCCAACCCGGCGGCCGACCGCTCGTCGGGCGCGCAGGAGGCGGACTTCGTCGCCGGCACGACCCCGATGCTCATCGACGGGCCGTTCATGATCGGCTCGCTCGAGAAGGTCGGCGGGGAGGGCTTCTCCAGCAAGTTCACCACCGCCGTGCTGCCCACGAAGGAGTCGTCCACCTCGTTCAGCGGCGGGGCGAACCTCACGGTCTTCAAGAACTCGAAGAACGCGCACTCCGCCTGGAAGCTCGCGCAGTGGCTGACCGATCCGACGACGCAGGCGCAGTGGTACGAGAAGACCGGTGACCTGCCCGCCGTCCAGGCCGCGTGGAAGGAGCAGGCCCTCGCCTCGCAGCCGACGCTCGCCGCGTTCGGCACGCAGCTCGAGACCGCGAAGTCGGTGCCGGCGACCACGACGTGGGTGCAGGTCGCCGCCGCGGGCGACGCCGTGCTCGAGAAGGTGCGCCTGGGCACCCAGAGCCCTGCAGACGCCATGAAGGAGCTGCAGAGCAAGGCCGACGCCCTCGGAATGGGCTGATCGAGATGACGCAGGCATCACTGGCCGCGACCGGAGCGGCCGCCGCCGTCTCCGGTCGCGGCCGTGGTCGCCGACCCGGGTCGTCCCGGCGTCGGCGTCAGGGATGGATCGCGTGGGGGTTCGCGCTCCCGTTCGTGATCGTGTTCGCGGTCTTCATGATCGTGCCGATCGTGGGCTCGTTCGCGATGTCGTTCACCGACTTCCGCGCGCAGGACATCCGCTCCCCGTTCGCGGTCGACTTCGTGGGCCTCGATCAGTACGTCAAGGTGCTGACCGACCCCACGTTCCTGAAGTCGATGGGCGTGACGGCGACGTTCGTCGTCGTCGGCATCCCCGTGACGATGGCCGTCGCGCTCGCACTGGCGCTCGCCCTGAACTCCGGCGGCGGGCGCATCGTCTCGTTCCTGCGCGTCGGCTTCTACGCACCGGTCGTGACGAGCATCGTCGCCGTCGCGGTGGTGTGGCGCTACATCCTGCAGCCGGACGGGCTGCTCAACAGCGCCCTCGCCGTCGTCGGCATCCAGGGGCCGGACTGGCTCAACGACACCACCTGGGCGCTGCCGTCGCTCATCGCGGTGGCGGTGTGGCGCAACGTGGGCACGCTGATGGTGATCTTCCTGGCGGGCCTGCAGGCCATCCCGACCGACGTCAAGGAGGCCGCCATGATGGACGGCGCCTCGGCGTGGCGGCGCCTCACCGCGGTCACGCTGCCGATGCTGCGCCCGACGCTGCTGCTGGGCGCCGTGCTCATCTCGGTCGGCTTCCTGCAGTTCTTCGAGGAGGCCTTCGTGATGACCCAGGGCGGCCCGCTCGACTCGACCCTGTCGGTCGCCTATTACACGTTCAAGCAGTTCGGCTTCGGGCAGTACGGCGTCGCCTCGGCGGCCAGCTACATCCTGTTCCTCGCGATCGCGCTGCTGAGCCTGCTGCAGTTCCGGCTGCTGCGGACGAAGGACTGAGAGGACCCCGCCATGACCGCTCCTGTCACCGCCCGCCCGACGCGGCGCGCGCGCCGCGCCGTCACCGGCCGGGCCGTCACCTACACCGTGCTCGTCTTCGGCCTCATCGTGTGGATGCTGCCGTTCGCCTGGATGCTGCTGGGCTCCGTCAAGACCCAGGCCGAGATCCTGCAACGCCCGCCCACGTGGTGGCCGCGCGAGTTCACGTGGGACAACTTCGCCCAGTGGTTCGGCCCGCTCGACATCGGCCGCTTCTTCACCAACAGCATCGTCGTGGCACTGCTGACCGTGCTCGGCAACCTCGTGTTCTGCTCGATGGTCGGCTACGCGCTGGCGAAGATGGACTTCCCCGGCAAGAAGATCCTGTTCGCCGTGGTGCTCGTGACGCTCATGGTGCCGGGCGTCGTCACCTTCGTGCCGCTGTTCGTGATGGTCTCCTCGCTCGGGCTGACCAGCAGCTACGCGGCGCTGATCCTGCCGTTCATCACGACGCCGCTCGGCGTGTTCCTCATGCGCCAGTTCATGCTCGGCATCCCCGACGAGCTCATCGAGGCGGCGCGCATCGACGGGGCGGGGGAGCTGCGCATCTTCGCCCGTGTCGTCATGCCGCTGTGCGGGCCGCCGCTGGCGACCCTCGGCATCCTCACCTTCCTCGCGTCGTGGAACAACTTCCTGTGGCCGCTCGTCGCGGCCCAGACCGAGAACATGTACACCCTCCCGGTGGCGCTCTCGCTGTACTCGACCGGACAGAACGCGACCGACTACGGCCTGCTGCTGGCGGGGTCCGTGCTCGTGATCGCGCCGATCCTGCTGCTGTTCGTCTTCCTGCAGCGCTACTTCATCCAGGGCGTCGCCACGACCGGGCTCAAGTGAGCCCCCGCGACCCGCCTCGAGAAAGAGAATCATGACCCCCACGTATCTCACCGCGCCCGACGGCACCCGCTTCCGCGACCTCAACGCCAACGGGGTGATGGATCCGTACGAGGATCCGCGCCGCAGCGCCGACGAGCGCGCCGCCGACCTCGTGGCCCGGATGAGCCTGGAGGAGAAGTGCGGGCTGATGTTCCAGACCGTCATCGAGGTGGGGGAGGAGGGCGAGCTGCTGGAGGCGCCCGGGCGCATCTCGAAGTCGCCGACGACCACGGTCGTCCGCGGCAAGCACCTGTCGCACTTCAACGTGCACGCCATCCGCTCCGCCCGGCAGGCCGCCGTCTGGAACAACAACCTGCAGGCCCTGGCCGCGCAGACTCCGCACGGGGTGCCCGTCACCGTCAGCACCGATCCGCGGCACGCGTTCGTCGAGAACACCGGCGTGGGCTTCGCCGCCGGGCCGTTCTCGCAGTGGCCGGAGGGCCTCGGACTGGCGGCGATCGACGACGTCGAGACGGTGCGCCGGTTCGCGGACGTCGCGCGGCAGGAGTACCGCGCCGTCGGCATCCGCGCCGCCCTGCACCCCCAGATCGACCTCGCGACCGAGCCCCGCTGGGGGCGGCAGGCCCAGACCCTCGGGCAGGATGCCGCGCGGGTCGCCGAGTTCACCGCCGCCTATCTGCAGGGCTTCCAGGGTGACGCGCTCGGACCCGACAGCGTCGCGTGCACGACAAAGCACTTCCCGGGCGGCGGTCCGCAGAAGGACGGCGAGGACGCGCACTTCCCGTACGGGCGCGAGCAGGTCTACCCGGGCGGCATGTTCGAGTACCACCTGGAGCCGTTCCGCGAGGCGATCCGCCGCGGCACCGCCGCGATGATGCCGTACTACGGCATGCCCATCGGGCTGGAGCGCAACGGGGTGCCCATCGAAGAGGTCGGCTTCGGCTACAACCGGCAGATCGTCACGGACCTCCTCCGCGGCGAGCTCGGCTTCGACGGGGTCGTCGTCACCGACTGGGAGCTGGTCAACGACAACCACGTCGGCGACCAGGTGCTGCCGGCGCGCGCCTGGGGCGTCGAGGAGCTGTCGCCGAGCGAACGCATGCTCAAGATCCTGGATGCCGGGGCCGACCAGTTCGGCGGCGAGGAGTGCGTCGACCTGCTGATCGAGCTCGTGCGCGCGGGGCGCGTCGACGAGGCCCGCATCGACGCGTCCGCGCTTCGCCTCCTGCGCGTGAAGTTCCAGCTGGGCCTGTTCGACGACCCGTTCGTCGACCCCGACGAGGCGGAGCGCATCGTCGGGAACGCGCAGTTCCGGGCGGAGGGGGAGCGCGCGCAGGCGCGTTCGCTGACGGTGGTGCAGAACCGTCCGACGCCGGGCGCGGATCACCCGGTGCTGCCGCTGAGCGGAGCCGGGCGCCGGGTGTACGTCGAGGGGTTCCGCCCCGAGGACGTCGCCGAGCTGGGCGAGATCGTCGCCGACCCCGCCGACGCGGATCTCGCGCTCGTGCGCCTCGGTGCGCCGTTCGAGCCGCGCGACGACCTCTTCCTCGAGGCGTGGTTCCACCAGGGCTCGCTCGAGTTCCCGCCCGGCCGCGTCTACCGGATGAGGAGCATCGCCGCGCACTGCCCGCTCGTGCTCGTGGTCAATCTCGACCGTCCCGGCATCCTGACCCCGTTCGCGGCGTTCGCGTCGGCGATCGTCGTCGACTTCGGCAGCTCGTCGCGCGCGGTCGTCGACGTGCTCACGGGCCGCATCGCGCCCGAGGGGCGCCTGCCGATCGAGCTGCCGCGCTCGATGGATGCCGTGCGCGCCTCCCGCGAAGATGTACCGTCGGATACGGGCGACCCCCTCTTCCCGGTCCACTTCGGCCTGGAGCTGCCGATGCGGGTCGGAGGCCGCGCCGACGCGTGAGGCGGCCGTGGACACGAGGAGGGGCTGCGCATGAGTGACGCCGGCTCGCGTCGCCCGACGGTCTACGACGTCGCGCAGGAGGCGGGCGTGTCGATCGCGTCGGTGTCGTTCGCCTTCCGCCGGCCCGAACGCATCAGCGAGGCGACGCGCGAGCGCGTGCTGGCCGCGGCGCGCCGCCTCGGCTACGCCCCGAGCGCCGCCGCCCGTGGGCTCGCGAACGGTCGCACCGGCATCCTGGGCCTGCACGCGTTCGACCTCATGCTCGAGCGGGCCGACCCGAGCGACATCGCGCCGCCGCGGCCCGACACGCGCCGTCCGCCGCTGGATGCCGGGGCCATCATCCCGTGGTCGCAGACCGACGACGAGACGCTGTCCGATCCCCGCGCGTTCCCGCTGTACGTCGACGAGGTCCAGCGCGGCTTCGCGCTGGAGTGCTGGATGCTGGGGCGGCCGGTGGTGCTCTCCAGCGGCTCCGACAGCGACGTCTCGGTGGCCGACACGGCGGGCCGGGTCGACGGTCTGGCGATCTTCCCGTCGCCCGTGCTGCCGACGGCGCTGCTGCGGATGCCCGCGACCATCCCCACGGTGCTGTTCAGCGTCGCCCCGGGCGATGACCCGCACCATCGCGTGCGCGTGGACAATGCGGGCGGCATGAGCGCGCTCGTGGATCATCTCGTGCGCGATCACGGCTACGACGACGTCGCCTTCGTCGGCCGGCAGGAGGGCTTCGACAACGCCGAGCGGTTCGCCGCCTACCGCGCGTCGCTGACCCGCTGGGGTCTGCGCCCGCGCGACGAGCCGATCGACGGGACGGTGCGCGGTCCGCACCGCATGGTCGAGCAGCTGAGCGCGCTGCACGCGAGCGGTGCCCTGCCGCGCGTGCTCGTCTGCGCCACCGATCAGCACGCCCTGATGGCGCTGGATGCCCTCGCCGCGCTCGGCGTGCGGGTGCCCGACGACGTCGCGGTCACCGGGTTCGACGGCATCCTGGCCGGCCGTCTCAGCACGCCGACGCTCACGTCGGTGCGTCAGCCGATGGAGGCGATGGGCCGCGCCGCCGCCCGCATCCTGGCGGGCACCGCCGGCCCGCTGCCGGAGGGGCAGACGCGCTTCGACGCGGTGTTCGCCCCGCGCGTGGTGATCCGCCACAGCTGCGGCTGCTGAGCTCCGGCCCGCGTTCCTGTCAGGTTCCTATGGATGCCGCCGGGGCGGCGGATTCTTGGCCTTGTCTCAGAGCCGCTCGGCGACGCTCGACGCATGACCACCCAGGCCGCCACCCGAGCCACCCGAGCCACCTTCGTCGCCGCCGCACCCGCCGTGCGCGCCCGGTCGTGGCGACCGGTGCGGCGCCTCGTCGCGATCGCCGTCATCTGGGCGACCAGCCTGTTCGTCGTGGCGCTGTGGGTCGCCGGCGGCGCCGTGCAGGATCTGCTCGCGTGGGATGCCGACACCCTCAACACGCTGGGCCGCATCACGGGCCTGGTGTCGGCGAACCTGCTGCTGTACCAGGTGCTGTTGATGGCGCGCGTGCCGCTGTTCGAGCGGGCGTTCGGCCGCGACGCGATCACGCGGATGCACCGCTGGGTCGGCTTCTGGTCGTTCTGGCTGCTGCTGGCCCACATCGCCCTGCTGGTCGCCGGCTACGCGGCGCAGGCGGACGTGAACGTGTTCGTGCAACTGTGGGACTTCGTCTGGAACTATCCCGGGATGCTGCTCGCCACCGCCGGGACGGGCCTGCTGGTGCTGGTCGTGGTGACGAGCATCCGCCGTGCGCGCCGCGCGATGCGCTACGAGTCGTGGCACCTGCTGCACCTGTACGGCTACCTCGGCGTGGGCCTCGCGATCCCGCACATGCTGTGGACCGGCGCGGACTTCGCGGCGCATCCGCTCGCCGAGGTCTACTGGTGGGGGCTGTGGGCCGTCACGGCGGCGGCGGTGCTGGTGTACCGGGTCGGCCTTCCGCTGTGGCGATCGGCACGCCACGGCATCCGCGTCACGGCCGTGGAGGCCGACGGCCCGGTCGGCGTCGTGGTGCGCATGCGCGGCCGCAGGCTCGGGCGGCTCGGCGCCCGCGCGGGGCAGTTCTTCGTGTGGCGCTTCCTGGACGGCCCCGGCTGGACGAGGGGGCACCCGCTGTCGCTCGCCGCCGACCCGCGCCGCGGGGAGCTGGTCGTCGCGGCCCGCATGGTCGGAGACGGCACCCGGCGCCTGGCGACGCTGCGCCCCGGCACGCGCTTGCTCATCGAGGGGCCGTACGGAGAGTTCACGGGGGAGGCCCGCACCCGGCGGGGCCTGCTCCTGCTCGGCGCGGGCGCGGGCGTCGCACCCCTCGTGGCGTTGCTCGAGGCCGAGCCGTACGCCGCCGGGGAGGCGACGCTCGTGACGCGCGACCACGCGCCGGCCGAGGCGATGCGGACGGCGGCCATCGACCGCCTCGTGCGCGACCGCGGCGTCCGCCACGTCGCGCTCCACGGCCCACGGCGGGTCGAGGGCTCCACGTGGATGCCGGCGCACTTCGCCGACGGACGGGGTGCCGAGCTGCTGCGGCGGCTGGTGCCGGCCCTCGACGAGCACGACGTGTTCCTCTGCGGACCCGAGCCCTGGATGGCCGCCGTCCGGCGCGACCTGCGCGCCGTGGGCGTGAGCGCCGACCGGATCCACAGCGAAGCCTTCGGCGTCTGACGCCGGGAGAGGAGACGACGATGAAGAAGATCGTCTACGCGATACTCGCGACCCTGAGCGGGCTCGTCCTGCTCTTCAGCTACCGCACGTCGTTGCCCGAGGATCAGGCGTCCGCGGCCACGGACACGGCCACCGCCGCCGCCCGCACCGCGACCGCGCCGACCGCGACGACGCCGACGACGACGCCGCGCGCCACCGCGTCGGCCGCCGCGGCCACACCGTCCGCGACGGCCTCGTCGGGCACCGGCCTCGCCGACGGCACCTACACGGGCGCCGCCGCCGACACCCGCTACGGCGCCGTGCAGGTGCAGATCACGGTGGCGGGCGGTGTCATCACGGACGTGCAGACCCCCCAGTACCCGAGCAGCAACGGCCGCGACCGGCAGATCAACCAGAACGCGCTGCCCCGCCTGATCTCGGAGACGATGGCCGCCCAGAGCGCCGCCATCGACATGGTCTCGGGGGCGACCTACACCAGCGACGGCTACATCGCGTCGCTGCAGTCGGCGATCGATCAGGCGGCGGCGTGAACGCGCCGCGGCGGCAGGCCTGGACGGCCGCGGTCATGGGCACCACCGTCAGCATCCACGTGATCGCCGCGGGCGCCGTGCCGCAGCGTGCCGCGGACGCCGCGGCATCCACGATCGCGGCGCTGCGCGAGCTCGACGCCCTCTTCTCGCCGTTCCGATCCGCCTCGCAGGTCTCACGGCTGCGTCGCGGGGAGCTGGCGCTCGCCGACGCCGATCCGCGGCTGCGGGAGGTGGCGCAGGCCTGCGCCCGGCTCGAGACCGCCACCGGCGGCCGCTTCAGCGCCTCCTGGCGCGGCGGATTCGATCCCACCGGCTACGTGAAGGGCTGGGCGGCCGACCGCTCCGCCGACGCGCACCTGGTCCCCCTCCTCGAGGGCGGCGACGTCGTGGCCGTCGGGATCAACGTCGGCGGCGATCTGCGGGTGTGGACGGCCGCCGACGCGGACTGGTCGTGGCGCGTCGGCATCGCCGACCCGCGCCTCCCGGGCGCGCTGCTGGCGACCGTCGAGCTGCGGGCCGGCGCCGTGGCGACATCCGGGACGGCGGAGCGGGGAGCGCACCTGATCGACCCGCGGTCGGGCAAGCCGGTGCCCGGTCTCGTCAGCGCCACCGTCGTCGCCGACGACCTCACCACCGCCGACGCGTGGGCGACGGCGGTCGCCGTCTCGGCGGACGAGGACCTCGGGTGGCTGTGGGGTGCGCCGCTGCGCTCCGGACTGGTCGCCGCCGCGACGGACGGCCCCGGCGGCGAGCCCGCGTCGCTCCGCGTGCGCCGGTGGCTCGGCGGCGTGGGCGTGGAGACGGTCGTCCACGCGGCGGCCTGATCGCGCCGCGGCAGGCGGCCGGGCGCGGGCCGAGCCGTCGTCAGGCGGCGGGCAGCCGCAGCAGCATCGTCGTCCCGCGCGAGGAGGTCGACTCGATGCCCACCGTGCCGCCCACCGTCGTGGCCGCCTCGCGCACCAGTGCGAGCCCCAGACCGAAGCCCCGCCGCCTCCCCGACTCCGGACCGCGGGCGAACCGCTCGAAGATCCGGTCGCGATCGGCGTCGGAGATGCCGGCGCCGGCATCGTGCACCCGCACCTCGACGGTGTCGCCCGACGTCGCCGCGGAGATCTCGACGGTCGCCCCCGTCGGCGAATGCTGCACGGCGTTGTCCAGCAGCGCCACGCACAGCCGGGTGAGGGTGACGCGCGGCATCCGGACCAGAGCGGCGCTCGCGCCGGTGACGACGACCGCGACCCCGGCCTCCTCGGCGAGCGGCGCGATGGTCGCCGTGGCGGCGGCGATCGCGTCCGCCACCGGCGTGGGGGTGCGCTCCGAGGCGCTGCCCTCCGCGGTCAGCAGCATGTCGGTGAGCACCTCGTCCATCACGGCCGCGTCGGAGCGCAGCGCGGCGAGGGTGGCCGTCAGGTCCTCGCCTCGACGGTGGCGCCGTTCGAGGATCTGCACCCGGCTCGTGAGGGCCGTCAGCGGCGTGCGCATCTCGTGGCTCGCGTCGGCCACGAACCCCCGTTGGAGGCGCAGCGCCGTGGCGAGAGGAGTGACCGCCCGCCGCGCGGCGAACCAGGCGACGAGGGCGAGCAGCACCACGCCCGCCACCCCGAGCGCGATCACCCAGGGCAGCACGTGGTCGACGTCGACCACGATCCGGTCGCCGTCCGGGCCGGGGCGGCCCGCGTCCCCGCCGCCCCGGTGCGCCTCGGGGCGCGCCGACAGCAGCAGGATCGAGACGAGCACGGCGACACCGGCGGTCACCACGACGGCGGAGGCGACGCCCACCAGGACGCCCACGTTCAGCGCCGCGCGGTGCAGGCGGCGGCGGTCGGCGTCGTCGCTCATGCGCTGCTCCCGGCGCGGTAGCCACGGCCCCGCACGGTCTCGATGATCTCGGGCGACGCCTTCCGGCGGATGTAGTGGACATAGGTGTCGACCGAGCTGAGCGCATCGTCCGAGGAGAAGACGGCACCGAGGATCTCGTCGCGCGAGAACACGTGCTCGGGGCTCTCCGCGAGCAGAGCGAGCAGCCGCGCCTCCGTCGCCGTCAGGGCGATGCGCTCCCCGCCCGCCCCGTACAGGGCCGCCGACTCGGCGATGAAGGTCCAGTCGCCGAGGTGGCGCCGCCGCCCCTCCGCCCGGTGGCCGCGCACCAGGGCGCGCAGCCGCGCGAGCAGCTCGTCGAAGTCGAAGGGCTTCACGAGGTAGTCGTTGGCCCCGGCATCCAGACCGTCGACCCGATCCGACACGGCGCCCAGCGCGGTCAGCAGCAGGACCGGTGTCGTCAGGCGGGCGGTGCGCACGGCCTGCACCAGCTCGACGCCGTCGAGCCCGGGCAGGCGGCGGTCGACCACGAGCACGTCGAAGCGTTCGGCCAGCGCGCGGTCGCGGGCCGCGCGGCCGTCCGTGAGGTGCGTGACCTCATAGACCTCCGAGAGCACCTCGACGGTCATCCCGGCGATCGTCGGGTCGTCCTCGACGTAGAGCAGCCGTGGTCGGGCACCGTCGCGCGACATGCGTCCTCCGTTCCTGTCCGCCATCATCCACCCACACGCACGCCAAGAGTCCGCCAAGAATCCCGCGCGCGTCTCAGTCCGACGCGACCAGCGCGGCCCACAGCTCCGCCCGTGCCGGGAACCGGGACAGGTCCACGCCGAGCAGCTGCTGCGCGTGCGCGACGCGGGCGCGCACCGTGTGCCGATGGATGCCGAGGCTGCGCGCCGCCTCGTCGATGCGGGCATCGTGCGCCAGCCACGTGCGCACCGTCTCGATCAGCGCCGTCCCGTGGGCCGCGTCGTGCGCGCGCAGGGGACGCAGGCGCGCGTCGGCCAGGGCCCGCGCGGCGGGGGAGTCGAGGCTCGACAGCACGCCGGCGGCATCCGCGAAGCGTCCCACCCGCCCGGGCGCGGCGGTGCGCAGGGCGGTGAGGGCTTGCGCGTGCGCCCGCGCGAACGCCGCGTACTCGGCGGGCTCCGAGACCCCCACGGCGGCGTCGAGCAGCCCCGAGAGCGCCTCGGCGGCCCGCTCGTCGCCGGCGGGTTCGACGAGGACGATGCCGTCGGAGCTGCGGGCGTAGAACAGGCCGCCGCGCTCGGCCGCGCGCAGCTCGAGCCAGTCGACGGCGGCGTCCGCACGCCCGGGGGAGACGTTGGCCACCGCGACGACGACGGGCGCCGCCGGCAGCGGGCCCCACAGCTCCCGCGACACCCGCCGGGCCAGCTGTGGGTCGTCGGACAGCAGGGTCTGCAGCAGGCCCGTGCGCAGGGCCGAGCGGGCCCGGCCGAGGCCGACGTTCTGTTCGAGGGCGAGCCCGGCCATCGCGATCACCGAGGTCACGACGCTGCGCCCCTCCAGATCGAGGTCGGCGCCCACGATCGCGATGAGGCCGCGCAGGTGGCCGCCGCGGCCGAGCGTCTGCATCGTGACGTGGCGGTCGCCGATGTCGAGGGTCGAGGCGGCGCGCGCGCCGCGGCGGAGGACGGCCCCGGCCTCGGTCGCGAGCGCCGCGAGCGCGGCCTCGTCGAGGGCGTCGGAGGGGGCGCTCTGGGTGAGCGTGCCCGCCGCATCGAACAGCCCGACCCACGCGCCGAGCTGCGCCGCGAGCTCCGCCACCGTCGCGGCGAGCCCGTCGGGGCGCAGGGCGGCGAGCGAGATGGCGCGCTGCGCCGAGAGCGCCCACGTGCGCCGGGCGTACGCCTGGGCGGCGATCGCCTCCGCGTTCGCGCGGGCGAGGGCGATGAACGGGGTGCGGTAGGGCACCTCGAACAGCGGCATCCGCTCGGCGCGGCACGCCTCGACGAGGGCGGGCGGGATGCCGTCGCGGACGACCTCGGTGCCGAAGCCGAGGCCGCGCACGCCGCGGGTGCGCAGCCGTGCGACGTAGGCCGTGTACCCGTCGAGGTCGCCGTCGGGCGCGGGGCCGGCCCCCACGAACTGGGTGCCGGTGGTCAGCAGCAGGAGGTCGTCGGCCAGGAAGGGCGTCGGATCGGCGAGGTCCGAGCTGTGCACCCACCGCAGCGGGGCCTCCAGCGCTCCCGCGTCGAGGTCGTCCGGATCCGACGCGAGGCGCAGATCGAGGTCGCGGCGCGCGAGGAGCGCGCGCAGGGTGGGCTGCGGATCGGTCACGGCGGGGCCTCCTCGGCGCGCTGCGGGGCCGCGCGCGGCGGTGCGGTCTGCGGGTCGACGGGCGCACCCCGCTGTACGCGATGTATGCCCTTCGACTCAGAATGTACACGGCGGAAGGTGTGACGCGGGGCTCGCGGCTCATACGCTCCCGGCATGAGCATCATCGACAGCGCCGTCGTCGGCGGACCGACCCTGGCGCAGGAGCGCCGCCTCGTCACCAGCATCCCCGGCCCCCGCTCGCAGGAGCTGCTGGCCCGCAAGAGCGCCGCCGTCGCCGCGGGTGTCGCGCACACGGTGCCGATCGAGGCCGTCGCCGCGGGCGGCGGGGTCGTCGTGGATGCCGACGGGAACTCGCTCATCGATCTCGGCAGCGGCATCGCGGTGACCAGCGTCGGAAACGCGAACCCGCGCGTCGTGGCGGCCGTGCAGGCCGCGGTCGCCCAGATGACCCACACGTGCTTCATGATCTCGCCCTACGAGTCCTACGTCGCCGTCGCCGAGCGGCTGAACCGGCTGACCCCGGGCGACCACGAGAAGAAGTCCGCGCTGTTCAACTCGGGCGCCGAGGCCGTCGAGAACGCGATCAAGATCGCCCGGAAGGCGACCGGACGTCAGGCCGTCGTCGCCTTCGACCACGCCTACCACGGCCGCACGAACCTGACGATGGCCCTCACCGCCAAGTCGATGCCGTACAAGAGCGGCTTCGGGCCGTTCGCCTCCGAGGTCTATCGGGTGCCCGCGTCCTACCCGTTCCGCGACGGCCTGAGCGGTGCGGACGCCGCGGCCAGGGCCATCTCACTGATCGAGAAGCAGATCGGCGCCGACAACCTCGCCGCCGTCATCATCGAGCCCATCCAGGGCGAGGGCGGCTTCATCGTCCCCGCCGAGGGGTTCCTTCCGGCGGTCGTGGACTGGTGCCGCGCGAACGGCGTCGTCTTCATCGCCGACGAGGTCCAGACGGGCTTCGCCCGCACCGGCGAGATGTTCGCGAGCGACCTGTTCGGCATCGTCCCCGACCTCATCACGACCGCGAAGGGCATCGCCGGGGGCATGCCGCTGGCGGCGGTCACCGGTCGCGCCGAGATCATGGACGCGACCCACGGCGGCGGCCTGGGCGGCACGTACGGCGGCAACCCCGTGGCCTGTGCCGCCGCGCTCGCCGCGATGGACGCGTTCGAGGACGACGGGCTGCTCGAGCGGGCACGAGAGATCGGGGGGATCCTCCGTGCCCGCTTCGAGTCGCTGCAGGGCTCCGACGCCCGCATCGGCGACGTCCGCGGCGCCGGCGCCATGATCGCCGTCGAGTTCGTCGACCCCGCCACGAAGGCACCGGATGCCGCGCTGACCGCGGCGGTCGCCAAGGCGGCGATCGCGCAGGGCGTCATCGTCCTCACGTGCGGCACCTACGGCAACGTCATCCGCTTCCTGCCGCCGCTGACGATCTCGGACGACCTCCTCGCCGAGGGCGTCGACGTGGTCGCCGCCGCCGTCGCCGCCCACGCCGCCGTCGCCGCCCACTGAACCCGCCCCGGCACCACGCCATCACCCCACCCCATGTCCCACTTGCGCCCGGCGATGTCCCACTTTCGGTCTTCCAGAGGCCACTGTGACAGCGCTTATCGGGACATCGTGCGGGAGCACCACGCAACCGGACTCACGACAGAGGAGATACCATGACCGAGATCACACGTGACGTCGTCGTCATCGGAGCGGGAGCGGCGGGCCTGACGGCCGCGAACCAGCTCAAGAAGGCCGGTCTGTCGGTGGCCGTGCTCGAGGCGCGCGATCGCGTCGGCGGCCGGCTGTGGACCGACACGATCGAGGGCGCGATGCTCGAGATCGGCGGCCAGTGGGTCTCGCCCGATCAGGACGCGCTGAAGGAGACCATCGCGGAGCTGGGCCTGGAGACCTTCGACCGCTACCGCGAGGGCGACAGCGTCTACATCGGACCCGACGGGGTGGCCCACCGCTACACCGGCGACATGTTCCCCGTGAGCGCCGAGACCGAGCGGATCATCGCCGAGGTGACCGCGCGCCTGGACGCGATGGTCGCCGAGATCGACCCCGACCGCCCCTGGGCCCACCCGAAGGCCGCCGAGTGGGACACCGTCTCCTGGGATGCCTGGCTGCGCGAGCAGACCGACGACGACGAGGCCATCCGCAACCTCGCCTTCCCGACGGGCTCGGCGATGCTCACCAAGCCGACGCACTCGTTCTCGCTGCTGCAGTCGCTGCTGATGGCGGCATCCGCCGGCAGCTACACCCACCTCGTCGACGCCGACTTCATCCTCGACAAGCGCGTCGTCGGCGGTCTGCAGCAGGTGCCGCTGCTGCTCGCCGAGCGCCTGGGCGACGACGTCTTCCTGGGCCAGCCGGTGCGCACCCTCGAGTACACCGAGGGCGAAGGCGTCGTCGCCGTCGCCGAGGGGGTGACGGTGCGGGCCCGTCACGCGATCCTCGCGCTGGCCCCCGTGCTCTACAACCGCATCTCGTTCGTCCCGCCGCTGCCGCGTCTGCAGCACCAGATGCACCAGCACATCTCGATGGGCTTCGTCATCAAGGTGCACGCCGTGTACGAGACGCCCTTCTGGCGCGAGAAGGGCCTGTCCGGCACCGCGTTCAGCCCCTACGAGCTCTCGCACGAGGCCTACGACAACACGAACCACGGCGACGAGCGCGGCACCCTGGTCGGCTTCGTGTCCGACCGCACCGCGGACGACCTGTTCCGCCTCAGCGCCGCGGAGCGCAAGGAGCGCATCCTCGAGTCGCTGAGCCACTACTACGGCCCCGAGGCGAAGGACCCCGTCGTCTACTACGAGAGCGACTGGGGCAGCGAGGAGTGGACGCGCGGCGCGTACGCGGCATCCTTCGACCTCGGCGGGCTCCACCGCTACGGCGCCGACCTGCGCACGCCCGTCGGGCCGATCCACTTCGCCTGCAGCGACATGGCCGGCGCGGGCTACCAGCACGTCGACGGCGCCATCCGGATGGGACGCGTCGCGGCGCAACAGATCCTCGACGAGATCCGCGCATGAGCGGTCACCTCGTCGTCGGCTACACCGCGACCAAGCCCGGTCGCGACGCCGTCGCGTTCGCCGCGCGGCTCGCGGCGGCCCTGGACGCCGTGCTCGACGTCGCGATCATCCTGCCCAGCGCGGACCGCAGCGTCATCACCCCGCCGGATGCCGGCTACGACCGTCACCTGCACGCGCAGGCCCAGACGTGGATCGCGCAGGCGATCGACCGCATCCCCGCGAACGTCGTGGCGCACGCCCACGTCCGGCCGGCGGAGTCGTTCGCCGAGGGCTTGGTCACCCTCGCCGACGAGCTGAGGGCCTCGTACATCGTGGTCGGCGCCGCCGACGGCGGCTCGCGCGGCCGCCACCGTCTGGGCTCGACGACGACCGAGCTGCTGCACTCCTCCGACGTGCCGGTCGTGCTCGTGCCGCGCGGTGCGCGCAAGATCGCGCCGGAGACCGGCATCGCACGTCTGACGGTGGCGATCGGCACCCGACCCGGCGCCGACGCGCTGATCACCGAGACGGCCGAGCTCGCCGGCGCCATCGGCGCGCCGGTCCGGCTGCTCTCGCTGCTGCCGGTCGACCTGCCGCCGTCGGCCGACACCGCGGCGATCCGCATCGCCGGCACGACCGAAGCCGACGAGGTGCTCGCCGCGGCGCGCGCCGAGCTTCCCGCGGGCCTGCGCACCGACGTGGCGGTCGCCGCGGGCGACAGCATCGAGGAGGCGGTGTCGTACCTCGACTGGCTTCCCGGCGAGGTCGTGCTGGTCGGCTCGAGCCGACTCGCCCAGCCGCGACGGCTGTTCCTCGGCTCCACCGCGGCCAAGATGCTCCACGAGATCACCGTCCCGGTGATCGTCGTCCCCCGCACCCGTTCCCACTCCGAGGAGGCTCGACGATGAGCGCACCCTCCGCATCCGACGCGCCGGCCGTGCCGGCCGAGACCGGCGGCCTGTCCAGCAAAGGGCTGAGCGCCGGCACGATCGGTCTCATCGGCGCCGTCGTCATCGGCATCTCGTGCATCGCCCCGGCCTACACCTTCACGGCGGCCGTGGGGCCCACGGCATCCGCCGTCGGCGCACAGATCCCGGCGATCATCCTCGTCGGCTTCATCCCCATGCTGCTGGTGGCCTTCGGCTACCGCGAGCTGAACAACCGCATGCCGGATGCCGGGACCAGCTTCACCTGGGCGGCGCGCGCGTTCGGCCCGTGGGTCGGGTGGATGGCCGGGTGGGGCCTCGTGGTCGCGACCATCCTCGTGCTGTCGAACCTCGCCGGCGTCGCGGTCGACTTCCTGTTCCTGCTGCTGTCGCAGGTCACGGGCAACGCGGAGATCGCCGACCTGGCCGCGAACACCTGGATCAACGTCGGCGTGTGCCTGCTGTTCATGCTGGCGGCGACCTTCATCTCCTACCGCGACATGCAGACCACCCAGAAGCTGCAGTACGTGCTGGTCACCTTCCAGGTGGCCGTGCTGCTGTTCTTCGCGATCGCGGCGATCGTGGAGGCCGTGGGCGGCAAGGGCTTCGACTTCCAGCCGTTCGACATCGGCTGGTTCAACCCGTTCGCCGTCGGCTCGTTCAGCGCGTTCGCGGCGGGCCTGTCGCTGTCGATCTTCATCTTCTGGGGGTGGGACGTCACTCTCACCATGAACGAGGAGACGAAGGATCCCGAGAAGACCCCGGGCCGCGCCGCGACGATCACGGTGCTCACGATCGTCTCGATCTACCTGCTGCTCGCGGTCGCCATGATCATGTACGCCGGTGTCGGCACGGGCGAGCTCGGCCTCGGCAACGAGGGCATCCAGGAGAACGTGTTCTTCCACCTGTCCGGGCCGATCCTCGGTCCCCTCGCGTTCCTGGTGTCGCTGGCCGTGCTCACCTCCTCGGCGTCGTCGTTGCAGTCGACGTTCGTGGGACCCGCGCGCACGCTCCTGTCGATGGGGCACTACGGCGCGCTTCCGCCCGCGTTCGCCCGGGTGAGCCCGCGGTTCTTCACGCCGGGCTTCGCCACGATCGTCTCGGCGATCGTCGCGTCGGCGTTCTACGCCGTCATGCGCGTCGTGAGCGAGAACACGCTGTGGGACACGATCCTGACCCTCGGCATGATGATCTGCTTCTACTACGGCATCACGGCGTTCGCCTGCGTCTGGTACTTCCGCAAGCAGTGGTTCGACTCGGTGCGCAACGTCTTCTTCACCTTCCTGTTCCCGCTCGTCGGCGGGGCCATCCTCGCCGTCCTGTTCTTCACGACGCTGTTCGACTCGATGGACCCGGCCTACGGGTCGGGGGCCAACGTCGGCGGCGTCGGGATCGTCTTCATCCTCGGCATGCTCATCATCGTGGTGGGCATCGTCCTCATGATCTGGCAGTTCGTGAAGCGCCCCGCCTTCTTCCGGGGCGAGACGCTGTCCACGGACGCCCCCGCCAGCACCCGTCGCCTGAAGGAGGCCGCACGTTGATCAGCGAAAGCGCACTGCTCGAGAAGGTTCCCCGCGGACTGTTCATCGCCGGGGAGTGGGTGGACGGCTCCGCCGGCACCTTCCCGGTGGTCGATCCGGCGACCGGCGACACCCTCGTCGAGATCGCGGACGCGTCGCCCGAGGACGGCATCCGTGCCCTCGACGCCGCGGTCGCGGCGCAGGAGGAGTGGGCGGCCACCGCTCCGCGCGTGCGCAGCGACATCCTGCGCCGGGCGTTCGACCTGCTCACCGCCCGCGCCGACGAGTTCGCCCTGCTGATGACCCTGGAGATGGGAAAGCCCCTCGCCGAAGCGCGCGGGGAGGTCACCTACGGCGGCGAGTTCCTGCGCTGGTTCAGCGAGGAGGCGGTGCGCATCGCCGGCCGCTACGGCTCCAACCCGGAGGGCACCGGGCGGATGATCGTCAGCCAGCGCCCGGTGGGACCGTGCTTCTTCATCACGCCGTGGAACTTCCCGCTGGCGATGGCGACCCGCAAGATCGCTCCCGCGCTCGCCGCGGGGTGCACCGTGGTGGTCAAGCCCGCCGAGCTCACCCCGCTGACGACGCTCGCCTTCGTCGACCTGCTCGTCGAGGCGGGTCTGCCCGCGGGTGTCGTCAACGTGGTCACCACGACGCGCTCGGGTGCACTCTCGGCACCGATCATCGCCGACCCCCGCCTGCGCAAGCTGTCGTTCACGGGATCGACGCCGGTGGGCAAGAAGCTCATCGCGCAGGCGGCCGAGGGCGTGCTCCGGGTGTCGATGGAGCTCGGCGGCAATGCGCCGTTCGTGGTCTTCGACGACGCCGACCTCGACAAGGCGGTCGACGGGGCGATGCTCGCGAAGTTCCGCAACATCGGGCAGGCCTGCACCGCCGCGAACCGCTTCATCGTGCACGAGTCCGTCGCGGCGGAGTTCGCCCGTCGCGTCACCGCGCGCGTGGACGCCATGCGCGTGGGCCGCGGCACGGAGGACGGGGTGCAGATCGGCCCGCTCATCGACCGCAAGGCGGTCGACGGCACCGAGGCGCTGGTGTCGGATGCCGTCTCCCGCGGAGCTCGGCTGCTCACCGGTGGCGAGGCCATCGACGGACCCGGGACCTTCTTCGCCCCCACGGTGCTCACCGACGTCGCCGCCGGCAGCGACATCCTGCGCGAGGAGATCTTCGGCCCGGTGCTGGCGATCGCGACGTTCGGGAGCGAGGACGAGGCGGTGCGCCTGGCCAACGACACGGAGTACGGCCTCGTCTCCTACGTCTTCACCGAGGACCTCGCCCGGGGCCTGCGGATGATCGACCGCCTCGAAACCGGCATGATGGGGCTGAACGCGGGCGTCGTGTCCAACGCGGCGGCACCGTTCGGCGGCGTCAAGCAGTCGGGTATGGGGCGCGAGGGCGGCCTGGAGGGCATCCACGAGTACCTGTCGACGAAGTACACGCTGATCCCCGCCACCTGATCCGAACGCGAACCGAGCACGATCCGACACGAACGGAGAACGACGATGACGTATGCGGTTGTGAACCCCGCCACCGGCGAGACCCTCGCCACCTACCCGGACGCCACCTCGTCGGAGGTCGAGGCCGCCGTCGCGGCCGCCCACGAGGCGGCCCAGACGTGGGGGCGCACCTCGACGCCCGCCGAACGCGCGGCGCTGCTGCGCCGCGTCGCCGAGCTGCACCGCGAGCGCCGCGACGAGCTCGCCGCGATCATCGTGCGCGAGATGGGCAAGCCGCTCGCCGCGGCCGAGGGCGAGGTCGACTTCGCCGCCGACATCACCGAGTTCTACGCCGATCACATCGACGAGATCACCGGCGACCGGCCCCTCGACATCCTGGGGGAGGGCACCGCCGTCATCCGCCGCTCGCCCCTGGGCGTGCTGCTGGGCATCATGCCGTGGAACTTCCCCTACTACCAGGTCGCCCGCTTCGCCGCGCCCAACCTGGCGATCGGCAACACGATCCTGCTCAAGCACGCGCCGCAGTGCCCCGAGTCGGCGGCGGCCATCGCGGCCATGTACGCCGACGCGGGATTCCCCGCCGGCGCCTACGTCGACGTCCGCCTCACGAACGAGCAGGCCGCCGACGTGATCGCCGACCGTCGCGTACACGGCGTCTCCGTCACCGGCAGCGAGCGCGCCGGCGCGGCGGTCGCCGAGATCGCGGGCCGCAACCTCAAGAAGGTCGTGCTGGAGCTCGGCGGCTCGGACCCCTTCATCCTGCTGTCCACCGACGACCTGGATGCCGCGGTGCAGGCGGCCGTCGATGCGCGCCTGGACAACAACGGTCAGTCCTGCAACGGCGCCAAGCGCTTCCTCGTCGCCGACGAGCTGTACGACGGGTTCGTCGAGCGCTTCGCCGCGGCCCTGCAGGCGGCGAAGGTCGGCGATCCGTTCGCCGAGGACACCGTGCTCGGACCGCTGTCGTCCCTGGCGGCCGCGGAGCGGCTGCAGGAGCAGGTCGACCGTGCCGTCGCGCAGGGCGCGACGGTCGTGACCGGCGGCACGCGCGACGGCGCCTTCTTCCCCGGCACCGTCCTCACCGGTGTCACCGCCGACATGGACGCCTACCGCGAGGAGTTCTTCGGTCCCGTCGGCGTCGTCTACCGCGTCAGCGGCGAGGACGAGGCCGTCGAGATCGCGAACGGCACCGAGTTCGGCCTCGGCTCGTACGTCTTCACGACCGACCCCGCGCAGGCCGCCCGCATCGCCGACCGCATCGACGCCGGCATGGTCTACGTCAACATCGTCCTCGCCGACTCGCCCGAGCTGCCGTTCGGCGGCGTGAAGCGCAGCGGCACGGGACGTGAGATGGGCCTGCTCGCCGCCGAGGAGTTCGTCAACAAGAAGCTCATCCGCATCGCGGGCTGAGCCCGGTCAGGCCGGCAGCACCGCCCGGACCTCGGCCGCCTCGGCGTGACGGCCGAGGCCCTCGAGGACGTCGCCCAGCTCGAGGGCGACGGCCTGTCGGAGGGCCTCGGCGTCGTCGGCGTGGTCGAAGGCGGCGCGGTAGACCGCCACGGCGTCGCCGGGCCGGCCGGCCTCGCGCAGCACGCGCGCCGCCAGCAGCTCCGACCCGCCGGCGCCGGCCGGGTCGCCCGCCGCCGCGAACGCGTCCGCGGCCTGCAGGGCGGTCGCGACGGCGTCGTCGACGTCTCCGCGGCCGATCAGCAGACGGGCGCGGGTGTCGAGCACGTCCGCGACGAACCATGCCGCCTCGTGGCGTCGGCCGAGCTCCAGAGCCTCGTCGACCAGGGCGAACGCCTCGTCGTCGCCGCGCTGCTGATGCGCCTGGGCGAGGGTGTGCAGGGCGTCGGCCAGCAGGCCCACCTCGTCGTCGTCGCCGCGGACGATGCCGACGGCCTCGGCGAGCACCTCGATCGCATCGTCCAGGGCGCCGAAGCGTCCGAGCAGGCGGCCCTGCTGCACGAGCGCGTACGCCCGGCCCGCGGCATCCTCGGCCTCCTCGCGGAGATCGGCCGTGTACGCCCACGCTCCCACGGCGTTGCCGTACTCCTCGGCCGCCTGCAGCGCCTGCGCCAGCAGCGCGGCGGTGAGGGCGCGCGAGGCCGGCTCGACGCCGCTCTCGCTCTCCTCGCGGAGCACCTCGTTCAGCGTGTCCACCGCCTCCGCGGCGAACCCGGCGGCGAGCATCGCGCGGCCCTGGCGGAAACGGACGTCCACGCTCGACAGTTCGGCGCCGTCGCGGCGCTCCGCGGCGACCCGGTAGCGGCTGACCGCCGCCGCGGGCGCACCGGCATCCTCGTGCAGCATCGCCGCGAGCAGGAAGGACTCCGAGACGATCACGTCGTCCACGCCGATCGAGACCGCGATCCGCGCCGCCTCGTCGGCGGCGGCGGCGCCCGCGGCGAACTCCTCGACGACACCGTGCAGCCGGGCACGGGTCACCAGGGCGCGCACGCGTCGGCCGTCGTCGACCGCGGGATCGGCCAGCAGCGCGTCGATGACCCGGATGGCGCCGGCGGCGTCGTCGGCGGCCGAGAGCGCGTCCGCCTCGAGCAGCCGCATACCGTGGGCGCGGCGCACGTCGCCGGCCTCGGCGAACAGGGCCGCGGCATCGCGGGCCGGCGCCAGCGCGGCGTCGTGATCGCCCGCCCAGAGTCGGCCGATCGCGACCGTCGACAGCAGATCCGCCCGCTCGGCGATCCGATCCGCCGCCAGGGCGTCGAGCTCGTCCTGCACGCGCGGGAGCGACTCGACCAGGTCGACGCCGAACAGCACGAGTCCGAGCCGCTCCTCCAGTGCCTCCTGCACGTCCAGGCCCGCCTCCCGCAGGATGGCGCGCCGGTCCGCGAGCGCGGCGGACGCCTCGTCGGTGCGGCCGTACGAGGTGAGGGCGGAGACGAGGTGCGAGCTCAGAGCGACCCGTTCCTCCCCGACGGCGTCCGGGAGGGCGGCACGGATGGCGTCGATCGCGGTGCTCGATCCCGCGCTGGCGAGCACGAGCGCGCGCTCCACCCGCTGCTGCGGGGTCTGCGGCTCCTCCGCCGCGACCAGGGTCGAGAACTCGTGGGAGCGGATCGGCACGTCGTAGCGCTCGGCCCCGCTCTCGCGCAGTCGCGCGAGAGCACGGGCATGCGCGTCGGTGCCGTTGCGCGCGTCGAACGCGGCGGCGATGCGGTCGGCTTCGGCCCACGCCCGCGCCGCCAGCTCGGCGGCCGACCACGGTCCGTCGTGCGGGCCGAGCACGGCCACCAGCTCGGCCGCCTCCGAGCCGCGCACGGGCGTGTCGGGGTGCCCGCCCGCGGCGACCGCGTCGAGGCCGACGGCGAACGCGGCCAGGGCGGTCTCGTGCGCCGCGGCATCCAGCCCGTCGTGCACCAGCCACGGGAGGTGCTTCTCGACGAGGGCCAGGGTGCGGGCGTCGTTGCCGGTGACGGCGCAGAAGACCACGTTGTCCGCGATGATCGCGAGGTTCGCGGGGTTGTCCTTGGCCAGCCGATAGCTGCGCAGGTGCGCGGCGCGCGCCTCGTCCAGCATCCCGGCGCGCAGGTACGGCAGCAGGATGCGGGCGAGCGCGTGCTCCGGCTCCTCGCCGCACGAGAAGCCGCCCTCGATCATCTCCTGCACGAGGCGGATCGCGTCGTCCTCTCGTCCCGTCTCGGCGAAGAATCCGGCGAACTGACTGCGCACGCACGCGTCGCAGTGGCTGTAGTCGTCTCGCGGGGTCGCCTCCAGTCGCTGCTGCAGGGCAGCCGCCTCCTCGACACGGCCCGCCGACCAGGCGTCCTCGAAGCGCGCCATGAGCACGCCCGACTCGCCGACGCCGGCACGGCGGTAGTGCTCCGCCATGTCGTCGAGCACCGCCGCGATCTGCGCGGGGGCGAACTCGGGCGAGTTGGAGAGCGCGCCGGCCATCCACTTGTAGTGCCAGAGAAGGTCGCCGGCGGGTTCGAGCACGGCCGGGAAGCGCTCCGGGTCGGCGTCGTGATGGGCCAGGCACCACGCGAACGAGGTGAGCATCAGGTCGGTGTCGCCGGCCATGTTGGCGCTCGATGTCTGCCGCAGCCGGGCCTCGTACTCGAGCCGCTCGTCACCGCTCTCGCGCGCCAGCGACACGGCGTCCGCGACGAGCGCGCGTTCGGCGGGACCCCACGGCGTGCGGTCGATCTCGTCGAAGAGCGTGCGGACGCGGGAGGCGAAGCTGGTCATGATTCTCCTTCGGGGGATGCGGATGCCGCCGGGTCGTCGGCGTGCAACGCACGGCCGAGCAGCTCCGAGAGCGAGGTCGTCATCAGTGCGCGGTCGGCCGCGCCGAGCGGGTGGTGGCCGGCCAGCAGCGACTGGACGTACAGCAGGTGGATGCCGAGGTCGAACACCCGGCCGTCCGGGGCCGATCCGAGTCGGCGCACGAGCGCGTTGGTCCAGTTCAGACACAGCCGCGCGGCGGGGGCGCCGTCGGCGGGCGCGCCGCCGACGACCGCGGCGGCGCGATCGAGCACGCCGCCCCACAGCGCACCGCCGGCGCTGCGGGCACGGCCGCGATCGAGCGCGCGCAGCACGGCGGGGTCGGAGACGAACAGGCCCGGCAGCTCGCCGCGCGCGAAGGAGCGGACCATCACGTCGACGTCGGGCAGCGCCGCCGCCGCGCGGCGTTCCAGCTCCAACGCGGCGGCGCGGTCGTCCAGAGGCGGCAGATCGAGCCGGTCGATCTCGTCCAGCACCTCGATGCGCTCGACGGTGACGTGGGGGAAGACGTCGGGGAGGCGTCGGATCAGATCGGCGTCGTAGACGTAGCCGCCGTCGACCAGCACCCCGCCGTCGTCGATGACGCTCGCCACCTGGCGGAACTCGTCGACGGTCTCGGCGTAGCGCACGTGCGGGAACCGGCGCACGAGCTCCTCGATCCGCAGCCGGCCCTGCGTGGTCTCCACCGACAGCCAGCGGACGATGAAGCGGGCGAGCTCGTCGTCGTGGCGGACGAGCGCCTTGAGGGCGACCTCGTGGATCGCGACGAACTGGGCGAGACGGGCGGGATCGCTCAGTGCGAGGTCGAGGATCCACCGGCGGATGCCGTCGCCCAGCTCCCGACGGGTCTGCTCCAGCGCGTCGTCGTCGACCAGCGCCTCCCGGCTCGCGGTCGGGTGCAGTCCCTCCGAGTCGATGACGGCGCGCGCGAAGAACGCCCAGTCGGGGAGGATGTCGTCGGCGCGCTCGGTCAGCAGCATCCGGCGCAGGTACACGCGGGTGCTCTGCCGCGCCGACGGCGGCGGCGCGAACGGCAGCACGTAGGCGACACCGCGGGTCTGCGTCGCCGGCACCGTCAGCGCGATGACGTCCAGCGGTTCCGCACCGAGGAGGTCGCGGCCGTAGGCCAGCCGCGTCTCGCGGTCGGCGGACAGGAACGGGGGCGCGGTGGTGATCGTCGTCTCGCCGCCGGCGGGCAGGTCGACCGCGATCGTCACGGGCAGGTAGGCGGCGAAGGTCTCGGCGAGCTCGAGCACCGTCGCGGTCTCCACGAGGGCGCGCGTCTCGGCGCGGGGGGAGAGGTGCACGCTGGTGCCGACGGGGGTCTCCGGCGCGCCGGGGCCGACCGTGAAGGTGCCGTCGGAGCGGCCCACCCACTCGACGGCCTCGCCGGCGGCGGCGCTGCGCGAGCGGATGACGATGGTGTCGCAGACCATGAAGCACGACAGCATTCCGATGCCGAACTGGCCCAGGTAGTCGCCGCGCGGCAGGTCGAAGATGTCGCGCTTGGAGCTGCGCCCCACGGTCGCCAGCAGATCGGCGACCTCGGCGGCGGTGAGACCGACGCCGTCGTCGCGGAGGACGAACTCGTCGGATGCCGCACTCACCGGCGTGATCCGCACGCGCCCGCCCCCGCCGTCGACGCCGCGGCGCGCGGCGATCGCGTCGACCGCGTTCTGCAGGAGCTCGCGCAGATACACGCGGGGGCCGGAGTAGATGTGCCGGCTGAGCAGATCGATGACTCCGCGCAGGTCGACCTGGAACTGATGGGCGGCGTTCTCGTTCAGCGTCATACCTCGGGGTGGAGCATCGGGGATACCTCCAGGCTATTCGAGAATTTGCCCGGCGCGCGGGGGTGGCGCCGCGCGCGCCGGCGGAGCAGGATGAGGCCATGGACACCTCGGATGCGGTCAGCTTCCTCGATGACCGGCAGTGCTGGCAGCGACTCGCCGAGCAGGAGCTCGGCCGCCTGGTCACCCACGTCGGCGACGTCCTGGACATCTTCCCGGTGAACTACATCCTCGACGGGGAGAGCATCGTCTTCCGCACCGCCGAGGGCAGCAAGCTGACCGAGCTCACGATCAACGACGGCGTGCTCTTCGAGGTCGACGAGTACAGCGACACCGACGCCTGGAGCGTGGTGGTGCGCGGCCACGCCCACCGCCTGACGACGGCCGACGACGTGCGCGCCGCGGACGAGCTCGGGCTGCGCCCGTGGATCCCGACGGTGAAGTACAACTACGTCCGCGTCGTGCCGGCATCCCTGTCCGGACGCGACTTCCGCCGGGGGCCGGAACCCGATCGGTACGGTGTGCAGGAGTACTGACGGTTCGCGCGTCCAGATGGCATGACGTACACTGGACAGTGCACTTGAAGTCTGCATTCTTTTGCCGTGCCCGCGTGGTTCCCGCGTGGTCCTCGAGCACGGGAGGCGGATTTCACCCTGGGATCCCCGGATCTCTAGGGCGGTAGCTCAATTGGCAGAGCAGCGGTCTCCAAAACCGCAGGTTGCAGGTTCGATTCCTGTCCGCCCTGCGCGTCAGCGATCAGTTGACACAGCAGGCGCGCCGGTCCACGCCGGCGCGGAAGCAAGTCCGAGAACGTCCGAGCACGTCACATGGGTGGGTACATGGTCCAGGAAGAGGCGCACGGCGAGGTCGTCGCAGCAGGCGGCACGCCCCGCGAGAAGAAGCTGAACTTCTTCCAGCGGATCGCGCTCTTCATCCGCCAGGTCTTCGGCGAACTCCGCAAGGTGGTCACGCCGACCCGCCAGGAGCTCCTGAAGTTCACCGGTGTCGTCCTCGGCTTCGTCGTCGTGATGATGGCCGTCGTGTACAGCCTCGACTTGCTCTTCACCTGGGTGGTGCAGGTCGTCTTCGGCGTGCCGAGCTGATCCAGCCGACGCCCGAGCTGTCACCGCACGACCCCCGAGGGAAGAGGACATACGTGTCTGAGAAGTACACCGACGACGTCGACTGGGCCACCGCCGCCGAGCAGTCCAGTGAAGACGACGAGGCGCAGGAGGGCAACGTCCTCGCCGCCGAGGAGCGCGCCTCCGCGCCCGCGGAGCACCTCGCCGTCCACGTGGTCGACGACGAGGACGCGGCCGTCGACGACGACGAGTACGACGACATCGACATCGAAGACCCGGAGGCAGACGCCATCGTGAACGACGCACTGGAGATCGACGAGGCCGCCGAGGCCGAAGCCGCCGCCGAGGTGCTCACCGACGCCCTCGCCGAGGAGGAGGCCGACGCGGCCGCTCACGCCGCCGAGGAGATCGCGCCCTACGACGGACCCGACGTCAACGGCGAGCCCGACGCCCCCGTGCTGGACGAGGAGTTCGTCGCCGAGGTCGAGACCGCCGGCGAGGTGGTCGAGGCCGCCGAGGACGACGCCGACGCCGCACCCGAAGACCCCTACGAGGCGTTCCGCACCGAGCTGCGGTCGCTTCCCGGCAAGTGGTACGTCATCCACTCGTACGCGGGCTTCGAGCGCAAGGTGAAGGCCAACATCGAGCAGCGCAAGAACTCGCTCGAGGTCGAAGAGGACATCTACCAGGTCGAGGTCCCCATGGAGGACGTCGTCGAGATCAAGAACGGTCAGCGCAAGATGGTCACGCGCGTCCGGATCCCCGGCTACGTGCTCGTGCGCATGGAGCTCAACGAGGACACGTGGTCGGTCGTGCGTCACACGCCCGGCGTCACGGGCTTCGTGGGCAACGCCCACAACCCGACGCCGCTGCGTTTCGAGGAGGCCTTCAACATGCTGAAGTCCCTCGTGCAGATCACCGAGACGGCGCCCGTCAAGGGCGGCGGGGCCAAGGGCTCCGCGACCCAGGCGCGCAGCGTCATCACCGAGGTCGACTTCGAGATCGGCGAGACGATCACGATCAAGGAGGGCTCGTTCGCGGGTCTTCCCGGCTCGATCAGCGAGATCAAGCCGGAGAGCGGCAAGCTCACGGTGCTCGTCTCCCTCTTCGAGCGCGAGACGCCGGTCGAGCTGTCGTTCGACCAGGTCACCAAGCAGTGATCGCCACCGGATGCCGCGGCATCCGGTAGAATCATCAGGTTGCGCGCTCGTCGCGCGACCTCCCCACCACCTTTCGGGTCCGCCGATCGCGTGGAAGCGCGCCCCGATGCTCCGGCCACGGGCGCTCGACAGAAGGAAAGAGAATGGCACCGAAGAAGAAGGTGACCGGCCTGATCAAGCTTCAGATCAACGCCGGTGCCGCCAACCCGGCGCCGCCGATCGGCCCCGCGCTCGGTCAGCATGGCGTCAACATCATGGAGTTCTGCAAGGCGTACAACGCCGCGACCGAGTCGCAGCGCGGCAACGTCATCCCCGTGGAGATCACCGTCTACGAGGACCGCAGCTTCACGTTCATCCTGAAGACCCCGCCCGCCGCGGAGCTCATCAAGAAGGCCGCCGGCGTGCAGAAGGGCTCCAAGACCCCGCACACCGTCAAGGTCGCGAAGCTCACCAAGGACCAGGTCCGTCAGATCGCCGAGACGAAGATGCCCGACCTGAACGCGAACGACATCGAGGCCGCCTCGCTGATCATCGCCGGCACCGCCCGCTCCATGGGCATCACGGTCGAGGACTGAGGGGGAACGCACAATGGCTAAGTCCAAGGTTTACGAAGCAGCCGCGGCGAAGATCGACCGCGACAAGTTCTACACGTCCACCGAGGCCGTGAAGCTCGCGAAGGAGACGGGGTCGAAGAAGTTCGACTCGACCGTCGAGGTCGCCCTCAAGCTCGCGGTCGACCCGCGCAAGGCGGACCAGATGGTCCGCGGCACGGTCATCCTCCCGCACGGCACGGGCAAGACCGCCCGCGTCATCGTGTTCGCGACGGGCCCGGCTGCCGAGGCCGCCATCGCTGCGGGCGCGGACGAGGTCGGCGGCGCCGAGCTCATCGAGAAGGTCGCCGGCGGCTGGACCGCGTTCGACGCGGCCGTCTCCACGCCCGAGCTCATGGGCCAGGTCGGACGCCTCGGCAAGGTCCTCGGTCCCCGTGGCCTCATGCCGAACCCCAAGACCGGCACCGTGACCCCCAACCCGGCCAAGGCCGTCGAGGAGATCAAGGGCGGCAAGATCGAGTTCCGCGTCGACAAGCACGCCAACGTGCACTTCGTCGTCGGCAAGGCCTCCTTCACGGCCGAGCAGCTGGAGGAGAACTTCACCGCCGCGGTCGAGGAGATCGTGCGCCTCAAGCCCTCGAGCTCGAAGGGCCGCTACATCCAGAAGGGCGCCGTGTCGACCACGTTCGGCCCCGGCATCCCGCTGGACGTCAACTCCCTGGTCTGATCCTCGGATCGACCTCACGACGGGGCTCCACCTTCGGGTGGGGCCCCGTCGTCGTCTCAGCCGTCCCGGCGGATCTCGAAGACGCCGGAGCCCTCGGGCGCGATCTGCTCGACCTGCACGTCGTCGACCCAGCCGCCGCGCGGGCCGCGGCGGGCCCAGTCCACGACGTCGGCCACGGCCGCATCGCTGCCCTCCACCTCGGCCTCGACGCTGCCGTCGGGGCGATTGCGCACCCATCCGGTGGCGCCGACGCGCGCGGCGACGGCTTCCATCGTGAATCGGTACCCGACGCCCTGCACGCCGCCGCGGGCGACGAGGTGGACACGCATCATCCCTCCATCCTGCCCGCACCGCGTCAGCGGGGCCAGACGAGGCTCACCGCGAGGGCGATCATCACGACCGCGATCACGCCGTCGACGATGCGCCAGGAGCGCGGCGTGGCCAGCCGGCGCCCCAGATGACGGGCGCCGAGGGCGAGCGAGAAGAACCAGAGGACGGATGCCGCGGCGGCCCCCGCGGCGAACCACCAACGGTCCGCGCCGTGCGTGTTCGCGACGGAGCCGAGGAGGAACACGGTGTCGAGGTAGACGTGCGGGTTGAGCCAGGTGAGCGCGAGGCACGTCAGGACGATCGGTGCGAGCCGCGGCGCGCGCTCGGCGTCGCGGGGCCCCTCATCGGACACCTGCAGCGCCGCGTGCGCCGGACGCAGCGCCCGGCGCGCCGCGAGCAGCCCGTAGCCGCCGAGGAAGAGGGCGCCCGCCCACCGCACGGCGTCGATGAGCCAGGGGACGGCGTGCAGGATCGCGCCGATGCCGGAGACGCCGACCGCGATGAGCACGGCATCCGACAGTGCGCACACGAGGGCGACGGCCACCACCCGCTCGCGGCGGATGCCCTGGCGCAGCACGAAGAGGTTCTGCGCGCCGATCGCGACGATGAGCGACAGGCCGAGGCCGAAACCGGCGAGGACGGTGGGGAGCACGGCTTCGACGCTAGGAGGCTCCTCGTGATCAGTCCAGGTGACGATTCTCACGCCTCGTAAGCTGAGCTTATGTCACGCATCTCGCCCGAGCTGGCGCTCACCCTCGCGACGGCCGTCGAGGAGGGGACGCTGGAAGCCGCCGCGCGTCGACTGCACCTCACCCCCTCCGCCGTCAGCCAACGCATCCGGGCGCTCGAGGACGCGCTCGGACAGGTGCTCCTCGTGCGGACGAAGCCGGTGCGCGCGACGCCGGCAGCGCACGGTGTCGTCCGCTACGCCCGCCAGCTCGCGCTCCTCGAGGCCGACGCGATCGCGGAACTGGGCGCGGATGCCGCCACGACGCGCGTGCCCCTCGCCGTGAACGCGGACTCCCTGGCGACCTGGTTCCTCGCCCCGCTGGCACGGTTGAGCGCGCGCCATCCGGTGGTCTTCGACCTGCACCGCGACGATCAGGACTTCACGGCGGGCCTGCTCGAGTCGGGCACGGTGATGGGGGCGGTCACCTCGCGTGAGCAGCCCGTCGGCGGATGCCGGGTCAGCCCGCTCGGGGAGCTCGTCTACGAGGCGGTCGCGACCCCGGCCTTCCGCGATCGGTGGCTGACCGGCGACGCCGACGGCGACCGCGACGGGCTGCGGCGGGCGCCGGTGATCGACTTCGACCGCCGCGACGACCTGCAGACGCGCTGGTTGACGGCCCGGGGCGTGGACCCCACCGCCCCGCCGCGCCACCGCGTGCCCGCGTCGCACGACTTCGCGACGGCCGTCCAACTCGGGTTGGGATGGGCTCTGCTGCCGCGCCTGCAGTCGCGCGAGGCCCTCGCCTCCGGCGCCCTCGTGCCGCTGGGCGGACCAGAGGTGGCGGTGGCGCTGTTCTGGCAGCAGTGGAACCTGCGCTCGCCCCTGCTCGACGCGGTGGCGGGGGAGATCGTCGCGGAGGGACGCCGCGTGCTGTCGCGGTGAGTCAGCAGTCGCCGACCGCGAGGACGATCTTCCCGCGGGTGTGACCCCGCTCCACCTCGCGGTGCGCCGTCGCGGCCTCGCCCAGGTCGTAGACGTGGTCGACGAACACGCGGATCGCGCCCGAGTCGAGCAGACGCGCCAGCGTCGCCAGGACGGTGCCGTCGGGGACCACCTTGTACGAGGTGGTCCGCACGCCCGCGGCCGCGGCGGCATCCGCGTACTGCGGCCAGCCCCCGGTGGGCACGAGGACGTATAGGCCGCCCGGGCGCAGCACGCCCAGCGACCGGGTGCCCGTGTCGTCGTGCACGTTGCCGACGAGGTCGATGACGACGTCGACGGTGCCGACGACGTCTTCGAAGCGCGTGGTCGCGTAGTCGATGGCGACGGATGCCCCCAGCTCGCGCAGCCACGCGAGGTTGCCGGCCGATCCGGTGGCGATCACCTGTGCGCCGAAGTAGGCGGCCAGCTGCACCGCGAAGTGGCCCACACCGCCCGCGCCGGCGTGGATGAGCACCCGCTGGCCCTCGTGGGCGTGCGCGGTCTCGACGACGAGCCCCCACGCGGTGAGCGCCGCCAGCGGCACGGCCGCGGCCTCGGCGTGCGAGAGCGACGCGGGCTTGCGCGCGACGGAGAGGGTGGGCACCACGACGTAGTCCGCGTACGATCCGCCGGAGCGGGGGAAGGGGGTCATCCCGAACACCTCGGTGCCGGGAGGGAACGGGTGCGACTCGTAGGGCGCCGAGACGACGACGCCGCTGAAGTCGAAGCCGAGCGTGCTCGGGAACGCGTCGATGGCCCCCGACACCCCCGCGCCGGAGCGGGTCTTGGCGTCGATGGGATTGACCCCGGCGGCGACCACGCGCACGAGGAGCTCGCTCAGCACGGGAGCCGGCACGGGGATCGTGGCCTCGTGCAGCACCTCCGCGCCGCCGACCTCGTCGAAGACCATCGCGCGCATGTCCCGGGGGATCTCGGGGACGGCGGCGGTGTGGGCGGCATCCGCTGCCGCGGCGCCCCGCAGAGGCCGGAATCGGGTGAGACGGTGAGAGACCATCGGGTCGCTCCTTCCCGTGCGTGTCGGCGTTGGCTGCACGTGCGGCCGGGGAGGCGTGGTGCCCCCGTGCCGACCAGTCAACCCCGGCGATGTCTCCGCCGTGTTACGCGAGTGCTACCGGGCCGCTAAGCGTCGTCAGCGGCGCGTGACGCTCTCGCCGAGCGCATGCAGCAGGCGGGTCAGCGCGTGGATGTCGTCGAGGGGCCAGTCCACGATCGCATCCAGCAGCAGGCCCTGCTGCGGGGCCCGCGCGGCCTCGAGGCGCCCCCGGCCCTCGGCCGTGGCGGACAGCAGGCTCGAGCGGCCGTCGGCGGGGTCGGGGGCGCGCGAGATGAGGCCGAGGCTCTCCAGCTCGCGGATCGTCCGGCTCAGCTGGCCCTTGTCCATCATGAGGTGATCGGCGAGCGTGGACAGGGTCACGCCGTCGCGGCGGGCGATGGTCGTGAACACCTTGTACGCGCCCGGCAGCAGACCCGGGCTCACCCGGTTCGCGATCTCGCTGATCACCCGTTGGAAGCGGGTGATCAGCTCCCCGAACTCGGCCTCCAGCTCCCGCACCGCGTCGGTACGGGAGCTGGAGGCTGCGGAGGTCTCAGCCATCGTCGCGGGTTCCCGTGCGCACGGTGCGCACCGATCCGGTCGCGGTCAGCGTCTCCATGGCCTCCGGGACGGAGACGGTCGCGAGGTCGGCCTCGCTCGCCTGCAGGCGCTCGACGGTGGTCATCGTCGTGAGCGGCTTGTTGGGGAGGAAGACGATCGCGATCAGCGAGATCACGGCGAAGGGGACGGCGATCAGGAAGGAATGGGAGATGCCGTTGGCGTAGATGTCCTCGAACACGACACGAAGCGTATCGGGCATCGCCGAGACCTTGGGCAGCGATCCGGACTGCAGCTGCTGCCCCCAGTACTGGGCCTGGTCGCCGAGCCCCATCACGGCGGCGGTGATCTCCTCCTTGCGCTCGGCGACGAGGTCGACCACGCGCGCGGCGAGGGCGGCGCCCATGACCGAGACGCCGATGGTCCCGCCGAGGCTCCGGAAGAACGTCACACCGGAGCTCGCGACACCGATCTCCTCCGGACGGGTCGTGTTCTGCACGACCAGCACGAGGTTCTGCATCGTCATGCCCACGCCCGCACCGAGCAGGAACATGTACACCGAGACGAGGAAGAAGTCCGTGTCGAAGTGGATCGTCGACAGCAGCGACGAGCCGGCGATCAGCAGCACGGCGCCGACGATGAGGTACGGCTTCCACGTGCCGTAGCGGGTCACCAGCGTGCCGACGCCGACCGAGGCGACCAGGAGGCCGCCGATCATCGGGATCGTCATGAGCCCGGCCTCGGTCGGGGTCGCCCCGCGCGCCAGCTGCATGTACTGGCTGAGGAACACCGAGGCGCCGAACATGGCGATGCCGGTGGCGATGGAGGCGATGACCGACAGCGTGAACGTGCGGTTGCGGAACAGCGTCAGCGGCACGAGCGGCTCGCGCGAGCGCAGCTCGACGATGACGAACAGGATCGCGGCGAGGATCGCGCCGCCGACCATCAGCACCGTCGTGAGGCTCCACCAGTCGTTGTTGCCGAGATCCCACCAGTCGCCGGTCTTGGTCGTGCCGGCGTTGGTGACCCAGACCAGCAGCAGCGAGACGGCGGCCGACAGCAGCACGATGCCGAGGTAGTCGATCGTCGTCTTCTTCTTCGGGCGGGCCGGCACGTGCAGGGTCGCCTGGACGAGCACGAGGGCGACGACGGCGACCGGAAGCGAGACGAAGAAGTTCCAGCGCCAGCCCCAGGCATCCGTGATCACACCGCCCAGCAGCGGCCCGCCGATCGTGGCGAGCGCCATCACCGCGCCGAACAGGCCCATGTAGCGGCCGCGCTCGCGCGGGCTGATGATGTCGGCCATGAGCACCTGGCTGAGCGCGGCGAGGCCGCCGGCGCCGATGCCCTGCACGGCGCGGAACGCGATGAGCATCTCGGGGCTCTGCGAGAATCCCGCGGCGGCGGTCGCGAGCACGAAGATCACGATCGCGAGCTGGTAGAGCACCTTGCGGTTGGTGAGGTCGGCGAGCTTGCCCCAGATGGGGGTCGAGATCGCCGTCGTGAGCAGGGTCGCCGTGACGACCCACGTGAAGGCGGCCTGGTTGCCGTCGAGGTCGTGGATGATCACGGGCAGCGAGCTGGAGACGACGGTCGAGGCCAGCATGGACACGAACATGCCCAGCAGCAGACCGGACAGGGCTTCGAGCACCTGCCGATGGTTCATGCGCGGTGCGCCGTCGGTGAGGGTTTCTGACATAGGGGTGCTTCCTGGAGGTACGGCGATGCGGAGGAGTCGCCGGGGGCGACGGGATGGTTGATCTCAGTCAACGTTTGAGCTGGGTCAACTATATGAGCAACGTTGACCTGCGTCAACTATTCCCGACCCGGCTCTGCCCGTGCCGAGGCCCCGGCATCCGGCGGGCGGTCAGTCGGCGAGGGCGAGGGCGCGGAACGGCTCGCGGGCGCGCGGTGCGGCGGCATCGGCCGGCGCCGCCCCGACCCGGCGCGCGGTGGTGCGGCGGTAGAGCTCGTCGATCAGCTCGGTCGCGAGGCGCACGAGGTTGCCGATCTCCCGCTCGTCGCGGTCGACCCAGGCGCACCGGGGCTCGTCGCCGACGGGCACGAACCCGTCGTGCTCCTCCCACACGACCAGGGTGCGCTCGGCACCCAGCACGTGCTGCTGCCACCACACCTGACGCAGGTAGGTGCGGGGGATCGAGCGCCACGTCTTGTTCGTGGTCTTGATCTCCGCGAGCACGACACGACCGTCCTGATCGACCGTGATGCCGTCGGGGGTCGCGAGGTGGCGCTTCTCGACGACGGCGTGGAAGAGGGCCGACGAGGGGTGGATGCCGTGCGTCGCCGCGACCCAGGCGGCGATCTCCGGCTCGCGGCGACGTCCGTGGTCGGTGTACGCGTTGCCCGAGAAGCCGCGCCCGGCGCCGAGCTTGGCGTCGGCCGCGCGCGCGATGGCGGCGGGACTCGTCAGCTGAGCGACATCCGTCGCCGTGATGCCGCGCGAGCGGGCGCGCATCCAGCCCACGCGGTCGCGCGAGTCGGCGACGATGCGGGAGGCCAGTTCCGGGGCGATGCGTGCGAAGGCCTCCGGAGTCATGACATCGAGGCTAACCCGCGCCGTCGACAGCCGGGCCCCGCGACACCCGCGCCGCCCGGATTTGGCGACGGTGCCGGCGTCGCCTATGCTGGGGGAAGCCAAAGACCGCTGGTCTCGGCGTGCGCGCAAGCGGATGCCGACGAAGCTCTGCATCGCAGGGGCCCGCGCAGGTGTCACAGACAGTACCGGGAAACCGGACACGAAGCTCCGTGCGCTTGCGCCGGAGCTTTTTCTCGTTGTGCGGGGTCCGTATCGCAGGACAGCCGGTCGAGGCCGACGCTCCGCCACCGCGGGGTGTCACGTTCACATCAAGGAGTGACCATGGCGCAGAAGGATGCATCGGTCGCCGAGCTCACGAAGAACTTCGAGAACTCGACTGCCGTTCTGCTGACCGAGTACCGCGGTCTGACGGTCGCCCAGCTCAAGCAGCTGCGCAACAGCATCCGTCAGGACGCGAGCTACGCCGTGGTGAAGAACACGCTGACCAAGATCGCCGCGAACAACGCGGGGATCACGGCGCTGGACGAGGACCTCAAGGGGCCCTCGGCCGTCGCGTTCGTGCACGGCGACTTCGTCGCCACCGCGAAGGCTCTGCGTGACTTCGCCAAGGCCAACCCGCTTCTCGTGATCAAGGGCGGCGTCTTCGAGGGCAACGCCCTGAGCGCCGACGAGGTCAACAAGTACGCCTCCCTGGAGAGCCGTGAGGTTCTGCTGGCGAAGGCGGCGGGCATGATGAAGGCGACGATGGGCAAGGCTGCGGCCACCATCGACGCGCTTCGCGAAAAGCTGGAGACCGCCGAGGCCGCGTAAGCGACCGGCGAGCTCTTTCCCATACACCCCACCCATCTAGGAGATACATCATGGCGAAGCTCACCACTGAGGAGCTGCTCGAGCAGTTTGCCGGCCTGACCCTCGTCGAGCTCAGCGAGTTCGTGAAGGCGTTCGAGGAGAAGTTCGACGTCACCGCTGCCGCCCCCGTCGCCGTTGCCGGCGCCGCGGGTGCCGCGGGTGGCGCCGAAGAGGTCGAGGAGAAGGACTCCTTCGACGTCATCCTCGAGGCCGCCGGCGACAAGAAGATCCAGGTCATCAAGACGGTCCGCGAGCTCACCTCGCTCGGCCTCGGCGAGGCCAAGGCCGTCGTCGACGGTGCCCCCAAGGCCGTGCTCGAGGGCGCGAACAAGGAGACCGCCGAGAAGGCGAAGGCTGCCCTCGAGGAGGCCGGCGCTTCGGTGACCATCAAGTAATCAGCTCTTCTCGAAGAACTGCAGCGAAGACCCCCGGGCTCGGCCCGGGGGTCTTCCGCGTCCGTGCGGCGCGCTCAGACGCGCTCGACGCCGTCGCTGATCGGGGCCGTGGAGCTGCGCACGACGAGCCGGGCGGGAAGACGCAGCTCGGTGCGCGCGCGGCCCGGCTCGGCGATCTCGGACAGCAGCACGCCCACGGCGGCCCGGCCCTGTTCCCGCGGCACCTGCTGGAGCGTGGTGAGGGCGAACATGTCGGCGAACTCGTGGTCGTCGATCCCCACGACGCTCAGCGCCGACGGCACCTGGATGCCGAGGCGACGGGCCGCGATGATCGCGCCGATCGCCACCTCGTCGCAGACGCCCACGATGGCGGTCGGGCGGCGGCGCGTGTCGCTGAGCAGATCGGCGGAGGCGGCGTAGCCGTCGGGCAGCGTCACCTCGGAGTGCGCGTGCCGGGCGAACTGCGACAGGCCCGCCTCGCGCATCGCGTGGCGGTAGCCGGCGAGCCGCTCCTGGTCGACGTGCGCCCAGTGGCTCTCGGGAGCGCCGCCCACGAACGCGATGTCGCGATGGCCGAGGGCGATGAGGTGCTCGGTGGCCCGCCGCGCCGCATCCGCGTCGTCCACCGCGACGACGCTGGTCAGCTCGCTCGAGCCGACGACGCTGACGATCGGGCGGTCGATGCGCGTCAGACGCTCGAGCTCGTGGTCCACCGGTTCCAGGCCCACCGCGATCAGGCCGTCGAACCTCTTGCGCGCCAGGAAGTCGTCGAAGATCCGGGCGCGCCCGTCGGTGCCGGGCTTCGCGTCGTACAGGGTGAGGTCGAGGCCGCGTTCCAGCAGCGCCTGCTGGATGCCCTCGAGCACCTCGGCGAAGAACCAGCGGTTGACGTAGGGCATGACGACGCCGACGTTCTGCGTGCGGCCCGTCGCGAGTCCGACGGCCCCGGCGGACGGGACGTAGCCCAGCTCGGCGGCCGCCGCGCGCACCCGCGACTTCGTGCTCTCGGATACGTAGCCGGCGCCGCTCAGGGCACGACTGGCGGTGGCCTTCGAGACGCCCGCGTGGGCGGCGACCTCCGCTATGCCCGCCATCGGCGCTCCTCCTCGAGCTGATCGATCGTCTTTCTCACGGTTCAGTATGGAACCGGTTGCTCTCATCTTCGTGGCGGCGCGTTCCGCGCGATAGTTGTCGTTATCGGGTTGTGACAATCGCTGCCTTGTGTCGTGGGAGCGTGTCCAATAGCTTTGCCTGGAATCGGTTCCGGGAAGGAACCGTGTGCACAGGAATCATCCGAGCACTCAATGAGGAGGAATCACATGGGGATGTCACGGCGGCGCTGGATTGCGCCTCTTGCCGTCATGGGCGTGGCGGCATTCGCTCTCGCCGGCTGCGCCGAAGGCGGCAGCAGCGGCGGCAGCACAGGGGGATCGGCAGCGGCCGGGGGCACCGTGCGGATCGCGGGCGGTATCACCGGTTCTGAGGCCGACGCCCTGCAGAAGGTCTTCGACGACTGGAGCAAGACCAGCGGGGTCACCGTGGAGTACACGGGCGACAAGAGCTTCGAGGCCAACATCGTCACGAAGGTGACCGGTGGCGATGCTCCCGACATCGCGATCGTGCCGCAGCCGGGTCTGCTGAAGACCCTCGTCGGCACGGGCGACGTGAAGGCGGCACCGAAGGCCGTCGAAGACAACGTCGACGCCAACTGGTCGCCCGACTGGAAGAAGTACGGCACGATCGACGGCACGTTCTACTCGGCGCCGATGCTCGCCAACATCAAGGGCTACGTCTGGTACTCGCCGGCGAAGTTCAAGGAGTGGGGCGTCGAGATCCCGAAGACGTGGGACGAGCTGCTCACGCTGACCAAGACGATCCAGGAGAAGACCGGGGCGGCGCCCTGGTGCGCCGGCTTCGAGTCCGGCGGCGCGTCGGGCTGGCCCGGCACCGACTGGGTCGAGGACCTCGTGCTGCGCCAGTCGGGTCCCGACGTGTACGACCAGTGGGTCGACGGCACCGTGAAGTTCACGGACAAGCCGATCTCCGACGCGTTCACTGCGGTCGGCGACATCCTGCTGAACCCGTCGTACGTCAACGCCGGCTACGGCGACGTCAAGAGCATCAACAGCACCGCGTTCGGTGACGTCGCGGCGAAGGTGGCGGACGGCTCCTGCCCGATGACCCACCAGGCGTCGTTCCTCACGGCCAACTTCCTGACCGTGAAGACGGCATCGGGTGAGACCCCGAAGGTCGCGCCCGACGGTGACGTCTACGCCTTCGTGCTCCCCGGCTACAAGGAGGGCTCGGCCACGATCGAGGTCGGTGGCGAGTTCGTCGCCGGCTTCTCCGACAGCGAGGCCACGCAGAAGGTGCTCGAGTTCATGTCCAGCCCCGAGTTCGCCGACGCCCGCGTCAGCGAGGGCGGCGCCATCTCGGCCAACCTCAAGGCGGACCCGAGCAAGGCCTCGAGCGAGTTCCTCACCGAGGCGATGAAGCTGCTGCAGGACCCGAACACCACGGTCCGCTTCGACGCGTCGGACCTCATGCCCGCCACGGTCGGCTCCGGCTCGTTCTGGAAGGGCATGGTCGACTGGATCGACGGCAAGGACCAGGCCACGGTCCTCAGCGACATCCAGGCCGGCTACAACAACTAGTCACACCCACCGCGTGACACCGCGGGCGGGATGCCGAGGCCTCGGCATCCCGCCCGCGGTGCCCGCCCTCGTCGTCACCCACGTCCCGCGTCCGCCGAAGCACACGGAGGCTCATCGATGTCCGCAACAACCACCGCGCCCGCGCGATCCCAGACGGATGCCCCGAAGCCTCCGCCGGGCCGGCGCCGCGCCTTCTCTCCCCGCGTCACCGCGGGTATCGCGACCGGCGCGCTCGTCGTCGTCCTCGCGCTCGTCGTCCTGCTGCTGCTGAGCGCACCCGTCGAGGATCCCGCCAAGATCGTCATCCCGGGCGTCTCGCTCACCGCGTTCTTCCAGTGGCTCGGCGTCATGGGGCCGATCGTCCAGATCCCGATCATCCTGATCGTCTTCGGTGCGGTCGTCGGCGTGCTCCTGCTGCTGATCGAGTACGCGCCGCGCCCCGGTCGCCTCTACTTCTGGATCCGCCTCGTCGCGTGCTTCGCCATCCCGGTGATCGCGCTGATGCTGCTGCGGCCCTACGCGAACGCGTTCATCTACGTGCTCGGCATCGCCCTGGTCTCCGGCGGCGCGCTGTTCCTGCTGGACTACCGTGCGCGCAAGGGCGCCGGCTACCTCTTCCAGCTCGTGCTGTTCGCCGCTCCCGCGGCGGTGCTGCTGCTGATCGGTCTGATCTACCCGTTCATCGCCACGTTCGTGCAGTCGTTCTACGACAAGACGGGCGCCGAGTTCGTGGGCTTCGAGAACTACGTGTGGGTGTTCACGCAGCCGGAAGGCACGTGGTCGGTGATCAACACCGTCATCTGGGTGCTGATCTGCCCCACCATCGCAACGATCGTCGGGCTCGCCTACGCGGTGTTCATCGACCGTGCCGCGGGGGAGCGGTTCCTGAAGGTGCTGATCTTCATGCCGTTCGCCATCTCGTTCGTGGGCGCCGGCATCATCTGGAAGTTCATGTACGACTACCGGCAGGGCGATCAGCTGGGTCTGCTCAACGCGATCATCACGGCTTTCGGGGGCGACCCCGTCGCCTGGCTGAGCGTGACGCCCCTGATCAACAGCCTGCTGCTGATGGTGGTGTTCATCTGGAGCCAGACGGGCCTCGCCATGGTCATCCTCTCGGCGGCCATCAAGGCGGTCCCGCCGGAGCAGATGGAGGCCGCCGAGCTCGACGGCGCGAACGCCTGGGACAGGTTCCGCAACGTCACGGTGCCCGGCATCCGCTCGTCGATCGTCGTCGTGGTGACCACCGTGGCCATCGCGGCGCTGAAGATCTACGACATCGTCGCGGTCATGACCGGCGGTCGCGCCAACACCTCGGTGCTCGCCTTCGAGATGGTCAACCAGCAGCAGCGCTTCCAGAGCTACGGCCACGCGGCGGCGCTGGCGGTCGTGCTGTTCATCTTCGTCACGCCGCTGATCGTCTTCAACATCATCCAGATCCGCAAGCAGAGGGAGATCCGATGAGCACCGGCGTCGACGTCATCGAGCCCGTCACCGACACCCGTTCGGCACGGCAGGTCTCCCGCGACACGCGCAAGCACGAGGCGATGGCGCGCAAGCGCCTGTCGTCGAAGGGCGCGACGATCGCGGCACTCATCATCGCGATCTTCTGGACCATCCCCACGTTCGGCCTGTTCGTCACGTCGTTCCGCCCCGGATCGGACGTGCAGAGCACCGGCTGGTGGACAGTGTTCACCGACCCGTCGTTCACGCTGGAGAACTACCAGAAGGCGCTGACCTCCGGCGGCACCGCCCTGACGCTGGGGGAGTCGTTCCTCAACTCGCTGGCGATCACGATCCCGGTCGTCTTCTTCGCCCTCGCGGTCGCCTCGCTGCTGGCCTACGCGTTCGCGTGGATCGACTTCAAGGGTCGCAACCTCGCCTTCATCGCGGTGTTCGCGTTGCAGATCGTGCCGCTGCAGATGGCTCTCGTGCCGCTGCTGAGCCTGTTCTCCCGCGGCATGACGATCGGCGACGTGACCGTCTTCCCGGCCCTCGACCTCCGCGGGCTCGAGCACAGCTTCGCGACGGTCTGGATCGCGCACACGATCTTCGCCCTGCCGCTGGCGGTGTTCCTGCTGCACAACTTCATCGCGGAGATCCCCAGCGAGGTCATCGAGGCGGCGCGGGTGGACGGCGCCGGACACGGGCAGATCTTCTTCCGGATGATCCTGCCGCTGGCCGCGCCCGCGCTGGCGTCCTTCGCGGTGCTCGAGTTCATCTGGGTGTGGAACGACCTGCTCGTCGCGACGATCTTCGCGCCGTCGTCGTCGCTGCCGATCACCCAGTCGTTGAACTCGCTGTCGGGCACGTGGGGCGACCAGTGGTTCCTGCAGGCCGCCGGAACGTTCATCTCGATCATCGTGCCGCTGGTCGTGTTCTTCGCCCTGCAGCGCTTCTTCGTGCGGGGGCTCCTCGCGGGGGCGACGAAGGGCTGATCGTTCGGCACCGCCCTTCGGGGGAGCGGCGCGGAACTCGTGGGCACACGAGCCGCGCCGCTCCTTTAGTGTGAAGCCATGACCAGCCCCGCGCAGGACGTCGGCGTCGAGCTCGAAGAGGTGGACCCGGCCGTCGGCCTCCGCGCCGACGAGGTCGCCGCGCGCATCGCGGACGGGCGCTCCAACGCCTATCGGGCCGAGACGAGCCGCAGCGCCGCCAGCATCGTGCGCGCGAACGTGTTCACCCTCTTCAACGGCATCGTCTTCGCGTGCTTCGGCATCCTGTTCGCCCTCGGCCGCTGGCAGGACGCCCTCTTCGGCTTCGCGGCGGTGGCCAACGCCGTCATCGGCTCGGTGCAGGAGTTCCGCGCGAAAGCCGCGCTCGACAAGCTCGCGCTGCTCAACGCCGCCGCCGCGCGCGTGCGCCGCGACGGGACCGAGCAGGAGGTGGCGCAGACGGAGGTGGTGCTGGGCGACATCCTGGTGCTGCGCGCCGGCGACCAGGTGCCGGCCGATGCCCGGATCGTGGGCTCGCGCGGCCTGCAGATCGACGAGTCGATGCTGACCGGCGAGTCGGATGCCGTGGACAAGCGCCCCGGCGACGAAGCGCTGTCCGGGTCGATCGTCGTCGGCGGCGACGGCGACGCGCAGGTCATCCGCGTCGGGGCCGACGCCTACGCGAACGCGTTCGCCGACGAGGCGAAGCGGTTCTCGCTGGTGGGCTCCGAACTGCGCGACTCGATCAACCGCGTGCTGACCTGGGTCGGGTGGGGGATCGGCCCGATCGGACTGCTCGTGCTGAACGCCCAGATGCAGGTCGCGGGCGGCTGGCGCGCCGCGTGGGAGACCGGCTCGTGGGTGCAGGCGGTGGTGAACACGATCGCCTCGCTCACCGCGATGATCCCGCTCGGGCTCGTGCTGATGACGTCGATCACCTTCGCGGTGGGCGCCGCGCGCCTGGCCGCCCGACAGGTGCTCGTCAACGAGCTGCCCGCCGTGGAGGGCCTCGCCCGGGTCGACGTCATCTGCCTGGACAAGACGGGCACGCTCACCGAGGGCGAGATCGTCTACGACGACGCGTTCCTGCTCGACGAGGTCGACGGCTGGCGCCGCACGCTGGGCTGGTACGGCGCCGCGCCCGACGCCAACGCGACCGCACGCACCCTGCGCGAGCCGTTCGCCGCCGATGCCGCCGCGCGCCCCCGCGTGGCGGCGGAGACCATCGCGTTCTCGTCGGCCCGCAAATGGAGCGCCGTCTCGTTCGACGCCGACGGCGACGCCGCCGGCACGTGGGTGCTCGGCGCGCCGGAGATGGTGTTCGGCGCGGCCGCGAGCGACGTCGCCGACCCGCTCGGCTCCGCGGTCGTCGCGCGCGCCTCCACCGGCCGCCGCACCCTCGTGCTCGCGTATGCGGCGAGCGTGCTCAGCGCCGACGACGCCGAGCACGAGCGACTGCCCGAGGGGCTCGGGCCCGTGGCGGTGCTGACTTTCCGCGAAAAGGTGCGCGCCGACGCCGCCCAGACGCTCGAGTACTTCCGCGCCCAGGGGGTCGGCATCCGCATCATCTCCGGCGACAACCCGCGCACGGTCGCGGCGATCGCGCGCGAGGTCGGCGTGGATGCCGCGGAGGGCTACGACGCCCGCGAGATCCCCGACGACGACGCCGCGCTCGCCGAGGTGCTGGAGCAGCACACCGTCTTCGGTCGGGTGAGCCCCGATCAGAAGAAGCGGATGGTCGTCGCGCTGCAGTCGAACGGGCACACCGTCGCCATGACCGGCGACGGGGTCAACGACGCGCTCGCGATCAAGACGGCCGACATCGGCATCGCGATGAACTCGGGCGCCGCGGCCACGAAGGCCGTCGCCCGCCTCGTGCTGCTCGACGGGCGCTTCTCGCACCTTCCCGACGTCGTCGCCGAGGGGCGGCAGGTGATCGCGAACATCGAGCGCGTCTCGATGCTGTTCCTCACCAAGACCACGTACGCGACCCTGCTGGCGCTGCTCTTCGGGCTCCTGCTGCTCGAGTTCCCCTTCCTGCCGCGGCAGTTGTCCATCACCGACGGGCTGACGATCGGCATCCCCGCCTTCTTCCTCGCCCTGATGCCGAACGCGCAGCGCTACATCCCCGGGTTCCTGCGTCGCTCGCTGAGCTTCGCGATCCCGACCGGGGTCATCGTGGCGCTGACCCTCACCGCGTACACGCTCGTCGTCCGCGGCGCGGGCATCGAGGTCGACGAGCTGCGCACGGGCGCCACCATCATCCTCGCCGTCGTCGGCATCTGGATCCTCGCCGTGCTCAGCCGCCCGCTCAACCGCTACAAGGGCGCCGTCGTCGGGGGGATGTTCGTCGCCCTCGTCGTCATCTTCTCCGTCGCGCTGTCGCGGTCGTTCTTCCTGCTGGTCGATCCCGGCCAGGTCACCGCGGTCGTGGTGACCGGCGCGTGCGTGGCCGCGATCGTGCTGATCGAGGTCGTGCGCGCGATCCAGCGCCGCTACGTCGCGCGCGCCCTCGCCGATGCGGCTCCGGCGCATGCCGTCTCGCACACGCGGGAGGTCTCGCGTCCGGTGCCGGTCACGATCGCCGTCGCGCTGGTCTACCTCGGTGGTCTGGCCAGCGCCATGTTCGGCATCCTGTTCCTGCTCAGCCGCTACGACGTGCCGGGGTCGATGGTGATGAGCGTGTCGCTGATCGGTGTCGGGATCGTGCTGTTCGGCCTGCTGTCCGTGGCCGCCGCGTCGGGGCTGGCCCGGGGCAGCGGGCTGTCGCGGCTGTTCGTGAGCGTGCTCGCCCTGGCGCTGATCGCGCTGCAGGCGTGGAGCCTCGCGGTCGACCACGACTGGGACGGGTGGTCGCTCGCCCAGATCGCCGTCCACGCGCTCGTGCTCGCCGCGCTGTGGGCGCCGCCCGCGCACCGCTTCTTCCGGCCCGTGCTCCACGCGAGCTGAGAGAGGATCGACATGAGCGAGCTCATCGTGACCGGCGGAGCGGTGTTCGACGGCGTGGAGCGCATCGACGCGGAGGCCGTGGGCGTGCGCGACGGCCTCATCGTCGCCGTCGGCGCGCGCGACGAGGTGCGCCGCGGGCTGCCGCACGCCGACGAGCTGGATGCCGCGGGCGGTCTCATCGCGCCCTCCTTCGCCGATGCGCACGTGCACCTCGGCCTCGTCGCCCTGGAGGGCCTCGACTGCACCCTCGACGACACCGGCTCGGAGCGGGGATGCCTCGAGCGCATCCGCGCGCACGCCGAGGCGCTCGCCGACCCGCAGGCATGGGTGCGCGGAGGCGGCTGGCGCGCCGAGTGGTTCGCCGGCGGCACGCCCTCGCGCGCGGCGCTGGACGCCGTCGTGCCCGACCGTCCGGTGCTGCTGCTCGACAGCGACCGGCACGGCGCGTGGGCCAACTCGCGCGCCCTCGCCCTCGCCGGGATCGACCGGACCACGCCCGACCCGCCCGACGGGCGCATCGTGCGCGATGCCGACGGCGAGCCGCAGGGCACCCTGAGAGAGGGCGCCGTCGACCTGGTCGGCCGCATCGCCCCGCAGCCGGGCCCCGACGCGCTCGCCCCCGGCATCCGGACGGCCGCCGACCATCTGCTCTCCCTCGGCGTGACGGGCTGGCAGGAGGCGGCGCTCGCCTCGTTCGGCAGCATCCCGGACTTCACCGACGCGTACCTCCTCGCGCGCGCCGCGGGGATGCGCGGGCGCCCCACCGGTGCGGTCTGGGTGCCGCGGGACCTGACGGTCGACGCCGTCGCGGAGTTCGTCGCCGGCCTGCGGGAGCGCGCCGATCGAGCGGATGCCACGGGTTTCCCCACCCGCACGGCCAAGCTCATGCTCGACGGCATCGTCGAGTCGAAGACGGCCGCACTTCGCGGGGGCTACCCGGACGGATCGCGCGGGCTCAGCTACTTCCCCGACGAGGTCGTCCACGCCGTCGTCGCGCAGGTGAACGCGGCCGGCATCCCGGTGCACGTGCACGCCATCGGCGACGCCGCGGTCGCCCAGGCGCTGGACGCCTTCGCCGCGGCGGGGCCCGCACCCCACGGCGTGCGCAACCACATCGCGCACGTGCAGGTCGTCGATCCCGCCGACGTCCCGCGGTTCGCCGCGACCGGGACGACCGTCAACGCGCAGGCGCTCTGGGCGTGCCGCAGCGAGGTGATGCGCACCGTCACCGCTCCGCTGCTCGGTCCGCAGCGCAGCGCGTGGCAGTTCCCGTTCGGGTCGCTGTGGCGCTCGGGCGCGGCGCTGGCGATGGGATCGGACTGGCCCGTGTCGGCGCCCGATCCGTGGGCCGCGATCGGCGTCGCCGTCACGCGGAGGGAGGCGGACCATCCCGACGTCGACCCGCTGGGCGCCGACGAGTCCCTGCCGCTGGCGGTGGCCCTCGCGGCGTACACGAGCGGCTCGCACGCGCTCATCGGCGACGGGGCGGCGGGCCGGATCCGCGTCGGCGCCGCCGCCGATCTGGCGATCGCCGACCGTGACCCGTTCGCCGGCGCCGACGACGAGATCGCCCGTACCCGCAACGCTTGGACGATCGCGGCCGGGCACGTCATCGACGCGCGGCGGCACTCCGGCGCCGCCTCCGCCGACGTCTCGGCGCAGGCCTGTCCCGCCTGCGCCTGAGGTCTCAGCCGGTGCAGCCCAGGCCGGCGCGCAGCGAGGTCATCAGGTCGATCTCGGCGGACTGGGTGTCGATCACGCCCTGGGCCACCGTGAGCGCACGCGGCTCGTGTCCGAGCTGCAGCAGCGCCTGAGCCATGGGCAATGCGCCCTGGTGGTGCCGGATCATCAGTCCCAGAAACGTGCAGTCCGCCGCGGTGCCCGTCTGCGCGCGCAGCGCGGCGAGCTCGTCCGTACTGGCCATACCCATCTGCGTCATCAGCTCGGCCTCGGACGGGCGGGCCGCACCCGTGCCGGCGTGCTGGTGCGAGGTGTCCGCGGCATCCATCCAGCCCATCAGCGGGCCGCCCGCCTGCGGCAGCCCCCACTTCACGAGCCAGTCGTAGAACTCGCCCTTCTGCGCCGACTGCGTCGTGGCGATGTCGTAGGCGAGCACGCGCACGTCGTCGTTGCGGGTCGTGCGGTAGATGTCCATCGCCATCTCGACGGCCTGACCGTGGTGCACCTGCATGTCGCGGGCGAACCCCGCCTCGGGTGAGTCGGATGCGGGGGCCGCCGCGGCCGCCGCGGCGCCGAACGTGGAGAATCGTCCGATCGCGAAGGCGAGGCCCGCGATCGCGAGGGCGACGATGAGCACCGCCCACCAGGGCGGCAGGGCGCGCGTCGAGGCGGGGGCGGTCACGACCGCTTTCCGGGACCGTCGATCGCGCCGGTGCACGCGGCGCCGGGCTCGGGCACGTTCTGGTTGCGCCAGTACTCCTCGAAGAAGGTCGGGATGCGGCTGTCGGTCGCGCTGTCGAGCTTCAGCTGCGCGTTCCAGGCGCTGAGCACGATGGGGGTCGGCAGCCCCTCGTACGGCGAGAGGATGACGTACGTCGACGGCAGCTGGGCCTTGAGCGCGTCGAGGTCGGCGCCGCTGACCTGGGTGGCGTCGTAGGTGACCCAGACCGCGCCGTGCTCGAGCGAGTGCACCGCGTTCTCGTTGGTCTGCGGCTGGTCGTAGATGCCGCAGTTGAGCCAGTACTGGTTGTGGGGGCCGCCGGCGGGCGGGTTCTGGGGATAGTCGACGGTGCCCGCGACGTGCTGCGTCTCGTTGGTGAAGGTCTCGACGCCCTCGATCGTCGCGCCCGTCCCACCGGCCTGGTAGGTCGCGGCGCGCGGGGCGAAGACGATCGAGGCCGCGATCACCGCGACGACCGCGACGGCGGCGACGCTGCCGATGACCCACCAGGTGAGGCGGCTGCGCCGGCGTCGCGCGAGCTGTCGCTGATACTCGGCCAGCTTCTCCTGCTTCTGCTGCTCACGCTGTTGCTTGACGGTGAGCTCGATCTTGGCCTGCGTCGCGGGGTTGCCGCTGGCGCGCTTGCCGCGGGGGGTGGAGGGCGTCGGGGTCATGGAGAGGTCCTCGGCTCGGGGGCGGGCGGGGCCGGTCCGGGAGGGAGCGACCTTTCGATCGTATGCGCACGCATGACTCCGAGTCTGGGGAAAAGGTTAGGATCGGAACCGGCTCGAATCGTTTCGAGTCCTCATCGCCGATGTCGTCCCGCCTCGCTCGGCGCCGCGACACCTCCTCGGCCGCCGCGGCGGGCCTCGCCCGCCCCCGCCCGCCCCCGCCCCGCCCTTCGCCCCCACCCGTCTGGAAACCGTGCGCGACAACCCCGCCTCCCGCCCCGCCTCCACCGCCGCCGATCGCACCGCCACCGGTGCGATCCGCACGTTGGGCCCGCATCCCGCGACGGCGCCCGTCGTTCTGCACCCGGGAGATGCGATCTCCACGCCGCGACGCGTGGTCTACATCATCCTGCTCGGCGCTCTCACGGCCCTCGGGCCGTTCACGATCGACCTGTACCTGCCGGCCTTCCCGACGCTGCAGGCCGACTTCCGCACCTCCGCGGCCGCGATCCAGCTGACCCTGACCGGCACCATGGTGGGCTTCGCGCTGGGCCAGCTGATCGTCGGGCCGCTCAGCGACAAGGTCGGGCGCCGCCTGCCCCTGCTCGCCGTCACGGCGCTGCACGTCGTGGCGAGCGTCGCGGCCGCGCTGGCCCCCGACCTGACGCTGCTCGCGATCGCCCGGGTGTTCATGGGCGTCGGCGCCGCGGCGGGCGGCGTCGTGGCGATGGCGATCGTGCGGGACCTGTTCGGCGGGCGCCGGCTGGTCGTCATGCTGAGCCGGCTCGCCCTCGTCTCCGGCGCGGCGCCCGTCGTCGCGCCGCTGATCGGATCGGCGCTGCTCACGGTCATGCCCTGGCGCGGCATCTTCGTGGTGCTCGCCGTGTACGGCGCCGTCATGCTCGTGGCGGCGATCGCGCTCGTGCCGGAGACCCTGCCCGCGGCACGACGCCGCGAGCGCGGAGCGACCACGGTGCTGCAGCGCTACCGAGCCGTGTTCAGCGACCGGGTGTTCGTGGGCGTGCTGATCATCGGCGGCATGTCGTTCAGCGGTCTGTTCTCCTACCTCTCCTCCTCGTCGTTCCTCTTCCAGGAGACCTACGGCTTCGACGCCCAGCAGTACGGCCTGCTGTTCGCGGCCAACTCCCTCGGTCTGGTCATCGGCGTCCAGGTGGCTGCACGGCTGGCGGCGCGCTTCGGACCGCAATGGGTGCTCGCCGTCTCGACCGGCGTGCTGGTGCTCGCGGCCGTGGCGATCATCGTCCTCGACCAGCTCGGGCTCGGACTCTGGGGCACGATGGTGCCGCTGTTCGTCTTCATGACGGCGTGCGGGTTCACCTTCCCCTGCGTCCAGGTGCTCGCACTCGACCGGCACGGCAAGGCGGCCGGCACCGCGGCATCCATCCTCGGAGCGACCAACTTCGGCGTCGCGGGGCTCATCTCGCCGATCGTCGGCTGGGTGGCCAAGGATGCCGGGATCACCGCGACCACCATGGCCTCGGTGATGGTCGGCTGCGCGCTCATCGGCTGCACCGCGCTGTGGGCGATCGTGCGGCCGTGGACGGTCGCGCGCCTCACGCCGTAGCGGATGCCGTCGGGCACAATGGGGCGATGAGAGCACCGACCGACGACGACCTCACCACCGTCGCCCTGCAGCGCCTCGTCGCGGGGGTGCTGCTGATCGCCGCCACGGTGTGGCTCGGCATCCAGGTGGTCGTCGAGGCCGACGTCAACGTGGACGAGTGGTGGAACGTGTTCGTCGATCGCTTCGCCTTCCTCGATCCGGCGGCCCTGGCGATGAACTTCCTCGGCGGGGGCTGGTTCGCGACCTTCGTCGTGCCGCTCGGCGGCGTCGCCCTCCTGCTGGTGCTGCGCCGCCCGCGCGGCGCGCTGTTCGTCGTCGTCGCCTCGGTCGGCAGCGTCGCCCTCGTCCAGCTGCTGAAGGCGCTGTTCGGACGCGCCCGTCCCGAGGACATGATCGTGTTCTCCGACCACGGCTCGTTCCCCTCCGGCCACACCGGCAACGCGGCCTCGGTCGCCACGATCGCCGTCATCCTCTTCCCCCGGGTCGCCGTCGCCGTCGTCGGCGGCGCGTGGGTGTTCGCGATGGCGTTCAGCCGCACCCAGGTGCACGCGCACTGGCTGAGCGACACCGTCGGCGGCGCCCTCGTCGGCGTCGGCGCCACCCTCGTCGTCGCGGCCGCCTTCACGCGCGTGCTGGACCGTGAGAGCGAGCGGGTCCGCTCGCTAGGCTGAGCGCCATGAGTGCTGTCGACGATGCCGAGCTCGCCCGTCTGCAGGCCGAAGCGGAGGCCGCAGAGGCCGCGTTGAAGCTCGCCCAGGCCAAGGCGGCGCTCGCCGCCGCACAGGCCGCCCGTGCGTCCGCACCGGCAGCAGCAGAGGAGATTTCCGCCCCGGAGGATGCTGCGGGCACATCCGCTCCTCCCGAGGTGATATCTCCTCCCGAAGCGCACGCGGCGCAGGCGGCGCAGGCGCCGTCGGAGGTGGATGCCGCGGCATCCGGCCCCCTCGACGCCGACCAGGTCGCCGCCATCGCGAAGGGGTACACGTTCGAGGGGCTCACGCTCGACCTCGGCGCGCTGATGAACACCGAGCCGGTGCCCGCGGCGCAGATCCGGATCCCGCTCGCGATGATGAACCGCCACGGCCTGGTCGCCGGTGCCACCGGCACGGGCAAGACGCGCACCCTCCAGGGGCTCGCCGAGCAGCTCGCCGCGAAGGGCGTGCCCGTCTTCGCGGCCGACATGAAGGGCGACCTGTCCGGTGTCGCGACCCCGGGCGAGCCCAGCGACAAGCTGCGTGCCCGGACGGCGGCGATCGGGCAGGAGTGGGCGCCCGCGGCATCCGTGACCGAGTACTTCGCCCTCGGCGGCGTGGGCATGGGCGTGCCGGTGCGCGCCACCGTCTCCGGGTTCGGCCCGCTGCTGCTGAGCAAGGTGCTCGGCCTGAACGAGACTCAGGAGTCGAGCCTCGGCCTCGTCTTCCACTACGCCGACGCCAACGGACTCGCCCTCGTCGACCTGTCCGATCTGCGGGCGGTGCTCACGTGGCTCACGAGCGACGAGGGCAAGGTCGAGCTGAAGGAGCTGGGCGGCCTGTCGGCGGCGACGGCGGGCGTGATCCTCCGCAAGCTCATCACCTTCGCCGACGACGGCGCGGACGTCTTCTTCGGCGAGCCGGAGTTCGACGTCCGCGATTTCCTGCGTACGGCGCCCGACGGTCGCGGCGTGATCTCGCTGCTGGAGGTGCCGGGCGTCGCCGACAAGCCCGCGCTGTTCTCGACGTTCCTCATGTACCTGTTGGCGGAGCTGTTCGAGATCCTCCCCGAGGTGGGAGATCTCGACAAGCCGAAGCTCGTGTTCTTCTTCGACGAGGCGCACCTGCTCTTCCGCGACGCGTCGAAGGCGTTCCTCGCGGCCATCACGCAGACGGTGCGGCTCATCCGCTCCAAGGGCGTCGGCGTGTTCTTCGTCACCCAGACGCCCAAGGACGTGCCGTCGGACGTGCTCGGCCAGCTCGGCTCCCGCGTGCAGCATGCGCTGCGCGCCTTCACGCCCGACGATGCGAAGGCGCTGCGGGCCACGGTCGGCACCTACCCGAAGAGCGGGTACGACCTCGAGCGCGTGCTGCAGGAGCTCGGCACGGGCGAGGCGATCGTGACCGTCATGAGCGAGAAGGGGGCACCGACCCCCGTCGCCTGGACACGGCTGCGCGCGCCGCAGGGGCTCATGTCGCCCACGCCCGTCCCCGACATCGAGCGGGCGGTGCACGCGTCGCCCCTGCTCGCGCAGTACGGGACGCCCATCGACCGGGAGTCCGCACGCGAGATCCTGACCGCGAAGATGAACGCGGCCGCGGAGGCGGATGCCGCCGCAGAGAGAGCCGCCGCGGAGGCCGCCGCGCAGGCCGCCCAGGCCAAGGCGGATGCCGCCGCCGCGCGCGAGCGGCAGAAGGAGTACGACCGCATCCTGCGCTCCACCGGCGGCACGGGCGCCTCGCGCACGTCGCGCACCTCGCGGGCCGCGCAGAAGTCCCCGCTGGAACAGGTCTTGAACGCGAAGTCCACCCAGACCATCCTGACCTCGGTCATCCGCGGCATCTTCGGCACCGGCCGCCGCTAGCCCTTCGCGAGCCGCTACCCGCCGGCCGAGCCGCTACCCGCCGGCCCGCCCGCGCGGTAGCGGCTCGGCCGCGTCATGGCGGCTCGGGGGAAGGCGGGCTAGCGTGGCGGGCATGAGCGAACTGTCCACGCCCACCGGCCGCGAAGAAGCCCTGCGGGCCGTGCCGCGCGCCGACGGCAGCGCGCCGCGCGCCCTCGTGCTCGGCGCCACCGGCTACATCGGCGGCCGGCTCGTGCCGCGGCTGATCGCGGCCGGGTACCGCGTGCGGGTCCTCGCGCGCGATCCCGCCCGCCTCGCGGCGTTCGACTGGGGGGACGAGGTCGAGGTCGTCGCCGGTGCGGCGGTCGATCGCCCCGCGCTCGCCCGGGCCTGCGACGACGTCGACGTGCTCTTCTACCTCATCCACTCGATGTCGGCGGGCGCGGGGTTCGAGGAGGCCGACCTCGCCGCCGCCCGGGCCGTCGCCACCGCGGCGGCCGCGGCATCCGTGGGCCGGATCGTCTACCTGGGCGGCCTGCACCCCGACGGGGTGCCTCTGAGCCCGCACCTGCGCTCGCGGGTCGAGGTGGGCGACGTGTTCCTGCGCAGCGGAGTGCCGACGCTCGTGCTGCAGGCGGGGGTCGTCATCGGCTCGGGGTCCGCGTCGTTCGAGATGATCCGCCACCTCACCGAGGTGCTGCCCTACATGCCCGCGCCGAAGTGGGTGCGCAACTTCATCCAGCCGATCGCGGTGCGCGACGTCATGTACTACCTCCTGGGCGCGGCGCGGGTCGCCCCCGAGGTCAACCGCGCTCTCGACATCGGCGGTCCCGACGTGCTGCGCTACGGGCAGATGATGAACGGCTACGCGGTCGAAGCCGGGCTCCCGCAACGCCCGATCGCCCCGCTGCCGGTGCTCACCCCGGGTCTCGCCTCGCACTGGGTCAACGTCGTCACGCCCGTGCCGCGCTCGATCGCGCGCCCGCTCATCGCCTCGCTGCAGAACGAGTGCGTCATGGACGATCACGACATCGACGCGATCATCCCGCCGCCGGAGGGCGGCCTCACCCCGTACCGCCGCGCCGTCGCGCTCGCCCTCGGTCGCGTCGCGGCCGACAGCGTCGAGACGAGCTGGCAGGATGCCGAGGTCAGCGGGGTACCGTCGGATCCGCTGCCGTCCGACCCGGAGTGGGCGGGGCGCACGGTATACACCGACGTGCGCACGGCGGCGACCACCGCGGCGCCGGAGCGGCTCTGGGACGTCATCGAGGGCATCGGCGGGGAGAACGGCTGGTACTCGGCGCCCCTGCTGTGGGCGCTGCGGGGGTGGATGGACCGCCTCGTCGGGGGCGTCGGCCTCGTCCGGGGTCGCCGCAACCGTACGCGCGTCGCGGTCGGCGACGTGATCGACTTCTGGCGGGTCGAGAAGGTGGAGCCCGGGCGGCTGCTGCGCCTGCGTGCCGAGATGAAGGTGCCCGGGCTGGCCTGGCTCGACCTCGGCTGCGAGCCGGGCGCGGACGGCGGCGCGGTGTACCGTCAGCGCGCGGTCTTCTTCCCGTCGGGGCTGTCGGGGCGGCTGTACTGGCTGGCCGTGCTGCCGTTCCACGGGTTCATCTTCCGCGGGATGGCCAACCGGATCACCGCGGCCGCCGAGGCCGCGCAGCCGGCGGCATAGAATCGCGGGATGCCGCACCTGCGACCGTTCCGCGCCGGCGACGAGGCCGCGCTCGCCGAGGTCTGCCTGCGGACCGCGGATGCCGGCGCGGACGGCACCGGCATCCTGGACGACGACGACATCTGGGGCGCCGTCTTCGTGCTGCCGTACGCGGCTCGCCATCCCGACCTCGCCTTCGTCGTGGAGACCGACGACGGCCGCGTGGCCGGCTACATCGTCGGCACCGATGACACCGACGCCTTCGAGGAATGGTTCCGCTCCGACTGGTGGCCGCGGATCGGCTCGCGCTGGCCGCGGCGCGCCGCGGGTGGCGAGGAGGGGGAGGGCACCCGGCAGGATGCCGTCCTGGCGTATGCCGACAGCCGACGCCCCGGCGCGGAACCGTACGCCGCCACCCATCCGGCGCACCTGCACATCGACCTCCTGCCCGAGCTGCAGGGGCAGGGATGGGGACGGCGGCTCATCGCCGCGCTCGTCGACGCGCTGCGCGCCCGCGGCGCCGCGGGCCTGCACCTCGTCGCCGCGGGCGGCAACGCCGGCGCGATCGCGTTCTACGAGCGCATCGGCTTCTCGCGTCTGGACGGCCCGACCGACGTCGCCGCGTTCGGCCTCGTGCTGTGACATCGGCTCGTCCGCCCGCGCGCCGCGGGAGGGCGGGGCGTAGGCTGGCGGCGTGTCGATGCCTGCCGCTGTGATCACCGTGTCCGACCGGAGCGCGGCGGGGGCGCGCGACGACGTGAGCGGCCCGGTCGCCGTGCGCGTGCTGCGCGAGGCGGGCTTCGCGTGCGCCGACGCGCGCGTGGTGGCCGACGGCGCCGACAGCGTCGAGGCCGCGCTGCGGGAGGCGATCGCCGCCGGCGCCCGCCTCGTCGTCACGACCGGCGGCACCGGCGTGGCGCGGCGCGACCGGACCCCCGAGGGCACGGCTCGCGTGATCGATCGGGAGCTCCCCGGCATCGCCGAAGAGCTGCGCCGCCGGTCGGTCGCCGAGAAGCCCGCGGGGATGCTGTCGCGCGGGCTCGCCGGCGTCGCCGGCACCGCCCTCATCGTCAATCTGCCCGGCTCTCCCGCCGCCGTGGCATCCGGGATGCCGGTGATCCTCTCGATCGCGGACCACGTCCGCCACCAGCTCGACGGAGGCGACCACTGATGGCCGTGCGCATCGCCCGCATCACCGACGAACCGCTCGATCTCGCCGTCCACATCGCCGCGGTCGAGGATGCCGCCGCCGGCGCCGTGGCCAGCTTCATCGGCACGGTGCGCGACCACGACCCCGACGCGCACGGGGCGGTCGTCGCGCTCGAATACTCGGCCCATCCCGACGCCGAGGCGACGCTGCACGACATCGCGGTCACCGCGGTCGGCGACCGCCGCGCGATCGTGGCGGTGAGCCACCGCATCGGACGGCTCGAGGTCGGCGACATCGCGGTCGCGATCGCCGTGGCCACACCGCACCGCGCGGAGGCGTTCGAGGTGTGTCGGGAGATCATCGAGGCGATCAAGCGCGAGCTGCCGGTGTGGAAGCGTCAGCTGGCCGAGGACGGGTCGGCGGCGTGGAAGGGGCTCGGCGGCTGAACGCGGCGGTGCCCCGGGGTTCCGCGACCCGCGCTCAGCCTCCGGCGAAGGGCGGGAGCACGTCGATCAGGGTGTCGTCGCCGAGCGCGGCGTCGCCGTCGGTGCGCCGCCCGTCGACGAGCACGGCGCAGCGCGGCAGGATGCGTCCGAGGCCGGGGTACTCCGCCGCCCACGCGGAGCGCAGGGCCTCGAGGTCGTGCTCGCCGCGGACCTCCTCGTCGCGCCCCGCGAACTCGGCGGCGGCGGCGAAGTAACGCACCCTCGCCATCAGGCCTCCCGCGTCCAGTCGCCCGACTTGCCGCCGGTCTTCGCGATCAGACGCACGTTCTCGATGGCGGTCGCCTTGTCCATGCCCTTGACCATGTCGACGATCGCGAGGGCGGCGACGGCGACGGCCGTCAGCGCCTCCATCTCGACGCCGGTGCGGTCGGCCGTCCGCACGGTCGCGGTGACCTCGACGCCCTCGTCCGTGACGATCGCATCGACGACGGCGCCGTGCACGCCGATGACGTGGGCGAGCGGCAGCAGCTCGGGCGTGCGCTTGGCCGCCTGGATGCCGGCGATGCGCGCGACGGCCAGCACGTCGCCCTTGGGGACGGAGCCGTCGCGGAGGGCGGCGACGACCGGCGCGGCGCAGCGGACGAATCCGCGGGCGGTCGCGGCACGCACCGTCGGCTGCTTCTCGGTCACATCGACCATTCGCGCGTGACCGGCGGCATCCAGATGGGTGAAGCTCATGCGTCCCATCCTTCCAGCAGCATGACGGCGACCGGGTCGCCGGTGCGCACCTCGACGACCTCGGCGGGAACGACCGCGAGGGCGCGGGCGCGGCCGAGTCCGCCGGCGAGATGCGACCCGGAGCCGCCCGCCGTCGCCGGGCGGACGGTCCACGAGCCGTCACGGTCGGTGTCGACGACCGCGGGCAGGTAGTGCCGGCGTCCCTCCGGCGTGCGCCAGGGGGCTCCGGCGGGCAGCTGCAGGATCGGCCGGTGGATCGCGCGGCGACCCTGCAGCGCCAGCAGCGCCGGCCGGACGAAGACCTCGAACGACACCGCCGCGCTGACGGGGTTACCCGGCAACCCGAACAGCAGGGCCGCACCGGCCGGTGTCGGCAGCGTGCCGAAGCCCTGGGGCTTGCCGGGCTGCATGGCGATGCGGCTGAACGTCATCGCGCCGGACAGCTCGGCGCGCACGACCTCGAACGCGCCGGCACTGACGCCGCCCGAGAAGACGACGGCGTCGACGGAGGCCGCACGCGCCGCCGACACCGCGTCGCGCAGCGCGGCGCCCTCGTCGTCGACGCTGAGGCGCGCGACGACCTCCGCGCCGGCCGCGGCGGCGAGGCCCGCGAGCAGGACGCCGTTGGACTCGGGGATCTGGCCGCGGCGCAGGGGCGTCCCGGCGGGGGCCAGCTCGCTGCCGGTGGACACGATCGCGACGCGGGGGCGCGCCGACACGAACGCCTCCGTCACCCCGGCCGCGGTCGCGGCGGCGATCTGCAACGGCCCGAGGACGGTGCCCTCCTCGAGGAGGATGTCGCCGGCGTGCACGTCGTCGCCGGCACGGCGGACGAAGACGCCCGGGCGGGCGGGTGCGCGCAGCACCCGGGCGGTGTGCAGCGAGTCCGCCAGGCCGCCGGCGGTGTCCTCGAAGGGGACGATGGCGTCGGCATCCGCCGGCACGGGGGAGCCGGTCATGATGCGCGCGGCCTCGCCCGCACCCAGACGGGGGTCGTCGCTGGTGCCGGCCGGCAGATCGGCGACGACGCGGAGCACGGCGGGGGCGTCGCCGGTCGCGGCGGCGACGTCGGCGAAACGCACCGCGAAGCCGTCCATCGCCGAGTTGTCGAAGACGGGGATGTCGAGGGCTGCCCGCAGCGGCGCGCGCAGCGTGCGGCCCGCCGCCTCCTCCAGCGCCACGGTGGCCGCCGCGAGCGGCCGCACCGCGGCGAGCACATCGCCGAGCTGCTCCTCGACGGTCCGCAGCGCCGGCGGCGTCGTGTCGGCGGCGCTCATGCCTGCTGCCAGGCGGCGAGACCACCGACGAGGATGTCGGCCTCGACCCCGCGGGCGCGGAGGACCTCGGCGGCGTGGCGGGCGCGCACGCCGTGGGCGCAGATGACCACGACACGATCGTCCTCGACGCGGTCCGGGTCATCGAGCAGGTCACCGAGGGGAATCAGGACCGACCCCGCCACGATGCCGCCCTGGGTCTCCCACGGCTCCCGCACGTCGAGGAGGGTGGCCCCGGCATCCTGTGCGGAGAGCATCTCGGATGCCGTCAGCTCACGGATCCCGTCCGTCGCGGGCGCCGGCGGCACGGGCGCGGAGGTGCGCTCCGCCGCCGCGTGCAGGGCGACCTCGGTCTGGGTGGCGCGAAGGGCGTCGATGACGAGCACGCGACCCAGCAGCGGCTCGCCGACGCCCACGACGAGCTTGATCGCCTCGGTCGCGAGGATGCCGCCGACCTGCAGGCACAGCGCGCCCAGCACGCCCACCTCGGCGCAGGTGGGCGGCTCGCCCGCGGCGTCGGCGGGGTGCAGGTCCGACAGGCGGACGGCCTCCGTCCCGGCGGGCGGTGCGCTCCAGAAGACGGTCACCTGGGCGTGGAACTCCTGCACCACGCCCCAGACGAGCGGGATGCCGCGAGCCTCGCAGGCCGCCGCGACCGCGGTGCGCGTGGCGAACGTGTCGCTGCCGTCCACGACGAGGTCGACGTCGGCGAGCAGGCGCTCGGCGTTGTCGGCGGTCAGGCGCTCCCGCACCGCCGTGACGACGGTCTCGGGCGAGAGGTCCCCGGCCACCCGCACGGCCGAGTCGGTCTTGGGGGCGCCGATGTCGGCGTGGCGGTGCAGGAGCTGTCGCTGCAGGTTGGTCTGATCCACGTCGTCGTCGTCGATCACGGTGAGACCGCCGACCCCGGCTGCCGCGAGGGCCATGATCACGGGGGAGCCGAGTCCGCCCGCGCCGACGACGGCGATGCGCGCGGCGGCGAGGCGGCGCTGACCGAGATCGCCGATGCCGGTGAGGACGAGGTGGCGCTGCGTGCGCGCGCGCTCGGCCGCGGTCAGCGCGGGGACAGGGTCGACGAGGGGAGCGAGGGGCACGGTGTCAGCGTAAACCGCGGCATCGACGGCGGGGCCGGTACGGGTGTCACGGACCCAGCGATTTCCGCGGATGCGGGGAGCACATGTCACTTTCTCCGCAGATGAGCGATATCGTCGCCGTATGCGCTCGTATCGCATCACCGAAGCCGCCCGTCTGCTGGGCGTGAGCGATGACACCGTGCGTCGCTGGATCGACCACGGCGTCCTGCCGACGACGGGCGAGTCGCCCGCGCGCGTGCCGGGCGACGCGCTCGCCGCGCGGGCCGTGGAGACCGCCCGCGCCGCCGCGGATCCCGGCGACGCGCTCTCGAGCGCGCGCAACCGCTTCGTGGGCCTGGTCACCCGGGTGCAGATGGACGGGGTCATGGCGCAGGTCGACATCCAGTCCGGGCCGCACCGCGTCGTGTCGCTCATGTCGGCCGAGGCCGTGCGCGACCTGGGCCTCGAAGCCGGTGCGCTCGCCGTCGCGATCGTCAAAGCCACGAACGTCATCGTCGAAACCCCCCAGGAGCACTGATGCGCACGCGACGCGGTCCCGCCCTCGCCCTCCTCGCCGCGGCGGCCCTCGCGCTGGCCGGATGCGGCGCCGGCGGTGCGGCCACGGATGCTGCGCCGGCGGCGACCGCCCCGGCATCCGCGTCGGCCGACGCGCTGTCGGGCGAGCTCACGGTCTTCGCGGCCGCGTCGCTGAAGGCCGCGTTCACCCAGCTCGCCGAGGCGTTCGAAGCCGCCCATCCCGGCGTGAGCATCCGGCCGATCAGCTACGACGGATCGTCCACTCTCGCCACCCAGCTCGTCGAGGGGGCGGCGGCCGACGTCTTCGCCTCGGCCGATCAGAAGAACATGCAGAAGGTCGTCGACGCCGGGCTCGCGGCGGCGCCGCAGCCGTTCGCGACGAACGTGCTGACGCTGGTCGTGCCGAAGGGCAACCCGGGCGGCGTGACGGGGCTTGCCGATCTCGCGACGCCCGACCTGTCGGTCGTGCTGTGCGCCGCCGAGGTGCCGTGCGGCGCCGCATCCGCCACTCTGCTGGCCGACGCGGGCGTCACCGCGTCCGTCGACAGCTACGAGCAGAACGTCACGGCGGTGCTGACCAAGGTCGCCAGCGGCGAGGCCGATGCCGGTCTCGTCTACGTCACCGACGCGAAGACCACGACCGACGTCCAGACCGTGACGACCGCGGGGGCCGACGCCGTCGTCAACACGTATCCGATCGTCGCCCTCGACGGCGCCGCGAACCCGGCGGCGGCCGAGGCGTTCGTCGCCTTCGTGCTGTCCGACGACGGCCGCGCGGTGCTCGCCGGGCTCGGCTTCGGGCAGCCGTGATGATCGCCGGACGGCCGTGATGATCGCCGGGCAGCGCGCATCGCGCGGGTTCGTGCCGCAGGTGCTGCTCGTGCCGGCCGTTGTCGGGGTCGCCTTCCTCGTGCTTCCGCTGACCGCGCTCGTCGGTCGCGTCGATCCGTCCACGCTGTGGGCGGACGTCACCTCGCCTGCCGCCGTGTCGGCGCTCGGCCTCTCGCTCGGAACGGGTGCCGTGGCGACGGCGGCGTGCGTCGTGCTGGGCGTGCCGCTCGCGCTCGTGATCGCCCGGTCGGGGCCGCGGCTGGCGGGTGTGCTGCGCGCGGTCGTGACGGTTCCGCTCGTGCTCCCGCCGATGGTCGGCGGCGTCGCGCTGCTGTTCCTCCTCGGCCGCAACGGCTGGCTGGGACAGCTGCTCGCGGGGGCGGGGCTGCGCATCCCGTTCACGACGACCGCGGTCGTGATCGCGCAGACGTTCGTCGCGCTCCCGTTCCTCGCGCTGGCGCTCGAGGGAGCCCTGCGCGCGACCGGTGTGGGCTACGAGCATGCCGCGGCGGCACTGGGGGCGGGTCGGTGGCGGATCCTCTGGCGGATCACGCTGCCCCTGGCCGCGCCCGGCCTGCTCGCCGGGGTCGTGCTGTGCTTCGCGCGGGCCATCGGGGAGTTCGGGGCCACGGCGCTGTTCGCGGGCAACGCGCCGGGCGTGACGCAGACGATGCCGCTCGCGATCTACACCGCCTTCAACGGGGCGGGTGTCTCGCAGGGCACCGCCGTCGCCCTGTCGTTGCTGCTGCTGGTGACGGCGGTGGGCGTGCTGCTTCTCGTCCGGGCCTGGCGGCCGATGCCGGGGGCGGGACGGTGACCGTGGCCGCGCTCGACGCGTACGTCGTCGTCCGCCGCGACGCGTTCGTGCTGGATGCCGAGATCTCCGCGGCCGCGGGGGAGATCGTCGCCGTCATGGGACCGAGCGGCGCGGGCAAGTCGACGCTGCTGGATGTCGTGTCGGGACTGATGCGCGCGAGCGCCGGCGAGGTGCGCGTCGGAGGCGAGGTCGTCTCGTCGCCCGCGGTGCAGGTGGCGCCGCAGCGGCGGGGTGTCGTGCTGCTCGGCCAGGATCCGCGCCTGTTCCCGCATCTGTCCGCGCGCGACAACGTCGCGTTCGGGCTGCGCGTCTCCGACGATGCCGGGAGGGCGGCTGCCCGGGTCGCGCGCCGCGCGCAGGCGCAGCGCTGGCTCGAGAACGTCGGGCTGCCGGGTGTCGGCCACCGCCGGCCCGCGGAGCTCTCCGGCGGCCAGCAGCAGCGGGTGGCCCTCGCCCGCGCCCTCGCGACCGCGCCGCGGCTGCTCCTGCTCGACGAGCCCTTCACCGCGCTCGACCCGGTGACGGTCGCCGACATCCGCCGTGTGCTCGCCGCGCATCTGCGCGCTTCCGGCACGACGACGCTGTTCGTGACGCATGACGTCGTGGATGCCGTCACCCTCGCCGACCGCCTCGTCGTGATCGAGGACGGCCGGGTGTCGCAGCAGGGACCCGCCCGCGAGGTGCTCACGACGCCCGCGACGGACTTCGTCGCGGCCCTCGGCGGGGTCAACCGCGTGCCGGGTCGGGTGCAGGCGGGGGTGTGGACGGCCGGTGCGGTGCACCTTCCCGCGCCCGGCCTCTCCAACGGCGACGCCGTGGCGCTGATCCCGACCGGCGCGGTCCGGGTGCGGTCCGCGCGGGCGGCAGGGGAGAGGGATTCGGCTGAGGTGGCGGCCGTGGGCGCCTCGGCACCCGGCATCCGCTGGAGCGCCAGGGTGGTGCGGATCGAGGCGACCGCCGCGGGTGTCCGCCTGCACACCCGCGAGCCTGCCGTCGTCTGCGAGCTCGCGATCGCCGAGTTCGCCGCCGCCGACGTCGCCGAGGGTGACGAGGTGCGTCTGTCGATCGGCGCGACCGACGTGCGGGTCGCTGCCCGGTGATCTCAGCAGCTCGAACGCGTTCCGGTACGCGGAGGCGCCGACGTGTGCGCGCCGGGGTTCTCTCCCACGGTGTTTGTGGCTTTTGCGTGATCGTCTCCTGATACGGCACGCTGATCCCACGAGGGAGGGGCGCGCCGATGATGCCATATGACTCGCGGCGGGTGCGTCGTCGGCTGCTCGAGCGGAGCGCACCCCCTTTCACGATCCGGCTCGGCGCAGCGGTCGGGGCTGGACTCGTGTTCGTCGTGGTGGCGGTGATCGTCGCGCAGTGGCATTGGGCTGTGTTGGCTTTCGGTGTCCTCGCCGCCGCGGCGACCGCAGAGTTCATGCGTTCGATGCAAGACCGGATCAGTCGCTGGCCGCTGTGGGGCTGGTGGTTGGCAACGACCTTCGTTGTTCCATTGGTGCTGTTGCTGTTCGCGAAGTCGGCGATTCCCGCAGAGGTCGGCATGAAGCTGATGCTCTTAGCGAGCTGGGCGACGTTCGGCCTTGCGAGTTCGAGGACGCTGGAGCGACTCGTCATGAGGCGCCTGCCCAAGAATGCGCGCCTCGATTGGATCGCCGCGGCGGCTTCGGTTGTCCTCGGTGCGCTCGGCGGGTTGGCAGTTCCGCTGGCCGCCATAGATCTCGTTGCAGCGCCGCGGTCGGTCGAGGCGTACGCAGTCGCGGTGACGTGCAATGGCGTGCGGGTGCCTGCCGTCGGGATTTCTCCGACGGTGTACGTCGATTCGCGCCCCAGTGAGACATTCGTGGCCGACGCGCAGGGTCGGGTGCAGTATGAGTTGCCGGTCTACTGGGACACCTACCGGATGGATCTTCCGAACGCGGACAACAGCGGGATTGCTCGAACGGAGCACTGGAAGCAGGGGCTCGAGGGGGTTTCCCCCGAAGTCCTCAGCACTCTTCTGTCGTTCGGGCTCGTGCGCGACTCTCTCGACTACGTGGAAGGGGGCTGGGAGGTTACTCAGCGGAACTGCGATCTCGCGCCCTGACAACGCTGTTCAGGCGCGTGGCAAAGCGGCCGTCGTCGATCCGCTCTCACGGCTCAGCCGTCCGCAGACTCCCGTCTGTCCGATCGGGTGGTGTCGGAGGATGTGTCGTCGGTACTCATCCCCGCTGACGCTTCCCGTGCGTGGTGCTCAGAACGGTGGTGGGTCGTCGGTGTGCGGGACGAATCGGACGCGTCCGGGTGGGCGGTCTTGGTAGTGGCGTCCGGTGGGTGAGGTCCACTGGAGGGTGCCGCCGCCGAGGTGTCGGATCTGCCAGGCGGTGTGGTGCTTGACGGTGTGGTGGCGGCGGCACAGGTGGGCGAGGTTGTCGGGTGCCGTGGGGCCGCCTTCTGCGGCTGCGGTGGTGTGGTCGCGGTCGCACCGGTGGGCGGGGCGGGTGCAGCCGGGCGTGCGGCAGCGTTCATCCCGTGCGGCGAGGAAGCGGCGCAGCTCCGCGGACGGTCGGTACCGGTCCACGGCGACGGGGATGCCGGTGGTCGGGTCGGTGAACACCCGATCCCACCCGGGGGTGAGCCCGGCGAGGCGTCGGGCGAGCGCGGGTTCGATGGGCCCGTACCCGGCGAGGAGGGCCGGGCCTCCGTCGGGGTCGCCGGCGAGGGTGAGGGCGGGGATCGTCACCTGGATCTGCGCCGTCACCGCCTCGACACCGGCGCCAGTGGCGCGGGTGGAGGCAGTGGCGGTCAGGAGCAGGTCGGTGAGGATGTCCGCACGCACCTGCGCCAACGTACGAGTGTCTGCATGAGCGCAGGGGTGGGAGCCGGTGATGACTCTTTCGCCGTGCGGTGCGTCGTCCGTGTCCGCGCTGGCATCCGATGAAGCGCCATCGTTGCCGTCGATGTCCTCGTCGGGCTGATCGAGGATCGCCCGGCCCCGGGCGTTGAGGGTGTCGTGGATCGCGTGGGCGAGCGGCGCGGGAAGATCCGCGATCAGCCGGGCCATCCCATCGTCGAGAGGGAACAACCGGACGGAGCGTTCTTCATACGCGCGCTGCGCGGCCTCAGTGAACGCGGCAGGGTCGATGGTCGCGGCGATCGCCTTCGCCGCCGCGCTCATCCGCGCAGGCGACTCCGACCGGGCCGCCTCCAACGCGAGGGTCTCGTACCGTGCCCGGTCTGATTCAGAGGTGAGAAGCGTGCCTGTGCGGCTGATCGCCCACGCATGAGCGGCATCGATCTCCCCGCGCTCCCACACGCCCCAGGTGGTGGGGAACAGGGTCGTCAGCGGGTATGCCTCCGACATCCGGCGTTGCACACCCCGATCCGACACCCGGAGCGCCATCGCGAGCTCCAACGCGACTTCCCGCAACGGCAGATCCGCATCCGACGACCGCACCGACCCACCCCGCTGCTGCACCTCCTGCCTGAGCAACGCCGTCCGCTCCGCGACCAGTCCCACCGCATCGGCCAGGAACCTCGCCTCCGCGGCCTGCGCCTGAGCCGCACGCCGCCGCGCATCCACCACACCGGCCACCACAGCATCCAACCCGGGCCACCCGAGCTCAGCCGGGGACGACACCGAAGACGGCGGATCGATCAGCGCGTGCATCATCACCCCTGACCCGGCATCAACCGGAGGACAGGACCCGCAACAGAAGGTGGGCACGCGCGGGGTTTCTTCATCCCACTATAGAACAAAACTTCGAAAATCGCAAGAGAACATTGCCCTCGGCCCGCGCCGTCCATCGGGCGGGTAGCCTCGGAGCATGGTCGCCGTCCCGCTCACGCTGCGCGCAACGACGCACGCCGCGCGACAGGACGGCGCCGTTTCCGCGCCCCGATCGACGTCGCCGGCAGCGCCCGGCGCCCCGCTCGTCGACCGCTTCGGCCGGGTGCACCGTGACCTGCGCATCTCACTCACCGACCGCTGCTCGCTCCGCTGCACCTACTGCATGCCCGAGCAGGGCAACGAGTGGCTCGCGCGCACCAGCATCCTCTCCACCGACGAGATCGTCCGCGTGGCCGCGGTGGCCGCGGCATCCGGGATCACGACGTTCCGCCTCACCGGTGGCGAGCCGCTCCTGCGCGCCGACATCGTCGACGTCGTGCGGCGCCTTGCGGCGATCGAGGGTCCGAGCGGCCCCGTCGAGATCGCCCTGACGACCAACGGCATCCGGCTGGGGGAGGTGCTGCCCGACCTCGTCGCGGCGGGACTGCAGCGGCTCAACATCTCGATCGACACGCTCGATCGCGAGCGGTTCCGCGAGCTCACCCGGCGGGACCGGTTGGACGAGGTGCGCGCGGGGATCGCCGCCGCCGCGGCCTCGGGTCTGCGGCCGCTCAAGCTCAACGCCGTCGCCATGCGCGGCGTGAACGAGGACGAGCTCGCCGACCTGGTCGCCTTCGCGCTCGACCACGGCGCCGAGATGCGCTTCATCGAGCAGATGCCCTTGGATGCCGGGCACACGTGGGACCGCTCGCAGATGGTCACCCGCGACGAGATCCTCGCCGCTCTCGCCGCCCGGTGGACCCTCGATCCGATCCCCGGGCGGGGCGGAGCGCCCGCGGAGCGCTTCCTCCTCGACGGCGGTCCCGCGACGGTCGGCGTCATCGCCTCGGTCACGGCCCCCTTCTGCGGCGCGTGCGACCGGCTGCGGCTGACCGCCGACGGGCAGCTGCGCAACTGCCTGTTCTCGAACGACGAGTACGACCTGCTGCCCGTGCTGCGCGCGGCCGTCTCCGACGACGCCGCGATCGACGCCGTGCTGCACGACTGCGTCGCGGGCAAGCTCCCCGGCCACGCGATCGACGATCCGTCGTTCCTGCAGCCGCATCGCGGGATGAACGCGATCGGCGGCTGAGCCGCATCCGGCGCGCCCGGGTCAGGCCTCGATGCGACCTCCGGCGAGGCGCACCGTGCGGTCGACGAGTCCGGCCGGCACCTCGACGTGCGAGATCAGGACGACGGCCCGATCGGGACCGACGGCCGACAGCAGGTCGGTGAGCAGCGCATCCGAGGCGTCGACGTCGACACCGGCGGTGGGCTCGTCGAGCACCAGCACGGGGAAGCCGTGCAGCAGCGCCCGCGCCAGGGCGATGCGCTGGGCCTGCCCTCCCGACACGAGCGCGCCGCGCTCCCCGACGCGCGCGTCCAGTCCGCCGCGCTCGTGCAGCCAGTCGCCCAGACCGACCCGCTCCAGCACGGCCTCCAGCTCGGCATCCGTCGCGGTGTCGTGGGCGAAGAGAAGATTCTGCCGGATGTCCTCGTCGAAGAGCATCGGCTGCTGTTCGCACAGTCCGACCGTCTCCCGTACGTCGTCCGGATCGAGATCGGCGACGTCGACGCCGCCGATCGTGTAGCGCCCGCGCACGGTGTCGAGGAAGCGGACCAGCACGTGCGCCACGGTCGTCTTGCCCGCGCCGCTGGAGCCCACCACGAGCACGCGCTCGCCCGGGGCGATCGACAGGTCGAGGTCGTGCAGCGCGTCCTCCTGCGCCGCCGGCCAGCGCGCCGACACGCCGTGGAGCACGATGCCGTCGCCCAGATCGGGGCCCGTGCCGACCGCCGGGACGGTGGCGACCGGGATGCCGGCCGGCACCGTGTCGGGCACCGCCTCGGCGATGCGTGCGGCCGCCGCGCGCACCTGACGCCAGGCGGATGCCGCGGCGGGAACGGCGGTGAAGACCTCGAACACGGCCATCGGCACGAGCACGACGACCGCGAAGGCGGGACCGGTGATCGTGCCGTCTCCGACGGCGCCCACCGTCGCGAGCACGGCGAGCAGCGACGCGGCACCGGCCAGCACCGACACGAGAGCCGTCGAGCCCGCCTGCGCGCCGGCGCGGCGGGTGACCGCGCGGCGCAGCTCCGCGTCGGCGGCGGCGATCCGTGCCGCGCTGCGCCCGGCCGCGCCGTACGCGGTCAGCACGTCGAGGCTCGCGAGATGGTCGAGGACGGCGTCGGCGAGCCGGGCCCGCAGCGGGGCGATCGACCGCTCGGCCCGCGAGCCGGCGAGCCATCCCCAGCCGACCGCGACGAGCGCCGCGACGACCAGGCAGGCCAGGAGGGTGAGCGCAGCCGGCCACCAGACGACCGCGACGAGCACGACGGCGCCCAGGGCGACGGCCGCCGACGACACGAGTGGCAGCACCACCCGCAGCGGCAGGTTCTGCAGCTCGTCGACGTCGTCGACGAGAGCGCCCAGCACCGACCCGCGGCGGGTGCGGGTGAGGCCGTCCGGGGCCAGCGGGATCAGCCGTCGCACGAGATCGGTGCGCGTGACCGCGAGCTGGCGCAGGGCCGCATCGTGGCTCGCGAGCCGTTCGGTGTAGCGGAAGGCCGCGCGGCTGAGGGCGAACGCCCGCACGCCGACGACGGCGGCCGACAGGTACATCACGGGGGGCTGCTCGCTGGCGCGGACGATCAGCCACGCGCTGCAGGCGAGGAGTGCGACCGCGGAAGCCTCGGACAGGAAGCCGGCCGCCGCGCCCGGCCAGAACCGGCGCAGCGACGGCATCGCGCGCCGGAGCACGTCGGTCGTCGTGGTCACCTCGTCACCTCCTCGGCGGAGACGGCGGAGTCGGCGGGGGCGGCGGCGCGGGTGACCTCGGCGCCGGTGACGGCGACCACGCGGTCGGCGATCTCGCGTGCACTGCGGCGGTGGGAGATGAGCAGCACCGTCGCGCCGGCGTCGGCGAGCTCGCGGATGCCGCGCCAGAGGGCGGCCTCCGTCGCGGCATCCAGGGCCGAACTGGGCTCGTCGAGGGCCAGCACCGACGCGTGGCCGCGCAGGTGCCGGTACACGGCGCGTGCGACGGCGACCCGCTGGGCCTGTCCTCCGGACAGACCCGCGCCCTGGACTCCGAGATCGAGGTCCGGGTCGAGCTCGTGCGCCTGCGCGATCCGCAGGGCGCGGACGACGAGGGCGCGCCGGGCGGCCGCATCGGCATCCTCGTCACCGAGCGCGACGTTCGCGGCGATCGTGCCGGCGACGAGTCCGGGACGCTGCCCCGCCCACGCGAGCCAGGTCGCCGACGGCAGTGCGCTCACCGGCATCCCGTCGAGCTCGGCCGTGCCGTCGAACCCGGCGGCGCCGAGCAGCGCCGCGAACACGCTCGACTTTCCCGCGCCGCTCGGCCCTTCCAGAAGCGTGACCGTTCCCGGCGCGGCGTCGAAGTCGACCGGTGCCAACGTCGATTCCCCGCGGCGCACGCGGAGCTCGCGGACCACGAGGTGCCCCCGCGGCCCGGGAGGGAGCGGGGGCGCCGCGGCGCGCGCGGCCTCTCCGCCGGATGCCGCCGCCGCGCGGGCCTCGTCGAGCACCGCGAACACGTCCTCCGTCGCGGCCACGCCCTCGGCGGCGGCGTGGAACTGCACGCCGACCTGGCGCAGCGGCAGGTAGGCCTCGGGGGCGAGCAGCAGCACGAACAGGCCGACGGCGAGCGTGATCGTCCCGTCGATGAGGCGGAAGCCGATGGACACGGCGACGATCGCCACCGAGATCGAGGCCAAGAGCTCGAGCGCGAAGCCGGACAGGAACGACACGCGCAGCACGCGCATCGTCTCGGTGCGGTAGGTGTCGGTGACCTTCTCGATCGAGCCGGCCGCGCGGTGCTGGCGGCCGAACACCGTGAGGGTCGACAGCCCCTGGACGGTGTCGGCGAAGCGTGCGGCGAGCCGCCCGAGCGTGCGCCACTGCCGCTGCTGGACGGTGCGCGTCGCGAGCCCGATGAGCACCATGAACAGGGGGATGAGGGGGAGGGTCAGCAGGACGGTGAGCCCCGAGATCCAGTCCTGCCACCACATGACGGCCAGGAGGACGGGCGTCGCGATGGCCGTGAGGACGAGCTGCGGCAGGTAGCGCCCGAAGTAGGCGTCGAGCGCCTCCAGCCCCCGTCCCGCGGTCACGGCCAGGCGGGCCGTGTTGCGTCCCGCGAGCCAGCCCGGGCCGAGGATGCCGACGGCATCCACCAGCTGCGCCCGCAGCTGGGCCTGCACGCGCGCGGCGGCCCGCGCGGACAGCACCTCGCGCGCCCACAGCAGCAGTGCCCGCACCACCACGACGCCGCCGAGGGCCAGGAGCGTCGCGGTGAGCTCGGCCCACGGCATCCCCTCGATCGCGCGGGTGATCGCGTGGGTGAGCAGCCAGGCGAACGCGACGACGACGGCCGTCTGCGCCGCTCCGATCAGGGCGATCGCGACGAAGAACGCGCGGGATGCCGACGCGTACCGCAGCAGGCGCGGGTCGACGGGTCGCACGCGTGTGTCTGCCATCCTTCGATCCTGCCTCATCCTTCATCCCCCGCGAGCCGCCATCACACGGCCGAGCCGCCACGTTCCGGCCGGCCGAAGCATGTCGGCTCGAACAGAACGTGGCGGCTCGGCGGTGAGTGTCAGTGCGCTTCGGCCAGCTCGGCCTTCTCGATCGTCGAGCGGGTGATGCGCTTGCGGAACACCCAGTAGGTCCACGCCTGGTAGGCGAGCACCAGCGGCAGGAAGATCAGCGCGGCCCACGACATGATCTGCAGCGTCATGGTCGTGCTGGAGGCGTTGGAGATCGTCAGGCTGAACGCGTCGTCGGTCGTCGACGGCATCACGTACGGGAACAGGGCCAGCCACAGCGTGAGCACCGCGAAGACGATCGTCACGGCGCCGGCGGCGAAGGCCTTGCCGTCGCGGTCGGCGATGTTGAGCCACACCGACAGCAGCAGCGCGACCGCGGCGATGACGCCGCACGCGATGACGGCCCACAGCAGCGGCGCCTCGCGGCCCGCGGCGATGAAGATCGTCCAGACGACCGTGCCCGCGGCGAAGATCACGGTGGGGATCGCGAGCTTCTTGCCGAGCGCCTGCGCGTCGTGGTGCACCTGCCCGTCGGTCTTCAGGCCGACGAAGTACACGCCGTGCAGGAAGAACAGCAGCAGCGTCGTCACGCCCACCCACAGCCCATACGGGTTGAGGAGCGTGAACAGCGAACCGGTGAAGTTCTTGTCGGCGTCGATCGGCACACCCTGCACGATGTTCGCGACCGCGACGCCCCACAGCAGGGCGGGCACAGCCGAGCCGACCACGATCATCGCGTCGAAGCGGCGCTTCCACCGCAGGTCGTCGCGCTGGTGGCGGTACTCGAACGAGACGCCGCGCGCGATGAGCGCCAGCAGGATCAGCAGCAGCGGCAGGTAGAACCCGCTGAACAGCGTCGCGTACCACTCCGGGAACGCCGCGAACAGACAGGCGCCGGCGACGATGACCCAGGTCTCGTTGAGGTCCCACACGGGGCCGATCGTGTTGATCACCTGGCGGCGCGACACCTCGTCCTTGCCGAGGAAGGGCAACGACATGCCGACACCGAAGTCGAAGCCGTCGAGCACGAAGTAGCCGACGAACAGCACTCCGACGATGAAGAACCAGAGATAGGCGAGGTCCATGTCAGCTCCTAGTAGACCGTGGACGGGGTCTGATCGACCGGGACGTCGGACGGATCGGGGTCACCGGGCTCGGGCAGCGGCTGCGGGCCCTCCTTGACCGTCTTGAAGATGAGGCCGAACTCGACCACCGCGAGGATCGCGTAGATCGCGGTGAAGGCGATGAGCGAGATCAGCACGGTCCAGCCGGGCACGTTGGGCGAGACGCCGTCCTCGGTGAGCATGAGGCCGAAGACGATCCAGGGCTGGCGTCCCATCTCCGTGAAGATCCAGCCGACGAGGATGCCGAGCAGGGCCAGCGGCGCCTGCCAGATGGCCAGCTTCCACATCCAGCCGGCGACGGGGCGCTTCGCCTTCTTGCGCGTCACCCACAGACCGGCGACGGCGATCGCCGTGGCGAGCAGGCCGAAGCCCATCATCCAGCGGAAGGCCCAGTAGGTGACCCACAGGACGGGGGCGAAGTTGCCGTCGACCTGATCCGCGAACTGCGGGAACAGCTGCGTCGTGTAGAGCTGGTTGAGGTCGTTGATGCCCTCGACGCAGCCGTTGAAGTCGTGGGTCGAGAGGAAGGCGAGCACGTAGGGGACGCGCAGCGACCACACCTCGCCGGTGCCGTCGGGCGTGCCGATCGAGAAGATCGAGAACGAGGCGTCCGCGCCGCACGCGGTGTTGAACATCGCCTCCGCAGCTGCCATCTTCATGGGCTGGGTCTGCACCATCACCAGGCCCAGCTGGTCGCCCGAGAGGAACACGGCCACGAAGCCGGCGATCATCGCCCAGAGCCCGAACTTCAGCGCCGGGCGCAGCATCTCGACGTTCTGCTTGCGGGCGAGATGCCACGCGGATGCCGCGATCACGACGCCGGCGGAGAACATGATGGCCGACGAGATCGTGTGGGGGAACTGCGTCAGGGCGACCGGGTTGGTCAGCACCTGCCAGAAGTCGGCCATCTCGGCGCGGTGGCCCGCGGCCGACATCTGGTAGCCCTTGGGGTTCTGCATGAACGCGTTGGCCGCGAGGATGAAGTAGGCCGACAGCCAGGTGCCGACGACCGTCATCCAGATGGTGAGCAGGTGGATGCGGCGGGGCAGCTTGTTCCACCCGAAGATCCACAGACCGATGAACGTGGCCTCGAAGAAGAAGGCCATCAGACCCTCGAAGGCGAGCGGGGCGCCGAAGACGTCACCGACGAAGCGGGAGTAGCTCGACCAGTTCATGCCGAACTGGAACTCCTGCACGATGCCGGTGACGATGCCCATCGCGAAGTTGATCAGGAAGATCTTCCCGAAGAAGCGCGTGAGGTGCAGCCACTTCACGTCTCCCGTGCGGTGCCAGACCGTCTGGAAGATGGCGACGAACAGCGACATGCCGAGCGTGAGCGGCACGAAGATGAAGTGGTACAGGGTCGTGAGACCGAACTGCCATCGTGCGAGCAGCAGCGGATCCAGGAAGTCCATCGTCATCCTTCCGAGGGTGGGAGTCTTCTTCGAGACTGAAGCTACACAGGGTTTTCCCAGCCTTGGAGGCGCTGGGCCGTGAAAAAGAAAAGGGTTCTGATCAGGCCGTGGCCGGGGCGAACATCAGCTGGACGACGCACTCGCGCGGGTCGCAGGAGGGGCGCATCTCGTCCACCGCGAGCGGTCCGCCGGCGGCGGCGAGCACGCTCTGCATGAGGCCCAGGTGCACCTGGCAGAGCATCTCGCGGTGCTCCGCCTGAGACGAGGCGTGCGCGCACGGGGTCAGGTCGACCGTCAGCTCCCGCTCGTCGACGAGCGGGTCGAAGCCGGCGTCGATGAGGTCCTCGACTAGGGCGTCGACCTGGTGCAGCGCGTCGGTGTCGAGCTCGGGCGCCGCGCCGGGGAGCACCCGCCGCATGAGGTCGCCGCGTTCGGCGGCGGCGCGCACCTTGCGCCGCTGGATCGGGCTCGAGGCGCGCACGCCGTCGGCCGCGCTGTAGAGCACGCGCGGACGCCCGCGGGTCGTGCGGTGCTCCGCTGCCGAGACGACGTATCCCTCGTCGATCAGGCGCTGCAGATGCTCGCGCACGGTGTTCGGATGCAGCCCCGTCGCATCGACGATCTCGGTGATCGTGCGACGCGGCTGCTCCTGCACGAGGTGCAGGATCTCGACACGTGAATAGCTGGAAATGGCGCTGTACCCAACCGGGCGACCTGTGGTCATACCTCACATTATTCACGGTGACGCCCCCCACCGCCACCCCCGAAATCCGGCGCTTTCTTCCGGTCCCGCGGAAGCTCCGCATCCGCTCAGCGCGACCTCAGGTCTGCGCCCCTAGAGTCGGAGCATGCAGATCTGGCAGTTGCCGATCATCGGTGGTGCCGTTCCGATCGTGGTCCACGCCGTGGCCGCCGTGTTCCTCGCCGTCGTGCTCGTGCGCCGGTGGGATCGACGCGCCCTCCTGTGGGCGGTGATCGGCGCGGTCGCCGGGGCCGGCCTCGCGGTGCTCGCGGTGCACCTCGTGGACCGCTCGCAGGTGTTCGGCGCCGACCCGCTCCCCGCGTTCGTGCTCCAGTGGGCGGCCGGTGCGCTCGCGGCATCCGGATGGGCGATCGGGGCGATGGTCGGTGCCCGTCCGTGGCGGCGGATCGTGTCGGCGGTGGCCGTCCTCAGCTTCCTCGTCTCCGCGACGATCGGGGCCAACGCCTCCTTCGGGCTCAACCCGACGCTCGGCACGCTGTTCGGCATCGCGGTCGACAACAGCATCGACCTTCCGCACGCCGACAACACGAACGGGGCGGCGCCGGCCGTCCCGCTCGCGCAGTCGTTCGTCCCGCCCGCGGGGATGCCGCAGAAAGGCACGCGCGGAACCCGGAACATCCCCGCCACGGCATCCGGGTTCGACGCGCGTCCGGCGGGCATCTACCTCCCGCCCGCCGCCCTCGTCCCGAACGCGCCGGCGCTGCCGCTGGTGATCATGATGATGGGCCACCCCGGCAACCCCGACCCGACGGCGATCAGCGACGTGCTGGACGACTTCGCGGCGCGCAACCACGGCCTGGCGCCGATCGTGATCGTCGCAGACCAGGTGGGCTCGGCGGTCAACGACACCGCATGCGCCGATTCGAGCGCCTACGGCCGCGCCCGCACCTACGTCACGCAGGACGTGGTGGCGTGGGCCAAGGCGAACCTGAACATCATCCAAGACCCCGCCTACTGGACGATCGCGGGGTACTCCAACGGCGGCGGCTGTGCCCTGTCGTTCGGTGCCGACTACCCCGGACTCTGGAAGAACATCCTGGACGTCTCGGGGGAGCCGTTCCCCGGCTCCGAGCAGGTGGAGAACATCACGAAGACGATCTTCGGCGGTGACGCGGCCGCGTTCGAGGCGTCCAAGCCGGTCAACGTCCTGGCCGCCGCGCCGGCGGGCACGTATGCCGGAATGACCGCGGTGTTCACCGCGGGAGCGGACGATCCGACCTATCGCGCCCACGCCGACGCCGTCGCGGCCGCCGCGCAGAAGGCCGGAATGACCGTGACGCGCTACGACATCCCCGGCGCCGGTCACACCGGCGACGCGTTGAAGCTCGGGATCGTGGAGGGTTTCACGGTGCTGTACCCCGTGCTCGGGCTCTCCGTGACGCCCGGCGGGTGACGACGCTTTTACCTTCGCGTCGGCGTCGCGTCAAGATCGGCGACCTCAAGATCTGCGCAAGATTTCCGCAGGCCGAGAGTGCCTCGGACGGCGTTCCCGGGTCGTATGCGCGTGAATGTTGAGGATGCCGCAAGATTCGCGCCGATCGCTGTCTCGTACGAGCCGAACCACGTAGCGTCGTCAGTACGCGAGCCGGCGCCCGAAGTCGGCCAGCGCATCGATGAGGGCGATCGCCGGTCTGGGGGGATACGGCGGTCGCCTTCATCGTCCGTCCGGCACCGACGGCGGCGCGCGGTCACTCCGGCGGTCGGCTGAAGGTGATGTGGGTCACGCCGCTCTCGGCCGCTTCCGACGTCACGCGGTAGCCGTTCTCCAGCCCGCGGAGGTCGTCCCACAGGCGGATGCCGCGGCCCAGCAGGATCGGCACGACCGCCACGTGGATGTCGTCCACGAGCCCTTCGTCGAGGAAGTCGCGCGCCGTGGTGGCCCCACCGCCGATGCGGATGTCGCCGCCGCCGGCGACGGCGCGCGCCCGGGCCAGGGCGTCGTGCGGGCTCGCGTCGAGGAAGTGGAAGCTCGTGCCGTTGGCCATCTCGATCGATGCCCGGGGTGTGTGGGTGAGGACGAACACGGGGATGCGGAAGGGCGGCTCCTCGCCCCACCAGCCGCGCCACTCGGGGTCGTCGCCGTGCTCGTGCAGACCGAACATGCCGGCGCCCATGATCTCCGCGCCCAGGTCGGCGAAGTAGCGCATCGCGTAGCGGTCGTCGACGCCGGTCGTGCCGGCGCCCGACGAGTCGTGCAGCACGCGCTCGCGGAAGGTGCGGGTCGCCGTGTAGTCCCGCGTCAGCCGCATCCAGTCCTCACCGAACGGGTTCTCGGGCGTCTGGTCGGTGGTGGTGGCGAAACCGTCGAGGGAGATGTTCAGGTCGAGGCGGACGCGTCTCATGGTCACCAGCGTCGATCATCCCCGTCGCGGCGTCAATCACCGATCCGGACGTCATGCCCGTCTGCGGAGACGCGCACCGGATTCGGATGCCGTGGCATCCGCCGTCCGAATCCGATGCGTTCCTCCGCATCCGCTCCTTACGCGGAGGCGAGGGTGGACTGCCAGCCGAGCGCCGGGGCGACGTGGCGGGCGAAGGACTCGATGATCCGCAGGTTGAACTCCACGCCCAGCTGGCTGGGGATGGTGAGCATGAGGGTGTCGGCGGACATGACCGCGGCATCCTGTCGCAGCTGCTCGACGAGCACGTCGGGCGCCGCGGCGTAGGTCTTGCCGAAGGTCGAGCGGAAGCCGTCGATGTAGCCGATGCCGTCGCCCTCCTGGCTGTGGCCGAAGTACAGCTCGTCCTCCGCGGTCGTGATCGGGAACACGGAGCGGCTCACCGAGACGCGGGGCGTGCCGGCGTGCCCGGCCTCGGCCCAGGCGGCGCGGAAGCGGTCGATCTGCTCGGCCTGCAGGATGTCGAAGGGGCGGCCGTCCGCCTCGGTGACGAGGGTCGAGGACATGAGGTTGAGGCCCGTGCGCCCCGCCCACTCGGCCGTGTCGCGCGAGCCCGCGCCCCACCACACGCGCGAGCGCAGCCCGGGCGAATGCGGCTCGATGCGCTGCAGGCCGTGGCCGCCGCCGAAGGGGGAGTTCGCGTCGCGCTCGGCGAGGCCCTCGCCGTCGATCGCGCGGAGGAAGAGGTCCATGTGCTCGCGGGCGAGGTCGGCCCCGCGGGGGTCTGCCCCGGTGTAGCCGAACTTCTCGTAGCCGCGCACGACCGTCTCGGGTGAGCCGCGGCTCACGCCGAGCGCCAGGCGCCCGTCGGAGATGAGGTCGACGGCGGCGGCCTCCTCGGCGAGGTAGAGCGGGTTCTCGTAGCGCATGTCGATGACGCCGGTGCCCACCTCGATCCGCTTCGTCTTGGCGGCCATCGCCGACAGCAGCGGCATGGGGGCGGCCTGCTGGCGCGCGAAGTGGTGTACGCGCACCGCGACGCCGTTGACGCCGAGGTCGTCCATGCCCTGCGCGAGGTCGATCGCCTGGTGCAGCATGTCGCCGGCGGTGAGCTCGCGCCCGCCGCCGAGCGGGCCGTAGTGGCCGAAGGAGAGGGTTCCGAAGCGTTGCATGATGGGGGCAACGTTACGCTTCCCGCATCCATTCCACTGAATGGATGTCGCGGCTGCCGCGGGGACGCCGGAGGCGACGGAGATTGCCTCCGCGCGATTGTTCCCGCTAACATGCGGTCATCGCCCTGTGAACGACGCGCGTTCGCACCCTTCGGCACGCATCGTCGCTGCCGAAGCCGGCGGATCACGACAGCGCAGCGACGCGCAGGAGGGGACTCATCCCGTGACGATCACCAGCCCGCCCACCCCATCCCGACGACGTCTGCGGAGGGGATCAGCACTCGCCGTCGCCGTGGCCACGATGCTGTCCGGCACGATCGTCGGTGCGTCCACGGCGCAGGCCGCCGACGACGATGCCTGGTCGGGTCAGGGCAAGAGCTTCACGTCCACCCAGACCGCCGACGGCACCTTCCTGAACGCGATCATCGGCTCCGACGTGCCCGACGTGGCCACGATCCGCATCCCCGCCGGCACCGCAGGGGCGAGCATCGACACCTACTACATGATCTCCACGACGATGGAGCTGACGCCCGGCGCGCCCATCCTGCGCTCCTACGACCTCGTGAACTGGGAGATCGTCAACTACGTCTACGACGTGATGGAGGTCACCGACACCAACGCGCTCCGTAACGGCTACAGCGCCTACGGACAGGGGCAGTGGGCGAGCACCCTGCGCTACCACGACGGCACGTTCTACGTCGTGATGAACAGCAACAACAACGGTCACGCCTACCTCTTCACGACGACCGACATCGAAAGCGGACAGTGGGACAAGTTCAGCTACAACCGGAGCTTCCACGACCCCAACATCTTCTTCGACGGTGACACCCCGTACATCGTCTACGGCAGCTCGTCGACCCAGATCGCGCAGATGAGTCCCGACCTCCACTCGGTGATCAGCGACCGTGTCGCCGCCACCACGGCCACCGCGATCAACAACACGGGCCTGAGCACGACCGAGGTGATGGGCAGCGGCTGGGAGGGCAACCAGGTCGAGTACATCAACGGGTACTACTACATCCTCGGCATCACCTGGGGGAAGTACGGCCGCCAGGCGATCGTGCTGCGCTCCCGGAGCCTGCTCGGCTCCGCGGCATCCGATCCGTACGAGGTCCGCGTGGGCGTCGGCTCCAACCTCGTCGCGCAGGGCGGATTCATCGGCACGGGCGATTCGGCGACGCCGCAGTGGGCGCTGCTGTTCGGCGACGACTACCCGACCGGGCGCATCCCCGTGCTGGTGCCGGTGGCGTGGGATGCCGCCGACCCGGATGCCTGGCCCGTGTTCGGCACCGGCGTCCTCGGCAGCTCGCAGGTGCCGTTGCCCGGAACGCAGCCGATGCCCGTCACGCTGAGCGCGGCGGATGCCCGCACGGCCCAGGCGGCGAGCGTCGTCACCTCCGACCAGTTCTCCAACGATGCCGCGCCGCGCGACTTCCGCAACCCCAACGTGCCCGCGCCCGAGGTGGTGGTGCCCGAGTCCCGGGGCGAGCACATCGCCAACGGCACGATCGAAGCCGGCACGACGGGATGGCAGGCGCTGAGCGGCGCGAGCCTCAGCCTGGGCTACTCCACGCGCCACCAGGGCGCGATGTCGCTGAAGGTCAACGGTCGCACGACCGACGTCGCCGGCGCGTCGCAAGCGGTGACGACCCTCCAGCGCGGTTCGACCTACGCGGTGTCGGCGTGGGTGCACTACCGCGACGCCGGCAGCGACCCGGCGACGTTCGCGATCACCCTGAGCGACGGAAAGGGACACTCTTACCCGATGGCGCGGGCGAGCGTGCCCAAGGGTTCGGCCTCCGCGCCGACCACCTTCGTCCAGGTCGCGGGAGAGTTCACGGTCCCCGCTGAGCTCGACGTCGCCACCGCGAAGGTCTCGATCGTCACGGCCGGCTCGACCACCGTGCCGGACATCTTCTTCGTCGACGACGTCTCGATGGTCGGAGACCGTCCGGTGCCCGACTACTACACCTCCGCGGAGGGTGCCGACAACGGCTCCCACCTCGCCCTGCCGTGGCAGTGGGGGCACAACGTCGACAACCGGTACTGGTCGCTGACCGATCGCGACGGCTGGCTGCGTCTCACGAACGGTCGCGTCGTGACCGGTGCGGCCAACAAGCAGTACCAGCTGACGTACTTCGAGGAGGCGCGCAACACGTTGTCGCAGCGGACGTTCGCCCCGGCATCCTCCGCGCAGACGAGGCTGGACTTCTCGGGCCTCAAGGACGGGGACGTCTCGGGTCTCGCGGTCTACAACCGGCAGCTCAGCTACATCGGGGTCGCCAAGAAGGACGGCGTCTCCACGCTGGGAATCGTGAACCGTCCCGTGCGCGATTACGCCGATCAGGAGTCGATCGCGACCGTGGAGGACTTCCTCGCCAGCGTCGCCGTGCCCCAGGGCGTGACCAGCGTCTCGCTCAAGGCGGACCTCAACATGCGCAAGTCCGGGGCCGACCGCAACACGGTGCGCTTCTACTACAGCTGGGACGGCGTCACCTGGCAGGCGCTGGGCGATGCGCAGGCCAAGCGCTCGTCATGGGAGTCCAAGCACTTCAAGGGCCAGCGGTTCGGGCTGTTCAGCTACGCCACGCAGACGAGCGGCGGTCACGCCGACTTCGACGACTTCTCCCTCTCCGACGTGCTGACCGCAGACGGGCTCGCCGTCGACACGGCCGACCTCGACTGGCTGGTGCGCGAGGCGTCCCGGCTGGACGAGCGCGACTACACGGCGCCGTCGTGGGCGAAGGTGCAGAAGGCGCTCTCGTGGGCGACGTCGGTGGCGGAGCCCTCGACGCAGAACGAGGTGGATGCCCCGGCGCAGGCGCTCAACAGCGCGATCGCGTCGCTCGAAGACGGGCCGTACGTCGCGCCGGTGGTCACCGCCACGGTGACGTCGAACGCGCCCGAGGTCTCCGGGTGGTACCGCGGTGCGGTGTCGGTGACGCTCGCGCTCAACGAGCGCGCGAAGGCGGACATCGAGTACCGCCAGGACGGCGGCGAGTGGAAGGGCTACGCGGGCGAGATCGTCGTCGCGGCATCCGGAGCGCACCAGCTCGACTACCGCGCCAGCGAGGACGGCGAGGCGGTCGCCGGCTCGGGCGGCACGGCGTCGTTCTCGATCGACGTCGATGCGCCGGTGACGACGGTGGTGACAGATGCCGCCGCCCGCACCGTCACTCTGACCGCGGTCGATGCGCATTCGGGCCTCGCCCGCATCGAGTACCGGATCGGCGACGCCGCGGACTGGTCGCCCGCCACCGGCGCGGTCGTCGTCGGCGATGCGGCGACGGTCGTCGGCTACCGCGCGGTCGATCTCGTCGGCAACGTGGAGGCCGCGCGGACGGTCACGGTGCCCGCGGCATCCACGTCGACCCCGACGCCGGGGGGTGTGCTCGCCCCCGCGGAGAGCGATCTGACCGCGGCGCTGGAGGGTGCGGTGACCGCGCCCTCCACGGTCCGGGCGGGAGCGTCGCTCACGCTGACGGTGCCCGGTGTGCAGCCCGGAGCCCCGGTCCACGTGTGGATGTTCTCGACCCCGACGTACCTGGGGCAGGCGACGGTCACGACGGCCCACGCGGCCACCGTCACGGTGCCCGCGGGGATGAGCCTCGGCGCGCACCGCGTGGTCGTCGCCGACGCCGACGGAACGGTGATCGGGTGGGCGCCCATCACGGTGACCGCCGGCGACGACGCTCTCGCCGTGACCGGCGGCGACGCGACCACCGCCGTGTCGATCCTGCTCACCGCGCTGGTCCTCCTGGGCCTCGGGGCGCTTCTGGTGCGGCGTCGCCGCCGCGGGTCCGCCTGACCCGCGGCGAGACCGCGTCTATCGCCCGTCGCGCACGCTGCGGACGAACGCCTCGACGTTCTCGCGCAGCGCGGCGATGCGCGCCGCGCGCGCGGCTTCCACGTCGAACCCGACGTAGGCCGACGCGGGGCGGCGGCGCGCGTTGTCGTTGCACTGGAAGCGATCGCACGCGAGCGTGCCGACCGTGTCGCCGCGGCGTCCGGCGTCACCCACGCGCTTCGCGGTGAACAGCAGCACGTCGTTCGGCAGGTGGATGTCGGCGCACCACGAGCATTGCGCGCGGCTCTTCGGCCGGGTGTCGGCCTGGCGCAGCAGCAGGCCGGTGGGCTCGCCGTCGAGCTCGACGACGACGTAGCCGACCAGCGCCAGCTTGCGGTCGCGGGTGCCGTAGAACTGCCGGGAGTCCCAGTCCGTGTCCGGGAAGTCGGCCGGCAGGGTGAGGCTGCGGCGTTCGGACTGGGTGACGTTGATGAGCGAGGCGCGGATCTGCGCTTCGGTGAGTGCGTGCATGAGCATGCCCTTCGGTGAGAGTCGTGCGAAGGCGGATGCCGCGGCGGCATCCGTGACGGAAGGTCGACGATCAGCGCCGGCCGCGTGCGAGACGCGGCGCACGGCGCCGGGGCGACGTCACCTCTCATCGGCGAAGAGCTCGCCGATGACCTCCCTCTGGCCCGCACGGCGGGGGCCGTTCCCGATACTCACCCCTCCAGCGTACGCGTCCGGCCCTGCAACAGATCGGAATGCGCGGAACACGTCCGCCACGGCGGTGGTTGGATCGAGGTATGACCCGCATCGCGCACACCGACATCGACGTCTTCCCCCTCGCCCTCGGCGGCAACGTGTTCGGCTGGACGGCCGACCGCGAGGAGTCCTTCCGCATCCTCGACGCGTTCCACGCCGGCGGCGGCACCTTCATCGACACCGCCGACTCCTACAGCGCCTGGGCTCCCGGCCACAGCGGCGGCGAGAGCGAGACGATCATCGGTGCCTGGCTGGCCGAGCGCGGCCACGGAGACGTCACCGTCGCGACGAAGGTCAGCCAGCATCCGCAGTTCAAGGGGCTCGCGGCATCCACCGTGCGCGCCGCCGCGGAGGCGTCGCTCGAGCGGCTCGGCGTCGAGTCGATCGACCTGTACTACGCCCACTTCGACGACGCCGAGACGCCCTTGGAGGAGACGGTCGCGGCCTTCGGCCAGCTCGTGTCCGACGGCCTCGTCCGCTACACCGCCGTGTCGAACTACTCGGCCGACCGCATCCGCGAGTGGGTGCGCATCGCCCGTGAGCTGGGCGTCGCCGAGCCGGTCGCGATCCAGCCGCACTACAACCTCGTGCACCGCGAGACCGAGGACGACATCGTGCCGGTCGCCGAGGAGTTCGGCCTGTCGCTGGTGCCCTACTTCTCGCTCGCGAAGGGTTTCCTGACGGGCAAGTACCGCTCGACGGATGCCGCGGCCCACGACACCCCGCGCGCGCAGGGCGCCGCGGTGTACGCGACCCCGCAGGGCCTGCAGATCATCCAGGTGCTGGAGCGCATCGGCACGGCCCACGACGTCTCGATCGCCGCGACCGCCCTCGGCTGGCTGCGCGCGAAGCCGACCGTCGTCGCCCCGATCGCGTCGGCGTCGAAGCTGTCGCAGGTCGCCGATCTGCTCGACGGCGGTCGCGTGGAGCTCACGGCCGACGAGGTCGCCGAGCTCGACGAGGTCTCGGAGTGGACGCCCACCGACATGTGAGCCCCCGGGCTGCGCGGTGTCGGATGCGGCGGGTACCGTGGCGGCATGCATCACCTGAGCCGGGAGCAGGCGCGTCGCATCGCCGTGCGGGCGCAGCTGCTCGACGCCGATCGTCCCGGAGACGTGGTCGAGGTCGGCGAGCAGCTCGGGTCCATCAAGATCGACCCGACGGCCACGATCGCGCCCGCCGAGCAGACGATCCCGTTCAGCCGCATCGGCTGGGGCTACGAGCCCGGTCAGCTCGTGAAGGCGGTCGAGGACGACCGGGCGCTGTTCGAGTTCGATGGCCAGTTCCACGCGGCATCCCTGCTGCCGGCGATGCTCGCGCGGATGCGCGCGCGGGTCTTCCGCGGGCAGGCGGCGGGCTGGCTGGAGGCCAACGCGCGCTTCCGCGCCGACGTGATCGCGCGCCTCCGCGCCGACGGCCCGCTGCTGGCCGGTCAGATCGACGACACCAGCCAGGTCGCACACAAAGACGAGGCCGGCTGGTACGGCTCGAACCAGGTGCCCAGGATGCTCGACCTGCTGTCGTACGTCGGCGAGACCGCGGTGGTCCGTCGGGAGGGCCGCCAGCGCGTGTGGGACCTCGGCGAACGCGTGTACGCCGACGTCCCGGTGATCGACCCCGACGAGGCGACGGCGCTGCTCGAGGAGCGACGGCTGCAGGCGGCGGGCATCGCCCGCCAGAAGTCCCGGTGGACCCCGGTGGGGATGGCGGGGGAGCCCGCGACCGTGGAGGGCTCGTCGTGGTCGTGGCGCGTCGATCCGGCGGCGCTGGCGGCTCTCGACGACGACGCCGGCGGTCGCGTCGCGATCCTCAACCCCTACGACGGCATGCTCTTCGACCGTCCGCGCCTGACCGAGCTCTTCGCGTTCGAGTTCGTGCTCGAGCAGTTCAAGCCGAAGGCGCAGCGCCGGTACGGATACTTCGCGCATCCCATCCTCATCGGCGACGGTTTCGTGGGGCTGCTCGACGCCGAGCTCGACAAGAAGAAGGAGAACCTCGTCGTCACCGCCGTGCACGAGTTCACGCCGCTGGAGCCGGAGGAGCGCGAGATGGTGGATGCCGAGATCGACGACCTCGCCGGATGGCTGGGTGTGCCCGTGCAGCGGGCGCGGTGAGAGGAGCGGGGCCGCATGATCGACGACGCCGTCCGTGACTGGCTGCTGGATTCAGACCCGACGTTGCGATGGCAGGTGCAGCGCGACCTGCTCGATCTGCCGGAGGACGTGTGGGCGCGCACGCGGTCGCGGATCGCCGTCGAGGGCGACGGTGCGCGCCTGCTCGCGCACCAGGATGCCGACGGCCGGTGGGCGGGGGGAGCGTTCTTTCCCGCCGACTTCGACGTCGACACGCAGGATCAGACGCCCGGCCAGCCGTACACCGCGACCACCTGGACCCTGACGACCCTCCGCGAGTGGGGCACCGATGCGGGCGCGCTCGGAGACACCGCCGATCGGCTGGAACGCAGCGCCCGGTGGGAGTACGACGATCTGCCCTACTGGGACGGTGAGGTCGACGTGTGCATCAACGCCATGACGCTCGCCAACGGCGCGTGGCTGGGGCGCGACATGTCGGCGCTGGCGGCGTGGTTTCCCGCGCACCAGCTCGCCGACGGCGGGTGGAACTGCGAATGGGTCGACGGTTCGGTGCGGTCGTCGTTCCACTCGACGATCAACGCCGTCCGCGGACTCCTCGCCTACGAGCAGCTCACCGGTGACGCCTCCCTCGCGGCCTCGCGCCGGCGGGGCGAGGAGTACCTGCTCGCACGCCGCCTGCGCACCCGCCTGTCGACGGGGGAGCAGGTCGGGCCGTGGACCGACGTCATCGTCCATCCTTACCGGGCGCCCTTCACCGCGCTCAAGGCGATCGACCACGTGACGGCCGCTGCGATGCACGACGGCATCCCGCCCGATCCCCGCGCCGCCGGCAGCATCGCGATCGTGCGCGCCGCCCGCCGCCCCGACGGCACGTGGCTCCAGGGCCATCACTTCGCCGGCGACGTCTGGTTCCCGCTCGACGTCGCCGTGGGCGAGCCGTCGAGGTGGGTCACCTTCCTCGCGCTGCGTGCGCTGCGACGCTGGGATGCCGCGTACGGCTGACGCGCGACGCGTCACACGACGAAACGCGATTCGCCCGTGACCGCGCCGTCCCGAGACGATGGGGACGTCGACGCGTCCCGAGCCGTCGGCGCGGACAGGAGGACGCCATGAGCAGGCGAGGATTCGCGACCCGACAGGTGCACGAGCGCGCACGCCGCGACGGCGACGCCCGCATCGCGACGTCCCGTGCGACGCCCATCTACCTGACCGCCGGTTTCGAGTTCGGCGAGTACGACGACGCGGCCGCGCACTTCGGTCGCGGCGAGGGCTACGCCTACACGCGCATCGGCAATCCGACCGTCGACGCCGTCGAGCACACCCTTGCCGCCCTCGAGGGCGGCTCTCAGGCGCTCCTGCTCGCGAGCGGCCAGGCCGCCACCACGGTCGCCTTGCTCGGACTGCTCGAGGCGGGCCAGCACGTCGTGTCCTCGACGCACGTGTACGAGGGCACCCGGGGCCTGCTGCGCGACAACCTCTCGCGGTTGGGCATCACGACGACCTTCGTCTCCGAGATCGACGACCTCGAGGCGTGGGAGGCCGCGATCCTGCCGACCACGCGCGTGCTGTTCGCCGAGTCCATCTCGAACGCCAGCAACCGCCTCGTCGACATCCCGGCGCTCGCCGACCTCGCGCACCGCCACGGGATCGCCCTGGTCATCGACAACACGTTCGCCACCCCGTACCTCGTCCGTCCGCTGGAGCTCGGCGCCGACGTCGTCGTCCACTCGGCGAGCAAGTTCCTCGCCGGGCACGGCAGCGTGCTGGGGGGAGCGATCGTCGACAGCGGTCGCCTCGACGAGACCAGCCTCGGACGGCTCTACCCGCATCTGACGGCGCCCGGTCGCGGCGGTGTCCCGAGCGTGTTCGAGCGGGTGGGCGGCGATGCGCGGATCGCGTATGCGCGCGAGGCCGTCGCTCCCCGGTTCGGTCCCACGCCGTCGCCGCTGAACGCCTTCCTGATCGGGCAGGGCGTCGAGACGCTGAGCCTGCGCGTCGAGCGGCAGAGCGCGAACGCGCTCGCGGTCGCGCAGTGGCTGGCGGGACGTCCGGAGGTGGCCTCCGTCGACTACGTCGGGCTCCCCGCCCACCGCGACCACCACCTCGCGCTGCGCGACCTCCCGGACGGCTTCGGATCCGTGTTCAGCTTCACCCTCCACGGCGACGCCGACACGGCCCGCGCGTTCGTCGAGGCCCTCGAGGTCTTCACCCACATGACCCACCTCGGCGACGTGCGGTCGCTGGTGCTGCACCCGGCATCCACGTCGCACGCCGCGCTCACGGATGCCGAGCGCGCCGCCGTGGGCGTGCACGACGGCACGCTGCGCGTGTCGATCGGCATCGAGGATGCCGCCGACCTCATCGACGACCTGTCGCACGCGCTCACCGTCGCCAGCGACGTGCCGGTCGCGGTACTGGCATGACGCGTCCGCAGCACTTCGGCTGGTTCCTCGCGCGCGGCTTCGGGCCGCACGGGTGGGGTCATCCGTACCTGGACTGGAACTGGGACTGGACCCGGCCCGAGCTGTATCAGCAGTCCGTCCGCGAGCTCGAGCGCGCGGGGTTCGAGTTCGTGCTCATCGAGGACGCGCCCTCGCTCGGGTCGCCGGACACGATCGACCTGCGCATCCGCCACGCCTTCGGCGGTCCCAAGCTCGACCCGCTGCTGCTCGCCCCCTACCTCTTCCAGGCGACGCAGCGCCTCGGCGTGATCCCGACGGTCAACCCCGCCGCGTACCTGCCCTACACCGCGGCCCGCCAGTTCGCCACGCTGCAGCACCTGAGCGGCGACCGGCTGGGGCTGAACGTCGTGACCGACACCGGCAGTGCGCGCCATTTCGGCGATGCCGCGCCGCTCGGCCACGACGCCGCCTACGACCGCGCGGAGGAATGGCTGGCCGGGCTGCGGGAGCTGTGGAACTCGTGGGGTGAGGGCGCTCTCGTGCGCGATGCCGCGACCGGCGTCTACGCCGACGGCGCCCGGCTCGACGCCGTCCGCCACCGCGGCGAGTACTTCGCCTTCGACGGTCCGCTCAACGCCGTGCCCTTCACCCGCGGGGAGCCGGTGATCGCCTCTCCGGGCGGGTCGGGCCGCGGGCTCGCGTTCGCGGGGGCGAACTCCGACATCCAGTTGGCGCTCGCTCCGCTCACCGAGCAGAGCGTCCGCGCGTACCGCGCGAAGATCCACGCCGCCGCGGTGGAGCGCGGGCGTGCGCCGTCGGATGTGACGGTGATGTTCGCCATCTCACCGGTGATCGTGTCGTCGCCGGAGGAGGCCGATCGCCTGGTCGCCGCCTCCGCGCGGCCCGACGACGACGCGCTGCGCCTGATCGCGCAGCGCCAGTCCAGCGACCTGGAGACCGATCTGACCGCGCTCGAGCTCGACGCGCCGCTGCCGGCGGGACTGTTCGCGGATCACGTCTCGCAGGGATCCCTGCGCCGGCTCATCGGCGATCGGGATGCCGCGACCGCGCCGTTGCGCGCGCACCTGACCGCGCTCGCGCGGCTGGGGCGCATCTCGGACCGGTCGGGCTTCGTCGGTACGGCGGAGGAGTTCGCCGACCTCATCGAGGAGCTCGGCGACTGGGGCAACGACGGCGTGCTGCTGTGGGGCGACCTGCATCCGGTGACGATCCACCGCACGCTCGACGAGCTGGTTCCCGTGCTGCGTCGCCGCGGCATCCTCCGCGACGAGCTCTCGGACGGCGGCTTGCGGGCGAACCTGCAGTCGTTCTGACGCCGCTCCGGCCGGCACGGGCGAGGGGTGGGGCGTTTCGACTCGCTGCGCTCTGCGTTTCGACTCGCTGCGCTCTGCGTTTCGACTCGCTGCGCTCTGCGTTTCGACTCGCTGCGCTCGCTCAACGACCGGGAGTTTGTAGCCCGGTCGTTGAGCGACGAGCGCAGCGCGGAGTCGAAACGCCCGACGCCTCAGCTCAGGCCGTTGGCCTTCAGCCAGGCGGCGGCGATGTCCTTCGTCGACTTCTGATCGACCTTGGACTCGACGTTGAGGGCGACCAGGCCCTCGGGCGTCAGCTTCGCGTTGACCGCGTTGATGACATCCGCCGCGTCGGCGGGGAACGAGCTGCTCACGAGCGGGACGACGTGCGACGCGAGGAAGAGGCCCTTGGGGTCTTCCAGCGTGACGAGGTTCTTCGTCTTGATGCTCGGGTCGGCGCTGTAGACGTCGGCGAGCTGGACGCCGCCGGCGACGAGCTCGTCGACCGTGGTGTCCGCCGTCGCGCTGAAGCTCACGGTGACGCCGTACTTGTCCTTCAGGCCGGTGGGGCCGTAGGGGCGCTGCTCGAGCTCGGGCGCGCCGCCGAGCACGAGGTTCGGGACGTTGGCCAGGTCGGCGATCGAGGTGAGGTTGTGCTCCGCGGCGAAGGCCGCGGTCACGTTGTACGAGTCCTGGTCGGTCGCCGAGGCCTGGTCGAGGACGCTGAGACCCTCGGGCAGCGCCTTCTTGAGTGCCGCGTAGACGTCCTCGGTGGTGGTGGCGGTGGTGTTCTTGTCGAAGTACTGCAGCAGGTTGCCGGTGTACTCCGGCGTCAGCGAGATCGTGCCGTTCTGCAGCGACGGCACGATGGCGTCGCGCTGGCCGATGTTGAACTTGCGCTCCACCGTGTAGCCCGCGCCCTCGAGCGCCTGGGCGTAGATCTCGGCGATGACCTCGTTGGAGTAGTACGCCTGAGAGCCGATGGTGATGGTGGAGGCCGAGCCGGTCGCGTCGCCGGTGGCGGCGGGCTGCTCGAGGGAGCTGCTGGAGCCGCAGCCGGTGAGGGCGAGGGCGGTCACGGTGAGCGCTGTCGCCGCCAGGGCGAGCCGCGCTCCGAGACGGGAGGTGCGCAGTGCGGACATGAGAGGTGCCTTTCGTTGGGTGCTGTGGGAGGGAGAGTCAGGATGCCGTCGCGGCCCGGGCCACGGGGCGCGAACGCGCCGTGCGGGCGGCGACGCCGCGGGGGACGACGATGCGCTGCAGCAGGGCGAACACGCCGTCGAGGACGAGGGCCAGCACGACGACGAGGATCGAGGCCCCGAGGATCTGGGCGGTGTCGCGCAGCTGGATGCCCTGGATGATGTAGAAGCCGAGGCCGCCCAAGCCGACGTAGGTGGCGATGGTCACGGTGGCGACCACCTGCAGGGTGGCCGAGCGCAGGCCGCCGATCAGCAGGGGCAGACCGAGGGGCACCTCCACCTTCCACAGGATCTGACGGCCGGTCATGCCGACGGCCCGCGCGGCGGAGATGGTCGAGCGGTCGATCGCCTCGAACCCCGCGTAGGCCCCCGCGAGGATCGACGGGATCGCGAGGATCACGAACGCGACGACCGCGGCCTGGCTCTTGTAGACGACGCCGACGAGGAGGTAGAGCAGCACGACGAGTCCGAGTGTGGGGATGGCGCGCGCGGCGCCCGAGAGGGCGACGGCGAACTCGCGCCCGCGGCCGGTGTGCCCGATGGCCCACCCGGCCGGGATCGCGATCAGCGCGGCGATGAGCACCGAGCCGAACGTGAAGGCGAGGTGCTGGGCGATCGCCTCGGGCAGGGGCAGCGACCCGGTGAGGCGGTCGGGGGAGAAGATCCACGCGAAGGCGTCGGCGAACAGATTCATGCCGCCTCCGCGGAGTCGAGCCGACGGGCGGCGAGACGGCGCAGTGCGCGGCGCTCGGCCCGGCTGCCGTCGCGTCGCGGCATCCACGGCATGAGCACGCGTCCGGCGAGGACGAGCAGGAGGTCGAAGACGAGCGCGATGACCACGACGATCACCACGCCCGCCAGCACCTCGGGGATGATCCGGCGCTGGAGCCCGTTGGTGAAGAGGTAGCCGAGGTTCTCGACGCCGATGAGGATGCCGACGGTCGCGAGCGCGATCGTGGAGGTCGCGGTGACGCGCAGGCCGGCCAGCAGCACCGGGCCGGCGAGCGGGAGGTCGACCGTCCAGAACCGTCGCCACGGGCCGTAGCCGACGGCGATCGCGGCGTCACGGGTGGCGGCGTCGACGGAGTCGAGTCCATCGGTGACCGAGCGCGTCATGATCGCCACGCCGTAGACGGTCAGCGCGATCACGAGGTTGCTCTCGGAGAGATAGGGGATGCCGAAGACCGCCCACAGCAGCGCGAACAGCCCCAGCGAGGGGATCGTGTACAGCAGCCCGATCGTGGTGAGCACCGACCCGCGCAGCGCCGTGTACCGCCAGGCGAGCCACCCGAGGGGGAGCGCGATGACGAAGGCGGCGACGATCGCGATCGCGCTCTGGCGCAGGTGCGCGAGCGCCAGCGAGCCGATCAGATCGAGGTTGTTCGCGACCCAGTTCATGGCACCCCGTCGACGAGCACGCCCTGTGCCCGGCCCGCGGCATCCACGAGCACCGTGCCGTGTGCGGTCTTCTTCGGCGTCAGCGCGCGCGATCCGCGCTCGACACCCACGAACTCGGCGACGAACGCGCTGGCGGGGTTCTCGATGATCTCGTCGGGCGTGCCGACCTGCGCGATGTGCGCGCCCTTCTCGAGGATCACGACCTGGTCGCCGAGGAGGAACGCCTCGTCGATGTCGTGCGTGACGAAGACGACCGTCTTGTCGAGGTCGCGCTGCAGGCGACGCGTCTCGGTCTGCAGCTCCTTGCGCACGATGGGATCCACCGCGCCGAAGGGCTCGTCCATCAGCAGGATGTTGGGATCGGCCGCGAGTCCGCGCGCGACGCCGACGCGCTGCTGCTGGCCGCCGGACAGCTGGCGGGGATAGCGGTCGGCGAGTGCGCGATCGAGTCCGACGATGTCGAGCAGCTCGAGCGCACGCGCACGCGCCTGCTTCTTGGGCGTGCCGTTGAGGATCGGGACGGTCGCGACGTTGTCGAGGACGCTGAAGTGGGGCAGCAGCCCCGCGCTCTGCAGGACGTAGCCGATGCCCCGGCGCAGCTGCACCGGATCGCGGTCGCGGATCGATTCGCCGTCGATCGTGATCTCGCCGCTCGTCGGCTCGACGAGGCGGTTGATCATGCGCAGGAGCGTCGTCTTGCCGCATCCGGACGAGCCGACGAAGACCGTCGTCTTGTGGGCGGGCAGGACGAGGCTGAAGTCGTCCACCGCGACGGTGCCGTCAGCGAATCGCTTCGTGACGGAGCGGAACTCGATCGCCATACGTCCTCCGGGCTCGGATTCAACCACCCAACCACATACCCCCGACACGGCGACAAGGGGCTGGAATCTGGCGTCACAGTCCGGTATGCGTGAGGAATGGATGTCCAAGAGTACGACCTCATCGTGATCGGAGCAGGACCCGTCGGCGAGAACGTCGCCGATCGGGCGGTACAAGGCGGACTGACGGTCGCGATCGTCGAGTCGGAGCTGGTCGGAGGGGAGTGCTCCTACTGGGCGTGCATGCCCTCGAAGGTGCTGCTGCGCGCGGGTGCCGCGCGCGCGGACGCCGCCGACGCGCCCGGGGCCCTCGCGAGCCCGCCCGCCGGCCCGGTCGACGTTGCCGCGGTGCTCGCGCGCCGCGACGAGATCGTGCACGACTGGAACGACTCCGGCCAGGTCGAGTGGCTCGACGGCGCGGGCATCGCACTCGTCCGCGGGCACGGCCGCCTGAGCGCGGAGAAGGAGGTGACCGTCGCGCGCGACGGTGCGGATGCCGCGGTGCTCCGCGCCCGCCACGCGGTCGCGGTGTGCACGGGGTCGGCGGCGCTGCTGCCCGACATCCCCGGGCTCGCCGCGGCCTCGCCCTGGACCTCCCGCGAGGCGACCGGTGTGCAGGAGGTGCCGGAGTCCCTCGTGATCCTCGGCGGCGGCGTCGTGGCGTGCGAGATGGCGACGGCGTACGCGTCGTTCGGCTGCACGGTCACGGTGCTCGCCCGCTCGGGGCTCCTGGGCTCGATGGAGCCGTTCGCCGGGGAGGCGGTCGCTCAGGCGCTCCGGGACGACGGCGTGGACGTGCGCACGGGCGCTCACCCGCAGGCCGTGTCGCGGGATGCCGCGACGGGCGCGGTCACGGTGACGCTCGCCGACGGCGAGGTGACGGCATCCGAGATCCTCGTCGCGACCGGGCGCGTCCCGCGCACCGGCGACGTCGGCCTCGAGGTCGCCGGACGGGAACCGGGGTCGTGGCTCGACGTCGACGACACGATGCTCGTGCGCGGCAGCGACTGGCTGTACGCGGTGGGCGACGTCAACCACCGCGCCCTGCTCACGCATCAGGGCAAGTACCAGGCGCGCGCCGCCGGCGACGTCATCGCCGCGCGCGCCCGCGGCGGCGAGGTGGACGACGCGCCGTGGGGTGCGCACGTCGCGACGGCCGATCACACGGCCGTGCCGCAGGTCGTCTTCACCTCGCCCGAGGTCGCGGCCGTCGGACTGACCGCCGCGGAGGCCGAGGAGAAGGGGCTCGCGACGCGCGTCGTCGACCTGGATCTCGCCAACATCGCCGGTGCCAGCACGCGCGCGGCGCACTACCGCGGGCAGGCCCGCGCCGTGGTCGACACCGACCGCGGCGTGCTCGTGGGGGCGACGCTCGTCGGGGCCGACACGGCGGAGCTGCTGCAGGCGGCGACGATCGCGATCGTCGGCGAGGTGCCGCTGACGCGGCTGTGGCACGCGGTGCCGGCGTACCCCACCCTCAGCGAGCTGTGGCTGCGGTGGCTCGAGGCGATCGGGCGTCCCGTCTGAGCGGACCCGACCGCCCCGAGCCGTCCGTTCAGCCCGCGAGGGCGGCGCGGAAGGTGTCGACGACGGGGGTCGTCGGGCGGCCGATGAGGCGCGCCAGCGTGCCATCCGTGTCGGCGAGGACACCGCCGCGGATGCCGTCCTCCATGCCCGCGACGAACTCGGCGGTCCCGGCATCCAGGCCGGCGCCCTGAAGGGCCGCGACGAAGTCGTCGCGCGAGACCGGAACGTACGCGACCTCGCGGCCGAGCGCCTCGCCGGCCGCGGCCGCGAGGTCGTCGTAGCCCAGGCTGCGGTCGCCGGCGAGCTCGTACACCTGGCCGAGGTGGCCGTCCTCGAGTAGCACGACGGCGGCGGCCTCGGCGTAGTCGGCCCGGGCGGCCGCGGCGACGCGACCGTCGGCGACGGAGGCGGCGATGACACCGGAGTCGGCCGCGCGCTGGAGGTCGGTGAGGTAGTTCTCGGTGTACCAGTCGTTGCGGAGGATCACCGTCGGCAGGCCGCTCGCCGCGAGCGCCTCCTCGGTGGCCTTGTGCTCGGCGCCGAGGGCCCAGTCGAACGTGGTCGCCTTCGAGACGCTCGTGTACACGAACTTCTGCACGCCCGCGGCGACGGCCGCGTCGATGACGTTCTTGTGCCCGGCGAAGCGGCGACCGGCCTCGGAGGCCGAGATCAGCAGCACGGTGTCGACGCCCTCCAGGGCGGCGGCGATCGTGGCGGGGTCGTCGTAGTCGACGTGGGCGGTGCGCACACCGCGGGCGGCGAGGTCGTCGAGCTTGGCGACGGAGCGCGCGCCGGCGACGATGTCGGATGCCGTGGCGCCGCGCGTCAGCAGCGCGTCGACGACGAGGTGGCCGAGGTGCCCGCTGGCACCGGTGACGAGGATGGTCATGAGTTGGTCCTTTCGTTGGGGTCCGAGGGAGGGAACCCATACGGAGGATCAGTACATTCCGAAGAACATGTACCCACTTTCACGTAAGGTACCTACGTGATGGTTAGTCTTGCGGAAATACGCACCCAGAACGATCAGGCGTTCACGGAGAACTGTCCGACCCGGGTGGTCCTCGACCACGTCATGAGCAAGTGGGGCGTCCTCGTGCTGCTGGCGCTCAGCGAGGGCACCGCCCGCTGGGGCGAGCTGCGGCGCGCCGTCGACGGCATCAGCGAGAAGATGCTGGCGTCGACGCTGCGAACCCTCGAGGCCGACGGGCTCGTCGTGCGCACCGCCTACCCGGAGGTCCCGCCCCGCGTCGAGTACGCCCTCACCGCGCGCGGCGACCAGCTCATGGAGCGCGTCCTGCCGCTCATGAGCTGGATCGCCGACAACGCCGGCGAGATCGTCGGTCGCTGATCGCGCCGCGGCAGGATCAGCGCGTCGCGCGCGCCAGGTTCGCCCGCAGTTCGTCGGCGTCCTGGCGCACGACGTACGCCGGCTGGTCGCGCTCGACGCGCCAGCTCTCGGCGACCGAGCCGATGTCGACGGTGTCGAAGCCGAACGCGTCGTAGAGCGCCGTGGCGAGTGCCGCGGCATCCGCGTGGTCGCTCGCGATCGCGAGGGCGCGTCGGCCGGGCGTGCCGGCGGGAGCGCCGGTGGTGAGGATGTCGGCGGCGGGGATGTGGTTGAACGCCTTCACGACGCGTGCACCCGCGAGATGGTCCTGGACGAGGGCGGTGGTGGTCGTGGTCTTGTCCTCGAGCGCGGCGATGCGACCGTCCCGCTCCCAGTAGTAGTTGTTGGTGTCGAGCACGATCTTGCCGGCCAGGGGGGCGGCCGGCACGTCGCCGATCGCCTTCAGCGGCACCGTGACGACGGCCCAGTCCGCCGCCTCCGCGGCCTCCGCGGCGGTCGCCGCGCGGGCGCGCGCGCCCAGACGGTCGACGAGACCGGCCAGCGTCTCGGGGCCGCGCGAGTTGCTGATCACCACGTCGTACCCGCGGGCGACGAGACCTTCCGCGAGCGCGCTGCCGATGTGTCCTGCTCCGATGATTCCCACTGTTGTCATGCGAGGGGCAACAGCCATGCCTCCTGTGCGCATTCCCCGTGGGTCCGCTGTCAAGACCTGGCGAGGAGGCGCCGCGCGCGACAGGCTGAGGTCATGACCGATGACACCACGGCCGCCCGCGCTCAGCGCCTGCGCGACCTGTACGCCGCCCCCGAGATCCTCCGCGTCGTGAACGTGTGGGACGTCGTCTCCGCGCAGGCGGTGCTCGCGCTGCCCGAGACCCGCGCCCTCGCCACCGCCGGCCACTCGATCGCGGCATCCTTCGGATACGCCGACGGCACCATCCCGCTGGAGACGACGCTCGACATGGTCGGACGCATCGTGTCCGTCGCGGGCGAGGTGCCGGTCAGCGCCGACCTGGACGACGGCTACGACGAGCCCGGCGAGACGGTTCGCCGCGCCATCGGCGTGGGGATCGTCGGGGCCAACATGGAAGACCGCCTGCGCCCCTTCGACGAGTCGGTCGCGCGGGTCGCCGCCGCGGTCGCCGCTGCCGAGGCCGAGGGCGTGCCGTTCGCGCTGAACGCACGCACCGACGCGATCGTGCGCGGCGGAGAGCGCCCGCCGGCGGAGTCGATCGCCGACGCGATCGCCCGCGGTCGCGCGTTCCTCGAGGCGGGCGCGACCTCGGTGTTCGTCCCCGGCGTGCTCGACGCCGACGCGACCGCCCAGCTGGTCGCGGGCATCGGCGAGCGCGCCGTCAGCGTGATCGGCCTGCCCGGCGCGCTCGCGGCCGCCGACTACGAGAAGCTCGGCGTCGCCCGCATCTCGTACGGTCCGCTGACGCAGCGCGTCGCGCTGACCGCGTTCCAGGACGTCGCCGCCCAGCTCTACGCCGACGGGGTGATCCCCGAGGGGACACGCGCGCTGAACTGACGGACGGCAGCCCGGCGACGGGGGAGGAGGATGGAGGCATGTCGCGTTCCGCCTCCCTCCTGCTCGCCGCCGCCCTCGACGTCGCGCTCGTGATCACCTTCGCCGCCGTCGGCCGGGCCAGCCACGACTCCGACGTCTGGACGGGGCTCGCGACGACGGCCTGGCCGTTCCTCGCCGCCCTCGTGCTGGGATGGCTGATCGCCCAGGGGTGGAAGGCGCCGTTCGCCCTCGGACGCACCGGCCTGCCCGTGTGGGCGGTGACCCTCGTCGGCGGCATGCTGCTGCGGGTGGCGTCCGGTCAGGGCATCGCGGTCTCGTTCGTGATCGTGGCGGGCATCGTGCTCGCGGTGTTCCTCCTCGGCTGGCGGCTCGTCGCGCTGCTGCTGCGCCGGGCCACGACGCGGCGCCGCGCCGCGTGAGGCGCCCCCGCGAACTACGCTGAGACGATGCCCGACTCCACCGCGATCCGCGCCCACGCCGAGGATCTGGCCGCGTTCGTCGCCGCCTCGCCGTCCAGCTTCCACGCCGCCGCGGAGGTCGCGCGACGGCTTCGGGATGCCGGGTTCACGGCGCTCGCCGAGGACCAGGCGTGGCCGCACGCTGCCGGCGGCACGCACCTCGTCGTCCGCGACGGCGCCGTCATCGCGTGGGTCGTGCCCACACGGGCGGACGCCGCGACGCCGGTGCGGGTGTTCGGTGCGCACAGCGACTCGCCGGCCTTCAAGCTCAAGCCGAAGCCCACGACGGGCCGCCTCGGCTGGCTGCAGGCGGGCGTCGAGATCTACGGCGGACCGCTGCTGAACTCGTGGCTCGACCGCGAGCTGCGCCTCGCCGGCCGCCTCGTCCTCGACGACGGCACGACCGCGCTCGCCGCCACCGGGCCCCTGCTGCGCCTGCCGCAGCTCGCGATCCACCTCGACCGCGAGGCGAACGACCACCTCGCCCTGAACAAGCAGGCCCACACCCAGCCCGTGTGGGGACTGGGCGACGCGGCATCCGCCGATCTGCTCGGCGAGCTCGCCGCCGCGGCCGGCGTGGATGCCGCGCGCATCCGCGGCTACGACGTCGTCACCGCCGACGCGGCCCCGGGCGCGGTCTTCGGCAAGGACGACGCGTTCTTCGCGAGCGGACGCCTCGACGACCTCGCCTCCGTGCACGCCGGGGTCGTCGCCCTCGCCGCTGCCGACACCGACGCCGACCACATCGCGATGCTCGCCGTGTTCGACCACGAAGAGGTCGGCTCCGCGACCCGCTCCGGGGCGGCGGGGCCGTTCCTCGCCGACGTCATCGAGCGGATCCAGCTCGGGCTCGGCGCCGATCGCGACCAGCAGCTGCGGGCGCTCGCGGCATCCTGGTGCGTCTCGAGCGACGTCGGCCATTCGGTGCACCCGAACTACCCCGACAAGCACGACCCGGTCGTCCAGCCCGTGCTCGGCAGCGGCCCCATCCTCAAGATCAACGCCAACCAGCGCTACGCGACGGATGCCGCGGGCGCCGCCGCCTGGCACGGCTGGTGCGACGCGGCCGGGGTCGTCTCGCAGGAGTTCGTCTCGAACAACGCCGTGCCGTGCGGGTCGACCATCGGCCCGATCACGGCGACGCGTCTCGGCATCCGGACGGTCGACGTCGGCATCCCGATCCTCTCGATGCACTCCGCGCGGGAGCTCGCCGGGACGGCGGATCTCCACGCGCTCACGCGGGTGGCGGCGGCGTTCTTCGCCTCCGACGGGTCGCATCGGGTACACTGAAGCGCTGTGTCCCCGACGGGGACGCGAAGTGCATCTACCTGCTCCACCCAGCCATCCGGCCGCGACGTCGCGGCGGGAACGCGGCCCCGGATCCATTCGGAGGGCAAGGCGGCACGTGAATAACGAGCCGATGTCCCGGAGGATTCTGTGCACCACCCCTCGACCGCACGCGGTCGGCAGTCGCTGATCGCGCACACCGGCTGGTCGTACTGGCCGATCGCCTTCATCGCGCGGCTGCCGTTCGCGATGATGACCGTCGGCGTGCTGATGCTCGTCGTCCACGCCACCGGCTCCGTCGGCTTCGGCGGGCTGACCTCGGCGGCCGTCGGCATCGGCGTCGTCATCGCCGGTCCGATCATGGGCGACCTCGTCGACCGCCACGGCCAGCGCCGTGTGCTCGTCCCGATCGGCCTCGCGAACGGTCTGCTGCTGGCCGTGTTCCCCCTCGTCGCGACCGGCGGGATGCCCGAAGGGGTGGTCCTCGCCGCCGCCCTCGCGATCGGGCTCACCGGTCCGCAGGCCGCCGCGATGTCGCGCAGTCGCCTGCTCGCGATCGTCGCGGCCCGCATCGCCCCGGAGCGCCGCACGACGACCACGGCACGGTTGATGTCGTACGAGTCGGCGGCGGATGAGACCGCGTTCGTGATCGGCCCGTTCCTCGTCGGCATCCTCGCCGCCCTCATCGCGCCGTGGGCGCCCATCGCGATCGCGGCCGCCCTGAGCTTCGGGTTCGTGCTCGCCTTCGCGCTGCACCCCACGGCCCGGATGCTGCAGAGCCGCGCCGACGCCGATGCGGAGCGCGCCTCGTTCCGCGCGGTCCTGACGCGGCCCCTGCTCGTCCTCGTCGCGGCGACCTTCGCCGTCGGCATGTTCTTCGGCTCCACGCTCACCTCGCTGACCGCCGTCGCCCGCGACGCGGGAGACGAGGCGCAGGCCGGTCTGCTCTACGGCCTGATGGGCATCGGCTCGGCCGTCCTCGCGCTCGGCGTCGTGCTGCTTCCCGCGCGCTTCGCGCTGCGTCACCGGTGGCTGTCGTTCGCGGCCGTGCTGACCGCGGCATCCATCGGGTACGCGACCGCGGCGGGACTGAGCGCCGTGGCGGTGTGGCTGCTGGTGATGGGGCTCGGCGTGGGGCCGACCCTCGTGACCCTGTTCTCCCTCGCCGGCCACCGCGCGCCGCAGGGCCGTTCGGCGACGACCATGACGCTGCTGAGCTCGGCGCTGACGCTGGCGCAGGCGCTGTCGGCCGCGTTCACGGGCTGGCTGGCCGAGCAGGTGTCGGTGGGCGTCGCGATGGTCGTGCCCGCCGTCGCCGCCGCGATCGTGCTCGCGCTCGGCGCGTGGAACGTCGCGATCGAACGCCGCCGCCCGGTCGCACCCGTTCATCCGTCCGGCGAGGTCGCTGTGCCGGCGGCGTGGCGGCACGACGGGACGGACGAACGCGCCCGCGTGCGCTGACGCGTAGACTCGCGACCCATGACAGAGGATGCCGCAGCCCGCACGATCGTCATCACGGGGGCCAGCAGCGGCATCGGCGCCGCCGCCGCGCGTCAGCTGGTGCTGGCCGGGCAGCGCGTGGTGATCGTCGGCCGTGACCGGCGTCGCACGCAGCAGGTCGCCGGCGAGCTGGGCATGCCGTTCCACGTCGCCGATTTCGCCGTGCTCGCCGAGGTGCGCGCCCTCGCGGACGAGCTGCTCGCCGCCCATCCGCGCATCGACGTGCTCGCCAACAATGCCGGCGGCATCTTCGGCGACCGCACGGTGACGGTCGACGGCCTGGAGGCGACGTTCCAGACCAACCACCTCGCGCCGTTCCTGCTCACGAACCTGCTGCGCGAGCGCCTGGTCGGCAGCGGAGCCTCGGTCATCCAGACCTCGAGCGTCGCCGCACGCCGCTTCGCCCGTTGGGACATCGACGACCTCAACGCCGAACGGCGCTACTCCGCCAGTGCGGCCTACGGAAACGCGAAGCTGGCGAACGTGCTGTTCACGAAGGAGCTCGCCCGGCGCTGGGGCGGCGACGGGGTCGCGGCGGCCGCCTTCCACCCGGGGGTGATCGGCAGCAGCTTCGCGTCGACCGCGAAGGGCGCCTGGCGGTTCCTGTACACGAACCCGGTCACCAGCCGTCTGCTGACGTCGGTGGACGTCGGCGGCGCGCGACTGGCCTGGCTGGCGCTCGGCAAGCCCGGTCTGGACTGGGAGTCGGGCGGCTACTACGAGGCCAACCGCCCGGCCCGGACCTCGCCGCTCGCCGCCGATCCGGTGATGGCGGCGCGCCTGTGGGAGCGCAGTGCGGAGATGGTCGGTCTCTGACCGCGTTCATCCGTCCCGCGTGGTCGCCACGGCGGCGCGGAAGCGGCGGAGCGGGACGGACGAACCGGCGGTCACTCGACGAAGCGCACCCAGTTCGCGCCGCGGCCGGTCTCGGCGCGCTGGCGGCGCTCGAGCTGCGCGCCGTCCGCCGCGTAGAGCGTGACGGTCGTCGACTTCTCCCCGGCCGCGACGAGGTAGCGCCCCCCGAGGCCCGTGGCGAAGCCGCGAGGCTGCGGCTCGGTCACGGTGAACGACTCGGCATCCGCGACCGTCCCGTCCCCGGCGACCGGCACCGCGGCCAGCGTGCTCTCGGTGCGCTCCGACGCCCACAGCACCGCGCCGTCGGTGCCCCAGTGCAGGTCGGCGCCCCAGATGTAGTGATGGGCGAGCGGGTCGGCGCCGAACTCGCTGTGGCCGAGGCCCTTCGACCGGTCGAAGGCGGATGCCGCGCCCACGAGCTCGAGCGTTCCCGCGGCGGTGTCGCGGCGGTAGTGCAGCACCTCGCCGGAGAACTCGGTCAGCACGTACACGGCATCCTGCGCGTCGTTGAGCACCAGGTGGCGCGGGCCGCTGCCGGCCGGGGCCGCGGCGGTCGCGGGCTCGAGCGGGACGAGCGAGAGGTCGTCGGCGAGGGCGTACTGGGCGACGAGGTCGGCTCCGAGCGAGACGAAGTACGCGAAGCGGCCGTCGGCGCTGGCGAGCACGGAATGCAGGTTCGGGTAGGCGATCCGCGAGACCGGCGCGCCGACGGAGCCGTCCGCGACGGGGCAGCTGATGCCGTAGCCGCCGCCGTAACTCGCGCCCAGGAGGGCGGTGCCGTCGCGCGTGAGCGCCAGGTAGTTCATGCCGCCGCCCGGCAGGTCGAGCCGCGACACCGTCGTCAGCCGACCGCTCTCGCGATCGAGCGCGAGGGTCACGATCCCGGCGGGCTCGCCCTTGACCGCCGCGTAGACCAGGTCGCGCGCGGCGTCGACGGCGAAGGTCGAGCATCCGGTCAGTCCCTCGGTGACGGCGAGCCGCTCGAGGGCGCCGTCGGCGAGGCGGAAGGTCGAGATCGAGCCGTCCGCGGCGTTGGCGACGAGGACGAGGGGAGTCGTTGCGGTCATGGCTCCAGCGTAGGCGGCGGCGCGTACGCTGGAGTCACCGCAGCGACGACCGGAGGACTGACCATGGCGCGCATCCTGCTCATCGGCGGACACGGCAAGGTGGCCCTGCTCCTCGAGCCGCTCCTGGCCGACCGGGGCCACGAGGTCACCGCCGTCATCCGCAACCCCGCCCACGAGGACGAGGTCTCCGCCACCGGCGCGCACCCGCTCGTCGCGGATGTCGAGCGTTTCGACCTCGACCGGCTCACCGGGCTCGTGAGCGGCTTCGACGTCGTCGTGTGGTCGGCGGGCGCGGGCGGGGGAGACGCCGCCCGTACCTACGCGGTCGACCGCGACGCGGCGATCCGCACGATCGACGCCACGCGCGCCGCGGGGGTCTCTCGCTTCGTGATGGTGTCGTACTTCGGCGCGGGGCCCGATCACGGCGTCGACCCCGAGGACGGGTTCTACGCGTATGCCGAGGCGAAGGCCGCCGCGGACGAGCACCTGCGCGCCAGCGGCCTCGCCTACACGATCGTCGCGCCGTCGGCGCTGACGCTCGACCCGCCGGCGGGGCTCATCGACGTGGATGCCGAACGGAGCGCGTCGGTGTCGCGCGCCGACGTCGCGGCCGTGATCGCCGCGGTGATCGACGAGCCGTCGACCGTCGGGCGGACGATCCGCTTCAACGCGGGCGCGACCCCCATCGCGTCGGCGCTTCGGCGCTGAGCTCCGAGCCGCGGCATCCCGGTCGCCCGCGCGCGGCAGCGTCTACGCTGGAACCATGAGCAGGAGCACTCTCGGGACCGTCGTCGGGGTCGTCGTGGCGATCCTCATCGCGTGGGTGCTCGTGAACGTGGTCTTCAGCGTGCTGTGGTTCATCGCGAAGATCGGCGTCGTGCTCGTGGTCGCCGTGATCGTGTTCTTCTTCCTGCGCGGCGCCTTCGCCCGCGGCGACGACTGATCGCCGCCCGCTCCGTGCCCGCTGCTACGGTCGAGGGGCGCGGACCGCGAGAGGACGCGTGGATGCCGAGGGAGGCAACGTGACGGAACGGACCAGCTGGATCCTCGTCGACGGTGAGAACATCGACGCCACGCTCGGCGGATCGATCCTCGGTCGTCGACCGCAACCGGACGAGCGACCGCGCTGGGACCGCCTCCTCGGGTTCCTCGAGGAGCGGTGGCAGCAGCCGGTGCGCGGGCTGTTCTTCCTCAACGCCTCGACGCACCTGCCGATGCCGTTCGTGCAGGCGCTGCTCGCGCTCGGCTACACGCCCGTGCCCCTGTCGGGTCCGAGCGACGCGAAGGTGGTCGATCTGGCGATCCAGCGGACCCTCCGCGCGCTTCGCGATCGCGGGGGCGACGTCGTGCTCGTCAGCCATGATCGCGACTTCGTCGACGACCTCGCCGTCCTCGCCGACGAGGAGCGGCGGGTGGGCCTCATCGGATTCCACGAGTTCCGCAGCAGCGAGTTCGCCGCCGTGCCGGGCCTGGAGTTCTTCGACCTCGAGTACGACGTGCACGCGTTCGACGCCGTCCTGCCGCGGGTGCGGGTCATCCCGATCGAGGAGTTCGATCCGCTGCAGTTCCTCGGCTGAGACCGCGTCGCGCCGCCCGCGCCGCTGCTCGGATTCCAAGCCCGCACACAGACGAACGATATATCGTTGACTATCGTCGAATCGTCGACGCGACATCGGGAGGCATCATGAACGACTCATTCGCAGGTGCAGACTTCGGCGGACGCCGGCCGGGAGCCCACGGCTTCGGCGGGCGCGGGTTCGGCGCGGGAGCATTCGGCGGAGGTCCGGGCGGCATGTGGGACGCGATGGAGAACCTCCGCGCGTCGTTCGAGCAGCGCACCGGCCCGCGCATGGGACGCGGGGACGTGCGCGCGGCGGTGCTCGCGCTGCTCGCCGAACAGCCCATGCACGGCTACCAGATCATCCAGGAGATCGAGCAGCGCAGCGGCGGGGCGTGGAAGCCCAGTGCGGGCTCGGTGTACCCCACCCTGCAGATGCTCGCCGATGAGGGCCTGATCGCCGCCGAGGAGGCGAACGGGCGCAAGACCTACAGCCTCACCGACGCGGGTCGCGCCGAGGCCGACGCGGCCGCGGAGCGGACGGCGCCGTGGGAGACGCCGGGCCAGCGCGACGGCGGGCGCATGAGCGCGCTGCCCAAGGCCGGGTTCGAGCTCGCGCAGGCCGTCGCCCAGGTCGGACGCACCGGCACGCCCGCGCAGGTGCAGCAGGCCGTGGATGTGCTCGACGAGGCGCGTCGCCGCATCTACGCCCTCCTCGCGCAGGACTGAACGGCGTGCCGTCCGGGTCCCGCGCGCGATACCGGCGCATCCTCCGCTTCGCCGCACTGTCGCTGGCGCAGACCTGGTGGTACGACCTGTTCCTCCCGCGCGTCGGGCTGCGCCGACTGGCCGAACGTTCGCGCAGCGCCCGGATGCAGCGCATCGCACGCCGCTTCCACGCGCTCGCCGTCGACCTCGGCGGCCTGATGATCAAGGTCGGGCAGTTCATGTCGTCGCGGCTGGACGTGCTGCCGCCGGAGATCACGCAGGAGCTGGAAGGGCTGCAGGACGAGGTGCCGCCGGTGCCGTTCGCGCTGATCCGCGCGGCCGCCGAGGCCGAGCTGGGCGTGCCCCTCCAACGGGCGTTCGCCTGGTTCGACGAGTCGCCGGTGGCGGCGGCATCCCTCGGGCAGGCGCACCGCGCGCGGCTCACGCCGGCCGATGCGACGCTCACCGGTTACGGCGCGGTGATCGTCAAGGTGCAGCGGCCCGGGATCGATGAGATCGTCGAGGTCGACCTCGCCGCCCTCCGCCGTGTCGCGGGCTGGCTGAGCCGCGTGCGGCTGGTGTCCGACCGGGTCGACGCCCCGGCGCTCGCGGAGGAGTTCGCGGCGACCTCCCTCGAGGAGATCGACTATCTCCACGAGGCGCAGAACGCCGAGCGCTTCGCCGCCGACACCGCCGCCGATGCCCGGGTCGCCGTCCCGGAGGTCGTCTGGGAGCGCTCGACCCGCAAGGTGCTCACGCTCGAGGACGTCACGGCGATCAAGATCTCCGACGTCGACGCCCTGCGCGCCGCGGGGATCGACCCGTCCGAGGTCGCGCACGCCTTCGCGACGACGATGTTCACCCAGCTGTTCCGCACGGGCTTCTTCCACGCCGACCCCCACCCCGGCAACGTGTTCGTCACGCCGCGACCGGCGTCGGCGGATGCCGCGGCGCCGCCCTGGACGCTCACCTTCATCGACTTCGGGATGATGGGCACGGTCGACACGCGGCTGCGCTCGGGGCTGCGCACCGTGCTGCTGGCCGTCGCCGCGCGCGACAGCAAGCGTCTGGTCCAGGGCATCCTCGACGTCGGTGCGCTCCTGCCCGGCGCCGACACCCGTGACCTCGAGCGCGCCTACGCGAAGCTGTTCGCGCGCTTCGGCGGGATGGGCTTCGCGCAGCTGCGCGAGGTCGATCCGCGCGAGTTCCGCGACTTCGCGGAGGAGTTCGGCGACGTCGTGCGGACCCTTCCGTTCCAGTTGCCGGAGAACTTCCTGCTGATCATCCGCGCGATCTCGCTGACGTCGGGTGTCTGCAGCACGCTCGACCCCGAGTTCAACATCTGGGAGAGCGTCGAACCGTTCGCCGGTCAGGTGCTGCGCGACGAGGGCGGCAACGTCGTCAAGGACGCCCTCGCCCAGGTCGGCGACGTGTTGGCCACCTCGTGGCGGCTGCCGGGGCGTCTCGACGGCCTCATCACGGGTTTCGAGGAGGGCACGGTCGCCGTCGACATGTCGCGGCTGGAGCGGCGATTGGACCGTCTGGAGCGGATCGCCTCGCGAGGGCTCACGGCGATGGTGTTCGGCATCCTCCTCATCGCCGGCATCCTGCTGCGCGCCACCGACGGGGTGTTCGGAACCGTGCTGATGGCGGCATCCGTCGTGCCGCTCGTCATGACGCTGCTGCCGCGGTCGGGTCGACCCCGACGGTGAGGCCGCCGCGTCAGCGCGCGGCGGCGCGCAGGAGCGCGTCGACGACCGCGGGCGTCGCGTGCGGCGCCACGTGCAGGTTGAGCGCCGGCTCGACGAGCTCGACTTCCAGCAGCAGGAGGCCGTAGCGGCGCGAGCGCACCGTGTCGATGCGGGCGTACAGGGGGAGGGGTCCGCCGGTCACGGTCTGCACCGCGCGCACGACCTCGGTCGCGAAGGCGATCTCGTCGTCGAACGCGGGGACCTGCTCGGGATGCTCCTCGTACACGCCGCCGATGAGACCGCCGCCCACCTCCAGCAGCGCACCCTTCGAGATCGCGTGGGTGAAGACGCCGTCGACGAGGTAGAGGGCCTTCTCCCATCCGCGCGAGAGCTCCGACACCTCGGGCTGGATCATCGCCGTGCCGCCGCCGTCGATGATCCGCGCGGCGAGGGCGAGCGCCGCCGGGTCGGCGGCGTCGAACAGCCCGGTGTCGCGGGCCCCCGCCGACACCGACGGCTTCACGACGGCGCGTTCGTGGGCACCGAGGGCCGCGCGAGCCTCGTCGACGCTCCGCGCGTAGGCGGTCGGAACCACGCGGATGCCCGCGCCGTCCAGCTCGGCCAGATAGTGCTTGTCGAGGTTCCAGCGCATCGTCGCGGGGGCATTCACGACACGCGTGGACGCCTCGGCGCGGTCGAGCCATGCCTGGAACTGCGCGGGACGCTCGGGGTAGTCCCACGGTGATCGGATCGCGAGCAGGTCGAACGCGGCGAGGTCCGCGCGATCGTCATGCCAGACCACGGCGTCCGCCGCGGCGCCGCGGCTGCGAAGAGCGTCGAGCAGCAGAGGGGTGTCGTGGTCGGGGTCTTCGTCGGAGTAGGCGTCCGTCACGACGATGCCGATGCGCGGCGCGGGCGAGCTCACCGCTCCACCCTATCGACGGGCGGGCCCGCCCCCGCGCCGTCCGCCGCCGTGAGGCCGTAGCCTGAACGGGTGCCCTCAGAACGTGCTCTCGACCCCGCGGGCGGGGGAGCACGGGCCGAGCTGATCGCGCTCGCCGCCGGCGGCGAGGGCTGGAGCGTGCCGTTGCGCGAGCTGCCCGCCCCGGCATCGGCGCGGCCCGCCGCCGTGCTCATCCTGTTCGGCGTGCTCGATGCGGTGCCCAGTGCGCACGACGCGCAGGATGCCGCGGTCTCGCGCGAGCTCGATGTGCTGCTGCTCGAGCGTGCGACGACGCTGCGTGCCCACCCCGGCCAGGTCGCCTTCCCCGGCGGTCGTCTCGACCCCGGGGATGCCGGGCCGATCGCGGCCGCGCTGCGCGAGGCGGAGGAGGAGACGGGACTCGACCCCGCGGGCGTGGAGGTGCTGGGGGCGCTCCCGTCGGTTCCCCTCGAGTTCTCCGGTCACCTCGTCACGCCCGTGCTGGGCTGGTGGCGGCATCCGTCGCCCGTCCGCGTCGTGGACGACGCCGAGTCGGCCGCGGTCTTCCGCGCCCCCGTCGCGGACCTGCTCGACCCGCGCAACCGCGCCGTCACCGTGATCGAGCGCGACGGCCGGGTCTGGCGCGGACCGGCGTTCGAGGTTCAGGGGCACCTGGTGTGGGGCTTCACGGCGATGCTGCTCGATGCCCTGTTCGACCGCCTCGGCTGGACCGAGCCGTGGGATCTCGGCGATCGGACCCGGCGCATCCCGCTGCCGTCCTGACCCTCGGTCGACATCGAGGCTTCCCCGCGGCTGATAGGATCGTCGGCGGAAGTGTGTCCGAGCGGCCTAAGGAGCATGGCTGGAATCCATGTAGGCGGGGTAACTCGCCTCGCAGGTTCAAATCCTGTCACTTCCGCTCCGCGATGAGCCCCGCCCGTGCGAAAGCCCGGGCGGGGTTTTCGCGTGACGGCGCTCCGTAGGGGTGGCGCCGTTCGACCAGGATCGTGTCGCGCCACCGATCCGCCCCCAAATGAGAGTTTGGGCGGGGTTCTCACATGTGTACACGTTCTGACGTGTCTGGAAGCCCAGCAGGGCGGCCTCCGGCTTCCAGCGCCGCTCAGCTTGCGTTTAAGGTGCAGACCCGGAACCGATCATCCTCGTTCGGGGCTGTCCCTAATCATCTTCCACCGTTGTATTTCTCGAGCGATGACAGAAGCGATGTCTCCGGTCGAAATGGACTTCCAGCCGGGCAACAGCCCATCAGCAGCGAGCAGCTCTCGGTACTGATGGGCGATCCTCATAAGCTGCTCGTCATGATGAACCATGTCATCGCCTCTTGGACCGTGAAGTCGCTCCAGTAGAACGTCATCAGAAGCGTCGACGTGCACCTTCAGGGCATCGATAGCGTTCAGTGCATACTCGATCGACATCACGTTGTCATCTGAGAGCCGTGAGGCCCCGCGATAGATCGGCCCATAGATTAGCTCTCCCACGTGCAGACGATCGAAGACGATGAGACGGCCTGCCGCGGTAGCTGCGTACACCTGGTCGAGATAGTGATCCCGCAGTATTACATCCGGCGGCGGAGGGCCGTTGGCGACGATGCTGCCACCGAACTGGCGAGCCAACGCCTCGGCCGCTGTGGACTTCCCTGCGAAGTCTGGGCCTTCAAGTACCACGATCATGAGGTTCCTCATCCGACGATGGCTATTCCCGCGCGCCGACTCGCGCCCAAGGCCGTCTAGGGCTAGCTTGGCGAGAAGATTGGGGCGCTGCAATACTCAGGGGGGATCGATGTCGCTCGTCGTGGAAGAGAGCACTCTTGATGACCTGCTGTTCGCATCGGTTCAATATCTCCTCAGTGCGGGTGAGTCGGTCTCCACATCACGCGGCGAGACGCTTGAGACTCGTGGCGCTCGGCTGCAGCTCTCTAATCCACGAGCCAGAGTGAGTCGCACGTCGGCCCTCCCTCACATGTTCAGCGCACTTGCGGAGACGATTTGGTACCTGACAGGGGACGACAGCCTTGACCATATCTCGTTCTACGTTTCGGGATACAAAGGTTTGATTGGTGAAGGGACCGGTGTTTACGGTCCGCGCCTCTTCGGTACTGGGGACTATGCACAGATTCAGAGAGTTGTTCAGCAGCTCACTGTTGGCTCCACAACGCGGCAAGCAGTGGTTGAACTCTTCGAACGCCGCGACCTCGATGCGGATCCACGAGATGTTCCTTGCACCTGCACTCTTCAGTTTCTTCTGCGTGGTGGCCGTGTTGACTTGATTGTTTTCATGAGGTCTAACGACGCCATTACAGGCCTCAGGCACGACCTTTTCTCCTTCACATTCATCCAGGAGCTGGTTGCGCGAGCGATTGGGGCAGACGTCGGGACGTACACACACTTTGTGGGCAGTTTTCATATATATGAAGAAGACCGCGACAAGGGCGAGGCGTTCCTGCGGGAAGGCGCGCAAACGCCGTACCCGATGCCGCTGATGCCTCCTGGGGATCCGTGGCCGAATGTCGAGGTAATTATCGAGTGGGAGGCCGCGTTGCGGGCGCAGCGAGATTACGAACCTCCTGATTCGCTTGCGCCGTATTGGATTGAACTCGGCCAGTTGCTTTCGGGTTACCATGCGTACCGGCGGAAGGATAGTAAGGCGCTCACACGGGCTCGCGATCAATTGCGCGGAACGGTCTACGACCTCTACTTAAGCGATCGTGATCACATCTTGGAAGGAGAGTTACCAGATGCGTAGGAACTACGAGCAGGACTCGCGGCGACTAGACAGGGTACTCGCTGACTATGAGTCACGATACGGAGTGCTTCCGGGACTTGCGCAGCCGGGTCATCGAGAAGCACTCATTGAGCAGCTGATTGACAGTGAACAACGTGTGCAGTACACCGACCGTCTGCGGAGCAGGACGCTGGATCCTAAGTCGGGCGATCCACGCGATCCGGGATTTGATCCCGTTCGCGCAGCAATCCTCAATGCTCGGGCCGGTGATCTTGACGAAGCAGTCTGGCTGGTTTACCTGTTTGTCCATTTTGGGAAGCACCGGCATGCCGGGTGGCGCTACATCCGGTACGTGTATGGCGCGTTCGGAGAGGGGCCATCAGGCTGGTGGACTTGGGCGCGCACCGCCGCTGACCCATTCGCCTTTCGGTTGTGGCTTGCCGAGCACCAGGAAGATTTCCATCGTGACGGAGGACGTCATGGATTCGGAAACCACCGTAAGTACGAGAGTCTAGATGCGTGGAAGGACACTGGGACGGGTGCCGCGATCGCAAGTTACGTCACCTGGGTCTTGGCGGCCGGGGGGGATCATGCGGAACGTTTCGCATCCTTCACCGGCGGCACGCCTGAGGAGAGCTTTGACTCAGCTTACCGTTCTCTTGATGCTGTGATCAGGTTTGGGCGCACGGCTCGGTTCGACTATCTAACGATGTTAGGCAAGCTCGGGCTTGTCGAGCTGCGGCCGCCCCACTCATATGTTGTGAACGCAACGGGTCCACGCCGGGGGGCAGCGCTTCTGCTGCGCGGCGACCCTACTGAGGGCACGGGTCGAGTACTGCAAGCAGAGCTTGCTCAGTTCGGCAACTTGACTGGCATTCGCCCCGATGTGCTGGAAGATGCGATATGCAACTGGCAAAAACAGCCGGACAAATACGTCAAGTTTTCTGGGTAAGAGTCTGTTCGCTCCACCTGTAACGCCGAATCAGCTTGTTCTGCTGCCTGAAATCGATTACTCCATCGAAGTGAAGACGACCGACTACTACTCCGGGAGCGACCCCATGTCTTGCAGCGAAACGGGTGATTTCGCGGGCGGTCGGTCCCTTCGCGCGTAGGTTTCGAAGCTCGTCGACACCAGCGGGAAGCAACGCGGAACGCGCAAACTCATTTGCTTCCCTCTCGGTCGCAGACTCCGAACCGTCCGTCACGTCAATCTCATCGAGGAACTCGCCGTCAGCACCGTGAAGCAGAAGATGTCCGATCTCGTGAAACAGAGTGAACCACAGGTGGTCCTCAGCCAGATAGCGGGCTGAGAGCGCGATGGCTCGTGCGTGCTCGTTCACACGGAAGGCGGCGCCGCTGACACGAGACTCTTTCGTGGGTTGGACAACTACCAACGCCACACCGACGCGAGCTAGCAGATCGCTGAGCTGCGGCAGGTATCTCTGAGGATCCCCGATCTTGCTCAGCGACCTAAGTTGCGGAATGCTGGCGCGTAGCTGAGCAGGCGACCAGCTCGCTACGTCGCGTCGCGCGGCTTCCATCTCGGCGCGACGTAACCATGCGGCGACAGCTAGCTCGTCCGATTCGAAGCTTGAGGAGGTCCGGTAGTGCGCATCGGCAAGTCTCGACGTCCACACGTCAGTCCATTGCTGTGCGTCTTCGACGCCAAAATACTCAAGCAGCGTTGCTGCCTCGTGCTGCCAGCTGCCACGGTCGTCCGCAAGCCAGCCGCGATGCCTTAGTTCTGCAATTGGGGCTCGGCGGACAAGGTCATCGACCCTCAGCCAGTTCAGAGACTCCCGATACTGAGCGTCTCTGCGGCACCAGAACTCTGGTGTTGAGCCGAGCATGCTGGCGAGCCCTGCCGCCAGCTCGTTCGTCAGCGCTATCTCCCCAAGTATGAGTCGGCGCGCTTCGGGGTCGCTGATGCCCAGCGCATCCGCGAGGTCGTCTGTGGAGAGACCCTTGGTCTCGAGGAGGCGGCGAATCGTTTCGCCGGGAGGTGATGCCCACCGCGGTGCGTCATCCCGAACGTGAAGTGTCACACTCATGCCTCCTCCCAACCGTTGATCATGAGTCGATTGATCTGTGACCACGCGGGTTTTCCCCCGGCGGTGACCCGAAACGAGTGATGATCAACTCGGCAGCGCAGAACGACACTAGTGCCAGCAACGATCTTAAATCCGGCTGCGTTAACGCTAGCCAGCGGCGGCACGCCGAGCGGAACCTCAAGGAGCGATTCCGCCGCTGTCATGTCAGCGACCTGTTGTCGCATGTCGCGGAGGTGTTCGGGTGAGGGCCAGTCCCCGTCGCTCGGGTCGAGGAACTGCTGCCGCAACCGCGGCGTTGCGTAGCTCAACTGCATCACCGATCTTCCCCAACACCCTCAGCTCTGCGACCACGCGATAGTTCATCCGTCTCTGGGAGTCTTCGCTCAAACGATACTTCGATGAGACTAGCCGCATGGGTCGATTGCCGTGTGCCTTGCCGCGGAGTTTGGGCTGGCAGCGCTGAGCGCGTCTTCGTCGCGGCGCTGCAAGAGACGCGCCGAACTCGATGCTTGGCTTGCATGCCAGCTTCGCGGCCCCCGGACTCGCGCCAGCAGCCGCGTCATCGGGCGTCGTTCGCGACGCCGGCTTTCGCTACGCACGTAATTTCCGTACGCTGGCGATGTGTCGGAGATCAGCCCCAGTGACAGAGCCGCTCTTGCCGCGAAGGTCGCTAGAGGGAGTTATGGCAAGTACCTCAGACGTGTGATCTTGCGAAAGGTGCGGGGCTTCGAGAACAAAGAAGTGTCATTCGACTTCCCCGTGACGGCGCTAGTCGGCCCTAATGGCGGTGGCAAGACCACAATTCTAGGCGCGGCTTCATTGGCATACCGTTCCGTTGAACCTGGACGATTCTTTGCAAAGAGCGGCCGCTACGACAGCAGCATGGTCAAGTGGTCGATTGAGCACGGCGTTATTGACAAGACCGTTGACGTGGCGTCTGAGATCCGCCGTAGCGTCAATTTTCCCACGTCGAAGTGGAACCGCACGCCCTTCGAGCGTGAGGTGCTCATCTTCGGGGTGACGCGTACGGTGCCCGCAACCGAGCGGTCGGACCTTCGCCTGGCGCGCGGTAGCCGCTTCAAGGCGATTGGCGAGGTCGATTTCCCGGATAGCGTGAGGTTTGCGGCACAGAAGATCCTTGGGAAATCGATCGACGGGTACTCGGAGCTTGATGTCACAAGCCGAGCGACACTCTTCGCGGCGGTCGACAGTGCCACAAAGAACCGTTACACAGAGTTCCACTTCGGTGCGGGTGAAGCCAGCATCATCCGAATTGTGAGCAAGGTCGAAGCGGCACCCGAAAACAGTCTCATTCTCGTCGAGGAGATAGAGAATGGCCTTCACCCCGTAGCGGTGCGACGTCTGGTGGACTATCTACTTGCGATCGCGCGTGACAAGTCCTGCCAAGTTATCTTCACGACGCACTCTTCGGAGGCGATTGAAGCACTACCGCCGGAAGCTGTGTGGGCGGCCTTCGACAACGAGGTTGTTCAGGGTGCGCTCAACATCGAAGCTCTACGCTCGCTCACTGGACGCGTAGAGTCGCAGATTGCGATCTTCGTTGAAGACGACTTCGCAGTACTGATGGTAAAGGCGGCGCTTCGCTACTTCGGTGCTGACCTCGCCGCCGTCGCTGTGCACGGCGTGGGTGGCGCGAGCCAGGCCGTGAAGGTGCACGATGTGCACAATGCAGACCCCACCCGTTCGTTCGATAGTGTCGCGATCGTTGACGGCGACCAACGCGCACTTGTCGACTCCGCGGCCCAGATCTACGCGCTGCCTGGAGTGACGGATCCGGAAGCTTACGTCTTTGATGTGGTGCTCGCAGATCTCGATTCCGTTGCTCTCAAGCTAACGGCAGCTCTCAACCTTCCCGTGAGCGACCAGGATCGAGTCAAGAGGGTGGTCAGGGAGCGCGCGCTCACGAACCACGACCGGCACGTCATTTACCAGCAGATCGGGGAGGATCTCGATCTCACCGCAGAGTTGACGGTGCAAAACGCGTTCCTCGGACAGTGGGCGCAACTTCGACCCGCTGAGGTCGACGCGCTCTTCGCGCCCTTCGAGGCACACCTACCGATGAGGGGCGTCTAGTCTCGACCCAAGCGGCGAAGCCGTCGCATTACGATCGCTGCATCGCCGAGCGCGGGCCTACCTGCGAGTCTGCGCGCGCTGACAGATTCATCAACGCTGTGACCTGTCTGTTGTCCAATCCAGCAGCCGCTTCGTCTCCCACGACGGGTTCGAAAGCCATTGCGTGGCCTCCGCTCCGAGATGAGCCCCACCTCTCCATGGTGGGGCTCATCGTCATTCCCGGGACGGAAGGGCCGGCCGTTCACCCGCGCGGACGCGACCTGGCTACGAAGCCGGGAATACGGTGGATGAGGTCGAGGTTGGCCTCACGAGTCGGGTGATCCTCCGTGGTCGCCGCCGCGGCCGCCGCTCCACCCGGCATCCGTCAATCTGGAGATATCCCCCTCATGAGTTCCACCAGCACCACCGCGCCCGCCGCGCGTCCGCCCAAGCCGAAGAAGCCGTTCTACCGGTCGTTCGGCTTCCAGATCACGATCGCGCTGATCGCCGGCATCCTGCTCGGCGTCCTCGCGCTGAACCTGGGTCCGGATGCCGCGGGAGGCCCGAACGGACTGACGGCGACGCTGTCGACCATCGGAAACGGATACGTCACGCTGCTGAAGGCGGCCGTCGTGCCGCTGATCTTCCTCGCCATCGTCGCGAGCATCACCCAGTTGCGCAACGTCACGAACGCCGCACGCCTGGCCGGGCAGACGCTGCTCTGGTTCGGCATCACGGCGCTGATCGCGGTGACGATCGGCATCGTCCTGGGCGTCACGATCCAGCCCGGCAACCGCGTCGCGCACGACCAGCTGACCACCGCCGACCCGTACACGGTCGGCACCTGGTGGAACTTCCTCAAGGGCCTGATCCCGCAGAACGTCCTCGGTCTCACCGTCTCGAGCTCCGCGGATGCCGCCACCGGCGCCGTGACGTCGACGGTGGGCTTCAACGTCCTCCAGGTGATCGTGGTCTCGGTGGCCGTCGGCATCGCGGCGCTGAAGATCGGCGCCCGCGCGGAACCGTTCGTGGCGTTCACGCAGTCGTCGCTGAAGATCGTCCAGCGCGTGCTGTGGTGGATCATCCGCATCGCGCCCCTCGGCACCCTCGGGCTCATCGCGTCCGCGGTGGTGCAGTACGGCACGGACAAGCTGCTCACGCTCGTGTGGTTCGTGGTCGCCGTCTACGCCGGCCTGGTGCTGGTGCTGTTCGTCGTGTACCCGATCCTCATCAAGAGCCACGGGCTGTCGATCAAGCAGTACTTCTCCGGCGTGTGGCCGGCCGTCCAGCTCGGATTCGTGTCGCGGTCGTCGATCGGCACGCTGCCGCTGACCGAGCGGGTGACCGAGCGCAACCTCGGCGTGCCGCGCGAGTACGCGTCGTTCGCCGTGCCGCTCGGCGCGACGACCAAGATGGACGGCTGCGCCGCGATCTACCCGGCCATCGCCGCGATCTTCGTCGCGCAGTTCTTCGGCATCGAGCTGAACATCGTGTCGTACCTGCTCATCGCGCTGGTGTCGGTGGTCGGATCGGCCGCGACGGCGGGGACGACGGGCGCGACGGTCATGCTGACGCTCACGCTGTCCACGCTCGGCCTGCCGCTGGAAGGCGTCGGACTGCTGCTCGCGATCGATCCCATCCTCGACATGGGCCGCACCGCGGTGAACGTCGCCGGGCAGGCGCTCGTTCCGACGATCGTCGCGAAGCGCGAAGGCATCCTCGACCGCGCGCTGTACGACGCGCCCCGCGACGGGGAGCCCTTCGCGGACGACTCGGCGGACGACGCCGAGAGCGCCCCGGCACTGTCGCGGAGCTGACCCCTCGGCTCTCGCCCCGCGACGCCCCGGTCCCGATCAGGCCGGGGCGTCGCGGTCGGCGAAGGCCGACCCGGGCCGGATGAGCAGCGAGCGGGGCAGCGCGATCACCCGCGCGCGCCGAGCGGGCGTCATCGCGGCGAGCATCGCGGCGCGGATGCCGAGAGCGTCCTCGACGGCGCGCGCACCGGCATCCGCCCCCGCTCCCGCGGCGTAGTTCGCGCGCTCCACCGCGGAGACCAGCCGGGACACGGCATCGGGCGGCGCGTCGGCCGACGCCACGAGCATGGCGCCGAAGGCCCGCGGCGTCTGGGACGACGACACGGGCACGCCTGCGTCGATCGCGGTGTCCTGCACGAGCCGCCAGGCGGCGGCCACACTGGCGCGGCGCCGGAGGAGCATCCTCCGCGCGGCGCCGGCCGCGGCCGGCAGGATCGCCAGGACGATCACGGCGGCGACGCCGCCGAGCACCGGCCGGGGATCGATGAGGGCCGCCCCGGCACCGGCGGCATCCGCGGGCGCGGTCTCGGCCGGACCGTTCACGCTGTCGGTGGGAGCCGTCGTGGCCGCGGCGGTCGGCGACGCGGTCGGCGCGCTCGTGGGCGCGTCGGTGCCGCTCGACGCGGCGCTCTGGAACCGTGTCGCCGTGCCGAGGCTCTTCGTCGGCTCGAACGGCACCCAGCCGATCCCGCGGAAGTACACTTCGGGCCACGCGTGCAGCTGGCTGCCGGTGACGTTCACGACGCGCTCGCCGTCGACGACCTGACCGGTGAACGCGCCCGGAAGGAAGCCCACGACGATGCGGGTGGGCATGCCGAGGCTTCGCGCCATCAGCGCGAACGCGCCCGCGAAATGCACGCAGTAGCCCGTCTTGGCCTCGAGGAACGCGGCGACCGCATCCGATCCCTGGCCGTCGAAGCCCTCCTGCACGGGAGCGTCGAGCGAGTAGGTGAACGCGGGGCCGCGGAACCAGTCCTGCAGGGCGATGAGTCTGTCGTAGTCGGTGGTCGCCGACGCCGTGACCTCGCGGGCGAGCGCGCCGATGATGGGCGGGGTGTCGGCGGGCACCGAGTCGACCTCGATCCGCAACCCGGTGCCGCCGGCGGAGGTCGCGCGGATCTGCTCGAGGGTGGGGCGGGCGACATCCGCGAGGACGGTGTACTCCTGCCCCTGCGTCGCGCCCTGGGAGCCCATGACCGTGCGGTTGTACGGCACGAACCGCCACGACCCGACGAGGCCGTCGACCTGCGCCGCCGCGTAGGGGACGGGCGCGTAGGCCGTGGCCAGGTTCTTGACGGTGATGGTCGTGCGCTCCTGCGCGACGGCGATGTCGGGGCCGACCTCGAGACCCTCCAGCGGCTCGCCGCCGAGATCGACCGTGCTCGTGCGATCGGGCTGCCAGACGGCGCCGTCGAAGACGGAGAGCGTCGCGACGCGGAGGTAGGGCACGACGGAGCTGTCACTGCGCATCGTGAGCACGGTCGCATCGCTCTGGCGGCGCAGGTCGGCGCCGAGATCCAACGAGGGGTCGATCATGGTGGCCGTGCCGGGGCCCGCCGCCGGCGTGGCCGCCTGGATCGTCGGCCCGAGCGCGAGAGCCGTCACGATCGCCACCGCGCCGATGGTCACCGCGACGGCGGAGACGCCTCCCGCCCGACGCGGCGCCCGCGACTCGCGGGTGCGCGTCTCCGCCCGGATCAACAGGAGCACCGCGACGGCCAGCAGCACGAAGGCGACGACGTCGACGCCCGCGGGCACGGCGATCGCGGGGATCAGCCACACGGCGACCAGCGCGACGCTCGCCAGCAGCGGCATCCGCGCCGTCACGACGACATGGTCGAGCGCGATCGTCAGCAGCCCGAGCGAGGCGACGATCACGAAGGTCAACGGGGTCGTCGCCGTCAGCGGAGCGATGCCGTCGGCGATCGACGTGGATGCCGCGGCGATCATGCGCGGCACCGCCTCGACGAGCGTCCCCGTCGGGATGACGCCGAGGAGCGCATCGCGGGGGAAGAAGACGGCCGTGACGGCGCCGGCCCACACCGCGAGCTCGATGAGCGTCACCACGGTCGCCGCGACCCGCAGCCGGCGCAGCACGTAGCCGATCGTCAGGAGCGCCAGCGGCAGGCCGGCCGCGCCCCACAGCCACGAGCCGCTCTGCACGACGCGCGTGAGCGGCACGAGGGTGGCGAGCAGTCCCAGCCAGAGAGCGAGGGAGAGTCGCAGCTCTCCGCCTTGCGCCGTCCGCCGCCGGCGGCCCTCACGCGACGGCACGGCCGCCTCCTGGCGTGCTGGTCGCGGCGACGGCATCCGACCACGCCGATGCGAGATCGGCGCCCGGAGCGATGACGCCGAGCCGCCACCCCGTGTCGACGGCGCGAGCACGCGCCGCCTCGGAGACCGCCACGGTCAGAAGCACCGGCAGCGTGCTGTGATGGGGCAGCGCAGCCAGCGCCGCGGCATCCGCGTCGTCGATCGCGCCGGTGACGAGCACGACGGGACCGGCAGAGATACCCGTGAACAGGCGCACCAGGGCGTCGAGGGGGAGGTCGCGTCGTGCCGTCACGGTCGCCAGTGCGATGGCCAGCTGCTCGACACCGCCGCCGTCGCCGCCCTCGATGGGATCGGCCAGCACGGCGCCGTCTGCGTCGATCACCGTCACGAGGTAGCCCTCGCGCACCAGCAGCGCCGTCGCGGACAGGCATGCCGACACGGCGATCTCGAAGCCCGGGTCGCCTCCCGGGGCGCGCGCCGCCTCGACGGGCCAGCGGGGTGCGCCGCGGTCGAGCACGACGACGGCCTCGGGCGTCGTCTCCTGCTCCTCCTGTCGCACCATCAACTCGTCGCGGTGGGCGCTGGCGCGCCAGTGGATGCGGCGCATCGAGTCGCCCGGTGCGTAGGTGCGCGGGATGAGGTTGTCGGCCCCCTGCCCGAGACGGTCGACGACACTGCGGGTGCTGCCGCCGGCGTCGCCGGGCAGATCGCTCAGCGGCCCGAGCTCCACGACCTCCGGCACGATCACGAGCGGAGAGCCGTCACCGACCGAGCGCCGCCGGCGGGTGAAGCCGAAGGGATCGGTCGAGACGACGGAGAGGGGCCCGACCGTGCGGATGCCGCGGCGCATCGCTCGCGCCGAGTAGACGAGCTCGACGCCCTCGGTGCCGGCCACGGCGGAGGCGGTCGCCGGGAACACGCCGGCCGGCCCCGCGGCGGTGGCGTCGGGGCTCGCGTCGATGCCGTCCGGCAGTCGGTCGCGCCAACGGCCCTCGCTGGAGGGGAGGGAGGATCGGGTGCGCACGCGGAGGCGCACGCGGACGTCGGTGCCGACCGGCGCCACGTCGGGTGAGAACGAGCGGGAGACGCGCGCCGAGCGGGGCACCAGGTACAGCGTCGCCGCGCTGACGGCGACGACGATCGCGAGGAGCGCGCCGACATAGGCGAGCTCGGCGATGCCGAAGCGCTGCGCGAGGAACCCGCACACCGCCGCGAGCAGCACCGCGCCGGTGCCGCGCGCGGTCAGAGGCCAGCCGGACACGACCGGCCTCAGCGGGTGGCCAGCGGCACTCGCACCGACCCGACGATCGCGCGCAGGACGGCGGCGATGGTGTCGGCCGACGAGCGCCCCCGCGCCGACGCGGTGCCGCGGGCGGCGATGAGGCGATGGGCGAAGACCGGTTCGACGAGCGCGGCCACGTCGTCGGGGATGACGAACTCGCGGCCGTCGAGCGCGGCGCGCACCTTGGCGGCGCGCACCAGCTGCAGGGTCGCGCGCGGACTCGCGCCCAGCCGCAGATCCGGGTGCTCGCGCGTGGCGCGCGCGAGCCCCACGGTGTACTCCTCGACGGCGGGGGAGACGTGCACCCCGCGTGCCCACGCGATCAGGGCGCGCACATCCGCGGCGCCGAGCACGGGGGCCACCCCGTCGAGCGGGTTGACGGTCTCGCGCTGGCGGAGCATGAGCGCTTCGCTCGCGGCATCCGGATAGCCCATGGAGATGCGCATCATGAAGCGGTCGCGCTGCGCCTCCGGAAGTGCGTAGGTGCCCTCCATCTCGAGGGGGTTCTGCGTGGCGACGACGAGGAACGGATCGGCCAGCCGGTGGCTGGTGCCGTCGACGGTCACCTGACGCTCCTCCATCGCCTCCAGGAGAGCGGACTGGGTCTTGGGGGAGGCGCGGTTGATCTCGTCGGCGATGACGATCTGCGCGAAGATCGCCCCCGGCTTGAACTCGAACTCGCGGTCCACCGGGTTGTAGACGCTGACCCCGGTCACATCACCCGGCAGAAGGTCGGGGGTGAACTGGATGCGGCGCACGCTCGCGTCGATCGAGGAGGCCAGCGCGCGGGCCAGCATGGTCTTGCCCACCCCCGGCACGTCCTCGATGAGGAGGTGGCCCTCGGCCAGCAGACAGACCAGCGCGGCGCGCACGGCATCCGGCTTGCCGTCGATCACGCGCGTGACGGAGGTCTCGACCGCCTCGGCGGCCCGGGCGAACGTGGCGGCGGTGAGCGGGTGGTCGGGCATGCGTCTCCCTGTCTCAGCGGCGGTGCTTGCTCGATGCTAACCCGGCTGGCGAGCCGCGGGCGCGACGTCGGGTAAACTCGCATGTAGCTCTCCGCGAGACGGCATCCAGGCCAACTCCCCCAGGACGGAAACGTAGCAAGGGTAACCGGGCTCTGCCGGGTTCGCGGAGAGTCTTTCTTTTGCCCGACGGGGTACGGACCGCGCCGTGCTTCCGTCCCGCCGGAAGGTTTTCTCCGGCAGATCCCTCACGGCCCCGCGGGGGCCCCGCCTAGGCTGGAACCCGTGGCGCAGAGCATCTACATCACCTCCACCGAGGGCCTGTCCGGAAAATCCACGATCGTTCTCGGAGTGCTGGACGCGCTGAGCCGTTCCACTCCGCGGGTCGGGGTGTTCCGCGCCATCGCGCGCTCCATCGACGAGCGCGACTACGTGCTCGAGATGCTGCTCGACCACATCGGCGTCGACCTCGACTACGAGGAGGCGGTCGGCGTCACCTACGACGACGTGCGCAACGACCCGGATGCCGCGCTCTCGCGCATCGTCGAGCGGTTCAAGGCCGTCGAGGCGAAGTGCGACGCGGTCGTCGTCGTCGGCAGCGACTTCACCGACGTCGGCTCCACGAGCGAGCTCGGCTACAACGCGCGCATCGCCGCGAACCTCGGCGCGCCGGTGCTCGTCGTGCTCAACGGGCGCGGTCACGAAGGCGACCGTCTCGGGGTCAGCGAGGCGCGCACGCCGCAGCAGCTGGCGCAGCTCACCGCGCTCGCGCTCACCGACATCACGCACCAGCGCGCCGAGCTGTTCGCCGTGATCACCAACCGCGCCGACCCCGATCACCTGGACGAGATCAACGCGGCGATCGGCGAGGTCGTGCGCGACGTCCCGGCCGTCGACGGCAGTCGCGAGGCCGACGTGGCCGTGTGGTCCATCCCCGAGGACGTGTTCCTCGTCGCTCCCGCCGTGCGCGACATCATGCTGACCCTCGGCGGCACGCTGCTGCGCGGCGACGAGGCCCTGCTCGTGCGCGAGGTGCTCGACGTCGTCGTCGCCGGCATGTCGCTCAACAACATCCTTCCGCGACTCACCGAGGGCGCCATCGTCATCGTCCCCGCCGACCGCACCGAGGTGCTGCTGGGCCTGCTGCTGGCCAACTCCTCGGGGACGTTCCCGTCGATCGCGGGCATCATCCTCAACGGCCCGTTCCCGCTGCCGCCCGCGGTGCAGGACCTCATGGTCGGCCTCGACTCGCCGCTGCCGATCATCCAGACCGACCTCGACACGTACGACACCGCGGTGCGGGTCATGGGCACCCGGGGTCGTCTCGCGGCCGGCTCGCAGCGCCGGTTCGACACCGCCCTGGCCCTGTTCGAGCAGCACGTCGACACCGACGAGTTCACGCGCGCGCTGGGCCTCGCCCACTCCACCGTGGTCACGCCGCTCATGTTCGAGTACCAGCTGCTGGAGCGCGCCCGCACGGGACGCAAGCGCATCGTGCTGCCCGAGGGCGGCGACGACCGCGTGCTCAAGGCTGCGGCGACGGTGCTCGCCCGCGGCATCGCCGACCTCACGATCCTCGGCGACGAGGCCGAGGTGCGCGGCCGGGCCGTCGAGCTCGGTCTCGACCTCGGCGCCGCACAGGTGCTCAGCCCCTTCGACCCCCAGATCGTGCACCGCTTCGCCGAGGAGTACGCGGAGCTGCGCAAGCACAAGGGCATCACGTACGAGAAGGCGGCCGACACCATCACCGACGTCTCGTACTTCGGCACGATGATGGTGCACCTCGGCCTGGCCGACGGCATGGTCTCGGGCGCCGCGCACACCACGGCGCACACGATCCGTCCCGCCTTCGAGATCATCAAGACCCGGCCCGGCGTCTCGGTCGTCTCGAGCGTGTTCCTCATGGCGCTCGCCGACCGGGTGCTCGTCTACGGCGACTGCGCGGTCATCCCCGATCCGACGGCGACGCAGCTGTCCGACATCGCGATCTCGTCGGCCGCGACCGCTCGCCAGTTCGGCATCGACCCGCGTATCGCGATGCTCTCCTACTCGACCGGCGAGTCGGGTTCGGGTGAGGACGTCGACAAGGTCCGCGAGGCCACGGCCTTCGTGCGCGAGCGCGCACCGGAGCTGCTGGTCGAGGGTCCGATCCAGTACGACGCGGCCGCCGACGCCGCCGTCGCCAAGGCGAAGATGCCCGATTCCGCTGTCGCCGGACGGGCCACCGTGTTCGTGTTCCCCGACCTCAACACGGGCAACAACACCTATAAGGCCGTGCAGCGCTCGGCGGGCGCGGTCGCCATGGGCCCTGTTCTCCAGGGGCTCAACAAGCCGATCAACGACCTGTCGCGCGGTGCGCTGGTCGAAGACATCGTCAACACGATCGCGATCACCGCGATCCAGGCGCAGAACCAGCAGCAGGGAAACAACGCATGACCGTCGTCCTCGTCATCAACAGCGGCTCCTCGTCGTTCAAGTACCAGCTCGTCGACGTCGAGTCGCAGACGGCGCTCGCATCGGGACTCGTCGAGCGCATCGGACAGGAGATCGGGTCGGCCCGGCACAAGACGGGGGATGCCGACCACACGCGCGAGCTGCCCATCCCCGACCACACCGCAGGCTTCCGCGTGATGCTCGATGCGTTCGAGGAGTACGGCCCGTCGCTCGTCGAGACCCCGCCGTCGGCCGTGGGCCACCGCGTCGTCCAGGGCGGCGCGCGCTTCTTCCGTCCGACGCTCATCGACGACCTCGTCGAGATCAACATCGACGAGCTCTCGGTGCTCGCGCCGCTGCACAACCCCGGAGCGCTGCAGGGGATCCGCGCGGCACGCGCGGCGTTCCCCGTCCTGCCGCACGTCGCGGTCTTCGACACCGCGTTCCATCAGACGCTGCCCCCGGCTGCCTACACCTACGCGATCGACCAGACGATCGCGCGCAAGCACCGCATCCGCCGTTACGGCTTCCACGGCACCAGCCACAAGTTCGTCAGCGAGGCCGCCGCCGACTATGTGGGACGGCCGCTGCGCGAGCTCAAGCAGCTCGTGCTGCACCTGGGAAACGGCGCCTCGATCACCGCGATCGACGGCGGGCACTCCGTCGACACCTCGATGGGGCTGACGCCGCTGGAGGGGCTCGTGATGGGGACGCGCTCCGGCGACCTCGATCCCTCCGTGCTGCTCGTGCTCGCCCGCCGTGAGGAGATGAGCCCCGGAGACCTCGACGACTTCCTCAACAAGCGCAGCGGCATGGTCGGTCTCGCCGGTGTCTCCGACATGCGTGACATCGAGGACCGCCGCGAGGAGGGCGCCGGTGCGGCCATGCTCGCCTTCGACGTCTACATCCACCGGCTGCGGGCGTACATCGGCGCCTACATCGCGCAGCTCGGCGGGGTGGATGTGATCTCGTTCACGGCCGGGGTGGGGGAGAACTCGCCGCTCGTGCGTGCGGAGGCCCTGGCGACGCTGGGATTCCTCGGCATCCGTGTCGACGCGGAGCGCAACGAGGCCCGCGAACGCGGCATCCGCACGATCTCGACCGACGACTCGAGCGTCACGGTGCTCGTCGTGCCGACCAACGAGGAGCTCGAGATCGCCCGTCAGACGCTCGCGGTCGTGGCCGACTGACACACCGATCCGCCGCGACGCGGCTCACCGATACGCGACGTCCGCACCTGCCCACTACGCTGAATCCGTGACAGCCGACCTTCCCGACCTCAGCGCTCTCGACGGCGTGCTCTTCGACCTCGACGGCGTGCTGACCCCGACCGCCGAGGTGCACATGCACGCGTGGGAATCGATGTTCACCGAACTGTTCTCCGCGTGGGGCATCGAGCCCGCGTACACGGAAGAGGACTACTTCCGGTACCTCGACGGAAAGCAGCGCTACGACGGCGTCGCGAGCCTCCTGCGCTCGCGCGACGTCGAGGTGCCCTGGGGCGATCCGGACGACGATCCCTCCGCGGACACCGTCTGCGGCATCGGCAACCGCAAGAACGAGGTGTTCGCGCGCGTCCTGCGCGCCGACGGCATCGCGCCCTACCCGGGCTCTCTGGCGCTCCTCGAACAGCTCCGCGCAGCGGGGACGCCGATCGGCGTCGTCTCGAGCTCCAAGAACGCCGAGGAGGTGCTGGCCGCGGCCGGCATCCGCGACTTCTTCCCCGTCATCGTCGACGGAGTGGTCTCGGCGCGCGAGGGGCTGCGCTCCAAGCCCGCGCCCGACATGTTCGCCGCCGGGGCCCGCATGCTCGGCGTCGACCCGGCGCGCAGCGCCGCCGTCGAAGACGCGCATTCGGGCGTCGCCTCCGCCGTGGCGGCCGGGTTCGGGCTCGTGGTCGGCGTCGACCGCGGCGCGGGTGCCCAGGCGCTGCTCGACCTCGGCGCGACGCTCGTCGTCGACGACCTCGCGGCGTTCGTCGCCTGATGACCGACCAGTCCGACGGAAGGATGGACAGGATGGATCGCGACCGTTTCCCGATCGACCCGTGGCGTCTGGTGGAGAAGCGCTTCTCGCTCGACGACGTCGGCGTCACCGAGACGCTGTTCGCGCTCGGCAACGGCTACCTGGGCCTGCGAGGCAACCAGCCCGAGGGCCGCCATGCCCACGAGCACGGCACATTCATCAACGGGTTCCACGAGATCTTCCCGATCCGCCACGCGGAGCAGGCCTACGGCTTCGCCGAGGTCGGCCAGACGATCATCAATGCGCCGGATGCCAAGGTCATGCGCGTCTACGTCGACGACGAGCCCCTGTCGTTCGACGTCGCCGACATCCGCGAGTACGAGCGCGCCCTCGACATGCGCAACGGGCTCCTCACGCGCCACGTGCGCTGGATGACCCCCAGCGGCAAGGACGTCGTCATCGATTTCGAGCGCATGGTCTCGTTCGAAGAGCGCCACCTCGCCGTGATGCGTGTCACGGTCACGGTGCTCAACAGCGACGCCCCGATCACGGTGAGCTGCCAGATCATCAACCGTCAGGACGGCGAGGACGTGTACGGGGGCTCGGCTCCCGGCGGCGGCACCGCGAAGGGATTCGATCCGCGCAAGGCGGAGAAGATCGAGGACCGCGTGCTCCAGCCCGAGGAGTACTGGCAGGAGGGCGACCGCGCCGCGCTCGCCTACCGCGTGACCGCGTCGGGGATGACGATGTCGGTGGTCGCCGACCACGTGATCGAGACGGACAACGAGTACTCGTCGCGCACGCTCATCGAGCCCGACATCGCCAAGAACGTCTACCGGGTGCAGGCGAAGGCCGGGGTGTCCGTGACGGTCACCAAGCTCGTCAGCTATCACACGTCGCGCGGGGTGCCCGCTCGCGAGCTGGTCGACCGCGGACGCCGCGCGCTGGACCGCGTGGCGGCCGAGGGCATCGAGCGCCAGTTCGAGCGTCAGCGCGAGTGGATGTCGGCCTTCTGGGACCGTTCCGACGTCGTCATCGGCGGCCACGACGACCTGCAGCAGGCGACGCGCTGGTGCCTCTTCCAGCTCGCGCAGGCCGCGGCGCGCGCCGACGGTCAGGGCGTCCCCGCGAAGGGCGTGTCGGGCTCGGGCTACAGCGGCCACTATTTCTGGGACACCGAGATCTACGTGCTCCCGTTCCTCATGTACACGACCCCGATCTGGGCGCGCAACGCCCTGCGGATGCGCTACCTCATGCTGCCGGCGGCCCGGCGTCGTGCGGCGCAGCTCAACGAGGCGGGGGCCCTGTTCCCGTGGCGCACGATCAGCGGCGAGGAGGCGTCGGCCTACTACGCCGCCGGCACCGCGCAGTACCACATCAACGCGGACGTCAGTTTCGCGCTCGCCAAGTACGTGCGCGCCACCGGCGACGACGAGTTCCTCTACCGCGAGGGCGTCGACATCGCCGTCGAGACGGCACGGCTGTGGGCGACGCTCGGCTTCTGGCGCTTCACCGAGGACGGCCAGCCCGAGGTGTTCCACATCCACGGAGTGACCGGCCCGGACGAGTACACGACGGTCGTCAACGACAACCTGTTCACGAACGTGATGGCGCGCTTCAATCTGCGCTTCGCGGCGCGTGCGGTGCGCGAGATGGCAGAGGACGCTCCCGAGCACTACGCGCAGATGGTCGAGCGGCTCTCCTTCGACCCGGCGGAGGCCGACGCGTGGGATGCCGCGGCCGAGGCCATGCACATCCCGTACAGCGAGGGCCTCGGCATCCACCCGCAGGATGAGGTGTTCCTCGAGCGCGAAGTGTGGGATCTCGAGAACACGCCGCGCGAGCAGCGTCCGCTGCTGCTGCACTTCCATCCGCTCGTGATCTACCGCTACCAGGTGCTGAAGCAGGCGGATGTCGTGCTGGCGCTGTATCTGCAGGGCAACCACTTCACCGACGAGGAGAAGCTCGCCGACTTCGAGTACTACGACCCGCTGACCACGGGCGACTCGACGCTGTCCGCGGTGGTCCAGGCGATCCTCGCCGCGGAGGTCGGCTACCAGGACCTCGCGCGCGAGTACTTCTCGCAGTCGATCTTCGTCGACCTCGGCGACCTGCATCACAACGCCGCGGACGGCGTGCACGTCGCGTCGGCCGGCGGGGTGTGGACCGCGCTCGTCGCCGGCTTCGGCGGCATGCGCGACCACTACGGTGAGTTGAGCTTCGACCCGCGTCTGCCGAAGGACTGGCTGTCGCTCTCGTTCTCCCTCCAGTGGCAGGGGACGAGCCTGAAGGTCGAGATCACCGCCGACGAGTTGCGCGTGGATGCCGGTGCCGGCGAGCCCGTCGCGTTCTCGGTGCGGGGCGAGTCGCTCGTCGTGCAGCCGGGCGCCACGGTGGTCGTGCCGTTGCGCGGCCAGGGGCCGGAGCTGTCGGGCCGCCCCACGATCAGCGACATCGGTGAGGCGCTGCGTGAGGACGGCACACTGCTGTCGGCCTCGGTCCCCACGATGACCACCTCGATCCCGGTGATCACCGGCAGCATCCCGGTGGTCGGTGCGGTCACGGGCGACGACGCGAACCTCGGCATCGACTCGTAGCGGTGCGACCCGGTCGCCGATGTGCCCGCGTTTCGGCGCGGGTCAGAACGGCGGCGGGTCCTCCGCGGCGGGGACGAACCTGACGATGGCGGGTGGGCGGTCGCGGTAGTGGTGTCCGGCCGGGCTCGTCCACTCGAGCGTGCCGTTTCTGAGGTGCCGGACGCGCCACGCCGTGTGGTGCTTCGTCGTATGGTGCCGCCGGCACAGGTGGGCGAGGTTGTCGTGGGCGGTGGCGCCGCCGTGCGCGGCCGCGGTCGTGTGGTCGATGTCGCACCGCTGCGCGGGGCGGGTGCAGCCGGGGGTGCGGCAGTGCTCGTCGCGGGCGGTGAGATAGCGGCGTAGCTCCGCGCTGGGGCGGTACCGGTCCACCGCGCGGACTTCACCGGTGTGCGGGTCGGTGAAGATCCGGTCCCAGCCGGGGGCGAGCCCCGCGAGGCGACGGGCGAAAGATGTGGCGATCGGGCCGTACCCCGCCAGCAGGGCCGGGCCGCCGGTCGGGTCGCCGGCGAGGGTGAGGGCGGGGATCGTGACGTGGATCCGCGCCGCGACGGCCTCGAGGCCGTCGCCGGTCGCGCGGGTCGTCGGCCGGCCGGTGAGCACCAGGTCGCTGAAGACGTCCGCGCGCACCTGCGCCAGCGTGCGGGCGTCCGACCGGTGGCGGCTGCCGGTTCGCCCGCCCCTTCCCGGGCCGGTTCCCCTGCCGTTCCCGGTGACCACGGCATCCTCGTCGCCGTGGTGTCCGCCATCGGAATCGGCGTCGGCGCGCGGCGTGGCCGCGTCGGCGTCGGCCTCCGGCTCGCGGTCGAGGATCGCGCGGGCGCGGGTGGTCAGGGCGTCGTGGATCGCGTGGGCGAGCGGGGCCGGGAGGTCGGCGATCAACCTCGCCATCCCGTCGTCGAGGTCGAACAGGCGCACCGAGCGCTCATCGAAGCCCCGACGGGCGGACTGCTCGAACGCGGCCGGGTCGATGCTCGCGGCGATCGCCGTGATCGCCGGCGCCGCGCGCGTCGGGGATTCGGATCGGGCGACCTCCAGCGCACGATCCTCGAACCGCGCGCGATCCTCGTCGCCGGTCAGCATGGTCCCGGTCCTGCTGATCGCCCAGGCATGACCGGCGTCGATCTCACCGGCCGCCCACGCCGCATGGGTGCGGGAGAACGAGGTCATCAGCTGATGCGCATCGGACATCCGCCGCTGCACGCCCCTGTCGGAAGCCCGGATCGCCATGCCCAGTTCGAGGCACACTTCGCGCACCGGGAGATCCGCTTCCCCCATCGGCAGAGCCCGGCCCTGCCGCTGGGCCTCCTGCCGTGACACCGCCACCCGGTCTGCGACGAGCTCGACCGCCGCCGCGAGCACGGCCGCTTCCTCCGCCTGCGCCGCGGCGATGCGGCGCCGGGCCGCCCGCAGACGCGTGACCAGATCATCCAACGCCGGCCAGGCCGAACCTCGAGCCGGGGCATCCGGGATCGCGTGCATCGTCACCTCCGCCCGGCCGAGGCCGGGAGGCAGAACCCGCTGAAACGAGGTGGGCACGCGCGGGACTTCTCCGACCCAGTATAGAACAAAGATTCGAATAATGCAACGGGTTCGGAAGTGTTCTCGCATCACGCGACGTACGGCGCGACGTCCTCGGCGACGGGGGTCAGCCGACCGAGCAGCTCGTCCGCCTCGACGATCCGGTGCCGCGGGCCGGAGAAGGCCAGCGCGCCGGCGATGCCGCCGTCGGCGCCGCGGAGGGGGACGGCCAGGCATCCGAACCCCGCCACGCCGCCGTCGAGCCGGCGCACACCGCCGATCCGCGCGAGCTCGGCCGCCGCGGTCGTCGCGGTGGGTCCGGAATCGCCCGCGGCGACCAGCATGAGGGCGCCGAGCGCGTAGCGCTCCGGCTCGCGCGCCAGGCGTACCGCATCGCTGAAGGGGAAATCGGGATCCTCGTCGAGCAACTGCACGCGGCGGTCGACGTACACGGCGACGTGGACGCCTCCTCGTATGGTCGATCGCGCGTCGGCGACCATGTCGTGGGCGCGGGTGGGCAGTCGAGCGGGGGCGGCGGCCGCGGCCAGCTGCGCCACCTTCGACCCCAGCGCGAATCCGGACAGATCGGGGGTGCGAACGAGGTACTCGTCCTCGACGAGCAGGTTGAGCAGACGGTAGGTCGTCGCGCGCGGCAGTGCGAGCCGTGTCGAGAGCTCGCGCGCCGTCACGCCGGCGCCGAGCTCCGCGACCGCTTCGAGCACCGTGAGCGCGCTGTGGATCGCGCGCGGCTGGCGCGCGGAGAGCGTCGGCTGCGAGGGGCCGGCGCGTGTCTCAGCCATCCCGGTCATCTCGTGCGATGCCGCCGAGCACGGCCGCGGCGACGGGGACGTCGTACGCCCCCAACGGGCCGATCGGGCGGCGCAGGCGCCACGCGATCAGGGCGGCCGAGACGGCGCCGACCGCGGCGGCGATCCACACGGCGGCGCTGCCCGCCGCGATGTCGGCCGCCGCGAAGGCGACCACGGCCCCCGACAGCGCGACGGCGGCGCACAGGGCCGTCACCGCGGCGAGCGACGTCAGCTCCCCGATCCTGCGCAGGAACAGCGGCACCGCGATGCAGGCGAACACGTACGAGACGATGTAGCCGATGCCGCCGAGGGCGATCGTGATGTGCATCGCGTCGCGGAGGTCGACGCCGCAGACGACGAGCGCCAGCGGAACGCCCACCACCGCGGGTAGGGCGATCGCGATGGCGCCGATGGGCGTGCCGTAGCGCGCGTGGGTGCGTCCCGCGAGGCGCGGCATGACGTCGTCGCGTCCCATCGCGAACAGCACCCTCGCCAACGCCGTGGTCGACCCGATGGCGCACGCCAGGAAGGATGCCGCGATGCCGAGGTCGGCGACGCTCGCCCACCCGCCGATGCCGAACGCGTCGGCGAGCTCGTTGAGCGGCGACGCGCTGGCGGCGAAGTCGCGGCGCAGCGCGGCGAACCCGGCGACCTGGGCGGCCGCGGCCAGGAGGTAGAGCAGGAGCGAGATCACGACGGTGGCGCGGACCGCGCGGGGGATCGTCCGCAGCGGGGTGCGCGCCTCCACCCCGAGCGTCGCCGCGCTCTCGAACCCGACGTACGCGGTCAGGGCGATGAGCGCCCCGGCGCCTACCCCCAGCGGCGTGTCGGCGGCGGGCGACGGCAGCAGCGCCGCCGGATCGACCGGACCGATCCGCGTCAGCAGCACCACGAGCAGGACGACGATGAGCACGACGGAGGCGAATTCCACGAGCAGCGCGACGCGAGCGGAGAGGCGGATGCCGCGGACGAGCACGAGAGTCAGCAGTCCCGCCTCGGCCAGCAGGACGCAGGCGATCCCGAGCGGTGCGTCGGCGGCCGGCCAGAACGGCCGGAGCAGGAGGGCGGTGTAGTAGGCGCCGCCGAGGAGCGCGAACATCGCGACGGCGGCGTACCCGACAACGGCGGCGGTTCCCGTCGCGAGTCCGCCCGCCGGCCCGAGTCCGCGCGCCGCGTACGTGTACAGCGCGCCCGACGCGGCGAGGCGGCGCGCGAACTGGCCGACGGCAGAGGCGACCAGCAGGCTCAGGACCCCGGCGACGAGCACCGACACGATGACGCCGCCGGGCGACACGCCGGCGACCAGGACCGTGACCGTGGTCGCCGCCGCGGCCGGGGCGACGGCGGCGACCGACTGCGCCATCACGTCGATGAACCCGACGCTGCGCCGGTCCAGGCCGTGCAGCGGTGAGCGTCCGCCGAAGTCGCGGACCGGCGCGGGGCTGCGGATCGCGCGCTCCAGTGCGGTCATCGTCCCTCCTTGCCCGCCGATGCTAGGGCGGCGCCGTTGCCGCCCCACGTCTCTCGTGTTTCCGCCTGGTTTCCCCGAATGAGACGCCGTCGGCGGGCCCTCCCATTCCGGGAGCGCGGGATTTTCACGGCCCGGAGACGGCGCCGTGACGGCCCTGCGCGACGATCCCGGTATCCGTTCCTTCCGCCTCGCTCCGCACCCCGATCTGGAGAGGTCATCATGACGAGAATCGACTCACCCGGCGCCGCCGCCCCGTCCGCCGCGTCGCCCGCCCGCGCCCTGACGGGCTCGCTGGGCGCGACGGCCATCGTCTTCATGGTCGTCGCCGCGGCGTCGCCGCTCACCGTCATCGGGGGTGCGGCGCCCCTCGGCATCCTGATCGGAAACGGGGTCGGCTTCCCGGCCCTGTACGCCGTCAGCGCCGTCATCCTGCTGCTGTTCTCCGTGGGTCTCGCCGCGATGTCGCGGCACATCCCGCGGCCGGGCGCCTTCTTCACCTACGTCGGCTACGGCCTCGGACGTTCGACGGGACTGGCGGCGGCATGGATCGCGATGCTGACCTACACGACGATCCAGGTCTCGGTGTACGGCTACGTCGGCTACATCCTCTCCTACACGCTCGCGTCGACGGCCGGGATCTCGCTGCCGTGGTGGCTGTTCTCGCTGCTGGTCATCGGACTGGTCGGCATCCTCGGCTATCGGCACATCGACCTGTCGAGCAAGGTGCTCGGGGTGCTGCTGATCGCGGAGGTCGGTGTCGTCGTCGTGCTCGTCGCCGTCGTGCTGTTCCGTGCCCCCGAGGGGCTGAGCCTCGCCCCCTTCGAGCCCGCCAACATCGCCAGCGGCTCGCCGGGGGTCGGGCTCATGTTCGCCATCGCGGCCTTCATCGGCTTCGAGGCCACCGCCATCTTCCGCGACGAGGCCCGCGACCCGGATCGCACCATCCCGCGGGCCACCTACATGGCCGTGATCGGCATCGGCGTCTTCTACACCGTGGCCTCTTGGGGTCTCGTGATGGCGTGGGGACCGAGCGCGATCGTCGACGAGGCGGCCGCCGATCCGGGCAGCCTCATCCTGCGCACGATGGCCACCTACCTGGGACCGATCGGGGAGATCGTCACGAACGTGCTGCTGATCACGTCGATGTTCGCGTGCGTGCTCTCCTTCCACAACGTCGTCACCCGCTACCAGCACTCGATGGCCACCGCCGGCGTTCTGCCCGAGCGGCTCTCCGCCGTGCACCACCGCCACCTGTCGCCGCACGCGTCCTCCATCGTCCAGACCGTCACGGCCGCCGTGCTGACGGGGATCTTCGCGGCCTTCCAGCTCGACCCGGTGCTGGCCGTCTTCACGTGGTTCGCCGGCGTCGCCACGCTCGCCATCGCGATCCTCATGGCCGTCACCTCGGTGGCGGTGATCGTCTACTTCCTGAGGCGGCGCTCCGACCGGCGGGTCTGGAACACCATCGTCGCCCCGGCGCTCGGGTTCGCCGGGCTCGTCATCTCGGCGGCGCTCATCGTCGCCTACTTCCCGATCATGGTCGGCGATGTGGATGCCGAGGGCGCCCCGGTGTTCGGCGGGCTGAGCTGGTTCCTCATCGGGCTCGTCGTGCTCTTCCCCGCTCTGGGCTACGTCCAGGCCGCGTGGATCCGCGCGCGCCGCCCCGCCGCCTACGCGAAGCTCACCGACGCCATCGCCGGCTGAGCACCCTCGAACGCCGCACCCCACGAAAGCCCCACCCCTCGAAAGCCCCACCCCTCGAACGAAGGACATCCGGATGACCCTCACCGACCTCACCGCGTCGGGCTTCGCCGCCCCCGCCGCGCCCGCCCACCCGCTGGCCTCCCTCTCCGCCGCCGAGATCGACGCGGTCCGCACGATCGTGCTGGCGCTCGCGTCGACCACCGATCGCGTCCGATTCGTCTACGTCGGACTGGAAGAGCCGGCCAAGGGCGAGATCGCGGCCTGGGAGCAGGGCGGGCCCGCGCCGGAGCGGCGCGCACGGGTGCAGCTGCTCGACATGGCGACGACCCGGTCGAGCGACCTCGTCGTGTCCCTCGCCAGCGGCGAGGTGCTGCGCGAGACGGTGCTCGACGGAACGGCGGGACAGCTCCCGATCCTCGATGCGGAGTTCGAGGAGGTCGGCGTGATCGCCGGCGCCGACGAGGGATGGGTGGCCGCGCTCGCCGCCCGCGGTCTGACGGTCGAGGACGTCGTGCTCGTTCCGCTGTCGGCGGGACACTACGGGTACCCGGCCGAGGAGGGACGACGCATCCTCCGCACCTTCGCCTTCCGACAGGATCACCCCCAGGACCATCCGTGGGCCCATCCCGTCGACGGCCTCACGGCCTACATCGATGTCGCGGCGCGCTCGGTGATCGAGATCGTGGACACCCCCGGGTTCGCGGTGCCCGAGACGAGCGGCAACTACGACGATCCCGCCCTCCAGGGACCGCCCCTGGAGGGGCTGAAGCCGATCGTCATCACCCAGCCCGAGGGGTCGAGCTTCACGGTCGACCAGGAGCACGTCGTGTGGGGGGACTGGGATCTGCGCATCGGTTTCGACGCGCGCGAAGGGCTGATCCTGCGCCAGCTGAGCTTCCAGGGACGACCGGTGATGTACCGCGGCTCGATCAGCGAGATGGTCGTGCCGTACGCCGACCCCGCGCCCAACCGCTTCTGGCAGAACTACTTCGACACCGGCGAATACCTGTTCGGGCGCTACACCAACGAGCTGGAGCTCGGGTGCGACTGCGTCGGCGACATCACCTACGTCGACGCGGTGCTCGCCGACGAGCTGGGGATGCCGCGGACCGTCCGCAACGGCGTGTGCATGCACGAGGAGGACTTCGGCTCTCTCTGGAAGCACACCGACATCTTCACGGGCGCCAGCGAGGTACGCCGCCAGCGCCGGCTCGTGATCTCTTTCTTCACCACGGTCGGCAACTACGACTACGGCTTCTTCTGGTACCTGTACCTCGACGGCACGCTCGAGTGCGAGGCGAAGCTGACCGGCATCCTCTTCACCTCCGCCTACCCCGGCGCGGACTACCCGTTCGCGTCGCAGGTGGCACCCGGCCTGGGCGCCCCCTACCATCAGCACCTCTTCTCGGCCCGGCTCGACATGACCGTGGACGGCGTGGCGAACGTCGTCAACGAGATCGACGCGGTGCGGGTGCCGATCTCGCCGCAGAACCCGGCGGGCAACGCCTTCACGAAGAAGGTCACGCCCATCGTGTCGGAGAAGGTCTCCGGCCGCGTCGCCGACGGCGCCGTGAACCGGGTCTGGCAGATCGCGTCGACCGAGCGGACCACCGCGATGGGCCAGCCCACGTCGTACGTGCTCTTCCCGACGGAGACCCCCGTGCTGCTGGCGGACGACGACTCCTCGATCGCCGCGCGCGCCGCCTTCGCGACCAAGAACCTCTTCGTCACGAAGTACGACCCGGACGAGCGGTACGCGGCGGGGGACTTCGTCAACCAGCACCCGGGCGGCGGCGGCATCCCCGCCTTCATCGCCGGCGACGAGCCGCTGGTCGGCGAGGACCTCGTGCTGTGGCACACCTTCGGCCTGACGCACTTCCCGCGCAACGAGGACTGGCCGGTCATGCCGATGGACTACGCGAAGTTCACCCTCAAGCCGTACAACTTCTTCGAGCGCAACCCCGCGCTGCATGTTCCCGCGCCGACGTCCGCGCACTGCGCGCCCGGTCATGATCACGGCGGTCACGGTCATGACCACGGCGGTCACGGACACCACAGTTGAGAACGTGACCCTGCACCTGTTCGCGCTCGCGCCCGCCACGATCGGACTGTGCTGCCTGGCAGCCGACCGGCGGCGGGCGCGAGCCGGGGAGCTGGCGACCGCGCTGCTCATGCTCGTCGCGATGGCGGATGCCGCGGTGACGCGGCTCGTGCCGGTGGTGTGGTGGGTGGCGATGCTCCTGGCCGGGGCGATCGCCCTCTCGGCGGCCGGTGGACGGCGTCGAGGATCCGGCCGTTCCGCGGACGCCGTACGGATGCCGATGGGACTGCATGCCGCCGCAGGCATGGTCGTGATGGCGGCGCTGATGCTCGCGATGACGGGCGGCGGGGTCGCCGACGCCGCGCATCACCACGGGGCGTCCGCCCCGGCGCTCGCACCGGTGGGCGTGGTGCTCGCCGGCGCCTATGTGCTCGGATCGGTGCGGGTGGCGGTGCGGGCACGCACCGCGCTGGATCGCGGACAGTACGCGGCGATGGCGGCATCCGTCGGTCTGATGTCGCTCGCCCTCGTCGTCTGAGGCGCCCTCTCGTCCACAGGCCGTTCCGTTGACGTCCGTGCAGGAAACCCGGGTCTGGTATCCGGCGTGAGCGTCAACGGAATCGTCACCCTCAGGGGGCGTCGAAGAAGGCGAGCTCGTGACGCATCGACCGCTCGAACGCGGCGGACATCCGGTCGCGGTCGTCCGGGGATGCCGCGGCGGCTGCCGCGTCGGCGATCGCGATCGCCCGCCTCGTAGCCTCCGCGAACGCCGGGTCGCCGTAGGCCCGCAGCCAGTCGGCGTAGGGGTGCGCGTCGTGCGCGAGCGGCGCGAGCCGGGTGCCGAGATCGGCGTAGAGCCAGAAGCAGGGGAGCACGGCGGCGACCAGCTCCGCAGAGGAGCCGCCCGCGACGACCCGGTCGAAGTGGGCGAGATAGCCGCGCGTGGCCGGGCCCGGCTCGGGGTGGGCCTCGCCGATGCGCACGCGGTGGAGGCGCTCCTCCTCGAGGAGGCACGAGGCCGACGCCTCCGTCCAGAAGGCGCGCTCCTGCCCGTCCGCGGCGAGCTCGGCGGCGCGGGCGAGCACGCGGGAGTATGCCCGCAGATACAGGGCGTCCTGCGCGAGGTAGCGATGGAAGCGGTCGAGGTCGAGGGAGCCGTCGCCGAGGCCCGTCACGAGGTCGCACGCGTCGACGTCGGCGCGAACGGTCGAGGTCAGCCGCCACACGCCCGCGCTCCACGGCGCCCCGTCCCGCAGCGCGGGGCGCAGCTCGTGGAAGTGGTCGACGGGTCCGTCGCCCTCGCCGACGCGAAGGGCGTCCGCATGCTGCAACGCGCCCGTCAGCCACGCCTTCGCCCGTGCCAGCGCCGCCGGCCACGGCATCCCGGCGGCGCCGAGCGTGGCCATGGCGGAGGACAGCGAGCACCCGGTGCCGTGCGTGTGACGGGTCATCACGCGGATGCCGGAGACCTCGTGCACGCCGTCGGCGTCGACGATCGCATCGGGAGAGGCGGCGCCGTCGAGGTGCCCGCCCTTCAGCAGCACGGCCGTCCCGGTCTCACGGTGCAGGCGTTCGGCCTGTGCCACGGCCTGCGGCCACGATGCGGCGGGCGCGGCGTCGACGAGGACGGCCAGCTCGGGCAGGTTCGGGGTGACGAGGTGGGCGCGGCGGCACAGCCGACGGACGGCCGCCACCGCCTCGGCGTCGAGGAGCCGGTCGCCGCTCGTGGCCACCATCACCGGATCGAGGACCACCACCGGCGGACGCACCCGCGTCAGCCAGGCCTCGACGACGCCGGCGATCTCGCCCGAGAGCAGCATCCCGATCTTGACCGCATCGATCTCGACGTCATCGCTGACCGCGCGCAGCTGCTCGTCGAGGAACGCCGTCGGCGGCGCGTGCAGCGTGCGCACGCCGCGGGTGTTCTGGGCGACGAGCACCGTGACCACCGCCATCCCGTACCCGCCGAGCGCGCCGATCGACTTGAGGTCGGCCTGGATGCCCGCCCCACCGGTCGGATCGGTCCCGGCGATGCTGAGCACGCGGGGGATGCCGGCGGTCACCGGGCCGCCTCGGCGGCGTGCTCGGCGGGGCCGGTCAGAGCGGCGGCGAAGACCCCCGCCGCCGCGCCCGGATCGGCGGCCGCGCAGATCGCCGAGACCACCGCGACGCCCGCGGCGCCCGCGGCCCGGAGGGCAGGGACGTCGGCCGGCGTCACGCCCCCGATCGCGACGCAGGGCAGTGCGGTCGCGGCGGCGATCCTCGCGCACCCGCCGATGCCGAGCGGCTCGGGGTGATCGGGCTTGGTCGCGGTGGGCCGGATGACCCCCACCCCGAGGTAGTCGAGGGTGCCGGCGGGCATCTCGGCCGCGGCGGCGAGGTGGGCGGGGGTGTTCGCCGTCCAGCCGACCAGCGCGTCGGCGCCGAGCAGGGCACGGGCGGTCTGCGGGGGCACGTCGCTCTGGCCCAGGTGGATGCCGTCGACACGGGCGCCGGCGTCACGGGCCGCGAGCACGACGTCGAGCCGGTCGTCGACGACGAGCGCCGCCCGTGCGGCGACGACATCCGACAGAGCGACCGTCTGTGCGATCAGCTCGCGGGCGGTGGAGGCCTTGGCGCGCAGCTGCACCACGCTCGCCCCGCCGGCCACGGCCGCATCGACGATCTCGCACAGCAGCGGGAACGGGACGCGCTCGTCGGTGACGAGGTGCAGCGAGAGGTCGTGACCGGTGGCCCCGCTCATCGCGCGGGCTCCGCAGACGAGAGGCGATCGGGGGTGTCGAGGTCGGCCGGCGCCACGGCGGCCAGAGCGTCGAGGAACGCCACCGCGAACGAGCCCGGCCCGCGGGCCGCGCGCGCCGCCCGTTCCGCCGCGACGGCGTGCACGGCGGAGGCCGCGACCGCCGCCGACAGTGGGTCGCACACGCCCAGGAAGGCCGCCATGGTCGCACCGAGCGCGCATCCGCCTCCCGTCACCCGGGTCAGCAGCGCGTCGCCGCCGTGCACCCGGACCACCCGGGTGCCGTCGGTGATCAGGTCGACCGGCCCCGACACCGCCACCACCCCGCCCGTCCGCCGGGCGAGCGCGACCGCCGCGTCCCCCGCGGCCTCCGGGTCGTCGGTGGCATCCACGCCGCGTCCGCCCGCCCCGAGGCCGGCGAGTGCGAGGATCTCCGACGCATTGCCGCGCACGATCGCGGGTCGGCGCTCGACGAGCTCGGCGGCGAGGGCCGTCCGCACCGGGAGCACGCCGACGGCGACGGGATCGAGCACCCAGCGCTCGGTCGCCGCGACCGCCTCGCGCGCCGCGGTGCGCTGCTCGGCCGTCGGCGTGCCGAGGTTCACGAGCACGCCGTCCGCGATGCCCGCGAACACGCCCGCTTCGCCGGGGATGTCGCACATCGCGGGGGCGGCGCCCAGGGCCAGGAGGGCGTTGGCGGTGAAGTTCGTCACCACCGCGTTGGTGATGCACTGCACCAGCGGATGGGCCGTGCGCACGGCATCCACGGCGTCGGCGGGGGAGAGGTGGGCGCGCGCGCTCATCGGGGGGACATCCCTTCGCTCGTACGAACGAGATCAGGTTCGACGGGTGTGATCTCAGCCCATGGTTCGGGCACCCCGTGTCGTTGACCAGGAATGTAGCAGGGCGTCGCCGCGGGCGCGAACCCGCCGTCGGCGGCTCAGACCGGAGCGGCCGCGAGGTCGGCCACGATCGCGCGCACCGCATCGCGGCCGGCGCGGTTCGCGCCCACCGTCGACTGCGACGGCCCGTAGCCGATGAGGAACAGCCGCGGCTCGTCCACGGCGCGACCGTTCGCCACGCGGACACCGCCGAGCGCGGTCCGCAGCCCCAGCGGGGCGAGATGGGCGATGTCGGCGCGGAAGCCGGTGGCCCACAGGATGACGTCGGCGGGCTCGAACGACCCGTCGGGCATCCGTACCCCGTGCTCCTCGATGCGGGTGAACATCGGGTGGCGCACGAGGACGCCGCGCTCCTGCGCGCGCCGCGCCCAGGGCGTCCAGTGCTGGCCCGTCACCGAGATCACGCTGCCCGGCGCCTCGCCGCGCCGCACCCGCTCCTCCACGCCCGCGATCGCCGCGACGCGGGCCGCGGTGTCGAACTCCGCGGCATCCCACCGCACCTCCCGCCGCGTGACCCAGAAGGTGTCGGCGACCCGGGAGATCTCCTCCAGGAGCTGCACGGCCGAGATGCCGGCGCCCACGACGACGACGCGCTGACCGCGGAACTCGTCGGCCGACACGTAGTCGTGCACGTGCAGCTGGCGGCCCGCGAACTGCTCCTGACCCGGGTAGTGGGGCCAGAACGGCCGTCGCCAGGTGCCCGTGGCGTTGATCACGAACCGCGCGTGCCAGGCTCCGCGATCGGTGTCGACCTCCAGGAGGCCGTGCGGATCGGCGTCGACGCGGCGCACGGCGGTGACGTCCACGGGCCGCTGGACCCTCAGATCGAATCGCCGCTCGTAGTCGGCGAAGTACGCCGGGAGCACGTCGGCGCTCGCCGCGTCGGGGTCGGCCGGGGGAACGGGGGCTCCCGGCAGTTCGTGGATGCCGTTGACGGTCGCCATCCGCAGCGAACGCCACCGATGCTGCCAGGCGCCGCCCGGAGCGGCATCGGCGTCGAGCACGACGAACACGGGGGCGCGTCCGTCGCCCGGTGCCGGGACGAACCCGCGGCGGCGCAGATGGTAGGCCGCCGACAGTCCCGCCTGGCCGGCGCCGATCACGAGGACGTCCACCGTCCGGTCGGGCAGGGCGAGACTCATGCCCATCCCAACGCGGTCCGGCCGCAGATGTTCCCGCCGGGGCGCCCGCCGCGCCGCATGTCGGGGGCACGCCGTAGTCTGTTCTGGTGACCACCGCCCTGTACCGCCGCTACCGTCCGGAGACGTTCGGCGAGATGATCGGGCAGGCGCAGGTGACCGAGCCGCTCATGACCGCCTTGCGCGGCGACCGCGTCGGGCACGCGTATCTGTTCAGCGGCCCGCGCGGCTGCGGCAAGACGACGTCGGCGCGCATCCTCGCCCGCTGCCTGAACTGCGCGGCGGGCCCGACCGACACCCCCTGCGGCGTCTGCGACAGCTGCGTGGAGCTCAGCCGCGGAGGCGGGGGCTCCCTCGACGTGGTGGAGATCGACGCGGCCTCGCACAACGGCGTCGACGACGCCCGCGACCTGCGTGAGCGCGCGATCTTCGCCCCCGCGCGCGACCGGTTCAAGATCTTCATCCTCGACGAGGCGCACATGGTGACGGCGCAGGGGTTCAACGCCCTGCTCAAGCTCGTCGAGGAGCCGCCGGAGCACGTCAAGTTCATCTTCGCGACGACCGAGCCCGAGAAGGTCATCGGCACCATCCGCTCGCGCACCCACCACTACCCGTTCCGCCTCGTCGCGCCCGCCGCGATGCTCGAGTACGTCGAACAGCTGTGCGCCCAGGAGGGTGTGCAGACGGAGGCGGGCGTGCTGCCGCTCGTGGTCCGCGCCGGCGGGGGGTCGCCCCGCGACACGCTGTCGCTGCTCGACCAGCTCATCGCCGGATCCGATCCGGTCGACGGCGCCGCCGGTGCGACCGTGCGCTACGAGCGCGCCGTCGCCCTGCTCGGCTACACGCACGGCGCCCTGCTCGACGAGGTCGTCACGGCGTTCTCGGCCCACGACGCGGCCGCCGCCTTCGCGGCCGTCGACCGCGTCGTGCAGACGGGTCAGGACCCGCGTCGATTCGTCGACGACCTGCTCGAGCGTCTGCGCGACCTCATCATCGTCGCGGCCACGGGAGACGGTGCCGGCGCGGTGCTGCGCGGCATCCCGGCCGACGAGCTCGAGCGGATGGGCCGTCAGGCGTCCGCGTTCGGCACCGATCGCCTCTCGCGCATCGCCGATCTCGTCGTCGGGGCCCTCGACGACATGAGCGGTGCGACGTCCCCGCGGCTGCAGCTGGAGCTGCTCGTCGCCCGCGTCCTCGCCCACACCGCCGGATCCGTTCCGGCGGCGGCCCCGGACTCGCCGCCGGTGGCCGTGCCCGCCGCCGCTCCCGTCGCCGAGCCGCCGGCCGCGCCGAACCCGCCGGCTGCCGCCGCGCCGACCCCGCCGGCCACCGCAGCGCCGGCCGCACCGGTCGCGTCGACTCCGCCGGAGGAACCGGTCCCGCCGGCGGTCGCCGCACCGACTCCGCCGGCTGCCGCCGCACCCGTGCCGCCGGCAGGTCCCGTGACGCTGCCGCAGGTGCGCGACGCGTGGCCCGAGATCCTGCAGCGGCTCGAACCGGTGAGCCGGTCGTCGTGGATGATCGCGACCGACGCCACCCCGATCGCGTTCGCCGACGACGTGCTGACCCTCAGCTTCCGGACGCAGGGCGACGTGGCCGCCTTCAAGAAGCTCGCGGCCGGGAAGGGACCGAGCGAAGACCTGCGCGGAGCGATCCACGCTGTCCTCGGCATCCGGGTCAAGTACGTCGCGCGCTTCGACGCCGACCCGCCGTCCGACGGTGCTCCCGCTGAGCCCCCGCGGCCCGCATCGCCGCCCGCGACCGCGCCCGCTCCCACCGGCGACGCGCGCCCGGGCGGAGGCGGACGGACGGGCAGCTCCGTGGCCTCCGCGGCCGCCGCGCCCGTGACGGAGTGGGCCGTCGCGCCGATCCCGACCGATCCCGGCCCGGTGGCGGCCGCGCCGTCCGTTCCCGTCGCATCCGCCCTGACGGAGGCGCCCGGGCTCGCGGTCGACGACGAGCCCGAGGATGCCGTGGCGGCGCCCGTCCGCACGCTGACGGCGGTCCGCGAGGCGCCGTCCCCGGCAGCGGCCGAGTACACCCTCACCGACGACGACGCTCCGGACGACGACGAGTTCCCGCCGCCCGTCGACGACACGCCCGTCCCGCCGCGGGCGCCCGTGGCCGTCGAGCGTCCCGCCCCCGTACGCGCCCCCCGCCCCGGCGGGATCGAGCGCGTGGGGGAGGCGGTCGTGCGCCAGGTGCTGGGAGCGACGTTCGTGCGCGAGGAACCGTACACGCCGCCGACGAGGTTCAACTGATCCATGTACGACGGCATCGTCCAAGACCTGATCGACGAGTTCGGCCGCCTTCCGGGCATCGGACCGAAGTCGGCGCAGCGCATCGCGTTCCACATCCTGCAGACGCCGACCTTCGACGTCGCGCGTCTCTCGCAGCTGCTGGGCGAACTGCGCGAACGGGTGCGCTTCTGCGAGATCTGCGGAAACGTCAGCGAGCAGGAGCGTTGTGCCATCTGCCGCGATCCGCGACGAGACCAGACGTTCATCTGCGTCGTCGAGGACGCCAAGGACGTCTCCGCGATCGAACGCACCCGTGAGTTCCGCGGGCTCTATCACGTGCTCGGCGGCGCGATCAGCCCCATCGCGGGCGTCGGGCCCGAAGATCTTCGCATCGCGCAGCTCATGCAGCGCCTCGCGGACGGTACCGTGCAGGAGGTCATCCTCGCCACCAACCCCAACCTGGAGGGGGAGGCGACCGCGACCTACCTCAGCCGGCTGCTGCACACCCTCGAGATCCGTGTGACGCGACTCGCGTCGGGACTGCCGGTCGGCGGCGACCTCGAGTACGCCGACGAGGTCACCCTCGGCCGCGCCTTCGAGGGCCGCCGGAGCATCTGATGTCGCCGGCGGTGTCCGGCCGCGCCTGGGCGCTCTAGCCCGGTCGCGCGCAACCTCTCGTGCGCGAGATCGACCTCCCGCGTTCACCCCGCCGACCCGTCCGCGTCGCCTGCAGCCGACACTCTTCCTTCGCGGCCGAGTGCACGACTTCCGGTGTCGCGAAAGGGAGCATCATGTCCGCGCGTCTTCTCTACGCGCACTTTCCCGCGGCCACGCACCCCTCCGCCCTCGAGTGGATGCGCGTCGTCGCCGAGATCGCGGCGGGCCGGCCCGGCGTGGGACCGTTCCTCACCGGTCAGGACGTCCTGCCGCCGGCGCCCGCGGTCGCATGGCGCCTCGTGAGCGAGAACCGTCGCGAGATCGCCCGCGGATGCCGCCTGTTCGCCGATGAGACGGCGGCGCGGGCCGATCTCGCGGTCGTGCTGCGGGATGCGGCCGCCTTCGAGATCCACACCAACCCGGCGCCGCGGCTGCGCAGCACGGGATGGTTCGTCAGCTCCGGCGGGGCACTGGTCATGATGGGGGCACGCCGCTACGAGAAGAGATCGGCGGCGGAGAGCGCGGCGGTGCTGGCCGTGCGCCTGATGCGCGAGCTCGCTGCGGCGGGTGAGCCCGTGCTCGCGCGCCCGGAGCCGACGGATCCGCTCATCCTGCGATGAGCGACGGCCTGATCGCGGACCGGTTCCACCTCCGCCGACTGCTCGGCAGCGGGGGGACGGCATCCGTCTTCGAGGCCGACGACGTCGTCGGCGGCGTCGTCGTCGCCCTGAAACTGCTGCACCCGCACCTCGCCGTCGGCCCCGCCGTGTGGGAGGCGTTCTTCGAAGAGGTCCGGGCCGCCCGCGCGATCGCGCATCCGAACCTCGCGGAGGTGTACGACGCCGGGGTGGACGACCGCGACCCGCCGGTCGCCTGGATCGCGATGGAGCGCGTGGACGGCGAGACGCTCGCCGATCACGTCCGCGAGCACGGGCCCCTCGAACCGTGGGCGGCCGTCGCGCTGATGGGCGCCGTGCTCGATGCGCTGCAGGCGGTGCACGACGGCGGGGTGGTGCACCGTGACCTCACCCCCGCCAACATCATGCTCGACCCTCGTCTGAGCGCCGATGCCGGCAACGCGGACGCGTTCGCGCGGAGCGTCCGGCTGCTCGACTTCGGGCTCGCGGACATCCCCGGCCGCACGACCCTCGGCGCCGACGCCCTGCTCAGCGCGGACGACTCCCGCACCGCGGGTGTCGTGGCGAGCGTGCCCTACGCGTCGCCGGAGCAGCTGTCCGGCGCCGCCGTGGGGGAGGCGAGTGATCTCTACCAGGCCGGCGCCACGCTCTGCTTCGCCCTCACCGGGTCGGCGCCGTTCGCCGGCGATGCGCGCGCGGTGGTGCGCGCCCACCTCACCGCTCCGCCGCCCGTGCCCTCCGCACGGCGGCGCGGCATCCCGCGGCCGCTCGACCGCGTCGTGACGACCGCGATGCTCAAACGGCCCGACGACCGGTACGCGGATGCCGCGGCGATGGCCGCCGCCCTCGCCGCCGCCGTCCCCGCGATCGGTGTCACCGCGGACACGCCTCCGGACGAGGCGGGGGAGCAGACGGCGCGGACCCGCGTGTACCGCACCCGTCTCGCGGGCGACCCCGTGACACCGGCGGCCGCGGCGGGGAGCGCACCGCCACCCGCCGTGACCGCGGCCCGCGGCGCGTGGCGGGCGCCCCTGGTCGCTGCCGTCCTCATCGCCGCGGTGACCGCCGCCGCGGGCCTGTCGGCGATGGCGGCATCCACGAGCGCTCCGCCGGCCGCCTCGCCGACGGCCCCGTCCGCGACCGCGTCGCCGTCCGTCGCCGCGCCGCCGACACCGACGAGCGTCGCGGTGGTCCTCGTAGGGGTTCCGCAGGTCGGGGGGCTCGGTCTCGCCGAGGCCACCGCGGCGCTGGAGAGTGCGGGGCTCGCCGTCGGCGACCTCGCGCGCGTCGACGGACCGGCTCCCGCCGACGTCGTGCTGGAGTCGTCGCCGGGGGCGGGGGAGCGTGTGCGGGAGGGCTCGCCCGTGACGCTCCGTCTCGCGTCGGGGAGCAATGCGATCCCCGCGGTGGTGGGGATGACGCTCGCCGACGCCCAGGCCGCTCTCGTGTCCGCGGGGTTCGCGTCGCGGACGGCGGTCGTCGGCGCGGGCCCCTCGGGCGCCGTCTCCGCGTCGATGCCCTCGGCAGGCGAGCGGGCTCCGGTCGGCACGGTGGTGGTGCTCTCGATCCCGGGTGAGACCGTCGCGACGCCCACCCCGTCGGCATCCCCGACGCCGGTACCGACACCGTCGCCGGCGGTCACCGAACCACCCCGTCCGTGACTCTGCGCGCACCGTCCCGAGCCGTCATCTCCCGCACGGCGAGGCGTAAGACGGCGGTCATGAAACGACCGATCCTCGTTCACCTCGTGCCGTCATCCTGTGACCGCGGCGTGCGTCCCGAGCGCCCCGCAGCGCGCGCGGCCCGGATCCACAAGCGTCGCTCGACATCGCGATCCGCTGACCGATTCGGCCCGCCAGGGAGGCGCCATGACCACTGACTCCGTGACGGAGGTCATCCCGGCGCCGACCGTGCCGACCCCGCGGCCGCTCACCTCCCGCCCGGTGCAGGCGGACCGCATCTTCCGCGCCGTCTGCTACACGGCCGGCGGGGTCACGGTCGCGATCATGCTCGCCGTCGGCGTCTTCCTCTCCGGGCGCGCCGGCGAGGCGCTCGCGCGGTCGGGGCCCGCCTTCCTGTGGACCCAGGAATGGTCGCCCGAGACGGGCGAGTTCGGCATCGCGGCCGTGCTCTTCGGCACCGTGACCATCGCCCTGATCGCCCTCACCATCGCCGTCCCGCTGTCGCTGTCGACGGCCCTGCTGATCAGCGAGGTGGTGCCGGGATCCGTGCGGCCCCTGCTGATCTCGCTCGTCGATCTGATGGCCGCCGTCCCGAGCGTGGTCTTCGGGCTGTGGGGCGTGTTCTTCCTCCAGTCCAACGTCATCCCCATCTCGCAGTGGATCTCGACCTACTTCGGCTGGATCCCGCTGTTCGCCGTCACCGACGACACCGGCGCCCGCATCACGGATGCCGGGGCCTTCACCTCCTCCGCGTTCATCGCCGGCATCGTCGTGTCGCTGATGATCGTCCCGACGCAGACCTCCGTCATGCGCGAGGCGTTCTCGCAGGCGCCTCTCGGCGAGCGCGAGGGCGCGCTCGCCCTGGGCTCGACGAGGTGGGGGATGATCCGCACGGTCGTGCTCCCGTTCGGCCGCGGCGGCATCATCGGCGGAACCATGCTCGCCCTCGGCCGGGCGCTCGGCGAGACGATCGCCGTCGTGATGATCATCTCCCCGATCTTCTCGATCAACCCGCAGGTGCTGAAGACGGGGACCAACTCGGTGTCGGCGCTGATCGCCCTGCGCTACGGGGAGGCGAGTCAGTTCGGACTGTCCGCGCTGATGGCCGCCGGGCTCGTGCTGTTCATCATCACCCTGATCGTCAACTTCACGGCATCCACGATCGTGGCCCGCAGCCGTTCGGGAGCGGAGAGCAACTGATGACGATCCTCGAGACCGCCGCGCCGGAGCGCGCGGAGAGCGCCGCCGCGGGGCGGACGGCCGTACCGCACCGTCGCGACGAGGTCGCCGCTCGTCGCGATCTGCGCAGCGTCCCCCTCGACGACGCGTTCAACGTTTTGGGTGCGGTCGCGGCGGGCCTGGCCATCGCCACCCTCCTGTTCGGATGGCTGACGCCCATGACGGGCTTCGTCGGGTGGCTGATCATCTCCTTCATCGCGTTCCTGGGCGTGTACGGCGTCCTGTCCGCCCTGCGCGCCGACCGCCTCACCGTCAGCGAGCGCATCATGACCGCGCTCTTCTACTCGGCGGGCGCCCTGCTGCTCGGCGCCCTGGTCTTCGTCCTCGGCTTCACCGTCGTGCGCGGCGTGCCCGCGTTGATCCATCCGAACTTCTTCGTGGAGACCATGCGGCTGGCGGGACCGCTCGAACCGCTCAGCGTCGGGGGGATCGCACACGCGATCGTCGGGACGCTGATCCAGATCTCCATCGCCCTGGTGATCACGATCCCGCTCGGCATCACCACGGCGGTGTTCCTCAACGAGGTCGGCGGGCGCTTCGCGCGGTTCGTGCGGACGATCTCCGATGCGATGACGGCGCTGCCGTCGATCGTGGCCGGACTGTTCATCTACGCGGCCGTCGTCACGCTGGTCACGCACCAGCGCTCGGGGTTCGCCGCGGCGCTGGCGATCAGCGTCATGATGCTGCCGATCATCATCCGCGCCTCCGACGTCGTCCTCCGCCTCGTGCCGAACAATCTGCGCGAGGCGTCCTACGCGCTGGGCACGACGCGCTGGCGCACGGTGTGGAACGTGGTCCTGCCGACGTCGCGCTCGGGTCTGGTCACGGCCGTGATCCTCGGCACCGCGCGCGGGATCGGTGAGACCTCGCCGGTGCTGCTGACCTCCGGGGTCACGGCGGAGATGAACGTCAACCCCTTCACCGGGCCGATGATCTCCCTGCCGCTGCAGGTGTTCGACTTCGTCAAGTCGCCGGAGCCGAACATGATCGCCCGCGGCTTCGGGACGGCCGCGGTGCTCATCATCCTCGTCCTGCTCCTCTTCGTGATCGCGCGCGTCATCGGCGGCCGGGGAGCGGGCGTCCTCTCCGACCGTCAGCGGCGCCGCGCGTCGCAGCGCTCGCGCGACGACCTGCTCCGCATCGAGCGTCGTCGCGGCTCCGCACGCGTGACCCCTCCGCTCGCCGCCTCTCACCAGGAGACATCGTGACCCGTCGACTTCGACTCCTCGTCCGGACCGCGGCTGCGGTCTCGACCGTCGTCGCCCTCTCGCTCGTGTCGGTGCTGCCCGCCGGCGCTGCGCCGTCGTACGTCGCGATCTCGGGCTCCGGGTCGACGTGGTCGCAGAACGCGCTCGACCAGTGGCGCCGCAACGTCGCCAACAACTTCGCGATGACGGTGAACTACTCCGGTACCGGGTCCTCCGCCGGTCGCACCGACTTCATCAGCGGTCGTGTCGACTTCGCCGTCAGCGAGATCCCCTTCCAGCTGACGCCGGACAACCCCAACGACGCGCCCGAAGACCCCTCCGGTCGGCCGTACGCCTATCTCCCGATCGTCGCCGGCGGCAGCTCGTTCATGTACAACCTGAAGATCAACGGCAAGCGGGTCACGACGCTGCAGCTGACCGGAGAGGTGATCTCCAAGATCTTCACCGGAGCGATCACCGCGTGGAACGACCCGGCGATCCAGTCGCTCAACCCCGACCTCGCTCTTCCGAGCCGTCCGATCACCCCCGTGGTGCGCTCGGACGGATCCGGCTCGACGGCGCAGTTCACGCGCTGGATGGCGACGCAGTACCCGTCCATCTGGACCTACCGCATGACCTCGCAGTTCCCGACGATCAACAGCACGTTCAAAGCCCAGAACGGGTCTCTCGGTGTGTCCGGGTACGTCAAGCAGGACTACGGCGAGGGCGCGATCACCTACGTCGAGTACTCCTACGCGCTCAACGCGGGCTTCCCCGTGGTGCGGGTGCAGAACGCGGCGGGCGCCTTCGTCGAGCCCACCGCCGCGAACGTCCAGGTCGCCCTGACGCACGCGAAGATCAACACCGACCAGAGCTCGCCCGACTACCTCACGCAGATCCTCGACGACGTGTACAACGCCCCCGAGGCCGATGCGTATCCCGTCTCGAGCTACTCGTACATGATCGTGCCCACAGCGGTCGGCGGCGTCTTCACCGATGTGAAGGGGTTCACGCTCGGCGAGTTCCTGAAGTACGTCGTCTGCGAGGGGCAGAACCAGGCCGCGACGCTCGGCTACTCGCCGCTGCCGATGAACCTCGTCCAGGCGGCGTACGACCAGATCAAGCGCATCCCGGGAGCGTCCGTGAGCGGATTCGATCCGTCCACGTGCAAGAACTCCGGCGCGCCGGCGAACGATCCCGGCAGTGGCGCGAGCGGCGGCGGCGGTGACGGCTCCGGAGGCGGCGGGGCCGCCGCCGCGGCGGGAGGAACGGCCGCGGCGGCCGGGGCGGCGGCATCCGATCCCGTCTACGACGCCAACGGCAACCTGGTCTCCGGGGCGGCGGCCGGCGGGGCGCAGGCGGTGTCGAGCCCGTTCACGCTCGCGTCCGACGCGTGGGGGGTGCCGCAGACCACGATGCTCGTCGCCGGGGGACTCCTGGTCGCCGCGGTCATCCTGCCGCCGCTGCTGTCGCGACGGCTGCGCAACGATCGCCGACGCTGAATTTTCCCTTCCGGTCTGGGGTTTGACCGCGTTCGAGCGTTCGGTACCCCGACGAGTCGCCTCGTTCCCAGCTCGTTCATCTCGAATCCATAGCGCGCTTCTAGCGTGATCACGTCGCGCGAGAGATCGCCGGCGATACCCGAAAGAACGGTTCCAGGATGCTGCGTCCTCGACGGCGGACCCTGCTCGCCTCCACGGCCAGCGGCTTCGTGACGGCCGCCCTCGTGTTCACCCTCGTGGCGGGCGCGAACGTCGCCCTCGGCTCGCCCGCGCAGGCGGCGACCCCGGCGTCCTCCGCCGTCACCGTCACCGCCGCCGAGCAGGATCGCGACCTCACGCACGCGCCGATGCCCGACCTGGCCGTGACGGTCTCGCAGACCGAGAACCTCGTGGCGCAGGGTGTGCGCGTCAGCTGGACCGGCGGCAAGAAGTCGGTGGTGTCCAGCGTGAGCAGCGGTGGCGAGAACTTCCTGCAGATCTTCATGTGCTGGGGCGACGACCCGACCGACTCCTCCCGCCCCGACCGCACCACGTGCCAGTACGGGGCTCCGGGCAACATCGGCGCGTCCCGCGACGCGTACCGGGCCTCGGGCACCGCCCTCGCCGACGTGCCGAAGGAGGATCAGGCGTACACCGCGCCCGGTCTCGCGAGCTTCCTGCCCCCGTACACCGCGATCCCGTTCGTCGCGCGTGACCGCAAGCGCGTCGACGCGATCAAGACCGATGCCACGACGGGGGCGAAGTCGCGCGATCTGACGGTCGATCTGAGCACCAACGAGTTCTTCACGTCGTACACGACCAACGAGATCCCGTGGGCGGGCTCGGGGGACGACGGCAGCGGCTCGGTGTCCTTCGAGGTCCAGACCCTCGCGCAGTCCAACGGGCTCGGCTGCGGCACTCCCGTCGTCCACGACGGCGTCACCACCGGTGCCAGCTGCTGGCTGGTCGTGCTGCCGCGCGGCACCGCCGACAACGGCGCCTCGAGCATCTCGCAGTCCGGCCTGTTCATCGACTCGTGGAGGCATGCGCTGTCGATCAAGCTGGACTTCGAGCCCGTCGGCAGCAGATGCGAGGCGGGCGCGAAGGAGCACCAGCTCGCCGGCAGCGAGCTCATCTCCTACGCCGCGGGCTCGTGGCAGCCGGCCGTCTGCAAGCAGGCGTCCGGGGGCGTGTACTCGCTTCTCACGGTCCCCGAATCGGATGCCGTGACGGCCGCCGCGACCACCGACGACGCGCCGCTGGCCCTCACCTCGTTCCCGCTCGCCGCAGACGGCGGGTCGGATCCGCTCGTGTACGCGCCCCTGGCCATCAGCGGCATCAGCGTCGCGCTGGCGATCGACCGCTCGCCGGACCCGTTCCTGCAGGACATCCCGGAGAAGTACCTCGCGGCGGCGCACCTGCCGTTCACCTCGGTGAACCTGACGCCGCGGCTGCTCGCGAAGCTGCTGAGCTACTCGTACCTGTCGTCCCTTCCCACCGGCGCCGACACGTCGTACATGGGTGCCAAGAACCCCAGCAACATCACCAAGGACCCGGACTTCCTCGCCGTGAACGACCCGGAGTGGGCCGCGCAGGATCTCGCCGGACCTGCGATCGCGGACGTGATCGTCCCGCAGGGGCGCTCCGACGCCGCGCGCGCCGTGTGGGCCTACATCGCAGCCGACGACGACGCGCGCGCCTTCCTCGCGGGCGAGCCGGACCCGTGGGGGATGACCGTCAACCCCTGGTACGCCACGGACGCGACGAAGAACAAGACGGGCAACGCCTTCTCGCTCGATCGCGACGACTTCCCGAAGGCGGATCCCGTCGAGTACGCCCCCACCAACTCCGGTCCCGTGAACCTCGTCACGTGGCGTCCGTACGCGTCCGACCTCGGCACGGTCTCCTATCTCACCCTCCGCGGCGACGGTCAGATCCTCGGCGGCTGGGATCCCTACGCGAGCCCGCCGCGCTACGCCAAGGCGTCGCGCATGGCGACCGGGTCGCAGGCCATGCTCGGGTTGACCAGCTCCGCCGCGGCCGCCCGGTACCAGGTGATCTCGGCATCCCTGCGAAATCCCGCGGGGAGCTTCGTCGCGGCCACCGGCGACGCGATGGCGGCCGCCGCCGCCTCGATGACCGCGGACAACGCCGCGGGCGCCGTCGTCGGGTTCCAGCCGGCGTCGCCGGAGGCGAAGGCCGCGACATCCGCCTACCCGCTCACGCTGCCGATCTACGCCGCCAACAACCCCGCGAAGACCACCGCTGCGGTGCGGACCTCCTACGCCGCCTTCATCCGCTACGCCGTCAGCACGAACGGCCAGACGCCGGGCGCCGACGAGGGACAGCTCCCCGCCGGATACGCGCCGCTGCCCTCCTCCTGGGTGGCGCAGGCGACGGCGGCCGCCGAGCGCCTGGAGACGTACGCCCCCGCCACCACCACGGCGCCGCCCACGACCCCGGCCGCCGCGGCTCCCGGGCGACCGGCCGCCGCGGCGGCTGCTGCGGCTCCCGTCGCGGCTCCCGCCGCCGCGGCGCCCACCGCGACGGGAGCGGCCAGCGGTGCGCTGGCCGGCGCCACCACCCCCGGCGACCCGGATGTCGGGGCCCTCGCCGCGGCCGTTCCCGCGACCGTCCTCGGCGGCGCCGCGGGTGCCCTCATCGTCCCCCTGATCACCCGCTTTCGCCGGCGGGTCCTCTGAAGCGCGTCCCCGCGTCGCTTCTGCCTTCCACCAACGCAGTACCCGACAAGGAAACAGGAACACATGAAACTCCAGAAGTTCGCGGCCATCGGTGCCGCGGTCGGCGTCGCCCTCGCAGGCTTCGGCGTGAGCGCTGCTCACGCCGACCCCGTGACCGACGGATACTCGATCGTCGGCTCGGACACGCTGCAGGATGCGGTCAGCGCGCTGGCCAACGGCACCAACATCACGGGCCCCTCGGTCAAGGCGACCGGCGCGGGCAAGGCCCTGGCATCCTGGGACGCCTTCGCCCTCGGTGTCACCGGCGGCGTCGGCAAGATCCAGACCAAGCCCTTCGGCCCGACGTTCGACCGGCCCAACGGCTCGGGTGCCGGTCGCAACGCGCTGCTCGCGTCGATCGGCGGCGTGGGCGGCAACTCGTTCACGTACAACAACGTCAACATCAAGGACCAGGTCGACCTCGCGCGCAGCTCGTCCGTCTCGGGCACGCAGGGCAGCGTCCTCACCTACATCCCCTTCGGGCAGGACGCGATCTCGTTCGTGTTCAAGGTGGGCGCCTCCGGCAGCGGTGACGCGGCCGCGGCCAAGGACTGGGTGTCGGGTCTGTCCTCCGCCCAGCTCAAGTCGATCTACACGTCCACCTCGGCCTCCCCGGTCGCGGCCGGCTCCTCGGGCTACGTCGTCAAGCCGCTCGCCATCCAGTCGAGCTCGGGCACCTGGACGACTTTCCTCAGCAAGATCGGCGTCACCAGCATCGGCAGCGGTGTGGACACGCGCAACAACTCGATCCCCGAGAACGACGGCACCGTCCTGACCCCGGGGACCGACGAGATCCAGCTGATCCCGGTCTCGGTCGCGAACTACATCGGCCAGGTCAACGGCGCCTCGCGCATCAACACCTTCAACGCCGCCACGCTCGTCGGCACCATCGACGGCCTGCCGAGCCCGTTCACCGGCACGCTGAGCTTCAACGGCACCGCCGGCACCAGCACGCTGGTCCCGAACTCCGACTTCTACAACAGCGCGAGCTGGGGTCGCACGGTCTACATCGTCGTCCCGACGGCGAAGCTCTCGGACGCGGGCCTCGGCGAGCTCCTCGACACCAGCTCCCCGCAGAGCCTCACCTACTGGGGCACCTCGAACTCCCCGGCCACCACCAAGGCCGTGAAGCTCAAGTTCGGTTTCGCCAAGCCCGTCGGTGACACCGTCACCCGCAACGGCTGATCCCCTCGTCGCGCAGACAGAGAAAGAGAACACGATCCTCATGAACACCAACACCCTCACCCGAGGACTGGTCGGCCTCGCGGCCGCCGCCGCCCTCGTCCTCGTCCCGACGCTCGGCGCGAGCGCGGCGATCGTCCCCACCGTCGGCTCCACCCACGACGTCTACCTGATCGATGTCGAGGAGGGCACCCCCATCACGGAGGGCGCGTCGCTCAAGTGGAACAAGGGCGTGCTCGCCGCGCCCGAGGCCAGCGACACGGACTTCAACAGCTACTTCTCGATCCCGGCCGGTGCCGACTCCGTCGTGAAGTTCATCTCGCCCCGTGGCAAGGAGGCCGACCAGTCGCAGTGGAACGCCTACGCGGCGCTCGGCTTCACCCCGAACCCCGGCATCCAGCTCCCCAACCTCCAGCCGAGCTCGCTGACCAGCAACGGTCAGGGCAGCCCGTCCGGCATCCGCTCGGTGTTCACCGCGGCGGGCTCCTACACCGGCGGCGAGTACTCGCTCGGCATCGCGTTCCTCAAGAACGGCGGCTCGCAGGTCGTCGAGACGGACTTCGTCTTCGTCGACGTCGTCGCGACGTCCGACTTCAACCAGGGCACCTGGACGTTCTCGACGCCGCACCCCGCCGTCGCCCCGACGGTGACGACGCAGCCCGCCGACGCGTCGGTGATCCTCGGCAACTCCGCGACCTTCACCGCGGCCGCGTCGGGCTCGCCCGCGCCCGCGGTGCAGTGGCAGTCGTCCACCGACAGCGGTGCCAACTGGGCGGATGTCGCGGGTGCGACCTCCGCATCGCTCACGGTCGCCAACACGACGCTGGCGAACAACGCCGCGCGCTACCGTGCCGTCTTCACCAACACGGCCGGCTCCGTCACGACCTCCGCCGCGACGCTGACCGTGATCGACTCGGTGCCCACCGAGCCGACCGGCTCCGACGCGCACAAGGTCACCATCACCGACCCGGCCGACGGGGCGAAGACGATCACCGTGCCCGCGGGCGTGGCCAACGCGAACAAGACGCTGCAGGCGTGGGCCTGGTCCACCCCGACCAGCCTCGGTCAGGTGACGACGGACGCCAACGGCGACGCGCTGGTGAACATCAGCGGCCTGCCGGCGGGCGCGCACACGGTCGCCCTGACGCTCCCGGCCGACCCCGACGTGCTCGCCTGGGGCACGTTCACCGTCCCGGTCGCCTCCTACCCCGACAAGACCGCCACCGCCGACGTGCAGGCGACGGTCACGGCGAGCGACCTGTGGTCGCTGAACGCGGAGAAGTCGGCGATCAACTTCGGCAACGTCGCGCGCAGTGCCACGGCGGCGACCCAGTCGCTCGGCAAGGTCACCGTCGTGGACGACCGCAACGTGCTGAAGGGCTGGGACCTCAACGTCGGCTGGACCTCGTTCACGAACGCCGCCAACGACGAGATCCCCGGCACGGCCCTCACGGTCACCCCGAAGGCCTACACCGGCTACACGCTCCTGGACGGTGTGACGCTCGGCTCGACGGGCACCAAGATCGCCCAGAGCGCCGCGGGCGTGTCCACCCTGACGAGCGGTGCGCTGTTCGACGCCGACCTCGTCTTCACCGCGCCCAAGGACGCGAAGGTCGGCGAGTACCACTCGACGCTGACCCTCACGCTCGCCTCCAAGTGAGTCGAGCCCTCCACTGAGAACCGGTGAGGGGAGGCCGCCTGCGGCCTCCCCTCACTGCGTGTTCGTGCGCAGCGCGGCATCCGTCATCTGCGCGAACGATCTCGATCACTCCCCGTTCACCCCCGCGACGACGCTGCGTCGCCGCCATCTGCGGAAATAGACCGTGCTCTCCTCGTTGACCCGATCGAGGGGCCGCATCCAGCCTGTGCTCGGTGCGTTCCTCCTGCTCGCCCTCGCCCTCGCTCCGCTGGGCGTCCCCGCTGCGGCCCACGCCGACGACGACGGCTCGACCGACACGACGGTCGGTGTGGCCACCCGCCCCGCCGGCGCGGACGGCCGCCCGGACGATCGCACGCGCTTCGCCTACTCCGCCGACCCCGGCCAGAGCGTCACCGACCAGGTGCTCGTCGGCAACACCGGCACCGAGAGCCAGGACTTCACCGTGCTGGCGACCGATGCCTACAACGGCACGAACGGCGACTTCTCGCTGCTCGCGTCGGCTGAGACGCCGACCTCCGTCGGGGCGTGGGTCCGCTTCGAGAACGGGGAGAACCGCATCCAGTTCTCCCTCGCCCCCCAGGAGGTCCGCCTCCTCACGTTCACCGTCGCCATCCCCGCCGACGCCACCCCCGGCGACCACGTCGGCGGCATCGTCGCGTCGGTCGTCGAAGACGGTCAGCAGGTGAGCCTGGACCGCCGCGTGGCGACCGCCGTGTTCGCCCGGGTCTCCGGCGAGCTGCAGCCCCGGCTCACGCTGGCCAGCTTCGACGCGACCTATCAGGGCGACTGGTGGAACCCGTTCGGGGGCTCCCTGAAGGTCCTCTACACCGTCGACAACCCCGGCAACGTCGCTCTCGCCGCCAACCTGACGATGAGCGCGGCCACCTGGTTCGGCGTCCCCGTCACCGCCGAGCGCGGCGGCAGCATCCCGGTGCTGCTGCCCGGCAACTCCGCGACCTACGAGTTCGAGCTGCCGGGCATCGCGCAGTGGGGCTACCTCAACCCGAGCGCGCTCCTGAATCCTTTCGTCGACGCCTCGGATGCCGCGCTCCAGGTGCCCGTCGCGCCCGTCTCCCGCGACACCGTGGTGCTCGTCCTGCCCTGGAGCGTGGTGATCCTCGTCGCGCTCATCGTGGCGGTCGTCCTCTTGGTGCGCCGGCGTCGCCGTCGTGACGAGGAAGCCGCCCGGGAATGGATCGCCTACACGGAGAGCCAGGCGGCCGCCGCAGCGGAGGCGAGGCTGCGCGCCGCCTCCGGGGCGGTCGACGAATGACCGCCCTCCGGCGCACGCCGTGGGCCGTCGCGCTGCTGGGCGCGGTCGCCCTCTTCACCCTGCTGCCGATCGCGGGGCTCGGGGCCCGTGCCGACGACGGCGTCGACGACAGCGGCAACGTGTCGGTGACGGTCGTCGACGGGTCGACCCCGTCGCCCAGCCCGTCGTCCACCGCGAGCCCGCGGCCCACGACCCCTCCCGCTCCCGGATCGTCGTCGACGTCCGGCGGGTCCGGCGGCGGGGGAGCGGCCGGCGGCGCGTCGGGAGGCTCGGCGCCGGCCGGCACCGGCGCAGCCGACGACGTCAGCATCGCCGGCATGGTCTACATCGGGGGGATCAACTCCTCGGTCGCCCTCTCGCCCGACCCCGGCAGCGGTGAGGTGACGCTGTGGCTGACCGTGCGCAACGCCTCCACCCGCACGATCGACCTGACGGTGGACTTCTGGATGGAGAGCGTGCTGTTCGGCGTCCCGCTCGATCAGACGCGCGGTGTCGCGGTTCCGGCGCTGCAGCCGGCCGAGGTCCGGGTCGTCTCCACCCGCCTGCACGGCGCCGGACAGTGGGGCCTGGTCGACACCCACGCGACGGTCACCCCGCCGGCGACCGTGGACGGTACGGCGCTGACGCCGGTGACCCGCGACGCGCTGGTCTTCGTCTTCCCGTGGGTGAGCGTGCTCGTCGCGGCCGTGATCGTCATCGGGCTGCTCGCGTGGCGCGCGGTCGCCCTCGCCCTCGCCGCCGAGCCGCCGGCGGAGGCCGCGGCATGACGCTGTTCGAGGAGCGGACCCAGATCGTCGCCCCGGCCCCGGCGGCGCCGGCGAGCCCGCCGCCCCCGCGGCGCCCCCGTCGGATGCCGCGGCCGGTCCCGCAGTACGCGCCGCTCACCGCGGGGCAGGCGCTCGCGCGCGGCATCCTGGCGCTCGTCGCCGCGCTCGCGCTCGCCTTCGTGTTCCACCTGCTGATCCTCAGCCACGTCCTCCACTTCGCGGCGCAGCAGCAGCTCTCCGACACGTATCGCGCGCAGCTCGCCGCGGGAACGGCGCCGGTGAGCGAGGGCGACTTCGACGACGTCCTGCTCGCCGACGGCGTGCCCGTCGGGATCATCGAGATCCCGCGCCTGGGCATCAGGGAGGTCATCTCCGAGGGCACCTCCTCGGGGGTGCTGACCGGCGGCCCCGGACACCGCCGCGACACGGTCCTGCCCGGACAGGTGGGGGTGAGCGTCGTCATGGCTCGTGCCGCGGCGTTCGGCGGGCCCTTCGGCCGGTTGCAGTCGCTCCAGCCGGGCGACACGTTCGAGGTCCGCACCGGCCAGGGGGCGAACACCTTCGAGGTGCTCGGCGTGCGCTACGCCGGCGACCCCACCCCGCCGGCCCCGGCGCGCGGGGAGAGCCGTCTCATCCTCATGACCGCGCGCGGGGCTCCGTACGTCCCGACGGGCATCGCCTACGTCGACGCGACGCTCACCTCCCCGGCGCAGCCGGCCGGCGCCCGCCAGACGACGCCCGTGACGCTGGCGCCGTCGGACCGGGCGATGGCCACCGACACCTCCACCGTGTGGGCGCTCGTGTTCGCGCTGCAGTTCCTCGTCGCCGCCGAGGTGGCCGCGGTCTGGGCGTTTCGTCGGGTGGGCGCGCAGAAGACCTGGATCGTCTTCGTGCCGGTCCTCCTCCTCGCGAGCGTCTTCGTCTGCGATCAGCTCGTCCGCCTCCTTCCCAACCTCCTCTGACTCGGAGCCCCCCATGTCTGACGACGTCGAACCCTCCCGCGCGGCCCACCGCGCCGAGCGGGCGAACCGCCCCCGCTTCCTCGGCCGCACGAGCGGACGTGCGCCCGCCCCGTCGGAACTGGTGATGGCGGGCGGCGAGTTCGCCCTCTCTCCCGCGCCGGGCGGAGCCGTCGTGGTCGGCGGCGCGCCGGCGATGCACGCGGATGCCGTCGGCGCGACGGCGGTCCCGGTGCCGCCGTCGCAGCTCGAGGCGCGCGCCATCTCGGCCTGGTTCGGCGACCACCAGGTGCTCCACGACGTGTCGCTGCAGATGCCCGCCGGTCAGGTGACGGCCCTCATCGGCCCGTCCGGCTGCGGAAAATCGACGTTCCTGCGCATCCTCAACCGCATGCACGAACTGGTGCCCTCGGCATCCCTCGCCGGTGAGGTGCTGCTGGACCACGACGACATCTACGACGCCGGCCACCGTCTCGTGGATGCCCGCAAGAAGATCGGCATGGTCTTCCAGAAGCCCAACCCCTTCCCGGCCATGTCGATCTACGACAACGTCGTCGCGGGCCTGAAGCTCGCGGGCATCCGTGCCAGTCGCAGTGAGAAGGACATGCTCGTCGAGACCTGCCTCACGAAAGCGGGACTGTGGCGGGAGCTGAAGGACCGTCTGCGTGCGCCCGGCGGCGGCCTGTCGGGCGGGCAGCAGCAGCGCCTGTGCATCGCGCGCTCCCTCGCCGTGCGGCCGCGGGTGCTCCTGATGGACGAGCCGTGCTCGGCGCTGGACCCGACCTCCACGCGCGTCATCGAGGAGACGATGACCGAGCTCGCGCGCGAGGTCACGATCGTCATCGTCACCCACAACATGCAGCAGGCGCAGCGGGTCTCCCAGCAGTGCGCGTTCTTCCTCGCCTCGCAGGGCCAGCCCGGCCACATCGTCGAGCACGGCGACACCGACGCGATGTTCTCCTCCCCGATCGACCCGCGCACCTTCGACTACGTCAACGGCCGCTTCGGCTGAGCGCGATGCGGGCGGGTGGATGGTGGTCGCCGCGCGACGGGATGTTGATCGCCGTCGCCGGGGCTCTGATCGCGGTGTTCGTCGGCGGGGTGATCGCCCACGCCGAGACGCCGCGTCCGCCCGCGCCTCTCGCCTCCTCGGCGAGCGGTCCGGTCGAGGCGGTCGAGCCGGTCGAGCAGGTCGCTCCGGTCGTCACGGCTCCCGCCGCACGCGTCGACCCCGCGTGGCTCGCCCGCACCGCCGCGGCCACCGGCATCCCCGCCCGCGCCCTGCGGGCCTACGCGGGCGCCCAGCTCACGGTCGCCGCCGAACAGCCCTCGTGCGGGCTGGGGTGGAACACCGTCGCCGCGATCGGGGCGATCGAGTCCGACCACGGGCGGCACGGGGGAGCGGTCCTGGGCGAGGACGGCCGCTCGACGCCCGCGATCCGGGGGCCTGCGCTGGACGGCGACGGCGTGGCCGCGATCGCGGACACCGACGGTGGGCGGTGGGACGGCGACGCGGTGTGGGACCGCGCGGTCGGGCCGATGCAGTTCATCCCCGACACGTGGGCGCGCTGGGGCGGCGACGCCGACGGCGACGGCATCGCCGATCCGAACCAGATCGACGACGCGGCGCTCGCGACGGCGCGCTACCTCTGCGGTGCGGGCACGATGACGGATGCCGACGGGTGGCGGGCGGCCGTGTTCGGGTACAACCACCTCGACGTCTACGTCGACGATGTCGCCGCCCTCGCGAACCGCTACTCCGCGGCCGCCGCGCGCGCCGCGCGCCTCAGCGCAGCACCTCGACCAGCACCACCCACGACACGAACAGCGCCGAGACGATCGCCGCGATCGCCCCGACCGCCAGCCAGACCAGTCCGCCGCCGGATCCCGTCAGCGCGATGATCCCGCCCGCCGCGTACAGCAACGGCGTGACGAAGGCGACCGCGGCCTTGCCCGCCCGCAGGCGGTTCTCCGGGTGATGGTTCTGGAAGATGCGCACCGCCGCGACGGCGGCGAAGACCGTCGTGAGGGCGGCCGCGCCCACGACGACCGCGCCGTATGCGGTGATCGTCAGATCCGGGAACAGCCCCACGGCGCACACGATGCTCGCGAGGATCAGCCCCGCGATCCCCGACGCGACGCGGGACGTCAGGGATGCCGCCGTGATGACGACCTGGATGTTCACGCTGGCCGCGACGATGACCAGACCCGCCAGTGCGGCGGTCGCGCCGAGCATCGCGACGTTGTACTCGTGCCAGTTCTCCAGCGCATCCATGCTCGCAGGATAGTGGCCGCCGGCCGCCGTCACATGGCTCGGCGGGCATGCGCCGCTCTCTAGGATGGGGAGGTGGGCGCGGCATCCGAGTGCCCGTCGACATGTCTTCAGGAGTTCCACACGTGGCGCTGATCGTCCAGAAGTACGGCGGCTCGTCCGTCGCCGACGCCGAGAGCATCAAGCGGGTCGCGAAGCGCATCGTCGACGCCCGACGCGCCGGGCACGACGTCGTCGTGGCCGTCAGTGCGATGGGCGACACGACCGACGAGCTGATCGACCTCGCCGCGCAGGTCGCTCCCATCCCGGCGCCGCGCGAGCTCGACATCCTGCTGAGCTCGGGCGAGCGCATCTCGATGGCGCTGCTGGCGATGGCGATCCACTCGATGGGCTTCGAGGCACGCTCGTTCACCGGCAGCCAGGCCGGCATGATCACGACCGCCGACCACGGCTCGGCGCGCATCGTCGACGTCACGCCCGTGCGGCTGCGCGAGGCGCTGGACGAAGGGGCCATCGTCATCGTCGCGGGCTTCCAGGGCTTCAACCGCGACACCCGCGACATCACGACGCTCGGTCGCGGCGGCTCCGACACGACCGCCGTGGCGCTCGCCGCCGCCCTCGACGCCGACGTCTGCGAGATCTACAGCGACGTCGACGGCATCTTCACCGCCGACCCCCGCGTCGTGCCGAAGGCCCGCAAGCTCGAGGTCGTGTCCGCCGAGGAGATGCTCGAGCTCGCCGCCAACGGCGCCAAGGTGCTCTACATCCGTGCCGTCGAGTACGCCCGCCGGCACGGCGTCATGATCAACGCCCGCTCCACGTTCAGCTCCGGCCGCGGCACCTTCGTGCTCGGCCCCGGCATGTCCGTCCCCGAAAGCCTCGCTCCCGACAGCACAGAGGAGTCCCCCATGGAAGAGCCCATCGTCGCCGGTGTCGCCACCGATCTCGGCCAGGCCAAGATCACCGTCATCGGCGTGCCGGACGTTCCCGGCAAGGCGGCCGAGATCTTCACGGTGATCGCCAAGTCGGGGGCCAACGTCGACATGATCGTCCAGAACGTGTCCGCCGCCGCCACGGGCCGCACCGACATCTCCTTCACGCTGCCCAAGTCGGATGCCGCCACCGCTCTGCGGGCGCTCGCCGCCGAGCAGGCCGGCATCGGATTCGAGAGCCTCGTGCACGACGACCAGATCGGCAAGCTCTCCGTCGTCGGCGCCGGCATGCGCACCCACTCGGGCGTCTCGGCGACGCTGTTCGAGGCGCTGTCGACCGCGGGCGTGAACATCGAGATGATCTCGACCTCGGAGATCCGCATCTCGGTCGTGCTGCGCGGCGACGACCTCGCCCAGGCCGCCCGCGTCGTGCACACGGCCTTCGGCCTGGACAGCGACACCGAGGCCACGGTCTACGCCGGCACCGGCCGCTGACGGCCCCAGCACACGGCATCGCGCCCGGAGCGGGCCGTCCGCCCCACACGGGCCGATATGGCGGGCATCCGCCGTCCTTCGGCAGATCGCCTGCGCTCGGCCGGCGATAGAATCACTCAACCCCACCTCTCTCGCAAGGATCCCTCATGACCCGCATCTCTGACTCAGGACTGAACGTCGCCGTCGTCGGCGCCACCGGACAGGTCGGCACGGTCATGCGCGAGATTCTCGCCGAGCGCTCGTTCCCGATCCGCGAGCTGCGGCTGTTCGCGACGGCCCGCTCGGCCGGCACGGCCGTCGAGTTCGGCGGCGAGACCGTCATCATCGAAGACATCGCCACGGCGGATCCGACCGGCATCGACGTCGCCCTGTTCAGCGCGGGTGCGACCGGCTCGCGGGCGCACGCCCCGCGCTTCGCCGAGGCCGGCGCGATCGTCATCGACAACTCGAGCGCGTGGCGCATGGACCCCGAGGTTCCGCTCGTGGTCAGCGAGGTCAACCCGCACGCGACGGTGAACCCGCCCAAGGGCATCATCGCCAACCCCAACTGCACCACGATGGCCGCCATGCCCGTCCTCAAGCCCCTGGATGCCGCCGCGGGCCTGGAACGGCTGATCGTCAGCACCTATCAGGCCGTGTCGGGCTCGGGCCTCGCGGGCGCCCAGGAGCTGCTCGGCCAGGTCGAGGGCGTGCTGGCCCAGGGCCACACGCTCGATCTCGTCCACGACGGATCGGCCGTCGACTTCCCGCAGCCCGAGAAGTACATCGCCCCCATCGCGTTCGACGTCATCCCCTTCGCGGGCAACCTCGTCGACGACGGCGACAACGAGACCGACGAGGAGAAGAAGCTCCGCAACGAGAGCCGCAAGATCCTCGAGCTGCCCGAGCTCCGGGTCGCCGGCACGTGCGTGCGCGTGCCCGTCTTCACCGGCCACTCGCTCTCGATCCACGCGGAGTTCCGCGACGACATCACCCCCGAGCGGGCCCGCGAGATCCTGGCATCCGCTCCCGGGGTCGCGCTGGAGGAGGTGCCGACGCCGCTGCAGGCCGCCGGCAACGACCCGAGCTACGTCGGCCGCATCCGCGCCGACCAGTCCGCGCCCGAGGGCAAGGGCCTCGTGCTGTTCATCAGCAACGACAACCTGCGCAAGGGCGCCGCGCTCAACGCCGTGCAGATCGCCGAGCTCGTCGCCGCCCGCCTCACCGCGACGACCGTCTGACGCCACGGCGCACGCCCGCGGCATCCGTGGAATTGAGCGCGGGCGAAAGAACGGCGAGAGTTCACGGCGAGGGATGCCGCGGCACGCGGAGACCGTGCAAAACGGCACCTAGACTGGATCATTGTGAGTGAACCCGTCGACGTCGTCCTGATCGGCGGTGGCATCATGAGTGCCACCCTCGGAACCCTGCTGACGCAGTTGCAGCCGGACTGGAAGATCGTGGTGCTCGAGCGGCTCAGCGATGTCGCCGAGGAGTCCTCGAACGCCTGGAACAACGCCGGCACCGGTCACGCGGCGCTCTGCGAGCTCAACTACATGCCGGAGGCCGCAGACGGCTCCGTCGACCCGGCCAAGGCCATCGCGATCAACGAGCAGTTCCAGCAGAGCCGCCAGCTGTGGTCCAGCCTGGTGGAGCGCGGCGTCCTGGACGGCCCGTCCACCTTCATCAACGCGACCCCGCACATGACCTTCGTGCGCGGGGAGAAGGATGTCGCGTACCTCAAGAAGCGCTACGAGGCGCTGCGCACGCAGCCGCTGTTCGAGGGCATCGAGTACTCCGAGGACTCCCGCGTCATCAACCAGTGGGCGCCGCTGCTGATGCAGAAGCGGAAGAAGGCCGACGAGCCGTTCGCCGCCACGCGCGTGCCGGCCGGCACCGACGTCGACTTCGGCTCGCTCACGCGCCAGCTCTTCTCCCACCTGCAGGAGCAGGGCGTGGAGGTCGTGACCAACCGCGAGGTGCGAAAGCTCCGCAAGAACGCCGACGGCACCTGGAAGGTGTCGTACCGCCACACGCTCGGGCGCACGCCCGGCAGCTTCTCGGCGCGGTTCGTGTTCGTGGGCGCCGGCGGCTGGGCCATCAAGCTCCTGCAGTCCTCGCGCATCCCCGAGATCTCCGGCTACGGCGTCTTCCCGATCGGCGGGCAGTGGCTGAAGACCTCGAACCCCGCGATCGTCGCGCAGCACAAGGCGAAGGTGTACTCGCAGGCCTCGGTCGGCGCGCCGCCCATGTCGGTGCCCCACCTCGACACGCGCGTCGTCGACGGCGAGGCCTCGCTGCTGTTCGGCCCGTTCGCGACCTTCAGCCCGAAGTTCCTCAAGAACGGTCGCATCACCGACATCGTCGCGCAGGTGCGCCCCGGCAACATCGGCCCGATGCTCAAGGTCGCCGTCGACAACCCCGGGCTCATCAAGTACCTCGTCAGCGAGCTGCTGAAGAACCACAAGAAGAAGGTCGACTCGCTCCGCGACTTCATGCCCACCGCGAAGGACGAGGACTGGGAGCTGCTCCAGGCCGGCCAGCGGGCACAGGTCATGAAGAAGGACCCGCAGAAGGGCGGCGTCCTGCAGTTCGGCACCGAGGTCGTCACCTCCGCGGACGGCTCGATCGCGGGTCTGCTGGGTGCCTCCCCGGGGGCGTCGACCGCGGCATCCATCATGCTCGGCCTTCTCAAGACGTGCTTCCCCGACCGCATCGCCGAGTGGGAGCCGGAGCTGCGGGCGCTCATCCCGAGCTACGGCTCGACGCTCAACGGCGACCCGGCTGCCGCGGACGCGTCGCTGACCGCGACCTCCGCCGTGCTGGGCATCAACCGCTGACCCGCGGCATCCCCCTCGCATGGCCAAGCTCTATTTCCGCTACGGAGCGATGAACTCCGGAAAGTCGACGGCGCTGCTGCAGGCCGCGTTCAACTACGAGGAACGTGGACAGCACGTCCTTCTGGCCAAGCCGGAGATCGACACGAAGGGTGCCGACCAGATCTCCAGCCGGCTCGGGGTGGAGCGCGAGGTCGACTTCCTCATCGCTCCGGATGCCGATCTGCGTGCGCTCGTCGCCGAGCACGCAGCCCGCTACGACGGCGCGGTCGCCTGCCTGCTCATCGACGAGGCCCAGTTCCTGACGCCGGAGCAGGTCGACGACCTGTTGCGGATCGTGGTCGACGACGGCATCCCTGCTCTCGCGTACGGCATCCGTACGGACTTCCAGACCCGTGCCTTCCCGGGCTCTGCGCGCCTGCTCGAGCTCGCGCACAGCCTCGAAGAGCTGAAGACGATCTGCCGGTGCGGGAGGAAGGCGCTGTTCAACGCGCGGCTCGTGGGCGGGCGGTTCGTCTTCGACGGCGATCAGGTCGCGATCGACGAGCTGTCGCACGAGAAGGTGACCTACGAGTCGATGTGCGCGGAGTGCTATCTGCGCGAGTCGGGCGGCCGCCTCAGCTGACGGCGCCGCGCGACGCTCCGCGGCGTCGGGGGAGCGGCACGAGCATCGACGTCGTCCGGCGGTAGTCGGCGTATTCCGGATACTTGCTCGCCGAGATCGACTCGGTGAACACGGTCGAACCCAGGAACAGCAGGGTCAGCAGCACGGCGCCGACGATGGTGGGATTGACCACCCCGCCCCAGAAGCCCGCGCCCGCGAGGACCGCGGACGTCGCCCCGATCGCGTAGAAGACCCACCACTGCGCCTGTTCGAAGAAGAAGTTCGGATGCCGGCTGTAGGCGAACAGCCCGCGGGTGAGGAACCCGGTCGCCTCTCCCCGCGCTTTGGCGCGATGGAACTCCCACTGCTGCTGGTCGGCGACGGTCTCTCCACTCAGCATCCCGAGGAAGAGCAGGGCCAGGATGACGTCTGCGGGTGCCAGCGGGGCGGGATGCTGCCAGGCCGTCCAGGCGGGCAGGGTGATGAGCACCAGGAGCGTCATCTGGTACAGGACGATGAACAGCAGGTTGAAGAGCTGGAAGAGTGCGGCCGGCATGCGCGCGCGGAGGATCGCCCACCGGTAGTCCTCGACTCCCGAATATCCGCCCTTGCGGGCGAAGTTGAACGTCAGCCGGGCGCCCCACGCCGTGACAAGCACGGCCATCAGCACGAGTCTCGCGGCATCCTGACCCGACGCGAGCCCGGCCGCGGCGAAGATCCAGACGTACACGACGGGGACGATCGACCACAGCCGGTCGACCCACGACGTGTCGCGGGTGAGGAGGGAGGCGATCCAGCAGAAGGCCGACGCGAGTGCGGCGACGACGATGACGGCCAGAAGCGGGTCCATTCTCCGAGCGTAGGGCCGGAGTCCGACACGGCGAGGATTTTTGCCGGTCCGTCCGACGTGCGCTAATGTGGCCTGACCATATAGGAAGCGGCGGGAGGCGACGATGACGGAGAACGCTCCGGCGCGCGCATGGCGTGTGGTGCTCGAGAAGATCGAGGCCGATCTGCTGAGTGGGGCCCTCGGCCCCGGCGACCGGCTGTCGCCCGAGCGCGAGCTCGCCGCGACCCTCGGCGTGGGGCGCTCCAGCGTGCGTGAAGCGCTGCGCGTGCTCGAGGTCATGGGGCTCATCCGCACCGCGACGGGCTCCGGTCCGACGGCGGGCGCGATCGTGACGGCGACGCCGCACGGCGGTCTCGCCCAGCTGCTGCGCCTGCAGGTGGCCGCCCAGGGCTTCCCGATCCCCGACGTGTACGAGACGCGGCTCCTGCTGGAGGAGTGGGCGGTCGCGCATCTGGCCGATCTCGACGAGCCCGATCTTGCCGAGGCGCGCGCGACGCTCAAGGCGATGGAGGATGCCGGCCTCACGGCCGACGACTTCCTCGCGCTCGACGCCCAGTTCCACTTGCGCCTCACGGATGCCGCGGGCAACGTGGTCGTCGCCGCCACGATGGCGGGCCTGCGCACCACCATCGAGAGCTACATCCGTGCCGGCGCGCGCCGGATCGACGACTGGGACGCCACGGTCGCGCGGTTGCACCGCGAGCACGGCGACATCCTCGCCGCCATCGACGACGGCGACGCCGCGCGTGCGCGCGACCTCGTGCGGGCGCACATCACGGCCTACTACGCCGACGCGGGCATGCCCGCGCCCTCCGACGCCGTCGTCCCGACGGAGGGTTGAGCCTCCGCCCGCCTCCGCCCGCCCCCGCCCTCAGGGCGTCAGCGCAGCGGGAGCGTCGGGATCAGCGCCGTCAGGTATTCGGCGGTGTGCTCCCAGCCGTCGACCGCCTGGCAGGTCACGCCCATCGCGAGCACCGGGTAGTCGTTGCCGTGCTCGTCCAGACGGTCGCCGACGAAGAGCATGTCGTCGAGCGGGATGCCGGTGACCTCGGCGAGCTTGCGCATGCCGTAGGCCTTGTCGATGCCGCGGTGGGTGATGTCGACCGAGGTGGAGCCGCCGGAGCGGACCTCGAGGTCGGGGATGCGCGCCGCGACGGCGTCGCGAAGCGCGTTCTTCTTCTCTCCCGTCGGGTCCCAGGCCATCTTGGCCTCGAGCGGGGCGGTCTGTCCGAGCGCCGAGAACGTGATCTGGGAGCCGCGATCCTCGAGGATGTCGCCCCAGGGCTCGGCCTCCCACAGTCCGAGGCGCTGGGCCTCCTCCTCGACGGCGGCGAGGGCGCGGGACTTCTCGTCCTCCGTCAGGGCGTGCGCGTACACCGTGCGCACTCCGTCCGCCTCGAGTCGGTAGTACTGCGTGCCGCACGTGGGCATGAGGTGGAACCGGTCCAGCGTGGCCGCATCGGCGGCCGGGAGCCGGTCGACGACCTGCGTCTGGAACTGCTGCAGCTGCCCGCCGGAGATGATGGCCACCTCGACGCGTGCGGCGAGGTCGAGGAGCAGATCGCCGATGCGCGCATCGATCGCGCTCTTGGACGGCGCGAGGGTGTCGTCGAGATCGAAGGCGATCAGGCGCGGGGTGGTCATCGGGTGTGCTCCCATCCGGTGAGTGAGCCACGAGAGGCTCCGCCTGACGATACAGGCGGAGCCTCTCTGCTGTCGGGGTGACAGGATTTGAACCTGCGGCCTCTTCGTCCCGAACGAAGCGCGCTACCAAGCTGCGCCACACCCCGTGGCAACCCCCCGAGTCTACCCCGGCAGGGGCCGTGCTGACGAATCGAGAGGGCCATCGATTGCGTCGCGGGCGCGCAGGGTGAGCACCGAGGCCTCCGGACGGCATCCGAAGCGCACCGGCGCGTAGATCGAGTGTCCGAGTCCCGCCGACACGTTCAACGGGACGCGGCGACCGGCGGCGCTCCAGCTGCTGAGGCCGCGCGCCTGGTCGAGCGGGATGTCGCAGTTCGCGACGATCGCCGACCGCGAGAAGGGGACCCGCACCTGTCCGCCGTGCGTGTGGCCCGCGAAGATCGCCTCGGCTCCCAACTCGACGAAGCGGTCGAGCACGCGGCGGTACGGGGCGTGAGTGACGCCGACCGCGAGGTCGGGGGCGGGCGAGCGCCGGAAGGCGCGGGGGCGTCGAGCGGCGTCGAGAGCACCGGGGAGGGCTGACAGGTCGTCCCACTCGCGGTGCGCGTCGCTGACGCCGAACGTCTCGAGTCGCAGGCCCGCCACCTCCAGCATCGCGGCCGTGTTGTTGAGATCGGTCCAGCCCAGCTCGTCCGCGAAGTACGCGTTCATCGCGGCCGTGTCGAGCCGCTCCGCGCGGTGCGGACGTGAGGACGGCCCCTGGAAGTAGCGCAGCGGGTTGCGCGCCGACGGACCCGTGACGTCGTTCGAGCCGTGGACGAAGACGCCCGCGACGGAGCGGAGAGGAGCGAAAGCGGTGCGGATGCCGCGCAGCCCGTCGGCGTGACCCAGGTTGTCGCCGGTGTTCACGACGAGGTCGGGCTGGGTCGCCTCGGCCAGGCGCGCGATCCACTCCTGCTTGCGGTGCTGCCAGGGCGCCATGTGCGCATCCGACAGATGGAGCACGGTGATCGACGGCGAGCCGACCGGAAGGATCGCGAGCTCATGGCGGCGCACCGTGAACAGGAACCGCTCGATGCACGTGCCCCAGACGGTCGCCCCGACGGCGACCGCCCCCGCCGCCGAGACGGCAGCGAGGGCGGTACGACCGGGCGTCACGAACGTCCGCCGCAGTTCTTCGCCTGATACTGGACGGTCACCTGCGCGCCACGGCTCACCACGGTTCCGGCGGCCGGGTCGGTCCCCGTCACGGTCCCGTCGTCGCTGGCCGTGGGGGAGACGGTGCACTGACCGGTGACGGCGAAGCCGGCGGCCTTCAACGTGTCCTGGGCGTCCTTCCAGGTCGTGAACCCGCCCGGCACCGCCACGCCCTGGCCGTTGCTCGGACGGATCGTCACCGTCGTGCCACCCGCCACGCGACCGGCGCCGGGGTCCTGCTGGATGATCGTGCCGGCCGCTTCCGTGCCGTCCACCGCGTCGCCGACCGTGACCGAGAACCCGGCCGCCTGCAGCGTCTGGGTGGCCCGGTCTACCGTCATGCCGATCACCGAGGGGAGGTCGGCCAGCTGGCGCTTCGTGAGCGCGGCGTCGGGGCCGGGGAACGCGTCTCCGCCGAACTTCGCGTTGGCGGCGCCCTGCATGGCGGGCCAGATCGAGTTGCGGATGCGCGAGAGGACGTAGCCGTTCTCGTAGTGGTCGCTCAGCAGCGCGTCGCCCTCCACGTTGCCGACCCAGACCACGGTCGCGACCTTCGTCGACGAGCCGTCCATCCAGGTGTGCAGGTACTCGTGGATACCGGTCTTGCCGAACACCGGGACGCCGTCGCCGATCCGTGCGCCGGAACCCGTGCCGCTCATGACGCCCTCCAGCGTGTACGCGGCGGTGTTCGCCACGGCCTCGCTCATGGCGGGGGAGCAGTTCGTCTGCGGCGTGATGTCGTTGCCGTCCGCGTCGAGGGCCTTGTCGATGGACTTCGGCTGGCAGAGCACGCCCTTCGCGGCGATCGAGGCGTAGACCTCGGCCATGTCCAGCGGCGCGACGGGCTGGTCGCCGAGCACGTTGTACGCGAGGTTCGTCTGATCGAGCGGGCTGCCGTCACCCATCATGACGCCCATCTTCATCGCGAGCTGGTTCGTCGAGCAGACCGAGATCTTCTCGGCCATCGTGAGGAAGCCCGAGTTCAGCGAGTCGCGGGTGAAGTTGTAGACCGTGCCGGTGTAGCCGGGGTTGTTCTCGAAGTTGCCGACCTGTCCGCCGCCGCTGTTACCGGCGACCACGTTCTGGATCGTGCCGTTGCATTGGTCGATCTTCTTGGCTCCGACGCGCCCGTTGAGGGTCTCGTTGACGGAGTGTCCCTGCTCCAGCCAGTTCAGCAGGCTGAAGACCTTGTAGGTCGATCCGGCCGAATGTCCGCCGCCGCCGCCGTTGATGGCACGCACGTTGTAGTTGACCTGGGTCGTGGGACCGTTGGTCGCGGCATCCTCGATCGAGTACGGACGGTTCTGGACCATCGACAGGATGCGGCCGGTACCCACCTCCACCTGCACGCCGGAGGCGCCGAGGTTCATGTAGTCGACGGTCGCCGGGACGATCGAGATCGCGTTGAGCCCGTCCTGCTGGAGAGTCGGGTCGAGCGTCGTGTAGATCTTCATCCCGCCGCGCCGGAGGTTGGCGGCGCGCGTGTCGTCATCGTCGCCGAAGGCGGGGTCGGTCAGCAGGATGGTGCGCACGTACTCGCAGAAGAACTCCGCGCCGGCCGCCGTCTGGCAGCCCTGCGTGCGGTCGGTGATCTTGGGCTCGATCGGCGAGGCCTTCGCGGCGTCGTACTCCTCCTGGGAGATCTTGCCGTTGTCGAGCATCCGGCCCAGGACGTAGTTGCGACGCTCGAGCGTCAGCGCGTAGCCGTCGGCGGCGCTGTTGACGGGATTGCCCGCCTTGTCGGTCGTCGAGCCGTCGGGGCGGTCGATGCGGTACACGTTCGGCGCCTGCACCATGCCGGCGATGGTCGCGGCCTGCGCGATGGTGAGGTCGGCGGCCGAGACGCCGAAGTAGTGCTGCGCAGCGGCTCCGATGCCGTAGACGAGGCCACCGAAGTTCGTGATGTTGAGGTAGCCGAGGAGGATCTCGTCCTTCGAGTACATCTTCTCCAGCTGGATGGCGTAGCGCATCTCCTGGAGCTTGCGCTGGTAGCCCTCGGCGCCCTCGTTGGCGGTCGTCGTGGCGTAGCAGGCGCTCACTTCGTCGTCGTTGGTGGCCTTGCGCTCGCAGTTCTGCTGCAGCACGTTCTTGACGTACTGCTGGGTGATCGAGGATCCACCACGGTTGGAGCCGCTGGAGGCGTTGCCGACGAGCGCGCTCACGGTGCCGAGGAGGTCGACGCCGCCGTGCGTGTAGAAGTTCTTGTCCTCGCTGGAGATGATCGCGTCGTACATGACCGGGTTGACCTGGTCGAACGTGACCGGGATGCGGTTCTGGTCGTAGAACTCCGCCATCAGCATGTCGTTGCCGTTGGCATCCTTGCGGTACATCTCGGTCGGCAGCATCAGCGGGTCGATCTGCAGGAAGCCCGGCATGTTCTCGAACGTGTCGAGAGCGCTCGAGGCCGCGTACCCGGAGACCGCGATCGCGGGAGTCACTGTCGCGGTGATGAGGATGCCGGCGACAGCGCTCAGACCGACGAGTCCCGCGAGGCCACCGAGCACACCGGTGGCCGTCCGTTTGAGTTGGGGCATAGGCTTGATGGTAAGGGACAACCCTGGGGGATCCCTCGGTGCGCCGGGGCGCGCCCCCCGCTCCATCGCACCGATTCCGGGAGTTCGCATGACCACGTGGGAGTACCTCACGACGCCCCTGTTGATCCACAACACGGCCGCCATCCTGAACAACTGGGGCAAGCAGGGGTGGGAGCTCGTGCAGGTCGTGCCGGGGCCGGAAGGCGGACTGGTCGCCTACTTCAAGCGGCCGGTCGGCGGCGGCGCCGCCAACGGCGGGCTCGGAGCCGCGGCCGTGGCCGCCCAGCAGTTCGGGGAGGACGCGTGAGCATCGCCGCCCGCCTGAGCGAGCTCGGCATCGAGCTGCCCGCCGTCGTGCCGCCGGTCGCCGCGTACGTGCCCGCCGTCGTCCACGGCGATCTCGTCTACACGTCGGGCCAGCTGCCCATGATCTGCGGCGCGCTTCCGGCGACGGGCAAGGTCGGCGAGGGGGAGGGGCTCGTCCCGGCATCCGAGGCGCAACGTCTCGCGCGGCAGAGCGCGCTGAACGCCCTGGCGGCCGCCGCCGCGGCGGTCGGCGACCTCGAACGCCTCACCGGTGTCGTCAAGCTCACCGGCTTCGTCGCGTCGGTCCCGGACTTCACCGGGCAGCCCGGCGTGATCAACGGAGCGAGCGAGGTCCTCGGCGAGATCTTCGGCGAGGCCGGCCGACACGCACGATCAGCGGTCGGCGTGCCCGTCCTTCCCCTCGACAGCCCCGTCGAGGTCGAGGTCGTCTTCTCCTTCGCCTGACCCGTGCCCAGGGGGAGGCGTCGGCGATGACGCACTTCCGCCGGGCCGTGAATTAGGTTAGCCTCACCTAAGAGCTTGGTGAGAGCCGGGGCGGCGACTGTTGGTAGCGGCAGCCGCCCCGGCGCCTCATCGGCTCATCGAGCGCCCGCACGTGTGCGGGCGCCGCACCGAGTGCCGAGAGGCACTCCAACCCTACTGATTGGAGTACTCCCTCATGTCCCGTACCCTGCGAAAGCGCACGATGGCCGCCTCGATCGCCGGCCTCACGCTCGCCCTCGTCGGACTCGTCGGCGTCCCCGCGTTCGCGGCGACCGGCCTGAGCCCGGCGCCGTCCGTGGATGCCGCCGGCACCCGCTACTTCGTCGACGGCGACAGCACGACGACGACCGTCACCGGCCTCGCCGCCAACACCGACTACTACGTCGGCCTGTGCTCGAACACCAGCTATCTCTTCGGCATCCCCGCGTGCGCCGGCTTCCAGACCGTGACGACGGACGCCTCGGGTGCGTTCACCGCCACCGTCGCCCTGGAGAGCAACGGCGCCAACACGCACGCCTCCGCACCCGGACAGCCCGCGACGGTGAACTGCACCGCCACCAACGCGTGCGCGATCAAGGTCGCGACCCACGGCACCAGCAAGCAGATCGTCGACCAGAGCGTCTCGTTCCGCGTCGAGCAGTAGTCGCACCCCCCTCCCCGGACGGGTGGGGCCGGTCGCCGCGACCGTGTCCCCACTGCGGCGCGCCCCGGCGCCGGTCCCACCCGTCCTCCCCTTCTCCTCCACCCGACCGAGGTACTTCCGCATGTCCGCGCGCCGCCGCATCCCCGCGTTCACCGCCGTCCTGGCCCTTCTGGCGGGACTGCTCGCCGTCCTCGCCCCGGTTCCCGCCGTGGCCGCCCCCGCCGAGATCGGCGCGGGGAGCGTGCACTGGGGCATCAAGGAGTCCTGGCGCAACTACATCGGCGCCGGGGTGATCATGACCGGCGGCGTGACGCGGGCGGCGGACGGCGCCTTCGACTTCCCGGTCACGGCAGGCTCGTTCGGCGACGGCAACGCGCTCACGGTGCAGCTGGGCGGCACGGTGCGTTTCGCGGCGTACTGCGACGACAACGTCGCCTTCACGTCGTGCCTGCTCGACTCGACGTTCTCCGGCCTGCAGCTGACCATCTCCGCCGACAGGCAAGAGCTCCGAGGAGACTACGAGGGCATCTCCCGGGACACGCCCGGGGGCGCGATCACGCGCTACGAGGACGTCGTGATCGCCACGATCGATGCGCTCGGGGCGAGCCCGGTCGTGGGCGACGGCACGACGGCCTGGCCCGCCATGCCCACGGTGGCCGGCGACGGCTTCCCGCTCTATCCGGTCGGCACGACGATGGATCCGGTCTCGCTCACCTACGCCGGCCCCGGCGGGGCGCCCGATCTGGGCGAGCACTGGAGCGTTCCGGGCGCGCCCGCCTTCACGCCCGCCGCGACCTGGGTCGGCGCCGTCAATCCGGCCAGCCGCGATGCGTTGGTCGGCGCGACGGCGCTGCACGTCGTCGAGCGGGCGACGAGCACCGCGACGGCGCTGACCGTGAGCGCGCTCGATCCCGCGACCCTCCAGCCGGCCGGCGCGGTCGAGGTGCCGCTCGCCGCGAACGCCGCGTACGCCGTCGCGAACGACCCGGCATCCGACCGCGTGTTCGTGCTCACCCAGGTGCGCACCACTGTCGGCGGGGTGCGCGGCGGCGACGCCACCCTGACCGCGCTCACCTGGACGGGCGGCGGCTACGAGACGGCCACCGTGGGGACGATCACGGGGACGGCGTACACCCTCAACGCGATGGCGTGGAACGCGGTCGCGAACGAGATCGCCGTCATCACGCAGGTGCGCGGCACCGCGGCCGACCGCTTCACCCTCACGCGGTCGGCAGGCGGCACGGGTGCCCTCGTCTCCGTGCCGATCGTGCTGCCCGCCGATGCGACCGACGCGCAGCGCGCCGCGGACCTGTTCGGAAGCTCCGGCCCGAAGGCGGGCGGCACACTGGTCGCGCTCCGCGACGGCAGCTACCTCGCCGTCGGCAAGCTCGCCGAGGGCATCCCGCTGCCGGCGCGCCACCTCGTCGTGGGCGCCCAGACGGCGACCGCGGCCTTCGTCGCCGACACCGTTCCGACCACGCAGCCCTATGCGGCCGAGTGGAACCAGTACTTCACCTACGAGCTCGCCGCGACCGCGGCCGACGGGGCGGTGATGCTCTACAGCGCCAACTGGACGGGCGTCGTCGGCTACGCGGATGTGATCGCGGGATCGGTCCGCATGCTCGCGAACGACGTCGGCATCGGCGTCCAGGGCTACGCGGACCAGGCGGGCTCCGACGCCGCGCACGGCCTCGACTACGTGCTCAGCCAGACGGCGGCCTCGATCGACGTGCTCCGCGACCACCGCCTGGTCGCCAGCATCCCGATCGCCGGATTCGCCCGCGACGCCCTCAGCCGCGACGTGTTCGCCGTCCTTCCCGACGGCTCCGTCATCGTGCAGGTCGCGGATGCCGCGACGGGACGGCGGGCGCTGCAGCGCCTCGAGCTCACGGGCATCGCTCCCGTCGTGACCTCCGACCCCGCCGACCGTGCCGTCACGCTCGCCGCCGGCACGGCGTCGACGGCCATCGCCTTCCAGGCGACCGGCACCGGTCAGGTGCAGTGGCAGATCCGTCCGTCCGGCGCCACCCGGTTCGCCGACATCGCGGGGGAGACCTCGCCGCTTCTCGCGCTCGAGGCCACCGTCAACACCGACGGCACCCAGGTTCGCGCCGTCTTCGCCACCCCCGGCGGCCGCGTCGCCACCGCGCCGGCGACGATCCGGGTCACCACCGCCCCGATCGTCGAAGCCCAGCCGACGGCGCCGACGGTGTATGTCGGTCAGCCTTACGAGCTCTCGGTGCTCGCGTCCGGCAACCCCGCTCCCACCGTGTCCTGGCAGCGCCGCTCGGGAGAGGACTGGGTCGAGGTGGCCGCGGGCGTCGACGGGAGCAGGCTGACGGTCGACGCGGCGCCGTTGAGCGACGACGGCGCCGTGTACCGCGCCCGGCTCTCGAACAGCGTCGACACCGTCTACAGCGCCGAGGTGCGCGTGAGCGTGCGGGAGCGGCCCTCGGTCCCCGAGACGACGACCTACACGGGAGTCGTCCTCGAGTGGACCGGGGCGCCGGAATGGCAGCACCGTCCCCCCAACGGCAGCGCCGCGAACTACTTCTCGGCGGGCGTCTCCGACGGGACGACGGCGACCTACCGTGCGCGCGGCGACGGCGCCGAGATCGTGCAGCGCGCCGCCGACGGCTCCACCGCGACCGCGACGTGGGACACGCGCGGCAGCCATGTCGACGCGGGCGGGCAGGCCGCGCAGCTGATGCGATTCACCCACGGCACCGCGGTGCTCGATGCGAGCGGCGCGGCCACCATCACCTGGCCGGGTGAGGTGAGCGTGAACTTCTACGACGGGCTCGTGCCGTTCACCCTCTCCCATCCCCGGCTCGAGGTCTCGGCCGACGGCGTCGGCTCCCTGACGGCCGATCTCTCCGGCTACGCCGGCGACATGTCCGATCCGGACAAGCCGAAGGAGGCCGTCGCACCGCAGACAGGCGTCACGGTGGCGACACTGCGCGGCGTCGTCGTCGACGCGCAGCGCGGCTTCGTCGTCACGCCCGACTTCGCGGGCGTCGAGATCGACGCGCGCGGCGGAACCCCGCAGGTGCGGTCGGGCTCCGGGTGGGGGTCGTGGCCCCAGTCGTTCGTCGACTTCCACGCGACGACCCATCTGGCCGCCTACTTCTATTCGACCGGCGGATCGATGGATGCCGCGAAGCGGCCGGCATCCTTCGCCGTCGGGTTCTCCGGAGCGACCCCGACCACCCCGACCACCCCCGAGGTCCCCGTCGTCACGCCACCCGTGATCGCGCCGAGCGCACCGACCACGGTCGTGCCCACCCGCGAGGGCGCCCTGCTCTGGGGCGTGAAATCCTCCTTCCGCAGCTACATCACCGGGCCGATCGCCAAGGGGGCCATCGCGGTCTCCGGCGGCGCGAGTGCGGCGGACGGCCGGTTCCGCTTCGGGCAGACCGGGCGCGACCTCGCCGACGGGCGCGGCACCGCGAGCTACGGCGGTGCGGTGCGGTTCACCGGACACTCCGGCGTGCTCGACCTCACCTTCAGCGACCCGCAGGTGCGGATCGACTCGGCATCGGCCGGAGCGCTCATCGTCAGTGTGGGCGGTCGACGCACCGAGCTGGCCGCGCTCGACCTGTCCGCCGGCACCCGCAGCGACGCGGACGGCGCGATCGCCTACACCTCCGTGCCCGCCACCCTCACGGCGTCGGGCGCCGGCGTGTTCTCGTACGGATCGTCGCAGTTCTACGGCGCCGGCACCGCGATGGACGCGGTCACCTTCGTCGTCGGCGCGGATGCGGCGCCCGGCTCCGCCGCACCGGCGCAGACGGTCGCGTCCGCCGCCGCGGGCGCGGCGTGGGTCCCTCCGGCCGACCCGCCCGCCCGCACCGGGCTCACGGTCGACCCCGCCTTCGCTGCCGGCGTGGCCGCGGGCGGCGAGATCGCGGCCTCGGGAAGCGGCTTCGCCCCCCGCGAGACCGACATCAAGGTCGTCGTGTACTCGAGCCCGGTGGTCCTCGAGTTCGCGCTCACCGCGGACGAGAACGGTGTCGCCGCCTGGCGCGGGCTGCTCCCGGCGACGTTGGCGCCGGGGGAGCACACCCTGACCTTCCAGGGCGCGCAGCTCGCTCTCGGTGCGCCGATCACCGTTCTCGCCCCGCTCGCGATGAGCGGCTGCACCGTGCGGGACGCGTCGCTCGACTGGGGGTTCAAGGAGTCGTTCCGCTCCTACATCTCCGGCTCGATCGCCCACGGCGAGTGGACCGTGGCCGACGGCGCCGCCTACAGCACACCCGTCTTCCAGTGGCGCGGCGGCACCGGGACGGCCGACATCGCCGGGGCGACCGGTCAGGTCGACTTCACCGGAACGGTGACCTTCACGGGCCACGACGGCCTCTTGCACACCACCGTCGGAAACCCGCGCATCCGCCTCATCGACTCGACCCGGGCCCAACTGCTCCTGGACGTGTCGGGGCTCACGATGGACGACGCTCTGGCCGGGCGCACGGAGAACGTCGTGACGGCCGTCGCGGTGCCCTTCGCCGATATCGACCTGACGCAGGGCGACGTCTCCCGCACCGCCGACACGATCACGGTGACCGGGGCCGCCACGACGATCACGGCAGAAGGCTCAGCCGCCTTCCCGAACTACCCGGCGGGCACCGCGTTCGACCCGATCGACTTCTCGGTCGCGGTCACCGACTGCGCCGCGCAGGTGCTCACCGACGGCGACGTGCCGCAGGCGACGCAGCCGACGGCGGATGCCGGGACGCCGGCGCTCCCGGTGTGGGCGTGGCTCCTGATCGCCGGCATCGCGCTGCTGTGCGCGGCCGCAGGGTCCGTGGGCACCGTCCTGGTGATGCGCCGGCGCGGGAAGGCCGGTGATCCTACGACGTCGGCGTGATCTTCGACTGGATGGTGGACATGACCATCGTGTCGGCGAGGGTCGTGGTGTCGCCGACCTCGCGTCCCTCGGCCACGTCGCGCAGCAGCCGCCGCATGATCTTGCCGGAGCGGGTCTTCGGCAGCTCGGTGACGATGTACACGTCGCGCGGACGCGCGATCGGGCCGATCTGCTCACCGACCCAACGGCGCAGGACGTCGACGATGCCCGCGGCGTCGTGCGCCTTGAGGAAGGACTCCTTCAGCACGCAGAAGGCGACGACCGCCTGCCCGGTGGTCTCGTCGGACGCGCCCACCACCGCCGCCTCGGCGACGGCCTCGTTGCCGACCAGCGCCGATTCGATCTCGGTCGTCGAGAGCCGGTGGCCGGAGACGTTCATGACGTCGTCGACGCGCCCGAGGAACCAGACGTCGCCGTCCTCGTCGAGGCGTGCGCCGTCGCCGGCGAAGTAGAAGCCCTTGTCCTGGAACTTCTCCCAGTAGGTCTCGACGAAGCGCTCCGGGTCGCCCCAGATGCCGCGGAGCATCGACGGCCACGGCTGGGTGATCACGAGGAGGCCGCCGTTGCCGTTGCCGACGTGGGTGCCCTCGTCGTCCACGACGTCGATTCCGATGCCGGGGAGCGGCACCTGCGCCGAGCCGGGTTTGGTCTCGGTCACGCCGGGCAGGGCGGAGACCATGATGGCTCCCGTCTCGGTCTGCCACCAGGTGTCGACGATGGGAGCGGTGTCGCCGCCGATGATCGAGCGGTACCACATCCATGCCTCGGGATTGATCGGTTCGCCCACCGATCCGAGCAGGCGCAGCGACGACAGGTCGAAGCGCTGCGGGATCTCACGGCCCAGCTTCATGAACGATCGGATGGCCGTGGGCGCCGTGTAGAGGATCGTCACGCCGTACTTCTCGACCAGTTCCCACCAGCGGCCGGGGTGCGGGCTGTCGGGAGTCCCCTCGTACAGCACCTGGGTCGCGCCGTTCGCGAGCGGACCGTAGGTCACGTACGAGTGACCGGTGATCCAGCCGATGTCGGCCGTGCACCAGAAGACATCCGTCTCGGGGTGCAGGTCGTGGACGACCCGGTTGGTGAACGCGGCCTGGGTGAGGTATCCGCCCGAGGTGTGCAGGATGCCCTTCGGCTTTCCGGTGGTCCCCGACGTGTACAGGATGAAGAGCGGGTTCTCGGCGGGGAACGGCTGCGCCTCGTGTTCGGCGGATGCCGCCGGCACGGCGTCGTGCCACCAGATGTCGCGCCCCTCGGTCCAGGCGACCTCGTTCTCGGTGCGCCGCACGACCAGGACGTGCTCCACCGTCTCCTGCGGTCCCGCACCGCGGTCGCCGAGCGCCTGATCGACCGCCGGCTTCAGCGGGGACACGCGGCCCTTGCGGTAGCCGCCGTCGGCGGTGATGACGAGCTTCGCGCCGGCGTCGTCGATGCGGGAGCGCAGGCTGTCGGCGGAGAAGCCGCCGAAGATGACCGAGTGGATGGCGCCGATCCGCGCGACGGCGAGCATCGCCGCGATCGCCTCGGGGATCATGGGGAGGTAGATCGCGACGCGGTCGCCGGCGCCGACGCCGAGCTCCTGCAGCACGTTCGCCGTGCGCTTGACCTCCTCGGTGAGCTGTGCGTAGGTGATGCGGCGCTCATCGCCCGGCTCGCCCTCCCACAGCAGCGCGACGCGATCGCCGTTGCCCTCCGCCACGTGGCGGTCGAGGCAGTTGTAGGCGACGTTGAGCTCTCCGTCGGCGAACCACCGGGCGAAGGGCGGCTGCGACCAGTCGAGGACCTCGGTGAACGGGGTGTGCCAGTGCAGCGCGCGGGCCTGCTCGGCCCAGAACGCCTCACGGTCGGCATCCGCGCGCGCGTACAGGTCGGCCGTGGCGATCGCGTCGGCGGCGAACGCGGGGGAGGGGGCGAACCGACGGGTCTCGTTCAGCAAGTGGTCGATCTGGCTGCTCATCTGCGCGCTCCTTTGCGGCGGGGACGGGACCGTGTCCCGGACGATTCACGAAATCTAGCGACGGCCTCCGACGTGCACCACCTCCGGAAGTGGGGAGCGACGGACATCCGATATATCAGTGGAAACACGCGGTTTCGATTGGAGTGGTGCCGCGCGTCTGCGTAAGCTCGATCCGGCCGAACTTCGATTCAGGCAGCGCGACTCCCGACCACCCCCGATTCCGGGATGTCGCGTGGCGGCATCCCATCTCCCCCTATGGGATGCCGCCTTCTCTCTTTCCGGCGAAGACTCCTCCCCAACGTCGCGCCGACGGGCACTGTCCACGGATGCCGCCGCCCACCTCGAGCGCAGGCGCCGGCCGCACCTACCGTCGAGGCATGTCCGAGCCGTTCGTCGTCCGTCGCCGCGAGAGCCGGCGCGTTCCCGAATCCGTGCGCCGGACCCCGATCGTCGTCGATGCGGCGGCGGCCGCGGCGTCACCGGCGGCTCCGCTGCGGCGGCCGGAGCGCAGACCGCTGCCCGACCATCCGGCGCTCGACCCCCTCCGCCATCTGCTGGGCGATCCGCAGATCACGGACGTGTTCATCAACGGCGTCGACGGCCTCTTCGTCGACCGTGGTCGCGGCGTCGAATCCGTGGAGGGTTGGCGCCTGGGAGCGGACGACCTGCGCGCGCTGGCCGTCGCTCTCATCGGCGTCGGCGGACGCCACCTCGACGATGCCACACCGCTCGTGGACGTCCGGTGGGAGCACGGCGCACGGGTGCACGCGGTGCTCCCGCCGGTGGCGTGCTCGGGCACGGCCATCTCGATCCGTCTCCCGCAGGTCGGCATCCCCGATCTCGACGAGCTCGTGCGCGGCGGTCTGTGCGATGCCGAGACCCTCCGCCGTCTCGACGCGCTCGTGACGGCGCGCCGGAACGTCCTCATCTCCGGTGCGACCGGGGCCGGCAAGACCACCCTGCTGTCGGCGCTGCTGGGACGTGTTCCCGCCCGGGAACGCATCGTGACCATCGAGGACGTCGCCGAACTGCGCATCCGGCATCCCCACCACGTCCGCCTCGAGGCGAGACAGCCCAATCTGGAGGGCGCCGGGGCGGTGCCGTTGGCGCGGCTCGTCCGCGAGGCCCTGCGGATGAGGCCCGACCGCCTCGTCGTGGGGGAGTGTCGCGGCGAGGAGGTGCGAGAGCTCCTCACCGCGCTCAACACGGGACACGACGGCGGCGCCGGCACCGTCCATGCCGGCAGCATCCGCGACCTTCCGGCCCGGCTGGAGGCGCTGGGCGCGCTCGCGGGCATGGACGATCGCTCGATGGCGCGTCAGGTCGTCAGTGCCATCGGCGTGGTGGTCCACGTCGAGCGGGGCGCCGACGGCATCCGGCGCGTCTCGGGAATCGCGCGGCCCGCGCTCGACGACAGTGGCCGCCTGCGCATGGAGGTCGGATCGTGAGCGCCCGGCCCGCGGAGGCCTCCGACGCCGCGGCGACCGTCCAGAAGGTGTCGGTCCTCCTCGAATCCGGCGTCGCGCCCGGCCGGGCGTGGGAGCTGCTGGCCGAGGACGGCGATCCCGTCGCGCTGCGGGTCGCGACGACTCCCGACAGCACCGGCGCCTCCTCCGCGCTGCGCGCACTGGGCGGCGCGTGGATCGATGTCGCCGCCGCGTGGCAGGTCGCGGAGACCGTCGGCGCGCCGCTCGCATCCAGCCTCCGGCGGTTCGCCGACGCGCTGCGCGGCGCCCAGGAGGCGCGCGACGACGTGCGCGTGGCGCTGGCCGACCCGACGGCCACCGCGCGTCTCGTCACGTGGCTCCCCGTCGTCGCGGTGCTCCTCGGCATGACGCTGGGCTTCGACCTCGTCGCGGCGCTCACCCAGCCGATCGGCATCGCGTGCGCGGTCGCGGGCGTCGCACTGATGCTCGCCGCACGCGGCTGGACGAAGCGCCTGGTGGCGCGCGCCCAGCCCGACGACCGCCTCGCCGGCGTGCAGGCGGAAGTCGTCGCCATCGCCCTGTCCGGGGGCGTGTCGATCGATCGGGCGCTGGCGACGGCGGAGGGTGCCGGCGCCGGACGGATCGCGCCCGACGTGCACGCGGTCCTCCGTCTGTCGCAGCGGGCCGGCGCCCCGGCCGTCGACCTCCTCCGGGCGGGCGCCGCGGAGCAACGCCGTGCCGCACGCACGGAGGGCCGGTTGCGTGCGGCCCGTCTGGGCGCGTCGCTGCTGCTGCCGATGGGCGTGTGCACCTTGCCCGCCTTCCTGCTGCTGGGCGTCGCCCCGCTGCTGCTCTCGGTGGTCGGCGGCGCATCCCTGCCGCTCGGCGCACCCGCGGCACCGCCCTAGCCCCCGCTGCCTCGGCGGCACACCGCCGCCGTCACCCCGTGCCCGCTCGTCCACCGTCACGAAAAGGAGATCCCATGTCACTCTCATCACTCGACCGCCCCTCGCCGAGGACCGCGACCGCGTCCTTGCCGCCGTTGAGCGCTCGACGCGCCCGCGCCCTGTACGCCGACGAGGACGGTGCCGCCACGGCGGAGTACGCCGTCGCGACGATGGCGGCCGTCGCGTTCGCGGGGCTGCTCGTCGTGATCATGCGCAGCGACGAGGTGCGCGGCATCCTCACCGATCTGGTCCGCCGCGCACTCACGGTCGCATGAGTCGCCGGGACGATGACGGCGGTTCGGCGACCGCAGAGTTCGCCGTCATCGTTCCCGCGGTGCTGCTGCTCGTGGCGCTGACCGCGGGCGCCGTGTCCGCGGTGGGACGGCAGGTGCGGCTGGAGCATGCGGCCGCGCAGGCCTCGAGGCTCGCCGCGCGCGGCGAGCCCGATCGCGCCGGCGAGATCGTGCAGGCGATCGCCGGTGGACACGTCGCCGGGGTCACCGCCGACGGCGATCTCGTGTGCGTCACCGCGACGGCGTCCCCCGGCATCCCGCTTCCGCTGCCCGAGCTGCGGGCCCGCTCCTGTGCCCTCGACGGTGGACGGTGACGACAGTGATGATGAGGGGGGATCGCTGATGGCGGGGGCAGCGGCCGCGCTCGCCGCGGTCGCCGTCGCGTCGGCCGTGGCGGTCGGTGTCGTGACCGCCGGGGCGGCGGCGGTCGTCGGTGCCCGCGCGGCGGGCATCGCGGATGCCGCGGCCCTCGCCGCCGCCGATACGGCCGCGGGCCTCGTGTCGGGGACGGCGTGCCAACGCGCCGTCGATGTCGCGGCCGTGGCGGGTGCCGCGGTCGTGGCGTGCACCGTGGTCGGAACGACCGCGACGGTCCGTGTCCGCCTCGGGTCGGGGGTGCTTGCCGCGGAGGCTCGCGCGCGGGCCGGGCCCCCTCCCGGTGGTGGGTGAGGCGGCGGCTCCCAGCGTCCTCCACGTCGAGCGGTGTGTATGGTGTGCATCGGAGAAAGGACGCCACGTGGCAGCTGTCAAGAGTGCTGGGGGCAAGAAGCTCGTCATCGTCGAGTCGCCGACGAAGATGAAGTCGATCCAGGGATACCTGGGCGACGGATACGAGGTGCTCAGCTCGGTCGGTCACATCCGTGACCTCGCGGACAAGAAGGACATCCCCGCCGAGCTGAAGAAGACCTCGGTCGGAAAGTACTCGATCGACATCGAGAACGGCTTCACTCCTCTTTATGTGGAGAGCGAGCGCGGCAAGAAGACCGTCGCCGAGCTCAAGCGCGCCCTCAAGAACGCCGACGAGCTCCTGCTCGCCACCGATGAAGACCGCGAAGGCGAAGCCATCGCGTGGCACCTGCTCGAGGCCCTCAAGCCCAAGGTCCCCGTCAAGCGCATGGTGTTCCACGAGATCACCAAGGACGCCATCCGCGCCGCCGTCGACAACACCCGCGAGCTCGACCTCGCCCTCGTCGACGCGCAGGAGACGCGCCGCATCCTCGACCGTCTGTACGGCTGGGACGTCTCCGACGTCACGCGCCGGAAGGTCGGACAGGGCACCTCCGCCGGGCGCGTGCAGTCGGCTGCGACGCGCCTCGTCGTCGACCGCGAACGCGAGCGCATGGCCTTCGTCTCGGCGTCGTACTGGGATGTCGAGGCGCTCGCCGCCTCCGGCGGCGAGTCGTTCGCCACCCGCCTGGCCCGCCTCGACGGCGCTCCGCTGGCGCGCGGCACCGACTTCGACGATGCCGGGCAGCTGAAGAAGGCCGTCGTCGTCCTCACCGAATCGCAGGCGCGCGAGCTGGCCGCCGCGATCGAGGCGGGCGGGGAGGCGACCGTCACGGCCGTCGAGGCCAAGCCCGGAACCCGCAGCCCCAAGCCCCCGTTCACGACCTCCACGCTCCAGCAGGAGGCCGGTCGCAAGCTCTCGATGAGCGCGAAGCACGCCATGGGCGTCGCACAGCGGCTCTACGAGAAGGGGTACATCACCTATATGCGCACCGACTCGACCGCGCTGTCCACGCAGGCGGTCACGGCGGCGCGTACCCAGGCCGTGGCGCTGTACGGCGACAAGGCGGTGCCGGCCAACCCGCGCAGCTACCGCAACAACAGCAAGAACGCGCAGGAGGCGCACGAGGCGATCCGTCCCTCGGGCGACTCCTTCCGCACCCCGGCATCCGTGTCGTCGTCGCTGGACCGCGACGAACTGCGCCTGTACGACCTCATCTGGAAGCGCACCGTCGCCTCGCAGATGTCCGACGCCAAGTACGAGACCACCACGGTGACGCTCGAGACCGAGGCGGCCGGCCGCACGGCGTCGTTCACGGCATCCGGCACCGTGTACACCTTCAAGGGCTTCCTCGAGGCGTACGAGGAAGGGCGCGACGAGAAGCGCGGCGACGCCGACAAGTCCGACGACCAGTCGCTGCCGCCGCTGGCCGTCGGCGACGTGCTCTCGTTGCACGACGTCGAGCCGAAGGGGCACGCCACCAGCCCCAAGCCCCGCTACACCGAGGCGTCGCTCGTGAAGGCGCTGGAGGAGAAGGGCATCGGTCGTCCCTCGACGTTCGCGAGCATCATCGACGTCATCATCAACCGCGAGTACGTCACCAAGCGCGGTCAGGCGCTCGTGCCCAGCTGGCTGGCGTTCAGCGTCGTGCGGCTGCTCGAGGAGCACTTCGCCGACCTCGTCGACTACGACTTCACGGCCGCGCTCGAAGACGACCTCGACGCGATCGCGCGCGGCGAGCAGCAGCGCGTCGCGTGGCTGCAGGAGTTCTACTTCGGCTCCGAGAACCACGTGGGCCTTCGTCACATCCTCGACAACCTCGGCGAGATCGACGCGCGCGAGATCAACGCGACGAAGATCGGCGACGTCGCCACCCTGCGCTTCGGCCGGTACGGCCCCTACCTCGACGTGCCCAACGAGGACGGCACGTCGCGCATCGTCAACGTCCCCGGCGATCTGGCCCCCGACGAACTCACCCCCGAGAAGGCGCGCGAGCTCATCGACGCCCCGATCGCCGGCGACCGCGTGCTCGGACAGAACCCCGAGAACGGGCGCGACATCGTGGTGAAGGACGGTCGTTTCGGTCCCTACCTCGAAGAGGTGCTCCCCGCCGAGCCCGAGCCGGAGCCCGCGCCCGTCGCGGAGGCCGTGGCCGAGTCGGCGCCGAAGAAGCGGGTCGCGAAGAAGAAGGTCGAGGCGCCCAAGCCGCGCCGCGCCTCGCTCTTCAAGAGCATGTCGCCCGAGACGATCGACCTCGAGACCGCGCTGAAGCTCTTCTCGCTTCCGCGCACCGTCGGTGTCGACCCCGAGACCGACACCCCGATCACGGCGCAGAACGGCCCCTACGGTCCGTACCTGAAGAAGGGCACCGACTCGCGTTCGCTCGCGGGCGAGGACCAGATCTTCGACATCACCCTCGAGCAGGCGCTCGAGATCTACGCGCAGCCGAAGTACGCCAACCGCGCCGCGAGCTTCCTCAAGGAGTTCGAGGCCGATCCGGTGTCGGGCAAGCCCATCCGCATCAAGGACGGCCGCTTCGGCGCCTACGTCACCGACGGGACCACGAACGTGACGATCCCGCGCGGGCAGACCGCCGACGACATCACCTTCGAGGTCGCGGTGCAGATGCTCGCGGACAAGCGTGCGAAGGGTCCCGCGCCCAAGCGCACGACCCGCCGGACGACCACGACCACGCGCAAGCCGGCCGCCAAGAAGAAATGACCCGCGGACTGTGGGTCACGTTCGAGGGCGGTGACGGCACCGGGAAGACGACGCAGGCGAGCCTCCTCGAGCGCTGGCTGCGCGATCAGGGGCGCACGGTCCTGCGCACCCGTGAACCCGGCGGCACGGAGGTCGGCGTCCTGATCCGCGACATCGTCCTGCACCACCGCGGCGAGGTCGCCCCGCGCGCGGAGGCGCTGCTCTACGCGGCGGATCGCGCGCAGCACGTCGCGACGCTCGTGCGACCCGCCCTCGACCGCGGCGAGGTCGTCATCCAGGACCGCTACCTCGACTCGTCGGTGGCCTACCAGGGTGCGGGGCGTGTGCTGGATGCCGACCAGGTGCGCGAGCTGTCGCTGTGGGCCACGGAGGACGCGCTTCCCGACGTGACGGTGCTCCTCGACCTCGATCCGGCCGCCGCCCGTCGGCGACTGGATGCCGCCGACAAGCCCTTCGACCGGCTCGAGGCGGAGAAGGCCGAGTTCCACGATCGTGTCCGCGTCGCATTCCTGAGCCTGGCCGCCGCCGATCCGCAGCGCTTCCTCGTGCTCGACGCCGCGCTCCCCGCCGCCGAGCTGGCCGCCGCCATCCAGACCCACATCGCCCACCACCTCGCCTGACCCCGCCCCACCCACCCCACCCCGCCGAGCCGCCATCCCGCGCCCGAGCCGCCACGCCCCGGGCCGGACGCGCCGTGGCGGCTCGCACAAGACATGGCGGCTCGCCGCTGGGGGGAGAACTCCCTGGGGGTGTCCGTGCGGGCACGTAGGCTGGGGGCATGATTGCGGATGCTCCGATCGCCGAGGGGGAGCCCGGGACGGAGGTCCCGTGGGGCGAGGTGTGGGGCCAGGACGAGGCGTTGCAGCAGCTGCGCGCCGCGGCATCCGATCCCGCTCAGCTCGCGCATGCGTGGCTCATCACCGGCCCGGCCGGCTCGGGCCGCTCGACCCTCGCGTACGCGTTCGCCGCGGCGCTGATCGCCGAGCCGGGGGATGAGAACGCGATGCGTCAGGTGCTCGCCGGCACGCACCCCGACCTCACCGCGCTGCGCACCGAGGGTGTGATCATCTCGATCAAAGACGCCCGCGCGCTCGTCGAGCGCTCCTACTTCTCCCCGTCGCTCGGCCGCTACCGCGTCATGGTGATGGAGGATGCCGACCGGATGGTCGAGCGCACCAGCAACGTGCTCCTCAAGGCGCTCGAAGAGCCGCCGGAGCGGACCGTGTGGATCCTCTGCGCGCCCAGCGACGCCGACCTCCTGCCCACGATCCGCTCGCGCGTGCGCACGCTGCGTCTGCGTGAGCCCGATGTCGCCGACGTCGGACGCCTCATCGTGGCACGCACCGGCGTCGACCCGGCCACCGCCGAGCAGGCGGCGCGGCTCGCGCAGCGCCACATCGGCATGGCGGTGCGCCTGGCCACCGACGAGGGCGCGCGCGCCCGCCGCGACGAGACGCTGCGCGCCGTGCTGTCGGTCCGCGGCGTCGGGGGAGCGGTCGAGACCGCGGCGCGGATCGTGCAGCTGGCCACCGACGACGCCAAGGCGCTGACGGCCGAGCGCGACGAGGCCGAGCGCGCGTCGCTCCTGCGCACCCTCGGCATCGTCGCCGGCGCGGCGGTGCCGCCTGCCGTGCGCGGTCAGCTCAGCGCGCTGGAGGACGACCAGAAGCGGCGCGCGACCCGCAGCCTGCGCGACGGCATCGACCGCGTGCTCACCGATCTCGAGTCGATGTTCCGCGATGTGCTCATGCTGCAGTTCGGTCGCGGCGACGATCTCATCAACCGCGAGCTGGCGTCCGAACTGCGCGCCCTCGCCGACGCCTGGTCGGCCCCCCGCACGCTGGTGGTGCTGGACGCGATCTCGCAGACGCGCACGAACCTGGAGGGCAACGCCGCCCCCGCCCTGGCCCTGGAGAGCATGCTCGTGACCGTCGCGAGCGGGAGGACACTGTGACCGAGACATCCCACCGCCGTCGTCGTTCCGTCGTCGGCCGATCCGTCGTCCGGCGCGCCGTGGTCACGATCGCCGCCCTCGCGGCGGCGACCACGATGCTGTCCGGCTGCCTGTACGCGGCCATCCCCCCGGAGAGCGCCGCCACACCGGCGCCCAGCCGCGAACCCGACGTCGACGGGGCTCCCGCCGGCTTCGAGGAGTTCTACGGGCAGCAGCTCGACTGGCAGGCCTGCAGCGGCGCGGATGCCGGAAGTTACGACTGCGCGACGGTCACCGCACCGCTGGACTGGACCGATCCCTCGGTGGGGACCATAGATCTCGCCGTGATCCGCCGCGCCGCGACCGACGGCGACGCCATCGGGTCGCTGCTGACCAACCCCGGCGGACCCGGCGCGAGCGGTTACGATCTCATCGCGCAGTCGTCGTCGTTCGCGGTCGGTGCGGCGCTCTCCGACGTCTACGACGTCATCGGGTTCGACCCGCGCGGCGTCGGCCGTTCCACGGCGGTGCGCTGCTTCGATGCCGCGGAGATGGACGCCTACCTCTTCGACATCCCCGCCGATCCGCGGGGCAGCCAGGGCTGGACCGACGAGCTGACGGCCCGCAACCAGGACTTCGTCAAGGCCTGTGAAGCGGGAAGCGACGGCATCCTGCCGTACATCACGACCGACAACGCGGCGCGCGACATGGATCTGCTGCGCGCCGTGCTCGGCGACACGAAGCTCAACTACCTGGGCTACTCGTACGGCACCTTCCTCGGCGCGACGTACGCCAAGCTGTTCCCCGAGCGCGTCGGGCGCCTCGTGCTCGACGGCGCGATCGATCCGTCGGTGTCGGGACTGGACGTGAGCACGACGCAGGCCATCGGATTCGAGTCGGCGCTGCGGGCCTACATGGCCGACTGTCTGCAGGGCCGTTCCTGCCCGTTCTCGGGCAGCGTCGACGAGGGCATGGCCGCTCTCGGCACGCTCCTGGCGAGCGTCGACAGCTCGCCGCTGACCGGCTCGGACGGGCGTGAGCTGGGCGCCGACACGTTGATGACCGCGATCATCGCCGCCCTGTATTCCCAGGACAGCTGGTCCTACCTCAGCAAGGCCCTCACCGACGCCCTCGCCGGCGACGCCGACACCGCCCTGACGCTGGCCGACTTCTACTACGCCCGCTCCGACGGCACCTATCAGGACAACTCGACCGAGGCCTTCCGGGCCTACAACTGCATGGACTACCCCCTCGACTCCTCGCAGGCCGACAAGGATGCCGCCGACGCGCTCGTGCGGCAGAAGGCGCCGACCATCGCGCCGTACTGGCAGGGTGTGGACGTGTGCGAGGTCTGGCCGTACCCGCCGACGGGCGTGCGCGAGAAGATCGCCGCCGACGGCGCCGCACCCATCGTGGTGGTCGGCACCACCAACGATCCCGCGACGCCGTACGAGTGGTCGGTCTCGCTGGCCGAGCAGCTGTCGTCGGGGGTGCTGGTGACCCGCCAGGGCGAGGGGCACACCGGCTACAACAAGGGCAACACGTGCGTCGACACGGCCGTGGAGGACTACCTTGTCGACGGCACGGTGCCGCAGAACGGGCTCACCTGCTGAGCTCGCGCGGAGGGTCGCTCAGCGGCGCAGGACCCGGCGGGCGAGCGCGTTGCCGACGAACTGCACCAGCTGGACGATCACGACGATGACCAGCACGGCCGACCAGGTCACCCACGGGTTGAACTGCTTGAAGCCGTAGTTGATCGCGAACTCGCCGAGTCCGCCGGCGGCGACGGCGCCGGCCATCGCGGTCATGTCGACGAGCGCCACGACGACGAAGGTGTATCCGAGCACGAGCGGGCCCAGGGATTCCCGGGGGACGAGCCGGAAGAGGATCCGCGACCGGCTCGCGCCCGCCGCGCGCGCGGCCTCGATGACCCCGGGGCGCACGGTCAGCAGATTCTGCTCGACGATGCGGCTGATGGCGAACAGCGAGGCGATCGTGATGGCGAACACCGCGAACGGCACGCCGATGCCGGGCACGCCGACCCCGCGCGCGATGGGCTGCACGGCGGCCAGCAGGATGATGAAGGGGATCGGTCGGATCGTGTTCACGATGACGTTGAGCACCCCGAACACCGCGCGCTGCGGGAAGAGGCTGCCCGGGCGGGTCGCGTAGAGGGCGAGACCGAGCAGCAGGCCGCCGGCACCGCCCAGCACCAGCGCCGCGCTCGCGACGTACAGCGTCTCCAGCGTCGCCTCCCAGAGCTGGGGCAGCAGCGTGATGAGCCTATCCACGGGGGTCCTCCTCGGTCAGGGGCGCGTGCGCGGATGCCGCGGCCAGCGCGCGCGTGACGGCATCCGCGTCACCGGTCACGGCGAGCGTGAGGTGTCCGAAGACGCGGCCCCGGATGTCGTTGATGCCGCCGTGCACGACCTCGAAGCGCACGCCGTGGGCGGCCAGGGCGGCGAACACGTCCGCCTGTGCGGCGACGCCGTCGCGGACGTCCAGCGTGACGATGCGTCCGTCGTGCCGAGCGCGCAGGGCGGCGAGGTCGTCGCCGGTGGGGACGTCGTCGATGACGCTGGCGACGAAGCGCGCGGTCGCCGGATGCTGCGGGGCGGAGAGGATGTCGAAGACGCTGCCGGTCTCGATGACGCGGCCCTGCTCCATCACGACGACGCGATCGGCGAGGGTGCGGATGACCTCCATCTCGTGCGTGATGAGCACGATGGTGACGCCGAGCTCCGCGTTCACCCGGCGGAGGAGACCCAGGACCTCCTGGGTCGTGTCGGGGTCGAGCGCGCTCGTCGCCTCGTCGGCGAGGAGGATGCGGGGGCTCGTCGCGAGAGCGCGCGCGATGCCGACCCGCTGCTTCTGCCCGCCGGACAGCTGCTCGGGGTAGTTCTGCGCCTTGGCGGACAGGCCGACGAACTCGAGGAGTTCCGCGACGCGTGAGCGGATCTCGCCACGGGGGCGGCCCGCGACCTCCAGCGGGTAGGCCACGTTCCCGGCGACCGTCCGCGAGTCGAAGAGGTTGAACTGCTGGAAGATCATGCCGATGTCCGCGCGCAGCCTCCGCAGCTCCCGCTCACCGAACCGGGTGATGTCGGATCCGTCGATCTCCACGCGTCCCGACGACGGCGTCTCCAGCGCGTTGATGAGACGAAGCACGGTGGACTTGCCCGCACCGGAGTATCCGATGATGCCGCAGATCTCACCCGCCGCGACGTCGAGGGAGACGTCGTCGAGGGCGACCACGGGCGGTGCCCCCTTCGTCTGCGGGGGGAAGACCTTCGTGGCCGATGTCAGTCTGATGATGCTCATGGGCTCCCGATCCGGGTCGAGGCGGAGACGACGCACGCGTGTGCGGCCCGCCTTCCGACGGGCCGCACACGCGGGGCGATCACTGCTGGGCGCGGATGTCGTCCTCGGTCTTCTTCAGCGACGTCACCAGATCGGCGACCGGCGTCTTCAGGAGCACCGCGGTGCCGCCCGAGGCCTCCAGCACGCCCTCCTGGACAGCGGCGGTGTTCTGGTACAGCTCGACGAGCTTCGCGTAGGTCGGGTTGTCGGCGTCCGCGGCCTTGGCCGCGAAGATGTTGATGTACGGGAACGCCGACGAGTCCGCCGGGTCGTCCTGCGCGAGCAGCTGGTCCTTGGTCAGTCCGGACTTGGCGACGAAGTCGTTGTTCACGACGGCGCCGGCGAAGTCGGGGAGCGACGAGGCGGTGAAGTCGGCGGCGACGGCCTCGACCTTGACCTTGGAGCCCGGCTCGATGTCGGCGACGGCCGAGAAGATCGACCCGCCGTCCTTCAGCGTGATCAGGCCCGCCGACTGCAGGACCAGGAGCGCGCGCGCCTGGTTGGACTCGTCGTTGGGGACGGCGATGGTCTCACCGGCGGGGATGTCGGCGACGCTGGCGTACTTGGTCGAGTACAGGCCCAGCGGGTAGATCGCGGTCGCCCCGATCGGCACCAGGTCGTCTCCGGCCTTCACGTTGTAGGTGGCGAGGTAGATGATGTGCTGGAACTGGTTCAGGTCGAGCTCGCCCGCCGACAGAGCCGGGTTCGGCTGGTCGTAGGAGTCGAAGTTCACGATCTCGACGTTGATGCCCTCGGCGGCAGCGGCTTCCTTGTAGGTCTCCCAGTAGGGGTCGCCGGCGCCGACGACGCCGATGCGCACGGGGTCGGAGGAGGCCCCCGCGGAGTCGGAGGGCGATGCGGCGCCGGAGGCGCACGCGCTCAGCAGCAGGACGAGCGGCAGCGCCAGAGCGGCGGCCAGGGTCTTCTTGGACATGGGTGGTGCTCCTTGTGGGTCGGGGCACCGCGTGGCGCGGGAGGACTGCAGGGTCGGCTTCCGCGCTCGCCTCGTCGCGGTGCCTCATCGACGGTAGGCAGATCCGGCGTCCAGATCAGAATCGGGACGTAACACGACGACACCGCCGGATCGGGTCGGCGTCGCCGGCCCCGGCGACCGGTTCGCGAGAGGCGCCCCGACCCTGTAGGATCGATCATCGTGCATGGCGCTCCGGCTCCCTGCGCCGCCTTAGCTCAGACGGCAGAGCGATTCACTCGTAATGAATAGGTCAAGGGTTCGATTCCCTTAGGCGGCTCCACACTTCCCCTCGCCCAGGGAGACTCCATGGATCACGCGATCGACGCGCTGATCGAGATCTTCACGTGGGTCGGACTCGGCGCGTTCGTCGTGCTCGCCGCCGCGGCTGTCGTCGTGTGGGCGGCCGACGGCACGTGGCTCCCGGCGGAGGCCATCATCGACCGCGACGGTGAGCATCCGCTCGCGCGGTGGTTCGACGCGGACGGCGACGCGAACAGTGCGCCCCTGTCGGCGGCGGATGCCGCGGCTATCGGCGACGCCGACGCGGCATCCATCTGGTACCGCCACGGCTGGCAGGGACGCATGCGGCTGCAGCGGCGCCCCGCCGGGCTGCGTGCGCTGACCTGGTCGGCGGCGGGGATGCTCGCGCTCGGCATGATCAGTCTCGTCACGGGCTGGGTGCTCTACTTCGTCCGCGGGTGAGTGCGCGTCCCCGCGCATCACGGCGCTGGCATGCGGGACTTATTACTAGATAAGCTAGCGACATGACTCGTCGCACCGACACCCCGACGCGCTGGCTGCGTATCGGCATTCCCGTTCTGCTGGTCCTGATCTGGCTCGTCGGCGGATCCATCGGCGGCCCCTACTTCGGCAAGGTCGACGAGGTCGCGACCAACGACCAGTCCTCGTTCCTGCCGTCCTCGGCGGAGTCCACGCAGGTGCAGGAGCGGCTCTCGCAGTTCACCGGCGGCGACAGCATCCCCGCCGTCATCGTCGTCACCGGCGACGGGGCGCTCAGCGCGGCGCAGCTCACTCAGATCTCCGACCTTGCCTCGACCATCTCCGGCGTCGAGGGCGTCGAGCAGGTGTCGCCGGCCATCCCGTCCGAAGACGGCGAGGCGGTGCAGTTCTTCGTGCCGATCTCGACCGCGGGCGACGTGGGCGAGACGGTCACGGCCGTCCGCGAGAGCATCGAGAAGAACCTGCCGTCGGGCCTGGAGGCGTGGGTCACCGGCCCCGCCGGGTTCACCGCCGATCTGGTGGCGGGATTCCTCGGTATCGACGGCCTGCTGCTCGCCGTCGCGCTCGGGGCGGTGTTCATCATCCTGGTGATCGTCTACCGCTCGCCGCTGCTTCCGGTGCTCGTGCTGCTCACCTCGACCTTCGCCCTGTGCGTCGCGCTGCTGACGGTCTGGTGGCTCGCCAAGGCGGGCATCTTCGTGCTGAACGGGCAAGTGCAAGGCATCCTGTTCATCCTCGTCATCGGTGCCGCCACCGACTACGCCCTGCTGTACACGGCACGCTTCCGCGAAGCGATCGGCACGGGGGTCAAGCGATGGGATGCCGCGATCCTCGCCTGGCGCGGCGCGTTCGAGCCGATCATCGCCTCGGGCGGCACGGTCATCGCCGGCCTGCTCTGCCTGCTGCTGAGCGATCTCGCCAGCAACCGCGCGCTCGGGCCGATCGCCTCGATCGGCATCGCGTTCGCGGTGCTGTCCGCCCTCACGTTCCTGCCGGCGCTGCTCGCGATCTTCGGGCGCGCGGCGTTCTGGCCCTTCATCCCGAAGGGCGCCGACGGCGACCCGGGGGACAACGCCGAGCGGCTCGTCACCGACCCGCACGCCCCCGTCCGCGGTTTCTGGGGCCGCCAGGCGCGGCTGGTCGCGCGCCACGCACGGCCCGTGTGGATCATCTCGACGGTCGTGCTGCTCGCGGCATCCGTCGGCGTGCTGCAGCTCAAGGCCGACGGGGTGCCGCAGAGCGACCTGGTGCTGGGCGCGTCGCAGGCGCGCGACGGGCAGGACGTGCTCGCCCAGCACTTCGCCGCGGGATCGGGCAGCCCCGCCTACATCGTCGTGCCCCAGGATCGGGTGGCCGACGCCGTGACCGTGCTCGAGAAGGCGCCCGGCATCGAATCCGTCGCCGCGACCGCGAAGGACACCGCGTCGGGTCAGATCGGTGTCTCCGTGCAGAACGGCGCCCCCGTCTACACGCTGGCCGGTCCGCCGAGTGCGACGCCGCCCCAGCCCACGATCGTCGACGGCGACGTGCTGCTGGTGGCGACGCTGTCGGACGAGGCCGACTCGCTGGCCGCGGAGCAGACCGTGCGCGATCTGCGGACGAGCTTCACGACCGAGCTCGGCGCGGACGTCGCCCTGGTCGGCGGGCCGACGGCGATCGACCTCGACACGAACGACACCTCGATCCGCGACCGTACTCTCATCATCCCGGTGATCCTCGCCGTGATCCTCGTGATCCTGATGCTGCTGCTGCGGGCGGTCGTCGCCCCGGTCATCCTGATCCTGAGCGTCATCCTGTCGTTCGGCGCGGCACTCGGCGTCAGCGCGCTCGTCTTCGACAACCTGTTCCACTTCCCGGGGGCGGACCCCGCCGTGCCCCTGTACGGCTTCGTCTTCCTCGTGGCACTCGGCGTCGACTACAACATCTTCCTGATGTCGCGCGTGCGGGAGGAGTCGAAGCGTCACGGCACGCGCCCCGGCATCCTGCGCGGGCTCGTCGCGACCGGAGGGGTGATCACCTCGGCGGGGCTCGTGCTGGCCGCAACCTTCGCCGCGCTCGGCGTGATCCCGATCCTGTTCCTCGCCCAGCTCGCGTTCATCGTCGCCTTCGGCGTGCTGCTCGACACGTTCGTCGTGCGCTCGCTGCTGGTGCCGGCGGTCGCGTACGACCTCGGCCGGCGGATCTGGTGGCCCTCACGTCTCGCGCGGGCCGACGTCGATGCCGGGCGAAACTCCTCCATTCCGGTGGCGGCGGGCGCGACACGCCGGTCGCGGCGACGTGGTGGGGGCGATTCGGCGGAGTTGTGACCGGGGCGCCGACCGCAGCCGCCCCGAGGGATTAGCCTCGGTGGTATGACCAGAGCACTGTTCATCGTCGACGTCCAGAACGACTTCACGGAGGGCGGAGCGCTCGCCGTCGCAGGCGGTGACGCGGTCGCGCGCGGTCTGACGGCGTATCTGTCCGCGCACGCCGACGACTACGCGCTGATCGTCGCGTCGCGGGACTGGCATGAAGGTCACACCGACAACGGCGGCCACTTCGCCTCCGATGCGGCCCCCGACTTCGTGGACACCTGGCCGGTGCACTGCGTCGCCGGCACGGCCGGAGCGGACTACGACCCGGAACTCGTCACGGACGCCGTGACCCACCACGTCAAGAAGGGACAGGGCATGCCCGCCTACTCGCTGTTCGAAGGAACCACGGATGCCGGTGAGAAGGTGTCGTCCCTGTTGAGCGCCCACGGCGTCACGCAGGTGGATGTCGCCGGCCTGGCCACCGATCACTGCGTGCGCGCGTCGGCGCTCGACGCGATCGCGCACGGGCTGCACGTCCGCGTCCTGACCGACCTCATCGCGGGCGTCGCGCCGGAGAGCTCGGATGCCGCGCTCGCCGAACTCGCCCACGCCGGTGCCGAGCTGGTCGGAGCGGCCTCGTGAGCGCCCCCGCCGGCTGGTACCCCGACCCGGCGGATGCCGCCGCGCGCCGCTGGTGGGACGGCACCCAGTGGACGGCACAGACGGCGCCCGCGCCGCGGTTCGGCGAATACGCACCGAATCCCGCCGCACCCGCCGCGCCGGTCGCACCCGCCGCGCCGGTCGCTCCGGCGTATCCGGCCTACCCGACGGCTCCCGCCCCTGCGGGTCCGGGGGCCACCCCGCCGGCCGTCGACGTTCCGACCCAGACGATCTGGGTGTGGCTGGCGGTCGCCGCATCCGTGCTGCCGATGCTGTCGATCTTCCTTTTCGACTGGAACGGCTACCTCTCCATCATCGCGGCGATGATGCGCGCGGCGGAGTCGGGCTCGGGGACGGCCGCGGCCGCGGCCACCGCGGACCTGACGTCGTGGGAGATCCGCACTCTCGGCATCTCCCTGATCGGCTGGGCGTGCTACGCCGCGTTCATCGTGTTCAGCTGGCTCGACTGGCGCGAGCTGAAGCGCCGCGGCGTGCCGGCGCCGTTCGGTTGGGCATGGTCGTTCTTCGTGCTGGTGAGTGCAGGATCGGCCGTCTACATGATCGGGCGCGCGGTGGTGCTGCGGCGGCGGACCGTCGCCGGCGGCTGGGCTCCGTTGTGGACGTGGGTCGCGGCGACGGTCGTGGGCTTCGTCGCCGCGATCTCGCTCGGCGTGTGGCTGTTCGGCGAGATCCTGCAGGTCGTGTCCGTCGGCACTCTGGGCAGCTGACCGCGGCATCCGTCCGGGGGAAGGGGCGGCTCAGCCGCCGTCCTTGCCCGGGCCGCCGCCCTTGCCGCCGTTGTTCTCGCCCGGCCCGCCCTTGTCCTTGCCTTTGTCCTTCGGGTCGGCGGGAGCGACGGGGTCGGGGTTCGACACCGTGCTCGCGTCGGTCGCCGCGGGCGTGGGCGTCGATGACGGCGTCGTCGTGGTCGGTGACGGTTCGACGCTCGGCGCCGACGACAGTCCCGACCATGCCGACAGGGCGATGACGATCGCGGCCACCGCCGCGCCCGCGCCGATCAGCAGCGGAGTGCGGCGCCACCACGGGCGTGCCCCGGCCGCATCCCGATCGAACCGCGCCGCGGCTGCCGCGGCGGGCTCCGCCGGCGGCAGCGGCGGGATGAGGACGCGGGTGTCTTCGGCACCCGCCGCGCGCGGGGGAGCAGCGAGGGTGTCGGCGATCGCGGCGGCGCTCGGGCGCGCCGCCGGGTCGCGGTCGAGCATCGCGGGCAACAGCCCCGCCCACAGGGGCGGGAGCTCCGCGGGGATGTCAGGATCCTGCGCGAGTCGGGCGAGCAGCTGGCTCGCGCCCTGAGCGGACGGGAAGGCCCGCGCACCGCTGAGCGCCTCCAGCAGCACGAGGCCGAGGGAGTACACGTCGGATGCCGGGGCCGGAGCGTGTCCGAGAGTGACCTCGGGAGCGAGGTAAGCGGCGGTGCCGATGAGGGTGCCGGGCTGCGTGATCCGCTCCGAGCCGAGCAGATGAGCGATGCCGAAGTCGGCGAGCTTCGCACGGCGCGGCCGGCTCGGTGTCGCGCCGGGTGCGAGCAGGATGTTGGAGGGTTTGATGTCGCGGTGCACGACACCGGCGGCGTGGACGGCGCTCAGCGCCTCGGCCAGCTCGCCGGCGATGCGGGTGAGCTCGGCATCCGTCAGCGGTCCTTCGGCGAGCCGCGCCGACAGCGAGGGGCCGTCGACACGTTCCATGACGAGGTAGCGGGGGCCGGGACCGGTCAGGCGCGCGTCGTGCAGCACGACGAGGTTCGGGTGGGTGAGCGCCGCGAGCGCGGCCGTCTCGACCCGCACCCGCTGGCCGGCATCGAGATCATCGCCTGTCGCCGTGATGATCTTGATCGCGACCGTGCGACCCAGCGTGAGGTCGTGCGCCGCGTAGACACGCGACATGCCGCCCGTGCCGATGAGCGCGTCGATGCGGTAGCGCGCATCGAGCAGCATCCCGGCATCCACAGCTGACGTCCGATCGTCCACGTTCCGAGGCTAGCCGCGCGCGCCCCACTGGTGGGCCCCGTGGGGCTCGAACCCACGACCCGCGGATTAAAAGTCCGATGCTCTACCGACTGAGCTAGAGGCCCCAGGCATCCCAGCGTACCGGCTGCGGGCGGGGCACGGACGCGACGAGGCCGCCGGCGCGCAGCGCGCCGGCGGCCTCGACCGGGGTGTGACCGGGAACGATCAGTTGGTCGGCGTCAGAACCGTGTCGATGAGGTACACGGTCGCGTTGGCCGTCTGTACGCCGCCGCAGATGACGGTGGCGTCGTTGACCTTCAGGTTGTCGCCCGAGCCGGTGACGGTCAGGTCGCCGCCCTCGACGGTCTTGTGGGTGCCGACGACCTGCGACGGGTCGAGCTGGCCGGGAACCACGTGGTACGTGAGGATCTTGGTCAGCGCGGCGCTGTCGGTCTTCAGCGAGTCGATCGTGGCCGCGTCGATCTTGGCGAACGCGTCGTCGACCGGGGCGAAGACGGTGAACTCACTGCCGTTGAGGGTGTCAACGAGGTTCACGTCGGGGTTGAGCTGGCCGCTCACGGCCGCGACGAGGGTCTTCAGCAGCGGGTTGTTCGAGGCGGCGACGGCCACCGGGTCCTGAGACATGCCCTCGACCGAACCGGCGCCGGACGGCACGGCCTCGGCGTACGCGGCGCATCCGGGGCCCACGAGGTTGGCGGCCGGGTCCATCGTGGACGGCGACGGCGCCATCGACTGGGTCTCCTGCGTCATCGCGGGGGGCGTGGTCTCGGCGCTGGTCGAGGAGCCCATCGAACATGCCGAGAGCGCGAACGCGCCGGCGATCGTGAGCGTCAGGGCCGCCGTGATCTTCTTCGTGGTGCTGAGCATGATGTCCTCCATGTGAGCTGACGTGCGGTTGTTGGTCCTGCCGAGCCGCAGGTGCGGTCTCGACAAGTCCTTCGGAGCCCGCCGCGCATCGGATGGGAAAAAGTTCCGAATCCGTTTGCGCCTCCGCATCCGCCCCCCTTATAGACCGAGGGTCTCTTCGCCCGTCTCGGCCTCCGTTCCGGCGGCGCAATCCGATCCCGGTCCGGCGACGAACAGCACATGACCCGAGCGCATCGCGACCTCTGCGGTCGGGGGCGGCGGGAGCATACTCGTTCGCCGCCGGATGGGCCACCCGCGGCCGCGATGCACGACAGAGGGACGGTGATACGGCATGCTGAGAGAGATGGTCATCGACGGTGTGGACGTACCCGAGGACTCACCGGCGCGTGATCACGCCGGGGAGCTCCTGGTGCGCATCGCGGCGGGCGACCGGACGGCTTTCGGGCAGCTCTATGACATGCTCGCCCCCCGCGCCTTCGGTCTGATCCTGCGGGTGCTCGTGAACCGCGCGCTGAGCGAGGAAGTGCTTCAAGACGTCTTCCTGGAAGTGTGGCAATCCGCTTCCGGTTTCGCTCCGAATAAGGGTCAGGGACGGTCCTGGGTCCTCACCATCGCCCATCGTCGCGCTGTCGATCGCGTGCGCTCCACACGCGCAAGCACGGAGCGAGATGAGAAGGCGGGTCTGCGCGAACTGAACACGGGCCAGGACAGCGTCGACGACCAGGTCGCCCTGCGCATCGAGAGCAGGCGCGTCGCCCGGGCGATGGACGCACTCCCCGACCCTCAGCGAGAAGCGCTGCTGCTCGCCTATGTCGGGGGATATTCTCAGAGCGAGATCGCCGCGTTGGTGGGATCGCCCCTGGGGACGATCAAGACGAGAATGCGCGACGGTCTGTCGCGCCTGAGGCAGGAGATGGGGGTGACGTCATGAACGACCGCGACCACCGAGACATCGGAGAAGACGAGTTCGCCGATCTGTCGGCAGGGCACGCGATGAACGCGCTGTCGGCCGATGACGAGCGCGCCTATCAGACCGCCCTCGACGCCCATCCCGAGTGGGACGACGTCGTCGCCCTCGACGCTGCCACGATCGACATCCTCGCCGACGCCGTCGCGCCGGTCGCGCCACCCATCGACCTGCGTTCGCGACTGATGCGTGCCATCGAGGTCGACCCGTCCGCGCCGACGGACGACGGTGCGGATGCCGCGGCATCCGCGGACGAGACGGATGCCGCTCCGCCCGCCCCCGACGCCGAGGAGCCGCTGCCCACCGACGTCGTCCAGACGGTCGAGCGTCGCGCGTGGACGCGTGGGCTGTTCGCGCTCGTCGCCTCCGTCGCCCTGCTGATCGGGATCGGCTGGGGAACGGGTGCGGTGACGAGCCTGTGGCGCACGCCGGCCGCCGTGACGGCGTTGGAGCAGATCCAGTCGGCGCCGGATGCCGCATCCGCACAGGTCGACTTCCAGGGCGGCGAGGCGACCGCGCACTGGTCGCAGAGCGTGGGCAAGGTCGTGCTGGTGGCCGAGGGCCTGCCGGAGATCCCCGCGGATCGCACGTTCGAGCTGTGGTTCGTGCGCGGCGATCAGCCGATCGCGGCCGGCACCTTCGACGCCTCCGGTGCGAAGGCCACGGCTCAGCTCGACGGCACGATGCAGCCCGGAGACACCATCGCCGTGACGGTGGAGCAGGCCGGCGGATCGCCCGACGGCTCGCCGACGACCGCGCCGATCATCGCGATCCCGACGGTGTGACCGCGACTGCGGCGATCGGGGCCTCGGCCCCGCCCCGGCAGGCCGCCGGTAGCCTGGAGCGATGAGCGACGACTCCCGGGACTACCACCGCCCCGTCCGTCGACCCGCGGACGCGTTCGACCGCCGATTCGGGTCCACGGATCCGGCCGACGTCTCGCGGATCGCGCATGCCACGGCATCCGCCCTGGTGACGAGGGTGCGCAACGAGCCGACCGACGCGGTCGTCGACCGCCTCGTCACCTTCACCGATGCCCACGGGCTCGAGACGGTGGCCGAGCTGTGGTCGCACTCGCCGGCGAAGTCGCTTCCGGGCACGCTGTGGCGGCTGTATCTGCTGCAGTTGATGGTCCGGGACGACGCGGCGACCGCCGCGCTGCTCTACGAGCGCGGGCGGGTCGTGCTGCCCTCCGTCGACGACGTCGTCGCGGGCGCGCCCACGCCGGCCGGGCCGGAAGAGCTCATGACGCTCGTCGACGAGATCCTGCGGGGCGTGTTCACGGGCGACTTCGCGGTCGCGCTGGAGCGTGCCGCGTCGTTCTGTCGGGTCGAGGCGGCGGGCGCCGCCGATGTCGCCGACGACTACGACGCGGCCGAGCCCGAGCGGGCGAGCGCGTTCACGACCCGCGCCCTGCGCCTGGACACCTACGCCGGAGACCTGACCGCGTGCGCGGGCCTCTGGCGACGTGACGCGTTGACCTGACCCGGCGGCTGCTCCCGGTGGCCGGTGGCCCGTGGGCGGTGGCCGGTCGTTGAGCGAGGAGCGTAGCGACGCGTCGAAACGCGGATGTCGCGGGTGCCCGGCACAGAAGTGCCGGGCCGCAGAACGCCTCTCGGCGCGAGGCCGCTCGGAGCGGCGAAAGATGGAGCCCGGGGTTACTGCGGCCCGGCTGTTCCAGTGTAACGGACGCCCCCTGAGGGGTATTCCCGCGGTCTAGGCTCGGGGCATGGCCTGGCACTTCGCGCTGATGATCGACCCCGCCGACGTGGACGACACCCGCTCCGACTTCGCAGCGACCTTCACCGAGGTCGATCCCGCCGCCCCCGCGCTGACCGTCGGAGAGCTCAGCACGCAGCGCGGCGACGGCATCTTCGAGTCGATCGGCGTCATCGACGGTCATCCGCAGGAGGTCGAGGCGCACCTGTCCCGTCTCGCCCATTCGGCGCAGCTGTGCGACCTCCCCGTGCCCCACGCGGAGCAGTGGCGCCAGGCCGTGGCCCTCGCCGCGTCCGCCTGCGGTGCGGGGGAGGCCGTCATCAAGCTCATCCTGAGCCGGGGAATCGAGCACGGTCCCACTCCGACCGCGTGGGTGACCGCGGCTCCGGCTGCCGACTTCTCGATCGCGCGGTCGCGCGGCATCCGTGTCGTCACCCTCGACCGCGGGTACGCCCTCGACGTGCCGTCGCGGGCGCCGTGGCTGCTGTTGGGCGCGAAGACGCTGTCGTACGCCGTGAACATGGCGGCGCTGCGCGAGGCCCGCCGGCGCGGCGCGGACGATGCGATCTTCACGACGAGCGACGGCTACGTGCTGGAGGCACCGACCGCGTCGCTCATCCTGCGCCGCGGAGACGCCTTCCTCACCCCCGCGCCGAACGCCGGCATCCTGCACGGCACGACGCAGCTGAGCCTGTTCGAGCACCTCGCCGCCCAGGGCTTCGAAACCGGCTACGAGACGATCCCCGTGGCGGAGCTGCACACCGTGGATGCCGCGTGGCTCGTCTCCAGCGTGCGCCTCGCGGCGCCGATCACGGCGATCGACGATGTCGACGTGCCGATGGATGCCGCTCTCACGGTATCCATGAACGACTACCTGCTGAGTCCGCGGGACTGAACCGGCACACGGGGCTGGGGCTGGGGCTGCGGCTGCGGCTCGCGGCCCGAACTGCAAGGCCTCGCGGGCGACGCGCCGGGGTGGATGCGGAGGCGCCGGCGTGTCGCCGCGCTGCCCTTGCAGTGCGGTCAGGGGCGTGGCGTGCGGGGTGGCGGCGCTGCCCTTGCAGTTCGGTGCGGGGCGTCGGGTGCGGGGTGGCGGCGCGGGCGCGAACGCGACGGTGTGGCGAGCGGTGAGGGCAGGCGCAGCCGTGGCCGGGCGCTCGCGGCCCGAACTGCAAGGCCTCGCGGGCGACGCGCCGGGGTGGATGCGGGGCCGCCGGCGTGTCGCGGGGCTGCCCTTGCAGTTCGGTGAGGGGGGTCGGGTGCGGGGTGGCGGCGGAGACGCGGGCGTGGCAGTGCGGTCAGAGGTGATGCTGCTCGGCGCGGCCGAGGGTCGCGAGGGCGCCGACGATCGCGGCTTCGACGAGGTCCCAGTCGTGCACGATCATGGCGTAGTCGAACCGCAGCGTCATGAAGCCCCAGATGGCGGCGGTGGCATCGCGGACGAGGTCCTTGTGGCGGTGCGGCGCGCCATCGTGATTGTCGACGCCGTCGGCCTCGACGAGCAGCCGGTCGCCGATGAGCGCGTCGACGACGCCGACCCCCGCGATGCGCCGTTGGGTCCGTACGCGAAGGCCGAGGTGACGAAGCCGCCACCGCAGCAACGACTCGAGGCCGCTGTCCGCGTCATCCCGTGCGAGGTCGAGCGCTTCGCGCATCGCGGCGGTGCTGCGCTGTCGCAGCCACCGACGGCCGCTGTCGTCGAGCTGACCGAGCCGCAACGCCGACTCGAGCACGACGAAGAACTCCTCGACGCCGTGGCACCGCGCGATCTGCAGCAGCAGCCGCGGGATCGACGGCGTGCTCCCCGGCGGGCCGAGCGGCCCGTCGTCCCAGTGCTCGACGCATCCGCATCCGTTGGGGTGATACGTGCGCTGCCCGTCGCAGAGCCAGACGTGCGCCCGCAGGTCGGCGGTCAGCACCCAGAGCCCGAGGTGCGTCGCGGCTGTGACGCAGGCGAGTCGCCCTCCGTGCCCGGCCACCGCGCGCGGCATCGCAGGCATCGGCGATGACGTACACGCCCCGACGTCGGCGTTCGAGGATGCCGGCTCGCAGTTGCTCTCGCAGCTGGGCGCGCGATAGGCCCGACCGCCGCAGCATCGCGGTCGTCATCACGGCCGGTCGGACATCGCACATGCCGACATCGTCGCCAGTCTGCGTGACGGTGACGGGCGAAGTCCCGGCATCCGTGGACGGAGTCGTGTGTCGGCCGTCTGTGGAGGAGCCTGTGGCCGGCTCATGCCCGACCCGAACTGCAAGGTCGGGGGAGGGACACGCCGGGGTGGATGCCGGCGTGGCGGCGTCTCGGGTCGAAGCCCTTGCAGTTCGGTTCCGCGCCCGCACTCGGGCGCCCCGGCGCCCCGGGTGGGTGCGTGGGGCGATCGCAGCTGCGGCGGCATCCGGGGGACCGAACTGCAAGGTCGGGCGAGGGGCACGCCGGGGTGGATGCTGTGGTGCCGGCGTGTCGCGGGGGAGCCCTTGCAGTTGGGACCCGAACCGAGCCGGGACACGACCCCAGCCCGCCCCGACCCCAGCCCCCCACGACCGACGCGGCCCCGCGGCGCACGAAGCGCGGCAGGGCCGGACAGCGATCAGCGGTCGCTCACCCGAAGCGGCCGGAGACGTAGTCCTCCGTGGCCTGAACGGACGGGGCCGTGAAGATCGTGTCGGTGTTGTCGTACTCGATGAGCTTGCCGGGCTTGCCCGTGCCGGCGATGTTGAAGAACGCCGTCTTGTCGGAGACGCGGGAGGCCTGCTGCATGTTGTGCGTGACGATGACGATCGTGTAGTCGGACTTCAGTTCCTGGATGAGCTCCTCGATCGCGAACGTCGAGATCGGGTCGAGGGCGGAGCAGGGCTCGTCCATGAGGAGCACGTCGGGGGAGACGGCGATCGCGCGCGCGATGCACAGACGCTGCTGCTGGCCGCCCGACAGGCCCGCACCGGGCTTGTCGAGGCGGTCCTTGACCTCGTTCCACAGGTTCGCGCCCTGCAGGGAGCGCTCGACGAGGGCATCCGCGTCGCTCTTGGAGATGCGCTTGTTGTTGAGCTTCACGCCCGCCAGCACGTTCTCCTTGATCGACATCGTGGGGAAGGGGTTCGGCCGCTGGAACACCATGCCGACGTGGCGGCGCACGAGCACCGGGTCGACGCCGGGACCGTACAGGTCGTCGCCGTCGACGAGGACCTTGCCCTCGACGTGGGCGCCGGGGATCACCTCGTGCATGCGGTTGAGCGTGCGCAGGAACGTGGACTTCCCGCAGCCCGACGGGCCGATGAACGCCGTGACGGCGCGGGGCTCGATATCCATCGACACGCCCTCCACGGCGAGGAAATCGCCGTAGTAGACGTTGAGGTTCTCGACTTCGATGCGCTTGGACACTGGTGCCTTCCTTGCTTAGCGTGCCTTCGGCGCGAAGACCTTCGCGACGATCCGGGCGATCAGGTTGAAGATGACGACGAGGATGACCAGCAGCAGCGCGGCACCCCAGGCCTGGGCCTGGGAAGCGTCGATGTCCTGTCCGGGGAAGCTGTAGGCCGTGTAGGCCATGACCGGAAGGGTCTGCATGGGTCCGTTGAACGGGTCGGAGTTGAAGTTGTCGGTGAAGCTGGCCGCGATGAAGATCGGCGCGGTCTCGCCGATGACGCGGGCGACGGCCAGCACGACGCCGGTGATGATGCCGCTCGCCGCCGTCCGCAGCACGACCTTGATGATCGTGGTCGACCGCGGCACGCCGAGGGCGAACGACGCTTCGCGCAGGTCGGCGGGCACGAGGCGCAGCATCTCCTCCGTCGAGCGGATCACGATCGGGATCATGAGCACGCACAGGGCGATGGATGCCGAGAAGCCACTGAACGCCTTGGGTCCGACGATCAGGGCGAACAGCGAGAACGCGAACAGACCGGCGACGATCGACGGGATGCCGGTCATCACGTCGACCAGGAACGTGATGGCGCGTCGCAGCGGGTTGTTCGGCTGGGCGTACTCGACGAGGTAGACGGCCGCCAGGATGCCGATCGGCACGGAGATCAGGGCGGCGATCCCCGTGATGATGAGGGTGCCGACGATGGCCTGGAGGGCGCCCGGGGTCGAGACGACCGCCAGCGTGTCGGGGTCGAACGTCGTGCCGCCGACCTTCGTCACGAAGTCCCACGACATGACGCCCATGCCCTTGGACACGACGGTCCACAGCGTGGAGATCAGCGGTGCGACGGCGAGCACGAAGGCCGCCGTGACCAGGCCGCGCACGACGCGGTCGGTCGACTTGCGCCGGCCCTCGACGATGGCGGAGAACACCCCGATCGCCAGCAGGTAGACCAGGGCGCTGAAGATGAGCCACGTCGCGACGTTGAACCCGCCGAGCACGAGCTGCAGCGCCGCGATCACCGCGAGCGAGACGCCGAGGACGATCGGCTCGATGAAACGGGGCAGCTGGCCGCTGGTCAGCGACAGCGGCGGCGTCGAGGTCGTTGCGACGGGCGTGCTGAGCTCGGTCACGAGCGCTTTCCTCTCTTGCGGCCCTTCGAGCCTGGACCGGTCGCCCCGATGATGTAGCGGGCGAGCATGTTCACGGCGAGCGAGACGACGAACAGCATCAGGCCGGTGCCGATGAGGGCGGAGCGCTGCAGATCGGTGGCGATGGGGAAGTTGAGGGCGATGTTCGCCGCGATCGTCTGCGAGTTGTAGCCGTCCGTGAGCAGCGCGACGGAGAAGATCAGGCTGGGCGAGATGATGAGCGCGATGGCCATCGTCTCGCCGAGGGCGCGCCCGAGGCCCAGCAGCGTGGCCGAGACCATGCCGCTGCGGGCGTAGGGGATGACGGCCAGGCGCACCATCTCCCAGCGGGTGGCCCCGAGGGCGAGGGCGGCCTCCTCGTGCAGGCGCGGCGTCTGCAGGAAGATCTCGCGGGTGATCGAGGTAACGATGGGCAGGATCATCACGGCGAGCACGACACCGCCGGCGAGCATCGTCGATCCCGTGCTCGAGACCGGGCCCTGGAACAGCGGGATCCACCCCAGGTACTGGTTGAGGAAGTCCGCGAGCGGCAGCAGCAGCGGCCGCATCACGATGATGCCCCAGAGGCCGAACACGATGGAGGGGACGGCGGCCAGCAGGTCGATGATGTAGCCGAGGAAGCCGGCGATGCGCCGCGGGGCGTAGTGCGAGATGAACAGCGCGATGCCGATCGCCACGGGGGTGCCGAGGACCATGGCGATCAGAGCTGCCCAGATGCTTCCCCAGAGCAGCGGGGCGACGTAGTCCCAGAAGCTGGTCCAGTCCTTGTTCTGGTACCCGGCGAGGTCGCCCTCGCTCCAGTTGGCCGTGATCGCCGGCAGACCCTTGAGGATCAGGAAGATGGCGACACCGGCCAGGATGATCATGATCGACACGGCCGCGGTGGTCGACAGGCCGAGGAAGACGGAGTCCCCGGCGCGACGCTTTCCGACGATGTTGGATGCCGGTTTCTGCGCGGGTGCGGTCTTGACGTCAGCCACGACGAACCCCCAGGTCGGGCAGGGTCATGTGTTCTCCTCGGGTCGGGAAGATCGCAGAGTCGGGCTGTGCTGTCCGGCTCAGCAGGACCGTCGATCCGGGGATCGACGACCCTGCTCAGCCAGGTCCGGTCTGCGCAGCGTGAGCCGCGCAGACCGGACCGGGACGAGGTGCTACTTGATCGCCGCGAGCGTCTTCGCGGCGTCGGCCAGCACCGACTCGGGAAGCGGCGCCGATCCGGCGTTCTTCTCCGCGACCGACTGGCCGAGCGAGCTGGTGACGAAGCCGAGGTACGACTTCACGAGCTCCGCCTGCGCGGCGTCCTTGAAGGTGGAGCAGACGACAGCGTACGAGACCAGCGGGATCGGGTACGACTCCGGGGTCAGCTTGCTGTAGTCGAACTTCTTCGACAGGTCGCCGGCGACGCCGTTGGAGTTGTCGACCGCGGCGGCCTCGAAGGTCTTCGAGACGGCCTCGCCGCTGTACGCGACCGCGGTGCCGTCGGTGACGATCGAGGCGGCGTTCAGCGTGCCGATCGCGGAGTGGTCGGCGTAGCCGATGGTGCCCGAGCCCGCCTTGACGGCCTCGACGACGCCGGAGCCGCCCTTCTGCTTCGAGACGTTGCCCTCGACCGGCCAGTCCTTGCCCGCGGGGAAGGTCCACACCGACGACTGGGTCGCGGCGAGGTAGTTGGTGAAGTTCTGGGTCGTGCCGGAGCCGTCCGAGCGGGCGACCGTGGTGATCGCGCCGGCGGCCAGAGCGGTGCCGTTGTCCTTCGTGATGGCCGGGTCGGACCAGTCGGTGATCTGGAGGGCGAAGATCTTCGCGATCGTCTCGCCGCTCAGCTGCAGCTTGGTGACGCCGGGGATGTTGAAGATGATCGCGACGCCGTCGAGGTAGATCGGGATGTTGATCCCGCCCTCGGTGCACAGCGCCTTCGACTGCGCCGTCTGGTCGGCGTTCAGCGGCGAGTCGGAGCCGGCGAAGTCGTACGCGCCGCTCAGGAAGTTGGTGACGCCGCCGCCGGAGCCCTGCGACTTGTCGTAGTTGATCGTCACGTTCTTGGCGGTCGCGTTGTAGGCGGTCGTCCAGGCCTGCTGCGCGTTGGACTGAGCGCTCGAGCCGCCGGCGGTGATCGTGCCGCTCAGGTTCGGGTCGATCTGGAAGGCGACGTCCGAGCTGGTCGCCGTCGGGCTCGCGCTCTCGGCCGGCGTGTTGCCGCCGGACGACGCGCAGCCCGTCAGGGCGAGGGCGGCGACGGCCGCGAGAGCGCCCAGCTGGGAGATACGGGTGAGCTTCACTGTGAATCCTTCACGTTGTTCGGGAGATGCGGCCCGGTGCAGGGCACGCCCCGACGCTAGACAGCGACTCTTACCGGCCGGCGCTGTGGAGGTGAACGACGGGTTAACGATGCCGTGCGATCGCGTGCTCCCGCCGTCGCGGCGCGGCACCGGTTCTCCGACGGTTCACCTGGCACGCCTACGATGAGCGCCATGGGCACCAAGAGCACCTCCGAGCGCGCGGCGCGCGACGCCGTCACCGATGCATCCGCGGCAGCGAAGACAGCGGCCAAGACGGCGAAGAGCCTTCCCAAGAAGCTCGCCGCCGGCCTGGAGGAGTACATCGAGGAGGCGCGCGACGCCGCGGACGTGTCGAAGAAGCGTCTGCGCCGCAAACCACGCGCCGTGACCCGCGAGGCCGAACGCGCCGTGCGCCGGCTGGAGCGCGCGGTCGCGAAGGCCGTCTCGGCGGCCGACCGCAAGGCGCGGCTTCGCGCCGAAGCCCGCCAGAGCGCGGCGGAGGCCGAGCGGGCCGCCGCCCGGGCTGCCGCCGAGGCCGCGGAAGCCAAGGCGTTGAAGAAGGCGGCCCGCCGTGCGGAGCGGGCCGCGGCGCGCGCGGATGCCGAGGCCGTCGCGGCATCCGACGCACTCGCGTCCGAGCTGGCCGCTCCGGGCGCCACCGCCGCCGCGAGCACCCCCGCGGACGCCGACGCGGAGCCGGGCGGACCGGCGTCGGAGCTCGCGGCGCTCACGGTCGCGCAGCTGCGCGATCGCGCCCGCACCGACGGCCGCTCCGGGTACTCGCGTCTGACCAAGGCGCAGCTGATCGATCTGCTCTCCTGACGTGACGGGCTCTGCGCAGACGGCACTGGACCGGTCGGCCGCCGCGCCGCCGGCCCGGACCCTTCTGGACGTCCTCCGGGCGACCACGCTCGCCTTCCCCGAGGCGTCCGCGATCGACGACGGCTCGGGTGCGCTGAGCTACCGCGAGCTGATGGCGCGGGTCGGGGCGACGGCCGCCCGTCTGCACGACGCGGGGGTGCGCCGCGGCGACCGCGTGGGCGTGCGGATGCCGTCGGGGTCGAAGGAGCTCTACATCGCGATCCTGGGGATCATCGCCGCGGGCGCCGCCTACGTGCCCGTCGACGCGGACGACCCCGACGAGCGCGCCCAGCTCGTCTTCGGGGAGGCCGGCGTGAGCGGCGTCGTCTCGGGAGTGGGGGAGTACTCCCCGGCATCCGGCGACGCGGCCGTCGGCCGCGGCCTGTTCGACGGGGCGGCGCCGCACCCGGCGACGCAGGCGATCATCGCCGTGCCGCCGCCGAGCGTCGACGACGACGCCTGGGTCATCTTCACGTCGGGGTCCACGGGCGTGCCCAAGGGCGTCGCGGTCAGTCACCGCTCCGCGGCCGCGTTCGTGGATGCCGAGGCGCGCCTGTTCGTGCCCGATGCGCCGCTCGGGCCGCAGGACCGCGTGCTGGCCGGGCTGTCGGTGGCCTTCGACGCGTCGTGCGAGGAGATGTGGCTGGCGTGGCGTCACGGTGCATGCCTGGTGCCGGCGCCGCGGTCGCTCGTGCGCTCGGGGGAGGATCTCGCGCCGTGGCTGCTGCGGCAGGGCATCACGGTGGTCTCCACGGTGCCGACCCTCGCCGCGATGTGGCCGGCCGATGCGATCGAGAACGTGCGTCTGCTCATCTTCGGCGGCGAGGCCTGCCCGCCCGAGCTGGCCGCGCGCCTCGTCGCCGACGGCCGGGAGGTGTGGAACACCTACGGCCCCACCGAGGCGACGGTCGTCGCGTGTGCGGCGCCTCTCGACGGCTCGGTGCCGGTGCGCATCGGCCTGCCGCTGGACGGGTGGAAGCTCGCGGTCGTCGACGCCGACGGGCAGCCGGTCGCCGAGGGCGGTGTCGGTGAGCTCATCATCGGCGGCGTCGGTCTCGCGCGCTACCTCGACCCCGCCAAGGATGCCGAGAAGTACGCCCCCCTGCCGACGCTCGGATGGGACCGCGCCTACCGCTCCGGCGACCTCGTCCGTTACGAGTCCGAAGGCCTCGTCTTCCAGGGGCGCGCCGACGACCAGGTGAAGGTCGGCGGACGTCGCATCGAGCTCGGCGAGGTCGAGGCGGCGCTGCAGGACCTGCCCGGTGTCACCGGCGCCGCGGCCGCCGTGCGCACGACCGAGGCCGGGGTCCCCGTGCTCGTCGGCTACCTCGCGGCGCCGCCCGACTTCGACCGCCTGGCGGCGCGCGCCGACCTCGCCGCACGTCTGCCCGCGCCCATGGTCCCGCTCCTCGCGGTGGTCGACGAGCTGCCGGTGCGCACCTCCGGCAAGGTCGACCGTGCCGCGCTGCCGTGGCCGCTGCCGAACGTCGAGCTGCCCGCCTCCGACCTCTCCCCGGGCGAGGCCTGGCTCGCGCAGCAGTGGCTCGCCGTGCTCGGGATGCCGGTCGTCGATCGGAAGGCGGACTTCTTCGACCTGGGCGGCGGCTCGCTCGCCGCGGCGCAGCTCGTGTCGCGGCTGCGCACGCGTGTGCCGGAGTTCTCGGTCGCCGACATCTACGACGTGCCCCGTCTCGGGGCGATGGCGAAGGCGCTCGGATCGGGCCTGCAGGAGGAGGCGTCGACCACGTTCCACCGCCCCGAGCCCACGCCGCGGCGCGCGCAGTGGGCGCAGACCGTGCTCGCCGTCCCGCTGTTCATCCTCTCCGGCATCCGATGGATGCTGTACCTGCTCACGGCCGCGGCCCTGCTGCAGCTGGTCCCCGGCTTCGACGTCCTGCCCGATGCGCCGCTGTGGCTGCTGGTGGTCGGCCTCGTCCTCTTCGCGACGCCGTTCGGTCGCATGGCGATCGCCGCGGCATCCGCTCGACTGCTGCTCGCCCGCGTCCGCCCCGGCGACTACCCGCGCGGCGGCTGGGTGCACATCCGACTCTGGCTGGCCGAGCAGATCGCCGACCAGGTGGATGCCGTCGGGCTCGCCGGAGCGCCGTGGGTGAGCTACTACGCACGGGCGCTCGGTGCCCGCATCGGCAGCGGCGTCGATCTGCACGCCCTGCCGCCGATCACCGGCATGCTCGACATCGGGGACGGCGCGGCCATCGAGCCCGAGGTCGACCTGTCGGGGTATTGGATCGACGGCGATGTCGTGCGCATCGGCGGCATCCGCATCGGCGCCGGAGCCACCGTCGGCTCGCGCAGCACGCTCGCTCCGGGAACGCGCATCGGCCGCCGAGCCGAGATCGCTCCGGGCTCCGCCGTGTTCGGCCGCGTCCGCGCCGACCAGACCTGGGCCGGCTCGCCGGCGGTGCGCGTCGGCGGCACGTCGGCGCAATGGCCGGTCGAGCGGGCGCCCGCGCCGAACCGCTGGCTGTGGGCCTACGCCGCGTCGGCGCTGGGTCTCGCCCTGCTGCCGCTGGTCGCCTTCGCGGCGGGCGGGCTCGTCGTCGCCCGCGGCATGGTGGGCGCCTCGTCGCTGGCGGCGGCGCTCGGCGGTGCGCTGGTGTGGCTCGTGCCGGGCGTCATCGTCGCGGGGCTGGTCTTCGCCGCCGTCGTGGTGCTCGCGGTGCGCCTGCTGTCCGTCGGGCTGCGGGAGGGCGTCCATCCCGTCCGCAGCCGCATCGGGTGGCAGGCGTGGACGATCGAGCGCCTGCTCGACTCCGCCCGCACCATCCTGTTCCCGCTGTACTCGAGCCTGTTCACGCCGGTCTGGCTGCGTCTGCTCGGGGCCCGGGTGGGCCGTGACGTCGAAGCATCCACCGTGCTGCTGATCCCCTCTCTCACCCGCATCGAGGACGGTGCCTTCCTCGCCGACGACACGATGGTCGCCTCCTACGAGCTGCACGGCGGCTGGATGCGGCTCGGGCCCGTGCGCATCGGCAAGCGCGCGTTCCTCGGCAACTCCGGCATGGCCGCGCCGGGGCACCGCGTGCCGCGCGACGGCCTCGTCGCCGTCCTGTCGGCCGCGCCGCTGAAGGCCAAGCCGGGATCGTCGTGGCTGGGCTCGCCCGCCGTCCGGCTGCGGCGGCGCTCCGCGGAGGGCGACGAGTCGCGCACCTACCGGCCGCCCGTGCGGCTGCGGGTCGCGCGCACGCTCTGGGAGCTGTGCAGGTTCGTCCCCGTCGTCGTCACCTGCGCGATCGGGCTGCTGGTCGTCTTCGTGCTGGCGGCCCTCATCGAGGTCGCCGGACTCGGCGTCGCGATCCTGCTCTCCGGCGTCGTCCTGCTGTGCGCGGGCGCCGTCGCCGCGGGCGTGTCCACGGCCGCGAAGTGGCTGATCGTGGGCCCGATCCGCGCCGGCGAGCAGCCGTTGTGGTCGAGCTTCGTGTGGCGCACCGAGGTGTCGGACACCTTCACCGAGATGGTGGCCGCGCCGTGGTTCGCGCGGGCCGCCACCGGCACTCCGGCGCTCGCGGTCTGGCTGCGCTCGCTCGGCTCGCGCATCGGCCGCGGCGTCTGGTGCGACAGCTACTGGCTGCCCGAGCCCGACCTGGTGACTCTCGGGGACGGATCCACCGTGAACCGGGGATGCGTCGTGCAGACGCACCTTTTCCATGATCGAATCATGAGCATGGACACCGTCGAACTCGCGGCCGGGGCGACCCTCGGACCCCACAGCGTCATCCTCCCGGCGGCCAGTATCGGCGCCCACGCCACGGTGGGCCCGGCATCCCTGGTCATGCGCGGCGAGACCGTGCCGGTGGGATCACGCTGGAGCGGCAATCCCATCGGTCCCTGGAACGCCGTCACGGTGCGCGCGTACCAGTCCACCTCGTGAGCGGGCACGACCCCTACGCCCCCGAGAGCGGCGATCCGGGCTTCGACGTCGAGTCCTACGACGTGGCGATCGACTACCGCGTGCGCACCAACCGGCTGGAGGGGCGCGCGACGATCAACGCGGTCGCCGCCGCACCGGTGTCGGCAGTCAGCATCGACCTCGTGGGGCTGCGCGCCTCGCGGGTGCGCGTCGACGGCGACCGTCGCACGCGGTTCGCGCAGGGGCCGCGCAAGCTCCGCGTCACGCTGCCGCACCGCATACATCCCGGGGAGCGGTTCTCGATCGAGGTGGTCTACGCCGGCGCCCCCGCCCCGCGGCGCTCCCGCTGGGGCACGATCGGGTGGGAGGAGCTCGAGGACGGCGCGCTCGTGGCCTCGCAGCCCACCGGGGCGCCCACGTGGTTCCCCTGCAACGACCGTCCCGACGCGCGGGCGCCGATGCGACTGGCGGTGACGACGGATGCCGGCTACCTCCCCGTGCTCACGGGACGACCGGCCGCACAGGCGACGGCCGGCGGACGGCTGACGGTCACGTCGGTGTCCGCCGTGCCGGTGGCCACCTACCTCGTCGCGGTGCACATCGGCCCGTACGAGCAGACCCTGCTCGGATCCCGCGACGACGGCGACGGCGACGGGGTGCGGGTGTTCGCCCCCGCCGGGCTCCGCCGCGAGGTGACGCGGGCGTTCGCGGACGTCCCGCGCATGCTCGCGTTGTTCGAGGAGTCCTTCGGCCCGTATCCGCAGGAGGCGTGCACGCTCGTCGTGACGCCCGACGAGCTCGAGATCCCGCTGGAGGCCCAGGGCCTGGCGGTCTTCGGCAGCAACCACCTGGTGCCCGAGGAGCAGCGGCTGATCGCCCACGAGCTCGCCCACCAGTGGTTCGGCAACAGCGTCGGCATCGGGCGCTGGAGCGACATCTGGCTCAACGAGGGCTTCGCCTGCTTCGCAGAGTGGCTGTGGTTCGAGCGGTCCGGCGCGGCGACGGTGGCGGAGAAGGCGGCGAAGCACCACGCCCGTTTGCGGGCGCTGCCGCAGGATCTGCTGCTCAGCGACCCCGGACCCGATCTCATGTTCGACGACCGCGTCTACAAGCGGGGCGCGCTCACCCTCTACGCCCTGCGGTGCCGCATCGGTCCTCCGGCGTTCACGCGGGTGCTCCACGACTGGGTCGAGACGTATCGGCACACACTCGCGACGACCGACGACTTCCGCGCGCTCGCCGAGCGCGTCGCCGGCCGCGACCTCGACGACGTGTTCACGCCGTGGCTCGACCGCGCGGAGCTGCCGTCGCTGCCGCGGCCGTAGGCCCGCCGCCGCGCCCGCACCCGCCGCGCCCGCGCCTGCGCCCGCGCCCGCGGCCGCGCCGGTAGCCCGTGACGAACGTCGGAGTTGTGATCGCGCCGACGCCGATGGCCGCGTGTCGCGAGCGCTTTCGGCACGAATCTCCGACGATCGTCACGCGCCCGCGGCGACTCGTCCCGCGTGGGTGAGAACGGCGGCGCAGACGAGGACCCCGGGGGGACCCTCGACCTCCGCGCCGTGCACGACCCGCGCGGTGCCCGGCAGCCGGGCGACCCAGCGATCGCCGTCGTCGCCGGCGATCGCGACGGATGCCGCGTCCACCGCCAGTCCGCGGCCGTCGGCCTTCAGTGCGGCCTCGGCGCGAACCCACCGCCGCAGCCCTCCCGGGATGCCGCCGGCCGCCTCGCGCACCGGATCGTGCAACGGCTCGGCGTCGAGGGCGAACCCGTCGGCGGCGTCACGGGGGAGGATGCCGACGACCGCCGTCGCCCCGGCGTAGGTCACCGCCGCCCACCAGGGCGCACCGCGGAGCTGCACCGGGCCGTGCGCACCCCCGCACCGGGGGCACGGGTTGGTCAGCACGACCTCGGGCGCCCCGGCCTCCGCCAGCAGCGTCCGCAGCAGCGCCCACGCGGCCTCGCGCCGAGCGATCCGCCCGGGCGGCACCGGACCCCACGCGAGACGCAGGCCCTCCACCGGCTACAGCTTCGGCTCGTGCGTCTCGATCGCGATGATGCCGGACCCCGGATTGGTCGCCGACAGGTGCACGACGGAGAACGCTCCCGTGTCCAGCGCCGAGGCGCTGCCCAGGTACGACCCGTGCAGGGTGCCGGTCGCGAGGGCGAGCTCCGACAGGATGCCGGGAAGCACCGGTCCGTGACTGCACAGCACCGCGGGCTTGCGCGAGCGCACGCGCCGGCCGATGACGGCGCGCACGTCGGAGGTGCCGTCCTCCCACGCGTCCTGGCTGAGCGCGCTCGTGCGGTGGATCTCCTTGCCGAGGCTCGCGGCCAGCGGCGTCACGGTCGTGACGCAGCGGACCGCGTCGCTCGAGACGATCTTGCGCACACCGAACGCGCGGAGCGGACCGACGGCGGCCGCCGCCTGCTTCGCCCCGCGTGCGGTGAGGGGACGCGCCGCATCCGCACCGTCCCAGTCCTCGCGGGGGAGCGCTTTGGCGTGGCGCAGCACGACGATCGGGAACGTCGCGAGCACACCGTCGTCGACGTAGCGCAGGAACTCCTCGAGGATCTCCACGTCGACCGGGTACGAGAGCTTCGCGAGCGCTTTGCGCGGCGACAGCCACTCGATCGCGGCGATCTCCTTGTTGGGCACGAACGCGGACGCGCGGATCGCGGCATCCGTCGCCTCCGCCGACCAGTAGTGCACGATCTTCTGCCGCTTGTTGGGCATGCGGTAGCGCGAGACGCCGACCGGGATGCCGAGCGCGACCCGGATGCCGGTTTCCTCGAAGATCTCGCGGACGGCGGTCTCGGCCAGGCTCTCGCCGGGATCGACCTTGCCCTTCGGGATGGTCACGTCGGCGTAGGCCGTGCGGTGGATCACGAGGACGCGGAGCTTGCCGTCGACGACGCGCCAGACCACTCCGCCGGCGGCGTAGACGGCGGTGTCGGTCATCGCACCGCCCGGGCCCGCCGCCGACGCTGCACCTGCGCCATCGTGCGGTCCTGCAGGTCGACGAGCGGCTTGCCGTCGGCATCCGTGCTGTGGCGCTGCCACTCGCCGCTGTCCTGGAGGTGCCAGGAGCTCGTCTCGTCGCTCATCGCCAGATCGAACAGGTCGACGAGCTCCTTGATCTGGGCCGGCGCCACGACGCGGACCAGGGCCTCGACGCGGCGGTCGAGGTTGCGGTGCATCATGTCGGCGCTGCCGATGAACACCTGCGGTTCACCGGCCCCGGCGAACGCGAAGATGCGCGAGTGCTCGAGGTAGCGGCCGAGGATCGATCGGACCGTGATGTTGTCGCTCACGCCGGGCAGCCCCACCTTGAGCGAGCAGATGCCGCGCACCCAGACGTCGACGCGCACCCCGGCCTGGCTGGCGCGGTACAGGGCGTCGATGATCTGCTCGTCGACCATCGAGTTGACCTTGATGCGGATGTGGGCCGGCTTGCCCTCGAGGGCGTGGCGCCGCTCGTTCTCGATCTGGCGCAGCAGCCCCTTGCGCAGGTGCAACGGGGCGACGAGCAGACGCTTGAACTTCTTCTCGATCGCGTAGCCGCTGAGCTCGTTGAACAGGCGCGTGAGGTCACGGCCCACCTGCTCGTCGGCGGTGAAGAGCCCGAAGTCCTCGTAGATGCGGCTGGTCTTCGGGTTGTAGTTGCCGGTGCCGATGTGGCTGTAGCTGCGTAGCATCCCGTCTTCCTCGCGGATGACGTGCAGGAGCTTGCAGTGCGTCTTCAGCCCGACGAGGCCGTATACGACGTGCACGCCGGCCTTCTCGAGCTTTCGGGCCCAGACGATGTTCGCCGCCTCGTCGAAGCGCGCCTTGACCTCGACCAGCGCGAGCACCTGCTTGCCGCGTTCGGCCGCGTCGATGAGCGCCTGGACGATCGGGCTGTCGCCCGAGGTGCGGTACAGCGTCTGCTTGATGGCGAGCACGTGCGGGTCGCGCGCCGCCTGCTCGAGGAAGCTCACGACGCTCGTCGTGAACGACTCGTACGGGTGGTGCACGAGCACGTCGCCCTTGCGGATCGCCGCGAAGAAGTCGGCACGGCCGTTCTGCTCGAGCGGCTGGAACGCCGGCGCCGTCGTCGGCACGTGGGCCGGGTAGTGAAGTTCGGGCCGATCGATGCGGGAGAGGTCGAACAGGCCCCGCAGGTCGAGGTGGCCCGGCAGGCGGTACACCTCCTGCTCGGTGATGTCGAGCTCGGCGATCAGGAGGTCGAGCGTGACGTCGTCCATGTCCTCGGTGACCTCGAGGCGGATCGGGGGACCGAAGCGTCGGCGCAGGAGCTCCGCTTCGAGGGCCTGGATGAGGTTCTCGGTCTCGTCCTCCTCGATCACGACGTCCTCGTTGCGCGTCAGACGGAACGTGTGGTGCTCGAGGATCTCCATGCCCGGGAAGAGGTCGCCGAGGTGGTTGGCGATGAGCTGCTCCAGCGGCAGGTAACGCGCCCGCCCGGGCTCGCCGGGGACGGCGACGAAACGGGGCAGCATCGGCGGAACCTTCAGACGCGCGAACTCCTGACGGCCCGTCTTGGCGTTGCGGATGCGGATCGCGAGGTTCAGTGACAGGCCCGAGATGTACGGGAAGGGGTGCGCCGGGTCGACGGCCAGCGGCATGAGCACCGGGAACACCTGCGACTGGAAGTAGTCGGAGAGCTCGTCGCGGTCGGCGGCGGTCAGATCGTCCCAGGAGATCACGTCGATGCCGGCGTCGGACAGGGCCGGCTGCACCATGTCGAGCCAGACGGCCGCTTGACGCAGCTGCAGCGCGTGGGCGGCATCCGAGATGTCGGCGAGCACGTCCTGAGGAGCGCGGCCCACGTTGGTCGGCACGGCGAGCCCCGTGACGATGCGTCGCTTGAGCCCCGCGACGCGGACCATGAAGAACTCGTCGAGGTTGCTGGCGAAGATCGCGAGGAAGTTCGCGCGCTCCAGGACCGGCAGCGAGGGATCCTCCGCGAGCTCCAGCACGCGCTGGTTGAACGCGAGCCAGCTGAGCTCGCGGTCCATGTAGCGGTGCTCGGGAAGCTGCGCGTCGCCGTCTTCGACCATCTCGTCGAAGTCGTCGTCGTCCTCGTCGCCCAGCCCGGTGTCCAGAACGTCGGTGTCGATCATTACCTCATCATGTCAGGGCCAGGTGACCGCCGCGTTAACCGCGTGGTCGATCGTGCGCCCGCGACGAGATCAGGCCTGGGAGGCCTCGCGGGGCGACGGGATCTGGTCGTCCTCGTAGACGTTGAACCGGTACCCGACGTTGCGGACGGTGCCGATGAGCTGCTCGAGGTCGCCGAGCTTGGCGCGCAGACGCCGCACGTGCACGTCGACCGTGCGCGTGCCGCCGAAGTAGTCGTAGCCCCACACCTCGCTCAGCAGCTGCTCGCGCGTGAAGACGCGCGAGGGGTGCGTCGCGAAGAAGTGGAGGAGCTGGAACTCCTTGTAGGTGAGATCCAGCGGCTTGCCGTGCACCTTCGCCGAGTAGGACGACTCGTCGATCGTGATGCCGGAGGTCTGGATGCGGCTGGACACCTGCGCCGCCGACTGCCGCCCCACCGCGAGCCGGATGCGCGCGTCGACCTCGGCGGGGCCCGCGCCGACGAGGATGACGTCGTCGATGCCCCAGTCGGTCGACACGGCCGTCAGTCCGCCCTCGGTGACGACGAGCACCAGGGGGGCGTCGAGCCCCGTCGTGTTGAGGATCTTGCACAGCGACTTGGCGCCCACCAGGTCGGTGCGCGCGTCGACGAAGATCACATCGGAGCTCGGCGCGTTCACGAGCTGGGCGGGCTCGGCCGGGATCTGCCGCACGCGATGGCTGAGCAGCTCGAGCGCGGGCAGGACGGGACTGCCGCCCGGGGCGGAACTCAAGACGAGCAGCTGAGCCAATGGGGTCCCTTCCGGTCCTGATGCCCGAACCGTGCCCCCATCTTAGAACCCGGGCGCGGCGGCGACGTGCGCACGTGCGGACGCGGTGAGTGCGCGGACGCGGCGCGTCGGTGACAATGGACCCATGACGCTTCCCGGATTGGCGCCCCGCGCCGGATACGGCGGCATCGTCGGGGTCTGGGTCGCCGGCGCCGTGATCGCGATCGCGATCGGCATCCTCGCCCCCGACGAGTGGCGCGCCGCATGGATGCCGGTCGGCATGGCCGCCTGCCTCATCCTCGCGTTCGTGGTGCAACTGGTGCAGGGGCACTCGCAGGGCTTCCTCCGCCGTGTGGCCGCGAGTGCGCTGGGCGCGTTCGTGGTGATGGGGCTGATCGGGCTCGGCCTCGGACTCTCCAGCATGTTCTCGTGAAGGTAGAGTGAGGGTATGGACCTCGTTGCGCTCGAACTCTTCTTCGTCGGGTTGCTCGCGCTCGCCTCGCTCGCGATCGTCTTCGTGTCGGGTGTCGTGATCAAGAACCTCTACCGCGGCCAGCGCTGACGACCATGTTGGACCTGCCGACCGACCTGCCGGCGGATCTCGTCCCGCTCTCGTGGCTCCTGGGCGTCTGGGAGGGCACCGGGGTCATCGACTACGAGGCCGACGACGTCTCGTTCGGCGGCGAGTTCGCCCATCGCGTGAGCTTCAGCCACGACGGCGGCGACTACGTGAACTACTCCGCGAGCGCCTGGCTCCTCGCCGACGACGGCGCGCGCACGCCGCTCGTGGCCGAGACCGGCTACTGGCGCCTCGCCCGGCCCGCCGACGGCGGCGACGCGGGGCCGGCGCTGCTGCCGGCATCCGTCGCGCGCGCGACGCCGCGCACCGCGGACGACGTCGAGCTGCTGCGCAACGCGGAGGGCGGATTCGACCTCGAGGTGGCGCTCGTCCACTCCGACGGGGTCAGCGAGCTGTACGTCGGACAGGTGCGCGGGCCGCGGATCGACATCGCGACGGATGCGGTGGTGCGTCCGGCCAGCGCCAAGGCGTACACCGCCGCGACCCGCATGTACGGCCTCGTCGACGGTCATCTGCTGTGGGCCTGGGACATAGCCGCGCTCGGCGGAGAGCTCGCCGCGCACGCCTCGGCGCGACTGGCGCGGGTCGAGTGATCGCGCCGTGACCGACGACACCGCATCCTCCAGTCCCTTCGCCCGCATTCCCGGCGCGGTCGTCGATGAGCGCGGACTGGCGCACGTCGCCGCCCCCACCCGTGAACAGCGCGATCTGATCGCGGGTCGTGCGCTGGCGCCCCTCGATGACCGGGTCGTGCTCGCCGTCGACGGGGTCGACCGGCTCACCTGGCTGGACTCCATCACGTCTCAGGCCCTCGCCGCGCTCGCCCCCGGCGTGAGCACCGAGCTGCTGGTGCTCGATCCGCAGGGGCACGTGGAGCACGCCGCATCCGTCGTCGACGACGGTGAGCGGACCTGGCTCATCGTCGACCGCTCGCACGCCGACGCGCTGCTGACCTGGCTCACGCGCATGCGCTTCCGCCTGCGCGTCGAGCTGCACGACCTGTCCGACCGGATGGCGGTCATCGGCGGCACCGGCGACGCCGTCGCGGCGCTTCCGGCGCTCGCCGTCTGGCGCGATCCCTGGCCCGAGGTCGGCGTCGGTGGGTGGGGCTACGCGCCCGCGACCCCGCATCCCGGCACCGCCTACGACTGGTCCGAGGCCGTCGTCACGGTCGACACCGCCGCCGACATCGCCGCCGCCGCGGCCTCCGGATCGCAGGCGGTGGCCGGGTGGATGGCCGTCGACGCGGTGCGCGTCGCCGCCTGGCGTCCGCGCGCCGACACCGAGGCCGACGGCCGCGCGCTGCCGCACGAGGCCGACTGGCTGCGCAGTGCCGTCCATCTGGACAAGGGCTGCTACCGCGGGCAGGAGACCGTCGCGAAGGTGCACAACCTGGGGCATCCGCCCCGGCGTCTGGTGTCGCTGCAGCTCGACGGGAGCGACGCGCGGCTTCCCGAACGGGGAGCGGAGGTGTTCTTCGGCGAGGATGCCGTGGGCGCCGTCACCTCGGTCGCGCGCCACCACGAGGAGGGGCCGATCGCGCTCGCGTACGTCAAGCGGACGACGCCGACGGATGCCGAGCTCACCGTCGCCGTCGACGGCGGTGTCGTCGCCGCCGCGCAGGAGGTCATCGTGCCGCCCGACGCGGGCCGCACGGCCGCCGTGCCCCGCATGCCGCGGTTGTCCCGGCGTCGCTGACCGCGGTGGCCGCCGTCCCTCCTCCCGAGCCGCCCGGAAAGCCCCGGCCCCCCGCGTCGCCGCCGACCGCGGCGATCGCCACCGGATGGCGTGCGCGCTGGCATCCCCGCGTCGGCGTGGACCGTGTCGTCGCATCGGCCCCCGCGATCGTCCAGATCGTCGTCGCGGCAACGGTCGCCTTCTCGTTCGCCCACTACGTGCTCGGCCACGCCGCGCCGCTGCTGGCGGCCACCGTCACCGTCTCGAGTCTGGGGTTGGTGCGCGACGCGCGCCCGCGCCGCGTGCTGGAGACGGTCATCGGCATGATCGTCGGCATCCTCGTCGCCGAGATCATCGTGCTGGTCGCCGGCATCGGCTGGTGGCAGCTGGGTCTCACCCTCGCGGCATCCCTCGTCATCGCCCGCTTCCTGTCGCCGCAGCCGGCCTTCGCCATCGCGGCGGCGATCCAGTCGGCGATCGTCATGGTGATCCCCGTGAGCGTGCCGTTCCTGCGGATGATCGACGGCGTGGTTGGCGGCGTCACGGCACTGCTGGTGACGGCGCTGCTGCCGCGCAGTCCGCTGCGTGCCGTGACGCGGGAGGGCGCGGAGCTGTTCGCAGCGTTCGACGGCGCCCTCGCGACCCTCGTGCAGGCGCTGCGGCGCGGTGACCCCGGTCGGGCCGAGCGCGGGCTCAGGAAGGCGCGGGCGCTGCAGGGGCTCGTCGACCAGTGGCGCGCGGGCATCGAGTCGGGCTCGGAGATCGCACGCATCTCGCCGTTCCTGCGTGCGCAGCGTCCGGAGTTCGAGCGTCAGGAACGGGTGCGTGTGCACGTCGATCTCGCGACGCGCAACCTCCGGGTGATCGCGCGGCGCATCGTCTACCTGTGCGACGACCGCACCGCGCGGCCGATCGCCGCCGACCTGCTCAACGAGCTCGGCGCGGGTGCGCGGCTGATCGCCGACGCGCTCGGCGACATCTCGTACGAGCCGGCGGCGCGGGAGGCCGTCCGCGCGGTCGCGGGCCGCCTCGATCCCGGGGTGCTCGCGGACCGCAGCTCGGCCGTCGACCAGACCCTCATCGGGGCGATGCGTCCGCTCGCCGTCGACCTCATGACTGCGGCGGGCATGCCCGCGGACGAGGCGCGTGCCGCCATCCCGCGGGTCTGAGCGGGATCGCCGGGCGGTCGGTCAGGAGGCCGGGGCGACCAGCGTCCACGGCACGGTGACCTCGCCGAGGCGCCAGCGTGCGCGTCCGCCGACGGGCCAGCCGGCGCCGTGCAGCGCGAGCAGGGCCGTGCGCCACCGATGGACGGGACCGAACGACGCGGTCGCGACGGCGCGCGTCCACTCCTCGTCGAGCGCCCGCAGGAAGCCGTGCACGGGCTCGCCCGGGACGTTGTGGTGGATGAGGGCCTTCGGCAGCCTCTCGGCGGCGATCGCGGGGGCTTCGAGCGCGGACAGGCGCAGCGACAGCGTCAGGGTGCGCGGCACGGCGTCGGCGCCGATCTCGAGCCAGGTGCACACCCGCCCCTGCTCGTCGCACGTGCCTTCCACGAGGATGCCGTCGGGCTGCAGTCGTCGCGCCATGCGCGACCAGGCCGCCGGCACGTCGGTCTCGTCGTACTGCCGCAGCACGTTGAACGCCCGCAGCACGGCGGGACGCCGATCGTGCGGCGCGGGCACCTCGAACCCGCCGCGGGCGAACGCGACCCGCGCGTCGCGGGCGAACGGGGTGCGGCCCGCGCGCACGCCGTCGAGTTGGGCGCGCGCCCGTTCGACGCGGCCGGGATCGATCTCCAGCCCGAGCACGTCGACATCGGGACGCACGCGCCGCAGCCGCTGCTCGAGCTCCAGCACCGTCACGGCGCTCGCCCCGTAGCCCAGGTCGACGACGAACGGATCCGCGGCACGGCGCAGCACCGGATGCCGCGCGATCCAGCGGTCGATGCGGCGCAGCCGGTTGGTGTTGGTCGTGCCTCGCGTGATCTGACCGACGACGCCGCGGGCGGGGGCTTTCTCCGGCGGCATCCCCCCATGATGCCAGCCCCCGCGCCGGTAGGATGACGAGCATGACCGCGCCGTACACGCTGATCCTCCTCCGCCACGGGCAGAGCGAGTGGAACAAGACCAACCAGTTCACCGGATGGGTGGACGTCCGCCTCACCGAGCAGGGTCGCGGCGAGGCCGCGCGCGGTGGTGAGCTGCTCAAGGAGTCCGGCATCCTGCCCGACGTGCTGCACACCTCGCTGCTGAGCCGGGCCATCCAGACCGCGAACATCGCCCTGGACACCGCCGACCGTCTGTGGATCCCCGTGAAGCGCTCGTGGCGCCTCAACGAGCGTCACTACGGCGACCTGCAGGGCAAGGACAAGGCGCAGACGCTCGAGGAGTTCGGCGAGGAGCAGTTCATGCTGTGGCGCCGCTCGTTCGACGTGCCGCCGCCGGAGCTCGCCGACGACTCGCCCTACAGCCAGGTCGGCGACCCGCGCTACGCCGGCATCGACGGCGACGTGCCGCGCACCGAGTCGCTGAAGATCGTCATCGACCGTCTGCTCCCGTACTGGGAGAACGAGATCGTCCCCGACCTGAAGGCCGGTAAGACCGTGCTCGTCACGGCACACGGCAACTCGCTGCGCGGCCTGGTCAAGCACCTCGACGGCATCAGCGACGCCGACATCGCCGAGCTCAACATCCCCACCGGCATCCCGCTGGTGTACCGCCTCGGCGAAGACCTCATGCCCGTCGCACCGGGGGAGTACCTCGACCCCGAGGCCGCGGCCGCCGGTGCCGCCGCCGTCGCGAGCCAGGGCAAGGGCTGAGCGCGGCGCGCGAGCGCAACGACGAAGAGGGGGGATGCCGACCGGCATCCCCCCTCTTCGTGTGCGCCCCGGCGGGGCGGAGCCTCACTCGACGTCGTCGAGCGCCTCGCCCTCGGCGATGATGACCGCGATGGTGTCGGTGTCCGGCGTCCAGTCGCCGGTCGCGAGGTAGGCGACCTTCTTGGCGACCGAGACGGCGTGATCGGCGAAACGCTCCAGGTAGCGGCTGGCCAGGGTCGCGTCGACGGTCGCGCCGGCCTCGCCCTGCCAGTTCTCGCTGAGCACCTTCTCGAACACGGAGAGGTGGTGGTCGTCGACCTTGTCGTCCAGCGTGCGCAGCGTCTCGACGAAGGAGAGGTCTTCGGTGCGCAGCAGCTCGGTGAGCGTCTGCGCGACCTCGACGTCGAGCTCGCCCATCTTGGTGAACGTGCCCTTGAGGCCCTTCGGGATCGCGCGCTCCGGGAAGCGCATCCGGGTGAGCTGGGCGATGTGCTCGGCGATGTCGCCCATGCGCTCGAGGGAGGCCGACACGCGCAGCGCCGCCACGACGATGCGCAGATCGCGGGCGACCGGCTGCTGGCGCGCGAGGATCTGGATGGCGAGCTCGTCGAGGGCGACCGCCTTCTCATCGATGACCTGATCGGCCTCGATGACCTCCTCCGCGAGAGCGACGTCGCTCGTGCCGAAGGCGCGCGTGGCCTTGTCGATGGCCTCCGTGACGAGTTCGGCGATCTCCACGAGACGCGACTGCACGTCCTCGAGCGACTGGTGGAAAACTTCGCGCATCAGGGTGCCTCTCTTCCGGCGGGCAGGCACGGTGCCGTCCGCTGACCCGGCGATCATCGCGGGCCAAGGTTAACGATCGGTGCCGCAGCGATGAACGTTGCGGCCGGGGTGTCGGGCGGTGATCCGCAACGTGAATCTGCGGTGTCCGTCCACCCTACGCTGGGAGGCATGGACTCCCTGCAGCCGGTGATCGCCCTGATCCTCGGCCTCGTTCTCGGCGGCGGTGTGGCGACGCTCGTGCTCATCGCGCTGCGTGCGCGCGACCGTGCGCGCGTGGCCGCGTCGACGGCGCTGCCCGACGGCACCGCCGCCGTCCTGCAGGGGATGGACGAGGTCGCGGTCGTCGTCGACACCTCCCTGCAGATCGTCGCGGTGTCCGCTCCGGCCGCGCTCTTCGGCATGCACGAGGACTTCGCCCTGCCGGACGACGACCTGCGCGCGCTCGCCCGGTCGGTACGGCGCAGCGAGATGCCCGAGACGCAGACGATGCGGCTGCGCCGCGGGGTCGAGCCGCGTCTGGTGTCGGCACGGGCGAGCGTGATCACCCCGCGCCTGATCCTCATCGTCATCCGCGACATCACCGAGCGCGAGCGCGTCGAGGAGATGCGCCGCGACTTCGTGGCCAACACCAGTCACGAGCTGAAGACGCCGGTCGGCGCGGTCAGCCTGCTCGCGGAGGCCGTCGAGTCGGCCGCCGACGACCCGGACCAGGTGCGCCACTTCGCCGGCCGTCTGAGCGCGGAGGCGGCGCGGTTGAGCCAGCTGACCTCGCGGATCATGAACCTGTCGCGGCTGCAGTCCGCCGATGACCTCACCGAGCTGCGCGACGTCTCGGTCGACGAGGTGGTCGCCGCCGCCATCGAGTCGCAGTCCGTCGCCGCCGACTCCGCCGCGATCTCCGTCGCCCGCGGCGGTGCGCGTCACGCCTACGTGCGCGGCGACGTGCAGGTGCTCACCGAGGCGATCGCCAATCTCGTGGCCAACGCCATCGCGTACTCCCCGCAGGGCGGCCAGGTGGGTGTCGGCGTCAAGACCGACGGGGAGATCGTGGAGATCGCGGTCACCGACCGCGGCATCGGCATCCCCGAAGACGAGCAGGAGCGCGTCTTCGAGCGCTTCTACCGCGCCGATCAGGCCCGTTCCCGTCGCACGGGCGGCACGGGGCTGGGCCTGTCGATCGTGAAGCACGCGGTGCAGCGGCACGGCGGCGAGGTCGAGGTCTGGTCGCGTCCCGGTCGGGGTTCGACCTTCACGGTCCGCCTTCCCGCGGTCGCTCCGCCCGACGACCTCCCGGTCAAGAAGAAACGCAAGAAGAAAGCCGCCCGCGACGTCTCGCGGGCGAAAGGAGACAAGAAGCGATGACCCGCGTCCTGATCGTCGAGGATGAGCCCGACCTGGCCGACCCGCTCGCCTACCTGCTGCGTCGGGAGGGCTTCGAGGTGGAGATCGCCGAGGACGGCCCCGCCGCCCTCGAGGCGTTCGCGGCGCGCGGGGCGGACATCATCCTGCTCGACCTCATGCTCCCCGGGATGCCGGGCACCGAGGTGTGCCGCGTGGTGCGGACGAGCTCGAAGGTGCCCATCATCATGCTGACCGCGAAGGACTCCGAGGTGGACATCGTCGTCGGCCTGGAGCTGGGCGCCGACGACTACGTCACCAAGCCGTACTCGTCGCGCGAGCTGCTGGCGCGCATGCGCGCCGTCCTGCGCCGCAGCGAGGGGCCCGATCTCGGCCTGGACGACAGCATCGTCGACGGCGGCCGCGTCGTGCTCGACATCGACCGGCACACGGTGTCGGTCGACGGGGAGACGATCCCGATGCCCCTGAAGGAGTTCGAGCTGCTCGAGGTGCTGATGCGCAACGCCGGCCGGGTGCTCACCCGCGGCCAGCTCATCGACCGGGTGTGGGGCAGCGACTACTTCGGCGACACGAAGACGCTCGACGTGCACATCAAGCGGATCCGGTCCCGCATCGAGCGCAACCCGAGCGAGCCGGTCATGCTGCTGACGGTGCGCGGGCTGGGATACCGGTTCGAGGCCTGAGCGCCGCCGGGCGCCCGGCCGCGGCGATCAGCTCGCGGGGACGAAGTCGGCGAGGTAGGAGAGCGTGCCGTCGAGGACGGGCACGCGATCCTCGACCGCTTCACCGGTGCCGGACTGGAAGGACACCTTCACGTCGGTGCCCGGCTTCGAGGACAGCCCGGTGAACAGCAGCGGGTCGGCGCCGTCGAAGCCCAGGCTCACGGTGGAGCGGGCGGGCACGCGCACGCGCTGCGTGGTGCCGTCGACGCCGACGAGCAGGCTCTCGGCGCTGTCGGTGTCGTTGACGATCGCCGCGAGGAAGTTGGCTTCGGTGCCGTCCTCGTTCGCGACGAAGAGCGCGTTGCGCACCTTCAGCGGCTCCGAGTGGGCGATGTTGACGCCCTCCGCGGGGGAGTAGGTGATGGTGGTGGCCTGCGGCGAGATCATGCTGCAGCCGGCCGTGGAGAGGACCACAACGGCGGCGAGGGCGACGGACGCGAGACGGCGCGTGTTCACGGATCCTCCTGGACGAGTCGGTGTGTCCTCATTCTATGCCGGGAGCCGGCGCCGCCCCCGCCGCCCGGCGGCTCGGCCTCGAACCGGCGAACCTTAGCGTATGTCGCCTGTGGTATTCTGGACTTTGCCGAAAGGACATAACTGCATGCTTTTTGAGGTTGGCGAGACGGTCGTCTATCCGCACCACGGGGCCGCGACGATCATCGAGGTCAAGGACCGGATCATCAAGGGCGAGACCAAGAAGTACCTGAAGCTGAACGTGACGCAGGGAGACCTCATCATCGAGGTCCCTGCCGACAACGTCGACCTGGTCGGCGTTCGTGACGTGATCGGCAAGGACGGTCTCGAGCGGGTGTTCGACGTGCTGCGCGCGCCGTTCACCGAGGAGCCCACCAACTGGTCCCGCCGGTACAAGGCGAACCTCGAGAAGCTCGCCTCCGGCGATGTGATCAAGGTGAGCGAAGTGGTGCGCGACCTGTGGCGCCGCGATCAGGACCGCGGCCTCTCGGCGGGTGAGAAGCGCATGCTCGCCAAGGCACGTCAGATCCTTGTCTCGGAGATCGCTCTCGCGCTGAAGGCCGACGAGGACCACGCCTCGGGCGTGCTCGACGAGGTCCTCGCGAGCTGACCGCCGCGCGGGCTCGCCCGCGCGGACGCGGCTCGGTAGGGTCGCGATGTGAGTTCCGAACTTCTTCCCGTCCCGCACGTCGCCGTCATCGTCGTCGCCGCGGGCTCCGGCCAGCGTCTCGGCGTCGGTGTGCCGAAGGCCTTCGTCGGACTCGATGAGCACACCGTGTTGCGTCATGCCCTCGACGGCGTCTTCGCGGCGCCGGCCGCTCAGGTGATCGTGGTCGCACCCGCCGACCGTGTCGGCGATGCGCTCACGGACGCACTCGCCGCGGCCGGCCCCCGCCGTGACCTGGTCTCGGTGGTGGCCGGCGGCCCGACGCGGCAGGCCTCGGTGGCGGCCGGTCTGCATGCCGTGTGGCCCGACGTCGAGCGGGTGCTCGTGCACGACGCAGCCCGCGCGCTCACGCCGCCGGAGGTCTTCTCCCGCGTGATCGACGCGCTCGAGCACGGGAAGGACGCCGTCCTGCCGGTGCTGCCGATGGTCGACACCGTCAAACGGGTCGCGGGCGAGGCCGTGCGCGAAGCCGTCGACCGGTCTGACCTCGCGACCGCGCAGACCCCGCAGGGCTTCTCGCGCACCGTCATCGATGCGGCCTACGCCGCGGCATCCGCTGATCACACCGACGACGCCGCGCTCGTCCAGAGCGCCGGCACCGCCGTCTGGACCGTGGCCGGCGACGAACGGGGCTTCAAGATCACGACGCCGGCAGACCTCGACCGTGCTCGCGCACTCCTCGGCGCCCGTCCTGCCGGCACCGTGGCGGCGGCGCTGCCCCGCGTCGGGATCGGCACCGACGTGCACGCCGTCGGCGGCGAGGGCGAGCTCTGGCTGGCGGGACTCGCCTGGCCGGGCGAGCCCGGACTGCAGGGTCATTCCGACGGGGATGCCGTGGCCCACGCGATCGTCGACGCCGTGCTCGCCGCCGCCGGCCTGGGCGACATCGGCACCCACTTCGGCACCGATCAGCCGGAGTACGCGGGTGCCCACGCGGCGGTCTTCCTCGCACGGACCCGCGCGCTCGTCGCCGAGGCCGGCTACGCGGTGGGTAACGTCTCGGTGCAGGTGCAAGCGCGCCGGCCGCGCTTGTCCGCACGTCGGGCGGAGGCGGAGAGCGTGCTGTCGGCGGCGCTCGGCGCCCCGGTCACGGTGTCGGCGACGACGACCGACGGACTGGGATTCACGGGCACGGGCGAGGGCGTCGCGGCGTTCGCCGTCGCGGTCGTCGTCCCCCGCTGAGCGGTGGACGGGCGCGACTCCCGCGGTGCTAGAGCTCCCGCGTCATGAACGTCGAGAACGGGTCGGGCACGTAGTCGTCGAACGGGCCGCACACGACGAAGCCCTCGCTGGCGTAGAGGTGCCGCGCCGCGGCGAACTTCTCGGTCGTGCCCGTCTCCAGCCACAGGCTCGACATCCCCGCGGCCGCCGCCTCGGCCATGATGTGGCGAAGGAGCGCGCGACCGACCCCGCGGCCCAGGAACCGCTCGGCGGTGCGCATCGACTTCAGCTCCCCGCGGTGCGGGTCGCGCCGCTTCAGTGCGCCGATCCCGGCGATCTCGCCGGCGATCCACGCCGACCAGAACGAGACGGACGGATCGCGCAGCGCGTCGATGTCGAGCGCGTGGACGCTGCAGGCGGGCGACGCGGCGTGCATCCCGCTGAGGTGGGCCGCGACCAGAGCGCGCGTGGCCTGCCCGGTGAGGTCGTCGGGGCGGATGAGGATGTCGTCGGGGGCGTTCATCGTCCGCCAGTGTCCCACGCCGCCGTCCGTCGGCGCCCGCGCCGGTAGGCTGGAGCGGTGACGGTCCGGCTCTACGACACCCAGGTGCAGGCGTTGCGCGACTTCGCCCCGCAGGATCCGGCGAACGTCACCATGTACGTCTGCGGTCCGACGGTGCAGTCGGGTCCCGGCATCCATCATCTGCGTGCCGCTCTCGCGTTCGATCTGCTGCGGCGCTGGCTGGGGCGACGGTTCGGCCGGGTCACCTTCGTGCGCAACGTCACCGACATCGACGACAAGGTGCTGCAGAACGCGACGGACGACGAGCCGTGGTGGGCCCTCGCCTACCGCATGGAGCGCGAGTTCGGCCAGGCGTATTCCGCCATCGGCATCCTGGCGCCGACCTACGAGCCGCGGGCGACCGGGTCGATCCCGCAGATGCAGGAGCTCATCGAGACCCTCATCGCGCGCGGGCACGCCTACGCCGCCGCCGGCGACGTCTACTTCGACGTGCGATCGTGGCCGTCCTACGGGGCGCTCACGCATCAGAGCATCGACGCGATGGAGCCCGCCGCCGACGCGGATGCGCGCGGCAAGCGTGACCCGCGCGACTTCGCGCTCTGGAAGGGCGCCAAGCAGGGCGAGCCGGCGGACGCCGTCTGGCACAGTCCCTGGGGGCCCGGTCGTCCCGGCTGGCACATCGAATGCTCCGCGATGAGCAGGCGCTACCTCGGCGCATCGTTCGACATCCACGGCGGCGGCATCGATCTGCGCTTCCCGCACCACGAGAACGAGCTCGCCCAGTCCACGGCGGCCGGCGACGCGTTCGCGCGCTACTGGGTGCACAACGGGCTCGTCACCGTCGGCGACCAGAAGATGTCGAAGTCGCTCGGAAACCATCTGCTGGCGGCCGATGTCCTCGCCGAACGCGATCCGCTCGTCGTCCGCTACGCGCTGGGCGCCGCCCACTACCGCTCCACGCTCGATCTCACCCCCGCGTCGTTCGACGACGCCGAGGCGGCCCTCGATCGGATCCGTACCTTCCAGCAGCGCGCGACCCGCGTGCTCGGGACCCCGACGCCGCTCGTCGTCGCCGACCTGCCGGAGGCCTTCGCCGCCGCGATGGACGACGACCTCGGCGTTCCGCAGGCGCTGGCCGTCGTGCACGAGACCGTGCGCGCGGGCAATGCGGCCCTGGACGCCGGCGATCGGGATGCTGCCGCGCGCGCGCTCGTCGAGGTCGGGCGGATGACCGGCGTGCTCGGCATGAACCCCGCGGACCCGCGCTGGCGCGGCGACACCGACGACGCACAGGGCCGTGCGCTCGACAGCCTGCTGCAGGCGATGATCACCCAGCGCGCCGAGGCGCGCGCGAACAAGGACTGGGCGAGCGCCGACCGCCTCCGCGATGCGATCGCGGCGGCCGGCGTCGTCCTCGAAGACGGTCCCGACGGGACCCATTGGAGTCTGAACGATGGCTAAGCCGGGCAACCCCTCCGCGGGCAAGGGCAAGAAGAAGGGCCCGCTCAAGGGCACGGGCGGTCACGGGCGCAAGGCGCTCGAGGGCAAGGGACCGACCCCCAAGGCCGAGGACCGCAGCTGGCACGTCGCCGGCAAGCGCAAGGCCGCGGCCGAGCGCTACGCGGCCGCGGGCGGCAAGGGACGGCCGGGACAGAAGCCGGGTCCCTCACGCGCCCCGAAGGCGAAGGCGGGCGACGACACCGAGAACGTCACCGGGCGCAACTCCGTGCTGGAGGCGCTGCGGGCGCGCATCCCGGCCACCGCCTTCTACATCGCGCAGCGCGTCGAGATGGACGACCGCGTCAAGGAGATGCTGTCGATCGCGACCCAGCGCGGCATCCCGGTCATGGAGGTCACGCGGCCCGAGCTGGACCGCATGGCCGGCTTCGACGGCGTGCACCAGGGCGTCGCCCTCAAGGTGCCGCCGTACGAGTACGCGCACCCGCAGGACCTGCTCGAGCAGGTGATCGCCACGGGCCAGACCCCGCTGCTGGTTGCGCTCGACGGCGTGACCGACCCGCGCAACCTCGGCGCGATCATCCGCTCCACGGCGGCCTTCGGCGGCCAGGGCCTGATCATCCCGCAGCGCCGCTCCGCGGGCGTCAACTCGGCGGCGTGGAAGACGAGCGCCGGAGCCGCCGCCCGCGTTCCGGTCGCCATGGCACCGAACCTCACGACGACCCTGAAGGAGTTCAAGAAGCAGGGCGTGTTCGTCCTCGGTCTCGACGGCGGCGGAGACGTCGCCCTGCCGCAGCTCGAGCTCGCCGACCGCCCCGTCGTCATCGTCGTCGGCTCCGAGGGCAAGGGCCTGTCCCGCCTGGTGACGGAGACCTGCGACCAGATCGTCTCGATCCCGATCTCTTCGGCCACCGAGTCGCTCAACGCCGGCATCGCGGCATCCGTCGCGCTCTACCAGGTCGCCACCATCCGCGCCGCGTCCGAGTGACGCGGAGTCGAACGAAAGGATCGCTCCACATGGCCATCATCGCTGTTCTGGGAGGCACCGGCTTCGCCGGCCGTCACATCGTCTCGGAGGCCGTCGACCGCGGGCACACCGTCCTGTCGGTGTCGCGCTCCGTCGCCGCCGACCGCGTTCCGGGCGCCACCTACATCGAGGGCACCCTGCTGGACATCCCCGGCCTCGTCGCGCAGCTGGAAGGCGTCGACGTCGTGGTCAGCACGGTCGCTCCGCGCGGTGCGATGGAGGGACTCGTGCGCCCCAACCTCGAGGCCCTCAACACGGTGCTGCCGGAGAGCGTGCGGCTGGGCGTCGTCGGCGGCGCGGGCGGAAGCCTCGTGGCACCGGGCGGTCAGCGCGTGATCGACCTGGGCTTCCCCGAGGAGTTCAAGGCCGAGGCCCTGGAGATGATCGGCGTGCTGGAAGACCTGCAGGCCGAGCAGACCGGCCGCGACTGGTTCTTCATCCACCCGGCCGGCGGCTTCGGCGCGTTCAACCCGGGCGAGCGGACCGGACGCTACCGCGACGGCGGCGACGTCCTCGTCACGGATGCCGAGGGGGAGTCGTTCATCTCCGGAGCCGACCTCGCCGTCGCCATCCTCGACGAGATCGAGAACCCGAAGCACGTCCGCGAGCGCTTCACCGTCGGCTACTGACGGGCGGCGGCGTTTCGACTCGGCGCTGCGCGCCTCGCTCAACGGACGGGGTTCGACGGGCGGCGTTCGACGAAACGCCGCGTCAGACGAGATCGCGCCAGTCGACGTCGTCATCCTCGTCGTCGTCGATCGTGCCGATCGCCGCGGTGATCACCGGAATGGCCATCGTCTCCGTCGGCGGACCCATGACGGTGGCCTCGTCGCGGCGGTGACGCAGCACATCGTCGATGTAGGACGAGACGACCTCCGCGATGGGAACGGACTGTCCGCGCGCCTGCGACATGTACCAGCGGTGCTCGAGCACCTGGTGGAACACCTCGGCGGGCTCGAGCTTCGCCCGCAGATCCCACGGGATCGCCTTGATGACGGGCTCGAAGACGCGGGTCAGCCACTCGTGCGCGACCATCTCCTCGTCCGAGCCCAGCCGCGACACGCGTGCGCGGAACTCGTCCATGTCGTTGAGGAGCCGCCGTGCCTGGTTCTCCTCGACGTCCAACCCGGTCAGGCGTAGAAGGCGGCGCTGATGGTGCCCCGCGTCGACCACCTTGGGCTGGATCGACACGCTCGTGCCGTCGGACGTGGTGCGGATCGACATCTCGCCGATGTCGAAGCCGAGGTCGTTCAGGCGCTTCACGCGCTCAGTGATGTGCCAGGCCTCGCCCGCCGCGAAGCTCTCCTTGTCGGTCAGGGCCGCCCACAGCGAGTGATACGACGACATGATGCCGTCGGCGATGGCCACGGCATCCACCCCGCCCTCGAGCCTTCCGCCGGCTTCGAGGTCCATGATCTCGCCGGCGATGTTCGTGCGCGCGACATCGAGGTCGTGCTCGCGCTGGCCGCGCGTGAGGCCGCCCTCGTGCAGCTCGCCGGTCTCGGCGTCGACGAGGTAGGCGGCGAAGGCCCCGGCATCCCGGCGGAACAGGGTGTTGGAGAGCGAGACGTCGCCCCAGAAGAAGCCGATCGTGTGCAGGCGCACGAGCAGAGCCGCGAGGGCGTCGACGAGACGCCCGGCCGTGTCGGGGCGCAGCACCTGGGTGAACAGCGCGCGGTAGGGGAGGGAGAACTTGAGGTGGGCCGTCACCAGGGCCGCCGGCAGCGGCTCGCCCTTCGGCGTGCGGCGGCCGTCGATGACCGCGACGCGTTCGACGCAGGGGACGTCGAGGCGGCCGAGTGAGCCGAGCATGTCGTACTCACGACGGGCCATCTCTCCCGTGGTCTCCTTGACGGCCACCACACGTCCGGACAGGTCGGCGAAGCGGACGAGGTGGCGGGACAGGCCCTTCGGGAGCGAGACGATCGTGTCTTTGCCCCACTCGTCGAGAGGAGTGGACCAGGGCAGGGCGAGCAGGCCCGCGTCGACGCTGCTCGCAGTGATCGTGAGGGAGTGGACCACGCCGGTCTTCGCTTTCGTCGGGGGATACGACGCGGCGCGGGGGCCGGTTCGCTGAACCGGAGCCACCCGCGCCGCGTCGTCGTCGGATCAGGCCGAGGCGATGGCCTTCTTGGTGAGGCGCTCGCCGGACTCGATGTCGAACGCGTGCACGTGGTGCGGCACGGGGGCGAGGACGACCGTCTCGCCGGCGTTCGGGTGGCTGCGACCGTCGACGCGCGCGACGATGTCGGTGCGCTTGCCGGCGATGTCGGTGTGGCCGTAGAGGTAGCCGTCCGCGCCGAGCTCCTCGACGAGGTCCACCGTGACCGACAGGCCGAGGCCGTCGGCGGGGTTCACGATGATGTCCTCGGGGCGGATGCCGGCCGTGACCTGCGTCGCGCTCGTCGGGCGGTCGATGTCGGCGTCGACGACGGCGGTGCCGAACTGGATGCCGCCCGCGCTCGCGAGGTCGACCGGGAACAGGTTCATCGCGGGCGAGCCGATGAAGCCGGCGACGAACACGTTGTTCGGCTTCTCGTAGAGGTCGCGCGGCGTGCCGACCTGCTGCAGGAGGCCGTCCTTGAGCACGGCGATGCGGTCACCCATGGTGAGGGCCTCGGTCTGGTCGTGCGTGACGTAGACCGTGGTGACGCCGAGGCGACGCTGCAGCGACGCGATCTGCGTGCGCGTCTGCACGCGCAGCTTGGCGTCGAGGTTCGACAGCGGCTCGTCCATGAGGAAGACCTGGGGCTGGCGGACGATGGCGCGACCCATCGCGACGCGCTGACGCTGACCACCCGAGAGCGCCTTCGGCTTGCGCGTCAGGTACTCCTCGAGGTCGAGCAGCTTGGCGGCCTCGAGCACGCGCTGGGCGCGCTCTTCCTTGCCGACGCCGGCGATCTTCAGGGCGAAGCCCATGTTCTCGGCGACCGTCATGTGCGGGTACAGCGCGTAGTTCTGGAAGACCATCGCGATGTCGCGGTCCTTCGGCGGGATGTCGGTGACATCGCGGTCGCCGATGAGGATGCGGCCCGAGTTGACCTCTTCGAGGCCGGCCAGCATGCGCAGCGAGGTGGACTTACCGCAACCGGAGGGGCCGACCAGGACCAGGAACTCGCCGTCGGCGACCTCGAGGTTCAGCTTGTCGACCGCGGGGCGGGTGCCGCCGGGGTAGAGGCGGGTTGCGTTGTCAAAGGTGACGGACGCCATGTTTTCTTCTCCTTCACCGGCAGGTACGTGCCGGACGATCCGTTGTGATGGAATGAGCGGGGGCTTGACCCGCACGCCCTTCGGTGGACGCGCTCTCAGTATCGCACGTTCTCGCGGGTGAGGAGGAGGCTCCGTCTGGGCATTTCCCAGGCTGGCTGACTAGCATCGAGGCATCGCCCAGCCCCGTCCGCGACGATCGCGACGTGTGGCGGCACGCACCCCGAGCTGCTTCTCTCAGAAGGTCCCATGTCCCACGACGACACTCCGAACGAGCCCACGCCTGCCGGCCGCCGCGATGCGGTCCGCGAGAAGGCGCAGCTCGTGCACGCCAAGCAGTCGCGTGTCCGGCTCGTCCAGCGGTTCGCGCTGGCGGTCGGAGTCGCGGCCGCGGTGGTCGTCGTCGCGGTGGCCGTGTCGTGGGCGATCCGGTCCAACGACGACCGTCCGCAGCTCCAGCCCGCCGATGCGACCGCAGACGGCTTCGCGGTCACGTCCGTCTCGGTGACTTCGTCGGGTGACGAGATCGACGGCGCCACCCCCGAGCCCACCGCTGCGGCCGAGCCGGGCGCGACGCCGGCACCGAGCGCCTCGGCATCCGTCGTCAACATCCACGTCTACGTCGACTACCTCGCGCCCGCCGCGCGCCAGTGGCAGCTCGCGAACGCGCAGCAGCTGTCGTCATGGGTTTCGGACGGTGCCGCGACGCTGACCTACCACCCGGTGTCGATGCTCACCGCGAAGTCGAACGGGACCAAGTACTCGCTGCGCGCCGCGAGCGCCGCCGCGTGCGTCGCAACCCTCGACCCCGCGAAGTTCTTCAGCTTCAACAATGAGCTGCTCACCCGCCAGCCCGCCGTCGACTCGGACGGGTTCTCCAACAAGGAGCTCGCCGACATCGCGCAGGCCAACGGGTCGGACGACCCCAAGAAGCTGCGCGAGTGCATCGAGACGGAGTCGTACTCGGCGTGGGTGAAGGGCGCGACGGAGCGTGCGATCAGCAGCATCCCGGGCACCGACGGTCTCACGCTGACGGGCACGCCGATGGTCGTCGTCAACGGTCAGCAGTACGTCGGCGACATGTCGGACGCCGCCGAGTTCTCCCAGTTCGTCCTCACGAGCGCGAGCGGGTCGTACTACAAGTCGCAGACCGCGACCCCGACGCCTTCCCTCACGCCGACGAAGGCGCCGTAAGCGGCCCGGACCGCTGGCTAGACTGGAGCGGCCCCGCCGGCTTGGCGCAATTGGTAGCGCACCGTACTTGTAATACGGGGGTTGCAGGTTCAAGTCCTGTAGCCGGCACCGACCCCAGTCTTCGAAGGCCCTCCGATCCGCGTGATTCCGCGGATCGACGGGCCTTCTGTCGTTGAGGTTGCGCTCGCCGACCCGCTGCCGTCTAACATCCGTCTAACATGACACGCGACGTCGGGGATGCGAGCTCACGCTGCGGCGGACTTGCGAAGCGCCTCGGCGCGGCGCTTCTCGACGGCTGCCATCACTTCGCCTGTGCGCTCAGGCCAGAGGTGCGCGTAGGTGTTCAGGGTCTCGGTGGCGTCCTTGTGTCCGAGCATCTGCTGGACGAGCTTCACGTCGGCGCCGGCGGCGATCGCGTTCGACGCGGCGACGTGGCGGAGGTCGTGGACGGACATGCCCGCCGCGAGGCCGGCGTCCTTCACGGCCCGGTACCAGACCCGCTGCCGCCAGTTGCCGCCGTCGATCGCGGCGGCAAGCATGCCGGTGAAGAGGAACTCGTCCTCGTCGCGCCCCTCGATCAGGTCCTGCAGTCGTTTCACGAGGAATGCGGGCACCGGCACCCACCGCTTCTCCCAGGTCTTCACCGGGCCGAGCTTGCGGCGCCCCTCACGGTCGAGCGTCCAGGTGCGGTGCACGCGGACACGGTTGGCGCCGGCGTCGAGGTCGCGCACCTTGAGTGCGGTGGCTTCGCCGATGCGCGGGCCGGCGTAGGCGAGCAGCCGTAGGAGGTCGCCGTCGACGACGCGTCCGGTACTGCGCTGCGCCTCTTCCGCGAGAGCCTCGATGTCGGGGTATGACAAGGAGGGGAGGTCGGCTTCAAGGTCACCCTCGATGCGGGGCAGTTCGACACGCTCGAGCGGGTTGCGGCCGATGAGCTGCTCGGCGACGGCGTAACGCATTACGCCACCGAACGTCGCGCCGACCACGTTGCGCATATACGCCGGCGCCATGGCGCGCGGGGTGCGAGGCTTCTTGAGGTACTCGTTCACGTCGAAGACGTAGGGAGCGTCGCCGGTCTGCAGCTGGGCGACCCACGCGTCGATCTGCGGCCGGGTGATGGCGCCGATGGGGGAGTCGCCCCACCGCGGCAGCACGTACATGTCGAGCTCGCGCCGGTAGCGACGCCAAGATGACTCCTTGACGCGCTTCTTCGATGCGAGCCACTCCTCGGCGACGACCCGGAAGGCGCGCTCCCGCTCGGCGGGGTCGATGTAGCGGTCCGAGCGGATATCGTCCTCGAGTGCGGCGATGAAGGCTTCGGCATCCGATCGCCGCTCGAAGAGGCGCTGCCGTTGCCGGCCGCCGATCTCGTACCATGCAGCGATCCAGCGTGATCCTCTGCCGAACTTCGACGTGCGGAAGTGCTCGGGCAGCGTCTTCAGCGAACGCAGCTGCGCGCTCGTCGCGCTGAGGCGCGTCTTCGACCCGTCGGGGAGCTCGACGATCGCGTCCTTCACCCAACGGTCAGTGATCCACGCACGCGCCATCAGTCATTCAATGGTGAGAAGGAGCGACATGCTCAGCCGGTCTTCGTCCACTTGCCGCATCGGCTCGACTCGAAGACGTCTCCGTCTCGGAGAGTGACGGTGGCAGTGCCCGACTTCACGATGTTGTTGTCGATGATCTCAGCATCGGATGCGGTGCTCGTCCTCCACACGTAGTAGCAGGAACCCGAGGTGATCTCCGCGGTCGTGTACACGCCGGCGGCCGTGTTCTTGCCGACGAGCCGGATGCCTTCACCGAACGAGTTAGCAGCGATGGTCTGCTCGGTCGTCTTCACAGCGGCCTCCCGCTCCGTCACCGCGGCCTCGCGCGCTTCCAGGTCACTGACGCGACCCTGCAACTCCTCGAGCGATGCCTCCGCAGTACTCAGCTGGCTTTCGCTCGTACGCAGAGACGACTTGGCGTTCTTCAGATCGATCTCCAACGTGTCACGAGTCTCCGTCGAGCTGGCCAGCTGCGCTGCGGACCCGCTCGCGGCGATCTGAGCCGGTATAGCCACCGCGGTGGCGCCGAGTATGAGCCCCAGGACACCAGCGCCGATGGCACCAACGAGGAGCGAGGGCGGCCAGAGCTTCCGCGGAGTCCTCGACTCGTCGCTCAGCGGCGCTGTCGTGCTCGCCGCTTCCGCCGCGCTCTGGTCGGGAACGGGAGGCGTCTCGATGTTGGCTTCTTCGGGATCGATGCTGCTGCTCATGGTGTGACTCCCCAAGGGTCAAGCGGCGAGAAGGATCTCGCCGCGGTGGATGGCCTTCCGGTAGGCCTCGATGATCCGGACCGTGGTACCGAGTTCGCGGGCGATGTACGCGGCATTGTGGCTGATGCGCTCCGCCGCGGCGTACGCCTCGTCGTCGACGAGGATCCGGGCGGCCGTGCGCCAAGCACGCCACTCGACTGCGGGATGCCGAGTACGGTCGCGGTGGAGGGCGTGCGCGTACTCGTGGGCGAGCGTTTCAAGCTCGAGCGCGCCATGCAGACTAGCCCGGATCAGGATGCGACGCTCGTCGTCGAGGTAGCACCCGAGCCGTTCGGGCGGCAGTTCGTTGGTGTAGATCAGCTCGACTCCGAGGTCGCCGATTAGATCGCAGATGTTCATAGCCCTCCCCAGGGGTTACTCGTTCTCCGCCTCCTGGCGGCTCTGCCAGTCGTCATCATCTGAAGCCGCAAGTGCGTAGTCCTCGGCGATGGCTTCTGCCCGTTGGACGAGCTCGGCCGGATCGAGGTCCATGGCGGCAGCCATCGCGAAGAGGTCTCGGATGTTCAGGATCACCCGCTCCCCGGTTCGCGGGTTTCCCCCGTCCAGTCGCGATGACACGTACTGAGCGTTCACGCCGATCGCTCGAGCGATGGCCCGCGAAGAGAGGTCACGCCTACCCATCTCAGCCTTGATCTCTGAGACCAGAGCCTCCGTGAAGCGAGCCGTCTTGTCGGTGTGCACGCGTCCGATCATGCCGGATGGATGATTTTTCGTCAACACGAATGATTTGCTTGACAGTGGATGATTTGGCATTCACTATGTCTGTATGACAAAGCAGACAGTGGCTGATGAGCAGGCCATCGCGTTGTGCGAAGAGGTGCGCGTCGAGATGGCGCGCCACCGCCGAACATCGGCTGATCTCGCCGTCGTTATCGACGTCACGCCGCACACGGCTGGCCGCCGTCTCAAGGCGGCTCCCCCGTTCACAATGGGCGAGCTCTTCACTCTCGCGCCGTGGCTTGGCGTCACCGTTGCCGAGCTGATTTCCCGCGTCGAAGCATCGGCTGCTCTCACTCCCGATCCTCAGGCGGTGGCGTCGTGAGCAACGTGACACCTCTGAACGCGGCATCCGCACCGGAGCCTGAGTACCTTGAGGTCCCCGGGTTCGAAGACCTCCCCGTGATCATGTCGCCTCGGGCGCTCGCCGAGATCCTCGACATCTCGACGAAGTCGCTCGAGCGGTACCGTGCCGACGGCACCGGCCCGCGCTGGATCAAGCTGCCCGGGTCGAGCCTCATCCGCTACACGCGTCGGGACGTGGCCGCGTGGCTCGAGCAGTGCAGTGCTGGCGGTGCGAAATGACGCGCGTCAACTTCTTCAATCGCGTCCCGAAGGATGATGGCCGCCGCCTCGATCCGCTGCGCTCGAGTGAGACTTCCGGCGTCCGCGCCGCGACCACGTCTCCCGTTCGTCATGACGGCAAGGCTACGTGCCCTGCTCACCCCGCCGGCACTCACACGGCTTGTGGCTCGTGCGAGACCGCCCGCGGGGCGCTCGCCGTGGGGCTAGCTCGTGACGATCGCGAGCGGCGTATCGACCGTGAGTCTCAGCGACACGTGTCCGCCGCCTCGAAGGTCGAACCACACGACGATCGGACCCTCCTGGATCTCGGGGCTCTCGAAGTAGCTCCCAATCAACCGGCGGTGCAGATCGTCATCTGTGCTCTCGGTGAGCTGGAAGACGGACCCGTAGTAGTGAATCTCGGTGGCCATGCCGCTGAGCCTACCGAGCGGGTATCTTGCGCCGCGCACCCGACCGGAACGATCGTCCCGTGCCGAGACTGTCGCGACGCACGCAAGGCTCGGAATGCGGAGCGTGCAGCGTGAGCACCATCGTCGTGCGACCTGTGCCCACACCTGAGGAGCAGGCCAAGGCCGAGGCCCGCGTCAAGTGGGACGTGCCCGTCGGCCGCGCCCACGCGCACGTGCTCCTCGACATCCTCCGCGGGCGTGCCGCATGATCGCCGCAGCGCTCGCCGCCGTCCTGCTCGTCGCGCCGATGGGTGGATCGGACGCCCCGACCCCGTACACGGTGGATGCCGCAGGCATCACCCTGCCGGCCGGCGCGTCGTTCACCGATGGCGGTCACGTCAACATCCGCACGACCACCGGCAGCTACAGCATCCACTTCGAGGCGCTCAACAACCAGCCTTCGGGGAAGTGGATCGGCGCGAGCTTCCTCCCGTGGTCGGCCTTCGGCCTCGACGCCGCCTCGGTGTGCGTCGAGTGGGTCCAGCTCGCCGAGTTCCCGGAGCACTTCGGTGAGGGCGGGCAGGCGCCCGTCGGCGCCGGCTGCAGCGTGACTCCCGAGCCGTCCCCGTCGCCGACGCTCACCTCTCAGCCTTCGCCCTCACCGTCCCAGACGGTGGCGGCGTCCCCGACTCCGGCGCCCTCGGAAGTCGTGACCCCCATCACGACGTCGACACTGCACCCCCAGATTGTGTCGACCGAGGGCGCCGGCCCCACTCGCCTTGCCGAGTCCGGAGCGCAGCTCTTCCCCTTCGCGGCCGGCGTCGCGCTCATCGCGGCCGGCGTCGCGTTCATCCGCATCAGGAAGGCATCCCGTCGATGATCACCATCCGCTGGGCCGCGTTCGTCGTCGCACTCGTGACGATCGTCGCCCTCTGTCTGCAGCAGGAGCGCACCCTCCTCACCGCCGCGCTCGCCGCGCTGCTCGCTGCCGCGTTCATCACGGTCTGCTGGTCGTACGGCGCCTTCGACAAGAGCACGTGGATCGCGGACGAGGAGACGTCGGCGCGTCTGGACCGCGTCGACCAGGAGCTCGACCGTCTGTACGGCGGTGGTCGGCGATGAGCGAGCCCGAAGCGACGGCCACGCCGCAGCCGATGCCGGCATCCCGAGCGGCGGCCACGCCGATCCCGATCGAGACAGAACCGGATACGCGCACTCCGCTGTGGGCGGTCGTGCTCGTCGGCATCCTCGGCGCGGTCGTTCTCGCTGAGGCTGTCCTCGCATGGGCGGTGCTGTGATGTTCGACGTCCTGCAGGTGGTCCTCTTCATCGTCGTCGTGCTCGTGCAGGCAGCGGCGGTCGTTCTGCTCGCGCGGATGCTCCGTCGGGTCGACGACATCGACGAGCGTGTCGCGTTCCTCGAGCCGATGTTCGACGTCCGCCGCTGCCGCGTCTGCCAGTGCACGGACGACGTCGCCTGCATGTCGGGCTGCTGGTGGGTGGAAGAGGACCTGTGCTCGTCATGCGCGGATGACGAGGCCGCATCATGACGTGCCTCACTCATCCGACCGGGACGTTCATCGGATGTGGTCCGTGCGCGACGAATCTGCTGCGCCGGTCAGTCGTGCCGGTGAAACAGGATCTCAGCGGGCGCGACGACGGCGATCGGCGTGCCGGGGTAGAGGTGCAGCCACGCTCCTCGACCGTCGGCAAGGTTCAGTCCGAGCGGCAGAGGACGTCCGGTCTCATTGACGGTGGCGATCGTCTCATCGATGAACGAGCACCAGAAGGCGTCGCTTCGCGTGGGGTCGAGGTCGAACACGGATCCCTGGTAGTGCACCTGGACGGCCATGGTGGCGAGCCTACCGATGGCTGTGGTCCGTGCGCGACCGCACGCCGCCGCATCGCGGACGCGGCTGCCTCGTCGCTCGAGGGCGGGCGGGGATGAGCGCCGTGGTCGAGCTGTCCCGGACGCGCACGAAGCTCATCCACCGGATGCCCGGCGCGGGCGACCTGTGGATCTTCGTCGACGCGGGCGCGATGTTCATGCGCGCTGATCAGGTCGAGGCGATCGCAGGCATCCCGCCGTGGTCGACCGGGGAGCTGCTCGTCGAGGCCGGCACGTGGGAGACCATCGACGGTCACGTCTGCTACCCGGTCGAGGTCGCGATCGCGCGCTGTGAGGCCGCCGCGACGCCGCCGGCGTCCCGGTTCCTCGACTGGGTGCGCACGGTGCTCGAGGCCACGGACGACGACGCGCTCGACAAGGCGCAGCTGGTGCCGTCGTTCATCGGCTCGCACCCGGTGCACGTCGCCGCGCGGATTCTCTCCGAGGATCCCGAGGTCACGATCGGCCGCAACGGCCTCTTCGAGGTCATGCACCAGGCTGGATGGCTCGATCGCAGCGGCGGCGACTGGACCGTCACGCACGTCGCCCGCCGCAACGGCTGGCTCACCGTCCGCAACATCCCCGTCCCCGGCCGTGGACGCACCCCGTACCCGCAGACCTACGTCACGCCCGCTGGCCTCGTCGAGCTGCAACGGCTCCTCACCGCCGGCCGTCGGCACAGCCCTCCCGAACCGGCCCAGCATCCGACCCTCTTCGACTGACCACCACCCATCCAAGGAGCACACCATGGACCACACGACCCCCACCGCGACCGCCACGCTCGAAGCGGCCGGCACCGTCGCCCCGATCCGCCTCCGCAGCCGGTGGACGCAGCGCGTCCAGACTCCGGACGGCAAGATCCTCACCCGCGAGATCGAGATCATCGGCGCCCCGACGCTCTCGTCCCCGGTGAACTACCGCATCCGGCGCAACGACGCCCACCCGCACCGCGTCGGCAAGACCGCATCCATCCGCCGCGCCGACCTCCACGCGAAGTACGTCCCCGCCCGCTGATGGACACCGTCACCGTGACCGAGGCACCCGTGTGCCCCGACAACCACAAGCACGGCCTCACCGCCACCTGCTACACCAGCCACGGGTGTCGTTGCCTCGGCTGCCGCGCAGCCCAAGCCGCCACGAAGCGCACCGAGCGTCGCCTGCAGGCGTACGGCAGATGGGATCGAGCGCCGCGCCTCGCAGGCCACGCCAGAGCGCACGTCCTCGTCCTCTCACGATTCGGGTACGCGTACGAGCACATCGCCCGCGCGGCCAACATCAATCCCCGCACCGTCTACCAGATCGCGACCGGCCGGGTCACACGCATCCACTACCGCGTGCACAACTCCATCCTCGCCATCGAACCGAAGATCTCCGACCTCGATCCCGCGACACGCATCCCCTCGACAGGATCGCGCCGCCGCGTCCAGGCACTCGCCTGCAGGGGATGGTCCATCGAAGCGCTCGCCACGCAGCTCGGCATCACCCGCTCTGCTCTCACGCAGAGGGTGAACGCAGGCGGCACCACCGTCCGGGCCCACCAGCAGCTCGCCGAGCTCTACGAGCAGATCTGGAACACGCGACCCATACCGACCAGCGACGCCGACGCCGCGTACATCACCCGCACCATCCGTCGCGCGCAACGTGCCGGATGGATGCCACCGATGGCATGGGGCGACATCGACACCGACCCCGAACCACAGACGGGGGAGGACGCTGCCGTCGACGAGATCGCTGTTGAGCTCGCGGTCCACGGCAACCGCATTCGCCTCACCCGCGACGAGCGTCTCCTCGCCGTCCGCCAGCTCCACGCCGCCGGCCACAGCGACGAGTTGATCGCGCACATGCTCCTCGTTTCCGACAAGACCATCACCCGCGACCGCGAGCACCTCGGTCTGGTCGCGAACGAGGACCCGACCCCGCTCATCCGGAAGCTGGCCGCCTGATGCGCTGGCTCATCCAACGCGCCATCCTCCGCGAACCCCGCTTCGGCGAGACCCGCCGAGACGTCCTCGGATGGACCGTCCAGCCCTACGTCGAACTCGGCGACGGTTCCCGCCAGTTCTTCAACGACCCCGTCCCGTTCCCCACCCTCGCCGCCGCGCACCGGTACGCGCGCAGCGAATGCGACCGAGTCGCCACCGCCGCGAAACGCAAGGCGATCGCCGCCGGCCGCATCGCCGCCTGACCCCACCCAAGGAGCACACCATGACCACCACCACCGACCTTCAACTCATCAAGGTCGACCCCGCCGCGCTCGCCGTCCGCGACCAGGCGCGCGAGGATGCGACGCCCGACGAGCAGCTGATCGCCTCGGTGCTGCAGCACGGCATCATCCAGCCTCCTGTCGTCGAGGAGCACGACGGCGGGTACGTCATCGTCACGGGTCACCGCCGTGTCGGTGCGGCGATCGCCGCCGGCATCGCCGAGATCTCCGTCATCCTCCGCCCCACCCCGCTCGACGGTGAGGCCATCACGCTCGAGCAGCAGATCGTCGAGAACGAGCGCCGCAAGCAGCTCTCCGCCCGCGACCTCGCCGCCGGCTACCAGAGGCTCACCCTCTTCGGTCTGCGCCCCGAGGACATCGCCGCCGGCCTCGGAGAGAAGCCCGAACGGATCCGCGCGGGACTCAGGGTCACCGCATCGGAGAAGGCCGCCGACCTCGTCGCGCAGGAGCCGACGATCGACCTCGAGCGCGCCGCGATCATCGCCGAGTTCGACGAGCACCCGAAGCTTCAGCAGAAGCTCATCAAAACCGCGACCACCCGCCCCGAGAACTTCGACCGCGACACCGCAGACGCCCGCTCCAAGCGAGAAGTCGACGCCCGCGTCACGAAGCTCAAGGAGCAGCTCGTCGCCGAGAACGTCGACGTCGTCGAAATCCTCACCTACGGCAGCGAATGGTGGACCGGCAAGGGTGCGCCGGGCACCGGGAAGACCCTCGAACGCCTCGGCATCGAACCCGCCGCGCACACCACCTGCCCCGGCCACGCCGCGATCATCGAGAAGGCGGCGTCCTACTACCTCCACGAGCAGCCCGACGACTGGATCCGCTACGTCTGCACCGACTGGGAAACCAACGGTCACACCCTCCCGTCCGCCGTGCACGTCCGGGAGAGGACGCCCGAGGAACTCGAACGCGAAGCCGAGTGGCAGCGCCAGCAGCAGGAGCGCCGCGAACGCCAGGCGCTCATCGACACCAACACCGACGTCCGCCGCGCGTGGATCCACACCCACCTCACCACCGGACGCCTCCGCCCCGTCGCCGCGCACTTCGACCTCCTCGCCGCCGCCCTCCGCGCCGAGATCCACCACGAGGACGCGCCCGACCCGCGCCTCACGCTGCAGCTCATCGACGGCACCGCACGTCCCCGCAACATGACATGGCAGGAACAGAACGCGCTCGCCGACGAGCTTGTCGAGGTTGTCGAGTCGGGCCGTGTGCCGTCGCTGCGCATCGCGCTCGCTCGAGCGTTCGCCTATTTCGAGGACCGCGGACACTTCGACGGCGCCGCGGCCGTGAAGTACTGGGACGCTCTCGAGGCCCTCGACTACACGCTCACCGACACCGACAAGGACCATCGCGCCGATGCGCTCGTCGCCCAGACCGAATGGTTCGCCGACCGCGCCGGTGAGGACCTCACCGGCGACGCCGCCGACGACGAGAACGAGCCGGAGGTCGACGAGTGAACGCCGCAGCTGACCGTCTCGACGACTCCTTCCCGCACGGCGCCGTCGACGGGTACAAGGGCGGATGCCGCGGCAACGCCTGCCCCGCCGGCGACGAGTACGGACTCTCCTGCAAGCGAGCGAACCAGCTCAACGCCGGCGACTACCGCTACCAGAAGCTCGTCAAGCGCGGCCTCACCCCGGGCGACATCGCCCTCGAGCTCGGCCTCGTCCCCGAGAACCCGACCGCACCCGTCGTGCCCACCAAGACGACCCCCACCCCCAAGGAGACCGCCCCGGTCGAGACGTCCACCGTCGACGAGGTACCTGAGCCGCCCGTCACCGACGCCGACCTCGACGCCTGGGCCGAAGACCACCCCGAACCCACCCCGATCCCGCACATCACCGACGAGATCGACCAACTCCCCCCCCGCATCGACATGGCCACCCCCGAACCCCTCACCATCGACGAGAACGCGCTCGCCGACGCCGCCACCGCCGCCCCCGACGCGAGGGTCGAGGTCGCGACGCCCGCCGAGTTCGCCGCCCGCTGGAACGGCCTGAGCGACGACGAGCGGGCCACATGGGTCCAGGACATGCGCCTCGCCCACCGCACCGCCCACCAGTGCTGGATCGAGGACCACGCCACCCTCGTCCGCCTCCGCGACACCCGACCCGACTGGGCCACCGTCGCCACCACCGAAGACCTCGGCAACGCCATCGCACAACGCGACCAAGCCCGCCGCTTCGCCGAGAACACCCTCGCCGAACTCGCACACCTCGAGGCCCGTGAAGAGTCCGCCCTCACCCTCGCCATGCAGAAGTGGGCCGATGTCGTCGCCGAACGTGACGCCCTCGACCGCGAGCTCACCACCCTCCGAAACACCCTCTACGCCGTCCGCGACGTCGAAGCACAACTCTCCGAGGCCTACGCCGAAATCCGCGCGCTCGCCGACGCGGCCGCGGAGCGTGACCGTCTCGCTGCGCGCCTGGCTCTCTCGGATGCGCTTCTCACGAGTCAGCAGCACGAGATCGAGCGGCAGCGTCGCGTGATCGAAGCCGCTGCGGCATCGCGACCGACGATCGTGCGGGACGTCTTGCGGATCGGGCGTGCGCGATGAGGGCGACCAAGGGCTTCGGATGCACCGAACACCCACAGTGGAGGTCCGTCATGGTCCCGACCTGGTTCGGATGGTGGATGCCGCGCCTGCACCTGTGGGCGCACAACCGGCTCACGAACCACATGGACGGGAGCCGTGATGCCTGACGCACCCCGGATGCTCGATCTGTTCTGCTGTGAGGGCGGCGCGTCGACGGGCTACGCGCGAGCCGGGTTCCGCCTGTACGGCGTCGACAAGGTGCCGCAGGACGCCTACCCGTTCCCGATCTACATCGGCGACGCCATCGACGCCCTCGATCGGCTCCTCGCCGGCGAGGCGCTGCCGTTCACGCATCCGAACGGCGACGTCGAGTGGTTGATGCTCGCCGACTTCGCTGCCCTCGGCGCGTCGCCGCCGTGCCAGGCGCACTCGACGATCACCCCGGACAAGTCCAAGCACGTCGACCTCATCCCGCCCACACGCGAGCGTCTGCACGCGACCGGCAAGCCGTTCATCATGGAGAACGTCGAGGGCGCACGGCGGACGATGGACAACGCCGTGAAGCTGTGTGGTTCGTCTTTCGGCCTGCGGGTTCGGCGGCATCGTTACTTCGAGACGAACCTCGATCACGTGTGGTCGTTGCCCTGCCGCCACGCCGAGCAGGGCCGACCGATCGGTGTCTACGGTGACCATCCGCAGGACGACAGCGACTATCGCCGGCCGGACGGGACCAAGCGCGGCGACAAGGCCAAGACGATCGACGAGGCGCGCGAGGTGATGGGGATGCCGTGGGCGACGTGGCATGGGACGACGCAGGCGGTCCCGCCGGCGTACACCGAGTTCCTCGGGCACCAGCTCATCGGCATCCTGAAGGAGGAGCCCGCATGGTCCAAGCAGAACAGTTGACTGCGCCGTTCCCGTACTTCGGTGGTAAGAGGCACGTCGCGCCCATGGTGTGGGACCTTCTGGGCGACGTTGAGGCCTACGTGGAGCCGTTCGCCGGCTCGGCTGCCGTCCTTCTCGGGCGGCCGGAGGTGAAGGGACATCGCCGCGAGGTACTCAACGACCTCGACGGGTGGATCACGAACCTCTGGCGCGCTATCCGTGACCGACCCGACGAAGTGATGTCCTATGCGGGCGGTCCCGTGATGGAACTGGACTTGCATGCGCGTCTCGCTTGGTTGCGGGAACGGAACGACGGCGAGCTGGCGGATTGGCTGGCAGGCGATCCCGAGCATTGCGACCCGAAGGCTGCTGCATGGTGGTTGTCTGCAACGATCGGAAGCATCGGCGGCGGAACCAACCGCGGCCCATGGAAGTCGGACGGCGAGTACTTACGCAAGACGCGGGGCGCGAAGGACGGCATCTGCCGCGCGATCCCGCATCTTGGGCAAGGGCGCGCAGGCATGCGAGTGCTCGCCGCTGATCTTCCGGCTCTCTCAGCGCGGATGCGGAACGTCGTTATCACCTGTGGTGACTGGAAGCGTCCGTTGTCGAAGAACCTCCGCCACTACACGACAGTCGGCGTCCTGCTCGACCCGCCGTACGAAGACAGCAAGCGTACGAGCGACGGTCAGGAGATCTACCAGCATGACAGCGCCGATGTTTCGGCGGAGGTGCGCGCTTGGTGCGCCAAAGCTCCACGGGACTGGCGAATCGTGTTGTGTGGATACGACGACGAACACGACGAACTCGTGGATCGGGGGTGGCGGAAGTTGACGCCGCCCAAGGCGGTCAGTTCGGGTTACAACGTCACTGATCTCAACTCTCAGCGTGACCGCCTGTGGGTGTCGCCGGCGTGCCTCGAACTGAACACACAGCAGGCGTTCGACTTCGACGCACTGCTGGCTCACGGATCGGGTGATCCGTCATGAGCGTCTACGTGGATGACATGTTCAAGAAGGCCACCGTTCCGAACGGTGCGCGAAGCGTGACGGGCGAGTGGTGCCATATGCAGGCCGACACCCGCGAAGAACTCGACGCGATGGCCGACAAGATCGGTCTGCGCCGTTCGTGGATTCAGTACCCCGACGACGATGTTAAGCGCCATTACGACGTGACGCGACCCCGACGAGCCGCCGCTGTCGCGGCCGGTGCGGTCGAGATCGGGATGCTCGACCTCGCGCGGCTGCGCGCGAAGTGGCGAGCTGACCGCAAGGCACGCAGTTCGGCTGTACAGGACCACCCGAACGGTAGGAGCGAACGATGACCGAGACGCGAGCACGCCGCCGAATCCGCGAGGCCGTCGAGTCCCGCGGGTTCAAGGTCGAGGCGCTGGATTGGGAGCCGATCTACGACTCCGGCGAGATGGGCGGCGCAGCCGGTGGGTGGTCGCTCGACCTCGACCGGGATTGCTTCGAGAACACGCACCCCGGCAACGACCTCTACGCGCTCAACGTCGAGGAGCTGATCGGCTACATCGACTGGGCGCTCATCCCGCCACGCCCGTGTGCGTGCTACCCGGACGGGAAGCGTCCGCGGCGCCTGCCGATCCGCCCTCTTGTGGGCGATCCGAGCGAGCCCCTTCACGCCGAGGGGTGCGAGTGGCGGCTGAACTACCGCCTGTCGTGGTGGCCCAGTTCGGGTGATCCGTCATGAGCATGGCGTACGTGCGGCGGTACTACGGCGTTCCCGCCCGTCGGGGCGCACGCGTGGCATACAACGGGCGTCCGGGCCGCATCACGAGCGCGGACCACCGCATCCGCGTGCGCTTTGACGGCGACAACTTCTCTTCGATCATCCATCCCACTGAGGACGGGTTGGTCTACCTCGACGGATGGGTGGGAGACGTGCAAGAAGCGGCCGAACGGAGCCAACGCCGGGTTCGCTCCCGGGCCGGGTGATCCGTCATGGGCGAGATGGTGGAGCCGTTCGTTGTGCTCTACGCGGTCAGGTACGGGCTGCCGCGGTCGACGTATGCCCATCATGAAGCGGTGATGCTCGCCATCGCTCATGCCCCGGCGCTGAGGAGATGGGCCGACACGTTGATCCCCGACATTCGCGCGACTGAAGAGGACGTGCCCTATCGGGTCCCGTGCGACTCCCGTTGCCGTGGAGGAACACGACCGCGCGATCGCCGCGCTCAAGGTGGGCGACCCCGTATGAGTGGTCGCGCAATCTGTGAGCGGTGTTCTGCTGGCCGTCATTCGCACGACACCTATACCGGCGCTCGCCGAGGTGAGGACGCGGGATGCCCGTTCGCCGTCGACGGCCACGAGTGCCGGTGTTCCGTTCGGCTGCCCACGGAGGTGGAACAGACCGAGGATCTCGCGACCTGGATCACCACCAACCTCGACGTTCGACTGCTGCCATGGCAGCGCGAGTACTTGAAGCGATGGGAGAGAAGGTAATGCTGACAGCTGAGTGGCGGAAGGCGATCGAGGGCTACCTCGCGCACGAGCGTGCCGGCGGGAAGCGGACGTCGACGAGCGCCGCGCGCCGGCAGCACCTCGAACACCTCGCCCGTCGGGTGAACGTCGGCCCCTGGCAGGTGACGACCGACATCCTGCTCGACTTCCTCGCCGCGCAGGAGTGGGCATCGGAGACCCGCCGCGGCCGCCGCACCACGTTCGGACGCTTCTACGCGTGGGGAATGTTCCGCGGCTTCGTGCACGTGAACCCCGTCGACGACACCCCGCACGTCCGCACCATCAATGGTGCCGCCCGCCCCGCACCGGACAAGGTCTACCACGAGGCACTCCTCGCCGCCGACCCGCGCGCCCAGCTCATGCTCCGCCTCGCCGCGGAGCTCGGCCTCCGCCGCGGCGAAGTCGCCCGCGTCCACACCCGCGACCTCATGGTCGACCTCGTCAACTACTCCCTCATCGTCCACGGCAAAGGCGGACGCGACCGGATCGTCCCCCTCCCGCAATCCCTCGGCCAGCAGCTCGCCACCGAACCCGCCGGCTACCTGTTCCCCGGCCGCGACAACGGCCACCTCTCACCCCGCTACATCGGCAAAATCATCCGCGACCTCCTCCCCGGCGAATGGACCATGCACACCCTCCGCCACCGCTTCGGAACCCGCGCCTACGCCCTCACCAGCGACCTCCTCCTCGTCCAAGACCTCCTCGGACACGCCTCACCCTCAACCACCCGCCGCTACGTCGCCGGCAACCCCACCCGCGCCCGCGAAGCCATCGAAGCGCTCGCCGCGCAGACCGAACAGCTCCCGCCCGCACGGCCGACCCTCAGCGCAGTCAGCTGATGCCCGCCCTCATCGACCTCACCGGCCAACAGTTCGGCCGCCTCCGCGTCCTCCAGCGCCTCGACGACCGCGTCATGCCTTCCGGCGCCCGACAGCCCGTCTGGGGCTGCCAGTGCGCCTGCGGGCGCCGCACCACCGAGGAAGGACGCGCCCTGAGCGCCGGCCGCGCCATGTCATGCCGTGAGTGTGTCCGCGACCCGTCCCGCATGCTCAAGTACGCCCAAACCTACGTCGCCTACTGGCCGAAGTGGGGCGTCCTGAAAGTCGGTCGAGCCTGGCGCTCGTCCCGCCTCGAGCAACTCAGCGAAGACGCGATCGTCATCGTCTGCATGAGCGGCACCGACGAAACCTGGGAACGCGAAGCCCTGGCCCTGCTCCGAGCCCGATTCCCCACCGCGTTCGACAACGCCCGCCAAGCCGAAGAACTCATGCGCCACGGCCGCGGCTACTCCGAGTGCGTCCTCGTCGACACCCACGAACTCGACGAAGCACTCGAACTCTGCATGACCGGATTCGCGAGAGGAAACGACCTTGGCTACAACCCACCAGCAACCCCAAGCTGGCGGCAGACACTCACCCAACTCCGCACCGCCCGACGCGCTCGCCGTCGCGGCGACGCTGGTGGCGCTGCGTCTGATCGCATCGCCGGAGACGCGCATGCCGCTGGACGTGGCGACGATCGCCGGTCTGCTGTGGCCGAGGGAGGAAGCCGCGACGGCGATCGACCGAGCGGTGATGCACCTGCTGCTGCTCGAGGAGGCGAGGCAGATCACGACGGGGATCGAGACGGATGGGCAGGAGTGGATTCACCTCGACGGGTCTCCGTTTTCACCGGGTGTAAGCGAGAGTGCGCGGGCGAGCGGGCGAGCGCGGGCGAGCGCGGGCGAGCAGCCGCGGGAGCGGCCTCCTCGCCGCCCGTGGTTCATGGATGCTCCGCCGATTGGGTGTGTCGATCATCCGCGGGGTTCTCGGTTCCCGTGTGGTCCCTGCCGCACTGCGCGCCTGAATCACGAGATGTTCATGCTCCAGGGTCGCGCTCGTGCGCAGCTCGCGGATTGGGAGTCCGTCAACGGCCCCGTCGAGGACTGGGAAGGCGACGAGTCGGGGTCGACTCGCGGAGAGGTGCTGTTCGATGAGCCGTTCTGAGTGCGTGCGTGGATGCCTCCGCCCCGAGGTGCACCTGGCTGACTGTCCCGCGTCGGCGAACCCCGCTGAGCCGTGCCCGATCCCTCGTCGCTGCGCGGGCGCGGTCGTGCTCGAGGGCTTCGTCGTGTGCGAGACGTGCCGCAAGCGCATCCGCGGTCTGCTGCGCATCGCTCCCGACCTCCTCGGTCGTCTCCGGGCTCTCGCCGGCCATGGCAAGGCTGTCGTGTACTCGCCCGTGAAGACGTTCGCGGCCGCGTCGACCGCGCCCGATCAGGTTGACGCCGAGGTCGCCGACGCGCTGATCGAGATCTCCCAGAACCTGCGCGACTGGTCGCGGTGGATCAACATGCACACGCTCGACGGGGTCGACCGCATCCTCGCCGACGCTGACCAGACGCTACGCCTCGCCGCCGCGGTGATCGACATGCACACACCCGACGAGGACGGTGGCCGGCACTGGTCGATCGCGGATGCCGCGTCGAGGTGGGGTGTCGAGCGCCGCGACCGGAGCACCTTCGTCTACCAGGACGACGCGGACGACGTCGAGATTCTGATCAACCCGATTCCGGAGCCGCGCTTCGACCCGCTGCTGATCACGCGCGATGCGGCGAAGCGTGCGCAGGTGACCGAGCGTCAGCTGCGCAACTGGGTGGCGGCGGGGGAGCTCGCGCCTCGGGCAACGCTTCGCGACGGCCGCGGGGTGATGACTCGCTGGTACCGACAGTCCGAGGTCGACGCGACGGCAGCGCGCATGCGTGCAGCGGCGGTCGCATCACAGTTTCGACCTCGCCGCGCCGCGCCCGCGTAGTTCGCGGCACTTCCACGGCTCGTGGTACGCTGTGCGTGCACGAGATCTATGACCTAAGCCTCATCCCGACGGATGGGGCTTTCGTCGTTCGTGCGCTCTTCTCGGGGGTGTGTGCTCACCGCCGAGTCGCCGCCTCGCCGTGACCACGCGACCTCAACTCCTTAGGCGCCCCGATCTGTGGGCGAGTCGCTTGATGCTCTCGGCGGGGCGTGATCGTGAGAAGGGATGGGCTCTCGCTGTTGCGCGCGGGAGCCCATCCTCGACGGAGACGAGGCGCGGCGATGACATCGGCACGCAAGACCACGCGACGGTTCGTGAAGGACCGTGCAGAGTTCCGCGCGAGGTGCGCCGAAGTCAACGCGCCGTGCTGGATCTGCGGCGAGCGGCACATTGACTACGACGCCCCATCGGACGACTACACGAACGGCGATCGCTTCGAGCTCGACCACTACTACCCGGTCTCCACGCATCCTCAGCTGCAGCATGACCCGGCCAACTTCCGCGCGTCCACGCACGACTGCAACAACGAGCGCAGCAACGGCCCTCCCCGCCCCGGTCTCGGTGTCCTGTCGCAGGCGTGGACGTAGGGGAGGGGCGTTCGAATCTCAGGGATCCGCGCCTGGCGGCCCACCTCCCGCGCGGTCTGTTCCTCTCTCCCCGAGCGCACGCACGCGAGACGCCCGCGCAGCGTTTTGGGTGGCATCGGATATGCACCCTTTGACCTGATCGGGGTGGAAAAATATGCACGACCGGCGCGCTATTCGGGCGCATCGTGAAGCAGGCGGGACGATCCGAGGCATCGCTCGCGAGATCGGTGCCGACCGAAACAGCATCCGTCGAGCGCTCGCCGATGGCGCGGCTCTGGACTACCACCGGCCATCGCTCGCTGAAGAGTACGAGCCTGCCGTTCGTGACGTGTTGGCGGACTATCCCCGCATCAGCGTGATGCAGGTGGCTGAGATCGTCGAGTGGCCGGCATCGCGTCGCGCGTTGTCGAACCTCGTCGCGAGACTTCGTCCGATCGCGTTGGACCGTGAGCGGGAGTCGTTGACGTCGATCCCGCTCGGCAGCCTCCGCGCGGGCGTCGCTGCCGCCGGACGCATCAGCGTAGGCGCCCTGAGGGTTGGAGGCATCCATGGCATCTCCGAAGCCCTTCACCATTCCCTCCGACCCGCCCGAACGTCTTGACGAGGAGGGGCGCGAGGTCTGGCGTGACGTGGTCGAGCGCGGCGCGATTGCGCCCGGCGTCGACGAGCACACGCTCGAGGCGTACTGCGCGCTCGTCGTCCGGTGGCGTGACGCATCCCGCCGCATCGCCGAAGACGGCCTGGTCGTTGACGGTGGGGAGAAGCGCGGAGCGATCGTCCACCCAGCTCTCGCGGCGGAGCGTCAGCTCGCGCAGCAGCTGCGCGAGTGGGCGGAACTCGTCAACCGTCCCGCAGCGCTGCGTCGACGTCCCGGCCGCATCTACGACGCGACTCGGGAGTCGATCAAGGAAGCCGGACTCGACACCAAGAAGCAGTACGCGGGCGCATGCGAGGCCGTCCTCACCTTGGCGTGGCTGATCGACGAGGCACAGCGTGAAGGCCTCGATGAGCTCCGCAAGGCAGCTCACCCGCTGATCCCGAACTACCTGAAGGGGTGCGCGGAGCTGAAGATCACGCCCGCATCCGTGCCCGCCCAGGCAGGGCCAGCCCCTGCCGTAGGCGCCGGCCCAACCGCAGAGGCGGCGCCCGACGACGACATCGCGGCGATGCGCCGCAAGCTCGGCGCCGGCTAACAAAGGGAGGCGCCGTGGCGGATGCGTTCGGGATCACCGAGCCTCGCGTCTGGACGGTGCCGCTGCGTCCCCTCACTCCGAAGACGTCGCGCGGGTTCGCGGTCATCGACTTCGCGCGTGACACCCTCCACGTCACGCTCTACCCGTGGCAAGAGTGGCTGCTGATCCACCTGCTCGAGCTAAACCCGGACGGCACGCTGCGCTTCCGCAAAGCGCTAGTGATCGTCGGTCGGCAGAACGGGAAGACCCTGATCGGTGCCGTGCTCTGCGCGTTCTGGCTCTACGTTGATGCCGGCCGCTGGCCCCAGCAACTGCGCGAGTTCGACTTCGAGATCGTCGGCGCCGCGCAGAAGCTCGACATCGCAATGAAGCCGTGGAAGCAGGTGCGCCGATGGGGTGCGCCCGACGATCGGAAAATCGGCATCGCTCCCGATCGCGTTCCCCAGCTGCAGGCGTTCACCTACCCGCCCCGCACGACGAACGGAGAGACAGAGCTCCGCACCCACGGGGGAGCCGTCTACAAGCCACGGACCTTCGACGGCGCCCGCGGCATGTCCGCTGCGCGGCTGATGCTCGACGAGCTCCGTCAGCAATACGACTACGACGGCTGGTCATCGATCGAGAAGGCATCCTCGGCGATGTATGACTCGCTGCTGCTGTGCTTCTCCAACGCCGGCACCGCGAAGTCGAAGGTACTGAAGGGTGTCCGTGAGTCCGCCCACCGCGACGTCGAGAACCCGGATGCGGAGTGGTTCGTCGCGGAGTGGTCGGCTCTGCCCGAGGCGAGCCTCGATGACCCGATGGCGTTCCGTCAAGCCAACCCGTCCGCGGGGTATCACCCGGGCATGACGATCAAGGGCCTCATGCGCTCGGCGGCGAATGCGCCGGAGAAGAACGTCGAACGTATCGAGGTGCTTGGCCAGTGGGTAACCGCTGAGATCACCCCCTATATCGACTTCGCAGCATGGGACGCGTGCGCGGATGCGCCGATCGTCGGCGCCGACGGGACGCTCGCCTACGCAGGCTCTCAGATCGCCGCGGGTCGCCGCATCATGCTCGGCGTTGACGTCTCCAGCGATCACAGGATGTCCTACATCGCGGTCGCGAGCTCACGTGATGACGACCTCGCCCATGTTGAGGTGATCGCGCAGCGTCCCCGCATGATGTGGGTGATCGAGCATCTCAAGAAGGTGCGGGAGAAGACCGGCGTCAACGAGGTTGCGTTGCAGGGGCGCGGAACGGCTGCGTCTGACCTGATCGAGCCGCTCAAGCGCGAAGGCTTCGTCGTCCACGAGATATCCGCAACCCCGCTGCTCAACAGCGCCGGTCGCCTCCACGACGCCATACGTGCAGGGCAACTGCGACACCGCTCGCAACCGTCCCTGGACATGGCGGTGGAGAACGGCGTCACGAAGGCACTGAACGGAATGCCGGTCTGGGATCGGGAGAAAGCTCCCGTCGACATATCCCCGGTCATCGCGGTCACCATGGCCTTCTACGCCCTGCTGACCACCCAAGCGACCGAACCGCCGGAGTCGGCCTACGAGGACCACGGTCTCCTCGTCGTCTGAGAGGGGGCGAAGATGCGCGAACTGAAGCTGCTCACCGGGCACCTCGTCGTGATCGCAGCTGACGCAGTGACGCTGCGCGGTGTCATCGAGTCTGCGTCGCGCTCCGCGGTCACGCTCGTCAACGCCGAGGATGTCACTGCGCCGCAGCGTGCGCTCATCGCAGGGGCCGTGCTTGTCCCCACCGCCCGCATCCAGTACGTGCAGGTGGTGGAGAACTGATGGCCTACTTCGACACCCTCTCCGAGCTCGGCGACTACGCCGCAAATACCGGCGCCAGCATCGAAGTCGTCGATCCTCCGACCACCCTCACGGAATGGACGGACAAGCTCGCCTACGGACCCGCCTGGGACAACCAGCCGTCGGTCCGCAAGGTCGTCGGCTTCATCGCCCGACAGCTCGCATCCACCCCGCTGCACCTGTTCGAGCGCTCGCCGAACAACGACCGTGAGCGGGTGCGCGTGGGAGCCTTGGCGGAGCTGCTGCGCCGCCCGTCGCGCGCCCCGGGAGTGACCCCGTACCGGTTCTGGGAGTCGTTGCTGATCGATGGCCTCCTCCACGACAAGTGGGTCGCGCGGATCAACGAGCACAACGACGGCTACTCACTCACCCGTATCCCCGCCGTGCGGGTTCGGTTCAAGAGCGACTGGCTCGGTCAGATCGAGAAGATCCGCATCACCAACGACAAGGGCGAGACGCAGGAGGAGGACCCCGCCGGCTACCTCATCGACGTCGGCTACTCGACCCGAGGCGCGAACGGAACGAGCCCCCTAAAGACGCTGCGCGACATTCTCGACGAGTACAGCGAAGCGATCGCGTACCGACGCGAGGTGATGCAGAACGGTGCCCGCATCCCGCAGGTGATCGAGCGACCACATGAAGCGGGGAAGTTCGAAGAGGGCGCGTTCACGCGGTTCAAGCAGTCCTGGCAGGCGTTCCTGAAGGGCGGCGGGAAGGCGGGCGGCACGCCGATCCTCGAAGACGGGATGAAGCTCAAAGAGGTCAACTCGTTCCGCCCCCGCGACACCGAGGATCTTGAAGGGCGACGGCTCACCGACATTGAGGTGTGCTCGTCGTACTACATCGCGCCGGAGCTCGTCGGCGCCCGCCCCGGCACATTCGCGAACGTGAAGGCGTTCAAGGAGATGCTCTTCGGCCCGAACCTCGGCCCGTACTACGACGCCTGGCAGCAGGTGCTCAACAACGGACTCGTCCCGCTCATCGAGCCGTCGCGTGACGTGTACATCGAAGCATCAATCGAGGCGAAGATGCGCGGCTCGTTCGAAGAGCAGATCGACTACCTCTCCACCGCTGTTGGCGCACCGATCATGACCCGCAATGAGGCTCGACCCCGGCTCAATCTGCCGCAGGTCGACGGTGGCGATGAGCTGGTCACTCCGCTCAACGTCCTCATCGGCGGCCAGGCATCTCCACAGTCGGGCAAGTCGATGGACGTCGTCGTGCGGGAGTTCCAACACCGACAAATCCAGGTCGCCCGCTCGCAGAAGAACGCGGGCGTGCACGACTGGTGGGACCGCGCCCGTTGGGACCGCGAGCTCGCGGATGACCTGGTCGCTGCGGGCGCTGAGCCAGACCGCGCGAAGGCGCTCGCGCGCCTGATCAACGACAAGACGGAGCGCATGCTCACGACGGAAGGAACCTCCGGTGCTGACGAAGACGGTTGATGTCGAGATCAAGGCGATCGGCGCCGAGGGCGACGGACGGTTCCAGGCGTACGCGTCGACGTTCGACGTGGTCGACACGTACGGCGACATGGTCATCAAGGGTGCCTTCCTCGAGTCCCTCGCCGAGTACGGCAAGAAGGGGGAGGGCATCCCGCTCTACTGGCGGCATCGCATGGACGACCCGTTCATGCTTATCGGCCAGACCATCGAGGCGAAGGAGGACAGCCACGGCCTGTGGGTGGACTGCACGCTGCTGGACACCAACAACGCCAAGCAGGTGTACGCACTCCTGAAGGCCGGACTCGTCAGGCAGATGAGCTTCGCGTACGACGTCGTCGAAGCGGGATGGGTCGAGAAGACCGTCGACGGTAAGAGCGTCAGCTACTACGAGCTGCGCAAGCTCCGCATCCACGAGGTGTCCGTCGTGCCGGTCGGCGCGAACCAGGAGACGGAGATCCTCGCCGTGAAGGCTGCACGCGACGCGGCGATCGCGGCGCTCGAAGACGACCGCCAGAAGGCGGACGAGGCACCCGCATCCGCGGGCGCCGACATCCAGGGAACGGCAGACGAGCCGTCAGACGCCAAGACCGAGGAGCCCCCCGGGGCCAAGGCCGAGGAGCCGAAGACGGAGCAGTCCAAGCGGCACCTGGGACTCATCACCATCGCAACGGCCCTCTGAGGGCAGAAAAGGCAGGCATGAGATGAATCTCAAGCAGCAGCTCGCGGCGCTCCAGAAGGAGCTCCTCGGCATCCAGACCAAGGCCACGGCTGAGGGCCGCGACTTCACCGACGACGAGATGACGGAGATCGAGGCCAAGAGCGCCGAGATCGCCCAGCTGAAGACCCGCATCGAGCGGATCGACGCCTCGGAGAAGTCGCTCAAGGAACTCATCGAGTTCGGCAAGTCCGATGACGCCGTCGACGACAACCCCGACGACTTCAAGGACGTGCCCCTCGGTGAGCGGTTCACGAAGTCCGGAGCGTACGAGGCATTCGCGAAGGCGAACCCCACGGGCGTCGGCCAGGGCTCTCCCGTGAACATCGAGCGCGTCCGCATCGGCGACATGAAGGACTTCTTCGCCAACCGCAAGGCGCTCACCTCTCCGCAGGCACGGATCCAGAACATCCGTGTCCCGATGGTCGACATGGTCGACCGGGACGAGCTCACCCTCCTCGATCTGATCTCGCGCGGACAGACCGGCGGCAACTTCGAGTACGTGCAGGTGGTCTCGGTCACCCGCAGCGCGAAGATCGTCCCGGAGGCGACGAGCGGCACGGACAACGCGGCACTCAAGCCCGTGTCGGAGATGTCGACGCAGCTCGCCGACGCGAAGGTCTACACCTACGCCGACGGCTACGACGTCACCAACCAGCTGCTCGCCGACGCACCGGCGTTCGCGTCCTACATGGACCAGGAGCTGCGCTACTCGCTCGATGCGGTCATCGAGGACAAGCTCCTCAACGGCAGCGGAACGTCGGGCGAGCCGAAGGGGATCCTGAACACCACCGGCATCCAGGATCACGAGTTCACCGGCACCACGCCGAAGGACCTCGTCCGGGCCGTGCGCCGAGGGATCACCAAGGTCACCCGCCACGGCATCGGCGGCCGCGTGACCGCCGTGCTGATCTCGCCCGAGGACGCCGAAGAGATCGATCTCATGGAGGACGGCAACCAGCGCTTCTACGGACAGGGCCCGTTCGGCAGCGGACCGGACACGCTGTGGGGTCGCCCGCGCGTCACGTCCGAGCGCATCGACCCCGGCACGTTCCTGCTTGGCGACTTCAAGCAGGTCGCCCTGCTCGACCGTGAAGGCCTGTCCGTGCTGGCGTTCAACCAGCACAAGGACTACGCCCAGCGCAACATGACCTACGTGCGCGCCGAGCTGCGCGCCGCCCAGGTCGTGTGGAAGCCGAACCGCCTCGTGTTCGGTCACCGTGGCACCGTCGAGGAGGGGTAACCCATGGGCGAGAGCATCGTCATCATCGACGGCATCCGCTACAGGCGGGAGGACGCACTCGCACGCGGCCTCCTCACCGAGGCCCGCGGCTCCGGTCGCGCGCTCAGCCTCACCGCCGCCCAGATCGACGTCGACGCACTGGTCGAGGCCCGCGTCGCCGACCACGAGAAGCAACTCGACTCCGCACACGCCGAGAGATCGAAGGCGCTCGAGGCCGAGTTCGACGAGCGCGTCTCGGCCGCCGTCGAAGAGAAGCTCGCCGAACGCATCACCGCCGCGCTCGCCGAGCGGGACGGTGCGGCGGACGCCGGGAACGCAGAACCCGTCAAGCCGGCCAACCGCTCCGCGAAGCCGGCGACCAAGTAGGGGAGGAGGTGACCGGAGTGACGAGTCAGCCGATCGTGACGGGAACGACACAGGTCAATCCCGAGTTCTGGCTCAACGCCGCGCACGCGGCCGTCCGCAGGGAATGCGGTTGGCACGTTGCTCCGGTCATCACCGAAACCCTCACTCTCGACGGCAGCGGTAGTCGGGGGCTGCTGCTGCCGTCGGGGCGCGTCGTGTCGATCGCATCCGTGAAGAACGACGGTGTCGACGTGACAAGCGCCGTGCGCCTGTCACGTCGTACTGGCGTGCTGACGCTGGCATCGCGATGGACGCCCGAGCTCGGCGCAGTCGAGATCACCTTCACGCACGGCTATCCCGTCGAGGAAGTCCCCGACGTCGCCGCGCTCATCGTCACCCTCACATCCCGTGCGGCAGCGACCTTGCGGAGCAACGTCGCGCAGCAGAGCATCGGCGGAGCGTCGGTGCGCTATCTCACCGGGGCCGACGGGGGACCGCTGAGTCTGCCGCTGCTCGAGTCCGAGAAGCGGACTCTCGCTCCCTACAAGCTCACCTGGGGATCATAGTGAGCTGGCTCGAAAGCCTCCCCGGCGATGCGATGACGTTCGAGTTCGGGCAGACCGTGCATCGAATCCGCCCCAAGCTGGTCTGGAACGAGTACAGCAAGAAGTACGTCGCCGGCGACTGGACTGACCCGGACGAGCTGCCGATCGAGGACGCATTCGTCGCGCAGTCGTCGACGTCGCTGCTGCGCACGGAGACCCGCGACCAGGCCGCCGAGTCGAAGTCGCTCTTCTGCGACGGCGACGCTGACGTGCGCAAGGGTGATCGCATCCGTGTCGGCGGTCCTGGCGGCCCCACCTACACGATCGACGGCATCCCGCCGGCGGCCGACTCCAACCCGTTCACGGGGTGGACGCCTCCGCGCGAGATCCCGCTGACGCGCTTCGTCGGCTGAGAGGCGGTGCATCATGGCACGCAGCGGCGACATCGACCTCGAGTTCAACGAGGACTTCTTCGCGACCGTGCTCCGTTCGCCCGGTGTGGAGGCGCTCGTCGACGGCGTCGGCGCGCGAACTGAGCAGATCGCGAAGTCGACAGCGCCCGTTGACTCTGGCGACTACCGCGACGGCATCGGCATCCGTCACCGCGAGTCGAAGTTCCGCAGGGTGACGGAGGTCGTCGGTACCGACGACAAGACGCTGCTCATCGAGGCCAAGACGGGCAATCTGGCCCGTGCGCTGAAGGCGGCGAAGCAGCCGTGATGGTCCAGCCGCCGAATCTCACCCTGTGGCTGACCGACTACGTGCGGCTAGGAGCCGAGACCGCCGGGATCGACGTCGAGGTCGACTCGCAGGAGCCGGCAGAGCTCGAGCTGCCGCTGACGGTCCCGCTGATCGTCATCCGTGACGACTCCGGCCCGCGCCTTTCGCACGTCACCTTCGACCGCTCCATCGGAGCGTCGGTGATCGGCGGGAGCCGATCGGCGCCGAAGCCGATCGACGATCTCGCATCCTGGCTGGCGGGTCTGCTGTTCGATGACGCGATCGCGCTCGTCGAGGGCAGCCCGATCGCTTCCGTCGAGTGGGACGGATGCAACGGACCGTACGCGGTCCCTGAGTCGCTGGACGCGGCACGCCGCTACATCACAGCGCAGTACACGGTCGTCGGCACCTGGTGACCGACGCCAACCAACCTGAGCCATCCCGAGCGGGGTGGCTCTTCTCTTTGAAGGAGGAGAAATGACGGCAGATGCCGAAGGTAACGACCTCGGCGCGGTTGGCGTCCCGATCACCGGGTTCGCGGCTGTGCAGCTCACGGGCGGGCCCTCGTTCGTGAGCTCGGCGGCGGGGGCGGCGACACCGCTCGTGCTGCCCGCGGGGTATCAGAAGGTCGGCCTGTTCAAGGTCGACGGTGGCCCCCAGGACGGCGGCGACGCCGGCGACAAGATCGAGTTCTTCCAGCAGGGCTACAAGCTCTCGGGGGACGACCAGCCGACGGTCCAGATCAACCTGGCCCAGTTCGACGCGCTGGTGCGGAAGCTCCTGACGGGGCAGACGCCGGATGCGAACGGCATGGTCACGATCAAGGCGCTCACGCCCGACACGGTGTTCCCGCTGTTCGTGGCCACGAAGTTCAAGAACGGCTGGTCGCGTCGCCGCAACGGGCTCGCGCGGATCTCGGCGGTCGAGATCGACAAGGAGACCCGCGGCGAGGTCAACGGCCGCAACACCACCTTCGAGTGGATCGACGACCAGACCGTCGGCGGCTTCTACCGCGAGTGGCTCGTGCCGCCGGCGTCCGGTGTCGCGAAGCAGAACTGGGCGGTCGAGGTTCTCGGCGGCCCGACGGGCGGCACGTTCACGCTGCTGGTCAACGGCATCCCGACGGCGCCGATCGCGTACGGCGCGAACGCCGCGGCGATCACGTCTGCCCTGAACGGCATCTCGGGAGTGACCGGCCTGGCCGGCATCACCACGTCCGGCACGGGACCGTTCACGGTCGCGTTCCCCGCCGCGGCGGTTCTGACCGCGACGGACGAGCTCACCGGAGGCACCGACCCGTCGGTCGCTGTCTCCTGATCAGGCCGGCTGGCCGGGGTGCTATCGGGTCGCCCCGGCCAGCCTCACACCCGAACCCGACAACCCGAGAAGGAGGGCCATCATGGCCACCACCAAGACCCCCACGCCCGAGTACGACTTCGACAGCTGGAGCGACGAGGACGAAGAGAAGGCGATCGCAGCCGCCGTCCCCGACGTGAAGTACATCGTCGTCGAGCGCCGCTTCATCGGCCGGTTCACCAACGGTGAGATCGTCGAAGTGCCGCTCAGCCTCAGCCTCGACGACGTCGAAGCGCTCCAGGAGGAGCACGACGCCGCCGTCGACCAGTTCAAGATGCTGCTGCGGATCGTCGGCGGCGACGACGTCGCGAACGTCTTCGGCCGTCAAGACCTCGTCGAGGCGGCGATCATGGCCGAGAAGTACTTCCGCGTCCTCCAGCGCATCCAGCAGGCGGCCTTCCCGGAATCCTGAGCGTCGCCCAGTACATCGGAGAGCACCGAGGACCCGTCGCGCGCACGCTGCGCGAGATGGGCACTCCGGGGCTCTCCGGGCTGGGCGGCGCGCTCACGTGGGGCGAAGCAAGGCTTCTCCTCGATGAGGCGGCCGCGGACACGTCGACTGTGCTCGGCGCCCACCTCGCTGGCTGGGCCTACAGGGCGACCACTCCCGAGCTCATGATGATCGCGGCGACGGTCGGCGCGCGCGCGGCGGAGATCATGCCGTGGGCGATCACGAAGCCCGAGCAGGCGACACCGGCTGAGGTGGCGTCGGCGCTCGCGCAGCTCGAGGACGAGATCGTCTTCACCTAGGCGAGGAGGTCGCGATGTCATCTCAGGTCGCATCCGGCCACGTCGCCATCTTCCCGACGCTGACCGGCTTCAAGGCGAAGGTCACGAAGGACACGAAGGATGCCGGCGTCGCCGGCGCGAAGTCGTTCGAGGGTGGCTTCAAGGGGGCCGGGACGTCGGCGGGGCGCGCGCTCGGAACGGACCTGAAGTCCGCGCTGACCGCGTCCGCCGGCGGTCTCGGCGCAGCTCCGATGAAGAGCCTCACGAGCGAGGTCGCGGCCGCGTCGGCGGCGCTGTCTCGCGCGCGGATGAAGCAGCAGGACGATGCGGGGCGTGTTCGCGTCGCTGAGGCCAAGCTCGCCGAGGCGATCTCCAAGTCGGGGGAGGGCTCCGCCCGCGCGATCGCCGCGGAGGAGCGTCTCGCCTCCGCCCGACGCACCCACGCCGCGTCCACCGATGCTGTCGCGGCTGCGTCGACGCGTCTGCAGTCCGCGCAGACCGCCCTCGCGGCGGCACAGGCCGCGGTCGCGACGACAGCCGCGGCCTCAGCTGGCGGGCTGCGCACGATGCTCTCGAACCTCCGCGCCGGCGCCACCAGCTCGACCGCGGCGCAGTCGGCGTTCACAGGCGTCGCCGGCTCCATCGGCGGCGTGCTCCGTGCCCTGTCCGACGTGACCGGGTTCACGCGCCTCGGCGCCCTGGCACGCAGCTCCGCGCAGCAGGTGTCCGCGTCGTTCACGTCGATGGCCACGATGGTCGGCGGCAAGCTCGCCGCCTCCTGGTCGACGTCGTCGCGCTGGCTGAGCGGTATCGGCAGCAGCGTCGCCGGCGCGCTCGCCCCGGTCGGCCGAGTCGCCTCGACCGCGGGCACTGCGCTCGCGACTCCGTTCGTGCAGCTCGGGTCGCGAGTGTCGAGCTGGCTGTCGCCGGTCACGACTCAGGTGTCGGCTCTGTTCACGAAGGCGGGCGCCGCGGCTGGCCCCGCCGGATCCCGCATCGTGGATGGGCTCCGTACCGGTCTGGCCCAGGTCGGTACGGTCACGTCGACGGCGCTGCAGGGGATGGTCACTGCGGCATCCCGAGCGGGCGCCGCGGCCGGCGAAGCCCTTCGTAGCGGCTTCTCGGCAGCGTCGGTCGGCGCCGCGGCCGTCATCGGCGGCCTGGTCGCCGCGATCAAGTCCGGTGTCTCGGCGTTCTCGAGCTTGCAGGGCGCCGTGTCGGGCCTGCAGCGCATCACCGGCGGCACGGTCCAGGAGGTCTCCGGCCTCCGCGGTGCGATGCAGCTGTCGGGCATGGACACCGACAACGCGACGACGTCGCTGACGCGGTTCTCCGCGAACCTCGAGACCGCTGCCTCGTCGGCGGAGTCCGCGGCCGAGATGAGCTCGCGGCTGGGGTTCGACATCCTCGACGCGAACGGCAACGTCCGCGACATGACCGAGCTGCTGCCGCTCGTGGCCGACCGGTTCGCGGGCATGCAGAACGGCACCGAGAAGACCGCGCTCGCGGTGAAGCTGTTCGGCAAGTCCGGCACGCAGATGCTCCCGTTCCTGAACAAGGGCGCCGCGGGCATCGAGGAGCTCACGGGCAAGGCCACGGCTATGGGCCTGGTGCTCGATGACACGCAGCAGAAGAAGTTCGGCGCGTTCCGCGGTGCGAGCCGCGCACTCGCGGGAACCTTCCAGGGGCTCGCGGTCCAGATCGGCTCCACGTTCCTCCCGATCCTGACGGGCCTGTCGACGGCGTTCACGTCGATCGTCACGCCGGCAGTGCAGGCACTTCGAGGGTGGCTCGACCGGCTCAACGAACCGATCCAGACGCTGGGCGACAAGTTCGCCGCCGTGTCGTCGGGGGCGGCAGGGATGAAGGATCTCTTCGGGTCGATCTCCCCAGTGATCGCCACCCTCGGCGCCGCGTTCCTCGCGATGTCCGGTGGTGGCATCGCGGGGGTCGTCGGCCTCCTGGCGAAGCAGATCCCGTTCCTCGGTGGCGCGCTGACGGGGCTTTTGGGGCCGCTCTCAGCCCTGGGCGGTCCTCTGGGTGTCCTGATCGCCGGGTTCGCCGGGTTTGCCCTCTCAGGCGGTGACGCATCGGCTCTAGTGCAGAGCCTCGTCGGGATCATCAACTCGGTCGTCGGCGCGATCCCCGGACTGGTCGATCAAGTGGCGACGTTCGTTCCGCAGCTCGTCGCGTCGATCCTCAGTCAGGTGCCGGCCCTGCTTGGCGTGGGTACGGCAGTCATCATGGCGCTGGTCAACGGAATCAGCACCGCTCTGCCCGTGATCGTGTCGGGTGCACTCGCTCTGGTCCAAGGTCTCGTCGCAGCAATCGTTGCGAACCTGCCGACGATCATCGGCGCCGCAGTACAGCTCGTGGGGGCACTCGTCGAGGGGCTCGTCCAAGCAATCCCACAGATTCTGACGGGCGCCATGCAACTGGTCCAGGGGTTGCTCCGAGGAATCATCGCGGCACTTCCCACGATCGTCCAGGGAGCGATTCGGCTGGTCGGCGCGCTCGTTCAAGGACTTATCACCGCGCTCCCGCAGCTTCTCCTCGGTATCCAGAGTCTCTGCATCGCGATTGTCGGGGCTCTCGTTCAGGCGCTACCACTGATCATCCAGGGCGGAATCCAAGTGCTCCTCGCACTGGTGCAGGGAATCATCGGCGCGCTGCCAACGCTGCTCCAGGCCGCCCTCGAGCTGGTCATGAACCTGCTGCAGGCGATCATCACGAACCTGCCGATGATCATCGAAGCCGGCATCCAGCTGCTGCTGTCGCTGGTCACGGGCCTGATCAACGCGCTCCCGCAGCTGATCACCGCGGCGATCGAGCTCGTGCTGCAGCTTGTGGCCGGGCTGCTGCAGATGCTGCCGGAGTTGATCAAGGCCGGAGTGCAGCTGATCGTCTCGCTTGTGAAGGGACTCGCTCAGGCGATTCCGCAGATCATCAAGATGGTCCCCGACATCGTGAAGGCGATCTGGGACGGTCTGGCGAACGTCGACTGGCTCGGTCTGGGTGCGGAGATCATCCAGGGCATCATCGACGGGTTCTTCTCGATGGTCGGCGCCGTGGGCGACGCGATCGGGTCGGTCGTCGGGGGCATCCTCGACTTCTTCCCGCACTCGCCGGCAAAGAAGGGGCCCTTCTCCACCGCAGGCGGCGGGTGGCGTCAGCTGCGCACCTCGGGGCTCGCGACGATGCAGCAGTTTGCGGAAGGCGCGAAGGATGGCGCTCCGGCATATGCGGATGCGCTCTCGGCGGCAGCATCCGCGGCTGGCGCCACTGCCCAGATCGCGGTGAGCTCGGCCGTTCGCGCGACGGGCACAGCCACGACGCAGGTGACGCCCCAGCAGGACCAGGCACCTGTGACACGTGACGATCTTCGTGACTTCGCCAAGCAGATCGTCGGGGGAATTCAGAGCCTGCGTTCCTCGGATGCGCGGGCATCCGAGCAGACCGCACTTCGAGGTTGGGATGGGGGGCTCTGATGGTCTCGACGGCTGTCGCATTCACGGATATGGCTCCCTCGCCCCGAACACGGATCGACATCGATCCCGCCGATCTCGACCCTGAGGCGGTGTCTGTCACCGTGTGGCAGACATCGCCGTGGGGCCAGGTGAAGGTGAATCGGACGCCGCGCCCGGTCGCGGGCGGCATGGTGCTGGACGACTTCGAGGTCCCCGGTGGGGTGCCGGTGGTGTACCGGGTTGAGCAGTTCGACTCGATGGGCGCCACTCTCGGATTCGCCTTGAACTTGCCTGTGCAGGTGTCGTGGGATCTGGGGGACGTGATCCTCTCCGATCCCCTCGATCCAGGGAGAGCGGTTCGTGTGAGGGCTGAGAAGCTGTTCGCCGGCTCGCTCGAGCGGGGTCGATCGTCCTCGGTCTATCGAGCGGGTGCGAAGACCTTCGTCATGTCCGGGCCGATGTCGGGCTTCCAGAAGCTGACGTTGCGTGTGGTGACCGAGAATGAGGCCGATCGGACGACGCTCGGACTGATCACGGATCAGGCCACGATGCTGGTCCGCGCGATGCCGCAGACCCGTCTCCCGGGCGTCCTGTACGTGTCGGTGCCATCTGTGCCGATGCTGCCGTTCGACGCCCGGAGGCGGGGCAACGTGGACCTGTGGGACTTGGTCGGCGATGAAGTGTCGCGGCCGAACATCGACATCGTCGTGGCCGTGTACTCGTACGACCTGTTCAAGGCGTACCTGGATGCGAAGTACCCGCCGGAGGCGACGTACGACGATGCGGCGACGGAGTGGGCGACGTACGTCGATGCGGCGCGGACGCGCCCGTCACCTGTGTAGGGGGTGCTGATGCTCACCGTTCCCGCCGAGGTGGCTGCCGCGCTGAACGACGTCGAGGTGGTGTCGGAGGTGTCGGCGGTCGCCCAGTATGGCGGCCGGAGCGTCGACCTGAGACTGCACACCGATGGTGGCCTCACGTGGGATGCGAATGGGGAGCTGCAGTGCACCGGTGACCTGCGTGCGTTCGGCTTCGGGGAGTCTCTCGTGCCGAAGGCTCGGGATGCGTTCCTCGCCCCGTTCGGGCAGGAGGTGACCGTCTCCCGCGTCGTGAAGATGCGCGACGGGGACTACCCGATCCCGCTCGGCGTGTTCCGGATCACTGGGAACGACGGCGGCCGGGAACGGTTCCGGGTGCGCCAGGTGGAGACGAAGGTTCCGGCGGTGCTCGGCCTCATCGAGGACCCAGACCGACCGGGGACGTTCATCCTGACGACGGGCGAGTCGATCCCCGAACCATCGCCGGGTGTGTTCTCGTTTCCCGCTGAGTGGGTGACTGCCGATCCGGATGGTGTGTGGACGATCGTTGGGCCGGTGGTGACGCCGGCATGGTCCTACTTCACCCAGGAGCTCACGAGCGTCGTGGAGGACTGGGAGGTGGGGGTCAGCCTTGCCGACCGGCTGCGGATGCTGCAGCGCGCGAAGATCGTGAACCCGGCGTCCCCGCCGGTGGGTGCGACGGTGTACTCGGAGCTGCAACGGCTGACGCTGTTCCCGCTCGAGCGGAATCCGGCGGTCGCCGATCAGCTGGTGCCGTCTGGGACGGTGTACGACGATCGGCGCTCCGCGGTGTCGCTGCTGGCTGGTTTCGCGGGCGCGAAGGTGCGTGTCACCCGGCAGGGTGCGCTGACGTTGCGTCCCGCTGACCGGTGGGCGTACGAGACGGTCCTCGACTTCGACATCGATGGTGTCGTCGAGCTGTCCGATGAGCAGTCGGATGAGTTCTACAACTTCGTCTGGGCGCACAACCCGGACGGGTCGGTGTCGGCGTTCGCTTCGTTCCTCGACGACACAGACCCTCGCTCTGTGGGTCGTGCTGGGCCTTCCACCTACGAGCATGCGTCGCCCGTCTACACGACGCAGGCGCAGGCCGAGGCAGGCGCGTGGACGGTGCTGTCGCGGCTGCTGAACCGTCGCTCTCGGGTTGCGACGGTGAAGGTCGGCGCGGAGGGTCTGCTGCTTGACCTGTCCGACTACGGCCGCTTCACCGACACCGCGACGGGACGCACGGTGACTGGTGAGGTGTCGGGCCTGCGGGTGCAGAACGATCAGACGGCGTTGGTGGAGGTCACTGTGATCGTTGCGGAGAACTCATGAACGATCAGCAGCGTCTCTACGAGCTCGGCCAGGGCCGCGCAGATTCGACCGAGGGTATCTGCACCGCCGTCGACTGGGCGGCCGGTGAAGCCGTCGTGAACACGAACGGGCAGGAACGTCGCGCCCGGTTCGCGGGGGAGCCGCCGTGGCCGGGTGACCGGGTGCGGGTCGTGCAGGCGGGTGTCGGGAACCTGGTGTGCGTCACGATCTACGGGGCCCCGATGGGCACCGTGATCACCACCGCCTCGGGCCTGGCGACAGTCCAGGGCGACGATGATGCGACCTACCAGTACCCGTACCGGGGAACGGCCCCGGCGAACGGTGCACGCGTCCGCATCGATCACGCGGGCCGGTGCATCCCGCCGGGTGCGTACTCCGTTGAGCCTCCAGGGTCGACCTTCACGACCCCCGACGCGCCGCCTGCTGTGGGCGGTGCGGCAACGTTCACGGCTTCCTGGTCGGGGTCCTGGCGGTACGACGTGTACGGCAGCGCCGGAATCGAGTCCTCGTTCTCCCGCGTCGCGGGTTTCGGCTTCTCCTCGACCGTCGCTGACACGATCCCCGACACGGCGACGGTGAAACGCGCCGAGCTGCAGCTCACGCTCGACTGGAACCGGTCGGGCTCGTCAACGGCGGTCCGGTTCGGGTCGCACGGCTTCGGGGATGCGCCCGGGGTGCTGTCTGCGGGGAGCCTGTCGGGCTCACTGTTCGTGCCGCAGGGGGTCCTGGCTGTGGACGTGCTCGCGTTCGCGGATGCGCTGAAGACCGGCGCAGTGAAGGGGTTCGGGATCTACCCGAACGAGGCGTACTGGATTCGCTACTCGCCGGCACCCAACGGTGCCCGGCTGTACATGGAATGGGAGTGACCGATGGCTGATGTGACTGGTGGTACGCCGCCGACCGGGGCTTCCCCGTTCCGGCCGGCGGAGGACATCGCTGAGGTCTACGCCCACATTGGCAGCCAGGAGATGTTCTCGCGTCCGAACGTCGCTTCGCTGCCCGCGTCAGGGAACTGGCCGGGACGCACGCTGATGGTTCAAGACCTGAACGTGCTGTACATGTACACCGGTTCGCAATGGATCCCGGCGGGGCTCCGGCCGCGGAGCCTCACCCCTGCTCCGACGTTCTTCCAGATGGGCCGCACAAGTATCACGAGCGACGTGAACGGTTTGTTCGAGGTGACGTTCACGACCCCGTTCCCCAACAACTGTGATTTTGCGATGGCGCAGTCCGGCAGCCCGACCGACTTCTACGGTGGTGTCGCGATCAGCGGCACGATCGCATCGAAGTTCTCTGGCCGGCTGCAGCTCCCGGATGGTGCGTCGAAGACGATCGATATCGTCTGGATTGCGATCGGACGATGAGCGGGCTCGCATTCTGGGCCGAGGATCGGTGGACGCGCCCGTTCGGCTACCGGCCGGGCCCGAACGAGGACAACCCGTACACGCTCGGCTACCACATCGGGCAGGACGTCGGCGGGCGGTCCTGGTTCGACCCGGTGCCGGTGCTCGTCAGCGGCATGGTGGTGCAGTCAGGGCGGGGTGCTCTGATCGGCGGGTACGTCGTCGTGCGTGTCAGCGACGGCACCTTCCACACGTACTGCCACCTGCGCACGGGGAGCCTCCCCGGGTACGGGACGCAGCTGACGGCAGGCGACGATCTGGTGCCGCTCGCGCGGTCTGCGAGCCCGTACGCGGGCGACGACTACATGGGCTCCGCTTCCGACGGGGCCCACTGCCACTTCGTCGTGTCGACGAACCCGGCGACGGCGTACAGCCCTCGCGCGGGCACCGTGATCGACCCGCGACCCATCATCCGCGCCGCACTGGGCGGCGACACAGCGGGCTCGAGCTCGCGACCGTTCCAGAAAGAAGGTCCCTTCATGGCACTCGACGACAAGCAGCAGGACGACCTCGCCATGCGCGTGGAGGCCATCGCGAACGCGGTCGGTGACATCGGCCGCGGCGTGGCTCTCCTCCTCAAGCGCGGCGGACTCGACCAGCAGCAGGAGAACGACATCTACATGCGCGTCGAGGCGATCGCCAACGAGGTCGGCGAGATCGGCCGCGCCGTCGAGAGCAAGCCGACGTCGTGATCCGCCGGATCTGGGGCGCGATCCATGAACCCCGAGTGAAGAAGCTCCTCTACGCGCTGCTGTACACGGTCGCGGTCCTCACCGGCTGGTCGACGTTGTGGCGGCCGCCGCAGTCGATCGAGGGGCCGCTGGGGTCATCCCTCACGACGATCTGGGCTATCGCGCTGACGGTCGGTGCGGCGCTCGCGCTGCTGGCGGTGTTCCCCGGGTGGTGGTGGCTGGAGCGGACCGGACTGTTCGGTCTCGGTGCCGGCGCGCTCACCTACTTCGCCGTCGTGCTGGTTCTCCACTTCCAAGGACCGCCGGACTCGTCCCGCCTGACGCAGGCGGGGTTCATCCTCATGGTGGTCTTCTCCGTGTGCATCATCCGGGTGCATGAGATCTGGAGGTACACCTTCGAGCCCCGCAGGAGGTGACCGGTGGATCCCGTCGCACAGGAGATCACTCGAACGATCCTGACGCTCGTCGGTGGCGCCGCTGGCGTCGAGCTGATCCGCGCCGTCGTGGGCGGTATCAGCGGATCGATGCGCCGCCGCCGCGCCGAGGTCGACCGCAAGGAGACCGAACGCGCCCACGAGGAAGCCCGCGCCGACGAGGCAGAGCGGCGCCTCCGCATCGTCACCGAGCACGCTCACACCGTCCGTGTCGCCGCGATCAACGGCGGCATCCCGATTCCCGACTTCCCCACTTTCTAGGAGCAGCCATGACCACCCCGACCGAAATCACCCCGAACGTCGTCGTCTCGAACCCGACCACGCGCCGACGCATCGGCGTCTCCCTGTACCTGATCAGCCTGCTCGCCGGAGTCGGTGCCCTGCTGTTCGCGTTCTTCCCCGAGCTGGCATTCGGCACCGACATCCCGACCCGTGCGGTCGGCTTCGCCAACGGCGTCGTCTCGCTGCTCTCTGGCGGATTCGGTCTGATCGTCACGACCCCGAACGTCCCGCGCGACACCACGGGCCTGCTCCGCCGCGACCTGAAGGGCTGACGCATGGTCTACCGTCCCGTTGGAGTGGATGAGGACTGGAACCTCCCACCCGAAGCTCGCGCGGCGCTCGCCGGCTCGGATGAAGTGGCCGAGACCATCGCGGGCGAGGTCGGCGCTGCTGTTCCTCCCGCCGTGGCTACGGCTCTCGCATCCGACGAGACGATCCGGGAGGCAGCGGCATCGGCGGTCACGACCCAGATCGCCGCACGCTCGCTCGTGGAGCGTGTCGAGGTGCTGCGGGCGATCGCGCGAGCGCCGGAGCAGATCATCGCCGGCGCGATCACCCGGAACGTCAACGGGGTCGTTACGTCGGCTGCGGTGCAGTGGCCGGACGGGACCGCTGGCGTGTACACGGCGACACCGTCGACGGCGTTCCCGACGGCGGTGGACACCTACCAGATCACCTACGGCGTGCCGACCGCGATCTACACGTTCACGCAGCCGGCGCCGACCCGAGACTCCTTCGGGGTCGCCACGGTCATCCCCGCCATCACCGTCACCGCTGTCCTGCCGGACACGACGGCCCCGTCGACTCCGACGTCGGTGGTCGTGGACCTGATCACGTCGACGAGCGCGCGGGTGTCGTGGTCGCCGAGCTCCGATGACCGTGGCGTGGTCGCGTACGACGTGTACGACGGTGCGACGCTGCTGACCTCGGTCGCCGCTTCCCCCGCGGCGTTGACGGGTCTGGCGGCGGGCAGCTCTCACACGATCACCGTGCGCGCGCGGGACGCGGCCGGCAACACGTCCGGGGTGTCCTCGTCGGCGCCGTTCACGACGGTCCCGTACGGGTTCGTCGACGAGTTCGACGGCCCGACCGGCGCGATCGCTTCCGACCGGCACAGCCCCACCGGTGGCAAGACCGGGGTGCTGCTGAAGGTGTCGTCCGCGACGGCGACGCCGACGATCACCTCGACCGGGCGCCTGCAGATCCCCGACGGCACCAGCAACGCCGCCTACGGGTACGACGCGGGCACCACACAGGGCGAGTTCCAGACGACGATCGCGTACATCGACTCCGACAAGGCGCCGTTCATCGCGGCGTGGGCGACGGACTACAACAACGGCCTGTTCCTCACCCGCAACAGCTCGACGGACAAGTTCTGGCAGCTCGGCCGCCGCGTGGGCGGGTCGACCGTCGAGGTGCTCTACACCGGCACGACCGCGATCGTCGCGGCCGCGATCTCGATCACCCGTGCCGGCGACACCTTCACGTTGAAGATCGCCGGGGTGACCGTGTGGACCGGGACGGCATCCGGGAGCCTGCCCGGGACCATCTTCGCTGTCGGATGCGCGACGGCCTCGTCCGAGATGCTCTACGACCGCATCGCCTTCATCCCCGCCTAGAAAGGGCCGACACACATGGGCATCCTCGACCCGATCCTCGACATCACCCCGATCGCGCAGGACCAGACCGTCCTCACCGGCCCCGCGACGCAGACGGATATCCTCGCCCCCGAGGGCGGGAAGCTCCGCCGCCGTGGGAAGGTGCTGTTCTCCGACACCTTCTCCGGTGTCGAGGGTGACTTCCACCACTGGCGGGACCATCAGGGCGCGCGCGCCCCGAAGGTGCCCGTGGGGCTGAGCACCTACCCGCCGGGCCTGATCCTGTCCACGGCGGCCGTGCCGTACGAGACGGGCCGCGCGGACTCCGACACGTCGACGTACAAGAACCTCAGCCGGTTCCGCGACACGGGCGTGGTGTCGTTCTCCGGCCTGTTCGCGCATGCCGGCTCGGCGGGGGCGAGCGCGGGGTCGCGGGAGGTCGCGTTCTCGTCGTGGCAGCTCGGCATCGACACGCAGACGTGGAGCACCCAGGACGGCACCGGCGCGACGCGCGGGTTCTACAAGCTGATCTACTCCGACTCGTCGACCAGCAACGACCCCGCCTGGTACATCTCCAACGACGCCGGCGACACCGTCATCATCCCCGGCTCCCGGGGGATCACCGCGGGCGAGAACGAGGGGAAGTGGAACTTCAACTACATCCGCCTCACGATCGACCTGTCCGCGAACGGTGGGCTGGGCGGTTACCTCGAGGCGCAGATCAACCACAAGGTGTTCGACCTCACGGTCCTCGGCGCGGGCCGCGGCATGCAGAACCCGCAGACCGGATCCGCGATGGCCTCCTACTCCGGCGGCCTGAACTTCGGTGTCTCGCTGGTGCGCTCCACCCGCTACCCGAACGCCATCCAGAACAAGCTGATCGCGAACCTGCTGACAGCGACCATCGGCGACGTGAAGGCGGCCTGACCATGTCGAAGACGCATCAGCTCATCACCACCACGATGGGCTCGTTCGGCCCCTCGGGTAACCCGATCGCGAACGTCCAGCCGGTGAACTACATGCCGTGGGGGGCGTGGTCCGATCGGGTCACCTACGCGATGCGGATCGCCGCGATCGAGACGACCGCCCCGACCTGGGCTCTCCTCGCACGGGTGGAGTACTGCATCGAGTCGACGGAGGGCTACCAGTACGAGAACCCCGTGTGGGCGCCCCTGGATGCCGTCGGCGTCGCGCACGACATCGTCGAGGGCGTCGGCATCTACGCCGGATCTCACCCCGCCCCTGTGGGAGCGGACTGGGGTCTGATCGCCGACCAGACCGACCTGCTCCCGACCTACTCGGGCGGCGCGATCACCACGCCCGCGGGCACCGCGCCGCTGTTCTTCAAGCGCACCGTCCGCAACACGACCCTCCGCAACCGGATCGCCTTCAAATGGGTGATCCCCGACGGCGGCCCGAACCCGGCGCTGCGCGTCGACCTCGCCGCAACCCCGCTGCGATGACGGCGGCGGACGATCACCGGCATCTCACCGTCGGGGAGCTGCGCGACCTGATCGCGGATCTCCCCGACGGTGCGCCGGTGGCGTACATCTACGACGGGATGCTGTCCCTCATCGGCAACGTCGGCATCATGGACGACTTCCACCACCGGCCCCAGATCCGCGATGATCCCGAAGACCCAGAGATCCACGCCCCGGAAGCCATCGTGTTGACGGCGATCTGGGAGGACAGCGCCCAGGACAACTGGACCCACCCGGAGAACAGAGCGAAGCCACCGAAGCCAGAGCCCGCCCCACCGCCGCGCGCGCCGGCTCCGGCAGCAGAATGGTCGACGATCGCACGCTACGGCGTTCGACGGCAGGACGCGTTTGGACGATGGGTCACGGACTACCCGGTGGAAGCTGCGATCGCGAGTCCCATCTAGAACAGCCCCCGGCTAACCCTCACGGGTCGGCCGGGGCTGTTCTGCGTTACAAGGACCGTCGCGCCCTCGGGGCGCCGTGCACGGGAGCATCCCGCCGCTCCCGGCCGAATGCCACCCACGCGTCCGCGCCGGGGATCTCGAGCAGCGCCTCGCTGAGCGTCCTCGTGTGTTCGTCGCCGTAGTACCCGACCCATGATCCGGCGACGCGCGCGAGGATGTGCTCCTCTCGGCGACATGCTCCCGACACCGGTACACGAAGGATGCCGCGCCCGTCATCGCCGAGCTGCACCGCATCGCCGGCGCTCGTCTCGACACGTCGAGAGCGGTGTCGGGGTCGAGACCATGGCGGGGCATGGGGTGAGCGTAGAAGGCACCGTCGACACCGGTGTCGGTGGCCGCGCGCACACTACCGCCATGCCCACCCCGGCGCGGTACTTCCAGCTCCTCGGACGCGCGGCCGCGTCGCTCGAGGGTCAGGCGTATGACCCGCTCACCGCGAGCTCCGACGGATTGGTGCGCTCCGCTAGTATCCGAGGCATGAGTGATGAGGTCGCTGCTGATCTGAGTGCGGGTGACGGCAAGTCGGTCCCGCTGCTGTCGTTCGTCTCCCACATCGAGGGGAAGAATGCGCGGGTGAGCGTCTGGCCTGACCGGGTCGAGTGGGATCGGAAGGGGATCCTGTCGACAGGAGCGAAGGCGGGCATCGCCGTCATGACGATGGGCGCTTCGTACCTGGCGACGGGCGTGACGCGGAAGCAGTCGACCGAGGTGATCCCAGTGAAGTCGATCATGTCCGTGACGACGAAGCGTGGCCTCGGGTTACAGACGAAGCTCAGTGTGATCACCGCGGGGAACACGATCGAGATGCGGATCGCCCACAAGGAGGCGGAGCAGGTCCGTGGGGTGCTGATGCAGCTCGCATCGGGCACTCACCCGTCACAGTCACCTTCGGCTGCTGTAGTGCCCCCCGCGGCCCCCGCCCCCGTCCAGGCAGCTCCTGATCTGACGGCGCAGTTGCAGCAGCTCAAGTCTCTCCGGGATGCGGGGATCCTCACGGAGGAGGAGTTCGTCGCGAAGAAGGCCGACATCCTCGCCCGTCTCTGACCGAGCCGCTCAGAGTCCAGCGTCTAACATTCGTCCAACATGTCGGAGTCTCCGGGTGTCTCCGAGTGTCTGCGATGGTCGCACGCGGCGACCGAAAGATGCCTGACCAGGAGGGATAAATGCGGGTCAGTGGGGGCGGGAGTCTGCGGCTGACATCCTCCGTCGCGCCAAACGGGGGTTGCAGGTTCAAGTCCTGTAGCCGGCACCGTTCTCTGACACCCTGACCAGCTGACTCTTCCGCGATCCTCGCGGGTGGGTGTGGTTGGCGGGTTCGCCTGCTTCGGCATCCTCCTGATCGCCATTCTCGCCGGTTTCAATCCTTCATACGGTCCCCTTTACGCCGTTTGGTTCGAATGGATCGCCCCCGTGCTCATTCTGTTCGGCGCTGTTACCTTGGGGAGAGAATCGGGCGCTCACGACGATGATGGGGATCCAGATGCGTGATCGGCGTTACCCCCCGATCCGGCGCCATCCCGTTTTCGACCTCTGACCGAGTGCCAGCATCTGCTTTCCAGGAACGCCTGTCACGAACTTCGGTTCGGGGCAGAATGTCGGTTGATCAGAAGACCGCCGCGATAATTCGGGGGTTGTAGGCTCACATCCTGCGGCCTGCACTTTTGTAAGCCCTGACCGGCTGACTCCTTCGCCCAACCGTGCTCGAGATGTAGGGTCTGGGGTATGGATGCCGCCTCGTTCATCATGGGCGCCTCCGTGGCGTCAATCGTCTGGATCTCGATCGGGGTCTTCATGACTCGGCGCGGCGGCGACTCCGGGGATGTCTGAGCGTCAACGGCCGATCTGGAAGTCCGGTCGGTGTCGGCGGATCACGCTCACGATGCTGGCGCCGAGTTGGTGGGGAGTACCAGAATGACCAACGCGGACCGTGGGTACTCGGTTCATCCCAACCCGGTGTGGCGGGAGCGTGCGAACTTCATCATCAACGCGCGGTTGCCCGAGGAGGGGCGATTCGAGCAGTTGTGGTGTCGGCGGCTCACCGAGTCGACGTTCGAGGTCTGCTGTATACCGTTCTTCCTCTACGACGTGGCGCTGGGGGACATCGTCGAGACAGAGTCCACCTCTGAGGGTCGCTTCGTGTTTCGCGGCGTGAGACAACGGTCGGGTCGCTTCGTTTTTCGTGTGCACTTCTTCGACTCGTCGCGGGACAGCCGTCGCGCGGTCGAGCAGTGGACGATCGGCGCGGGAGGGTTGATCGAATGGGCGACGCCGACATTGCTGGCGATCGACGCTGACAGCCCGGCTCGCGCTTCCCGGATTGGCGAGTGGCTGCAGGCCGAGAGTCGCGTGGGCCAGATGATCTACGAGACGGGGTGGCTGTGACCGCCAGGCTGCAGCGGAATTTGCCGCAGCATGATTTCATGGACCATCGATTCTGTTTCGAATGGATGGAAAAAATACAGTGGTGAGTGAAAGGCCGAGAGCCAGATTGCGCGCTTCAGCGGCATCGCTGCAGCATTATTGGTGCTTCTCGGCGTGTTATGGGTGATGAATCCGACATATCGTGTGGCGGCAATTTCCAGAGCAGATGTCGTTGGCGACTGGGTCCTCGCATATCCCAGGAGGCAGAGTATTACGCTCACCTTCGAACCCGGCGGCCGATTTCATTCTGCAGATTGGCCCATCGAGCTCGGGTGTTACACCGCCGCGTCGGGTGTTCATATAGCCGACTTGGACTGGTCAGATCGCGCTCATTGGGAAGGTACGTGGGGCGGGTATCCGAAGAGAGATGACGCGCTTGGGTCCGAGATAGACGTCTTCGCCGATAATCGATCCGGATGTCCTGTGTCGCCGGTGTTCTTTCTCGAAAGAGACGTTCTCGCTGGCCAGATGCACCTCGTCTACTATCCGTGGAGCTTGCAAGATGAGGACCAGAGGGTTCACTTCACGCGCTCAGATTGATGGCGCCGAGCGGCGGAGGCGTGTTGATGGCGCTGAGCGGCGGAGGCGTGGGTCTGCGTGGCAATATGTCGATAGGTAAGGAGCCTCATGTTCGATGAGTTCCGACGCGTGTTCGGCGCACGACGCGACGTGGTGTCGAGTGCAGGCCTGCCCTGGCGCGATGACGCACTGCTTACGGTGCCCGGATACTCGTCCTTCATGGACGAGTTCGCAGGGGCCTCGTTTCGTGGGGGTCTTTACCGTCTGCATGACGATGAGTCGGGCCCGGCCGCAGCACAGTGGATCTCAGAGATGTTCCCGACGACGGACATCCGCCCCTTCGCCTTCGATTGGCTCGGGCGTCAGTTCGGCTTCGACGCCGCGGCTGCGGAAGATGCACGTTTCCGATCGGTGCTTCTCGTCGAACGCGGGACGGGAGAGATCCTGACGATCCCCGCGACGTTCGACGATTTCCATGACTCAACGCTGCACGAATACGAAGACGCTGCGCTTGCGTCAGGCTTCTTCTTGGAGTGGGTGAATGAGTGCGGGCCTACGCTGCCGATCAGCCATGACTACTGCGTTGGGTACCGAGTCCCGTTGTTCCTCGGCGGGGCGGATGCTGTGACAAACCTGGAGCTCACAGACATGGCGGTCTACTGGGGAGTCACGGGTCAGCTGTGGCTGGCGACGAGAGCGATGCAACCGGGGACTGGACTGGGGAGCGTGAGCATCGGTCGTGGCGACAGCTGAAGGGCAGAAGCAGCAGCTCGATGCTCGCGCCGTCATCCGAGAAGGAGCGGAGGATCTGTCTGCCCTGCAACGCCGTGAGGGCGCGGATCGCTATCCGGCATCGCCGAGAGACGGCTCTCGGGACGTGCGGCGTGGAGGCCCACAGTGAATCGAGCACCTAGGCAGTACGTGGCGCACCACGAGCCCATCTGGCGAGAGCGTGCCAACTTCATCGTCGTCGCGCCGTTGCCGGAGCAGGACCGATATGAGCAGCTGTGGTGCCGGCAGCTGACTGAATCGACATTCGAGGTCTGCTGCATACCGTTCTTTCTCTACAACGTTGCGCTCGGAGACTTCGTCGAAACCGAGACGACGTCGGAAGGTGCTTTCAGCGTCCGTCGCGTGACGGAGCATTCAGGGCGTTACGTCTTCCGCGTGCTCTTCTCTGACCTCTCAGCCGAGACACAGGCCGAGGTCCAGGACCGTGTGATGGGTCTTGGAGGAGCGGTGGAGCGGGGGACACCAAAGCTGATCGCGATCGACGCGGAGAATCAGAGGGTCGCGTCCCGAGTCGCCGACTATCTGCAAACCCAGGAGGCTGACGGCAGGCTCTTCTACGAGACGGGCAGAGTGTGACCGCGCCAGGAGGTCAAGAGGTGGTGCTGGAAGAGCTCGCCCGCCTTGGATACCACTTCGACTCGCTGGCAAACCTGCGTCGGTCTGGGCTCCGGTACGTCAGCGCGATCCCCGTGCTTGTACAGGCGCTCGAAGGATCCGAACAGGGGTGTTCGTTGAGCCGCAGGTAACGCGCTGGAGACCTCCTGGGATGACGCGGCTTTCGATGAGTTGGTCGATCTGGCGACGGAGGTGCGGTACAGGCGGGGACGAGAGATGATCGTGCTCGGGTTCGCGAAGTCGAAGCGTCCGGAGGCGGATCAGGTGTTGCTGGGGTTGTTGTCTGATCGAGACGTCAACGGGCATGCTCTGTCGGCGCTCCGGAAGCGAAAGGTGCGGTTGCCCGCTTCTGTGCTCGACGGACTCCTCCACGATGACCGCACGTGGGTGCGCAAAGAGGCGCAGAAGGTTCTGGAGGCGTACCCGGTTGGCTACGCTGGGGCACGTCAGATCCGTAGTCGGCATTCGAGCAATTTGGACGACGTCGATGCGCCATGAACCGGAACTCTATTGTCGAATCTGCGGCTACCAGCCGCCGGACCTTCCGTGGGGAACGAGCGGAAACGACCCGTCCTGGGATATTTGTCCTTGCTGCCGTGTTGAACATGGATACGAGGATTCAACGCCCTCCAGTTCGCGTCGCTTCCGCGATCGGTGGCTCGCCGCCGGTGCGCCTCTGTTCAAACCCATGATCGTCGATGACGGTCTCTCGGCGCTCGACCGTCTGCACCGCGTACCTGAGCAGTATCGGTAGATGCTGCCCGTCTCACCCCCTCATATGGTCGTTTCCCCGCGAGATGCGAGGCTACGCGAAAAAAGGGGTCCAACTGCGTGCCCCCTGAAGGAGTGACCGCTTACGGAGCTCGATTTGCGTGGATCGCTCGAGCAGCCAGGAACGGCTTGATGGAGGAGAGGGCGATAACCACACCGCTCGCTATTCCTACAAACCCCATGAAGCCCTGCGAGGCATAGGGCAAGCTGAGGACCGTGAGCATGATGCCCACGAGTACGAGCAGAACCCCGCCGATGATGTTCGCCCTCATGATCCGACTCTACCGACGCCGCGCAGAGGAGTTCCGGAGGTCGGTGCACGGCCCGCTGGCCGCGGCGGTCGCTTGGAAGGCCGCCGCCGGTAGTCCCAAAGGGTTCCGCAGTCGGTGCGGGATGAAGCGCTGATGATTTCCGAAGCAGGCTGGCTGTGACCGCCAGTGAAACCCCGCCGGCGAAGGATGCCTGGACCACTTCGATGCCCCAAGAATCGCAACTTCAATGTCAAATCTGCGGCTACCTGCCGCCGGACATTCCGTGGGGAAAGAGGCGTCTGCGCATTCACCCGCATCGTCGCCATCGACATGATCCGGCCCAAGGAGAGAGGGGGCGCATCTCCATCAGCGTCGGTGGCGACGAGATCGCCGTCAGTCTCAATGAGCGGTCCATCCGCGCTATCAAGACCAAAACCCGACCACCGCAAGAGCACGGTGACCACAGCCCCTTCTGACACACATGAGCGGCGCCCGTGGGTGGCCCTCATACCTCAGTGCTTCGCTTCGCGATTCGCCGCGCGGGTCAGCCGCAGGCCCGAGTTCACGAAGGCGAGACCGAGGAGGAATAGCACTGTCTCCGCGATGTAGACCGCCCAAGGACTGGGTGTCGTTTGCGCGATCGTCATGGCGTACCCGCTCTGCACCAATAGAATCACACCGATCACGTAGCTCGCTGTCGGCTCTGCGGTCATCTGCCACAAGGGTCGTGACGGACCCTCATGTTCGCCGCGAAAAGTGCGCGCCGCGACGACCGTCAGCGCCAACAAGGTCAGAACTGTCCATATGAGACCGGCCGTGAAGTCGGCAGCTATAAAGAGGAGACCGCCCGAGACGACGACAAGAAGTCCGACGAACAGGACGCCTGCTTTCGCGGGCGCTGAACTCAATCGCATGACACCCCGCCTTCCTATTTGACCACTGCGTAGGTGTAGTAGCTGCAGTAGTTGAAGCCACAGCTCCAGTAGGTCGCTTTGATTCGCTTGTTCTGCCAATACGCTTGGGTCACCGCGGTCTTGCCTGGGAAGCCGTTAGCGCATGCCACTCCTACCCAGTAGGGAAGCGGCAGCAAGCTGCAAGCCCCTTGAATGTTGTTGATTGTGTTGTACATCGAAACAACGGTGCTGTGAGAAAGGTAGATATCGTAAGGCGTGTAGCTGGGGTCCGCAACGATGGGGTACGCGTAGTTCCCATCGAGCTCCACCACCTGGATGAGTGTCGACGCGTTGACCACATAATGGGTCGGAACGGCCGCGCCTCGTGCGTCTCTTGCCCAAGGGGCTGAAAACTCGCCGACGGTATCGCCCGTACCCCGGTCGACAATCTTGGCGCCGGCGTCGTTAATGACGAGTTCGGTGCCAGCAGGTAAATCGATGGGGTACTCGTATCGGGTAGGTGCAAGCGCGGAACCGATGACGGTGGCCACCTGAATCGTTCCGCTGTCGTGCACAAGAGCGACGGTGCTTGTGTCGTTGTTGTTGTCGTACGTCATCGTGCCGGCTGCTGAAGAGGATCCCGAGTCGGCCGTTTCCGCAAACGGTAGCCCGATCTGCACGGCTCCGTCACCCGCGTCAGTCGTCAGCCCGTCGATTGCTTCGATGGGGATGGAAACCGCTGCACCGTTGACCGTCACCTCAATTCCATCGCGGACGCGGTCGCGTCCGCGATGGAAGCGAATACATCTGGAGCGGCCTTCTGTACGGCGCTGAGGGCATTGGTGTCATCCGCTGCGGCCGGATACACTCCAGCAAGCGTGAGAATTCCGGTCGTAACGACCGCCGCGATCGCCATCGTCACGCGTCGAGCACCGATTTCTGTGTCTCTTGAGAATCTCTGCATCATTGGCCACCCTTCGGCACGTATGCACAGACCGCCCGCGCACCTTCGATCACTTTGAGCTTACCGACCGATCGGTGAATTCAGCCTCATACTTTTGACGAGATTCGAGCCACAGGTCCGCGGGCTGCGATGTTACGAGAACTGGGGCGTCTTGTGACGTGATCAGACGGGTCTGCATACTGGACCGACGACCAATATTCGACGTTCGTGACTATTCGAGGGGCCATGGAGTGACAAGCCTAGTTGAACCGGTGCGGACGGGGAGCACCTTCGTCGTGCTTGCCGGGAGACGAGACGAGATCGCCACGGCCCGGTGGAAGTGGAGCACGGGGCTGGGAGTCGCGGTGCGAGTCGTGCGCGGGCGGAAGATGAGGGACGTGGCGGGCGTGTTCAACGAGTTCGCGGCCGCGCTACAATTTCCGACGTACTTTGGAGAGAACAAGGCCGCGTTCGACGAGTGCATCCGTGAGGCGGACGAGTTTTCTCGTGATGCGGGGCTAGTCGTTCTCCTAACGGAGCCGGATCAGATACTGGCCGATGAGCCGGTGGAGTCTCTGAGCTGGTTGATTTGGACGCTCGAGGCTGCTGCTGTGGAGTGGGGAATGCCGATCGCCTTGGGAGAATGGTGGGACCGCCCGGCTCTTCCCTTTCACGTTGTTCTCGCCGGTGACGGTCCCACAATCGCGGACTCGACCTCACGATGGGGGGCGGCCGGTCTCTCGCGTCCCGGTACGGTGGATGTGGCTGGAGAGATCAGCTCGTTGTGATGTTCAGCGGCGTTGTCGCGCACCGCGGTTGAGTCAGGAGGCAGCGGACCATTTTCACGGGCGCCGCCTCAAGGCGGCGCCCGCGTGTTGCTTCTCAGGGGTGGGATGGTGCCCTAATCATCGCCGGCGTCTCGTTGGGCTCCGCGCATGATGTCGCGGTCCAGCCAGACGGAGCCGAGGTAGACGACGAAACCGAAGATCCCGATTCCGAGGATAGGGAACACCCACCACGGTACGAACTGCTCGGTGAGGATCGTGAACAGATAGAACGCGAGCCAAATCCCTACGAATATCAGGATGCGGGGAACGGTCTTGAACAGCGCTTGTGCTGCCTGGAGGCTGAGAACTCTTCTCATTCTCGTCCTTACCTGCAGTAGCTGTCTTTGTACTCAACGCCGCCCAGGATACCCGGACCGATAAGGACCTGGAGGCAGTTGCCATTACCGTAGAAGGCTCCAGCCTTTGCGGTCAAGACGGCAAGGCTTACCGCGCAAGGCCCCGCAACGGCAATGCCGGCAACGCCGCCGATGGTCCCGCACAGCGCGAGCTTTGAGGGCAGGGACCCGTAGCGCATGTTGTATGTCTCACTCCGGTTGAGTTTCACGGTGGGGACGATACCCATCCAGGCGAACTGCGGGTCGGCCACCACGGGGTAGGCGATACCCGGGCCTGAGTGGTCCACGTATTGGACCAGCTTGTCGCCCTCTACGGCGTAGTGAGTCGGTACATCCAAGCCGTTCGAGTCTTTCGCCCAGGCTGGAAGGATCATCACCACGGGATTGCCGTCCTCATTGAAGACAGCCGCCGCTCCTCCGCCGACTTCCTTGAGGGCTCCGCCCGCGGGGACGTCTATCGAGTACTCGTACCGGGCCGGCGCATTCGGGCCCGCGATCGTGGTGAGCATCTGGACGCCCTGTTCCGAAGCGATGACGGAGTTGCTGAACGCTCGGGCCGTGTAGGTGACGGTTCCGTCAGCGAGAGGAACGCCGTCTTCAGCCGCGCTCGCCCCCGGAAGCCCGATCTTCAGATCGACGCCCTCGATCGCGACGGTCACTCCGTCTGCAGGGTCAGCCGGGATATGCACCGTCGCCGCCGTGAGATCGGTGGTGCCCAGGCCGGCTCCGTCGGCGGGCGTGAGCTTGAGGCTCCCGTCGATTCCAGCCAGCGCCGCCGCCGTGCCGTCTGTTGAAGAGATGTCCCCCTCCGCCGCATTTGCGGGCGCTGCCATGCCTGCGCTGATCAGAATCATCGCGGCCGGGATAACCAGGAGGATTTTTTGCTTCATCTGGGCAACGTATCCGGGGTGCTGCTCACAGTGACAGCGACTTTGGTCTACTCGTGTGTCCCGCCCGGGTGTAATTGTGATTCTTTCGTGTCAAATTTCGGGTCTCTCGGGCGCTGAGCGGCTTTCGTAAACTCGCACGATGACGGAGGCATCATGGGCGAATTCTTGCCCGTGCGAGCGCGGGCCTCTGACGTGACATCTGACCATTCTGACTCGGTCGCCCCGAGTATGGTCCGCACGTGCGACCGGTGGGTGCGGCCTGATCTGATGTACCCACCGATGCCCCGCCCTATCGGCGCAGTGTCACGTCGAGAGGTGCTCAGCGTGGCCGGTCGCGCTCTTCGGCCTCGCCGCTGTCGGCCGGGACGACTCGTACGTGTGCGGCGGCTTCGGCCGTCAGCTCGCGCCGGTCGTCTCCGATCGTGACGACGAGGGCGCCGGCGGCGAGCGAGTGGTGGATGACGGTCAGGGTCGTACCAAGGACGATGCGTTTGTCGGTGAGGTAGCGCAGCACGTCGGCATGGCGGTCGGAGATGCGGATCACCGTGACGCGTTCTCCCGTCGCGACCTGCGTGAGAAGCCGCGAGTCCACGGTGGCGACGGATCCGTCGCGGGCCGGTATCGGGTCGCCGTGCGGATCGAACGTCGGGTGGCCGAGCACCTCGTCCATGCGATCCAGGACGAGGTCGGACACCGCGTGCTCGAGGCGGTTGGCCTCGTCGTGCACCTGGTCCCAGGTGAGCCCGAGCCGTTCGGTCAGGTAGGTCTCGATGATGCGGTGCCGACGTACGATCTCGACGGCGACCGTGCGACCCGCGTCGCTGAGGGCGATCGAGCCGTAGGGCTCGTAGGCGATGAGGCCGTCGCGGGCGAGCTTCTTCAGGTTCGCCGACACGGTCGACGCGGTGACGCCCAGGGCGGCGGCCATCTCCGTCGTGGATGCGGACGTTCCCGGCCACTCATGGGCTTTCCAGATGAGGGTCAGATAGTCCTCGGCCATGCGGCTCACGACGGGTTTCGACATTCCCGTCATCCTAGGCAGTCGCGCGTTGCGGGGGGAGGGATGCCGCATCCGACGTGCGCGCCGACGGTCGACGGAACGGAGCCGAGAGCGTGACCAGGAGGTGTCGGCGGTGCACGAACAGCACCACGATCGCGGCGGACGCCTGGATCGCGCTCAGCACGTAGCGGCCGCCGGTGTCGGTCACGAAGAACTGCACCGCGAACAGCGCCGCCAAAGACAGGGCCGACCAGAGGTGGAAGCGCAGCGCGAGGATGATCGCGACGCCGAGAAGGGTCTGGGTCGCCGTCAGGACGAACTCTTCGACCTGGCGGGCATCGAGGGCGAGGGCGAGGTCTCCGCCGCCGAAGAAGTGGGCGATGGGGAGCGATCCGACCAGCAGGCTCCATTGGTTCACCTTCGACGCGATCAACGTGCCGATCGCGGCTGCCCCCATGCCGCGAAGAGCGAACATCACGGCGATGATGAACTCCGGCGCTTCCGAAGCGAGGGGAGCAAGCCACTGGACGAGGAAGTAGCTGTCGATTCCGAGCGTGCTGCCCGACGCGACGAGCGCCTCGGCGAACGGCTCGGCGCAGGCGAGGATGATCGCCGCCGACACGACGAACAATCCGACGACCGTGGCGCGCCGAGCCCGCCTCGGCAGATCGACGATGAGCGCGGCCGCGCCGACGAACTCCTCCTCGCCGTCGGACGGGACCTGCCCGGCGCGCCAGAGGTACGCGATGAACACGGCGATCAGGACGACGCCGAACCAGATCGGGATGGCGCCCCGGAGCGGAATCGCGAAAGCCGTGAGGGCGAGGAGTGCGAGGAAGCCGATGTCGAGGCGACTCTCCGACGGCAACGCGAGGAATCGCTGCGCCCGGGCGCCGGTCCTGCGCGCGGCCCGGCTCGCGACGACGATCCCGACGATGACCACGAGCGGCCACCCGAAGCCGAGCAGCAGCCGGTTCGACCCGGTCATGTTCGCGGCAGCGAACGGAAGGTAGGCGGCATCCGACCCGGAGCGGAACGCGTAGTAGAGGTCCACCGCGTATTCGGGCAGCACCGCGATGAGGGCGAGGATGGCGATGGCGAGCGCTCCGGAGATGTCCTTCTGCGCCGCTTCGGCGGCCCACGCGAGAAGGAATGCGGCGGCGACCACGGCAGCGCCGAAGATGAGCATGTCGAGCACGGGCACGGTGTGGGTGCCGGTCATGCGCAAGCCGATGGCCGGGGCGGCGATCGCGAGGCATACCGTGATCCGCAGGATGAGGGCAGGGGGCATCATCGTCTTTCCGTCGGGGCGACCGAGGAAGGACCACGGCCGCGACAAAGGGCCGAAGGTCTCGTTCGCCTCGAGAGTCGAGGTGCTGCGCCGGACGGATCATCGTGATCGTCAGCATGTCGACGCAGACGCGCCCGCAGAGCCGGGCGGAACTACTCCCCTTCGCCCCTGAGCCTTCCCGTCGCGCCTCGGGTGTGTCTACGGGCACCTGAGAGTTGGACGCGTCACACACGTTCGCACGGGGTGCGGGTGTGACGCCCGCGCGGCGTCGGCGGGTGGTCGGCGGTGGGCCGCAGTCGATAGTGTGGGGGCGTCGACACCGCGCATCGTGGTGCGACGGCCCGGCCCAGAGGTGGCTCCCGTCGTGCGGGGGTTTCAGGTTCGAATCCTGTCGCCGGCACGTGTCTCAGCCGCAACCCACGCCCGCGACCGCATGGGCGACCTCGTCGCCCGAGCGGGTGGCGGACGTGCTCGCGCAGACGTCCGCGCGGTGGTGGCTCTCGGGCGGGGCGGCACTCGACCGCTGGCTGGGAGAGACCATTCGCCCGCGCACGAACCTCGACGCGAGCACGACGGCGCGCGAGCTCCCGGCCCTGATCGCCGCGCTTCCCGACGGCCACAGCGTGTGGGTGTCGGGCGAGGAGGGCGAGTTCGTGCCGTGGGAGCGGATCGCCGCGGATGCGGACGTGCAGCGGGTGCTCGTGCACGACGACGCGCGTGGACAGTGGCTGGTGCGACTCAACGTGGAGGACGGCTCGGACCGGGCGTGGTTGTACCGTCGCGACTCGCGCCTGCAGCTGCCGTGGGATGCGGCGATCCTCGACCTGGACGGCATCCCCACGGGAGCTCCGGAGGTGCAACTCGTGTGGAAGGCGCTGCGTCCGCGGCCGGAGGACGACCTCGACAAGGATGCCGTGCTGCCCCACCTGTTGGAGGAGAAACGGTCCTGGTGGCAGCGGGCCATCCTCACCATCCATCCCCACTCCACCTGGGCGATCCACGTGCGCAGTCCGCTGAGCCCGGCCAAATCCAGCTGGAACCGGGGGCGGGCCGTCTAGTCCTCGAGCGGTCGCCGGTCGGGCTCTGCGGGGTGACCCGGCTCGTACTCGCCGGAGGTCACGGCGGTGAGCACGAGTGAGCGGAACCAGCGCTGCGCGGGCGTGAGGCTCGCCTCGCGCCGGCTGTAGAGGGCGACCGGGGAGCTCTGCGCAGGCCACGGCAACTCGGCGATCCGCAGCTCGGGGAACCAGCCGCAGAAGACCTCGGCGACGTGTCGGGGCAGCAGCACGACGAGGTCGGTGGCGGAGAGCACCGCCGGGACGGTGGCGTACTCGACGACGCTGAGCGCGACCTGGTCGATCAGGCCCTGCTCGGCCAGCGACTGCTCGGGGAAGATGTGCCCGCCGCGCGAGGAGACCTGCACGAAGCGTCGCCCGGCGAACATGTCCGCACCCGTCTCGGGGAGCGGGTGGGCGTGCGAGGAGAGGGCGACGTACTCGACGCTGCGCACCCGCGAGCGCCACAGCCGCGCGCTCACGAGGTGCGAGACGGAGATGGCGACATCGACGGTGCCCCGCACCAGCTCGTGCTCGACGTGGTCGGCGTCGACGCGCTCCACGCGCAGCCGCGGATGAGCGGCGGCCCGCTCGAGGCTCGCCATGATCGGCGGCAGGAACGTCTGCTCACCGATCGAGGTGAGTCCCAATGCCAGTTCTCCGCTGAAGGATGCCGGATCGAACACGTCGGCCTCGCTCACGGCCGCGTCGATCTGCGCCAGTGCCTCGTGCAGCGGCGCGAACAACGCGGTCGCACGCGCGGTGGGCACCATCGCGTTCGCCTCGCGTCGGAAGAGCACATCGCCGAAGCGCTCGCGCAGGCGGGCGAGCGTGTAGCTGACCGTCGGCTGCGTCACGTGCAGCCGGTCGGCGGTGGCCGTCAGACTGCGCAGCTCGTACAGCACGACGAACGTGCGCAACTGGTTCAGATCGGGAAGCGACATCTATAGAGGATATCGATAGATGTCTTACGCAGAATCTATTGGACCGCAGTGACGGCGCTGACTACCGTCGCTGTAAGGCAACATCCGAACGGCGAGGACCAGCGTTGATCATCGACATCCACGGCCACTACACGACGGCACCGGCACAGCTGGGCGCCTGGCGCGACCTGCAGATCGCCTTCGCGGCCGGCGAGGGGGCGGAGCCGGACCCGGCCGCGCTGCGGATCTCCGACGACGACATCCGCGAGACGATCGAGGCGAACCAGCTGCGGCTCATGGACGAGCGCGGCAGCGACGTCACGGTGTTCAGCCCGCGGGCGTCGTTCATGGCGCACCACATCGGCGACGCGACGGTGAGCGCCACGTGGGCGCGCATCTGCAACGACCTCTGCGCACGCGTGAGCGCCCTCTTCCCCGACCGGTTCCTGATGGGGGCCATGCTGCCGCAGTCACCCGGCGTCGACCCGGCGACGACGATCGACGAGCTCACCCGGGCCGTGGAAGAGCTCGGCGCGGTGACCGTCAACCTCAATCCCGATCCGTCGGGCGGACGGTGGAACGCGCCGCCGCTCACCGACCGCTCCTGGTATCCGCTGTACGAGAAGCTCGTCGAGTTCGAGATCCCGGCGATGATCCACGTGTCCACGTCGTGCAAGCCCCAGTTCCACACGACCGGGGACCACTACCTGGGCGCCGACACGACGGCGTTCATGCAGCTGCTGAAGGGCGACCTCTTCCGCGACTTCCCCGACCTCACCTTCGTGATCCCGCACGGCGGCGGCGCCGTGCCCTATCACTGGGGCCGTTTCCGGGGCCTCGCCATGGCGCTGGGCAAGCCCGAGCTCGAGGAGCACCTCCTCGGCAACGTGCTGTTCGACACGTGCGTCTACCACCAGCCCGGCATCGACCTGCTCACCCGCGTCGTGCCGACCGAGAACATCCTCTTCGCGAGCGAGATGATCGGCGCCGTCCGCGACGTCGACCCGCGCACGGGCCACTACTTCGACGACACCCGGCGCTACGTGGATGCCACGCCCACCCTGACCGCGCCGCAGCGGGAGCAGGTCTTCGAGGGCAACGCGCGTCGCGTCTACCCCCGCATCGATCGGGCCCTCGCGGCCCGCGGTCTCTGAAAGGCACCCCATGCGTCTGAACGATCTCGGACTGGTCCGCACCGTCATCGACCGCCCCGATCCCGCCGACGTCGAGCGGCTCTCGCACTTCGGCGTCGCGACCGTCCACGAGGCGATGGGGCGGGTCGGGCTGCTGCGCCCCTACATCCGCCCCGTCTACACGGGCGCGACGCTGTGCGGTCCGGCGGTCACCGTGTTGCTGCAACCGGGCGACAACTGGATGTTCCACGTCGCGGCCGAGCAGGTGCGGCCCGGTGACGTCATCGCCGCCGGCTGCACCACCGAGAGCGAGGACGGGTTCTTCGGCGAGCTGCTGGCGACCTCGCTCGCCGCCCGCGGCTGCGCGGGCCTGGTGATCGACGGCGGCGTGCGCGACGTCGCCGACCTCGAGCGGATGGACTTCCCGGTCTTCTCCCGCGCCATCAACGCGAAGGGCACCGTGAAGGCGACGCTGGGCTCCGTCAACGTCCCGGTGGTCGTCGCCAACGCCCTCGTCAATCCGGGCGACGTCATCGTCGCGGACGTCGACGGCGTCGTCGTCGTCCCGCGGGCGCTGGTCGGCGCGGTGGCCGACGCCGCGGCCGCCCGCGAGGCCAACGAGGAGAGCAAGCGGCAGCGGTTCCGCGACGGCGTCCTGGGGCTCGACCTGTACGGGATGCGCGAGCCGCTGGCCGCGGCCGGCCTGGAATACGTGGAGGACTGAGAGATGACGGCATCCGACGCGGCCGTGCGGCACGGACAGACCACCGGCGGGTTCGAGAAGACCCCCGGCTGGCTCGACTGGTTCGACGGTCCCCGCACCCCCGCCTTCGTCCTGCCCGCCGGTGCCGTCGACGCGCACTGCCACGTGTTCGGCCCCGGTGCGCAGTTCCCGTACGCGCCGCAGCGCAAGTACACCCCGTGCGACGCCTCGGCCGATCAGCTCTTCGCCCTGCGCGACCACCTCGGTTTCGCGCGCAACGTCATCGTCCAGGCCACCTGCCACGGTGCCGACAACCGTGCTCTCGTCGACGCGCTCGAGCGGGCCGGCGACCGGGCGCGCGGTGTCGCGACGGTGCGGGCCGACGTCGGCGACGACGAGCTCGCCGCCCTGCACGCCGCGGGCGTGCGCGGCGTGCGCTTCAACTTCGTCAAGCGGCTCGTCGACACCGTTCCCACCGACGCGCTCTCGCGCATCGTCGAGAAGGTCGCGCCGTGGGGGTGGCATGTGGTGATCTACTTCGAAGCCCAGGACCTCCCGGACCTGTACGACTTCTTCAGCGCCATCCCGACGGACGTCGTCGTCGACCACATGGGCCGCCCCGATGTCACGAAGGACGTCGACGGCGAGGAGTTCGGGCTGTTCCTGCGCTTTCTGCGCGAGAACGCCAACGTGTGGACGAAGGTCAGCTGCCCGGAGCGGCTGAGCGTCACCGGCCCCCGTGCCCTCGACGGCGAGCAGTACGCCTACACCGATGTCGTCCCCTTCGCCCGTCGCGTCGTCGAGGAGTTCCCCGACCGCGTGCTGTGGGGCACCGACTGGCCCCATCCCAACCTGAAGGACCACATGCCCGACGACGGACTGCTGGTCGACTACATCCCGCAGATCGCGACCACCGCCGAGCTGCAGCGCAAGCTGCTCGTCGACAACCCGCTGCGGCTCTACTGGCCCGAACTCTCACGCGAAGGAGCATGACATGGCACTCGACAAGCCCTACCAGAAGATCCCCGGCACGATCATCTTCGACGCCGATCAGGCGCGCAAGGGTTATCACCTCAACCAGTTCTCCATGTCGCTGATGAAGCCCGAGAACCGCGAGCGCTACCTCGCCGACCGCGAGGCGTACCTCGACGAGTGGCCGCTGTCGCCCGCCCAGCGCCAGGCCGTGCTCGACCTCGACCTCAACGCGATGATGGCCGAGGGCGGCAACATCTACTTCCTCAGCAAGATCGGCGCCACGCACGGCATGAGCTTCCAGCAGATGGCCGGCTCGATGACCGGCATGAGCGAAGCGGCCTACCGCGACATGATGGTCGGCGGCGGCCGGCGCCCCGAGGGGGCGCGGCTGAAGGATCTCGACGGGTGGACGCCGCCGTCGACCGAGAAGGCCGAGACGATGCGCGAGGACGCGCCCGCGAGGTTCACCTCGGCCCTGTTCACCTCCCACGTCCCGGCGATCGGTGCGGCCATGGACCACGGCAAGACCGAGGAGCCGTACTGGAAGAAGGTGTTCGCCGGGTACGAGTGGACGCGGCGCTGGGCGAAGGAGAACACGCCCGACGTGATCATCCTGGTGTACAACGACCACGCCACCGCGTTCGACTCGAACATCATCCCGACCTTCGTGCTCGGCACCGGCGCCCACTATCCGGTGGCGGACGAGGGCTACGGCCCCCGGCCGGTGCCCGACGTGAAGGGCTATCCCGAGCTCGCCGCGCACATCGCCCAGTCGGTCATCCAGGACGATTTCGACCTCACCCTCGTCAACGAGATGGTCGTCGACCACGGCCTGACCGTCCCGCTGTCGCTCGTCTTCGGCGACGTCGACGAGTGGCCGTGCCGCGTCATCCCGCTGCCGGTCAACGTCGTCCAGTACCCGGTGCCGTCCGGGCGCCGGTGCTACGAGCTGGGCAAGGCCATCCGCCGCGCCCTGGACAAGTGGGACGGTGAGCCGCTGAACGTGCAGATCTGGGGCACCGGCGGCATGAGCCACCAGCTGCAGGGCCCGCGCGCAGGGCTGATCAACGAGGAATGGGACAACGCCTTCCTCGACCACCTCATCGCCGACCCGCTGGGTCTGACGGAGTGGTCGCACATGGAGTACGTCGACGAGGCGGGGTCGGAGGGCATCGAGCTCGTCGACTGGCTCATCGCGCGCGGCGCGATGGATGACCAGTTCGGCGGCGGTGCGCCGGACGTGCAGCACCGGTTCTACCACGTCCCGGCATCCAACACCGCCGTCGGCCACCTCGTCATCTCGAACCCGACGGCGCCCGCACCGGTACTGTCTCAGAGCGAGAGCCGTCCCGTCGAAGAGGTACCCGCGTGAGCACCGAGAAGATCCGTATCGCCGTCGTGGGTGCCGCCGGCGCCTTCGGGAGGAAGCACCTCGACGGCCTCATGAACATCCCCGACGCCGAGGTCACGGTCGTCAGCGGCACCGACCCCGGGGCGACCGAGGCGGTCGCGCGTCAGTACGACGTCGCCACGGCCGTGACCGGCCTGGACGCCGTGCTGGAGCGCGACGACGTCGACGCCGTCATCCTCGCCACCCCCACGGGTCTGCACGCGGCGCAGACGCAGGCGGTGCTGGCGGCCGGCAAGCACGTCCAGGTCGAGATCCCGCTCGCCGACTCGTTGGCCGATGCCGAGGAGACGCTCGCGGCGGCGCTCGCCTCGGACCGGGTGTCGATGGTGGGGCACACGCGGCGCTTCAACCCGTCGCACCAGTGGATCCACCAGCGGATCGCCGCCGGGGCGTACGACATCCAGCAGATGGACGTGCAGACCTACTTCTTCCGGCGCACGAACACCAACGCGAAGGGCGAGCCGCGCAGCTGGACCGACCACCTCCTGTGGCATCATGCGGCCCATACGGTGGATCTGTTCGGCTATCAGGCGGGCAGGATCGTGCAGGCCCACGCGATCCAGGGGCCGTTGCACCCGGAGCTCGGGATCGCGATGGACATGTCGATCCAGCTCAAGGCGGAATCCGGCGCGATCTGCACGCTGTCGCTCTCGTTCAACAACGACGGGCCGTTCGGCACCTTCTTCCGCTACATCGGCGACACCGGCACCTACGTCGCCCGCTATGACGATCTCGTCGACGGCAACGAGACGCCGATCGACGTCTCGCACGTCGCGGTGAGCATGAACGGCATCGAACTGCAGGACCGGGAGTTCATCGCGGCGATCGGGGAGGGGCGCGAGCCGAACTCGTCGCTGCGTCAGGTGTTCGACTGCTATCGCGTGCTGGGGATGCTCGAGGAGCAGCTCGCGTGACCCTCGCCCGCGTCGGTCTCGGCTGCATGCCGCTCAGCCACGCCTACGGGGTCGCGCCGCCCGTGGAGGACGGCGTCGCGTTCGTGCGGCGCGCGCTGGATGCCGGGGCCGCCTTCCTCGACACCGCGACGCTCTACGGCGGCGGACGCAACGAGGAGCTCGTCGGTCGCGCCATCGCGGGACGTCGCGACGAGGTGCTGCTGGCGAGCAAGGGGGGCATGGCGATCGTCGACGGCGTGAAGCGGATCGACGGACGCCCCGAGACCCTCCGCGCCCAGGTGGATGCGTCGCTGCGCCGGCTCGGGGTCGATCACATCGACCTGTACTACCTGCATCGGTGGGACAAATCGGTGCCGATCGGGGAGAGCGTGCACGCCCTCGCCGGCGCCGTCGCGAGCGGCAAGATCGGCGCCATCGGGCTGTCGGAGGTGTCGGTCGCGCGGCTGCGCGAAGCGCAGCAGGCGGCGCCCATCGCCGCGGTGCAGAACGAGTACTCGCTGTGGAGCCGCAACCCGGAGCTCGGGATGCTGCAGGCCACACAGGAGGACGGGATCGTCCTGGTGGCCTTCTCGCCGGTCGCTCGCGGCTTCCTCGCCGATGCGATCCGCGACCCCGACCTCCTGCCCGACGGCGACATCCGCCGCGCGATGCCCCGCTTCCAGGGAGAGAACTGGTCGGCCAACGCCGCGCTCCTGCCGGCGTGGCGGCGCCTCGCCGCCGAGAGCGGATACACGCCGGCCCAGCTCGCGCTGGCGTGGGTGCTCTCGCGCGGCCCGCACGTCGTGGCGATCCCGGGGACGACGCGTGCGGACCATCTGCGCGACAACCTCGATGCGGCCGACCTCCGCATCGCCCCCGACATCCTCGACCGTGCGAGCGCGCTGATCGACACCGCGACCGTCGCGGGGGCGCGGTACAACGACCGCGGGGCGGCAGAGGTGGATGCCGAGACGTTCGAGGATGCCGCGTGAAGGCGATCTCGTCGATGGCGACCCGGCACGTGCTCGCCGACCTCGCCGCCGCGGCGGAGGCGGCCGGTCTGCCGGCCGTGGAGCTCGAGTCCGTCGGCGGAGTGGATGCCGGGCGCCGCGTCGCGGCGGGGGAGAGGGTCGACCTCGTGTTCCTGGCGGACGACGCGTTGCGCGCACTCGCGCGGGACGGCCATGTGCGCGCCGACACGGTGACGCCGCTGCTGCTGTCCCACGTGGCGGTGGCCGTCCCCGCACCCGAGGATGCCGTCGCCGTCGCGACCGGTCGGCCCGCCTTCGACGACGTCGCGGCGCTGCGTGACGCGCTGCGCGGGGCGCGGCGGATCGGCTACTCGACCGGTCCGAGCGGGGTGGCCCTCGTGGCGCTGATCGCCGAACTGGGACTCGACGACGAGCTGCGCGATCGCCTCGTCCAGGCGCCGCCCGGCATCCCCGTCGCCCGCCTGCTGCGCGAACGCCGCGTCGACCTCGGCTTCCAGCAGGCGAGCGAGCTCGTCGGCGAGCGGGGAGTGCGTCTGCTCGGCGCCCTGCCCGCCGCCGTCGCCATCGACACCGTGTTCTCCGGGGCGGTCGCGACTGCCGCGACCGCCCCCGAGGACGCTGCCGCGGTGCTGGCCGCCTTCGGCGATGACACCGCCGCCGCCCTCATCGTGTCGCACGCCTTCGACGTCCCCGGCGGGCACTGAGCGGCGCGCCTCACACCGCGCGCACCGTCGCGGTCGTCCCGGTCGCGACGGCCCGCGCGACGGCATCCATCACCGCGAGGTTTCGGGCGCCTTCGCGCGCACTGACGAGAGGCTCCGTCCGGCGTGCGACGACCTCGCCGAAATGGCGCAGCTGCCGGACGTATGGGCTCGTGTCGCCGTCCTCGACGCGCCGATCGGCGGGCTGCGGGTGCATCCGGTTCGTCCAGGTGCGCTCGCCGTCGTGGCGCCACACCTCCAGGGTCGGCAGCGTCAGCGACGCCTCGACGCCGCCGACACGGTGCGAATCGACCGGATGGGCGGGGAAGCGCGGCGAGTCGCCGGCCGTCAGATCCCAGCTCCACGGCCCCGCGACGGTGTCGGAGACGATGAGGGTGCCCAGTGCCCCCGAGTCGAACGCGAACGCGAGCGCGCCGGTGTCCTCGACCTCCAGGCCGCGGGTCGCGGTGGAGGCGAGGGCCGTCACCGCGGTGATCTCGCCGACGAGGTAGCGGAGCAGATCGATCTCGTGGATCAGGTTGATCAGGAACGTTCCGCCGGTGCCGGCCGTGCGGTGCCAGGCGATGTCGAAGTAGTCGTCCGGCTTGGCGAGGAACGAGGTGACGCTCACGGCGACGAGGCGTCCCAGGGTTCCGGCCGCGATGATCTGCTTCGCCCTCGCGGCGACCGGATGATGGCGCCGGTGATGCCCGACGAGGACCGGCACGTCGGCGGCATCGGACGCCGCGACGAGGGTCAGGGCGTCGGCCAGGTCGACGGCGACCGGCTTCTCGACGAGGACGGGGATGCCCGCGGCGATGAAGTCCAGCGCCTGGGGAACGTGCAGCTCGTTCGGCGTGCCGATGATGGCGGCGTCGGGTCGTTCCGCCTCGATCAGCGTCCGATGGTCGCGGTGGTGCCGCGCCCCGTACCGCTCGGCGACGGGCCCGGCCGCGTCGAACGGGTCGGCGATGCCGGCGAGGTCGAACCCGGCGGTCGCGGCGATCGTGTCGGCGTGCGTGCGCCCGATCGCGCCTGCTCCCACGAGCGCGACCCTCATCGCCCGGCCCCCACGAGCGTGCGCGCGGCGCGCGCCGCGGCCGCGGCCGCAGGACCGGCGACGAAGGCGCGTGCCACGGCGGAGCCGAGCGTCGCACCCCCTCCCGGATAGGTGCCCCGGAAGACCCCGGCGGAGACGTTGCCCGCGGCGAACAGCCCCTCGATCGCGGTTCCGCTCCACGAGAGCACGCGGCTGTCGCGATCGGTCAGGAGGCCTCCCGAGGTGCCGAGCGCCCCGGCTCGCACGGGGACGGCGGCGTACGGCGGTGTGGACAGGGGGGCGAGGCACGGGTTCGGGGTGTGCGTCGCGTCGCCGAGGAACCGGTCCTGGGCGCTCGCGCCCCGTCCGAACACCGTGTCCACGCCGGTGGCGGCATCCCGGTTGAAGCGGGCCACCGTCGTCTCCAGCCCGTCGGGATCGACGCCGATGGCGATGCCGAGCTCGCGCACCGACGGCGCGGTCACCGCCCAGTCCGGGGCCGCGCCCGTCGCCGACCCGGCGATCGGGTAGCGCTGGGCGAACGCCGCGTCGAACACCAGCCACGCCGGGCTGTTGCGCGGCCGGCCGGTCACGGGATCGGTGTCGCCGAACATGCGGCACGTGTCGGCGTACGCGAGGGCCTCGTTGACGAAGCGCTCGCCGGCCGCGTTGACCGTGAGCGAACCCGGCAGCGTCATCTCGACGTTGCCCATCCGTCCCGACGGTGCGCCGTCGTAGACCTGCTCCGGAGGGGTGAGCACCGGCACGCCCCAGATCTCGGTCATGTCCGCGACTGCGGCGCCGAGCGCCAACCCCAGCTCGAGCCCGTCGCCCTCGTTCGACGGGGCACTGATCGGGGTGACGTCGAAGGGGAGGAAGGCGGCCCGCAGGTGCGCGTTCCACTCGAAGCCCCCGGTCGCGACCACGACCGCGCCGGCGGTGACGGTCGTCTCGGCGAAGGAGACCCGCCACCGGTCGCCCGCACGTTCCAGTCCGTCGGCGCGGACGCCGCGCACCACCCGGATGCCGCGGTCCAGCGCACTCGCGACGAGAGACCCGACGAGGGCTCCTCCCATCGTGCGCACGCCGCGGGCGGCGCGGTCGGCCAGCAGGGTCGGATCGGCGGCCCGACCGTCCAGGTCGTCGCGCTCGGCCATCGTCAGCAGCGGGAAGTAGGACGGCGGACGAAGCGCCTCCGCGAGCCCGGGGAAGGGCGCGGGGTCGAACGGCTCGTTGTCCAGCGAGCGTCCGCCCGCGGCCGCTCCCGGCCATTCGCCGCGATAGTCGGGACGGGCCAGGGGAGCGAGACGGACGCGCGTCGCGGTGTCGAGATAGGCGATCGCCTCCCGGATCGTCTCCACGTACCACTCGATCGTCTCGGCATCCATGACGTGCCCGGAGGCGGCGGCGAGGTAGTCGCGCCCCGCGCGGGGGCTGTCGGCGAAGCCCGCCGCGGCCGCGATGTCGGTGGCGGGGGCCCAGATGACACCGCCGCCGGCGCACGTGGTGCCGCCCAGGCGGTCGGCCTTCTCGGCGACGCAGACGACGGCGCCGGCATCCGCCGCCCGCAGGGCCGCGACCAGACCGGCCGCCCCCGAGCCCAGCACGAGCACGTCGACGGCGGGCGGCAGCTGCTCGACTCCCGCGAGGACGCCGCTCACGCCGTGGCCTCCGTCTCCGCAGAGAGCAGGACGAGGATCTTGCCGGTGGGAATGGACGGGTCGGCCATCGTGCGGAACGCCTCCGGGAGGTCGCTGAAGGGGAAACGGTGGGTGAGGAGCGCCGCGGTGGCCGCGGGGTGGCGCGCGAGCATCGCGAGACCGTCCGGGATCAGGCCGCGGCTGTTGCGGCTGCCGTGCAGCTCGATCTCCTTGTCGGTGAGGTCTTTGACCGTGATGCGGGCGGGGCGGGGCGAGATCCCGACCTGCACGATGCGCCCGCCGGCCGCGATCAGGCGGACGGCGTTCTCCAGCGACGCGGGCACCCCCGTCGCTTCGATGACGACATCGGGTCCGGCGCCGTCGGTGAGGGCGGACAGCAGCGCTCGCTGCTCGTCGTCGGGGAACCCGTCGGCCACGCGGAGCGCGTGAGCCGCGCCGAACTCCCGCGCGAGCGAGATGCGCTCTGCGTCGGTGTCGGCCGCGACCACGGTCACGCCGCGCTCGGTCAGTCCGAGCGTCGCCAGCAGCCCGATCGGCCCGCATCCGAGGACGAGCGCCGTCTCGCCGGGCTGGGCTCCGGCGCGTGCGACGGCCTGCAGGGAGATCGACGCCGGTTCGCCGAGGGCCGCCGCATCCAGCGCGAGGTCGTCGGGCACCCGGTGCAGTCGGTCGACCGGGACGCTCACGACCTCGGCGAATCCGCCGTCCTCGTAGCATCCGCGCACCGACAGGTGCGGGCAGACGTGAGAGCGCCCGCGCCGGCAGGCGGGGCAGTCGCCGCACGCGACCAGCGGATCTATCGCGACGCGCTCGCCGCGGGAGAATGCGGCGGCGGGGTCGGTGTCGATCACGGTGCCCGACATCTCGTGCCCCTGCACGAGGGGCAGCTGCGTGGGGAAGTCGTCGTCGAAGATGTGCAGGTCGGTGCCGCACAGGCTCACGGCGTGGATGCGCACACGGGCGTGGCCGGCGCGCGGCTGCGGCTCGGCGATCTCGTCGAACGAGAGCGTTCCGCGGGCGACGGTGCGGGCGGTGCGCATCAGGAGACCGTGTTCCGCGGATCGAAGAACACGTTCCACTCGGCGACGGTGCGCTGCGCGATGAGGCCCTCGGTGAAGAACGGGTCCTCGTCCAGGCGGGCGCTCAGCGTGTCGCGGTCGGTGTCCTGGAGGATCAGCAGCGCGCTCGGGTCGGTATCGGCGAGCGGGCCGCTCATGTACAGGATGCCCGCACGGTGCAGTCCCTGCAGGAAGGCGAGGTGGGCCGGGCGGTGCGCGGCGCGGGTCTCCTCGCTGCCGGGCGCGTAGGCGTATGACACGGCGAACGTCGGCATGATGACTCCTTCGTCTGGGCTCACGGACTCCAGTATGTGACGAAGATAGTGTGAACAGAACGACTGAATCAGTCATTGTTTATGCTTGATCCCGTTCAAATGGGCGCGCTACCGTGGCGGGCATGTCACAGGTGACTTTCGACTTCCGAGACACGTCCGTCGTCATCACGGGAGGGGCGCGCGGGATCGGCGCCGGCATCGGGGCGCTGTTCGCGGCATCCGGTGCCGACGTGTCCGTGTGGGATCGCGAGCCCGCCGCCTTCGCCGGATCGTGGGAGCCCGCCGCGCTGCTGACGGCGGACGTCACGGACGAGCGGTCGTTGCGCGACGCGATGGACCAGACGCTGCGCCGCGTGGGCAAGGTCGACGTCGTGGTCTCCTCCGCGGGGATCACCGGCCCGGTCGGACCCCTCTGGGACTACGACGCGGACGCGTGGCGACGGGTGGTCGATCTCGACCTCACCGGCGCCTTCCTGACGGCCAAGACCGTCGTGCCGCACCTGCGCGAACGCGGCTACGGACGCGTCATCACGGTCGCCTCGATCGCCGGCAAAGAGGCGACCGCCTCGCTGTCGGCCTACACCGCCGCGAAGCACGGCGTCGTCGGCATGACCAAGGTGTTGGCGCGCGAGCTGATCGCCGACGGCGTGACCGTGAACGCCATTGCGCCCGTCATGGTGCGAACGGAGCTGTTCTCGCAGCTGACCGACGAGTTCATCGAGCGCACGCGCGCCCTCATCCCGATGGGGCGCTTCCTGACGGTGGAGGAGGTGGCGGCGACCGTCGCCTGGATCGCGAGCGATCAGTGCGGCTTCACGACCGGAGCCACCTTCGACCTCTCCGGCGGCCGCGCCGACTACTGAGTCGCGCCCGTCAGCGCGAGGAAGCGGGCCCGCATCCGCTCCGGATCCGCGTCCCGTCCCGTGATCAGCCGGAAGGTGTCGGCGGCCTGGCCGACCACCATCCGCCCGCCGTCGAGAACCGCGCACCCGAGGGCCTGCGCCGTCTCGATCAGCTCCGTGCGCAGCGGCCGGTAGATCGCGTCGGCGACCCAGAGGCCGGAGTGCAGCAGCGACGGGTCGACAGGGATGCCGGGGTGGCCCACCATGCCGATGGGGGTCGCGTTGACCAGTCCGTCGGCCGCTCCGATCGCCGCCGCGAGCTCGTCGGCGCCGATCGCCACGATCTCCGCTCCCGGGAAGGCCGGGCCCAGCGCCGTGCGCACCGCCCGGGCGCGTTCGACGACGGGGTCGAAGACCGACAGCACCCGCGTGCCGGCGTTCAGGAGGGCGAAGGCGATGGCCGAGCCCGCTCCGCCCGAGCCGAGGAGGACGACGCGGTCGAGCGCGGGGGAGTCCAGCCCGTCGCGCAGGCCCTGGGCGAAGCCCGAATGGTCGGTGTTCGCGCCGATCGCGCGGCCGTCGCGGAACACCACCGTGTTCACGGCGCCCAGCAGCTCGGCGTCGGGGGAGAGCTCGTCGAGCGCCGACAGGACGGTCTGCTTGCAGGGGTGGGTGATGTTCAGTGCGTCGTAGCCGAGTTCCTGCGCCTGCCGCACCAGTTCGGCGCCGTCGGCGGCCGTCCGGCCGAGGGCGTCGATGTCGATCGTGCGGTAGAGGTAGCGCACGCCGTGCGCGTCGGCCTCGCTCTCGTGCAGGGCGGGCGTCGACGACGACCCGATCCCCGAGCCGATGAGTCCGACGAGGTAGGAGCGTGTCATGGGGTTCCGTTTCTGGGGACGCGGATGCCGGGAGCCGCGCCGATGACGGCGGCGGCGCCCGGCATCCTGGTGTTCAGCGGCGGCTGAAGCGGTCGTAGGGCGTCGTGCGCACCGACTGCGTGAGCGCCTCGCCGGTCTCGGTGCGGCGATCGATCTCCGCGAGCTGACGCCGGCTCAGACCGAGGTGCGCCGTGGGCGTCCGCGAGGTCTCGGGGGCGAACACGGTCGCGATTCCCGAGATCAGGACGATGCCGATCGTGAAGAACGCGACCGCGGGCCAGTTCTGCTCGTTGCCCTCGCCCGTCACGAAGCCCTGCGCGATCGCGGGCGTGAAGCCGGCCAGGACGAGCCCGAGCATCAGGCTGACCGCCATGCCGGTGTAGCGCACGCGCGCCGGGAACTGCTCCGGGAAGTAGGCCGGGTACACCGAGTTGGACAGGGTGTAGGCGATGCCGATGAGGAAGATGCTCAGCGCCCACACCAGCGGCATGTTCGCGGCGTCGACGGCGGCCAGCACGGCGTAGATTGTGATCGACTGCAGCACGAGACCGACGAGGAAGACGGGCTTTCGTCCGATCCGGTCCGACAGCGCCCCGGCGATCGGGCCGAAGCAGACCGCGGCGAAGTTGGCGACGGTGATGATGATGAGCATGTTCGCCCGCGGGATGCCGGCGACGGTCGTGCCGTAGGCCAGGACGAACACGTTGAACATCGTGTTGACGACGGTGAACAGCGACATCAGCGTCACGCGCAGGACGGTGCCGCCGTTGTAGCGGAAGAGGGTGACCAGCGGGATCTTCGCGACCTCTTCGGTCTCCTTCACCTCTTCGAACACCTCCGGCTCGTCCAGCATGCGGCGCAGGACGATCGCGACGACGGTCACGGCGAGCGATGCCCAGAACGGCACACGCCAGCCCCAGCTGAGCAGCGCGTCCTCGGGGAGGGCCGCGATCGGGATGAACACGAGGCTCGAGATCACGATGCCGAACATGATGCCGGACATCGTCCAGCTCGTGAAGAAGCCGCGGTGACGGTCGGGGGCGTGCTCCAGCGTCAGTGCGCTCGAGCCCGGGGACTCACCGCCGGCCGACACGCCCTGGATCAGGCGCAGCGCGACGATGATGATCGGCGCGGCGACCCCGATCGCGTCCCACGTCGGCAGGCAGCCGACGAGGAAGGTCGCCACGCCCATGATGGACAGGCAGGCCAGCAGCGCCTTCTTGCGTCCCCACCGGTCTCCGACGTGTCCCCACAGCACGGCACCGAACGGGCGGGCGACGTAGGCGACGCCGACCGTGGCGAACGACAGCAGCGTCGCCACGCCGGGCTCGCCGGCGGGGAAGAACAGGTGCGGGAAGATCAACGCGGCGGCGGACGCGTAGATGAAGAAGTCGTAGTACTCCAGTGCGCTGCCGATGAATCCTGAGACGGCGGCGATGCGCGCGTTGTTCTTCTTCCGGGGAGGAGATGTCGTCTTTGACATGTGCTCTGCCTTCGTTCGAGGGCGCTGAGGCCAGACGCCGTTGTTCTGTGGGGTGCGGTCGCGTGTGCGATGCGCTCCCGACAGCGTGGCATCCCTATTGTGTCGCGTCCAGAACTAGGTTTGTCTGAAACAAAGAAGATTCTGCGCTTAATCCTCCGGTGTCGGCAGGATGCGCTCCGCGAGGTCGAGCACCGCCCGGAGCGCGGCGCTCTGGTCGTCCTTGAGCCAGGCGATGCCGTGCCGCATGTACTGCGGCTCGTCGAGCAGCTCCACCCACCGGGCCCCCTGCGGCATGATCGGCGCCAGATCCTCGGCGGTGATCGTCACGCCGATGCCCGCCGCGACGAGGGTCAGCATCATGTAGGGGTCCGCCACCTCCTGCACGATGTTCGGGCGGAAGCCCGCGGCGACGCAGCAGCGGATGAGCCCCTCGGCCATGGCGGACGAGCCGTCCGTCGGCATCGAGAGGAAGTCGTCCTCGGCCAGCTGACGCGCGTGGAGTGCCGGCTCATCGGCCAGGGGATGATCGATCGGCAGGGCCGCGCCCAGACGCGTGCGGGCGATCATGCGGGAGTCGATGCCCTCGGCGGCGACCGGCAGCCCGACGAACGCCAGGTCGAGGGTGCCGCTGCGCAGCTTGGCGAGCCCATCGCGGGTGCGGACGCGACTGACCAGCTGCAGGTCCACCTCCGGCAGCTCCCGCCGGGCCGCGCGCGCCAGCGCCGGCAGGGTCAAGTGGTTGAACGCGCCCGAGAACCCGATGCGCACGGCGCCGCGGATGGCGCCGGAGGCCGCGCGCGCGGCCTCGGTGGCCAGGGCGAGGTCCTGGATCACGCGGTAGGCCATCGGCAGCAGCGCCCGCCCGGCCGGCGTCAGTGCGACGCTGCGCGTGTTGCGCTCGAAGAGCTCGGTGCCGATGCTCGCCTCGAGTCGGCGGATGGTCTGACTCAGCGGCGACTGCGCGACGTGCAGGCGTTGGGCCGCGCGTCCGAAGTGCAGCTCCTCGGCGACGACGACGAAGGCTTCGAGCCAGCGGATCTCCACCTCGCGAGCATAACGGCTGCCGATGTCCATGTCGGAGCGCTCACACGGGCGTGGACAGGATCTCGAGGAAGAAGCCCAGCGTCGGGCGCGCGTCGAAGTAGGCGTAGCGGACGCCGCCGCCGCGCACCGAGTCCCCCTCCTGATGCACGGGCATGCCCGCCGCGGCCATCGCCGCGACGACGGCGTCGTGATCGTCCACCGCGAAGCGGATGTGGTGCAGTCCCGGGCCGTGCTCGTCGAGGAACTCTTGCCAGATGTCGGGGCCGCCGCGGGGCGCGAGGAACTCGATCTCGATGCCGAACAGGTCGTAGAAGAGCGCATCGACCTCCGTGTCCAGGCTCGACCCGCGATAGCGTGCACCGCGGTAGCGGGCAGTGGTGCGCAGCCGTGGCTCGATGCCGAACGCCGCGCGCATCCCCGCCGCGGCGGCATCGAGGTCGGCGACCACCACGCCGATCTGGTCGAGCGCGGTGGCGAGGGTCCGCAGGTTCGGGGTGGTCATGACCGTGCCTCCGTCGTCGCGATCCGCACGGCACCCTCCGCGGGGGAGGAGGGCGCGGCGGATGCCGCGTGGCGCGCGGCGATGTAGCCGAAGGTCATGCCCGCGCCCACCTGCCCGCCGGCGCCGGGATACTCGGCGGCCATCGGGGAGTCCGCGTCGTTTCCGGCCGCGTACAGCCCGGCGATTGGTCGGCCGTGCGCGTCGAGCACGCGGGCCTCCGTGTCGATCCGCAGTCCCCGCGCGGTGCCGAGCGGGGTCGGGACGAGGGGAAGGGCGTAGAAGGGCGCCCTGCGGATCGGTCCGAGGTTGACGTTGGGGCGGTGGCGCGCGTCGCCGTACTGGTGGCCGAACGGGCTCGTGCCCTTTCCGAACTCCTCGTCGACGCCCGTGACGGCGGAGCGGTTGTTGGTGCGGACGGTCTCGGCGAGCCCGTCCGGGTCGACGCCGATCCGTCGCGCGAGGTCGGCGATCGTTCCGGCGCGGTGGATGTAGCCGTCCGAGACGTAGCGGCGCAGCGCGCGCCCGGGGGTGTGCGGGCGGATCATGCCGAGGCCGTACTCGCGCAGGGCGTGGGCATCGATGATCAGCCACGCCGGGATGGCCTCGTCGCGGGCCGGGGCGGCGTACATGGCGCGGACGAACCGGTGGTACGACACCGACTCGTCGACGAAGCGGCGTCCCGAGGCGGTCACCGCGACGATGCCGGGCTTGGCACGGTCCCAGATGTGCGGGAAGACGACGAGCGACCCGTCGCGGCGCCGGCCGATGGAGCTGGGGAACCAGAAGCCGTTGTCGCCGTGATCCGGTCCGAGCGCGGCGCCCGCGGCGAGGCCGAGGGCGAGCGTGTCGCCCGTGGCCCCCTCGGCGGCGCGGGTGAACTGGGGTGTCGGGGCGGGCAGATGCGCCTCCCGCCACGCGTGGGAGGCCGCGAACCCGCCGCCGGCGAGCACGACGCCGCGCCGCGCGAGCACGCGCCGCTCACGCCCGTCCGCCTCCACGATCGCGCCGACGACGCGGCCGTCCTCGATCAGCAGCTCCTTCGCGGTGCTGCTGAACGAGACTCGGCCGCCGCGCGCCGTGAGGGTGTGGAAGAGGTTCGCGACGAGGGCGTTGCCCATCGCCAGACGGGTGCCGCGGGGGTAGCGCAGGCGGTCGAAGAACCAGCGGATGCCGAGGGAGAGCGCCGTGGCGGCCGCCCGCGGCGACCAGCGGAACAGCTCCAGCAGGCGGTTCACCTCCGCCCGGCGCACCATGAGCGTGCCGCCGAACAGGGCGAACTCCGGCACGGGCGGCCGGACGCGCCGGAAGTCCTCGTAGCCCAGGCGGCGCCCGTCGAAGGTCTCCGGCTCCAGGGCGCGGCCGACACCGGCTCCGTCCTCCTCGGGGTGGTAGTCGACCACCGTGCGGGAATGCCAGAACCGCACTCCCAGGTCGTGGAACCAGTCGATCATCTCGGGGCCGCGGTCGAGGTAGGCCTCCCGGATCTCACGGGGCGCCTTGTCGCCGACCACCGCGTCGAGGTAGCGCGAGGCCTCCGCTCTCTCGTCCGCGAGCCCCTGTGCGCGCTGATGACGGTGACCGGGCACCCAGCAGGTGCCGGCGGAGTAGGCGGTCGTCCCCCCGAGGTACTCGGTCTTCTCGAGCACCAGCGTCTCCAGCCCGCTCGCGGCGGCGGTGACGGCGGCCGACAGGCCTGCGGCCCCGGTGCCGAGCACGAGAAGATCGACGACCGTGTCGCCGGGGCGCGCCGTCGCGGCGACCGCGCTCTCGGCATGCGGGGTGCGGGGGGTCGTGGCGGTCATGAGCGCTCTCCTTCGACGACGATGTGCCCGGCCGCCTCCGCGGCGGGCGAGGGACGGGTCCGATCGACGCGCTCCAGCAGGTCTCGGGTGCTCCGAGCGACCCGGCGGGCGTAGGCGAGCGGACGCAGGCGCGCCTGCAGGCGCGCGTGGGGGATCTCGACGCTCACGGGAGTGCCGGGTGGTACGGCCTCGAGGAGCCCCGCCAACGGCAGCCCGCCTTCGCCGACCAGCAGCCGCTGCGCGCGGGCTTCGCCTTGCAGTGCGGCCACCCGGTCGTCGCCGCACGGGGCGGTCGGCGGCGCGTCGCACAGTTGGAGCACCGGCACGAGCGACGCTTCGAGGCCGCGGATGTCGTCGAGCGACGATCCGCCCCGCCAGATGTGGAGCGGGTCGAGCATGAGGGCCGCGCCGGTCTCACGGGCGATCGCGGCGGCGTCGGCGACGCGGCCGACGGGTTGATAGGAGATCGGCTCCAGCAGCGGGCGGATGCCGTGGGCCGCGGCATCCTGCGTCAGTGCCGCGAGCGTATCGGTCAGCCGCGCGCGGTCGGGGTCGGCCCCGGTGACCGTCAGCGCCGATGCGCCGAGGGCGGCACCGGCTTCGAGGGCGGGGAGCCACTGCTCGCGTCCGACCCCGGCAGTGAGCGGCAGGAACTCGACGTCGCGGACGGTCAGTCCCGTGTGCTGGAGTCTCGCGAGCGTCTCGGCGAGCATCGGCGAGCCCGGTCGCATGTCGAACGCGCGTTCCTGGGTCGTGACGGCCCGGACGCGGATGCCGACGAAGCCGAAGCCGGCCGCGGCCGCGATGTCGACGAGCTCGGGCGGCGTGAGCGTCAGCAGCGTGAGGTGCGCCACCCCCATCTCGCGCATCACCGGACCGCCGCCGTCTCGATGCGGGCGAGGTCGCGTCCGACGACGTAGCCGAAGGTCAGCGCGGGCCCGATGTTGACGCCGCCGGCGGGGTAGTGGCCGCCCATGACGTTGGCCTGGTCGGCGCCGACGGCGTAGAGCCCCGGGATGGGGCGGTCGTCGGCATCCACGACGCGCGCGCTCGCATCGGTGGCCAACCCCGCGAAGGTGCCGAACGAGCCGGGCAGCACGCGGACGGCGTAGAACGGCCCCTTCTCGAGGGGAGCGAGCGAGGGGTTCGGCGTGACGGAGGCGTCACCGCCGTAGCGGTTGAAGGCGGTGCGTCCCCGCCCGAACCGGGTGTCGACGCCGGCGCGGGCGTCGCGGTTGAACTCCGCGACGGTGCGTTCGAGTCCGTCCGGATCGATCCCGCATCGCGCGGCGAGCTCGCGCAGGGTCGGCGCCTTCACGAGGTAGCCGTTGCGCAGGTAGGGCAGCAGCGGCACGGGGCGCGGCCGGGCCATGCCGAGCGGGAACCGTCGCACGAAGGTCGCGTCGGCGATCTGCCACGACTGGACCGGCTCGCCCGCCGGCACCGCCGCGAACATGCCGGTCACGTAGTCGTAGTACCCGTTGGCCTCGTTGACGAACCTCTCGCCCGTGCTGATGACGCCGATGCTGCCGGGCTTGGCGCGGTCCATGATGTGCGGGAACACGCCGGTGCGCCCCGTCGTGCGATAGGTGATGAGCGACACGGGGCACCACGCGCCGGCGGCGGCGCCCTGCTGGAGGCGTCCGCCGACGCTCTCTCCGAGCGAGATGCCCGTGCCGTCGGCGGTCGCCGGTGCCAGGGTCCAGTGCTCCGTGCCCGTGGGGGTGCGGGGGAACCGGTCGCGCCGACGTTCGACGTCGTTCGGGAAGCCTCCGGCGGCCAGCACGACGCCGGCGCGCGCGACGAAGGTGCGTTCTCCGTCCGGCGTCTGGGCGACGACCCCGGTGACACGGCCCTCGGCATCCGTCGTCAGCGCGCGGGCGGGGGAGCTGACGCGGATCTCGACTCCCGCGTCCTCCGCGGACTGCAGCAGTCTGCCCACCAGGGCGGTGCCGTTGACCAGCTGCATGCCGCGGCGGTGGAGCACGAGATCGACGAGGTGGAGCCCGACCCGCCACGTGCAGTGCCACAGACCCCGCAGGTCGCCGCGGGCCGCCGCGAGGAACGCGCCGAGGTCCGGTCCGGCCATGATCCCCATCCCGAGGAAGGACGTCTCGTAGAGCTGACCGCGAAGGAGTGCCCGCACCGAGCGGCTGAGCCGGCGCGCGTTGATCGGTTTCGGGGCGGCGGAGCGGTTGCCGGTGCCGGCATGGGGCAGATCGCCGTAGATGTCGTGGATCTTCGAGCCGGGCACGAACTCGAGCGCGGTCCGGGTGTGGAAGAACTCGATCATCTCGGGGGCCGCCTCCAGGAAGGCCCGCACCCGGTCCTCCTGGTAGTCGTCACCGAGCACGGCACGCAGGTAGACGCTGACGTCGTCCAGCGACTCATCGACGCCTTCGCGGGTGGCGAGCAGTGACCGCGGTGCCCACAGCCACCCGCCCGACCATGCCGTCGCGCCTCCGCAGACCTCCGCCGCCTCGAGCACGAGCACGGAGCTTCCGCCGTGAGCGGCGGTCACGGCGGCGGCGAGCCCACCTGCTCCCGCACCCACGACGACGACGTCGTACTCCGAGACGGGCGATGTCTGCATCAGGGGTCCTCCATTGGCTCCGCGATGATCATGATCCCGAGGGACACAAACTGTGACGTCTGGTGTATATAATCAGGGATCGATCGTGTAGAAAAGAAGATATAGCGGTCGTGTGCGTCGTGCAACCCGCGTCCAGAGGTCGGCGCGCGGAGAGCGTTGTCGTTATGCACGGCGATGCGGCTGGCCTCCCGCGTCGGACGCCCCTAGATTCGATCTCGTGGACGAGCACGACCCGCGTACCGAACCCGACCCGATCACCGAAGCGATCTGCATCCTCGGCTACGACTGAGCAGCCGGGTCCCGCCGTCCTGCCCGGATAGGCTGAGGACTCGTGACACCTCCGACGACGCACCGGCTGCCCGCCGCCGTCGCCCTCGGGGGCGCCGTGCTCGTCGGTGTGCTGACGGCCATCCAGGCGCGCATCAACGGCCAGCTCGGTCTGCACATCGGCGACGGCTTCGTCGCCGCCGTCGTCTCTTTCGCCTCCGGCTTGGCCGTGCTCGTCGTGCTCTCTGCCGTCCTGCCGGCCGGCCGTCGTGGCGTCACGGCGCTCGTCCTCGGCATCCGTGCGCGGACGATCCCCTGGTGGATGCTGGGTGGTGGCCTGGCCGGAGCGCTCACCGTCGCCACGCAGGGGCTCGCCGTCGCGGTCATCGGCGTGTCGCTGTTCACCGTGGGCGTCGTCGCCGGGCAGACGCTCAACGGACTCGTGCTCGACCGCATCGGCTACGGCCCGGCCGGCGTCGTCGCCGTCACCATGCCGCGTGTCGCGGGCGGCATGCTCGCGCTCGTCGCCGTCGGCATCTCCCTGCAGGGCGGCGTGCTCGACCGCATCCCGTGGTGGATGCTGCTGCTGCCGTTCCTGGCGGGCGTCGGCATCGCGTGGCAGCAGGCGACCAACGGACGACTTCGTCAGCGCGTGGGCACGCCCCTGACGGCGACCTTCGTCAACTTCCTGGGCGGGACGATCGTGCTCGCGATCGCGGCGGCCGTCCACGTCGCGCTGGTGGGACCGCCCGCCGAGCTCCCCGCGGCCGGCTGGCTGTACCTCGGAGGCGTCGTCGGCGTCGCCTACATCTTCCTGTCGGCGGCTCTCGTCGCCCACACGGGTGTGCTGCTGCTGGGCCTGGGGGTGGTCGTCGGCCAGCTCGGCACCGCGTTCGCGATCGACGCCCTGTGGCCCGCCGATTCGGGCCCGGGCTGGGTCACGGAGCTGCTGATGGTGCTCGTGGCCGGGACGTCCGTCGTCATCGCCGCCGCGCCGTGGTGGCGCCGGCGGACTAGTCCTTCTTCTTCTTCTTCTTGACCTTCTTCTTCGCCTTCGCCGCGGCGGCGTCCGCCTTCTCGCCGGAGACCGTCGCCGCCGGCATCCGCGTCAGGTGCGATCGAGGGTCGACCGAGGTCCGCCGTCCCGGGCGCGCGCCCTGCGGCTTGCCGCCGACGTAGAGCCACCCGAGCAGCTCCTCGTCCGCGCCGAGGCCGTGCGCCTTCGCGACGGCCTTGGCGCGGGTGTAGCGACCCGTGCGCCAGATCACCCCCCAGCCCGCTTCGTCCAGCAGCAGGCTCAGCATGTGCGCGACGCCCGAGGCGACGGCCTCCTGCTCCCAGCGGGGCACCTTGTCGCTCTTGCGGTAACTGGCGACGATCGCGAGCACGAGGGGTGCGCGCAGCGGCTTCGTCGAGGGCTTGTCGTCGCCCTCGGCCGTCGCGATGGCCGCACCGAGGGTCAGTCGGTCATCGCCGCGCAGCTCGATCACCCGCCACGGGCGCAGAGACGAGTGGTCGGCGACCCGGCCGGCCGCCGACACCAGGGTGAGCAGCTCGGCACGGGTCGGGGCGGCATCCGTCACCTTCGACCACGACCGCCGCCCGCGCACCGCCGCGAGGGCGGGGTAGTCGGTGACCGCGTCGATCACGACGCGTCCGCCTCGCCCTGCGGCGTGAACGAGAGCGACAGCGAGTTCATGCAGTACCGGTCGCCGGTGGGCGTGCCGAAGCCGTCGGGGAAGACGTGGCCCAGGTGGGACCCGCAGTTCGCGCAGCGCACCTCCGTACGCACCATGCCGTGGCTGCGATCCTCGATGAGCTCCACGGCCTCCGGCCGCACCGACTCGTAGAAGCTCGGCCACCCGCAGTGCGAGTCGAACTTCGTGCCGCTCTGGAAGAGCTCGGCGCCGCACGCGGCGCACGTGTAGAGACCCGCGCGGCTCTCGTCGAGGAGCTCGCCGGTCCATGCGCGCTCCGTCCCCGCCTGACGGAGGACGGCGTACTGCTCGGGGGTCAGCTCCGAACGCCACTGCTCGTCGGTCTTGGTGACGTGGTAGGTCATATCTGGCTCCTTAGTCCACCTCCATTCAACCCGACGTCGCGGGGGCGTGCTCCGTCCCGGCGAGAATGGAGCCCGTGGATGCAGAGATCGCCGCGGTCGCGGAGCGCTACGCGCGCTTCGCGCGGAAGGAGGCGCCCGGGCGCTCGGCCGTGTACGCCGACTGGGCGGCCGGCGTCGCCGCAGACCGGACGGTGCAGTCCGTCCTGGCGCGGATCGCCCCGATGCACCGTCAGCCGCCGCTCGTCTTCGCCGTCGCGCGCCTGCTGGGCTCCGGCGAGCCGCCCTACGCGGTGTGGCGGGAGTGGCTCCTGCGCCACGCCGACGAGGTCGTCGGGGAGTGCGCCCGCCGGTCGCTGCAGACGAACGAGCCGCTGCGGTGCGCCGCTCTGCTGCCCGCGCTCAGCCTGATCGACGGGCCGATCGCCCTGCTCGAGATCGGTGCGAGCGCCGGACTCTGCCTCTACCCCGACCGCTATTCCTACCGTTACGCGACGCCGGACGGCGAGATCGCCCTCGACCCCGACGGCGGCACGTCGGAGGTGGTCCTGCGCAGCGTGCTGCGCGGCCCGCTCGTACCGCCGCTGCGCTCTCCGACGATCGTCTGGCGCGCCGGGATCGACCTGGCACCGCTCGCGCCGACCGATCCCGCGACGGCCGCCTGGCTGACCGGTCTCGTCTGGCCGGGCGAGGAGGGCCGCGTCGAACGCGTCGCCGACGCGCTGCGCATCGCGGCGGCCGACCCGCCGCTGCTCCTCGCCGGCGACGGCTCCGCTCAGCTCGCCCGCGCCGTCGCCGCGGCGCCGCGGGAGGCGACACTCGTCATCCAGACCCCGGGGGTGCTGGCCCACATCCCGTGGGATGCCCGCCACGTCCTCATCGACGACGTGCGCGCTGCGGGACGGTGGATCACCCTCGACGCCCCGACGCTGCATCGCGGCTGGCAGGCGGGAGGGCACGCGGAAGAGCCGTCGTCGGACGGGTTCGCCCTCGCCCTCGACGGGCGCATCGTGGCGATGGCCGATCCGCTCGGCTCCTGGCTGGAGTGGCGCGAGGGGGAAACGTCCGCGACGCGTTAGCGTGAAGTGTGCCCCTCGCCGACCGTGACCGCCTGCTCCTCGACTTCGAGTCGCGCTGGAGCGGTCACGATGCGGCCAAGGAGGAGGCGATCCGCGCGGAGCTCGGGCTCGCGCCGGCGCGCTACTACCAGCTCCTCGGCCGGGTCGTCGACCAGCCGGATGCGGCCGCCTACGATGCGATGCTCGTGCACCGGCTGCGCCGGTTGCGCGAGGCACGCGAACGCGAGCGCGCAGGCCGCGCCGCCGTTCCCGCGGTTCCCACGGGAACGGGCCGATAGCATTCTGTGGTGCCGAGAACCCCCGCTCACCAGGACCGCTTCGATGATCTGCCCCTCGACGGGGGCCGCATCGGTGCTCATCGCGCCGAAAACCCGCGGATGCGCGGGGGTGTGGTGGTGCTGTGGTCGGTGATCGCGATCGTCGTCCTCGTCGCCGTCGGCATCTTCGGCACGCTGGTCGCGACGGGCCGCGTGACCCTGTTCCCGACGCCGAGCGCGACCCCGACGCCGATCGCAACGGCTGAGCCCGTCGTCGACACGTCGTTCAAGGTGACCGTGCTCAACGCCACCACGCAGTCGGGGCTCGCCGGCGCGCTCGCCCAGACCATCGTGGCCGCCGGCTGGGCCGCCGACGACGTCACGGCCGGCGATGCCGGCTCGACGGGGTTCCAGACCACCACCGTGTTCTATTCGGATCCCGCCGAGGAGGGCGCCGCCCGCGGCCTCGCGCAGGTCATCGGCGGTGCCACGGTCTCCCTCAGCGACGCCTATGCGGGGCTGGCCGGCGGCGACGGCAGCACGCTGCTGGTCGTCGTGATCGGCGCCGATCGCACGGATGCCGGCGCCACGCCGGCCGGCTGACACCGCGCGGACGCGACCTCCGCGGGGGAGTGTTTCACGCGTGTGAACACTTCGATGCGCGCGTGTCAACAGTTGCCGGATCGGCGTTTTCGCGCCGCGAGCGCTGGTTAGCATTGCGACGTCCCACCGCAGCATCAGGAGATTCGCATGGCCCAGGGTACCGTCAAGTGGTTCAACGCCGAGAAGGGTTTCGGCTTCATCACCGTCACCGATGGCCAGGACGTCTTCGTCCACTACTCCAACATCGACATGTCCGGATTCCGGGTGCTCGAGGAGGGGCAGACGGTCGAGTTCACCGTCGGTGCCGGTCAGAAGGGCCCGCAGGCCGAGTCGGTCCGCGTCGTCGCCTGACCCCGCGTCGACCCTCCTCCCGCGCGCCCTCGGCGGCGGTTCGGCGCGTGTCGCCGCGCCGGGCGTCGGCGGCTTGCACTCGTCATGCCAGAGTGCCAGAATGAGTTAGCACTCCATCCTCGCGAGTGCTAAAGACTCATCCTCACGTCCGGGAGGGACGACACACTTATGGCAAAGATCATCGCTTTCGACGAGGAGGCCCGCCGCGGCCTCGAGCGTGGCCTGAACATCCTGGCCGACGCCGTCAAGGTGACCCTGGGCCCCCGCGGTCGCAACGTCGTGCTCGAGAAGAAGTGGGGCGCCCCCACGATCACGAACGACGGCGTCTCGATCGCCAAGGAGATCGAGCTCGACGACCCGTACGAGAAGATCGGCGCGGAGCTCGTCAAGGAGGTCGCCAAGAAGACGGACGACGTCGCCGGTGACGGCACGACCACCGCGACCGTCCTCGCCCAGGCGCTCGTTCGCGAGGGCCTGCGCAACGTCGCCGCCGGGGCCGACCCCATCTCGCTCAAGAAGGGCATCGAGAAGGCCGTCAAGGCTCTCTCCGACGAGCTGCTCGCATCGGCGAAGGAGGTCGAGACCAAGGAGGAGATCGCCGCCACGGCATCCATCTCCGCCGCCGACCCCGAGATCGGCGCGCTGATCGCCGAGGCGATCGACAAGGTCGGCAAGGAGGGTGTCGTCACCGTCGAGGAGTCGAACACCTTCGGCACCGAGCTCGAGCTCACCGAGGGCATGCGCTTCGACAAGGGCTACATCAACCCCTACTTCGTCACCGACCCGGAGCGTCAGGAAGCGGTGTTCGAGGACCCGTACATCCTCATCGCGAACCAGAAGATCTCCAACATCAAGGACCTGCTGCCGATCGTCGACAAGGTGATCCAGGAGGGCAAGGAGCTCGTCATTATCGCGGAGGACGTCGAGGGTGAGGCTCTCGCGACCCTCGTGCTCAACAAGATCCGCGGCATCTTCAAGTCGGTCGCCGTCAAGGCCCCCGGCTTCGGCGACCGTCGCAAGGCCCAGCTGCAGGACATCGCGATCCTCACCGGCGGCCAGGTCATCACGGAGGAGGTCGGTCTCAAGCTCGAGAACGCCACCACCGACCTGCTCGGCAAGGCGCGCAAGGTCATCGTCACCAAGGACGAGACCACGATCGTCGAGGGTGCCGGCGAGTCCGCGCAGATCGAGGGTCGCGTGACCCAGATCAAGCGCGAGATCGAGAACACCGACAGCGACTACGACCGCGAGAAGCTGCAGGAGCGCCTCGCCAAGCTCGCCGGCGGCGTCGCCGTCATCAAGGCGGGTGCGGCCACCGAGGTGGAGCTCAAGGAGCGCAAGCACCGCATCGAGGACGCCGTCCGCAACGCGAAGGCGGCCGTCGAGGAGGGCATCGTCCCCGGTGGTGGCGTCGCGCTCATCCAGGCCGGCAAGCGTGCGTTCGAGAAGCTCGAGCTCACGGGCGACGAGGCCACCGGTGCGAACATCGTCAAGGTCGCCATCGAGGCCCCGCTGAAGCAGATCGCGCTGAACGCCGGTCTCGAGCCCGGTGTCGTCGCGAACAAGGTGTCGGAGCTGCCCGTCGGCCAGGGCCTGAACGCGGCCACCGGCGAGTACGTCGACATGTTCGCCGCCGGCATCATCGACCCGGCCAAGGTCACGCGCTCGGCGCTGCAGAACGCCGCGTCGATCGCGGGTCTGTTCCTCACCACCGAGGTCGTCGTCGCCGACAAGCCCGAGAAGGCTGCCGCGCCCGCCGGTGACCCCACGGGTGGCATGGACTTCTGAGTCCGACCCTCATCGGAAAGGCCCCTCCTCGGAGGGGCCTTTCTGTGTTCCCGGATGCCGTCAGCGGAACAGGCCCGCCGCCGCGACCTCGGTCTGCGCGTACTGCGCGCCCGCGTGACCGAGGGCGGTCCCGATGTCGGTGAGGGCGCTCTCCAGCTCGGTCTGCGCGCTGCGCCAGCGATCGACGAGACTCTGGAACGCGACGGCGGCGCCACCGGTCCAGGTGCCCTGGAGCTGGGTGAGCTGACCCAGCATCGCGGCGGTCTCGGCCTGGAGCCGGTCGGCGGTGCCGCGGATCGCACCGGTGGCGGCGAGGACGGCGTCCGCATCGACGCTGAAGGCGGTCATGGGATCTCCTTTCGACGGGGCCCCCACGCTACGCGGCGCGCGTGGCGGCGCGTGGGGCGGGCGCCGCTCCCGTGGACGGCGTCGGGCGCCAGCCGTGCGGGGAGGAGGCGGCGCCCTCAGGAGTCCGCGTGGAGGCGCGGCAGCGGCTGGGTCTCGATGAACAGGTGCTCGGCGGCATCCCGCGCCTGGGCCAGCGGGAAGGCCACCCGGAAGGTCGCGCCGCCGCCGGGCGTCTCGCTGACCACGATGGATCCGTGCAGCGCCTCGACGACGGAGGCGACGATCGAGAGCCCGAGGCCCGAGCCTCCCGTCTCGCGCGTGCGGGACGTGTCGGCGCGCCAGAACCGCTGGAAGATCTTGTCGCGGAGCTGGGGCGGGATGCCGTCGCCGTGGTCGATGACCGAGATCCAGCCCATGCCCGCCGGCTCGTCGACGCCCACGGCCAGCTCCACCGGCGAGCCCTCCGGCGTGTAGCGGCGGGCATTGCCCAGGAGGTTCGCCACCACCTGGCGGATGCGGTTCTCGTCGCCGAGCACGATGGGCTCCCTCGCCGCCAGGACGGGGGGCCGTTCCGCCGGCGCGGGCGTGCCGGTCTCTTCGCCCGGGCGCGGGCGCCGACGCAGCAGCGCGCCGATCGCCGCCGTCGGCGGACGGCGCCGCGTCGGCGAGCTGCTCGTCGGGGGAGCGGACGCGGGGCGCAGCAGTCGCGGCGCGGGAGCGTCGTCCAGGAACGACACGGTCCGCTCCGGCGCGGTCGCCCGGGCATCGAGCACCGCGTCGCGCGCGATCGGGCGCAGGTCGACGGGGGCGACGACGATGTCGCGGCGCTCGTCGAGGCGGGCGAGGGCGAGGAGGTCCTCGACGAGGCCGCCCATCCGGATCGCCTCCTTCTCGATGCGCTCCATGGACTGCGCCGTCTGCTCGTCGCCCGAGATCGCCCCCATCCGGTACAGCTCCGCATAGCCGCGCACGGTCACGAGCGGGGTGCGCAGTTCGTGGCTGGCATCGCCGATGAAGCGTCGCATCTGCAGCACGGTCGCATCGCGCTGCCCGAGGGCGTGGTCGACCCGGTCGAGCATCGCATTGATGGCCGTCTTGAGCTTGCCCACCTCGGTGCCCGGGGCGATGTCGCCCATGCGCTGACCGAAGTCACCGCGTGCGATCGACATGGCCGTCTGCTCGACCTGTCCGAGACTGCCGAACGCGAGCGTCACGAGCCACCGGGTGAGCAGGGCGCTCGCGAGGATCGTCAGGATGGCGAGGATGCTGTAGATGCCGACGAAGCTGGCCACGGTCTGGGTGACGGGAGTCAGCGGCAGCGCGAGCAGCTGCACGTTGTTCTCCCGCGCCCCCGGGATCTGAAGCACGTCCACGGCGGCGTGGTACACCGTCTCGCCGTCGGCGGAGAACAGCTCGAACGGCGCCGTGCCCTGCATGAGCGTCCGATCGAGACCGAAGGTCGCCGGGAACACCGGGCCGTCGCTCTGGGCCGGCCCGCCGGTGGCCAGCAGGGTGCCGTCCGGGCCGTAGACGGCGATGGAGAACGAGGTGAGCGGGGGGTAGTCGGCCGGCTCGAACTGCGCGACGCCCTCGACCACCTCGACGTTGAGCAGGCTGCTGGCCTGATCGAGCGTGACGGTCTGGCTGATCGACTGGTCGCGTTCGGCGATCTGGGCGTTGCGGAGGAAGACGGCCGTTCCGAAGCCGGCCGCGAGCAGGCCCACGGTGAGCACAGCGACCGTGACGCCCGTCACCTTGGCGCGCAGGCTGATGCCGCGCCACCACGACGTCAGGCGATCGTTCTTCTTCGCGTGCGCCGCGTACACCCCGTCCACCGTCATGGGCGGGCGGTCAGGAGGACTTGCCGGCCTTCAGCATGTAGCCGAAGCCGCGCTTGGTCTGGATGAGCGGCTCCGACGAGTACGGGTCGATCTTGCGACGCAGGTAGGAGATGTAGCTCTCGACGATGCCGGCATCGCCGTTGAAGTCGTACTCCCACACGTGATCGAGGATCTGCGCCTTGCTGAGCACCCGGTTCGGGTTGAGCATCAGATAGCGCAGCAGCTTGAACTCGGTCGGCGACAGATCGATGGAGACGTCGCCGACGGTCACGTCGTGCGTGTCCTGGTCCATCGTGAGCTCACCGGCACGGATGGTGGACTCCTCGTCGGCCTGCATCGTACGGCGCAGGATGGCCTGCAGACGCGCGACGATCTCGTCCAGCGAGAACGGCTTGGTGACGTAGTCGTCGCCGCCGGCGTTGAGCCCTTCGATCTTGTCCTCGGTCTCGTCCTTCGCCGTCAGGAACAGGATCGGGGCGGTGTATCCCGCGCCCCGCAGACGCTTGGTGACGCTGAACCCGTTCATGTCGGGAAGCATGACGTCGAGGATGATGAGGTCGGGTTCCTCCTCGAGGACGGCCGAGATGGTCTGGGCGCCGTTGGCGACGGCGCGCACCTGATAGCCGGCGAACCTCAGGCTCGTGACCAGCAGGTCCCGGATGTTCGGTTCGTCGTCCACGACGAGGATGCGCGGTGCGGTCATAGGCCCATCCTGGCATCGCAACCCTTCCCTTTGCTGGATATCGGCGAAGATGGATGAATGACGACGCCCGCGCCGCAGGTCCCCGTCCCTCCGTCATCACCGCTGTTCGCACCGCCGATGCCGCCCGTCACGCCGCCGATCGCGCGTCCGGCCCGTGCCCTCCCGGGCGACGCCCTCGTCGGCGGCCTCGCCTTCCACCGGCTGATCTTCGCGCGGCGGCGCTCGGGCTGGTGGACGCCGCTGGTCACCGGCATCCTGGGCCTGGCGATCTACGTCGCCTCCCTCGTGTTCGCCATGGTCGTCGTCGGCATCGCGCTGTTCCGCGACCCGGAGCGGTTGGACAGCCTCGCGCGCCTGGGCCAGTCGGGCGGCGTCGACATGGGCGACCCGCTGATGGTCGCGATCCTGCTCGGCACGATCGCCCTGATGCTGCCGGCCTACATCCTGGCGTCGCTGATCGTGAACGGGCGGCGCCTGGGGCTCGTCTCGTCGGCCGCGGGCCGGCTGCGCTGGCGATGGATGCTGCTGTGCGGCGCGCTCGCCGTCGGCGTCTCGGCCGTGCTGACCGCGGTGGGGTTCCTGCTCCCCGGCGGCATGGAGGAGCCGGTCGCGGGCGGCCCGGCCCCGACCTGGCCGATCACCGCGGCGGTCGTGCTGCTGCTCGTGCCGGTGCAGGCGGCCGCGGAGGAGTACATCTTCCGCGGATATCTCATGCAGGCCATCGGGCGATGGCTGCGGCATCCGGCGTTCGCCATCCTGCTGCCCGTGCCGCTGTTCGTCCTCGGCCACGGCTACGACGTACTCGGCCAGATCGGCGTGGGGCTGTTCGCGGTCGCCGCCGGCTGGCTCACGTGGCGCACCGGGGGCCTGGAAGCGGCGATCGCGCTGCACGTGGTGAACAACCTGACGGCGTTCCTGCTGTCGCTCGCGTCGGGATCGAGCCCGACGGAGAGCACGACCGGCATCGTCAGCTTCCTGTGGTCGTTCCTGCTGATCGGCGGCTACGTCGCGGTGGTCGAGTGGATGCTGGTGCGTCGCCCGCTGCCGCGGACGCTGCTGCTGCCGCCGCCCGCTCCCGCGTGGTGAGCATCCCGCTCGTCGGGGCGTTTCGACTCGCTCCGCTCGCTCAACGACCGGGGGTGCGGGGCGCTTCCGGTCGTTGAGCGAGGAGCGCAGCGACGAGTCGAAACGCGGTGCGCTTTCCGGGCGTTGAGCGCGGAGCGCAGCGACGAGTCGAATCGCGGTGCGGTTCCGGTCGTTGAGCGAGGAGCGCAGCGACGAGTCGAAACGCGGTGCGCTACGCGGCGGCGATGCCCTCGGCATCCAGGATCGTGTAGCTGTACCCCTGCTCGGCGAGGAAGCGCTGCCGGTTCTGGGCGAAGTCCTGGTCGACGGTGTCGCGGGCGATGAGCGTGTAGAAGCTGGCGGTGTGCCCGTTCGACTTGGGACGCAGCAGGCGGCCCAGACGCTGCGCCTCCTCCTGGCGTGAGCCGAAGGATCCCGACACCTGGATCGCGACCGACGCGTCGGGCAGATCGATCGAGAAGTTCGCGACCTTCGAGACGACCAGCACGGGCACGCGGCCCTCCCGGAATGCGGCGAACAGCTCCTCGCGCTCGTCGACGGGCGTCGCGCCGGTGATCTTGGGGGCGTCCAACGCCTCGGCGAGCACGTCGATCTGGTCGAGGTACTGCCCGATCACCAGGATCTGCTCTCCGCTGTGGCGGGCCACGAGGTCCTTCACGACGCCGATCTTGGCGTGCGCGGTGGCGGCCAGGCGGTAGCGCTCGTCATCGGCGGATGCGGCGTACTCGAGGCGGTCGGAGGGCGGCAGGTCCACGCGGACCTCGTAGCAGACGGCGGGGGAGATGAAGCCCTGGGCCTCGATCTCCTTCCACGGCGCGTCGAAGCGCTTGGGGCCGATGAGGCTGAACACGTCGCCCTCGCGGCCGTCCTCGCGCACGAGCGTCGCCGTCAGGCCCAGGCGGCGGCGCGCCTGCAGATCGGCGGTGAGCTTGAACACGGGCGCGGGCAGCAGGTGCACCTCGTCGTAGACGATGAGTCCCCAGTCGAGCGCGTCGAGCAGCGCGAGGTGGGCGTACTCGCCCTTCCGCTTCGCCGTCAAGATCTGGTAGGTCGCGATCGTGACCGGCTTGATCTCCTTGGTCTGGCCGGAGTACTCGCCGATCTCCTCGGGCGTGAGCGACGTGCGCTTGAGCAGTTCGTCGCGCCACTGGCGGGCGCTGACGGTGTTGGTCACGAGGATCAGGGTGGTGGTCTTCGTCTCGGCCATCGCGGCCGCGCCGACGAGGGTCTTGCCCGCACCGCAGGGGAGCACGACGACGCCGGAGCCGCCCTCGCTGAAGATGTCGACCGCCTGGCGCTGATAGGGGCGGAGGGTCCAGCCGTCCTCGTGCAGGTCGATCTCGTGCGGTGTCCCGGGCGTGTAGCCTGCGTGGTCCTCGGCCGGCCAGCCGATCTTCAGCAGCTCCTGCTTGATGTGCCCCCGCGCCCACGCGTCGATGAGGTACGTGTCGGGGGAGGGGCGACCGACCAGCAGCGGCTGGATGCGCTTGTTCTTGCCGACCTCGGCGAGCACCGCGGGGTCGGTGCCGCGCAGCACGAGCGCGCCCTCGGCATCCCGCTCGATGACGAGCCGTCCGTAGCGGTTCACGGTCTCGCGGATGTCGATCGACACCGAGGCGGGCACGGGGAAGCGCGACCAGCGATCGAGCGTCGCCAGCATGTCGTCGGCCGTGTGGCCGGCCGCGCGCGCGTTCCACAGCCCCAAGCGCGTGACGCGATAGGTGTGGATGTGCTCGGGTGCGCGCTCGAGCTCGGCGAAGATCGCGAGCTCGTGTCGCGCCGTCTCCGCCTGCGGGTGCGCGACTTCGAGCAGCACGGTACGGTCGCTTTGCACGATGAGGGGGCCGTCAGCCATAGCGTCCCAGTCTACCGGCGTCGGCGCGGGTGCCGGTCGGTCGTCCCGGCGGCGGATGCCGCGGGGTCGCTCAGGCCGTTCCGGCGGGGCGGATGCCGCTGATGCTCGAGACGGGGAGGGTGCGTTCCACGTCGACCGTGCGATCCAGTCCGCGCAGGCGCCCGCCGCCGAGACCGGTGGCCTCGATGATGAACTCGCGGTCGCTGCCGTCGGGCATGCGCACCGCGACCACGATGGTCGCGCGGGCGCGGACGGCCTGGTCGAGCTCACGGCCGAGCCAGGCGGCGTCGGCGTCCTCCGACGGTGCGGCGCGCAGGCGGGAGAGCAGGACGGCGTAGATCTCCTCCCGCGGGGCGGCAGCGGGAGGCGTCGATGCGAGGCGATGGCGGTCGAGGCGGCGTCGCCGTCCACCGGCATCCACGGCCACCACCGGGTAGCGGGCGTCGGCGATCATCCAGAAGGCCGTGTCGGCTCCGCTGCGGGTCACGAGGTCGGCGCCCTCCGGCACGAGGCCGAGGGGGCGCAGGGCCTGGTCGACGGCCAGCGTGCGCAGCAGGGCGTCGTCGTCGCTCGTGACACGCGTGCGGCCCTCGCTGTCGGGGCCGACGCGGATCGTGCCGTGGGTGCGGGCCGTCCGCTCGATCTCGTAGGCCAGCGGCTGGGGGAGCCCGGTGAGGGACAGCTCCGTGAGGAACTCGCGCAGGGACTCGGCGCTCTCGCCGGAGGTGAGCGCGTCGGCGATCGTCTCCGGCGTGAACCGGTAGGTGGATGCCTGGGCGTGCGATTCGCGGCGGGCGACGGAGCGCAGCCGCATGTCCAGGTGGGGAGCGAGCGGTCCGGGAGCGATGGCCGTCAGGTCGTTCTGCAGGTAGACCCGATCGACCTCGCCCGGGAGCAGCCCCGCCAGGGCGTCGAGGTCGAGCGCACCGGTCGTCGGGGTGTCGTCGCCCGCCGCGGCGAACACGTCGCGCGCCCAGCTCGTCGGGCGGCCGGCATCGTCGAGGAGCGCCCATCGCCCGAGCAGCGCGCGCAGCGCGGCGGCGCGCTCCGACCACGCCGAGTCGAACGGGTACGCCGCCGCCCAGGCGTAGGGCGGCAGCCAGCCGCCGCCGCGCCGGCGCACACCCCGCGGGAGCGCGTCCAGCAGCGCCGCCGCGACCTCCGCCCAGCGCGAGAGGGTGTCGCTGTGCAGCCACTGCGCTCCGCGCGGGGTCACCAGCCACGTCTTGTCCTGCCCGGACAGCAGCCCCGTGCGTTCGGCGATCACGACCAGCTCGTCGGCCGCGACGGCGTCGTCGACGATGCCGGCCTCGATCAGGCGGCGCCGGTCGGCGGCGCCGAGCGTGCCGGCGCCGATCCGCCCGAAGGGATGGGCGAGCGCGGCGTGGAGGATGTCGGCGAGCGAGCCGAGCGAGGCGAAGGCCCGCTCCGCAGCGCCGGCATCGTCCGACCCCTCGGCGGCGGGCGGGGCGACGGCGCCGGATGCCGTGGCGACGCCGCGCCGGCGGATCGTCTCCAAAGCGGTGCGCACCGCCGTGTACGGGGTCCCGTCCGCGTCGATCAGGGCGCGCTCGTGGAGCGTGTCGCGCACGGGGCCGGGCGGGGCCGGCCCGTCGCCGGAGAGCGCGTCCACCTCGTCGCCGGTCAGCGCGACGAGCGCGCGGTCGAGGGAGGTGGGGTCCAGGAGCGCCTCGGCCGCGTCGAAGGCGTCGTTCCATCCGACGGTGGGGGCGATGTGCCGGGCGGCGAGCAGGCTCGCCAGCGCGTCGTCGCCGCGCTGCACCAGGTGCTGTGCGAGTGCGCGCGCGTCGGAGGCGGTCACGTCAGCGGCCCTTGCCGACCCGGGCCTTCCGGATGAAGGTCATGATGAGCACCGCCATCAGCAGCGCGAAGGCGACGATGGGCGCGATGTAGACGAGGGTGCCGACGAGCGGCCACAGTCCCTGGCCGAAGTCATCGTGCTTCATGCCGGTCGCCGAGCCGATCATGATCGCGACGAAGCAGACGACCGACAGCAGCAGCAGACCCAGGGACATGAACGCGAGGACGCGGTCGATCCGCCGGACCGGGAGATCGTCGGCGGCGCCGGGAGTGCGAGAGGACGAAGAGGGCATCGGGATCACCCTACTGCGTCCCCGCCGCAGTCGTGGTGGTGCCGTAGGCTGGAGACAGGGGCAGAACGCCCCCATGTCACCGCGTCCGCATGTTCGGGCGCCGATGAGCGAGGTCAGTGCGATGCCCACCGGCAAGGTCAGGTTCTACGACGACGAGAAGGGGTTCGGCTTCATCACCACCGATGACGGCCAGGACGTCTTCCTGCACGCCACGGCCCTCCCCGCGGGCACCGAGGGACTCAAGGCCGGCACGCGCCTGGACTTCGGTGTGGCCGACGGCAAGCGCGGGCTGCAGGCCCTCGCGGTCCGGGTGCTCGACGCGCCCGTGAGCCTCGCCAAGCGCAACCGGATGAAGCCGGACGACATGGCCGTCGTGGTCGAAGACCTCGTCAAGCTGCTCGACAAGGTCGGCGGCGATCTCCGCCACGGCCACTACCCCAATGCGGGTCAGGGCAAGAAGGTCGCGGCGATCCTGCGCAAGGTGGCCGATGAACTCGACGCCTGAGTCCGTCGACTCCGGCGCGGCCGAGCCGGAGGGCTCGGCTCCCGTCGTCGCCGACGAGCGTCTGCTCGCGGCTCACGACCTGGCGCTCGCCGCACTGTCGGAGATCACCCCCGCCGCCACGGTGGGCGCCCCCGCGGGCTACACCGTCGAGGAGGGCGGCGTCGTGTCGTTGCGGTTCGGCAACACGATGGAGGGCTACCCGGGCTGGTACTGGACGGTGAGCCTCGCCGTGGTCGAGGACGCCGAGCCCACCGTGCTGGAAGCTGAGCTCCTGCCGGGCGCGGGCGCGCTGCTGGCTCCCGAATGGGTGCCGTGGGCGGTGCGACTGGCCGAGTACCAGGCCGCACAGGCGGCGCTGGCCGCCGAGCGCGGTGCCGACGCCGAGGACGACGCGGAGAACGAGGACGGCGTGTCCGACGACGACCTCGACGAGCTCGACGAGCTGGACGACGAGCTCGACGACGTCGACGATCTGGATGCCGCGGACTTCGACGACGACGGGTCGCCGATCCTCCACGCGGGAGACGTCGACGGCGTCGACATCGACGTGCTCGATGACAGCGACGACGAGGACGACGACGAGGGCTGAGGCCGCTCGGGCCCGCCCTCGCCGCGGACGCTCACCCCACGGGTGACGCGCCGCCCCGGCGGGACTCAGCCGTGCGTGTGCGCGATCGTGTAGTCGATCGCCTTGATCAGCTGACGCACGTCGTCGGGCTCGATCGAGACGAAGGTGGCGATCCGCAGCTGGTTGCGGCCGAGCTTGCGGTACGGCTCGGTGTCGACGATGCCGTTGGCGCGCAGGCTCGCGGCGATGGCCGCGGCATCCACGGTCTCGTCGAAGTCGATCGTGACGACGACCGGCGAGCGGTCGGCGGGGTAGGCGACGAACGGCGTCGCCACGGGCGAGGCCTCGGCCCACGCGTACAGCGCGTTCGACGACTCGGCGGTGCGCGCGGCGGCCCAGCCCAGTCCGCCGTTGCCGTTGATCCACTCGAGCTGCTTGTCGAGCAGGATCAGCGTCGCCACGGCGGGCGTGTTGAGCGTCTGGTTCAGTCGCGAGTTGTCCAGGGCGTTCTTCAGGCTCAGGAACTCGGGGATGTAGCGACCGGATGCCGCCACGCGCTCGATCCGCTCGATCGCCGCGGGGGAGACGGCGGCGAACCAGAGCCCGCCGTCGGAGCCGAGGTTCTTCTGCGGCGCGAAGTAGTAGACGTCGGTCTGCGAGACCGCGAAGTTGATGCCGCCCGCGGCGCTCGTGGCGTCGATAACGGTGAGGGCGCCGTCATCGCCCGCGACGCGAGCGATCGGCGCCGCGACGCCGGTGGAGGTCTCGTTGTGGGGCCACGCGTACACGTCCACGCCCTCGACGGCCTCGGCGACCGTGCGGGTGCCGGCATCCGCCTTGCGGACGTCGGGTGCCTCGAGCCACGGCGCCGCCGCGGCCGCGGCGAACTTCCCGCCGAACTCGCCGAAGACGATGTTCTGCGCGCGGCGTTCGATCAGGCCGAACGCGGCGGCGTCCCAGAAAGCGGTGGAGCCGCCGTTGCCGACGATGATCTCGTAGCCGTCGGGCAGGCGCAGCAGGTCGCTGAGTCCCATGCGCACCTGGCCGACCAGGCTCTTGATCGGAGCCTGGCGGTGCGAGGTGCCCATGAGCACCGAGCCGGGACCGGCCAGGGCAGCCAGCTGCTCCGGGCGGATCTTGGACGGTCCGCAACCGAAGCGACCGTCGGCGGGCAGGATCTCGCGGGGCAGCGTGACGTGGGCCATGCTCCCGATTCTAGGGTGAGCGCGGGGGCGGCCCCGCCGGGACGCCGTGAGAAACGGATAGGCTGGCAGGACACCCACGAACGCGCACCGAGGCCTGCCACATGACCGATCTGATCGACACCACCGAGATGTACCTGCGTACGATCCTCGAGCTCGAGGAGGAGGGCATCGTCCCCCTGCGTGCGCGCATCTCCGAGCGCCTCGGGCACTCCGGGCCCACGGTGTCGCAGACGGTGGGACGCATGGAGCGCGACGGCCTCGTGGTCGTCTCCGACGACCGCTCGCTCGAGCTGACCATCACCGGCCGGCAGAAGGCGGTGGACGTGATGCGCAAGCACCGCCTCGCCGAGCGCCTGCTGAGCGATGTGATCGGCCTGGACTGGGCCTACGTCCACGAAGAGGCCTGCCGCTGGGAGCACGTGATGAGCGAGCTGGTCGAGCGCCGGCTCATCGAGCTGCTCGGTCACCCCACCGAATCGCCCTACGGCAACCCGATCCCCGGGCTGGACCAGCTGGGCGACGTGCCGGCGCGCACCTTCCACGACGGAGTCGTCGGCCTGGTGCGGCTGCTCAACGAGACCGGTGGGCCCGTCAGCGGGACCGTGCGCCGACTCGCGGAGCCGGTGCAGGTCGACCCCGAGCTGCTCGACCAGCTGCGCGACGCGGGTGTGGTGCCGGGCGGGGTCGGAGAGTTCCGTTTCAGCGAGGGCTACGTGCTCGTCCAGATGGCCGGCAAGCCCGACGGACTCGAGCTGCCGGTCGAGGTCGCCTCGCACATCTTCCTCGTCGACGCGGTCCCGCAAGCCTGAGCATCGCCAGGGAAGGGCCTGCGTACGAAGAACTCTGCGTGACTTATTCGTTACCTTCCGCTAGCCTCGAAAAGTCCACGTGGCGAGAAGCCCGCCACGGACCTCCGCACGGATTGCCTCATCGGTTCGTCGTTCGCGCGGTGAAGCCCGTACATCTGTGCCCTGACACCGAGTGCCGACGAACCAGCATCCTGCCCCCGGGGAGGACTGCAGAGGCGCCGGAGGACAATTGGCTGATCAGTTCGACCCGTCGCAGGAGAAACCCGAGTCCGAAGCGACGACACCCACTCTCCGGAGCCGCGCGCGCCGTTTCACGCTCGCCCGCTCCGCATCCACCTCTCCCGCCGTCCGCGCAGACGCCGCCGCGACCCCCGCACCGGCACGACGTGCACGCCGCACGGGTCACCCCGTGCGCAGCTTCGTGACGGTCGCCGCCGTCGGCGGCCTCATCGCCACCGTCGCCATCGTGCCCGCGTTCGCCGCCACGAGCTCCGGCTCGGCGGAAGCCGTCACGCTGCAGCAGGTGGCCGCCGAGAACGCGCAGTCGCTCGTCATCGCCTCCGAGGCCACGCCCACGGCGCTCGCGCGCGACAGCTACTCGGCCACCACGCCGGAGGAGATCCAGACCAAGAAGGACGAGGATGCCGCGAAGGCCGCGGCCGCTGCGCGGATCGCGGCGGCATCCACGGCGTCCGCCGTCTACTCCGGATCGCTCGCCGAGACCATCGCGCCCGCCGGCTCCGTCGTGCGCCCGCTGCCGTTCTTCAACAACTTCGGCGAGCCCTACGCGGGGCACAAGGGCACCGACTACATGGTCGACCGCTACACGCCGATCTACGCGATCGCAGACGGCGTCGTGGTCGAATCGACCGAAGATGGCCCCGGCTGGGGCGTCTACGTGAAGATCGCCCACAACATCGGCGGCAACACCGTCACGTCGCTGTACGCGCACATGTCCTACGGCACCCGCCGTGTCGTCGTCGGCGACACCGTGCGGGCCGGCCAGATCATCGGCCAGGTCGGCGACACCGGTCGTGCCTACGGCACGCACCTGCACCTGGAGATCTACGTGAACGGGTCGTGGACCAACGCCGAGGACTTCCTCGTCGCGAACGTCCGCTGATCGCGCATGAACGGATGCCGCGTGTCGCGGCCCGGTGACCGGGCCCGACACGCGGCATCCGTTCATCTGCCATTCGCCCGCGTCGTCGCTGCGTGCATTAGCCTGATCCCGACGCTCGCACAGCCGAGGGGGAGCCGCATGGACACAGGACCTCGCATTCGAACCGTGAATGCGCTCGGCCGCTATGTCCTTCGGCATCGTGTGCACGACTGCCGCGACATTCGTCGCGGGTTCAAGGCGCTGTCTTCATGACAGCGCCTTTTTTCGTGCCTGCGCCGCCCCGTCCGTGCCGCGTCGACAACGGAGAGCCGTCGAAGCCATCGACGGCCGTTCGAGAGGAACGCGCATGCGCACACTGGTGCTGAACGCCGGATACGAACCCCTGGCCGTCGTCTCGTTCAAGAGAGCCCTCGTGCTCGTGATGAACGAGAAGGCGACCGTCATCGAGCGCATCGACGGCAACCCCGTGTGGGGGATCCGTGGCTCGTGCGACCGTCCGGCGGTGATCGTGCTCACACGGTACGTGCGCGTGCCGGGGGCCCGTCGCGTGCCGGTGACCCGACGCGGCGTGCTGCGTCGGGACGCCCACCGCTGCGCGTACTGCGGCAAGAGCGCGACCACGATCGATCACGTCCTGCCGCGCTCGCGCGGGGGCGCCGACTCGTGGGAGAACCTCGTGGCCGCGTGCCTGCGCTGCAACAACATGAAGGGCGACCGCACCCCGCAGGAGATGGGCTGGGAGCTGCGCTGGCTGCCCCAGCCGCCCCGCGGCCCACAGTGGACGGTGCGCGGCACCGAGCGCTCCGAGCCGGCCTGGGAGCCGTATCTGTCGCTGGCCGCCTGACCCCGGTCAGCCGGGCAGAGCCTCCGACCGCCACCCGTCGCCCACGCGCGTGTAGGCGAGGCGGCGGCTCGCCGCGGACGGGTTCGACACCCAGAACACGAGGCGATGGGGCGTCACGGCGTAGCCCGCCCAGGTCTCGGGCGGCGTGAAGGCGGGGTGCTCGGCGCCGCCGTGGGCGGCGAGGAACGCGCTCCACTGTGCGCGCCGCTCGGCGAGCGGCAGAGCCGCATACGCGGCGGTGTTCTGCCAGGCGAGCTGCTGGAGGTAGGGCGAGCGGCGCCGGTAGGCCTCGTCCGACTCCTCACGCGGCGACCGCGTCGCGGTGCCCTGCACGACCAGCTGGCGGGTGAAGCCCGGCCACAGGAGGGTGAGGGCGACGCCGGGGGAGGCCGCCAGCTCGGCGGCCTTGCGGCTGTCGGCATCGGTGTGGAAGAAGAACCGTTCGCCGTCGAAGTCGCTGAGCATCGTGGTGCGCGCGTCGGGGATGCCGTCCAGCCCGATGGTCGACACCGTCATCAGCAGGCGGTCCTCGCCCGGCGCGGGCAGCCAGTCGGCGGCGAGGGCGAGGGGATCGCTCCACGCGACATCCGACTGCACCGGGTCGCTGTCGTGGGCGATCACGACGGGCGCGGGAGGGATGCCGGGGGCGTACGACGCGGTCATCCGAACACGAACCCGTCGATCTCGGCGAGGGCCTCGCAGACGAAGTCCACGCCCCGGTCGTACAGCTCCTTGCCGTGCGCCGCGTTGGCGCCCGTCGCGTCGCCGATCACGCCCTCGGGGCCGAAGTCGTCGCTCGTCCACCCGAACATGACCGGCTTGCGGTTGAAGCCGATGTGGGTGAGGCCGGCGATGTGCTCCGGGACGTTCCGGGCGGGCATGTCGGGGGCGACGAGGTGGGGGGCCAGGTGCATGACCAGCGACGTCTCGGAGAAGCCGCCGTGGATGCCCTGTCCCTTCTCGTCGGGGCGGCCGTCGATGCCGTCGCCGGCCCCTCCGGCGGTCGCGGGCATCGAGAAGGTGCGCAGACCGAAGCGTCGACGCAGCTCGCGGTTGGCCCAGCCGAGCAGCATGACGTTGCCGCCGTGGCCGTTGACGAACACGACCGTCTTGGCCGGCGTCATCGCGATCGAGCGGCCGATGTCGACGAGCTGGTCGAGCACGGTCGTGCCCTCGAGCCAGATGGTGCCCGGCGCCCAGTGGTGCTCGTCGGACTTGGCGTAGCTGATCGTCGGCAGCACCCAGGCGTCGATCCCCGCGGAAGCGACGCGCGCGACGGCCGCCGTCGCGATGGTCTCGGCGACCAGCGCGTCGGTGCGCAGCGGCAGGTGCGGACCGTGATGCTCGATCGCGCCGATGGGTACCACGGCGATCGAGCGCTCGGTCAGCAGCGCCGTGAGCGCGGGGCCGGACAGGTCCGCCCAGTGGCGAGACGTCGGGGTGAAGGGGAACTCGCCGGTCATCGGATCGCCCCCTTCACGGGTCCGCCGTAGGCGGGATCGAGCTTGCCGGGGTTGAGCAGCCCCCGCGGGTCGGTCGTCCGGGCGAGCTGCACCGTCTCGGAGAGGCGGAAGTCGACGTTCCACTGGTGGGGGCTGTGCACGCCGACTCCGAGCGCGGTCAGGGCCGCGATGCCGTCGGCGACCTGCTCCGGGCTCTCGTAGACTCCCGCGAGCATGCCGATGGGACGCGTCGCGGTCGCCTCGATGTGCAGGTGCGCGCCCGGGTAGACCGCCATGACCTCGTCGTGACGGTCGATGAGGGCGTCTCCGCCGACCTCGACGTGGAAGTACACGCCGGGCTCGGACTTCTGCAGCCATTCGATCGGATGGTTGTAGCTCAGCACCGAGATGGCCGCCGACACCTGGGGCCCCTCCCGCACCTCTTCGATGCGCCCGCCCGCCGCGGTGATGAGGGCGGTCGCCTCGTCGACGAGGGACGCGTCGATGATCGTCCGCAGCGAGCTGCGGCCCTCGGGGAACGCGGGGTCGGGCGGCAGCTGGGCGGACACGTGCGGGTCGTCCGCGGAGACGAGCCGGGGGAAGGGACGGAGGGCGGCGAGTCGCTGCAGCACCGACATCGAGCCGGTGAAGTCGCCGAACGACGCGTACAGGCCCCGCCAGTCGTTCATCGGCTCCAGACGCACCGTCGCCCGCGCGATGATGCCGGCCGTGCCGTAGTTGTGCACGAACCCGAGGGCATCGTCACCCTCCACGTGCACCAGTTCACCCCCGGATGCCGGGGTCACGACGTCCAGGGCGAGCACGAAGCCCTCGTGGTTGCTGCCGTGCGCGATCGAGCCGGTGCCGCCCGAGCCGCCCGAGATGAACCCGCCCACCGTCGAGTGCACGGTCGAGGGGTACATCCACAGCTGCTGGCCGTGCTGGCGGGCCGCCTGCTCGAGCGCGGCCATGGGCGTACCGGCCTCGGCCGTGATCCACCCGTCGCCCACCTCGACGATGCCGCGGGCGCGCGAGGTGTCCAGCACCAGGCCGCCGGGCATCGGGATCGCCTGACCGTAGTTCCCGGTGCCCTTGCCTCGAGGCGTCACGGGGGCGCCGTGCGCGACGGCGATGCGCACGACGTCGGCGATCTGCTGCGCGTCGGCGGGGAACGCGACGAGGTCGGCGACGCCGAGGGGCAGCTGTTCGGCGATGATCGGCGACATCCGGGCGCCGTCGACCGAGGCCTTCTCCCGCTGCCGGGGGTCGCTGGAGACGCCCCGGACGCCGAGGACGGCCGCCAGGTCCGCCTCGAGGGCCGCGTAGTCGGGGGAGGCCGCGGCAGTGAGAGCCGCGGGTTCGAGCATGTCGGTGGGTGTCGCGCCGGTCATCTCGGTTTCCTTTCGTGTGTCATAGTCTTCACTCATGTCCGATGCCGCCTCGTCGCGCCGCCGTGCCGCCGACGCGCCCCTGGCCGACGACGGCCCGGCCTCGGCGGCCCGCGCGCTCGGTGCGCGGATCCGCGCGCTCCGTCAGCGCCGCGGGATGACGCTCACCCAGGTGGCGGCGCAGGCCGAGCTGTCGCACTCGTTCCTCAGCCAGGTCGAGCGCGGGCTCGAGCGGATGAGCATGACCTCGCTGTTCCGGGTCGCCCAGGCGCTCGGCACGACCCAGCAGGCCCTGCTCACGGACGACGCCGACGCGGCGGTGCGCACCCAGGGGGAGTTCCACGTCTTCCGCGCGAGCGAGGCGACGCCGCTGGATGCCGGGGGCAGCCCCCTGCGCGTGCTCGCGCGCGACCACCCGCGCTTCGTGCCGATGGTCATGTCGGGGACGTTCTCGGAGGACCTGTGGTGGGTCCACGACGAGGAAGAGTTCGTCTACGTGCTCGAGGGTCGCCTCGTCGTCGTGCTGGAGGATCAGGAGTTCGCCCTCGAGGTCGGCGACGCCGTGTATTACCACGGCGGCATACGCCACCGGTGGCGTACCGAACCGGGCGAGTCGACGCGCGTGCTGACCGTCAAAGAAGGCAGCGCCGGAGCGCACTGACCCGCTCACGTCCCGCCTCCGAGCTCTCGGGCCACCGTGGCGAGGTCGGCGGCGTAGGAGACCTCCTCGCCCAGACGGGCACCGCCGGCGATGACGACGCCGCCGACGAGACCGGTGTCGAGGAGTGCGCGGCCGTATTCGACGGCCAGGCGGATCCCCTCGGCGCGCACGTCCCGCGCCGCGAAGAGACGGTCGATGAAGCCCCGCGGCAGCTTCGCGGCGTGGAAGGAGGCGAGCAGTCCCGCCCCGTCGCGGTCGATCACCAGAGGAACGCCCGGGAGCACCGGAGCGGTGGCGCCCGCCGCGCGGCACTGCGCGACGAAGTCGGCGACCTCCTCGGCATCCCCGGCGTACTGCGTGAGGCACAGCCGACCGCCCGCGCGTTGCTTCTGCGCCACCCGGGCGCCGCGCTCGGCGACGGGCGGTGCCGCGGGGGACTCCGCGAACGAGGTGAGCAGGCCGAGGGCTCGCGCGCGGGGCAGCATCGTCGTGGATTCGAGATCGAAGACGGGTCGCGCGTCGGCCCGGTCGCCCGTCTGCGTGTGGTCGCCGGTGACGCAGTGCACCCCGGCCACCCCCAGTGCGCGCAGCGACAGCAGCTCGCGCTCGAGCGCCGTGCGATTGCGGTCGCGTGCGTTGAAGCCCATCCACAGCCGCAGGCCCGTCGCCGCGATGAGCGCGGCCCGGTACGACGGCGGGAACTGCACGCGCGAGCGTCCGGCATCGCCGGAGAGCACGGCATCCACGCTGCCGGACAGGGCGTCGGCGGTGGGGCGGACGGCGTCGGAGCGCAGCGCGCGCACCGGGAATCCCGTGAACACCAGCGGTCGACGCTGAGCGATCTCGGCTACCTCGCGCCCCGCGGCCGTCGTCACCGCGTCGACCGGGCCGCGGTCGACGGGAGCGTCGCCGTTCCCGTCCCAGCGCACGGGAAGGTCGCGCCGGAGGAAGACGCAGGGCGTCGGATCGACCTCGCAGGTGCCGTCCGGGTTCACGCCCCCGCAGGGGCCGTAGGCCATCGACTTCGGACACCCCGCGACGCGCGGCGCCGTGCCCGCGGCGAGGCTCATGCCGCGGCCCCCGTCGCCGTCGCGTCGGAGGACGGGGCGCGGCTCGCGCGCAGGAGCGTCGCGGTGCGCACGATCGCGTCGACCGCGGCCAGGCCGGTCGGGTCGGTCTCGTCGACGACGGCCGACAGGTGCACGCCCACCACTCCCGGCACCGTGAGGGCCTCCCGTGCCGCCGCGACGGCGGCGTGCACGCCCGCGTCGTCGACGGCCGCGGCCGCGGTGACCGCCGTCACGAGCCCCGACGGCAGGCGGACCCCGGGCAGCGCCGCGAGCCGCAGGGCCGCCGATCGCGACGTGATCACGGGCACCGAGGCGACGAGGGGGATGGCCCCGCCGGTCGCGGCCAGCGCTCCGGCGAAGCGGACGAGATCGGACAGGTCCCCGCAGAGGTTCAGGATCGCCAGCTCCGCCCCCGCGCGCGCCTTCAGCGCGAGCCGGACGGGCCGGTAGTCGATCGGCGGTGCGGCGGGCTGCTCGGCCACCGCCACGAACAGGCCCGCGCGGCGGGCGAGGGCCGCCACGCGCGTCGAGTCGAGGTCGAACACCGGCTGGGCGTGCGGGAGCGCGGTCGATGCCGGGTGGTCGCCGGTCACGGCCAGCACGCCCGCGACGCCGAGATCGGCGAGGGCCGCGAGCTCGCCCTCGATCGCGACACGGTTGCGGTCGCGACAGGTGATGCCCGCGATCACGGTGGCGCCGGCGCCGCCGAGCACCAGCGCCTTGTGGGTCGGGCTGAGCGACGCGCGGAGGCCGGGCGGCTCGCCCGCGATCACCGCCGTCAATCCGGCCAGGCGCGCGCCCGCCTCGGCGAGCACGCCGGCATCCGCCGAGCGCACGGGAAGATCGGCGGTGACGAGCAGCCCCTCCGAGACGCGCGTCGCGAAGGCGGCCGCCGCCGTCCGGCGCGGGGAGAGGGGCAGCGCGTCGCCGCTGGGCTCGGCGCTCTCGGGGGCTGCGACGTCGGCGGCGGAGACGTCGAGCGTATGCAGGAGGTCGGGGTCGGCGGCGAACGAGCAGCGGATGCCGGGGACCTCGCAACCGCCGTCGGCTCCGACGCCGCCGCACGGTCCGTAGACCATGCGCTTGGGGCATCGTCGCGACGCGTCGCGCAGGCGCAGCTGGACGGTCACGGTGCCTCCTCTCGCGGTTCGCCCGCGGTCGGCGATCCAGGAATCGATGTTGGTCTCGCCAACAATGTCACTGTAGAAGCGCGCCGTTTCGCGGGTGTTACGGTCGCGTATGCGTCGATGTCGCCCCCCGATCGGCGCGGCCGCCCGCCCCTAGAGTGGGCGCATGTCCGCCCCCGATCTCGCATCCGCACGCCTCGACGACTGGCTGGCGGCGCTCGCCGCCCCCGTCCCCGAACCCGGCGGCGGAGCCGCTGCGGGCGTCGTGATCGCGACAGGGGCCGCGCTCGTCGCCATGACCGCCGGCTACGCCGTCGCCCCGCACCGGGACGCGGTGCTCGCGGACGCGACGCGGGCGCGCCGCGACGCGCTGGTCGCCGCGGAGCACGACGGGCGGATGTCGGCGGCGCTGGTCGCCGCCTTCCGCCGTCCCGCCGGTGACGCGGAGCGCCCGGCGGCGATCATCGCCACGACGGTGGCCGCCGCTGAGGCGAGCGCCGCACTGGTCGACGTCGCGGCATCCCTGGGGTCGGCCCTCACCTGGCTCGAAGAGCACGGCGAGCCACGCGTGGCGCCCGACGTCGCCGTCGCGGCGCGGATGCTCGCGTGCGGCATCCGTGCGACGGCCGTCAACATCCGCTGCGACACGACGAGCGCCCGCGACGCCGGGGCGGAGGTCGAGACGCTCGCGCCGCTGCACGCCGCCCTTGCGGAGGCGCTCGCCGTCGCGCAGCGCTTCGACGCGCTCGCCGACCGCGTCACCGCGACACTCTGACGCCCCGACCGACGCGAACGCCCTGCCCCGACGATCGTGGGGCAGGGCGTTCGCGTGCGGACGGTGTCAGTCCATCTTGATCGAGGTGTCGATGAACTCGTTGGTGTAGAGCGCCGACGGGTCGATCGCCGACGCGGCCGCCTGCGTGATGCTGCCGGCCGTGACGAGGAAGGGCGTGAAGTCCTTCACGATCGAGGCCATGCGGTCGGGGTCGAACTGCCCGAAGACGCCCGACGCCTCGTCGTTGGCGACCAGGCCCAGCTCCTTCTGCTGCGCCACCGAGAACTCCGCGACGCCCTCCGAGTAGGTCCAGCCGGTGTCGTACTTCTCGACGAGGTCGAGGATGACCGCGTTGCCGTGCTCCGGCGCGTTCAGGAAGTCGATCTGCGACTGCTGCATGATCGGGACGAGCTTCTTCAGGCAGTCGGCCTTGTCGGTGACATCGGCCTTGCGCACCGCGAGGGGCTCGGGATAGATGTTGTACCCCAGCTCGGACAGCAGCTGGTAGCCGACGTCCTTGCCCCACTGCGAGATCTCGTTCTTGTAGATGTAGGGCTCGGCCGTCGCGAAGCCCTGCTGCAGGATCTTCGGGTCGGACACGAAGCGCTGCGGGGTGCCTTCGTAGCTCGTGTCGATCTGCGACGAGGTGATGATGCCCTGCGACAGCAGCAGGTTGGGGATCACGTCGCCCGACGTGACGATCGGGTCGCCGGCGGCGGCGGCCTCCTTGATCGTCTTGGCGCCGTCGTGGCTGGCGGGGTCCCACATGAGGATCTGCGGGCTGAAGGTCAGCTGCGACGTGACCGCGACGGTCGGCTGGTCGGCGTCGGCGACGATCGCGGCATCCGTGTTGACGGCGCCGATGAGGATGTCGGTGTCGAGGTACATGAGCGCGGGCACCGGCTGGAAGTTGACCGCCGGGCCGCCCGAGCGCACCTCGATCTTCACGCCCGTGTCGGTGCCGTTGACCACGAGCGGGCCGGTCACGGTCTTCTTGTCGGTGTCGACCGTGTACCCGTCTCCCACCAGGTTGTACATGGCGCCGTGCTCCGACTCCGGCTGCCAGTCCTGCTGCATGACGACGGTGGCGGGGCAGACGCTCGCGAGGTCGAGGGGGCCGCCCTTCTCGGCCGCGGTCGCGGCCGAGGTCGTGGCCGGAGCCGCCGCCTCGGTGCTGGAACATCCCGCGACGGCGAACACCGTGACGGCGAGGGTGCCGACGGCGACGCTGCGCGCCATCAGACGACGGGAGAGAAAGGTGGGCTGTGACACGGTGTCCTCCTGGACGGGCTTCGGGTGCGGTGCGGACAGACGGGTGGTGCGATTCGTGGTGCGGGTGAGGAGAAGCGGTGCGGGCGGCGGGGCGCGATCAGCGGGTCGCGACGCCGAAGAGGCGTCCGACGACCAGCCGATCGAGCGCGGCGAAGATCGAGAAGACGATCACGCCGAACAGTGCCGTGAAGATGATCGCGAGGAACAGCGGCTCCATGTTCAGGCGCAGCGTGTAGGTGCGCAGCAGTCCGCCGATGCCCTGGCTGCCCTGCTGGAAGAAGAAGTCTCCGACGATCGCGCCGATCACGGCCAGACCGGCCGACTGGCGCAGCCCCGTGAAGATCGACGGGATCGCCGCGGGGAGCATGAGCTTCGTCATCCGCTGCCACTTGCTGGCCTTCTGCAGGGTGAACAGGTCGTGCGCCGCGGGCGTCGCCGACTGCAGGCCGAAGAGGGTGTTCGAGATCATCGGGAACACCGCGATGATGACGCAGACGACGATGCGCGCCGGCAGGCCGTAGCCCATCCAGATGCCGATGAGAGGGGTGAGCGCGAGGATGGGGATCGTCTGGAGGATCACCGCGTACGGGTACAGGATCTTCTCGGCGAGGGTCCACTGGGACATCACGATGGCCCAGCCCATGCCGATCACGACCGCGATCGCGAGACCGACCAGCGCGACGGAGATCGTCTGACCGAGCGCGGCGATCATGGGTGCGATCACCTTGTCGTTGCCGACCGTCTCGGCCAGCACCTGGTGAGGCGGCGGCAGCAGGAACCGGCGGCTCTCGCTCAGCAGCAGGTACGACACCGCGTACCAGATGGCGATGATCCCGAGCAGTGCGGCGACGATCGGGAACGCGCGCGACCAGGCGCCGCGCACGACGCCCGCCGCGCCGCGAGGCCGCCGGCGCGCCGCCATCACGGCGGTCGTCGTCTCGGCGGATGCCGCGGCATCCGCGGCCGCCTTCGACGGGCTCACCGGGCCGGCCGACGTGTCGGCGTGCGCCGTCGGCGCCTTCAGGGCGAGGTTCTGGCTCACGAGTGTGCCTCCAGTGCGTGCGAGAGGTGGCCGACGATGCGCCCGAACTCGGGTTCGTAACGCAGCTCGGGCGAGCGGGGGTAGGACCAGGGCAGTTCGATGTCGTCGACGATGCGGCCGGGCCGTCCGCTCATCACGAGCACGCGGCTCGACAGGTAGACGGCCTCGGAGATGGAGTGGGTGATGAACATCGCCGCGAACCCCTTGAGCTGGAACAGCCGCTGCAGCTCGGTCTGCATCTTCAGGCGCGTGATCTCGTCGAGGGCGCCGAACGGCTCGTCGAACAGGGCCAGCTGGGGCTCGGCGACGAGGGCGCGGGCGATCGAGACCCGCATGCGCATGCCGCCCGACAGCGCCCGCGGATGCTGGTCCTCGAAGCCCGACAGGCCGACGAGGTCGAGCACCTCCGCGGCGCGACGCCGACGCTCGGCCTTGGCGACGCCGGCGAGCTCCCCGACGAGCTCGACGTTGCGCTGAGCGCTGCGCCACTCCAGCAGGGTCGCCTCCTGGAAGACGAAGCTCGTGGTGTCGGCGCGGACGTCGATCTCGCCCTCCGTGGCGGCGTCGAGCCCGGCCGCGAGGCGCAGCAGCGTCGACTTGCCGCAGCCGGAGGGACCGACCACCGACACGAACTCGCCCGGGCGCACATCGATCGACACGTCCTCCAAGGCGCGGGTGCCCGTGTCGAAGACCTTGGCGACGTCGCGGAAGGCGAGCGTGGGTGTGGAGGTCGGCCGGGCGGTGTCGGCGGTGCCGGCGTGCGAACGCGGATCGGCGGGTGCGGTGACGGTGGTCATAGGAGGGCTCCCTCGGAGGTCGGGGCGGACGGCGGGGTCGGCAACGGGCGGAGATCGAGCACGCTGCCGACGACGCGGCGGCGCACCGCGATGACGCGGCCGTCGCGGATGACGATGCGATCCGGTGCGCGCTCCGCGAGCGCCTCGGCGGTGTGCGCGGCGCGCACGAGCACGATGTCGGCGACGTCGCCGACCCGTCCGCGGGCGGGCGGCAGTCCGAAGGCGGCGCGTCCTCCGTTGGAGCTGACGTGCCAGGCCTCGGCGGGCGTGAGGTGACCGGCGACGACGAGCTCGGAGGCGACGTCGACTATGTCGGCGTTGCCGAGCGGGTTGAACGGGTCCTGCACGTTGTCGCCGCCGGCTGCCAGCGTGATGCCGGCCTCCAGGATCTCGCGCAGCGGGGGGATGCCGCGCGGCGTGCCGACCGGATGCTGCCACCCCTGGAGGTAGAGGTTGGTCAGCGGGTTGGTGACGATGGAGACACCGGCCTCCGCGACGGCGGCGAGGGTGCGGGCGCGGGTCGCGGCATCCTGCGTGGACAGGCTGACGCAGTGGCCGGCGGAGCGGATGAGCCCGGCGGGCCAGTGGCGCGTGCGGGCGGCGAGCTCGGCCAGGCCGGTCGAGGCGGGATCGAGCGTCTCGTCGGTGTGCAGGTCGAGGCCCAGGCCGAACTCCTCGGCGAACGCGGCGGCGCGCTCGAGATCCGCCGCGGGGTCGTCGGCGAGGTGGGGGAAGCCGCCGACCAGGTCGATCCCGAGGGCGACGGCGGCACGCCCCAGATCGTCCGGGCCGTCGGAGGGCCCGGGGCTCGCGACGACCTGCAGGTCGACGAGCCCGGCGAACTCGGCGCGCAGCTCCACGAGCGCACGGACGCCGCGCAGCGGGTCGTCGCCGAGGTGGTAGTTCGTGTGGGAGCGCACGGCGGTGACGCCGGCGTGCAGCGCGGCGACCAGGTGGCGGCGGGCGCCGGCCGTGATCGCCTCGTACGTGTGGCTCTCGCCGTGGTCGACCCAGCACGCGATGGCGTCCTCGAGCGAGCCCTCGGGCTGGCCGAACGCGCTCCACGTGTAGCCCTTGTCGAGGTGGGCGTGCAGGTCGGCGAGCGGTGGCAGGGCGACCCAGCCGGTGGCGTCGATCGTCTCGCCGTCGGCATCCGCAGCCCTCGCGTCGACGACACGACCGTCCGCGAAGGCGAGGGTGTCACCGACCTCTCCGGCCGGCGAGAGTCCGGTGACGGCGCCGATGCGCTGGCCCGGCTCGAGGAGTTCGGCATCCATAGGGGCTTCTCCTCACGTGGCGATGACGGCGGGCGGTGACGGTGACGGCGGGCGGTGCGGTGTTGTTGGTATGACCAACATCGGGTGAGAATCAGTAAACGCCCGACGTGTTTCCTGGCAGGCCTGTCGGGATTGCAGCCGTGTTAAATCCGCGCGAAGAGTGCGGCCGGTCGCCGCCCGCGGGCGGGACGGCCCCGCGCGAATGGGAAGAGTGGGATCCATGAGCTACTTCAGTGACGTCGAGCGCGACCTCGTGGTCGCCGCCCGCACCGTGCTCGCCGACGGCGTCGTGGCACTCGACCTCGTGGCCCACAATGGCCGCGACCTTCCCGGCTGGGCGCCCGGGTCGCACGTGGACCTCATCCTCGCCGACGGCCGTCAGCCCGGGACGGAGCGCATCGAGCGCCAGTACTCGCTCTGCGGCGACGCCGCGGACCGGTCGACGTGGCGGGTCGCGGTGCTCCGGGAGGACGACGGGCGCGGAGGGTCGGTGCGCGTGCACGACGACGTGCAGGTGGGCCAACGGCTGCGGGTGCGCGGACCGCGCAACCACTTCTCGTACGACATGGTGCCCGAAGCGGTGCACCGCTTCGTCGCCGGCGGTATCGGCATCACCCCGATCCTCGCGATGGTGCGCGCCGCGGCCGCCGCGGGGGCCGCGTGGACGCTCGACTATGCCGGGCGGTCGCTGTCGACCATGGCCTTCGTCGACGACGTGCGCGCGCTCGACGACGGCACGGGCCGCGTGCGACTGCATCCCTCCGACGAGGGCTCCCGCCTCGACGTCGCCGCACTCGTGGCTGCCGCCGCCGCCGACGGCGGTCCCGTCTACGCCTGCGGTCCGGCGCGACTGATCGCGGCCCTCGAGGAGGGCTTCGGAGCGGCGGGGCGCGCCGAGGCGCTGCACGTCGAGCGGTTCGAGGCGATCGCGTACGGCGAGCCGGTCTGGTCGGAGCCGTTCGAGGTCGAGCTCGCGATGACCGGCGACGTCGTCACGGTGCTGCCCGGCCAGTCGGTCCTGGAGGCGATCGAGGAGCAGAGCCCGACCGCGATGGTGCTCTCCAGCTGCCGCCGCGGCACGTGCGGCACCTGCGAGGTGCCGGTGCTGGAGGGAGAGGTGGAGCACCGCGACTCGGTGCTGACCCCGCTCGAGCGGGAGCAGGGAGCCGTCATGATGGCCTGCGTCTCGCGGGCGGCCTGTCCCCGGATCGTGCTCGACGTCTGAGCGGGTGCCGCGGCGGCTTGGGCTGGGGTTGGGGCTTGGGTTGAGGTTGGGTTGGGGCTTGGGTTGCGGTTGGGTGGTGGTGACGATCGTCGGACTTTTCCGGCGTGAGCCCCGAACCGAGGGATGGTCTGGTGTCATCCACCGGGATTCTCCGGCGTACGTCACGTCGCGCTCGCCGCGCTTCTGTGCGGGCCGGACGGCCGCGCCGACGGTGGGGGCACCGGGGGAGCTCGGGCCAAGCGGGGCCGATCCTGTGACGAACGTCGGAGGTTGTGCCCTGCCCGCGGCGGAAGGGGGCCGCGGTGGGCCGATCCTCGCGGAAACTCCGACGGTGGTCACGGCTCCGGGGCGCCGACGCCGGCCGGCGCCAGGGCTCCGGGGTGGCGGCGCCGACGTCAGCGGCCGACGCGGGCGCGGAGCGCGGCGGTGAGCGCGGTCTCGTCGCCGCTGACCAGCCGGTAGTCGCGGACGACCACGCGCCCGCCGACCACGACGTGCCGCGGCCGGCGCCCCGGGTGGGCCCACAGCAGTCCGGCGACCGGATCGGCCACGCCCGCGTCCGCGACGCCGGAGACGTCCCAGACGCACGCATCGCCCGCGGCCCCCGGGGTCAGGATGCCGAGCTCCGCCCGACCGAGACCCGCGGCGCCGCCCGACGTGGCCATCGTCAGGACGTCTCGCGCCGGGAGCGTCGGCCCGACGAGGCCCGACACCTGCATCGCGAGGCGGGCGTCGGCGAGGAGGTGCCCGGCGTCGTTCGACCCGCCGCCCGAGGTGCCCAGACCCACGGCGATGCCGTGCGCCCGCAGGCGGGCCACGGGGGCGATGCCCCACCCCATCGGCACGTCGCAGCCCGGTGCGTGCGTGGCGGTGACGCCGGCGGCCGCGAGACGTGCGATCTCGGCCTCCGTCACGTCGCACAGGTGCGCGATCGTCACGTCCGGCTCGAGCCAGCCCCACTCCTCGAGCAGGTCGAGGGGCCGCCGGCCGTACCGGGCGAGCGCGATCTCGGTGTCGACCTGCTCGTTCGCCTGGGTGCGCCGGCGCAGACCGTGGCGCCGCGCCACGTCGCCGAGCGCGCGGAAGGTCTCCGCGGAGTCGGAGTGCACGCCCGCCGGGCCCACCGCGAGCTGCAGCATGCCGTCGGCGCTCGTGCCGCCCGGGACGTCGGCGGCGGAGGGGAGGAGGTCGCGGACGATCGCCTCCGCGCTCGCCGCGGCGGCGGCGGGGGCGTCGCGGGCCGATCCGCGGACGAACACGAGGCGCGCGCCGAGCTCTGCGGCCGCACCGGCGATGGCGTGCGCGATCGCGACGGTGTCGTCGACCGGAGTGGGGGAGGCCGCGGGGTCGGGCCAGTTGAGCTGGTGGTCGGCGACGGTGGTCACTCCGCACAGGAGCGACTCGGCCAGCCCCACGCCGGCCGTCGCGCGGACGAGGGAGGCGTCGATGCCCGCGGCGGCATACGCGGCGGCCATCGCGGGCAGCCACTCCCGCATGGGCACTCCCCGGGTGCCCGGCAGGGTGCGGAAGCCCGACTGGAGCAGGTGGTGGTGCGCGTTGACGAGACCGGGGGTGACGAGGCCGCCCTCGGCGTCGAGGGTGTCGTGCGCGGATGCGGCGGGCTCCGCGGTCGGGACGCCGACGCGGCCGTCCGCGCCGATCACGAGGTCGCCGGTGCGGTCGAGGTCGGGCTCGTCGAAGCGCTCCACGATGAGGGAGGCGCCCGTGATGGTCAGCGTACGGGTCATGGCGTCCGTCCTATCAGTCGCATGTTTCGCGCAGATGAGCCGTCCGGCGCGGCCGGTCGAGGGATGCGGCGCGCAATGTCCGAACCCGTTCTTATCTTCGACGCAGAGGCATTGAAGTACTAGAACACATGTTCTAATCTGTCGAAGTGAGGCCGATCGTGGGGAACGTCGCTGCCGCGGACGTCGCGGGCACCGTGAGCACCCTGCGCGCGCAGATGGAGCGCATGCAGGGGCGTCGCCTCGACACGCCCGTGCTCCCGGTGCCGCCGGCGCTGGCGTCGCTGCTGCCCGGCGGAGGCCTGCGCACGGGGGGAGCCTACGCGCTCGGGCGGTCGATGTCGCTGCTGTTCGCTCTGCTGGCCGAACCCTCGCAGACCGGCTCGTGGTGCGCCGTCGTGGGCATGCCGCACGTCGGTGTGGAAGCGGCGCGCGCCGCCGGCGTGGACCTGTCGCGGCTCGTCCTGGTGCCCGATCCGGGCGAGCGCTGGCTCGCGGTGACCTCGACGCTCGCCGATGTGCTGTCGGTCGTGGCGGTGCGGCCGCCGGCCCGGGCGAAGGATGCCGACGTCGCCCGGCTCGCCGCGCGCATGCGTGAACGCGATGCCGTGCTGCTCGTGCAGGGCCCCTGGCCGCAGACCGAGGCGATGATCGACGTCTCCGATCCGTCGTGGTCGGGCCTCGGCGAGGGCCACGGCATCCTGTCGGGACGAGAGCTCACCGTCACGGTGACCAGCCGGCGCGCGCCCGTGCCGCGATCGAACCGGCTCCTGCTTCCCGACGAGCAGGGCCGCCTCGGCGGGGGGGAAGGCGCCGGCCGCTCGCGCGTGCCCGCGCCCGTGCCGATGAGACGGGCGGTGTGAGATGGATGCCGATGTCCGGGGCGGCCCGCCCCCTCCGCGCAGTCTGGTCGTGTGGGTGCCCGACTGGCCGATCGTCGCGCTCACCCGCGACGGCGACGACCCGCTGGACGCCGACGGGCCCATCGCCGTGTTCGAGAAGGGGATGGTCGTCGCCTGCTCGGCGGCGGCGCGCGCCGAGGGCGTCCGGCGACGGATGCGACGCCGTGATGCGCAGGCCCGCTGCCCGCAGCTGACGGTGGTGGATGCCGACGCCGTGCGCGATCATCGGGCGTTCGGGCCCGTGATCGCGGCGATCGAGGAGGCCGCACCGAACGTGCAGGTGATCCAGCCCGGACTGTGCGCCCTGCACGCGCGCGGGCCGGCGCGCTATTTCGGCGGTGAGGCCGCGGCGGCGACGGTGCTCGCGGGCGCCGTGTCGAGCCTCGGCGTCGATGACGTGCGGGTGGGCATCGCCGACGGCACCTTCACCGCCCAGCAGGCGGCCCGCGGCGGCACGCGCCGGGAGGATCCGGTGCGGATCGTGCCGGCCGGTTCGGCCGCGGCCTTCCTCTCGCCGCTGCCGGTGGGGGTGCTCGACGAAGAGCTGGCCTCGCTGTTCGGCCGGCTCGGGGTGCAGACGCTGGGCGAGGTCGCGGCCCTCGGCGCCGACCGGCTCGTCGAGCGGTTCGGCGCGCGCGGTCAGCGGCTGCACGCGCTGGCCGCCGGCCGCGACCCGCGCCCCGTGACGGCGCGCACGCCGCCGCCCGAGCTGCACCGCGAGGTCGCGTTCGAGCCCCCGGTCGAGACCGCGGACCAGGTCGCGTTCGCCCTGCGGATGCCGGCTGCGGAGTTCGTCTCCCGGCTCGGGGAGCAGGGGCTCGTCTGCACCGAGCTGCGTGTCGTGCTCACCGGCGACCGCGGGGAGCGCAGCGAGCGGGTGTGGCTGCATCCCGGGGCTTTCGACGCCGCCGCGGTGGTCGACCGGGTGCGCTGGCAGCTCGCCGAGCAGGGCGCGGCGACGGGCGCCGGGGGCGCGAGCGGCGCCGGGGGCGCAGGGGGCGCCGGGGGCACGAGCGGCGCCGGGGGCGCCGGGCGCGGCGGGACGGGACGGGCGCTTCGCAGCGCGGTCGTACGGGTGCGCATCGAGCCCGAGGCGGTGGATGCCGCCGCCCACCACACCGCGCGGCTGTTCGGTTCGGGTCCCGAGGAGCGCGTGCATCGCGCGCTCTCGCGCGTGCAGGCGATGCTCGGACACCAGGGCGTGCTCACTCCCGCGGTCGGCGGCGGTCGGTGGCTCGCGGAACGACAGCGGCTCGTGCCCTGGGGGGACGTCGCCGCCGATCTGCGCACGGGCGAGCGTCCCTGGCCGGGGAGCCTTCCCGATCCGCTGCCGACGACGGTGTTCGCCGAGGGGATGCCGGTCGCGGTGCTGGATGCCGACGGCGACATGATCGCCGTGGATGCCCGCGGGGAGCCGACCGCCGTCCCCGCGGCGATCGAGCTCGGCGGGCGGCGCCGCGGCATCCGCACCTGGGCGGGACCGTGGCCGGTGATCGAACGCGCGTGGGATCCCGAGCGGGCTCGGCGGGCGCACCGCTTCCAGGTGGTCGACGTCGCGGAGGGCGCCTGGCTGCTGGTGTGCGAGGAAGGCGTCTGGCAGATCGAGGGGAGGTACGACTGATGGGGTTCAACAATCCGTCGGTCCGCTGGTCGGAGATGGCGCGCCTGCTCGGTGCGCCGATGATCGGCGGCGACCCCGCACCGGACGGCGGCGACGGCCCCGCCTTCTCCCGCAAGCGCGGTGCCTACGAGCGGCCGCCGATCGAGCGGCCCACGGATGCCGTGCCGTACGCCGAGCTGCACGCGCACTCGTCGTTCTCGTTCCTCGACGGGGCGTCTTCGCCCGCCGAGCTCGCCGAGGAGGCGGAGCGGCTGGGTCTGCACGCCCTCGCGATCACCGACCACGACGGCTTCTACGGGATCGTGCGTTTCGCGGAGGCCGCCGAGCAGCTTCAGGTGAAGACCGTGTTCGGGGCGGAGCTCTCGCTCGGGGCAAGCGGCGGCGCGGGGGAAGGGGCGGGGCGTGCGACGGGCCTGCTCGCCGGTCCGAGTGCCGCGCGGGCCGGGGCGCCCGACCCCGCCGGCTCGCACCTGCTCGTGCTCGCCCGCGGCGAGGAGGGCTACCACCGGCTGGCGGCGGCTCTCACCCACGCACAGCTCGCCGGCGGGGAGAAAGGGCGGCCCTGGTACGACCTCGACGAGCTCGCCGCGCGCGCCGACGGGCACTGGGCGATCCTCACCGGATGCCGCAAGGGCGCGGTGCGTCAGGCGCTCGCCGCCGGGGGAGCCGATGCCGCGGCCGCCGCGCTCGACCGGCTCGTCGCGCTGTTCGGCGCCGACGCGGTGAACGTCGAGCTGATCGACCACGGCGCCCCCACCGACACCCGCGACAACGACGTGCTCGCCGCGCTCGCCGCCGCACGCTCGCTCCCGGTGCTGGCGAGCAACAACGTGCATTACGCGGTGCCCGACCGCGTGCACCTGGCGGCCGCCGTCGCGGCGGTGCGCGCCAATCGCGGCCTCGACGAGCTCGACGGCTGGCTGCCGTCGCACGCGAGCGCGCATCTGCGTTCGGGCGCCGAGATGACGCGGCGGTTCCGCCGCTACCCGGGCGCGGTCGCCCGCACGGTCACGCTCGCCGACGAGCTCGCCTTCCCCCTGCGCCGCGCCAAGCCGGCCCTGCCGAAGATGGCCGTCCCCGACGGGCACACGCCGATGTCGTGGCTGCGCACCCTCGTGTGGGAGGCCGTGCCGCGCAAGTATCCCGACCTCACCGAGAAGAACCGCGCGCGCATCGAACGCGAGCTCGACGTCATCGCGCAGAAGGACTTCCCGGGCTACTTCCTCATCGTCCACGGCATCGTCGCCGAGGCCCGTCGCCGCGGCATCCTGTGCCAGGGACGGGGCTCGGCCGCCAACAGCGCCGTCTGCTACTTGCTGGACATCACGGCGATCGACTCGATCTACTACGACCTGCCGTTCGAGCGGTTCCTGTCCGCGATGCGCGAGGAGGAGCCCGACATCGACGTCGACTTCGACGCCGACCGGCGCGAGGAGATCATCCAGTGGGTGTTCGGCGAGTACGGGCGCGAGCGGGCGGCGCAGGTCGCGAACGTCATCCAGTACCGTCCGAAGAACGCGGTGCGCGACATGGCGAAGGCGCTCGGACACTCGCCCGGTCAGCAGGACGCCTGGTCGAAGCAGGTCGAGCGGTGGGACGGCGCCGTCGCGGGCTCGCACGACATCCCCGATCGCGTGCTCGAGTACGCCGCCGAGCTGCTGAAGGCGCCGCGACATCTCGGCATCCACTCGGGGGGCATGGTGCTCACCGAGCGTCCCGTGGGCGAGGTGGTGCCGATCGAGCACGCGCGGATGGAGAACCGCACCGTCATCCAGTGGGACAAGGACGACGCCGCGTGGATGGGGCTCGTGAAGTTCGACCTGTTGGGGCTCGGCATGCTCGCCGCGCTGCAGCACTGCTTCGATCTCATCGCCGACGCGACGGGGGAGCGGTGGACGCTCGACACCCTCCCCAAGGAGGAGGCCGCGGTCTACGACATGCTGTGCCGCGCCGACTCGATCGGGGTGTTCCAGGTGGAGTCCCGCGCGCAGATGGGGCTGCTGCCGCGGCTGCAGCCGCGGCGGTTCTACGACCTGGTGATCGAGATCGCCCTGATCCGGCCGGGTCCGATCCAGGGCGGCGCGGTGCACCCGTACGTGCGCCGCAAGCTGGGGCTGGAGGAGCCGACGTACGCCCACGAGAAGCTCCGACCGGTGCTGGAGCGGACCCTCGGTGTGCCGGTGTTCCAGGAGCAGCTCATGCAGATGGGGATGGCCGTCGGCGACCTCACCGGAGAGGATGCCGATGTGCTGCGCCGTGCCATGGGCTCCAAGCGCGGCATCGAGCGGATCGAGTCGGTGCGGCAGAAGCTGTACGACGGGATGGCGCGGCACGGGCTGGTCGGACAGGTCGCCGACGACATCTACGCGAAGATCCAGGCGTTCGCGAACTTCGGCTTCGCGGAGAGCCACTCGCTGTCGTTCGCGCTGCTCGTCTACGCGTCGTCGTGGCTCAAGCTGCACTACCCGGGCGCGTTCCTCGCCGCGCTGCTGCGTGCGCAGCCCATGGGCTTCTACTCCCCGGCGACCCTCACCGCCGACGCCCGCCGGCACGGTGTCGTCGTGCGTCGCCCCGATCTGCACGCCTCCGGGGTGGATGCCGGTCTCGAACCCCTCGACGAACCCGCTTCCCCGGTCGTCGACCCGGCGAGCGCAGCCCTCTCCCCGGTCGTTGAGCGAGAGAGCGCCGCCCCCTCTCCGGTCGTTGAGCGAGAGAGCGCAGCGAACGAGTCGAAACGCGTCCCCACCGGCATCCCCGCCTGCACCGACCGCCACCAGCCGCCGGTGCCGCCGTTCGATGCCGCCGCGCCCGACGCGTCGGCCGCCCATCGCCGGGACGGCCGTTTCGCCGTCCGACTGGGGCTGGCCGCGGTCACGGGGGTGGGAAAGCCCCTCGCGCAGCGCATCGTGTCGACGCGCGAGAGCGACGGCCCCTTCCGTGACCTCCGCGACCTCGTGCGGCGAACGGGCGCCACGGCCGCCCAGGTGGAGGCGCTGGCGACGGCGGGGGCGTTCGAGAGCATGGGCATCACGCGGCGCCAGGGGCTCTGGCTGGCCGGCGATGCGGCCCAGGATCTGCCCGAGTTCCTTCCCGACTCTCTCGTCGCCGTGCAGCCCCCGCTGTTCGGCGACCAGTCCACCTACGACGTGCTCGCCGCCGACCTCTGGGCCACGGGCATCTCCACCGACGACCATCCCCTCACGCATTACCGGGCGCCGCTGGATGCGCGCGGGGTGCTCACCTCTCGCGAGCTGCGCACGCACGAGGTCGGGCGGCGGGTCGAGGTCGCGGGACTGGTGACGCACCGGCAGCGGCCCGCGACGGCATCCGGGATCACCTTCATCAACCTCGAGGACGAGCACGGCCTCGTCAACGTCATCTGCTCGAAGGGCGTCTGGGACCGCTATCGCCGGGTGCTGCGGGATGCGCCGGCGCTCATCGCGCGCGGCATCCTCGAGCGTTCACCCGAGGGCGTCACGAACCTCGTCGCCGACGCGTTCGAAGACCTGCGCGTCGGCGTGCGCCACCGCTCCCGCGACTTCCGCTGACCCCCACACCCACCCCGCCGAGCCGCTATTCTCCGGCCGAGCCGCCATGCTCTGGACGGCCCGCGACATAGCGGCTCGGCCACAGCATGGCGGCTCGCCGGAACGCGGGGCGCGCGGCGCGGCGCGCGGCGCGCGGGGTCAGGGGAGGGGAGCGTGCTGCTCGGTCTTCGCGAGCTGGGCGGCCAGGTCCTCGGGGGCGAGGGCGGCCTCGCGGAACTCCGTCGTCAACGGCAGGCGCAGATGCAGGTCGGTGCACAGGCACAGCTCGACCGTGCCGTGCTCGAGGGTGAAGTCGAGCACGTGGCCGCCGCGGGTGCGTCCGTCGTCGATGAAGTGCGCGTGGCATCCGGGCACGCCGATGCCCTGCTCGTACAGAGGCGTGCGGAAGGCGACGATCGTGCCGTCGACGTCGTCGAACTCGAGCACGGCGTCGTCGTCGGTCGCCTCCGTCATGGGGCGGTACGGCTTCTGCTGCCGGGTGACCGTCCGCGCCGTCACGCGGCGGAACCGCCCGGTGATGCGCAGTGCGTACATGTAGTTGGCCGAGGCGGTGATCGCATCGATCGCGGCCGAGGCCTCCGCGCGCGTGGCCCCGTCGGGCAGCGAGCGGGTGATCGTGGGGACGAAGTCGGTCACCACCGCATACGGCGTGGCGGAGTCGGCGGATGCCGCGGCCGCCGTGCCGTCGCCGCGCAGCCGGTACGCGACACCGTCGACGACGACCATCTCTCCGTCGAGGGCGTTGAACGTGCCGATGCCGAAGTCGCCGTGGCCGAGCAGCTCGCCGACGGTCATGTCGTCTTCGTAGATGCCGTCCAGCAGCGCGGCCATCAGGCTCGTCTGGAAAAGGGTGTGGCGTTCGGCGCTCATGCGCGGTCCTTTCGGGACGGGAGGCGAAGAGGAGGAGGGGGAGGTCACAGCAGCACGTCGGCGAGGAGGTCGCCGCCGAGACGGCGGAGGTTGTCGCGGTAGTCGACGGGCACGTCGATGACGGACGGCCCAGGCTCAGCGAGGGCCGCGACGATCGTCGGGACGAGATCCTCGACCCGGGTCACGCGATGTCCGTGCGCCCCGAACGACTCGGCGAAGGCCACGACGTCGTAGGCGCCGAGCTCCACGGCCGCGGTGCGCCCGTACTTCTCGACCTGCTGGAACGCCACCATGTCGTACGCCGAGTCGTTGAAGACGATGTGCGTGAAGCTCGCCCCGACCCGCACCGCGGTCTCCAGCTCGACGGCGGAGTAGAGGAAGCCGCCGTCGCCCGAGACGGAGAGCACCGGGTCGCCCGCGTCGGCGAGACTCGCCGCGATCGCCCACGGGAGTGCCACCCCCAGCGTCTGCTGCCCGTTCGAGAACATCAACGAGCGCGGCCGGTAGGTGCGGAAGTGGCGCGCCATGTACAGGTAGTTCGACCCCACGTCGCAGAGCACGGTGGCCTCGTCGGGCAGGGCGGCGCGGATGCCGGCGACCACCGCGACCGGATCGAGACCGAACGCGTCGTCGTGGTGCGGGTCGCCGAGGTCGGTGTTCTCCGCCAGGCGCGTGCGTTCGCGTTCGACGATGACCGCCGTCGCCGCATCGCGCTGCGGGATGCCGCCGCGCGTGTGCAGCGTGCGCGTCAGATCGGTGAGCGTGGTGGCCAGGTCGCCGAGGAGCTCGACGTCCGGCCGGTAGTCGTTGTCGATGTCGGCCGCGACGGTGTCCACGTGAACGATCCGGCGTTCCTTGCCGAGGTTCCACTCGGCGGGCACGAACTCCACCGGGTCGTAGCCGAGCGTCAGCACGAGATCGGCGTGGTGCAGAAGGACGTCGCCCGGCTGGTTGCGGGCGAAGCCCACGCGGCCCAGGTAGTGGTCCTCGAGGTCGCGCGAGATGATCCCTGCGGCCTGGAACGTCTCGACCACCGGCAGGCCCGTCGCGCGCAGCAGCGCGTGCAGCGCGTCGACCGTGCGCGGGTCGCCGCTGCGCGCCCCCGCCAGCACGACCGGGAACCGCGCCTCGCGCAGCAGCGCCGCGGCCCGGTCGACGGAGGCGGCGGCCGCCCCGCCCACCGCCGCCGGCACGATCGGCTCGGTGAAGCCGACGGCGGTCGTCGCGGTCGACACGTCGTAGGGGAGCACGACGGCCGCCGCGCCGCGCGGCTCCCGCGTGGCGGCGCGGAACGCGTTGACGATCGCTTCGGCGACGTTGTCGGCCGCGGTGACCTCGGCGGCCGAGACGGTCACCGTCTGCAGCATGCCGACGGCATCCATCGCCTGATGGGCCCGCTTGAGGTGCTGCGACCGTGAGACGGCGCCGCAGATCGCGACGACGGGGTCGCCCTCGGTCGTCGCCGTCAGCAGTCCCGTCGCGAGGTTCGCCGTGCCGGGCCCGCTCGTGACGAGGACGACGCCCGGGATGCCGGTGAGACGCCCCACCGCGGCGGCCATGAAGACGGCGTTCTGCTCGGTGCGGCAGGTGATCAACTGCGGTGCGCCGGCGACGCCCTGTACGGCGGCGAGGGCGTCGAAGACGGGGTCGATCTTGGCGCCCGGGACGCCGAACACCCAGCGCACGCCGTGGGCGCGCAGCACCTCGACGACACGGTCGGCGGCACGGGTCCCGACGGGCGGGGCGGTGACGGCGGCGTTGGCAGCCGCTGGGGACGGGGCGAGGACCGGCGCGATGCTCATGACTCCATGTTCCGCCCGGCGAGCGGTGCGAGGAAGACGGCGTTCGCGATGCGACTCATCTGCTGCGCAGATGATTCCGGGCTGCACGGAGGGAGGATGATCGAGATATGGATGTGCGTCACCTCTCCGTGTTCGTCGCGGTCGCGCAGGAGTTGAGCTTCACGCGCGCCGCCGATCGCCTGCTGCTGGCGCAGTCGGCGGTCTCGACGACCGTGCGCGATCTCGAACGCGAACTGGGGGTCGAGCTGTTCGACCGTTCGCATCGGCAGATCCGCCTGACGGGTGCAGGTGAGGAGCTGCTGACCCGCGCGCAGCAGGTCCTCGAGCAGGTGCGCGAGCTCGGGGAAGCCGTCGCGGCGGCGGCCACCGAACTGCGCGGCGCCGTCACCATGGGGCTCATGACGGGGGTCGACCTCGTCGACGTGCCGGGGCTGCTGGGTCGCTATCACGAGCGGCATCCGGCCGTCGCGGTGCAGCTGCGGGCGACCGGGCTCGGCTCGACGGGCCTGGTGGCGCAGCTGGAGAGGGGCGAGATCGACGTGGCGCTCCTCTCCGTCGTTGACGGGCTTCCCGCGACACTGCGGGGCGAGGTCGTCGCATCGTCGCCGTACGTGCTCGTCGTGCCCGACGGCCACCCCGCGGCAGACCGCGACCGCGTCGCTCTCGGCGAGCTGGAGGGGGAGAGCTTCATCGACCTCCCGCCCGGCTACGGGTCGCGACGCATCGTCGACGACGCGTTCGCCCACGCCGGAGTGTCGCGGCGTGTGCTCATCGAGGTCGCCGATCTCTCGACGGCGGCGACCTACGTGCCGCAGGGCCTCGGTCTGGCCATCGTGCCGGAGTTCGCGGCGGCCGCGGCATCCGCGAGGGCGTCGGCGGCGCACCGCGGTCGGATGCCGGTGCGCACCGTGCCGCTGGACGGCGCCGTACCCGCGTTCGCCGTCTCGCTCGCGTGGGCGCGGCGACGTCCGCTCAGCTCCGCCGCGCAGGCGCTCGTCGAGCTCCTGCGCAGCGAGCTGCTCCCCGCGTGAGGCCGCCACGCGCGGACGGCGGGGGTGAGGCGTTTCGACTCGGGCCTGCGGCCCTCGCTCAACGACCGGGAGGTGGTGACGTGCGGGTGGCGGGGGTGGGGCGTTTCGACTCGGGCCTGCGGCCCTCGCTCAACGACCGGGAGGTGGTGACGCGCGGGTGGCGGGGGTGAGGCGTTTCGACTCGGGCCTGTGGCCCTCGCTCAACGACCGGGAGGTGGTGACGTCCCAGCGGGCGCGCACGTTTCGACCGACGTCGAGGCCCGCCGTGCCGACAAGCGGCGTAGCGTCGAGGGCATGGCGAATGTTGCGGACTTCTTCATCGAGACTCTCAAGCGTGCCGGCGTCACCCGCATCTGGGGGCTCCCCGGCGACTCGCTCAACGCGTTCACCGACGCGCTGCGCCGCGACAGCGCCGGCGACGCGATCCGCTGGATGCACATGCGCCACGAGGAGGCCGCGGCCTTCGCCGCCGGCGCCGAGGCCGAGCTCACCGGCGAGCTCGCCGTGGTCGCGGGCTCGTGCGGTCCGGGCAACCTGCACTTCATCAACGGCCTGTTCGACGCGAACCGCAACCGCGTGCCGCTGCTGGCGATCGCATCCCACATCCCTTCGGCCGAGATCGGCAGCACCTACTTCCAGGAGACGCACCCGCAGGAGCTGTTCCGCGAATGCAGCGTCTACACCGAGCTCGTCGCCGACCCGTCCCAGCTGCCGTGGGTGCTGGAGATCGCCATGCGCACCGCGGTCGAGAAGCGCGGGGTCGCGGTGGTGGTCGTCCCCGGCGACGTGTTCTTCGCCGACGCGCCCGACCGCCGTCCCACCGCCCCGATCCGGGCGACGGGCTCGACCGTGCTGCCCGCGGCATCCGCCCTGGCCGCCGCCGCGACGGCGCTCAACGACGCGAAGAAGGTGACGATCCTCGCCGGATCGGGCGTCGCCGGCGCGCACGACGAGGTGCTGGCCCTCGCCGAGGCGCTCCAGGCGCCGATCGTGCACGCCCTGCGCGGCAAGGAGCACATCGAGTGGGACAACCCGCACGACGTCGGCATGACGGGACTGCTGGGTTTCGCCTCGGGCTACAAGGCGATGGAGTCGTGCGACACGCTCCTGATGCTCGGCACCGATTTCCCGTACCGGCAGTTCTACCCGTCGAAGGCGACGGTCATCCAGGTGGACGTCCGCGGCGAGCAGCTGGGGCGGCGCACGCCCATCGACGTCGGCCTCGTCGGCGGGGTGAAGGAGACGGCGAACGCGCTGCTGCCGCTGCTGCAGCGGGACCGCTCCTCGTCGCACCTCGAGGAGAGCGTCGCGCACTACCGCAAGACCCGCGAGCGGCTGGACGATCTCGCCATCGACGACGGCAAGGCGCCCGTGCGGCCCGAGTACGTCGCCCGCGTCATCGACGAGCTCGCCGCCGAGGATGCCGTGTTCACGGCCGATGTCGGAAGCCCCGTGATCTGGGCCGCGCGCTATCTGCGCATGAACGGGCGCCGGCGGCTCATCGGTTCCTTCGCCCACGGGTCGATGGCCAACGCCATGCCGCAGGCGCTCGGAGCGCAGGGTGTCGACCGGTCGCGTCAGGTGATCGCGCTCGCCGGGGACGGCGGCCTCGCGATGCTGCTGGGCGATCTGCTGTCGATCCGCCAGAACGACCTGCCGGTGAAGATCGTGGTCTTCAACAACTCCTCGCTGAACTTCGTCGAGCTGGAGATGAAGGCCGCCGGCATCGTGAACTTCGGCACCGGGCTCGAGAACCCGAGCTTCGCGGCGATCGCGGAGGCGATGGGCATCACCGGCATCCGCGTCGAGAAGGCGAGCGAGCTGCGCGGCGCCGTCGCGCAGGCCCTCGCCGTCGACGGGCCGGTGCTGATCGACGTGGTCACCGCCCGGCAGGAGCTCGCGATCCCGCCCGCGATCACGCTCGCTCAGGCGAAGGGGTTCTCGCTGTGGGCGCTGCGGACGGTGCTGTCGGGTCGGGGCGACGAGCTGATCGACCTCGCCGAGACCAACGTGTGGCGCCGTCTGTTCCACTGACCGCTCGGGCGGTGCGGTGCGGCTCACCCGCCGCCTCGCGGCGACCGAGGCGGTGGCGGCGCTCGATCGCCTGACCCGCGTAGCTGGCGGCGACGATGAGGGCCGCGCCGCCGATGCCGACGACCCCGATCGCCTCCCCGCCGAGGGTCACGCCCACGACGAGCGCCCACACCGGCTCGGTGCCCATGAGCATGCTCGCCCGCGCGGCGGAGGTGCGCCGCACCGCCCACAGCTGCACGACGAACGCGAAGACCGAGCACAGCAGACCGAGGAAGACGACGTCGGCGACGGCCGCGGCATCCAGCGCGCCGACCGCGCGGGGCAGCGCCGGGCCCGCGAGGAGGGTGAACACGGCGCTGCCGACGACCAGCTGCACGAACACGACGCCGAGCGAGCCGTCGGCGCGTGAGCGCGTGAGGTGGCCGCTCGCGGTGACGTGAACGGCGCGGACCACGGCGGCCGCGATGACGAGCAGGTCCCCGGCGGTGGGCGGGCGGATGCCGTCGCCGGAGACGAGCAGGGCGACGCCGATGACGGCGGCGACGGCCGCGACGAAGTAGGAGCGCGGCAGCCAGACCCGCGAGACGATCCCCTCGAGCGCCGGCGTCATCACGAGTGCCAGGCTGATGAGCAAGCCCGCATTGGTCGCCGAGGTCAGGCTCACTCCCCAGGTCTCCAGGCCGATGATCGCGGCCTGCGAGATGCCGAGGATCACGGCGATGAGCAGGCCGCGTCCGCGGGGCAGGCGCTGTCGCGCGAGCAGGCACAGGATGCCGGCGCCCGCCGCGGCGACGAGGAAGCGCAGCGCGTTGGCGCTCGGGACGCCGGTGACGGCGACGAGGTCCTTGGCGGCGAGGAAGCTCGCGCCCCACACGACGGCGACGGCGAGGAGGGCGAGGTCGACGAGGAGGTCGGCGCGCCGGGTCATGGAGTCAGAGTGGCAGCATCCGGCGTGAAGAACATCGGGCAATGTCTTCATCGATGTGTTAGAGATTGCTTATGGATCCGATGCGGCTGCGGCTGCTCCGCGAGCTCGGCGACCGGGGGAGCGTGACCGCGGTCGCCGCCGCGCTGCACGTCAGTGCGTCGGCCGTGTCGCAGCAGCTGGCGATCCTGCAGGCGGACGTCCCGGTGCCGCTCACCGTGAAGCAGGGGCGCACGCTCGTGCTCACGGATGCCGGGCGCGCGCTGGCCGCAGCAGGGATGCGGGTGGAGGAAGCCCTGGTGCTCGCGCGGGAGAGCGTCGGCGCCTACCTGGCGCTCGACCCGACGCCGGTGCGCGTCTCGGCGTTCCACAGCGCGGGCGTCGCCCTGTTCGGACCGCTGCTGGCCGCGGTCGGCGGCGATGCCGTCGCGTTCGCCGACGCGGATGTCGCACGGGAGGACTTCGCCGGTCTCACCGCCGATCACGATCTGGTGATCGCGCACCGGCTCGCCCACGATCCGCCCTGGCCGCGCGAGCGGGTGCGGGTCACGCCGCTGTTCGCCGAGCCCCTCGACGTCGCCCTTCCCGCGGCCCATCCGTTGGCGGCCCGAGACGCGATCACCCCCGCGGAGCTGCGCGGTCAGACGTGGATCTCGACCCATGACGGTTTCCCGCTGGCCGGGGTGCTCCATGCCATCGCCGCGGTCGGCGGCGAGCCTCCCGTGATCGGTCACCGGGTCAACGAGTTCTTCGTCGCGGCCCAGATCGTGCGTGCGGGCGCGGCGATCGCGATCATGCCGCGCTACACCGCCCGGGCCCTCGCGACGGAGGGAATGGTGCTGCGCCCGGTCGCCGGGCTCGCGCTGGTGCGCCACGTCGACGTGCTCGCTCGTCCCGACGCGCTCGCCCGCGCGGCGGTCCGCCGCGTGCTCGGTGCGCTCGCCGACATCGCCGCCGATCTCGCACGGTGAGACTGCGGGATGTCGGGCCGACCCCGTGAGTTCCGTCGCCGTGTCGGGCATGCTGGAGGCATGGTGGTCTCCGGCTGGCACGTCCTGATCCTGATCGCGGTGCTCGCGGGCATCGCGTTGTTCATCGCGGCCGTCGTCAGCATCGCCTCGTCGGCGGCGACGAGCTTGGAGAAGACGCTCTGGATCCTCGTCACACTGATGTTCCCGCTCATGGGTCCGATCGTGTGGTTCGCCGTCGGGCGGCGTTCGATCGTCGCCAATCCCGCCGAGCGACGTTGAGCGGTGTCGAGCGGCGGATCGCGGTCCTGCGCCGTCGCAGTGGGAGCGCTCCCTTAGGCTGAGTCCAGCCCCTCTTCCCGTCCCCGGTCTCCTCCGTGCCTCTACGTCGCGACATCCAAGGTCTGCGCGCGCTCGCCGTGCTGGCCGTCATCGGCGCGCACGCCGCCGGCTGGCCGCGGGGCGGGTTCGCCGGTGTCGACGTGTTCTTCGTGATCTCCGGTTTCGTCATCACCGGGATGCTGCTGCGCGAGCAGCGGGAGACGGGCCGCATCCGGTTGGCGCGCTTCTACGGCCGGCGCGCCCGGCGGCTGCTGCCGGCCGCGCTCGTCACGGTCGGGGCGGTCGTCGGTGCCGCGTTCGCCCTCTTCGGTCGTGCGCGGGCCGAACAGGTGCTGTGGGACGGTGTCTCGGCGCTGCTGCTGGTGTCGAACTGGCGGTTCACGCAGCAGGGCACCGACTACTTCCACGCCGGCGATGCCGTGTCGCCGCTGCAGAACTTCTGGTCGCTGTCGGTCGAGGAGCAGTTCTACCTCGTGTGGCCCGGCCTTCTCATCGTGTCGCTGCTGTTCGTGCCCGCCGTCGCGCGCCGCGGCCGGGCGGTCGCCGCGGTGGTGGCGGCGTGGGCGGTCGTCGTGGTCGCGGCATCCTTCGGCTGGGCGCTGCTGCAGGGGGCGTCGGCGCCGACGGCGGCGTACTTCTCGACAGCGACCCGGGCGTGGGAGTTCGCTCTGGGCGCCCTGCTCGCCGCCGGGGTGCCGGTGCTGCGTCGGATTCCCGCGGCCGCCGCGGCCCTGCTGGCCTGGATCGGCGTCGCCGGTGTCGTCGCATCGCTCCTGCTCATCGACCCCGCGAGTGTGGGCTTTCCCGGACCGTGGGCTGCCGCGCCGACGTCCGCGACCGCGCTGGCGCTCGCCGGCGGCGTCGCCGCATCGCCGCGGGCGCTGTTCCCGTGGACGAACCCGCTGGCGGTCGTCGTCGGCAACGCCTCGTACTCGCTCTATCTGTGGCATTTCCCCGTGGTCGTGTTCGCCGCCGCCCTGCTTCCGGCGTCGCCCTGGTCGCTGCCGCTGACCCTCGCGATCGTCGCCGTGGTGGGCGTCGCGTCGTACGCGATCGTGGAGCAGCCGCTGCGCTACGCGCCGTTCCTGGGCGGCCGGGTTCCCGTGGCGGATGCGGGCGCGGACGCTGACGCGGCGCCGGATGGGGGACTGGATGCCGCGCCGGCGACGGCCGGTCGAGCGGCGCCGGCTGCCCCCGCTCCGCGCACCCCCGAGATCGCGACGCGCCGGCCCGCGGGGTGGCAGCCGGGCACCCGCTACTACCCGGGCGGCGCGCGCATGGTGGCCGAGGCTGCCGCGCCGGACGCGGAGGCGGTGCCGCCGGCATCCGTCGTCGAGGCGATCGTCGAGGAGCGGCTTCCGGAGCCGGACCCCGTCGCTCCGACACCGCCGGTCCTCGAGGCCGCCGGGCCGGTGGCGAGCGTTGCTCCGATGGTGGCCTGGCGGGAGCGGTTCCGCACGCAGGTGGCGCTCGCGACCGCGGGGCTGGTCGCCGCGGCGCTGCTGCTCGTGCTCGCCGTGCAGGTGCAGCAGCCGCGTCCGGTTCCGCCGAGTGCCGACGCGGCCCAGGCGGCGCCCGCGATCGACGACCCGACGGCGGCGCTGCAGGCAGACCTGGCCGCCGCGGTGTCGGCGACGACCTGGCCGGAGCTGCATCCGTCGCTCGATGAGGTGATGGCCCAGTCGTCGGGGGCCAACCCGACGCACGACTGCTTCGCGCCGACGCCGCTTCCGGATGCCGCGGCGTGCACGTGGGGGAGCGGCGACGCGCCGCGCCACCTCTACCTCGTGGGCGACTCGACGGCGATGGCCTACGCGCCGGCGCTGAAGGCGCTCGCCGAAGAGAGCGGGGGTGCGATCCGCGTCACCACCGTGGGGCTCTACGGATGCCGGTTCACGGACGTCTTGGTGCAGAACGACGACCCCGCGGTGATGCAGGCGTGCACGCAGCGGAAGAACGACGTCGCGGCGATGATCGCGGCCGACCAGCCCGAGAAGGTGCTCGTCTCGAACGCGTACACGCTGGGCCGCACCGCCGACGGGCGCGACCTCAGCGCGGCGGAGCTCACCGCCGCCGAGGCCGCGGAGATGGCACGCTACGGGATGCCGGGGCGCATCGTCTATCTCGAGGCTCCGCCGGAGGGTGCCCCGCTCGGCAATTGCTACACGCGCCTCGGCTCGCCGTACGCCTGTGCGACGAGCATCACGCCGACCTGGCGCGACATGCAGGCGGCGACGACCGCCGCGGTGGCCTCGTCCGGTGATCGCGTGGTGGATGCCCTGGCCTTCACCTGCTGGCAGGACGTGTGCCCGGCGTTCGCGGGGACCCTGCCCATCCGCTACGACCAGACGCACCTGACGGTCGCCTACTCCGCACACCTCGCGCCATACCTGCGGTGGGCGCTGGATGGGGGCGGCGGGGCCGGTGCCGCGGCGCCGCCCGGGTAGAATCGACGCGCCAGCCTCTGTAGCTCAGTGGAAGAGCCACTCCGTCCTAAGGAGCGGGTCGGGGGTTCGAATCCCTCCAGGGGCACACCACTTTGCTTCCGACCGCGCGTTTCTGCCGTGGCCAGACCGCAGCGAATCGCGTTCGCGAGCTTTCGCTTGACTTGGCAGAATGCCGAGATCGAACGTCTAAAACGCCTGCGGCGGATCGAGCAGATGAACAATCTGCTCTGCGGTCGGTTCTGCCGCGAGTATCGCGTCTGCGGGCCGGTAGGCAGCGTGATGCGCAGCATGGCGTCGTTGGGCGGGGGGGGCGACGGCATCCAGATCGTCGTCGAAGAGGTCGGCGTAGGTGTCGAGGGTCATCGCCGCCGACGCATGCCCGGGCATTCGCTGCACGGCCTTCACGTTCGCACCGGAGCTGGTTACGAGCGATGCGGCGGTGTGACGGGGATCGTGCGGCGTGAGTCTCGGGATCGATGGATCGACAGCCTGCGCGCGCCTGACCGCATTCGCGAGCGATCCCTGCGCACGCGAGTTGCGCATGTGGTTGACGCCGTCGCCGAAGAGCAGCCCCTCCCCGGGCCCGTGCCGACGCACGCCTGCTCGATCATCGGCGCGAGGCGCTCAAGGTATGCGACCGAGAGCTTCTTGTGCGTCTTCGGTGTGCCGACGTGGATCCCGTAGCCGATCATCACCGCGTTCTCCTCGATGACGAAACGTCCGCGCAGGTGGTTCACGGCGCGTACCCTTCGCGCGGCCCAGCGGTCACAGACGTTCTAGGAGGTGCTCAGCGATCGCTCGCCCCAATGGCACGGGCACAGCGTTCCCGATCTGGCGCGCGATCGCCGTCTTCGAACCGACGAACCGGTGCGTGTCGGGGAATCCCTGCAAAACCGCCGCCTCGTAGTGCGTGATCGCGCGGTTCTCGGTCGGGTGCAGGTATCGGCCCTTTTCGGGCTTGAAGAACTCCGTGCGGACTGTCACCGAGGGCTTGTCCCAGTGCAGTCGCCCCATCACGTCGCCCGATCCGTTCGTGTGTCCGAGCCAGCACGGCGCCTTCAGCCGATCGGGGAGATCGAACCTGTTGCCACCTTCTGGAATCTCCGAGAAGCGAAGCTTGGAGATCTCCGCGTAGTCGCGCCCGATGTGGAGCTCGAACGGGCGGAACACGCCGGGGAGCTCGGTGCCGAAGAAGGACTTGACGCGGCCGTCAAGCCTGGTTTCGGTGACGGTCGATGGGATGTTCATGAATGCTTGCCGCACCGTGCGATGCCGCCCGACGTGCGTCGGCTCCGGCATCCCGACTGGCAGCAGATCTCGATGGCGACCTATCAGGATCGCCCGCTTACGGGCCTGGAATGCGCCGTAGTCGGCAGCGTTCAGAATGTCCCACTCGAACGTGTAGTCACGCAGGATCCCGTCCGACTGCGTCGACTCAGTGAAGTCACGGAACTGCTGGGACTTCGCGAATGCCGCGACATTCTCGACGACGAAGTACTTCGGCTGCGCTCGCAGAATTGTGGTGGCGTACTCCTGCCATAGGTAGTTGCGTTTGTCGGTGGCGTCTCGTTTGCCGAGGGTCGAGAACCCCTGGCACGGGGGCCCGCCGACGATGACGTCGACGGTAGGCGGCATCTCTTCTTTCAGCCAGTCTTCGATGCCGCCCCGGTAGACCAGGTCCTCGCCGAACGTCGCAGCAAAGGTGGCGGCGGCTGCCGTATCGAGCTCGACGGCGCGGGCAACCCGGAAACGATCAGACGCTGCATGGAACCCCGCGGTGAGCCCGCCGGCGCCGGAGAAGAGATCCAGCATCGTGATGGTCCGCGTCGCACGTGCGGAGGCGGGGGTCGCATCGACCTCGGCCGGGAGCTGCAGAGTCATCGCGTCCAATCTACTGTTGAGGTGGAGGGATTCAGGGATGGCAGCCGGCGAGTCGACGGCGCCCCGACGTCGCGACGAGTCGTGGGCCAGCACGCCCGGTTCGCGCGCGTCCATGCAGTCCAATCGCGGCCGCGACACGTCCCCTGAACTCGCCGTCCGTCGTCGCCTCCACGCGCTCGGCCTGCGCTATCGGGTCTCGGTCCGGCCGGTCAAGAACGTACGCCGCACTGCGGACATCGTTTTCTCACGTGCCCGGATCGCAGTCTTCATCGACGGATGCTTCTGGCACGGGTGCGCCGAGCACTATCAGGCGCCCGCCCGCAACGCAGAGTTCTGGCTTGCCAAGCGAGTACGCAACCAAGAGCGGGATGCTGACACCGACAGCATCCTCCAGGCGCACGGCTGGCGTCCCCTCCGCATCTGGGAGCACGAGGTCCGCGCTGATCCAGACGCGGCCGCGGCACGCATCGCAGCGGTGGTCAGATCGACCTGATCGACGCGGAACCGTCGATGCCAGGTCGGGCGCTCGTCCGGCGTCGCGACAGGTGTACGCGGGTCGCTCCCCGGCGCTTTCGCGTCTGCGATCTCCATCCGGAATCGCTGGCCGCGCACTCCTGGGACGAGAAGTCGCGCCGCGAGTCGGCTTCCTCCTCGATCATCGACGCCTCACCCGAGCAGCAGCGCGCTCGGCGCCCCCTTCCACGTCACCACCAGCTCATCACGCGCGCGGCTCGCGGCGACGTAGAGCAGAGAACGAAACTGCTTGTCCTTGTCGGGCTTGTCCTCGTCGGGCACGCCCTTGTAGGCCCACGGGGGAGGGAATGCTCCGTCCGAGACATCGAACAGCACGACCCGCGAGAACTCCATGCCCTTCGCGGTGTGCATCGTCATGGCCACGGTCTGACCGCCGGTCACACGCGGCTGGGTGATCAGAGCCACCGAAATGTCGCGCTGCGCGAGCCCTTGCTGCACCTTCTTCGCTGAATTGTTTGACGACGCCAGCACTGCGATCGTCTCAGGGCGCACGCCTTCCTCGTCGCACCAGCGGTTGATATCCGCCGCGATCAGGTCGAGCTGCTCTGCATCCGACTTCGCCGCACGCTTCGAGGGTTTGGGCCCACTTCGCGCCGAGCGATACCCCTCGGTCGACACCTCCAGACCCTCGGCGTCGTCGTACTCTTCGCCGGCGAGCACCCCGAGGGCGAAGCGCAGATTCTCCAGCGTGGTGCGATAGTTCAGCGTCAGTCGCCGCGAGCGGCCCTGGATCTGGATGCCGTAGTGCTTCAGCACCGTCGAGCGCCCGTAGATGCGCTGATGCGAGTCGTCGGCGATGAAGAGGTCGTTCGGCCCCTCGGTCACGATCGCGCGGAGCAGCTTCCACTTCGAGGGCTCGAGGTCCTGCCCTTCGTCGACCAGCACATGATCGGCGAGTGTCGTGCCGCGCGACGTCAACCATGTCGCGCCGACCGCCGCGATCTCGCCGTAGCCGAGCTGGTTCGCGATCCGCTGGTCCTTGCGCATCTGCTCGATGACCGCCCATACCGAGGCTCGCTTGCCGCGGTCGAGGGCGACGCCACGCCCCGGTCGCCGGACGGTGAAGTAGGCGTTCGCTTCGAGGATGCCCGCCGGAAGCACCACCTGCGCGTACTCGTCATCGAAGAAGGATGTCGACTGCAGCGAGATGGGGAGTGCAGATCCGGCTTGCGTGATCGCCGAAGACCAGTCCGGTTCCGCGGGCGATGCGGTCTTCTCGCGCGTCGAGCCGATCGTCGCGAGCGCGGCCGCGCCGAAGTCATCTCCCGCGCGGAGGCGCACTTCGGCTGCGAGTTGGTCGACACCCTTCACGAGCACGCCAGCGTCGCCGAGCCTCTCGGCGATCGGCACCGAAGCATCGAGGCGTTCCAGGTCGCGGCGCAGGTTGTCGGCCAGGGCCCGCGTGAATGTGGTCAGGATGACGCGTGCCTGCGGGTTCGCGAGCGCGAGGCGTCGCGCCCGGTGCAACAACACGACAGTCTTGCCCGTGCCGGCTCCTCCGCTGAGACGGAACGATCCTGAGTAGTCCTTCTCGACGTATGTGCGCTGTTCGGGATGGAGGAAGATCCGCCAGGCACCGAAGTCGCCGTCCTCGATGATCCGACGGAGCTCTTCGCTGTTCTCGACGTAGGTGAACTGCATACGGGATGCAGGGTGCTCGAGCGCCTTGAGGATCTTCGTGGCCTCATCCTCGTGCGGTTCCACCTCGACCGGCTTGTCGAGCCCGAGCTGCTCGCGGATGACGTGCAAGGCTTCCCGAGCCGCCATGGACAGAAGAACCTCCTGCTGCCACGGGGTGTGCAGGCCTTCGGCGAACTCGAGTAGCGAATCCTCGTCGGGGAGCGCAAAGGCGCCCTCGGCCACGTCTTGCGAGAATCCGAACTCCTCGGAGAGGTCCGTGATGAAGTAGCCCAGCTCGCTCAGCAACGGCGCCGACGTGGGTGTGCCCGCAGTGGATACCGGCGCGGTCTCGCCCGCATCCGCCGCCACCTCTTGCGCGGCGACCGCCTCGTGGAGTTCGAGCACACCGTTGACGTGATTGACGTGCAGAGTGAGCTTCTTCGCCTTCTCCGTCCCCTCGTCGTGCGGCCACGTACCCGCGTAGACGTAGTGGGTCTCTCCGCTCGGGGGATCGATCCGGAACAGCACCGCACGCCAGAACTCATTCACACGGCCGGTACGGGCACGCGGGTCGGCCGAACCGTTGATGGGCTCTATGTGAAGGCCCGGAGTAGCGTCGCTCTGACTCAGCTTGTCGATGAAGGTGAAGATCAGCGCCTTGAGGTCCTTGTCATGCTTGGGCTGCTTGACGGTGGCGTAGGTGACGGCCGGCATGTCAGTGTCCTCCGGTCAGTGCCGCGATCTGTGCGGCGAGGTCCTCGGAATGTGGGTCGATGAGCGTCCAGCCCTCAGCCTCCAGCGATTCGGGTTCACCGTCCTGCAGACCGAGAGCGATGGCGACGCGCGGAACAGTCCACCCGAAGGAGATCGGGATGCCGCCGACCTCGACGCCCATTTCGGGGAGCGGGACGGATGCCACAGCCAGGCGCTCGATCACACCTCGCTCGGCGGCGGTGGCGACCTCTGCGAGCGCCGCCCACTCTGCGGGGAGCTTGACGGCCGATGAAGAGGCGGACGACTCTGGAGTCGGGCTCGCGATGATCCTCGACAGCGTGGTGATCTCGACACCTGACATGTCGGTGCGCCATCCCACGATGTTCGACAAGTGCAGCCAGAGTCGCCACGCGCGATCGAACCCGTCTGCGGCGAGAGCTGCATCGCGGTCATCGAGGACGAGCGCGAACTCCGTCATGCCGCCCTGCTTCAGCCGAGTCGTCGACACCAGAGAGCCGTCCACGACGATCCAGTCCGGCGCTTGCACTCCCGCAGCCGGGAGCCCTTCCGTGAACACCCTCGCGGCGCGTTCGACGGCGGACTCCGCTCCGAACGGCGTCGTCACCGCACCCTGTCTCAGGATCATCGGCAACACCTGGCCGAGGGTGTCTCTCCGCTTGGCCTCGTCGACCGGCTTCTGCATCCATTGCATCAGCAGGGTGATCGGGTCGAGCGTGAGCTTCGCCAGCTGCGTTAGCGGCAGCTGCGCCTGGGCGGCGACCTTCTCCGCCCAGGCGCGCGTGAACCACGAGTGGTCGATCGTCTTCCCGTTCAGGTCAGCCCACGTCACCGCGATGACGCGGTAACCGAGTCCGCGTGCGGCATCCCGTTTGTTCGTGTCGTCGGCTAGACGGTTACACCCGACCACCGCGTGGAAGGCCTTTCCGTCGGTGTAGATCGCGATCGGCTCGGCACCGCCTCCGAACTGCTCGAGCACGAAGTCGGGCTGGGTCGGACCGAGGGGCACTTGGGGGCGCAACATCCAGATGCGGGAGTCTCCGGGGAACGAGACCTGGACCTTGTTGCCCCAGTCGCCGGGGATCTCCTTGACCCGCCCGCCGAGCGCCTGCGCGCGTTCGATGAAGGTCTTGCGGAAGAGCTGCTCGATCACCGACTCGCCGAGCGGTACTCCGGGGTCGTCGTCGGTCGCGTCGAACGCGGCCGACGGTGCGCCGGAGGACGACACGTCGAGCAGCGTGGCAAGCGCCTGCTCCGCGGAAGCGCGCGAGAGGTTCGCGTTGCCGGTCGCGAACGGCAACAAGCAGCGATGGCATGCGGTGCGCTGTTCGTCTTGGCAGGCGCACGATTTCAGCACCGTCCAGGCAGCCTTGAGGATGCCGTGGAGCCGCGCCGGGTCAGCTAGCTCGGCGAGGTACCCCGTGCCACCGGGCACCGTGTCATGGATCAGCAGCGCATGGGCTGTGCCGCCCTCGTCGCCAGCGAGGGGTTCCGTCACGGGAACGATCCGAAGGTGGTCGGGGTCGCCACCCATCGACTCCCGTAGCCCGAGAAGGACGGCCGCAGAGAGGCTGGGAACGACGACCCCGTCGCCGAGAGTGAGCGCGGGAGGCAGCCGGAGGAAGATCCCCTGCGTCACGAGGGTGCGCGTGAGGGCGAGCGTGACCGTCCTCTCGGCGGCCTGGTCGCGACGCGGACACCATGGCCGGTGGTCGCGGCGGTTGTTACCACCCGCCTGCGAGTCGAGCTGACCGCACGAGTCGCAGACGCGGAACAGAGGGCCGGTGACTTCAGATCCGGCGAGGTATCGGCTGGGGCCGGATCCCGAGCGTTTGCCGACGTTGATCCACCGGATCGTGAGGTCGCGCGAGTAGGTGACACCGAAACCGGAGCCCTTGTCGTACCAGCGTCGCACGACCCCGGCCGGGTCGAGGTCGGCGGTGACCTTCACGGTGAACGCCGTACGGCGGCGGTCGTCGCTCCGGTCGCCTATCACGGCCTCGTCACGCCGGGCGAGCGCAGAGACCGTCTTCAGCTCCGCGACCGGCATACGCTGCGCCGCGTCTCCGATGCCTCTCGAAAGGCAGCGCGGACATTCGCCGAGCGGGCCGTCGGCGGTGCGGCGAGAGAATCCGCACTCGGGGCAGAACGTCCAGTCTTCGACCGCCTCACCGCCGGGTCCGAGGTCGACGGCGTCGACGGGTATCTCAAGCCCCTGCGCATAGAAGTACGAGCCGGGGGCCAGTTCGTGAATGGCCACGGCCGCGCCGCGCTCGTATGCATAGGTGTCGTCGTGCCACTCCGAGGTGTCGGGGTCGATCCACGACACTGCGGCGTCGAGTCGAACGGAGTCGTCGAGGAGCGTGTAGTTCGGCAGCAGGCCGAAACGCTCCAGCGCGCTGATCCAGTAGCCGTCGGCGAGGTCGGTCTGCTGTCTCCGCAGCATCTGATCCGCCGCCTTCGCAGCCCGGAATGCGTCTTTCGCATCGCTCTCGACCCCGAGTTCCGCGGCCTTCTGCAGGTCAGGAAGGGCCTTGCCGATCTCGGTGCGGCGGCGCGAAATGGCCTGCAGATCCACGTTCCAGTGGAGCACGGCGTCACGGACGGCTGCGGCGAGCCCCGACGTCCCGGGTTCCCCTGACGGCGTGGCCCAATCGCGCAGACGGTGGAGGGCAGCCGAACCGAGACTCGGGAATGTGCTCAGGAACGATTCGACCAGTTCAGCGGAGTTCTCGTCCGCGTAGGCAACGGCGTCTCCGAGGAAGGAGCCCGCCTCAGCCGTCTTCAGGACGTCCTGCGCCGTCTGCACCGTTTCGGCTTCCGCGGCCCGGCGATCGAGGATTGATGCGAAGTACTGTCGCCGAAGGATCTCCTGGGCGTCCACGAAGGTCGCTGGCGGCCGCACGGCGCCGTTGATCACCGACAGTGGCTCACCCATGCGCGGCAACTGGTCCCCGCGGCCGGTGACCGTCGCGACCGACAGAGCGTTCCCGGTGAGACGTCCGGCGCGACCGACGCGCTGCAGGTAGGAGGCGACGGTGCTGGGCAGCCCTGCGAGCATCACGGTGGACAGATCGCCGATATCGATGCCCATTTCGAGCGTCGGCGTGGCGACGAGCACGTTCGGTGCCGAGGGATCGTCGGACGACGCCTTGAACCCGTTCTCGTACTCGAGTCGCACCTTGGTGTCGAGCAGGCTCGTGTGTTCCCGGGCGACGACGCGTCGCATCGAACCCTCGTCGTAGAGCGTGCGGTAATAGTTTCCGTCGTCGATGTGGACAAGCGTCAGGCGACCCGAGCATCGTGCGGATACGCACGGCCCCCCATTGAGCTGGAGCACGGCGTCTGTGGTGCCGGTCACCGGGTTGCGGCACACGTCGCACGCGAGGCGAACGGGCTCCGCTCCGCGACCGTGGGAGCCGACGGGCTGCACCACGATCGCCGATGGCGGCAACATGTACACCGTTGCCGCGCCGCCCGATACGGGGTGCGAGCGCAGCAGCCCGGTCCGCTCGAGCTCGACCAGAAGCGCGGAGGTGAGTCGCACTCCGCCTGTCGGAGTCGAGCCGAGTACCTTCCTCGCCCAGATCGCGTACCAACTCTGAGCGGATGACACGACATCGAGATGAGTGCGCCTCGCGTCGTCGCTGGTCGGGGCGTGCGGGCCGACGCGCGGGTAGCCCGGCGCGTCGCGGCCGGGAGGGAACGCCGGCATCCCGACTCCGCGTGGGCGTCCGCCCCAGATCGGCCAGCGTTTGCCGTCTTCCTCGATGTAGCGGGTGAACCACTCGTGCCCGATCGCTCCGCGGTCACGCATCCGCTCGAGCACCCCACGCACCCAGCGCACCACGACCTCGTCGGAGCTGGACCCGGGATTCAGGCCGTCGATCACACCGTCGGCGGGCGTCTCGTCGAGCACCTTTCGGCCCGCGGCGCGCATCGAGGCCTCGGTCGCGGAGACGGATGCCGCGAGACTGCCGGTCAGCTCGAGCGTGCGGCCGACGCGCGACTGCAAGCCGAACTCCATCGCGAGGTCGAACTGCAGCCGACGCTTGACACGCGTGAGCGCGGCCGCCGGCACGCTGCGGAGTGTCGGCGCCTTCCAGAACTGGATGAATTCGTCGCGCTCGACCAGGTCGGGCGGCAACAGGCGGTACCGCGCGTCGGGATCGTCTCCGGCATCCTGCACCAACAGGTTGGCGATCTCGTCGAGCGGAGTCGAATCGTCGGCCACCGCGTGACGAATGGCGTTGCGCAACGCGAACACGTGCGCACGGCTCTGCACGAAGCCGGCGCGATGCGCCGCGTCCTGCACACTGTCGGTGAAGACGAGCGCCTTCTTCTCGGCGCGGTCGAGGTCGGCGTCACCGAACAGCGTCGTCACGACGACCGAGAGCATGGTCGCCATCGCGCTGCCGAGGAATCGGATGCCGTCACGGTTGCCGCATGCCGGGCACATGTCATCGCGTGAGTCGTCGTCGACGTCGCCGGTGGTCAGCGCCAGCACAGGAAGCGCGGTGCTCTCTTCGCCGTCCGAAGGCGGCGCTGTGAGAAGTGCGCGACGATCGTGGTCGAACCACGCGAGGCCAGGCACCGGCCCGCCGGTGAGCGAGGCATCGGCTTCGACGGGGGCATGAAGGAGTGCGCGGAAGCGACTCTTCGTATCGCGGGCAGCGTGATCGCGGCGGATGTCGTCGTCGGTCGCCGAGAGTTCGTTGCCGACCGGTGCGAGATGGACGCCCCAGCCGCTGCGGCCGCAATGCCGGCAGTAGACCGCAGGAAACCAGCTGGTCTCGATACGGTCGTCGAGTCCCGGTGCGACGGGGCCGTCGTCGGCCCAGTGGAACCGCGCCACGGGTGTCGCGGCGCGGTCGATGCGTGTCAATTCGCGGATCCACAGGTGCAGGTCGATCGACAGCGCGCCTCGACCGACTCGGGCGCGCACATGGCTCAGCGCTGCAAGCACACGCGTGATGAAGATGCGTCGCGAGGCGCTGCGTTCCTCGAAGGACTCGGTGATGCCGAGTCCGGCGGGGAGCAACTCGTCGGCGAGTGCGTCCACGTCAATCGCGGACTCTGCGCGCTGCGCGATCGCCTGCACGAGTGGATGGGACGCCACGGAAGCCAGGAGATCAGCGTCGGAGGCGTTCGACCAGCCGACCGCCGAACCTTCTTCGAAGAGCGTGGTCAACACCCGATCGGCAAGGACCCGCGATGCGATCTCTTCGCCCTCAGTGTGGAGCGCGACGACCTGTGCCACCAGTGAGTTGTCGAGCGCGTGCGGGCGGCCACCGAGCGGGGATCCGCCTTCGCGTGCGCCGATGACCCACTGATGCATCGACTGACGGGTTTCGCGCACGACACTGTCTGCGGGGAACGGGATGCCGAACACCGTCTCGGCGAACTCGAGCATCCGACCCGGGTCGCCGTCGTCACCGAGTGTCGCGCTCGTCGCGACCGGGGTTACGTCGCCGAGCGGCCCTGTCCCGGTAGGTTCCGGCGATTCGGCAGGACGCAGCCGTCGCAGGGTGAGCCCGAGGCGGCGGAGGAGCATGGCGACGTCGGTGCCTTGGGCGCCGTCGTAGGTGTGGAACTCGTCGAGTACGAGGTACTGCAAGCTCGTCGCCGCGGCCGCGAGCAGCTGCTGGTCAGCGCTGCGCAGCAGCAGCTGATCCAGCATCTTATAGTTGGTGAGCAGGATGTCAGGCGGCTCCGACCGGATCGTGTTCCGGTCGTTGATCAGACCCTCGGCGGTGACCCGCGTGCGGCTCCGCCCCGCCGTCTCACCCGTATAGATCGCGGCGCGGACACCCTTGAGCGCGTCGTGCCTGCGGATCAGCTCGGCCAGGCGACGCGACTGGTCGTTCGCGAGGGCGTTCATCGGGTAGAGGATGAGCGCCTTGAGTCCGGTCTCGCCGGCGGCCTTCGCGCGGATGACGTGATCGAGGATCGGGTAGAGGAACGCCTCCGTCTTGCCCGACCCGGTACCGGTCAAAACGAGGGTCGGCAACGGGGCGGCCTTGATCGATCCGTCGGGCTGCTCGCCGAGGTTCGCCGAACTCAGGCGCCGGAACGCCTCGGCCTGGTGGCCGTACGGCGTGTGTCCCTCGTACCAGCCGAGCGCGTCACGCCACCCATCGTCGGCCGCGCGGAAGGGTATCCGTGCGCGGACGTACGGGCCACGGAAGATTCCCCCCTCAGCATGGCCGAGGAAGTCACGAAGGGCTCGCTGTGCCTCTTCGTCCGAGAGCGCGAATGTCGTCGTGAGGTAGTCGACCAAGCTCAATTGGATCTGCGCCGCCTGGCGCGAAGGGAGAAGCTCGGACACACAGTGAATCTATCGGAGCTTACGGCGCGCTCGGCTTCGCCCACATGCGAGATCGGTCGGCAATCGCGTCGCGCATGCGAACACTGTCGACTGCGACGTAGCGCTCCGTCGTCGCCAGAGATGCGTGACCGAGGACGGTCTGCACGAGGCGGATGTCGTGGGTCGCTTCGTGTAGCTCTGTGGCGCATAGGTGGCGGAGCTGATGCATTGTCGTGCCCTCCGGTAGCGCACGGGAGACCAACGTGCCCACCCAGTGCGGCGACAGATGACCCCCACGTTGATTCGGGAACAGGAAACCCGAAGGCACGTTGCGGATGACTGCTGCCAGATCGTCGGGGATCGGAAGCACTCTGTTGCGGGACCCCTTGCCGTGGACGATGAGCGACCATCCGCCTGACGCGCGAACCAGGTCGTTCGCCGGTTCCACCCGAGAGACTTCGGCTCGCCGCATCCCGAGGTCGTTCGCGAGCCGGATCATCAGCGCCACGCGAGCGTCGGCCGCAAGGAGAGCTGACATCACTGCCTCAGCCGCCGCGGGACGTGGTCGCGGTTGCGCCGCGGCGATCGGCGGCAGCGAATCCGCGACGTTCTCTTCTGTTCGGCCGGTCTCGACGCCCCAGCGCCAAAACCTCCGGAGAGACGAGCGGACGGCGCGAGCAGTCTCCCTCGACCATTCGTGGCGGCCTGTCCATTCGAGGAGGTCGTCGATTCGAAGATCCCACGGATCCCGCGAAGCCTGTGCGCGGCCGAGTCGATTGATGTGAAAGGTGCGGAGAGCGATGGTCTCCGGGGACAGACGCATCGACGTCATTGCGACACGCCAGTCCTTGATTTCCCGTGCCCAGTGGGCGGTAAGTGCGTCAGACATGTCGCCACTGTGCACCTTCGCGGACGCCGTACCCACGGGTTCAGTCGCTCTCATCCACCCGGAGACCCACTTCACGGACGAGAAGGCAGGGGCCCTCCGTCATGAGACATACCGACGGCTCCGCCGCCATTGGCAGTTCATCAATGAACTGAGTCTGTTCGAGATTCATCATCTCGTGAGTTATGGGGTGCATGTATACAGCGCTCCCACCAGCGTGAGGTTCCTGCAGGCGACGTCGTTGTATCACCCGTCGACGGTCGAGCGGTCACTGGACCACGATGGTTCAGGCGTCGAGCCCGGGCTGAAGGACGACGAGGGCAACTGGGATCTGCGACCCCACGCATCTCGCATCCAACACGTCGACGAGGACACGCTCCGCACCTGGCACTCGATCCTCGAAACCGATCAGGTCCCGGTCGACCGGACCCGGATGGTCTACACCGTGAACACATCAACCGCCGCCGTTCTCGACAAGCTCGCCGACGCACCTCGGATCGGTGACCTAGGATTGCACTTTTCGGCAGGTTGGCACGAGACGAACGATCGATCCAAGGGGTACCTCGAGGTCGATTGGGGGACGCCTGAATCATGGGATCAAGTCATCCTCCAGGGCCCGCACCTTCACGTCGCCAATCCGGCATACAAGACGCCGAACCCCACGATGCTGCACAACCAGGACTGGACCCCCGTCGACCTCGAGGCGCTCCCGGCCGACTGGATCCCCGCAACGTCATACAAGCCGGCTGCGGACCGCGCCACCTACGACGCCGCCTACACCCACTGGGACGGCGACCCCGCCCGAAATCACTACCGAGTCGCCTGGCGAGCCATGGCCGCGAACACCGGCGAACGGACACTGATACCGGCGATCATCCCGCCGGGAAGCACGCACATCAACGGGGTGTTCTCAGTTGGTTCGGAGAGTGCGGCCGATGTTGCTCTCGCCGCCGGAGTGGCAAGCTCGCTTGTGGCCGACTTCGCGGTGCGCGCCGCGCCGAAGAGTGGCATCTACCAAGGGGTGTTCGAGCGTCTCCCCAGTGTCGGAAGCAACCGGCTCGCGGTCGAGATCGCACAACGGATCTTGCGCCTGACGTGCGTCGTCAGTCGATATGCGCCGCTGTGGGAAGCGATCGTCGGGACTCGTTGGACGCCCGACGCCGCCGCGACTCGGGCTGCGGCGAGACGCTCGATCGGTGTCGAGATCGATGTTCTGGTCGCGATGTCGCTCGGAATCACGGCTGACGAGCTGTGCACGATCTATCGGACTCAGTTCCCTGTTCTCTACGGATACGACAGGCGCGTGTACTTCTACGATGCCAACGGTCGGCTGGTGCCGAACTCTGTCCTGAACACGTGGCGTTCCAAGGGCGACGTGATCAGCGATGACGAGCGTCGAGCGACCCACCCGGGATCGGGTGTAGCTCACACGTATGAGCTCCCTTTCGCGACGATAGACCGCGAGGAACAAATCCGACAGGCGTTCGAGCGCTTCGCCGACTATGTGGTCTCCAAGTGAGAGAACGCCTCATAGGCCGCACGCATTTCGGCCTCGCGATCGAGAGCGCTAAACGGAAGTTCGTAGGTGTACTCGATACCGCTCGACGGATGAGAGGCTGTGAGCTCTCCAAGGTCAAATGATCCTTCGTTCAGCCCCTTGGCGCGCCATGTCGAGAGGACAGGTGTCGGAGGGAGGCGGCCATTGGAGTCGTAGATGTATGACCGGCGGTCATACCCGTAGAGAACAGGAAACTGGGTCCGGTAGAGCGCACAGAGCTCATCCGCTGTAACGCGAAGAGCGATAGCTACGAGTACATCAAGCTCCAGCTGAGCCAACCTTCGATCTCGCTGGAATCGCAATGGCACGTCGACTGTCCATGGAGTGCCCGTGCACGCCTCCCACCATTCGCCGTAGGCAGCAGTGATGCAGTTGAGGCGGAGCGTTCGCTCGATGATCGCGTCCTTGATCGCCTCACCTTCGGCAAGCGGAAGCCTGTCGATCGCGCTGCGCAGAATCTCACTCTTAGGCACAGCACGAACCGCAAAGTCGGCGAGCATCGATGAAAGGGATCCCGCCACGAGGGCAATCGTCCTTGGATTGCTGTCAGTCGCAGCCATAGAGAACAACCCGTTGACGTGGGCAGCTCGCCTTGGAAGGACCGCCGGTATCAGTGTCCGTTCGCCGGTGTTCGCCGCCATTCGACGCCAGGCGACTCGGTAGTGATTTCGGGCGGGGTCGCCGTCCCAGTGGGTGTAGGCGGCGTCGTAGGTGGCGCGGTCCGCAGCCGGCTTGTATGACGTTGCGGGGATCCAGTCGGCCGGGAGCGCCTCGAGGTCGACGGGGGTCCAGTCCTGGTTGTGCAGCATCGTGGGGTTCGGCGTCTTGTATGCCGGATTGGCGACGTGAAGGTGCGGGCCCTGGAGGATGACTTGATCCCATGATTCAGGCGTCCCCCAATCGACCTCGAGGTACCCCTTGGATCGATCGTTCGTCTCGTGCCAACCTGCCGAAAAGTGCAATCCTAGGTCACCGATCCGAGGTGCGTCGGCGAGCTTGTCGAGAACGGCGGCGGTTGATGTGTTCACGGTGTAGACCATCCGGGTCCGGTCGACCGGGACCTGATCGGTTTCGAGGATCGAGTGCCAGGTGCGGAGCGTGTCCTCGTCGACGTGTTGGATGCGAGATGCGTGGGGTCGCAGATCCCAGTTGCCCTCGTCGTCCTTCAGCCCGGGCTCGACGCCTGAACCATCGTGGTCCAGTGACCGCTCGACCGTCGACGGGTGATACAACGACGTCGCCTGAGCAAACGAAGCTTCGTGCGAAGCACCGTACACGTGAACGCCGAAGGACACATGGTGATCAATGTCGAAGAGCACCAACTCATTGATGAACTGCCAATGCCGACGCAGCCGCGCATACGTCTCGCGCCTTAGCAGCCCTGCCTTCTCATCGGTGAAGTGGGTCTCCGGGTGGATGAGAGCAACTGAACCCGTGGATCCAGCGTTTCGCCAAGTCTTCTCCATGAAGCAGCGATAGAGGTCGGGCTGCAGGCCGGCGAGGTGGGGGTAGTTGACCGGTGCGCCGACGAAGGCCGCCGTACACGCGACGTCAGACGTCCCATCGACCAGGAGCTCGCGCACTCCCGGGACCGCGAGTGTCTCGTCACGCTTTGACTTCACCTGAGACTGCGTCGGCTTCACCGCGAGCTGCCACCAGGGATCGCCTTCAGCCAGGAGGGCACTGACGTCGGAACGCGGGCGAACCCACGGTGGGTTGCCCACCTGCAGATCGAAACCGCCGCGAGCGAATACACCAGCGAAGTCGAGCTCCCAGTGGAAGAAGCCACCTGCCGCGCTAACCTCGCGCGCGACCCGCATCCAGGGGAACTTCGCCTCGACATCGTTGCTCGACGCGGCGCCGGCGTATCCAAGGTCGACAGCTTCGGCATCCGCGAGGTTCCCCCAGATCGTGGGCAGGCCGAGCGCCTGGGCACCCTCTCCGCCGCGGCGCGGCTTGGCTTCGCTGTGGCGCCCCAGCGTCGCCTCCAGACCCTCGATCCACTCGTCGAGTGTCGGCGGCTTGACACCACGGGTAACCGTGTCGGTGAGCGGCCAGAACCACAGCGCACACCAGGCATCCATCGCCCGACGCAGCCGCTGGTAGGCGCCGTCGGGGTCGCGCATGAACGCCTCGATGTCGGCCCGAGAGATCACCGCGCCCCCGTCATCCGACACAGTGCGGGGGTCGCTCCACAGCGCGATCTCGCGGCTGACTTGTCCCTCAGCGATCTCGAGCCGGCGGAGCGTAAACTGCCACAACGTCTCGACGCGATGCGCGAGAGCGGTCAGACGCTTGAGCTGAGCGTTCGCCGGCTTGCGTCGGATCGCATTGCGCCACGCCCGCAGGGCGGCGTGCGCCTCGGGTGCGAGCTCCTTCGCCTCCTTGGCATCTACGGCTGAGCCCCATCCGTCCGCTGGCAGGAGGAAGTGGTGCATCTTGCCCGAGGTCGCACTCCCCACCCGGCCCTCGTTCATGTCGTCGACGAGCGTCGAAACCGGCACGTCGGTGGGGGTGTCGTTGAGCCATGCCTTGTCGATGACTTGCTTCTCCGTGTACACCGCACGGCGCGCCCCGATGAGCGAGTTGCCGCAGCGCAAGCGCAGGCCGAACCATGGGGCCTTGAGCCCGTCGACCATCGTGTCGAGCCACAGCGAGATCTCGGCGAGCTCGACCGCCGTTGCGTTGAGGTCCACACCGTAGACCTGGTGCAGCGCAATCGCGGCCTTCGCCTTCTGCAACTCACGGGGACGCTCATCGGGATCGATGCGTTCGCCCGTCTCTTCTTCGCGACGGTCGAGGTACTGCTCTGCAAGCTGGCGCACGGCCTCGATCGCGAACGCACCCGACCCCAGCGCCGGCTCACACACCGACAGGCTGAGGATCTCCTCGGCTGTCGTACGGTGTCCGTCTTGATCGAGAAGCTCCTCGAGCGCCTGCGACACGACGAACTTCGTCAGCACTTCGGGCGAGTAGTACGACGCCGAGGTCTGTCGCTCACGGCCGGAGAGGCGGAACACGAACTCCCCGTCGCTGTAGCGGCGCGGCTCGCGGCGGCCGAGGTCGTCCGGCGGTCCGAGGACGAAGTCCTTCGTCGCGATGCCGTCGGCTCGCGAGACCGGGACCACCCAGGAGCCCTTCGCCCCGTCTCCCCCCGGTGCGACCTCGAGGAGGGGCTCCTTCGCGAAGAAGCCCGTGTACGACATGAGCCCCTCGTACACCGCACCCAGCTGGTTGATGCCGAGGTCGGCGTAAGAGATGAAGCCGCGGTCGCGGCCCTTCTTCACCTGGTTCTCGCGGGTGAGGAGAAGCAGCTGCAGCACCCGCTGGAGTGCGGCGTCGCCGAGCCCGACCTCGTCGATCAGCGACGTTGCCTGCTTCGCGAAAAGGTCGGCGTTGAGCGGGTTGAAAGTCAACCCTTCGCGCAGGGTCTCGTCAACTTCGTGCTGCGCGCCGGCGTCATGCCCGGCATCCACGAGTCGGAAAAGGGTCGCGAGCGACGAGTAGAGGTGCGTGCGGTGGCGTGACTCTTCGCCCAGTTCAACGAGAACGAGCTCGCGCAGACGGTCGAGGCCATATCCGAGCGCGTACTCGGGGGCGCCTACCGGCAGCACCTTCATCTCGGGTGACGCCTCGGCGTAGAGGAGGAAGAGGATGCGGTAGAGGTAGCGCAGCGACTGGCGCGCGAGCACGTTCGCATCGCTGTCGGGCAGTGGGTCGAGGCCTTCAGTCTTCCGGCGTCTGACGACCTCATTGGCGATGATCTCGATGGACTCCCGCACGCCTTCGCGCAGGTCCTTCGAGACGCCGACCGTGTGCTTCACCGAGTCGTCGAGCGTCTCGGCCCACCACGTGGTGCCGTCGACGTCGGGCAGCACGGTCTCGCTGCTGAGCGCCGCGAGGGCGCGGTCGAACTCTCCGGCCTTCTTGGTGTCGTTGCGGTCGAGGACAAGCTGAAGGTCAACGGCCAAGTAGCGCCCTTCCGCCCATCGGTCGCGCTCGGTGAGGAGCGCCCATGTGCCCGACAGCACGACGGCGAATGCCGGGGAGTCGTCGCCGCTGAAGAGATACGAGAGGCAGCGGGCGACCGACGTGACCGCCTCGGCGTCCTCAGGGATGAACGGTTCGACGAGGGTCGCCGCGTCCTTGGCGAGCAGATCGGACAGGTCACCCACCCGTCGTGCGCGCACGACCGCACCCGCGGGGGACTCCGGGGTGTCGGCGGGCATGACGATCGTCACCGGGCCGGCTACCGTGCGGTGCCAACGGGCGTCTCCGTAGCCGAGCGCGGCAACGAGTGGCGTGAGTACTGCGGAGTCGTACACCGCGGCATCCGTCGTCTCGCTCGCGAGTGCGCTGAGCAGGTCGCGTCGTACGGCGGCGAGGCGTGACGGCGGCGTCTGCTCGCCGTCCTTCGCGCGCTCGTCCCACGACTTGCGAAGCGCCGTGATCCGCGACTGGAACGACTGCTTCGTCGACTCGATGTTGAAGTAGTGCTCGCTGATCCAGTCCTCGCCGACGACGAAGGCATCCGAAGCCATTCTCAGTTCTCCTCGGGGACGATCACGAGCAAGGGGCGGGCGAGCCGCCGCGCCGGCAGCATCGTCCGTGCGATCTCGGCCTCTTCGCGGACGCGGCGCGTGCGCTCGCGTACATCGGCGCGCTGGACCAGGTCGCCGGAGGCATTCACCCATTCCCCCACACGATCGAACCACTCGCTCACCCGGCGACGGACGTCTTCCGCCGCGGCTTCAGACGTCAGGCGCAGGTGTTCCTCGGCGGCGTCGACGGCTGCGGGGATCAACCTCTGGAGCTCGTCGGCGTCGGCGACCGGCGAAGGGTTGCTGCGGTCATGGGTGACGCCGAGCTCGTCGAAAGCCTCCGAGGCGTCAGCGAAGGGCTGGACGGATGCGCCCGAGACAGCGACGAGATTCGTGGCGATGACCTGGCCGCGCTCGTTCGTCAGCGATCCCAGGACGAGCACGGTCGGGGCGAACACATCGCCACGGACGACGAACACCTCGTCGCGGCCGAGCCGCGCCAGGGTTCGGTCGCCCGCCCAATCGAGCACCGGATGCAGCGGGCCGAGGTAGTGCGCTTCGGGCCACAGACCCTTCTGGTTCGAACGGTCGTCGCGCGCTTCCTTGAGTGAGGCCTGCGCGAGCGTCGGCGTGATCGCGAGCTTCATGTCGTCGGCGACCCGGCGTTCCGCGAGGTACGACTGCGGAAGCGCCGAGAGGCGCTGGCGGAGATCGTCGGTGGGACTGAGCTCGACGAGTCCGTATCCGGTGTGCTCGCGCCAGTCGACGCCGCCAGCGGCCTGTGGTGCGGCCGGCGTTTCGAAGACCTCCTCGAGCGCGGCGGCGAGGTAGGCGGCATCGGAAGGGAACAGTCCCGTCGCGATGCGCTCCGACACGGTGACCTCGGGGGTGATCTCGACGTCATGGTCCGCCTCGTCGAGGATGAAGCTCAGCCACGGGTCGGTGTCGTCAGCGGCAACGGCGTCAGGTGTGGGGATGACGTCTTCGAGCGACTTGCCCTTCACCAACGCGTCTTCGACCGCCTTCTCTTCGGCGGCCACACTGTACGTGCCCATAAGTACCCCGGCATCGCCGAGTGCCCCGTGTGCCTCGTTCTCGCGCTTGACGAGCGCCGTGAGCACACGCACGTCGCCCGCGAACTTCTCGTGACTCGGACGGAGCAGAAGCGTCGTGATCTGCGGAGCGTGTCGCTGCCCGTAGCGGTCGATGCGACCGTTGCGCTGCTCGATGCGGATGAGGCTCCACGGGATGTCGAAGTGGATGAGCTCGTGGCACTGGGCGTGGAGGTTGACTCCCTCGGATGCGATGTCGCCGGTGACGAGGATGCGGATCGGGCTCGACGAGAGCTTGAACGACTCGACGACCTCCTGCTGCTCCACATCGGAGAGGCCACCGTGGAGGACCGCGATCTGTTCGGGCTTGAGGCCGAGTCGGCTTTGCAACTGTTCCTGGAGCCAGATGAGTGTGGGGACTCGCTCCGAGAAGACGACGGCGCGCATGTCGGACGTCTTCGAGACGCCGACGCCTTTCAGGTACCGGACGAGTTCACCGAGCTTCGCGGAGGGCGCATCGGCGCTCGCGCGAGCGAGCGTGAGGAGCCGGTCGAGGGCCTCGCGCTCGCCCTGTTGAGAGCCGTTGAGCTCATCGCCGAGCGTGCGTATGCGGTTGCGCACCGACTCGACGAGAGCCGGCGGGCTGGACAGGTACGCCTTCGCGAGTGTCCAGGGAAAGAGACCCTTGTTCTCGCCGGAGTAGGGATTCGTTCCCGAGGCCGGATAGAGCCAAACATTCGCAAGCTCATGCGCGACGGCATCCTCTTCCCGCGACGCGACGACCGGGAGGTGTTGGATCTCTTTTCGTTCGACCCAGTCGTCGCCCACCTCACGGGCGACCTCGGGAGAGTGGCGGTGGCGACGCACGACGAGGCGGTCGAGCGCAGCGCGATCGATGTCGCCGGCGGGCCCGACCGCCGTCGGTTCGAGCAGGCGGACGAGTTCGGCGAACGACTCCTTGCTGCCGTTGTGGGGAGTCGCCGACGCGAGGATCAACGCTTCGGTGTTCGGAGCGAGTACGCGGGCGAGCGCGTTGTTCTGGGTGCCTGAGCCGGTGAGGTTGTGCGACTCGTCGATGACGACGGCATCCCACCGATGCTTCCGCAGGTGGTTGAGATAGCGGTCCTGCTTGAGCGTGTCCATCGAGATGATCACGCGCTTGTAAAGGCTGAACGGGTTGCGCGTGGCCGGCAGCTTCTGTCGCACGCGCTGGATGCCGACCGAGTCGAGTCGGACGAACGGGAGAGCGAAACGCGTCCACATCTCGAACTGCATCTGCTCGAGCACGTGTTTCGGGGTGACGATGAGGATGCGTTCGCCCCTGCCGCGACGGACGAGCTCGGACAGGATCATCCCGATCTCGATCGTCTTGCCGAGTCCGACGGTGTCGGCGAGGAGGATGCGTGGCCGGAGGTTGTCGGCCGAGAGCGCCTTCCGGACGGCGGAGCGCTGGTAGCCGAGGGCATCCGTGAGCATCTGCGTCGAGACGGAGAGTCGTCCCTCCCCCAGCGGAATGGGGGTGCGGCGCAGGGTGGATTCGAGCCAGAGGCGTGAGCGTCGGTACTTGGGAGAGTCGTCGGCTCGGACCTTCGTTGCGCGAGGGTCATAGGGGACGATCTCGTCGAGGTGCTCGTAGAACGCAGCGCGGGTGTCGCGAACGAGTTCAGAGAGGCCGGTGACCTCAATGAGCAGGCCGTCCTGTGTGGGTGATGCGTTGGTGACGAGCCAGTCGGCGTCGCGAACGCGGACGAGGGAGCCGGGCGCGACGTTCACGGGAGTACTCGTCATCTTTGTCGTGTCCACTCAGACTGTCCCCTTGATCGCCGACCGGCGCACAGTCTCGCCATCGTACCCAGACATCGATCCAGGGGACTTCGTGCAGCTGCGTGATTTACCCCGCGGAGTTCGATGAGTCGATTCTCATCTTTCCCTATGCTCGGTGTCGACGGCGACCTGAGCCGTCTAGTCGGTGAATGTCGGAGGCAGTCCGTAACGTCAGCCGGCTGAGCTGAGGGGCTCGGCAGGACGGAAGTCCTCCCGCAGATTCAGGGAGAAGAGCAATGAGCTGGCCGGAGCTTATGGAGCCTGCGCTCCAGGAGTACATCGAGGAACGACAGGCGACCGCGCTGAGGACGTACGAGAACGATCCCGATCTGCTGATCGAACACGTACGACAGGAAGACAGCTTCCGCACAGGCGGCTACGGCACGCGACAGGTGAGCGAACTGCTGCAGAACGCGGTCGATGCGATCGGCGCTGCGGGCGGGACAGGAATGGTCGAACTCCGGCTCGCTGACGGTGCGCTCTACTGCGCCAACGAGGGGGTCGAATTCGCCCGCGACGGCGTGCGTGCCGTCACCTACGCGTTCCTCAGCACCAAGCGCGGCGACGAGATCGGACGGTTCGGTCTCGGTTTCAAGAGCGTCCTCGGAATCACGGACCACCCGCAGATCTTCAGCAGAAGCGTGAGCTTCGAGTTCAACGCACCGGACACCGCGGAGCTCTTCGCGGGGATCCCGAATGAGGGCGGTCGCCTACCTCTGCTCCGTATCCCAACGTTGACGGATCCGGTTCGGGCCGCGGCTGAGGATCCCAACCTCGCCGAGTTGTTCTCGTGGGCGACGACCGTTGTCAAGCTTCCGCTCACCCGCGAAGGTGACAGGCTGCGCGAGGAGCTCCTTGGTTTCGACGTAGAGGCGCTGCTCTTCTTCAAGCCGCTCGAGCGGCTGCGCATCACGGTGCAGGAAGCGCCCGGTGCAGCGCCTCAATCCCGCGACTACGCTCGCGAAGGTCACCCCGACGACGGCGAGGTCCATCTGATCGCCCCTGGCCAGGAGCGCGAGCGATGGCTTTACGCCGAACGCGACTACCGGCCGACGATCGACGTCGCGTCGACACTTCCGGCGACTGCTCTCCGGGAATCCATGACCGTGTCCTACGCGGTTCGACCCGAAGGTCGTGCCGCCGTCGGGCGCCTGTGGGCTTGGTTTCCGCTCAAGGACGAGACGACAGCCAGCGGGGTCTTCAATGCTCCGTGGCAAGTGAACGACGATCGCACATCACTTGTCCCCGGCTCGATGCTGAACCGCGCGATGCTGGGCGTCGCAGCCGACCTCTTCCTGGACGTCGTCGCGCGAGCCTCGACGTCGTCGGACACTGGGGCGCATCTCGATCTGTTCCCCGCACGTGGCCGCGAGGCGAGGAGCAACGCCGACAAGTTCCTCTCTGACGAGGTCCCTCGCCGGGCGGCCGTTCGGCCGATGATCCCGGACACCACAGGCCAACTCAAAGTGCCCGCCTACTTCCAGCGCGTGCCCGATCTGCAGAAGACGCCGATCCCCGCGGGCGCTGCGCGAGCCTGGCAGGAGCGTGCGCCCCGGACGACGATGCCGCATTGGCAGTGCTTCACGTCACCGACGCGGCGCCTGCGGCTGCGAACCTTGCTCGGTGGCTCTGATGATCAGCGCTCGTCCCACGAGACGACGGTTGCAGGCTGGTTGGAGGAACTCGCCCACAAACGTCGCCCAGAGGATGTCGAGGCGGCCATCTCGATCGCTGCGGCGGTCTCGCCTCTGTCCGCGGAGATGAAAGAAGCGGTAAGCCCGGCACCGATCGTTCCGCTGGAAGGTGGCGGATGGGCCCGAGTGGGATCCGCGGCGTCGGTGCTGCTGCCGCTGGACGGAGCCGCGGTTCCGGACGGAGTGAAGACCGTCGACAGAGAACTTGCGGCATTCGGCACGATCTCAGACGACCTGCGACGGCTCGGGTACCGCATGGTGTCGCCCGACGAGACTGCGACCGCCCTCGCGCACGAAGCGTCCACGCGCTGGTCGCCGCAAGAGTGGCAGCGATTCTGGACCGTACTCAGTGCGGCGACGCAGCACGTCGCGATCGCAGCCCTCGAAAGCATCCGCTCACGCGGTGTGGACCTGCTTCTACCGACCAAAGCAGGGACTTGGCGGCCGGCCCGTGAGATCATCGCGGACCCCACGTTCGCGCCTACGATCTTCGCGCGGCACATCGATTCTCAGCAGGTGCCCAGCGCGGCGCTCGTCCGTGCGGCGGGTGCGATCGAAGCACCCATGCGTGGATATCCGCTTGCCCGCGATGCGCTCCACCCGCAGTATGTGTCGGCGATCGAGGAGATGGCGTGCGCCTACCTCGCTCGGGCAGGCTACGAAGGAGTTCGGGTCGTCGTACCGGACACGGACGGCGTCGGACCCCTCGAACTGCTGCAAGAGGAGCTCAACGACACCGAGCGCGTCTTCTGGACTCGAGCGGTGATCCGAGCCATGCCCAGCCGCGACATCGTCCTCAAGGCCCCACTGGGTGGCGGCAAAGTTGCCGAGATCCCCGCGTCGTCCTTCGAGTGGTGGGCCGTGCGGAACCTTGGACGGGTCATCACGACCCGTGGAGCACGACCGATCACCGATGCGGTGTCTTCACGCCTCGCGCAATTCGGCGCGTACCTGCCGGTCGCCGCCGACAGTGAGCTGAGCTCCAGCGTCGGCCTGCCATCCGACCTCGCGTCCGTCCCCGATACGCAGCTTCGGGAGTTCCTCGGTCGCGACGGATACGACGTCAGCGCAACCGGCGTAGAGCCGTTCGTTCAACTGCTCAGACTGAGCGCGAGTCGTGCGTCGATCGAGGCTCCAGACCTGATACCGGCGATCGCGAAAGGCAATGTCACCCTCACGCCTCGCGTCGAGGCCGCTGTGACTGAGAAGCCTTCCGACACCGCGGGACTCGACGAGGCTGGTGTGGCGTATGTGCCCACGCATGGCGAGCTCGGGGACCTCGTCGCGAAGTGGGGACTCCTGCTTCCCGGCGACGCACTCCAGCAGTCTCTCGAAGTGACCGGGCTCGGAAATGCGACCCCGGTGCTCGATCTCTACCCGAGTCTGCAGGGGCGGGTCATCACGCGTCTCGGTAAGCAGCGTGTCGCCGCGGCCGATTCGATCTCTCGTGTGCTGCAGAGTATTCACGGCGTGACGAAACGCCGTCTTCTTTGGGCCATGCAAGATGGTGTCGTCGTCGTGGACGCATCCCTCGACCACGAAGGAGTACTTGAACAGGTCTCGCGTGCTCTGGACCTCGGGCTGTCGACCGACGACGTGCGCGGCGTCCTGCGAGACGACGAGGCGATGCGTCGCAGCGAGCTCATCGAGCGCGCGCAGGTCGCACGGAACAACGAAGAGCGGCTACTGATCTTGGTGGGCGCCGTCATCTTGCGCCAACGGTTGCCGAAGGGACTGCTACCCGCCGTGGAGTCCCGAACGGGAGAGCTGAACGATCGCGAGATCGCAGAGCTCTTCCTGCAGGTGCAGGGTCAAGATGCCGTAAGGGCGCTCCGCGATGATCTCGCGCGGGCAGGTGTGCAGGTACCCAAGCAGTGGGACGGTTCATTGAACGCCCAGAGCGCCGTCAAACGGCTGGGCTTCGACACCTCGTATGCGGGAAACCGGGAGGTGCGCAGAGCATCCGTCACGCAGGTGCAGGGACAGATCTTCCTCAACGAGCTGCACGACTACCAGCAGTCGTTGGCACACCAGATCAACGAGTTGGCGACCACGAGAGACCCGGCCAAGCAGCGAGGGCTCCTTTACCTCCCTACAGGGGCCGGAAAGACGCGAGTGACAGTGGAGGCAATCCTCCATCTGCTCAAGGACGGTGAGATCGAGGCACCAGTCCTTTGGATCGCGCAGAGCGAAGAGTTGTGTGAGCAGGCGATCACCTGCTTCGCCGAGGTGTGGCGCTGGATGGGTGATGAGCGCCCGCTCGACGTCAGTCGCTTCTGGTCAGGGCATGAACTCGACGAGTCAAACGAGGAGCTGCAGGTCGTCGTCGCCATCGACGACACGCTCGCCAACCGGCTCAACGAGCCGCAGTACGGCTGGCTCACACGGCCGGGGCTGGTCGTGATCGACGAGGCGCACACGGCCGGCACGAAGACCTACACCGAGATCCTTCGCTCTCTCGGGTTGACCGCCAGCCGGACCGAACGTCCGTTGCTCGGGCTAACCGCTACACCGTTCCGTGGGCGTAACGAAGAGCTCAACCGGCGCTTTGTGGAGCGCTTCGGCTCGAATCGTCTGGAGTCGTTGGATCCCGAGGATCCCATTGCTGAACTGCGGAAGCGGCAGGTTCTCTCCGAAGTCGACTACGACATCCTTTCGGGTGTGTCCGTCGCGGTCGCCGATCAGGACGCAGAGTTCCGCCGGATGAAGGAGGTCACCAAGAACATGCTGGCCCTCATCGGTCAGGACATGGGACGCACGCAGACCGTCGTCGACCACATCCAGGGCTTGCTGTCGAAGAACCCGGACTGGCCGGTGCTCGTCTTCGCGGCATCCGTCGCTTCCGCCCACACGATCGCCGCGCTCCTTCGTCTGCAAAACGTGCGCGCCGACTCTGTCGACGGCGGCGTGCGTAAGCATCAGCGTCGACGGGTCGTCGAGCGGTTCAAGACAGGCGAGTCTCAGGTGCTGGTCAACTGCGACCTACTCAACCAGGGTTTCGACGCGCCCAAGGTGCGGGCACTCTATATCGCTCGCCCCACATTCAGCCCGAACCGCTATCTGCAGATGGTCGGCCGCGGTTTGCGGGGACCGGCGAACGGCGGCACCGATCGCTGCCTTGTCGTCAACGTCGCGGACACCTTCGAGCAATTCGGTGAACAACTGGCCTACAACGAATTCGACTACCTCTGGAGCAAGAAATGACCGACATCATCGAGGCGCCGCCGATCTCCGATCCTCGAGAGGGACGGGCTGCCGTCACCGCCGAGCTTCGCAGGCGGTGGCTCGGACCTCTCGGCGGGGACGAAGAGTTGCTCGAGAGAAGCCCCGTGTACGCCTACCTCGTCGGTACGCTGTATCCGGTCGAGCGTGGGGTCCCACCTGCTCCGGTTGCGGAGGAGGTAGAGGTCGAGGGTGCAGACGAGACATCGCTCGCTGAGCCGGAGATCGACGCCGCCGAAGACGATGCCGACGCGGGTACCGGGGATGCCGACGAAGAGGACACCGGGATCAACATCACCGGCGCCTTCGGATGGGCCCCGCAGTCCCTGGGCGTGTCCTTCGTCCACGCGAGCGACGTCATCGCCGTGGACATCGCCGCGGGCGCCTACGTGAAAGTCGAATTCTCCGACGAGGATGGCGCCCCGGCAGATGAGCATGGGGATGAGAAGACACAGAAGCGCGAGGGATGGAAGCGTCGCCCGCTCGCGGAGCGCCAGATGATCACGGTGACAGGGTCGGGATCCGTTGCGGTGCTCGACGAGCGCGCCAAGCTGTCCTGGCGGTCCCGCACTCACAACGGAAGGCGGCTCACCACGGTGTCGCTGTCGAACGCCGAGGAAGTCCCGCCGGGAGAGGCGAAGAAGCACGCAGACCTCTGTCTGTTCCAGGTTTCGATCGAGTGCACGGACGACGGCGGGCTTCTCCCCTATCCGCAGGGGGACGTTTACGCGACGGACGAAGACCGTGAGCTCGCGTTTCGCTACCGCGACAAGCCGGCCTTCGCCATCGGCCACGGCGCAGCTGTCGAGTGGTCGCCGGACGACGCGCCTTTTGCCGTCAAGACGACCGTGCTGCCGGAGGTGGAGGTCGCGGCGATTCGCGCGAAAGTCGGATCGGGTGACATCTACTCGATGCGATGGCTGTCCGACGATGGCATCGCCGGTGTCGACTTCGCGGCCGCGCTGACTCAGGTTGTCACTGACTATCGGGCTTGGATCGACGGTCAGCGGGCGGTCGCGGCTGCCGAGACGGGTCGCTTCCAGAACGTGGCGGCAGACATCGTCGCCCGCCAGGAGCGCGCAGCATCCCGCATCGCGGAGGGCATCGGGCTCCTCGCTCGCGACCCTCAGGTGCTCACATCGTTCAGGATGGCCAACCGGGCGATGCGGTGGCAGATGCTCCGGCAGCGAGACCTCGTCCACATGAACGTGCGCTACGGCGCGGCTCTGGACGCCGATCGGGCTGACGACGAGCCTCAGTGGCGGCCCTTCCAGCTCGCCTTCATCCTGAGCGCGCTGACATCCACGGTCAACGACGAACATGAAGATCGCGAACTGGTCGATCTCATTTGGTTCCCGACCGGCGGAGGCAAAACCGAGGCGTACCTCGGCTTGGCGGCCGTCGAGATGATCCGTCGACGGGTCGTCGACGGATTCAGGGGCGGCGGGCTCGCCGTCCTCACCCGGTACACCATGCGTCTGCTCACCGCGCAACAGTTCCAGCGCGCCGCGACGCTCATTTGCGCACTCGAGCTGATGCGCTCCGACGACGGGCGGCTCGACGACGCTCCGGCATTCTCGATCGGGATGTGGCTCGGTAACTCGACCACACCCGGGACGTACAAGGCGGCCGAGAAACAAATGCGCCAAGTGCGCTCGCAGGCTCGGCCGGAGAACCCCTTCCAACTGCTCCAGTGCCCGTGGTGCAGAACGTCGATCATGCCTACGCGATCCACGTCGAACGATAGGGCGTACGGTGTGCGTGCGTCGGCGCACGGGTTCGAGTTCTTCTGTCCGAACGAGGACTGTCCCTTCAACGACGAGCTTCCCGTACAAGTGGTGGATGAGGGGCTTTACGACAACCCGCCGACCATGCTCGTAGCCACGGTGGACAAGCTCGCGCGCCTCGCGTGGATCTCTCAGGGCTCCAAGCTGTTCGGGGTCAACTGCGTCTCAGCTCCGCCGTCGCTGGTCATCCAGGATGAGTTGCACCTACTCTCGGGACCGCTCGGCACTATCGTCGGGATCTATGAGGCAGCGATCGGCGGATTGCTCCGTTGGAACGGGACCGCGCCAAAGGTCGTCGCGTCCACCGCGACGACCCGCGCCTCGGTCGAACAGGTGCGAGGGCTGATGGCGAAGGAGGTCGAGTCGTTCCCGCCCGCCGGCGTGGATGCCGATGACAACTACTTCTCGGAACCCGACCCTGAAGCGGCGGGACGCCGATACATCGGAATAATGCCGCAGGCCCACACCCCCTCGTGGGCCGTGGGTCAGCTGTCTGCCGAGATCCTCAATGCGCCGCGGGCGGTGAACCTCTCGGGCACAGCAGAAGACGCCTACTGGACCCTTGTTGTCTATCACAACAGTCTTCGCGAGCTGGGGCGCACGGTCACGATCCTCCGTGACGACGTCGCGTCCAACCTGATACGCCGCGAGAAGGCGGAGGGGTCTGCCCGCGAGCTCGGATCCGACGGCGTGCACGAGCTGAACGGCAACGTCGATTCCGCTGAGCTGATCGCTCTCTTGCAGCGACTCGAGAAGGGGCCTGACGACTCGCAGGTCATCGACGCGCTCGCGACCACCAACATCATGTCGGTAGGCATCGACGTGAGCCGCCTCGGCGTGATGCTCGTCAACGGACACACCAAGACCGCATCCGAGTACATACAGGCGACATCACGCGTCGGCCGTGGCAAGACGCCAGGCCTGGTCGTGACGATGTTCCGATCCGGCAAGCCTCGGGACCGTTCTGTCTTCGAGTCGTTCGGCGCCTACCACCGTGCGTTCTATCGATTCGTCGAGCCTTCCAGCGTCACTCCATGGTCCCTTCAGGCACGCAAGCGCGCCATCCGTGCAGCTCTGGTGATCCTCGTGCGTCACGGTGTCGGGCTCTCGGACAACGGCGATGCCGCGCTGTTCGACCCCGACTCGGCGTCCGTGAAGAAGGCTGTAGACCTGTTGAAGAAGCACGTGGAGTTCGCTGACGAGGACGAGGCGCCCGCGGTGGGCGACGAGATCGACGATGCCGTGCTCGAGTGGGTCGACGCGCGGAACCGCGTTCAGCAGGAGGGGAAGAAGCTCGTCTACTCCTCACGCGATCACGATGAGCGGCTGATGCGACAGTTCACCGATCCGGGAAGGGGTTGGCCGGTGATGAACTCGATGAGAAACGTGGATGAGGTGGTTCGCGTGCGGGCGAATGGAGAACGTCGTGGCTGAAGCGCAGGTGAAGACGGTCCGCGCGTCGGAGACGGTGTCGCCATACGGACCGGGCGCGATTGTGGACATCCTCGGCCAGTCGTTCATGGTTCCGACCGGTGACAAGTGGCCGCCGACCAAACTCCGTCGGCCGGTGCGATCCGACCGTCTTGCCGAGGCGCTGGGGGTGGACGACCTCTGGGCGGCACCGACAACCCACACGCCGGAAGACCAGAAGACCCCGGGGCTCGAGTTCGAGCGCTTCCCCGCTTGGCTGTTCTGCCAGGGATGCCGTCGCATGGTGAAGTGGACTCGGTCGCTCGAGACTGGTGGTGTTCCTCACTGCCAGGAGGTCGCCTGCGACGGCAGGCTCGTGCCGATGCGATTCGTCGCGGTCTGCACCTCGAACAGCCACATTGCGGACGTGCCCTGGGTCGAGTGGATGCACCGCACCGCGGAAGGCGACTGCAAAGCAGGCGACAAGCTCAAATTCGAGTCAGCGGAAGGACGTGCGGAGGGTCTCAGCAGCCTTCAGGTCCGATGCGAACGATGTGGTCACCGACGCACGCTCGGAGATTTGCGCCGGGATGTGCTCTCGGTCGAGGGCTTCACGTGTCGGGGCAATCAGCCGTGGGAGCGCGACTGGGGTGCTTGCGGGAAGCCGATCGACCCCCAGCAGCGTGGCGCCACCAGCCTGCATTTCTCCGACACGGTGAGCGCCATTGACATCCCTGCAGTGGAGAGCCGATCCGAGCAAGACCTCGAGGCGATGCGCCGTCACGTGTTCTTCACCGCACTCCGCGCCGCAACCGACCCGGCTCAGCGAGCCATGCTCGCCGGCCAGATCTCGCTAGACACGGGAATCGCTGTGGCAGACGTGATCGCGGCTGCGCAACCACCAGCGGTGCCCGGCGACGTCGACGTCCGCGCCACGAGAAGCGGGCTCCAAGCCGACGAGTACGAGGCGTTCGTCGCCGCGATCGCAGGAACCGTGCCGGTCGAGAGCTTCCACACTCGTCCGACGCGGCTTGCGCATGACAGGGGCGATGCGAGTGACGGACTTGCTGGACTGATCACGGACATCGTGCTGGTGGATCGACTTCGCGATGTGCGAGCCGTGCTGGGGTTCCGCCGGTACACCCCGGATGCTGAGCTGAAGCCTGCCGTGCCGTTCTCTGCGCACGAACGCAAGTGGTTACCGGCGGTTGAAGGTTATGGAGAGGGTGTGTTCCTCCGCTTCGACCCGCAGGCGGTGGCGGCTTGGGCGGCACAAGACGAGGTGCAGCGACGCGGCGACACCCTGCTCGCGCATCAGAATGCGTCCATTCTCGGCAATCGCTTGCACATCGTGTCGCCCGAGTATGTGCTCCTCCACACCTTCGCGCATCTGTTGATGCGAGAGCTGGCGTTCGGAAGCGGCTACACCGCGGCCTCCATCCGCGAACGCGTCTACTGTGAGGCGGACGGCGACTACGGCGTCTTCATCTACACGACGTCGTCCGATGTCGAAGGAACCCTCGGCGGCCTCGTCCGCCAGGGGGACCCCCGGTACCTTTCGCCCGCGATCGTCCGCGCACTCGAGCAGGCAGCCTGGTGTCCGAACGACCCGGTGTGCATCGAGTCCGAACCTCAGAGCATCGACGGCCTGAACCTCGCGGCATGCCACGCCTGTTGCCTCGCGCCGGAGACAGCCTGCGAGTCACAGAACCTGCTGCTCGACCGTGCGTTCATCGTCGGCAGCGAGTCGGTACACGGATACTTCGAGCACGTGCTCGCGGCGATCCTCGGACAGCGGAGCGGCTGACGCCACCGCTGGCTCCACGATGAACAGACGGTTCGCGGAGGCTGTCGTGAATATTGAAGACGCTGTCGTCGTAACCCTCGTCCCGATGAAGGGGAGTCGAGCATGGAGGTGATGCTCTGAATGCTCGTCAACCGCACAGAATCGCCTCCGCGACCGCGTCCCGATCTTCTGGCAGGCTGAGTTCAACGTGCGCCGCGCACATAACGGGCTGACTCGCGAGGGCATGACTCGAATCGACGTTTTTTGAGCTGCAGCGCCGTCGCTCACGCGCCCTCGCCCCGCACAGCCGCCGCTGCCTGCGGCTGAACATCAAGGTGCTCGATGCGGTCGGCAGATGGTCGAACCTCCCGAACGGCGCGAGCGCGTCAACTCACTTCTCAGGGCGCTGCGGCGGTCGTCGGAGTCCAGGTCGGTGTCGGGAGCACGGCGAGTCCGGTGGGTTGAGGCCACCGATTCAGGCACGCGTATCCCGGCGGGCAGGGGTCCCGAACGCAGGCCGCTGCGGCCGGACCCCCGCTGTTCACCCACTCGGAGTGATCGAAGTCGGACACGTCGATGAGTGCTGAGAATTCGTGGTCACCGTGGGAGTCGGCCGCACGGATGGTGGCCGCGAACTGATCGCCGAGCGCTGCGGCCATCTCCTGTTCGCTGCGAGGCCCGATGGTGACCTGAAGGCCCGAGGGTGCCGCACCCACCGCGAACTCGAACCCCTCCGGAACGGCGGCGGATCCGGCGGCTGACCAGACGAGAGTGGCGCTGTCGTCGTCCTCGCCGTCCATCCGTTCGAGCGTGATGGAGGAGATCGTCACGGGAAGGCACATGCGAACGATCGTCGCCCCGTCCGCCCGCGCGAAGAAGACGGGGTCCGCGGCCCAGCTGTCACACCCGGCGAGCGAGCCGCCGGCGGCGGCGCACGTCACGACAGCCGCCAGACGAGCCAGAAGGTGCGCTCTCCGATCCCGCTCATGACCGCACGTAGTGCGCACCGGCATCGACGCAATCGTTATGAGTCCGTCGCCGATCGCCGGCCCGCAGGCGATGTCGTCGACGACGCCGCGTCACGCCGCCAGCTGCGCCGCGACGGTGGCGGAGTCGATGAAGACGCGCTCGGCCACGACGCGGCCGTGGTCGTCGAAGGTGACCACCGCGATCATCTCGAGGTCGATGACGCGTCCGGTGGCGGCGAACCCGCCGTAGACGCCGTCGTGGGTTCCGTCGAATCGCACGAGCATCGCGCCCGTGTCGCCCTCCTGTCCGAGCGGGGCGATCGTGGCGCGCAGATCGCTGAACGCGGCGAAGAGCGCCTCTTCTCGTTCCTGCAGGGCGTGCAGCCCGCTCTGCGCACCGGTCAGGGGGGAGTGGTAGGCGGCGGGCTCCGCCCACAGTGCGACGACGGCGGCCGGGTCGTGCGCGTTGACCGCGGCGGCAGCGGCGCGGGCGAACTCGTGGATGTGCATGGTGATCTCCTTCGATCGGGGTGAGGATGCCGGGGAGCCGGCGGCTCAGGGACGGACGGAACGTTCTGCGAGCGTGAGGGACAGTCGCTCGGGAAGTCGCGGGGCGAGCCAGGACACGAGCGCGTTGCCGCGGCCGTCGACCACCGAGGGGCGGCCGCGGCGCAGGGCGCGCAGGGCCGTCTCGACGACCTGCTCGGGTGTGCGGCGGGCGCCGACGGAGGCCGCGTCGCCGGCCGTCGCGAAGAACGCGGTGTCGGTGGCGCCGGGGCAGAGGGCCAGCACGTCCACGCCGGTGCCGCGGGTCTCGCGCCACAGGGCGCGGGTGAAGGTGAGCACATACGCCTTCGAGGCGGAGTAGACGGCCATGTGGGGGACGGGCTGGAAGCCCGCGGTGCTCGCGACGTTGATGATCGTGCCCCGGCCCCGCGCGAGCATCGGCGGGAGCAGCAGCGCCGTGAGCGCGGTGAGGCTGTTGACGTTGACCGCGATCTGCGTGGTCGCCGAGCTCAGCGGCTGCGTCGCCACGTCACCGTGGATGCCGAGCCCCGCATTGTTGACGAGGGCGTCGACGGCGATCTGCTCGCGCTCGAGGCGGGCGACGAGCTCCTGTGCGGCATCCGGGCGGTCGAGGTCGTGCGCCATGACGGTCACGGAGACCGCATGCCGTGCCCGGAGATCGGCGGCGAGCTCGTCGAGCACGTCGGCGCGACGCGCGACGAGGACGAGGTCGCTGCCGAGGGCGGCGAAGCGGTGGGCGAACGAGCGCCCGATTCCGGAGGAGGCTCCGGTGATCAGGGCGGTGGTCCCTGCGGTGATGGTGCGCACGATTCTCCTAAATAAACAAACCGGTCGGTCTAATAAATCAGGACTATAGTGGGAAGATGCCTGCGCGTCCAGTCGCCGAAGCCGAAGCCGGTCGAACCGCCGCCCGCCGCGTGGGGCGTCCGGCCGGGCCGACGGCGCAGGGTGCGGCGTCGCGAGAGGTGATCGTCGACGCCGCCGCGGGGGTGTTCGCCCGCCTGGGCTACGACCGGGCGCGCATGGCCGACATCATCGAGGCGAGCGGGATGTCGAAAGGGTCGGTGTACTTCCACTTCGACAGCAAAGAGGCTCTCGCGGTCGCCGTGCTCGAAGACCGGCACGAACGGTGGATCGCCGCCGTGGAGAGTGCCGTCGCGGACGTCGACGCGGGGCAGCCGAGGCTCTCGCGGCTCCTTCCGGCGATGCTCTCGCTTCACCGTGAGGATCCCGACGCCTGGGTGATCTCGCGCCTCACGCAGCGCCTCGCCGACGCCGAGCCCACCCGCGATCTCGCGGCGGCGGTGACGCGGCGGTGGATCGACCTCGTCGCGAGCCTCATCCGCGAGGCCCAAGGCGTCGACGACAGGGCAGAGTCCGTGGACGCGGCCGCCCTCGCCACGGTGCTCGTGGGCGCCTTCGACGGTCTGAAGATGACCGTGGATGTCGTGGGCACCGGCGACCGCACCGACGACGGCCGGCTTCTCGCCGAGGGCGGTGCCGTTCTCGAGCGGATGCTGTTCGAGACCGTCGGGATCGTGCCCGCCGAGAAGTCGCGACAGAAGTCGAACGTTCGCCCGACCTCGAGCCGGGCTGCCCGAGTACCGTGAGGTCAGCGACCGCGCCGGTGTTCGCCGCGGCGGTCACCTCCGGCGGCACCCACCGAGATGAGGAGTGACATGACTGAGACGAACGACTCCGGCCCGGCAGACCTGAGCGGCACCGTGGACGAACGACTCGCACAGCTGACGGCTCTGGAGTCGGGCTCCGAGCCGCTGACCGACCAGTGGCTGCATCGTCAGCTCCGCTCCGCGCTCAACGCCTGGGCCGAGGATGCGACCACGGTCGACATCGACCTGGAATCCCGCACCGACTACTGACCGTCCGGCTAGTCCGGCTGCCGCTCGGCTACGCCGGCAGCGCCGTCGGGTCGTCGGCGAGCCCGCTGAGGGCATCCGCCGACGGCACGAAGAACGTGCAGCCCATCACCGGCGTCGAGAAGTCCAGGATCCGGTCGTGGAGTCCGGGCGGGTCTCCGATGAACATCCGCTCCAGCATCTTCTCGATGACCCACAGGTGGCGCGCGTATCCGATGAAGTAGGTGCCGAACTCCGACGCGCCGGGGCTGCCGAACGGCATGTTGTCGCGGAGGATGTCGTGCTCGACACCGTCGACCACGATCGTCGACAGCGTCTTGTGCGACTTCTGCCCGGTGTCGGCGTCGTCCAGTTCGACGTTGTCCGCCTTCTTCCGACCGATGATCGCCTCCTGCTGCTCGGTCGTGAGGGCCTGCCACGTGTCGAGGTCGTGAAGGTACTTCTGGATCACGACGTAGCTGCCTCCCGCGTTGTCGGGATCCTCGTCGCCGATCAGTGTCGAGTCGGCGACCGCGTTGCCGACGGGATTCGCGGTGCCGTCGACGAAGCCCAGCAGGTCACGGACGTCGAAGTAGCGGAAGCCGGTCGTCTCGTCCACGACGGTCACGGCGTCCCCGAGCGCATCCATCAGCTGGCGCTCGAACTCGAACGTCAGATCCTGCCGGTTCGCGCGGATGTGGAACAGGATGTCGCCCGGGGTGCTCGGCGCCGTGTGCGTCGCGCCGGTGACCGCCGTGAAGGGGTGGAGCCCGCGGGGAGCGGCCCGCGACGTGAGGCGGGGCCACACCCGCGAGCCGATGCCCACGGTGCAGGAGAGCTGAGCGTCGAGGTCGCGGAATCCGACGTTCTTGATGATGTCGTCGATTCCGCTGATGGTGTCGCGGACGGTGGCCGCGGCATCCGCGTCGTCGTTGACGGTCACGACCAGGAAGGTCGCACTGGAGGTGAGAGGCGCATCGACTTTCTGGGCCTCGATGGGAACGCGTCTCGACGAGGAGTTGCTCATGCTCCCGAACCTAGAGCACCGGGTGGGGCATGCGTTCCGACGCCTGTCGAGCACCTCCGCCCCGCGCGGCCTACGTGCGGAGGGGTGTGATGCCCTGCGTGCCTCGCGGGAACGTCGCGAGGGTCGCCGCGTCGATGTTGAGATGCGCGGCCACCAGCGCGGGCGGGACGTGGCTCAGCCAGTTCGCCAGCGAGATCTCCTCGTACTTCGGCGCCTTGAACACCTCGAGGAACTGCAGCACGTCATCGCCGGTGTTCTCGACGTAGTGGCCGAAGTTCTTCCTCACCACGCCGACGTCGCCCGCGCGGAAGTCCGTGGTGTTGGCGTGGGGGCCGGTGTTGAACACCGTCATCCGGGCGGAGCCGCGGAGGTAGTACTGCCACTCGTCGGCGTTCGGATGCCAGTGCAGCTCGCGCATCGACCCGGGCTCGACGGTCACCAGCGCGGCGGCGACGGTGCGCGAGAGCGGGAAGTTCGTGCTGTCGGCGATCTGGATGCTGCCGCCCGAGTTCTTGTGCAGGGGCTGCGACCGCGACAGGCGGAAGATGATCGGTTCCGAGGCGCCCCATTCCACGCCCGCATCCGTCTGGTCGGTCGCGAGGTCGCCGGGCTCGTCGCCGGGGAAGATCCAGAGGTTGTGCAGCGGGATGTCGGCGAAGACCTCCTGTGCGACGCCGAAGTTCTTGGCGAGCACCTCCGGGGGAGTGTGGGCGAACCAGTCCGTGAGCAGGAGCGTGTTCGACTCGGACTGCTCTCCGTCGTCGAACGCCAGCACGAACTCCGCGCCGTCGGGCCCGAGCCCCTGCAGCGAGTGCGGCGTCCCACCCGGGAAGAACCACAGGTCGCCTTCCTCGACGTCCTCGACGCTCGGAAGGCCGGAGCGGCCGAGGGTCGTCACGCGGCACCGGCCGCGGGTCATGACCGCCCACTCGGCCGTCTGGTGCCAGTGCAGCTCGCGGATGCCGCCGGGCTCCAGATACATGTTGACCCCGGCGATCTCGTCGGAGATCGCGAAGTCCTGCTTCGTCAGCTCGCGGGCCCATCCGCCGCGCTGTACCCGGCGCGGGGAGATGTTGAACGACGACCAGAACAGCGCCTGCGTGGAGATGTCCGTTCCGGGCGCATCGATCTGGTCGGGGAACTGGCTCTCGATGACCGGGTTCCGGGGCCCGGTCATCGTGAGGCTCGCCGGGTCGTCCACGGTGTTGGACTCGCCCTCCGGGGGGAGATCGGGGTTGCCGAACACCGGCGACTCGTGGTGCGGGGTGGGGGTGTTGTCGTGCATGGGGAGCTCCGTTCGTTCTCGCGGCCGTCGTGCGGGCATCGGCCCGCCCTCTCAGCACAGTCGTCGGGAGGGGACGCGGCCTCAGACAGATGCAGAAGATTGCCCGGATGCCGAAGGTCGCGGCCCCGTTCGGCGCCTACTTCTTCGTCGTGAAGATGCCGTTCTCGCGCAGCAGGCGGCGCACGTCCAACACCATCTGCTCGTCGACGTCCTTATGACGCGGTCTGGTGAGGAAGAGCTCGGACTGCCCGAGCCGGACCCGGAACGTCCCGTCGTGTCCGGCGGTCACATCCGCGATCTCCTCGAGGAGGGAGAGGATGTCGTGCCATTCGAGATTGTGCGAGGTGGGGTGCTGTTCGAGGTGGTACAGCGTGGTGCGGTGGTGCTCGGACAGGTGCGCGGTGAGCGGCTGGTCGGACATGTGTGTCTCCTTCGTCGGATGCGGGGTGGGGTGGGTCTGTCGGTGCGGATCTGATCAGGCGGGGGTGGATCGGGGGTGTCGGCGCGGGCGTGGCCGTCCGATGTCGAGGAGGTGCGTCGCTTCGGGGGCGACTGCGCTCATCGCCCACGCGCGGGAGATCAGCTCGCCGTCGAACGCGGTCGTGCGCCCCTCGTGCTGGCTCACGTGCTCCCGCCACGACCCGACGGTGTACGCCTCCACGAGGATGTCCGCGTCGTCCGCATCCGCGTAGACGCGCCACTCGCGGCCGCCGGTGCGCAACCGGGTCTGCTTGACCTGCGACATGAGAGCGAGGAACTCCGTGCGCCGGTCGCGGGGGACGGCGTAGCGGATCAGGACGAGCACGGCCGCGTCGTCGCGGCCGTCCGCCCGCGGCTCGTCCTGGACGCCCGGGACCTCGACGATGTCGCGTCCGATTCCGGTCGTCGTCGGCAGGGGCCACACGAGCAGCGACAGCGCACTCAGGATGCAGAGAACCCCCGCGCCGACGACGACGGCCCCCGACCCCCATGCGGCCGCGAGGATGCCGGCGAGCGCGGCGCCCGCCGCCGTGCACCCGTAGAGGACCAGCTGATAGAAGGAGAGTCCGCGGGTGCGCACCCACACGGGCAGGAACGCCTGGATGGTGCCGTTGATGGTGGCGATCACGCCGATCCACGCCAACCCCGTCGCGACCAGGACCGGGAAGGTCACCCAGAGCGTCGGGGAGACGACCAGGACCACCAGCCCCGCACCGAACACGGCGGAAGACGCGAGGACGACGCCGTTGAGCGCGGCGATGCGGCGAGCCCACGGGAGCACGAACGCCCCGATGATGGAGCCGGCGCCGAGGGCGGCCAGCAGGAGGCCGTAGCCGGTGGCGGCGAAGCCCAGGGAGTCTTTCGCGATGGTCGGCAGGAGTGCCCACAGGGCGTTCGCGGGGATCAGGAAGATCGCCAGTCGCAGCAGGGTGAGCCGCACGACGCGGGAGTGGAGCACGTAACGCGTGCCGGCGCGGGTGGCGTCGACGAACGGTTCGTGACGGGCGGCGGGCGGGCGATAGGTCTTCCAGAACAGCAGGACGCCGAGGAACACCACGAACGAGGCCGCATTGAGGAGGAAGACCGCGACGACCCCGAACTGTGCGACGACGAGTCCGGCGACCGCGGGGCCGACGGCGCGCGCGATGTTCACGCCGATCGACGAGAGGCTGGCCGCGTCGACGAGCATGTCGCGCGGGACGATGTCGGGCACGAGCGCCTGGAAGGCGGGCAGCTGGACGGCCGAGATGGTGCCGAGGACGAAGGTGCACGCCAGCAGGATGGTCGGGGTGGTCTGGCCGCTCCAGGTCAGGAAGGCCAGCACCAGCACGACGACGAACTGGACGGCCTGCGAGTACAGGAGCACGAGTCGCCGGTTGAGGAACTCGCCGATGACGCCGGAGGGAATGGCGAAGATCAGCACCGGCGCCGCCGATGCCGTCTGCACGAGCGCCACGAGCAGGGCGGAGCTGTTCGTCTCGACGAGCAGCCACTGCGCACCGACCGTCTGCATCCAGCTTCCGATGTTGCTGACGAGGGAGGCCAGCCACACCAGTCGGAAGATGCGTACCGTCAGCGGCGTGAATCCGGACGCCCAGACGCGGGGCCCTGCGGGAGGCCGTTCGGCCGGCGCGTCAGTCATCGGCGGCGACGTCCCCGAGGATGGTGTCGATGAAGCCCACGATCTCGGCGGCATGGGTCTGTGTGACCAAATGCGGCGCGGCGAGGGCGACGACGTCGCGGCAGTGGGCGCGCCGGTACCCGAAGCGCTGCACGTCAGGGTTGATCGCGCGATCCTCCGTGGCGACGACGCCCCAACTGGGCCTGCCGCGCCAGGCCTCGACGCGCGCGCGCTCGCTGAACACCGACACCGACACCGGCCGCTGCGAGACGGCGAGCACCGAGGCCTCGTCGGCGGGGAGACCCTCGGCGAGCAGGCGGGGGAACGCGTCGACGGCGACGGTCACCTCCGTGCCGGGAACGCCGTGGTCGTCGCGGAACATCGCGGGGACGAGGTGCTGGGAGACCTCGTCCGGGGCGAAGGCGTCGCGCATCTCGCCGATGCTCTCGCCGCGCTCGAGCGCGTAGCCGGCGATGAAGAGCAAGCCGGTGACGTTCGCCGCGTCTCCCGCGACGGTGATGACGGCCGCCCCATAACCGTGCCCGACGAGCAGCACCGCTCCGTCGATGCGCTCGACGACGGTGCGGATGTAGGTGCAGTCGCCGTCGAAGCTGCGGCCGACCAGGGGAGGGGCGAGCACGGGATGCCCGCCTCCGAGCAGGCGCAGCGCGATCGGCCACCAGCTGGACGCGTCCAGGAAGGCGCCGTGAACCAGGACGACCGTCGTACGTGCTGTCATGTGGATACCTCGTGGTGGTTGTGCCGGCCCTGAGACGAATCTAGGAACGAGTGCGCCGACAGCACTCCGACAGGAGTCGGAGACGTGGCCCGGCCGGTGGGACGGTGCCCGCGGCGGATGCGGAGACGTCGCACTTCTGCCTGTTTTCTTCCTGGTGCTGCCGTCGCGGACGCGGTCGGATGGCTGTGACTCGACTTCGGTGTGGCTGCGTGTCGGCTACTGCCGGCGCGGCCTCATGGTGGGCCCGGCCCGGATAGGAGTGCATCCGTGAAAGCCAGCGAGAGCAGTGCCGTCGTGCCTGCCACGTTGCAGGGCATCGCCGAACAGCTCACCGCCGCGCTCGGACGTCCGGTGTGGGTCCGCGGCGGACCGCCGTCTGCGCCCGCCGGCGTGTGCGGCGCGACGGATCCGTCGCTCGCGGCACCGCGCCGGCTCGACGTGACGGTGGAGGACCGGGGCGTCGTGGTGGCGCACATCGCCGTGCGGACGGAGGGACGATCCCTCGGCCCGTCGGACTTCGAGGCGCTCGATGCGGCATCCCTCCTCGTGCGAGACCTGTTGCGCGCGGAGGGAGGGACGAGCCGCGAATCGGTGCTGCACGATCTCCTGCACGACGACGAGGGCGTTCGGCGGAGCGCGTACGCCCGCGCGGTGCAGCAACGGTGGCTGCACCGCGACGAGGGCACCGTCGTGCGCGCGTTGCTCGTCGATGCGACCGTCACGGACATCCATGCCATCGCCTTCGCCCGGCACCTCGCGAATCTGCGCCCCGTCCCCCACCACTTCATGGCCCTGCACGCCGGCATGGTCATGCTCGTGGGGCAGCCGTCCGATCGCGGCATCGACGACGTGATCCTCCGGGAGGCGACCGCGCGCGGCATCCGCGTCCTGGGAATCGGCTCGGCCTCTCCTGCGCCGGGGGCGGAGGACGTGCGTGCCGCGGCCGACGAAGCGGTCATCGCCGCTTCTCTCGCCGCCGCGCTTCCGCAGTTCCATCCGGCGGTCGACGCCAGTGAGCTCGGCGGCTGGCTGCTGCTGGCCTCGGCCTCGGCGAACCCGGAGCACCTGCGCATCATCTCGCCGGCCGCGCATGCGCTGTACGTGCACGGCGACGGCAGCCAACGAGAGACCATCGAGACCTACCTGGATGTCGGCGCGAACGTGGTGGCGGCGTGCGAGATCCTCTTCGTGCACCGCACGACGCTGTACTACCGGCTCGAGCGGATGCCGGAGGTCGTCCGCGACGCTCTGAGCGACGGCATCAAGCGCAGCACGCTCCACGTCGCGCTCAAGCTCATCCGGCTCTGGGAGGCGACCGGTCGTGCCTGATCGTGTCGGGGCGGACTTCCGGCGAACGTCGAAGCGCCGCACGCGGCCGGGGCGATACCGTCGACCCATGCCCCGCACAGGAGAGGTCGGACGATGAGGACGGCGTTGCGGGTGGGCGTGGTCGGCGGGTCTCTCGGGGGCCTGTTCACCGCTGCCCTGCTGCATCAGGCAGGTCACGACGTCACCGTCCTCGAACGGTCCCGCGCGGGGCTGGCCCGACGCGGCGCGGGCCTGGTCGGTCAGCAGGACCTGTTCGACGTCCTCGCGAGACTGGGGTTGACCTCGGTGCTGCGATCCGGCGTGGAGGCGCGCGAACGCATCACACTCGGTCGCCGCGGCGACGTGCTCCATCGCGACCCGACGCCCCAGACGCAGCTGTCGTGGGACTACATCTACGACGGCCTGCGGGCGCTCATCCCCGCCGGCCGCTACCGGCTCGGCAGTGCGGTCACGGAGGTGCGGTCGGACGGCCGGCACGCGACCGTCCGGATCGAGGACGGGACGACGATCCCGTTCGACCTGGTCGTCGGCGCCGACGGTCTCAACTCCGTCGTCCGCCGCGCCGTCGCGCCCGAGCGGTCGGACAACCGCTACGTCGGCTACCTCACCTGGCGCGGGCTCGTGCCGGAGGCGGCGCTCCCGGAGCGGGCCGCGGACATCCTGCTCGAACGGTTCGCCTTCTACACGGCGCCGGGCGCCCACATGCTGGGCTACCTGGTCCCGGGACCGGACGGGCAGACGGCGCCGGGGCGGCGTCGGTACAACTGGGTCTGGTACCGGTCGCTGCCGTCTCCGGAGCTGGAACGTCTGATGGTCGCGTGCGGGCACGGTGCCGCGAGCGCCTCTCTCGCACCGGGAGACCTCCCGGCAGACCTCCGGCAATCGCTCGTCGCGGCCGCCGCGGCAGAGCTGCCGGTGCCGTTCGCGGATGCCGTCGCGGCCGAGCCGCGACCGTTCCTGCAGGCCCTCTACGACTACGTCGCGCCGCGGATGGCGGCGCCGTCCGTCGCGCTCGTCGGCGACGCCGCCGTCGTCGTGCGCCCGCACACCGCGATGGGCGCGGCCAAGGCCGCGGGAGACGCGATGGCGCTGGTGGACCTCCTGGGCACCGAGCTCTCCCTGGCCGACGCGCTCGCGACCTACGACCGGGACCGGCTGCCGGTGGGCCGCGCCATCGCCCGCTACGGTCAGGAGCTGGGCGACTCGCTCCCGCTGTGAGGCGCATCTCGCGCGGTCGTCCGTCCTGCCGTCATCCCCGCGATCTCTCGACGGAACCGGGCGAAGATGAACGCCTCGCTGCTGCCCGGGCCGAGCAGGCGCAACGCCTCCTCCGCCTCGGCCATCGCCGCTTCCGACTCCCCGGCTTCGATCAGCGCGCGGATGTGGCGGCGCATCATCAGGGCGACCCGCATGTCGTCGTTGAGCGAACGGGCGATCTGGATGCCGATCGCGCCCGCCCGGATCCCGTCGTCGTAGCGGCCGACGGCGATGTACGCGTCGACGAGGTCCAGATAGGCCGCGTATCGCGTGATGAGCGTGAGGAAGCCGTCGGCCTCGGGTTCGGCCTGGATGCGCGCGAGCGTGGACTCCAGCTCCTCGATCGCCGCGAGGTGCTCACCGCGGGTGTTCATGATCATCGTCGTCAGCAGGCGCGCGTTCTCCAGTCCCACCTTCTCGCCCGCGAGTGAGAACGCCCGGATCGCGCCCTCGGCGGCGTCTGCGGCCTCGACGACACGGCCGAGCAGCCAGCTCGCCCATCCCACGTAGTAGTTCGCCCACCCCTCCTGCGTGGCGTCGCCGGCGCGGAGCGCCGCGCGGAGTGCCGAGCGTGCCGTCAGGACGGCGCGCTCGCGGTCTCCGACCTCCACGATCTCGGCCCACGCGAGGTAGCCGAGATGCGTCGCCTCCATCAGCGGATTTCGCAGACTCTGCGCGGCGGTCACGGCGAGGGAGAAGAACCGATGCCAGTTCCCCCAGGAGAGCCAGACGTCGGAGTACCAGTGGAGGGCGTCGGCGACGTCGACGACCGTCTCGTTCTCGCCGAGCTCGGCGGCCTCCGCATACGCCGGCCACCAGTGCTCGGCTTCCGTGCGGATCCACAGCGCCGCCGCCTCGGCGCTGACGAAGCCGCGACCGACCCGGCTCGCCGTGTGCTGCTCCCTCTCCGGCTCGAACCAGGCCCCCGCCCGTTCCAGGCTCCCCAGGATCCAGGCGCGGATGTGCGCGCGGCGCCGTTCGAGCTCGTCCGCACCGACGACGTCGCGCAGCCTGTTCAGGCCGAACAGCCGCATGAGGTCGTGCAGGCGATAGCGGTCGCCGCCGCGCGCTTCCAGCAGCCCGAGGTCGGTCAGGTCGTCGAGTCGGAACTCCACTTCTGCGACCTCGGTCGAGCGGACCGCGGCGGCGGCCAGCTGCGCATCGAAGGTCTTGCCGCCGATGAGCGCGACCCACCGGAAGAGCGCGGCCGTGCGAGGGTCGAGCTCTTCGTAGGAGAGGGAGATGGCGGCTTCGACCGCCAGGTCGCCGGCGACGAGCAGCCGCAACCGGTCCTCGGTGGTCCGCAGTCGCCGCAGCAGGTCCTCGACGTTCCATTCCGGCCGGCTGGCGATGCGGCTGCCCACCACGCGCAGTGCGAGCGGGACGTCGTCGCACAGCCCGGCGACTTCGTCGAGCGCCTCGTCGTCGGATCCGGCCTGCGGGATGAGGCGGCGCAGGAGTGAGACGCTCTCGTCGCGTTGCAGAGGACCGAAGCGCAGCCGCCGCACTCCTTCCAGCCCGGCGAGGCTGCGGCGCGACGTCACGACGACGATCTCGCCGCTGCAGATCGAGAGGATCGGGCGGACCTGCGACTCGTTCGCGGCGTTGTCGAGCAGGACGCGCACCGGACGGGCGTCGACGGCCGCGCGCCATTGCCGAGCGGCGACGTCGAGATCCGCGGGCGCCTTCTGCTGCGTCCCCTGCAGCTGGCGGAGCATCGCGGTGATGATCTGGAGGGGCGTCAGCGGCGAGGCGTTGAAGCCGTCCAGGCCGACGAAGACGGTGGGATCCTGGGCGGATCGGCCGCGGGCGAGGATCTCGACGGCCCCCGTCGTCTTGCCGATGCCGGGGGCGCCGCTGATGACGAGCGCCGGGCGGCTCTCGCCGGGCTCGCGTTCTCCTTCGAGGATGTCGAGGGCCTCACGGATCTCGCGCTCTCGCCCGGAGAAGTCGAACACCCGATGAGGCGAGACGCCCCCGGTCGCCTCCGCGGCGTCGACGCCGCGGGGACGGGCGCGGGCCGCCCGGAGGAACGCGTGTCGCGCGGCGACGTCCAGGCCGAGCCCCTGGGCCAGTGCCTCGACGGTGCGACGCTGGGGCGAGGTGCTGGCGCCTCTCTCGAGGTCGCCGATGGTTCGTACGCTCACACCGGAAGCGGCCGCGAGGGACTCCAGCGTCGAGTTCTGCCCGACGCGCAGCGACCGGAGCAGCTGGCCGAACGGTGACGGCTCGGTCACGACGCCCTCCCTCTCACAGCCGTCAGTCTGACAGAGCCGGCCGCCGACGAGCCGCCCGCTCCTCTCACGCGCCGGATGCCGCCGCGCGGCGCATGACCAGCGCCGCGGAGACGGTCGCCACCAGCACGGCGGCGGAGAAGACGAGGAGCACGATCGCCTGCGGGGCGACGGTGAGGCTCACCCCGATCGCCAGCACCGGAAGGGCCAGCCCGCAGTACGCCACCAGGAAGATGAGCGCGAGGGTCTCCCCGCGGCGGCCCGACTCGGCCAGCCCCGCGGCGGTGGCGATGGCGGACTTGAACAGCACACCGACGCCGACGCCCGACACGACGCCGCCGACCAGGAAGACGCCGAGCGAGGGAGCGAACGCGCCGACGGCGACGGATGCCAGCCCGACCGCGCAGCACACGGCCGCGATGGTCAGCTGGATGCGCAGCGGGACCGCGGCGAGTGCCGCTTGGCCGATCGCCGCCGCGGCGAAGACGCAGGACGCCGCGATGCCGGCGAGGAGGTGGTCGTGCTGATCGAACGTCGCGATGAGGATGGTGGGCGCGAGCGAGGTGAACAGCCCGAACAGGGCGAAGCCCGCGAACGCCCCGAAACCGGCGGCCACGAACGCGGCGCGCCCGCGCGGGGGAGCGGCGATGCGTTGCGGCCGATAGCGCCGACGCTCCTCCGGCTCCGGCACCGTCTCGGGGACGCAGCTGACGGCGATCGCCGCGACGATGAGCAGGACGAGGAACACGGCGTGCGGGAGGACGAGCGGATCGGGGAGGAACTCGGCGAAGAGTCCGCCGATCAGCGGACCGAGCGCCAGGCCGCCCAGATTGGCGGCGCCAGCGACCGACGCCGCGACGACGACGCTCTCGGTGGGTCGGGCGTGGGTGCGCAGCTCGCCGAGGTGGGCGGTCGCCGTCGCGGTGAGGATTCCGACGCTCGCCCCGTTCACGAGCCGCGCCGCCAAGAGGCCCGGAACCTCCGTCCAGAGCAGGAACATGCCGGCGGAGAGCGCGGCGACCAGAATCGCCACCGTCAGCATCCTTCGCCGGCCCATCCAGTCGCTCACGTGCCCGAGGAGGAACAGGCTGAGCACGACACCCACCGCGAACGCGGCGAAGACGAGCGTGATGACGGCGACGGGGAAGCCGTCGCGCTCCTGATACAGCGGGTACAGCGGGGTCGGGACGGTCGCGTAGGCCATCACGAGGACGAAGGCGCTCGCGACGACCCAGAACCCCGCCCCGTGCGAGATCTGCGGCAGCCCGAGCGGGGTGGCCCGCTGCGCCATGGGTCAGGACCCGCTTCCGTGGCCGGCGAGCGCCGACCTGATCGCCTCCGCCAGTCCTGCCGTGCCGGCCTCCACGAGGGCGCCGTTGAGGAAGAAGGTGGGGGTGCCGTTGACCCCGCTGCGGATGCCGCCCTCTTCGTCGGCCCGTATCCGAGCGGTGTACCGGTCCTCCGCGGCCGCCTTCCCCAGATCGGCGACGGCGAGGCCGAGCGCCTCGCAGATGCGCTGATAGAGCTGAGGGCCGAGGTCGATCTGGTTCTCGTAGAGCAGGTCGTGCGCCTGCCAGAACTCGCCGTGCTCCGCGGCGAACTCCGCGACGAAGGCGGCGTCGACGGCCTCGGGGTGGATCTGCGCGAGGGGGAAGTTGCGGAAGACGAATCGGATCTTCCCGTCGTACTCGTGCAGCAGCTGCTTCACGATCGGGAAGGCCTGGCCGCAGTACGGGCACTGGTAGTCGCCGTACTCGACCAGCGTCACCGGGGCGTCCGGCGGGCCGAAGCTGTGGTCGTGGTCGGAGACGGGGATGCGAAGGTGGGACATGGCGGGTCCGATCTCAGGGGGAGGGCGTGGTGGGCGATGCCAGGGCGTCGAGCGCGTCGAGGACGCCGTCGACGCCCGGGTTCACGTCGATGGGCGACAGGTAGCTCCAGGCGATGACGCCCGAGGAGTCGATGACGAACAGCGCACGCGTGCTCGTGCCGGTGTGGAAGTCGTAGGCGCCGTAGCGCCGGGACACCTGCCCCTTCGGCTCGAAGTCGCTGAGCAGGGCGAAGGTGAAGCCGCGATCCGCGACGAAGGCCCGATGCGACCAGACGCCGTCGACGGAGACGCCGAACACCGCCGCGCCGTGGGCGGTGAGAAGGGGCATCGCCGCGTTGACGACATTGAGCTCGTCGCCGCACACCGCGCTCCAGTCGGCGGGGTAGAAGATGAGCACCACCGGCTGTCCGCGAAGGCTCGACAGGGTGACGGTGTCCTCCGGCGTGCGGTGCAGCGTGAAGTCCGGCGCCGCGGTGCCGGCGCCGAGGACGCTCTTCGGATGGTGTTCGACGTAGCCCATCGTCGGCTCCTCTTCGCATCGGTCGGACGTTGTTCCCCTGCGCCAGACGGTACGCGCGTGCGGGCCCGCTGTCACAGGACAGATGTCGAAACGCGGGCGGGCCGGCCTGCGGGAGCCCTCCCAGAGTCTGAACAAAAGTAGGAGCGCCGCGGTTCTCGTCCGGCGTTATCGTGAACGCGCTCCCGGCTCGATCAGCAGTCGGGAACACCGGATCGTCGTCCCGAGACCGCCTCGGGATCACATAACCCTGGAGGTCGACCATGTCTTTTGTGACGACGGAAGATGGCGCGGAAATCTACTTCAAGGACTGGGGTCCCCGTGACGCCCAGCCCATCATGTTCCACCACGGCTGGCCGCTGTCCTCCGACGACTGGGACGCGCAGATGCTCTTCTTCCTGAACGCGGGCTACCGCGTCGTCGCCAGCGACCGCCGTGGTCACGGACGGTCCTCGCAGATCGCCACCGGTCACGACATGGACCACTACGCCAGCGACGCGAGCGCCGTGGTCGAGCACCTCGACCTCCGCAACGCGATTCACGTCGGACATTCGACCGGCGGCGGTCAGGTCGCGCGGTACGTCGCCCGGTACGGCGAACCCCAGGGGCGCGTCGCCAAGGCCGTGCTCGTCTCCTCGGTTCCGCCGCTGATGGTGCAGACCGCGGCGAACCCCGAGGGCACGCCGCTCTCCGTCTTCGACGGTTTCCGCAGCGCGCTCGCGGCGAACCGCGCGGAGTTCTACCAGGCGGTCGCGTCCGGGCCGTTCTACGGCTTCAACCGCGAGGGTGCGACGGTGTCCGAGCCCGTCATCGCCAACTGGTGGCGGCAGGGGATGACCGGCAGCGCGCAGGCCCACTACCTCGGCATCGCGGCCTTCTCCGAGACCGACCAGACCGACGACCTGACGTCGATCACCGTGCCCGTCCTGGTGCTCCAGGGCGACGACGACCAGGTCGTGCCGTACAAGGATGCCGCGCTCAAGCAGCACGAGCTCCTGCAGAACTCGACCCTCAAGATCTACGAGGGCTACCCCCACGGCATGCTGACGACCCACGCGGAGGTCATCAACCCCGACATCCTCGCCTTCATCCGGGCCTAGCCCGCGGCTCCGCCCACGCGGACAGCGCACTCCGGAGGTCCGGAGTGCGCTGTCCGCGTGGGCTCAGGCGCGGCGTTGCCCGACGGCGGCGAACGGGCCGTCGGGCGCGAACGCGTAGTCGGCGAACCGGGCGCCCATGCGCTCGTAGGCCGCCGCGTTGGGATGCAGACCGTCGTCGAGGTCGCCGATCTCGCTGTCGGGCAGCAGCGCACGACCGTCGAGCCAGAACAGCCGCGGGTCGTCGGCGCGAGCGGCCAGCACGTTCCCCCAGGCCTCGCGGACGATCGCGAGGCTCATCCCGCCGCGCTCGAGCTCCCGCGCGTCGCCGGCGCTCACCGCCTGGCCCGTCGCGGGGTCGATCACGGTCGGACCCGGCATCCGCTCCAGGGACGGGCAGGGGATCGGCCCGATCGCGACGAGCGGCGTGTCGGGGTGGCCGTCCCGGATCGTGTCGAGCACGCCGTGCAGCACGGGTTCGAAAAGGCGCCGGCGCAGGAGATCGCCGTTGACGACATTGACGCCGATCTCGATGCTGATGGCGTCGGCGGGGTGGTCGCGGATCGTCCGTGCCACGAAGGGATCGCCCACGGCGTTGCCGCTGAAGCCGAGGCTGCGCAGGCTCACCGCGCCCGCCGTCGCGGCCACCGCCGGCCACGTCCGGGTGGGCGCGGAGGCCTCGCCGCACTGGCTGATGGACGAACCGTGGTGCAGCCACACGGGCCGGGCGTCGCGGGGCGGCGCGAGAGGCGCGTCGGCGCGCAGCGCCACGAGCTCCACGGCTGTGGTGTGCGGCAGCCACACCTCGACGGCGCGCGCGCCGCGGCCGGGTGCAGGAAGGGCGAAGGAGACCGTCACGGGGGGACGCTCCTGGGTGAGCGCCCCGTCCGCGGCGACGAGGGTCTGCGCCTGGACGGGGACCGAGACGGAGCCTCGGCGCTCGCCGTCGACGACGAGCTCGACGATTGCGGGCGCTCCGGGGGCGATCCCGATCACGACGAGCTCGACGGCGATCGCGCCTGCCGTGGTCGACGTGGCCACGCGCACGCCCGAGGTCATGCCCACCACGAAGTCGAAGCCGGGGTCGGGGATCTGCGGCCGCGTCCACTCCGGCAGCCGCCGCGGGCGCACCCCGTACCTCCCCGGCGCGAAGCCGAGTGCGCCGACCACCTCGACATCGGCCGAGGGGAACGGGGCCGTGTAGCTCAGGGCGCTCATCGCGGGTCGGCGTCGGGCGTGGACGACGAGGTTCCGCGCACCGGCGGCGCGGTCACCGTCCGCAGCAGCGTCTCCACCAGGTGCAGGCGGGCGGCGTCCCCGCCGCGGACCGTCGCCCCCGGGGCGTAGGCGGGAGCGATGGGGGCGGCATCCGCGGTGTCGTCCTCGTCCAGGGCGGCGATGAGGTACTGCGCCGCGCGCTCGCCCACGGCCGTGAGCCGCGGATCGATCGACGCGAGGTACGGGTCGGCATCCTCGCCGTAGCCGGCGACGTGGTCGTAGCCGATGATCGCGATGTCGTCGGGCACCCGCACGCCGGCGGCTTCCAGGCCCGCCGCCAGACCGATCGCGATGGCGTCGCTGCCGGCGAAGACGGCGTCGGTGTCGGGCGCCTGCGCGAGCAGCAGCTCGGCGGCGCGGTGCCCCCAGTCGCGGCTGAACTCGCCATGCAGGATCACCGCGGGCTCTCGTCCCGCCGCGTGCACGGCTGCGGTGAAGCCGTCCGCGCGCTCCCGCACCGACGGCAACGCGGCCGCCGCCGTGACGTGGGCGATGCGCCGCCGGCCGGCCTCGAGGAGGGTCCGGGCCGCCAGCGCCCCTCCGGCGTGCTCGTCGGGGTGGACGCTCACCGCCCGGTCGGGCTCGTGCGGGCCGAACGCGTGCACGACGGGGTGGGAGTCGCTCGCGCCGATGTCGGCGATCGGGACGTCGGGACCCTCGCCGATCACGATGATGCCGTCGACCTGCCGATCGAGCATGTGCCGCACGTGCTGGTGGCGCCGCTGCGGATCGTGGCGCGCGTCGTAGAGGATGCTCGCCAGGTCGTGGTCGCTGAGGGCGCGGTTGATGCCGATCAGCACCGGCATGCAGAACGCGCCCGCGGCGTTCTCGGCGAGCACGCCGATGGTGCGGCTGCGTCCGAGGGCGACGCTGCGGGCCAGAGCGTTCGGCCGGTAGTCGAGGTCGCGCGCGGCATCCAGGACACGCTGTCGGGTCGCCTCGGCGACGCGCCCGGTGTCGTTCATCACCTGGGAGGCCGTGGGCACGGACACCCCTGCGGCCCGGGCGACGTCGGCCAGGCGCGCGGATCTCTGCGGCATGGGCACATCCTCTCGCAAGCGGTGGCGCTTGTGCCGCCCATCTTATGCCAAAGCGCTTCGGCAGTAGACTGGCGGCGTGACGGACGACCCGCAGACCCCCCGCATCCACCCCCGCGCGACCGCCCCGGCCCACGGCCACGTCCATCCCGCCTATGCCGGGGTGGCCGAGGCGTTCGCGCGCGTGCTCGAGAGCGATGCCGCCGGTGCGGCGCTCTCGATCGTCGTCGACGGGGAGACGGTGGTCGACCTGTGGGGCGGCGCCGACCCCCTCTCGGGGCGGGCGTGGGAGCGTGAGAGCGCCACGCTGGCGTTCTCCGCGGCGAAAGGCATGGTGGCCCTGCTCGTGGCACAGCAGGTGCAGGCCGGTGCGCTCGATCCCGCGCTCCCCGTCGCGCACTACTGGCCGGAGTTCGCCGCAGCCGGCAAGGAGCGCATCACCGTCGCCGACGTCCTGACGCACGTCGCGGGCATGCCCACCCTGCCGATCCGCGAGCCCGAGGACCTCCTCGATCCGCTCGCCCTCGCCGCCCGGGTGGCGGCGGCGCCGCCCGACTACGCCCCCCGCAGCGCTCGTGTCTACCACGTGCTCAGCTACGGGGTCATCGCCGCCGAGCTGCTCCGCCGCGTCACCGGGGACGACGCGGCGACCCTGCTGCGCGAACGGGTCGCCGATCCGCTGGGTGCGGCGCTCTGGCTCGGGCTGCCGGCAGACGAGGACCGTCGCTACCTCCCCGCCCTCATGGAGCCGATCGTGCCGCCGCCCGTGCCGGCCGGTACGCCGGAGTCGACCGGCGCGGCCTGCGCGGCCGCCTTCCGCAGCACGGTGCAGATCGTCCCGTTGTTCGAACGGGTCGACGGGATGCTGGGCACCGAGCGGGTCAACGGCCTCCCCTTCCGACGCGCGCTCGTTCCCGGGGGCGGTCTGGTCGCGGACGCACGCGCCCTCGCCCGGGTGTACGGGGCGTGCGTCGCGCCGGTCGACGGGGTGCGTCTGCTCGACGACGACACCGTCGGCCTGGTGTCACGCGACTGGCTCGGCGGCATCCGCGAGCCGCTGTGCCTTCCCGGCGCCGCCGCGACCGTGCGGTGGGGGCTGGGGTTCGAGATCTCGCACGCTCTGAACCGCATGCTCGGCGACGGCTCGTTCGGTCATTCCGGCATGGGCGGCCGGCTCGCCTTCGCCCACGCCCCCTCGCGCACCGGCTTCGCCTTCGTGGGACAGCGGATGACCTTTCCGCCGCCCGGCCAGGACCCGCGGTGGGCGCTTCTGCTCGACGCGCTCGCCGCGGTGTGACGGCCGGGGCGTGAGACGCCCCGGCCGCCGTCAGGATGCGTCCGCTCGCGCGAGCTTCTCCGCCTCCAGCTGCGCGAGACCGCGGTAGCCGGCGTTCGGGCTCGTCGCGGCGCGGGCGGTGCGCAGCGCGGCACGCACCGCCGCGGGCGTGAACGCGTCCGGCGCGGCGGTGCGGATCGTCCACGCCACAGTCTCGCCGGGCAGCAGCGTCTCGAGGGTGCGCTCGGCGTGCGCGTCGGGGTCGATCTGATCGACGAGCAGGGTGGCGTCGCGCAGCAGCGTGCGCGCGGTGAGGTGCACCGACACCCCCGCGGGCACCGCGTCCACCTCCACGTCGAACCGCGGCTCCGGGTCGGGGTGGACGCGATCCGTCTCGCCGAGCAGGACGCTCCGCGACGCGCGCGCCCCGGACGCGCCGGGTGCGCCGGACGCCTCGGGTGCGCCGGTGTCGGCATCCGTCGGGGTGAGCACCGTCGCGACGAGCAGCTCGTCGCCACCGAGGTCGGCGGCGAGGGCGTGCATCGGCACGGCGATCGCCGTGTGCGCCGGCACGTGCGCGGTGGCCTCGGTCTGCCCCGAGAGCGCACCACGCGTCCAACGCTGCACGTCGACGACCGCGTCCCACGGCTCGGGTGTGCTGTTGCACGCGAACAGGGTGGGTCCGTCGGCCTCGTGCCGCAGGACGACGATGCGCGGGCGGTAGGCCTCGCGCACGGCGTAGGCGACCGGCTTGTAGCGGTCGGCGACGTCGATCATCGACCACGAGAGCGCGGGCCAGCAGTCGTTCAGCTGCCACACGATCGTGCCGCGGCAGAAGGGCTCGAGAGTGCGGAACCGCTCGACGCCGTAGCGCACGGCGCGCGCCTGATCGAGCTGGGCGAGCCAGTACCACTCGTCGAAGTCGGTCGGCACGCCGAAATGGGCGTCGAGCACGTCGTTGATGCGCTCCGTGCCGCCGGCCGCCTTCTGGCGCTGGATGGTCCCCGCCGAGAAGGGTGCCGGCCGCTCGTCGTGGACGACCGCGTCGAAGGTCGCGCGGGCCGGGGGTCCCTGGAACCCGAACTCCGAGACGAACCGCGGGCGTACGTCGTCGTAGGCGCGGTAGTCGTCGGGGATCCACCAGTGCACCACGCCGCGGGAGGGATCGTTGGGATCGTCCCACCGTCCGCCCGACGACGGGCTGCCCACGAGATAGGCCCGCGAGGGGTCGAGCTCGGCGACGAGTCGGGGGAGGAGGTCGACGTAGAACGTCTCGCCCCAGCTCGCGCCGTCCAGCACGTGCTCCCAGTCGTGCAGGAACCAGAACCACAGGTTCTCGTTGTTGCCGTTCCAGAGCGCGAGGCTGGGGTGCGGCATCAGCCGGGTGATGTTCTCGCGCGCCTCCGCCTCGACCTCGCCGGCGAAGGGCTCCTCCTCGGGATACGCCGCGCAGGCGAAGAGGAAGTCCTGCCACACGAGGATGCCGGCCTCGTCGCACGCGGTGTAGAACTCGTCCGACTCGAACACGCCGCCGCCCCACACGCGCAGCAGGTTCGCGCCGAGGTCGAGCGTCTCGGCGATCCGACGGCGGATGTCCCGGCTCGTGACGCGGGCGGGCGAGGTGTCGTCGGGGATCCAGTTGAAGCCCCGGACGAACATCGGCACCCCGTTGACCGTCAGGCCGAAGCTGCGACCCTCTGCATCCTCGGTCTGATCGACCACGAGATCGCGGAACCCGATCCGCCGCGTCCAGACGTCCAGTGCGGCGCCGTGCGCGTCGACGAGCGTCACGGTGAGCTCGTGCAGCGCGGGTGCCCCCATGCCGGTCGGCCACCAGCGGGCGGGGTGCGGCACGACGAGCTCGCCCCGGAGGCGGTCGGAGTGCGCGGGCGCGGCGATCCAGGTGCGGGCGCCCCCGACCTCGACGAGCACGCCGAGGTCGCTCTGCCGCCCGGACTCGGCGGTGCGCTCCAGCTCGATGTCGAGCGAGATCACGCCGTCGTCGCCCGCGAGACGCGACGTGGGCCGCACGGCGCTGAGCCGGGCGGTCGACCACGCCTCGACCTCGACGGTGCGCCAGATGCCCGACCCGGGCAGGGCCGGGCCCCAGTCCCAGCCGAACGCGCACGCGTTCTTGCGGATGAAGGGCGACAGCGTGCTGAAGACGGTCCAGCGCGCTCCGAGCCGGTCGCGTTCCGCCTCCGCGGCGGCGACCGGCGAGCGCAGGGCGACGCGCAGCTCGGCGGGGCCCTCGGCGAGCTCGGGAGCGGCGACGCGCCAGGTGCGGTGCATGTTCGACAGGCGCGCGCGCGGGTCGCCGTCGATGAGGATGTCCGCGTGGGTGTCGACGCCGTGGAACACGACCTCGATCCGCTCGGGGGTGCCCGTCACGGCGGGGAGCCGGGTGCGGTACTCCCAGTCCGCTTCGCCGATCCACGTGAGCCGGTGCTCGTTGTCGTCGTCGAACGGGTCGGCGATGGCCCGCGCGTCGCGCAGCGCCATGTGCACGTCGCCCGGCACCGGGGCGTCGAAGGTACGGCCGACGACGTGGTCGGGGAGGGGGCCCGACGCTCCGCGGAGCTGCCAGACGGCGTCGGTGGGGATACGGGTGAGCACGGCGTCGTCCTCGTCTCTCAGCGGGTGTCACGGATTTCGGATTGCGGTCTTGCGTCCGCCGCCACCCTCGGGCTAATGTGCAAAAGCGCTTTGGCATCTGGCCCGACCAAAGTACATCACGCACCGAGTCGCCTGCAATCCGACTCAGAAAGAGAAGTTTCGATGAAGAGACCACTCCGCTCCCGCCCGTGGGCGAAAGCCGCCGCTCTCGCGGCGATGACGGCCCTGACCGTCGGCGGGCTCACCGCCTGCGGCGCCGGCTCCACCCCGGCCGAGTCCGCCGGACCAGTCGAGATCGTCATCGGCAATCAGCCCGCCGCGACCGAGACCGCCCGCCTCGCCCTGTTCAACTCCCTCGTGGAGACGTTCAAGTCGCAGCATCCGAACTACGTCGTCACGACCACCGAGGACGGCTGGGACGCGCAGACCTTCTCCGCACGGCTGGCCGCCGGAGACCTGCCGACGGTGATGGGCGTGCCCTTCACCGAGATCCGCGGACTGATCGAGCGCAAGCAGGTCGCCGACCTGACCGACGCCGTCGACCAGCTCGGGGTCACCGACCTGCTGAACCCCCAGCTGGTCGACCTCGTCTCCGCCGACGGCAAGAAGTACGGCGTGCCGACCATGGCCTACGCGATGGGACTCGTCTACAACCGTGCCCTCTTCCAGAAGGCGGGCCTCGACCCCGCCGCCCCGCCCACCACGTGGGACGAGGTGCGCGCCGCCGCGAAGCAGATCACGGACAAGACGGGCGTGCCCGGCTTCGCCCAGGTGACCACCGACAACCAGGGCGGCTGGGTGCTCGGCGCCCAGGTCGCGTCGCGCGGCGGGTCGCTCGTGAACGAGGCCGGAGACGAGATCACCTTCGACGATGCGGCCACCACCGACGCGCTGACGCTCCTGCACGAGATGCGCTGGATCGATGGCAGCATGTCTCCCAACGGGCTGATGGCGGCGCTCGATCTCGCGCAGGCGTTCGCGGGGCAGCAGGTCGGCATGTTCATCCTGCAGTCCGACGCCTACCGGCCGCTCACCGAACAGCTCTCCTTCCCCAGCGCCGACTTCGGCTTCGGGGCCATGCCGACCGTCTCGGCGGGCGATGCGCCCACGACCCTGTCGGGCGGCACCATCGACATCGTGCGCCCCGACGCGTCGCCGGCGCAGGCGAAGGCCGCCGTCGAGTGGATCCAGCTCGCCGAGCTCGGCAAGTACACCGACAAGGATGCCGCGCGCGCCGACGCGCAGGCACTCGCGTCACAGGGCTCCGCCGTCGCGATCCCCGGCCTGCCCGTCGTGACCGCCGCGGCCTACGAGCAGTACCTGTCGTGGATCTCCGATCTGAACAACGTCCCGATCGAGAACTTCCGCCCCTACCTCGACGAGGTCGCCGAGCAGAAGGTGCAGTCGGAGCCGCCGGTGAAGGGGCAGGACATCTACGCGACGCTCGACCCGGTCGTGCAGGCGGTCATCACCGACCAGGGCGCGGACATCCCCACGCTCGTGTCCGGCGCCGCCTCCACGGCTCAGGCGCTGTTGTCCCGCTGATCCGTGCGGGGCGGCGGTGAGCCCGCCCGTCGCCCCGCACCCCCACGACTCCTCGCCGCGCCGCGGCGGGGGAGCCCACCACCCGTCCCCGTCGCACCGAGGAGTCCGATGTCCGTCCGTTCCCGACGTCGCCGCACGTCCCTGGCGGCGCTCGCCGTCGCCGCGCCGACGATCGTCGTGTTCGCCGTGTTCTCGTGGTGGCCGATCGTGCGCGGCGCGCTCATGAGCGTGCAGCACCCCACGTTCGTGGGCGCCGTCGAGTGGGTCGGCTGGAGCAACTTCGCCTACGTCCTCGCCGATCCGCAGCTCGGGCAGGCGGTGGGCAACACCCTGTGGTTCACGGTGCTCGCGATCGTCTTCGGATTCCCCCTGCCGCTCGCCCTCGCCGTCATGATCTCCACGGTCCGCGCCCGCCGCCGCGGCCTGTTCGCGGCGCTGGCGTACTTCCCGGTGATCGTGCCGCCGGTGGTGGCGATCCTGCTGTGGCGGTTCGCGTACGACCCCGCCCCGACCGGGCTGTTCAACAGCATCCTGGCGACGGTCGGGGCCGGACCGTTCGCCTGGCTCAACGACGCCGCGCTGGCCATGCCGTCGATCGTGCTGCAGGCCACGTGGGCGGCGGCCGGGACGAGCGTGCTCATCTACCTGGCCGCGCTCACCGCCGTCCGCCCCGACCTCTACGAGGCCGCGGCGCTCGACGGCGCGTCGGTGTGGCAACGCGTCTGGCACGTCACGCTTCCCCAGATGCGCACGATGATCCTCATCATGCTGCTGCTGCAGCTCATCGGTGCGGCTCAGGTGTTCACCGAGCCCTTCCTCATGACCTCCGGCGGACCGCAGAACGCCACGCTCACGATCCTGCTGCTGATGTACCGGTACGCGTTCGGCGGCTCCGCCGACTACGGTGCGGCCACGGCTCTCGGGCTCCTCCTGGCGGCGGCGCTCACAGTGCTGTCGGTGCTCTACCTGCGTCTCACGCGGAGGTGGCAGGCATGAGCGGCGGCCTGCTCACCCCGGCGGAGCTGCGGCGCGCGCGCACGCGGTGGGTGCTGCGCGGCGTGCACGCGGCCGTGCTGGCCGGACTGGTCGTGGCCGGGTTGGGGCCGCTGCTGTGGCTCGTCGCGGCATCCCTCGGCGAGACCACCGACGTGCTGCGCGACCCGCTCGGGGTCTTCGGGCGGATGACCGAGTGGCACCACTACGCCGACGCTTTCCGCGGCGTCGACACCGCGCGCCTGCTGGGCAACACGCTGGCGATGGCGGCGGGATCGGCGGTCACGACCGTCGTGGTGGCCCTGAGCGCGGGATACGTCATCGCGATCATGCGGCCGCGCTGGGCGCCGCTGCTGTCGGCCGGCATCCTGGCGACGGTCTTCCTGCCGGCGATCGTGTCGTTCGTGCCGCTCTACCTCACGGTGGTCGACCTGTTCGGCACCGGCATCTCGCTGCAGAACACCTTCTGGGCGGTGTGGCTGCCCGCGGGCGCCAACGCGTTCGCGGTGCTGCTGGTCACCGGGTACCTCCGCGGCATCCCGCGCGAGCTCATCGAGGCGGCCGAGATCGACGGCGCCGGGCCGCTGCGCATCCTGTGGAGCGTCGTGCTGCCGGCGGCGCGGCCCATCCTCGGTGTGGTCGCCCTGCTGGCCGCGATCGGCGCGTGGAAGGACTACCTGTGGCCCTCGCTGGTGCTCACCGACCCGAAAGTGCGGCCCATCTCGGTCGCATTGCCGATGCTGGAGCGCACGAACGACCTGACGACCTTCTTCGCGATCCTCGTCGTCTCGGCGCTGATCCCCATCGGGCTGTTCCTGGTCTTCCAGCGTCCCCTCCTGGCCAGCGCCGGGCTCTCCGCGGGGATGAAGGACTGAGACCCGCCGCCGTCGCCCCCCGCCACCGATGCGGCCCCGCCGCCACGAAGCTCCCGCGCGCAACGGTGCGTGCGGACGAGAGAGGAGATTGGTCCATGACCGAACAGCCCATGTCGCGACCGGAGGGCCGCCGCCCCAGGTCGCGCCGCCGCGCGCTGGCCACTGCGCTCGCCGTCGTGCTCGCGACCGCAGGGGGCGTGCTGGCGGCCGAGCCCGCCCAGGCCGCCCCCACCGCGTACTACGTCGACAGTGTGAACGGCAGCGACGCCGCCGCCGGCACCAGCCCGGCCAGCGCGTGGAAGTCGCTCGCTCCGGTGAACGCGCACACCTTCGCCGCCGGCGACAGCATCCTGCTCGCGCGCGGCGGCGCCTGGACGGGACAGCTCGCTCCGCAGGGGTCGGGCACGGCGTCCGCCCCCATCACGGTCTCCGCCTACGGTTCGGGCGCGCTGCCGCACCTCAGCGGCGCGTCGCTCGCGTCGGGCGGCACCGTCCAGCTGCAGAACCAGAGCTGGTGGACGATCCAGAACCTCGACGTGTCGAACGACTCCGGCACCGACAACTTCGGCGATCCCACGGGCGGCGCGCCCCGCTCCGGCATCCTGGTGCGCAACACCGTCGCGAACACCCTGCAGCGCGGGATCGTGATCCGCAGCAACGTCGTCAGCGACGTCAACGGATGCTTCCACTGCGCCGACATCGACGCGCACGACAACGGCGGGATCGTCGTGGACACCACCCAGCTCGGCGCGAGCTTCGACGGGGTGCTCATCGAGAACAACACCGTGCACGACGTCGGCCGCACCGGCATCGTCGTGTGGGATGCCAGCTACTTCACCACCGACATGACGGTGATCGTGCAGTCCGCCCTCACCTCGAACGTCCGCATCCGCGGCAACACCGTGATCGACCCCGACAGCGACGGCATCCTCGCCTTCGGAACCGACGGTGCCGTGCTGGAGTACAACGTCGTCCGCGGGGCGGGCCAGCGCACCACCGATGCGGGCAACATGCCGGCGTCGGCGGGGCTGTGGCCCACGCGCGGCATGAACACGCTCGTGCAGTTCAACGAGGTGTCGGGCACCCGCACCCACGGCACCGACGGTCAGGGCTTCGACGTCGACATGGGCAGCAAGAACACCCGCGTGCAGTACAACTACTCGCACGACAACGAGGGCGGCTTCCTGCTCCTGATGGGTGGCTACTCGAGCGACGTGGTGGTGCGTGACAACCTGTCGGTCAACGACGCCTGGGGAGGAGTGAAGGGCGTCTTCACCTTCTCGTGGGGCGTGCCGGGACCGGTGAAGATCTACAACAACACCGTCTACATCCCCGCCGGATCGCCCGCGAACCCCATCTACTGCGACGGCGACGCCGGGGCCTGCGCCTCATCGACGCCGGGCCAGTGGTCGTTCGTGAACAACATCGTCGACAACCACGGCACCGGGTCGTACACGTACCCCGGCATGGGCACGAACGCGACGTTCGCCTCGAACGTGTTCTCGGGCAACCACCCCGCCAGCGAGCCGGCCGATGCCACGAAGATCACCGCCGACCCGCGGTTCGTCGCGGCGGGCACCACCGGCAACGGGTTCGCCGTCGCCGACGCCTACAAGCTCCTGTCGACCTCGCCGGCGATCTCCACCGGGCAGGTCGTGAGCCCCAACGGGTTGCGCGACTTCTTCGGCAACGCACTGTCGACGACCGCGGCGCCCTCCCGCGGGTTCCACGAGGCCGCGCCGCCCGCCGTCGCCCCGGCGCTCTTCGACCCGGTCAACGACTGGAGCATCAGCACGGCGCGCTCGGCGAACATCATGCTGGACACGACCGCTCCGGCATCCAACATGGCCGGCGACACCTCGCGCATCAAGCGCAGCGACGACCAGCCCGGCTGGGTGCGCTGGGATGCGGCGCCCGGCAAGACCGTGACCCTCTCGACCTTCTACTTCAACCAGGGGCCGAGCGCGTTCACGATCGTCGCCCTCGACGGCTCGGGCACCGCGACGACGGTGGCCTTCACCGCGACGGCGGCCACGGCCACGACCAACGGGTGGACCAAACGCACGATCACCAGCGCGGCGCTGCCGGCCGGCACGCGCGCCGTCGAGGTCCGGTTCGGGCTCGTGTCATCGTGGGGCGTGCAGATCGGCGACATCACGATCGGCTGAGTCCCCGCATCCGCAGAGCGGGCTCCGCGTCGTTCGCCGTCCTGGGCGACGCGGGGTCCGTTCTCGGGGGTGGTGCCCGTCGAGGAGAGGCAGGAGGAAGAAGGATGCTGGAGGGTGCGAGCGTGCTCCGCGCGCCGGAGGGATGGCGCGGTGCGCCGGGGTTCGTGCGCGCGTTCTCGGTGCCGGGCGGCGCCGCGCTGACCGCGGCGGTGCTGGAGGTGACGGCCGAGGGTCTGGTCGAGCCGCTGCTGGACGGACGGCCCGTGACCGCCGACGTGCTCCTGCCGGGGTGGACGGCGTACCGCCACCGGCTGCGCGTGGCGACCTACGACGTCACCGCGCAGCTGGGCCCCGGGCGCTCCCACGAGATCGAGCTGCGTGCCGGCAACGGCTGGTACTGCGGTCGCCTCGGATGGAGGGGAGCCCGCGCGCTCTACGGCGATCGGCCGGGTGTCGCCGCCGCGCTGACCCTGCGTTTCGACGACGGCTCGTCGCGCCGTCTCGTCACCGACGACGCCTGGCGGACGGTCCGCACGGCGACGCTCTCCGATGACCTCTATGACGGTGAGCACCTCGATCTGCGCACGCGCCGCGGCGCTGCGCATCCGGTCGTCGTGGAACACCTCGACCGCTCCCGGCTCGTGCCGTTCGCGGGGCCCCCGATCGTGCGGACCGCACGCGTCGCCCCCATCTCGGCGTGGAGCGACGGCCGCGGCGGCACGATCTTCGACTTCGGACAGAACCTGGTGGGTCGGCTGCGGATGAGGGTCCGGGGGCCGCGCGGCCATCGGCTCACCGTGCAGCACGCCGAAGTGCTCGAACGCGGAGAGCTCGCCCGCCGCCCGCTGCGCAGCGCCCGCGCCGAGGACGTCGTCGTGCTGTCCGGCGGCGACGACGACGTCGAGCCCGCCTTCACCTTCCACGGGTTCCGCTACGCGCGCATCCAGGGATGGCGCGCGGTGGAGGGCGACGTGGAGGCCGTCGTCATCGGCAGCGACCTGCGCCGCACCGGACGCTTCGCCTGCTCCGATCCGGTGCTCGACCGCTTCCACCGCAACGTGGTGTGGAGTCTGCGCGGCAACACCGTCGGCATCCCCACCGATTGCCCCCAGCGGGACGAGCGCCTGGGATGGACGGGCGACATCGCCGTGTTCGCCCCCACCGCCTGCTTCCTCTTCGACATGGACGGGTTCCTCCGGGAGTGGCTCACCGACCTTCGGTGCGAGCAGGACGATGCCGACGGGCGGGTGCCCTATGTCGTGCCCGATGCGCTGCCGGGGTGGAGCGTGCGCGCGGGGGAGCCGCCGGAGGCGGTGGGCGTCTGGAGCGACGCGGCGGTGTGGGTGCCGTGGGCGCTGTGGGAGTCGTCGGGCGAGCCCGCCGTGCTCGCGGAGAGCTGGGCGAGCATGACCGCGCACGTCGAACGGGTGCTCGGCCGGCTCTCCGCCGACGGGGTCTGGCGCGACGACTTCCAGTTCGGGGACTGGCTCGATCCCACGGCTCCGCCCGACGACCCGTTCGCGGCGATCGCTGACCCCGGCGCGGTCGCGACGGCCGCGCTGCACCGCAGCATCCTGATGCTGTCCCGCGCCGCGAGCGTGCTCGGCCGTCCCGGCGATGAGAGGCGGTGGGCGGCCCGCGCCCGGCGGCTGCGCGACGACTTCCGGCGGGCGTACGCCGAGCCCGGCGGGCGGCTGCGCTCGGATGCGCCCGCCGTGTATGCGCTCGCGATCGTCTGCGAGGTGCTCGACGGGGCGGATGCCGCGAAGGCCGGGCAGCGGCTGGCCGAGCTCGTCCGCGCGTCGGGACACCGCGTCATCGCCGGTTTCGCCGGTGCCCCCTACCTGTGCGACGCCCTCACGGCGACCGGTCATCTCGACGACGCGCTGGCGCTGCTCGTCAACCGCGAGACGCCGGGGTGGCTCGCCCCGGTCGACCTCGGAGCCACCACCGTGTGGGAGCGATGGGACGCGCTCCTTCCCGACGGAACGGTCAACCCGGGGGAGATGACGAGCTTCAACCACTACGCGTTCGGCGCTGTCGCCGACTGGATGCACCGCGTCGTCGGCGGACTCGCCTCCCTCGCCCCGGGGTGGGCGCGGGTGCGGGTCGACCCGCGTCCGCCCGCCGGCCTCGCCTGGGCGCGCACCTCGATCGACACGCCGCGGGGCACCATCGGCGTGCACTGGGAACGGGATGCCGAGGGCGCGCTCCACGTGGACTACGCCGCGCCCGAGGGTGTCGAGGTCGAGCTGGCCGAGGACATCGCCGATCGCGCGCGCCGCGTCCCGCCTGCGGCGCTCGCTCCGGCGACGGCATGACGGCCGGAGCGATCCGCCGCCTACGGCCGCTACCCAGAGCTGCGGCTGGGCTCAGCGTTGATCAGCACCCCGGCGACTTGCTCGAGCGCGGTCGGCACGAGACGGTAGTACGCCCACGTTCCCCGCTTCGCGCGGGTCAGGAACCCGGCATCCGTGAGCACTTTGAGATGATGCGACACGGTCGGCTGCGACAACCCGATCGGCTCGATCAGGTCGCACACGCACGCCTCCTGGTCGAGGCTGGACGCGACGATCGACAGCAAACGCAACCGGGCCGGATCTGCAAGAGCCTTCAACGTCTGCGCCAGCTGCTCCGCGTCAGGCTGCGACAACGGCTCGGCGACCAGCGGCTGGCAACACGTCACCGTGGAGACGTCGTGGACCTCGAGCATCGCACCCATGCATCGATGATAGTCGATATTGACAGTCATCGATAGATGAGTCGATACTTGCATCGACGCACATCGATATCTTGGAGGTCACGTCGTGATTCTGTTGGATCTGACTCCCCGCGCCGTGCACAGCGATCGTCTCGCGACGCTGCCCGTGGTGATCATCGGCGCGGGGCCGGTGGGGCTCGCAGCGGCCGCAAACCTCGCCGAGCGCGGCATCGACTTCGTCGTGCTCGAGGCGGCGGATGAGGTCGCGGCGTCGGTGAGGCTCTGGGGCCATACGCGCCTGTTCTCGCCGTGGCGGCATCTGATCGATCCGGCCTCGGAGCGACTCTTGGAGGAGGCCGGATGGGTCGCTCCGGCATCGGATGACGCCCCGACGGGCGCCGAGCTCGTGGAGGCCTACCTTGCCCCGCTGGCGGAGCTGGAGGCGATCGGGTCGCGGATCCGGTTCGGGGCGCGGGTCGTTGCGGTCAGCCGGGAGGGCATGGATCGGACACGCACGGCGGGCCGCGCACAGGCGCCGTTCCTGCTGCGGCTGCGACACCGTGACGGGTCCGTGGAAGACATCACCGGGCGGGCCGTGATCGACGCATCCGGCACCTACACGACGCCGAACCCGCTCGGTTCATCCGGGCTCTCCCCGATCGGCGTCGAGGCTGCCGGCGATCTGGTCGTGCACGCTCTCCCGGACGTGCTCGGCGCGGACCGGTCCCGGTTCACGGGCCTGCACACCACTGTGGTCGGCGCCGGTCACTCGGCCGCGAACACGCTGATCGCGCTGGCAGAGCTGGCGAAGACCGCGCCGGGAACCCGGGTCAGCTGGCTGATCCGCAACGCCTCCGCGATCCGCGTCTCCTCGTCCCCTGACGACGAGCTGGAGAACCGCGCGCTGCTGGGCTCGCGGGTCGACCAGCTCGTCGCGACCGGGCGCATCGACCTCGTCGACGGGTTCGAGATCTCCACCCTCCACCGCGGCAGCGACGGCGTGGTGCTGCACGGCTCACGGCGCGGGGAACCCGCGCAGCACAGCACCGACCTGGTCGTCAACGCGACCGGGTTTCGGCCCGACCTCGACATGCTCCGCGAGGTGAGGTTGGAGCTGGATGACATCGTGGAGGCCCCGCGCCGGCTGGCGCCCCTTATCGACCCGAACGAACACTCCTGCGGCACCGTCGAACCGCACGGGTTCCGCGAACTCACCCACCCGGAGCCAGGGTTCTTCCTGGTCGGCATGAAGTCCTATGGCCGCGCACCGACCTTCCTGCTCGCGACCGGTTACGAGCAGGTCCGCTCCATCGTCGCCTGGATCGATGGCGACATGCCCGCCGCCACCCAGGTCGAACTCGTCCTGCCCGCGACGGGGGTCTGCTCCACCGACATCGGCAACGGCAGCTCCTGCTGCTCATGACTCGTATCCGGCCGATGACCTCGGAGGACTGGGCCGCGGTCGAGGAGATCCTCGCTGCGGGGATCGCCGGGGGTGAGGCGACTTTCGAGACCACGGGCAGGGCATCGGCGCCGCGCTGCTGGACGCGTTCATCCACGTCGCCGACGACGCCGGCTACTGGACCATCCAGTCGAGCATCTTCCCGGAGAACACCGCGAGCCTCCGCCTGCACGACCGGGCCGGGTCCCGGCGCATCGGCACGCGGGAACGCGTCGCGCTCATGACCGTCGGCCCACACGCCGGCACCTGGCGAGACACCGTCTCGATCGAACGCCGCTCCACCCGCAATGGCGGCTGAGGGTCAGGTCAGGGCGAGTATCCGCGGTGCCAACCGCGTCACCCGCGCGGACAGATCCGCGAACGTCGCCTCGAACGCCTCGTCCGTCGCGACCGGCACCGGGTCGGGCACCGACCAATGCACCATCCCTGCGGGGAACTCCTCGTGCGCGCGGTCACACACCGTGATCACGAAATCCGTGTCCTTCACCAAGCCTTCGATCTGCTGCGGCGCCGCGCCGGCAAGATCCAGACCGTGACGCGCCGCGGCGGCGACGGCACCGGTAGCCACGTCGGCTGCGGGATGCGTCCCCGCGCTGACGGCGGGGATCTCGCTGACGTCGTTCCACAGCGCCTGTGCCAGCTGAGACCGAGCCGAGTTGGCCGAACACACGAACACGACCCGGTCGGCACCGGCCGTCGCGAACGATCCCAGTTCGACCAGTGCGCCCGGGATGAGCGCCACATACATCCTCCGGCCGTCGCCTTCGGACCGAGTCCGCGACACGATGCCCACCCGCTCCAGCACTTTCAGATGATGCGCGAGCAGGTTCGAGGTCATCCCCGGCAGCTCGTGCAGTAGCTCGGTCGGAGAGAGATCTCCGAAGGACAGCAGGTCCAGCATCCGCAGCCGCGCCGGATCGGCCAGGGCGGCGTGTTTCGCAGCCCGCACCTCGAGAGAATTTCGCTCAACTTTCATTACCTCAATCTTGACTGAGTTATAGTCGTGTCGTCAAGATGAGGGAGCCCATGAACACGATCGCGTTGCTGCGCCGCGTCGGCGCCGAGCTCCTCGGCACCGGGCTTCTGGTGACCGTCGTCGTCGGCTCCGGGATCGCCGCCGCGCGGCTCTCAACCGATTCGGGCCTGCAGCTGTTGGAGAACTCGATCGCGACCGCGCTCGGCCTTGCGGTGCTGATCCTGCTGCTCGGCCCGGTCTCCGGCGCGCACTTCAACCCCGTCGTCTCCCTCGCTGACACCCTCCTCGATCGTCGGCACGGCACCGGCATGCCGTTGCCGCTCTCGGTGTTCTACATCGTCGCGCAGGTCGCCGGGGCGATCCTGGGGGCGATGCTCGCCAACGCCATGTTCGAGATCCCGACCTCCATCGCCACCACCGCCCGCGCCACTGCGGGGACGTTCCTCGCGGAGATCGTCGCGACCGCCGGGCTGGTGCTGCTGATCTTCGGCCTGGCCCGCGCGCGCCGCACCGCCCCGACGATCGCTGCGGCGGTCGGGGCCTACATCGGCGCCGCGTACTGGTTCACCAGTTCCACCTCGTTCGCCAACCCCGCCGTGACCATCGGCCGGATCTTCACCGACACCTTCGCGGGCATCGCCCCGACGTCGGTGCTCCCGTTCCTGGCTGCGCAGCTGTTCGGCGCCGGCATCGGTGTCGCCCTCGCGGTGCTGTTGTTCCCGCGCGCCACCGTCACTGCGGACGACCTCGCCGTCACTCGTACCCTCACCGACCCCAAGGAAGCCTCATGACCCACATCGTCGCCATCGGCGGCAGCGACGCCGGCATCTCCGCCGCGCTGCGCGCCCGCGAACTCGACCCGACCGTCGAGGTCACCGTCGTGGTCGCGGACGCCTACCCGAACTACTCCATCTGCGGCATCCCGTACTTCTTCTCCGGCGACGTGAAGCCATGGCAGTCCCTCGCGCACCGCACCCACGCGGAGCTGGAAGCCACCGGAATGCGCCTGCGCCTGGACACCCTGGCCACCGGCATCGACGTCGCCGGGCAGCGGTTGAGCATCCGCGACCAGCACGGCCGCGAGGAACAGCTCAGCTACGACGAACTGATCGTCGGCACCGGCGCCCTCCCGGCCCACGCCGGCATCACCGGCCTCGACACCCTCGGCCCCGACGACGGGCTGCACGTCATCCACTCCATGGGTGACACGTTCGCCCTGCAACGGCAACTCGAGGAACAGAATCCCGGCTCGGCGATCATCATCGGCGCCGGCTACGTCGGCCTCGAAATGGCCGAAGCGTTCACCGCACGCGGCATGCACGTGCTGGTCCTGCAGCGCGGACCCGAAGTCCTCTCCACCCTCGACCCCGAGCTTTCCGGGCTGGTCCGCACCGAACTCGAAGACCACGACGTGCTCGTGCACACCGGCACCACCGTCCACACCGTCGAGAAGACCGCCGAAGGCCTCATCGTCCGCGGCACCCGCAACGGGCAGCCCGTCACCCACACCGCGCAGCTGGTCCTCGCCGTCGTCGGCGTCCGCCCCAACACGACCCTCCTCGAACAGGCCGGCGCGACCCTCGGGCCCGGCCGCGCCGTCGTCGTCGACGAGCAGATGCGCACCGGCCTGCCACACGTCTTCGCCGCCGGCGACGGCGTCATCACTCACCACCGCCTCCTCGGGCTCACCTACCTGCCCCTCGGCACCACTGCCCACAAGCAGGGCCGCGTCGCCGGGGAGAACGCGCTCGGCGGCACCGCCCGATTCGCGGGATCCGTCGGCACCCAGGTCGTGAAAGTCTTCGACCTGGTCGCCTCCCGCACCGGCCTGCGCGAGGACGAAGCCATCGCCGCCGGCTACCGTCCCGCGACCACGCAGATCGCCGCCGACGATCACAAGCGCTACTACCCGGGCGCGCAGCCCATCAGCATCCGGATCACCGGCGACGCCCAGAGCGGCCTGCTGCTCGGCGCGCAGCTGGTCGGCCGCCTCGGCACCGAAACCGCCAAGCGCGTCGACACCTACGCCACTGCCCTGTTCGCCGGGCTCACCGTCGAACAGATCTCAGACCTCGACCTCTCCTACACGCCCCCACTCGGCTCCCCGTGGGACGCCGTCCACGTCGCCACTCAGGCCTGGTCCCGCACCCACACCCCCGCAGGAGTCCTCGCGTGAGCACCCCACCCACCGTCCTGTTCATCTGCCAGCACAACGCCGGCCGATCCCAACTCGGCGCACACCTCCTCGCTCACATCGCCCCCGGGCAGGTGAACGCGACCAGCGGAGGACTCTCACCCGCCGAGCACATCAACCCGGTCATCGCCGACGCCCTCGGCGAGTTGGGCATCGACACGAGCGCGGCCGTTCCGCGCGCCGTCACGGCCGCAGACCTCGCCGCGGCGGACATCGTCGTCACCATGAAGCCCCGGCTTGCTCTCCCCGGACCGGTGAGCGGGCGGCTTGTCGAATGGGAGTTCCTCGACCCCGAGAACTGGGGCATCGACGGCGTCCGCGGTCTTCGCGACCGCATCCTCGCCCACATCCGCATCCTGGCAGCTGACCTGGGCACCACGGCCGCGTCGAGCGGGCCGGTCACCGGCTGAGGGTGCGCTCCACGTGGACTACGCCGCGCCCGAGGGCGTCGAGGTCGAGCTGGCCGAGCAGATCGCCGATCGCGCGCGCCGCGTCCCGCCTGCGTCGCTCGCTGGAAGACTGTGACCGTGCCGGGCTTTCATCACGTCGAACTGTGGGTCGCAGACCTCCCGCGAGCGCGTCGCGAGTGGGGCTGGCTGCTGGGCGGACCGGATCACTACGCGGGCTGGTTGGAGGACTCCGCGGGAGCCAAAGCCGACGCTGACGACCCGCTCCTGCGCGGATCGAGCGCGGGCGAGCGCGGCGCTCCGGAGGTGGCCGCATGTGCCCGGCGGGCGGGTTCACGCCGGGGCGAGGTCCTCGCGCACCAGTGCCCACACCTGCTTGTCGTGGAACACCCCGCCGTTGAGCCAGGCGCCGCGCAGGGTACCGTCCAGCGTCATCCCCAGCCGTCGCGCGACCGCGGCGCTGCGCTCGTTGTCGGCCCGGCAGCGCCACTCGACGCGGTTCAGGCCGCGCTCGCGCAGCGCATACTCGACGAGCACCCGGGATGCCGCGGTCACCAGTCCCCGCCCCTCGGCCGCGGGCTCGAGCCAGCATCCGATCTCGCAGTGGCCGGCGGCGGCGCTGAAGGCGACGAACATCACGCCGCCGACCAGCCGCCCGTCCGCCCAGATGCCGAACAGGCGCGCGCCGTCGTCGGCCGCACTCGCTGCGTAGCGGTGCAGCGTGGCGCGGGCGCCCTCGACGGTGTCCGTGACGAACGAGGCGCCCACCCAGGGGCGGATGTGCTCGCGCGCCCGCTCCATGTGCGCGGCGAACTCGTCGGCGTGCCAGAGCTCCAGAGGTCGCAGCTCGGCGGAGGGGGAGAGGACTCGATGAAACATGGACGCCTTCCATAACGATCGTTATGTCGGGCAGTCTAGACCCATGCCTCCTCCCGAGCGGACCCGCCGCGACCGTCAAGCGGAGGTGGCCGAAGCCGTCTGGCGCGTGCTGGACCGCGACGGTTTCGTCGGGCTTTCCCTGCGTGTCGTCGCCGCCGAGATGGGCGCGACGACCGGAACCGTGACGCACTACTTCCGCTCGAAGAAGGAACTCACCGACTACGCACTCGACCTGCTCGCCGCGCGCCGGGCCGCGGATGCGGGATCGCCGTCGGAGAGTGCTCGATCGGCGCTGCGGGCGGCGCTGCGCGGCATGCTGCCGCTCGATCGGCCGTCACGATCGGCGACGCGCATCTGGGTGAGTTCGTGGGATGCCGCGCTCGCCGAGCCCGACCGTGCGGCGGCGCACGCGCAGCGCTATCGCGACGGCCGCGCCAGACTTGCGCTCCTCGTGGCGGCGGTCCTCGACGAGACGTCGCCGCACCCGGACGATGCGGCCGCGATCGCCGAGCAGCTGCACGCCACGATGCTGGGCATCGCCACTCAGGCGGTGCTCGACCCCGAGGCGTATCCGCCCGAGCGCGTGGCGCGGCTGGTCGAGGCGGCCATCGCCCGATGGGTCACCGATCCGACGGAGACTGGTGGCCCCTCGGGCGACGGCGCGCCCGCTCAGGCGAGCGGTTCATAGACCTCGGTGATCAGCTCGGCCGGGCCCACCTCGGCGGGAGTGTTCAGGTAGATGTTGAACGCGCGTGCAGCCAGCGCGTCGTCGCTGCGCGGACGCAGCTCGTCGGCGGCGATGCGTTGGTTGATGAGGTCGTGCGCGGCGGTGATCTGATCGTAGGGGCCGACCACGCGCGCGACGAGGCAGTCGCGCGCGGGAAGCTCGACGAGCTCGAGCGGGGCCTCGACGCGCGTGCCGGGTGCGACGGGCACGAAGATCGAGAGGTCGACGTCGCGTTCGGTGTACTGATCGTCGTGCTCGATCACGCCGCACGGACCGAGCGGCGCGATCGACTGCGCGCCGAGAGCGGGCATCATCCGCTCCCAGAGCTGGCCCTCGTCGGAGTAGGTGGGCACGGTTCCGCGCAGGCACGCGAGCGTCATCGCGGGAACGGTGGTGCGACTGACAGTGATGGACATGGGTGTTCCTCCGTGGTCGAGCAATCTGTTGATGAGAGAGACACGTCCCTGGGCCGCGCGCTGTTCCTCGAGCAGGGACTCGCGCTGCAGGCGCAGCGCCGTCGTCCATTCCGGGGTGTCGCGGGCGGCGAGGAGGATGCCGATGGCGGAGACGCCGAACCCGACGTCGCGCAGATTGCGGATGTCAGCGGCATCCTGGAGCTGCCGTGCCGCATAACGTCGGTACCCGCTCACGCGGTCGACGTCGGCGGGCACGAGGACTCCGTGGAGGTCGTAGTGACGCAGCATGCGCACGGAGAGTCTGCTCAGCGAGCTGAACTGTCCGATCGTCATGAGATCCGTGGTCTCGGCCATGAGGTCATGCTCCCGCGTGACACGGTGTGAGAGTCAAGTCCGTCGCGTGAACGGGAAGAGCCCGCCCCGACGATCGTCGGGACGGGCTCTCTCGCGCGGTCTGGGTCAGAGCGCGCGGATGTTCGCGGCCTGCATGCCCTTGGGGCCACGCTCGGCGTCGAATTCCACCTTCTGGTCTTCGCGCAGCTCCTTGAAGCCGTCGGTGACGATTGCGGAGAAGTGCGCGAACAGGTCGGCGGAGCCGTCGTCCGGCGCGATGAAGCCGTAGCCCTTCTCGGAGTTGAACCATTTCACGGTGCCAGTGGCCATCGTGTCTTTCCTTCTGTTTTTCGGGCCGCCGGGGCGGCCGGGTGTGCCGAGTCGACGAATGCGACGCGGACGTGTGGGGGTCTTGTGAGCGGTCGAGAGCGCCGCGGTCACGGCGGCTCGAGCCAGCAGCGGGCTGGTGTGGATGCCGAGGTCTTCGCCGCGCGCGCCGTGCGCGTGGGCTCCGGCGAGTGTGTCGGCGACGAAGCCGGCGTACTCACCGGCGATCGTGGCGACGTGGACGTCGGCGTCGGCCTGGCGCCAGAGGACCTCTGGCGAGGTGGGAGGGAAGGTCATGAATCGTTTCTGTAGCGCGCGATCACAGTGGTGCGCGGGCGGCGAAGGATGCCGCTGGTCGTAGATGGCGGTCCGAGGAGATGGCTCTCGGCATCGAGAGGGACGGAACGGACGCGTGCCCGAGATACGGGACGGTCAACTGTAGCACCCGATGCCTGTGAAATGGCCGGGCCGGCTCACAGCGGTGGGCGGGTGCTGACATACAGTCGAGGGATGCGACGTTCCCTCCCCGCCGTGTTGATCCTCGCCGCCGCCACCGGAGCACTCGCGTTCACGTCGTGCGCCGCGGGGGTCACGACGCCCGCCGCCTCGCCCACGACGACCGCCGGTGCGGCCACGTCCTCGCCGGGGCCGTCCGCATCCGTGTCCGGCGCCGTCGGTGCTCCGGCGGTGTGTGACGCCGTCGAGCTGAAGCCCGGGGCGTCGGTCGCGGGCTCGGATCTGGCCGCGTGCGTCGTGGGCTTCTCGCGTGCCGCGGGAAGCGGCCGCGAGACGTTCACGGCCTCCGACGGCAGTTCGGGGCAGGCGGATTTCGTCTTCGGCGACGCGCCCGCGATGTCGGGAACCGTGACGGGGGCGGACGGCTCGACCTCGTTCGTGCTCACGCCCGATGCGGCGTGGATCACGATCGACGGCGTGTGGGTCGAGGGCGACGCGAGCAGCACCGACCCGAAGCGGATGCTGGCGGGCACCGTGGGGCAGGCCTATCGGGCCTTCGCCGATCCGTCGGCCACCACCGCCGTCATCTCGGCATCTGCGTCGTGGACGGTGCAGACCGATCAGGACGTCCTCACGCTTCCCGACGACACCGAGGTCCCCGCGTGGCGGCTCCAGTCCGACGCCGCCTTCACCGCCGTGGGGGCCGACGTCCAGGAGATGGTCGTGTGGCTGACGTCGGCGCACGTGCCGGTCGGCGTCCAGGCGACCGCGAGCGTCGGCGGCATCCAGACCACCACCGTGCAGCACTACTACGGGTGGGGGACGCCGGTCGCGATCACGACGCCGCAGCCGTGAACGCCGGATCTCGCGCCCAGGTCGCGCGCGTCGCGGCGGTGGCACTCTCCGCGGGTGCACAACGTCGGAACAATGCCCGCGCCGTCGCCCCGCTTCGCGGGATCTCCTGCGCCCGCCCGCGGTTCTCCGACGTTGGTCACGCGCGCGGCGTGACGCCCTCCCGCGCGCGGCGGCGCAGCGCCCGGTAGCCGACGCCGACCGCCACGACCGTCGCGCCGCCGACGATGGAGGGCCAGGGGAGCGTGGCCACGAGGACGGCGCAGCCCACCGCGCCGACGATCTGCAGCACGCGCGGGAAGCGCCGCGCCGCGGCACCCTGCCGATACGCCGCGACGTTCGCGATCAGGTAGTACAGCAGCACCCCGAACGAGGAGAACCCGATCGCCGCACGAAGGTCGGTCGTGAGGATCAGCACGCTCACGACGGCGGCGAGGGCGAGCTCGGCGCGGTGCGGCACGGCGTAACGCGGGTGGACCGCCGACAGCCACCGCGGCAGGTCGCCCGCGCGGGCCATCGCGAGGCTGGTGCGCCCGATACCCGCCACGAGAGCCAGCAGCGCGCCCAGGGATGCCGCGGCGGCGCCGACCCGCACGACAGGTCCGGTCCAGGTCCAGCCGCCCGCGGCGGCCAGCTCGGCCAGCGGCGCCGGGGAGGCGGCCAGCCGCTCGGGCCCGAGCGTGGCGAGCGCCGCCACGGCGAGCGCGACGTAGACGATGAGGGCGAGGACCAGCGCGATGACGATCGCGCGCGGGATGGTCCGCTGCGGATCGCGCACCTCTTCGCCCATCGTCGCGATGCGCGCGTAGCCGGCGAAGGCGAAGAAGAGCAGCCCCGCCGACTGGAGGATCCCGTACCAGCCGTGCTCGCCGGGCGCGATGGTCAGGTTTGCCGTCGTCGCCGCGCCGGATGCCGCGGCGGCCACCACCACGAGGACGAGCACCGACAGCACCACGACGACGATCGCTCGGGTGAGACCGGCCGTCCGCGTCACCCCGAAGGTGTTGACGATCGCGAGCACGATGACGGCCGCGACCGCGACCGGCCGCTGCCACGCCTCCGGCACCGCGTACGACGCGAAGGTCAGCGCCATCGCGGCACAGCTGGCGGTCTTGCCGATGACGAACGACCAGCCGGCGAAGAAGCCCGACCAGGGGCCGATCATCTCCCGGCCGTACACGTAGGTGCCACCGGATGTCGGGAACTGCGCGGCGAGCTGAGCGGACGACGTCGCGTTCGCGTACGCGACGACCGCCGCGATCGCGAGACCGATCAGGAGTCCGCCGCCGGCCGCCGCGGCCGCGGGTGCGAAGGCGGCGAAGACGCCCGCGCCGATCATCGATCCGAGACCGATGGCGATCGCATCGACCAGGCCCAGCCGTCGTGCGAGCGCCCCCGACGCGCTCATCGGGGAGTGCTCGTCGATGACGGTCGTCGGGGCGTGGAGCGGGAGGTCACGCGGGGAGTGTACTCGGCGCCCGGCAACGCCTCGTGAACGGGTGCGCGCGACGCGCGCCGCGCGTGGACGGGGTGCTCTCCGCTACCCTGGGCAGCACCGACGGGAGGAGGCGGTCCATGATCGACACGCTCCGTTCCGTCGTGCGGGAGCTCATATCCGGCATCGGCATGCTGGCGCCGGACGTCGCGCAGATCGGCGCGCTGAGCGCCGTGGCGGTCGCGGTCGCGACGCTCGCCGTCGTCGTGCTCGTTGCGACCGCCGCCTCCACCCTCGAGGGCGCATCGCCCACGCGCGTGCGGTCGGCGCGGTCGCGACTGCTCGCTGCGCCGCTGGCGCAGAGCGATCCGGACGCTCCGGGGCATGTCCTGCGGCGCGGTCCGAGTCGGGCGGCACCGGCCGCCTAGCCACGCCGCGCGCGCCATCGCGCCTCGGCATCCCTTCGCGGTCGACCAGCCCACTCTGATCGCCTCGTTGGAACGGATGCCCCGTGGACCTCTTCGCCCTGCCGCCGGTGGCGGCCCTGCTCGACCTCGTCTCGACCGGCCTCATGGCCGTGATCGCCTTCCTCGCCCCTGTCGCCGGACCGCTCGCGGCCGGCTTCTCCGTCGTGCTCATCACTCTCGGCGTGCGCACGCTCCTCATCCCGGTCGGGATCGCCCAGGCCCGGGCGGAACAGGCCCGCTCGCGGCTCGCGCCCCGTCTGCAGGTGCTGCGGCAGCGGCACCGGACGGACCCCGACCGTCTCCGGCGCGAGACGATGGCGCTCTACCGCGAGGAAGGGGTGTCGCCCTCCGCGGGATGCCTGCCGCTCGTGCTGCAGGCTCCCGTCGTCGGCCTCGTGTACGCCGCCTTCCTGCACGCCTCGATCGCGGGCCACGGCAACCCGCTTCTCGATCAGACGCTCCTGGGCGTCCCGCTCGGACGCAGCTTCGTGGGCGCGGTCCTCGCGCAGCAGCTGGATGCCGCGACGGCGATCATGATCGGTGTGGTCGTCATCGTGATCGCCGCCGTGGGCGAGCTCACGCGGCGCCTGCTGCTGCCGTCGGCGGACGCGCGGTCGGGCGCCGCTGCGGCGCATCCGGTCGTCGGTGCGCTGCAGTTCGCCACCGCCGTGGTCGCGCTGTTCGTGCCGCTCGCCGCGGCGGTCTATCTGATGACCACCGCTGCCTGGACCCTGGGGCAGCGCCTGATCCTGCGGCGCCGGTACCCGCCGTTCAGCGCGCCGAGGTGAGGCCGCGGTGCGCGCGGGCGATCAGGGCGGCGCCGACGACGCTGACCACCAGGGCCACGACGGCCATGCCCAGCATGAGCGCGCCGAAGCCGTCGCGGTAGGCGCCGAGGGCGGCATCGAACACCGCGGCATCCGGACGGGTTCCGTCCTTCGCGTAGGCGCCGACGCTCGTCAGAGCGGTCTGGACGGCGGCATCCGACATGCCCGATGACGACAGCCGCGAGGTGATGCCGGCCACCGTGAGCTGCGTGACGACGACCGTCGACAGCGCCGTTCCCAGCGAGTAGAAGAGCTGACCGAAGGTGGTGCGCGAACTCGTGACCGGGCCGTAGAACTCGGCGGGCGCCTCGCTGAGCACGAGGGTGCCGTAGGGGAGCGCGGCGGCCGTGATCCCGAGGGCGATGAGGATGCCGGCGGGGACGAACGCCAGCGGTGAAGCGGCATCGCGGGCGAGGAACGCCGCACCGAACCCGGCCGCCGACAGCACGCCGCCGACGAGCAGGGAGGTCTGCGGGCTCATCCCGCGGGTCATGAGCCGCCCGAGCACGATCGCGCCCAGGATCGAGGTGACCGACACCGGCAGCTGCCACACCGCCACCGTGCCGGGGGTGAGCCCCAGGACGTACTGCCACAGGTTCGAGAGCTGGAGGAAGGCGACCGCCCCGCCCGCGTTGAACACGAACCCGGCGCACAGTGCGGCGAGGAACAAGGGCCGGCGAAACAGTGCGACGGGGAAGAACGGATGCGCGACGCGCGTCTGCGACCACACGAACGCGCCGAGAAGCAGCGCACCCAGCGCGATCGCCGCCCAGGTGAGGGGGCTGCGCAGCGAGGACGCGAGCTGGGAGACGCCGAACAGCAGCACGACCATGCCGGTGATGAGGGCGATCTGTCCCCACACGTCGCGCTTCTCGGTGACGCTCGGAGCCACGGCCGGCAGCAGGGCGAGCACCGCGGGGATGCTGAGCGCGGACAGGAGCGGCACGAGCAGGAACGCCAGCCGCCAGTCGGCCCCGGCCAGCATCCCGCCCGAGAACGTGAAGACGACGCCCGCGGCACCCGAACACGCCGCGAACGTCGCGACCGCGGCGGGCAGGCGACCCGGCGCCGCGAGCACCTGGATGTAGGCGAAGGCGGCCGCGTAGACCGCTCCCAGACCGACGCCGGACACGGCCTGCCCGAGGATGTAGACCGCCGGCATCGGGGCGGCGGCGACGATCAGCTGCCCCACGAGCCCCGTGACGAGGGCGGCGACGAGCATGCGCCGACGTCCGATGCGGTCGGCGAGCAGGCCCGTCGTGATGACGGATGCCGCGATCGCCAGAGTCTGCATCGAGGCGGCGAGCGCCTGGTCTCCGCCGACCATGTCGAGGCCGCGGCTGGCGCCGACGAGTGCGGTCGCGGCGATGTTCGGCGCCGAGCCCTGCACGGCGGCGAGGACGCCGAGCAGGGGGACGGCGAGGACGGAGGGGGAGCGCACGACGGACGTCGGCAGGGTGCTGGTCATGAGAAGCCTTCGGGAGAGGGGGAGGCGAGGAAAGGGGACAGGCGGGAAGGGGGGTGGGCGGCGAGCGGTCAGGCGGAGAACGCCGGGACGCCGTCGATGTAGGTCGCGTGGACGGCGATGTCGTCCCAGCCGGCGGGATCGCTCGTCCACGGATCGGCGTCCACGACCGCGAAGTCCGCGCGCATGCCCGCGCGGAGGCTCCCGCGATCGTCGGCGTGGATCTGCCAGGCGGCATCCGCGGTGATCGCGGCGAGCGCCTGGGCGGGCGTGGCGCACTCCTCGGGCGCGAGCACCGATCCGTCGGCTTCGAGGCGGCGCAGGACGGCGGTCTGGGCGGCGTGCAGCGGGTGCACCTCGGTGACGTTGTAGTCCGAGTGCAGGCTCGGACGCAGCCCCGCACGCACGGCGGACGCGAGGCGGTCGAGCCGTGCCGCGCGGTCGGGTCCGAGGATCGTGTCGCGGAAGGCGGCACCCCAGTAGTAGACGTGGTCCATCAGGAAGCTCGGCGAGATGCCCGCGGCCGCCATGCGCACGAGCTGATCGTCGGTCGTGACGGACGCGTGCTCGAACCGGTGGCGCAGGTCGCCTCGGCGCCCGGGGAGCAGCTCCTCGGCGGCGCGCAGCGCGAACTCCACCGCCGCATCGCCGTTCGTGTGGATCATCAGCTGCCAGCCGTCGTCGAGGCCGGCGCGCATCACCTCGCGCAGGCTCTCCGGCGTCCAGTTCGCGTGGCCGCCCGAGGTCTCGCCCAGGTACGGCTGCAGGAAGTAGCCCGACCGGCCCTGGTTGGAGCCGTCGGCGACGATCTTCCAGGCGTCGGCGCGCACCATCTCGTCTCCGCTGAAGGGGGTGACCCCCGCCTCCTTCCACGCGGCGGCGGCCTCGAGCGGACCCGCGCAGCCGGCGAGTGCGGAGAACTGGGCCGTCGACACCCGCACGGGCAGGCGGGCGGCGCCGTTGAGCGCGTGCAGCATCGCGATCTCGCTCACCCCGGCGAGCGTGCCGGTCATCGCCTCGCGCATCGACGTGACGCCCCGGCTCGCGAAGGCGGTGAGCACCTGCCGGATGCCGCGGGCGATGTCCTCGCTCGTCGGCCGGGGCAGCCTCGCCAGCAGCATCGTGACCGCGGGGGACTCGCCGACCACACCGGTGAGGCGCCCGTCGACCTTCTCGAGCGTGCCGCCGACGGGTTGCGGCGTGGCGTCGGTGATGCCGGCGGCATCCAGTGCCGCGCTGTTGGCGTAGGCGAAGTGCATCGACGCGTTCAGCACGATCACCGGGCGGTCCGTCGCGACCCGGTCGAGGATGTCGCGCGTCAGGACGGGCTCGCCGGGGTAGAGGCTCGGGTCGAAGAGCTTCGCGAGGACGTACTGCCCGGCGGGCGTCGCGGCGGCGGCCGCGGTGAGCGCGGCCACGACGTCGTCGAAGCGCGGGCAGGCGCTGTGCGACACGTCGGTCCAGTCGAGGGTGAGCAGCGACACCCAGATGTGCGCGTGGGGCTCGATCAGGCCCGGGATCACGACACCGTCCGGTGCGAGCGTCGTCGTGGCGGGGCCGGTGAGCGCGTCGAGGTCGGCGCGGGAGCCGATGCCGACGATGCGCCCGCCGGCGACCGCCATCGCCTCCGCCGTCGGCGCGGCCGGGTCGCCGGTGGCGATGCGGCCCACGACCAGCAGGTCGGCGGCCGCGGCGGCCGGGTGCGCGGAGGCGTGGCGTGCGGGCGTGATCGTCGCACCCGCCGTGGCGATGGCGGGGGCAAGGTGGGTGCGGCTCAGGGGTGCGGCGGCGCTGCACGTGTCGGACATGATGCTCCTCGAGGGGGGTGGGGCGGGGCGAAGCCGGGGCGACGGGGGATCAGTGGAAGTCGAGGACCTGGTCGCCCCAGGCCGCACGCAGCGGCGCGTCGAGGTCGTCGACGACGCTGTCGTGCCGCTCGATCACCAGCGTGGCGCGGGCGATGTCCGCGGCGTCGGTCGATGCGGTGGCGTAGGCGGGCCAGTGGGGCGCACCGGGCACGCCCTCGGCGTCGGGGGTGCGCCCGTGGGCGAAGGCGGTCCAGCGGTCCTGCATCCGCACGGAGATCTCCTCTCCGGAGCGCTTGCCGCCGAGACGGAACGTGAGGTCCTTGGGGCCGCTGGAGAAACTGCCCCAGAGGTAGGCCAGCTCGCTGCCGTGGGTGGCGCCCAGCCCGATCAGCCGGAGGAAGGGCGTCGCGTGGTCGAAGCGGTACAGCCAGACGTCGGCGACCCGGCTGTGGCCCTCGGCGATCCACAGGGTGGGCATCCGGAAGCCGATGTCGCGGGCGACGCCCAGCCCCACCATGTTGTGGCGCACGTTCTCGTAGGCGGTCTGCACCTGCGCGACCGACGGCAGCTCGACGGTGGGGTTGTCGGCGGCCATGTCGGTGAACATCTTCATGATGCGCTCCTCGGTGATCGGGATGAGCGGCGACTTCATGAACTTGAACAGCGAGGCCTCGTCCTTGTTGGTGCCGATGATGAGCGGCACGGGCAGGCCGCGACCCTCGTGGAGCACGGTGGCGGGCGCCTCCGGCAGCAGCTCGCCGTCGACGATGGGCGCGAAGGCCAGCGTGCCGGGCGCCTCATCGGGCACCTGCGCGTACACGGCCATCCCCGCCGCGACGAGTCGGTCGGCGGATGCCGCGCGCAGCGCGGCTGCGGCGGCCGCGGCATCCGTGGTGTCGATGCCGAGCTCTCGGGTGAAGCGCTCGGCGACGTCGCGGGCGCGGTCAACGCCGTACATGCTGGAGGCGGGGGAGGACTGCGCGATGGCGCGGTGGAAGAGCCCGGCCGCCGACGGTGTCGCGAGCAGCGTCGTGACCAGGCCGCCCCCGGCGGACTCGCCGAACACGGTGACCCGACCCGGGTCGCCCCCGAACGCGGCGATGTTCCCCTGCACCCAGCGCAGGGCGAGCAGCACGTCCTTCAGGGCGAGGTTGCGGTCGAAGCCGCCGTCGGGCAACAGGCCCGACAGATCCAGGAAGCCGAACGCGGCCAGCCGGTAGTTGACGGTCACGACGACGACGTCACCGCGGTCGACGATCGACGTCGCGTCGTACATCTGCTGGCTCGACGCGCCGAAGGTGTAGGCCCCGCCATGGATCCACACCATCACGGGGCGCGCCGCGGCGGTGTCGGTGTCGGGTGCCCAGACGTTGAGGGAGAGGCAGTCCTCGTCCAGCACCGCATCGTCGCCGAGGGCGATCGCCGGGGTGCGCACCTGCGGGCAGGCGGGGCCGAACGCGGTCGCGTCGACCTCGCCGTCGGCGGTCGCCGCGGCGACCGGGTCGCGCCAGCGGCGATCGCCCGTGGGTGCCTCGGCGTAGCGGATGCCGCGCCAGGAGCGGACGCCCTCGCGGACCAGCCCGCGGAAGGTGCCCGCGGGGGCGGTCGCGACGCAGGGGACGGTGGGGGTGTTCTCGATGGTGTTCGACATGACGGCCTTCTTTCGGGGATGCGCGGGAAGCGGAGAGGGGAGGACGCCGGTCAGGCGACCAGGCGGTGGATGACCTGTGCGGCCTCGTTCGCCGCGAGGATCGCGAACAGCACTGTCATCATGGCGGCGTTGTGGGCGATCAACTGGGATTTCAGTGCCTGCAGGCCACGGTGCACGCGTGCGGAGCCGGTCAGCTCGACGAGGGCGGGCACGATCAGCAGCAGCGAGCCGGTGATCGCGACGGCGAGGCAGAGGATCACGCCGATGAGGGGCGTCACGTGCGCCTCGCCGATGACGGCACCCGCCTTCAGAGCCAGCGGGATGTTCTTGGTGTTGGTGATCGCCATGACCAGCCCGAGGCCCACCGCAGACAGAGGGGTGACGCCATCGATCGCCGCCAGCCATTTCGGTGCGACGGCCGGCTGGCCGTGCGGAGGGCGTCCCGCCCAGCTCGCGATCGCGAAGACCGTGAACCCGATGGTCAGCACGATGGCCAGCACGAGCGAGACGATCCGCGAGTCGGCGCCGTTCGCCGACGATGCGCGGGCGGCGCCCGCGGCGCCGAGGCCGACGACCGCGACCGAGACGAGCGTGAACGCGGCGGTGTACACCGGAGCGCAGGCCCGCCCGCGCGGGGAGAGGAGGATCGCCACCACGGCCACGATCGGCAGGGGGGACAGGAGCATCCCCACGGCGAGGGGGAGGAGGGTGTGCAGCTCGTTCACGTCGGTTCCGTTCATCGGCGGGTCCCGACCGGATGTCGGGGCGCGATGACGACGTTATGACCCGGGTGTCGGCGCCTCTCCGCGATGTTCGGCTGACACGACAGGAGGGGCGGGGGCGAGCGGCAGCGCCGCCTCGAGCACCGCTCCGCCCGCCTCGGCGCGCAGGCGCGCGCCGAGATCACGCACGTGCGACGCGGGGCGCAGCTGGGCCCCCGCCGGCGCCGCGCCGAAGGAGCGCACCTCGACGCGCAGCCGCGGCCCCGCGCCGGTCGGGGCGACATCGAGGAGAACGCGAGCGCGCTTCTGCCCGCTGTGCTTGACCGCGTTGAGGAGGCCCTCGGCGACCACGTCGTACGCGTCGCGCGCCGCCCACGGATCCCGGTCGAGCGCCGTCGCCGCCGCCGGGCTGACCCGCGCGTCCAGGTCGATCACGCGCCCCCACGTGTCGGTGAGGGCGGCGAGCGCCGCGGCGTCGGCCCCGCCGTCCGCGGCGGCGTACGTCGACGGCATCCGGTGCAGGAGGTCGCCGAGCCGGTGCTGCAGCAGGGCGATCTCGTCCGGGGTCGCAGCGGGATGCGCGAGCACGAACTGCACGCAGGCGCCCTGGCCCTCGCGGTGCAGCAACTCGGCGGTGCGGCGCAGCCCCTCGCGCACCGGGCGCGCCCCTTCCCTCGTCGCGCGCTGCGCGTGCGCGACCGCGCCGGACAGTCGCCGCTGCTCGCGTCGCAGCGCGTGCAGCGCGCCGGCGCACAGTCCGCCGGCGAGGGAGAAGGCCAGGTAGTCGACGGCCGGCAGCACGGCGACGACTCCGTGGTGGCCGTCCGCGAGGGCGAGCAGCGAGAGCAGCACGCCGGCGCCGGCCGCCGTGCCGAGGTAGGTCGCCGCGGCGGCGTGCGCGCTGCGCGCCAGGGCGCGTCGGCGCGAGACCCCGTCCACGATCGCTCCCGCGAGCGCCACGGCGAGGAGTCCGACCGCCAGCTCGGACGGGGTGCTCGTGCGCAGCGCGTAGGGCAGGGTGCAGGCGATGTAGACGACGGTCACCGCGCCGCGCGGCGGCAGTCGGAACGGCGGAAGTCGCCGGCGCCCGCCGCGCCCCGGGGGGCCGACGGGGGCGGGCGCCGTGACGGCGTCGCCGGGCGCGAGCGGTTCGTCCGCCAGATGCTGCAGTCGATGGCTCCAGGCGCGGAAGCCGACCGCGCCGAGTTCGCGCACCGGGTCGGTGCCGTCGTGCATGCCCAGCCGCGCGACGGCGACCGTGAGCGCGGATGCCGCGGCCTCCACCTCCCGCCGCGCGACGCGGTCGGCGTGGGCGGCGCGCGCACCCGCATCCGCCAGCTCGTGGGCCACCTCGCGCAGGAGCGCGTTGGTGCGCCGGAGGGTGCGCAGCGCGTTCTCGAGCACCGCGACGACGGCCAGCACGACCGGCCACACCACGACGTTCGTCGCGATGCGGAAGGGCAGCTGTGCGGCGGCCGGCGCCGGCAGGCCCAGCGCGCTCGCCCACGCATCCTGCACGACGGGACGCAGCGCCGCGCACACGACGATCCCCACCACGATCGCCACCGCTCTGACGCGGCGACGGGGGAGGCGCCGCTCCAGGGCGGCGAGCAGGCCGAGCGCGAGCACGAATCCCGCCGTGGTCAGGGCGGTGGCCGGGGCGACCGCTCCGACGTCGACGCCCGCGCCGACCGGGGCCATGATCGTGAGCGAGAGGGGCGCCGTGAGAACGAGCGACCACACGCTCAGGAAGCGCCCTCCCGAGGCGGCGGCGCGCACCGCGAGCAGCAGCCGCCTCATCGGGCGGTGCTCATCGCACGGGGCCGAACGCCGCGAGGTAGATCGCCGCGGCGGCGACGCGGGGACTCACCGTCGGATCGCCGGTGACGTCGAGTCTGTCGAACAGTCGACTGATCGAGCGCTCCACGGCCCGCAGGGTCGATCCCGACTCCTGCGCGATGCGCTCGTTCGACCAGCCACGCGCCACCATCGCCAGGATCTCCAGCTGGTGCCGGGTCAGTGCGTCCAAGCCGTCGCGAGACCCTGCCGCGGGCGCGGCCGTCGCCTCGGGCTCCCGCCGTGTGGACAGTGCGCGCTCCAGCGCCGAGACGAGTGTGTCGGGGGAGTCCAGATCCTGCTTGGCGACGAAGACGGCGTGCGCGATCCCCATCGCCGTCGCGCCCGCAGCGGCCCGCGGATAGCTGCTGAGGAAGACGATCGCCAGATGCGGGGCGAGCTCGGCGAGCATCGCCGCCAGCTCGGCGCCGGAGGGGCGGCTGCCCAGGTCGATGTCGGTCAGCAGCGCGTCCGGGTCGAAGTCGGCGAACAGTCGCGTCGCGGTCGCGGCGTCGGCGGCCGACGCCGTCTCGAACCCGTGCCGCTCCAGCAGGTCGCACACGAGCATGCGCAGTGCGGCCTGGTCCTCCACCACGAGCACACGACGCGTCCAGTCCGAGCCCACGTGATCACCATAATGCCCGCGCCGACCGTGTCGTCGCGGTGCGATCCCGGGCATCGGCTGCGCCGGGTGCCATCATGGCGTCATGAGCGTCTCCCGCCGCATCCCGCTGGTCGCCGCCGTCGTCGCCGTGCTGGTCGCCCTCACCGCATGCGCCTCGGGCGGCGGCGCGGGCACTCCCACCCCGTCGGGCGACGGGACCGCCGTGATCGCGCCCGTGACGATGAGCGCGAACGACCTCCAGGGCGCCACCGTCGATCTCATCGTCGGCCAGAGCCTCAACATCCTCACCGGCGACCTCGCGGGCGACAGCTACACCGCGACGGTGTCGGACGCGCGGGTGGCCGAGTTCGTCCCCGGTGGCACGAAGGGGGATGCCGAGTTCAATCCGGGTGTCCGCGCGCTCGCGGTCGGCGAGGCGACCGTCGTCCTGGCGAACGCGGACGGCGGCATCCAGGATGTGACCTTCACCGTCGACGTGACCGCCGGCTGATCACCCGCGCGAGGCGGCCTCGCCGGGGCGGGCGTCGTCAGGGGAGCAGTCCCGCGCGGCGCGCCCGGGCCACCGCGGCGTGGCGGGTGCCGGCGTCGAGCTTGGACATCGCCGCCTGCAGGTACGACTTGACGGTCCCCTCGCGCAGGCCGAGCGCGAGGGCGATCTCGGCGTTGGTCTGGCCGAGCGCGGCGCACGACAGCACGTCGATCTCGCGCGGCGACAGCCGGACGTCGAGCGTCTCGACGGCGGTCCCGTCTTCGCGGGTCAGCGCGGCCAGGCGGCGTTCCACCTCGCCGAGTCGTCGGCGGATACCCGCATCCGCGACGTCGGCGGCGATGCCGCGCAGCTGCGCGTAGGCGTCGCGAAGCTCCTCCCGGGCGGCGACGTCGACCCCGGTCGCGGGGGAGGTCGTGAGGGCCAGGCGCCGGCCCACTTCGTCGCGCACGCGCAGCTCGGTCGCCAGATCCGTTGCGACCTGGAGCGCGGTCCGCGCCGTCGACTCGCCGAACGGCGCCGGCGACCACGAGCCGCAGTACAGCACGCCGCGCGCGCGGCCCGAGACGACGACCGGCACCGCGAACAGGGTCGAGATGCCCTCCCCGAGGATGGCGCGGTCGTAGTCGTGGGTGATGTTGCGCGACGACCGGTAGTCCAGCGCGAGACGCGGGCGTCGCTCGACGAGGGCGCGTCCGCCGAGGCCGCGTGTGGCCTGCACGACGAGACCGGACAGATGCGGCGTGCGATTGCCGACCACCGAGGTCACCTCGACCGCGTTGGCGCGTTCGAAGCCGCCGAAGGCGACCGGAAGGCCGGTGCGGGTGGCGAGCTCGCCGACCGCTTGGGCGAGCAGATCGTCGTCGGTGGCGAGCGGCGTCACAGCCATCTCGCCTCCCTCATTTCGGGGGTGACGGCCGCGTCACCCGTGCCGACGACGATACCACCGGCCTCCCGCGGGACGGCGAGCGGGCCCCGCCGGGAAGGCGCCGCGACCGGCCTACACGGTCGCGGCGCCTTCGATCGACGTGGGCGGGACCGCACCGACGCGGGCCTCGAGATGGAGCAGGAAGCGCTTGCGTTCGGGATGCCCGCCGTACTCGCCGATCGAGCCGTCGGCGCGCACGACGCGGTGCGCCGGCACGACGATCGAGATCGGCGTGCGCGCGCACGCCGACCCCGCGGCACGGTGCGCGCCGGGAGACCCCGCCCGCACCGCGACCTCGCCGTATGACGCGGTCTCCGCATAGGGGATCTCGCAGATCGCCTCGAGTGCGCGTCGGGCGAAGCCGTCGACGGTGCCGAGGTCGATCGGCAGTGCGAACGTGCGCCGGTGGCCGGCGAAGTACTCGTCGAGCTGGTCGACGACGTCCGCGGCGGGGCCGTCGTCCGGTACCGGAACGGCACCGAGCCGGGCGCTGATCTCCTCTAGATGTCGTTCGAGCTGGCCGGGCGACCCCTCGAGGACGTCGAGGAAGGCGAGGCCCCCATCGGCGACGACGATGAGGGCCTCGCCGATCGGTGTCGGGTGCACCGAGAATGCGGGAGTCGAGGTCATGCGTCCATGATGGCGTCGGCCGCGGACGCGAGAGCCCCTTCCCCCGTCGGCGGTGGACACTCCGGAGGTCTCCGGGTGTGGGGAGGAGGCGATGGTCCGCCCGCATCCGGCATTCTCATCCGCCACATCCGCCCCAATACCGGCAAAACCCGCCGCGCCAACCGGGAACGCCGTGATCGGGACTTTAAGGTGTCGAGTGTGTGGAGAGCAGACGATGGCGCCGTGCGAGGCGTGGACGACGCCGACCACGGGTACGCCGTGACCCCCGCCGACCTCGACCTGTCGGAGCCGGGCGTCGTCGTGGCGCACGTCGCGGCCGGCGAACGCGCACGGCTGCGCGAGGAGTCGGGCTGGCTGGGCGGGCGCTCGACGCTCCTGCACTACACGGATGCCGGTGACGCCGGCATCGACATCACGAAAGCGCATCCCGGGAGCCTGCCGCAGTTCATCACCGGCCGCTCCACGCTGCTGTCCAACCTCTTCCGCGACGAGGTCGCGCTGCGCACCGCACGCCTGGCCGCCGAGCGCATCGCCGCCAAGGACGTCGAGCTGCGCACGACGCGCGGACTGGACACGGTCCATCTCGCCGTCGGCGTCGCGGCCTGGCGGATCGGCGGCGTCGCCTACGCGGCGCCCGTGCTGCTGCGCCCCCTCGCCATCCGCCGGCACCATGCCGACTTCGACCTCAAACTGCACGGCGCCTTCACGATCAACCCCGAGCTCGTCGTCGCGGCACGCACGCATTTCGGCATCGTCATCGACGGTCGCGCGCTCGCGGAACTCGCCTACGACGCGGGCGTCTTCAAGCCGCAGCCGGTGATCGACCACCTGCGGGCGCTCACCGCGCACGTCGACACGTTCACGGTGCAGCCGCGTCTGGTGGTCTCGACCTTCGCCGACGTCTCCTCGCCGATGGGACGCGACGCCGAGACCCTCGACCACCCGATCCTGAACGCCCTGGCCGGCCACGAGTCCGATCGGGAGGATCTCACGATCGTGCGGACCCCGCCGCCGAGCGTGAGCTCCGACGAGCGTCCGCCCGCCGCCGACCGCCTGCTCCTCGACGCCGACGCGGAGCAGGAGGCCGTACTGGCGCGCATCGTCGCGGGCCAGTCGCTCGCCGTCCACACCCTGCCCGGCACGGGCGGCACCCAGACCGTCATCAACGCCGTCGGCGAGCTCGTCCGCGCGGGCAAGCGCGTGCTGGTGGTCAGCGCACGGCGTTCCACGCTCGAGGGCGTGCGGCACCGCCTCGGCGGCATCGGGCTTCCCGGGCTCGCCGTCTCACCCCGCCACCTGCACCGCGACCTGATCCGCGCGATCACCCGCAACGAGAAGGCCGAACAGCCCAAGGTGGCCGACGTCGATGACGCCCTCGTGCGGCTGCGCACCGTGCTGCGCGACTATCGCGACGCCCTCACGCAGCGGCATCCGCGTGTTGAGGTCTCGCCGCTCGAGGCGCTGCGCACCCTGACCACGATCGCGGCGATGACGCCGCAGCCGTCGGCATCCACCCGTTTCGACCTCGCCACGCTGCAGTCGCTCGGCACCCGCCGCGCCGAAGCCGCGCAGGCGCTGGCGACCGCCGCCCGCCTCGGCGAGTTCCGCTTCGGCCCCGACGACTCGCCGTGGTACGGGGTCGCGTTCGCGTCCACCCAGGAGGCCCGCGACGCCCACGCGCTCGCCGGACGCCTCCACCGCAGCGACGTGCCGGCGATGCTCGAGCGCGGCTACGAGCTCATCGCCCAGACGCGCATGCGTCCGTTCTCGACGCTCGCCGAACTGGGCAGCTACGTCCAGTTGCTGCAGGGCATCCGCGCGTCTCTCGACCGTTTCAGCATGACGGTGTTCGAACGCCCGCTCGGAGAGCTCATCCAGGCGCACGCCCCGCGTCGTGACGCGCCCGCCATGACCTCGCCGCAGCGCCGCCGGTTGAAGAACCTCTCCCGCGAGTACGTGCGACCCGGCATGCACATCACCGACATGCACGAGTCGCTCGTGCGGGTGCAGCAGCAGCGCACGCAGTGGCAGCAGCTCGTCGACCCGGGTGTCATGCCCGAGATCCCCCTGGGGCTGGATGACGTCGCGATGGCGTGGCAGCGGGTGTCGGCCGACCTCGCCGCGCTCGACCGCGCCCTCGGGCGCACCGAGCCGCTGTCGTCGCTTCCCATCCCGTACCTCCTGCGGACCCTCGCCGGTCTCGCCGCCCGCTCCGACGTGTTCGACAATCTGGTCGAGCGCGCGACGCTGCGCGGTGAGCTCGCCGAGATGGGGCTGGAAGACCTCCTCACCGAGCTGTCGGTGCGCCACGTGCCGGAAGAGCACGTCGCCGCGGAGTTCGAGTTCGCCTGGTGGCAGTCGGCGCTGGAGGCGATGCTGCGCTCGGATCGCGCACTGCTCGGCGCCAACACCTCGGTCGTCGACCGTCTGGAGCGCGACTACCGTCTCGTCGACGAGGCGCACGCCGCCTCGGCCGGACCGCTGCTGGCGGCGGAGCTGGCGACCACCTGGAAGATCGCGGTCGTCGACGAGGCCGGCGAGGCCGCGGCGCTCAAGCAGGTGCTGCGCGGCCCGGGAGCGACCGCGGCAGAGCTCGTCGCCGCGGCGCCGGCTCTCGTGCGCACGCTGGCGCCGGTCTGGCTCGCATCCCCGTACGAGGTGCCGGCGATCCCCGAGACGCCCCTGTTCGACGTGGTCGTCATCGCGGATGCCGCGGCCCTGTGCCTGGCCGAGGCGGCCCCGGCGCTGCGGCGTGCGCGTCAGGTCGTCGTGTTCGGCGACCCGGTCACCCAGCGCCCGACGCCGTTCCGGGTCGGGGCGGGCCACCCGACACCCGACGACGAGCCCGAGGTGCCGTTCGACCATGTGAGCGTCTTCGAGCGGCTGTCCGAGCTCGTGCCGGTCGAGACCCTCACCCGCAGCTACCGCGCGGGCGGCGAAGACCTGGCAGAGCTCGTCAACGGCGCGTTCTACGGGGGCCGGCTCGTCTCGTTCCCCTGGGCGGGCTCGTACCTGGGACGCGGAAGCCTCAGCGTCGACTACGTCGAGGGCGGCACTGGCACCCCCGATCCGATCACGGGCGCCGTCGAGAGCCCCGACGCCGAGGTCGCCCGGGTCGTCACCCTCGTCGTCGAGCATGCGGTCAACCGGCCCACCGAGACGCTCATGGTCGTCACCGCGTCGGTGCGCCACGCCGAGCGCGTGCGCGCGGCCGTCGCCGCGGCGTTCGCGGGTCGCTCGGATGTCGCCGAGTTCGTCGGTCGTGACACGGCCGAGCCGTTCGCCGTGCTGGGCCTGGAGGAATCGGTCGCCGAGAGCCGCGACCGTGTCGTGTTCTCCCTCGGCTTCGGACTGACCAAGCACGGGCGTGTCCTCAGCGACTTCGGAGACCTCTCCGGGGCGGACGGGGAGCGTCTGCTCACCGTCGGCATGACACGGGCGCGCCGCTCGATGGTGATCGTCTCCTCGATCCGCCCGTCGGCGTTCGACGAGGGACGGCTGGAGTCCGGCGCGGCGATGCTGATGTCGATCCTCGGCGGCATCGCGGCACGGGCGCGGGAGTCGCGTCTGGAAGACCTCGCCGACCCCCTCACGCTGACGTTGGCCGGTGAGCTTCGCGCCCTGGGCATCGCCGTCGACGTCGACTACCGCGGACTGCTGCCGCTCGTCGCGCAGCACCGCGGCAAGGCCGTCGTCGTGGAGAGCGATTCCGACAGCATCGGCGAGACCCTGCGCGAGAGCCTGCGGCTGCGGCCCCAGGTGCTGCGGCGTCTCGGCTGGCACTACGTCCGCGTGCACGCGTTCGACCTCTACAGCGATCCCGCCGGCGTGGCCGCACGGATCGCGGCGATCCTGGGCGCGTCGCCCGAGACGCCGAAGGCCGAGACGGCGACCCAGCCGCTCGACCTGCGCTGACGGCGATGTCGGACGCCGATCGTCAGCGCGTCGAGCGCGTTCCCGGCTCGCGGCGCGCGCGGCTCACGCCGGCACCCGGCACCGACCCGTCGCCGGAGCTGCCCGCGCAAGCGCCCGACGCCCCGCAGCCGGCGGGCGGCGGGGCGTCGGGGCCGAACGACGATCGGATGCGGCGGGACGTCCCGCCGCACTACTGAGGGCGTTTCGACTCGCTCCGCTCGCTCGACGACCGGGGGTGCGACGGGCGCGTCAGCGCTGTGCGGCGTTCTTCTCCAGGAGGTCGCGGATCTGGATCAGGAGCTCCTGCTCGGTGGGCAGCTTCGACTCCGGCTCCTCCGCGACGCCGGCCTTGGCGGCCTGCCGCTCCTTGAAGTGGTTCATCGGCACCACGAAGGCGAAGTAGACGACGACGGCGACGGCGAGGAAGCTGATGACCGCCGAGATGAGGGTGCCGATCGGGAAGATCACCTCGCCGTAGAGCCCGTTGACGGGGATGCCGATGTTGCCGTTGGCATCCGCCTTCCAGAAGAGCGCGATCAGGGGGTTGATGATGGCTTCCACCACCGCATTGACGAGCGCGGTGAAGGCCGCGCCGATGACGACAGCGACGGCGAGGTCGATGACGTTGCCGCGCATGATGAAGTCTTTGAAGCCCTTGATCACGGTTCCTCCGATTCTCCGGCTCCCGCCGGTCACGACCCCGACGGTGCGGGCGAGGACTTCGCCTCGGACTTCGATGATGTCGAAGTCGATCCGCCGGCGCCAGGTGCCGCGCCGGAGGTGGACGCACGCGAGTCGGTGCGGTAGAAGCCCGACCCGTTGAAGGTGACGCCGACCGAGCCGTACTGCTTGCGCAGCGCACCGCCGCATTCCGGGCAGACCGTGAGCGCCGCGTCGGCGAAGGACTGGACGGCATCGAAACGGTGGCCGCACTGGGTGCAGGCATAGGCGTAGGTGGGCATGTGTCCTCCGGGGAACGGCTCAGCGTCGCGGTGCCGCGAGCGCGACGGTGCGGGTGGGGGTGACGACGCCGGTGACCGGCTGATCGTGGAGATCGCGCGGCACCTCGTCGAGGATCTCGGCGTCGAAGACGACCGCGTAGACGGGAGGGCAGTGCTCCATCGACCCGAGGGTCTTGTCGAAGTAGCCGCGTCCCCACCCGAGTCGCATCCCCGTGCGATCGACCGCGGCGGCGGGGATGATCAGCAGGTCGACGTCGTTGACGGCGAGGGGGCTGAGCACCTCGCCGACGGGCTCGGGCATGCCGAACAGGCCTTCCGCGATGTCGGCGCCCGGCTCGGCCACGACCCAGTCGAGGAGCCCGTCGGCGCGCGTGACGGGCAGCAGCACGCGGATGCCGCGCGCCACGGCATCCGCGACGAACTCGTGCGTGCCGGGCTCGGTGGGAGCGGAGAGGAAGCACGAGATCGAGCGGGCGCCGAGGCGGTCGACGAGGGCGTCCAGCTGCTGCTTGACCCCGGACGCGTCGGCGGTCCGCATCGCCTCCGACCGCTGCTGACGACGCTCGCGCAGGTCGGCACGCAGTGCGCGCTTGGCGTCGTCGATCCCGTCGGTCATGGTCCGATTGTAGGCGGCGCGGCGAGCGGGGCGCCCCGCAGACGGCACGGAAGCGTCAGCGGGCCCCGATAGGGTGTCGCCATGTCTTCCCCCGCCATCAAGGCCGTCATCCCCGCCGCAGGATTGGGCACGAGATTCCTTCCCGCCACCAAGGCGATGCCGAAGGAGATGCTGCCCGTCGTCGACAAGCCGGCGATCCAGTACGTGGTCGAGGAAGCGGTGAAGGCGGGCATCGACGACGTGCTCATCATCCTCGGGCGCAACAAGAACAACATCTCCAACCACTTCGACTCCGTCCCCGAGCTCGAGTCCAACCTGCTGACCAAGGGCGCCCACGAGAAGCTCCGCGCCGTCCAGCAGTCCACCGAGCTCGCCGACATCCACTTCGTCCGCCAGGGCGAGCCGAAGGGGCTGGGCCACGCCGTGCTCCGCGCGCGTCATCACGTCGGAGAGGCGACGTTCGCGGTGATGCTCGGCGACGACCTCATCGATGAGCGCGACGAGCTGCTCTCCACGATGATCTCGGTGAACGCGGCATCCGGGCTCACCGTCATCGCGCTCATGGAGGTCGACCCCGACCACATCCACATGTACGGCGCGGCCGCGGTCGAGCCCACCGACGACCCGGGGGTCGTGCGGGTGACGGGTCTCGTCGAGAAGCCGAAGAAGGAGGACGCCCCGTCCCACTTCGCCGTGATCGGCCGTTACGTGCTCACCCCGGGCGTCTTCGACATCCTCGAGCGCACCGAGCCGGGCAAGGGCGGCGAGATCCAGCTCACCGACGCGCTGCAGGAGCTGGCGGTCACCGACGGCGTGTTGGGAGTGATCTTCCGCGGTCGTCGCTACGACACCGGCGATAGGGTGGACTACATCAAGGCCATCGTCCAGCTGGCGGCCGATCGCGACGATCTCGGCCCCGAACTGCGACCTTGGTTGAAGGACTTTGCGGAGAAGCTCTAGCGCTGCTCCCGACGCGGCGCACACGAGGGGGAGCCGGTGGAGTTGACGGCACCGCGCGAGCACGGTCCGATCTCGATCCGACTCATCAAGCAGCGCGATGCCCGCGTCCTGCAGTCGGAACTGCTCGGCAACCGCGCCTGGCTGCGGCCGTGGGAGGCCACGAGCCCCGACGGCCCCGTCTCGTTCGACATGCGTCTGGGCATCCGGCGGCTGCTGCAGCAGTACCGCGACGGCGGCGGCGTGCCCTTCGTCATGGAGTACGACGGTGAGATCGCCGGTCAGCTGAACGTGTGGGGGATCGCCCGCGGCTCGCTCTCGTCGGCGACGATCGGCTACTGGGTGAGCGAGCGGTTCGCCGGGCGCGGCATCACGCCGACCGCCGTCGCGCTGGCGACGGACGTCTGCTTCCGCGAGCTCGGTCTGCATCGCATGGAGATCTGCATCCGTCCGGAGAACCGGGCGAGCCTGCGGGTCGTCGAGAAACTCGGTTTCCGCTACGAGGGGCTGCGGCGGCGCTTCATCCACATCGCCGGCGACTGGCGCGATCACTACGCGTTCGCCCTCGTACGCGAAGAGGTCCCCGACGGCGTGCTCCAGCGCTGGCTGCAGGGGCGCGCGCCCCAGGATGCCGCCACGATCCCTGCGCCGGATCGTCCGACGGGCTGAATCGACCTCTCGCCGCGGCGTCGAAAACCCTCAGGTTCCACATGAAGGTCAGACACGCGGTCGGATATCGCGGCACCGGTGCCCGTCGCCCTTACCGTGGTCACCATGGGTGGTCAGGTTCTCGGCGGTGGGGTGGTCGTCCTCGTCGCCGTCGCACTGTGGATGATCTACCTGCTGCCGTCGTGGCACGGCCGTCATCAGTTCAACGCCGCGGAGCGCAACGCCGTGCGCCTCAACCAGGCCCTGCGCATCCTCGCCGAGACGAGCGAGACGCCCGAGGAGGTCCGCCTCGAACTGAACGCGCGCACGGCGATGGCCCAGCAGCGGTTGGCGCGTCAGGCGCAGGCCGAACGCGAGCAGGCCGAGCTGGCTCGCGTGCGCGCCGAGCTCGAGGTCACCAAGCTCCAGGCTCGCGCCGAGGCCGCTGCGGCCCGCGAGGCCGCCGCGCTCGCCGCCGCCCGTGAGCGGGCACGGCCCGAGATCCGTCGCGCGCAGGCCCGTCGACGGGCCCGCCTGGTCATCAGTGTCACCGCGATCGTCGCGCTGGCCCTGGGCGCATGGGGCGGTGTCCGGCTCGCCACGACGGGCTCCCCGCTGATCCTGTGGGCCGCCGGCGCCCTCCTGGTCACCTGTCTCGTGCTGCTGCAGCGGATGTCGCGGGTGCGGCGTCGGGCCGTCGTGCGCGAGACCGTCGTCCCGGTCGCGCGTGTCGCACGCGAGGTGCAGGATCTGGCCGTCGGCTCCGAGCGGGCGTCCTGGGTGCCCCGCGAACTGCCCCGTCCGCTCACGGCCTCCGCCGGCTCGCGCGCCGCCGCGGTGCTCGACGAGGTCGACGCCCGCGAGGCGCTGCGTCGCGGCGCGCTCGAAGAGGCGATGCGTCAGCGTGCCGAGAGCCGGCGCCCGGTCGCGCTGCCGCAGCGGCAGGCCGCACGCGAGGAGGAGCTGGTGGGCGGAGCCGCCGCCGGCGACGCCGCGATCGAAGCCCACGTGCGCCGTCTGCTGGAACGCCGCGCTTCCGGTCAGTGACCCGTCACCGGTGCCGGTGACGGCGGCGATCAGCCGACCAGCAGCCGCCCGTTGCCGATGACCGCCTCGCGGCGCGGAGTGCGCACGAGGGCGTCCATGCTGTTCTCGGCATCCACGAGGACGATGTCGGCGCGATCGCCGACCTCGAGACGGTTCACCGGCAACCCCACGAAGGGTGCAGAGCCGCCCGTCGCGATCTCCACGACGCGCCGGAGATCGTCGTCGCGGACGACGCTCGACGCCCGCGCGTACTGCCAGGCGATGCCGAGCAGGTCGCCCGTGCCGTAGGGGCTCCACAGGTCGCGGATGCCGTCGGTGCCGAAACCGAACGCGACCCCGGCGGCGTCGAGCTCGTGAAGCGGAAGCTGGGGGAGCCGCAGCGGCGCGACCGTCGTCATCGTCACGCCGAGCGCCCCCATCCGGGCGAGCAGGTCGCGCCGACGACTCGGATCGAGCTGCGCGACGGCGAACCCGTGGGAGATGTTGACGCGTTGCTGGAGCCCGTATCGCTCCACACCGTCGAGGATCAGCTCGATCTGGAACGCGCCGAGCTCGGCGGGGTCGTGCAGGTGGATGTCGAGTGCCACCCCGTGCTCCGCCGACAGCGCGAGCAGGGCGTCGACCTGCCCGACGGGGTCGCGGTCGATCGTCGCGGGGTCGAGGCCGCCGATGTGCTCGACGCCGTCGCGGGCCGCCCGATCGAGCAGCGCCAGCACGCCCGGGCGGCGGAGCACGCCGTCCTGCGGGAAGGCGACGATCTGCACGGTGAGCGCGTCGCCGTAGGCGGCCACGGCTTCACGGACGGCGTCGATCCCGCGCAGATCCAGCCCCAGGTCGACGTCGACATGTGTGCGGATCGCGGTGGTGCCGTGCGCGACGAGCTGCTCGAGCACGTTGCCCGTGATGCGGGCCGACGGCATCCCGATCTCGTCACGGTGCGCGCGTTCGTGACGGATCCGTCCCTCGGTCGTCCCCTCCCCGCCGTACGACTGCCAGGGCAGTCCCCACCACGACTTGTCGATGTGCGCGTGCGCGTTGACGAGCCCCGGCAGCGCCAGCAGGCCGCGCCCGTCGTAGCCGTCCGTCGCATCCGCCCGCGCCGGCGTGACCGCGGAGATGACGCCCTTCTCGATCGAGATGTCGACGGCCTCGGACGAGGCGGATGTCGAGAGCCGGACGTTGCGGACGATCGCGGGGGAGTCGGGGGCGGAGCTCATCACTCCATCCTGCCCGTGCATCGAGCACCCGAGACGCGTGATAACCTAGATCCTGTTCATGGGCCTATGGCGCAGTTGGTAGCGCGCCTCGTTCGCATCGAGGAGGTCAGGAGTTCGAATCTCCTTAGGTCCACCACATCGGTCGCTTGATAACAAGTGACCTCGTAAGAGCCACTTGATAGCGGCGTGTCTCCCCGAGGAGATGCGCCGCTCTTGGTTTTCGCAGTGGTTCCAATGAGTGCGACGGCATCGTCGAGGTTCTGCTCACAGCAGCCGTGGCTCGGTTCACTCATCCCCGAGAACCTCTACGGACGGCTCAGCCTCAGCGCCGCCATGGGGCACCGTCGGTGGCGGTGTCAGTACTGCACTGACGGGTGGAGTTCGGCTCCCTGCACCCTCAGAAGGAAGGCCGGTATTGCCATGACGGCGACGAAGAATGGTCCTCGATTTCCAGCTCTGACGGTCGAGTTTCGTGGCGTTTCGATTCGCGTCGGGACTATCCCCGTCGTCGCGCTGACGGGCAGGGCGAAACCATCGCGCTCACTCCGCAGGCGCTTCTCCTCTTGGACGAGACCGGGGAGGGCGCTAATGCGGCGACGGCTGCCGTCGTGACCGACGGCAGCCGTGCAGCGCGCGGCACGGGTGGTGGTTCGGCGCAAGCCATTTCCGGTCGCTCGTCCCAGCCCCGGCGCGATCGCCTCAGAGCTCTCGGCTCCGAGTATGGGGCACCGCTACTTCGCGAGCTGCGGGTACAGCGCCTCGAAGGGTCCGGACAGCGCCGCCTTCAGCTGCACCGAGGTCTCATCGGCCAGCACCTCGTACTCGCCCGCCTCGGTGGCATCGAACACCTTCGCGACGAGCACGGCAGGGTCGAGTTTCGGATCGGTCGATCCTGCGGCCATCGCCGTGTCGACCCAGCCCACATGCACACCCAAGACCTGCACGCCGGCGGGGTGCAGCTCGAGGCGCATCGAGTTCGTCGCCGACCAGAGGGCGGCCTTCGTTGCCGAGTAGATGCCGCCGACGGCGAACCAGGCCATCGCGGAGTGGATGTCGATGATCGCGGTCTCTCCGGCCTGGGCCGACAACAGCGGGGCATAGGCGCGTGCGAGCATGAGTGGTCCGACGAAGTTCGTCTCGATGTTGCGACGGATTTCGTCGTCGGTGTGGTTCAGGATGCCGAAGCTCGAGGGCGATGCGCCGGCGTTGTTGATCAGGATTGTGACGTCGGGCGCGGCGGCGACGGCGGCCTCGATCGATGCGGCATCCGTCACGTCGAGCTGCACGGGGACGATGCGCTCGTCGTCCCAGGTGCGCGGTGTGCGGGCGGTGGCGTAGACCTTCGCCGCGCCGCGGACGAGCGCCTCGCGCACGAAGTGGGTGCCGATGCCTCCGTTCGCGCCGGTGACGAGGACGGTGGCTCCGTTGAGTGAGGTCATGGGTGCGTTCTCTTCCTGTTTCGGGTCAGACGTGGGTGAGGGTGGGGTAGTCGACGTACCCGCGGGCGCCGCCGGTGTACAGCGTGCCGGGGTCGACCTCGGTGAGCGGGGCATCGGCCTTCAGCCGCTCCACAACGTCGGGATTCGCCAGCGCGAACCGTCCGAGCGGGGTGATGTCGGCCAGGCCCGCCTCGATGTCGTCCGCGATCTGCTCGCGCGTGCGGCCGTAGCGGACGACCAGCACGGCCGTCGGCCAGGCTTCGCGCAGCGCGGCGAGCAACTCGTCGTCGCCCAGGTGGTGCACGTGGAGGTAAGCGAGGTTCAGGGGCGCGAGGCGCGCGACGAGGTCGAGGTACTGGGCGTGCACGTCCGCGCGCGCCCCCTCGTCGATGCCGCCGAGGGGGAAGGCGGGGGAGATGCGGATGCCGGTACGGTCGGCGCCGATCTCATCAGCGACGGCCGCGGCGACCTCGACGACGAAACGCGACCGGTTCTCGATCGACCCGCCGTACTGATCGGTGCGCTCGTTGGCGTTGGGGGAGAGGAACTGGTGCAGGAGGTAGCCGTTGGCCGCGTGGATCTCGATGCCGTCTGCTCCCGCGGCGATGGCGGATGCCGCTGCGTGACGGAACTCCGCGATGACGCCCGGGATCTCGTCGGTGGCGAGGGCGCGCGGAACGGGCAGGGGCTGCGGGCCGGACGCCGTGAACATGTCCTGACCCGCGGCGATAGCCGACGGCGCCACGGGCTGGCGGTGGTGGGGGGTGTTGTCGGGGTGGGAGACGCGGCCCACGTGCATGAGCTGGATGAACAGGTGACCGCCCCCGTCGTGCACGGTGTCGGCGACCTTCCGCCAGCCGGCGATGTGCGCGTCTGTGTAGATTCCGGGAGTGTTCACGTATCCCTGGCCGTCCGCGGAGGGCTGGGTTCCCTCGGTGATGAGCAGTCCGAGCGATGCGCGCTGGCCGTAGTACTCGGCGACCAACTCGCCGGGGGTGCCGTCGGCATCTGCTCGGTTGCGCGTCATCGGTGCGAGCGCCAGGCGGTGGGGGAGTTCGAGGCGACCGAGCGCGAAAGGCCGCCAGAGAGCGTCGAGAGTCATCGTGAGTGTCGTTCCTTGTGTTGTGGGGCAGGTGGTGTTGTGGGACAGGTCGTCACCGGGTCGAGGATGGGAGAATCGAAGAGGCCCATGACGTTAGTGACTACGCTCATAACCGGGGCCACTCAGTATTCATTCCCGGAGGAGCGAAGATGTCACCGACCTCACCGCCCGTGGGGCGTCGCGAGCGCAATAAGCAGGAGAAACTCGAGCGCATCATGGTTGCGGCCGGCGCGCTCTTCGCCGAGCGCGGCGTCGATGACGTCACGACGCAGGAGATCGCCGACGCCGCAGACATCGGCACCGGCACCCTCTTCCTCTACGCCAAGACCAAGGGGGAGTTGCTCCTCCTCGTGCAGAACGCCCACTACTCTCGAGCCCTCGAAGAAGGTCGCAGCGCCGCGGCTGCCACATCCGGAGCGATCGACGGTGTCCTCGCGCTGCTGGCGCCGGTCGTCGCGTGCAACCGGACCCAGGTCGACAACGGCCGCACATACCTGCGGGAGATGATCTTCGGTGACGCGGCGGAGCCGCACCACGCGGAGGCGCTCCGGGTCGTCAGCGAGAGCGAGCAGACCCTCATTGACCTGATCGTCACGCGCGCCGGTCGCAGCGAGGCCGATGCGGCTGTGTTGGCGCGGGTGATCTCTTCCGGGCTGGTGGTCGCGATGGCCTCGGCACCGACGGCGGACACGAGCGTCGACGAGATCCTCGCGATCGTCCGCGCTCAGGTCACGGCGATCCTCTCCGGCGTCGAGGGCGAGACGTGGGTGCCGACCACGTAGCCTGCACCCGCCTCGTGATCGCGCCGCTCTCGCTGCGTCCGCCTGACGGGGCCCACGGCCCGGCTCGCACCTGCCGGGTGGCCTCGTCTGCGAGCACTTCGAAGCGATCGGCCTCGAGCCCGTCGCCGCCGGGGTGCGCGGCCATCGGTGTGTCGAAGACGTTGACCCCGAAGATGGTGTCATGCCCGAACGTCGGTGAGGAATTTCGCGGCGACCGGCGCGAACTCCTCCCAGTACTGGAAGATGCCACCGTGTCCGGAGTTCGGGTAGATGATGAGCTCGGAGCCGGTGATGCGGCGGTGCAGGTCCTCCGAGAGGATGCTGGGGACCATGCGGTCGTTGTCGCCGTTGGCGATGAGCGTGGGCGATGAGATCACCGAGAGGTCGGACGGTGCGGAGCGGCCGAACTTCACGATGGCCTTCAGCTGTGTGCGAAACGCCTTGGTGGAGATCGCCTTGTCGCGGTCGATGGTGCGCTCCTTGAGCCGCCCGATGAACGCCTTTCCGGCCCTCTTGCCCTGGGCGTCGCGGTTGAAGAAGAGGAACTCCTTAGGGTCCGAGCGCGTGAGGACCGACCGGAGGATGTCCCCGTAGGTTGTGCCGACGACTTTGTCCATGTCTTTGCCGCCGCGCGGACCCGTGCCGGTGAGGATGAGGCCGCGAACGAGGTCGGGGTGCTTCACCACGAGGTCTTGAGCGATCATCCCGCCCATCGAGAACGAGAACACATCGATCTTCTTCAGGCCGAGACCCCTCGTGATGAACCGGTAGGCGTCATCGGCGGCCTCATCGAGGGTGTCGGGCACGCGGCCGCTGGACGCACCGACGCCGAGCTGATCGAACGTGATCACGTGACGGATCTTCGCGATCGCGTCGATGATGCGAGGGTCCCAGTTGTCGAGGGTTGCGGCGAGGTGGACGAAGAAGACGACGGGGATTTCCTCCTTCGGGCCGAGCTCGCGGTAGGCGAAGGTGTCCGGGCCGACCGCGACGGTCTTCGCGGGGGCGTGGGCGTACGAGGTGATGACTGTTTCGTTCATGGGAGACGTCCTTGGGTTCGGTGGTGAGTGTGAGGGGCGCGAGTGGGCGGTGGGAAGGGAATCACGCGCCGAGGAGGACGGACTTTCCGCGGATGCCACCGCGGTGCAGCGACGCGAGAGCCTTCGGTGCATCCTCGAAGGGGGACGTGGCGCCCACGATCGGGCGGATCGCACCGGCGTCCACGAGTTCGGCGATGGCCCGCAGCTGCTCGCCGTCGGCGCGCATGAAGAGGAACTCGTAGGTGACGCCGAGTCTCTTCGCTTGCCCGCGCACCCTCCTGCTCAGCGCGCCGGTCACGAGACGCAGGGCCGGGCTCAGGTCGATCTGCCGGGCGAACGCGGGTGTCGGCGGGCCGGCGATGCCGACGGCCGTGCCCCCGGGGCGCAGGACGCGCAGCGACCTCGTCAGGTTCTCGCCGCCGAGGCTGTCCAGCACGAAGTCGTACCCCGACAGCTCTGCCGAGAAGTCCCGGCTGGCGTAGTCGATCACGATGTCGGCGCCGAGGGACCGCACGAACTCCGCGTTCTTCGCCGAGGCGGTCGTCGCCACCTCCGCACCGAGATGCTTCGCCAGTTGGATGGCGATCGTTCCGACACCGCCGGCCCCTCCGTGGATGAGGACCTTCTGACCGGCCTTCACGCCGCCCTTCTCGACGAGAGCTTGCCACGCGGTCAGGGCGACGAGGGGAAGGGATGCCGCTTCGACGAGATCGACCGACGAGGGAACGCGGGCGACATCCGCCTGATCGACCGCGATGCGCTCCGCGAAGGTTCCGATCCGATGGTCGCGCGCCCGGGAGAACACCTCGTCGCCGGGCGAGAAGGAGCGGACCTGCGCGCCCACCCGGATCACCGTCCCGGCCACATCGTGGCCGAGCGTGAACGGCGGTCGGTACGGGAGGAACGCCTTGAAGTCCCCTACGCGGATCCGCTCGTCCAGGCTGTTGAGTCCGGCCGCACCCACCGCGATGAGGACGTCGTTCGGACCGACGGTCGGCTCGGGGACGTCTGCCTCGTGGAGGGGCTTCTTGTAGCCGTCGATGACGAATGCACGCATGTCGAGATTTCCTGTTCTGGGAGAGAGGTTCGGGCACTGCGTCAGGCGCGCAGGAAGGACTGGATCCGACCGGTCACGATGTCGCGGTGCTGCGAGACCACGCCGTGCCCGGCATGCCGGAAGGTCACCACATCGAGAGCGGAGAACGCCGTACGCAGCTGGTTCGCGTTGGCCACCGGGACGAGGATGTCGTCCTCGCCGTGGAAGGTGAGCGTCGGCGTGCTCATCCGCTCGTGGGCTGGGCCGGGCTGGGCTCCCCACCGCGCGACGGCGCGGAGCTGTGCGCGCATGACGCCCGGGGTGACGGCCGCATCGCGGTCGGTGCGGCGGCGCTTCAGTCGGCGTTGATACGCGGCCGCGGCACGCGTCCCACTGTCTGTGCGGGGGAAGAAGAGGACGGAGGTCGCGGGGCGCGCGGTCAGGACGCTGCGCGCGATGCCGCGGAGCATGACGCCCGTCATCCGGGTGAGCCCGGCGCCGCCCCGCGGGCCGGTTCCGGACATCACGAGGTGGTCCACCAGGGTCGCCTCCTCCTCGACGATCGTTTGGGCGACCATGCCTCCCATCGAGAGGCCGAAGAGGTCGATGCGGTCGAGGCCCAGCGCGAGCACGGCGGCGATGGTGTCGCGGGCCATGTCGTCGAAGGTGTCCCGCACCCGGCCGGTCGATCGACCCACGCCGCGGTAGCCGAGCACGATGACCCGGCGATCCTGCGCGAGCGCATCGATCACCTCGGGGTCCCACGCATCCAGATTTCCGCCGAGATGCGTCAAAGCCACGAGAGGCGGCCGGTCGCCCGATCCGATCTCGCGGTAAGCGATGTCGGCCCCGTCGACGTGCACCATCCGCGTGTTGGCGTCGATGATGGACGCTCTGCGGCGGTCGCCGCGCGAGCCCGTGGCCATATGTGCTCCCGGGGTCCGATGAGGATTGTGCAGCCCTCGCTTTTGCGAGCAGACTCATTATTGACTGAACTCAGTCAGAGGTCAAGGAGGCGATGTGATGCGGCGGTCCGGTTCGGTCGGGCGTCGGGGGGAAGCGAGACCGGCGGTGGATACCGCGCTCCTCTGTAGTGGGGCACGCACTGAGCCCTGACCGGTCGTCCGAGAAGCGCCGGCGTCAACTGCCGATGTGAACGCGTCCCGGAGACCTGCGCACGGACCGAACCGTGCAAAAGGCGCCGAATCTCGCCTCTTCGCTTTCGGTCATCGTGACGATCGCGGCGTGTCCTCGCGCGAGACGCGCCGTTGCCCCGTCACGGAGGGGAGGACCAGCATCACGGTCAGTGCGCCCGCGATCGCGTACGCCGCGGGGATCGGGAGCCATGCAGCGAGTAGTGCTCCAGCGCCGAGGCCTGCGAGGCCGCTCCCTTCGACGAGGAAACTGGCCGACGACATCGTGCGTGCGACGTCGTGGCTTCCCGCTCCCGATTGCAGCTCGCCGTAGAGAGTGGCCATCACGAGCGTTCCACCGAAGGCGGTCGAGAACTCGATCGCCACCAGTGCGACGTATGTCCACGGACTGTTCGCAGGAGCGAGGGCCACACCGATGGTGGCGAGTCCCACCGTCAGGAGTCCGATCACGACGACCGTTGCCGTGCTCCAGTGGGCGTAGAGGCGACCGAGCGCGACGCCCCCTGTGATGCCGCCCAGTGCGCCCGTCGCCACGACAAGACCGAGCAGCGGAGGGTCTACGCCCAGCGTGTTCACGAAGTAGTAGACGCCCAAGGGGGCGGTGAGCGAGGAGAACAGGCCGGCCGCGGCGGCGATCCACAGCGTCGGGTTGTGCGACAACTGCCGGGCGATGAGCCTCAGAGAGGGCCGCGGCTCCTCCGCCGGATCCGCGTCGACATCGGGGATCTTCGTCCACGACAACGCTGCGATCCACGAGGCGACGGTGTCGATCAACAGTGCAAGGGGTGCCGGCATGAAGGCGATGAGAAGGGGCGCTCCCGACTGGCCGACGATTTCGCCGGTACTGGTCGCCGAGCTCAACAGGCCGACTTGTCGCACGCGGTCTTCGGGTTCGGTCAGGTGGTTCAAGACACCGTGACCCAGAACCGACAGCGCAGTGAGAAGCAGGATGTTCACCGCGAGCCAGGCGATCAGGGTGACGGGGGACAGTGCTCCGACCGACCACATGATCGGTACCACCGTCGACCACAGTCCTGACAGTGTCGCGGTCAGGATCATCAGCCTCACGTGTCTGCGGCTGCGGTCGGCCCAGACCGCGAGCGGAATCCGTAGAAGCATGCTCGTCGCGAGCATCACGGCCAACAGGGCCGCGACGTGGGCAGGCGTCCCGCCGAGTGTCGACACGAGGATGAGAGGCGCGAGGACCTCGGTCGCGGCCCCACCAGCGGAGGTGAAGACCCGCCCCGCGCGAAATCGTGTGACGTCGGAAATCACGGGCTCCTCCGACCCGAGTGCCTGACATTTGTGGCGATTGCCGTCAATTCTCGAGTTCCTCGCCCGTGTCGCCGGTGTGCCGTGGGAGGCAGGCTATTGCCGACCGAATACGGCGTCAACGTCCCCGCCGAAATCCCACACTTTGGTCGAGCATTTCGAGCACGTCGTCCTCTCCGGTGAGAGGACGACGTGATGATGCTGAAGGGCTGCGCAACGCCGGCCGGGTGATGACCCGTCGCCCGGGGTCACGCGATGCCTCTGTCTTAGAGCGATGCCGGCGAATGGAATGCGCGGGCGAGGAAAGCCACGACGAGCCACACGAGTGCCGCGACAAGCAGCAGAGCGCCGGCGAGGAAGAAGACGACAAGCGCCACGGGCGTGGGACCGAGTGCACAGCTCGGGGAATGCTCCGAGATCGCGAACCCCAGCACGCCCGCAGGGATGACAATCGCCGAGGCGCCGCACCCGGCTGCGAGCACGCACACGAGGATCGTCCGCGGCGCGCCCCCGCGGTGGGGGCGACCGAGGAGATGCGCGATCAGGCCGGTGGAGCCGAACGAGGCAGTGAATAGCATCACCCACGCCAGAATCGTCGCCGGTCGTGCCATGGATGCCGCGAGTTCGGCCGAGAATGCACAGTCAGGCAATGTGGCGAGGGTTCCTGCCGATCCGGCGATCGCGGCGACAGCCCAAGCGATCCACACGACTCCACGCCGGGAGGCATCCCGCTGCGTTGTCGTCGACGAGCCACGACCGGTCTCCTGCGCCCTGCTCCCGTCTCGCGCGCGGTGCGGTGTGGCGTGCTCAGAGCTCAACGGGTCACTCCGTTCTCGCGTCTCCGCGTCGTGAGGAGAATCCTGGCGGATATCGTCCCGTTCGGCGAGGAACGACTGTGGGCACCGATGAGAACGATCGTTCCCAGCGGTGCCCACAGTGACGTGCGCGTGAATCCGATCAGTGCGCCGCGGTGTACGCCTCGAGCACGGCGGCGGGAACGCGTCCGCGCTCGCTGACGGTGTGACCATTGGCACGCGCCCATTCACGAACGACGCCGAGGTCCTTGCCGGAGGCCTTTCGCGATGAGCGGGCGCCGGTTCGACGTGCGCCGCCGTTCGTCGCGGGCGAGGATGCGCGTGCAGCGCTGATGAAAGGCGCGAGTGCGTCCTCGAGCTTCGCGAGATTCTCGTCGGAAAGGTCGATCTCGTAGGACTTCTTACCGAGCGCGAAGCTCACGCTGCCGCCCTTACCGTGTGCGATCGGGGTGCCATCGAGGTCGTCGACGAGCTCGACGATGACTTTCTGTGCCATGAGTGGGGCTTCTCTCAGGTTGTATGGGGCGCTGGGCAGTCGGGTTATCGACCCGTCTGCGGAAAAGCCTACTCACTCATTTGAGTGAAAGCGGTTCATTCCCCTGCCCCGTGACAACTTTTTCCCGGCGCCGTGGCGAGCGTTCCCGATTCGGTGCGCGGTGACATCGCGGTCGGGTGAATGCCACGTGCAGACACCGCGGGGCGAGCCCCATTCCGTCGCGGGCCGTTTGGCGGCGAAGGGCACCCCTGGTTAGCCTTCGTGAGGACGGGAACGACGCGGAGAAGAGGCTGGTCCCGATGAGCTCCTACCGTCAGGCGGACTGGGACGCGAGCCCGACGCATCCCAGCTCGCTGCGGGCGCCCTACCTCATGAGCACGGGCGTCATCACCGCCGACGACGTCTCGTCGCGACCGATCTCGCCTCCGCACGCCCACCCCGACGCCCTGCTCGCGTGGTGCTACCGCGGCACGGTGTGGGTGTACCTGCGTGACGCCATGTGGCGTTTGGCCCCCGGCCAGGGCATGTGGATCCCCACGGGCACGCCGCATACGGCACGCCATGAGCGCGACTCGACCGGCTGCTACACCTACATCCCCGACGCCTCGCTCGTCACCCCGGTGGTCGAGGTTACGCGAGTGCTCGTTCCTCGCGCGGTGCAGGAGATGCTGCTCCACCTCGGGACCGATGACATGCCCGACCGCCTGCGGGTGCGCATTCAAGCGGTGCTGCTGGAGATGCTTCAGCAGCCCGTGCGCGAGTCGTCGGACGAGTGGAGCGAGGTGCCGATGCCCGCCGACGAGCGTGTGCGCGCCCTCGTGCAGGCCGTGCTCTCAGATCCGGGCGACGTGCGGACCGCCCGTGAGCTCGTCGCCGCCCACGGCCTGCACGAACGCACGGTGCTGCGCGTGTTCACCCACGACATCGGGATGAGCTTCGGCCAGTGGAGGACGTGGGTGCGCATGGTGCTGGCGGCGCGATTGATCGTCGACGGAACGCCGATCGGGATGGCGGCCCGCCGGTGCGGCTATGCGACGACGAGCGCATTCTCGGCCGCGTTCAAAGACAGGTTCGGGGTGACTCCGCGCCAGCACGTCGCGCGCGTGCGCGCGGATCCGGCGCACCGCCTCTACGGCCGCTGACTCCGAACGGGGGTTCGGCGGGAGAGGATGCGCCCCACGAGGTGTCGCTTCTGCGACACAACTCGTCCGTCCTGCGACACTGTCGGGCAGCAAGCGCCCCTAGCATCGTGTTGTTAGGTGAGCGTTACCTAACTTTCGGCCGCGTCGTCGCGGCATCCCTCCCACCCTCATCTCGCAAGGAGAACAATGCCGCACGCTCTTGCGCGCCCGAAAGCGCGACGCGTATCCGCACTCGCCGCCGCCCTCGCCGTGGTGGTCGCCCTCACCGGGTGCGCTGCCGCCGAGGAGACGGCCGCGTCCTCGACGGCCACCTCGAGCGGGGTCGTCATCACGCACGCCCACGGATCGACCACGATCGCCGAGAAGCCGAAGCGCATCGTGGCCCTGGGATGGATGTCCGGTGACATCGTCGCCGCTCTGGGCGAGAACCCCGTCGGCATGGAGAAGGTCTGGGGCGCCGACGACAGCGGTTTCCAGCCCTGGTTCACGGACTACGCCACCGAGCACTACGGCGAGTTGCCCACCCTGATCTCCCCGCTCGACGAAGGCCCGAACTACGAGGCCATCAAGGCGCTCGAGCCCGACCTCATCCTGGGCCTCTACACCGGCATCAGCGACGTCGAGTACCAGCGGCTGAGCGGGATCGCGCCGACCGTGCCGTACATCGAAGGCCCGTGGAACCCCGGCACGTGGGAGGAGATGACCCGCACGATCGGCGCCGCGATGTGGGAGAGCGACAGAGCGGAGGAGGTCATCGCGGACACCGAGCAGCAGATCGCCACGCTCGCGGCCGCCCACCCCGAGTTCGAGGGGAAGACCTTCGTGTGGGGGCTGACTCTCAACGAGGGCGGCACCGACCTCGGGGTCTACCTGAAGTACGACCCCCGCGTGCGCATCACGGAAGCGCTCGGATTCACCTCGACCTCGGCGATGGACAGCTTCCTCGCCTCGGCAGAGGGCGACAACTGGTACACGGGAGTGAGTCTCGAAAAGCTCTACGACGTGCAGGCCGACCTCTTCGCCGCCTGGGGAAGCTCCGCCGCCGAGGGCACGTACACGGTCGAGAACAAGGTCGTATCACGGTGGCAGCCGATCGCCGCGAACGCGTACGTGATCTACGCCGACCAGGCCCAGGCGGCCGCGATCAGCGCACCGACCGTCCTCTCGCTGGCCTCTGTGCTGCCGACCTACGTCGACGACCTCGCCGCAGCCCTGCGCGGTACGCCGACCATCACGGGCGAGTGAGCACCGGGGTGTCCGCGCCGCTGTCGTCGCCGGAACGACCGGCGACGCCGGCGGGTGCCGACGCCCCGACCCACCACGCGGGGAGGCGGCGCGATCGGGCCGGCTCCCCGCGCCGCACCGCCAGGCGCGTTGCGGGGGTCGTCGTCGCCGGAGGGATCCTCGCGCTGACGGTGGTCGCGTCGCTCGCGATCGGCAACCGGCCGATCGACCCCGCGACCGTGCTGGCCGCGCTCACCGCCTACGACGACGACGACCCGATGCACCTGCTCGTGCAGCAGCTCCGCGTGCCGCGCACCCTCCTGGGCATCGCCGTCGGCGCCGCGCTCGCGGTGTGCGGTGCCCTCATCCAGGCGTTCACCCGCAATCCGCTCGCCGACCCGGGCATCCTCGGGGTCAACGCGGGAGCCTCGTTCGCCGTGACCTTCGCCGTCGCGGTGCTGGGGATCACCGCGCCCGGCGGCTTCGTGCCGTTCGCGCTGCTGGGCGCGCTCGTGCTCACCGTGCTCGTCTCCCTGCTCGGCTCGTTCGGCCCGTCGGGGGCGACGCCCATGAAGCTCACGCTCGCCGGCGTCGCCCTCGGGGCGGCGTTCACGGGATTCACGACCGCGATCGTCCTGCAGAACCGCACCTCCTTCGACGTCATGCGCTTCTGGGGCGTCGGCGCGATCGGCGGACACGCGATCGAGGAGCTCGTCTGGGCGGCACCCCTGATCGCGGCTGGACTGGTCATCGCCGTCGTCTGCGCCCGGCCGCTCAACGCGATGGCGCTCGGCGACGACCTCGCCCAGTCGCTCGGCGCGCGCGTGCGCATCACCCGCATCCTGGTGATCGTCGCCGTCACCCTGCTGGCGGGCACGAGCGTCGCGGCGGCGGGACCCATCGCGTTCGTCGGCATCATGATCCCGCACGTCGTGCGCTGGTTCACCGGTCCCGACCAGCGCTGGGTGCTGGCGTACTCGATGCTCGTCGGGCCCACGTTCCTGCTGCTCGCCGACATCCTCGGGCGCCTCGTGCTGCCCAACGGCGAGGTCCGCGTCGGCATCGTCACGGGACTGCTGGGCGCGCCGGTGCTGGTGGCCCTCGTGCGGCGGCGGCGGGTGAGCGGGCTGTGAGCGTCGACGTGCGAACCGGCCCTGACCGTCCGCTCGAGCCGTCCCGGCCGTCGCGGCTTCGCTCCACCCCGCAGGGGGTCGACTTCGGCCGGCGTCACCTCCGGATCGACACGCGTCGCGTCGCGGCTCTCCTCCCCGTGCGCACCGTCGTCGTCTGCGCGGCCCTGCTCGTGCTGATCGTGGTCGCGGGGCTGTACTCCATGACCCTCGGCGCGTACGACATCGACGTCGCCGGCGTCGTGCGCGGCGTGCTCGATCCCTCGTCCGACCCCGATGTGCGCCAAGTCGTCTGGGAATGGCGGATGCCGCGCATCCTGTTCGCCGTGCTCTGCGGCGCCGCGCTCGCGCTGTCGGGCGGGATCTTCCAGTCGCTGACCCGCAACCCGCTCGGCTCGCCCGACATCATCGGTTTCGGCGTCGGCGCGCAGTTCGGCGTCACGGTGACGATGGTGGTGCTCGAGCTGAACACGTACCTGTTCAAGGCCGCCGGTGCGCTCGTGGGCGGCATCCTCACGGCCGTCCTCGTCTACGCGCTCGCCGCCAAGAACACGATGTCCTCGTTCCGGCTCATCATCGTCGGGATCGGTGTCTCCGCGGGGCTCGGGTCGCTGACCTCGTGGATCCTCCTGTCGGTGAGCGTGGAGAAGGCGATGATGGCGGCGACGTGGGGCGCCGGCTCCATCGCCTCGCTCGGGTTCGACCAGCTCGCCCCGGCCGCCGTCGTGTTCGTCCTCGTCCTCGCGGCATCCATACCGCTGCAGCGCACACTGCCCGTGCTCGAGATGGGCGACGACGCCGCCTCGGCGCTCGGGGTCGCCCCGGCGCGCACGCGACTGGCGGCGATGGTGTGCGGTGTGGCCCTGATCGCCCTCGTCACCGCGGCCGCCGGACCGATCTCGTTCATCGCCCTGGCCGCGCCGCAGATCGCGCAGCGGCTCACCCGCGCGAACACGCCGATGGACATCGTTCCGGTCATGCTCACCGGTGCCGCCCTCGTCATCGTCTCCGACGCGGTCGCGCAGCTCGCGACGGTGCCCGTCGGGGTGGTGACCGTCTCGGTGGGCGGCCTCTACCTCGCGTGGCTGCTCGCGACACAGTATGCGCGACGCGCCTGACCCGCCCCCGTCCGGAGGAACCCCATGACCGTCTCCCTGCTCGCCCGCGACATCACCCTCGGCTACGGCGACGCCCCGATCGTCTCCGACCTGTCGCTGGAGGTGCCCGACCAGTCGTTCACGATCATCATCGGGCCCAACGCCTGCGGCAAATCGACGCTGCTGCGCGGGTTCGCGCGTCTGCTGCGCCCCACCACCGGCGCCGTGCTGCTCGACGGTGCGGAGCTGCGCAGTTTCTCCGCGAAGGAGCTCGCCCGTCGGCTCGGGTTACTGCCGCAGTCGTCCATCGCCCCCGACGGCATCACGGTCGCCGAGCTCGTCGGGCGTGGCCGCTTCCCGCACCAGAGCGCGCTGCGCACCTGGAGTCGCGCCGACGAGCGCGCCGTGACGGAGGCGCTGGCCGCCACCGCGACGACCGCGCTGTCGAGCCGCCTCGTCGACGAGCTCTCCGGCGGTCAGCGCCAGCGCGTCTGGGTGGCCATGGCCCTCGCCCAGCAGACCGGCCATCTGCTGCTGGACGAGCCGACGACCTTCCTCGACATCGCCCATCAGATCGACCTCCTCGAGCTGTTCGCCGACCTGCACCGCGCGGGGACGACGCTCGTCGCCGTCCTCCACGACCTCAACCATGCGGCGCGCTACGCGACTCATCTCGTCGCGATGCGCGACGGCGCGGTCGTCGCGCAGGGAGACCCGCGCGAGATCATCACGGCCGAGCTCGTCGAGGCGGTGTACGACCTGCCGTGCAGGGTGATCACCGACCCCGTCGCGGGGACGCCGCTGGTGCTGCCGCTCGGACGGCGAACGCCGTGACGAGCACGGCAGGGCGCCTGTTCCGCATCGCGCTCACCGCACAGGGCCGAGGTCTCGCGCTGGCCGCGGCGACGGCGCTGCTCATGGTGCACGCGCTCGCCGAGGCGGCGATCCCCGTGATCATCGGTGCGACGATCGACCGCGCCGTCCTTCCCGCCGACCCGGCCGCCCTGGCCCTGTGGCTCGGCGTGCTCGTCGCGGTGTTCGCGGTCCTCACCAGCAGCTACCAGTCGGCATCCCGCCTGATGGTGTCGGTCTACGGCCACGGGGAGCAGCACCTGCGTCACCTCGCCCTCTCGCGGATGCTGCGGCCGCGTCTGTCGTCACGGATGCTGAGCCCGGGGGAGGCGCTGACCTTCGTCACGTCGGACACCTACCGGGTCGCCGGCGTCGCCTGGTCGGTGGCGCAGCAGTCGGCGACGGTGGCGGCGATCGCGGGCGCGGCGATCGCCATGCTCGTGATCTCGCCGATCGCCGCGATCGTCGTGTTCGCCGCGACGATCGCGATGATGGCGGTGATGCAGGCCGTCTCCCGTCCCCTCGAGCGGCGCGGCCATGCGGAGCAGAGCGCGGCCACGGAGGCCGGCGCCGTGGCCGCCGACGTCATGAACGGTTTCCGGGTCCTGGTCGGCATGGGCGCCCGCCAGGAGGCGGTGCGCCGCTATGTCGCGGCGAGCGACCTGTCGCGCCGGGCGGCGACGTCGGCGGCCCGCGCGCTCGCCGACTACGACGCCGTCAGCGCGGCGCTGGCCGCCGTCGTGGCCACCGCGCTCGCCGGCATGTCGGCCTGGCTGGCCGCCGACGGGCGGATCAGCATCGGCGAGCTCGTCACGGTGCTCGGACTCGCGCAGTTCGTCAGCGGGTCGCTCGCCCACGTGGGATCGTTCCCCTCCAACTGGATCTACAAGGTGGCGTCCGCACGACGACTCGCCGATCTCATCGACGCCGCCGACCTGATCGACGCGCCCGACGACGCGGAGGCCCGGCACCGGGGGGAGGGAGGAAGCTCCGCAGGCGCGGTGCTCGCCGTCCGCACGGGCGCCCGAGACGCCGAACGCATCGAGGTCCACGAGGGAGAGCTGCTCGGCATCCGGCCGTCCTCCAGCGAGGCGGCGCGCCGGCTCTCGCGGGTGCTCGGCCTGCGCACGCGCGTCGCTCGCGGCGCCGTGTCGGTGCGCATCGGCCCCGACCGCCGCGACCTGCGCGACCTCGACCCCGTCGCGTATCGCCGCCACGTGCTGTCGATGCCGCACCGCCACGCGATCGCCACCGGCTCGCTGCGCGACGCGGTGTGCGGACGCTCGGGTGCGCACCCCCGACCGGAGCTCCTGCGCATCGCGGCGCTGGATGACGTCATCCACCAGCTCGGGGGCTGGGAGGCGCCGGTGGGCGAGTCCGGTCGGCGCCTGTCGGGCGGACAGCGTCAGCGCGTCGGACTCGCCCGCGCGCTGCACGCCGCGCCGAGCGTGCTGGTGCTGGACGAGCCGACATCCGCCGTCGACGCGGTGACCGAGTCGCACATCGCCCGGTCGCTGGCCCAGCGCGAAGGGACGACGGTGGTCATCACGACCTCTCCGCTGCTGCTGGCCGCCTGCGACCGCGTGGTCGACCTGCCCGACGACGCGCGGATCGACGCGGATGCCTAGGCCCGTGCTCGCCGCGTCGACGCCCGCCCTCCTTCCGATCGCCGCGGCGAGGTCGGTGCGCGCCGTGCTGCGCGCGCTGCTGCGGCACCATCGCGGCCGCCTGGTCGGGGTCGTCGCGCTGCTGATCGTCGCCGCGGGGCTGGGCCTCGTGACACCGGCCTGCCTCGGACGGATCGTGGATGCCGTGATCTCCGGTGCCGGTCCCGCGGCCGTCGCGGCCTGGGTGCTCGCAGCGGGCGTCGGCGCACTCGCGGCCGTCGGCTGCTCGCTCTGGGGCATGCGGCTGCTGGCCGCGCTCGTGCAGGACGTGCTCGCGCGGCTGCGCGAAGACGTGTTCGCGTCGGCGATGCGCCTGCCCGTGGCGATCATCGACGACGGTGAGAGCGCCGATCTGATCTCGCGCGTGACAGGGGATGTCGACGCGGTCGCCGAGGCCGGCGGCAACGTCGTGCCGACCCTGCTGTCCGCCGCGTTCGCGATCGCCGTCTCGCTCGTCGCCCTCGCCGCGCTCGATCCGTGGCTCGCGCTGGCGGGGCTGGCCTGCGTGCCGTGTTACGTCATCGGCACCCGCCGGTTCCTGCGGCGCTCGCGAGTGTTCTTCCGCGAGGTGCGTGCGCGAGAAGCCGCCCGCAGCCAGGCGGTGCTGGAAGCGGTGGAGGGCGGCGAGACGCTAATGGCACTCAACGAGCAGGACGAGGCCCTCGCTCTCGTGCAGGAGCGTGCCGCGTCGTCGATCGCGGCGCAGATCGACGGCGTGCGGCTGCGCAACCGGCTGTTCCGATGGATCAACGGGGGAGAGGCGATCGGTCTCGTGTGCATCCTCGCGACGGGCTTCGCTCTCCACGCGGACGGAGCCCTCACCGTGGGCACGGTGACGACCGCCGCGCTCGTGTTCCATCGCCTGTTCGACCCGATCGGCCAGCTCATCCTCGGACTCGATGAGATCCAGCGGGCCACGGTCGGACTCGCCCGGCTCGTCGGCGTGATCGAGCTCGCCCGGGAGACCCGGGCGACCCGCGAGACCCGGGAGACCCGCGAGACGGCATCCGCCGTCTCGACGGCGCGACCCGCGCGGGCTCCGCGGGCGCGCGTCGGGGTGAGCGTGGAGGCGGTCTCGTTCCAGTACGCGACGACACGGCGCGGTCTGCGTGACGTGACCCTCCGCGTGGAGCCGGGCACCACGACCGCGCTGGTGGGGGCGTCGGGCTCGGGCAAGAGCACGCTCGCGCGGCTCATCGCCGGGCACTACCCGCCGTCGGCGGGGCGCGTGCGCCTGGACGATCCGACGGTGCAGCCGTACTACATCTCGCAGGAGCTGCATCACTTCCGTGGCGGCATCGCCGACAACCTGCGGTGGGCCGCGCCGGAGGCGACCCGGCACGAGATGGATGCCGCGCTGCGGGCCGTCGGCGCCGTGTGGGCGCTGGTGCCCGGCGACGGGGTCGACGACGACCGCGCGGGCGGTGGTCCCCGCCTGGACGAGGGGCGCATCCAGCAGCTCGCCATCGCGCGGGCTCTGCTCGCCGACCCGGCCGTCGTGATCCTCGACGAGGCGACGGCCGATGTCGGGCTGCAGCACCGGCCCGCCGTCGAGGCGGCGATCGAGCGGCTGCGCGTCGATCGCACCGTCATCCTCATCGCCCACCGCCTGCACCAGGCGGCCACCGCCGATCGGATCGTCGTCTTCGCGTCGGGCGAGGTGCAGCAGTGCGGCACCCACGACGAGCTGAACGCGGTGGACGGGCCGTACCGCCGACTGTGGCGCGCCCAGGCCGGGCGCGACGCCGACCCCGAAAGGACCGAGATCCGATGAAGATCCACCGCGGCACCGTTCGCCGTGTCCACCCGCTGTCACCCCACATGGTGCGCGTCACGCTGGGCGGCGACGGCATCGCCGACTTCGTGAGCACGGGCGTCGGCGACGAGTACGTCCGGCTGTTCTTCCCGCACGGGGAGGACCCCACCGACGTGTCGCTGCCCGTCGTCGACGGCGACGGGTGGTCGACGCCCGAGGGGGAGCCCGAGGCGCCGATGCGCACCTACACGATCCGTGCCGTCCGCCCCGACGAGGCCGAGGTCGACATCGACTTCGTGGTGCATCGCGACGGCGTCGCGGGGCCGTGGGCGGCCCGGGCACGCCCCGGTCACGTGCTGGGGCTCAACAGCCCGACCGGCCTGTACGCGCCTCCGGACGACACCTCCTGGCAGCTCCTCGCCGGCGATCTCACGGGGCTGCCCGCCGTGGCGCGCCTGATCCCCGGCATCCCGGCGCACGTGCGCACCCGCGTGGTGATCGAGGTTCCCGACGACGCGGATCGCATCGAGATGGATGCCGCCGACCACGTCGAGATCACGTGGATCGTCGGCGGCAACGGTCGGGGTCCGAGCCGGCTCGGCGCCATCGTGCGCAGCATCATCGGCTCCGGGCGGTCGCTGGAGGACGGCTACATCTGGGTCGCGGGGGAGACGGTCGCCCTGCGCGACGTGCGGAAGTTCCTGCGCCGCGAGCTCGGCCTGCCCGCCACGCGGTTCAAGGTCGTCGGCTACTGGACGCCGATCGCCGATTGGGAGGCGAAGTACGCGGCGCTGCCGGAGGGGGTGCAGCGCGAGCTCGAGGCGATCTGGGACGAGGTCTCCGACGTCGAAGACGCCCAAGTAAGCGTCGAGGCGCGGCTGGACGCCCTCGGTCTGTGAGGCGCCGGCGGCGCTCGCCGTGACACGTCGCCGCCGCGCGGCCGGGCGCCGCACTAGGTGGAAGCGCGTAAATCCGGCCCCGAATCGGCTGTGCGCCTCGCATCCCGACCGTCGGTCTGTTTTGCTCGAAGACTGCGGCGGTGGTTGAGCCTGCCTGCCGCAGCCTGGGTGCCGACGAATCCTGGGGGATGCGTCGCCCGAACCGTCGCCGGGCACAGCCCCGTGCGTCGCACTCGGGGTGGGCGCCGCTCGCGGACCCACCACCCAGGCCTCATCCTCCCTGGGGGCGCTGTCCCGCCGCTCAGCGGATGGCGGCGGCGGACTCCAGGGCCGCGAGGCGCGCGGCGGGCGTGCCGGACAGCTCGGTGATGCGAAGGCGGTCGCCCACGAGGTCGGGATCGTCGATGAGCTCCATCAGGATGTCGTCCGTGACCTGGCGCAGCTCGAGGTGCTCGTCGGGGCCGACGTGGATCGGAGCGCTCGCGGCCAGCGGGATCACGGCGAGCAGGTCGACGGTCTCGAGCGCCTCCGACGTGAGCTGCGTCGCCCTCTCGAGCGTCTCGCGGTCGATCCGCGCCTCACCGATCTCGGCGAGGGCCAGCAGGTAGGCGAGGAAGTCGAGCGGTCCGCGCTCGGCGATGAGCGGTCCCCGGTGCGGCCGGTCCGTCAGCCGGTCGGCCGCGACACGCAGCTGTGCGGCGAAAGAGGAGGCCGAGGGCGTGTCGCTCATCTCGTCGATCAGCTCGAACGGATCGGGGAGGACCGTGAACTCCGGATGCCGCCGCGCGAAATCCGAGATCACCGTGCTCTTGCCGCTGGCATGGGTCCCGGAGACGACGATTCGCACGGGGGCAGAGTACCGCGTCGCCGCAGCCCCGGGGCGGGCGCTAGCGAGTGGGCTGCGCGGGCAGCGGCGGGAGCAGTTCCTGCATGTCGACCTCGAGCGCATGGCAGAGAGCCACGATCGTCGCCAGTCGAGGATTCGTCGCAGGCCCGCCCTTCGTCGTGCTCCCGCGCTCGTACTGCTGGTAGGCGTAGAGGGAGATCTCGGCGCGTTCGGCCATCTGATCCTGCGTCAGTCCACGGAGGGCGCGGAGGCGACGCAACTGCATTCCCAGGTCTCGCGCGAACGTCGCCCACTCGGGGGACGAGGCGAGGCCGGAACTCATTCCTCAAGCGTGGAAGGGATAAGAGTTGGTGGGAACCAATTTAAATCGGTGAAATTCTGGGATACCCTAGGGCGCCTTCCGTCGTCAGGGCGCCAGTCGCGCCAAGAGGGCGCCGAGCTCCGCGTGAAGCCGTGCAGCGCTCTCCGGGGTGAGCTCGATCTGGCGCGTCTCGGTGGCGATCGCGACCCAGGTCTCGCGGTCTGCCAGGTAGCGCACCGCGAGGACGCAGGCCTCCTCGGAGATCGCATCCCGTCGCAGCTCACCTCCGGGGAGGAAGCGGCGCCGGAGGCTCGTCACCGGCATCCACCGCGGCTCCGACTGGTGTCGACGGTCGTCGGGCAGGTCGTGGAGGGCGTGGTCTTCCACACACCACGGCGGGCAGGCCTCCGCGGTCGGCTCCGGTCGCTCGGTCGTCATGGCGCCCCTTTCGGTTCCGGCAGGGCACAGGCCGTCGGGTCCATTGAACGACATGCCTCCGACATGCGGGGTCGCGCTCGTCCCGACGGCACCGCCGTGGCGTCCGCATGCGGCAAGAGTCGATAGGATTCATTCAGTTGAATCCAATCCGGAAGGGCACTCTCGCCATGACCACCTACAACGTCGGCATCATCATCGGCAGCATCTCGTCGACCTCGATCAACCGCCGCCTCGCGAACGCGCTCGTGCGCCTCTCCCCCCAGGCCGGCCTGTCGCTCACGGAGCTTCCCATCGCGGGCCTGCCGTTCTACTCGGCGGACAACGACGCGGCCATCCCCGCCGCGGCCGCGGAGTTCAAGACGTCGATCGAGGGTTCGGACGCCGTCATCATCGTGACGCCCGAGTACAACCGCTCGGTGCCCGGTGTCCTGAAGAACGCGCTCGACACGGCCAGCCGCCCGTGGGGCCAGAACAGCTTCGCCGGCAAGCCGTCCGCCGTCATCGGCGCCTCGATCGGGGCGATCGGCACCGCCGTCGCGCAGCAGCACCTGCGCTCGATCCTCTCGTTCCTCGCCTCGCCCGAGCTGTCGCAGCCCGAGGCGTACATCCACCTGCGCGACGGCCTCATCACCGACGAGGGCGAGGTCACCGACGAGTCGACGGCCGAGTTCCTCGTGTCGTGGCTGAAGGCCGTGCACACGCACATCGCGAAGTCGCTCAGCCCCGTCGAGTGATCTGACGGTCGCGCCCACCGCGCGTCGTGACGAACGGCGCCCGCCCACCCGGCGGGCGCCGTTCGCCGTCTCGCGCCGTCGACACGCGCCGTCCCGCCCGCGGCCGCGCAGCGGCGGATCGACGACAGATGTCGATGCCGTGGGCGCCGCCGCCGGAGTAGATTGCCCCCGGGAGGTCACCATGGCAGAGTTCAGCAGAGGCTTCGGGGCACGCCGTCGCGCATCGGAGCCGCAGCTTCCACCCGGGCAGTACCTGACCGACGATTTCCCCGTGCTCTCGGCGGGCCCGACGCCGCGGGTGAGCACCCAGGAGTGGGAGTTCAGCATCGTGACCGAGTCCGGGGAGCGGACGTCGTGGTCGTGGCAGGAGTTGATGGCGCTGCCGGTGGAGGACATCCGCACCGACATCCACTGCGTCACCCGCTGGTCCAAGCTCGGCACCCACTGGCGCGGCGTCTCGCTCGACACCCTCCTCTCCGGCATCGAGACGACAGCACCCTCGGCGATGGCCCACTCCTACGGCGGCTACACCACGAACGTGCCGCTCGACGAGCTTCGCGGAGGAAAGGCGTGGGTCGCCGTCGAGTTCGAGGGCGAGCAGCTCGCCCCCGAGCACGGCGGGCCGGCCCGGCTGCTCGTGCCCCACCTCTACTTCTGGAAGAGCGCGAAATGGGTGCGCGGACTCGTCCTCCAGGAGCACGACGATCCCGGGTTCTGGGAGCAGAACGGCTACAACCTCCACGGCGACCCCTGGCGGGAGGAACGGTACTGGTGAGCGCCCCCGGCTGGCTCGCCGCACACGTCGCCGCGGTCGCCCCGCTCACCGCGCATTCGCGTTCGCTCCTGCTCGACGTGCCCGGGTGGCCCGGGAACCTCGCCGGCCAGCACCTGGACGTGCGGCTGACCGCCGAAGACGGGTACCAGGCGGAGCGCTCCTACTCCGTGGCGAGCGTCGGGACCGGCACCACGGTGGAGCTCGCGGTCGACGAGATCGTCGACGGCGAGGTCTCGCCGTACCTGGTCCGCGACATCCGCCCCGGAGACTTCCTGGAGGTCAAGGGACCGCTCGGCGCCTATTTCGTCTGGCGCGGCGACGAGCCCGCACCCGTGCAGCTCATCGCGGGAGGATCCGGCATCGTCCCCCTTCTGGCGATGGTGCGCGCGCACGCGGCATCCGCGAACGAGGCGCCGTTCCGACTGCTCTACTCGACGAGGAGCCCGGCCGACGCGATGTACGCCGACGATCTCCTGCGGCTGAGCGGCCCTCTCCTCGCGATCGACTGGGTCTACACCCGCGCGACGCCCGACGGGTGGCCCCGGCCCGCCGGAAGGGTCCGCCTCGACGAGCTCGCGCAGCGGTGCGTGCCGCCGGAGCAGCGCCCGCTGGTCTACGTCTGCGGCCCGACCGCCTTCGTCGAGACGGTCGCAGACGCCCTCGTGCAGATCGGGCACGCTCCGCAACGCGTGCGGACCGAGCGATTCGGAGGCGCAGCATGACCACGCACGACCACGACGACACGTCGACGGACGCCCACCGGACCGCCACGATGGTCGACGGCAACGCGCTCGCGGGCATGCTCTCGGCCGTCTTCGCCGACGACGCCACGGTGCTCACCCTCGAGTGCGGACACTGCGCAGACGCGCGTCCGTTGGCGCAGGCCCGGGTGGAGCGCGACGCGCAGGTCGCGATCGTGCGCTGTCGCGGCTGCACGCACACCCTGATGTCGGTCTCGACGGCCGGCGGCACCGTCGAGATCCGCCTCGCGGCGCTCGCCGCGATCCGGACGGCACCGTCGGCGTAGCCGCGCCGTCACGGGCGCGGCGCGGCATTCGGTGCGGCTCAGGCCGCCCGCTCGCGCGAGCGCAGGTCTTTGCGCAGGATCTTGCCCGACGTCGACTTCGGGATCGCCTCCACGAACTCCACGCGGCGGACCTTCTTGTGCGGTGCGACGTTCTCCGCGACGAAGGCCATGACCTCCTCCGCCGTCAGTCCGGAGTCGGGCGCCGAGACGATGAACGCCTTCGGGATCTCCTGCTTGTCGTCGTCGAGCACTCCGATGACCGCGGCATCCATGATCTTCGGGTGCCCCAGCAGTAGCGCCTCCAGCTCGGCGGGGGCGATCTGATAGCCCTTGTACTTGATCAGCTCCTTCACCCGGTCGACGATCGAGAAGTAGCCGCCCTCGTGGTAGACCGCGACATCGCCCGTGTGCAGGAAGCCCTCGGCGTCGAGCGTCTCCGCCGTGGCCTGGGGCTGGTTGAGGTAGCCGAGCATCACGTTGGGCCCCTTCACCCACAGCTCGCCCGGACGCGTGCGCCCGTCCTCCTCGATCGCCGTGATCTCCTCGCCGGTCTCGGTGTCGACCAGCTTGCACACGATGTTGGGCAGGATCGTGCCCACCGAGCTCACCGGGATGTCGTCGCGCGTGTACGGCATCGCGTGTGAGACCGGGCTCAGCTCGCTCATGCCGTAGCCCTGCATCATGCGCGCGTGGAGGCGGCGCCCCGCGATCTCGGCCGTCTCGCCGTCGAGCGGAGCCGCGCCGGAGAACACTGTGTGCACCGTCGAGATGTCGAACTCGTCGACGATCGGGTGTTTGGCCAGCGCGACCGCGATCGGCGGGGCGATGTAGAGGTAGGTGCAGCCGTAGGTCTGGATGTTGGTGAGGAACTGCACGAGGTCGAACCGCGGCATGGTGACCAGCGTCGCGCGCTGCTTCAGCGCGAGGTTCAACAGCACCGTCATGCCGTAGATGTGGAAGAACGGCAGCACCGCGAGCACGCGGTCGGTGTTCTTCAGATCGATGTTGATGCGGCATTGCGCGACGTTCGCGACGAGGTTGCGGTGGCTGAGCATCACCCCTTTGGGGATGCCGGTGGTTCCCGACGAGTAGGGGAGGACCGCCACGTGCGTCGCCGGGTCGATCTCGATCTGCGGCGCCGGACGTCCCTCGCCCAGCAGCTGGCGAAGGTCGGGGTGGCCCTCGGCGCCGTCCAGCACCACGACGCGCTCGACGGGGATGCCGGTGGCCTCCGCGGCCTGCTGCGCCGCGGGCAGCAGCGGCGAGACCGTGAACAGCCACGTCGCGCCCGCGTCGCGCAGCTGTTTCTCGATCTCGCCGGCCGTGTACAGCGAGTTGATCGTCGTCACGGTCGCGCCGGCGCGGAGAGCGCCGTGGAAGACCGTCGCGAACGCCGGGACGTTCGGGCAGAGCAGCCCCACGACCGTCGAGGCGTCCACGCCGCGCGCCGCCAGCGCGCCCGCGAAGGCGTCCACCTGTGCCTTGAGGGCGCCGTACGTCGTCTCGGCCCCGCCGGCGGGATCGATCAGCGCGATGCGCGCGGCATCCTCGTCGGTGAGCCCGGCGAACAGGTCGTCGTAGATGCTGACGTCCGGGATCTCGACATCGGGGAAGGGGCTGGTGAACACGGCGGTCTCCTTCGACGGCACGGCGATCCCCGGCGACGCTGCCGGGTGCGTCCATCATGCCACTGGAGCGGGCGGATCCGACACGCGGTCTCTCGGAGGAAGAGACCGCGTGCCATGGGTGCCCGCGTAGCAGGGGTGCCCGCGTGGCAGGGGTGCCCGGGTGCCCGGGTGCCCCTCGTGCCGAGCGGCGCCCGGACGGCGGCCGTCAGGCGAAGACGTCCGCGTGCTGGGCGCTGCGGCCGGCGGCGAGACGCTCCGCGGCCCGCTCCTCCGCGGCATCCAGCGGCGTGATGCCGCGCGCCGCGGCATCCGCGAAGATCGCCCGCACGGTGTCGCCGATGGCGCTCACCCGGTCCATGATCTCGGCGCGGGAGCCGAGCCGCTTGGCCTCCAGGTCGAGATAGACGACGCCGCCCGCGTTGACGACGAAGTCGGGGGCGTAGAGGATGCCGCGAGCGGCCAGTCGATCCGCCCCGGAGCGATCCGCGAGGGGGTTGTTCGCCGGGCCGCAGACGGCGCGGGCCGACAGCCGATCGATGACCTCGTCGTCGAGGAGGCCGCCGATGCCGGCGGGGACGAAGACGTCGGCCTCGATGAGGTGCTCCGTACCGGGCTCGACCCAGCGGGCCCCCAGCTCGGTCGCCAGGTCGCGCTTGGCGGGGTTGACGTCGGTCACCGTGAGCTGCGCGCCCTCGGCGCTCAGGCGCACGGCCAGACGGCTGCCGACCTGTCCGAGCCCGGAGACGGTGATGCGGCGTCCGGCGACATCGGGGGAGCCCGCGACCTGCTCGAGGGTGGCGCGCAGCGACTCGTAGACGCCCAGGCTCGTCGGACCGGCCGGCTCGCCGGAGCCGCCCACCGCGTCGGGCAATCCGACGACGTGGGAGGTGCGTTCGCTGACGACCAGCATGTCGTCGGTCGTCGAACCGACATCCTCCGCGGTGCGGTAGCGGCCGTCGAAGCGCTCGACGGCGTCGCCGAGGTCGAGGTAGGCGGCGCGGCGGCGACCCGCATCGAGCACCGTGCCGGGCGGCACGCAGATCACGGACTTCCCGCCCCCGGCATCCAAGCCCGCCGCAGCGTTCTTGAGCGTCATCGCGGCGGAGAGGCGGAGGGCGTCGCCGACGGCGTCGCTCCAGTGGGGGTAGGTCCACATCCGGGCCCCGCCGAGGGCGGAACCGAGGACCGAGGAGTGCAGCGCGACGGTGATGACCAGACCGCTGCGCGGGCCCGTCGTCACCTCCACGCGCTCGTGGGAGAAGTCGGGCAGGGGCAGGGTGTGCGTCATCGCATCCTCTTTCGGCTGGCCTTGTGGGCTGTGCTCTGCGGATGCCGCGGCGTTACGGCATCCGTCACCTATTGTGCCCCGAGCCGCGCCGTTGCGGGCCGACGCGGCCGCGTGCCGGAGGGCGCGGCCCGCGCCGTGACGTACGTCGGATCCGCGCGGCGGTGGGCCGCGCCAGGGCGTGGCAGCCGGGCTCGCGGTCCGAAAATCCGGCGTTCGTCACGGGCGGACGGGCGGACGATCCGACCCGCGGCGGCGAGGGCTCCTCCCCAGTGCGGCCCTGAGTCGGGCTCTCCACCGGCTTCCCCGCCCGCGGTCCACCCCACGACGGCGAGCCGCCACGATCGGCGGATGGGAGAAGAGGCGAACGCGGGCGCGGGTCACGTGTCGTGGCCCGTGGTGTCGCGGGCCGAGCTGTACGCGGAGGGGTGGACGTGGCGCCGGATCGAGCAGGCCGTCGCCGCGGGGTCGCTCTGCCGCGCCCGGAGGGACGCGTACCTGCCCGGAGAGGTCGACGCGCAGACGCGTGCCGCCGCCGAGGTCGGCGGTCAGCTGACCTGCCTGTCCGAGCTCGCCCGCCGCGGGGTCTTCGTGCTCGCCACCGGCGGGCTGCACGTCCGCGTGCATCCGCGGCGGGGACGGCGTCGGCCGGTGCACCCGGATGCGCGCGTCCACTGGTCGGGCGACGGTCTGCGGCGCACGGCGAATGCGCCTCTCGTGGAGGCCCTGGCGGCGGCAGCGCGGTGCCAGGGACCGATGGAGACGATCGCCTCGCTGGATTCGGCGCTTCATCGCCGTCTCATCGACGAGGACGACCTGGCCGAGATCTTCCGGATGCTGCCCCGTCGCTACCGCGCGCTCCGGGCGTTTCTCGACCGATCGGCGGAGGCGGGCAGCGAGAGCATCGTGCGCATCCTGCTGCGCAAGATGGGGTGCCGCGTCGAATGCCAGGTTCAGATCGCCGGCGTCGGGCGGGTCGATCTGCTCGTCGACGGCTGGCTGATCGTCGAGTGCGACAGTGAGGCGCACCACGCGAGCTGGGCGCAGCAGAAGGAGGACCGCCGCCGGGATCAGGCCGCCGCGGCCCTCGGGTACGTCACCTACCGGCCGATCGCCGAGGACATCTTCTGGCACCGCGACCGCGTGCTTGCGGCAGTTCGGGGGCTCCGCGGCTCGACGCGCGCCGCGCGCCGGCACGGATGAGGCGGGCGACGGTGCGCGGGTGATCGCGGCGGTGACGATCGTCGGAGAAGCCGGGCGAGCGGCGGCCCGTCGCTCGTCGTCGCGCGACCGGCCGCGCAGAACTCCGACGCTCGTCACGCCCGGCCGACGGCAGCGGGCGGCGGTGGACCGGCGTGCCGGCGACCGCCGGCTCGCCGCCGCTACGCTCGTGCCATGACGGAGAACCTCTCACCGCGCAGCCGCATCGTCCACGACGCCCTCCGCGCCGCCGGCGTCTCGGGCGAGATCATCACGCTCCCGGATGCCGCGTCCACCGCCGCGCTCGCCGCCGCCGCCCTCGGCATCGAGGTCGGAGCCATCGCCAACAGCTTGGTGTTCTGGTCGGACGGCGAGCCGCTCCTGGTGATGACCAGCGGCGCCCACCGCGTCGACACGGCGGCGCTCGCGGCGCGCCTCGGGCGCCGGAGCATCGTGCGAGCGACGCCGGAGCAGGTGCGCGCGGCCACGGGGCAGGCCATCGGCGGCGTCGCTCCGACCGGCCACCCCGCGCCGCTGCCCACCGTCGTCGACGAGGCGCTCGCCGCCTTCGACGAGATCTGGGCCGCGGGCGGAACGCCCCACACCGTCTTCCCCCTGACCTTCGACGAGCTCGTCCGCCTCACCGGTGGCACGGTCAGCGCTGTCGACTGAGCGCGCTCAGTCCGCGCGGAGCACCTCCCACGCCGTGACGGCCGCCGCCGCCGTCCACGCCTGCGGGCGGCACGCGGCGGGGTACGGTGCGGGCGCCGACACCTCGTCCGCCCCGTCGCCGGCATACAGCTCGGGCACGCGGTAGGAGAAGGCCTCCGCGCCGGCGAGCATCTCGGCCACGACTCGGCGCGCGTGGTCGTGCAGACCCGCGCGCGCCATGGCGCGCGCGACGATCGCCGTGTCGTGGATCCACACGCTTCCGCCGTGATAGCTGAGCGGCCAGTAGCCGCCGGCATCGGTCGATAGCGTGCGGATGCCGAAACCGGACGACATCCGCGGGTCGACGAGCAGGTCGGCGACGGCCTTCTCCTCGTCGGGGTGGAGGATGCCGGTGCCGAGGAGGTGGCCGATGTTCGAGGTCAGTGTGTCGACCGGTCGGCCGTCGCGGTCGAGGGCGATCGCGGGGAAGCGTCCGGACGGCGTGGTCACCCAGAAGCGCGCGGCGAAGCGGCGCTTGAGCCCCGCGGCCCAGTCCCGCAGCTCCCCGCCGCCCGGACGCCCGAACCGGTCGAGGAGTGCGGCCCCGCCGAGCGCCGCCTCGTAGGCGTAGCCCTGCACCTCGCACAGCGCGATCGGGCCGTTCGCGAGCGTGCCGTCCTGCCACTGGATGGAGTCGCCGGAATCCTTCCAGCCCTGGTTCGACAGTCCGTGGCCCGTCTCGTCGACGTATTCGAGGAAGCCCGATCGCTCCGCGGACGCGACGATCCAGCCGAGCGCGCTCTCCAGGGCGGGCAGCAGGCTCTCGACCTCGGCGGCCGGCAGCTGCGCGGCCGCATCGGCCAGGAGGGTGACCCAGAGCGCCGTCGCGTCGACGGTGCCGTAGTACAGCGGCGGCAGCACGATGCCCTCCCCGGGCATCGACAGCGTGGACGCGCGCAGCTCGTGCATGATCTTCCCGGGCTGCTGCGCGGTGGCGGGGTCGTCCCGCGTGCCCTGCAGTCGCGCCAGGACGCGCAGCGTGGAGGCCGCGACGGTCGCATCCACGGGCAGCATGAGGCGCGCCGCCCACAGCGAGTCCCGGCCGAACAGGGTGAAGAACCAGGGTGCGCCGGCCGCGAAGAACTCGTCGTCGGGGGCGTCGGGGAGCGCGAGGCGGAGGGCACGGAGGTCGTCGAGCGCGCGGTCGAGCCAGCGCTGGAGCCGGGGGTCGGCTCCCGCGGGGGCGATCGGACGCGGCCACGGCGCGGGAGTCCGGGCGCCGCGGACCACGAGTGAGCGGTCGTCGAGGCGCGCGGTCCACGACACGCTCGCCGCGTCGCGTCCCTCGCCGTCGAGGTCCCAGACCAGCGTGATCTCTCCGCCGTCGGCGAGGTCGATCGCCGCCTCCGGAGCGTCGATCTCGAGCGTCGCTCCGCCCCGCCGGGCGGTGACACCGGCCTCGGTGACGGTGGGGTCGCCGGGATCGCCCGTCGGCGTGCCCGCCTTGACCTCCTGCAGCGCGCCGATGTCGATGCCGATGCGCACGCGCAGGCGGACGCGCACGGGCTTCTCGAGGTGAGTGCACACGGTCAGCGTCTCGGACATCGTGCCGTCGGCCACCCGGCGCTCGCGCACGAGGCGCACCTTCGGGTCGGGGCTGGGGTCGTCGACGCCGCGGAGGAGCGCGTCGATGCGGACGTGCCCGGCGCCGACGATGTCGGTCGCGACGTGCTCCGGGGCGAGATAGGTCCCGTCCGCGGCGGCGTAGTCGACGCGGAGCGTCCGGACGAAACGCGTGTCGCCGTGGTAGATGCCGTCGATGACGGCGGATCCCATGTCGCCGTCACGGCCCGACCAGGCCTGCGTGGGCGCCGTCAGCGCCACGATCCGGTCGGAGAGGAATGGCTGCAAGCCGGCCGTCATCCCTTCACTGCTCCTTCGCTGGTGTTCATGATCTTCTTCTGGAAGAGGAAGAAGATCACGGCGACGGGGATCGTCATGATCGCCGCGGCCGCGAGTTTGAGGGGGTACTGCGTGCCCTGACTGAGCTGGCCCGACGCGAGCGAGGCGACGCCCTTGGTCAGCGTGGTCAGCTCGGGCGACTGGGTCGACACGATGAAGTGGCTCAGCTCGTTCCACGATCCCTGGAACGACAGGATCACGATCGTGATCAGGGCGGGTCGTGCCATCGGAAGCACGATCGACCAGAACACGCGAAAGGTGCCGGCGCCGTCGATGCGCGCCTGCTCCTCGACCGAGTCGGGGATCGACTCGAAGAAGTTCTTCATGATGAACACGCCTGCCGCGTCGACGAGCAGCGGCAGGATCATGCCCGCGTACGAGTCGTAGAGGCCGAGCTGGTTGAGCACGAGGAACTTGGGGATGAGGAGCACGACCGTCGGCACCGCCATCACGGCCACGACGAGCGCGAACACGACCCCGCGTCCCCGGAAGCGCAGGCGGGCCAGTGCGTAGCCCGCCAGCGAGACGAAGAACACGCGCCCGACCGTCACGCAGACGGTGACCACGGCCGAGTTCGCGAACCAGAGCGGGAAGTCGCTGTGCAGGAACAGCCGCTCGTACGCCGCCGTCGAGAAGGTGGCGGGGATGAGCGAGATCGGGTCCGCCGCGGCATCCGGCTCGGTCTTGAACGAGGTGGCGACCTGCACGAGGAACGGGTAGATGTACACGATCGCCAGCGCGGCGAGCATGCCGTAGAGCAGCACCTGCCCCGTCACGCTGCGCGGCGTCAGCCGTCGGCGTCGGCGCGGCGGCGGTGCGGATGCCGCGGCCTGCACCTCCACGGTTGTCAGCGTGGTGGTCATGATCGGGCCTCCTTCGAGGACGAGGACGAGGACGAGGCCGCACCGGATGCCGAGGCTGCGCGCGACTGGTAGGCGCGGATGCGCCGCTTCGAGACGGGCCGGTCCCGCAGCACCCAGCGCTGGAGGAGCGTGAAGGCGATGATGATCAGGAAGAGGATGAACGCGATCGCGGCGCCCACGCCCCAGTCCTGGTTCTGGAAGGCCGAGGTGTACGAGAGGTAGGCGGGCGTCACGGTCGTCTTGGCCGGGCCGCCCTGGGTTCCGGTGTAGATCTGATCGAACACCTGCCAGCAGCCGATCAGGCCGAGCGTGATCACGGTGAACAGCGTCGGGCGCAGCTGCGGGAGCGTGATGTGCCAGAAGCGCTGCCAGCCGTTCGCGCCGTCCATCATGCCGGCCTCGGTGAGCTCGAATCCGATGTTCTGCAGCGCCGCGATGAACAGCAGCATGAAGGTGCCGCTGGTCGTGAAAACCGCCATGAGGACGAACGCGGACATCGCGACGGACGGGCCGGACAGCCAGTCCCACCACGAGACGCCGAGGAGGCCGCTGCCGGTGAGCGCGTCGGGTCCGTTCGACACGCCCAGCGCGCCGAGGGCGACGTGGACGATGCCGCGCGGGTCGTTGAACCAGTTGGGGGCGGCGAGCCCGATCGCCGACAGGATCTGGTTGACGGGACCCGCGAAGGAGAAGAGGAACAGCCACAGCACGGTGATGGCGACCGAGCTCGTCACCGACGGGAAGTAGAACGCGGTGCGGAAGAAGCCGCGACCGCGCAGGATCCGGCGGCTGACGAGAACGGCCAGGAACAGCGACAGCACGGTCTGGAGCGGGACGACGAGCAGCACGTACCACGCGTTGTTGCGCAGCGCCGTGCCGAAGTCGCGTTCGGCGAGCCCGCCGCCGGTGGTGATGGCGGCGTAGTTGTCCAGGCCGACGAAGCCGACGGAGGGGGAGAGGGGGCTGCCGCGCCCCGACCAGTCCGAGAAGCTGACCCAGAGCGCCATCAGCACGGGGACGAGCAGGAAGACGCCGAGGATCAGGATGACGGGCGACACGAACAGCCAGCCCGCGCCGGCCTCGCCGCGGCGGATTCCGCGCGAGCGCGGATGCCGGGGCGAGACCGGACGCGGGGGCGTCGCGACCGGAGCGACGGGAGCGGCGGACATGATCAGCCGACGACGGCCTCGAGGTTGGACTGCACCGAGTCGAGGATCTTCTTCGGGTCGCCCGTCTTCAGCGACTCGAGCTGCGCGTTGAAGTCCTTGATGACGTCGGCGGCGCCCTTGTTGGTGGGAACGCCTTGCGCATAGTCGGCGCCGTCGAGGAACGCGACGAGCGAGGGGTTGTCGCTCTTCCAGGTCTCGGCGGCGGACTGCACCGACGGCATCGGGCCGAACGCCTTCGAGAACGCGAGCTGCTGCTCGGCGCTCGTCAGGTACTCGACGAGGTCGAGCGCGGCCTTCTGGTTGGGGCTGTCGGCGGCCATGCCCCAGCAGTTGGTGAACTGCAGGGTGCCCTTGCCGGCGCTGCCGGCGGGCAGCTCCACGACCTTGGCCTTCACGTCGGGGTAGTCGCCGAGGGCACCCGTGATCCAGTTACCCTCGATCGTCATGGCGCCCAGCTGCTTGCCGAACGCCTCACCGCCCCAGCCGGCGCCCACGTCGGAGGCGTACGCGAAGGTGCCGTCCTGCAGGTGCTGCTGCACGTAGGTGAGCGCGGCCACGTTGGCGTCGCTGTTCGCCTCGGCGGTCGTGCCGTCCTCCGAGACGAGCCGTCCGCCGGCCTGGGCCATGAAGGCGCCGAGGCGGGCGTACTCGCCGCCGAAGACGAGTCCCTTCGTGGTGCCGTTCGTGAGCTTCGCGGCGACCTCTGCGAGCTGGTCCCACGTGGTCGGAATGTCGGCGTCGGTCAGTCCCGCCTGCGTCCACAGGTTCTCGTTGATGACGAGCTGCAGCGTGGAGAAGTCCTTGGGGGCGCAGTAGAACGTGTCGTCGACGGTGAAGTTCTTCACGAGCGACGGGTAGAAGTCGTCCTTGTTGCTCAGCTGGTCGCCGTAGGCCTTGAGCGACCCGTTGCTCGCGAAGCCCGCGAGCTGGTCGGTGCTGAGGTAGAAGAGGTCCGGCGGCGAGCCGGCGGCGAAGCCCTGGGACAGCTGCTGGGCGAGGTCGGTGGCGGCCACCACCGACGCGGACACGCCGGACGACGACGACCAGGCGGCCACAGCATCCTGCACCGCCGTGGTCTCGGCGTCGCCGGACGAGCCGATCATGATGGTCAAGGGCTTGTCGGACGAGGTCAGGTCGCCCGCGCTCGGCGAGCCGGCCGATCCCGACCCGCTGAATCCCTGGCCGCAGCCGGTCAGCAGCAGGCTCGTGGCAACGGCCAGGCCTCCCGCCGCGAGCAGCGTCCGTGCTGTCTGTCGCTTCATCGCATCTCCTTCGATCGCGTGGCCTGCGCCTTCCGGCGCGGCCTCATGGTGCCATCCCGGTGTCGGAACGTCGAAACGGTCCGCCGTTGGATCGATCATTTGATCGTTCAAATTGTGGGATGCTTGAAAAGATAGACGAGGATGCCGAGAGCGTCAAGGGAGGTCCGCGTGAACAGATCGGCGACGATCGAGGACGTCGCGCGCGCCGCCGGCGTCTCGCGACAGACCGTCAGCAACGTCATCAACTCGCCCCAGATCGTGCGGGAGGAGACGCGGGCGCGCGTCACCGATGCCATCTCGCGACTGAACTACGCGCCCCACGCCTCGGCGCGCCGGCTGCGCACGCGACGCAGTTCGACGATCGGCATCCACCTCGACCCCTACGCGGGCGGCATCTCCGGCGTGGTGCTCGACCGCTTCGTGCACGCGCTCACCGAGCAGGCGGGCGAGCGCGGGCTCCGCGTCATGCTCTACGCCGCCCGGACGCCCGACGAGGAGATCCGCCGCATGGGCGATCTGCGGGAGGGCGGCGAGATCGACGCGGTCGTGATCACGGGCACCTTCCCCGGCGATCCGCGCGCCGAGTGGCTCCTCGCCCGCGGCGTGCCGTTCGTCTCGTTCGGCAGGCCGTGGGGGCGCGACGACGTCGGCGCGCCGACGCATCACTGGGTGGACGTCGACGGGGCCGCGGGCACCGCCCAGGCCACGACGCACGCCCTCGCGACGGCGGGGGCGCGGGTCGCGTTCTTCGGCTGGCCGGCCGGGTCGGCGACGGGCGACGATCGCGAGAGCGGCTGGCGCCGCGCCCTCGCCGCCGCCGACGCGGGCAGCACCTGGGCGCCCGTACGCCTGACCAGCGAGGAGAACGTCGCGCGGGCGCGCGACATCGCCGCCCCGGTCGTCGCCCGCGACGACATCGACGCGCTCGTCTGCGTCAGCGACTCGCTCGCCGTCGGCGCGCACCTGGCCGCCGTCGCCGCCGGGCGCCCGCGGCTGCCGATCGTCGGCTTCGACAACACCCCCGCGGTCGAGGCCCTCGGGCTGTCGAGCGTCGAGCAGCTGCCCGAAGAGGTCGCGGTCGGTGCGCTCGACCTGCTCCTGGGCGGCGCGTCCTCGATCGACCCGCGCGACGCCGAGCCGGGCCGCGCGCACGTGCTGGTCGAGCCGCGCCTCGTCGTGCGCTGAGGCCCGCGCCGCGCTCAGCCGTAGAGGCGGCGCCGCAGCTCGCCCGCCGCGACGGCCACGGCGGGAGCGAGGGATGCCGCGTCGTGCGCCGAGTCGGCGGGCCACGTGATCGCGATCGCGGCGACGGGCCACTCGGCGTGATCGTGCACGGCGACCGCCACGGAGCGGAAGCCGAGCGTCACCTCGCCGTCCTCGTCGGCGAACCCCTGCCGGCGCGTCCGCCGCAGCACGTCGCGCAGCTCGCCGGGCCGGCGCGGGCCGCGCCCGGTGCGGTCGGCGAAAGCCGCGGCATCCGGGTAGAGGGCTCGCACCTGCTCGCGGGGGAGAGCGGCGAGCATCGCGCGCCCCGTCGCGGTCAGGTGGGCCGGAAGACGCACCCCGACATCGGTGATGAGCGCCGGCCGTCGCGGCGCGCGCTCCTCCACGATGTACAGCACGTCGCGTCCCGTCATGACGGCGAGATGGGCGCTCTCGCCCCAGCGGTCGGCCAGGGCGGCGACCAGCGGACGGCCGAGCCGGGCGAGCGGCTGCTGGCGCGCGTAGCCGCCGGCCAGCTCGAACGCGGCCGTGCCCAGGCCCCAGCGCCGCTCGTCGGGAAGGTGCACGACGAAGCCGTGCTCGGCCATCGCCGCGAGCAGGTGGTAGACGCTCGAGCGTGCGATGCCGAGCGTCTCGGCGATCGTCCGCGCCGCCACCGGTCCGCGCTGGCGCCCGAGGTACGACAGGATGCGCAACGTCTGATCGGCGGCCGGCACCTGCGGCGCGCTCACCGATGTGTCTGGGATCACAGACACAGATTGCCACAGCCCCCTGTTCGGCGCGCCGTCGCCGCGATGGAATCGGGGCATGACGACACCGCCCGACGCGACCGCCCTGCCCCTCCGCCCCCACGACGGCCCGGCCGAGGCGGGCTCCGTCGTCGTCGGAGAGCGCCCCCTGCAGGTGTCCGACGTGTTCGCCGTGGCGCGCCACGGCGCACGGGTCGAGCTCGCACCCGCCGCCGCCGCGCGCATCCGCGACGCGCGCCGGCTCGTCGAGCGGCTGGCGGGCGACCCCGAGCCGCACTACGGCATCTCGACCGGGTTCGGCGCGCTGGCCACGACGTTCATCGCCCCCGAGCGGCGTCGTCAGCTGCAGGCCGGCCTCATCCGCTCCCACGCCGCCGGCACCGGCGCCGAGGTCGAGCGCGAGGTCGTCCGCGCGTTGCAACTCCTGCGGCTGCAGACCCTCGCGACCGGACACACCGGCGTGCGCGAGGTCGTCGTGGACACCTACGTCGCGATGCTGAACGCCGGCATCGCCCCCGTGGTGCGCGAGTACGGCTCGCTCGGCTGCTCCGGCGACCTCGCGCCGCTGTCGCACATCGCCCTCGCCGCCCTGGGCGAAGGCGAGGTGCGCGATGCCGCGGGCGCCCTCGTCCCGGCATCCGACGCCCTGGACGCCGCGGGCATCGCCCCGCTCGTGCTCGAGGAGAAGGAAGGACTCGCGCTCATCAACGGCACCGACGGGATGCTGGGGATGCTCGCGCTCGCGCTCGCCGATCTCGACAACCTGCTCGCGGTGGCCGATGTGACCGCGGCGATCTCGATCGAGAGCCAGCTCGGCACCGACGCCGTCTTCGCCGCCGACCTCATGGCGTTGCGTCCGCAGCACGGGCAGGCGGCCTCCGCCGCCAATCTCCGCGCGCTCCTGGCCGACTCGCCGATCGTCGCGAGCCACCGCGACCCCGCCGTCTGCACCCGGGTACAGGACGCCTACTCCCTCCGGTGCTCACCGCAGGTGCACGGTGCGGCCCGCGATACCGTCGAGCACGCGCGGGCGATCGCCGCCCGCGAACTCGCCTCGGCGATCGACAACCCCGTCGTCACGTCCGACGGCCGCGTCGAGTCGAACGGGAACTTCCACGGTGCGCCGGTGGCGTACGTGCTCGACTTCCTCGCGATCGCCGTCGCCGACCTCGCCTCCATCGCCGAGCGGCGCACCGACCGCGCTCTCGACCGCACGCGCAGCCACGGCCTGCCCCCGTTCCTCGCCGACGAGGTGGGCGTCGACTCCGGCCTCATGATCGCCCAGTACGCCGCGGCGGGCATCGTCTCGGAGCTCAAGCGCCTGGCTGTCCCGGCATCCGTCGACTCGATCCCCTCGTCGGCGATGCAGGAGGACCACGTGTCGATGGGGTGGTCGGCGGCCCGCAAGCTCCGCCGGGGGATCGACGGGCTCGCTCGGGTGCTCGCGATCGAGCTCGTCACCGGATGCCGCGCCCTCGACCTGCGCGCCCCGCTGCGCCCGGGGCCGGCGACCGCCGCGGTGCGCGACCGGGTGCGCGCGGCGGGTGTCGCCGGCCCCGGACCCGACCGGTTCGTCAGCCCCGACCTCGAGACCGCGACGGCACTCGTGCTCTCCGGCGAGGTCGCCGCGGCCGCGTTCGCCACTTCCGCCCACCCGGCCTGATCGAAGGAGATCCACGATGACATCCCACGCCGAGACCCCCGACTCCGCCGCCGCCGACACCGGCGCGGCCGCCTCGCCGCGCGGCCCGATCCGTGCCCCGCGCGGAGCGCAGCGTACGGCGAAGAGCTGGGGAGCGGAGGCCGCGAAGCGGATGCTCATGAACAACCTCGACCCCGAGGTCGCGGAGCATCCGGAGGACCTGGTCGTCTACGGCGGCACGGGGCGCGCCGCCCGGTCGTGGGAGGCCTACGACGCGATCGTCCGCACCCTCGACGAGCTGGAGCCCGACGAGACGCTGCTCGTGCAGTCGGGGAAGCCGGTCGGCGTCTTCCGCACGCACGAGTGGGCACCCCGCGTGCTCATCGCGAACTCGAACCTCGTCGGCGACTGGGCGACGTGGCCCGAGTTCCGCCGGCTCGAGGAGCTCGGGCTCACGATGTACGGGCAGATGACCGCCGGATCGTGGATCTACATCGGCACCCAGGGGATCCTGCAGGGCACGTACGAGACGTTCGCCGCGGTGGCCCGCTCGCTGGGGCGCGACTCCCTCGCCGGCACCCTGACCCTCACGGGCGGTGCCGGCGGCATGGGCGGGGCGCAGCCCCTCGCGGTGACCCTCAACGGGGGAGCGGTGCTGATCGTCGACGTCGACGCGTCGCGGCTGGAGCGCCGAGTCGCACACGGCTACCTCGACGAGTACACCGACGACCTCGACGCGGCGCTGGCGCGCGTCGTCGCGGCCCGCACGGCGGGGCAGGCGCTCTCGGTCGGTCTCGTCGGCAACGCCGCCGAGGTCTTCCCGGAGCTCCTGCGACGCCGCCACGCGGGCGGCGCGCCGATCGACATCGTCACCGACCAGACCAGCGCCCACGACCCGCTCGCCTACCTGCCGATCGGGGTGAGCGTGGCCGCCTGGAAGGACGCCGCGGCATCCGACCCCGAGGGCTTCACCGTGCGCGCCCGCGCCGCGATGGCTGCGCAGGTGGAGGCGATGGTCGGGTTCCAGGATGCCGGGGCCGCCGTGTTCGACTACGGCAACTCGATCCGCCGGGAGGCCGAGCTGGGCGGCTACGACCGGGCCTTCGCCTTCCCCGGTTTCGTGCCCGCCTACATCCGCCCGCTGTTCGCGGAGGGTCGGGGACCGTTCCGCTGGGTGGCGCTGTCGGGCGATCCGGAGGACATCGCCAAGACCGATCGCGCGGTCGCCGAGCTGTTCCCGCAGGACGCGGCGCTGCGCCGCTGGCTGGACAAGGCGGGCCAGACCGTGCACTTCGAGGGGCTTCCCGCCCGGATCTGCTGGCTCGGCTACCAGGAGCGCCACCTCGCCGGACTGAGGTTCAACGAGATGGTCGCCTCGGGGGAGCTCGCCGGCCCGATCGTGATCGGCCGGGATCATCTCGACGCCGGCTCCGTGGCCTCCCCGTACCGCGAGACGGAGGCGATGGCCGACGGCTCCGACGCGATCGCCGACTGGCCGCTGCTGAACGCGCTGCTGAACACGGCGTCGGGGGCGTCGTGGGTGTCGATCCACCACGGCGGCGGTGTCGGCATCGGCCGCTCGATCCACGCCGGCCAGGTCACGGTCGCCGATGGCACCGCCCTGGCGGCGGAGAAGCTCGCGCGGGTGCTGACGAACGATCCCGGCACCGGTGTCATGCGCCACGTCGACGCCGGCTACGACCGGGCGCGGGAGGTCGCCCGCGAGCGGGGGCTGATCGTTCCGATGCTCGGGGATGCCGCCCCGTGAGCACGCTGCTGATCACCGGCATCGGCGAGCTGACGACGAACGTGACCGGGCTCGGCGACGACCCCCGCGACCCCACGGGACTGATCCGCGGCGCCGCCCTCGCCGTCGTCGACGGGCGCGTCGCCTGGGTCGGCCGCGGCACCGAAGAGCCGCGTCTCGATGCGCCGCAGACAGGGGCGACGCCGGAGGTCGAGGTCGTGGACGCCGGCGGCCGCGCGATCCTCCCGGGCTTCGTCGACAGCCACACGCACCTCGTGTTCGCCGGCGACCGGGCGGACGAGTTCGAGGCGCGGATGGCCGGACAACCTTATGCCGCGGGCGGCATACGACGGACGGTGGCGGCGACCCGCGCGGCATCCGACGACGAGCTGCGGGCACGACTGGCCGGCCTCGCGGCGGAGCTGTACGCGCAGGGGACGACCACGTTCGAGGTGAAGACGGGCTACGACCTCACGGTGGAGGGCGAGGCGCGGCTCGCCCGCCTGGCCCGGGAGGTGACGGACGAGGTCACCTTTCTCGGCGCTCATGTCGTGCCGGCCGAGTTCGTCGACGACCGTGCGGCGTACGTCGACCTCGTCTGCGGACCGATGCTCGCCGCCGTAGGCCCGTACGTCCGGTGGATCGACGTGTTCTGCGAGCGCGGCGCGTTCACCGCGGAAGAGACCCGCCGCATCCTGCGGGGCGGCGCGGCCGCGGGTCTCGGCACCCGGCTGCACGGCAACCAGCTCGGACACGGTCCGGGGGCGCGGATCGCGGCGGAGCTGGGCGTGTTCTCGCTCGACCACGCGACCTACCTGCACCCCGACGACGTCGCCCGGCTGGCCGAGGCCGGGGTCGTCACGACTCTGCTGCCCGGTGTGGAGTTCTCGACCCGGCATCCGTACCCCGATGCGCGACGGCTCATCGATGCGGGAGTCACGGTCGCGCTCGCGAGCGACTGCAACCCGGGCACGAGCTTCACGAGCTCGATGCCGCTCATGATCGCGCTGGCCGTGCGCGAGATGGGGATGACGGTCGCCGAGGCCGTGTGGGCGGCGACGGCGGGCGGTGCCCGGGCCCTCGACCGCGATGACGTCGGCACCCTGGCCCTCGGGACGCGGGCCGACCTGGTGATGCTGGACGCGCCGACGCGGACCCACCTCGCGTACCGCCCGGGGGTGCCGCTCGTGCGCGCCGTCTACCGAGGCGGGGAGCTGATCGTTTAGGCGTTTCGACTCGGCGCTGCGCGCCTCGCTCAACGTCCGGGTCCCACCCTCGTCCGCTCCCGGTCGGTCACCGCCGCGAGTCGAACGCCCCGCGCCCCGTCCGCCTCCCGGTCGTTGAGCGAGCGGCTGCGCCGCGAGTCGAAACGCCCTGCCCCGTCTCGCTCCCGGTCGTTGAGCGAGCGGCGCCGCCGCGAGTCGAAACGCCCTGCGCCGTCTCACTCCCGGTCGTTGAGCGAGCGGCGCGGCCGCGAGTCGAAACGCCCTGCCCCGTCTTGCCCCCCGGTCGTTGAGCGAGCGGCCGCGCCGCGAGTCGAAACGCCCTGCGCCCCGTCGCGTCAGGGGCGGTCGAAGCTCCACTGCTCCGGATCCGTCGCCGTCGCGACATCCCAGTCGTCGGTGGCCCACACGAACGTCGCGACGGCGCAGGTCGGCATATGACCGATCCCGCCGCCGGAGAGCCGCTCCGCGAGCGCGGTCATCCCCGGGTCGTGCGCGACGACCATGACGGCCGGAACGCCGCGGTCGGCGGCCGCCCGCAGGAGCGTGGCCGCCGCAGCCCCGTACAGGTCGCCGTCCAGCTCCGCGTCGAGGCCGAACGCCTCGGCGAAGAAGGATGCCGTCGTGCGGGCACGCAGCGCCGTCGACGACAGGATGGCCTCGAGCCGGATGCCGGTGCCGGCCAGGCGCGCCGCCAGGGCGGGCGCATCGCGCAGGCCGCGGGCGTTGAGGGGGCGGTCGTGGTCGTCGAGGCCGGGATCTCCCCAGTCGCTCTTCGCGTGGCGGACGAGGACGAGCGTCGTCATGCAGACACCTTTCGTGTGTGGAGGCCCGTCAGCAGTTCCAGCACGCACAGGGCGGCCAGCCGCACCGTACGCCCGTCGGGGGCGTCGGCCGTGGCATCCACTTCGACGATATCGGCGCTGCGCACCGCGGGGGTGGCGGCGATGCCGCGCACGAGCGCCCGCAGCTCCCACGCCTGCAGCCCGCCGGGCACGGAGGCCGGGCACCCGGGCGCCACCGCGCGGTCGCACACGTCGACGTCGACATCGAGGTGGATGCCGCCGCCCCCGCGTCCCGCGATCTCGCGCGCCTCCGTCACCACGTCGTCGATCCCGCGGCGCCGCACCTCGTCGAGGGTGATCACCCGGATGCCGAGGTCGGCGGCGCGCCGGGCGTAGGCGGCGGAGTTGGCGAAGTCGGCGATGCCGACCTGGACGACGCGGCGCGGATCGAGCCCGTCGTCGACCAGCCGCCGCACGGGAGAGCCGTTGGACGCGCCGTCGCGCAGGTCGAAATGGGCGTCGAGGGTGATGAGACCGGCGGCATCCGCGCCCTGGGCCGCCGCGTAGGTGATCGAGTTGTCGCCGCCGATCGCGATCACCAGCTCGCTGCGCTCCCGCAGCTCGCCGACGCGCGCACGCAGCAGTGCCTCTCCGTCGGGACCGTCGGGGTCGGCGACGTCGCCCGCGTCGGCGAGCCGGAGCGCGTCGGCGAGGTCGACGGGCGGGGGACCCATGAGCGTCGGGCTGAAGCGGCGGAGCGCGTCGCGCACGGCCGCGGGCGTCGCGTGCGCCCCGGTGGGCGACAGCGAGGTGCGGAAGGCGGGGGCGCCGAGCAGTGCGGCGTCGAGGCGATCACCGGCGGCGAGCTCGCCGATCGTGGGCCAGTCGCCCGCGCGCGGCCAGAGCGGATCGTGGGAGAGCGCCATCAGCCGACGTACACCCACGCGGTCCGGCCGCTGCCGAGCCTCACCCGGACGCGGCGGTACAGCGACACCTCGTACTCGTCGGCGGCGTCGATCTCGTCGGCCGTGAGGTGCAGCACCCGTCCGACGACCTTGTCGACGGTGTTGCCCGTCTCGCGGAGCACGGGATGCACGGAGGCTCCGGAGAGGTCGACCACGCGCTGGTCCTCGATCTCGACGTAGTCGATCGTGTAGCCCGGGAGCACGTCGGGCTCGCCGGCGATGAGGCGTCCGAACGTGTCCAGCTGCACCTCGGCGTACTGCAGGGTGCCGTAGGTGAAGAGAAGATCGTCGGCCGGATCGTCCATGCCGTCAGGCTACTGCGCGCCGGGTGCCCGCATCCAGATGGCACCGCCGACGTCGGCGCCGTCGAAAAGGGGTGCTCAGCCGAGCAGCGCGTGGGCGACCGCGAAGATCGCGAGGCCGGCCAGGGCGCCGACGATCGTGCCGTTGAGACGGATGTACTGCAGGTCGCGGCCGACCATCAGCTCGATCTTCTCGGTCGTCTCGGCCGGATCCCACTTCTCGACGGTGTCGGTGATGATCGAGGCGATGTCGTGGCGGTAGCGGTCGACGACGAAGACGGCCGCGTCCGCGATCCGGTCGTCGACACGGTGCTGCAGCGCGGCATCCGTGGCCAGACGCTCGCCGATCTCGACCAGCGCCGCCGTCACGCGCCGGCGCAGACCGCTCTCGGGGTCGGCCAGCGCCGCGAGCAGTCCCGTCTTCGCGGTGTTCCACGCGTCGGCGGCGAGCTCGCGCACGCGCGGGCTGTCGAACACCGCGGTCTTCGCGTCTTCGAGGCGTGCGATGGTCGTCGGATCGCTCTGCAGGTTCTCGGCGAGACGGGTCAGGTAGCCGTCGACGGCGCGCCGCGCCGGGTGATCGGGGTCGGCCTGGATGGCTGCGACGAACTTGACCGCCTCGTTGTAGACGGTGTCGTCGACGAGGCGCATGGCCACCGACGGCACCCACGAGGGGAGGCGCCGGGAGACGAGCCCGCTGAAGGCCTCGTGGTTCGCCCGCAGCCACGTCGCGATGCTGTCGACGCCGAGGTCGACGGCGCCGCGATGCGCGTCGGCCGCGACGACCCGCCCGAGCCACGCGCCGACGGTCGGACCCCATTCGGGGCTCAGCAGGTGCTCGCGCGCCAGGTCGCTGATGAGGTCCTGCACCTCGTCGTCGCTGAGGGCGCGCAGGATGCCGGAGGCCACCGCCGAGGCCTCGCCCGCCACGGTCTCGGCGTGGGCGGGCTCGCTCAGCCACGTGCCGGCGGTGCGGGCGATGGGGGTCGACTCGAGCTTCGATCGCACGACCTCGGCCTCGAGGAAGTTGGTCTCGACGAACTCGCCGAGGGTGCGGCCGATCTCGTCCTTGCGCCGCGGGATGATCGCGGTGTGCGGAATGGGAATGCCGAGCGGGTGGCGGAACAGCGCCGTCACCGCGAACCAGTCCGCCAGGGCGCCGACCATGCCGCCCTCCGCCGCCGCGCGGACGTATTCCAGCCAGGGATAGCGCTCCTGGAGGACGAAGGCGACGACGAACACGACCGCCATCAGCACGAGCGCGCCCAGCGCGACGCCCTTCATCACCCGCAGAGCTCGCCGGCGCTCTTGATCGGCCGGGCTGAGCAGCTGCGTGGGAGTGGGCGCCATCCCCGTAGTCTCGCACGCGGCGTATCCTGGCCGCGTGATCGAAGACATCCAGAAGCGCGCCCTGCACCGCACCAGCATCCTCGAAGGACAGGTGCGCGGGCTCGCGCGGATGATCGAGGGCGAGGAGTACTGCATGGACATCATCGCCCAGTCCCGGGCGATCCAGAAGGCGCTGGCCTCGCTCGACAAGCTCCTGATCGAGAACCACCTGCGCACGCACGTCGCCCACATGTTCGCCGAGGGCGGCGATCAGCGCGACCTCGCCGTCGCCGAACTGCTCAAGGCGTACGACCTCGAGGCCCGCTGACCGCGTCGTCGGCCGGGCTGTCGGGCCGGGTCGGGCGCCCGAACTGCAAGTCCGTCGGTGCGACACGCGGGGTCCGGCGCGCCGCCGACGGCGCGTCGCGCGGCATCCCTTGCAGTTCGGTCGGATGCGGCGGGGTGGATGCGGCGGGGTGGATGCCGCGGCGGGCGCGGTCGAGGCGGCTAGGCGCCGACCGGACCGAGCCAGGCCGCGGCGACGGTCGCGTGTGCCGACTCGGGGTCGGACGGGTGGAACATGCCGGCCAGCACGTCGCGGTACAGGCGGCTGAGCTCGTTGCGGGTGAAGTAGGACGAGCCGCCCGCGACGAGCATCGCCTCGTCGACGATCTGCTTGGCCGCCACCACCGCCCGATGCTTCAGGCCTGACAGCTTCGGGAACCACAGTCCGCCGTGGTCGACGAGCGCGTCGATGTCGTGCGCGATCGCCGCGACCTGGGGGAGCAGGCCGTCGTAGGCGAGCGCCATCTCGGCGATCCGCCACCGGATGTCGGGGTCGTCGCTGTAGGGACGGCCGGTCTTCTTCGAGCTCCGCGTCTTGGCGGCGGTGACGGCCAGATCGAGCGCCCGACGTGCGACGCCGGTATAGACGGATGCCAGGAGCACCTCGAACACGCTGAAGATGCCGAACACGATGGGATCGGGGTTCGGGCCCGGGTCGACACGGCGCACGACCCGGTCGGCGGGGGCGACGACGCCGCTCAGCACCGTCGTCCGCGACTGCGTGCCGCGCATGCCGAGGGTGTCCCAGTCGTCGCGGGTGTCGACGGCGTCGGTGCGGGGGACGAAGGCGTAGACCATCTTCGGGTTCGCCGGGTCGGTCGTGTCGAGTCCGTGCAGTCCCAGCTGGGTCCAGACCGGGCCGAGCGAGGTGAAGATCTTCGTCCCCGTGAACGTGTACGAACCGTCGGGTCCGGGGACGGCGGCGGTGTCGCTGCCGAAGAGCACGAGGTCGTTGCCCGCCTCGCTGATGCCGAAGGCGAAGACCTGGCCGGCGACCGCGCCGGTCTGCACGAACCGCAGGTCGTCGATGCCGCGATCGGACATGACCTTCGCCACGCCCGTCCACACGAGGTGCATGTTGATCGCGAGCGCGGTCGCCGGCGCGGCGCTCGCGAGTCTCTGCTGCAGCACCGCCGCTTCGGCGAGACCCAGTCCCGCGCCGCCGAGCGCCGTCGGGACGAGGATCGCGAGATACCCGGCATCCCTCAGCTCGGCGAGGTCCTCGTCGGGGAACCGGTTCTCGGCATCCACCGCCGCGGCGCGCGAGCGGATGCGCTCGAGCAGGTCGTCGGGGAGGTACGGGGTCGGGTCGAAGTCTCTCACCCTTCCATCCTGCCCCTCGCCGCGGGAGTCGGGCCGTTCGGCGTCGAGGTCGCGTGTCCCGAACTCCTCCGCTTGGGGCCGGGCCGGGGTCCAAGTGCCGGTGAGGCGGCCGGGGCGTACGAGATTGGAGGAGTTCGGTCCGGCGTGCCGCGATGCCCGGCGCGGCCGGGGCGTCGCGGGATGGCCCGGCCGCGGCGTGGGCGGGGGAGGATGGGGGCATGATCTCGACCGAGTTGGCCGTCGCCCTCCGCGATGCGGGGCTCGTGTGGCGCCCGGCATCCGGTGACCGCTTCCAGCTCGACGAGCCGGAGTTCGAAGCGGACGTGTTCACCGTCAGTGAGATGACGATCGAACCCCGCCAGTACGCGACGGGTGCGATCCTCGCGTTCAACGGGACGACGGAGTGGGCGCTGGATTCGGTCGCGCAGACCGACGCGCTGTGGCTGCCGCGCGAGGATCAGCTGCGCGAGCTGCTGCGCGGCGCGTTCCGCCGCCTGGAGCGGCTGACCGACACCCATCGCGTCGAGATCGAGTTCGCGGGCGAGCGCCACGTGTTCGAGCATCCGCAGCCCGAGGACGCGTACGCCCTCGCGCTCCTGCACATCCTCCGACGCATCGCCTGAGCCGCGGGCGCCGCGGCACCCGGGTCGCGCCGACCGAACGGCAAGGCCCCGCGGGCGACACGCCGACTCCGCGCACACGGATGCGGCGTGTCTCGCAGCATCCCTTGCAGTTCCGGCGCGTGCCCGCACCCCCGCACGCGCGAGGCGCCGCACCCTCGTACGCGCGAGCAGGGCCGCGCGTCAGGTGATGACGGGGACCGGCTCGGTGTCGGGGATGGGGCTCGCGTCGCGGCCGCGCAGGTCGGGGAAGCCGCGGACGAAGGCGGTCGCGACCAGCGCCCCGACGATCGCGAAGGCGGCGGCCGCCGCGTACGCCCCGGCATGCCCGGTGCCGTCGATGAGGAACCCGGCGATGGCGGAGCCGAGCGCGGCGCCGATGAGCTGTCCGGTGCCGATCCATCCGTAGGCCTCGGCAGTCTCGCTGAACTTCACGGATGCCGAGGTCATCGCGAACATGACGGCCAGCGCCGGCGCGATGCCGACGCCCGCGATGACGAGGCACGCCCCGATCCACCACGGCGTGGAGGCGCCGATGCCGCCCACGACGAAGACCGCCGCGACGAGTCCGACCGCGACGACGCTCATGCGGCGCGCCATCGCCCACGGCCCCATGGGGATGTGCCCGAACGCCAGGCCGCCGGCGAGGCTGCCGACGGAGAAGACGGCGAGCACGAGACCGGCTTCGAGGCCGCCGTGTCCGAATGTCGCGACGACGGCCGCCTCGACTGCGGCACAGGCGCCGATGAGGAGGAAGCCGATGACGGTGGCCAGCAGCACGACGGGCTTGCCGAGCACCTTCCCGAACGCGCGGCGGCTGCGCGGGATGCGCACCCGGCCGACCTCGGGGGAGAGGATGAACCACGCGCCGCCGGCGGCGAGGATCGTGACGATGAGCAGGAGCGCCGGCACCGTGCCGACCTGCGTGGCGACGACCGTGATGACGACGGGCGCCAGGATCCAGATGATCTCCTGCAGGCTCGCATCGAGCGAGAACAGGGCGGTCAGCTGCCGTGCGTTGACGAGCTTGGGGTAGATCGTGCGCACCGCGGACTGCACGGGCGGCGTGGACAGGCCCGCGATGAGGCCGAACACCATGTAACCCACGACGCCCATGGGGATCAGGGCGAGGGCGAGCAGAGCGGCGGCGCAGACGGTCGTCGTGAGGGTGAGCACCCGGCGCATGCCCCATCGGCCCATCCACCGGCTCGTCACGGGGCCGGCCGTCGCCTGACCCACGGATGCCGCCGCCAGCACGAGACCGGCGGCTCCGTACGACCCGGTCATCTGCTCGACGTGCAGCAGGATCGCGAGGCTCGTCATGCCGTTCGGGAACCGCGCCGTCAGCTGAGCCGCGATGATGCGCGCCACGCCCCGCGTGCGCAGCAATTCCCGGTATCCCGCCACCCCTCCACGCTACCCGTCGGGGGCGACATCGCGACACGCCCGAGGGATGCCGCGACACGCCGACGACCCCATTCCACAGGCCCGGGAGTGTCGGAGGCGGCGGCTAGCGTCCGAACTGTGGATGAGCGGGCGCGGCCCGGGGGAAATGCCCGTGATTCAGGCTTTTTCCCGACGCCGGATCGCTCGGCCTCCTGTGGATGAAACGGTGGACAACCTGTGTTGTACATGGGGAGAACGGTGCAAAACTACACGGATGTAACTACTAGCCCTTGTGGTGCTATCCAACGTCCGTACCCATATGTAGTATTGGACTCCCGGCGGGGGCAGGGCCGGGACCACAGGCGACAAGACGACGACAACCGCAGAGATCGATCCGCTGGGATCAAGGGGAGAGAAAGAACGACATGGCAATCACGGTGTACACCAAGCCCTCCTGCGTGCAGTGCAACGCGACCTACCGCGCGCTGGACTCCAAGGGCATCGACTACGAGGTCCTCGACCTCTCCGAAGACCCGGCGGCCCTCGAGCACGTGAAGTCGCTCGGCTACCTGCAGGCGCCGGTCGTCGTCACGGACGAGGACCACTGGTCGGGCTTCCGTCCCGACAAGATCGACGAGCTCGCGAGCCGTCTGGCCTGAGATGCCGACGCTGACGAGCGCCCCGCTGCTCGTCTACTTCTCGAGTGTGTCGGGCAACACGGCGCGTTTCATCGAGAAGCTCGGCCTGCCGGCCGCCCGCATCCCGCTCACCCCTGGCGACGCCCCCCTCGAGGTCGACGAGCCGTTCGTGCTCGTGACACCGACCTACGGGGGCGGCCAGGGGCGTGGCGAGGAGAAGGGGGCCGTCCCCAAACAGGTGATCCGGTTCCTCAACGTCGAGCACCATCGTCACCTCATCCGCGGAGTGATCTCCGCGGGCAACACCAACTTCGGCGAGTCGTTCTGTCGCGCCGGTGACATCATCAGCCGCAAGTGCACCGTGCCGCACTTGTATCGGCTCGAACTTTTCGGCACGCCTGACGACGTCGTTCGTGTGAGCGACGGATTGGAACGATGGTGGAAGCTGCAGTGAGCCCGGCGACATTCAAGACCGACGCGCGCTTCGAGGGGATGGACTACCACGCCCTCAACGCGATGCTCAACCTCTACGGCGAGAACGGCCAGATCCAGTTCGACGCCGACAAGCGCGCCGCGCGGGAGTACTTCCTGCAGCACGTCAACCAGAACACCGTGTTCTTCCACTCGCTGCAGGAGCGCCTCGACTACCTCGTCGAGAAGGAGTACTACGAGGGCGCGGTGCTGGAGAAGTACCCGTTCGCGTTCATCCAGCGCCTGAACGACCGGGCGTACGGCGCGAAGTTCCGCTTCGAGACGTTCCTCGGCGCCTTCAAGTACTACACGAGCTACACGCTGAAGACCTTCGACGGCAAGCGCTACCTCGAGCGCTTCGAGGACCGTGTCGTCATGACCGCCCTCGGGCTCGCCGACGGCGACCAGCAGCTCGCCGAGAAGCTCGTCGACGAGATCATCTCCGGCCGCTTCCAGCCGGCGACCCCCACGTTCCTCAACACCGGCAAGGCCCAGCGCGGCGAGCTCGTCAGCTGCTTCCTGCTGCGCATCGAGGACAACATGGAGTCGATCGCCCGCGGCATCAACTCCGCACTGCAGCTGTCCAAGCGCGGCGGCGGCGTGGCGCTGCTGCTGAGCAACATCCGCGAGGCGGGCGCGCCGATCAAGCAGATCGAGAACCAGTCCAGCGGCATCATCCCCGTCATGAAGCTGCTCGAAGACAGCTTCAGCTACGCCAACCAGCTCGGTGCGCGTCAGGGCGCCGGCGCCGTCTACCTCTCGGCGCACCACCCCGACATCCTGCGCTTCCTCGACACCAAGCGCGAGAACGCCGACGAGAAGATCCGCATCAAGACGCTCTCGCTCGGCGTCGTGATCCCCGACATCACGTTCGAACTCGCCCGCAACGGCGAGGACATGTACCTCTTCTCGCCGTACGACGTCGAGAAGGTCTACGGGGTGCCGTTCGGCGACATCTCGGTCACCGAGAAGTACCGCGAGATGGTCGACGACGCGCGCATCAAGAAGACGAAGATCAACGCGCGCGAGTTCTTCCAGACCCTCGCCGAGATCCAGTTCGAGTCGGGCTACCCGTACATCATGTTCGAGGACACGGTGAACAAGGCCAACCCGATCAAGGGTCGGATCAACATGTCCAACCTGTGCAGCGAGATCCTGCAGGTGAACACGCCGACCTCGTACAACGAGGACCTGTCCTACGACCAGATCGGCAAGGACATCTCCTGCAACCTGGGCTCGATGAACATCGCCCTCGCGATGGACGGCAAGGACCTCGCGGGAACGGTCGAGACCTCGATCCGTGCGCTCACGGCGGTCAGCGACCAGAGCCACATCCGCTCGGTCCGCTCGATCGAGGACGGCAACGACCGCTCGCACGCGATCGGCCTGGGTCAGATGAACCTCCACGGCTACCTCGCGCGCGAGCACGTGCACTACGGGTCGGAAGAGGGCATCGACTTCACGAACATCTACTTCTACACGGTGCTGTTCCACGCCCTGCGCGCCTCGAACCGCATCGCGATCGAGCGCGGCACGGCCTTCGACGGCTTCGCCGACTCGACGTACGCGTCGGGGGAGTTCTTCGACAAGTACCTCGAGCAGGAGTGGGTGCCGCAGACCGATCGGGTCGCCGAGCTGTTCGCGGGCATCCACATCCCGACCCAGGACGACTGGCGTGAGCTGAAGGCGTCGATCCAGGCGCACGGCATCTACAACCAGAACCTGCAGGCGGTGCCGCCGACCGGCTCGATCTCGTACATCAACAACTCGACGAGCTCGATCCACCCGATCGCGTCGAAGATCGAGATCCGCAAGGAAGGCAAGATCGGCCGCGTCTACTACCCGGCGCCGTTCATGACGAACGAGAACCTGGAGTACTACCAGGACGCGTACGAGATCGGCTACGAGAAGGTCATCGACACGTACGCCGCGGCCACGCAGCACGTCGACCAGGGCCTGTCGCTGACGCTGTTCTTCAAGGACACCGCCACCACGCGCGACATCAACAAGGCGCAGATCTACGCGTGGCGCAAGGGCATCAAGACGATCTACTACATCCGCCTGCGTCAGATGGCACTCGAGGGCACGAACCTGTCCGAGTGCGTCAGCTGCATGCTGTGACGCTGCGTTCAACGACCGCTGAAGGAAAATCATGACCCCCTCTGAGCCGCTCAAGCTCATCGATCACGTCCAGGCGATCAACTGGAACCGCATCCAGGACGACAAGGACCTCGAGGTCTGGAACCGCCTCGTGAACAACTTCTGGCTGCCCGAGAAGGTGCCGCTGTCCAACGACATCCAGTCGTGGGCGACGCTCACCCCCGACGAGCAGACCACCACGATGCGGGTGTTCACCGGGCTGACGCTCCTGGACACCATCCAGGGCACCGTCGGCGCCGTGTCGCTCATCCCCGACGCGATCACGCCGCACGAGGAGGCGGTGTACACCAACATCGCGTTCATGGAGTCGGTGCACGCGAAGAGCTACTCGTCGATCTTCTCGACCCTGTGCTCGACGCCGGAGATCGACGACGCGTTCCGGTGGTCGGTGGAGAACCCGAACCTCCAGAAGAAGGCCCACATCGTCATGGACTACTACCGTGGCGACGAACCGCTCAAGCGCAAGGTCGCCTCGACCCTGCTGGAGTCGTTCCTGTTCTACTCGGGCTTCTACCTGCCGCTGTACTGGTCGAGCAAGGCGAAGCTGACGAACACCGCCGACATCATCCGCCTCATCATCCGCGACGAGGCCGTGCACGGCTATTACATCGGCTACAAGTTCCAGAAGGGGCTCGAGAAGCTCACCCAGCCCGAGCGCGACGAGATCAAGGACTACACCTTCTCGCTGCTCTACGAGCTGTACGACAACGAGGTGCAGTACACGCAGGACCTCTACGACGGCATCGGCCTGACCGAGGACGTCAAGAAGTTCCTGCACTACAACGCCAACAAGGCGCTGATGAACCTCGGCTACGAGGCGATGTTCCCGTCGCAGCTGACCAACGTGAACCCCGCCATCCTGTCGGCCCTGTCGCCGAACGCCGACGAGAACCACGACTTCTTCAGCGGGTCGGGCTCGTCGTACGTCATCGGCAAGGCCGTCGCGACCGAGGACGACGACTGGGACTTCTGAGCGCGTCACCGTGAGGCGGATGCCGAGCCCCGCGCGCGCCCCCTGCCGACCTGCTCCCTGAGCATCTCGGCGGGGGGCGTCGTGGTGTCACGACTCGGCGGCGTCCGGCCGGGCCTCACAGGGAGTGCTCAGGCATCGATCCGTCCTTCAGTTATGCTGAAGGAATGCTCCGCACACCCCTGTCCCTGTTCCGCACGCTCGCGTTCGCCGAAGCCGTGTCGTGGACGCTGCTCATCGCGGGGCTCATCGTCCGCGCGACCACCGGCTGGGCGCCGGCGGTCACCATCGGCGGCGGCATCCACGGATTCGTGTTCCTCTCCTATGGCGCGACCGTCGTGCTCGTCGCGCTGAACAACCGCTGGCCGGCGGGTCCGACGGCCGTCGCCCTGATCTCCGCGATCATCCCCTACGCGACGGTCCCGACGGAGCTGTGGGTGCACCGTCGTGGCCTGCTCGCGGGTACCTGGCGTGTCGAGCAGGCCGCTGACGCGACCGATGCGCGCTGGTACGACGCGCCGCTGGCGTGGTTCCTGCGCCGCCCCTGGCTGCTGTTCGTCGGCATCCTCGTCGCGGTCGTCGCGATCTTCGCGGTGCTCCTGATCCTCGGCCCTCCCGGCGGCGCGAAGGGCTGACGATCCGATCGTCGTTCCCGCGTCTCGCGCCGCGTCAGGCGAGGCGGGACCCGTCGGAGAGCGTGTGCCACGTGCGGTTGTGATAAACGAGGGGCGACGCGTCATCGGCGGGCTCGTCGTTCCACGACTCGATCGCCTGCACGACGAACAGCGTCGCGGCCCCGGCATCGACCTTGTTCACCACGCGTGCGCGGATGCGGCGGTGCGGGCCGACGAAGTAGGGCTCCCCGGTCGGCAGCGTGCTCCACAGGTCGGTGTCCGCGAAGCGATCGATGCCGCTCGTCGCGCCCAGCACCGCGATCTCGTGGCTCTCCGCGTCGATGAGGTGGATCACCAGGGTGTCGGCGGCCAGCAGGGCCGGCGTGCTGGACGACAGCGCGGATGCCGAGAACACGATCAGCGGTGGGGCGACGCTGACCGAGAAGAGCGAGGAGGCGGTCATCGCGACCGGGCCGCGGTCGGAGGGCGCCGTGATCACGGCGACGCCGGAGGGGTGGTTGCGGAACAGTCCGCGCAGGGCGTCGGGGGAGATCCCGGCCGCAGGCTGGTCGCTCGCAAGGATGCGGGCGACCGGCCCGGTGGCCGTCAGGGTGTCGGGCATGCGGTGCAGGTGGTCGGTCATGGACGGCGCCTTTGCTGTCGAAGGGAGCCCTGAGCGGGCAGATGCCTTAAGCTAACATGTCAACGACGTCTTGTGAACAATCAAAAGGTCGTCATCTCCACGCATCCACGGAAGCGGTGTCGTGGAGGGCGAGCACCCACGCTTGGGCGACCGACGCGACGTCGCCGCCCACGACCGCCACCTTGATCGACCCGGGCGCGTAGACCGGCACCTCCTCGTCGTCGGGTCGAACGAGGTAGTCCCGCGGGAGCGTGCGAGGCAGGCCCAGCTCCATGCGGGCACGCGTCGCGGGCCAGAACCCGCTGGAGCGCAGCCGGCCCAGGGGCGCCACGGCGTGGCGGTACAGGTGGCCCTCGACATCCTGCTTGCTCATGCCCGCATCGGCCAGCGCTCGCGCCCGCTTGGCGCTGAGCAGCACGAGCGCCCCCGCGGGAAGATCCGCCAGTGACGCGAGCGAGCGCGCGATGTCGTCGAGATCTCCGTAGTAGAACGTGCCGTCGTGGGCGAAGCCCATCGTGAACAGGGAGGATGTGCTCTCGTCGGGGGCGAAGCCCTCGCTGACGTGGAACGGCTCCCACGGCGACTGCGCCGTGTTCTCCGTGAAGGCGAAGCCCCATCCGGCCGGCGTCCCCTGGGTGACGCTGGTCGTCACGCCGTCGACGGCGTGACCGAGGTTGCGGATCATCAGGTGCAGCGCGCGGCCGATGGTCGCGTTCGCGCGGTGCCCCGGTCCGAGCGCGTTCAGGCCGCCGTGCAGGCCGGCTGCCGCGGCGTACGGACCGCTGATCAGCTGCGCCCAGGCGAACGAGTTGACCGATCGGGTCTGCGACTCGAAGGCCTGGTCGCCCATCATGCTCGCCGCCGCGAGGATCGCCGGCAGCTGCGCGGGACGGGCTCCGGCCAGGACGGCGTTGATCGCGACGTTCTCGACGGTCGCCGGGAGGCCTTCGGGGCGGAATCGCGTCGTGACGATCTCGTCGCGACCGCGCGTCGTCCCGGTGAGCATCTCCTCGACGGCGGCCCGTGTGGGGGGAGTGATCGGCAGCCCGTCGCTCCACCCGCGGGTGAGGAACGCGTCGTCGATGTCGCGAAGGGTGCCGCGGACGGCGATCTCGGGCTCCCGCCGCGCCGGACGGATGCCCGTGGCGGTCTCTTCGGCGGACAGGGGACGCGTGAGCTCGGCGATCGCGCGGTCCGCCGCCTCGGCGGCGGCGTCGGGCTCGGTGGCGGGAGGCGCCGCGACCCACCGCAGGGGCGTCGCCGCCCGATCGCAGACGTGCCGGGCCGTCTCGACGAGGGGAGTGAACACCGTCGTGACCGTCGGCACCCCGGAGCGCTCGAGCTCGACGGCGTACTGCAGGCTGAGGGTGACGCTCGTCGCGCCCGGTCCGGCGACGAGGATCACCGCGTCGGCCTCGGCGGCGAGCTCCGCCCGCTCCTGCGGGTCGTCCATCACGAACTGCCGTCGCAGACGTCCGGTCGCCTCGATCGACGGACCCGCCTGCGCCAGCCGGTGCTCGAGTGCCTCCGCGATCGGCTCGAGGCCCGATCCGGGCGGCATGGTGCGCAGCACCACCACGCGCAGGCGCGCGGCATCCGTCGGCCGATCCGCCAGTGCGGTGCGCGCACGTGCGGGGATGTCGCTACGCGGCGAGCGCACCGCGTATGAGGGCTCTTCGCCGGCCGGAGTGATCATGCCGTCTCCTTCGTCGCTGCGCGCGGGCTCGGATGTCGCACGCGGGTGGAGCGTAGGCTATCACTCGCGCGGTATTGACATGTCAAGCGCCGGAACGGCGGGCGGGAGGCGTCAGCGGAACGAGAGGGCGACGTCGGCGAGGGACGTGGAGGTCGTCACCCAGTTCATCGTGTGGCGGCGGGCGTGCTCGATGAACTCCGCCGCCTGCCGCTCGGCCGTCGCGGGATCGAAGTCCGCCAGGACGGGCTGCAGGGGCGCCGAATCGCCGTGGGTGGTCGTATCCCAGTAGGCGAGCGTGAAGATGCGATGCATGTCGCCCTGGAGGCGGCGGAAGATCTCGGCGAGCAGCGAGTTGTCGACGGCCTCGGCCAGGATGCGGAAGAAGGCGTCGGCGTACTCGACGGCCTCGCGCGCCGTGTAGTTCGGGGCCAGGGCGGGCAGGCTCTCGATCTCGCGGCGCTGCGCCGCGGTGAGGCGCGACATGCCGAGTCCGACGAACGGCGGGCCGATGATGGCCCACGTCTCGAAGAAGGCGGTGACGCCGCGAAGGGTGATCGGCGCCACCTGGTACCCGACCCGGGGGATCGAGGTCACCAGGCCGTCCGACGCGAGTCGGGCCAGGGCGGCACGCGTCGCGGCGATGCCGTGGTCGAGCTGCTGGGCCAGTGCCCGCTCGCTGACGAACTCGCCGGGGGCGATCACGCAGTCGAGGATCCGAGACCGGATGTCGTCGTACGCGCGATCGGAGAGCAGCGTTCCTTGCGATGAATCTGCCATGCGTCGAGTCTAGTGTGCGCGATTCACTTGACAGTGTTGCAATGTCAGTCACATACTGCTGACCGGTCATCAAGCAAGGAGGCGACAATGACACACAACGAAGTGACGCTCGACGCGGGCGTGGTGTTCACCCCGGGGACGGTGGATGCGGACGGGTTCACCGTCCGGTACGAGGTCGCGGGTGAGGGGCCCGACCTGATCGCCCTCCACGGCGCGGGCGGCTTCTCGCACGGGTCGGGAGGGTTCACCCATTCCCGCGGCATCGATCTGCTCACCGCGGGCAACCGGGTGTACCTGGTGGAGCTGCCCGGGTTCGGGCAGGAGCGCAACGAGCGCACCGCGGATGGCCGCGACATGGCCCGCACGGTGCTCGCGATCGCCGACGCCCTCGGTCTCGCCGAGTTCGCGCTGCTGGGGACGTCGATGGGGGGAGTCGTCGCATCCTGGGCCGCCGTGCTCGCCCCGCACCGGCTGACGCGGCTCGTGCTGGAGGTGCCCGGCGCGTTCCGGCCCGACGGGAGCGATCCGTCGAAGCTCTCGCCCGAACAGATGGCCCGAGCCTTCCACGCCCACCCGGAGCGCAAGACGATCGTCCCGGCCGATCCGGCCCACATCGCGACGATCTGGCCGCTCGTGGAGCGGATCATGGGCCCTCTCCACGACATCGACCTCGAGCGCAGCCTCGCCGACGTGCACACCCCCACCCTCGTGCTCACCGGGACCGCGGACGGACTCTTCGGCACCGAGGTCGGCCGCACATACCGGCGCATCATGCCCAATGCGACGTTCGCGATCGTCTACGACGCCGCGCACGACCTCAGCGGAGACCGGCCCGAGGCCTTCGCCGCGATCGTCGGCGACTTCCTGCAGCGCGGATCCGAGTTCGTCATCGAAGACCGCTCGACGCTCATCTACCCCTGACCACCAGACCGACAAGGAACTGCCGACAATGAAGTTCTCCGTGTTCCACCCCTTCCCGACCTACGACCTGCCGCGCCACGGATCGTGGCCGGCCCCGCCGCGTGTGTCCCGTCAGCCGGGCGTCTCGTCGACGTCGCTGCGCGGCGCGATCGACTTCGCGCACGCCGTGGAGGCGGCCGGGCTCGATCAGATCTCCGTCGCGGAGCATCACTACAGCTCCGCGCAGCTGTCGCCCAACTCCGTGACGGCCGCCGTGCTGCTCGCCCGTGAGGTCGGCATCGACATCGGTCTGCTCGGCTCGACGCTGCCGCTCGTGAACCCCGTGCGTCTGGCGGAGGAGATCGGCATGCTGAGCGCGCTCGCCCCGGGGCGGCTGCTGGTCGGCTTCTTCCGCGGCACCCCCAACGAGCTGCTCACCTACGGTACGAACCCGTGGGAGTCGAAGGAGGTGTTCTACGAGCAGATGGAGCTCATGAAGGCGATCTGGAGCGAGCCGGAGCCGTTCGCCTGGATCGGCCGCCACTTCGAGTACCGCACCGTCGCCGTGTGGCCGCAGCCCGAGGCGGACCTCCCCATCCTCGTGTCGGCCAACTCGCCCGACTCGGCCACGTATGCGGCGCGCAACGGCTACATCGCCGGCTTCTCGTTCGCCCCGGCCCCCGTGATCGCGACCTTCGCCGAGGTCTTCAAGGCGGAGGCGCAGAAGGCAGGTCGCACCGTCGCGGGCGAGGACATGCTCTACCGCGCGTTCGCTCTCGTGGCCGAGACGGATGCCGAGGCGGAGAGGATCGCCGACGAGACCGGCTTCGGCAACCTGATGAAGCTCTTCGCCGCGCCGGCACCGCTGATGGCGCGACTGGCGATGGGGATGGCGGGCGTGCCGGCGTCGGTGCCGCTCCCGACGGAGCCGAAGGGGATGTCGATGCCCGTGCGGCCGAACTTCATGGGCGGACCCGAGAAGGTCGCGCGCGAGATCGCGGACTTCATCCTGCTCACCGGCATCGAGCGCATCGAGGTGACGCTCACCGACGCCGCGCTGCCGACCGAGGTCTCGCTGCGTTCGCTCGAGCTCTACGGGCGCGAGGTCCTCCCACGCGTGCGTGCGCTCGTCGGCGAGCGCGTCGCGGCGTGAGGGGCGGACGGACCGTGAGGAGCGGGCGATGATCGTGACGGTGCGCTGGGACGGCGACGTCCAGCTCGAGGAGCCCGCGGACACGGCGAGGCTCGAGATCCATGCCCCCGTCGGGGACGCCGTGTCGGCCGCGCTGGCGGGTGCCGGCCTCGGCGGAGAGCGCGTGGGCGCGCTGCACCACTGGCTCGACATCGCGCGCCTGCGGGCGCTCGCCGAAGAGCAGGTCGCCGAGGACGACTGGGCACCCCGGTGGGACGACATGATCGCCTTCGCCGCCCGTCACGGCTGGACGAGCGCGGACGGTGCCTCGGTGATGGCCCACACCGTCGTCGGCGCACCCTGATGACGCGGCGGGTGCGGGACACCTCGGCATCCCGCACCCGCCGTCGTCGCGGCGCTCGCTCACGGTCGCGCCTGAGGCCGTCTCCGCCGGTGGCTCGCTAGCATGGGGCCATGACCCAAGAGAGCCCCCGCTTCAGTCCGGTCATCGCGCTGCTCGCGGTCTCGGCGATGTGGGAGGAGCAGCTGGCGGCGATCCTGAAGGACCTCGGCATCAGCACCCGCAAGTTCGGCCTCCTCGGGCACATCTACGCCGAGCCGGGGATCTCCTTCTCCGAGCTCGCCCGCCGCTCTCACATCACGGTGCAGTCGGCGCACACCGCCGTCCGCACGCTCGTCGACGACGGCCTCGTCCAGGATGCGACGGCCCACGCCGGAGCGGCCAGCGACCTCCACGTCACCTCCAAGGGCGCCCGCGTCCTGCAGGACGCCCGGGAGCGCCTGTTCGAGCTCGACGGCGTGCTCGCTCAGCGCCTCCCCAAGGTCGCCGACTCGCTGGACGGCATCCGCGCCGGCATCGTCTGAGCGGGCGGCCCGTCGCTCGCTCCGGCGGGATCAGCGCCTCGTCGACACCGTCACCGTGAACTTCGCGTCGCGCGCGAGCTGACGGGTCGGACCGACCAGCCGATCCAGTGCGGGTCGGTATCGCAGGGGCGAGTTCCACACGCACCACAGCTCGCCGCCGGGGCGCAGCACCCGTCCCGCGTCGGCGAACAGGCGTTCGGCGATGCCCGCGGTCAGCGCGGCGCCGGAATGGAAGGGCGGGTTCAGGGCGATGAACGACGCGGACGCATCCGCGCGCTGCTCCAGACCGTCGGCACGAGCGACCATCACGCGGTCGGCGAGGCCGTTGGCGGCCGCCGTCGCCCGGGCGGATGCCACGGCGACGGCCGACGGGTCGCTCGCGTACACGTGGGCCGCCGGATGCCGCCGGGCGAGCCAGGCGCCGATGATCCCGGTGCCGCACGCGAGGTCGATCCAGGGATCGTCGGGGGTGCCGCCCGCCGGGGCGGCGGGCGCCGCGTCCAGCGCCGCCAGCAGCGCGCGCGTGCCGATGTCCAGTCGCGCGCCGGCGAACGCGCCGCCGAACGCCCGCACCTCCAGCCCGTCGATGCGCGCCGCGGCCGGCACGGGATCGCCGCCGACGCCGCGCGGGTCGCGGGCGATCAGCACCCGCGACTTCTGCCGCGCGTGCGTGACGTCGAGAGTGTCGAACGCGCTGCGCAGCACGTCGTTCATCGCGACGGTCATGTGCTTGAGCCGCCCGCCGGCGACCACGACGACATCGGATACCGCGTGTGCGGCGATCAGCCCGGCGATGTCGCGCAGCGCATCGAGCGCGCGCGGCAGTCGCAGCAGCACGACGCGCGCCCCCGACACCAGCGCCGCGTCCAGAGCACCCGACGACACCCGGTCGTCCAGGCCGAGCGCCCGCGCGTTCGCGGCGAGCGCGCGTTCGCCCGAGAGCGCGTCCTGATGCACCCGCACGTCACGCGCGCCGGCGAAGGCCGCGCCGAGTGCGAGGGCGCCGTAGCCGTCCCCGATGACGACGATCTCACCCGGCCCCGCCGCGGTGCGCAGCGCCGCCGACTCGTCGAGGATGAGCCGGTCCGCGGCATCCGCGGCGACCAGACCCTTACCCTCGATGTCGGGCGCGCGACGCAGGCGCTCGAACGGGAAGCTCACGCCGGGTCCGCATAGTGCAGCACGGCGTCGTCCGGCGTGCACTCATCGCCGATGCGGATGCCGGTGGCCAGAGCGCCCGCGTCGCGCAGCCCGTGCAGCGTCGCGACCGCGCGGCGGCGCAGCTCCCACGGGTCGATCGTGTTGACGTAGATCTTCGTGCCGCCCTCGAATCCGGCGGGCGTCGAGATGCGCCACTTCAGCACGACCCGCCACGGCATGGGCCACGGTGCACCCGGCGGTCGGTAGTGCCATTCCTCGTTGGTCGGGACGTGGACGCCGGTGGCGGCGTGCAGAGCGTGCAGCAGGTCGGACACGGCGCGGATGCCGGCATCCGTGTGGTCCTGCGGCAGATTGGCGTCGGAGGTCGAGAAGATCTCGAAGGCGGGATAGCGGTGGCCGACGCCGGCGAACGCGACGGCACCGTCGTTCGCGGCGACGACGAGGCGTTCGGCCACGGCGAGGTCGGCGATCTCGTGCTGGTAGAGGTCGCGATCGTGGGAGAGCAGCCGCAGCTCGTGGTCGACCTGCGGCCCGTGCTCGTCGATCGCGACGAGCTGCTTGTGGAGGTGCTCGAAGGAGGCGCCGGCGGGGCGCAGCCAGTTCTGGAACACGCTGACGTAGGCGGCGTGCGGCTGCGCCGCCTGGATCTCCGCGAGGGCCCGCACCGTGAAGGCGACGTACGCGGCGTGCTCGTCGGGCGTGAGGGTGCCCGAGGAGGCCAGCTCGGCGTCGGTGGTCGCGCCGTCGACGACATGGCGTCGCGCCACCACGACGTCGTGGGAGCCGCCGAGCAGATCCAGAGCCGCCTCCTCGAGGCTGGTCTCGGTGCCCGCGGCCTGCGCGCGGATCTCGGCGAGCTTCTCGAGGTGGACGCGCCCGACGGGGTCGGACAGGTACTCCTCGGCCCACCGGAAGACGTGCGCGGGCTGACGGAAGCCGTGGTTCTCGCGCCAGTACTCCGCCGAGACGATCTCGAAGAGGTTCGCGAAGCGCCGGAACTCGGCGACCGTGTCGTTCAGTGCGGAGGCGGGGACGCGTCGCAGCTCCTCGAAGCGCGGTCCCACCAGGCGGGCCTTCTCCGGCGTGGTCTCGAAGTAGCGGTCGACGCAGAAGGCGCAGAGCCGCCGATCCTCGCCCGGGCCGAGCCGGCGGGTGTCGTCGCGGGCGAGCCCCAGGGGGCGGCTCGCCCGGCCCGGGACCGTCCACACCCGCGTCCCGGTCAGCGGGCCGATCTGCTTGACCGTGCCGTCGGGGAGGCGTCGGATCGCTCGTGCCGCACCGTCGCTCATCCCTTCAGCCTACCGACGCGGCCGACACCCGCCGGGGCGTACTGGCCGGATGAAGACGTTCGCGCGTCTGGACGGCGACGCCGCCCGCCTCGTGCGGCTCGCCGTCCGCGGTCAGCGGCCGGTCTGAACGCGGACCGTGCCGGTCTCGGCCACCAGGCGCTCGCGGTCGACGCGGTCGAGCTCGTGGAGCGAGCTGCCCTTCGTCTCGCGCATCGAGACCACCGCGACGAGCGTGATGGCGGCGGCGACGGCGAGGTACAGCGCGACCGGGATGTAGGTGCCGTAGGCCGACAGGAGTGCGGTCGCGATGATCGGGGCGAGCGAGCCGGCGACGATCGAGGTGACCTGGTACCCGAGCGAGACGCCCGAGTAGCGCATGCGGGTCGGGAACATCTCCGACATGATCGCCGGCTGCGGGGCGTACATGAACGAGTGGATGACCAGGCCCAGGCAGATCGCCAGGATGATGATGAGCGGCTGCGTCGTGTTGAACATGGGGAAGGCGATGAAGCCCCAGGCGGCGGCGCCGACGGTGCCGATCGCGTAGACGGGCTTGCGGCCGATCCGGTCGGCGAGGCCGCCCACGAGGGGGATCACGATCATGTGCACGATGTGGGCGATCACGAGCATCCCGAGGATCTCGGCCGTGTCGACGCCGAGTGCGATCTTCAGGTAGGTGATGGAGAACGTCACGACGAGGTAGTACATGATGTTCTCGGCGAAGCGCAGGCCCATCGCGGTCAGCACGCCGCGCGGGTAGCGGCGCAGCACCACGAAGACGCCGTAGCGCACGTGCTTCTGCTCCTCGACCTCCTTCTGCGCCTCGAGGAAGATCGGCGCGTCGGTGATCTTCGTGCGGATGTAGTAGCCGATCGCGACGATGACCACCGAGAGCCAGAAGCCCACGCGCCAGCCCCACGCCAGGAAGGCCTCGGGGGAGAGCGTGCGGCTGAGCACGAGCAGGACGATCGTGGCGACGAGGTTGCCGATGGGGACGGCCGCCTGCGGGAACGAGGCCCAGAAGCCGCGGGTCTTGTCGGGGGAGTGCTCGGCCACCAGGAGCACACCGCCGCCCCACTCTCCGCCGACGGCGAAGCCCTGGGCGAAGCGCAGCAGCACGAGCAGCGCCGGAGCCCAGTACCCGACCTGCTGGAAGGTGGGCAGGCACCCCATCAGGAAGGTGGCGACGCCGACGAGGATGATCGCGAGCTGCAGCAGCTTCTTGCGTCCGTACTTGTCGCCGAAGTGGCCGAAGACGATGCCGCCGAGAGGGCGCGCGACGAACCCGACGGCGTACGTGACGAAGGCGGCGATGATGCCCGCGTACGGATCGTCCGACGGGGGGAACATGATCAGGTTGAACACGAGCGTCGCGGCCGTGGCGTAGAGGAAGAACTCGTACCACTCGACGATCGTGCCGGCCATCGAGGCGCTGACGACCCGGCGGAGCCCGGACGGCGGCTGCGTGGTGTCTGGCGGGGTGGCTGAAGCCATGCGCTGATACCTCCTTGTAGAGCGCGGTGCGGCGGGGGGATGCCGCGACGTGGACGCTACCTGAAAAGTGATTCAGGTACAAGGTTCAGTGCTGCACAGCTCCTGTGCGCTCACGCACGCACGCGCAGGTAGCGGTGCTCCGGGCGACCGGTGGTGCCGTAGCGCAGACGCACGTCCACGACTCCGCGGGCCGCCATCGCCGACAGATGCCGCTGCGCGGTGGCGCGCGAGACGCCGGCACGGTCGGCGATCTCCGACGCCGACGACTCGTCGTCGCCGAGCGCCTCGAGGATCACCTGCTCGGTCGCCGACCGCGACACCGACGGGGTCTCGCCGCCGGCGCGCAGGAGCGCCAGCGCGCGGTCGATCTCCTCCTGCGAGACGGTGCGCGACTCGTCGAGCAGGTTCCGGAAGCGCAGATAGCGATCCAGCAGGTCGGTCAGCGCGCGGCGCTCGAACGGCTTGACGAGGTAGCCCAGCGCCCCCGCGCGCAGCGCGCGGCGGACCGTCGCGGCGTCCGCTGCCGCGGACAGGACGACGGCGTCGACGCCGCAGGCCTGCACGAAGCCGATGCCGTCGCCGTCCGGGAGGTACGCGTCGACGAGCATGAGGTCGGGCCGGTCGGCCCGCACGACGGCGCTCGCCGCGGCGAGGGTGCGCACCGGCTCCAGCGCGGTGTAGCCGGGACGCTCCGCGACGATGTCGCGGTGCAGGCCGGCGACCCGGAAGTCGTCGTCGACCACGAGGACGCGGACGGGTGAGCTCATCGGGCGGAGTCCTTTCCGGAGGCGGGGTCCTCGGCGGTGCCGGCGTCCAGCACGTCCACGAGACGCGCGCCGAACACGGCCCCCGTGCCCGAGCCCGCGGGGCCGCGTCCGCCGGGATCGATCAGCCAGACCTCGCCGCCGCGGCGCCGGGCGAGCTCCCGCGACAGCGGAAGGCCGACGCCGAGCCCGTGCACGCGGTCGAGATCGGAGGCGGACCGTGCGGAGCGACGGAAGAGGTCGGCGTCGTCGGGGACGCCCGCGCCCGAGTCGGCGACCGTGAGGACGAGGTCCGGGCCGTCGCCGAAGCAGCCGATCCGCACCTCCCGCGGCTCGGTACCGGCGACCGCCGCCCGCACGGCGTTGTCGACGAGATTGCCGAGCACGGCGGCGACGTCCTCGACGTCGCGCAGCGGCGACAGCAGCAGGGAGTCGGGATCGATCGACACGCGGACGCCGCGCTCGCCGGCTTCGAGCGCGTGGGCGCCGATGAGCGCATGCAGGAGGGCATCGCCGATCAGATCGAGGTTCTCGACCGGATAGTCCACCGGGCCGCGCTGCAGCTGATCGCCCAGGAACTCGCGCGCCTCGCGGTCGCGCCCCGCGTCGAGCAGGCCGGCCGCGACGTGCAGGCGGTTGGCGAACTCGTGTCGCTGGACGCGCAGCGCGCCGGTCATCGCGCGCACGGTGTCGAGCCGCTCCGTGAGGGCCACGATGTCGGTGCGGTCGCGCACGATCAGGACGGCCCCGAGGTCGCGCCCCTCGCGACGGACCGGCTGGGCGTCGACATAGAGCACCCGATCGCCCACCACGATCCCGTCGCCCGCGGTCCCTTCGCGCACGGCGACGAGGATGGCCGGTGCGACCCCGAGCTCCTCCAGCGTGCGCCCCTCGGGGGCGTCGAGATCGAGGAGCCGGCGGGCGGTCTCGTTGCACAGGCGCACCGTCCCCTCCCCGTCGAGCGCGACGACGCCGTCGCCCACGCCGTCGAGCACCGCGGCCTGGTTCTGCACCAGGGCGACCAGTTCCTCCGGCTGCAAGCCCAGCGTCACGCGTTCCCACCGCCGTCGCAGCACCAGTCCGGCGAGCGCGGCCACCAGGATCCCCGCGCCGGCCGCGGCGGCGATGCCGCCCAGCAGCGCCGGGAGGTCGTCGAACACGCTCGAGGGCTCGAATCCGACGCTCACTTCGCCGACGGGGGCGGTGCCCTCGCCGTCGGGCGGGAGGATCGGCACCTTCGCGCGCGCCGAGACGCCGAGGGTCCCCTCCTCCCACGTCACGACCTCGTTGCCGGCGAGCACCTGACGGTAGTCCGTGCTGACCGGCCGGCCCAGCTGGTCGGGGTCGGGGTGGGCGAGACGGATGCCGTGGTCGTCGGCGATGACGACGAACAGCGTCCCGGTGCGCGCCGTCACGGCGTCGGCCAGGCGCTGCAGCTCTCCGTCGCGGAGCTCGGCACCGTCGGGCGTGCCCGGATCGGCGCTGATCGCGGCGACCTCGGCGCGCACCTGCGGATCGACGGCGATCGTACGGGCGATGTTGAGCGCGGAGGTCTCCGCCTCCGCGCGCAGCAGCTGGACGCCGAGGATCACGAAGACCACGACGCACACCGCGACGACGGCGACCACCGTCGCCAGCAGCAGCAGCGCCGCGCGCGTCGCGAATCTCATCTGGTGAGCATAATGCGCTGAACTCGCGCTTCGCGCAGAAGTCGCGGGAATGAGAGATAGCGCGCGCCGCCGCGCCGCGGTCCCTAGATTCGCGGCATCCGGTCGACGACGAACGTCGGCCGCTGACGAAGGAGTCGAGATGCCCCCTGTTCCCCTCGGTCTCGTCGCGGCCGCCGCCGACGACGGCTACGATCTGGCGTTCACGCCCTCGGACGGTGTGCTCGTCGTGCTCGGGTTCACGATGGTGCTGACCTTCATGGCGCTGATCATGACGCGCCGCCTGACGCCGATGGTCGCGCTCATCGTGGTGCCGACGATCTTCGGCCTGTTCGCCGGTGCCGGTCTCGGGCTCGGCGACATGATCATCGACGCGATCAAATCGATGGCGCCCACGGCGGCGCTGCTGATGTTCGCGATCATGTACTTCGGCATCATGATCGACGTCGGGCTGTTCGACCCCCTGATCCGCGTCATCACGCGGGTGCTGGGGGACGACCCCGCGAAGGTCGTGCTCGGCACGGCGCTGCTCGCCGGGGCCGTGTCGCTGGACGGCGACGGATCGACGACCTTCATCATCACCACCTCCGCGATGCTGCCGATCTATCTCCGGCTGGGGATGAGCCCGGTCGTGCTCACCTGCGTGGCGGGGCTGATGAACGGCACCCTGAACATCGTGCCGTGGGGCGGGCCGACGGTGCGCGCGGCATCCGCTCTCTCGCTGGAGCCCACCGACATCTTCGTGCCGATGCTGCCCTCGCTCGCGACGGGTCTCGTGATCTCCCTCGCCTTCGCGTGGTTCCTCGGCCTGAGCGAGCGCCGGCGCCTCGCCGGCGTGGTCGACACCACGCGGATCGAGGCGACCCGCGGCGACGGCATCTTCGGCGCGCCGCGCCTGTTCCGCGGGGCCGAGCCCAAGCCGGGAGCCGCGGCGACGCTGCGCACCGGCAACATCGTCACCGTGCGCGGCGCCCGCGAGGCCGTCGCGGCGACCGCCCTCGTGGATGCCGCCGACACCGCCATGGCCGACACGATGCTCGATCCGAACCGGCCCACGCTGCGCCCGCGGCTCATCTGGTTCAACCTCGCGCTGACGGTCGCGGTGATGGTGCTGCTGATCCTGGACCTGTTCCCGCTGGCGTTCGTCTTCATGGTGGGAGCGGCGATCGCGCTGATCGTGAACTTCCCGAAGCTGAAGAGCCAGGCCGACGAGATCGTCGCCCACGCCCCGTCGATCGTCGGCGTGGTGTCGATGGTGCTCGCCGCGGGCGTGCTCGTGGGCGTGCTCAACGGCACGGGCATGGTGACCGCGATGGCCTCGTGGATCACCTCGGTCATCCCCGCCGAGCTGGGCCCGTTCCTCGCCGTGATCACGGGAGTGCTGTCGATCCCGTTCACGTTCTTCATGTCGAACGACGCCTTCTACTTCGGCATCCTGCCGGTGCTCGCCGAGAGCGCGTCGCACTTCGGGATCGCGCCCGTCGAGATGGCGCGGGCCTCGATCACCGGCCAGCCGGTGCACCTGCAGAGCCCGCTCGTGCCGGCGATCCTGCTGCTCGTGTCCCTCGCGAACGTCAACCTCGGCGACCACCACAAGAAGGTGCTGTGGCGAGCGACGCTCGTCTCGCTCGCGATGCTCGCGGTCGGCGTCCTGGTCGGGGCGATCCCCTTCGCCGGCTGACCGCTCGTCCGTCCGGCGCGGCCGGCGGGGGTCAGCCCTCGTCGGCCGCGTCGGTCGTGTGCGGGCGCACGCGGACGATGTTGGTGGTCTCGTCGATGTCCGCGACGGTCGGGTGCGCCTTGACGAAGTCGGAGAACGACCGGTGGCCGAGAGCCTTCTCGCTGAACGAGGGGTCCATCCGCTTGAGGAGGTTCTTCACGGCCGACAGATGCACCCATTCGTCGTCGGTGCGCTCCTGCTCCAGCCGCAGGGCGCGGCCCAGGAGCTCGGCCGTCGGGTCCTCCGCCTTCTTGCGGCGGCGGGAAGACGTCGTGGCCGCGGAATCCGTCTTCTTCTGTGCGGTGGCGGCCGCCGCCGGCGGAACGACGCCGGGCAACGAGTCGTAGGCGTCGAACTGGTCGCATGCCGCGGCGAGCGACTTCGCGGTCGACCCGGCGACGCCGACTCCGACGACGACCCGGCCGAGACGCTTACAGCGCTGCGCGAGCGGCACGTAGTCGCTGTCTCCCGCCACGATGACGACGTGGGTGAGGTCGGGCAGGCGGAACATGTCCTCGACCGTGTCGACGGCCAGGCGGATGTCGGCGCCGTTCTTCGCGTACGCGGCGGCCGGGAACAGCTGGACGAGGTCGACGGCGCGCGCGACGAGCTGCGAGCGGTACAGCGCGTTCACCGGCGACGACCAGTCGGCGTAGGCCCGCGTGAGCACCAGGGTGCCGAAGGATGCCGCGTAGTCGATGATCGCGCCGACGTCGATCGTCGCGTCCTTGAGGCGCTGGGCGATCTCGGGCGCGTCGGGGTCGGCGATGATCTTCTGCCGGTCGGCCGCGTAGGAGTTGCGCCCGTGCACGCGGTCGTACCAGCTCATCACGATGTTGTCGAAGTCGAGATACACCGCGACGCGGTTGCCCTGCAGCTCGGCCATGTCAGTGCCCCTTCGGGTAGGTCACGCCGAGCTGGGCTCGCACGCCGTCGAGGGCGGCCATGATCGCGATCGACTCGTCGAACGGGAGGAGGTCGCTGTCGGTGCGTCCCGCGCGCAGCAGCGCCTCGGCGTACAGAGCCTGGAACTGCATGCCGCGCCCGTCGACGGTGGAGCGGTACTCCTCGATGACCGTGCCGTCGGTCGCGGTCACGCGGAAGGAGGTGGGCTCGTACCACACGCGGTCGATGTCGATGCGGGCGGCCGTGCCGATGACGTGCGCCGCGTTCGGTCCGGCGGCGCGCGAGCTCGTGACGAGCGACGACACCGCGCCTCCTTCGTGGACGGCGGCGATCGCGACCTCGGTGTCGGCGCCCGTCTCGCCGAGCCGACCGACCGCGCGCACCTCGGTCATCGGTCCGAGCACGTCCCATGCGAAGGAGACCGGGTAGATGCCGAGGTCCAGCAGGGCACCGCCGCCGAGCTCGAGGGCGTTCAGGCGGTGGCCGGGATCGAGCGGGAGCGACTGGGTGTGGTCGGCCACGACCGTGCGCACCTCGCCGATCGTCCCGTCGGCGATGAGCTCGCGGATGCGCACCATGTGCGGCAGGTACCGCGTCCACATCGCCTCCATCGCGAGCAGTCCGCGGCCGGCCGCGATGTCGCGGATCGCGACGGCCTCGTCGGCGTCGAGCGTCACCGCCTTCTCGATGAGGACGTGCTTTCCGGCCTCGAGAGCGAGGACGGCGTGCTCGCGATGATGACTGTGCGGCGAGGCGACGTAGACGATGTCGACCTCGGGGTCGGCGACCAGCTCCTCGTACGAGCCATGGGCGCGGGGGATGCCGTGCTCCTGCGCGAACGCCTCCGCGGACTCGGCGCGACGCGAACCGACCGCGGTGACCGTCAGCCCCGCGGTCCGGAGATCCTTCGTGAAGGCGTGGGCGATGCCGCCCGTCGCCAGGATGCCCCAGCGGACGGGGGCGCCGGGGATCGGGGAGGCGGCGCCGGGGCTGCCGGGAGCGATGTCGGTCATGCCTCGAGCCTATCGGCGGCCGCGTAGGCTCGAGCCGTGAGTGCCGACAACGCCGCCTCGATCGCCCGGTTCCGTGAGCTGCTGCAGATTCCGACCGTCTCGCATGCCGACGAGGGCCTCATCGACTGGGAGCCCTTCGACCGGCTGCTCGACGCGGTTGTGCGCCTGTATCCGGCGCTGCATGCCGTGCTGGAGCGCGAGGTCGTCGACGGGCATTCGCTGCTCTACCGCTGGCCGGGCGCCCGCGGCGGGGCGGACCCGCTCGTGCTGATGGCGCATCTGGATGTCGTGCCCGTGGTCGAGCAGGAGTGGGATCTCCCGCCGTTCGCCGCGGAGATCGCCGGCGAGGGCGCGGATGCGGCCATCCACGCGCGCGGAGCGATCGACGACAAGGGCGCGCTCGTCGCCATCCTCGAAGCGGTCGAGGCGCTCGTCGCCGACGGCTTCTCACCCCAGCACGACGTCTATCTCGCCTTCGGGCACAACGAGGAGACCGCCGGCGGGGGCGCCCGGGCGATCGTCGCGCTGCTGCGCGAGCGCGGCGTGGAGCCCGGTCTCGTCTTGGACGAGGGCGGCGCCGTGGTGGAGGGCGTCGTGCCGGGGATCTCGGTGCCCACCGCGATGGTGGGTGTCGCCGAGCGAGGCGTCATGACGCTCCGTCTCACCGCCCGGGAGGGCGGCGGGCACGCGTCGACGCCGCCGGCCTTCCCGGCGACGGCGCGCCTGGCCCGGGCGATCGACCGCATCCACCGGCATCCGTTCCCCGCGCGCATCGCGCCGCCGGTGCGGGCGCTCTTCGCCACCCTCGCCCCGCACGCCGCTCAGCCGCTGCGGACGGTGTTCGCCAATCTGGGCCTGCTGGCGCCGGTGGTGGCGCGGGTGTTCCCCCGGCTCGGGCCGGAGATGAACGCGATGGTGCGCACCACCGCCGTCGCCACCGAGCTGTCGGGCGCCCCCGGCGAGAACGTCCTCGCGACGACCGCGCGCGCCGCGGTCAACGTCCGCCTGCTCACGGGCGACACGGTCGCCTCCGCGACGGCGCGGATCCGCCGCGTCGTCGCCGACCCGCATGTCGAGGTGGAGGTGCGCCACGGGTCCGATCCGTCGCCGGTCTCGCCGTGGCGCGGACGGCCGTGGCGGCGCATCGCCACGGCCGTCCGCGAGACGCTGGGCGAGGAGGTCGTCACGACGCCCTACATCCAGCTCGGTGCGAGCGACAGCCGGTGGTTCACCGCCATCAGCGCGCACGTCTACCGCTTCACGCCGTTCCACCTCACGCGCGCCGAACGCGACGCCCTGCACTCGCACAACGAGCGCATCCGGGTCGCGTCGTGGCTGGCCGGCATCCGCTTCTACCGGGCCCTCATCGCGGCCAGCTGAGCCGGGAGGGTCAGGGGACCAGCACGATCTTGCCGTCGGCGCCGGCGGCGACGAGCCGGTGCGCCTCCGCGGCCTCGGCCAGCGGCAGCCGCGGTCCGAGCTCGATGCGGAATCGTCCGGCCGTGAGGAGGGCGACCGTGACCGGGACGGCCTCGGCCCGCCACGCCTGCTCCTGCGCCGTCAAGGGCACGGGGCTGCCGCCGCTGAAGGCCCGGATGCCGAGAGCTGCGGCATCCTTCCCGCGCACGAGCGTCGCGATGCGGCGATGGTCGGCGACGAGCTCGCGTGACTGCTGCAGTGCGTCGTCGGTGCCGGCGAGGTCGATGGCGACCGTGACGCCCTGCGGCGCCATCCGGCGCACGTCGTCCACCACGGCGGCGCCGTAGGGCAGGGGATGCGCGCCGAGCGCCCGCACCCGGTCGGCCCGACGGTCGCTCGTGGTCGCGAGCACCGTCGCGCCCGAGAGCACCGCGTGCTGGATGGCGGCCTGCCCGACGGCTCCCGAGCCGCCGTGGATGAGCACGGTGTCATCGGCGCCCACCGCGAGCGAGCGGAGCGTCTGGTACGCCGTCCCGACGGGGATGCCGAGGGCGGCCCCCTCGGCGGCCGACACCTGCGGGGGACGCGGTGAGACGTGCGCGGCGGAGGTCGTCAGCGCGCTCGCGTAGGTGCCGGCGGCGCCGAAGACGACCACGGGGTCGCCGACCCGGAAGCCCTCGACCTCGGATCCGACCGCCGTGACGATGCCGGCGGCATCCGAGCCCAGGCGGCGCGGCTCGACGATCGGGTCGGATGCGCGCAGGCCCGAGCGCAGCTTGTGGTCGATGGGATTGACACCGACCGCCTCGATGCGGACGGTGACCTCGCCGGGCCCGGGGGCGGGCACCTCGACGTCGGCGACGGTGAGGACCTCGGGTCCTCCGAACTCGGTGTACACGATCGCGGTGCTCATGCGGGATGCAACGGCCCCGCCCCGCCCGTATTCCGCGTCGGGGCGGCCGGATCAGGCGCTGAGCGCCTTGGTGATGCGGGGGAGCGAGACCGGCTCGGCGGTGCCGAGCGCCTGCGCGAACAGGCTCACCCGGTACTCCTCCAGCAGCCACCGCGCGTGCACCAGCGCCGGCGTCGCGTCGGCGGGCAGGGGCAGCGTGCCCCCCGCGTCGGCGTAGAGCGCGGCGGCGCGCTCGAACTCGGTCAGCCGCTGCCGGTCGCGGCCGGGGTTGTCGGCGAGGGTCCGGACGCGTTCGAGCGCGCCCTGCAGGTAACGCGGCAGGTGCCGGAGGCGGTCGAGACCGGACCGCGACACGAACCCCGGGAAGATCAGTCCCGCCAGCTGCCCCTTCACGTCGCCCAGCGCGGTGAGCAGCGTCATCGAGTTCTGGCCCTTGATCGCCCTGTCGACGTCGCGCTGGAGCGTGAGGATGCGCGCCGTGAGCGAAACCGCCTGGAAGAGCTCGTCGACCACGGCGGCCGAGAACGCGTCGCGGACGGCCGCGAACTGCTCCGGCGTGCGTACGCCGCCGGGGGCCACGCGGTCCCGCACGGCGTCGGCGACCGCGACGCGCGCATCCTCGATGAGAGCCTTGGCCGACGGGTACGGGGACGCGGCCAGCGAGAGCTTCTCGGCCGCGGTGAGGTGATCGAGCACGTAGGCGCTGGGGGAGGAGACGGCCAGCAGCAGCAACCGGCGCACGCCGGCATGGGTGAGGCGTTCGGCCCGTTCCGGCGTCGCCTCGATGCGCAGGGCGACGGCATCCTTCTCGTCGACGAGAGCGGGGTAGCCGCGTACGACGCCGCCGGCGACCTTGGTGTCGACCACCTCCGGCAGCGTGCCGAGGTCCCACGTGAGGATGCCGGTGCGCTCCGCGAGAGCGGGGGCCGCGGCGGCCGGCGGCGCGCCGGCCGCCGCCCGTGCGACGCGGGCCGCGGGCGGCGTCTCGCGCGCGAGGGTGCGCGCCACCTGCTCACGGGCACGGCCCGCGAGGCGATCCTGCAGCTCGCCCAGATCGCGCGAGGTGCCGACCGAGCGGCCGCGGTGGTCGACGGCGCGGAACGTCACGAGCAGGTGGGAGGGCACACGGTCGAGGTCGAAATCGGCGACCGTCACCGGCTGGTTCGCGATGCGCTGGATGCGGCTCGCGAGGGCGGCGCGCAGCGTCTGCGGCGGAAGCCCGTCGTGATGCTCGGGCCCGGCGTCGCTGAGCTCCTCGCCGAGGCGGGCCGCCCAGTCGGCGGCCGGCACCACGTGGCGGCGGATCGCCTTGGGCAGCGCCTTCAGCAGCGCGGTGGTCAGTTCCGCGCGCAGCCCCGGGACCTGCCAGTCGAAGCCGTCCGGTCGGAGCCCCGCCAGCAGCGGAAGCGGGACGACCACGCTCACGCCGTCCTCGGGATCGCCCGGCTCGAAGCGGTACGCGAGGGAGAGCACCTGATCGCCCTGATGCCACCGGCCCGGGAACGCGCGCTCATCGGAACGCGACGCGTCGCCCTGCAGGTCGGCCTCGGTCATGTCGAGCAGCCGCGGGGTGCGCGCCGAGGCGTCGCGCCACCACGACTCGAACGAGCGCACATCGAACACGTCGGACGGCAGGCGGGAGTCGTAGAAGGCGAAGACGGCCTCGTCTCCGACCAGGATGTCGCGGCGGCGCTCGCGCTCCTCCACCTTCTCGAGGCGGCGACGCAGGTCGAGGTTGCGCCGTTCGAAGGCCGTCAGCCGCTTGTCGAGGTGCTGGCTGTTCCAGTCGCCGTCGACGAGCGCGTGCCGCACGAACAGCTCGCGTGCCAGCGGCCGGTCGATCCTCGCCAGCTGCACGCGCCGGCGGGGGATGATCTCGACGCCGAAGAGCGTGACCTTCTCCGCGGCGACGGCGGCCCCGGCATCCTTCGACCAGTGCGGATCGCTCAGCTGGCGGTGGGCGAGATCGCCGGCGAGCTCCTCGGCCCACGCCGGATCGATCGCCGCCACGGTGCGCGCGAACAGACGCGACGTCTCGACGAGCTCGGCGGCCATGACGGCGTCGGGGGTGGCCTTGCGCAGCGCCGAACCGGGGAAGATCGCGAACGCGCTCCCGCGTGCGCCGCGGAACACCGGGATCGGCTTGCGCTTGTCGGCGGGCCGGCCGCTGGCCTTTCCCGCGACGGAGCGGGTGTCGAGGATGCCGATGTGGGAGAGCAGCCCCGCGAGGATGGCGCGGTGGACCAGGGCGGGATCGGCGGCGCTCCCGTCGGTGCGCGGTGAGTCGCCCGCGGCGGTGCGCGAGGACGTGCCCATCAGCTGACGCAGCTGTCGGTGCACGTCGACCCACTCGCGCACGCGGACGTAGTTCAGGAACTCACTGCGGCACAGCCGCCGGAACGCGCTCGACCCGAGCTCACGCTGCTGTTGCTGCAGGTGGTTCCAGAGGTTGAGCAGGGTGAGGAAATCACTGGTCGGGTCGGTGAACCGCGAGTGGAGCCGATCGGCCTGCTCGCGTCCGGCGCCGTCCTCCGCCGACGGCCGCTCGCGCACGTCCTGGATGGACAGCCCGGCCACGATGGCCAGGACGTCGGGCAGCACCTGCAGGCGCCGCGCCTCGATCAACATGCGCGCGAACCGCGGATCGATCGGGAGGCGTGCGATCTCGCGTCCGAGCGACGTCAGCCGCCGCGACGGCGTGACGGCGCGCAGTTCGGTGAGCAGGTCGAACGCGGCCTTCACCCCGCGGCTGTCGGGCTTGGTCAGGAACGGGAAGTCCTCGATGTCGCCGAATCCGAGGGAGAGCATCTGCAGGATGACCGACGCGAGCGACGTGCGGAGGATCTCGGGCTCGGTGTACTCCGGCCGCGAGCGGAAGTCGTCCTCGCCGTACAGCCGGATCGCGATGCCGTGCGACGTGCGTCCCGCACGGCCGGAGCGCTGCTGTGCCGAGGCCTGCGAGATGGCCTCGATCGGCAGGCGCTGGATCTTGGAGCGGACGCTGTAGCGCGAGATGCGCGCGGTGCCCGCGTCGATGACGTAGCGGATGCCGGGGACGGTGAGGCTCGTCTCGGCGACGTTGGTGGCGAGGATGACCCGGCGCCGCACCCCGGCGACGCCGGACGGCTCGAAGACGCGGTGCTGCTCCGCCGCCGACAGACGGCCGTAGAGGGGGAGGACCTCGGTCGGGCGGGTGTCTCTGGCGTACATGCCGCGCACGGCATCCATCGCGTCGCGGATCTCGGCTTCCCCGGGCAGGAAGACGAGCACGTCGCCGTCGGCCTCGCGATCGAGCTCCCGCAGCGCGGCGAGCAGCGCGTCGACGTCGTCGCCGTCGGCGGGCGTTTCGACTCGGCCCTTCGGGCCTCGCTCAACGACCGGGGCGGCGTTCGGGCCTCGGTCGGCGACCGGGGTGCCCTTCGGGCCTCGCTCGGCGGCCGGGGTGGCGTTCGGGCCTCGCTCAACGGCCGGGGTGGCGCGGGGGCCGCGGTCGGCGACCGGGGCCTCGGGGACGTGCGGACGGTAGCGGATCTCGACCGGGTACGTGCGGCCGGAGACCTCGACGATCGGCGCGGGGGTGCCCTCGGCATCCGCGAAGTGCCGTGCGAAGCTCTCCGGGTCGATCGTCGCCGACGTGATCACGACCTTGAGGTCGGGACGCTCCGGGAGGATCCGGGCGAGGTAGCCCAGGAGGAAGTCGATGTTCAACGACCGCTCGTGCGCCTCGTCGATGATGATCGTGTCGTAGCGGCGCAGCAACCGGTCGCGGTGGATCTCGTTGAGCAGGATGCCGTCGGTGACCAGAGCGACCTGCGTCTCATCGGAGACGTGATCGGTGAAGCGCACCTTGTAGCCGACGGCGCCGCCGAGGGGCACCTGCAGCTCGTGCGCGATGCGTTCCGCGATCGTGCGTGCGGCGATGCGGCGCGGCTGGGTGTGGGCGATGCGGGTGCGGCCGAGCTCCAGGCAGATCTTCGGCAGCTGCGTCGTCTTGCCCGAGCCGGTCGCGCCGGCGACGATGACCACCTGATGCGTCGCGATGGCGCGCGAGATCTCCTCCCGCGCGGCGCTGACGGGCAGCTCCGGGGGGTAGGAGATCACGGGGACGACGGGAGGCATAGCCCTCCATCGTATTGCGCGTCAGCGCGCCACGGTGCCCGCGTGGTCCACGACGGGCGCGGATGCCGGGCGAAACCCCGAGACCTCGACGATCGCGTCGAAGTAGGCGAGGAGCGCGTTCGGGATGTCGCCGAGCGGGGTCGACAGCACGACGAGGCTCAGCTTCTTCGAGTCCGGCACGGGATACCAGTACTGGGCGACGAGCCGCCGCTGGGTGAACGGGGCACCGTCCTCGAACTCGACCGACTCGTCCACGCGATGCGCGCGCACGACCTCTCCGTCGGAGAACGGGCGTCGCACGGCGGTCGCGGCCATGTCGGGCGCGATGGTGGGCAGGGCCTCTTCGAGCACCGCCAGCACGTGCTGCGGGTTCGTGCCGATCGACGGGCTCATGCGGAGGCGATCGTCGTCGAACAGCGTCAGCATGGCCGACATCGGCTCGCCGGGACCGAGCTCCGTCTGCAGCAGCAGCAGTCGTCCGTGCGCCTCGCGCGCGGCCCGCGCCGCCTCCACGAGGTCGTCGCGCATCCGACGGCGGGCCGTCGCGTGCTGATCGGCGGTGCCGAGCGTGCCACGGGCGACGTCGGTCGCCGAGGCGCGCGCCTCCTCGTCGCTGTCCAGCGCCACGGGCCACCAGGTGCCGACGAGGCGGAACACGAGCTCCGGGACGGCGTCGTCGCTCACAGCTTCTCGAGGTCGACGCGACTGAGCGTGACGCCGCCGTCGTGCAGCGCCGTCACATCGTCGGGGAGTCCCGCGACCGCCGCGGACAGATCGACGATCTTCTCCTCGTCCGCGGCATCGCGGGCGATCACGGTGACCGTCTCGATGCTCGCGGGCGTGGTGTCGCGGATCGCGACGAAGATCGCCACGAGGCGCTCGGCGGTGACCGGCTCGTCGGCGGGCACCAGCACGCTCACCGACAGGGTCTTCGCCATGCCGGAGGTGCTCACGGTGCCCAGCGGATCCTCGACCCCCGGATCGGCCGCCGAGACGGCGGCGTAGACGCTCTGCAGATCCACGTCGGTTCCTTCCTGTGCTGCGCTGGACGCGGCGGGCGCGCCGCCTCCGCCGGTGCATGCGGTGAGCGCCGCCACCGCGAGGACCGCGGCGGCCGCGGCGACGGCGAGTCGAGTCGTTCCGGGCATCATTTCTCCTGCCAGGAGTAGTAGGTCGTGTCATAACCGTACGTGCTGCCGTCGCCGATGAAGTACGCGTTGAGGTCGTCCTGCGTGGCGGGCGGCACCCGATCGATCTGGCTCTGCAGCGTCGAGTTGTAGGCGGAGGCGTTGTGGATGCCGCCGACGCCCTGAGCCGCCAGAGGCGACGGCGTGTTGATCGTCGTCCAGTTCGGCCGCTGCTGGGCGTATCCGCCGGTGCCGAGGGAGATCACCGAGTCGAGGCGCGGCACCGGGTCGCCGTCGTGCTGCACCGAGACCACGGTCGTCGAGGACGGGATGGGCATGCTGTCGATCGGTGCGCCGGCGACCACGACCGCATCCCAGTTGTAGTCGGAGTTGTAGGCCGCGAGGTGGCCCGCCATGATCCCGCCCTGGCTGAAGCCGACGAGCATCACCGGGTCGTCCGGCCCGACCCCGGCCTGCTGCATCGCCTGCAGGACCGCGCGCTCGTACTGCGAGCGCAGGGAGGGCGTGAGCATGAGGGCGAGGTTGCTGTCGAGGTCGTTGACCGCGCCCTGGTCGCCGTTGAACCGCGAGAGCCACTCCTGCGTGCTCGGCAGTGCGACACGCCACCGCACGACCCCGTCGGCGTCGACCACCTTCGTGACCTTGATGACGGTCTCGTCGGCGCTGTCGGCGGTGTAGTGGCCGAGGGAGTCGACGTAACCGGCATCCTTGATGGCGTGCGCGAGATCGGTGGGCTCGCCCTGCGAATCGCGCTTCTCCCGCCGGGTGCGGTCGTACTCGCTCACCTGCGGGGTGGGCTTGAGGACGTCCGAGAGGATGCTCGAGAGGAGGAACCCCGCGAGCAGTCCGACCACCAGGGCCGCGATGAGCGGACCGATCACGGGGATGAGCGAGAGCAGCGCATAGACCAGCGCGAGGATCAGGACGGTCCCCACCAGGGCGAGCACGGTCGAGACGAGTCGCTGGAGCTCGTCCCACAGATCCTGAAGGAAGTCGCCGACCCACTTCGCCAGATCGGCGAAGAACGAGCCGAGACCCTCGAAGAAGTTGCCGACGCGATCGAGCCACCCCTCGTTGGTCGCGTCGATGGCGCTGTCGATCAGCGCCATCGCGCGCTGCGCTGCCTCCTCCATGTCGCGTCGCGCCTGTTCGTGGGCCTCGCGGGCCGCCGAGGCGGCGTCGTCGTACCGTCGGGCCGCGGCGCGCGCGTCGGCGAGCTGACGCTCCGCGGTCTCGATGTTCGCGGCGGGCGCGGCCGACTGCTCCAGGCTGCGCACGTGCCGGTCGAGCGCGGAGACCTGCGTGCCCGCGCTGCCGGCGTGGCGCTCGGCGTACGCCTCGCTCGCGTCGGCCTCGTCGGCTTTGCGGTGGGCGTCGCGAAGCGCCGCCGCATACTCGACCAGCGCATGCGCCGTGCCCGCGTAACGGCCGTGGGCGGCGCTCAGGTCTCCGGCCACCTGGCCGCTGCGCTCGCGGATCGCGTCCAGCGAGCGGGCGGTGCTCGCATACGCGAGCGCCCGGAGGTCGTCGGCGGCGCGTTCGATGCGGCTGGCGGACGAGACGTAGGTCGCCGCGCGCTCGGCCAGCGCGTCGGGGTTGCCGGGAAGGGTCATCAGCGGTCTCCGTCCGTCGGGGGCGTCGGTGCCGGGCCCGGTGTCGGCGTCGGGACGGGGGCGGGCGCGGGCGCGGGCGTGGGGGTCGCGGAGGCCGCGTCGCGCACGTCGGCGGCGGCCGCGGCGTCGCCCGACCGGCTCTGCTGCACCGCGGCGGCCAGGTCGGTGTCGAGGTCCTCGAAGGTGTCGACGACCGCGCGCAGGTAGTCCGCGATGAACGTGAGGTTGTCCTCCAGCTTCCCGCGCGCGATGTCCCACTTGCCGCCGAAGTCGCGGACCTTGCCGGCCAGCCCGTCGTGACCCGTGTAGCCCGCCGTCTCGTCGGCGATGCGCTCGGCCGTCGAGAAGTCGCCCGCGATCCTCTCGGCGCGCGACGCGCTCGACAGGACCTCGCTCACATCGATCTTCAGATCGCTCATCTGTCCGCCTCCCTCCTGACAACCTAGGGGAGCCCTCGACGCGTCGCGATGGGGAGAACAACCCATGCCCCGGATGCCGCGGCATCCGCCCGCAGGGCGATCGGGCGCACCTACGCTGGAGGACATGACGATTCCCCTCCTGACACTCAACGACGGTCACACCATCCCCCAGCTCGGCTTCGGCGTCTTCAAGGTCGACCCGGCGCAGACCGAGAGGATCGTCTCCGACGCGCTCGAGGCGGGCTACCGCCACATCGACACGGCCGCCATCTACGGCAACGAGGAGGGCGTGGGCCGTGCCATCGCCGCGAGCGGTCTGTCGCGGGACGAACTGTTCGTGACCACCAAGCTGTGGAACGACCGCCAGCGGGGCGACGAGCCGCTCGCCGCGATCGACGAGAGCCTCGAGAAGCTCGGCCTCGAGGCCGTCGACCTGTACCTCGTGCACTGGCCGGCGCCGGCCAACGGCGCCTACGTCAACGCGTGGGAGAAGATGGTGCAGATCCGCGACGCCGGCAAGGCGCGCAGCATCGGCGTCTCGAACCACCTGCCCGCGCACCTGTCCGAGATCATCGCGGCGACGGGCGTCACCCCCGCCGTCGACCAGATCGAGCTGCACCCGGCCTACCAGCAGCGCGATGTCACGTCGTTCGCGAAGGAGCACGGCATCCTCATCGAGGCGTGGGGCCCGCTCGGTCAGGGCAAGTACCCGCTGTTCGACGAGGAGCCCGTCGCCGCCGCGGCCGCGGCCCACGGCAAGACGCCCGCCCAGGTCGTGCTGCGCTGGCACATCGAGCAGGGCCACATCATCTTCCCGAAGTCGAACAACCCCGAGCGCATCCGCGAGAACCTCGACCTGTTCGATTTCGCGCTGACCGCGGACGAGGCGGCGGCCATCACGGCGCTCGAGCGCGGCGGTCGCGTCTCGGCCCACCCGGACGAGGTCAACTGACGCCCGGCTTCGCCGGGGCGGCATCCCGTCGCCCCGGTGGAGCTCGCGCGCGGGGTCAGACCCAGCCCTGCATCCAGTTGTGCAGCCGGTAGAAGTCGTACGGCACCTGCATCGCCGACCAGAGCGGATACCAGAACGCCGACAGGACGACGGCGACGACGAGGAACACGATCACCACGCGCTGTCCGGCCGTGCGGCGCGCGGGTTCGGCATGGGCCGCACCGGCGATCTCGCGGAGCGCGAACGCGAGCGCCAGCAGCAGGAACGGCCAGATCGCGATCGTGTAGAACTGGAACACGGTCCGCTCGGGGTACAGCAGCCACGGCACCCACGTGGCCGCGATGCCCACGAGCACGACCGCGTGGCGCCAGTTGCGATCGACCGCGAAACGGTAGACGAGGTAGAGGGCCGCGATCACCGAGGCGTACCACAGCAGCGGGTTCGGCATGCTGTAGAGGATCTGCAGACAGCCGTTGTCGCCGGTGCACCCGTTCTGCCCGTCGGCGCTGGAGAAGGCGTACATCGAGGTGGGCCGCCACAGGAACGGCCACGCCCAGGCGGCGCTGGAATAGCTGTGGGGAGATGTCATCCCGACCATCGATCCGTAGATCGTCTGGTGATAGGTCCACAGGCTCTGGATGGGCAGCGGCACCCAGGAGAACAGTCCCGTGGCGGGGCTGATCTCGGCGGCGTTGCGGTCGTAACCGCCGTCGCTGAGCAGCCATCCGCTCCATGAGCCCAGGTAGACGACGGCCGCGGCGGGCACCAGCAGCACGAACGAGACGAGCCCCTGCCGCACGGCATCCATCGGCCAGAAGGTCACCCCGAGCCGGCGGCGTTCGAGGGCGTCGGTGACGACGAGGTAGATCCCGATCCCGGCGAGCACCCACACGCCCGACCATTTGACGGCCGTCGCCGCTCCCGCCGCGGCGCCGGCCGCGATGATCCACGGGCGGTTCCACAGCACGGCGCCCCACGCCGGCGGGGCGTCGTCGGACCGGAGCGCGACCGTCGCGGCGGCGAGGCGATCGAGATGGCGGCGGCGGTCGAGGAGCGCGAACCAGAAGGCGAGGAGCACGAAGAACGCGAGGAACACGTCGAGCAGGGCCACCCGGCTCATCACGATCCCCAGACCGTCGATCGCCAGCAGGAACGACGTCACGGTTGCGAACACGGTCGAGCCGGTGAGGGTCTTGGCGACCAGGAACAGCAGCAGCACCAACGCCGTGCCGAACAGAGCGGTCATGAACCGCCACCCGAACGAGCTGTCCGGGCCGAACAGCCACATCCCGATGCCGATGAGGTACTTGCCCAGCGGCGGGTGCACGACGAAGCTCGGATCCGTCGTGAAGATGCCGGTCTCGCCCGCCGCGAAGCGTGCGTCGGCGCCGTCCGGCCAGGTCGCGGCGTAGCCCAGGTTCCACTGACTCCACGCGTCTTTCACGTAGTACGTCTCGTCGAAGACGAGGGCGTGCGGATGCCCCAGGTTCCCGAAGCGCAGGATGCCGGCGAGCAGCGTGACCAGCAGCGGCGCCAGCCAGGCGTACAGCCGCTGGAGGCGGGGCTCGGCGGCGACGCGCTCGCGCCAGCGGTCGTAGGCGGACGTGCGCGCGGGCGGCAGCAGCGGCGGAAGCGACTCGGCGGTGGTCGACACGGCCACAAGCCTAAGCTGAAGCGGTGATCATCCTCGGCGCGACTCCCATCGGCAACCTGGGCGACGCCTCGCCGCGGCTGGTCGCGGCCCTGGAGCAGGCGACGGTGATCGCGGCGGAGGACACCCGCACGACGGTGCGGCTGCTGCAGGCGCTCGGCATCGCCAATCGGCCCCGCCTCGTGGCGCTCCACGACCACAACGAGAAGCAGCGCGCGGCCGAGCTCGTCGCCCGTGCCCGCGACGAGGACCTGCTCGTCCTCAGCGACGCCGGCATGCCCACCGTCAGCGACCCCGGATTCGGCCTGGTCGCGGAGGCGGTCGCGCAAGGCGTGACCGTGACCGCGCTGCCCGGTCCGAGCGCGGTGGTGACCGCGCTCGCCGTGGCAGGGCTGCCGACCGACCGGTTCACCTTCGAGGGTTTCCTTCCGCGCAAGGCGGGGGAGCGGGCGCGTGCACTGGGTCTGCTCGCCGCGGAGCCGCGCACGATGGTCTTCTTCGAGGCGCCCTCACGGGTCGCGGAGACGCTGGAGGCCATGGCCGCCGCGTTCGGCGCCGAACGCCCCGCGGCGCTGTGCCGTGAGCTCACGAAGCTCCACGAGGAGGTCGTGCGCGACGGCGTCGGGGCGCTGGCGGCGTGGGCGTCCGGCGGCGTCCGCGGCGAGATCGTCCTCGTGGTGGGCGGCGCGCCCGCCCGGGAGGTGTCCGCCGCGGACGCCGTCGCACACGTGCAGGCGCTCGTGGCCGACGGTGTGCGGCTGAAGGATGCGGCGGCCGAGGTCGCGGCCGCGACGGGGCTGTCGAGCCGCGACCTCTACCAGGCGGTGCTCGCCGCCCGATGACCGGGGAACCCGGTCAGAGCTCCGGTCCGCCGAGCTGGGCGAACGCCTCCGGCGTGGATTCGGCGGACGTCGCGCGGGCGGCGGGCGCGTCGACGCCGGGAAGCGCCCACGCGGCGAACGACGCGCCCGTGCCGCGCAGCCGCACCGCGCCGCTCGGGTCGGCGTCGAGGCGGACCGCGCCGTACAGCGGCCGTGCCGCGTCGGCGCCGATGAGCGCGCCGCTGGGCAGGATCACGTCGAGGTCGGTGGAGGCGGCGACCACGAGCACCGCCTCTTCGGCGCTCTCGCGCACGAAGGCGACGGAGCCGGCGTCGGCGTGCAGCCAGCGCAGGCCGCCGGTCGAGAGTGCGCGGTGGCCTCGGCGCAGCCCGATGAGCTCGCGGTAGAGCGCGATGCGGGCGGCGATCGCGGGCTCGTCGGCCCGGTCCCAGGGGATCGGCGTCCGGCTCATCTCGCCGTCGACCGCCTCGAGGCCGAACTCGTCGCCCGCGTAGACGACCGGAATGCCGGGGAGGGTCATCGACAGCCCCACCGCCGGCACGATCGACTCCTCCGTCGCGTACGTCGCGAAACGGGCCGTGTCGTGGGTGTCGAGCGCGTTCATGGTGCCCAGCTGCACGCGCCACGGGATCTGGCTCGTGAAGCGCTGCAGCTGTCGGACGAACTGCTCCGCGGTGTAGTGCGGCATCCCCGTCGGCAGACCGAAGAACCACATCTCGTCGGTGACGCGTCCGTCGAACCCGCGGTGCGGGAGGGAGCGCGGTTCGGCCAGCCAGGCCCAGACGCCCCGCGTGAACGCCGGATACGTCATCCCGCCGTGCCAGGCGTCGCCCTGCAGGTCGCTGGCCGCGTCGTTGGTGGACTCCGCGAGCAGCAGGGTGTCGTGCGCGACCTCGACCATGGTGCGTCGCAGTGTCTGGCGTACCTGCGCGTTGCGGTCCTCGGCGCCGAGACGGCCCGTCATGTTGGCGACATCGATGCGCCACCCGTCGATGCCGTAGGGGGCCGTCAGCCAGCGGGCGACGACCGACTCGGGGCCTTCGATGAAGCGGCGGCGCAGCTCCGCCGAGCTCCAGTCGAACTTGGGCAGCGTCGCGGCATCCAGCCAGGTCTCGTAGACGGTGTGGGCCTCGTCGCGGAAGTAGTAGAACGCGGCTTCGGGGGCCTCCGGAGACCCGTAGGCGGCGCGGAACCACTCGTGCGCCACTCCGGAGTGGTTGGTCGTCAGGTCGCCGATCACGCGGATGCCGCGGCCGTGCGCGGCCGTGATGAGCCGGCGATACGCGTCGTCGCCGCCGAGCAGCGGATCGACGAGGTCGAAACGGGATGCGTCGTAGCGGTGGTTGGACTCGGCCGGGAAGACGGGCGTGTGGTAGAGCGCCGTGACGCCGAGGTCGACGAGGTGGTCGAGCTTCTCGACGGCACCGTCCAGGTCGCCGCCGTAGAGCTGGCGGCTGCGACCGGGGTGGGTCGGATCCAGCGGTTCGTCCCACGCCGCCGGCAGCGCCCACGGCGGGGCGGGGCGATCGTCCGCCGCGGCGGAGCGCGCGAAGCGGTCCGGGAAGATCTGGTACAGCACGGTGTCGGTCATCCAGGTGGGCGGCGGGTTCCCGGCGACGAGGGCGAAGTCCTGCGCATCGAGGGCGTCGATGTCGGACAGTCCCGTCTGGCTGAGCACCTCGACCCGGCCGTCCGCCGCGACGAGGTGGAAGCGGTAGCCGTGGCGGGGGTTGGCGACCACGATGCGCGCCGACCACCACTCCCATCCCTCGGCGGTCCCGTCGTGCACGGCCTCGACCCAGGCCGGCTCGTGGTCCGGGTTGCTGCGCACGACGACGCGGACGACCGGTCCGTAGTGCGCGGGGACGCGCAGGCGGACGGTGACCTCGTCGCCCAGCGCGGGGTCGGCGTGCGAGACGTGCAACGGCGAGCCGTCGTGGTGCGGGCGTGCGGGATCGATCATGAGAACCTCCGGAAGGATGCCGACGCGCACGTCGGCGATGGATGCGACGTGGTTGCACGGAGGTCCGTGACAGAGCCCTCTGATTGTGTACTGGTGGCGTGTGGTCTGGTGGCGCCGCCGAGCGGCGGAGCCCTACTTCACCGAGCCGGCCGTGAGGCCGCCGACGATGAAGCGCTGCAGCGACAGGAAGAGCGCCATCGGCAGGATGGCGGCGAGCACGGCACCGGCGGCGAAGACGCTCCAGTTGCGCGCGGTCTCCTGCGACACGAACTGATACAGCCCCACGGCCAGCGTCTGCTTGTCGGGATCGACGAGGATGACCGAGGCGATCAGGAAGTCGTTCATCGTGCCGATGAACGAGAGCAGCCCGATCACGGCGAGCACCGGCGCCACCAGGCGCAGGATGATCGTGAAGAAGATGCGGGCGTGCCCCGCCCCGTCGATCTTCGCGGCCTCGTCGATCGAGGCCGGGACGGTGTTGAAGAACCCGTACATCAGGAACGTGTTCACCCCGAGCGCCCCGCCCAGGTAGACCATGATCAGTCCGATCTGGGAGTTGAGTCCCAGCGCCGGGAAGATGTCGCCGATCGCGCTCATCAGCAGGAAGATCGCGACGACGGCGAGCAGCTGCGGGAACATCTGCACCAGCAGGAGCGTGAGCAGGCCGAACCGGCGCCCCGAGAACCGCAGCCGCGAGAACGCATACGCGGCGAGCGCGCACAGCACGACCGTGAAGAAGGAGGTCGTGAGCCCGATGAACACGGAGTTCACGAACCAGTTGCCGTAGGGCCGCAGCGGATCCTGGAAGAGGGCGATGTAGCTGCCGATGTCGACCTTGGCGAACAGGCTGTTGGCCGTCAGCAGCGTTCCGCCGGGGTTCAGCGACGCCGACAGCACGTAGACGAGCGGGAACGCCGCGAACACGAGCATGACGATGCCGACGAGGTGGCGCCAGCCGGTCTCGCGGAACCAGCGGCCGAAGGGGCGCCGCGGGTGCGTCGCGGCCGTCGCGGCCGGTGCCGCGGGTGCCGCGGCGGTGCGGGGGAGGGTGTCCGGGACGGTCATGTCAGTTCAGCTCCTCGAGAACCTTGGTCTGGCGGAAGCTGAGGTAGGAGATGACCGCCACCAGCACGAAGATGATGATCGAGAACGCGCTGGCCAGTCCGTAGTCGCGCTCCGCGCCGACGAAGGCCACCTTGTAGACCATCGAGATGAGGATGTCGCTCGCGCCCACGTTGATGGAGGCGTCCGCGAACCGCGGCCCGCCGCCGGTCAGCATGTAGATCAGGTTGAAGTTGTTGAAATTGAAGGCGAACGACGAGATCAACAGCGGCGCGACCGAGACCAGCAGCAGCGGGAACTTGATGTGGCGGAAGATCTGCCACACACCCGCGCCGTCGACGCGGCCGGCCTCCTGGATGTCGTCGGGGATGGCCTGGATCGCCCCCGTGGTGACGAGGAACATGTAGGGGAAGCCGAGCCAGAGGTTCACGACCAGGATGGAGATCTTGGACAGCAGAGGGTCCTGCAGCCACGGGATCGACGCCCCGCCCAGGATCGTCTGGTTGATGAAGCCGAAGTCCTGGTTGAACATGCCCTGCCAGACCAGGGCGGACAGGAAGGCGGGGAAGGCGTAGGGCAGGATCATGATGACCCGGTAGTACTTCTTGCTCTTCATCCGCGGATCGTTGAACACGATCGCCAGGAACAGGCCGAGGGCGAACGTGGTCGCCACCGACAGGATCGCGAACACGAACGTCCAGACGAGCACCGCGAGGAACGGGCCCCGGATGGACTCGGTCGTGAACGCCCGTACGAAGTTGTCGCCGCCGACCCAGACCTGCCAGCCGGTGGCGAGGGTCTGCCCGTCGGCGGACGCGAACGAGCCGTTGCCGTTGTCGGTGTAGACGACACCGGTGTCGGTGTTCGTCATCGTGCCGGCATCCGCGTCCCACACGAGCGTCGAGACGTACTGGTAGGCCGTCGAGCCGTCGCGGGTCTGCAGAGTGCCGTCGTTCGGATCGTCCGAGAAGGGGACGGCCATCGCGGACACGGCCTGCTGGTCGGCGACGAGACGGGCGAAGTCCAGCGTCGTGTAGCCGGGCAGCGAGACGGCGCGGTCGCCGGAGAACTCGGCATCCGGCGCCGCGGCGAGAGGCCGGTCGGCGCCGCCGATCTCGGCCTGTCCGTCCGGCGTGGTGACCAGGAAGAAGAGGGCGCCGTCCTTCTCGAGTACCGACACGGGGTAGGCGGCGGAGTCCTCGACGCGCTGCTGGTTCTGGATGAGGAGCGCGTTGACCGCATCGTCCTTGCTGGACACGTGGCCCGAGCCGTAGTTGGTGAAGGCGATGTAGATGCAGTACAGGACGACGAAGATCTGGAAGACGAAGAGGAAGACGAGCCCGGGGGTCAGGTACTTCGCGGGAAGCAGGCCCGGCTTCAGGTACACGACGTTGATCGCGAGGATGCCGAGGGCGACGACGGCGGCGACGAGGAGGCTGTCCTTGGTCAGCAGCACCAGGATCGCGTAGACCGCCATCGCGTCGATGATGCCGAGGCAGACGATCTTGACCAGCCACACCTTCCAGCCGGCACCGGCGGCTTCCGCCCAGGCCTCGGCGCGTCTGCGGCGCCGAGCGGCGGCGCGGTCTTCGGGCGCACGCGTCGGGGGCGGCGCGGCGATGGTGGGGCCAGTCATCTTCGACTCCTGTCGGAAAGGGTGGGGGAGCGGTCGAGGAGGGGCGGCGGTGCGGCCGCCCCTCCTCGCGGGATCAGCCGAGCTTGCTCGTGATCGAGTCGGCCATCGTGGTCCACTCCGCCGCCGGGTCGGAGACACCCTTGATGAGGGCGGCCTCCGTCTTGCCCCAGTCGTCCCAGACCGAGCCCATCTGCGGGATCGAGGGCATCGGCACGGCGTTCGCGCCGACCTTCGCGAAGCCCTCGACGATCGGGTCGGACTGCGCGGCCTCGAAGGCGGCGGTCAGTGCCGGCGGACGTCCGCCGGCCTGGAAGAGCGCCGTCTGGACGTCGGCGGTGGCGATGTAGTTGACCAGGAACTCGTTGGCGATGAGGGCGTTGCTGCTCTTGGCGCTGAGGAAGAACGTCTGCACGCCGGCGAACGGCTGGGCGTCGCCGCCGCCCGCGGTGGGGATGGCGTCGACGGCGACGTCGATGCCGGCCTTCTGGGCATCCGCGACGTTCCACGGGCCGGTCAGGAAGTACGGCGACTTGCCGGCGTTGAAGGCCTCCTTGGCGAGGTCGCCGGAGAGGTTCAGGTTCAGCACCTTGGTGCCGGTGTCGCCCTGCGCGGCGAGCCAGGCGGCGAACTTCTGTCCGCCCTCGTCGCCGATGGTGAGCTTGCCGGCGTCGTAGGAGCCGTCGGCGTTGCGGGCGAAGACCGAGGTGCCGAACGACGTCTGGAACGGGTAGAGGTGGTACGGGTCGGACGCCTGCGGGTCGAGTCCGACGACGAACGGGTACTCCGTGCCGGCGGCGCGGCCCTTGGCGATCATCTCGTCGTAGGTGGCCGGAGTCGAGTCGGCCAGCGCGGTGTTGCGCAGCACCGCGATGTTCTCGATCGCGTAGGGCAGTCCGTAGGTCTTGCCTTCGTAGGTGACGGCTTCGACGGCGACCTTCTCGAAGTCGGCGGCCTTGTCGCCGAGCTCGACCGGGGCGACGATGCCGTCCTTGACGAACGCGCCGATCCAGTCGTGGCCGCCGATGGTGATGTCCGGGCCCTTCCCGGTCGGAACCTGCGCGGTGAACTCGTCGCGGATCTTGCCGTAGTCCTTGACGACGAGGTTGACCTTCACGCCCTTGTCCTGCTCGAACTTCTTCGCGACGTCCTCCAGGGCGCGTGCGCGGTCGGCGTCGACCCAGACGGTCAGCTGGCCGCTGGTCGCGGCCCCCGCGTCTGCGCTGCCGGTGGGCTGTGCACTCGAGCCGCCGGAGCAGCCGGCCAGTGCCAGGATGCCGGACGCGACGAGCAGTCCGAGGGCGACGGCGCCCTTCTTCTTCACCTTCATCGGTGTGCCTCTCTCTGGGATCACAGGGGGAGAGGGGCCGTAGCTCGGCTGCTCCGCCGCCCTGGGGTGATGTCGCACCGGGTGCGAACGCCCTCAATTGTGCGGTCGGAAATCGAAAGATAACGGCTTCGTTATCGAACTGTGACCGGTTACAGTCTTCCGACTGTGATCGGTTACAGTGAGGGGTGCTCTTCGAGCGGGAATCGTTGTAGACACCGGTAGAGTCGGCTCTCGTGACACCGAGTGACGTGCCGAGGAAGCCGACCATCCGCGACGTGGCCGCGGCGGCCGGCGTCTCGTACGGAACGGTGTCGCGTGTGCTCAACGGCGGACACTGGGTGTCGCCCGAGGCTCGGGCCGCCGTCGACGCCGCGATCGTCTCCACGGGCTACACCACCAACCAGGCGGCGCGGAGCCTTGCGACCGGGAAGACCGGCTCCCTCGCCTTCCTGCTGACCGAGTCGCAGCACGTCCTCCTGTCCGACCCGAACATGGCGCTGCTGCTGCGCGGCGCGACCGACGCGGTCTCCGAGCGGGGGATGACGCTCGTGCTCCTCATCGCCGACACCGAGCGCGAGCAGGCCAACGCCGAACGCTACGTCCGCGCCGGTCACGTGGACGGCGTGCTGCTCGTCTCCTCGCACGACTCCGACGATCTGCTCGGCTCGCTCGTGAACGCCGGCGTGCCGACGGTGTGCTCCGGCATCCCCCTGTGGGAGGGTCTCGCCGTGCCGCACGTCGCGATCGACGAGGTGGGCTCGGCACGCACGATGACGCGGCACCTCATGGATGCCGGACACCGCCGCATCGCCCTGATCACCGGGCCGCTGGACACCCCCAGCGGACGCTTCCGCCTCGACGGCTTCCGCGAGGAGCTCGGTGAGCGCTTCGACGAGGACCTCGTCGAGGTCGTGGCGTTCACGCGCGACGCCGGCGCCGCGGCGATGTCCCGCCTCCTGGAGCGGGCCCCCGACGTGGATGCCGTGTTCGCCGCCAGCGACCTGCTCGCCGTCGGCGCGGCGCAGACGCTCGCCGCGCAGGGGCGCCGCATCCCGCAGGACATCGCGCTCGCCGGCTTCGACGACTCGGGTCTCGCCGAGGCGCACACGCCGCCTCTGACCACGATCCGCCAGCCCTGGGCGCAGATCAGCGCGACCATGGTCGAGATGGTCATGGACGCCATCGCCGGCCGCCAGCGCGACGCCGTCGTCCTTCCCACGACGCTGATCGTCCGCGAGAGCGCCTGACGGCGCGTAAGGGCTCCGCGGCGTCGTCACACGGGGGAGGCGACGGTCGCCCCGAACTAGAATCGACGGGTGACATCTGGTCAGTCCTTCTACATCACGACGCCGATCTACTACCCGAGCGATCTGCCGCACATCGGCCACGGGTACACGACGGTCGCCGTCGACACCCTCGCGCGCTGGCATCGCCAGGCGGGAGACGACACCTGGATGCTCACCGGCACCGATGAGCACGGGCAGAAGATGCTCCGCGCGGCGGCCGCGAACGGTGTGACGCCGCAGGAGTGGGTCGACAAGCTCGTCACCGAGTCGTGGTTCCCGCTGCTGAAGACGCTCGACGTCGCCAACGACGACTTCATCCGCACGACGCAGCCGCGCCACGAGGAGCGCGTGCAGCAGTTCGTGAAGGCGCTCTACGACCGCGGCTACATCTACGCGGGCGAGTACGAGGCGCTGTACTGCGTCGGCTGCGAGGAGTTCAAGCCGGAGGCGGAGATCGTCGACGGCACCGGGGCGTTCGAGGGCCTCAAGGTCTGCGCGATCCACTCCAAGCCGTTGGAGCTGCTGCAGGAGAAGAACTACTTCTTCAAGCTGAGCGAGTTCCAGGACCGCCTGCTGGAGCTCTACAAGACCGAGCCCGACTTCGTGCGGCCCGAGTCGGCGCGCAACGAGGTGGTCTCGTTCGTGCGGTCAGGGCTCAAGGACCTGTCGATCTCCCGCTCGGCGTTCGACTGGGGCATCACCGTGCCGTGGGACCCGTCACACGTCATCTACGTGTGGGTCGACGCGCTGCTCAACTACGCGACCGCGGTCGGGTACGGCACCGATCCCGACCAGTTCGCGCGGCGCTGGCCGGCCTACCACGTGGTCGGCAAGGACATCCTCCGCTTCCACGCCGTCATCTGGCCCGCCATGCTGATGGCGGCCGGGCTCGACGTGCCCCGCGGCGTGTTCGCCCACGGGTGGCTGCTCGTCGGCGGCGAGAAGATGTCGAAGTCCAAGCTGACCGGCATCGCCCCGACCGAGATCACCGACGTGTTCGGTTCGGACGCGTACCGGTTCTACTTCCTCTCGGCGATCGCGTTCGGCCAGGATGGCTCGTTCTCGTGGGAGGACCTGTCGGCGCGCTACCAGGCCGAGCTCGCGAACGGTTTCGGCAACCTCGCCTCGCGCACGACCGCGATGATCGAGAAGTACTTCGAGGGCATCGTGCCGCCGCCGGCCGCGTACACGGAGGGCGACCTCGGCATCCAGAAGATCGTGGCGGATGCCGCGTCGGCCGCCGATGCGGCGATGGAGCGGTTCCGTCCCGACGAGGCCATCGCCGCGATCTGGACGATCGTGGATGCGCTGAACGGCTACATCACCGAGAACGCGCCGTGGGCGCTGGCGAAGGATGACGCCCAGCGCGCGCGCCTCGCAACGGTGCTGTACACGGCGGCGGAGGGTCTGCGCGCCCTCGCGGTGCTGCTCAGCCCGGTGATGCCGGTGGCGACGCAGAAGCTGTGGGTGGCGCTCGGGCATGCGGGGCGTCTGCAGGACCAGCCGCTGCGTGAGGCCGGGAACTGGGGCGTGCTCGTCCCCGGTACGAGCGTGAACGGGCTCGAGCCGCTGTTCCCGCGCATCGACCAGTAGGAATTCCCGCCCGTCTGTGTCCCACTTGCGGCGCGGCATGTCCCCAAAGATGCTCCCTGGGGGTGCGCTATCCGACAGAGAGTGGGACACGGACACGCGGCGGGGCCAGTGCGCCGGAGCGAAGCAGAGAGGGGATGCCGGTGAGTGACGCCGTTGATCCGTCGACGTACGTCCGCGTGCGTGAGAAGAGCGCGCGCGACGTCTCGTACCCGCCGGCGCCGGAACCCCTGCCCGTGCCGGTGTACGACAACCACACGCACCTGGAGATCGAGGACGGCGAGGGGCTGCCGCTCGACGAGCAGCTGCGTCGCGCGGTCGAGGTGAACGTGATCGGGGCCGTGCAGGCCGGCGGCGACATCGAATCGAGCCGGTGGTCGGCGTGGGCCGCGGCATCCCACCCCCGCGTGCTCGCGGCGGTGGCGATCCATCCCAACGAGGCACCCGCGTATGCCGAGCGGGGCATGCTCGCCGAGGCGATCGCCGTGATCGACGAGCTCGCCGCGCAGCCGCGCGTGCGCGCGATCGGCGAGACGGGGCTGGACTTCTTCCGCACCGACGAGACGGGACGTCCCGCGCAGTTCGAGAGCTTCGAGGCGCACATCGCGCTGGCGAAGAAGCACGCCATCGCGATGCAGATCCACGACCGCGACGCGCACGAGGCCGTGCTGGAGACGCTGGAGCGGGTCGGTGCCCCCGAGCGGACGGTGTTCCACTGCTTCTCCGGCGACGCCGACATGGCGCGCATCGCCGCCGACCGCGGCTACTGGCTGAGCTTCGCGGGCAACATCACCTTCAAGAACGCGCAGAGCCTGCGCGACGCGCTGGCGGTGACGCCGCGCGAGCGGATCCTCGTCGAGACCGACGCGCCGTTCCTCACGCCCACGCCGCTGCGCGGTCGGCCGAACGCGCCGTACCTGATCCCGGTGACGGTGCGCTTCATGGCCGAGGAGCTCGGGATGCCGCTCGATGAGCTGTGCGCGCAGTTGGCGGCCAACACGCTCGCGGTCTACGGCGCGTTCGAGGACTGAGCGGCGCCGATCGGCCGACTCGTCCCACTCGCTCCCGGCATCGCCCCCCGTCCGTCACACTGGGGATATGGAGTTCGGCGGGGTCCTCCCGGAAGACGCGCCCGATCCGAGAGTCGCCTCGGAGGCGCGGCTGCGCGCCGTCGCCTTCCCGGTCTTCCAGTTGCGCCCGCAACCGGGCATCACACGTCTGCCGATCACGGGCTTCACGGAGAGTTCGGGGTGGGCAGGTCACGAAGAGCTGACGGTGGAGTTCTCCTACACACTGTGGCGGTACCCCGAGGACCGCTCCGATCCGAGGAATGAGATCGAACTCGACGAGCAGACACGGCGTTCCATCGAGGAGGAACCGCCGTGGGGGCGACCAGCCTGGCTCGTCGAACAGGCCCAGTTCTTCCGATACCCGATGCTGTGGAGCGCCGTCCGTACGGCGTGGCAGGCGTCGCCCGACCCGGAGAGGCATGCGCTCGCCCCGCTGCTCGTCGACCACACCAATGACGTGCTGCGCAACGTCTACCGCGAGGAGCTGGGGCTGCCGGCGATTCCCACAGGTTTCCCGGATGACGGCGACTGGCGCGCGACGCCGACGTCGGTGGCCCCGGCCTCGCTCACCGTCGACGGCCGCGACTGCTCCGGCCTGCACATCGACACCGACCCGTTCGTCTACGCGTTCGGGTTCCGTGCAGACGACAGTGTCGTCTGCACGATCGTGCTGCCGCGGGACAGTCTGCCGTTTCTCGACCTGGGGATCACGACCCTGCCACGATGAGACGCGCACGCGCGGACGTTCGTGCCTCGTCACCGGGGCTCGTCGGCACCGCTGTCCGTCTCTGCCAGCACCGGCTTCGCCGCGGCGATCGATGAGATCGAGCGCCAGACGAGGATGAGCGTCAACGCCGATCCGCCGAACGCGAACCACCAGGGCGCCGTCAGGCCCCAGGTCTGAGCGATCACGCCGCCGAGCGCCTGACCGATCACGAGCCCGGCGAAGACGCCGACCATGTTCACCGACGCGATGCGGCCCTGGAGCGCCAACGGCACGAGGCGCTGGCGGACGGTGGTCGAGATCGTGGCCCACACGAACGCGTACACGCCGAAGCCGAACATGATCACGAACGCGATCGCCGGCACCGTCGTCAGCGCGAAGGCGAGATGCATGACCACTTCGAGCGTCAGACACACCCGCATGAGCGTCGCGAACGAGACCCGCCTCTCCAGCGCGCCGAAGATCGCGATCCCGACGAGCCCACCCAGCGCGGATGCCGTCGTCAGCGCTCCGTAGCCGACCGGCCCCATGCCGAGGTGGTCGGTGGCGTACAGGACGAGGATGCCCCAGGGAGCGGCCCAGGTGATGTTGAAGACCAGGATGATCATCACGAGCGTGCGCACCGGCGGGTTCGCGCGCAGCCAGCGAAGGCCCTCGCGGATCGGCTGGGCGGGCCGCTCGGCATCCGCCTTTTCGCGCTCGGGGATCGGCGTACGGGCGATCCGTGCGATGAGCACGATGGCCAGTGTCACGCAGACGATCTGGGTCAGGAACGGCCAGAACGATCCCATCGCGAACAGGAAGGCGCCGAGCGGCGGACCGGCGAGCTGGTTCGCGACCAGGTAGCCGGCCTGCAGCCGGGCGTTGCCGAGACCGAGATCCGCGGGGCGTACGAGCATCGGCAGCAGCGTGCTGCCGGCGGTGTCGGCGAACACCTCCGCCGTGCCGTACAGGAACGCGGCCACCAGCACGATCCACACGGTCACGGCGCCGGTCACGAGGAAGGCGACCAGGCCCGCGACGACGAGCGCGCGCAGCGCGTTCGCGACGATCACCAGGCGACGGCGGTCGTGATGGTCGGCGACCGAGCCCGCGAACAGTCCGAACAGCAGCCACGGCAGATACTGCATCATCGCGCCGGCGGCGACGAGGATCGGCGAGCTCGTCAGCGAGGCGATGAGCAACGGGGATGCCGACAGTGCGATGCCGTCGCCGAGGTTGCTCGTCCACGACGAGGCCAGCAGCCAGCGGAAGTCGCGGCCGAGGCGGCGCGGCGCGACGATCTCGCCGAGGGGGCGGCGGGTTCCGAGCGTGGGCATCCTGACATCGTAGGTGCGGCCGCCGACGTGCCGAACTCCTCCAGAATCATGACCGCCGCGCGGCGGACGCCGCGAAACCGGGGCTCCGCGGCCGCGGGCCGGCGGCGTTGGAGGAGTTCGGGACGAGTCGGCGGGCCGCAGGCCGCGCCGGCCGTCGGGCTCAGCGGGTGGTCGAGCCGCGGACGAGCTCGTACGGCAGCTCGATCGAGCGCGGCGCCTCGCCGGCGTCGAGCGCGGCGAACATGACCTCGGGGGCCTTCTCGGGGTGCAGGCACAGGTGGGTGACGCCCAGCCGGGTGTTCATCTCGCAGTCGATCGTGCACAGGACGAGCAGCTGCACGTCGCGCGGCATGACCGTGTCGATCTCCTCCAGGTGCAGGTAGATCTCCGGCCCCTCCTCGCAGTACGCGAAGACGGCGTCGACGTCGGCATCCAGGAGCTCGTGCAGCGCGGGCACGAGGCGTCGGCGCCCGGCGTCCACCCGGGCCACCAACGGTGTGCGCCCGTTGAGGGCGCTCCAGGCGAGGTAGGCGCTCTCGCCGAGCTGGTCGCGCGGGACCTCGCTCTCGTCCACGAGGAACCCGATGCGCTGCGCTCCGGCGTCGGCCAGATGCGCGAGGCCCGCGCGCACGGCCGCGGCGTAGCCGGTGCGGATCGTCAGCACTCCGCCGGGGACGGTGAGGTCGTTCGCGGCGACGGGGATGCCGGCGGCCACGGCGTCGCGCAGGATCGTGCGGTCATCGGCGGGGTCGGGGAAGTAGAGCGCGTCGATCTGCGCGCCCGACAGGAGGTCGGGGCGGCTGTCGGGCAGCACCGTCACGGTGAAGCCCCGCGTCGCCCCCGCCTCGACGAGCGCGTCGAGCTGGCGTGCGCGCTGCAGCGCCCGGCGCCCGTCCTGCAGCGAGTTGGCGGCCATGACGAAGCCGATCGACATCGTGCGGCCGCTGCGCAGCGCGCTCGCGTGCTTGTTGGGCGCGTAGCCCAGTTCGGCCGCGACGGCCTTGATGCGCTCCCGCGTCTCCGCGCTGAGGTTGCCGCGGCCGTTGAGCGCCTGGCTGATCGCCGCCGTCGACACCCCCGCCCGCGCGGCGACGTCGCGGAGCGTGACGCGTGTCATCCGCGTCCGCCGTCGCCGTCGCCGTGGTCGCGCGCGTCGCCGTCATCCGTGCGGGTGCGGGGATCGCCGGCGGCGGGGAAGACGGTGTCCACCGCGTGGGTCCAGGCCGTTCCGGAGCCCGCGGCGGCCAGCGTGTGCCCCTGGGAGATCAGCCCGTGCAGCAGCGCGCCGGAGAAGTGCCGCAGGGCGGCCTCGGTCTCCGCGCTCCCGCCGCGGGTGCGCGCCCGCTCGAGCTCGCGGTCGAGCACCGCCTGAACGTGGGTGCGCATGTGGACCACCGCCGGTGCCACCTCGTGCACGCGCCGCGCCATCGCGTGACGCTGCGCCGCGGTCTGCACGATGAGGCGGGCCTCGCCGATGGTGGCGAACTCGTCGATCGGTGCGTGCACGCGGATGGTGTCGAGGTCGAGCAGCTCGATCTCCGGAAGCGATCGGAGCCCCGGATCGACGTTGCGCGGCATCCCGAGATCGATGATCAGCTGCGGCGTGGCCAGTCCGGCGCGCGCGGCGCCGTGGTTCTCCACGTCGAGGGCGTAGGTGTCGGTCGTGGTCGTGCAGGTGACGATGACGTCGGCGCGGGCGGCCTCGGCGGCGAAGTCCTCGGCCGACACCGCCGTCAGGTGCTCCCGCTTCGCGAAGCGGTCGCGGCCGGAGCGCGAGTGCACGCGGATGTCGACGGCGCCGACGTCGCGCAGGGCCGCGAGGGATGCCGCCGCGTAGCGCCCCGTGCCGATCAGGAGCACGCGGGCCTGTTCCCAGGAGCCGAGGCGGGAGCCGGCGAGCTCGACGGCCAGTCGCACGAGCGATCGGCCCGACTCGCCGAGCCTGGTCGAGTTCTTGACGGCGCGCGAGGTCTCCGTCGCGCGCTGGAAGAGATGCTCGAGGGGCGCGGTCGTGACCCCCTCCCGCCGGGCGGCGTCGAGGGCGCGGCGCACCTGTCCGGCGATCTCGTCCTCGCCGACGGCGACCGAGTCCAGGCCCGACGCCACCGAGAAGAGATGCTGCGCGACGTGGTTGCCGTGCGCGAAGTCGACCGTCTCGCGCACGTCGCGGAAGGGGAGCGCCGACAGCTCGGCGAGGCGTTCCATCGCGGCATCCATCGCCGGCAGCGGCGAGGCCTCGTCGGGCCCGTCGGCCAGGTCGAAGTAGGCCTCGAACCGGTTGCAGGTGGCCAGCACGACCGCTCCGCGGATGCTCTCGTGCGCCGCCGTCAGGTCGGTCGCGACGGTGTCTCCGACGACCGACAGCCGCTCCAACGCCTCGAGGGGAGTGGTGCGCTGATGGGCGGAGAGGCAGACGAGCACGCGGGTCCAGTCGGATTCGGATCGGAAGGGAACGTGATTAGTATAACGATTAACGCCCACTCGAGTCCGTCCCGTCGGGAGCATCATCATCACCTCCTCCATCGCCGCCGCCGCTCACCCCCTGACCGCGCACGGCACCTCCGCCTCACGTCTGGTCCGTGCCCTCCGCGGCGAGCGTCCCGAGACGACGCCGGTCTGGTTCATGCGCCAGGCCGGGCGCTCCCTGCCCGAGTACCGGGCGCTGCGCGCCACCGGCACGATGCTCGACGCGTGCCTCACCCCCGAGCTCGCCAGCGAGATCACGATGCAGCCGGTGCGGCGGCACGGCGTGGATGCCGCGGTCTTCTTCAGCGACATCATCGTGCCGCTGCACCTCGTCGGAGTGGAGGTCGAGATCGCGGCCGGTCGCGGTCCCGTCTTCCGCCACCCGGTGCGGACGGCGGCCGAGATCTCCGACCTCGTGCGGATCGACCCCGCTCTCGTGGAGGAGCGCGGCGACGCCGTCGTGGAGGCGGTGCAGCGCACCGTGGCGATGCTCGCGGAGGAGGGCGACCGCCGCGGCGAGGCGCTTCCCCTCATCGGTTTCGCCGGAGCGCCGTTCACGCTCGCGGCCTACCTCGTCGAGGGCGGTCCGTCCAAGGATCACCTCGCCGCCCGCAGCCTCATCCACTCCGAGCCGGCTGCCTGGGCCGACCTCACCGCCTGGCTCGCCGAGGTCACCGGCCGCTTCCTCGCCCTCCAGGTGCGTGCCGGGGCGAGTGCGGCGCAGCTGTTCGACTCGTGGGCCGGCGCGCTCGCCCCGGCCGACTACCGGCGTGCCGTGCTCCCGGCATCCGCGGCCGCGCTGGAGCCCGCCCGCGCCCTGCGCGGGGAGGGCATCGACGTGCCCCTGATCCACTTCGGCGTCGGCACGGGCGAGATCCTCGCCGACATGGCCTCGATCGGCGTGGATGCGCTCGGCGTCGACTACCGCGTCGACCTCGACGACGCGGTGGCCCGGATCGGCCGCGACGTCACGGTGCAGGGAAACCTCGACCCGGCGCTGCTGTTCGCTCCGGAGGACGTGCGCCGCCGCGCCGCGCACGCCGCCCTCGGTGCCGGGCTCGCCGCGCGGGCGCACGTGTTCAACCTCGGCCACGGCGTGCCGATGAACACCGATCCCGCCGTGCTCACCGACCTCGTGCGCACCGTGCACGACTGGCGCGCCCCCGCGGAGTCCGTGCGGTGAGTGCCGTCTCCACGGCGCCGCCCGCGACGGATGCCGACGTCATCGTCGTCGGCGCCGGCATGGGCGGGCTCGTCGTCGCCCATGACCTCGCCCGCGCCGGGTACGACGTGATCGTCGTCGACGCGGCGTCCGAGGTCGGCGGGCTGCTGCGGCGGGGAACGATCGCCGGCGTGGACATCGACCTCGGCGCGGAGTCGTTCGCCACGCGCACCGACGCCGTCGCCACCCTCGTGGCCGATGCCGGGCTCGACCTGGAGCTGGTCGCGCCGCGCCCGCAGGGCGCGTGGCTCGCGGTGGCCACCGAGGACGGCGTCACCCGCGCCCGCCTGCCGCGACGGACCGTTCTCGGCATCCCCGCCGACCCCGAGGCCGACGACGTCGTCGCGATCATCGGTGCCGACGGCGCCGCGCGGGCCCGGGCCGAGCGGCGCCTGCCGGTCGAGGCGGATGCGGAGCCGTCGTTGTACGACCTCGTCGCCGATCGTCTCGGCGCTCGCGTGGCCGACCGTCTCGTCGACACGCTGTGCCGCAGCGTCTACTCGCGGCCCGCCGCCGACGCGCGGCTGTCCGCGCTGCACCCCGGCCTCTGGCGCGAGTTCGTCGCGCGGGGCTCGCTCCTCGAGGCCGCGGATGCCGTGGCGACCGGTCAACGCGCCGGCGCCGCCGTCGGCGGTGTCCGCGGGGGCATGTGGCGGCTTCCGGCGGAGCTCGCGGATGCCGCGGCGGCGCACGGCGCGAAGATCCGCACCGGCGTCGCGGTGCGTGCCGTGCGGTCGGATGCCGAGACGGTCACGGTCGACACGGCCGGCGGATCGCTGTCGGCGCGTCACGTCGTGATCGCGACGGGCCCCGCGGAGGCGGCGCGTCTGCTGGCGGGTGCGGGCGTTTCGACTCGCTCCGCTCGCTCAACGACCGGCCGCGCCCCCCGGTCGTTGAGCGAGGAGCGTGTCCGCGCCCCCCGGTCGTTGAGCGAGGAGCGCAGCGACGAGTCGAAACGCGCCCCCGCGCCGACGGCGGCGGGTGTCCGCCTCGTCGCCGCCGCCATCGCGCACCCCGGCCTCGCCGTCGAGCCGGTCGGATCGGGCGTCATCGCCGACCCGGCGCTGCCGACGGCGGCCAAGGCGCTCACCCACATCTCCGCCAAATGGGACTGGGCGCGCGCGGCGGTCCCCGACGGCATCCACCTCGTGCGGCTGTCCGCCCGCGACGCCGCCGCCGGCACCCTCGCCTCGGCCGACGACGTCGCGCGCGAGGTCTCGATCCTCACCGGCGTCGAGGTGGCCGCCGCCGACGTCGTCGACCTGGTCGTCCAGGAGTGGCCGGATGCCGTCGCCGCGGCCGCCGCTCCCGACGGGCTTCCGGCGCACGTCCATGCGGCCGGGGCCGTCGCGGCAGGGACGGGCCTGGCCTCCGTCATCCCGCACGCCCGCGCGCTCGCCGCCCGCATCGACGGTGCGCTGGCCGCATCCCCATCGCCGACCTCTCTTCCCACCCACCCGGTTTCCTAGGAGCACCGCATGACCGCACAGACCCCGCTCGGATACACCCTCTTCGCCGTCCTCGCCGGGCCCCGCCCGCGCGTCGCCGCGACGGACGCGGCGGCGATCGCCGAGCTCTCCGAGGCCGTCGCCGCGGTGACGGCCGGCGGCGTCACCGTCCGCGGCCTGTACGACGTCACCGGCATGCGCGCCGAGGCCGACCTCATGATCTGGCTGCACACCACGCCCGGCGAGGTCGACGACCCGGCCATCCTGCAGAAGGCGCTGCGCACCCTCCGGCGCACCGCGGCGCTGGAAGCGCACACGGCGGTCTGGACGGCGATGGGCGTGCACCGGGAGGCGGAGTTCAACAAGCGGCACGTGCCCGGCTACCTCCGCGGCGAGAGCGCCCGCGGCTGGCTGTGCCTGTACCCGTTCGTGCGCAGCTACGAGTGGTACCTGCTGCCCGACGAGGAGCGCGCCGCGATGCTCGCCGAGCACGGCCGCAAGGGTGCCCGCTTCACCGACGTCGTCGCGAACACCGTCTCCACGTTCGGCCTGAGCGACTACGAGTGGCTGCTGCCGCTGGAGAGCGACGACCCGATCCACCTCGTCGACATGATGCGCGACCTGCGCGCCACCGACGCGCGCCGCCACGTGCGCGAAGAGGTGCCGTTCTACACCGGCCGACGGCTCGAGCTGGACGAGCTCGCGGAGGTGCTGAGCTGATGGCCGAGAACATCGCCCCCCGCGCCGCAGCTGCGGCGCCGTTCCGCCCCAAGCCGGCGCGCGCGAGTGCCGCTCCCGTCTGCGGCGACGGATGCCGGGTGCCGGCCGCGACCGCGGCGACGTGCGCCGGCGAGCCGCACGTCAGCGTCCCGACGGCGTATGACGGCGTGCTGCTGCTGGGTTTCGGCGGCCCCGAGGGTCAGAACGACGTGATCCCGTTCCTGCGCAACGTCACGGCGGGCCGCGGCATCCCCGACGAGCGCCTGGAGGAGGTCGCGCATCATTACCGCCACTTCGGCGGCGTCTCGCCGATCAACGAGCACAATCGCGAGCTGAAGGCGGCCCTGGACGCCGAGCTCGCCGCGCGCGGGCTCGACCTGCCGGTCTACTGGGGCAACCGCAACTGGATGCCGTACGTCGCCGACGCGCTGCAGGATGCTCACGATGCCGGTCATCGGCGCCTGCTCGCGATCGCGACGAGCGCGTACAGCTCGTACTCGTCGTGCCGGCAGTATCGCGAAGACCTGGCGGATGCCGTGGAGGCGACCGGCCTGTCCGGCGAGGTCGAGATCGACAAGGTGCGCCAGTTCTTCGACCACCCGGGCTTCGTCACGCCGTTCGCCGAGGGCGTCGCCGAGGGACTCGCCGCCCTCCACGCGCAGGGCTTCGCCGACGATCAGATCGAGATCCTCTTCTCCACCCACTCGATCCCGAACAGCGACGCCGACCGCTCCGGTCCGCCCGAGCGCGGGTTCGGCGCCGGCGGGGCCTACGTCGCGCAGCACACCGCGGTCGCCGAGGCGATCATGGCGCGCCTCGCCTCGTCGTGCGCCTGGCAGCTCGTCTTCCAGAGCCGGTCGGGCCCGCCGCAGGTGCCGTGGCTCGAGCCCGACATCAACGACGCGATGGCCGAGCTCCCGGCCCGCGGGCGCCGGGCCGTGCTGATCGTGCCGCTCGGCTTCGTCAGCGACCACATGGAGGTGCTCTGGGACCTCGACACCGAGGCGATGGAGACCGCCGAGGAGCTCGGCCTGATCGCCCTGCGCACGCCCACCCCCGGCACGCATCCGGCGTACGTGTCGGGTCTCGTCGATCTGATGGTCGAGCGCCTGGACGGCACCCCGGCCGTGGACCGTCCCCACGAGACCGACCTCGGCCCCTGGTACGACGTGTGCCGTCCCGGATGCTGCGAGAACAAGCGCCTGGGCTTCCAGCCCGCGCTCGCCGGGATCGCGCCGTGACCGTGACCGACGCGTCCGGCGCCGCGCCGCTGCGCCTCGGCACCCGTGCGAGCCTGCTCGCCACCACGCAGTCGGGCCACGTCGCCGCGGCGCTCCGGGCGGCGACCGGCCGCGAGGTGGAGCTCGTGCCGATCACGACGGCGGGCGACGTGCTCACGGGGCCCCTTGCACAGCTCGGCGGCACCGGTGTCTTCGTCGCGGCGCTTCGCGAAGCCCTCCTCCGCGGGGAGTGCGACCTCGTGGTGCACTCGATGAAGGATCTGCCGACCGCCGAGGTCGACGGCCTCGCGATCGCCGCCGTGCCGCCGCGCGCACCCGTGGGCGATGTGCTGTGCGCCCGCGACGGCCTCACGCTCGACACCCTGCCGCACGGCGCGGTCGTCGGCAGCGGCTCGCCCCGCCGGGTCGCACAGCTGCTCCGGCGCCGGCCCGATCTGCAGGTCCGCGGCATCCGCGGCAACGTCGACACACGGCTGCGGAAGGTCGACGAGGGGGAGTACGACGCGATCGTGCTCGCCGAGGCCGGCCTCACCCGCATCGGCCGCACCGACCGGATCACCGACCGCTTCGCCGCGGACGGCTGGCCGACATCGGCCGGGCAGGGTGCGCTGGCGGTCGAGGTGCGATCGGACTCCGCGGTCGCCGCGCAGATCGCCGCGATCAGCGATGCGGATGCCGAGGTCACCGCGCTCTGGGAGCGCGCCGTGCTGCGGCTGCTGGAGGCCGGCTGCGCCGCGCCGGTCGGCATCTCGGCCCGGCTCGCGGAGGCCGCGGGTGCGGACGTTTCGACGCGCTCCGCTCGCTCAACGACCGGTGGCCTCCTCCCGGTCGTTGAGCGAGGGCCGCAGGCCCGAGTCGAAACGCTCGGCGCGGCGGCGGGTGCGGACGTTTCGACTCGCTCCGCTCGCTCAACGACCGGTGGCCTCCTCCCGGTCGTTGAGCGAGGGCCGCAGGCCCGAGTCGAAACGCCCGTCACGCTGGTCGCCGAGGTCTACGCCCTCGACGGCGCCCGCGCCGTCCGCGTCGCGCACACCGCCACCCGCGAGGAGCTGGCCGACGCCGCCGGGCGCGATCTCGCCGCGGCATCCGTCGTCGCGGCGCTCATGGATGCCGGCGCCGGCGATCTCGCCGACCTCGGCCCGCGCGCCACCGGCGCGGAGGGAGCCGGACGGTGACCGCCCTGGAGGGGGCGCGGGTGCTCGTGCCGCGCGGCGGCGCCTGGGGTGAGCGGGTCGCGCAGGAGCTCGCGGCGCGCGGCGCCCGGCCCGTGATCGCACCCGTGATCCGCACCGCGCCGCCCCGCGACGCCGCCGCGCGCGACGCGACGTTCACCGCGCTCGCCGACGGGCGCTACGCGTGGCTCTTCGTCACCAGCGCCGCGAGCGTCGAGCAGCTCGCCGGCTTCCTCTCCGCGCAGCGGCGGACCCTGCCGGACACCCTCGAGATCGCCGCCGTCGGTCCGTCCACGGCCCGCGCGGTGGGTGCCCTCGGTGCGCGCGTCGCGTTCGTCCCCGGAGGACGCTCGTCGGCGCAGACGATGATCGTGCAGTGGACCGCGGCGCACGACGCGGCATCCACCGGGCGCTGCCTCGTCGTCCGCTCGGACCTCGCCGCCGCGGTCGTCAGCGACGAGCTCGAGCTGCGCGGGTTCGCGGTGGACGTCTGCATCGGCTACCGCACCGTCGGCGTCGACCTCGACCCGGAGGTCGCGGGGGAGCTGCACGACGGGCGGTTCGACATCGTCCTGCTCACCTCGCTGAGCGTCGGCCGCGAGCTGCGCCGCCAGGTCGGCACCCTCCCGGCATCCACCCTCGTCGCCTCGATCGGCCCGGGCACGACGCGCGACGCCGAGCGTCTCGGCTTCACCGTCGGCCACACCGCCCGCACGCAGAGCATCGACGCCCTCATCGCCGAGCTCGACTCCTCATCCCGACGTCTGGAGGTCACCCCATGACCACGTTCCCCGTCCGCCGCCTGCGGCGCCTCCGGCAGACGCCGGCGCTGCGCCGGCTCGTGTCCGAGACCGACCTGAGCGCGCGTCGTCTCGTGCTGCCGGTGTTCGTCAAGGAGGGCATCGCCCAGGCGCAGCCCATCGCCAGCATGCCCGGCGTCCAGCAGTACCCGATCGAGCAGCTCGCCGCGCTCGTCGACGACGCCGCGGAGGCCGGCATCGGCGGCATCATGCTCTTCGGCGTTCCCGCGGTGCGCGACGCCGTCGGCAGCGGCGCGACCGACCCCGACGGCATCCTCAACCGGGCGATCGCCGTCGCGGCGCGCGCGGCGGCCGGGCGCCTCACGGTGCAGGCCGACCTCTGCCTCGACGAGTTCACCGACCACGGCCACTGCGGCGTGCTCGCCGCCGACGGGAGCGTCGACAACGACGCGACCCTCGAGGTGTACGCGCGGATGGCCGTCGCCCAGGCGGAGGCCGGCGCCGACGTCCTGGGCCTGTCCGGCATGATGGACGGCCAGGTCGCCGCGTGCCGTGCCGCCCTGGATGCGGGGGGACGCAGCGACGTCGTGATCCTCGCCTACTCCGCCAAGTACGCCTCCGCCTTCTACGGCCCCTTCCGCGACGCCGTCGAGTCGACGCTCACCGGCGACCGCCGCACCTACCAGCTCGACCCGGCCAACGGCCGCGAGGGCGTGCAGGAGGCGCTCGCCGACATCGACGAGGGCGCCGACATCGTCATGGTCAAGCCCGCCGGGCCCTACCTCGACGTGCTGGCCGAGGTCGCCGCCGTCTCGTCGGTGCCGGTCTGGGCCTACCAGGTGTCGGGCGAGTACGCGATGATCGAGCACGCCGCCGCGGCCGGGGTCATCGACCGCGAGCGTGCGATCGGGGAGACCCTCCTCGGCATCCGCCGCGCCGGCGCCGAGGCGATTCTGACGTACTGGGCGATCGAGGTCGCCGGCTGGATCCGAGAGGGACGCGCACTCGCATGACCGACACCAACGACGCCCTGTTCACCCGGGCCCGCGCCGTCATCCCGGGCGGTGTGGACTCGCCCGTGCGCGCCTACGGGTCCGTCGGCGGCACGCCGCGCTTCCTCGTCGAGGCCGCGGGTCCGTACGTGACGGATGCCGAGGGCCGCCGCTACGTCGACCTCGTCGCCAGCTGGGGTCCGGCGCTGCTCGGCCACGCCCACGCCGAGGTCGTCGCCGCCGTGCAGGAGGCCGCGGCACGCGGCCTGTCCTTCGGGGCGCCCACGCCCGCCGAGGCGGAACTGGTCGAGCTCATCGTCGAGCGGGTGCCCGCCGTGCAGAAGGCGCGGCTGGTCTCCACCGGCACCGAGGCGACCATGACGGCGATCCGTCTGGCGCGCGGCGCCACCGGCCGCGACCTGCTCGTGAAGTTCGCCGGTCACTACCACGGGCACTCCGATGGCCTGCTCGCGGCAGCAGGGTCGGGGCTCGCGACCTTCGCGCTGCCCGGGTCGGCCGGCGTGCCCGAGGCGGTCGCGGCGCAGACGCTCGTCGTGCCGTACAACGACCGGGTCGCGCTGCAGGAGGCCTTCGCCGCCCACCCCGGTCGCATCGCCGCGGTCATCACCGAGGCCGCGGCCGCGAACATGGGTGTCGTGGCCCCGGCATCCGGGTTCTCGGCCTTCCTCGCCGACCTCTGCCGGCGTGAGGGCGCCCTGCTGATCAGCGACGAGGTGCTCACGGGTTTCCGCGCCGCGCCGGGCGGCTACGCGCAGGTGCTCGCGGAGGCGGGGGAGACGGTCGTCCCCGACCTCGTCACGTTCGGCAAGGTGATCGGCGGGGGTCTGCCGGTCGCGGCCGTCGGCGGTCGCGCCGACGTCATGGATCTGCTGGCCCCGCTCGGTCCCGTGTATCAGGCGGGGACGCTGAGCGGGAACCCGGTCGCCGTGGCCGCTGGACTGGCGACCCTCCGTCTCGCCGACGACGCCGTCTACCTCCGGCTGGGACAGGCCGCCGACGCGGTCGCCGACGCGACCGCGCGCGCGCTGGCCGAGGCCGGAGTGCCCCACGTGCTGCAGCGGGCGGGAACCCTCTTCAGCGTGTTCTTCGGTGCGGACGTCGTCGGCGGGGTGCCCGACTACGGGGCGGCGCAGCGACAGGACACCGCCGCCTACGGCCGGTTCTTCCACGCGATGCTGGATGCCGGGATCTCGCTGCCGCCGTCCGCCTTCGAGGCCTGGTTCCTCACCGCCGCCCACGACGACGCGGCCGTCGCGCAGATCGTCGACGCCCTGCCCGCGGCCGCCCGCGCCGCGGCCGCCGCGTAGGTTCCCGCGGAGAGGACGGGATGCCGCGGGCCGAGCCGCGGCATCCCGTCCTCGATTTGCGACATCTCCTCGGCACCGGCCCCGGCAACGGCACCAACAACGGCACCGACCCGGCCGCGGAGGACGCCGTGTCGGAGGCTCCCTCTAGCGTGTCGACCATGGACACCGACGAGCTGTTTCTGCGTTCCGACGCCGCCCTGCGCGACGTGATCGACCGGATCGACCCGGCCGATCTCACCCGTCCGGCACCGTCCGAATGGACCTCCACGGCGGATCCCACCTTCCGCGACATCCTTCAGGCGCACACCTACGACGAGGCCTGGGTCCCCGACGTCCTGCGCGGGCGCGCATCGGCCGACGGCGACGACCTGCGGGGAGTCGACCTGCTCGGCGACGATCCGATCGGCGCGTACGACGCCCGCAACGACGCCGCGACGGCGGCGGTCCGCGCCGGCGGTTACGCCGACACCTTCCGGTTCAGCTACGGCGACTACCCGGCCGCCGAGGGTCTCGCCCACCTCGCCACCTACCGGGCGTTCCAGGCGTGGCTCATCGCGAAGCACCTCGGCATCCCGTTCCACTTCACCCCCGAGCTGATCGCCGGTCTCGAGGAGCACGTCGTCTCGTTCGCCGAGGAGTGGCGCGCGTGGGGTGTTTTCCCGCCGGCGGTCGATCCGCCCGAGGGGGCCGACGACGAGACGCGCCTGCTGTGCGCCGTCGGCTACTGGATCCCCTAGGCCGCGGATCCCGCCGGCTCGGGCGGCCGCACGCATCACGGATAGGCTGGTGCGCATGCCCGTGACCCTGCTCGGAGCCGCCGAGATCCGCGCGCTCGCCGCCGACCTCGACGTCACTCCGACCAAGAAGCTGGGGCAGAACTTCGTCGTCGACGCCAACACGGTGCGAAAGATCGTCCACGTCGCGGAGGTGACCGCCGCCGACCGCGTCGTCGAGGTCGGGCCGGGACTCGGCTCGCTCACCCTCGCCATCCTCGAGACGGGCGCGCCCGTCACCGCCGTCGAGATCGACCACCGCCTCGCGGAGCGGCTGCCGGCCACCGCCGCGGCCCACGGCGTCGCCGACGGTGCGCTGACGGTCGTGGATGCCGACGCCCTCCGTGTCACGGCGCTGCCGGGCGATCCGAACGTGCTCGTCGCGAACCTGCCCTACAACGTCAGCGTGCCGGTGCTCCTGCACTTCATGGAGACCTTTCCCGGTCTCGAGCGCGGCGTCGTGATGGTGCAGGCCGAGGTGGGGGAGCGCCTCGCGGCGCCTCCCGGATCGAAGGTCTACGGCGCCCCGAGCGTCAAGGCGGCCTGGTACGGCGCGTGGCGGCTGGCGGGCACGGTGTCGCGGCAGGTCTTCTGGCCGGTGCCGAACGTCGACAGCGTGCTGGTCGGATTCCGCCGAGATCCGCAGCCCCGCGGCGACGAGACCCTCCGCCGCGCCACCTTCCGGGTCGTGGATGCCGCCTTCCAGCAGCGCCGCAAGATGCTGCGCCAGGCGCTTGCCCCGCTCCTCGGCGGCTCATCGGCGGCGGCGACCGCGGTGCTGGAGGCGGCCGGAGTGGACCCCACGGCCCGGGGCGAGCAGCTGACGATCGACCACTTCGTGGCCGTCGCCCGCGCCTCCCGCTGACCGCGCGCCGGCGGCGACCTCGACACGACGCGCAACGTTCACCGCGCGGTCACGAAACATGTCTGTAACATGACGCGCATGCGAATGGCCGAGCATCCTGCTCCCGAGCGGATCGTGCTTCATCTCAGCGACACCCACCTTCGGGCCGGGGGCTCGCGCATCTGGGACGCCGTCTCGGGCGAGGAGCACCTCGCCCGCGCGCTCGACGGCATCGAGTCCTCGGGCGTGCGGCCCGACGCCATCGTCGTCACCGGCGACCTCGTCGACCTCGGCGAGCGTGCCGCGTACGCGACGCTGCGGGCGATGGTGGAGCCCGTCGCCGCGCGCCTGGAGGCGCCGGTGGTGTGGGTGATGGGAAACCACGACGATCGCGCCGCGTTCCGCGCCGAGCTGTGGGACGATCCGGCCGCCGATCTGCGCCCCGTCGACCGGGTGGACGAGTTCGACGGTCTGCGCATCGTCACCCTCGACACCTCGGTTCCGGGCCACCACTACGGCGAGCTCTCCGACGCCCAGCTCGCGTGGCTGTCCGCCGTGCTGGAGACGCCCGCGCCGCTCGGCACGATCCTGGCGATGCACCACCCGCCCGTTCCCAGCGTGCTCGCGTTGGCGGCGAGCGTCGAGCTGCGCGGTCAGGCGCGTCTGGCCGCCGTCGTCCGCGGCACCGACATCCGTGCCATCATCGCGGGGCACCTGCACTACTCGACGTTCGCGACGTTCGCGGGCATCCCCGTGTCGGTCGCGTCATCCACCTGCTACGCGCAGGATCTCACCGTCCCCGTCGGCGGCACCCGCCCGCAGGACGGGGCCCAGTCGTACAACCTGGTGCACGTCTACGACGACACGGTCGTCCACTCCGTGGTCCCCGTCGACGTCCCCCGCGTGATGGAGTACACCGACCCGGAGGCCGCCCGCCGGCGGCTCGCCGAGGCGGGCATCACGGGCGTCGGCGTGCAGAGGCCGAGCGCCCCGCCGACGCGGCCGTTGTCCGTGCTGCGCTGACCGGCACCTCCCACGGCGCCCGCACCGGGAACATGCGCTCGAGCGTGTCGCGCAGCAGGCGCACGCGCATCTCCTCCGGCACCTCGGTCTCACCGCCGTCGTTGAGGCAGAACATGTCCGCGTCGCGGCGCTCCTCCAGCCGGCGCATCTTGCGCAGCGCGGAGACCATGGTGGTCTGCACGTAGGTCACCCGCGGTGCGGTCGTCGCCACGGCCCGCCCGGTCATGAGGGCGTAGTAGTGGTAGAGGCTGTTGGTGACCGACACGTCGCTCGCCGAGCGGAACCGGGATGCCGCGGTGCGCGCGATGTCCTCGGCGAACTCCCGTTCGAGCTCGGCGGCGATGCTGCGCCTCATCGGCGCGGCGCAGTGCTCGAGGTCGCGCACGATCGAGCGGCCGAAGCGTTCGAGCAGGAGGGCGCGGTTCACGCGCAGGGCGTTGTCGTGCCCGGACCGCTCGCTGCGCGCCGCCCCGGCCCCGATGCGCACGTCGCACTCGACGAACGTCGTGAGCCCGCCCGCGGTGAAGAACATCTCCGGGGCGACGGGACGGCCGAAGAACATGTCGTCGTTCGAGTACAGGAAGTGCTCGGCGAGGCCGTCGATGCGATGCAGCTGCGCCTCGACGGCGTGCGAGTTGTGGGTGGGCAGAACCGACGGGTCGGCGAAGAACTCCTCGCTGCGCACGATCGTGACGCGCGGGTGCTCGGCCAGCCAGGCGGGCTTGGGCGAGTCGGTGGCGATGAAGATCCGTCGCACCCAGGGGGCGTACATGTGCACGCTGCGCAGTGCGTAGCGCAGCTCGTCGACGTGGCGGTAGCGCGCCGGCCCGTCGTCGCCCTCGCCGACCACGTACTCCTCGAGCTGCGCGGCGCGCTGGCGCTGGAACTCGCTGGCCGAGCCGTCGACCCACGAGAAGACCATGTCGATGTCGGCGGTGACCTGATGCGGGCGCGCGTCGAACATGCCCACGACCGTCCTCCAGGAGCGGCCGTGGCGCCACACCGTCGTGGGGGTGAGATCGGATGCCGGGATCACCCGCCGCGTGAGGGCGTTGGCGCGCGGCGCGTGCACGAGCCCGTCCGCTCGGCGCCACGCCTCGAGGCGCACCGACTCCGCCGTCCCGTAGCGCAGCGAGCCGTTGGCGCTGACGCGCGGGCGGTACAGACGCATCCCCCAGACGCCGTCCGGGTCGGGGAGGGGCAGATCCACCGCGAGGCGCGCGGCGGCGCCGGCGGGCTTGGCGTAGAGCGGTTCGTCCGCGCCGGCCGCGGCCAGGGCGCGGACGGCGGCCGGGCCTTCGGCGGCATCCACGACGATCACCGCGCCGCCGTGGTCGTCCTGCGCGAGCATCGGGTCGAGGCCGGCGGCCGCGAGGGCGTCGGCGACGAGGCCGATGTCGGCCGTCCGGGCCATCTCGGGGGTGAGGTCGTCGTGCACGAGGTGGAGGACACCGTCGACCCATCGGAGGTCGTCGCGGGCGAGCAGACCTGACCAGGGGTGCGGATGCGGTGAGAGTGCCTCCAGTGGTGTCACGCAGACCTTCTTTCGTCGCCGGGGAGCCTTCAGCGTACGCGCATGTCGTTTCCTCCGCGTTTCGGCCCCCGGCCGCCGCCGGCGCCCTGCGCTCGATAGCCTGGACGGGTGACCGACACCCCCGAGCGTTTCGCCGCGTCGCGCGGCGGCGACCTGCACCGTCCCTACACCGCGGCCCCCGACCGCTACACCTCCGCCGGCTACCGACAGGTGGGCGCCAGCGGCCTCTACCTCCCCGCGATCTCGCTGGGGCTGTGGTGGAACTTCGGCGACAACGTGCCGTTCGACAATCAGCGCGCGCTGCTGCGCCACGCCTTCGACCGCGGCATCACCCACTTCGACCTCGCCAACAACTACGGCCCGCCGTACGGCAGCGCGGAGACGAACTTCGGCCGCATGATGCGCGAGGACTTCCGGCCCTACCGCGACGAGCTCATCATCTCGTCGAAGGCCGGCTACGACATGTGGGACGGACCCTACGGGCAGTGGGGCTCGCGCAAGTATCTGCTGGCCAGCGCGGAGCAGTCCCTCACGCGGATGTCGCTCGACTACGTCGACATCTTCTACTCGCACCGCTTCGACCCGGTGACGCCCATCGAGGAGACGGTCGCCGCGCTCGACACCCTCGTGCGACAGGGCAAGGCGCTCTACGTCGGCATCTCGTCGTATGAGCCCGAGCAGACCGCGCGGGCCGCCGCCGTCGCGCGTGCGCTCGGCACGCCCCTGATCATCCACCAGCCCGCCTACTCGATCCTCAACCGGTGGATCGAAGACGGTCTGACCGGCGTGCTGCAGCAGGAGGGCATGGGCGCCATCGCGTTCGTCCCCCTGGCACAGGGGCTGCTGACCGATCGCTACCTCGGCGACGGCACCGCGACCCGCTCCCAGGACCGCTCGTCGCTGCCCGGGCGTCGCCTGACCGACTCCGCCCTGGAGGGCCTGCGCGCTCTCGACGTGATCGCTCGTGAGCGCGGGCAGAGCCTCGCGCAGCTGGCTCTGCAGTGGGTGCTGCGCGACGGTGTCGTGGCCTCGGCGCTCATCGGGGCCTCGCGGACCGCGCAGCTCGACGAGAACCTCGCCGCGCTGGACGGGCCCGCCTTCGACGCCGAGGAGCTCGCGCGCATCGACGTGATCGCCGCCGGCATCGGAGAGATCTGGGTGGACGCTTCGTGACCATCGCCGGGCTGGCCGGTCGCCGGGTGCACGCGCGCGCGCCCGGCAAGATCAACATCGCCTTCGACGTCGGCGACGTCCAGCCCGACGGCTACCACGACGTCGCCTCGGTGTACCAGGCCGTGTCGGTGTACGAGGACGTGTGGGCGCGGGTGGCCGACGACTTCACCATCGCCGTCACGGGCGACCTCGATGTGTCCGGCGTCCCCCTCGACGCCACGAACCTCGCCGTCCGCGCGGCGCGCCGCGCCGCCGAGCGGCTGGGCTGGCAGGGCGGCATCCACCTCGACGTCCACAAGGGCGTGCCCGTCGCCGGCGGCATGGGGGGCGGGTCGGCGGATGCCGCGGCCGCCCTCGTCGCCGTCAACGAGCTGCTGGGCGGCGGGCTGACGACGCTCGAGCTGCAGGAGCTCGGTGCGCCCCTCGGCGCGGACGTGCCGTTCGCGGTCCTCGGCGGCACGGCGATCGGAACCGGCCGCGGCGACGAGCTGGCGCCGGCGCTCGCCCGCGGGCGGTTCGACTGGGTGCTCGTGACCAGTGCGGACGGGCTGTCGACGCCGGCGGTCTACGGCGAGCTCGACCGCCTGCGCGACCTGCCCGACATCGCCCCCGATCACGGCGTGCCGTCCGCCGATCCCGTGGTGCTGCAGGCGCTGCGGGCGGGCGACCCCGCGGCGCTCGCCGTCGCCGTCCGCAACGACCTCCAGGATGCCGCGCTGTCGCTGCGGCCCGCACTCGCCGACACCCTGCGCGCCGGACGACGGGCGGGCGCCCTGGCCGGTATCGTCTCGGGGTCGGGGCCCACGGTCGCCTTCCTCGCGGCCGACGAGCGCGCCGCCGTCGAGCTCGCCGCCGACCTCTCGGCCGTCGCGCCGGCCCGTTCGCGTGTGCTGCACGCGCACGGTCCCGTGCCCGGCGCCCGCGTCGTCACGGCCTGAGCGCCGCCATCTCGCACACCCCTCGAACGGAGAGCACCATGACCGATCGTCACCGCCCGCACCACGACGCCTCGCTCGACAGCACCCTGGTCGATGAGCTCGCCGCGCGCGACCTCGTCGTGCGGCGGGTCGACGACGCGCTGCGCACCGAGACCGACCCGTGGCTGGAGGCCGTCTCGCGCGGGTTCCTCGACGGCGAACGCACCGAGACGCAGCGCGAGGCGTTCTTCGCCGGCTCGGCGTACCGTCGCAAGCTCGGCGTCTTCGACGAGACGGCGCCGCAGCCCGAGGTGCCGGTCGCGACCTTCGCGTCGTGGGCCGCAGAGCTCAGTCTCCCCGGCGGGGCGGTGCCCGCCTGCGCGATCAGCTCCGTGACCGTCGCCCCGACCCATCGCCGCCGCGGCATCCTGCGCTCGGTGATGGCGGGCGAGCTGCGCACCGCCGTCGAGCGGGGCCTTCCGGTGGCGATCCTCACCGTCAGCGAGTCGACCATCTACGGCCGCTTCGGCTTCGCCCCCGCGGCGCTGGCCGCGCAGTGGCGGATCGACGCGCGCCGTGCACGGTGGATCGGACCCGACGCCCCCGGACGCATCGACTTCGTCACGCGTGCGCAGGGACGGGAGATCGCCGCGGAGCTGCACGAGCGGGTCCGCGTGCACGCGCCCGGTGAGATCGACATGCCCGGCGGACACTGGGATCGCTTCTTCGGCACGAGAGCGGACGTCGAGAAGGCCGAGCAGCTGCGGGCGGTGCAGTACCGCTCGCCGTCCGGCGACGTCGAGGGCGTCGCCGTGTACCGCGTCACCGAGAACGAGCACGACTTCGCGGCATCCACCGTCGAGATCGGCCTGCTGCTCGCCGCCGGCGACGAGGCGTACGCCGCCCTCTGGCGCTTCTTCCTCACGATGGACCTCATCGGCACGGTGGAGGCCAGCGAGCTGTCGGTCGACGAGCCGCTGTGGTGGATGATCGCCGACCAGCGCGCCGTGACGGTGACGCTGCGCGACCACCACTACACGCGCATCCTGGACGTGCCGGCGGCGCTGTCGGCGCGGGCCTACGACGTCGTCGACACGGTCGTGCTCGACGTCGCCGATCCGCTGGGCATCGCCTCCGGGGTGTTCCTGCTGACGACGGATGCCGACGGCACCGCCGCGGTGGAGCTCGTCGACGAGCCGCCGGTCGGCGTGCCGACGGTCACGCTCGGGGTGGCCGAGCTGTCTGCGCTGCTGCTGGGCGGCGTCTCGCCCGTGACGCTGGCGCGCGCGGGCCGTCTGGTCGCCGACGACGCCCCCGCGCTCGCACGGCTGTTCGCCTCCACGGTGCCGCCGCGGCTGAGCTTCTGGTACTGACCGCCGGGACCTCTCGCGTAGCCTGGAGCGGATATGGCGCATCTGCTCGGGGCTGAGGGCCTCCACCTGGAATTCCCCACGAAGGTCGTCTTCGACGGCGTCTCTCTCGGCGTCGACGAGGGGGATCGCATCGGCATCGTCGGCCGCAACGGCGACGGCAAGTCCAGTCTGATGGCGATGCTCGCGGGGCGTCTGGAGCCGGATGCCGGTCGCGTCACCGTGCGCGGCGGGGTGCGCGTGGGCGTGCTCGATCAGGGCGACACGCTCGACGACGCCCTCACGATCGCCCAGAGCGTCGTCGGCGACCGCGCCGAGCACGACTGGGCGGGCGATGCCGGCGTCCGCGACGTGGTCTCCGGCCTGGTCGGCGACCTCGACTGGGACGGCCCGGTGGTCGGTCTCTCGGGCGGGCAGCGCCGGCGCGTGGCGCTCGCGCGACTGCTCGTCGGCGACTGGGACGTCCTCGCCCTCGACGAGCCCACGAACCACCTCGACGTCGAGGCGGTCGCCTGGCTCGCCGCGCACCTCAAGCGCCGCTGGTCCGCCTCGACGGGGGCGCTGCTGGTCGTCACCCACGACCGGTGGTTCCTCGACGAGGTCTGCACCCGCACGTGGGAGGTGCACGACCGCATCGTCGAGCCGTTCGAGGGCGGCTACGCCGCGTACGTGCTGCAGCGCGTCGAGCGCGACCGCCAGTCGGCGGTCATCGAGCAGCGGCGGCAGAACCTCGCCCGCAAGGAGCTCGCGTGGCTGCGCCGCGGCGCGCCCGCGCGCACGAGCAAGCCCCGCTTCCGCATCGACGCGGCCAACGCCTTGATCGCCGACGTCCCCGAGATCCGCGACGCCGTCCAGCTGCAGTCCCTCGCCGTCTCCCGCCTGGGCAAGGACGTCGTCGACCTGCTGGATGCCGGCGTCGCGTACGACGGGCATCCGGTGCTCACCGACGTCGAGTGGCGCATCGCGCCGGGCGAGCGCACCGGCATCCTCGGCGTCAACGGCGCCGGCAAGTCGACGCTCCTCGGCCTGGTGGCCGGGACGGTCGAGCCCACGAGCGGCCGGGTCAAGCGCGGCAAGACCGTGAAGGTCGCAACGCTCACGCAGCGGATGGACGAGCTGGACCAGTACCGGGACGACCCGGTGCGGGTCGTGATCTCGGGCCTGCGCACGAGCTACACGATCGGCACGGGCTCGAAGGCCGCCGAGCTGACGCCCGGGCAGCTGCTGGAGCGGATGGGTTTCAGCTCCGCCCAACTGTCGACGCCGGTCAAGGATCTCTCCGGCGGGCAGCAGCGTCGGCTGCAGCTGCTGCTGATCCTGCTCGACCAGCCGAACGTGCTCATCCTCGACGAGCCGACGAACGACCTCGACACCGACATGCTCGCCGCCATCGAGGATCTCCTGGACTCGTGGGCGGGGACCCTGCTGGTCGTCAGCCACGATCGCTACTTCCTCGAGCGCGTCACGGACCAGCAGTACGCCGTGCTGGACGGGCGCCTCCGGCACCTGCCCGGCGGCATCGACGAGTACCTGCGCCTGCGCGCCGCGCAGCTGTCCGCACCGGCCGCCGCTCCCGCGGCATCCGGCGCCGCCGCGTCCGGTCCCGCCCTCGCCGGCGCCGACCTGCGCGCAGCCCAGAAAGAGGTGGCCGCCGCGGAGCGGCGCATCCAGAAGCTCACGTCCCAGGTCGATGCCGCGCGCGCGGCACTCGCCGACCACGACCAGGCGGACTACGTCGGCCTGGGGGAGCGGATGCGGGCGATCGGCGAGCTGGAGGCGGAGATCGCCGCGCTGGAGGAGCGCTGGTTCGAGCTGTCCGAGCTTCTCGGCTGACGCCCCGCGACGGCGGAGTTTCGGTCGCTCGTGGCGTCCGAAACTCGCTGGGGCGCCGTTTCGGGCGCTCGAGGCGACCGAAACGCGAGCCTGGGTCAGGCGTCGAAGCCGAGGGAGAGCTTGCGCAGCAGGGCCGCGAGGCGTTCCCGGTCGCCGCGGGAGAGCACGCCGAGCAGCAGGGCCTCCGCGTCGACGAGACGCGTGATGGCGGCATCCACGCGGGTCTTCCCGTCGTCGGTGATCGTGACGAGCACGCTGCGGCCGTCGGCCGGGTCGGCTTCGCGGCGCACGAGACGGCGGCCCACGAGCCGATCGATGCGGTTGGTCATCGTCCCGCTGGAGACGAGGGTCTGCTGCAGCAGCTGCTTCGGGCTCAGCTGATAGGGCTCGCCCGCGCGGCGCAGGGCAGACAGCACGTCCCACTCCCACGGCTCGAGGTCGCTGCGGCGGAACGCCTCACGCCGCGCCCGGTCGAGGTGGCGCGACAGACGGTCGACGCGGGAGAGCACCTCGAGGGGCGAGAAGTCGAGGTCGGGACGCTGGGCACCCCACGCGCCGACGATCCGGTCGACTTCGTCGTGTTCGGTGGCCATGGCTCCATTATCGCGGGAGGCGATCCGCCCGATTTGGCGCGCAATACCCCCGGGGGTATATTCGGGCGAGAACTGAACCTGAAGGGGGAGCACGGATGCGCATCGTGATCGTCGGAGGCGTGGCGGGAGGGATGAGCTGCGCCGCACGCGCGCGCAGGCTCGACGAGTCCGCCGAGATCGTCGTCCTCGAGCGCGGGGAGCACGTCTCCTTCGCCAACTGCGGTCTGCCCTACCTCGTGGGCGGCGAGATCGCCGACCCGTCTGCACTGCTCGTGCAGACGCCCGCGTCGCTGAAGGCCGCGCTGGCCCTGGACGTACGCACCGGACACGACGTGACCCACCTGGATGCCGCGGCCAAGACCGTGACGGTCGTCACCGCGGACGGGGTCGACACGCTCGCCTACGACGCCCTCGTGCTCGCACCGGGCGCGCAGTCGGCGCGCCCGCCGATCGCCGGACTCGACTCCCCTCGCGTGCGGACGCTGCGCACCGTGGAGGATGCCGTGGCGCTGCGCGACCGCGTCGCCGCCGGTGCGCGCCGGGCGGTCGTGCTCGGTGCCGGCTTCATCGGCGTCGAGGCCGCGGAGGCGCTCGCCCAGCGCGGCCTGCACACCACGGTCGTGGAGCTCGCGCCCCACGTCCTCCCTCCGCTGGAGGAGGAGCTCGCGACCCTCGTGAGCGCCGAGCTGCACGCGCTCGGCATCGAGGTGCGCGCCGGTGCGGCCGCGACGGCGATCGAGTCGGGCGTCGACGCCGACGTCGTCGTCCTCGACGACGGATCGCGGCTCGACGCCGATCTGGTGGTGCTCTCGGTCGGGGTCCGGCCCGACACCGCCGTGTTCGAAGAGGCTGGCGTCGCCTGCGGCCGCGGGGCGATGATCGTCGACGACCACGGCCGCACCTCGCTGCCCGACGTCTATGCGGTCGGCGATGCGACCGCGGTGGCCGACGCCGTGACGGGAGCCGTGCGCCCCGTCGCCCTCGCCGGCCCCGCCAACCGGGCGGGCCGCCTCGTGGCCGATGCGATCCTCCGCCCGCACACGGCCCGCGCGATCCCACGACCGGTCGGCACCGCCATCGTGCGCGTCGGCGCGCAGACGGTCGCGCTGACGGGCGCCAACCGTGCCGCACTGGCGGCCGCGGACGTCGAGGTCGACACCGTGCACCTGCACCCGGGCCAGCACGCGGGCTATTTCCCCGGTGCCTCGCAGATCCACCTCGTCGCGCACGTCCGGCGCGACGACGGTCGTCTGATGGGTGCGCAGGCCGTCGGCGCCGACGGCGTCGACAAGCGGATCGACGTGCTCGCCACCGCCATCCGTGCCGGGTGGAGCGTCGAGGACCTCATCGATCTCGATCTGGCCTATGCGCCGCCGTACGGTTCGGCGAAGGATCCCGTGAACCTGCTGGGCATGGTGGGGGAGAACGTGCGCTCCGGCACGCTCCGCCTCTGGTACGCGCAGGAGCTCGAGGAGGTGCTCTCGTCGGCGCTCGTCCTCGACGTCCGGACGCCCGCGGAGCTCGCCGCCGGCCGGCTGCCGGACGTCCTGGCGATCCCGCACACGCAGCTGCGGGCCCGCCTCGACGAGGTCCGCGACGCCGCCGCCGGCCGCCCCGTGCGCGTGATGTGCCAGTCGGGCGTGCGCTCCGCGATCGCGCATCGGGTGCTCGCGCAGGCCGGGTTCGACTCGGCATCCCTCTCCGGCGGCATGCTGACGCTCCGCGCCGTCCTCGGCGACCGCGCGGGCACCCTGCTCGTGACCGATCGCACCGCCGTCTGAACCCCCCCCACACCGACACCGAAAGACGAGGAGACCTCACATGTGCTCTGCCGTGACGTGCACCACCTGCGGAAAGACGACCTGGGCCGGCTGCGGCCAGCACGTGGACCAGGTGATGCGCAACGTCCCCGCCGCGCAGCGCTGCGCCGGACACGAGACCGACAGCGGATCGGGCTTCTTCTCCCGACTGTTCTCGCGCTGATGGCGACCTCGACGCACGACCCCGCCGCCCAGCGCAAGATCGCCAACCGGCTGCGCCGCGCCCGCGGGCAGCTGGACGCCGTGATCGCGGCCGTGGAGGAGGGGCGGCCGTGTCGCGACGTCGTCATGCAGCTGGCGGCCGTCTCCCACGCCCTGGACCGCGCGGGCTTCGCGATCGTGTCGACCGCGCTGCGCGAATGCCTCGCCGATCCGGCCGCCGCCGAGATCGAGGACGGCCTCACGACGGAGGAGCTGGAGAAGCTCTTCCTCATGCTCGCCTGACGGCCGATCGATGCGGTCTTCGGCGCCGGAGACTGGCAGACTGGACCGGCATACCCGCCGACTCGCGGGGTGCGGTCCGCCGTGGTGTAACGGCAGCACGACAGCCTTTGGAGCTGTGAGGTTCAGGTTCGAATCCTGGCGGCGGAGCATGACAGAGAACACGTGGGATGCGTCCCTGGCCGTCGTGATCCTCGCCGCCGGGCAGGGGACGCGCATGCGATCCGCGCTTCCGAAGGTGCTGCATCGCATCGGCGGGCGCCCGCTCGTGGGCCATGTCCTCGACACGGCGCGCGACCTCTCCGCCGCGCACGTGCTGGTCGTCGTCCGGCACGAGCGCGACCTGGTCGCCGACGCCGTCACCGGCATCTCACCCGAGGTCGTCGTCGTCGATCAGGACGACGTCCCCGGGACGGGCCGCGCGGTCGAGGTCGCGCTGGCCGCGGTGCCGGCCTTCGACGGCGACGTCCTGGTGCTCTCGGGCGACGTCCCGCTGCTGGACGCGCCGACTCTCAGCGCCCTCGTCCGCGATCACCGCGACTCGGGGGCCAGCGCGACGCTGCTGTCGGCGGTGCTCGACGACGCGACCGGCTACGGCCGCGTCATCCGCGCGACCGACGGCACCGTCGAGCGCATCGTCGAGCAGAAGGACGCGACGGCGGCCGAGGCGGCCGTGACCGAGATCAACGCCGGCGTCTACGTCTTCCGCTCCGCCGCCCTCCGCAGGCATCTGGCGCGCGTGGGCACCGACAACGCGCAGGGCGAGAAGTACCTCACCGACGTCATCGGGCTCGCCCGTGCCGCCGGGGAGCCGGTGGTCGCCTCGATCGTGGCGGACGTCGCCCTCACGCTCGGCGTCAACGATCGCGCCCAGCTCGCCGAGGCGGGGCGGCTGCTCAACGCCCGCACCGTGCGCCGCTGGCAGCTCGAGGGGGCGACCATCCAGGACCCGGCGACGACGTGGATCGACGTGACGGCGACCCTCGCACCCGACGTCACCGTGCTGCCGAACACCCACATCCTGCGGGCGACGGCGGTGGCCGCGGGCGCCACGATCGGCCCGGACACGACGCTGGAGGACTGCGAGGTCGGCGAGAACGCGGTCGTGCGCCGCGCCGACGCGACGCTCGCCGTGATCGGCGCGGGCGCCACGGTCGGCCCCTTCGCCTACCTCCGACCCGGCACCGTGCTGGCCGCCGGCGGTAAGATCGGCACCTTCGTCGAGACCAAGAACTCCATCATCGGCGAGGGCAGCAAGGTGCCGCACCTGTCCTACATCGGCGACACGACCATCGGTCGCGGGGTGAACCTCGGCGCCGGCGCGATCACGGCCAACTACGACGACATCGCCAAGCACCGCACCGAGATCGGTGACGAGGTGCACTCCGGCTCGCACAACGTGTTCGTCGCGCCCGTTAGGATCGGAGACGGCGCCAAGACCGGAGCCGGCGCGGTGATCCGCAAGGATGTCCCGCCCGGAGCCCTCGCCTTGAGCGTTGCCCCTCAGCGCAACGTCGAGGGGTGGGTTGAGAACCACCGACCGGGAACGGCCGCGGCGGCAGCTGCCGCGCAGTCCCGGTCTGCACAGGAAGCGGACGATGGCGCGCAAGAAGCACACGGTTGATCTGGACGTCGAGCGCGGGATCGCCCCGGGACTCGTCGCCAAGACCAAGAAGCGTCTGGTCGTCGCGAGCGGAAGCTCCCACCCGACCCTGTCCCACGACGTCGCCGCGGCCCTCGGCACCGAGCTCGTCCCGACCGAGCACCGCACGTTCGCGTCGGGGGAGATCCTGACGCGGTTCGAGGTGTCGATCCGCGGATGCGACGCGTTCATCATCCAGTCCTTCGGGCCTCCCGTGAACGAGTGGCTCATGGAGCTGCTGATCATGCTGGATGCCGCCAAGCGGGCATCCGCCAAGCGCATCACGGTCGTCGCGCCCTACTACCCGTACTCGCGCCAGGACAAGAAGGGACGCGGCCGCGAGCCGATCAGCGCCCGTCTCGTCGCCGACCTGCTGAAGACGGCGGGCGCCGACCGGGTCATGAGCGTCGACCTGCACGCCGCGCAGATCCAGGGGTTCTTCGACGGCCCCGTCGACCACCTGTTCGCCAAGCCCGTGCTGCTCGACTACTTCCAGAAGAGCCTGTCGCCGGAGGACCGCGAGAAGCTGACCGTCGTCTCGCCCGACACCGGACGTGTGCGCGTCGCCGACCAGTGGTCGGACTCGCTGGGGGCGCCGCTGGCGATCATCCACAAGCGGCGCGATCCGAACGTGGCCAACCAGGTGACGGTCAACGAGATCGTCGGACATGTCGAGGGTCGCGTCTGCCTGCTGGTGGACGACATGATCGACACCGGCGGGACGATCGTGAAGGCCGCCCAGGCGCTCAAGGCGAACGGCGCCGAGCGCGTCATCGTCGCCGCCACGCACGCCGTGTTCAGCGACCCCGCCACGCAGCGCCTGCAGGATGCCGCCATCGACGAGGTCGTCGTCACCGACACGATCCCGCTGCCCCCCGAGAAGCGTTTCCCGGGACTGACGATCCTGCCGATCGCCCCGCTGCTCGCGCGCGCGATCAAGGAGGTCTTCGAGGACGGCTCCGTCACGAGCATGTTCGACGGCGCCGCCTGAGTCGGCATCCGCCGTGTTTTCCCCCGCCGCGCGGACGGCGAGTCGGGCGCGCACCTTCTAGGATCGCGCTATGACCCTTCCCACCGTCGACGCCGAGTTCACCGTCGCAGGCCCGCACGCACGTGAGGTCGACGAGGTGCGGCGCGCGCTGCGCGTCGACGACGCCGGCCTGACCACGTCCGAAGCGACGTCGCGACTCGACGTCGTCGGGCCGAACCTCCTGCCCGAGCCCCAGCGGACCCCCGCGTGGCTCCGTTTCCTGTCGCATTTCAACGACACGCTCATCTACATCCTGCTCGCCGCCGCCGCCATCAAGGCGGTGATGGGCGACTGGCTGGACTTCTGGGTGATCATGGCGGTCGCGATCATCAACGCCGTCATCGGCTACGTGCAGGAGGGGCGCGCCGAGAAGGCCTTGGCGGGCATCCGCGGCATGCTCTCGTCCGATGCGACCGTGCGTCGCGACGGCCGGTGGGCGACGGTGCCGGCGGCCGATCTCGTGCCGGGCGATCTCGTGCGACTCATGCCGGGCGACAAGGTCCCCGCCGACGTGCGGCTGGCGGAGGCGACCCAGCTGCGGATCGACGAGGCGGCGCTGACCGGGGAGTCGGTGTCGTCGTCGAAGGACCGCGCCCCCGTCGCCGGCGACGCCGGCGTGGGCGACCGCTCGTCGATGGCCTTCTCCGGGACCATCGTGACGGCCGGACAGGGCCTCGGCATCGTGACGGGCACGGGCTCGTCCACCGAGATCGGCAAGATCCAGGCGCTCGTCGGCGACGCCGGATCGCTCGACACGCCGCTCACCACCCAGCTGAACGCCTTCGGCCGCAAGCTCACGCTGGTGATCCTCGGCATGGCGCTGACGATGATGGTCATCGGCCGCTACCTCCACCAGATGCCGCTGCCCGAGCTGGTGTCGGCGACCATCGGCTTCGCCGTCGCCGCGATCCCCGAGGGCCTGCCCGCCCTCGTCACCATCACGCTGGCGATCGGCGTGCAGCAGATGGCGCGGCGCCACGCGATCACGCGCAAGCTCCCCGCGGTGGAGGCCCTCGGGTCGGTGACCACCGTGTGCTCCGACAAGACCGGCACGCTCACCAAGAACGAGATGACCGTCCGCACGATCGTCACGCCCGTCGCACGTTACGAGGTGTCCGGCCTCGGCTACGACCCCGCCGGCGACATCGCGCCGGCCGGCGGCGCCGATCTCGCGGCCCTCCTCGCCGTCGCCGACCTGTGCAACGACGCGTCCCTCGAGCGCGTCTCCGCGGGAGCGGATGCCGAGCGGGCCGGCGCCGCCGGCTGGGCGCTGGTCGGAGAGCCCACCGAGGGCGCGCTGAAGGTCGTCGCGATGAAGGGGGGAGCGGACACCGCCGGCACGCGCCGTATCGGCGTCGTGCCCTTCGACTCGGCCCACAAGTTCATGGCGACCCTCAACGAGAGCGCCGACGGCTCGCGCGCGATCCTGGTCAAGGGCGCGCCCGACCGCCTCCTGGACCGCGCGCTGACCCAGCGCGGGGCCGACGGCTCGGAGCCGCTCGACCGCGGCTTCTGGGAGCGGGCGGTCGACGAGCTCAGCGGGCAGGGCCTGCGCGTGCTCGCCGCCGCACGCAAGCCCACCCGCGCCACCACCCTCGAGGTCGACGACCTCCAGGACCTGGAGCTCCTCGGGTTGTGGGGCATCGTCGACCCGCCGCGTCCCGAGGCCATCGCCGCCATCGCCGACTGCCATGCCGCCGGCATCCGCGTGAAGATGATCACCGGTGACCACGCCGGCACCGCCCGTGCGATCAGCCGCGAGATGGGTCTGGTCGCCGACGAGGACGCCCCGGTGCTGACCGGCGCCGAGCTGGAGGCGCTCAGCCAGGAGCAGCTGAAGGCCGTCGTGCGCGGGGTCGACGTGTTCGCCCGCACGAGTCCCGAGCACAAGATCCGTATCGTCCGCGCCCTGCAGTCGCACGGCGAGGTCGTCGCGATGACCGGCGACGGCGTCAACGACGCTCCCGCGCTCACCCGTGCCGACGTCGGCATCGCGATGGGCATCAAGGGCACCGAGGCGACGAAGGAGGCCGCCGAGATCGTCCTGGCCGACGACAACTTCGCGACGATCCGCAGCGCCATCGCCGAGGGACGGCGCATCTACGACAACCTCCGCAAGTCGGTCGTCTTCCTGCTGCCGACCAACGGCGCGCAGTCGCTGGTGATCCTCGTCGCCGTGCTGTTCGGCCTGACCCTCCCGCTGACACCCGTCCAGGTGCTGTGGGTGAACATGGTGACCGCCGTCACCCTGTCGCTCGCGCTCGCCTACGAGCCGGCCGAGCGCGGGATCATGACCCGTCCGCCGCGCGCCACGGGCGGATCCATCGTGTCGGCCCGAGAGCTCGGTTTCGTGCTCTCGGTGTCGCTGCTGATCGGCGGCGCGACGCTCGCGGTCTTCGCCCTCTCGCTCGCGCGCGGCTCGGACGTCGACGTCGCGCGCACGGAGGCCGTCGCGATGCTCGCGTTCGGTCAGCTGGCGTTCCTGCTCAACTGCCGCTTCCTCGGGCGATCGAGCCTCACGGTGGACGTCCTGCGCGGCAACCCGGTCATCTGGTGGTCGGCGCTCGCTCTCATCGTGCTCCAGGTGCTGTACACCTACCTGCCGTTCCTCAATGGGCTGTTCGGCTCCGAACCCCTGGATGCGGTGGGCTGGATCCTCCCGGTCGGCATGTCGGTCGCGGTGTTCTTCGCGGTGGAAGGGCTCAAGGCGCTGCGGCGTCGGTCGGGCCCGGGCGTCGCGGCGGTGCGCTGAGTGCGCGCGTCTTTCAATGCGAATGCATAGGCAACGCCTGGCAGACGCCAACCCGGCCCCCGCTACCGTGGAACTGCCACCGCGATGCGCCCCCGTGCATCTGAAGCGGCAGGGCACGACAGAAGGAGGACCATCATGATCCGCACCACCGCCGTACCCCGTTCCGTCCGCGCCGGCGCCGCCGCCGCGTCCGTCCTCGGCATGGTCGCCCTCGCGGGCTGCTCGGCCACGACGACGGCCGACGCGACGGCCAGCTCCACGCCGGAGAAGACGACCGCCGCCACGGCATCCGCGACGCCCTCGTCGACCGCCGCGGCGGAGTCGACCGCGTCCACCAGCGTCTACAAGGACGGCACGTACACCGCGGACGGCTCCTACTCGACCCCCGAGTCCGTCGAGACCATCTCGGTCACCGTCACCCTGGCCGACGACGTCATCACGAGCGTCGAGGTGTCGGGCAACCCCACCAAGCGCGAGTCGGAGCAGTACCAGAGCCAGTTCATCGGCGGGATCAGCAGCGAGGTCGTCGGCAAGAACATCGACGAGATCTCGGTGTCGCGCGTCGCGGGATCGTCGCTCACGAGCGGCGGGTTCAACACGGCCATCGCGGAGATCAAGTCCGAAGCGAAGGCGTGACGGCGACGCCGCCGCGCGGAGGCGACATGCTCGAGCGGGCCCGGTGGGAGTTCGAGGCGATCGGCACGCGGTGGCGGATCGACACGTCGGCGCCGCTCGCACCGGCTCTCCGCACCGCGGTGAGCGCGCTCGTCGACGACTTCGACCGGACCTGGTCCCGGTTCCGTCCGGATGCGCGGATCGCGCCCCTCGCATCGGAGCCCGGCGCGATCCCGGCTCCCGCCGACGCCGCCGCGATGCTCGAGCTGTACGGCGCGCTCAGCGAGTCCACCGAAGGGGCGGTCAACCCCCTCGTGGGCGACGCGCTCGCGCGCCGCGGCTACGACGCCCGCTACGGCCTCGTCGATCGCGGCGCGCAGTCGGCGCCGGCACGCTGGCGGGAACTGCTGACGTGGACCGACGGGACCCTGACGCTGCGGGAGGCCGCCACGATCGACGTCGGGGCGCTCGGGAAGGGACGCCTGGTCGATCTGGTGCTCGCGACCCTCGCCCCCCGCACCGACGGAGACGTCACGGTCGACGCGGGCGGCGACATCGCCCTCCGCGGCAGCGAGACCATCGCCCTGGAGCATCCCTTCGACGCGGCGCGTGCGATCGGCGTGTGGCAGGTGACGGATGCGGCCCTGTGCGCGTCGGCGACGCAGCGCCGCGCGTGGCCGGGCGCGGACGGCGGCGGCCTGCACCACGTCCTGGACGCCCGCACGGGGGAGCCGGTGCGGACGATCGCCGCCACGTGGGCGGTGGCGCCCGACGCGATGACCGCGGATGCCGCGGCGACCGCGCTCTTCTTCGACGGCGGACCGCGTTTCGCCCATGCCCACGGCGTCGCGTGGGTCCGCATGACCACCGACGGCCGCGTGGAGTGGTCGCCCGACAGTAAGGCAGAGTTGTTCCTGTGATGACCTCGCTGACCGCCGCCTGGAACCGCACCCTCGCGGTGCTCGGCCGCGTCTCCATGTACCGACTGGTCGTGCTCGCCCTCGCGGTGCTCGCGGCGATCTCGTTCGTGCTGTCGTTGTTCGGCGCGGTGGGGCCGTCGCCGTGGGAGCTGCTCGCTACCGTCGCCGTCCTCGCGCTGGCGTGTGCGGGCACGGATGCCGTCGCGCACCGCTTCCTCGGCAAGGACTGGCGCTGGGAGTCCTCCCTCATCACCGCGCTCATCCTGCTGTTCGTGCTCCGGCCCACGGTCGAGCCGCTGGGACTCGTGGGCGTCGTCGTGGCGGGCGTGGTGGCCTCGGCATCCAAGTACCTGCTGGTGTGGCAGGGGCGACACATCTTCAACCCGGCCGCCGTCGGCGCCACCGTCCTCACGATCCTCAGCGTCTGGCTTCCGGACCTCGGCGCCTCGGCCTGGTGGGTGGGATCCCCGTTCCTCGCCGGCCCGGTGATCCTGCTCGGGCTGGTGGTGCTCGTGCGCACCGAGAAGGTGCGCATCATCACGCTGTTCCTGCTGATCGCGGTCGCGGTCGCGTTCGTGCGCACATCGGTGCAGTATCAGCAGGCGGGACTCGCCCTCGACACCGGCACCGTCTTCTGGAACATCCTGTGGTCGTCGCCGTTCCTGTTCCTCGGCGCCTTCATGCTGTCCGAGCCGCTCACCCTCCCGCCCCGTCGCTGGCAGCAGTTCGCCGTGGCGGCGCTCGTGGGCGTGCTGGCCGGCTGGCCCATCGACATCGGCGACGTCAGCCTCGGCCAGGAGCGCGCGCTGCTCATCGGCAACCTCCTCGCGTTCGCCTTCGCCGCCCGCACGGCCGTCCGCCTCACGTTCCAGGACCGCGTGGCGCTGACCCCGACGGTGCGCGAGCTCTCGTTCCGTGCCGAGCGGCGCTTCCGCTTCGTGTCGGGGCAGTACCTCGAGCTCGAGGTGCCGCACCCGCGCCCCGACGCGCGCGGCACCCGGCGGGAGTTCAGCATCGTCTCCGCCCCCGAAGAGCTCCCGGAGGTGCGCATCGCACTGCGGGAGGGATCGCAGTCCAGCTACAAGAAGGCGCTCGCCCTCGTCGAGCCCGGCCAGAGGCTCGCCGTCACCGGCGTCTGGGGCGATTTCGTCCTGCCGGCGCGGCCGTCCGCCCCCGTCCTGATGGTCGCCGCGGGCATCGGCGTGACGCCGTTCGTGTCCCAGCTGCGTCACCTGCGCCTGTCCGGCGAGGACCGCGACGTCGTCTTCGTCTACGTCGCCTCGGATGCCGAGGAGCTCGCGTTCCGCAGCGACCTGGAGGATGCCGGCATCCCCGTGATCGTCTTCACGCGCAACGAGCCCTCCACCCTGCCGCCGCACTGGCGCTGGGCACGCGGCGTCCGACTCGACGCCGACGGCCTGCTCGAGGTGGTTCCCGACCTCGCTGCGCGCCATGCCTACATCTCGGGGCCGCCGCGTCTCATCGCCGATCTCGCGCCCGCGCTCGAGAAGGCGCGCTCCCTGACGACGGACGCCTTCTCCGGCTACTGAGCCCCGGCCGCGACCCGGCCGCCCCGTCTCGGGCGGGTACGTGAGCCGCCCGCGCGCGGGTCAGCCCGCGGCGAGCGGGCGCGACCAGGCGACCTCTCGGCTCAGCCGTCCGGTCTGCTGGAACATACGCACCTGATGGGTGTCCGCAAACGTCGCGACGAGCTCGTCGCGGTCGGCCGGCTCGAAGCCCAGGCTCTGCCAGAACGGGCCCGACCGGCGGCTGAAGAGCCACGCCCTCCGGGCGCCCTCCGCGACGGCACGCTCGAGCGCGAAGCGCGCCAGCGCGGTGCCGCGACCACGGGAACGCCGCGTCGGGCCGACGGCGACGCTGCGGATCAGCGCATGACGGCCGTCGCCGCTGATCTCGTAGCCGACGCTGCCGACGATCGCACCCGTCCCGTCGCGTTCGAGCCACAATCGCACGCTCGGTGCGTCCAGTCCGCTCAGCGTGAGGTCCACCGCTGTGAGGAAGGCCGTCAGCGCCTCGACATCAGCCGCGCGGCACCGCTCGAGATCCACGCACTAAGTCAACCAGTCGTGACCGTGAGGAGGCGAACCGGGATGCCGGCCGCCGCTCGCGGATGTCGCCGTCAGGCGGCGTCGACGGCGGTCGAGGCGCCCTCCGCCCCGGGGGTGGCGGGCCGCGCCGGCAGGCGCACCTCGAACACCGTCCGGCCCGGCACGCTGTCGACCGTGATCGTGCCGTGATGGGCCGTCACGATCGCCTGCGCGATCGAGAGTCCCAGCCCCGTCCCGCCCGTCTGCCGGGCGCGTGAGGTGTCGGCGCGCGAGAACCTCTCGAACAGCTCTCCCGCGATCTCCGGGGCGATGCCGGGGCCGTCGTCGGCGACCTGCACGACGGCCTCGCCGTCGACGAGCGCGATGGATGCGGTGACGGTGGTGCCGGCGGGGGTGTGGACGCGCGCGTTGGTCAGGAGGTTCGCGATCACCTGGTGCAGGCGCATGGCGTCGCCGGCGACGACCACGGGTTCCTCCGTGGCATCGAGCTGCCACTGGTGCTCGGGACCGGCCACCTGCGCGTCGGCGACGCCGTCCAGCACGACACGTGTCAGATCGACCGCGCCGTAGACGAGCTCCTTGCCCTCGTCCAGGCGCGCGAGCAGCAGGAGATCCTCGACCAGGGCCGTCATCCGCAGAGACGCCGACTGGATGCGCTCCAGGCTGTGCTCCGACTGTTCGGCGCTGACGGCGACCTGCGTCGCGGTCGCGGCGTCGCCGGCCGCCTGGACCGTCCGCAGGGAGCGCAGCGACAGCTCGGAGTACCCGCGGATGGCGGCGAGCGGGGTGCGCAGCTCATGGCTCGCGTCGGCGACGAAGGCGCGCATGCGCTCCTCGTTGCGCTGGCGCGCGGTCAGCGAGACGTCGACGTGATCGAGCAGCGAGTTCAACGCCGCGCCGACCCGACCGATCTCGTCGCTCGCATCGGCCTCGGTCGCCGGGACGCGCTCGGTGATGGTCACGTCGCCCGAGTCCAGTCGCTGGGCCGCCACCCGGGTGGCGGTCGCCGCGACGGCGCGCAGCGGTCGCAGCGAGTGTCGGATCACGATCGCGATGACCGCCGCCAGCAGGAGCAGGCCGCCCGTCGTGACCAGGGCGACGGTCGTGAGGATCTGGGCGATCGTCGAGCTGATGGACGACAGCGGCAGCCCGACGGCGATGACGTAGTTGTTGCCGGCGCGGGTCGTGAACAGCCGGTAGGCGCCGAGGTCGTCGACGGTGGCGGTCGTCGCGGGAGAGGTGTCGAAGGCGGTCACGATCTGCTGCACCTGGGCGTCGGTGAGCTGGTTGACGGTGTTGCCGTCGAGGTAGGCCCCGTCGAGGGCAGTGGGGGAGCGCACGACCAGCAGGACGCCGGGGGTGCGCACGCGGGCGTCCTGGAGGACGCTCAGCGCCGTCTCGACCGAGCCGTAGTCGGAGTGCGGGCCGACCAGCTGCGCACTCACGCTGCCGGCGGCGTCGCGCACCTGGGTGTCGAGCTGACCGGACAGGATGTTGCCGAGCAGCGCGCTCGTGGCCAGGCCGATCATCGCGAGGATGAGGGTCACCATGCCGACGACGGCCGTGATCAGGCGGGTCTGCAGGCTCCAGCGCCGGCGCACGTGACGCCCGGGGGATGAGGGGGTCGTGGCGCTCACTGAGGGGCTTTGATCATGTAGCCGACGCCGCGGACCGTGTGGATGAGCGGCTCGCGTCCGGCGTCGATCTTCTTGCGGAGGTAGGAGATGTAGAGCTCGACGACCGACGAGCGACCGCCGAAGTCGTAGTTCCAGACGCGGTCGAGGATCTGCGCCTTCGACACGACGCGACGCTGGTTGCGCATGAGGAAGCGCAGGAGCTCGAACTCCGTGGCGGTCAGCTCGATCTCCGCGTCGCCGCGCATGACCTCGTGCGAGTCCTCGTTGAGCGTCAGCTCGCCCACCCGGAGGATCGGGTCGGCCGTGCCGGCGGTCGCCGTGCCGGCCCGCCGCATGAGGCCGCGCAGACGTGCGACCACCTCTTCGAGGCTGAAGGGCTTGGTCACGTAGTCGTCGCCGCCCGCGGTGAGGCCCGCGACGCGGTCCGCCACGGCATCCTTCGCGGTGAGGAAGAGCACGGGCACGTCGTTGCCCGCGTGCCGCAGCCGCTGCAGCACCGACATGCCGTCCAGGTCGGGCATCATGATGTCGAGCACCATCGCGTCGGGGTCGAACTCGCGTGCCTGGGAGAGCGCGTCGTAGCCGGAACCGGCGGTACGGACGTCCCAGCCCTCCATCCGCAGCGCCATCGACAGCAGGTCGGTGAGCATCTGCTCGTCGTCGACGACGAGCACGCGGAGGGCCGAACCGTCGGGACGGTGGAGGGTGGGAGCGGCGGCGAGAGCGGTCATGGGTTTATTCTCGTGCCCCTCCTGTGAGGAACCTATGCCGAGCACTATGAGCCTGCTGTGTATCGCCGGCCCGCACTCATAGCTCCTGCCTAACCCGGACCGAGACGGCACATCGACGCCCCTCTTACCGTCGAGGCGTCGGCGTGGCCGCGCACACCGCAGCGGGCGCCAGAAGGGGACTCGATGTATTGGACATATCTGCGCCGCGAGCTGTCCGGCCGGAAGAAGCAGACGACGATCGTGGCCATCGGTCTCGCCGTCGCCGTCGCACTGGTGATCATGGTCAACGCGCTGTCGGCCGGGATCCGGGACGCGCAGGCCGAGGCGCTGCAGTCGGTGTACGGCGTCGGCACCGACCTCACCGTCACGGGCGCCCAGGCCGAGCCGGGCTCGGGCGGCCCCGGCAGCGGCGGCCGCTTCGACTTCGGCGAGGGCGGCGGTCAGACCGGGACCGACGGCACGACGACCCTCAGCCAGTCGCGACTGGTCACCGACTTCGGACGCAGCACGCTGGACGCCTCGGTGCTGGAGACGGTGGCGGATGTCGACGGGGTGTCGGCCGCCACGGGTGCGCTCAGCCTGACGAACATGACCTTCAGCGGCGAGCTGCCGCAGGCGCCCTCCGACGCCGGCACCGGTGACGGCACCGGGACGATGCCCGAGCAGGGGCAGGGCGGCCAGGGCGGCCAGGGTGGCCAGGGCGGCGGCGGCTTCGGCGGCGGGTCGTTCGGCGTCGATTCCTTCACGGTGCTCGGCATCGACCCGTCCTCGACGGCGGTCGGACCGCTCTCGGCGGTCTCGCTGAGCGACGGGCGTGCCCTCGACTCCAGCGACGCCGGCTCCGACGTCGCGGTGCTGGATGCCACCTACGCCGCGACCGCGGACGTCGCCGTCGGCGGCACGATCGACATCGGCGGCACGAGCTTCGAGGTCGTCGGCATCGTGGCGTCCGCCTCCTCGTCGGCCGACACGGCGGCGAACGTCTACATCCCCCTCGACGTGGCCCAGACGCTGTCCGGCGCGGGCGACGTGGTGTCGACGGTGTACGTCCAGGCGACCTCCAGCGATCGCATCGCCGACGTGCAGACGGCGCTGGCCGCCGTGCTGCCGGACGCGACCGTGAGCTCGCAGTCCGAGCTCGCCTCGACCGTCTCCGGCTCCCTCTCGAGCGCGAGCTCGCTCATCACGAGCCTCGGGACGTGGCTGTCGATCATCGTGCTCGCCGTCGCCGTCGCCCTGGCCGTGCTGTTCACGATCTCCGGCATCTCGCGTCGTACGCGTGAGCTGGGAACGCTCAAGGCGATCGGCTGGTCCAACTCGCGCGTCGTCGGCCAGGTCGCGGGGGAGTCGATGGTGCAGGCGCTGATCGGCGGTATCGCCGGTGTCGTGCTCGGCTTGATCGGCGTGGTCATCATCAACGTCATCGCGCCCACGATCTCCTCCACGCCCGCGACGACGACGGGCGGGCGAGGCCCCGGCGGCATGGGACAGGCCCCGGGAGGAGGCCAGGGCGGGTTCGGTCAGCTCGCACAGACCGCCACCGACATCGTCCTGCACGCGCCCCTCTCGGTCTGGATCATCGCGCTCGCACTCGGCCTCGCCGTGGCCGGCGGCCTCGTCGCCGGTGCCTTCGGCGGATGGCGCGCGGCCCGCCTGAGCCCCGCCGAGGCACTGCGAGCCGTCTCGTGAACGCCACCGCCTCCCACCCCACCGACCCCCCTAACGAAGAGAGCTCCGACATGACCCTCATCGACCCGACCGTCGGGAGCGCCGCCGACCCCGCCGGCGCGCCCGCCTACCGGCTGACCGCCGTCACGAAGACCTTCCGACAGAAGGGGCGCGAGGTCCAGGCGCTCCGGGGCGTCGACCTCGAGATCCCCACCGGCGAGTTCGTGACCATCCAGGGCCCGACCGGGGGCGGGAAGTCGACGCTCCTGCAGCTGCTGGGGGCGCTCGACACGCCGACCACCGGGAGCGTCGTCATCGGCGAGACCGACCTGGCCTCGGCATCCGGCGCGGACCTCGAGCGCCTGCGCGCGCACGAGATCGGCTTCGTGTTCCAGGCGTTCAACCTCATCCCGACGCTGACCGCGGCGGAAAACGTCGCGATGGGCCTCGAACCGCTCGGACTCGACCGGGCCGAGCGCGACGTGCGGGTCGCCGAGGCGCTCGATCACGTGGGGCTGTCCGACCGCGGCGCCCACCGCCCGGGTGAGCTGTCCGGCGGTCAGCAGCAGCGCGTTGCGATCGCGCGCGCCATCGCGAAGCGCCCCCGCGTGCTGCTCGCGGACGAGCCCACGGGCAATCTCGACGAGCACATGCGCGACGAGATCCTCGTGGTGCTCGAGCAGCTCAATGCGGAGGGGCTGACGCTGGTCATGGTGACGCACGACTCCGCGGTCGCGAAGCGCGCACGCCGTCGGCTGCGCCTGGAGAAGGGGACCGTCCGCGACATCAGCCGCTGACGCGCGACGCACCGGGGCGGGGCCTAGGGTGGCTCTCATGGCCCAGCCCCAGTGCGTCGTCTACGACGGCGGCATCGCCCACCCGATCGATGCCTCCCCGGCCGAGGCGCTCGCCGAGGCGCGCCGGCGCGGCGGGATGCTGTGGATCGGGCTGACCGCGCCGACCGACGACGACGTGCACGAGCTCGCCGAGGTGCTCCACCTGGAGCGCCTCGGCGTCGCCACGGCCCTCCGCACGCATCAGCGGTCGAAGCTGGAGCGCTTCGGCGACCACCTGTACGTCGTCGTCCAGCCCTCCCAGTACGACGACACCACCGAGACGGTGCAGTGCCGAGAGGTGGACCTCTTCGTGGGCGCCGACTTCTTCGTCGTGATCTCCGGCGACGGCGCGGTCGACGTCGACCGGCTGCGCGCGCTACTCGACGAGCATCCCGACATCGCCGCGCGCGGACCGCTGGGCGTGCTCTGGGGGACCTTCGAGTACGTCACCCGGGGCTACCGCGACGTGATGGACGGCATCGAGCACGACATCGACGAGATCGAGGAGGAGCTGTTCGGCGAGGACGAGGGCGTGTCCCGGCGCATCTTCGCCCTGCAGCGCGAGGTGATCGACCTGCGACACGCGACGGCGCCGCTGCCGGCCATCATGGACCGACTCGAGCACTACGTCGCCCTTCGGACGCCGAACGGCGAGGCACCCGGCTACCGCGAGCTCGCCGACCGGGCCCGGTACATCGACGCGAGGGTCGCGGCGTTCCGCGAGACCCTCGACAACGCGCTGACGATCCACGCGACGCTCGTCGACCAGCGTCGCAACGATCAGATGAGCGAGATGACGCGCCGGAGCATCGAGCAGAACGACCAGGTCAAGAAGATCTCGTCGTGGGCGGCGATCGGCTTCGCGCCGACGCTCGTCGCCGGCATCTACGGCATGAACTTCCAGCACATGCCGGAGCTGGCGTGGCCCTGGGGGTATCCGTTCGCCCTCGGGCTGATGGCGGCCGTGAGCGCGGGGCTCTACGTGGTCTTCAAGAAGAAGGACTGGCTCTAGGCGTTTCGGCTCACGGCTGCGCCGCGCGCTCAACGACCGGTGGTTGCCGTCCCGGTCGTTGAGCGCGCGCAGCGGGTCGAAACGCCCCGCTCAGCCGCGTCGCCCGCCTCAGTGGGTGTCTTCGGCCTCGACCTCGGTGCGGTCGCCGGACCACAGCGTGTGGAAGGTGCCGGGCTTGTCGATGCGCTTGTAGGTGTGCGCTCCGAAGAAGTCGCGCTGGCCCTGGATGAGCGCCGCCGGCAGACGCTGTGCGCGCAGGCCGTCGTAGTACGCGAGCGACGACGAGAACGCCGGCGCCGGGATGCCGGCGGCGGCGGCCCGCGCCACGATGGTGCGCCAGGCATCCTGGGCGCGGGTGAGCGCGTCGACGAAGTACGGCGCCGTCAGGAGCACCGCGAGGTCGGGCTCGGCGGCGTAGGCGTCGGCGATGCGGTTGAGGAACTGGGCGCGGATGATGCAGCCGGCGCGCCAGATCTTGCTGACCGCGCCGAGGTCGATCGACCAGTCGTAGTGCGCGGCGCCGGCGCGGATCTCGTCGAAGCCCTGCGAGTAGGCGACGATCTTCGAGGCGTAGAGGGCCAGGCGCACCTGCTCGATGAACGCGTCGGCCTCCGCGCCGCTCAGGGGCGCGGCGCCGTCGTCGTCCGGTCCCGGAAGGCCTCCGGAGATCGAGCGCTGCTCGGGGTGGCTCGACAGCGACCGGGCGAACACCGCCTCGGCGATGCCCGAGACGGGTACACCGAGGTCGATCGCCGTCTGCACGGTCCAGCCGCCGGTGCCCTTGGCGCCGGCCTGGTCGAGGATGACATCCACCAGCGGCGCACCGGTCTCGGCATCCACCTGGCGCAGCACCTCGGCCGTGATCTCGATGAGGTAGCTCTCGAGCTCGCCGGTGTTCCACTGCGCGAACACGTCGGCGATCTCGGCGGGGGTCTTGCCGGTCGCGCGACGGATGAGGTCGTAGGCCTCGGCGATGAGCTGCATGTCGGCGTACTCGATGCCGTTGTGCACCATCTTCACGAAGTGGCCGGCGCCGTCGTGACCGATGTGGGTGACGCACGGCTCGCCCTCGGCGACCGCCGCGATGGAGCGGAGGATGGGGCCGAGCGTGACCCACGCCTCGTCGGGACCGCCGGGCATGAGCGACGGGCCGAGGAGGGCGCCCTCCTCACCGCCCGAGACGCCCATGCCGACGAAGTTGAACCCGCGCTCGCGCACGGCCTTCTCGCGACGGATGGTGTCGGTGAACAGGGCGTTGCCGCCGTCGATGATGATGTCGCCGGGCTCGAAGACGTTCATCAGCTCGTCGATGACGGCATCGGTCGGGCCGCCGGCCTTGACCATGATCAGCGCGGTGCGCGGCTTCTGCAGGCTGGCGGCGAACTCCTCGTAGGAGAAGGCGGGCACGAAGCCGGCTTCGGGGTGCTCGGCGACGAGCTCATCGGTCTTGGAACGCGACCGGTTGAAGACGGCGACGGTGTTGCCCTCGCGTGAGGCGAGGTTGCGGGCGAGGTTCGAGCCCATCACCGCGAGCCCGACGACTCCGATGTTGGCCGTGGGCGACACGGGCGTGGTGGTCTCGGCAGCGGTCTGTTCGGGCACGTCGAACTCCTCAGGGATCAGTCGGGGATTCACAAGTCAGCGTAGTCCGCCGCGGGGGTCGTCGGCGCAGCATGACGACGGGCGGTGAGCCGACGCGTCACCGAGATGTCCCGGTCGCCGAGTCCCTCCGCGACGATCTCGTCGAAGATGTCGCGCAGGGCGGGGAGCAGAGCGGGGTGGATGCCGGTGGCCCCGGCCACGTCGGCGGCGAAGCCGAGATCCTTCACCATGTATTTGGCGGCGCCGGAGGGGGAGTCGTCGCCGGAGACCAGTCGGTGCCGCCGGCTGGTGAGGAGGTTCGAGCCCGCGTAGCCGCCGGACAGGAGCGCCCACAGGGCGTCCAGATCCAGCCCCGACCGCGCGGCGAGCTCGGTCGCCTCGCCGAGCGCCGTGATGGTCGCCGCGACGACGAGCTGGTTGCACGCCTTGGCGACCTCGCCGGCGCCCAGCGGTCCGAGATGTACGGCGCGCCCGCACGGAGCCAGGAGCGCCGCCGCGCGGGCCGCGTCGTCGCCGGCGCCGCCGATCATGATGGACAGGGTGCCGTCTTCCGCGCCGTCCGCCCCGCCGGAGACGGGACAGTCCACGACCCGGATCGCCCCGCCGCTGGTCCGATGGAGACGCTCGGCGAGCGCGCGCACGCCGGTCGGCGACGAGGTCGAGCCGATCATCAGCAGCAGGGTGTCCGCGCCGGCGAGCAGCCCGTCCTCGCCGTCCAGGACGGCTTCCAGCTCGGGGAGGTCGGGGAGCATCACGAGGATCGCGTCGCTGCGGGCCGCGAGCTCGCGCGGTGTCGCGACGAGCGTGGCACCGCCGGCCTCGAGGTCGGGGCGCGGGGATCGCGTGAACACGCTCAGGGATCCGCGGGCGTGCAGCAGGCGACGCGCCATCGGCGCTCCCATCGCGCCCACACCGATCACGCCGAGGCGGACGTTCTCGTCATCGAGAGGAAGGGTCATGGAGGCCACGATAGCGGCTGTCCAACAGGATGGACAATGTTCAACAAAGTGGACGTGCGATAGAGTGATGATCACGCCCACCCGATGAAGGGATCACGCATGTCGGACACGTCGATGGAGATCACCCCGTCCCCCGATGCGGGGTCCCCGACGGCCCCGTCGCTGCGCGCCGTCGCCGCCGTGCCGCTGCGGGAGGAGCTCTGCCGCCTCATCGAAGCGCTCGAGCCGCGCGTGCAGCTGGTGCGCGCTCACGAGCTGGTCCCCCCGATGCGCGGTCCGGCCGACTGGTCGGGCGATCCGGCCTTCCGGCGCACGCCGGCCCAGCAGGAGCGCTTCGAGCGCATGGTGGACTCGGCCGACGCGCTGTTCGGCATCCCCGACGTCGAGCCGGCGGCCCTGGCGCGCACCGTCGCCGCCAATCCGCGTCTGCGCTGGGTGATGACCACCGCCGCCGGCGGCGGTGCGCAGGTGCGCGCGGCGCAGCTGGCCCCCGAGGCGCTGGAGCGGATCGTCTTCAGCACCACCGCGGGCGTCCACGGTGCGGCGCTGGCCGAGTTCGCCGTCTTCGGCATCCTCGCCGGGGCGAAGGACCTGCCGCGGCTGCAGCGCGACCAGGCCGCGCGGGAATGGCCGTCGGCGCGCTGGGAGATGCGCCACCTGGACGAGCTCACCGTGCTCGTCGTCGGGCTGGGGGGCATCGGCTCCGCCTGCGCGGAGCGCTTCCACGCGCTCGGTGCGCGTGTCTGGGGGACGACGCGCTCGGGAGAGCCCGTCGCCGGCGTCGATCGGCTCGTACCGCTCGACGAGCTCGCCGACGCGGTGGCGCAGGCGGATGCCGTCGTCGTCACCCTTCCCGGAACGGAGCAGACGCACCACCTCATCGACGCGCGCATCTTCGCCGCCGCGCGCCCCGGACTCCTCCTGGCCAGCGTCGGGCGCGGCAGCGTCATCGACGAGCGTGCGCTGCTCGCAGCGCTCGACGACGGTACGGTCGCCTTCGCGGCTCTCGACGTGTTCGAGGTCGAGCCCCTTCCGCGCGAGTCCCCGCTCTGGTCGCACCCGCGCGTGCTGGTGAGCCCCCACACGGCGGCACTGAGCAGTCGCGAGGAGGAGCGCATCGCGCGGCGGTTCGCGTCGGATGCGACGCGGCTGCTCGATGGCGCGCCGATGCACGCGGTTGTCGATACGGTCGAGTTCTACTGACGTCCGCGCGTGCCGGCGGACTCCGCGCGAAGGAGGACCATGAGCGACGACCTCGATGACCGCGCCGGACGCGACCCTGCGCCCGCCGTGACCCGCAGCATCCGCCTGCTGGAGCTTCTGGCCGAGGCGCGCCGACCGCTCAACCTCACCGAGATCGCCGGGGGGCTGGGGCTGGCGAAATCGTCGACGGCGAACCTCTGCCTCGCGCTGGAGGCGGCGCGCATGATCGAGCGCGGTGCCCAGGGGTATCGCCTCGGACTGCGCACCGCCGAGCTGGGCGGTGCCTTCGCCGCACAGTTCAACCAGGTGCGGGAGTTCTACGACATCTGCGACGCCTCGCCGGTGCTCGCCGGCGAGCTCGTGCAGATCGCGATCCTCGACGGTGCCGACGCCCTGTACATCGCCCGGCACGAGGGGTCGCGCTCGCTGCGCATCGGGACCCCGTTGGGCTCGCGGCTGCCCGCGGCCCTCAGCGCGACGGGGCGGGCGATGCTCTCCACGCTGACGGATGCCGAGGTGACGGCCCTCGTCGGTCGGGACGCGGTCTTCCCCCCGGTGACGCAGAACTCGACGCGCGATCTGGCGGGGCTGCTGAGCCGGCTCGTCGAGGCGCGCGAGCGCGGGTGGGCACTCGACGCCGAGGAGTCGTTCCCGGGCATCGTGGGCGTGGCCGTCCCGCTCGAGGGGTGGGCACCGGGCGACCCGCAGCTCGCGATCGGTGTCGGCATCCCCGTCGCCGAGGCGACGCCGGAGCACGTCGACGCCGTCGCCGCGGCTCTCCGTGACGTCGCGCGCCAGCTGACGAACCCGTTCAGCGCGGCCGCACGTCGCGGCTGACGACCTCGCGCCGGCCCGGGAAGCGATCTTCTGCGCGCCGACTGCGTTCAACATATTGAACTATGTCCACTGGGTTGATACTCTGATCGCACACGCGGCCCAGCCGTGCCGATCAAAGGAGATGGCAGTGACAGAGCTTCGACCCCCCGTCACCGCGAGTGCGGCCGACGACCCCGAGTACGCGGCGAACCTTCGCCGGGCCACGCTGGCCTCCAGCATCGGCAGCGCGCTCGAGTACTTCGACTTCGCCCTCTACGGGCTGTCGACCGCGCTGATCTTCAACGTGCTCTTCTTCTCGCAGGACGACCCGGCGATGGCGACGGTGGCGGCGTTCGCGACCTTCGGCGTCGGCTTCGTCGCCCGCCCGTTCGGCGGCCTGTTCTTCGGCGTGCTCGGCGACCGCCTCGGGCGCAAGTGGGTCCTCGTCATCACGATCCTCCTGATGGGCGGAGCCTCCACCGCCATCGGCCTGCTGCCCACCTATGCGCAGATCGGCCTGTGGGCCCCGGCCCTCCTCGTGCTCATGCGCCTTCTGCAGGGCTTCGGCGCCGGCGCCGAGCAGGCGGGCGCGACCGTGCTCATGGCGGAGTACGCCCCGGTGCGCCGACGCGGCTTCTTCTCGGCGCTGCCGTTCATCGGCATCCAGGCCGGCACGCTGCTGGCCGCCGTGGTCTTCAGCCTGATCACCCTCCTGCCCGATGACCAGCTGCTCACGTGGGGGTGGCGCGTCCCGTTCCTGTGCTCGTTCGCCCTCATCCTCGTCGCCCTCTTCATCCGCATGCGCCTTCGCGAGACGCCGACGTTCGTCGAGCTGGAGAAGCATGAGCAGATCAACGACCGTCCGGTGCGGGAGATCTTCGGCCACGGCCTGCCCGGCGTGATCGTCGGCATCGGTCTGCGGATGGCCGAGAACGGCGGCTCGTACATGTTCAACACCCTCGCGCTCACCTTCTTCGTCGCCGTCGCCGGGCACAACGCCGACAAGAGCCTGCTGACCTGGGGCGTCACGCTGGGCTCGCTCATCGGCATCTTCACCGTCCCGCTGTCGGGCGCCCTGTCGGATCGGATGGGACGGCGCACCGTCTACCGGATGGGCTCGCTGTTCCTGCTCGCGTACGCCTTCCCCGCCTGGTGGCTGCTCACCCTCGGCAACCACGCGGTCGCCATCGCGGTGATCGCCGTCGGCATCGGCTTCGGGGTGAACGTCATGCTCGGACCGCAGTGCGCGATGCTCCCCGAGCTGTTCGGCAACCGCCACCGCTACCTCGGCGTCGCGATGGCGCGCGAGCTGTCCGCGGTGCTCGCGGGCGGCCTGGCCGGCGTGCTGGGTGCCTACCTGATCGCCGTCAGCGGCGGCAACTGGGTGCTCCTCGGCATCTACATGGCCACACTGGCCCTCATCACCACGGCCTCCACCTTCCTCGTCCCCGAGACGCTGCGGCGAGACCTCACGCGCCTGGACGACGCCGTGAAGGTGTCGCGCGACGAGTCGGGGGAGGGCGTGTCCTCCACGACCGTGACGATCCGGACGGTCCGCTGGTGACGCGGTCCGCGCGCCCGGGGGAGGTCGCGGGGGAGGTCGCGGGGGAGTTCGCGGGGGAGCTCCCGTGCTGATCGGTCGCGCCCGCATCGGAGGGGAGATCGTCGATGTGCGGTGGAGTCCCGACGGTCCGGTCCCGATCGGCTCGCCGTTCGCGGCCTTCGCGTCGGGGACGCTCCCGGTCGACACCGGCGCGCCGCGAGGGGACGCCGTGCTGCTGGCCCCGGCCGACCCGGGGGTGCTCGTCGGCATCGCGCAGAACGGTCCCGATCACGTCGCGCCCGTCCAGGCGTGGCTGAAGAGCCCCCGCACGGTGGTCGCCTCCGGCGTCGCGGTCCGCCTGCGCCGCGACGCGGGCCGTACGGTCGCGGAAGGCGAGATCGCGGTCGTGATCGGCCGCGACACCGCCGGTCTCACCGCGCAGACGGCGGAGCGCTATGTGCTGGGCGTGACGGCCGTGAACGATCTGTCCAGTCCCGATCGTGCGACGGTGGACGTGCGCAACTTCGAGTCCAAGTCGGGCATCGGGTACACGCCGCTCGGCCCGTGGATCGACACCGCGGCCGACATCGACCGCGTCGCGCTGCGTCTCGAGATCGACGGCGCGGCGGTCGCCGAGACGGATGCCGCGGCCCTGCCGGTCCCGATCCGCGACTGCCTGGCCTACGTGGCGTCGTGGACGCCGCTCGGCCCCGGCGACGTCGTGATGATGGGGGCGCCGTTCAGTGCCGGTGAGGTGAGGCCGGGTGAGCGGATGGATGTCGTGGTGGGCGCGGTGCGCCTCACGACGCCGACCGCGTGAGGGCGGCGTCCCGGTCAGAGGTGAGCGACCTCGCGGGAGACGAGCGTGAGGTGCTCGCGCGCCGAGGCCTCGGCCGTCGCCCCGTCGCGGAGGGTGATCGCCCGGGCCGTCGCCACGTGCGCTTCCAGCGTCCCCACGCGCGGCATTCCGGGGGTGAGGCCGCGCACGGCGCGTCCGCGCAGGATCTCGGCGATCGGCGCGCTGAGCTTGCCGAACAGCGGATTGCCGCCCGCCTGCAGCAGCAGCGAGTGGTAGGCGATGTCGACCTCGAGGTACTCGTCGGAGTCTCCGAGTCCCTCGGCGCCGAGCTCGCTCAATCGCACGGCCAGCTCCAGGAGCCGCGCGCGGTCGGCATCGCTGCCGCGCTCCGCCGCCACCCGGGCGGCGATCGGCTCCACGGCGATGCGCAGCTCGGTCAGCTCGACCAGCACGTCGCGGCGGCGCGGGCCGTCGAGGCTCCACTCGATGACGTTCGCATCGAGACTGTCCCATTCCTCCCGCGGGCGCACGACCAGGCCGACCCGGCGTCGGGAGCGCAGGAACCCGTGGGCCTCGAGCACGCGCACCGCTTCCCGCACGACGGTGCGGGAGGCCGCGAACTCCTGCTCCAGCGCTGCGACGGTCATGCCCGTGCCGGGGCTGAGCTCGCCGCCGGCGATACGGCGGCCGAGGGTCTCGACGATGTGCGCGTGCGACGCGGTCGGGGTCGTGGGGGGCATCGGTGTCCTTCTGTCCCGGCCCACGCTACCGGTGCCGGTGCGCCTCGGAGGAGGGGGCGCCGGGAAAAAGTATGATCAATGGGTTGCAATAAGTACTACTTTTGTGTCAGCGTGGTGACGCCGCCGGGAACGACCCCGGCGCATGGACGATTCATCGGAGAAGCCCCATGCAAGACTGGACACAGACCCTGGGCGCCGTGCCCCTGCTGCTCATCGCGGCCGGTGCGATCGCACTGATCCTCGTCCTCATCATCGGAGCGAGGATGCACGCCTTCCTCGTGCTCGTGCTCGTCTCGCTGCTCACGGCGCTCGTCACCGGCATCCCGATCGACAGCGTGGGCAAGGTCCTCATCGACAGCTTCAGCGGGACCGTCGGCGCCGTGGCGCTGCTCGTGGGTCTCGGCGCCATGCTGGGCGCGCTCGTGGAGACGTCGGGCGGTGCGCGCGTGCTGGCCGAGAAGATGGTGTCCGTCTTCGGTGAGAAACGGGCCGCGTTCGCCCTCGGCGTGGCCTCGCTCATCATGGGATTCCCGATGTTCTTCGACGCGGGACTCATCGTGATGCTCCCGGTGATCTTCGCCGTCGGACGACGCATCGGCGGCAAGCACATGCTGCTCTACGGCATCAGTGCCGCCGCCGCGTTCTCGGTCATGCACGTCTTCGTGCCGCCGCACCCGGGGCCCATCACGGCCAGTGAGACGTACGGAGCGAATCTCGGGCTCGTCCTCCTCATCGGTCTCGTCGTCGCGCTGCCGACGTGGTACCTCACCGGCTACCTGTGGGCGAAGTTCACCGACAAGCGCATCCCGCTGGCGATCGTCGACCTCTTCGGCGGCCGCGACGTCGAGCCGACCAACCCGCCCAAGGCCGGCACCGTCATCGGGGTGCTCGCGATCCCGCTCGTGCTGATCCTGCTCAACACGGGCATGTCGGCGCTCGTGTCCGCCGGGGTCGTGGACGGCACGCTCGTCTGGGTGCAGGCGCTGCGCCTGATCGGCACCAGCCAGATCGCCCTGCTCATCTCCGTGCTCGTCGCCCTGTTCGTGCTCGGCACCCGCCGGGGTGTGCACGGGACGGCGCTCGAGAAGATCGTCGACTCCGCCCTCGGGCCCATCTGCTCCGTCGTGCTCATCACCGGCGCCGGCGGCATGTTCGGCGGCGTGCTGCGGGCCTCCGGCATCGGCACCGCGCTGTCCGACTCGCTCGCCTCGATCGGCATCCCGGTCATCTTCGCCGCCTACCTCATCGCGGTCGTCCTGCGCGTCGCCCAGGGCTCGGCGACGGTGGCCCTGGTCACGGCCGCGGGCCTGGTCTCGCCCGCGGTCCTCGCCGCCGGCTTCAGCCCCCTGCAGGTCGCCTGCGTCGTCCTGGCGACGGCCGCCGGGTCGGTCTTCGCCGGCCACGTCAACGACTCGGGCTTCTGGCTCGTCGGGAGGCTGATGGGCATGGACGTGAAGACGACGCTGAAGACCTGGACCGTGCAGCAGGCGCTGGAATCGGTCGTCGGCTTCGCCTTCGTCCTCGTGATCTTCGGGGCGGTGTCCCTTGTCTGAGCTCTTCGACCTCACCGGCCGGCTCGCCCTCGTCACCGGGTCGTCGCGCGGCCTCGGACAGAGTCTCGCCGCAGGCCTGGCCGATGCCGGGGCGCGGGTCGTGGTGCACGGCCGCGATCGCGCGACGGTCGACGCCAGCGCCGACCTGCTGGCCGAGCGGACCGGCGCGCGCGCGGAGACGGTCGTCTTCGACGTGACGGATGCCGCGGCCGTCGAAGCGGCGATCGCCGAGCTGACGGCGCGCGTCGGCGTCCCCGACATCCTGGTCAACAACGCCGGCATCCAGCGCCGCGCCCCGTTCGCCGAGTTCTCGGTGTCGGACTGGGACGACGTGATCGCCACGAACCTCTCGAGCGCGTTCTACGTCTCGCGTTTCGTGGCTCCCGGCATGATCGAGCGCGGCTCGGGCAAGATCATCAACATCGCCTCCGTGCAGTCGGCCCTGGCCCGGCGGACGATCGCCCCGTACTCGGCCAGCAAGGGCGGGATCGCCCAGCTCACCCGGGGCATGGCCGCCGACCTCGCCGGCCACGGCATCCAGGTCAACACGCTGTCGCCGGGCTACTTCGCGACCGAGATGAACGCGGCGCTCGTGGCCGACGCCGAGTTCACGGCCTGGGTGTCCCAGCGCACGCCGGCGGGGCGCTGGGGTCGGGTGTCGGAGCTGCGGGGTCCGCTCGTGTTCCTGGCCTCCGCGGCGAGCGACTTCGTGAGCGGGCAGAACCTGTTCGTCGACGGCGGCATGACCGCGGTCGTGTGATCGAGAGAAGAGAACGATGGATGCTGTTGTCATCAGCGCGCGCGAGGCGCTGACGGTCGAGGACCGGCCGCTGCCTGCCTGCGCGCCCGGACAGGTGCTGCTGCGCGTGGGGTACGTCGGGATCTGCGGCTCGGACCTGCACTACTACTTCGACGGCGCGAACGGCGCGTTCGTCGTGACCGAGCCGCTCGTTCCCGGGCACGAGGTGTCGGGCTGGGTCGCCCACGACCCGTCGGGGGCGCTGGCCGAGGGGGCGCCGGTGACGGTGCATCCCGCGCGCTTCGGGCAGCGCACTCCGGCGCTCGCGGAGGCGCCGCATCTCTGGCCCGGCGGCTCGTACCTGGGCAGCGCCTCGACGACGCCGCACACCCAGGGGGCGATGGCCGCGTACGTCACTGTCGAGGCGTCGATGGTGCGCCCGCTCCCGGATACGCTTCCCGTGCGTCGCGCGGTCCTGGCCGAACCGTTGGCCGTGGCGCTCCACGGGGCCTCCCGGGCGGGGGAGATGACCGGCGCGCGCGTGCTGGTGTGCGGCGCGGGGCCGATCGGCCTGCTGGCGGCGGTGGCGGCCCGCGCCCGCGGGGCCGCGAGCGTCGAGGTGTCGGATCTCCTCCCCGAGGCGCTGGAGCGCGCGAGCGCGGTCGGTGCGGATCGCGTCTGGCGGGTCGGCGTCGATGCGATCCCCGATGACGCCTACGACGTGGTCCTGGAGTGCTCCGGGGCCGCCGCCGCGGTGAGCACGGCGATCGCGGCGGTGCGCCGGCGCGGCACGGTCGTGCAGATCGGGATGCTGCCGAACGAGCCCCGCCCCGTGAACCTCGCCCCGCTCGTGGCGAAGGAGGCGACGCTGCGCGGGGCGTTCCGCTTCCTGGACGAGATGGAGGAGGCGATCGGGCTGCTGGACGCGCAGCCCGCGGTCGAGAGTGTGATCACGCACGAGTTCTCGCCGCGCGAGGCGGTCGCCGCGTTCGAGACCGCCCGCCGATCGGCTGTGAGCGCGAAGGTCGTCGTCGCCTTCACGGGCGCCGGGGCGACGGAGGGATGACGATGGTGCACCGCGCGGCGCGCATCGTGGTCATGGGGCCGAGCGGGTCGGGCAAGACCGCCGTCGGCGCCGCCCTGGCCGTCGATTTCGGCGTCGATTTCGTGGACGCCGACGATCTGCACCCGCCGGCGAACGTCGCCAAGATGGAGTCGGGCGTGCCCCTCGACGACGACGACCGGATGCCGTGGCTCGATGTCGTGGGCGCGCGGCTGGCCGCGTCGCCGGGACTTGTGATCGCCTGCTCCGCTCTGGCCCGTCGCTACCGCGACCGCATCCGCGCCGCCGCGCCCGACGTCCGTTTCGTGGAGCTGCGGGTGTCGCGGGCGGAGCTGGATCGGCGCATGCGGTCGCGTCAGCACTTCATGCCGGTGGCGCTGCTGGAGTCGCAGCTCGCGACCCTCGAGCATCTGGAGGCCGACGAGGACGGCGTCGCCGTCGACAACGTCGGGGGCATCATCGAGGTCGCCGGCCGCGCCCGCGGGCTGCTGGACGCGGCGCCGCACCCGTAGCCGGCCGACGCGCCCCGGCGGGGGAGCGTGCACCGGCCGTCGCCCCGATACGCTCGAATCGAGGCGCGTCGGGGGCACGGGGCGGCGGGCCGCGGGATGCCGAACGGAGGTCGAGATGGCGCGGATCGTACTGATGGGGTCGACGGATGCCGCGGTCGAACTCACCGGAGCAGCGCTCGCCGCGCGCCTGCGTGCCCGCTACATCGACGGCGACGAGTTACGGCCGCCCGCGCGCCGGCGGCGTCGCCGCGGGGAACCGACGCCGGCGGTGTCGGATGCCGAGATCTGGCTGGATGCGCTTCGCCTTGTCCTCGTGGAGGCGTCTGCGGTCGTGGTGACGACGGGCCCCCTCACCCGCGTCGCCCGAGACGCCGTGCGCGCGCGTGTGCGCGACGTCGTCTTCGTCGAACTGGTCGGCCGCCAGAGCGTCGGCGAGCCCCTCACCCAGGACGAGGCGGGCTTCCGCCTGGCGGCGGGCACCGATCTGCAGGCCGTGGTCGATCGGGTCGCCGATCTGCTCACGGCGCCGTGAGGTGAGCCGCCCCGGGCGGAGGTGCGGCGCGGCGGTACCGGATCAGTCCTTGCGGTAGCCGGAGCGGCCGAGTGTGAAGAGGGCCCCGATGACGGCGACCGTCGCCCCCACCGACATCAGGCCGATGATCCACAGGAGTGCGTGCGACATCCAGCCGTAGTCCATGGGTTCCTCCGGAGTGAGAGACGGGTGAGCGGGGCCGCGGCCGCGCGAGCGCGCCCGATCCGGGCACCGTCTCCATGCTAGCGGGGTCGCTGATAGACTGATGTCCTCCCTCGGCGAGGGATGCCGCGCGTACTCGCACCGGCATCCGTGATCGACGCGGTGTTGCGGGCCCACGCGACTCGGACGACAGTCCGGGCGGGCTCTCCTCACGTGCACACGTTCGAGTCGAGACCCAGACCCAGACCAGGGCGCCACAGCCCGCAAGGAGAATCCATCATGTCGACCGAGACCGACACCAAGGTCATCGCCGAGCTTCGCGAGAACTTCGGCAAGGGCTTCGCCCGCCGCCTGCGCGCCGCCGGCCAGATCCCCGCCGTCATCTACGGCCACGGCACCGACCCGGTGCACGTCGCCCTGCCCGGCCACCAGGTCGCGCTGCTCATCCGCCGCGCCAACGCGGTGCTCGAGCTCGACGTGAACGGCACGCAGCAGCTCACGCTGGTCAAGGACGTCCAGAAGGACCCCGTGCACCAGATCATCGAGCACATCGACCTGCTCGTCGTGAAGAAGGGCGAGAAGGTCCAGGTCGACGTTCCCGTCGTCGTGCTGGGCGAGCCCTTCGCGGGCACGATCGTCAACCTCGACAACGCGACGGTGTCGCTCGAGGTCGAGGCCACCCACATCCCCGAGAACGTCGAGGTCGACGTCGAGGGACTCGAGGACGGCACCCACATCACCGCCGCCGACCTGAAGCTGCCCGCGGGTGCGTCGCTGGTGACCGAGCCGGAGACGCTCATCGTCGCCATCTCGGTGCCGGCTGCGACCAACGCCGAGGCCGACGAGATCGAGGCGGCCGACGAGGCCGTCGCCGAGGAGCAGTCGGAAGAGGCCGCCGAGTAATCGACGCGTCATGACCGGAGCCCGCCGCCACCGATACTGGTGGGGCGGGCTTCGTCGTCCCGCGATCAGTGGAGGAGAGGACATGCCCGAGACCTGGCTCGTGGTCGGCCTGGGAAACCCCGGCGCACGGTACGAGAGCACCCGGCACAACGTCGGGCAGATGGTGATCGCGGAGCTCGCCGCCCGCCGGTCCGAGACGCTGCGCGCGCACAAGGCCCAGGCCCGGGTCGCGGAGACCTGGCTGCGCCCCGGCGGCGCGAAGCTCGTGCTCGCGGCGCCGAACTCCTTCATGAACGTCTCCGGCGGTCCCGTCTCCCAGCTGGCACGGTTCTACGACATCCCGGCGGAGCGGATCGTCCTCGTCCACGACGAGCTCGACATCCCCTTCGACACCGTGAAGCTGAAGACGGGGGGCGGTCACGGCGGTCACAACGGCATCCGCGACGTCGCGAAGGCTCTCGGCACGCCGGACTTCCCGCGGGTGCGGGTGGGGATCGGTCGCCCGCCCGGCAGACAGGATCCCGCGGACTGGGTGCTCGACCCGTTCTCGAGCGCGGAGCGCGCCGCGCTGCCGGTGCTCGTCTCCGACGCCGCCGACGCGGTGGAGCTGCTCGTCGAGGACGGCCTCCTCGCGGCGCAGCAGAAGCACCACGCACCGCGCTCCTGAGCTCGCGGGCGAGGCCGGGCGTCCGTTCTCGGACCGGGGCGGCTCAGTAGTACACGGGCGTCGCGGCGACGATACCGACGATGACCGCGGCCGTGACGGCGACGCCGTAGAGGATCGGGCCGGCCGCGGCCACGATGACGGCGGCGATGCCCTGCCCGCGCCCGCGCCGCGTCGTGATCGCGACGATGCCCTGCACGAGGGCCCACAGGCCCAGGACGGTCCCCGCCCAGAAGCCGATCTCGGCCCAGAGCACGAGGCCGCGCACGGGGCTGAGCAGTGCCAGCACCTGGTCGTCGGAGAGGTTCTCCAGCGCCGCGGTCGAAGACACCCCCGCGTGTGCGACCGCCCCGCTGGCGGCGGCGAACGCGGTGACGGTGCTCAGCACCGTCGCGAGGACGACGGCGACGATCGCGACGATGAGCGCGATCGTGCCGAGGGCGCGTGACGGCGACGCGGCGGGTGCCGCCGCGCCCGGATACCCGGGGGCGGTGCCAGAGGTCGGGGCGGTGCCATAGGTCGGGGCAGCGCCGTAGGTCGGGGCGGCGCCGTACGTCGGCGCGGGTGCCGGCGCGGGCGCCGGCGCGGGTGCGCTCGGAGCGGCGACGGGAGAGGGGGCGGCCTGAGGGGGCGCCGCGGGGTGGGGGACGGCCGCCGGCGGGACGTAGACGGGAGGCGCCCCGGGAGCGGGCTGGACGTAGCCGCCGCTCGTGGAGGGGGCCGCCGGCGCGGTGGGCTCGAGGGGCGCAGCGGGCTGCGGGTTGTCGCTCACGTGCTCATCCTAGGCAGAGCCGCCGCTCGGCGCGCGTCGGAGCGGCGTCGCGGCGAGCGGCGCGCAGCGTCCGGTGTCGGCGGTGCGCCGTAGACTCTTCCGGTGACAGTTTCCGGGATCGTTCGCGCCCTCATCCAGGCGGACACGGTCCGCGAAGCCGTCGAGTCCGCGCTCGCCGACACCGACTTCTCGCTCGTCGCGGGACTCGACGCGCCCGTCCTCGCGGCACTCGTCGAGCGCCGCCGCCGCGCCGGACACCCGGCGGCCCTGCTCGCCGTGGCGCCGACCGGCCGGCGGGCCGAAGCGCTCGGCGCGGCGCTGTCGAGCGTCCTGCCGGATGCCGAGGTGCTGCACTTCCCCGCCTGGGAGACCCTGCCGCACGAACGGCTGAGCCCGTCGCCGGAGACCGTCGGGCGGCGTCTCGCCGTGCTGCGCGCCGTCGACCACTGGGACGGCTCCCACCCCCTCATCGTGACCGCGTCGGTGCGCAGCGCGCTACAGCCGATCGCGGCGGGGCTGACCGACGCCGGCGTGATCGAGCTGTCGGCAGGGGGTCGCGGCTACGACCTCGACGGCGTGACGCGCCGGCTCGTCGACCTCGCGTACCACCGGGTCGACATGGTGTCGCGGCGCGGCGAGTTCGCCGTGCGCGGCGGCATCCTCGACGTGTTCCCGCCCGCCGCCGATCACCCGTACCGCGTCGAGTTCTTCGGCGACGAGGTCGACCAGATCCGCGCGTTCTCGGTCGCCGATCAGCGCTCGTTGCCCGGCGAGGTGGCGGCCGTCACCCTGCTGCCCAGCCGTGAGCTGCTGCTGACGCCGGCCGTGCGCGAGCGGGCAGCGGGTCTTCGCGACCGGTTCCCGGGCCTGCGCGGCATGCTCGAGAAGATGAGCGAAGGCATCCCGGTCGAAGGGATGGAATCGCTCCTTCCGGCCCTCGCGGACGCCGTCGTGCCGCTCGTGGACTATCTCCCCGCCGCGACGGCGGTGGCCCTGGTCGATCCCGAGCGCGCGGTGGGTCGGGCGATGACGCTGGGGGAGACCAACCGCGAGTTCCTCGAGGCGGCCTGGAGCGCCGCCGTCGCCGGCGCCGACACCCCGATCGATCTCGGCTCGGGTGACTTCCTCGCCCTGCCTGAGCTGCGCGCGGCGACCTCGGCGCGCGGCGGTGTGTGGTGGACGCTGAGCGGGTTCGACTCGGGCGACGCCGACGCGGCGGCCGACCTCGCGGGCATGGACGGCGGGCACCGGGCCGATGTCGTGCGCGTCCCCGCCTCCGCGGTGCCGTCGTTCCAGGGCAACGTCGACGGCGCCACGGCGCACGTGGGCGACCTGCTCGCCGACGGCTGGCGCGTCGTGATCGCGGCCTCCGGCGCCGGGCTCGTCGACCGTGCGCGCGACGTGCTGGCCGAGCGCGGCATCGCGGCGCGCACGGTCGACGCGCTGGCCGAAGCCCCCGAGCCGGGCGTGGCCGTCGCCGTGCTCGGGGCGCTGGAGAGCGGATTCGAGCAGCCCGACGCCCGACTGGCGGTGCTCACCGAGGCGGAGTTCTACGGGCGCACCATCGGTGCCGACAGCCGCGTCGTCAAGAAGCTCGCATCGCGGCGCCGCAACGTCGTCGACCCGCTGCAGCTGAAGGCGGGCGACATCGTCGTGCACGCCACCCACGGCATCGGCCGCTTCGTCGAGCTCGTGCAGCGCGAGGTGTCCAGCGGCGGCCGCAACGCCGTGAAGACGACGCGCGAGTACCTCGTGCTCGAGTACGCGCCCTCCAAGCGCGGTCATCCCGGCGACAAGCTCTTCGTCCCCACCGACCAGCTCGACCTGCTCAGCAAGTACGTCGGCGGCGAGGCGCCCACGCTGTCGAAGATGGGCGGCAGCGACTGGGCTGCCGCGAAGGGCAAGGCGCGCAAGGCCGTCCGCGACATCGCCGTGGAGCTCGTCAAGCTGTACTCCGCCCGGATGGCGGCCAAGGGCTACGCGTTCGGTCCCGACACGCCCTGGCAGCGCGAGCTGGAGGAGGCGTTCCCCTTCGCCGAGACCCCCGATCAGCTGCAGACGATCGAGGAGATCAAGGCCGACATGGAGCGGCCGATCCCGATGGACCGCCTGCTGTCCGGCGATGTCGGCTTCGGCAAGACCGAGGTCGCGGTCCGCGCGGCGTTCAAGGCCATCCAGGACGGCAAGCAGGTCGCGATGCTCGTGCCGACGACGCTGCTGGTGAAGCAGCACCTCGACACGTTCACCGAGCGGTTCGCGGGCTTCCCCGTGAAGGTGCGGGCGCTGTCGCGCTTCCAGACCGACAAGGAGGCGCGCGAGATCCACGCAGGGCTCACCGAGGGCAGCATCGACATGGTCATCGGCACCCACCGCATCCTCACCGAGAAGGTCGTCTTCAAAGACCTCGGCCTCATGATCATCGACGAGGAGCAGCGCTTCGGCGTCGAGCACAAGGATGCGCTGAAGAAGCTCAAGACCAACGTCGACATCCTGGCGATGAGCGCGACGCCGATTCCGCGGACGCTCGAGATGGCGGTGACCGGCATCCGCGAGATGTCGACGCTGCAGACCCCGCCGGAGGACCGGCATCCGATCCTGTCCTACGTCGGTCCGCGCAGCGACAAGCAGATCGCCGCCGCGATCCGTCGCGAGCTCCTGCGCGAAGGCCAGGTCTTCTACGTGCACAACCGCGTGCAGTCGATCCAGCGGGTCGCCGCCCACCTCGCCGAGCTCGTGCCGGAGGCGCGCATCGCGGTCGCCCACGGGCAGATGGGTGAGCACGCCCTGGAGGAGGTCGTCGACGGCTTCTGGGAGCGCCGGTTCGACGTGCTCGTGTCGACGACCATCATCGAGACCGGTCTGGACATCTCCAACGCGAACACGATCGTCATCGACCGCGCCGACAAGTACGGCCTCAGTCAGCTGCATCAGCTGCGCGGACGCGTCGGTCGCGGACGCGAGCGCGCCTACGCCTACTTCCTCTACGACGAGATGAAGCCTCTCTCGGAGACCGCGGCCGATCGGCTCGAGACCATCGCGGTGAACAACGATCTCGGCAGCGGCATGCAGGTCGCCCTCAAGGACCTGGAGCTGCGCGGCGCGGGCAATCTCCTCGGCGCCGAGCAGGCCGGCCACATCGCCGGCGTCGGCTTCGACCTGTACCTGCGCATGATCGGCGAGGCCGTCGCGACGTTCCGCGGCGACGACGTGGAGGGGCCGACCGAGCTGCGCCTGGAGCTTCCCATCGACGCCCGACTGCCGGAGAGCTACATCGACAGCGAGCGTCTGCGCCTGGAGGCCTACCAGAAGCTCTCGGCCGCCGCCTCGCCCGACGCCCGTACGCGCGGCGGGGATGCCGGAGCCTCCAGCGACCCCATCGATCTCGTGATCGAGGAGCTCACCGACCGCTACGGCACGCCGCCGCGCGAGGTCGACGGTCTCGTCGCGATCGCCCGGCTGCGCCGCCGTGCCGCCGTCGCGGGCCTCAGCGACGTCGTCGCGATGGGGCCGAACCTGCGGGTCGTGCCGGCGCCGGCATCCGACTCGCTGCGGGTGCGGCTGCAGCGCCTCTACCCGAAGTCGAAGGTCCTCGCCGGCGGCGAGGCGATGGTCGTGCCGCTGCCGACGGCGGCGGGGGAGCCGCTGGCCGACGGTGATCTGATCGCCTGGGTCGGCCAGCTCATCGATCAGCTCTACCCGCTGCCGGTCGCCGAGGCCGTCGAGGCCTGAGCCCGGGGCGCTCAGATCTCGATCGCCCCCACGGCCAGCAGGACGGCCGCCGCGAGAGCCGCGGCGACGGCGACGGCGAAGACGACCCACTCGCCGCGCTGGAAGACGCGGTCGCCGCGACGGCGCCGCGCGAGGGCGAACAGCAGCGTGCCGGGCACGAGGACCAGCATCGCGAGCAGCAGGTACTGGCCTCCGGCGGCGGCGAGCAGGAACAGGGTGTAGGCGGTGGCGCAGGCGGCCACGAGGAGGGCGCCGGCCACCGCGCGCGAGCCGTCGGAGCGGGCATCGGCGAGAGCCACACGCAGCCCGTACCCCGCCGTGAGGACGTAGGGGATGAGCGCGAACGCGCTGGTCAGGCTGAGCGCGACGTCGAACGCGTTCGTGGAGAAGAGCACCACGATCAGCAGTGCCTGCACGAGCAGCGTCGACATCGTGAGGGCTCCGACGGGCACGTCACGGGCGTTGGTGCGGGCGAACACCGGGGGCAGGTCGCCGTCGCGCGCCGCGACCAGCAGCACCTCCGCCGCCATCAGCGTCCACGACAGGTACGCCCCGAGCACCGCCACGATGAGCGCCACGCCGACGAAGCCCGCACCCCACGGTCCGACGACCTCGGCGAGCACCCCGGCCATCGACGGCTGGGCCAGCTGCGCGATGCGCTCGCGCGGGAGGATGCCGAAGGACACGATCGTCACCGACAGGAAGATCGCGAGCACGCTGAGGAATCCGAGCACGGTCGCGCGCCCGATGTCGCGGCGGCGGCGTGCGTGCCGCGAGTACGCGCTCGCGCCCTCGACGCCGATGAAGGCGAACACCGTGACGAGCAGGGTGCCGCGCACCTGATCGTAGAGCGGGACGTCGCCGGGGCCGGACAGGTTCGCGGCGAACACCGCCGGATCGAACGCGAACAGACACAGGAACACGAACACCACGATCGGCAGCACCTTCGCGACGCTGACGATGCGGTTGACCGCGGCCGCCTCACGCGTACCGCGACGCACGAGCAGGAAGAAGGTCCACAATCCCGCGGACGACACCGCGACGGCCACGGGCGTGTCGCCCCCGGCGACGGCGGGCAGCACCGCGCCCACCGTCGACATGATGAACACCCAGTAGAAGACGTTTCCCGCGCAGGCGCTCGCCCAGTAGCCGAACGCGGACAGGAAGCCGAGGTAGCGGCCGAACCCGGCCCGCGCGTACGAGTACACGCCGGCATCCAACTCCGGCCGGCGCGCGGCCAGCCGCTGGAAGACGAGCGCCAGCATGAGCATGCCGGTGCCCGCCACCGCCCACGCGACGAGGGAGCCCACCACCCCCGTCTGCGCCGCGAAGGTGCCCGGCAGCGAGAAGACCCCGGCGCCGACCATCGAGCCGACGACGAACGTCGACAGGGTCAGCGTCGAGACGGTGGCGGGGGCGGGGGCGCCGGCTCCGGAGGACACGGCCGTCAGATCACTCCCTGCGCCAGCATCGCCTGGGCGACGCGTTCGAACCCGGCGATGTTGGCGCCCGCGACGTAGTCCCCGTCGCGCCCGTGCCGCTCGGCGGCGTCGAACGCGGCGCGGTGGATGTCGCGGACGATGGCGCGGAGCTTCCGCTCACTGTCCTCGAAGCTCCAGCGCTGTCGTGCGGCGTTCTGGCTCATCTCGAGCGCCGAGGTCGCGACACCCCCGGCGTTGGCCGCCTTGCCCGGGCCGAAGAGCACACCGGCCGACTGGAAGGCGGCGACGGCCGCGGGGGTGCAGGGCATGTTCGCGCCCTCCGACACGGCGCCGACGCCGTTTCCCAGCAGCGCCCGCGCGTCCGTCTCGTCGAGCTCGTTCTGCGTCGCGGCGGGGATCGCGATGTCGACGGCGACCTCCCACGGGCGGGCGCCCTCGACGAAGCGCGCGGAGGCGCGGCGGTCGGCGTACGTCGAGATCCGTGCCCGCTCGACCTCCTTCACCTGACGGAGCAGGCCCACGTCGATGCCCTCGTCGTCGACGACATACCCCGACGAGTCGGACGCCGTCACCGGAATCGCCCCGAGCTGATGCGCCTTCTCGATCGCATAGATCGCGACGTTGCCCGAGCCGGAGACACCGACCCGGCGACCCGACATCGACCGTCCGCGCACCGCGAGCATCTCCTCCGCGAAGAAGACGGCGCCGTAGCCGGTGGCCTCCGTGCGCACCTCCGCCCCGCCCCACTGCACGCCCTTGCCGGTGAACATGCCCGACTCGTGACGGTTGGTGATCTTGCGGTACTGCCCGAACAGGTAGCCGATCTCGCGGCCCCCGACGCCGATGTCGCCGGCGGGGACGTCGGTGTGCTCGCCGAGATGCCGGTACAACTCGTTCATGAAGGCCTGGCAGAACCGCATGATCTCGGCATCCGAGCGCCCGCGGGGATCGAAGTCGCTGCCGCCCTTGGCGCCGCCGATGCCCTGACCGGTGAGCGCGTTCTTGAAGATCTGCTCGAAGCCGAGGAACTTGACGATCGACAGGTTCACGCTCGGGTGGAACCGCAGGCCGCCCTTGTAGGGGCCCAGCACCGAGGAGAACTGCACGCGGAAGCCGCGATTCACGCGGACTCGCCCCTGGTCGTCGACCCAGGGCACACGGAACATGATCTGTCGCTCCGGCTCGACCATGCGCTCGAGGACTCCGGCCGCGGCGAACTCCGGGCGGCTCTCGATGACCGGCGCGATCGAGTTCACGACCTCGTGCACGGCCTGCTGGAACTCGGGCTCGTTCGGGTTGCGGTCGACCACGGCGTCGAAGACGGCGGCGACGGAAGAGGGCAGGGAGGTGAGGGTTTCTGTCACGGTGGAGCTTTCCGGCCGCAGTCCCGGGTGGTTCGGCCTGTCCCACCCTAATGGGGCTCCGACAGAGCCTCGACGGCTCGGCGGCGGCGCCCTAGGGTGAGGTCGGGAGGTCGATCATGCAGTTCGAACACCTCGGGGCCCGGCCCCGCATCCACCCCGACGCCGTGGTCGCCCCGACGGCGGTGATCTCGGGGGACGTGGAGATCGGCGCGGGATGCCAGATCCTCCACGGCGCCGTGCTGACCGCCGAGGGCGGCCCGATCACGCTCGGCACGCACGTGATCGTCATGGAGAACGCGCTGATCCGCGCCAGCGCAGTGCACCCCGTCCACATCGGCTCCCACGTCCTGGTCGGGCCGACCGCCAGCATCTCGGGGGCGACCGTGGGCGACGAGGTGTTCCTCGCCACCGGCACGCGCGTGTTCAACGGCGCGCGCATCGGCGACCGGTCGGAGGTGCGCATCGGCGCCATCGTGCACGTGCGCACCGCGCTGCCCCCGGAGTCGGTCGTGCCGATCGGGTGGGTGGCGGTGGGCGATCCCGCACGGGTGCTGTCGCCCGACCGTCACGAGGAGATCTGGGCCCTGCAGAAGGAGCTGGACTTCCCCGGCTTCGTCTTCGGCCTGGACCGCGACACGCCCGATCTGATGATCCAGCTCACCGAGCGCTACGGCGCAGCGCTCGCGCGCCACGCCGACGACCGCCGCGCGGACTGAGCCCGCGCGGCGTCGCGGGCGCGGGGCGGCTCACCCCGTGTTCTGCAGTCCGGCCGAGACGCCGGAGACGCTGAGCAGCAGCAGTCGCTGCCACTGCGGCAGATCCGCCTCGTCGTGCTCGCCGGTGCGCAGCGTGCGCAGGGCGCGCAACTGCAGCAGCGAGAGCGCGTCGACGTACGGGCTGCGCATCTTGACGGCCCGCTGCAGCACCGGCTTGTTGGCGAGCAGCTCGTCCCCGCCGACGATGCGGACCACCCAGTCGCCGGTCAGCTGCAGCTCGTCGACGACGAGGGCGGCGAGGTCGGGACGGTCGCCCAGGTCGAGGTAGCGGCGGGCGATGCGCCCGTCGGCCTTCGCGAGGCTCATGCCGACGTTGTCGATGACGGTGCGCAGCAGCGGCCACTCCGCGTAGGCGCGGCGCAGGAGCTCGACGTCGCCGACGGCTTCGAGCGCGGAGCCCAGGCCGAACCACCCGGCGAGGTTGATGCGCGCCTGCGACCAGGCGAACACCCACGGGATCGCGCGGAGGTCTTCGAGCGACTCGACGGACAGGCCGCGCCGGGCGGGGCGGGAGCCCAGTGCGAGCAGCCCGATCTCCTCCATCGGCGTCACCGTCGCGAACCAGGAGGCGAAGCCGTCGGCCTTCACCAGCGAGAAGAACCGCTCGCGCGATGCGGCATCCATCGTCGCCGCGACCTCGGCGTAGCGCTCGGCGGCGGCGCTGTTGCGCTTCTCGATCGACGGCGCCGAGGCGAGGAGCACGGCGGCCGCGACCTGATCGATGTGGCGCATCGCGATGTTCGTGTCGCCGTAGCGGGCGAAGATCACCTCGCCCTGCTCGGTGAGCTTGAACCGGCCGTCGACCGAGTGCGGGGGCTGGGCGAGGATCGCCGAGTTCGCCGGTCCGCCGCCGCGTCCGAGCGCGCCGCCGCGCCCGTGGAAGAGCGTGAGGTGGATGCCGGTCTGCTTCGCCCACGCGGCGATCTTGGCCTGGGCCTCGTACAGGGCGAGGTTGGCCGCGACCGGGCCGACGTCCTTGGACGAGTCGGAGTAGCCGAGCATGACCTCCAGGCGGCGGCCGGTCGCCTCCAGCCGCGCCGCGAACTGCGGGTGCTCCACGATCTCGGCCATGATGCCGGGGGCGGCCTGCAGGTCGGCGAACGTCTCGAAGAGGGGGATCACGTCCAGCACCGGCGGCGTGCCCCCCGGGCCGACCGCGAGGCGGGCCAGCTCGTGGACGGCGGCGAGGTCGCCGGCGGACTGCGTGAACGACACGATGTAGCGCCCCGCGGCGCGCGGCCCGTACCGGTGCTGGATCTGCGCGATCGTGCGGAACACCTCGAGCACCTCTTCGGCCTGGGTGCTCAGCGGCTCGCCGCCGGCGGCCTCGGCGAGCACCTTGGCGTGGACGGCGGAGTGCTGGCGCACCTCGAGCTCGGCCAGGTGGAATCCGAACGTCTCCACCTGCCACAGCAGCTGCTGCAGGTGGCCGTAGGCCTGCCGGGGTGCGCCGGCCTCGACGAGGGACTGCTGCACGATCCGCAGGTCGCGCAGGAGCACCTCGGGGTCGCGGTAGGCGAGATCGGCGTCGCGCCCGCGGGTCGCCGTGATCCGGCGGGCGATGAGCAGCATCGCACGCTTGTGCGGCTCGACGGCGGCGCGCTTGGCGGCATCCGCGGCGCCGTCCTCGTCGGCGTCGGCGAGGCGCTGCAGGAGTGCGAGGAGCTCGTCGCTGGGCGGTGTCGTGTCGGCGGAGAGGGTGAGGGTCTTCGCGATGCGATCGGCCGAGCGCTCCAGGCCGAGCAGGATGTGCTCGGCGCCGATCGCGGCCGCCTTCTTCGTCACCGCCGCGGTGACGAAGGGGTTGCCGTCGCGGTCGCCGCCGACCCAGGTGCCCAGGCGCACGAAGGGACGCACGACCGGCGCGCGTCCGCCGGCGGCGGGCCCCTGCAGCGCGTCGTCGACGCGGCGGTAGACGTGCGGGACGGCGGTGTAGAGCGTCTCGTCGAAGACGGCCATGATGGCGCGGACCTCGTCGACGGGCGTCGGCTTCTCGGCGCGCAGCGGCGCGGTGCGCCAGAGCGTGTCGATCTCCTCGAGCATGCGGCGTTCGGCCCGACGCTCGTCGGCGCCGCCGTTCAGCGAGGCGTCGTGCTCGGTCAGCAGCGTGACGAGACGGCGGATGCTGGTGGACACGGCGCGCCGACGCGCCTCCGTGGGGTGCGCCGTGAACACGGGGTGGAAGCGCATGTCCTGCAGGCGCTGCAGCGCGGTGTCGTCGCCGACCTCGGCGGCGAGGCGCACGAAGGCGGCGGCGACGGAGTCGGCGGCATCCTCCTTCTCCGGACGGCCGTCGCGTTCGCGCAGCACGCGCACCCGCTGGTGCTCCTCCGCGAGGTTGACGAGGTGGAAGTAGACCGTGAAGGCGCGCGCGACCTCGTCGGCGCGCTCGACGGAGAAGGACTCCGCGATCGTCGCGGCCCGCTCGAACGCCTCCGGCGACTCGTCGGTGTAGGCGGCGATGGTCGCGAGCCGCAGGCGCTCGACGTCGTCGTACAGGCCGGGGGAGCCGCTCTCGCGCAGGACGCGACCGAGCAGCGCACCGAGCATGCGCACGTCGGCGCGCAGGCGCTCGGGCAGTTCGTTCTCGGCCTCGTCGCGGCCGACGAGGTCGATCGCTTCGGTTCGGGTGAGTTCGCGCATGACACCACGCTAATGGCACGGTGTTTCACCTTTGTCACGGGGTATGATTCAGCCTGGTGTGAAACCGTGCAGAGTCCTGGGCTGAGACCCGTTCGGAGTCCGCATTCCGGTGTGCCGGGAAGTCTGGTCGGCGATTCCCGTCCGTCGACCCCTCGGAGTGCCCATGTCCCTGCTGCGATCCGCGCGTTTCCCCGCCGTTCTGCTGCTCCTCGCCGCCGCCGCCGGCCTCGTGCTGGCCAACTCGCCGCTGCGCGATGCCGCGTTCGCCGTGGCCGATGCGCACCTGGGCATCCCCGGCGTCGTGGACCTCTCGGTGCGTCACTGGATCTCGGACGGTCTGCTCGCCGTGTTCTTCTTCGTCGCGGCGGTGGAGCTGCAGTTCGAGCTCACGAGCGGGCAGCTCGCCTCCGCGCGGCGCGCCGTGCTGCCGGCGATCGCCGCGGCCGGCGGCGTGCTGGTGCCGGTCGCGCTCTACCTGGCGATCGCCGGGACGCCGGCGACATCGGCCGGGTGGCCCATCCCGACGGCCACCGACATCGCGTTCGCGCTGGGTGTGCTCGCCGTCTTCGGCCGCGGCCTTCCGCCCGCGGTACGGGTCTTCCTCCTGGCGCTGGCGATCCTCGACGACATCGTCGGCATCGTGTTCATCGCCGTGCTGTTCACCTCCGACGTCGACACCGCCATGCTGCTGCTCGCGGTCGTGCTCGTCGTCGTGTTCGCCGTCTGCAGCCGACTCCTCGACACCCGGGCGCGGCCGATCGCGATCGCGGGTCTCGCCGTGTCGGCGCTCGGCACGTGGTACGCCGTGCACGAGTCCGGCGTCCACGCCACGATCGCCGGCGTCGTGCTGGGACTCGTGATGGCGCAGCAGCCGGCGATGCGCACGCGCCACGCGATCGAGCCGTGGGTCAACGGCCTGATCCTCCCGCTGTTCGCCCTGTGCGCCGCGCTCGTGACCATCCCCGCAGTGTCGGCGGGGGAGCTCTCGCCGGCGTTCTGGGGCGTGCTCGTCGCGCTGCCCCTCGGCAAGATCATCGGCATCGGCCTCGCCGGCGGCCTCGCGCAGCGGATCCTGCGCGTCGCTCCCTCGGAGCGGCTGGCCGCGGGAGACCTGCTCGCCGCGGGCGCGCTGGGCGGCATCGGGTTCACCGTGTCGCTGCTGCTGAGCGAGCTGGCGTTCGCCGGTGACCCCGGCATCCGCGATCAGGCGACCCTCGGCGTGCTGGCGGGCTCCGCGATCTCGCTCGTCGCGGCCGGGATCCTCGTATCGTGGCGGGCATGGCATCACCGACGCCGGGTCCCGGCGACTTCCTGACACCTTCGGCATCGCCGGCGTCGTCCCCGGCGTCGTCCACTCCGTCGGGCGATGCGCTCCGCCGCGCCGCCGACGTGATGCGCGCCGTCCGCGAGCGGTGCGTGTGGTCGCGGCAGATCACCCACGACGACCTCGTGCCCTACCTCGTCGAGGAGTCGGCCGAGCTGATCGACGCGGTCGAGGCCGGCACGCGCGCCGACCTGCGCGAGGAGCTCGGCGATCTGCTCTGGCAGGTGCTGTTCCACGCCGCCGTCGCCGCCGAAGACCCGGACGATCCGTTCGACATCGACGACGTCGCCGACGCCCTCGCGGAGAAGATGGTGCGCCGCCACCCCCACGTCTTCGGGGATGCCGTGGCCACCACGCCCGAGGAGGTGCTCGTGCACTGGAACGCCGCGAAGGCCGCCGAGAAGCGCGACCGGCGGTCGGTGCTCGACGGCGTCTCGGCGCACATGCCCTCCCTCGCGCTGGCCCAGAAGGTCCTCGGTCGCGCCGCTGCGCTCCCCGGTGCGCCGGCCGCACCGCTCGCGGACGGGGTGGCGCCCAGCAGCGAGGAGGAGCTCGGGGCGACGCTGCTGGGGCTCGTCGCGCTCGCGCGGGAACGGGGCTGGGACGCCGAGCGAGCGTTGCGCGGCGCCGTCCGCACGTTGGAGGGCGGCATCCGACAGGTCGAGGCGCGGGGCGCCGGAGCCGACCTGGAAGAATGATCCCGTGGCATCCGTGAACCCGCCGCGCGGCATGCGCGACTTCCTCCCCGCCGACAAGGCCCGTCGCGAGCGCGTGCTCGCCGTCATCCGCGAGCGCTACCGTGCGCACGGGTTCGACGAGATCGAGACCCCCGTCATGGAGGACTACGACCGCCTGCACGCGGGCATCGGCGGCGACAACGAGAAGCTCGCCTTCAACGTCCTCAAGCGGGGGCTGGATGCCGACGCCGTCCGCGCCGGCGCCGACGACGCGGCCGCCCTCAGCGACCTGGGCCTGCGCTACGACCTGACGGTGCCCCTCGCGCGCTTCTATGCGACCCATCGCGCGGAGCTGCCGGCGGTCTTCCGCTCGATCCAGATGGCACCGGTGTGGCGCGCCGAGCGTCCCCAGAAGGGGCGCTACCGCCAGTTCGTGCAGTGCGACATCGACATCATCGGCGACGCGACCGGGCGCGCCGAGGCCGAGCTGCTGGTCGCGAGCCTCGACACCCTCGACGCTCTCGGGCTGGTCGGCGGCAGCATCCGCATCAACGACCGCCGCGTCCTCGACTGGATGCTCGGCAGCTTCGGCTTCGCCGACGCCGAGCGTGCCGGCGTGCTGATCACGATCGACAAGCTCGACAAGATCGGCCCCGACGGTGTCGCCGCCGAGCTGCGCGGACGGGGCGTGACCGCAGCGGCCGTCGATGCGTTCGAGGCCTTCCTGCGCCGGCCGCAGACGCGCGAGTTCCGGCCGTACGGGGAGGGGCAGATCCGCGGGGCCCTTCCGGACGGGGCACCGGACGACGTGGTCGCCGATCTCGTGGCGATCGGCTCCGCGGTGTCGGCCGCACGGGGGCTCGCCGGCGAGGGCGGGGCGGACGCCCCACTGGTGTTCGACCCGTTCCTCGTGCGCGGCATGGGGTACTACACCGGCACGATCTTCGAGCTCGCCCACCCGAGCGTCGACTACTCCCTGGGCGGCGGCGGTCGCTACGACGGGATGATCGGGCGATTCCTCGGCCAGCAGGTGCCCGCGGTCGGCTTCTCCATCGGCTTCGAACGCATCGTCGATCTGTTGGAGGCGTCCGACGAGGGCGGCGCGACCGCGGTCGTCCTCGTGCACGACCGCGACGTGCCGGTGGAGGAGCTGGTCGCACTCAAGTCCGCACTCGTGGCGGAGGGGGCGCGGGTGCGTCTCGAGCAGCGCACGAAGAACCTCAAGGCGCTGCTGGAGCGGGCCGCCGCCGACGGCTACACCTCCTTCGCGACCGTCGCGGCGGGGCAGAAGGCCGCGGCGCTCGAGGTCAAGCCGCTGAGCTGATCGCGCGCCGCGCCGACACCGACCGTTCACCTGGCCGGGGTGGAATCGGCGACGTGAACACCCGACCGGGCCGGAGCGGCGCGCCGCGACGCCGTGTGGCGATGCGCGCCGCCGCGGTCGCCGTGGTCGTCTCGGCAGCGGCGGCGACCCTGATCACGCGGAGCGTGCTGACCCGGCAGGCGGCCATCGCGCGCCGCCGCATCGGCAAGCCGCTCGGCGAGATCGCTCTGGATGCCGATCGGCTCTGGCGCTCGAAGTTGCCGGGGGAGCCGATCGAGCTGGTGGTCGTCGGCGACTCGATGGCTGCCGGGCTCGGGGCCGACCGCGCCAAAGACGTGCTCGGCGCGCGGCTGGCCAAAGGCATCGCCGCGTTCCTCCGACGCCCTGTGCAGCTGCGCACGGTCGCGACGGTCGGCGCGCAGTCGCAGGACCTCGCGCGCCAGCTCGACCGTCTCCCGGGCGGCTACCGGCCGGATGCCGCGGTCATCATCGTCGGGGGCAACGACGTGACCCACCGCACGCCGGTGTCGGGGGCGGCCGCCGATCTCGAGGAGGCGGTGCGGCGCCTGCGGGCGACGGGCGCCGCCGTCGTCGTCGGCACCTGTCCCGACCTGGGGGCGCTGCGTCCGGTGCCTCAGCCGCTGCGCGCTCTGGGGGCGCAGGCCTCGCGTCAGCTCGCCCACGCGCAGGCGGCCGCGGCCCGCCGCGCCGGCGCCCGCGTCGTCTCGTTGCGCCGCACCGTGGGCCCGATGTTCGTCGAGCACCCGGACGACATGTTCAGCCTGGACCGCTTCCACCCGAGCGCCCTGGGCTATCGGCGCACGGCGGACGCGCTCGTGCCCGAGATCGTCGCCGCGCTCGCCGAGGGGGCGTTGGCTCGGGGGTGAGACCGCGGCGGTCGCCGCGCGGACCTCCCAACTGTTCTAGTTGTCATAGAATGGATGCGGAGGCTGCATGCTGATCCGCACCGATCCGACGAGCGATGTGCCGCTGTTCGCGCAGATCGCGGCATCCGTCCGCGCGGACGCCCTCGCCCGCCGTCTCCGCCCGGGGGACCGCCTGCCCTCGGCGCGCGAGGTCGCCGCCGCGCTCGACGTGAACCTGCACACCGTGCTGCACGCCTATCAGCAGCTGCGCGACGAGGGTCTCGTCTCGATGCACCGCGGTCGCGGCGCCGTCGTCACGGCCGCGGCGGATCGCCTGGCCGAGCTCCAGCCCGACATCACCGACCTCGTCGCGCGCGCCCGCTCCCGCGGACTGTCGCCGCAGGCGCTGGCCGCGCTCATCCACCACACATCCGATCCGGAGGAGTCTCCATGACCACCCCGCGGCCGCGCGCCGTCTCCCGCTTCCTCGTCGTCGCCGTCGCGATCCCCGTCGTCGCCACCCTCGTCGCCGTGCTGCTGCAGCTGGGGGCCCGCGCCTCCCTGCCCGACCCGATCGCCATCCACTGGGGCGTCGACGGAGGGCCGGACGGCTACGGCCCCCTCGCGGTGGCGGTGCTGTCCACCGCGGCGATCGGGCTCGGGGTGCCCCTGCTGATCGCGGCCTCCGCGCTCAACGGGCTGCGCCGCGGCGACCGCGGCCCCGCCTACCGGATGATGGGCGCCCTCGCCGGGGCGACGTCCGTGTTCACCGCGGTCCTGACCACGTCGTCGGTGCTGATGCAGCGGGGCGTCGCGGAGGCCGCGGCCGGGCCGTCCGTCCTCCCCTGGCTGCTGGTCGCGGCCGTCGTCGCCGTCCCGGTCGGCGTCCTCGCCTGGTTCCTCCAGCCCGACGAGCGCGTCGTGTCGACTCCGACGACCGCGGCGATCTCCCCGCCCCTGTCGAGCGGGGAGCGCGCCGTCTGGCTGCGCAGCGTCCGTCTCGCGCGGGGCGGTCTCATCGTGCTCGGTGCGGCCCTGGGGCTGCTGGTCGTCGTCACGATCCTCACCGTGGCCGTCAGCGGCAGCGCGGTGGCCGCGACGATCCTCATCGTGCTGATCGCTCTGATGGCCGCGGTCATCGCCGCGACCGCGGTCTTCCACGTGCGCGTCGATGCGACGGGCTTGACCGTCAACTCCGCGACCGGCTTCCCGCGGATCCACCTCCCGCTCGCCGAGATCGACCGCGTGGAGGTGGTCGAGGTCAGCCCCATGGGGGAGTTCGGCGGCTGGGGGCTGCGCTGGGCCCCGGGCGGCGGCTTCGGCGTCGTGCTGCGCACCGGACCCGGAATACGCGTCACGCGCCGCGACCGGCGGGTGTTCACGGTCACCGTCGACGACGCCGGCACCGGCGCGGCGCTGCTCGCCGCCGAGGCGGAGCGCGCCGCGGGGCGTTGACCCGGCCGCGCCGAGGCGGTTGGGTGGAGCCATGACCGAGCTCTCCCTCGCGGCCGCGCATGAGGTCGACCGCTACCTCGTCGACACGCTCGTCGACGCCGACGACAGCCTCGACGCGGCCGTGCAGGCCCAGCGCGCCGCCGACATGCCGGCGATCGAAGTGGCGCCCACGGGCGGCAAGCTGCTGTGGCTGCTCGCACGCCTCAGCGGAGCGCGCCGTGTGCTCGAGATCGGGACGCTCGGCGGGTACTCGACCATCTGGCTGGCGCGCGGCATCCCCGACGACGGCCGGGTCGTGACGATCGAGGCCGAACCCCGCCACGCCGAGGTCGCACGGCGCAGCATCGATCGCGCCGGGGTGGGGGAGCGCGTCGACATCCGCGTCGGTCGCGGAGCCGACGTGCTGCCGACGCTGGAGGATCAGGCTCCCTTCGACCTCGTCTTCATCGACGCCGACAAGGAGTCCAACACCGTCTACCTCGACTGGGCCGCGCGCCTGGGCCGGCCGGGGACGCTCATCGTGGTCGACAACGTGGTGCGGGCGGGACGGGTGGCGGATGCCGAGGATCCCAGCCCTCAGGTGCGGGGCGTCCGGGCGGGGCTGCAGATGCTCCGCGACGACCCGCGCTTCACGGCCACGGCCCTGCAGACGCTGGACGCGAAGGGCTGGGACGGGATCGCGCTCGCGCTGGTCGTTTGATCCGGTGCCGCGCATGTGGCCCCGCCATCCAGGTCACTAGACTCAAGGACGGAGCCGAGACACACCCGTGACGCTCCAAGGTTCACCCTCCACAAGCAAGGAGTCCCCTGTGGCACTGATCGAGGCTGTAGGCGCACGCGAGATCCTGGATTCGCGTGGCAACCCGACCGTCGAGGTGGAGGTGCTGCTCGACGACGGCATCGTCCAGCGCGCGGCCGTCCCGTCGGGCGCATCCACCGGCGCCTTCGAGGCGTACGAGCTGCGCGACGGCGACAAGAGCCGCTACGGCGGAAAGGGCGTGCTGAAGGCCGTCAACGCCGTCATCGACGAGCTCGGCCCCGCGATCGAGGGCGTGGAGGCGAGCGAGCAGCGCGTCATCGACGAGATCCTCATCGCCACCGACGGCACCGAGAACAAGTCGCGCTGCGGCGCGAACGCCATCCTCGGCGTGTCGCTGGCCGTCGCGAAGGCGGCCGCCGACGCGGCCGACCTGCCGCTGTTCCGTTACCTGGGCGGCCCGAACGCGCACGTGCTGCCCGTTCCGCTGTTCAACGTCATCAACGGTGGCGAGCACGCCGACAACGGCATCGACTTCCAGGAGTACTTCCTCGCCCCCATCGGTGCGGAGACCTACGGCGAGTCCCTGCGCTGGGGCACGGAGGTCTACCACGTCCTCAAGGGCGAGCTGAAGGCCGCCGGCTACAACACCGGTCTCGGCGACGAGGGCGGCTTCGCCCCCGACCTGCCCAGCAACCGCGAGGGCCTCGACTTCCTCATCAAGGCGATCGAGAAGGCCGGCTTCACCCCCGGCAAGGACGTCGCCGTGGGTCTGGACGTCGCCGCGACCGAGTTCTACAAGGACGGCGTGTACACCGTCGAGGGCAAGGCGTGGTCGGCCGAGAAGCTGACCGACTACTTCGCCGACCTCGTCGCGAACTACCCCGTCGTCACGATCGAGGACGCCCTCGCCGAGGACGACTGGGACGCCTGGAAGCACCTCACCGACGCGATCGGCTCGAAGGTCCAGCTCGTCGGCGACGACCTGTTCGTCACCAACCCGGTGCGCCTGCAGAAGGGCATCGACCTCGGCGTCGCGAACGCCCTGCTCGTCAAGGTGAACCAGATCGGGACGCTCTCGGAGACGCTCGACGCGATCTCGCTGGCCACCCAGAACGGGTACCGCTCGATGCTGTCGCACCGCTCCGGCGAGACCGAGGACACGACCATCGCCGACCTCGCCGTCGCGGTGAACGCGGGTCAGATCAAGACCGGTGCGCCCGCCCGCAGCGAGCGCGTCGCGAAGTACAACCAGCTGCTGCGCATCGAGGAGGAGCTCGGCGACGCCGCGGTCTTCGCCGGCCGCGCGGCGTTTCCCCGCTTCAAGGGCTGAGGATTCGCTGAACCGATCGGGGCGGCGTACGGCGGGCGCGTGAGCGCCACGTAGGCTGGACCCCATGACGAGAGAGGGAGCCGTGCGCGACGCGCCGGCTCCCTCTTCCCGTCCCGGACGGCGCCCCGCGACGCCCGACGGGACGCGGGGGCGCGTCGACGTGCGGGCCTGGGCCGGCGGCATCCGTTTCTCGGCCTTCACGGTCATCATGCTGGGACTCGTCGTCCTCGCGGTGTTCACGCTCGTGCCCACGGTCGGCACCTATCTGGGCCAGCGCCAGCAGATCGCCGCGCTCACGCACTCCGTCCAGGTCACGGAGGCCGACGTCGCGGCGCTGCAGCAGCAGAAGGACCGCTGGAACGACCCCGCCTACGTCACGTCGCAGGCGCGCGAGCGGCTGTACTACGTGCGCCCCGGCGAGGTGGTCTACCTCGTCGACAACGACCTGCCCGCCACGGCGATCCCGCAGGAGCAGTCCGCGGTGAGCGCGCAGGTGCAGGAGACGCGCACCGACTGGATGGCGCAGCTCGTGCGCTCGATCGCGGGCGCCGGACTCGCCCAGACGGCGACCGTGACGCCGACCGATCCCGCCGGCTGATCAGCGGTCGGTCAGCGCGCCCCGGTACCCTGGACGGGTGTCGCACCCCGCCCTGACTCCTGCCTCCGACGCCGACCTCGAGGTCATGCGCGCCCAGCTGGGGCGGCCGATGCGCGGTGTCGTCGGCATCGCCGCGCGGTGCGTGTGCGGCAATCCCACCGTCGTCGCCACCGAGCCGCGCCTTCCCGACGGCACACCGTTCCCCACGTTCTACTACCTGACGCACCCGGGCGCGACGGCGGCCATGTCGGCGCTCGAGGCGACCCAGGTCATGCCGGAGCTGGCCGCCGTGCTCGAGACCGACCCCGACGTCGCCGCCGCCTACGCGGCCGCCCACGCCGCATATCTCGCCGACCGCGCCGTCTACGGCGAGGTCCCCGAGATCGCGGGCATCTCGGCGGGCGGGATGCCGACACGCGTGAAGTGCCTGCACGCCCTGGCGGGTCATGCGCTGGCCGCGGGGCCGGGCGTCAACCCGATCGGCGACCTCGCCCTCGCCCGCGGTGACTGGTCGCCCACGCGGTGCACGTGCGTCGTGCCGCGGAGCGCCCCGTGACGCGCGGCGCACATCGGGCGCTGGGCGTGGCCGCGGCGTTCGCACTCGTCGTGCTGATCGACGGGGCCGCCGCCGGTGCGGCGACCCCGGCCACGGCCGCCGCCGTGGTCGGGACCCCGGCGGCCGCCTCGGTGTCGACACCGGCCGTCACCGACCCGGCACGCGCCGCGGAGTACTGGCTGGACGAGTACGGCATCCGCTCCGCCTGGCAGACCACCCGCGGCAAGGGCACGACGATCGCCGTGATCGACACCGGCATCGGGCGGTCGCCCGTCGAGTTCTCCGGCGCCGTGGTCGGCGGCGCGGACTTCTCGGGAGCGGGTTCCTCGGACGGTCGCACCCCCGTCGGCGCCGTCGATGCGAACCACGGCAGCTGGGTGGCCTCGCTCGCCGCGGCGCGGGGGACCGGCGCCGACACCGGCATGATCGGCGTGGCTCCCGAGGCGGACCTGCTGTCCCTGTCGATCGGGTTCGGTGCGGCATCCTCCGTGCCGTTCGTCCAGCAGGTGGCCGACGCGATGGTGTGGGCCGTCGACCACGGGGCCGACATCATCAACCTGTCGTTCACGACGAACACGCTCACCTGGGACACCTCCTGGGACGACGCCTTCCAGTACGCCTTCGACCACGACGTCGTCGTCGTGGTCGCGGCGGGCAACAAGGGCAGCGGCACGGAGGAGGTCGGGGCCCCCGCCACCATCCCCGGAGTGCTGACCGTCGGCGGCGTCAACCGCGCCGGCGTCGCGAGCGAGCGCGCCTCGACCCAGGGGATCACGATCGGCATCTCGGCGCCGAGCGAGCAGCTCCTCGGCGTCTCCGCCGACGGGCAGCTGGTCGTCTGGGACGGCACGAGCGGTGCCGCGCCCATCGTGGCGGGGATCGCCGCGCTCGTCCGCTCGGCGCACCCCGAGCTGAACGCCGACAACGTCATCAACCGCATCATCAAGACCGCACGTCCCGCGGCCGGGTCGACCAAGGTCCCCGACGAGAAGTACGGCTACGGACTCATCGACGCCAACGCGGCCGTCGGTGCGTCGGTCGCCGAGGTCGACGCCAACCCCATGGGGAGCCTCGCGGAGTGGGTGCGGCTCTACCGCCGCGCCGACGCCGGGCCCCAGCCCACCCCCACCTCGACGCCGGTCGTCATCGAACCGCTCCCGCAGGCGGAGACGCTCGAGCGTCGCTCGCCGCTGCTGCCCAGCGCCGACACCCTGCGCTACGGGACGGTGCCGCTCGTCGGGGTCACCCTGACGGCTATACTGGTCGCGCTCGGTGTCACTGCTGCTGCCCGGCGCATCAGATCGGAGCGCGCACCTCGTACTCCGAGCCGTTGATTCAAGGAGTACTTCCCCTGTGACCCACGCAGAGACCAGCACGGCCGCCACGTCCTCACACGGGGCCGTTCCCAAGATCCTCATCGTCGGCGGCGGCTACGCCGGCTTCTACACCGCCTGGAAGCTCGAGAAGCACCTGCGCAAGGGCGAGGCGGAGGTCACGGTCGTCGACCCGCTGCCGTACATGACGTACCAGCCGTTCCTCCCCGAGGTGGCCGCCGGTGAGATCGAGGCCCGTCACGTCATCGTGGGGCTGCGCCGTCACCTGAAGAAGACGCGCATCGTCACCGCGAAGGTCACCGGCATCGACCACGCCACCCGCACGGCGACCATCACGCCCGCCGAGGGCGAGCCGTGGCAGGAGAGCTACGACCAGATCGTCGTGACCGCGGGTGCCGTCTCGCGCACCTTCCCGATCCCCGGCATCGCCGAGAACGCGATCGGCCTGAAGACGATCGAGGAGGCCGTCGCCGTCCGCGACCGCATCCTCACCAACTTCGACCGCGCCGCGAACCTGCCCGCGGGCCCCGAGCGCGACCGCCTGCTGACCGTCGTCGTCGTCGGCGGCGGCTTCGCCGGCATCGAGGTGTTCGCCGAGACCCGTGCGCTGGCGTCCTCGCTGCTCAAGGACTACCCGCAGCTGCGCTTCGAGGACACCCACTTCCACCTCATCGAGGCGATGGGTCGCATCATGCCCGAGGTGTCGCTCAAGACGAGCGAGTGGGTGCTCAAGGACCTCGCCAAGCGCGGTGCGAACGTCCACCTCGACACGCAGGTGACCGGCGCCGTCGACGGCAACGTCGAGCTCTCCACAGGTGAGACCATCCCGACGGACCTGATCATTTGGACGGCCGGCGTCATGGCGAACCCCACGGTGGTGCGCGGCAGCGACCTGCCGGTGGAGGAGCGCGGCCGCATCCGCACGCGCGCCGACCTGCGCGTGGGCACCCCGGAAGAGATCGTCGAGGGCGCGTGGGCCGCCGGAGACGTGTCGGCCGTCCCCGACCTGACCGGCAAGGGCGTCGGCGGCTACTGCGTGCCGAACGCCCAGCACGCCGTGCGTCAGGCGAAGTTGCTCGCGAAGAACCTCGTCGCCGTCCTGCGCGACGAGGTGCCGCGCGAGTACATCCACCACAACCTGGGCGCCGTCGCCGGCCTCGGCCTCTACAACGGCGTGTTCCAGTCGGGCAACCTCGCCCTCAAGGGCTTCATCGCCTGGTGCGCCCACCGCGGCTACCACGGTCTCGCGATGCCGTCGTGGGAGCGCAAGTGGCGTGTGATCGGCGACTGGTGGCACAACTTCTGGCTGCGTCGCGACAACGTCTCGCTGCAGACCGTGCAGAACCCGCGCTACGTCTTCGAGGAGTTCGCCTCCCGGCCGCGGCCGGCCGCGCCGGCCGCTGCTCCCGCCGCACCCGCGATCGACCCCAAGTCGGTCGCCGCGGAGAAGAGTGCCGCCGCGGAGCCCAAGGTCGAGGAGAAGGCTTCCGCCGCCAGCTGAGGCATCCGTTTCGCACGCACCGGACCCCCACCCGCCCCGCGGTGTGGGGGTCCGGTGCGTGCGGCGTCGCTACGCTGGGAGCGGGCCCCCGTAGCCCAACGGCAGAGGCAGGCGACTTAAAATCGCTTCAGTGTGGGTTCGAGTCCCACCGGGGGTACGGGACGGAGACGATCAGCCGGCGACGCCGCGCGGATCGTTCACGAAACGGCCGATGAGCTCGTACGCCTCGCGCGCCTCGCGGGTCCAGTGCGCCCCCGGATAGACGTGGAAGCCGTCGTCGGCCACGACGATGCGCGCGGGCGACCCCGCAGACCGCGCCTTCGCGACGAACGCGACGGCATCGTCGTGGAACACGTCGTTGGCGCCCTGGAAGACGATCGTCGGGGCCAGCCCCGCAAGGGTGTCGTCGATCGGGCTGATCGAGGGATCCCGGAGGTCGCGCCTGCCGGCCCACGCTCCGGCCGCAGCGCGCAGACCGGTGCAGCGCAGAGTGGGGTCGCGCCGTTCCCGCTGCCAGGCTGCGGCCGTGCGCATGGTCGGGTCGACCCACGGCGCCAACAGGATCAGTCCGTCGAGCGGATGCCGGCGGGTGTCGCGGACGCGCAGAGCCAACGTCGTCGCGACGTTGCCCCCGGCGGAGTCGCCCGCCACGAAGATCGCCCTGGTGGTGGGGCGGTGCGCCACCTCGTCGTAGACCGCGTCGATGAACGCCTCCGCCTCGTCGACGGTGTGCTCCGGCGTGAGCGGATACGGAGCGATCGTGAGGGCGGCGCGCGTGGCCGTCATGATGCGCTGGACGATCCACCAGTGCTCGCGGACCATCGGGCTCACGAACCCGCCGCCGGGCAGGTAGATCAGTTCGCGTCCGACGACGTGATCGTGCGGCTGCCAGCGCAGCACCGTCGAACCCGCGACCGTGCTCTCCGTCAGACGCCCGAACGCGCCGGCATCCCGCGGCGGAGGGGCAAAGGTGCGCTGCGGATCGACCCGGGACAGATACTCTGCACCGGAGAGGTCACGACGCGTCCGCCCGGACGTGAGCCACAGCGCGCCGACGGTGAGCTTCATGAGCAGGGTCACGCGTCGAGACTAACGTCCGGGTTCCGCTGTAGATGACACCGCGTGTCATCTAGGCTGGTGCCCTCACGCGCGAAGGAGCCCCGATCAGATGAGCCTCGACCTCCTGAGCCTGCGCCCGCAGTCCGACGATGCGCGGCGCGATCCGTCGGCCTCCTGGGCGGCACGCTCCGCGGCGATCGCGGAGCTGTCCGGGCCCGTGGCGACGATCGACCTCGACGCGTTGCGCTTCAACGCGATGGACCTCGTCGTGCGCTCCGGAGGGGTTCCCATCCGCGTGGCGAGCAAGTCGATCCGCGTGCGCGAGGTGCTCGACGCGACGCTCGCGATCGCGGGCTTCCGCGGCATCCTCGCGTTCACCCTGCCGGAAGCGCTCTGGCTCGCCCGCGACCACGACGACGTGGTGCTCGGGTACCCGACCGTCGACCGGGCCGCGCTGGCCGCGCTCGTGCACGACGAGGAGGCGGCCGCCCGCATCACGCTGATGGTCGACGACCTCGCGCAACTCGACGTGGTGGATGCCGTGGCCTCGCCCGCCTCCCGCGCGACGCTCCGCGTCGCGATCGACGCGGACGCCTCCTGGCGGTCTCCGATGCTCGGACACATCGGTGTGCGACGCTCGCCCGTGCACGAGCCCGCCGAGGTCACCCGTCTCGCACGCGCGATCACGCGCCGACCCGGCTTCCGCCTCGTCGGGCTGATGATGTACGAGGCCCAGATCGCCGGACAGCCCGACGCGACCGGCTCGGGCGACGCCGTCATCAGATGGATGCAGGGCCGATCGCGCAGCGAGCTCGTCGACCGTCGCGGGGCCATCGTCGCCGCACTGCGGGAGATCGCACCGCTCGAGTTCGTCAACGGCGGCGGCACGGGCTCGCTCGAGTCGACCTCGGCCGACCTCGCGGTCACCGAGACGACGGCCGGCAGCGGCCTGCTCGCCGGGCACCTCTTCGACGGATACCGCGCGTTCGACCCGGCGCCCGCGGCGGCGTTCGCCCTCGAGGTGGTCCGAAAGCCCACCGCGGACATCGCCGTCGTGCTCGGCGGCGGGTGGATCGCGTCGGGACCGCCCGTGGCCTCGCGTCAGCCCCTCCCGGTGTGGCCGCCGGGCCTCAAGACCCTCGCGCGCGAGGGCGCCGGGGAGGTGCAGACCCCGTTGCAGGGCGATGCCGCCCGCGGCCTGGCGGTGGGGGATCGCGTGTGGTTCCGACACGCCAAGAGCGGCGAGCTCGCCGAGCGCGTCGACCGCTATCACTTCACCCTCGGAGATCGCCTCGTGGGCGAAGCGCCGACGTACCGCGGCGAAGGGAAGAGCTTCCTGTGACACGACCGGGCGGCACATGGCAGAACTGGGCGCGCACCGAACGGGTCCGTCCGCAGCTGGTCGAGTACCCGACGACCGTGGAGGCCGTCCGACGCTCGGTACGCTCGGCCGCCGCCCGCGGACGAGCCGTGAAGGCGGTGGGCGCGGGACACAGCTTCACCGGCATCGCCGTCGCGCCGGGAACCCTGCTGGAGCTCACGGAGCTCTCGGGCCTGGTCTCCGTCGACCGCGACCGGGGGAGGGCCCGGCTCCTCGCCGGCACACGGCTGCACCGGATCCCCGCCCTTCTCGCGCCCTACGGACTCGCGATGGCCAACCTGGGCGACATCGACCGGCAGTCCATCGCGGGAGCCGTCTCGACCGGCACCCACGGGACGGGTCTGGGCTTCGGCGGGCTCGCGACCCAGGTGGTGGCCGCGACGCTCGTCACCGCCGACGGCGAGCTGCTCACCGTCGACGAGGACCACGAGCCCGAGCTGCTGCCCGCCGTCGCCCTCGGTCTGGGTGCCCTCGGCATCCTCGTCGACGTCACACTGCAGTGCGTGCCCGCCTTCGGCCTGCACGCCGAGGAGCGCCCCGAGGACCTCGACGCGGTGCTCGGCGCGCTGGATGCGCGGATGCGCGACGCCGACCATTTCGAGTTCTACTGGTTCCCGCACACCGACGTCGCCCTCACCAAGACGAACACCCGGCTCGCCGCCGATGCTCCCACCGCGCCGCTGTCGATCGTGTCGCGGGTGATCGACGACGTGGTCGTCGGCAACGGCGTGCACCAGCTGGCCTGCTCCGTCGGTCGGACGGTCCCGGCCCTCGTCCCCGGCATCAATCGGCTGTCGGCACGGGTGTGGGGAGACCGCGAGTTCTCCGACGCCTCGCACCGCGTGTTCGCGACGAGCCGCGGGGTGCGCTTCCGCGAGATGGAGTACGCGGTGCCGATCGAGCACCTGGGCTCGGCCGTCCGCGCCGTACGCGCGCTCGTCGACGCGCGCGGGTGGCGGGTGGAGTTCCCGATCGAGGTGCGGGTCGCCGCCGGCGACGACCGCTGGCTGTCGACGGCCCACGGCCGCGACAGCGGGTACATCGCGGTCCATCGATACTGGCGGGCCGATCATCGCGCCTACTTCGAGGCGGTCGAGCAGATCATGCTCGATCACGACGGACGTCCGCACTGGGGGAAGCTCCACACCCTGGATGCGGCGACCCTACGGAGCCGCTACCCCCGCTTCGACGACTTCGTCGCCCTGCGCGAGCGACTCGATCCCGGGCGCATGTTCCGCAACCCCTACCTGGACCGGATCCTCGGCGCCTGATCGCGTCCACCCGCGCGCGCCGCGCGGGTGCGCGAGGTGGGGAACGCCTGGGAGTGGGGGTCGGGGCCGACGCGGGACGCCGCGACGCCGATAGGATGAGCCTCAGTCGATGGGAGTCGTATGGAATGGCTGATCCCGGTCCTGATCGTCGTCGCTCTGGTGGTGATCGCCGGAATCTATCTGTGGGCGACGTACAACTCGCTGGTGGCGCTCGGCGTGCGCGTCGACGAGGCCTGGAGCGACATCACCGTGCAGCTCAAGCGTCGCGCCGACCTGCTCCCGAACCTCATCGAGACGGTCAAGGGCTACGCCGCGCATGAGAAGGCGGTCTTCGAGAACGTCACCCGCGCCCGCGCCGAGACCCTCACCGCGGGCTCGCCCGCGGAGGCCGGCGTCGCCGAGGGGCACATGCAGCAGGCGCTGAAGTCGCTGTTCGCCGTGGCGGAGGCCTACCCGCAGCTGCAGGCGAGCCAGAACTTCCTCCAGCTCCAGCAGTCGATCGTCGACACCGAGGACAAGATCCAGGCGTCGCGCCGGTTCTACAACGGTGGTGTGCGCGAGCTCAACACCAAGATCAAGGTGTTCCCGAACAACATGTTCGCCCGGAACCTCGGCTTCCACGAGCGGGAGTTCTTCGAGGTCGTCGACGGCGCCGCCATCGCCGAGCCGCCGCGCATCCAGTTCTGAACGCGCGCGCGGCATGTACTCCGCGATCGCACGCAACAAGCGCAACACCTGGCTGATCCTGGCCGGCTTCGTCGTCGTGCTCGGACTCATCGGTCTCGCCGCCGGCTGGCTGGCGGGCAACAACTGGTGGATCACCGCCTTCGTGCTGCTCGGCTCCGCGGGCTACGCCACGGTGCAGTATTTCGTCGCCGATCGGGAGGCGCTCGCGCTGTCGGGGGCCCAGCCGGTGACGAAGGAGGAGGCCCCCCGCTACCATCGCCTCGTCGAGAACCTCTGCATCTCCACCGGCACCCCCATGCCGGCGCTGTACGTCGTGGAGGATCCCGCCCCCAACGCGTTCGCCACCGGACGCACGCCCGATCGGGCCGCGATCACGGTCACCACCGGGCTGTTCGAGCTCATGACCGACCGTGAGCTGGAGGGCGTGCTCGGCCACGAGCTCGGCCACATCCGCAACTACGACATCCGGGTGTCGCTCGTCGTCTTCGGCCTCGTCGTCGCCGTCGGCCTCGTCGCCGACATCCTGCTGCGCATCGCCTTCTTCGGGGGCGGCCGTCGCGGCGGCAACAACCAGTCGCAGCTGGTCTTCCTGATCTTCGGCGTCGTGGCCGCCATCGTCGCGCCGCTGCTGGCCGCCCTCGTGCAGGCGGCGATCTCCCGCCAGCGCGAGTACCTGGCCGACGCGACGAGCGCGCTGACCACCCGCGACCCCGACGCGCTCGCGTCCGCGCTCGCCAAGCTCGGTGAGTACGGGCGGCCGCTCGCCAAGGCGAACACCTCGATGGCGCACCTGTGGATCAGCGACCCGCTGCGCCCCGGAGCGGTGCAGCGCATGTTCGCGACGCATCCGCCGATCCCCGATCGCATCGCCCGTCTGGAGGAGATGGGCGGACGGTTCTGAGTCTTAGACTGGCGGGATGAGCGGTTCCGACGACACACCCGGCTCCGCACCGCGCGGGTCGTTCCTCGACGCCCTGCGCGAGCGGACGGTCGCCTCGGACATCGACCGCGGACTGCCGCGCGGACTGCGCGTCGCGACCGCCTACGCCTGGCGGTTCGTCGTGATCGCGGCCGCCGCCGGCATCCTCATCTGGCTCGTCATCCAGCTGAAGCTCCTCGTCATCCCGCTGCTCGTCTCCATCCTGATCACGGCGCTGCTCTGGCCCGTGTTCACGTGGATGCTGCGCCGGGGCGTGCCGCGATGGCTCGCGATCGTGATCGCCGTCATCGGCACGATCGGCGTGATCGGGGGGCTCCTGTGGCTCGCCGTCTGGCAGATCACCCGCGAGTGGGCGAGCGTGCAGACGCGCACGACGGAGGCGATCGGCCAGTTCCGCGACTACCTGATCGACGGCCCCCTGCACCTGACCGCCCAGCAGATCGACGACCTCCTCGCGCAGGCGTGGACCTTCCTGCAGCAGCAGGCGGAGCTGCTGTGGTCGGGCGCCCTCGTCGTGGGCTCCACGGTCGGACACGTGGTCACCGGCGCCGTGCTCGCGCTGTTCATCCTGCTGTGCACGCTGGCGGACGGCGCCGGCATCTGGCGGTGGGTCGTGCGGCTCTTCCCGCGCCGCGCGCGCAGCGAGGTCGACGGCGCGGGTCGCGCGGGATGGCGGACGGTCGTCACCTACGCCCGCACCCAGCTGCTGGTCGCGACCATCGACGCGACCGGCATCGCGCTCGGCGCCTTCCTGCTGGGCGTTCCGCTGGCGATCCCGATCGGCGTCCTCGTCTTCCTGGGCGCCTTCGTCCCCTTCGTCGGCGCGATCGTCACCGGAGCGCTGGCCGTCTTCCTCGCCCTCGTCTACAACGGACCGTGGATCGCGCTGTGGATGCTGGTGGTGGTGCTCGCCGTCCAGCAGCTGGAGGGACACGTCCTGCAGCCGCTGCTGATGGGGTCCGCCGTCAAGGTGCACCCGCTGGCCGTGGTCCTCGTCGTCACCGGGGGAGCCATGATCGCCGGCATCCCGGGCGCCCTCTTCGCGGTGCCCCTCGCCGCCTTCGTCAACGTCGTCGCCGTCTATCTGGGGCGTCGAACCGAGAACGGGGCGCTGCCACCCGACAGCGCCGACCTCATCTGGAGCACCGTTCCCCGCAGCAGGAAGAAGACCGCGTGACCCTCCCGACCCTGGCGGAACTCGAGGACGCCGCCGCCGTCCTCCGCGACGTCATCGTGAAGACCCCCTTCGACGTCTCCGAGCACCTCACGGAGGTGCTGGGTGCGCCGGTGTACCTCAAGCTCGAGAACCTCCAGCGCACCGGATCGTTCAAGATCCGCGGCGCGACCTACCGTCTGTCGCGGCTGAGCGCGGAGGAGCGTGCGCGCGGCGTCGTCGCCGCCTCGGCGGGAAACCACGCCCAGGGCGTCGCACTGGCCGCCCAGAAGCTCGGCATCCCGGCGACGATCTTCATGCCACTCGGCGTCCCGGTGCCCAAGCTGCTCGCCACCCGCGGCTACGGCGCCGAGGTGGTGCTGGAGGGGGCGACGGTCGAGACGCCGCTGCGCCTCGCCGCAGAGTTCGCCGAGCGCACCGGCGCCGTGATGATCCACCCCTACGACCACCGCGATGTCATCGTCGGTCAGGGGACACTGGGCCTGGAGGTCTGGGATGCCGTGCCCGACCTCGACACCGTCGTGGTCGGCATCGGCGGGGGAGGCCTGATCGCGGGCGTCGCCGCCGCGGTGAAGGCCCGCGCCGCGCTCGAGGGCCGCACGGTCCGGGTGATCGGCGTGCAGGCGGAGAACTCCGCCGCCTATCCGTCCTCTCTCGCCGCGGGGGTGCCCCTCACGGTCGACACGACCCCGACGATCGCGGACGGCATCGCCGTCGCGCGCCCCGGAGACGTGCCCTTCGAGGTGATCAGCGAGCTGGTCGACGAGGTCGTGACGGTCAGCGACGACGACATCGCGCGGGCCCTGCTGGTGCTGCTCGAACGCGCGAAGCAGGTCGTCGAGCCCGCCGGAGCCGTCGGCGTGGCCGCGATCCTGGCCGGGAAGATCATCGCGAGCGGGCCGACCGCCGTGATCCTGTCGGGCGGCAACATCGACCCGCTGCTGCTGCAGCGTGTCGTGGCGCACGGACTCGCGGCATCCGGTCGGTACATGACGCTGCAGGTGCCGCTGCCGGATCGTCCGGGCCAGCTCGCGCGGGTGTCGGAGCTGCTGGCGATCGCCGGCGCGAACGTGATCGAGGCGCTGCACACGCGTCACGGCCAGGGGCTGCAGATCAGCGAGGTGATCCTCCAGCTCAGCGTCGAGACGCGCGGTCAGGAGCACCGCGCCCACGTCATCAGCGTGCTCGAGGAAGCGGGCTTCCGCCCCCGCGTCGCGCAGGACTGAGCCTCTCCGTGAGTTTCGGTCGCCTCACACGCCCGAAACGCGCGTGGATGCCGTTTCGGGCGCTCGAAGCGACCGAAACGCGGGCCGCGGGGCGGCTCCTGTGGACGGGGAGAGATGGGGCGGGGGATGCTGCGGCATCCTCGAGTCATGTCCGAGCTGCCGCGCGCGTTCACCGTCGCTCACGCGCGCGCCCAGGGGACCGCGCCGTCGGCGCTGCGCTCGCGTGCGCGGTGGGCGCGTCCGTTCCGCGGCCTGCGCGCCGCGGTCGACGCGACGTGGGTCGACGTGACCCGGGCCCGCGTCGCGGCGGCGGGGGAGGGCGTCTTCGTGTTCGGCCCCAGCGCCCTGCGGCTATGGGGGCTCGACCTCCCCGCGCCTTACGCCGACGACGGACTTCTGCACCTGGCGGTGCCGCGTCCAGGACGGGCTCCGCGCGGCGAGGGTGTGGTGGGGGTCGGCGTCGGCATCGATCCGGTGCTCTGCACCTGGCGGCTCGGCATCCGGGTCACGACGCCCGCACGGACGTGGGTCGATCTCGCGCGGATGCTGTCCGTTCCGGCGCTCGTCGCCGTCGCCGACCGGCTGTGTCTGCCCGAGCTCGACGCGTGCACCATCCGCGAGCTGCGGGTCGCGCTCGACCTGTCGCCGCGGGTGCGCGGCGCCGCGCGCCTGCGTGCCGCGTGGCCGCTCGTGGTGCCCGGGGCGGAGTCGTACCCGGAGTCGCAGATCCGGGTCTCGCTGGAGACCGCGGGTCTGCCGCGACCGCTCGTGAACGCCGAGATCCGCGACGGCCGAGACCTGGTGGCGCGCGTCGACCTGCTCTTCGCGCCCTGGGGCGTGGTCGTGGAGTACGAAGGGGCCCATCATGCCGATGACCGGCGCCAGTGGCGCCGCGACCTCACCCGGATCGGGGAGCTGCAGCGCCTGGGCTACATCGTCGAGCGCGCGCACGCCGACGACCTGCGCGATCCGGCGCGGCTGATCGCGCGCGTCCGCACGCACCTCGAGCGCCGCGGCTGGCGCGGCTAGCGGCCCGTGCCGACGAGTTTCGGTCGCCTCACGCGCCCGAAACGCGCGCGGATGCCGTTTCGGACGCTCGAAGCGCCCGAAACGTCGGCGTCACTGACCGTTGTAGGTCTCGACCTTGACGATCTCGACGGCGATCTCGCGGCCGTTGGGGGCCGTGTACGAGGTCTTCTCGCCCTCGGACAGGCCCAGGATGGCCGCGCCGAGGGGCGACGCCTCGCTGTAGACGTCGAGCTCCGAACCGGCCGCGATCTCGCGGCTGCCGAGCAGGAACACCTCTTCGCCGCCGGCGACGATCGCGGTGACGACGGTGCCGCCCTTGACGGTGCCGTCAGACTCCGGCGCCTCGCCGACGACGGCATCCTTCAGGAGGGCCTGGAGGGTGCGGATGCGCGCCTCCTGCTTGCCCTGCTCGTCCTTGGCGGCGTGATAGCCGCCGTTCTCCTTGAGGTCGCCCTCTTCGCGGGCGGCCTCGATGCGCTTGGCGATCTCTTCGCGACCCGTCGTCGACAGGTGCTCGAGCTCGGCGGCGAGCCGGTCGTAGGCGTCCTGGGTGAGGAAGGTCTCCGTGTTCTCGGGCACGTCGTCTCCTTGTCGATGAGCGTGGTCGTTGACCATTGTCGGAGCGGCCGCTCGGCGGGACGGCGGCTTCGAGGAGAAGCGCCGTCGGTGCGGGCCTAAGCCAAACGCCCCGGCAGCTGCCAGGGCGCGTGTGTCGGATCAGCCTACGGGATCCAGCACGACGGGACCAAACCGGTCGTCGCCTCGGCCGTCGTCGCGACGGTCTCCGAGAAGCTCCGGCTGTGCGCGTCGTCGGCGGGGTAGGAGACGACCTTCCACCCGACGATACCGTGCTCGGTGTCCTGCGCCTCGATCACGCAGTCGACCGCGGCACCGCGCGGCAGGGTGAGCTGGAAGTCGACCGTCACGCTGTGCGCGTCGTCGAGGTGGAACGCGGTCACATCGATGTCCACGGACTGCGCAGCCTGCGCGTAGGTGCTCCACCCGAAGTAGCCGACCACGGCGATCGCGAGCGCTCCGACGCCGATCCAGGCCCACCGGCGCCCGCGGATGCCGCGTCCGCGTCCGTAGCGGTCGTCGAGCTCCTGCTGCGTGCGCATCGCGGTCATGACACTTCCCGAGGTTCTAGGCTGGACTTCCAGGCTAAGCGCTCCGCGCGGAACAGAGGAACGATGCACGCACTGACGGTCGCACTCGCGAGCGTCGCCGCCGAGGCGACGCCCACCCCGACGATGACGGTCGATCCGGATGTCGTCACGCCGGGATTCGCGGGCTTCGTCGCCATCGCCCTGTTGTCGGTCGTCGTCATCTTCCTCATCGTCGACATGCTCCGCCGCATCCGCCGGGCGGGATACCGCTCCGAGATCGCCGAGGAGCTCGACGCCCACGAGCGCGACGCCGCGGCCGCGGCCTCCGACGCGCAGGCCCGGGCCGCCGTCGAGGCGAGCGACACCGACGACCAGGACATCGACCCGCCGTCGCGCTGACCGCGTCCGTCGCGCGCGGCGGCGCTCAGCCGGCCGCGCCGAGCGAGGGGGCGAGCGGATCGAGAGCGATCAGCAGGCACGCCGTCCAGTGGCACAGGAACGCCAGCACCGTGCACACGTGGAAGATCTCGTGGAAGCCGAAGTGGCCGGGCCACGGGTTCGGCTTCTTGAGCGCGTAGACGACGGCGCCGGCGGTGTACAGGAGCCCTCCGACGATGACGAGGATCATCATCGCCAGGTTCGCCGCCATCAGGTCGCCGAGGTACATCACGGCCGCCCAGCCCAGCAGCAGGTAGAGCGCGACGTACAGCCAGCGGGGCGCGTGGATCCAGAAGACGCGGAACAGGATGCCGAGAAGGGCACCGGACCATACGAGCACGAGCAGCAGCGCGCCCTTGCCGGGGGGCAGTGCGAGCACCGCGATCGGCGTGTAGGTGCCGGCGATCAGCAGGAGGATGTTCGCGTGGTCGATGCGCTTGAGGACGGCCTTCGTCGTCGGGCCCCAGTTGAAGCGGTGGTACAGCGCCGAGTTCCCGAACAGGAGCAGCGAGGTCGCCATGAACACCGCGGCGGCCCACTTCGCCGGAGCACCCTGCGCGAGGACGATGAGCACGACACCCGCGGCGATCGCCACGGGGAAGGTGCCCGCGTGGATCCAGCCGCGCCACGACGGCTTCAGCTCCACCTGAGCGCCGACGGATGCCGCTTCGATGAGGGGAAGCTGAGGCATGTCCGCGCCGTCGGAGGCTGCGTGTCGGGTCACGGTGCTGAGCCTACGCGCCCGCGTATGCCGGCTCGTGCACATAGCGCCTGCGCGAGACGACGGCGGTGCGCGCGGTAGCGTAGTCGCCGTGACACCCACCGGTTCGGGCGAGGGGCGCGGGTTCCTCTATCGCCTCTACAGTTCGCGCCTGCGACGTGAGTTGACCCCCGACACCGTTCCGCACCACGTGGCGATGATGATCGACGGCAACCGCCGCTGGGCACGCCAGGCGGGTTTCACCACGGTCGCCCACGGTCACCGCGCCGGGGCCGCGAAGATGCACGAGTTCCTGCGCTGGTGCGATGACCTCGGCATCCGCGTCGTCTCGCTCTACCTGCTGTCCACGGACAACCTCACCAAGCGCGACTCGCAGGAGCTCGCCGACCTCATCGAGATCATCGCCGAACTGGCCGATGAGCTGTCGCACGAACCCGGCTGGCGGGTGCAGCACGTCGGGCGCGCCGAGGTCCTCCCGGCCGATCTCGCCCGGGTGCTGCGGACGGCGGAGGAGCGGACCGCCGGCAACACCGGGCTGCACGTCAATCTCGCCGTCGGCTACGGCGGGCGCGGGGAGATCGTGGATGCGGTGCGCAGCATCATCGCGCAGCATCACGAGCGCGGCGGCTCGCTCGAAGAGCTGGCGGCCAGCCTCACGCCGGAGCAGATCGGCGAGCACCTCTACACGGGTGGCCAGGCCGACCCGGACCTCGTCATCCGCACCTCCGGCGAGCAGCGGCTGAGCGATTTCCTCCTCTGGCAGTCGGCCCACTCGGAGTTCTACTTCGTGGAGGCGCTGGGACCGGACCTGCGCGAGGTCGACTTCCTCCGCGCCATCCGCGACTACGCCACCCGCGACCGCCGTTACGGCGGCTGAGCACCCGGCCCCGCGCACGGCGCGTGGGACAATGGCAGACGTGAACGACCTGGAGCCCTACCTCGAGACCTTCGACAGCGCGACGGGATACCTCGACTGGGCGGCCTTCGGTCCGCTGTCCCCGGCGGTGCGGGCGGAGATGCTCGCCGACGCCGAGCTGCTCGGCAGCGGACGGCGCTCGAGCATCGATCTCGTGACCGCGCGCGTGACCGAGGCGCGCGGTCTGGTGGCGGGCGTCCTCGGATGCGCGCCCGAGGAGGTCGTGCTGCAGCCGTCGACGACCCACGGCCTGTTCCATACGATGCAGGGCCTCACCGGCACGGTGGTCGTCTCCGCGCAGGACTTCCCGTCGCTCCGGGTCACCGCTCGGCGCGCCCAGGACGCGCGCGGCCTGCTCAGCGTGCGGGAGATCGACCCGATCGACGGCATCGTGACGGTGGATGCCGTCGCGGCGGCGCTCGACGACGACGTGACGGCCGTGGGCGTGAGCCTCGTCGACTTCCGGACGGGCGCCCTCGCCGACCTCGCGGCGCTGCGCGAGCTCATCGGTGACCGTCTGCTCATCGTCGACGCGATTCAGGGATTCGGGGTCACCGAGGCGGACTGGGCCGCTGCCGACGTCGTCTGCGCGAACGGCTACAAGTGGCTGCGCGCGGGCCGGGGCACGGGCTTCGCGCGCTTCTCGGACCGCGCCCGGGAGCGCATCGAACCCGTCCTGTCGGGGATCTCCGGGATGCAGGGGGATGCCACGACTCCGGGCGTGCCCGCGCCCCTCGTGACCGCGGCGGCGTACCAGGTCGCTCCCACCGACCCCCTCGCGGCCGGCCGCCTCGCGGCGGCGCTGCGCGAGATGACGGATGCCGGCATCCCCGCGATCGCCCAGGAGCTGCGCGCGCGTGCACGCGACGTGATGGATCTCGCCGACCGTTACGCGGTACCGGTGCTGACCCCCCGCGACCGGCACGCCGGCATCGTCACCCTCCAGCCCGCCGCGCACGACGCCGCCGCGCTCGCGGCCGCCCTCGCGAACCACGGTGTGACGGTGACCGCGCGCGGCGCCACCATCCGCGTGTCGCCGCACGTGGGCACCGGTGCCGACAGCCTGCGTCTGCTCGGCGACGCCCTCGCCGAGGTGGCCGCCACGCGTGTCGTCATCGACGCCGCGCCGGGAGCGCTCGCGCTCTCCGAGGCGGACATCGTCCCGGCGCCGCCGGCGCTGGCCGACGCCGTCGGCTCCGACACCGCGAATTAACACGCCGGACACCGCAGCGCGGCGTGTCGTGGATGACGTCGGCGCGTCGCCCGCCGTACGGTCATCACATCGGGCAAGGCGCCCGGTCGAGTCGGCCTCATCACGACTCGTGGCCACGGTCGACTCGAGACTGCCGGGTGCTCCACCCGGGGCGGGAGTGAGTTGTGACCACACGGGCTTCACTGCAGCAACGCCGGATCGATGACGTCGCCGAGGAGGTCGCGGACACGGATCTGCGCACCTACGTCCTCGACACCTCGGTCCTGCTGAGCGATCCGCGGGCTTTCTTCCGCTTCGCCGAACATTCGGTCGTCGTGCCGGTCGTCGTCGTCACCGAGCTCGAAGGCAAGCGCCACGACCCGGAGATCGGCTACTTCGCGCGGCAGGCACTCCGTCACCTCGACGAGCTGCGGGTCGAGCACGGCAGACTCGACTTCCCCGTGCCCGTCGGCGAGGGCGGCACCCTGCGCGTCGAGCTCACCAACACCGACCCCTCCGTGCTGCCCGCGGGCATGCGCCTGGGCGACAACGACACCCGCATCCTCGCCGTGGCGATGCACCTGGCCCAGGAGGGTCAGGAGGTGACCGTCGTCTCGAAGGACCTGCCCATGCGGGTGAAGGCGGCGTCCCTCGGCATCCCGGCGGAGGAGTACCTCGCCGAACAGGCGGTCGACAGCGGGTGGACCGGCATCGCGGACATCGCCGTATCGGGCGACGACATCAGCGACCTCTACGAGAGCGAGGTCGCCACGAGCGAAGAGGTGCGCGGGTTCCCGGTCAACACGGGGCTCGTCATCCACTCCGAGCGCGGCTCCGCCCTCGGGCGCGTCACCGGCGACGGGGCGTTCCGCCTGGTGCGCGGCGACCGCGACGTCTTCGGCCTGCACGGGCGCAGCGCCGAGCAGCGCATCGCCATCGACCTGCTTCTCGACCCCGAGGTGGGCATCGTCTCGCTCGGCGGTCGCGCCGGCACCGGCAAGTCGGCCCTCGCGCTCTGCGCGGGACTGGAGGCCGTGCTGGAACGGCAGCAGCAGAAGAAGATCATCGTCTTCCGCCCGCTGTTCGCCGTCGGCGGTCAGGAGCTGGGCTACCTGCCGGGCGATCAGGCCGAGAAGATGAACCCGTGGGGGCAGGCCGTGTTCGACACGCTCGGCTCCGTCGTGTCGGGCAACGTCCTCGAGGAGGTCGTCGCGCGCGGGATGCTGGAGGTGCTTCCCCTCACGCACATCCGCGGACGCTCGCTGCACGACGCGTTCGTGATCGTCGACGAGGCGCAGTCCCTCGAGCGCAACGTGCTGCTGACGGTCCTCAGCCGCATCGGGCAGAACTCCCGCGTGGTGCTCACCCACGACGTCGGGCAGCGCGACAACCTGCGGGTGGGCCGCCACGACGGCATCGCCTCGGTCATCGAGACGCTCAAGGGCCACGGCCTCTTCGGCCACGTGACCCTCGTCCGCTCGGAGCGCTCGGCGATCGCCGCGCTCGTCACCGACCTGCTGGAGCAGGGCGAGCTGAGCTGAACCCCGCGGGCGCGGCGGGGGCTACTCCCAGCGGTAGCCCTCGCCGCGCACCGTCACGATGTGCTCGGCGCCGAGCTTCGCCCGCAGATACCGGACGTACACGTCGACCACGTTCGAGCCGGGGTCGAAGTCCAGACCCCAGATGCGGCTGAGCAGCGTCTCGCGGGTGAGCACCTCGCCCGGATGCCGCAGGAACTGCTCCGCCAGCGCGAACTCCCGAGCCGAGAGGTCGACCTCGCGCCCCGCCACGGTCGTGCGTCGCGCGAGCAGGTCCAGACTGACGTCGCCCTGCGTCAGCACCATGACGATCGTGCCGGTGCGCTCCCGCAGACGCGAGCGTACCCGTGCCATGAGCTCCGCCAGCGAGAACGGCTTCGGCACGTAGTCGCTGGCCCCGGCATCCAACCCGTCGACGGCGTCGCGTGCCGAGCTGCGGGCGGTGAGCATGATCACCGGCACGGTCGCGCCGTCCGCGCGCAGATGCCGCAGCACCTCGAACCCGTCCATCGTGGGAAGGCCCACGTCGAGGATCACGAGATCGATGTCGCCGCGCAGCGCCCGTTCCAGGCCGGCCGGACCGTCGTCGCACGCGACGCTCTCATGACCCTCGGCCGCCAGGGCGCGCGACACCATGGACACGATGTGCGGTTCGTCGTCGACGATGAGGATGCGGGTCATCCGGAGGCCTCCCGTTGTTGGACGACATCCCCCGCGCGCACGGGCGTCGGGAGGGTCGCCTGCGTGCCGATGGGGATCTCGATGGTGAACGTCGCGCCGCCTCCCGGCGTGTCGGCGACGGTGCAGTGACCGGCGTGGGCGCGCGCGATCGTGTCGACGATCGCCAGCCCCAGCCCCGATCCGCCCACCGCGCGCTTGCCGGTGCCCCGATCGAAGCGGCGGAAGATGCGATGCCGCAATGACGGCGGGATGCCGGGGCCGTGGTCGCGCACCCACAGCTGCGCGCCGGACGGGTGCACGGCACTGCCGATCTCGATGGGGGAGTCGGACGGCGTGTACTTGGCTGCGTTGTCCGCCAGTTGCAGCCACGCTTGCAGAAGACGGTCGTGGTCGCCGTGGATGATGCCCGCCGCGCGCTGTTCGACGCTCCAGCCGTGGCCGCCGATCACCGTGACGAGCTCGGCGACGCGCTGGGTGAGCGCCGCCAGATCGACGTCGCCCATCGTGAAGCTGTCGCTCTCCACCGCCGCCAGCAGATCGATGTCGCCGATCAGCCGCGTCATGCGATCCAGCTCGGCGATGCCGAGGGTCCGGGTGGACGCCACGTCGGCGGGGTCCGCGGCATCCATCAACTCGAGGTGTCCCCGCACGATCGTGATCGGCGTCTTCAGCTCGTGGCGCACGTCGTCGAGCAGTCGGCGCTGCGCGTCGAAGAGCGCGTCGGGGGTGTCGAGACCCTCGGGGAGTTCGGGGAGATCGGGAGGGCGACGCGGATCCGCGTCGACGAGGAACCAGCCGACGACCGCCGTCGCGGCCAGGGTGAGGACCGCGGCGGTAGCGAAGACGCCGACGTCCGCCCAGGTCGTCTCGGTGCCCGTGGCCGCGTGCAGCAGGAGCAGGGCCAGCGCGGTGAACGCGAATCCGCCGGTCACGACGGCGAGCAGCACCGCCAGCGTGCGCGCGCGACGTCCCGTACGGGCGGTGCTGGCGGCGCGGTTCACCCTCTGATTATCGACCCGGGATCGAGGCGGCCGCGATCAGCCCGGGTGCGTCATCGAGAGCAGGTCGAGCTTGGCGTCGAGCTGCTCCTCCGTCAGCTCGCCGCGCTCGACGTAGCCGAGGTCGATGACGGCCTCGCGCACCGTGATGCCCTTGGCGACGGCGTGCTTGGCGATCTTCGCCGCGGCCTCGTACCCGATCAGCTTGTTCAGCGGCGTCACGATCGACGGCGACATCCCCGCGAAGGCGGCGGCGCGGTCGAGGTTCGCCTGCAGGCCGTCGATCGTCTTGTCGGCCAGCACGCGCATCGCGTTGGACAGCAGCCGGATCGACTCCAGCAGGGCGGTGCCCATGACGGGGATCGCGACGTTGAGCTCGAACGAGCCCGACGCCCCGGCCCAGGCGACCGTGGCGTCGTTGCCGATCACCCGGGCACACACCATGAGCGTGGCCTCGGGTACGACGGGGTTGACCTTTCCGGGCATGATCGACGAGCCCGGCTGCAGGTCGGGGATGTGCAGCTCCCCGAGTCCCGTGTTGGGGCCGGAGCCCATCCACCGCAGGTCGTTGTTGATCTTCGTGAGCGACACCGCGATCGTGCGCAGCGCGCCGGAGGCCTCGACGAGCCCGTCGCGGTTGGCCTGGGCCTCGAAGTGGTCCTTCGCCTCCGTGATCGGCAGCTCGGTCTCCTCGGCCAGCAGCGCGATGACCTTCTGCGGGAAGCCGAGCGGGGTGTTGATGCCGGTACCCACGGCGGTGCCGCCCAGCGGGACCTCGCCCACGCGGGGGAGCACCGCGCGCACCCGCTCGATGCCGAGGCGGATCTGGCGGGCGTAGCCGCCGAACTCCTGGCCGAGGGTCACCGGCGTCGCATCCATCAGGTGCGTGCGGCCGGACTTCACGGCGTCCTTCCACAGCTCCGCCTTCGCCTCGAGCGCGACCGCCAGGTGGTCCAGCGCCGGGATGAGGTCGTCGATGAGGGCCTGCGTGACCGCGATGTGCACCGATGTCGGGAAGACGTCGTTGGACGACTGCGACGCGTTGACGTGGTCGTTCGGGTGCACCGGGGCACCGAGCTTCTGCGTCGCGAGGGAGGCCAGCACCTCGTTCATGTTCATGTTCGAGGAGGTGCCCGAGCCGGTCTGGTAGGTGTCGACCGGGAAGTGCGCGTCGTAGCGGCCCGTGATGACGTCATCGGCGGCGGCGGCGATCGCATCGGCGATCGCGCCGTCCATGGTGCCGAGCTCCTTGTTCGCGAGGGCGGCCGCCTTCTTGATGCGGGCGAGCGCGGCGATCTGGGTCGACTCGAGTCCCGTCCCCGAGATCGGGAAGTTCTCCACGGCGCGCTGCGTCTGCGCGGCGTACAGCGCGTCCTTGGGGACGCGCACCTCACCCATCGTGTCGTGCTCGATGCGGTACTCGGTGGTCTCGGTCATTGCGGTCACGTCCTCGTTTCCTGTGCGTGTTCTGTTGTGGTGATGTCGGGCGGGGCGCGGGCGGGACCGGTCAGGCCTCGTCGAGTCCGACCGTGACGTGCGGCACGGCGGTGCCCTCGCTCAGCCGGTAGTTGGCCCCGACGATGCCCAGTCGTCCCTCGGCCACGGCCTCGGCGATCAGCCGCGAGGAGGCGAGGAGGTCGTCGACCGTGTTCTTGAGGTGTTCGCGGCCGACCTCCTCGGCATCCAGCGTGCGCGGGTCGACGTCGCCGCCGGCGTCGCGCAGCACGGTTCGCGCCGCCGGCACGATGCGGGCGATCAGGCGCCAGATGTGCGAGGGCAGCTCGGGCGAGCCGAGGGCCGTCGAGTCGATGGCGGCGCGCACCGCCCCGCACGCGTCGTGGGCGAGCACGATGATCAACGACACATCGAGCGCCGCGACGGCATACTCCAGGCTGGCGATCGCCGAATCGGAGGCCACCTGTCCGGCGTTGCGGACCACGAACAGATCGCCGAGGCCCTGGTCGAAGATGATCTCGGCCGCCAGGCGCGAGTCCGCGCATCCGAACAGCGCGGCGCGCGGGGTCTGCGCGGCCGCGAGCTCGTTGCGGCGCTCGACGTCCTGACGGGGGTGGCGGGGCTCTCCCGCCACGAAGCGCTCATTGCCTTCGCGCATCTCGGCCCAGACGGTCGCGGGCGTCGGGCGGGTCGTCGTGCTCATCGCGTCTCCTCGCGCAGGGTGCGGATCTGGTCGGTCACGCCGGTGGCGGCGACCGCGGCGGTGGGGGCGTCGGTGGCCCCGTAGATGAGGACCGTGTCGGTGCCGGCCGCCGTCGAGAGGGCGTAGGAGACCGTGTCGGTGCGTGCCGACGCCGGGATCGTGTACTCGTCCCAGACGATGCCGTCGATCGTGACGCTCCCCGTCGGGGCGAAGCCCCCGAGCACCTTCGATGCCCACGTCGGGTCGGCGTCGATGCCCTGCGCGATGCGGATGTAGCCGGTCGGCGGCGCGTAGACGATGCGCCACATCGAGCCCTCGAGACGCGCGGAGTTGGCGCGCCAGTCCTGCGGCACCGTGGGAACGAGCAGGGTGTGCTCCAGCGATGCCGATGCGCTCTGCGCGGATGCCGCCACGTCGGCCTCTTCGGGGTCGGGCAGCGACCCGCGGGGCACGCCGAAGTACACGACGGCGACGACCGCCATCGTCACGAGCAGTGCGGCGACGAGGTTGCGGAACGTCTTGCTCTGCCGATAGGCGCGGGATGCCGCAGCCTTGCGGTCGGCGGTCTCGTCGGGCGTCTCGGGGCGACCGAGCTCGGCGACGATGCGGGGACCGGCGGCCATCACGACTCCGCGTCCGCCGGACGAGCGGCATCGAGCAGGCGCTTGGCGCCCAGGAGCCACTCCTCGCAGCGGGCTGCGAGCGCCTCTCCCCGCGTCCAGAGCGCGAGGGAGTGCTCGAGGGTCGGGGCGCCCTGCTCGAGTTCGGCGACGACGCGGACGAGCTCGTCGCGTGCCTGCTCGAACGAGAGATCGGCGACGTCGGCGGCCGTGTCGCTGGTCATGGCGTCCATTCTAGGACGCCGCCCCGACGTCTTCGGCGACGGGTCCCTCCGATCGCGCAGCGAACGATCCCTCCGCGACGGTGACCGTGACCGACGCCCCCGCCGGGGCCTGAGCGGCGTCCCGGACGATGACGCCGCCGTCCAGGTGCGCGATCGCATATCCGCGCGACAGCGTCGCCCCGGGCGACAGCGCGCGCAGCGAGGCCCGCAGCTGTGCGGTCGTCCGGTCGGCGGCATCCAGGCGCCGCGTCACGACGTCGCGACCGCGCGACACGAGCGTCCACAGCTCGTGCGAGCGCGGCGTGAGCAGCGACTCGGGGGAGCGCAGCACCGGCCGCGAGCGCAGCTGCTCCAGCTGGGCGATGTCGTGCGAGATCCGCTGGGTGAGACGGGTGCGGGCGCGCGTGCGCAGCTGCTGCACGAGCGCGCGCTGCTCCGACACGTCGGGGACGACCTTCTTCGCGGCATCCGTGGGGGTGGAGGCGCGCAGGTCGGCGACGTCGTCGAGGAGCGGGTGATCGTTCTCGTGCCCGATCGCCGAGACGACAGGGGTGGATGCCGCGGCCACCGCTCGCACCAGACGCTCGTCGCTGAAGCCGAGGAGGGTCTGGGGGTCGCCGCCGCCGCGGGCGATCACGATGACGTCCACCTCGGGGTCGGCGTCCAGCGCGGCCAGCGCGGCGATCGTCTCCGGCACGCAGCGTTCGCCCTGCACCGCGGCGTGGATCGTGCGGAAGCGCACCTCCGGCCAGCGCAGCTCGGCGTTGCGGTGCACGTCCTTCTCGGCGTCACTGCGCTCACCCGTGATGAGCCCGACGACGTGCGGGAGGAACGGGATGCGCTTCTTGCGCGCGGGGTCGAACAGCCCCTCGCTCCGCAGCCGGGTGCGCAGTCGCTCCAGCCGTTCGAGCTGGTCTCCCAGGCCCGTGTGCCGCATGGCCGACACCGTGAAGGTGAAATCGCCCGTCTTGACGAAGAAGTCGCTCTTGACGCACGCGACCACCAGGTCGCCCACCTTCACGTCGTCCTGCAGCCGCTGGAGCGTCGATGACCACAGGCGGAAGGAGATCATCGCGTCGCCGTTGGCGTCCTTCAGGCGGCCGAAGACGTGACCGCCGCGGAGGTTCCACGCCGTGATCTCGCCTTCGACCCACACCGAGCCCCAGGTCGACACGAAGCCGCGGATCGTCTCGTTCAGCCGCGACACGGAGGTCGGCGCGTCGGCGCGGGAATCGCGCGGGGCCACGGCATCCGGCGGAGCGACCTCACCGGGAGCGGACGCGAACGAAGCCATCGCTGCCTTTCCGCCGCGCGCATGCGGCCCTCACTCAGCCCGCCCTCCCTAGAATCGAGGGGTGAGCAGCTCTGCCGTCCGTCTACCGACGCCCCATATCCCAGGACCGCGCGGACGGCTCCAGGATAACCCGGTGCCAGGACCCAAGAAGGTCCTCCTGGCCTCCCCGCGCGGATACTGCGCGGGGGTGGACCGCGCCGTGATCGCCGTCGAGAAGGCGCTGGAACGCTACGGCGCCCCGGTGTACGTGCGCAAGCAGATCGTCCACAACATCCACGTCGTCACCGAGCTCGAGGCGAAGGGGGCGATCTTCGTCGAAGAGGTCGACGAGGTCCCGTCCGGTGCGCACGTGGTCTTCAGCGCGCACGGGGTCTCGCCGGCCGTCGTGAACGCGGCATCCGAGCGCGGGCTGCAGGCGATCGACGCGACCTGCCCGCTCGTCACCAAGGTGCACCGCGAGGCGGTGCGCTTCGCGCGCGACGACTTCGAGATCCTGCTCATCGGCCACGACGGCCACGAAGAGGTCGAAGGCACCGCCGGAGAGGCTCCCGACCACGTCACCGTCGTGAACTCGCCCGACGAGGCCGATCGCGTGGTCGTCAAAGACCCGGAGAAGGTCGTGTGGCTCTCGCAGACCACGCTCTCGGTCGACGAGACCATGGAGACCGTGCGCCGTCTGCGTGAGCGCTTCCCGAGCCTGCAGGATCCGCCGTCGGACGACATCTGCTACGCGACGCAGAACCGCCAGGTCGCCATCAAGAAGGTCGCCAAGGACGCGGATCTGGTCATCGTCGTCGGCTCGTCGAACTCCTCGAACTCGGTACGTCTGGTCGAGGTCGCCCTCGAGTACGGCGCGAAGGCGGCCTACCGGGTCGACTACGCGCACGAGATCCGGCAGGAGTGGCTCGACGGCGTCGGAACGGTCGGCGTCACCAGCGGCGCCTCGGTCCCCGAGGTCCTCGTCCAGGAAGTGCTCGCCGATCTGGCCGGCGCCGGCTACGCCGACGTCGAGCAGGTGCGCACCGCCGAGGAGGACCTGATGTTCTCCCTCCCGAAGGAGCTGCGTCAGGACGCCACCGGACGCCGTGACGACCGCGCGCTCGGCGGGCGGTCCCGGACGTGAGCGAGCCCGCGGCGGAGCCGACGCGCCCGCGCCCGCAGTACGGCGAGTACGCCACACCGGAGGAGCAGCGCGCGCGCATCGCGCAGCCGGCGCTGCCGGCGCAGCATCCCGTGCTCCCGCCCACCGTCCCGAGCCGTGCGCATCCGCCGACCGCGCCGGCGACGACCGCCGCGGCGCGTCCGTCGCGCACGGCCGATCGGATCATCACCTTCGCGCTGCTCGTCTACGGCCTCGTCACCGTCATCAGCGCGGTTCCCCAGCTGTGGGACTTCGCGGGCTTCGCGCAGACCTGGATGCAGGTCGCCGGGATCGACGCCACCTTCACCAACACGGCGCAGGGCGAGTTGTGGGGGCGCATCTCGGCGTTCGTCTTCATCGGAGGCTGGATGCTGACGGCCGTGCTGTCCTGGGCCTCGCTGAGGGCGCACCGGCTGTCGTGGTGGATTCCCCTCGTCGGGGCCATCGTGACGTTCATCATCGCGACGGTGTGCCTCACGATCCCCCTGCTCGGCGACCCCGCGATCGTCAGCCACTTCGCCCGATGAGCGCATCCGGCACGCTCCTCGCGGTGTGCGTCGTGCGGGCGCTGCGACCCGACGCCGGGGCGCTCGGGGTGACCGCGATCGACAAGGCCGCCGTCGAGGGGCCGGTCCGCCTCGGACGCTACGGCGCGTATGCCGACGTCCAGGCCAATCGCAAGCACCACGGCGGCCTCGACAAGGCCCTCTACGCCTACGCGCAGGAGGACGCCGACTTCTGGGCGGCCGAGTTGGGCGTCGACCTGCCGCCCGGGTGGTTCGGCGAGAACCTCCGCGTCGACGGGCTGGACGTCAACCGCTCGCGCATCGGCGAGCGATGGAGGATCGGCGAGACCGCCGTCGTCGAGGTGACGATGCCGCGAACGCCCTGCCAGACGTTCGCGCGCTGGGTGCGCACGGTCGACCGGTCGGCCGAGCGCGGCTGGGTACGCCGCTTCTCGGCGGAGCGTCGACTGGGCCCGTACCTGCGCGTCGTGCGCACCGGGTCGGTCCGCGCCGGCGACCCCCTCACCGTCATCCACGTGCCCGACGGCGCGCCCGGACTCCTGGACGCGTACGCCGATCCCGCGTGATCGTCGCGGGCGCCCCGCGCCGGTCACGGTCGGGCATCCGCGGCGACGGCCCGTACGTCGAACGCCCCCAGAGCGCGGCTCCGGGGGCGTTCGTCGTACGGGGACGGATCAGATGCTGATCGAGTGGCCCGCCGAACCGAGCTGCTGCGTGGCCTCGACCACGCGGGCCGCCATCGCCGACTCGGCGATCTTGCCCCAGGCGCGCGGGTCGTAGGCCTTCTTGTTGCCCACCTCGCCGTCGACCTTGAGCACGCCGTCGTAGTTGCTGAACATGAACCCGGCGACCGAGCGCGTGAACGCGTACTGCGTGTCGGTGTCGATGTTCATCTTGACGACGCCGTTGGCGACCGCGGTGGCGATCTCCTCCGGCGTCGAGCCGCTGCCGCCGTGGAACACGAGGTCGAGGGGCTTCGCGCCGGTGCCGAACTTCTCCGCGATGCCCGCCTGGATCTCGCCGAGCAGCTCGGGGCGCAGCTTCACGTTGCCCGGCTTGTAGACGCCGTGCACGTTGCCGAACGTCAGCGCCGCGATGTACCGGCCGTTCTCGCCGAGTCCGAGCGCGTCGACGAACTTCGAGACGTCCGCGGTGGTCGTGTACAGGGCCTCGTTCGACCCCTCGTGCTTGACGCCGTCCTCCTCGCCGCCCACGACGCCGATCTCGACCTCGAGGATGGCGTTGATGTTCTTCATGCGGGGGAGCAGCTGCTTGGCGATCTCGATGTTCTCCTCGAGCGGCACCGCCGAGCCGTCCCACATGTGCGACTGGAAGATGGGGTTGCGACCGGCGCGCACCTCCTCCTCGGATGCCGCGATCAGCGGCAGCACGAAGTCCTCCAGCGCCGGCTTCGGGCAGTGGTCGGTGTGCAGGGCCACCGTGATCGGGTAGTTCTTCGCGACCTCGGTGGCGAACTTCGCGAACGCGAGGGCACCCGTGGCACGGCCCTTGACGGTGTGGCCGGCGAAGTAGTCGGCGCCGCCGGTCGTCACCTGGATGATGCCGTCGGAGCCGGCTTCGGTCAGACCCTGCAGGACGGCATTGATCGACTGCGAGCTGGCGGCGTTGATCGCGGGGAACGCGTATCCACCGGCCTTCGCACGGTCCAGCATCTCGGCGTATTGCTCAGGGGTGGCGACAGGCATTTCTGCTCCTCAGTTCTGCGGGGATTCCAGGCTCAGCCTATCGAAGCGGCGGGACCGTCCGTGAGGGGGCGACCGGGCAAAAGAGTCCCCTCCCGCTTGTCCGCGGTGAAAGAATCGCGGTTCCTTCGTTGCGGCGCCGCCGAAAACGCCACGGCAGACGCAGGTGTCGCTCTAGGCTGGCGACATGGTGAGCCTGACCGCGGACATGAGCCCTTTGCACCCCGACCGCAACCTCGCGATGGAGCTCGTGCGCGCCACCGAGGCCGCAGCCATCCGCTCGGTCCCCTTCATCGGGCGCGGCGAGAAGGAGAAGGCCGACGGCGCGGCCGTCGACGCGATGCGCGCGTTCCTGACCACCGTCGCCTTCGACGGCGTCATCGTGATCGGCGAGGGCGAGAAGGACAACGCCCCGATGCTCTTCAACGGCGAGCACGTCGGGACGGGGCGGGGGCCGCAGTGCGATGTCGCCGTCGATCCCATCGACGGCACGTCGCTGACCGCGGAGGGTCGCAACAACGCCCTCTCGGTGCTCGCCGTCTCCGACCGCGGCTCGATGCTCGACGCCTCGAGCGTCTTCTACATGGACAAGATCGTCACCGGCCCCGCCGGCGTCGGCGTCGTCGACATCCGCCTGCCCGTCGGCGAGAACATCCGCCGGCTCGCCGCCTCGCTCGGCAAGCCCGTCGACGAACTCGTCGTCTCCGTGCTCAACCGTCCGCGCCACGCGCGCCTCATCGAGGAGATCCGCGAAGCCGGCGCGGGCACGCGTCTGATGAGCGACGGCGACGTCGCCGGTGGCATCAACGCGGCGCGCCACAACGCGCGCACCGACATGTGCATCGGCATCGGCGGCAGCCCCGAGGGCGTGGCGACCACCTGCGCGATCAAGGCGCTGGGCGGTCACATCCAGGGTCGCCTCTGGGCGCGCGACGACGACGAGAAGCAGCGGGGGATCGACGCCGGTCTCAAGCTGGACGGCTACGTCTACGAAGCCGACGAATTGGTGAAGGGACGCAACACGATCTTCGTCGCGACCGGTGTCACCAACGGCGAGCTCGTCGCGGGCGTGCGTCGCGACGGCGACTTCGTCTACACCGAGAGTGTCGTCCTGCGCGGCGCGTCCGGAACGCTGCGCCGCATCTCCTCGGAGCACCTCACCTCGAAGTGGCTCTGAGCGCGACGCGCGGGGGGCGTGGAGGACAGCTGACGCCCGCTCTGGCAGAATGTGGAGCGGTGTCACCGGCGACACATACGTCGTCCACGCAGTCCGGGGGTCACATGTCCGCAGCATCGAGCAGTCCCAGAACGGGTCAGGTCACCGTGCCGGTCGACCCCGCGCGCAGGCCCGACGTCCTGTTGCGGCGACGGATGCCGGAAGGGCATCAGGTCAGCGCGTGGTGGATGATCGGCGCTTTCGTCGCGGTCTCCGTCGCGGTCGTCGGGCTGCTGAACCTCTTCCCGGCCTGATCCGGCGCGCTCACAGTCGATCGCGCAGGTCGCCCACGTCGGCGACCATGGCCTCGGCGGCACCGTCGGTGAGTTCGGGGGCGATCAGCTTCCGCGGTGTCTTCTCGATCGCGGCGGGTGCCGCCGCCGCATCCAGCTTCGTCTCATCGATGCCGGGGAACTTGCGCGCCGTGACGAGCACGCGGGTCTCCAGCGACCCGGCGAAGCGGTTGTAGGTGTCCACCGTCCGCTCGATGGCGCGGCGGAGATCGTCCGCGTGCCCGGCGAGCGCGCCGAGGCGCTGGTAGAGCTCGGTTCCGAGATCGAACAGACGGCGCGCCTCGGCGGAGACGTCCTGCTGGGTCCAGGTGTAGGCGACGGTCTTCAGGACCGCCCACAGGTTGACCGGCGACGCCAGAGCCACGCGCTTGCCGAACGCGTAGTCGAGCAGGGTCGGATCCTCCTCGAGGGCGGTCGCGAGCAGCGCCTCGTTCGGCAGGAAGCACACGACGAACTCGGGGCTGGAGTCCAATCCGCTCCAGTAGGCCTTCTTCGCGAGGGCGTCCACGTGCGCGCGGACCGCCTTCACGTGCCGCTGCAGCAGCTGTGCCCGCCGGGCCGCCTCCTCCCCGAGAGCGGTCACGGGGATCGCGGATGCCTCGAGGTACGCGTCGAGCGGCACCTTCGCATCGACGGCGAGCGACTTGCCCCCGGGAAGGCGAACGATCATGTCGGGGCGCCCCTCGCCGGCGTGCGAGGTGACCGACGACTGCAGGTCGAAGTCGACGTAACGCGTCAGCCCGGCCGACTCGACGACCCGCCGCAGCTGCGTCTCGCCCCAGACCCCGCGCGTCGCATTCGAGCGGAGGGCTCCGGCGAGCGACTCCGTCGTCGCGCGCAGCGCCTCATCCGACGCCTGCGCCTGGCGCAGCTGTTCCGCGAGGGAGCCGAACTGGGTCTGGCGGTCGCGTTCGAGGGCGGTCACCTTCTGCTGCATCGCCTCCAAGGTCTCCTGGACCGGGGCGAGCGCGCGGAGCACGAGCTGCTCGCGTCGTTCCCGCTCCTGCTGCGCGCTCTGGTCGGCGCGTGCCTGCGCGCTGAGCTCACGGGTGAGCGCCCGCTGCTGCTCGAGCTGCTCGCCGAGCGAGCGCGCCGTCGCGTCGGCGGCGCCCAGGCGCGCGGTGAGCGCCGCAGCATCGCGGGCGGCACGTTCGGCGGCGCGGGCGCCGCCGGTGAACCAGCCGGCGACCAGGCCGCAGATCAGGCAGAGGACCGCGAGGGAGATGACGACGAGTGCATCCATGTGCACAGCGTGCCCGAGGCCTCGGACATCGTCGTGCGCCGCACCGTCAGAAGGTCGGAACCGCCGCGGTGGGGCGCGATGCCGTGCCCGCGAGCTGCGGCACGCGCACACCGAGCAGCATCGCGAGCTCGACGACGTCGTGCGCCCCCGCGCGGGCCGCGGCGTCGATCATGATGTGCGCGCAGGCCAAAGAGTCGGCCGTCGCATCGTGGTGCGCGAAATCGAGGAACCCCGCGGCGGCGGCCACCAGCGGGAGCCGGTAGGACGCGAGATCGTACGTCTTGCGCGCCACCTGGAGGCTGCACACGTAGCGGTACGGCGGGCACGCGGCATCCGTCACCTCGCAGGCGCGGCGCAGGACGCTCATGTCGAAGCCCGCGTTGTGCGCGACGACCACGTCATCGCCGACGAAGGCGGCGAGGTCGTCGAGCTGGGTGGCCCAGGAGGGGGCGTCGGCGACGTCCTCGGGGCGGATGCCGTGGATGCCGACGTTGATCTCGAAGAACCGGTCGTGGCCCGGCGGGGGCTGGATCAGCCAACCCGCGGTCGCCACGACGCGCCCGTCGCGGACGCGGGTGAGTCCCACGGCGCACGCGGAGGCGCTGGAGGAGTTCGCCGTCTCGAAGTCGATCGCGGTGAAGTCCAGGGCCACGCGTCCACTCTGCGTGTCGTGCCCCGGCCGCCGCGGCAGGCGCGCCGTGCTCGCCGCACACGGCCGCCTGCGGCCGGGGCGCAAGGAGAGCGGGGAGCGATCCTGCTGCGATCGCTCCCCGCTGGTCGTGGCGCCGGGTCAGTAGGTCATGACGATCCGGCCGTCGATCTTGCCCCGCTCCATCCGCTCGAAGATGTCGTTGATGTCCTCGAGGGTCTCGACGTGCACCGTCGGATGGATCTGGCCGCGCGCGTAGAAGTCCAGGGCCTCGATCATGTCCTGGCGGGTGCCCACGATCGAGCCGCGGATCGTGATCGCCCGCAGCACGATGTCGAAGATGTCGGCGTCGAAGGTCCCGGGCGGCAGTCCGTTGAAGACGATCGTCGCTCCGCGCCGCACGACGCTGAGCGCCTGATCGAACGCCTTCGGGTGCACGGCCGTGACGAGCACCCCGTGGGTGCCGCCGGTGGCCTCCTGGATGGCGGCTCCCGGGTCGGTGTGTGCCGCGTTGACCGTCACCTCGGCGCCGTGCCGCCGCGCGAGTTCCAGCTTGTCGTCGTCGACGTCGACCGCTGCGACCCGCATCCCGAGGGCGCGTGCGTACTGCACGGCGATGTGTCCGAGCCCGCCGATGCCCGAGATCGTGACCCATTCGCCGGGGCGCACCCCGGTCATCTTGAGCCCCTTGTAGACGGTGACGCCGGCGCAGAGGATCGGCGCCACCTCCACCGGGTCGGCGCCGTCGGGGATGCGGGCCGCGTACTTCTCGTCCACGAGCATGAACTCTCCGAAGCTGCCGTCGACGGAGTATCCGCCGTTCTGCTGATCGGGGCACAGCGTCTCCCAGCCGGTGCGGCAGTATTCGCACGTGCCACACGCCGACCACAGCCACGCGTTGCCGACCTTCTGTCCGATCGACAGGGTGGTCACGCCGGGACCGAGGGCGACGACCTCGCCGTAGCCTTCGTGGCCGGGTATGAGCTGCGGCTTCGGCGCGACGGGCCAGTCGCCGCGGGCGGCGTGCAGGTCGGTGTGGCAGACACCGCTCGTGATGACCTTCACGAGGGCTTGGCCCGGTCCCGGCGTGGGGACGGGGACCTCCGCGACGACGAGGGGTTCGCCCGCCGCGGTCACGACGGCTGCGCGCATCGTCGTCCGATCGTCGCGGGTTCCCGCCGCGACGGAGGTTTCGGTCAGAGTCGTCATCGACATCACTTCCTCTCGGCGGAGCCGTTCCGCCCGATGCTCCGACGCTAGGAACCCGAAGGTTGCACGCGGTTGCGGGCGGCGTAGGGTCGGACCATGGCGACGCGCGACGAGATGGCGACGAGCTTCGGGGCGGCGGTGGGGGAGTACGAGCGGGGCCGTCCGTCGTACCCGGCGGAGGCCGTCGCCTGGTTGATCGCTCCGGCCGGCCTCCGTCCGCGGGTCGCCGACGTCGGTGCCGGCACCGGCAAGCTGACCGAGGCGCTGCGGCGGGCGGGCGCGGAGGTGGTCGCCGTCGAACCGGATGCCGCGATGCGGGACGCCTTTCGTCGTTCACTTCCGGGTGTCGAGGTGCGCGCGGGCGCGGCCGAGGCCACGGGGCTGGCCGACGGCAGCGTCGATGCGGTCGTCTTCGGCCAGGCGTGGCACTGGGTGCGCGTTCCCGAGGCCTCTGCCGAGGCCGCGCGGGTGCTGCGGCCCGGCGGTGTGATCGGGCTGATCTGGAACATCCGCGACGAGTCGGTCTCCTGGGTCGCGCGTCTGGGTGCGGCGATGAAGGGAAGCCACGCGGAGGAGCTGCTCGCGGGCGAGGGGCCGACCGTCGCGGCGCCGTTCGGCACGCTGGAGCACGAGAGCTGGCGCTGGTCGCGGGCGGTCACCCGCGATGAGGTCCTCGCGATGGTGCGTTCGCGCAGCTACGTCATCACCGCGCCGGCCGAGGAGCGCGCACGCATCGAGCAGGAGGTCGCCGCTCTGCTCGACGAGATCGGAGCCGTCGGCGACGCGCGCGTGGAGCTGCCGTACGTCACGCACGGGTTCCGTGCCGTCGCGGGGTGAGCTCGTCGCCCGCGTAGACTGAGATCCCGTGGCTCTTACCATCGGAATCGTCGGTCTCCCCAACGTCGGCAAGTCGACCCTGTTCAACGCGCTGACCAAGAACCAGGTTCTCGCGGCCAACTATCCCTTCGCGACGATCGAGCCGAACGTCGGCGTCGTCAACCTCCCCGACCCGCGGCTCGAGAAGCTCGCCGCGGTCTTTGGAAGCGAACGCATCCTTCCGGCCGCCGTCTCCTTCGTGGACATCGCGGGCATCGTGCGCGGCGCGAGCGAGGGGGAGGGGCTCGGCAACAAGTTCCTCGCCAACATCCGCGAGGCCGATGCGATCGCTCAGGTGGTCCGCGGCTTCGCCGACTCCGACGTCGTGCACGTGGACGGCAAGGTCGACCCGGCATCCGACATGGAGACCATCAACGCCGAGCTCCAGCTGGCCGACCTCGAGACGCTCGAGAAGGCGATCAACCGGTACGAGAAGGAAGTGCGCGGGAAGAAGCTCGATCCCGCCGTGCTCGAGGCCGCCGTCGCCGCGCGTGACGCGCTGCAGCGCGGCGAGCTGCTGTCGGCCTCCGGAATCGACCTCGCGCCGATCAGGGAGCTCGGTCTGCTGACGGCGAAGCCGTTCATCTTCGTGTTCAACGTCGACGAGGCAGTGCTGACGGATGCCGACCGCAAGGCCGAGCTGGCCGCGCTCGTGGCTCCGGCGAAGGCCGTCTTCCTCGACGCGAAGATCGAGTCCGAGCTCATCGACCTCGATCCGGCGGATGCCGCCGACCTCCTCGCGTCGACGGGGCAGGACGAGTCGGGACTCGACCAGCTCGCCCGCATCGGCTTCGACACGCTCGGACTCCAGACCTACCTCACGGCGGGCCCCAAGGAGGCGCGCGCCTGGACGATCGGCAAGGGGTGGAAGGCGCCGCAGGCCGCGGGGGTGATCCACACCGACTTCGAGAAGGGCTTCATCAAGGCGGAGGTCATCTCGTTCGACGATCTCGTCGCGCTGGGCTCCGTCGCCGAGGCGCGTGCGAAGGGCAAGGCCCGCCTGGAGGGCAAGGACTACGTCATGCAGGACGGCGACGTGGTGGAGTTCCGCTTCAACGTCTGACGCCCCGGCCCGCTCGCACCGGCGCACCGCGGAGCACCCTTAAAGTGAGCGCATGAGTTCTGCCGCGCCGGCGGCCGGCGTCGATCCGGCTCGCTCCCGAGGTCTCCGGATGCTGCTCAGCGGGTCGTTCCCGAACCTCGTGCAGTGGTACAACCTCTACGTCTTCGCGGCGTTTGCGCCGTTCTTCCGGACGGAGTTCTTCGACCCCGCCGACGGGGGCTCACTCGTCTACGTCTACGGCATCTTCGCGCTGACCTTCGTCATGCGACCGGTGGGGTCCTGGCTGTTCGGACGTATCGCCGATCGGCGAGGCCTGCGATTCGCGCTCGTGTCGAGCGTCCTGCTGATGTCGGCGGGGTCGGCCGTACTGGCGGTGAGTCCGACGGCGTCGGCCGCGGGCGCGGCGGCCGGCGGCATCCTGCTGCTCGTCGGGCTCGTGCAGGGCGTGGCGACCGGCGGAGAGTACGGCGTGTCGGCGGTGTACCTCTCGGAGGTGTCGACCGACGGCAGACGCGGCTTCTTCTCGTCGTTCCAGACGGCGACGATCGTGGCGGGTCAGGTGCTCGCGCAGGCCACGCTGCTGGTGCTGCTCACATCGGTCGACCGTGCAGAGGTGTCCGTGTGGGGATGGCGGGTCGCGTTCGGCATCGGTGCGCTCGCCGGGCTGTCGACCCTGCTGGTCGCGCGGCGGATGCCGGGGGAGCGGCGTCGCCCCGCGGCGGGAGTCACTCTTGCCGTCCTCCTGCGCGAGGGGTGGCGTCCGCTGCTGTGGGTCGTCCTGATGACCTCCGGCGGAACGGCCGCCTTCTACACGTTCACCGTCACGGTGCCGGCGGTGTCGCGTGAGGCCGCGTACGGCTCCGGGGGTGCGGCAGCCGAGCGGGCCAGCACGACCGCGATCCTGCTCGCGCTGATCGTGCTGATGGTGCTGCAGCCCGTCGGCGGCGCGCTCAGCGATCGCGTCGGGCGCAAGGCGCTCCTGGTGTTCTTCGGCGTGGCGGGCGTCATCGTCATCGGCCCGGTCGTCGCCGTGGCCGGGGGACTCCTCGATCCGTGGGTGCTGTTCGCCGCCCTCGTCGCGGTGTTCACCGTGCTCACCGGCTATCTCGCCACCAACACGATCGTCAAGGCCGAGGCCTTCCCTCCGCAGCTGCGTGCTCTCGGCGTCGGCTTCGGCTATGCCGTGGCCAACTCCCTCTTCGGTGGAACGGCGCCGCTGATCTACCACGCCACCGCGGCGACGCCGTGGGTCTTCTCCGGATACGTGACGGTGCTGGTGGGGATCACCCTCGCCACTGCGCTCACCATGCGCGGAGGACGGACGAGCCCGCTCGATCGTCGGCTCTGACACCGCGGCGGTGAGAGGGACGCCGGCTACGGCTCCGTGGTGAGGACGGGCCCGCAGGTGAGGCACGACCAGGCGACGAGGAACCTCTCGTCGTCCAGGACCTCGAAGCCCAGGCGGTCCCCGCACAGAGGACAGGTCGGGCCGTCGCCGACGGGGATGCGCATACCGCCAGTATCGCCGCGACGCCGCGCCGACAGACGCCGGGGAGCGCGCGACACGCCCGGGATGCCGGTGTGATTTGCCGCCGGCGCGGATCCGACCTAAGTTTGTATCCGTTCGCCCCACAGGGAAGAGCGAAGGGCCGGAAGGCCTCGCCCCCTCAAGCGGAGAACCGATCCCCATCCCACACCCTCCACGAGGGCAGACCATCCGGTCTGGGATGAGGGTTTCCCCCGTGCAGCCGTTGCCAGCGGTCGTCACCACGGATCCTCGGATCCTGAGACGCCGACTTGACAAGATGCGCGAGAGGGATAAGATAGAGAAGTTGCCCTGCGGGTGAGGCTGAGAGGCCGAGCAGCAGGAGCATCCGATCCTTGAGAACTCAACAGCGTGCACTTGTCAAATGCCAAATAACCTCGTCTCAGCTTCGGCTGGGTGAGATTCCTTTGGATCAAGTCCAGCCTCTTTTGGGGTTGGCGTATGGATTGTCAGTAATGGCATCCTTTTGGTCAGTTTCGAACTCGCTGCATCGTCGTTTTCCCGGTGGTGTATGCATTTTTTCTTTTTGGAGAGTTTGATCCTGGCTCAGGATGAACGCTGGCGGCGTGCTTAACACATGCAAGTCGAACGGTGAAGCCCAGCTTGCTGGGTGGATCAGTGGCGAACGGGTGAGTAACACGTGAGCAATCTGCCCCTGACTCTGGGATAAGCGCTGGAAACGGCGTCTAATACTGGATACGAGCTGCGATCGCATGGTCAGTAGCTGGAAAGATTTTTTGGTCAGGGATGAGCTCGCGGCCTATCAGCTTGTTGGTGAGGTAATGGCTCACCAAGGCGTCGACGGGTAGCCGGCCTGAGAGGGTGACCGGCCACACTGGGACTGAGACACGGCCCAGACTCCTACGGGAGGCAGCAGTGGGGAATATTGCACAATGGGCGCAAGCCTGATGCAGCAACGCCGCGTGAGGGATGACGGCCTTCGGGTTGTAAACCTCTTTTAGCAGGGAAGAAGCGAAAGTGACGGTACCTGCAGAAAAAGCGCCGGCTAACTACGTGCCAGCAGCCGCGGTAATACGTAGGGCGCAAGCGTTATCCGGAATTATTGGGCGTAAAGAGCTCGTAGGCGGTTTGTCGCGTCTGCTGTGAAATCCCGAGGCTCAACCTCGGGTCTGCAGTGGGTACGGGCAGACTAGAGTGCGGTAGGGGAGATTGGAATTCCTGGTGTAGCGGTGGAATGCGCAGATATCAGGAGGAACACCGATGGCGAAGGCAGATCTCTGGGCCGTAACTGACGCTGAGGAGCGAAAGGGTGGGGAGCAAACAGGCTTAGATACCCTGGTAGTCCACCCCGTAAACGTTGGGAACTAGTTGTGGGGTCCATTCCACGGATTCCGTGACGCAGCTAACGCATTAAGTTCCCCGCCTGGGGAGTACGGCCGCAAGGCTAAAACTCAAAGGAATTGACGGGGACCCGCACAAGCGGCGGAGCATGCGGATTAATTCGATGCAACGCGAAGAACCTTACCAAGGCTTGACATACACCAGAACACCGTAGAAATACGGGACTCTTTGGACACTGGTGAACAGGTGGTGCATGGTTGTCGTCAGCTCGTGTCGTGAGATGTTGGGTTAAGTCCCGCAACGAGCGCAACCCTCGTTCTATGTTGCCAGCACGTAATGGTGGGAACTCATGGGATACTGCCGGGGTCAACTCGGAGGAAGGTGGGGATGACGTCAAATCATCATGCCCCTTATGTCTTGGGCTTCACGCATGCTACAATGGCCGGTACAAAGGGCTGCAATACCGTGAGGTGGAGCGAATCCCAAAAAGCCGGTCCCAGTTCGGATTGAGGTCTGCAACTCGACCTCATGAAGTCGGAGTCGCTAGTAATCGCAGATCAGCAACGCTGCGGTGAATACGTTCCCGGGTCTTGTACACACCGCCCGTCAAGTCATGAAAGTCGGTAACACCTGAAGCCGGTGGCCCAACCCTTGTGGAGGGAGCCGTCGAAGGTGGGATCGGTAATTAGGACTAAGTCGTAACAAGGTAGCCGTACCGGAAGGTGCGGCTGGATCACCTCCTTTCTAAGGAGCATCTGGCACTCTTTGGGGTGTCCAGGCGCCGGATCAGGGCCGAATGTGTCTTGCCGGTTCGCTCATGGGTGGAACGTTTGATGAGGTGTGGGGGAGTGATCTTCGAGTTAGTACGGCCTTCGGGTTGGGAAAGCTGGGGGTGAGTGAGCCGGCACATGCACGCTGTTGGGTCCTGAGGGACCGGATGCGCTCTGATCTTCGGATTGGGAGCAGACGAACCTCAGGACTCTTTCTGTTGCCGGCTGGTGCTGGTGCGGGGAGGGTACCGCCCGTACTTTGAGAACTACACAGTGGACGCGAGCATCTTCGAGATGAGTAATCATCTCGTGAAGATGATCTTAAAGATCATTAGTCAATTTCGATTGACGATTCAAACTCATGTGATTTCAAGTCTTTAAGAGCAAACGGTGGATGCCTTGGCATCTGGAGCCGAAGAAGGACGTAGCAATCTGCGATAAGCCTCGGGGAGTGGATAAGCACACTGTGATCCGAGGGTGTCCGAATGGGGAAACCCCGCTGGGCGGCGTGCCGACCCAGTGACTCCCGCCTGAATATATAGGGCGGGTAGAGGGAACGTGGGGAAGTGAAACATCTCAGTACCCACAGGAAGAGAAAGCAACCGCGATTCCGTTAGTAGTGGCGAGCGAAACCGGAACAGGCTAAACCGAGTACGTGTGATATCCGGCAGGAGTTGCGTATTCGGGGTTGTGGGACTTTTCTGGTTGTTCTGCCGAGCAGCCGGCGTTACAAGAAGGTATAGACGAACTGGATTGAAAGCCAGGTCATAGAGGGTGCCAACCCCGTAGTCGAAATGTCTCTCTTGGCGCGAAGAGTATCCCAAGTAGCACGGGGCCCGAGAAATCCCGTGTGAATCTGTCAGGACCACCTGATAAGCCTAAATACTCCCAGATGACCGATAGCGGACAAGTACCGTGAGGGAAAGGTGAAAAGTACCCCGGGAGGGGAGTGAAATAGTACCTGAAACCGTTTGCTTACAAACCGTTGGAGCCTCCTTAGTAGGGGTGACAGCGTGCCTTTTGAAGAATGAGCCTGCGAGTTAGCGATACGTGGCGAGGTTAACCCGTGTGGGGTAGCCGTAGCGAAAGCGAGTCTGAATAGGGCGATTCAGTCGCGTGTCCTAGACCCGAAGCGAAGTGATCTATCCATGGCCAGGCTGAAGCGACGGTAAGACGTCGTGGAGGGCCGAACCCACTTAGGTTGAAAACTGAGGGGATGAGCTGTGGATAGGGGTGAAAGGCCAATCAAACTTCGTGATAGCTGGTTCTCTCCGAAATGCATTTAGGTGCAGCGTTGCGTGTTTCTTGCCGGAGGTAGAGCTACTGGATGGCCGATGGGCCCTACAAGGTTACTGACGTCAGCCAAACTCCGAATGCCGGTAAGTGAGAGCGCAGCAGTGAGACTGTGGGGGATAAGCTTCATAGTCGAGAGGGAAACAACCCAGACCACCAACTAAGGTCCCAAAGCGCGTGCTAAGTGGGAAAGGATGTGGAGTTGCTCTGACAACCAGGAGGTTGGCTTAGAAGCAGCCACCCTTGAAAGAGTGCGTAATAGCTCACTGGTCAAGTGATTCCGCGCCGACAATGTAACGGGGCTCAAGCACGCCACCGAAGTTGTGGCATTGACATTATTGGTAGGCCTTCGTGGTCCAGCCGTGTTGATGGGTAGGAGAGCGTCGTGTGGCCAGCGAAGCGGCGGTGTGAACCAGCCGTGGAGGCCACACGAGTGAGAATGCAGGCATGAGTAGCGAAAGACGTGTGAGAAACACGTCCTCCGAAAGACCAAGGGTTCCAGGGTCAAGCTAATCTTCCCTGGGTAAGTCGGGACCTAAGGCGAGGCCGACAGGCGTAGTCGATGGACAACGGGTTGATATTCCCGTACCGGCGAAGAACCGCCCAAACTAATCCAGTGGTGCTAAGTGCCCGAATTCCTTTGTATCGATCCCTTCGGGGTGAGAGCGTTGGAGCTAGCGCATGACCCCATGCTGGTGCGGTTAGCGTATTAACAGGTGTGACGCAGGAAGGTAGCCCAACCCGGGCGATGGTTGTCCCGGGGCAAGTGCGTAGGCCGAGTCATAGGCAAATCCGTGACTCTTACAGGCTGAGACACGATGCGGATAAAAAGTGGGTGATCCTCTGCTGCCAAGAAAAGCATCGACGCGAGGTTCTAGCTGCCCGTACCCCAAACCGACTCAGGTGGTCAGGTAGAGAATACCAAGGAGATCGAGAGAATCGTGGTTAAGGAACTCGGCAAAATGCCCCCGTAACTTCGGGAGAAGGGGGGCCATCCACTTATATGAGCTTGCCTCAAAAAGGGTGTGGTGGCCGCAGAGACTAGTGGGTAGCGACTGTTTATTAAAAACACAGGTCCGTGCCAAGTCGCAAGACGATGTATACGGACTGACGCCTGCCCGGTGCTGGAAGGTTAAGAGGACCGGTTAGCCGTAAGGCGAAGCTGAGAATTTAAGCCCCAGTAAACGGCGGTGGTAACTATAACCATCCTAAGGTAGCGAAATTCCTTGTCGGGTAAGTTCCGACCTGCACGAATGGCGTAACGACTTCCCAACTGTCTCAACCGCGAACTCGGCGAAATTGCACTACGAGTAAAGATGCTCGTTACGCGCAGCAGGACGGAAAGACCCCGTGACCTTTACTACAGCTTGGTATTGGTGTTCGGTGTGGCTTGTGTAGGATAGGTGGGAGACGTTGAAGCGGTGACGCCAGTTACCGTGGAGTCATTGTTGAAATACCACTCTGGTCACTCTGGATATCTAACTTCGAACCGTAATCCGGTTCAGGGACAGTGCCTGGTGGGTAGTTTAACTGGGGCGGTTGCCTCCCAAAAAGTAACGGAGGCGCCCAAAGGTTCCCTCAACCTGGTTGGCAATCAGGTGGCGAGTGTAAGTGCACAAGGGAGCTTGACTGTGAGACTGACAGGTCGAGCAGGGACGAAAGTCGGGACTAGTGATCCGGCAGTGGCTTGTGGAAGCGCTGTCGCTCAACGGATAAAAGGTACCTCGGGGATAACAGGCTGATCTTGCCCAAGAGTCCATATCGACGGCATGGTTTGGCACCTCGATGTCGGCTCGTCGCATCCTGGGGCTGGAGTAGGTCCCAAGGGTTGGGCTGTTCGCCCATTAAAGCGGTACGCGAGCTGGGTTTAGAACGTCGTGAGACAGTTCGGTCCCTATCCGCTGCGCGCGTAGGAAATTTGAGAGGATCTGACCCTAGTACGAGAGGACCGGGTTGGACGAACCTCTGGTGTGCCAGTTGTTCTGCCAAGAGCACCGCTGGTTAGCTACGTTCGGGATGGATAACCGCTGAAAGCATCTAAGCGGGAAGCCGGCCTCAAGATGAGATTTCCATGCCTTCGGGCGAGAGGCTCCCAGCCAGACTACTGGGTTGATAGGCCGGATGTGGAAGCGTGGCAACACGTGAAGCTGACCGGTACTAATAAGCCGATGACTTGATAACACACCGTTTTGGTGCTTGCGTCCACTGAGTGGTTCTCGATGTACGGTCGAGAACTGCACAACTGATCTTCGATCGTTGTGTGCTTGATGAAACATCAATAGTGTTTCGGCGGCCATAGCGTGAGGGAAACGCCCGGTCACATTCCGAACCCGGAAGCTAAGCCTCACAGCGCCGATGGTACTGCAGGGGGGACCCTGTGGGAGAGTAGGACACCGCCGGACTTCATTTCAGGAAATGGCCACCCAACGCTGGGTGGCCATTTCCCGTTAACAGACCGAGAGGAACCCCTTCGATGGCACAGGAGCGCGATCCCGACAACAAGGATGCGAACGCTGAGCGCCGTGGGAGGAACTCGGACCCGCAGCGCGGAGGGCAGCGTCCCTCTTCGTCGCGCCCACCGCGGGAGGGCGAGCGCAAGCCGTATGCCTCGCGTGATGGGGAGCGGAAGCCGTACCCGAAGCGTGACGGTGAGCGTAAGCCGTATGCGTCTCGTGACGGGGAGCGTAAGCCGTACGCGTCTCGTGACGGGGAGCGTAAGCCGTACGCGTCTCGTGACGGTGAGCGGAAGCCGTACGCCTCGCGTGACGGGGAGCGTAGGCCCTACCCGAAGCGCGACGGTGAGCGGAAGCCGTACGCCTCGCGTGATGGTGAGCGCAAGCCCTACCCGAAGCGCGACGGTGAGCGGAAGCCGTATGCGCCCCGTGATGGGGAGCGGAAGCCGTACGCGTCGCGCGATGGTGAGCGCAAGCCGTACGCGTCGCGCGACGGTGAGCGCAAGCCCTACGCGTCGCGCGACGGTGAGCGCAAGCCCTACGCGTCGCGCGACGGTGAGCGGAAGCCGTACGCGCCCCGTGATGGTGACCGGAAGCCGTATGCCTCGCGCGACGGGGAGCGGAAGCCGTACCCGAAGCGCGACGGTGACCGTAAGCCGTATGCGTCCCGCGATGGGGAGCGTAAGCCTTACGCCTCGCGCGACGGTGAGCGGAAGCCTTACGCGAAGCGCGACGGCGAGCGGACGTCGCGTCCGCCGCAGGGGTCGGAGCGCCGCACCGGCCCCGTCGGTCCGCAGCTGCCCGACGACGTCACCCCTCAGGATCTGCCGACATCGGCTCGCAACGAGCTCAAGACCCTCTCGAAGGAGAACGCCGAGCAGGTCGCCCGTCACCTGGCGATGGCCGCGCGTCTGATCGACGACGACCCCGCGCTGGCTCACGAGCACGCTCTCGCCGCCTCCCGCAGCGCCGGCCGCATCGCGATCGTCCGGGAGACCGTGGCGATCACGGCCTACGCGCTCGGCGACTTCGCCCTCGCGGTGCGGGAGCTGCGCACTTACCGCCGTATCTCCGGTCGTGACGACCAGATCGCTCTGCTCGTCGACAGCGAGCGGGGCGTCGGTCGCGCTGACCGTGCTCTCGAAGTGGGACGTGCGGTCGACCGCTCTGCGCTGACCACCGAGGCGCGCGTCGAGCTGGCGATCGCGATGTCGGGCGCCCGGCTCGATCTCGGCGAGACCGAGCGAGCGCTGCAGGAGCTCGACATCCCGGAGCTCGACCCGGATCGTGCGTTCACGTGGAGTCCGGGCCTCTTCGCTGCGCGAGCGGCGGTGCTGGAGGAGCTCGGTCGTCTCGACGAGGCCCAGCAGTGGCAGCGTCGTGCCGACGTCGCCGCCGAGGCTCTCGGCGCCGTGGACGCGGACCTCGAGGTGATCGAGATCGACGAGGTCGAGGAGATCGCCCTGCCGCTCGACGAGGATGAGCAGCACGTCGACGTCGACGATTCCGACGTCATCGACGCCGTCGACCCGGATGCGACGTCTGCAGAGGCGGCCGACGACTGATGGCGCTGTTCTCGAAGCGCACGCCGTCCACGCCCCTGGACGGCGTGGACGCCGTGCTGGCCGATCTCGACGGCGTGGTGTACGCCGGTCCGGGCGCGCTTCCGTACGCCGTGGACAGCCTCAACGCCGCCGGTGCGTCGCGGCGGCTCGGGTACATCACCAACAACGCGTCTCGTCGCGACGCGGTCGTCGCCGAACACCTGCGCGAGCTGGGTCTGACGTCGACGCGCGCCGAAGACGTCGTCACCAGCCCGCAGGCGGCGATGCGGCTGCTGCGCGAACGCGTCGCCCCGGGTGCGACGATCCTCATCGTCGGCGGCGACGGGCTCGTCTTCGAGACGGAGAAGGCCGGATACGTCGTCACACGCAGCGCGGAGGACGCACCTGCCGCGGTCGTGCAGGGGTTCGCCCCCCACGTGGGGTGGGAGCAGCTGGCGGAGGCCGCGTACGCGCTGGCGACGCCCGAGGATGCCGGCGGCATCCCCTGGATCGCCACGAACACGGACTGGACCATCCCTCAGGCGCGGGGCATCGCGCCGGGGAACGGGACGCTCGTCTCGGCGGTTCACACGGCGGTGGGCCGACTCGCCGTCGTCGCCGGAAAGCCGGAGCGCGCGATCTTCGATGAGGCCGTCGCGCGATTCGGCGCGCAGAAGGCGCTGTTCATCGGCGACCGGCTCGACACCGACATCGCCGGCGCCCAGGCGGCCGGTCTCGACTCGGTGCTGGTGCTGACGGGTATCGATCGTCCCAAGCACGTGCTCGCGGCGCCGGCCACCTCGCGCCCCACCTACATCCTCAGCGACCTGCGCGAACTCCACGAGGAGTACCCGCAGACGATCGTGCGCGGCGACACGACGGCCGTGCGCGACGCCGCCGTGCGGATCGACGGGGCGGACATCCACATCGTGTCGGAAGGATCGCGACCGATCGACCTCGTCCGCGCCGGCGCGGCGGCGATCTGGGCGTCCGGGCGTGCGATCTACGGATTCCGCGTGCCGGAGCGGCTGTACGCCGATCCCTTCCACCGTCCCTGAGGCGATCTGCGCGCTGCCGGCGTCGAGGTTGTCAACCCCTGGGGGATGAGTGCCGACCGGGCCTAGCCTGGGGGCATTCGTCGATCGAGGAGGACCCATGTCCGGAGTGAAGTTCTGGCTGACCGTCGTGATCGCCGGCGGTGCCGGCTATGTGCTCGGCGCGCGTGCCGGACGAGCGCGCTATCGCGAGATCAGTGCCGCTGCGAAGCACCTGTGGGACGACCCGTCGCTGAAGAAGGCTCGCGCACGCTCCCGCAAGGTCGTCGACAAGGCAGCCAAGAAGGCGGCGAAGAAGCTCGGCGCCTGAGCGCAGACGCGCGGTGCCTCACTGCCAGCCGAAGGTGTTGAACCACTCGGCGCGGCCGGCGGATTCGCGCTGATCATCGGTGCCGCGGAACCGGTCGTGCGGCGCGCGTCGGCCCGCAACGAGCGGCACGAACCCGTCGCACTCGGGGCACCGCGAGCGTCCCTCGGGAAAGCCCGCGGCCGCCGCCTCGTCCGGCAGCTGCGGTGCGGGCACGCCGGCGAGGCCCGAGCCCGGGCACGTCGGCGCGTCCGCCTGCGCGTCGGACCACATCTGCGACGTCCCGACCCGATTGTGCAACCCCGCGTGACCGGTCGGTCGGGTGCACAACGCCGTGCCGCGCCGACTGCGGCACCACCGTGCCGTGGGAAAGCTCACGCGCCCAGCATAGGCACCCCCATGACGGCGTGGCGGCGCGGCGCCGCGGCATCCGCTCAGCCGACGAGCGGACCGCCCTGCTTCCAGTACCCGAGGAACGAGATCTGGGTCGGTGCCATGCCCGCCGTCGCGGTGAGGTGCCGGCGGATGCGGGCGACCGCCGCGGTCTCACCGGCGATCCAGACGTAACCGCCGTCGTCCGCGCCGCCGAACGCGGCGGACTCGGCATCCGCCCATTCGCGCACGAGCCCCTCGAGCGCACCGCCCGTCGCCCCGCCCGCCGCCGCGGCCGGCACGGGGCGCGCCAGCGTCGTGATCGCCCTCAGGTCGTCGTCGAGGAGGTCGGCGGCATCCGCGACGTCGGCCAGCACTTCGATGCTCACCTCCGGCGGCTGCGCGCGCACGATGTTCCCGATCGCCGGTACGGCCGACTCGTCGCCGACCAGCAGGAGCCGGGACGGGGGGACCGGGGGAGTGAAGTGGATGCCGTACCCGGTGTAGCCGCAGCGCGCATCCGGACCCGTGACGATGAGCTCGTCTCCGGGGCGGCACGTCCGCGCCCAGTGCGATGCCGGTCCCGCCGGCTGGTGGAGGAAGACGTCGACGTCGATCTCGCCGTCCTCCGGCCGGATCGCCGACGGCGTGTACGTGCGCAGCGGATTGCGGCGCTCCTCGGGAAGGGACTTCCACCGGGTGTACCAGTCGCGAGGATGCGGTGTGGGCTCCCGCGTGAGACCGACGTCGATGAACCCGATGCCGGCCAGGGGCAGCACCAGCTTGATGCGCTGGTCGAGTCCCCACGGGGCGAAGTGCCGCACCGCCGCGCCGGAGAGCGTGACGCGCCGGAAGTTCGGGGACACGTCACGCACGCGTGCCACGGTCACCGGGAAGGCGCTGTACTCCCACGGACGCTCGTCGCCGCCGTTCGAACGGCTCATTGCGCCTCCGCTCCGGTGTGCCGACCGCCCAATGGCACGACGAGAGGCCCGCCCGTGACCGGATCGGGGATCACGACGTTGGGAAGATCGAAGATCTCCTCCACCCGTTCGGTCGTGATCACGTCGGCGGGCGCGCCCTCCGCCACGATCCGTCCCTGCTTCATCGCGATGACGTGGTCGGCGTAGCGAGCGGCATGGTTGAGGTCGTGCAGCACGGCGACGATCGTGCGGCCCGCCCGGTTGAGCGCGGAGAACAACTCCATGAGCTCGATCTGGTGCGCGATGTCGAGGAACGTCGTCGGCTCGTCGAGCAGCAGCAGATCGGTCTGCTGCGCGAGGACCATCGCCACCCACACGCGTTGACGCTGGCCGCCGGAGAGCTCCTCGACGCGACGCCCCGACAGCGCGTCGACACCCGTCTCCGTCATCGCCGCGCGGATCGCGTCCTCGTCGGCTTCCGTCCACTGGCGCCACAGCCCGAGGTGCGGGTAGCGACCGCGCCCCACGAGATCGGCGACGGTGATCCCCTCGGGCGCCGACGCGGTCTGCGGCAGAAGGCCGAGGCGGCGCGCCACCTCCTTCACGGGCAGACGGGAGATGTCGGTGCCGTCGAGCACCACGGCGCCCGCCGAGGGGCGCAGCAGACGCGACAGCCCCCGCAGCAGCGTCGACTTGCCGCAGGCGTTCGGTCCGATGATGACGGTGAACGAGCCGTCCGGAATGCGGGTGGTCAGCGCGCTGAGGATCGGCGCACCGTCGTAGCCGAGCGAGATCGTCTCGGCGGACAGGCGCGGCGGGGTGCGCGGGGCGAGGGCGGCGGGGTCAGACACGGCGGCGGATCTCCTGGACGAGGGTGAAGACGAGGTAGAGGCCGCCGACGGACACGGTGACGACGCCCGCGGGGAGCGCGACGGGCAGCGCGTGCTGGGCGATCATGTCCGATGCCAGCAGCAGCGCGGCGCCGACGAAGGCGGACAGGGTGAGAGACAGGAACGGCGTGCGCGCCAGGCGTCGCGCGATCTGGGGCGCCGCGAGCGCGATGAACGCGATCGGACCGATGACGGCCGTCGCGATCGACACCAGCAGGACGCCGATCAGGAGGGCGCCGCGTCGGGCCCGCATCGGACGTGCGCCGGTGGTGACGGCGACGTCGTCGCCGAGATCCAGCTGCCGCAGTCGCGGCGCGAGAGCACCGAGGGCGATCAGCAGCGGGATGCCGCACAGCGCCGCGCCCGCCACCGCGGCGCCCGTCACGCCGTTGAGCGTGCCGGCGCCCCACGCGGAGGCGAACATCGCGGTCTCGAGCTCGACCTGCAGCAGCATCCAGGTGTTCGCCGAGGCCAGCATGGCCGCAACGCCGATGCCGATCACGATGAGTCCGAACCCCTGCTGCCGCACGCGGCCCCCCAACACGGCGATGGCGGCGGCCGTGACCAGTCCGCCGGCGACGGCGCCGGCCGTCAGCGCAGGCCACGAGGTGGAGACGAAGACGACCGTGAGCAGCATCCCGGTGAAGGCGCCGTTCGACAGGCCGAGGATGTCGGGACTGGCGAGCGGGTTGCCGGTGACGGTCTGGAACAGGGCGCCGGCGACGGCGAGATACGCGCCGAGGAGGATGGCCGCCAGCGTGCGCGGCAGGCGCCACTCGAACACGACGGTGCGATCGAGAGGGAGGCCGCCGCCGACGAAGACGTCCACGACGGCCGCGGGCGACAGCGGGTACGAGCCGAGGCCGAGGGCGACGACCGCCGCGGCGACGATGGCGACGCCGAGTCCGGCCGCGACCACGACGCTGCGCAGCCGCAGGTGACGTCGGCGCGCGCCCCGGCCGATCGCGAGCCGGCGATAGCCCCGGTCGATGATCGCCGTCGCCGCGTCGCGGGGTCGCGCCATGCCGACGCTCACAGCGCCGTCGCCCGTCGTCGGCGCGCCAGGGCGATCAGCACCGGGGCGCCCACGAACGCCGTGACGACGCCCACCGGGATCTCCGCCGGTGCGATCAGTACGCGGCCCAGCACGTCGGAGAGCAGGATGAGCGTGGGCGCCAGAGCGATCGATGCGAGCAGGATGCGCCTCTGGTCCACGCCGAACATCCAGCGTGCGACGTGCGGCACCATCAGGCCGACGAACGAGACCGGGCCGGCGATCGCCGTGGCGGTGCCCGCGAGCACCGTCACCGCGGCGACCACTCCCACGCGGATGCCGCCTACGTGTGCCCCCTGCGCGCGAGCGACGTCGTCGCCGAGCGCGAGGGCGTTCAACCCCCGCGCGAGGGCGAGCGCGGCGACGGCCGCGACCGCGACGAAGGGCAGGACCGGCCCCAAGACCTCGAACCCGCGCCCGAGCAACGATCCGGCATGCCACGCCCTCATGCGATCGAAGGCATCGGGATCGCTCAGGGTCATCCCGGTCGTCGCGCCCGCGAAGACGGCTCCGAGTGCGACTCCCGCCAGCGTGAGCCGCAGGGGGTCGGCGGGGCCGCGGCCGGATGATCCGATGACGGTCACGCCCAGGGTGACGACCAGGGCGCCCGCGAACGAGAGCCAGACGAGGACGGACATGTCGCGCAGCCCGAACACCGCGATCCCGATCGCGACCGCGAAGGCCGCCCCGGCGTTGACTCCGAGGATGCCGGGATCGGCGAGGGGATTGCGGGTGAACCCTTGGATGAGCGCGCCCGCCGCGCCGAGCGCGACGCCCACGACGAGGCCGGCGACGGTGCGGGGCACCCGTAGCTCGGCGACGACGTAGCGGATGTCGGGCGAGCCGCCGCCGCTCAGGACGGCCAGCACGTCCCGCGCGCCGATCGGGTTGGATCCGATCATGAGCGACAGCGTCACCGCGACGGCGAGCATCACCGCGATCGCGACGACGGCGAGTGCCCGGACCGCGCCGCGACGGGCGTCGGGCAGGGCCGGGGGGAGCGCGGCGGCCCGCGCCCGCCGATCGGCAGCGACCGTCACCGCGCGGAGAGGAAGCGCTCGATGTCGTCGAGCACCCGCATCCCGCCCTTGGGGCCGACGCCGGAGACCCAGTAGCTCGTGTCGACGAGGGTGACCGATCCGAAGGCGTCGGCGTTCTGGGTGATCGCCGCCGGAACGGTGCTCGGGTCGTCGACGTCCGTCGTCGTCACGAACACGTAGTCCGCGGCGGCACTGCGCACGTTCTCCGGGGAGATGTCCGCCTGGATGCCGTCCTTCCAGTCCTGAGCGGGGATGGTCAGGCCCACGCACTCGAGCGCGCTGCCGGCGAACGAGGTGGGGCCGTACAGGCTGAGCGTCGTCTCGTCGCGGGGCCGGATCATGTTCGCCGTCTTGCCGTCCAGGGCGAAGTCGTCCTTGATGGCGGCGCAGCGGTCGGTGAACGCCGTCAGCAGCTCCTGGGTCTTCGCCGCCCTGCCCAGCGCGTCGCCGACGAGCAGCGCGTTCTGCTGCCACGGGTCGGACTGCGACGCCATGAACACCGTGGGGGCGATGGCGCTGAGCTGGTCGTAGAGCTTCGAGTGACGTGACTCGGTGCCCAGGATGAGATCGGGACGGAGCGCCGCGATGGCCTCGAGATCCGGTTCCGGGACGGTGCCGACCGGGGAGACGCACTCGACGTCGAGGTAGGCGGGCACACCGGCGACGTTGCTCGCGACGGCGGCCCCCACCGGCGTGACGCCGAGCGCGACGGCGGTGTCGAGCTCGACCGGCTCGAGCACCACGACCCGCTGCGGATCGTTCGGCACCTCGGTGGTTCCGCGGGCATGCGACACGGCGTGCGTTCCGCTCGCCGACGACGAGGAGCCCGGCGTCGTGCCCGTCGCCGCGCACCCGGCGAGGGCGAGCGCGGTCACCACGGCGGCGGCGAGCAGAGGCAGGGATCGTCGAGTGTGGGGGCGCATGGGGGCATCGCTTTCGTCCGGCCGCACCCGCACGCAGCGGGACGGTGAGTAGGTATGGCTTACCTAACTATGGACAGACGCGGATGCCGTGCGCAAACTCGGTGCGCTCTAGGATGGGGGATCGTGACCGAGAACCAGCGACAGACTTTCGACGCCGACGTTCGCGATATCGGCTATCTCGACGAGGGTGCCGGCCCGGCCATCGTCCTGCTTCCGGAGGCCGGGCTCGACTTCGCCTACTTCGGCGCGCTCGCCAGCATCCTGGTCGAAGAGGACTTCCGGGTCGTCCGCGTGGCGGCCCGCCGCTCGGGCGCGGCCACGATGCACGACCTCGCCGCCGACGTCATCGACGTCCTCGACCATCTGCAGATCTCGGAGGCGTGGATCGGCGGTCACGGTTTCGGCGGCGCCGTCGCCCGCACGATCGCGATCGACCACCACGACCGCGTCAACGGCGTGCTGCTGCTCGGCGTCGCGAGCGCCGCCCCCGCCGGTGACGACTTCGACGCGGAGCTGCGTGCGGTCTTCGGCGACTCGTTCTCGCCGCAGGCCGACGTGCGCGCGCTGCAGGCCGCCGCGCTGGCCGCCACGGATGCCGCGGCATGGCAGCCCGTCGCCGAGGCGACGCCCGTGCTCGTCATCCAGGGCGGCGGCGACCGGGTGAGCCCCGCCGACGCGGGGGAGGCGCTGCGCGCCTCCGCGCCGGGGCTCGTGAGCGTCAAGGCGGTGGAGACCGCCGGGCACTTCTTCCCGCTCACTCACCCCGGCGAGACCTCGTGGTTCATCGAGGACTACCTGGACTGGGACTGAGGCGACCGACCCGCCCGGACCGTCACACGGTCTGGCCGGCGTGCGCGCCCTCGGCGATCTCCTCGACGACCTTCGCGTTGAAGGCGGGAAGGTCGTCCGGGGTGCGGCTCGACACGAGGCCCTCGTCGACGACGACCTCCTCGTCCACCCAGGTGGCGCCCGCGTTGACGAGATCGGTCTTCAGGCTGGGGTAGCTGGTGAGCGTGCGGCCGTCGACGACGTCCGCCTCGATGAGCAGCCAGGCGGCGTGGCAGATCGCGGCGACGGGCTTGTGCTGCGCGAAGAACTCGCGGGCGAGCGCCACGGAGGCCGCGTCCAGCCGCAGATCGTCCGCGTTGACGACGCCGCCCGGCAGCACGAGCGCGTCGTAGTCCGCTGCCTCCGCGGCGGAGGCGGCGACGTCGACGGCCTGTCGGTGTCCGTTCTTGCCTTCGATGCTGTCCGTCGCGGGGGAGATCAGCACCGCGGTGGCGCCCGCGGCGGTCACCGCGTCCCACGGCGATGTCAGCTCGCTGTCCTCGAATCCGTCGGTGGCCACGAAGGCCACGGTCTTCCCTGAGAGTGTGCTCATGCCCTCGACGCTACGGATGGCATCGGCACCGCGCCCGGGGGTTGACACGGACGTATCATCGACTCATGGCTACGTCGAACCTTCCCACCCCCCAGCTCGCCTCCTCGACGGAGGCATCGGAGCTGCCGGGCGTGAAGAACCTCTTGCCGCTGGTGGACGGCGGCATCGATGCCGGCGCGTGCTGCGGTGGGGGATCCTGCAGCATCGGCTGACCACCCGGTCAGTGCGCGGCGGGTCCGGCAGGTGTGTCGGCCGGCTTGCGGATGAGGAACGCGCTGATCAGCAGCGGCGTGCCGATCACGGCGGCGAGCAGGAACGCGGCGCGTGCGCCGGCCGCCCCGGCCGCGGCATCCGCCGCACCGGACGCCGAGGCCGCCGCAGACACGGACGACATCACCGAGATCAACAGGGCGATGCCGGCCGCGCCGGCCACCTGCTGCACCGTCGAGACCGTGGCGCTGCCGTACGAGTAGAACGTCGGCTCGAGCGAGCCCAGTGACGCCGTGAACAGCGGCGTGAACGACATCGCGAGACCCACCGACAGGAGGGTCTGCGTCACGACCAGCATCCACACCGGAGTGGACTCGGTGAGCATCGTGAAGCTCCACAGGATCGCCAGCACGACGATCGTGCCGGGAAGCAGGAGCACGCGCGTGCCCCACCGGTCGTAGATGCGTCCGATGACGGGTCCGAGCAGCCCCATCGCGAGCGCGCCGGGCAGGACGACCAGGCCCGACACGCTGGCCGAGAGCCCGAGGGTGTTCTGCAGGTACAGCGGCAGCGCCGTGAGCGTGCCGAAGAACGCGAGGGACATCACCGCGAAGTGGGCGACGGACAGGGAGAAGTTGCCCGAGCGGAAGATCCGGAGGTCCAGCAGCGCGTCGTCCTTCTTCTGCAGGGCCACCTGACGCCAGAGGAAGAACCCGAGCGTCGTGACGCCGATCGCGAGGGCGACGACGAGGGTCACGGTGGCCGTCTCCGCGGCCGCGACGTCGGTGCCGTGGCCGCCGATCTGGCTCAATCCGAAGACGATCCCGCCGAAGCCGAGGGCGGAGAGGATCACCGAGGGGATGTCGATGGGGGCGTGCGAACGCTCGCCCAGGTTGTGGATCCACCGCACGCCGATGATCAGGGCGACGACGGAGATGGGCAGGACGATCGCGAAGATCCACCGCCACGTCAGGTTGTCGAGGATGACGCCCGCCATGGTCGGCCCGATGGCCGGAGCGAGCGAGATGACCACGCTCACGCGCCCCATCATGCGCCCGCGCAGGTGCGGCGGGACGACGGTCATGAGCGTCGTCATCAGCAGCGGCATCATGATGGCCGTGCCGGAGGCCTGGACGACGCGACCGACGAGGAGCATCTCGAACCCCGGCGCCACGAGGGCGATCAGCGTACCGGCCGAGAACAGGCCCATGGCGGTGCCGAACATGGCGCGGGTCGTGAACCGACGCAGGAGGAAGCCCGTCGTGGGGATCACGACGGCCATGGTCAGCATGAACGCGGTGGTCAGCCATTGGGCGGCGACCGCCGTGATCCCGAGGTCGCCGATCAGGTGCGGGATCGCCACGCCCATCGTGGTCTCGTTGAGGATCGCCACGAACGCCGCCGCGAGCAGCAGCCAGATGACGCGGTTCTCCTTCGCGCCGACGACGGCGGTCGTGTCCGGAAGGGAGTCGGTCTCAGGGGAGGTCATGAGGTTCCTCGAGTCATCGGGGCGGCGTACGGGACGCGGTGCACGGGGCGGAGGGAGCGGCGACGGGGCGCACGAGGGCGCGGCGTGCCCGGAGGCCGGGGACGACTCTCCACCATAACGGCCGGGTCTGACGTCGTATTCCCCCGCCGGGTGGGACGATCGCAGCATGGCACCCACGCGGCATCCCTCCCGCGTCGCCGTGCGCGGTCCTCTGTCCCTCGCGGTCGGAGCGGTCGTCGCGGCGACGGTCTCGGCGCTGGCCGGGGTGGCCGTGGGGCTGCTCGCCGGCTGGGCGGTCGTCGCCTCCGTCAACGTCGTCTGGCTGCTGTCGGTGGTGTGGCCCATGGATGCCGAGGCCACCCGGTCGCACACGAGCGCCGTCGACCCGGGGCGTCCCGTCGCCCGCCTCATCGCTCTCGTGGGCAGCGTGGCGAGTCTCGGCGGCGTCGTCGCCGTGCTCGTCGGCGGCGGTCACGGCAGTCGGCTGCACGCCTTCGTCGTGGCCGGCGTCGCGATCGCGGCGGTCGTGAGCTCCTGGGCGCTGATCCAGGTCGACTACATGCTGCGGTACGCGCGGGTGTACTACGGGCGGCTCGCCGCCGGCCAGCGCGCCGGGATCGACTTCAACCAGGACGAGGAGCCGATGTACTCGGACTTCGGCTACTTCGCCGTCGGCCTCGGCCTGACCTACCAGGTCTCCGACAACGACGTGTCGGCCAACGAGATCCGACGCATCGTGGTGGGGCAGACGCTCATCGCGTACCTGTTCGGAGCGGTCATCCTCGCCTCGGTCATCAATCTCGTGGCGGGACTCGGCTGACCGGCCACCCCCTTCCGGCGCGGGGTTAGAGTGACCCGGTGAGCATGGGGATGGGCGGGATGGGACCCGGCGGGCGCGCGGCGGCCTTCCGCGGCGTGGACGAGAGCGCCCAGCGGCGGCTGAACGCGCAGGCGCCGGAGGTCGCGGATCTCGGGGCCCGTGTGGTCGGCCTGTTCCGCCCGTATCGCGGACGCATCGTCCTGACCGCCGTGCTGGTGGTCGTCGGCGCGGCGATCGGCGTCGTCCCTCCGCTGATCGTGCAGAGCATCTTCGACGACGCCCTGTTCCCGACCGCCGGCGGTCCGCCCGACCTGGCGCTGCTGGTGCGCCTGGTGCTCACCATGATCGGGCTCTTCCTGTTCTCCGCCGTGCTCGGCGTCGCCCAGACCTGGCTGACCTCGACCGTCGGCAACCGCGTGACGGGCGACCTGCGCGTGCGGCTGTTCGACCACCTGCAGGCGATGGAGCTGGGTTTCTTCACCCGCACGAAGACCGGCGTCATCCAGTCGCGACTGCAGAATGACGTCGGCGGGGTGTCCGACGTGCTGACGAACACCGTCACGAGCATCCTCGGCAACACGGTGACGGTGATCTCGGCCCTGGTCGCGATGATCCTCATCGACTGGCGTCTGACGATCATCGCCGTGGTGATGATGCCGGCGCTCGTGCTGGTGCAGCGGCGCGTCGGCCAGGTGCGGGCGCGCATCGCCGGACAGACGCAGGAGTCGCTGAGCGAGCTGACGAGCATCACGCAGGAGACGCTGTCGGTGAGCGGCATCCTTCTGTCGAAGGCGTTCAACCGGCAACGGGCCGAGTCGGAGCGTTATCGCGACGAGAACCGCAACCAGGTGCGCCTGCAGGTGCGTCGCGCCATGAGCGGCCAGGGGTTCTTCGCCGTCGTCCAGGTGATCATGGCGTCGGTGCCCGCCGTCATCTACCTCGTGTCGGGTTATCTCATCGCCGGCGGCACCGGGGCGATCACCGCGGGCACCGTCGTGGCGTTCACCACCGTGCAGGCGCGGCTGCTCCAGCCGCTCATGGGGCTGATGCGCGTGGCGCTGGACCTGCAGACGTCGCGCGCGCTGTTCGCGCGGATCTTCGAGTACCTCGACCTGACGCCCGCGATCGTCGACGCGCCCGACGCCATCGACGTCGCCGCGGCGCCCGGCCCGATCGGACGCGTCGAGTTCCGCGACGTGGTCTTCCGCTATCCGGATGCCGCGAGCGAGGGCCGCCCGACGCTGGACGGCGTCTCGTTCGTCGCCGAGCCCGGCCGGCACGTCGCCTTCGTCGGTCCGTCCGGCGCCGGCAAGACCACGATCATCTACCTCGCGCCGCGGCTGTACGAGGCCTCGTCGGGCGCGGTCCTGTTCGGCGGTGAGGACGTGCGCTCCCTCACCCAGCAGTCGATCGTCGAGAACGTGGGGATCGTCTCACAGGAGACGTACCTGTTCCACGCCTCGATCGCGGAGAACCTGCGCTACGCGAAGCCGGACGCGACCGACGACGAACTCGTCGCCGCCTGCACGGCCGCCAACATCCATCACGCCATCGTGGGCTTCGAGCACGGGTACGAAACGATCGTAGGCGAACGCGGCTATCGGCTCTCCGGCGGGGAGAAGCAGCGCATCGCGATCGCGCGCGTTCTCCTGAAGGACCCGCCCGTGCTTCTGCTCGACGAGGCGACCTCCGCCCTGGACACGGTGTCCGAACGCGTCGTCCAGGAGGCGTTGGACAACGTCGCTCGCGGACGGACCACGCTCTCGATCGCCCACCGGCTCTCGACGGTGGTCGGGGCGGACGTCATCCACGTCGTCGAGGCGGGACGCATCGTCGAGTCCGGCACCCATGCCGAGCTGCTGGCCCGCGGCGGACTCTACGCGGAACTGGCGGTCGAGCAGATGGCGGCCGCGACGATCGCGGGCATGGAGCTGCGGGCGGAGGAGCCCCGCCCGGACGTCTCCGCCCCGCGCGGGTGAGCGGCGGCGGATCAGGCCGGCGTGTTCCAGTCCTCGGAACCGATGGCGTCCGTCGGGTGCGGGGTGGGCTCGTTCTCCGCGATGAGCTCGGGCGTCGGATTGACCAGCTCCTCCGTCGACAGCGCGGCGAGCTCGTCGATCTCGGCGCGGATCTCCGCGAGGTCGGGCCCGGTGGGCTGGTCGGAGGCGGGGGTGTCGGAACCGTTCATGGGCTCAGGATAGCCGTCGCGCCGGTACCGGGCGTCGGAGCTCACCAGAGCTCGGCCGCGCTGCGCAGGTCGGCCGTCGCGGGATCGAGGGCGATGCCGTCGGCGCGGGCACGGTCGAGCAGGCCGCGCACGAACTCCCCGAGCGCGCGTCGATACGCGTCCTCGGGGCTCGTCTGCGCGATGCGCACCAGCGGGGGGACGTCCATGTCGAGGATGAGGCGCACACGGGCACGGGAGGCGGCGCGCTGGCCCGCGGCATCCAGCACGGCGATGCCGCCGCGGAGCGCCTCGAGGTAGTCGACCAGCACGGGCAGCAGGTCCTTGTTCTGCGTGATCGACGTGCCGTCGGCGCGTTCTCGCCAGTGGACGACGACGTCGGGGATGACGTCGACCGCACGCGCCGCGGTGTAGAGCCGCTGCGTGACGATCTGATCCTCGTAGAGCTTGCCCTCGGGGAAGCGCAGTCCGCTCCGGCGCCAGAGCTCCACCCGGCTCAGCTTGGACCAGGCCACGATGTTGCCCGACAGCTCGGGGTGCTCGTCCAGTGTCGTGCCGAGCCGTTCCGGCTCGGTCGCCGCCCGCACCCACGGCTGCACGGGACCGGGGGAGTAGCGTCCCTCGGCGTCGGCGCGCAGCCGCACGTAGGCCCCGACGACGACATCGCTGCCGGTGCGGGTGAGGGTCTCCACGAACCGTTGCAGCGCGGTCGGGGTCAGAACGTCGTCGGCGTCGAGGAAGGCGACGAACGGGGTCTCGACGCTGTCGAGACCGGCGTTGCGGGCGGCCGAAAGCCCGCGCGCGACGCGATGGGTGATCACGCGGAAGCGCGGGTCGGCGGCGGCCGCGGCAGCGAAGACCGCGCCGGTGGCGTCCACGGAGCCGTCGTCGACGAGGACCGCGCACCAGTTCGTGAGCGTCTGCGCGCGCAGCGATGCCAGGGCCTCCTCGGCGAAGGCGGCGACGTCCCGGCCCGGGACGATGACGGTGACGACCGGAGTGCTCACGGCCCCGATCGTACCGCCGCCACCGAAGAGGCGACGGCGTCCGCGACGAGGTCCAGCTCGGCGGCGGCCTGCACCGGGTCGGTGCGGCCCAGGTCGTGAGCGAAGGTGATGCGCACCGCTGTCTGCGCCACCTCCGGGTCGATGCCCAGCGCCAGCAGCACGTGGGACGGCTCGTCGCTGCCCGCGGCGCACGCCGACCCGCTCGAGGACACGATCCCGCGGCGCTCGAGCTCCAGCAGGACCGCCTCGCCGCTGGTGCCCGTGAACGTGAAGCTCGCCGTGCCCGGAAGGCGATACCGCGGATGCCCGGTCAGGCGCGCGGTCGAGACGAGCCCGAGCACCGTCGCGATGAAGCGGTCGCGCAGGGCGCTCACCCGCGCGGACGCCTCCACGCGCTCGGCTTCGGCGAGCTCGAGCGCGGTGGCCATCGCGACGGCGCCGGCGAGGTTCTCGGTGCCGCTGCGGCGATCGCGTTCCTGGCCGCCGCCGTGCAGGACCGGCTCCAGCGGCAGCCGCCCCCGCACCGCGAGGACGCCGATGCCGGCGGGGGCACCGATCTTGTGGCCCGCGATCGACAGGGCGTCGGCACCCGTGCCGGCCAGCGGCAGCCACCCGGCCGCCTGCACGGCGTCGAGGTGCAGGGGCACTCCCGCCGCCGCCGTGACCTCGGCGAGCCCGGCGACGTCCTGCACCGTGCCGATCTCGTTGTTGGCGTAGCCGACCGACACGAGAGCCGACTCCGGTCGGAGCGCGGCGGCGACGTGCGCGGGGTCGACGCGGCCCGTCTCGTCGACCGGCACGCGGGTCACCGCGACGCCGTGGACGCGCTCGAGGTAATCGCACGAGGCGAGCACGGCCTCGTGCTCGATGGGCGTCGTGACCACGTGCACGGCCTCTCCGCGCCGCAGTGCGGTGCCGATGGCGATGCCCTTGACGGCGAGGTTGTCGGCCTCGGTGCCCCCCGAGGTGAAGACGATGTCCGCCGGTCTCATCCCGACGACCGCGGCGACACGGCGTCGGGCGTCGGCCAGCGCGGCGGCCGCGGCCTCTCCGACGGTGTGGTGGCTGGAGGGGTTCCCGTACGCCCCGCGGAGGTAGGGCAGCATGGCGTCGAGCACGTCCGGGCGCACCGGCGTCGTCGCGGCATGGTCCAGGTACAGCACGCCCGATCTCCCGTCAGCCCGCCGGCGTCGACGCGGGGGCTACGTCCCCGTCGCCGCGCGCGATGCGGGCGTCGAGACCGAGATCGAGCGCCCGCGCCGAGTGGGTGAGCGCGCCGACCGAGATCACGTCGACGCCGGTGGCCGCGATGGCCGCGACGGTCTCCAGGCTGACGCCTCCCGAGGCTTCCACGGTGGCGCGGCCCGCGACCTGCGCGACGCCGGCGCGGAGGTCGTCGAGGGAGAAGTTGTCGAGCATGATCGTGCCGATCCGCGCCGCCGCGGTGCTCGCCGCGAGGACGGGCTCGATCTGGTCGAGTCGGTCGACCTCCACCTCGATGTGCGCCGTGTGAGGCAGCTCCGCGAGTGCCGTGCGCAGCGCCGCGGTCACGTCGGCGCCGCCCGCGGTGAGGACTGCGAGGTGGTTGTCCTTGGCCATGACCGCGTCCGACAGCGAGTAGCGGTGGTTGCGTCCCCCGCCGCTGCGCACGGCGTGGCGCTCAAGGGCGCGTAGGCCCGGCGTGGTCTTGCGCGTGTCGGCGATCCGCGCCCGCGTGCCCGCCACCGCGGCGACGTAGCGCGCCGTCAGTGTCGCGATGCCGCTCATCCGCTGCACGAAATTGAGTCCGACGCGCTCCGCGGTCAGCACGGCGCGGGCCGGGCCGGCCACGGTGGCGAGCACGTCCCCGGCCGCGAAGCTCTCACCGTCGCGCCGGTGGAGCCGCACCGCGACGGCAGGATCGGTCAGCGCGAACGCGGCGGCGAAGACCTCGCCGCCACTGAAGACGCCGGGCTCGCGCGCGACGAGGTCGGCGGTGGCGACGGCATCCTCGGGGATCAGGTACCGACTCGTGAGGTCGCCCCACGGTGCATCCTCGTCGAGCGCGGCGGCGACGACGCGGTCGATGTGGCGCCGGGTCAGCATGATGCGCCCTCCAGCTCTCGGGACGCCCGGTCGTTCGAGGCCCCGGTGTCGTCGCGCCGGGTGTGCGCGCCGACGGATGCGGTGCGCGCGGCCGCGGCGCCGACCACCTGGGCCGCGACGACGAGCAGGTTCTCGTCCTCGAACTCGGCCTCGGTGCGCGGTGTCCGCGGCTGTGCGCGCCAGCCCGCGATCATCCGGCTCGCGCGATCCAGACCCGCGGCGTCGCGGACGAGGCCGGCGTCCTCCCACATCACCCGCTGGAGGGCGCGTCGCGTGAAGGGCGCGGGCGACGGGATGCCGGCGGTCGAGCCGGCCGGGACCGCCGCGGCGCTGTCGTCGTCGGCGGCCGCGAGCGGCGCGGGCGACGGCCAGAACCCGGAGGCGAAGTCGGCGGCGACGGCGTCGCCGGCGCGCGCACCGAACACCGCGCCTTCGAGCAGCGAGTTGGAGGCGAGCCGGTTCGCGCCGTGGACGCCGGTGCGGGCGACCTCGCCCACCGCGTAGAGCCTCGGGACGCTGGTCCGCCCGGCCAGGTCGGTGGCGACGCCGCCCATCAGGTAGTGCGCGGCGGGAGTGACGGGGATCGGCTCCTGCGACCAGTCGAACCCCCGCTCCCGGACGGCCGCGTCGATCGTCGGGAACCGGCGCGCGAGGAAGGCCGCCGTCTGCTTGCGTGCGGGGCCGGAGCCGTCGTGTCCGAGTCCCGTCGCGTCCAGCAGCACGGGGCGACCCGACTGCTCCTCCATCACGGCGGCGATGGCGCGCGCGACCACGTCGCGCGGCGCGAGCTCGGCGTCGGGATGGATGTCGAGCATGAATCGGCGACCCTGTTCGTCTCTCAGGACGCCGCCCTCGCCCCGCACGGCCTCGGAGACGAGGAACGCCTCTCCCGGCCGCGAGGTGAGCACGGTCGGGTGGAACTGGACGAACTCCAGGTCGCGGACCACGGCGCCGGCGCGCACCGCGGCGGCGATGCCGTCTCCGGTGGCGACCGGCGGGTTGGTCGTGTGCGCGTACAGCTGCCCGGCACCGCCGGTGGCGAGGACGACGGCGTCGGCGTCGAGCGACACGCGACGCTCGTCGTCGACGAGCAGGTCCACGCCGCGGGCGCGCCCGTCGCCGTCGAGGAGCACGTCGACGAGGAAGGCGTGCTCGAGGACGTCGACGCCGCTGACCCGAAGCCGCCCGACGAGCGCCTTCTCGATCGCGCTGCCGGTCGCATCGCCCCCCGCGTGCAGCACACGGGGGTAGGAGTGGGCGGCTTCCAGTCCCTTGACGAGGGTGCCGTCGGCTCCCCGGTCGAACTCCACGCCCCGTGCGATGAGCTCGCGGATGCGGGCGGGCCCCTCCTCGACGAGCACGCGCACCGCGTCGGCGTCGCTGAGGCCTGCCCCCGCCACCAGCGTGTCGCGCTCGTGCGCCGCCGCGCTGTCGTCGTCGAACATGACGCCGGCGATCCCGCCCTGCGCGTACCGCGTGTTCGCGTGCTCCAGCACGTCTTTCGTCACGAGCGTGACCCGGCATCCGGATGCCGTGGCGTGCAGGGCCGCGGTGAGCCCGGCGATCCCGGAGCCCGCGACGACCACGTGCGGCGCGTCCCGCCGCGCCGGCGGCACCCGCGGGGCGGCGTCGGTCGCGGTCACGGCTTGGCCGCCAGCATCCGCTCGAGCGCGACGCGCGCCGGATCGGCGACGTCGGCGGGCACCGTGATGCGGTTGACGACCTCGCCGGCGACGAGCCGTTCCAGCACCCAGGCGAGATACCCGGGGTGGATGCGGTACATCGTCGAGCACGGGCAGACCACCGGGTCCAGGCAGAAGATGCGGTGCTGGGGGTACTGCGCCGCGAGCCGCTGGACGAGGTTGATCTCGGTGCCGATCGCGAAGGTCGTCGGCTCGGTGGCCGCAGCGATCGCCTTGCGGATGTAGTCCGTGGACCCCGCCTCGTCGGCGGCATCCACCACCGCCATCGGGCACTCGGGGTGGACGATGACCCGCACCCCCGGGTGCTCGGCGCGCGCCTTGTCGATCTGGTCGACCGTGAATCGGCGGTGCACGGAGCAGAACCCGTGCCACAGGATCACCCGCGCGTCCGCGAGCTCGGCCGGGGTGGAGCCGCCGAGCGGCTTGCGCGGGTTCCACATCGGCATCTGCGCGATCGGCACGCCCATCGCCTTCGCGGTGTTGCGGCCGAGGTGCTGGTCGGGGAAGAAGAGGACGCGGCGCCCGCGGGCGAAGGCCCACTCCAGCACGGTGCGGGCGTTCGACGAGGTGCAGACGATGCCGCCGTGGCGCCCGACGAAGCCCTTGATCGCCGCCGACGAGTTCATGTACGTGACCGGGATCACCGGCACGCGACCGTCGGCGTCCGGGGCCTCGAGGTCTCCGTACACGTCCGCCAGCTGCTCCCAGCACTCCTCGACCTCGTCGATGGAGGCCATGTCGGCCATCGAGCATCCCGCCGCGAGGTTCGGAAGGATGACCGCCTGCTCCGGGCGCGACAGCAGATCGGCGGTCTCCGCCATGAAGTGCACGCCGCAGAAGACGATCGCTTCGGCATCCGGGTGCTCGAGCGCCGCGTTGGCGAGCTGGAAGGAGTCGCCCACGTAGTCCGCGTGGGTGACGACCTCTTCGCGCTGGTAGAAGTGACCGAGCACCACGACGCGCGAGCCGAGCGTCTGCTTCGCGGCGCGGATGCGGGCGTGCAGCTCGTCCTCGCCGGCGGTGCGGTACTCGGCGGGCAGCTCTCCCTGACGCGGCGAGCCCACGGGGATCACATCGCCCATCGACGAGCCGGGACCGTAGCCGGGACGTCGGTCGAAGTCCCACGGCCCCGCGGCGAGCTCCGTGTTGCAGGTCTCGGCCGTCGAAGCGCCGGCGACGATGGCCTGGATGCCGTGGTCGACGCTCGGGTCGACGGCGTCGGCCGGCGGCGGCGTGAGGGTGAGGATGGTGGCGCTCATATCGTGACCTCTTCGGGAAGGACGGGTGGTGCGGGGGTGTCGGTGGGCAGCGGGCCGCGATCGGCCAGCTCGACGTCGTGGTTGTAGCGGTACAGGCGGGCCGGACGGTGGCTGCCCGTGCGGAAGCGCTCCGTGGGGATGAGCGTCCCCGAGTTCTCGACCTGGCGTCGGAAGTTGGCGGGGTCGAGCTCGCGTTCGAGGATCGCCTCGTAGACCTCGCGCAGGTCCGACAGGGTGAACAGGTCCGGCAGCAGCCCGTGCGCGATGCGGCTGTAGCCGACCTTGTTGCGCAGCCGCCACAGCGCGTATTCGACGATGTGGCGATGGTCGAAGGCCAGCTCCGGCGGTCGGGAGGCGTCGAACCAGGCGACGTTCTCGGCGTCGGCGGGCAGCTGGGCGCCCTCGCGCAGCAGCGCCCAGTAGACGATGGACACGACGCGGCCGGGGGAGCGGCCGATGTCGCCGAAGGCGTAGAGCTGCTCGAGGTAGCTGGGCGCGAGGCCGGTCGTCTCGGCCAGCGTGCGCGAGGCCGCCGTCTCGAGCTCCTCCGTGCTGTCCAGCCAGCCGCCGGGCAGCGCCCAGCGTCCCTCGTGGGGATCCCGCGTGCGCCGCACGAGCGGGAGGACGACCGCCAGCCGCCCGTCGGCATCGCGCCGCAGGCTGAAGATGACCGTCGACACGGCGACACGGATGCCGTCGACAGCGGAGTCTGTTCTTGTCATGGTGACCATAACCTCGGCCACGATCTTAGAGTCATCCCGACACGAAGGTCAAACCGACCTCGCCGGATCAGATCGGGCGCCCGCGGCGATCGTGCAGGAAGCACCGAGGACGGCCGGGTACGGTGTCGGCGGAGGTCACCCCGTGCTCATCGTCGACATCATCGCCGCCGCGGCCCTGCTCATCGCGTTCGCGGCGGGCATCGCCCGCGGGTTCTTTGCGAGCCTGGGCAGCGTCATCGGCATGATCGTCGGCGCCGCCGCCGCCCTCTGGCTGCTTCCCCTCGCGACGCCGTGGCTCTCCACCGTGATCCCGTCCGGCGGCGCCCGCACCGCGGCGCTCGCCGCCGCCGCGATCGGCCTGGTCGTGATCGGCACGGCGGCCGGCGCCGCGATCGGCAGGGCGGTGCGCCGGGGCGTCGACCGCAGCCGGCTCCGCGGGCTCGAGCGCTTCCTCGGGGGCGTGCTGACGACCGTCGCGACGGCGCTGGCACTCCTGCTCGTCTCCTCCGGGCTCGCGACCGCCGGCATCCCGTACGTCTCGTCGGCCGTCGCCTCGTCGCGGGTGCTCGGCGCGATCGACGCCCTCACCCCGGCGCCCCTGGACGAAGCCCTGGCCACGGCGCGCGGCGCGCTGCTGTCGGACGGCCTCCCGCGGCTCGAAGCGGCCATCGGTGCGGTGGTGGCACCGACCGATCCGCCCATCACCCTCGACGACCCCGAGCTGCAGGCCGCGTCGGCATCGGTCGCCCGCGTCAGCGGCACCGCGTACGCCTGCGGCGTGTCGATGACGGGCTCGGGGTTCGTCGCCGCGCCGGGACTCGTCGTGACCAACGCGCACGTCGTCGCGGGAGTCGACACCCCCGTCGTCGAGCTGCCCGGCGGGCGCGCCACGGAAGGGCGCATCGTCCTGTTCGATGCCGTGGACGACCTCGCGGTCATCTCGATCGGAGACCTCGCCGCCACGCCGCTTCCCCTCGCCGACCCGGCCGCGCCCGGAACGCAGGCCGCCGTGCAGGGCTACCCGCACGGCGGACCGTTCACGAGCATCTCCGCCGGTGTGCTGTCGGTCGCCTCCGTCCCCGTGCCCGACATCTACGACGCCTCCGCGGCGCCCCGCGAGATCTACGCCCTCGACGCCGACGTGCAGCCCGGCAACTCCGGTGGACCGCTGCTGACCGGCGACGGCGAAGTCGTGGGCGTGGTCTTCGCGCGCGGCGCGGACGGCGAAGGGCGCGGATACGCGATGACGACCTCGGTGCTGCGCCCCGACCTCGCCTCCGTGACCTCCGCGTCGCCCACGGTCGGATCCGGCCGCTGCACCGGCTGAACGCACACCCGGCGTGGGCGCTATGCTGACAGGGCAACTGAAGACAGGCCGCATGACGTGTGCGGGAGAGCTCCGGCATCCACGTTCTCGACGGGGCCCGGACACCGAAGGAGCAAGCCTCCCCGCCAATCTCTCAGGTCCGCGTACCGCTCGCGTCCGGCCGCTCTGGAAAGCGATCCCCGCTGTGGGGGGATCCGCCGACGGTGAAAGCCGGCACCCGTGCAGACGGAGCCGGTGAAACTCTCAGGCCCATGACAGAGGGGGAGTTCCCGGCTGCCGGTCCCGGCATCCGCCCGCCCGATCTCGGGGAGAACTCATGCCAGACCTCCGCACCACCGCACTCGCCGATCGCCACGCCGCGCTCGGAGCCTCCTTCACCGACTTCGGCGGGTGGGACATGCCGGTGCGCTACACCTCCGACCTGGCCGAGCATCACGCCGTCCGCACGGCCGCGGGCCTGTTCGACATCTCGCACATGGCGGAGTTCCTCGTGACCGGCTCGGGCGCGGCCGCCTTCCTCGACTACGCGCTCGCCGGCCGCATCTCCACGATGAAGGTCGGGAAGGCCAAGTACTCGCTGCTGCTCGACGATCAGGGCGGCGTGATCGACGACGTCATCGTCTACCGCACCGGCGACGAGTACTTCCTGGTGATCTCCAACGCCGGCAACCGCGCCCTCGTCGCCGACGCGTTCTCGGCGCGGGTCGACCGCGCGGCGGAGATCATGCGGTCCGGCAGGGAGGTTCCCGCAGACGGCGCCGTCGGGTTCGTCGTCGGCACCGAGCGCGCGCGCATCGAGGACATCTCCGACCAGACCTCGCTGATCGCCGTGCAGGGCCCGCGCGCCCGCGAGATCGTGGAAGCGACCGCCGGCGTCACGGACGTGCAGCCGGCGCTCGCCGACCTCGGCTACTACGCCTGGTCCGCGGGGCGGTTCCAGGACGAGAACCTGTTCATCGCGCGCACCGGGTACACCGGGGAGGACGGCTTCGAGCTGATGGTGCCGAACGCCCTCGCTCCGGCGCTGTGGGACGCCCTGCTCGAGGCGGGGGAGCCGCTCGGCCTCGTCCCTGCCGGCCTCGCCGCGCGCGACACCCTCCGGCTCGAAGCCGGCATGCCGCTGCACGGACACGAACTGTCGACGGCGATCCTGCCGGCCCAGGCGGGGCTCGGCCGCGTCGTCGCCGGCGACAAGGACGAGTTCGTCGGCAAGGACGCGCTCGCCGCGGCATCCGACGATCTGCCCGTGCTGGTCGGTCTCGTGGCCGAGGGACGTCGCGCCGGCCGCGCCGGCTACGCCGTGGTGGATGCCGCGGGCACCCCCGTCGGCGAGATCACCAGCGGGGCGCTCAGCCCGACGCTCGGGCACCCCGTCGCCATGGCCTTCGTCCCGCCGGCGCTCGCCGAAGCCGGCACCTCGCTCTTCATCGACGTGCGGGGAACGCTCATCCCCGCGACAGTGACCGCCCTGCCTTTCTACCGGAGGACCGCATGACCGACCTGACCGCCCTCAAGTACACCGAAGAACACGAGTGGGTCGCCCTCGACGGCGACGTCGCCACCGTCGGCATCACCGACTACGCGGCCGACAAGCTCGGCGACGTCGTCTACGTCGACCTCCCCGCGGTCGGCTCCACCGTCACCGCGAACACGGTCTGCGGCGAGATCGAGTCGACCAAGTCGGTCGGCGAGCTCTACGCACCGCTGTCCGGCGAGGTCGTCGCGATCAACGACGCCGTCGTCGACGACCCCTCCCTCGTGAACAGCGGCGCCTTCGACGGCGGGTGGCTCGTGAAGATCCAGGTCGACCCGAGCGATGTCGACGCGCTCCTGGACCGGGCCGCCTACGTCGCGCTCACGGGCGGCGAGGAGTGAACACGGCGCCCTTCCGCGACCGGCACATCGGCACCGACGCCGCCGCCCAGGCCGAGATGCTCAGCGCGCTCGGCTACGACAGCGTCGGCGCGCTCGTGGACCGCGCCGTCCCGGCATCCATCCACGCCGCCCCCGTCGCCGACAGCGCCATCCCCCCGGCGGCGACCGAGGCGCAGGCGCTCGCGGAGCTGCGCGAGCTCGCGTCGCAGAACCGGCCGGCGAGGTCGATGATCGGGCTGGGCTACTACGACACGCTGACCCCGTCGGTGATCGCGCGCAACGTCTTCGAGAACCCGTCCTGGTACACCGCGTACACGCCCTACCAGCCGGAGATCTCGCAGGGCCGCCTCGAAGCCCTGATCAACTTCCAGACGATGGTCACCGATCTGACGGGCCTGGCGACCGCCAATGCGTCGATGCTGGACGAGTCGACCGCCGTCGTGGAGGGCATGCTGGTCGCCCGCCGCGCGTCGAGGTCGAAGAGCACCGTCTTCCTGGTCGACGCCGACGCGCTCCCGCAGACCAAGGCGCTGCTCGCGCACCGCGCGGCCGCGCTCGGCATCGAGGTGCGGGAGACCTCCTACGGGGAGAGCCTCCTGCCCGCCGATCTCGACGTGTTCGGGGCGTTCGTCCAGTACCCCGGGGCGACGGGACGCATCTGGGATCCCAGCGACGTCATCGCGGCGGTGCAGGCGCAGGGCGGTCTCGTCGTCGTCGCGGCCGACCTGCTCGCGCTCACCCTGCTGCGGTCGCCGGGCTCGCTCGGCGCGGACATCGCGGTCGGCACCACGCAGCGCTTCGGCGTGCCGATGGGCTTCGGTGGCCCGCACGCGGGCTACATGGCGGTCCGTTCCGGCCTCGAGCGGCAGCTTCCCGGACGCCTCGTGGGCGTCTCGGTGGATGCCGCGGGCCGCCCCGCCTACCGGCTGTCGCTGCAGACCCGTGAGCAGCACATCCGCCGCGAGAAGGCGACCTCGAACATCTGCACCGCGCAGGTTCTCCTGGCCGTGATGGCCTCGATGTACGCCGTGTACCACGGCCCCGACGGACTGCGCCGCATCGCCGCCGAGGTCGCCGCGACCGCGGCGCTGCTTCGCGACTGGCTCGTCGACGCGGGAAACGAGGTGCTCCACGAGAGCTTCTTCGACACCGTGGTCGTGAAGGTCCCCGGGCGCGCGGGCGCCGTCGTCGACGCGGCGCGCGAGCGCGGCTTCCAGCTGTGGTTCCGCGACACCGACTCGGTCGGTATCTCGGTCGACGAGACCACGACGCCCGCGGACGTCCACGCCCTCGTGCAGGTCTTCGGCGGACCCGAGCAGCGCGCGTTCGGATTCGTCAGCGGGCCGCTGCCCGCGTCGGTGCCGTCGTCGCTGTGGCGGGTCGACGAGTTCCTGACGCACCCCGTGTTCCAGGCGCATCACTCCGAGACGGCGATGATGCGCTACCTCAAGCAGCTCGCCGACCGCGACTACGCGCTCGATCGCGGGATGATCCCGCTGGGCTCGTGCACGATGAAGCTCAACGCCGCCACCGAGATGGCGGCGGTGTCGTGGCCCGAGTTCGCACGCGTGCACCCGTTCGCCCCGGCGGACGACGTCGCGGGCTACCTCGTGCTCATCGAGCAGCTCGAGTCGTGGCTGGCTGAGATCACCGGGTACGACGCGGTCTCCCTGCAGCCGAACGCCGGTTCGCAGGGGGAGCTGGCGGGCCTGCTGGCGATCCGCGGCTACCACCACTCCCGGGGCGACGTGCAGCGCGACGTCTGTCTCATCCCGTCGTCGGCCCACGGCACCAACGCGGCATCCGCCGTGCTCGCCGGGATGCGGGTCGTCGTGGTCGCCTGCGACGAGGCCGGCAACGTCGACCTCGCCGACCTCCGCGCGAAGATCGCGACGCACGCCGACGCCCTGGCGGCACTCATGATCACCTACCCGTCGACCCACGGCGTCTACGAGCAGGACGTCGTGGACATCACCGCCGCGGTGCACGAGGCCGGGGGACAGGTGTACGTCGACGGCGCCAACATGAACGCGCTCGTCGGCTTCGCCCGCTTCGGCGACCTCGGCGGCGACGTGTCGCATCTGAACCTGCACAAGACGTTCGCGATCCCGCACGGCGGCGGCGGGCCCGGCGTCGGACCGGTCGCGGCGAAGGCGCACCTCGCGCCGTTCCTGCCGTCGCACCCGCTGGCGCAGCGCGCTGAGCACGCGGGCGGCTTCGTCTTCGACGGCGGACCGATCTCGGCGGCGCCGTACGGCTCGGCATCCATCCTGCCGATCTCGTGGGCGTACATCCGGATGATGGGAGCCGACGGGCTGCGGGAGGCGACGGGGGCCGCCGTGCTGGCCGCCAACTACATCGCCGTGCGTCTGCGCGATCACTACCCGGTGCTGTACGCGGGTGAGGGCGGCCTCGTTGCGCACGAGTGCATCCTCGACCTGCGGCCCCTCAAGGAGGCGACCGGCGTGAGCGTCGACGACGTCGCCAAGCGGCTGATCGACTACGGCTTCCATGCGCCGACGATGTCGTTCCCGGTCGCGGGCACGCTGATGGTCGAGCCGACCGAGTCCGAGGACCTGGGCGAGATCGAGCGCTTCATCGAGGCCATGATCGCGATCCGGGCCGAGGCGGATGCCGTGGCATCCGGCACCTGGCCCGCCGACGACAACCCGCTCGCGAACGCGCCGCACACCGCGGAGTCGATCGCCGTGGGGGAGTGGACGCATCCGTACACCCGCGAGCTCGCCGTGTACCCCGTGCACAGCCTCGTGCGCACCAAGTACTGGCCGCCCGTGCGACGGATCGACAACGCGTACGGCGACCGCAACCTGGTCTGCGCCTGCCCGCCGCCGGAGGCTTTCGCCTGACGCCCGCCCGGCCCGCGCTGCCCGCCGTGTGAGACACGCCTCTCGCGCCGAGAAACCACTGCACATCGTGTGTCTCGGCGCGGAGGTGATGTCTCGGCGCGGGTGTGGCGTCGCGCGCGGGGCGCGGGCGGCGGATCAGGAGAAGATGCCGGGCCACCAGGCGGCGGCGAGCGGGTACCCCACGAACGCGATCACGTCGATGAGGGTGTGGGCGATGACGAGCGGCATGACCCGCCCCCAGCGGTGGTAGACCCAGCCGAACACGATGCCCATCGCGACGTTGCCCGCGATCGGACCCCACCCCTGGTAGGCGTGGTACGCGCCGCGCAGCGCGGCCGTCGACAGGATGATGGTCCACGTGCCCCACCCCAGGCGTCGCAGGCGGTCGAACAGATAGCCGATGAAGATGACCTCCTCCGTCAGCCCCGCACGGACCGCCGCGAGCAGCAGCAGGGGGATCGTCCACCACGACGCGTCCAGCGGCGCGGCATCCACCTGGACGGTGATGCCGAGCGCCCGGCCGGCGACGTAGAGCCCGAGCCCCGGAATGCCGATGACGGCGACCAGCAGCGCGCCCGCGCCGAGGTCCTTGCCGAACATGCGGAAGTCCAGCCCGATGCGGCGGAACGCCGAGACTCCCGGCTCCCACAGCAGGTAGATCGCGAGGGCGATCGGAGCGAACGCGAAGAGCTGGCTGACGAGCTGGTTCAGCACGTCCCAGAACTGCGCCGCGTTGGCGCCCGGGTTGAGCGAGGTCGACTGGTCGCCCAGCGCCTGCTCCCTCGTCAGCGCCTGCACGAGGGAGAGCACCGAGAAGACGGCGGAGCGTCCGACCGACAGGGCGAGCACGATTCCGATCTCCCACCAGAGTCGGGTGTGCAGCCTCCTCGTTCTTGGCAGTTCGCCGGTGAGAGAATCGCTCATCTTGTCAGATTGCCAGATGTGCCCGGAACTGAGTTAAGGGTCTGTAACGTTTTCCCTAACGGTTTTGATCAACGCTGATCAGAACTTATGGTTTCGGTATCCGCGCCGTGGGTGTTTCACCCGCCTGCGCATCCATCCCTTACCCAGGAGGAAAATTGAAGAAGTCACGCTGGGGAGCACTTGCCGCGGTCACCGCGGCCGGCGCCCTCGCCCTGACGGGCTGCACGGCCAGCGGTGGTGGCAACGCCACCGACGCTGCGCCGACCGGTGGCACCGTCACGATGGCCATCGTGAACGACCTGACGTCGCTGAACAGCAACACGCCGCAGGGCAACCTGGACACCAACGGCCAGTACGTCTACCTGACCACGGGCGGGTTCTTCTACCCGGACAACAGCTTCAACGTCGTCAAGGACGAGTCGTTCGGCACGTACGAGAAGACCTCGGACGACCCGCTGACCGTCAAGTACACGCTGAAGAAGGACCTCAAGTGGTCCGACGGTGAGCCCATCACCGCCGACGACATGGTCCTCGCCTGGGCGATCGCCTCGGGCCACTACGACGACGCGACCACCGACGCGGACGGCAACGTCACCGGCGGCACGCAGTACTTCCAGATCGCCGGCTCGACCGCGGGCATCAACTCGACCGACTTCCCCGAGGTCGGCGACGACAACACGTCGATCACCCTGAAGTACTCCGAGCCCTACGTGGACTGGGACATCTTCAACCCGATCGCCCAGCCCGCGCACGTCGTGGCGAAGAAGGCGGGCCTGTCGACGGCCGCCGACCTGACCAAGCTGCTCGAGGGCCTGCCCAAGGGCGACCCGGCTGCTCCCGTCGCCGTCAACGACACGCTGAAGAAGGCTGCCGACTTCGTCAACACCGGCTACGACATCACGTCGTTCCCGACCGACAAGGACCTCCTCGTCACGTCGGGCCCGTGGGTCCTGTCGGCGTGGACGCCCGGCCAGTCGCTCACGTTCGAGCACAACCCGAACTACACGGGCAACCTCGCCCCGAAGATCGACAAGCTCGTCATGCGCATCATCGGTGACGCTGCCGCCCAGGTGACCGCCCTGCAGAACGGCGAGGTCGACCTCGTCTACCCGCAGGCGTCCGCCGACACCAAGAAGTCGCTCGAGGCCGTCTCCGGCGCCCAGGTCATCACCGGTGACCAGGTCTCCTACGACCACCTCGACCTGAACTTCGGCTCCGAGGTCTTCAGCGACGCGACGGTCCGTGAGGCGTTCCTGCTCACGATCCCGCGCCAGCAGATCCTCGACGCGATCGTGACGCCGGTCAACCCCGACGCCAAGGTCCTCGACTCGCAGCTGTGGCTGCCGAGCCAGTCGGAGTACGCGACCACGGTCAAGCAGAACGGTTCGGACAAGTACGACCCGTCGAAGCTCGACGAGAACATCGCCAAGGCCAAGGAGCTCCTCGCCGGCAAGACGCCGACCGTGAAGATCCTCTACAACACCAAGAACCCGAACCGCGTGGACGAGTTCCAGGCGATCCAGTCCTCGGCGGCGAAGGCCGGCTTCCAGGTCGTCGACGGCGGAGACCCCAAGTGGTCGACGCTCCTCGCCGGCGGCAACTACGACGCGTCGCTGTTCGGCTGGATCTCGGCCGGCATCGGCACGGCGCAGATCCCGCAGCTGTTCGCCTCGGACGGCGGCGGTAACTACAACCGCTTCACCGCGGCCAACGACGACGCCGTGGCCACGCAGACCACCGTCGACAAGGACAAGCTGACCGACCTCATGCTGGCGATCGACAAGACCGCCTTCACCGAGGGCTACGGCCTGCCCCTCTTCCAGGCACCCGGCATCTACGGCGTCTCCAGCAAGCTGGACGGCGTGAAGTACATGGGCAACCAGACCGGTCCGATCTGGAACAACTGGGAGTGGTCCGTCAAGAAGAGCACCAACACCAAGTAGTACCCACGCCAGGGTGGCGTCTACGGTAGATCCCGAAGGCGCCACCCTGGCCCCTGTCTGTCAACCGATGGGACGGGCGATCGCAACCCGATGCCGCCGTCCCGTCGCACGTCGAAGTGAGTGACCTTTGGTCGGTTTCATTCTCCGTAGGGTCGGTGTGTCGATCCTCATCCTTCTTGCGGCATCCTTCGTGATGTTCAACCTCGTCGCGTTGTCCACGGATCCGCTCGAGGATCTGCGCGCGTCGAACAACCCCAACAAGCAGCAGCTCATCGAGGCGCGCATCCAGCTCGCCAACCTCGATGTGGCGCCGCCGCTGCGGTGGGCGATGTGGGTCGGGGGAGCCGCCAAGTGCCTCATCCCGTTCGCCAACGCCTGCGACCTCGGCACCACGTTCCAGGGCGCGCCCGTGACGGACGTCCTGCCGATCGCCATGGTCTCCACGGTTCAGATGGTCACAGCGGCGCTGCTGCTGGCCATCCTGTTCGGTATCTCCACCGGCATCCTCTCCGCCCTTCGCGAGAACAGCGGCTTCGACGTGTCCTTCACGGTGCTGAGCCTGTTCCTGTACTCGCTGCCGTCGTTCCTCGCGGCCGCGCTGCTGAAGAACTTCGTCGCGATCGGCTTCAACGACTTCCTGCAGGATCCGGTGATCCCCATCGTGGTCTCGATCGTCATCGGACTCGTGGTCGCCCTCATCGTCCAAGCCGTGGTGGGCGGGGACGCCCGCCGGAGGCTGACCTCCGGGGGCACGAGCTTCGTGCTCACCGCGGGCCTGCTGCTGTACATGAGCGCCACCGGCTGGTTCCTCACCCCCGGGTTCGGACCCATCGGCGTGATCGTGCTGAGCGCGGGAGCCGCGCTCGGCGTGACCCTCCTCATCGCGGGGCTGCGCCAGCGCCGCGCGCTGCTGACCGCCGGCATCGTCGCCGTCGTCGGCATCGTCTGCTACTTCGCGCTCCAGGGCCTGTTCGACGTGTCGACCTTCTGGACGCTCGTCATCCTGTTCGTGATCGCCCTCGCGGTCGGACTCGCCACCGGCTTCTTCGTCGGCGGCGATGACCGCGCGCAGAACATGCGCATCGGAGTGCTCGTCGCGATCCTGGTCAGCGTCATCATCCTGATCGACCGCTTCATGCAGTCCTTCCCCGGGTACATGGACGACATGAACGGTCGCCCGATCGCGACCGTCGGCTCGTCCACCCCCGGCTACGCCCCGGACAACATGTGGCGCGTCGGTCTCGACGTCTTCTTCCACCTGTTGCTTCCCACGGTGTCGCTGCTCACGATCTCGTTCGCCGGCTACACGCGCTACGCGCGCGCGGGCATGATCGAGGTGCTCAGCCAGGACTACGTGCGCACCGCCCGCGCCAAGGGCATGCCCGAGCGCGTCGTCGTCGTCCGTCACGCGTTCCGCAACGTGCTCATCCCCATCACGACGCTGGTCGCGACGGACCTCGGCGGCTTGTTGGGTGGTGCGATCATCACCGAGTTCATCTTCGCGATCCCCGGCATGGGCGCCCTGTTCCAGAGATCCCTGGGGCCGGGTGACCTGTACCCCGTGATGGGCTACTTCATCGTCATCGCCTTCATGGCCATCCTGTTCAACTTCCTTGCCGATCTCGCGTATGCGGCACTCGACCCGAGAGTGAGGGTCCGCTGATGTCCAGCACCATCTCCGAAGCCCCCGGTGACGTCGAGGAGACGCGCTCGGTCAGCCAGAGCCGCATCATCTGGCGTCGCTTCCTCTCCCAGAAGGTCGGCCTCATCGCCGCCATCGTGCTGCTGGCCGTCGTCGCGTTCGCGACGAGCGCCGTCGGCGTGGGCCCCATCCCGGGCTGGTGGAAGTACAACTGGTACGACCTGTCGAACAGCGTGAACGGCGGCGAGCCGACGCTGACGCTGATCCCGTTCTCGCTCGGCGACCACCCCTTCGGCCAGGACCGCATCGGTCGCGACTACTTCGCGATGACGATGCGCGGCATCCAGAACTCGTTCGTCGCCATGGTGCTCATCACGGGCATCGCGCTCGTGGTGGGTGTGACCGTCGGCGCCATCGCCGGCTACTTCCGCGGGTGGGTGGATGCCGTCCTCATGCGCTTGACGGACGTGTTCATCGTGATCCCGGCCATCGTCATCGCGGCGGTCGTCGGAAACTGGGCCGGCGCCGTCGGCGTGTGGGTGCTCGGCATCATGCTCGGCTTCTTCAGCTGGATGGTCATCGCCCGTCTGGTGCGCGGCGAGTTCCTCTCGCTGCGCGAGCGCGAGTTCGTGGAGGCCGCGCGCGTGGCCGGCGCCTCCGACGCCCGGATCATCTTCCGCCACATCCTGCCCAACGCGACCGGCGTCATCATCGTCTCGGGCTCGCTCCTGGCGGCCGGCGCGATCCTGCTCGAGGCGGCGATCTCGCTGCTGGGCTACGGCATCCGCTCTCCTGATGTGTCGCTGGGTCTGCTCATCGGCGTGAACCAGTCGGCGTTCACCGTGCGTCCGTGGCTGTTCTGGTGGCCCGCCCTGTTCATCGTCGTGCTGGCGCTGTCGGCGAACATCTTCGGCGACGCGCTGCGCGAGGCGTTCGACCCGCGCAGCCGCCGGTTCTCCCGCCGTCGCACGAAGGACCGTGCGAACGGCGTCGAGCCGGATGTCGCGCCGCCGACGTCGCTGATGGATGCCGGTGCGCAGAACCCCCGGACCGGAACGCCGACCCTGCAGGATCCGGAGTAAGCCGGATGCGGTCAGAGGTTCAGCAGCGCCGGGAACGTCGCGCCGACCAGCAGCACGGTGAGCGCGATGGCGCCGACGTGCACGCGGGTGCGGGCGCGGTCGCTGGCCGCGCGTCCGAGCGGGATGCGCTCCTGTTCGACCAGTGCGCTCCAGACGCCGCGCACGATGTAGGCGGCGTCGCCCGAGTCGGTGCCCAGCGCGTCGGACTTGCGCAGGACGCCGCCCTCCTGATGCGGTCCGAGGCTGTCGCGCCCGCCGCGGGGTCGCGTGAGCGCGCCGGCGGCCGGAGCCGCCGACGACCGGTACCGCCGGCCCGGCGTGACGACGGTCAGAGCGAAGCGCGTGTCGATGTCGACCACGATCGTCCACGGGATCTCGACGGTCGCGTACGGGTTGACGAGCGTGATGGCGGCGTCATCCCAGTGGATGCGCGGACGCCAGAACAGCTCGGCGACCAGCACGGCCAGCAGAGCCAGCGGCACCAGGCCCCACAGGTACGCCGACGTCCGCGCCGCGCCCACCAGCACGACGAGCATCGCCCCCACGGCGATCGCCGCCCACGCGCCGATCGAGATCACGGTGTTGGTGGTCGACCGGTACTGGCGCACATCTTCCGTCATCCCCCCATCGTCGCATCCCGGATCACGAGTCCGTTCGCACGCACAACAGAAGGAACCCGCCGATGAGAACGTCCCGCGGCATGCTGCCCACCACTGAGGCGCACCAGCCGGATCGCGGCCCGGTGCTCGAGGTCACGGACCTCAATGTCGACTTCGGTGTCGACGGCTACTGGGTGCCCGCGGCGCGGCACGTGTCCTACTCGATCGCCTCGGGGGAGGTGCTCGCCATCGTCGGCGAGTCCGGCTCGGGCAAGAGCGTCTCGTCGATGTCGCTGCTCGGTCTCCTCCCCAAGAACTCGCGGGTGAGCGGCAGTGCGAAGCTCGACGGCCGCGAGCTGATCGGGATGAAGCCGCGCGACATGCAGGAGATCCGCGGCAACCAGATCTCGATGATCTTCCAGGAGCCGATGACCGCGCTGAACCCGGTGCTGACCGTCGGGTTCCAGATCGTGGAGACCCTGCGCCAGCACTTCGGCGTCTCCCCGGCGGAGGCCAAGGCGCGAGCGATCGAGCTGCTGACCCTCGTCGAGCTGCCCGACCCGGTGAAGGCGTTCGACTCCTACCCCCACCAGCTGTCCGGCGGTCAGCGCCAGCGCGCGATGATCGCGCAGTCGCTGTCCTGCGACCCGCTGCTGCTGGTCGCCGACGAGCCCACCACGGCCCTCGACGTGACGGTGCAGGCCGAGATCCTCGAGCTGATGCGCAAGCTGCAGGACCGGCTCGGCTCCGCCATCCTGCTCATCACGCACGACATGGGCGTCGTCGCCGACATGGCCGACCGCATCGTGGTCATGCGTCAGGGCGACATCGTCGAGACGGGCGCCGTGGCCGAGGTGTTCGCCGATCCGCAGCATCCGTACACGCGTGCGCTCCTGGCGGCCGTGCCGCGGATCACCACCGAGGACCTGCAGGCTCCCGAGGCGGCCCATCCGACCGCTCCGGTCGTCGTCTCCTTCGACGACGTCGCGATCGAGTACCCCAAGCGCGGCCGCGTGCCGGCTTTCCGCGCGGCGGACCACATCGACCTGAAGATCTATCAGGGCGAAGTGCTGGGCCTCGTCGGCGAGTCGGGGTCGGGCAAGACGACGATCGGACGCGCGACGATCGGCCTGCTGCCGATCCACTCCGGACGTCTCGAGGTGGCCGGGATGGACATCTCGAAGGCCGGCCGCGATCAGTTGCACGCGCTGCACCACGAGGTGGGCATCGTCTTCCAGGACCCCTCCAGCTCGCTGAACCCGCGCATGACCATCGGCGACTCCATCGCCGAGCCGATCCTGCTGTCGGAGAAGATCAAGGGCGCCCCGCTCGACAAGCGCGTCCGGGCGCTGCTGGACTCGGTGCGCCTGCCGCGCGAGTACGCCTCGCGCTACCCGCACGAGCTCTCCGGCGGCCAGAAGCAGCGTGTCGGCATCGCCCGCGCGCTCGCGCTGAACCCGAAGGTGCTCGTGGCCGACGAGCCCACCAGCGCGCTGGACGTCTCGGTGCAGGCGACGGTGCTCGAGCTGCTGAAGGACCTCCAGCGCGAGCGCGGGTTCGCGTGCCTGTTCATCAGCCACGACCTCGCCGTCATCGACGAGCTCGCCGACCGCATCGCCGTGATGCGCCACGGCGCGCTCGTCGAGGTGGGCAGCCGCGACCAGATCATGCGCCGCCCGCAGCAGGCGTACACCAAGCGGCTGCTGGCCGCCGTCCCCGTCCCCGACCCGGAGATCCAGCGCGAGCGTCGCGACCGGCGCCTGGCCGATCTGGCCGCCGGCGTCGACGCCGACGAGGTTCCCGGAGACGCCGCTCCGGCGTGACGGTCGGCACCGGCGATGCCGCGGGGGACGCCGCGGCATCCGGCTTGTAGAATGGGAGGCGCTCTGCTCGGAGCGTCTCCCTTTCTCGTTAGGTCATCTCCATGGCGCACGCCCTCCGTCCGGATCTCCGCAACGTCGCGATCGTCGCGCACGTCGACCACGGCAAGACGACGCTCGTGGATGCCATGCTCCGTCAGACCGGCTCGTTCGGCTCTCACGAGCACATGGAGGAGCGGGCGATGGACTCGAACGACCTCGAGCGCGAGAAGGGCATCACGATCCTCGCCAAGAACACGGCGATCACCTACAACGGCCTGCACACCGAGGTGCCGGTCACGATCAACGTGATCGACACCCCCGGCCACGCCGACTTCGGCGGCGAGGTCGAGCGCGGTCTGTCGATGGTCGACGGCGTCGTGCTGCTGGTGGATGCCTCGGAGGGCCCTCTGCCGCAGACGCGCTTCGTCCTGCGTAAGGCGCTGGAGGCGAAGCTGCCGGTGATCCTGCTGGTCAACAAGACCGACCGCCCCGACGCGCGCATCGCCGAGGTCGAGGAGGAGGCGCACGACCTTCTGCTGGGTCTCGCCGGCGACCTCGTCGACGACGTGCCCGACCTCGACGTCGACGCCCTGCTGGACGTTCCCGTCGTCTACGCGTCCGGCCGTGCCGGCGCGGCCTCGCGCAACCGTCCCGCCAACGGCGAGCTGCCCGACAACGACGACCTCGAGCCGCTGTTCGAGGCGATCCTCGAGCACGTCCCGGCTCCCGCGTACGACGACGAGGCGCCCCTGCAGGCCTGGGTCACCAACCTCGACTCCTCGCCGTTCCTCGGCCGCCTGGCGCTGCTGCGCGTCTTCAACGGCACCCTGAAGAAGGGCCAGACCGTCGCGTGGGTGCGCCACGACGGCACGCACTCCAACGCGCGGATCACCGAGCTGCTGAAGACCCGTGCGCTCGAGCGCTACCCGGCCGAGTCCGCCGGCCCCGGCGACATCGTCGCCATCGCCGGCATCGAGGACATCACGATCGGCGAGACGATCGCCGACCCCGAGGACGTGCGGCCGCTGCCGGCCATCACGGTCGACGACCCCGCGATCTCGATGACCATCGGCACGAACACGTCGCCGCTGATGGGCAAGGTCAAGGGGCACAAGCTGACGGCGCGCATGGTGAAGGACCGCCTCGACCGTGAGCTCATCGGCAACGTTTCGCTCAAGGTCGTCGACATCGGACGCCCCGACGCCTGGGAGGTGCAGGGCCGCGGCGAGCTGGCCCTCGCCATCCTCGTCGAGAACATGCGTCGCGAGGGCTTCGAGCTGACGGTCGGCAAGCCGCAGGTGGTCACCCGCCGCGGCGAGGACGGCAAGCTCAAGGAGCCGTTCGAGCACCTGACGATCGACGCCCCCGAGGAGCACCTCGGCGCGATCACCCAGCTCATGGCCGCCCGCAAGGGTCGCATGGACACGATGACCAACCACGGCACCGGCTGGGTGCGCATGGAGTTCGTCGTGCCCTCGCGCGGTCTCATCGGCTTCCGCAGCGAGTTCCTCACGATCACGCGCGGCACCGGCATCGCCAACGCGATCTCGCACGGGTACGACGACTGGGCCGGTCAGATCACGACGCGCCAGAACGGCTCGATCGTCGCGGACCGCCAGGGCGTCGTCACGCCGTTCGCGATGATCGCGCTGCAGGAGCGCATGAGCTTCTTCGTGCAGCCGACCGAAGAGGTCTACGAGGGCATGGTCATCGGCGAGAACTCACGCGCCGACGACATGGACGTCAACATCACGAAGGAGAAGAAGCTGACGAACATGCGCTCGTCGACCTCCGACTCCTTCGAGTCGATGACGCCGCCGCGCGTGCTCACGCTCGAGGAGTCGCTCGAGTTCGCGCGCGACGACGAATGCGTGGAGGTCACCCCCGAGAAGGTGCGCATCCGCAAGGTCGTGCTCGACGCGACCGAGCGCGGCCGCGCCGCCTCCCGCGCGAAGCGCCAGGACGCCGGCGCGTAAGCGCGCCGCCCGTCGCCGAACCGCCACGCTCCGGCCGAACCGCTATCCGGCGGTGCGGCCGGAGCGTGGCGGCTCGGCCGGGGGATAGCGGCTCGCGGCGGGGGTCAGCGCACCTCGGAGACGAGGACGGCGGTGGTGCCGGGGCGGCGGGCCTCGAACACGTGCGGAGCATCTCCGCGGTAGCGCAGATAGTCTCCGGGGCCGAGCTCTACCGGTGCGTCCGTCGGACCTACGAGCGCGGAGCCCGTGACGATGACGACGTGCTCCGTGGTGCCGGGGGAGTGCGGCTGCGACGAGCGGGGTGAGCCGGGCTCGGCACGCAGGAGGTACAGGTCGCTGCGCGACTGCGGAGCCCCCGCCGCCAGCAGCAGCGCCTCGTACGGCGCGTCCGACGCGCGGATGCCGCTGCCGTCGCGGGCGCGGATGAGCGTGGGGGCCTCGTCGGGTTCCGCCACGAACACGGCGAACGGCACGTCCAGCGCCGTCGCGATCGCCCACAGGGTCTCGACACTGGGGTTGGCCGTGCCGGATTCGAGCTGCGACACGGTGGCCTTGCCGACACCGGCCCGACGGGCGAGCTCTGACACGCTCAGCCCGGCGCGGTCGCGTTCGCGGCGGAGGGCGTGCGAGATCCGAGGGCCGAGGGCATCCATGTCGTTCAGTATGGCAAACATTCGTTCGGTTTGACGAACGCGCGTCCGCTCGTGATGATGGTGTCCATGGATGCCGGGAGCGTGCGCACTGCCGCCGAGCGCCGCGCGTGGCGCGAAGGTGTCGGCGTCGCGGTCGCCACGAGCGCCTACGGCGTGTCGTTCGGCGCCCTGTCCGTGGCCTCCGGGCTGGACGTGTGGCAGACGTGCCTGCTCAGCCTCGTGATGTTCACGGGAGGATCCCAGTTCGCGTTCGTCGGCGTCATCGGCGCCGGGGGAGTCGCCGCGGCCCCGGCGGCGATCGCCTCGGCCGTGCTGCTGGGGGCGCGCAACATCGCGTACGGTCTGCGGATGGCGCCGGTCGTCGGGTCCGGCTGGCGGCGCCTCTTCGCGCCGCATCTGACGATCGACGAGTCGACCGCCGTCGCGCTCGCCCACTCCGAGCCGCGGGCTCGTCGCATCGGGTTCTGGGTGACCGGTATCGGTATCTACATCGGCTGGAACCTCTCCACCCTCGCCGGTGGCCTGCTGGGCGACGTTCTCGGTGACCCCCGGGCGTACGGTCTCGATGCGGCCGCGGCCGCCGCCTTCCTGGCGTTGCTGTGGCCGCGCCTGCGCCGTCGGCAGGCGATCGCCGTGGGCGTCGCCGCGGCGGTCGTCGCGACCGCCCTGACGCCGGTGCTCATGCCGGGGATCCCCGTGCTGGTCGCCGCCGTCGTGGCGATCGCCGTGGGATGGACCAACGCGTTCGGCGAGAGGGCGAGGACATGACGCTCTGGACCGCGGTGCTCGTCGCAGCCCTGCTGTGCCTCGCCCTCAAGGCGCTGGGCTACGTCATCCCCGCGCGATGGTTCGAGGCCCCGCGTGCGCAGCGATCGATCGATCTGCTCACCGTGGCCCTGCTGGCTGCGCTGGTGGCGGTGCAGACGCTCGGCGTCGGCCAGCAGATCGTCGCCGACGCCCGGGTCCCGGCGGTCGTGATCGCGGCGGGACTGCTGATCCTGCGCGCGCCGTTCCTGGTGGTCGTGGTGGCCGCGGCGGTCGTCGCCGCGCTCCTGCGGGCGTGGGGATGGGCGACGTAGACTCGCCGGGTGAGAATCGCACGGATCGGCACGTGGGCGGTCGCCGCCGTCATCGGACTCGTCTACGGCGCCGCGGGGACGATCGGGCAAGCCGCCTCCTGGGGCGCCCTTCCCGTCGGGCTCGTCGTCGCCGTCATCGGCACGGGCGCGCTCCTTCTCGCCGTCCGTCTGCTCACCGGCGACCGGTGGGCGGGCCTGGCCACGGGGCTCGGCGTGCTGCTGACGACCCTGGCGCTGTCGGGTCGCGGACCGGGCGGATCGGTCGTCGTGCCCGCCCCCGCCGACGGGCAACTGTCGACGGGGCTGATCTGGACCTTCGCGGTGCCCGTGATGGCGGCGATCGTCGTCGCCTGGCCGCAGCTGCCGGCATCCGCTCGGCGGACGGCCCCGCTTCACGACGACACCACGGGCACGAACTAGACTCAAGACGTGACATATGTGATCGCCCTGCCGTGCGTGGATGTGAAGGATCGTGCCTGTATCGACGAATGCCCCGTCGACTGCATCTACGAAGGTGAGCGTTCGCTCTACATCCACCCCGACGAGTGCGTCGACTGCGGCGCGTGCGAGCCGGTCTGCCCCGTCGAGGCGATCTACTACGAAGACGATCTGCCCGAGGAGTGGCAGGACTACTACACGGCGAACGTCGAGTTCTTCGAGGACATCGGCTCGCCCGGCGGCGCGGCCAAGGTCGGCGTGATCGCGAAGGACCATCCCGTGATCTCGGCCCTTCCCCCGCAGACGCACTGATGGCCGTCCGCGATCTCGACGACTACCCGTGGGATGCCGTCGCACCCTACGCCGCGCGCGCGAAGGCGCACCCCGACGGGATCGTCGACCTCTCCATCGGATCGCCCGTCGACCCGACCCCGGAGATCGTGGCCGACGCCCTGCGTGCGGCGACCGACGCGCACTCCTACCCGTTGACGGTCGGGTCGCCCGCGCTGCGCGAGGCGATCGTCGACTGGTACGCGCGTCGCCGCGGCGTTCCCGGCCTCACCACGCAGGAGGTCCTGCCGACGGTCGGGTCGAAGGAGCTGGTGGCGCTGCTGCCGCTGCTGCTCGACCTCGGTCCGGGCGACGTCGTGGTCCACCCCCGCGCGGCCTACCCGACGTACGAGGTGGGAGCGAAGCTCGTCGGCGCCTCGCCGGTCGCCGCCGACGACCCGGCCGAGTGGCCCGAGGGCACGCGGCTGGTCTGGCTCAACACGCCCGGCAACCCCGACGGACGCGTCCTGGACGTCGACGCGCTGCGCGCTGCGATCGAGCGCGGCCGGGCGATCGGTGCCATCGTCGTGAGCGACGAGTGCTACGCCGAGCTCGGATGGGACGGCCCGTGGGCCACGCAGCCGGTGCCGAGCATCCTCGATCCCCGCGTGGTCGGGTCAGACCGCCGCGGCATCCTGTCGGTGTACTCCCTCAGCAAGCAGTCGAACCTGGCCGGATACCGCGCCGCTTTCCTCGCCGGCGACGACGCGCTCGTCGCGCGGCTGCTGACGGCGCGCAAGCACCTGGGGCTCATGCTGCCGGCGCCCGTGCAGGCGGCGATGACCGTCGCGCTGGGCGATGACGCCCACGTCGCCGAGCAGCGCGAGCGCTACCGCGTCCGGCGCGACATCCTCCGTCCCGCGCTGGAAGCGGCGGGCTTCCGCATCGACCACTCCGAGGGCGGCCTGTACCTGTGGGCGACCGAGGGGGTGGATGCGTGGGAGTCGATGAGCCGCCTGGCGGAGCTCGGCATCCTCGCCGGGCCGGGACACTTCTACGGGGCCCACTTTCCGCAGCACGTCCGCTTCTCGCTGACGGCGAGCGACGAGCGCATCCGCGCCGCGGCTGCGCGTCTGCGCTGAGACCTTCGTAGCTTTCCTCCTACGGATTCCCGATTCCTTTGCGGTGGATCTGAGTAGGCCCGCGCGCCCAGTAGGCTGTAAAGGATCCCCCAACGACCGCAAGGAGGCTTCGTGAGCGACGCGGGAAACCCCCAGAAGGCCACGGTCACCGTCGGTGACCGCACCGCAGAACTGCCGATCCTCACCGGCACCGAAGGCGTGCCGAGCGTCGACTTCTCGACCTTCACGAAGCAGACCGGACATACGAGCCTGGACTACGGCTTCGTCAACACGGCGGCGACGAAGTCGGCCATCACCTTCATCGACGGCGACGAGGGCATCCTGCGCTATCGCGGGTATCCGATCGAGCAGCTGGCGAAGAACAGCACCTATCTCGAGGTGGCGTGGCTCCTGCTCTACGGCGAGCTGCCGACCGCCGACGAGCTCGCCGACTGGGACGACAAGATCCGCCACCACACGCTGCTGCACGAGGATCTCAAGCGCTTCTTCTCGTCGCTTCCGCACACCGCGCACCCGATGTCGGTGCTCTCGGCCGCCACGGCCGCGCTCTCGACCTACTACGAGGGGCAGTCCGACCCCAACAATCCCGAGCACGTCGAGCTCAACACGATCCGCCTGCTCGCGAAGCTCCCGGTCATCGCCGCCTATGCGCACAAGAAGAGCATCGGACAGGCCTTCCTCTACCCCGACAACTCGCTGAGCTTCGTCGACAACTTCCTGAAGCTGAACTTCGGCAACCTCGCCGAGGTGTACCAGGTGAACCCGGTGACCTCCCGCGCGCTCGAGCGGCTGCTGATCCTGCACGAAGACCACGAGCAGAACGCGTCGACCTCGACGGTGCGACTGGTCGGCTCGACAGGGGCCAACCAGTTCTCGTCGATCTCGGCGGGCATCAACGCCCTCTACGGCCCGCTGCACGGCGGCGCCAACGAGGCCGTGCTCGACATGCTCGCGCGCATCCAGGAGTCCGGCGAGAGCGTGCAGCGCTTCGTCGAGCGGGTCAAGAACAAGGAAGACGGCGTCAAGCTCATGGGCTTCGGACACCGCGTCTACAAGAACTACGACCCGCGCGCGAAGCTCGTCAAGGAGTCGGCGGACGAGATCCTCGCCGAGCTGGGCGTGCACGACCCGCTGCTCGATCTCGCGCAGGAGCTGGAGCAGGTCGCCCTGGAGGACGACTACTTCAAGGAGCGCCGGCTGTACCCGAACGTCGACTTCTACACCGGCGTCATCTACAAGGCGATGGGCTTTCCCACGCGCATGTTCACGCCGCTGTTCGCGATCGGGCGGCTCCCGGGATGGCTCGCGCACTGGCGCGAGATGCAGCACGACCCGCAGACGAAGATCGGCCGTCCGCAGCAGCTGTACGTCGGCGCGGCCGAGCGAGACTATCCCGGCGCACGCTGACGCGGCATCCGGCGGACGCCTCGGCGGGATCCACTAGGGTCGAGCCATGTCGCGTCTGCTGGTCCGCCGTCCCTCGCCCCGCCTCGCCGACGGCGAGGTCACGCACATCGGTCGCACGTCGGTCGACGCCGGCCTCGCCCAGCGGCAGTGGGAGGCGTACGTCGACGTCTTCCGTTCGCGCGGTTGGCAGATCCAGGAGATCGCACCCGCGGACGACCAGCCCGACGGGGTCTTCGTCGAGGATGCCGTGGTCGTCTTCGACGACCTCGCGGTGCTGTGCCGGGCCGGCGCGCCGTCGCGCCGCGGTGAGGCGGCGTCGGTGCGGGATGCCCTGGCGGACACCGGACTGCAGACGGCCGAGATCGTCGCGCCGGGCACCCTCGACGGTGGTGACGTCCTGAAGGTCGGCCGGACCGTGTACGTCGGCGCGTCCGCCCGCACGAACGCGGACGGCATCGCCCAGCTGACCGCGCTGCTCGCCCCGCGCGGGTGGTCGGTGGTCGCGGTGCCGGTCGAGCGCGTGCTGCACCTCAAGAGCGGTGTCACGGCGCTGCCCGACGGCACGGTGGTGGGGTACGAGCCGCTCGTCGACGATCCGTCGGCGTTCCCCGTCTTCGAGGCGGTGCCGGAGGAGCACGGCACGGCGGTGGTCGTGCTCGGCCCGACGGAGGTGCTGATGTCGGCGGACGCCCCGGAGACCGCCGAGCGCTACGCCGCGCGCGGGCTGACGGTGGTCGCGACGCCGATCACCGAGTTCGAGAAGCTCGAGGGCTGCGTGACCTGCCTCTCGGTCCGCATCCGCGACTGAACGGGATCGGAGCCGCGCAACGGATGCGGTCGGCGCGAGCCGCGGCATCCGATGCTGTCGTCGAACTCCGATTCTGCGACGCGGGTCAGTGCGCGATCGTCGCGGCGTAATCCGGCACGTAGTTCTGCAGTTCGCGCGGGGGCCGCTCATAGCCGCCGGAGGCGGGGCGCGGCGGGATGTCGATGGGAGCGCGCTCGACGTCCTCGTAGGGGATCTGCGTCAGCAGGTGGTGGATCATGTTGATCCGTCCGCGACGCTTGTCCTCGTTGTCGACCTCGAACCACGGCGACTCGGGGATGTCGGTGTGCACGAACATCGTGTCCTTCGCGCGCGAGTAGTCCTCCCACTTCGTGATGGACAGGACGTCGTTGGGCGAGAGCTTCCACCGTCGCATCGGGTCGTCGTTGCGCGAGCGGAACCGCTTCTCCTGCTCCACGTCGGAGACGCTGAACCAGTACTTCTTCAGCAGGATGCCGTCTTCCACCAGCATCCGCTCGAAGATCGGCACCTGGTGCAGGAAGCGATGGTATTCGGCGTTGGTGCAGTACCCCATCACGTGCTCGACGCCCGCGCGGTTGTACCAGGAGCGGTCCATCAGGACGATCTCGCCGGCGGCCGGGAGGTGGGCGATGTAGCGCTGGAAGTACCACTCCGACTTCTCGCGCTCGGTCGGCGTCGGCAGGGCGACCACGCGGGTGACGCGCGGATTGAGGTATTGGGAGACGCGACTGATCGTGGATCCCTTGCCGGCCGCGTCACGCCCCTCGAAGATGACGACGATGCGCGCGCCCGTGGACTGGACCCACGCCTGCATGTCGACCAGCTGCGCCTGCAGCCGCTTCAGTTCGCGTTCGTACGGCTTCTTCGGCATCCGGTCGCTCATGACCAGATCGTAGCCGCCGCCGGCTCTCAGGCGTGCAGCGCCTCGTTGAGGGTGACCCCCACGCCCTCGCGGCGCACGGCCTCGACGGCGCCCGTGAGCGAGTTCCGCCGGAAGAGCAGGCTGTTCTGCCCCGACAGCTGCCCGCCCTTGACGACCGGGCGCGACCCGTCGTGCAGCGGCGCCTCGTTCGAGAGCACGATCTTGGTGCCCGCCGTCACGTAGAGGCCGGCCTCGACGATGCAGTCGTCGCCGAGGGAGATGCCGATGCCCGCGTTGGCGCCCAGGAGCGTCCGCGCGCCGATGGACACCCGGTGCGTCCCGCCGCCGGACAGAGTGCCCATGATCGACGCGCCGCCGCCGATGTCCGAGCCGTCGCCCACGACGACGCCCTGCGAGATGCGGCCCTCCACCATGGACGCGCCGAGGGTGCCGGCGTTGAAGTTGACGAATCCCTCGTGCATGACCGTGGTGCCGGGGGAGAGGTACGCGCCCAGGCGCACCCGGGAGGCGTCCGCGATGCGCACGCCCGGCGGCGTGACGTAGTCGAGCAGGCGCGGGAACTTGTCGAGGCCGTGCACCTGGATGCCGGCGCGCTGCAGGGCCGGCCGGAGCCGCTCCGCATCGCCCGGATGCATGGGACCCGCGGTGGTCCACGCGACGATCGGCAGGTGCCCGAAGATGCCGTCGAGGTTGAGGTCGTTGGGCGCGACGACGCGGTGCGAGAGCGCGTGCAGGCGCAGGTACGCATCGGGCGTCGAGGCGGGCGCCGCATCGAGGTCCACCGCGACGGTGACGAGCTCGACCCCGACCGCGCGGCGCTCGTCGGGCTCGGCGAAGGAACCCCACGTCGCGGCGGCCGCAGCGACGTCGGCGTCGGTGGGAGCGCCGAGGCGCACCTCCGGGAACCAGGTGTCCAGCACCGTCCCGTCGCCGCTCGTCGTCGCCAGGCCGATGCCCCATACCGTCCGCTGCTCACTCATGCGTCCAGGCTATCGAAGCGGCGGGCCTCGATAGACTCGGCCCATGCCCGTGCTCGATCTGTCCGCCTCGTCCGTCGACCTCACGCGCACGATCTGCGACATCCCGAGCGTCTCCGGCGACGAGGCCACGCTCGCCGACGCCATCTTCGCGGCGATCTCGCCCCTCGCGCACCTGGAGGTGTACCGCGACGGCGACACGATCGTCGCGCGCACCGATCTCGGACGCGACCGTCGGGTCGCGATCGCCGGGCACATCGACACCGTGCCGATCAACGCCAACCTGCCGACCCGCGACATCGAGGTCGAAGGGCGGCCCCATCTCTGGGGCCGCGGCACGGTGGACATGAAGGGCGGCACCGCGGTGCAGCTCAAACTCGCCGCCGAGCTGATCGCGCCGCGCGTGGACATCACGTGGCTCTGGTACGACAACGAGGAGGTCGATTCCGACCGCAACGGCCTCACCCGTCTCGCCCGCACCCGCCCCGATCTCTTCGCCGCCGACTTCGCCATCCTGGGCGAGCCGTCCAACGGCCAGGTCGAGGGCGGCTGCAACGGCACGCTCCGCGCCATCGCCCGCACCCACGGGGTGCGCGCCCACAGCGCCCGCGCCTGGATGGGGGAGAACGCCATCCACCGTGCGGCGCCGATCCTCGCGCGCCTTGCCGAGTACCGTCCGCGGGAGATCGCGGTCGACGGGCTCGTGTACCGCGAAGGGCTCAACGCCGTCCGCATCTCGGGCGGCGTCGCGGGCAACGTCATCCCCGACCTGTGCGAGGTCGAGGTGAACTTCCGCTTCGCCCCGAGCCGAAGCGTCGCGGATGCGGAGGCGCACGTGCGCCGCGTGCTGGAGGGCTTCGAGGTCGAGATCGTCGATGCCGCCGCCGGCGCGCGGCCCGGGCTGGATGCGCCGCTCGCTCAGGAGTTCCTGGCGGCCGTCGGCGCCGAGGCCCGGCCCAAGTACGGCTGGACCGACGTGGCGCGCTTCGCGGCGCTGGGCGTGCCGGCCGTCAACTACGGCCCGGGCGATCCGAGCCTCGCGCACCATGACGAGGAGCGTGTCTCCTACGCGCAGATCGAGGACGTCGAACGTGGGCTGCGCGCGTGGCTGAGCGCGCCCTGACCGACGCCGGGGTACCGGCGCGCGGATGGTCGCCCGTCGACCGTCTCGGCAGGCTCCGGCCCGCTCTGGCGGTGGCCGTGGTGTACGTCGCGGCGCGGGTCGTCACGACGGTGTTCCTGGCGATCGCGGCGGAGCTGTCGGGTCCGACCTCGCGGTTCGGGGCCGACGCGAACATCGGCACGCTGTCGATGGGGTGGGACGCCCAGTGGTACTGGGTCGTCGGCACGGCGGGCTATCCCGATCAGCTCCCGGTCGATGGAACCGGGCACGTCATGCAGAACGCGTGGGCGTTCATGCCGCTGTACCCCGCGCTCACGCGCGCCCTGTCGGTCGTGCTGGGCGGCAACTACCCGCTCGCCGCCGTCGTCCTCGCGATCGTCGCCGGCTACCTCGCCTGCCTGGTGCTCTTCCACCTGCTCCGCGCACGGATCGACGCGGCGGCGGCGCTGTGGGCGGTCGCGCTGCTGGCGGCATCCCCGCTGGCGGCCCTCTTTCAGATGGGCTATGCCGAGTCGCTCTTCCTGCTCTGGCTGTTCCTGGCTCTGCGGTGCCTGCAGCTGCGGCGGTTCGGATGGCTGTACCTGCTGATCCCGGCGATGGGCTACACCCGCCCGGGGGTGCTCGCGTTCGCCCTCCTGCTGGGCGCCTACGGGGTGTACCGGTGGGTGCGGCGGCGCACCGACCCGCTCGCCGCCGTCGAGGTCGTGCACATCGTGCTGCTGGGTCTTCTCGCCGTCGCGGTCGGCTTCTCCTGGCAGTTCATCGCCGGCGTCGTCACCGGTGACCCGAGTGCGTACATGGAGACGGAGCTGTCGTGGCGTCGCGGCTGGATCGGCGAGGGCGGCTTCGTCCCCTTCGACGGGTTCGTCCAGGCGGCGGCCCTGTGGTTCCGGCTGTGGGGCCTGCCCGAGGTGCTCGGCTACATCGCACTCGTCGTGGCGGTCGTGGCCGTCGCGGCGCTGCTGCTGTTCGAGCCGCACGTGCGCCGTCTGGGCGTCGAGGTGCGGCTGTGGTCCGGAGCGTATCTGCTGTACCTGCTGCTCGTGTTCTTCCCGCAGTCGAGCATCTTCCGACTGCTCCTGCCGCTCGCGCCGCTCTACGGTGCGCTGGCGCTGCCGCCGCACCGGCTCTGGCGTGTGGGGATGCTGGTGCTCGGTCTCGTCGGCCAGTGGTGGTGGATCTACCAGATGCTCGCACTCGGGAACACGTACACACAGATCCCGTGAGAATGACGCCGCGGCACGCCGCGTTCGGCCACTGTCTCGGCTTACCGATAAACTTGACAGGTAGTCCGATGACGAAAGGGAGCCCGCGATGGCAGCCATGAAGCCGCGAACCGGTGACGGACCGATGGAGGCCGTGAAGGAGGGGCGCCTGATCATCGTGCGCGTTCCCCTCGAGGGCGGCGGTCGACTCGTCGTCTCGGTCAATGACGAAGAGGCCAAGGAACTGCACGGCGTGCTCGGCGGCGTGGTCGGCGCGGCCTGAGTTCCTCCCATATGAGAGAAGGGTCGGTCTTCGGACCGGCCCTTTTCCGTCCCCCGGCGCCGGACCGCGCGCTCAGCGCGCGTCGGCGGCGACGGTCGTCAGCTGCAGGAGCCCCTCGCCCACGATCGACAGCGCGCCCAGCACGGCGGGGGAGGACTGGGTCTCCTGGATGAGGGTGCGGAACGCGGTCGTCACCGGGTCGCGACGCACGGGGTCGGCGACCGCTCCGCCGGCGAGCACGCGCGGGATCAGCACGGTGCCCCCGGCCCGCACGAGGCGCAGGCCGTGCTCGACGTGGTCGATGACGCCTTCCGGATCGGCATCCACGAGCACGATGTCGTAGGACGCCTCGTTCATGCGGGGGAGGACCTCCGTCGCCCGTCCGGCGATGAAGCGCGCGCGTGCCGGCGGGACCTTCGCATCCGCGAAGGCGACGCGGGCGGCGGCGAGATGCTCCGGCTCCTTGTCGATCGTCGTCAGCGTCGCCCGGGGGGCGCCGTGCAGCAACCAGAGGCCGGAGACGCCGGCCCCCGTGCCGATCTCGACGATGTTGAGGGCGGCGGTCGTGGCGGCGATGACGGCGATCTGCGCGCCGACGGCGGGGCTGATCGGATCGGCGCCGAGCTCGAGCGCGTGTGCACGGGCGCGCTCGATCGCCTCGGGTTCGACGGTGATCTCGTCGACGTACCTGCGGATCGCGTCCTGATCGGCCATGTTCATCCTCCGCCCCCAGCGTACGGTGCCGGTCGCGTCGCGGCGGGCAGGCGCACGGGTAACCTGGAGTCATGTTCTTCGGCCTCGACTGGGACAAGCTCGTCCTGATCCTGATCGTGGCCGCCCTCCTGGTCGGACCCGAGCGGCTGCCGCATTACGCCGAGACGCTCGCCAAGCTGACCGTGCGCGCCCGCGAGTGGCTGAGCGGTGCGAAGACGCGCGTCAAGGACGAGCTGGGCGAGGACTTCGACGACGTCGAGTGGCGCAAGCTCGATCCCCGCCAGTACGACCCGCGCCGCATCATCCGCGACGCGCTCCTCGACGACGCTCCGGTGCCCGCCGTCCGCGCGGCCGCCGTCGGCACGGCGATCGCCGCCACCTCGCCGACGCCGCTCACCCCCGCCTTCGATCCCGAGCTCGACGTCCCCTACGACGACGAGGCCACCTGACCGGCCGGCCGCTCAGCGCAGGGTGAGCGGCAACGATCTGCCGGCGAGGCCTCGCGGAGCGCGCGCCAGAGCGTCGGCCACCGCCGTGATGGCCCGCGCGGCGGGATCGTCCGGATCGGCGACCACGATCGGCACGCCCTCGTCGCCGCCGCGGCGCAGCCCCACGCTCAGCGGAACGGAGGCGAGCAGCGGCACGTCGTGTCCGCCGCCCGACAGGGATGCCGCGACCGCCGCGCCGCCGCCGGCGCCGAACAGGTCGAGCACGCTGCCGTCGGGGAGCGTCATCGCGGCCATGTTCTCGACGACGCCGATGACGCGCTGCCCGGTCTGCGCCGCGACGAGTCCGCTGCGCACCGCGACGTCGGAGGCGGCGGTCTGCGGCGTCGTGACGACGAGGACCTCGGCGTGGGGGAGCAGCTGGCCCACCGAGATGGCCACGTCTCCCGTTCCCGGGGGCATGTCGATGAGGAGGATGTCGAGGTCGCCGAAGTAGACGTCGGTGAGGAACTGCTGCACGGTGCGATGGAGCATCGGCCCGCGCCACGCGACCGCCGCCGAGACCGGTTGGTCGCGCGGCAGGAACATCCCGATGGAGATGGCCTTCACGCCGAAGGCCACCGGCGGGAGCATGAGCTCGTCGATCCGGGTCGGCGCGGGCGGGCGACCCTCGGCATCCACGAGACCCAGCAGCGCGGGGATCGAGAAGCCGTGCACGTCCGCATCGATGAGACCGACGGCGAGACCGCGCGCGGCCAGGCCGACGGCGAGGTTCGCCGTGAGGCTCGACTTTCCCACGCCGCCCTTGCCGCTGGTGACCGCGATGACGCGGGTCAGCGAGTCGGGGCCGAACGGCATGGTGCGCGCCGCGCGGCCTCCGCGCAGGCGCGCCGTGAGCTCCTGGCGCTCCGCGGGCGTCATGACCCCGACCGCGATCTCGACGGTCGCGATGCCCGGTACGCTCGCCGCGGCGGATCGCACCTCGCGCTCGATCCGGTCGGCGGCGGGGCAGCCGACGATCGTCAGCGCGATCCCGACGTCGGCGCGGTCGCCGACGACACGGACATCTCGCACCATGTCGAGCTCCGAGAGCGGACGGCGCAGCTCGGGGTCCATGACCGCCCCGACCGCGCGCTGCACGGCGTCGCGGCGGAGCGCGTCCGGATCGTCGTGCGCCTGCGGCGCCGTCATGAGGGCTCGGGGGCCGTGCCCGGGGTCGACGGCGACGTCTCGCGCGACTCCTCGAGCGACTCGAGCAGCGCCTTGAGCTCCTGACGCAGCACGTCGCGGGTGACCACGTGCTCCGAGACGTCCGTCATCGCCATCCGCAACGCGACGACCTCGCGCGCCAGGTACTCCGTGTCGGCGAGATTGCGCTCGGCGCGCTGGCGGTCCTGCTCGATCTGGACGCGGTCGCGGTCGTCCTGCCGGTTCTGCGCGAGAAGGATCAGCGGGGCCGCGTAGGAGGCCTGCAGCGACAGGATGAGCGTCAGCAGCGTGAAGTTGTTCTCCGCCGCGTCGAACTGGATGTCGCGCGGCATCACCGAGTTCCACCACAGCCACACGATGACGAACACCGACATCCCGATGAGGAAGCCGGAGGTGCCCATCGCCCGCGCGAACGCCTCCGAGAACCGGCCGAACCGGTCGCGCGAGGGCTGGGGCGTGCGGTTGAGCATGCCGGCGCGCCCGCGCGGCGCGTCCAGCGAGGGGATGCGGCGGTCTTTCGCCTTGGCCATCAGGGCCTCCTCGGGATCGTCGCGGTGGTGGCGGGGACGACGAGCGGATCGTCGGTGCCGTCATGGGAACGCCAGTCCTCCGGCAGCAGGTAGTCGAGCACGTCGTCGACGCTCACGGCGCCGACGAGCCGATGCGCCGGGTCGACCACCGGCAGGGAGACGAGGTTGTAGCTCGCGAGCAGGCGCGCGACCTCGGCGGCGGAGGCGGTCACCGGCACGGGATCGAGCGTGTCGTCGATGATGGCGCCGAGCCGTTCGTGCGGGGGATAGCGCAGCATCCGCTGGAAATGGACGGTTCCCAGCAGCCGGCCGGTCGGTGTCTCGTACGGCGGGAGGGTGACGAAGACGGCCGCCGCGAGGGCGGGGTGCAGCTCGTGGCGGCGGATGAGCGCGAGCGCCTCGGCCACGGTCGCGTCGGCCGACAGCACGATCGGCTCGCTCGTCATCAGACCGCCGGCGGTGTCGGGCCCGTACTTCAGCAGGGCGCGGACGTCTTCCGCTTCCTCGGGCTCCATCAGCTCGAGGAGCTCCTCGCGCTGGTCCTCGGGCAGCTGCGCGAGGACGTCGGCGGCGTCGTCCGGCTCCATCTGATCGAGGATGTCCGCGGCGCGCTCGTCGCCGAGCGCCTCGAGGATGTGGACCTGCTCGTCCTCCGGCATCTCCTCGAGCGCGTCCGCGAGACGGTCATCAGACAACTCCTCGGCGACCTCGAGCAGCCGTTCCTCGGGAAGGTCGAGGAGCGTGTTGGCGAGGTCGGCGGGCTTGAGCTCCGAGAACGTCGCGACGAGCTGCTCGGCGGACTGCGCTTCGCCGGGCACGGCCTGCTCGCGGACGTCGCCCCAGTTGGCGAAGGTCGTCGGACCCTTCGCGAACGGGGAGGCGCTCGTCCGGGGCTTGCGCAGGAAGAGCTGCCCGATGTCCCACTCGCCGAGGCGGTTGCGCTCGATCGCCGCGTCTTCGATGACGGCGTGGCCGGAGCCGTCGGTGAAGTACACCTTGCGCCCGAGCATCTCGCTCATCACGCGCACCTCGCCGCCGCGCTGCTGGAAGCGGCGCACGTTGATGAGGCCCGTCGTGATCACCTGTCCGGACTGGATCGAGGTGACGCGTCCGATCGAGAGGAAGACGTGCCGGCGCCCGGGGATCTCGACGACGAGCCCCACGACACGCGGCGGGTCGTCTTTTCGGTAGATGACGACGACGTCCCGGACCTTGCCGAGACGATCGCCCGCGGGGTCGAAGACGGTGCAGCCCACCAGCCGTGCCACGAAAACCCTCTGCGTACTCACTCGACCAGCGTAGTCCGCGCGCCCTCCGCGAGGCCGACGCGCAGCGTGCGCATGACAAGATGGTCGGGTGAGCATGTTGGGCGGAATCCCCCAGGAGCAGGGCGAGAAGATCGCCGACTACGCGACGTATCCCGCCGCGCAGAAGGCCGTCTCGCAGCTCGTCGAAGCAGACATCCCGGCGCGCGACATCGCCATCGTCGGCCATGGCCTGCGATCGGTGGAGACCGTCACCGGCCGACTCGGCTACGCCGCCGCCGCGCGATCGGGCGCCATCAACGGCATCCTGCTCGGTCTCCTCTTCTCCGCGATCTTCGTGCTGGGCACGCCGAACGCCGCGATCCAGCTCTTCGTGGGCGTCATGCTCGTCGGCATCGCCCTCGGGATGCTGATGAGCATCGTCACCTACTCGATCGTGCGCCGCCGTCGCGACTACACCTCCGTCACGCAGGTGCTCGCCGACCGGTACGAGGTCACCGTGCTGCCACGCAGCATCCATCGCGCGCGTGAGGTCGTGGGCCGGACGGTCGCGCCCGCGCCGGCGCACCCCGTGCACCCCTCGCCGGCCGCGCCCGCACCCGGGCCGGCGGCACCTCCCCAGTACGGAGAACGGATCGATCCGCCGCAGTACGGTGAGCGCATCGACGGCGAGGGCCGTCCGGCCGCCGCGCCGGACGCACCCCCTTCCGACGAGGACCGCGACACGGGGCCGGCCGCCGCGGAGCGGTGATGGAGGTCGCGCTGCCCGCGGGCGTCGTCACCGTCTCGACCGCGCTGTCGGCGGCGGAGAGCCCCTGGGCGGTCATGGCCCTGGCTCACGGCGCGGGCGCGGGCATGGAACATCCGTTCCTGATCGGGTTCGCCGATGCGCTGGCCGCGGAGGGGGTCGGCGTCCTCCGCTTCGCGTTCCCGTATGCGCAGGCGGGGCGGCGGATGCCGGGACCGGCCGCTCATGCCGTCGCCGCGTGGACCGCGGCCGTCGCCGCCGCCGGCGCGGCGGACGCCGGGGTCCCGCTGTTCGCGGCGGGAAAGTCCTACGGGGGGCGCATGGCGTCGATGGCGGCCGCCGACGGCGTGATCTCGCCCGCCGGACTCGTCTACCTCGGCTACCCGCTGCATCCGCCGGGCGCCCCGGAGAAGCTGCGGGCGGCGCACCTGCCGTCCGTCGCGGCGCCGCAGCTGTTCGTCGAGGGGACGGCCGACCCGTTCATCCAGCCGCGGGCGCAGTTCGAGGAGGTCGTCGCGACGTGCCGCGACGCCTCGGTCGTGTGGGTCGACGGCGGCGGGCACTCCTTCGAGGTGAAGGGACGCCGACGTCCGGCCGCCGAGGTGGGCGCCGGCCTCGCGGCGTCGGTGGTGCCGTGGCTGCGCGCGCGGGCGCGGGATGCCGCGATCAGCTCGTGACGGCGCGTCCCGCGATCCAGGCCTCGACCTCGTCCGCCGTGCGCGGGATCGCGGCCGAGAGGTTCACGGGGCCGTCCGCGGTCATGAGGACGTCGTCCTCGATGCGTACGCCGATGCCGCGGTACTCCTCCGGAACGGTGAGGTCGTCGATCTGGAAGTACAGGCCCGGTTCGATGGTGAACACCATCCCCGGCTCGAGCACGCCGTCGTAGTACATCTCGCGGCGTGCCTGCGCGCAGTCGTGCACGTCGAGACCGAGGTGGTGGCTCGTGCCGTGCACCATGTAGCGGCGGTGCTGCCCTCCGGCGTCGGCGTCGAGGGCTTCCTCGGCGGTGACGGGAAGCAGACCCCACTCGGCGACGCGGGCGGCGATCACGCGCATCGCGGCCTCGTGCACCGCGCGGAACTTCACGCCGGGTCGGGCCGCCGCGAAGGCGGCGTCGGCGGCTTCACGGACGGTCTCGTAGATCGTGCGCTGGATGGGGGAGAAGGTGCCGTTCACGGGAAGCGTGCGGGTGATGTCGGCCGTGTAGAGGCTGTCGACCTCGACGCCGGCGTCGATGAGGATGAGATCGCCGGGCACGACGGCGCCGTCGTTGCGCGTCCAGTGCAGGTAGCAGGCGTGCGGGCCGGACGCGGCGATCGTGTCGTAGCCCTCGCCGTTGCCGTCGACGCGTGCGCGGTGGTGGAACACGCCCTCGACGGCGCGCTCTCCGCGCGGCGTGGCGATGATGCGCGGCAGGTCGGCGACGATGTCGTCGAATCCGCGGGCGGTCACCTCCACCGCGAGGCGCAGCTGGGCGATCTCGTACTCGTCCTTGATGAGTCTCAGCTCGGACACGAAGCGGGTCAGCTCGTCGTCCTCGTCCAGGACGAGGTCGCCCTCCCCGGGCGCGAACGCGTCGATATGGGCGGTCGCGATGCCGAGGTCGCTCGCGACGCCGTCCAGCGCCGGCCGCGGCCCGATCCAGAACTCGCCGATCGTCGCATCGCCGTAGAACTCCGCGGTGGTGCGGTCGGCGCGCTCGCGCAGGTAGAGGGTCACATCGTGGCCCGAGCCGTCGGCCCGCGGGTCGAAGACGAGCACCGACTCGGGCACGCTGTCGCTCGCCCAGCCGGTCAGGTGCGTGAAGGCCGAATGGGCGCGGAACGGGTAGTCGGTGTCGTTCGACCGCTGCTTGTAGGTGCCGGCGGGCAGCACGAGGCGGCGCCCGGGGAACGCGGCGGACACGGCCACGCGGCGTGCGGCGGTGTAGGGCGCCTGCTCGCGCGGCGGGGGAGTGAGGTCGGGGCGATCCGCCCACCCGGTCGAGATCGTCTCGAGGAAGCCCCGCGGGAACGGCTGCTTGCGGTTGGTGTTCTCGGTGGAGGTGACGGCGGTGTCGGTCGTGGCGCTCTCGCTCGTGCTCATGCCCTCCAGTCTCGCACCTCCGCTCACCCGTCGGCGGGCTGTGTGGCGTCGCGCACGTCGTATTGCACGATCAGGGGGCGGTGGTCGCTGCCGCTCGCGTCGAGGGAGCCGAGCACGACCGATCCGGTCGCCGTCCAGCGGTCGGTCGCCATGATGTGATCGATCGGCGTGCCGAGGAGGGCGGGCCACGCCGTCGACCAGGTGCCGACCCCGCCCGAGCCGGTCTGCGCCGCGGCATCCGTGCAGCGTCCGAGGTCGCCCCCGTCGACGCCCAGTCGCGCCATGTGATCGACCGTCGCATTGAAGTCGCCCGCCATGATCACGTCGTCGCTGGCGCACTGGTTCGCGACCCACTCCAGGTCGCCCCGCCAGTCCTCCATGCGGTCCTGGCGCGGAGCGACCGCGTGCACGGCGACGATCGTCGGCCCGCTGCCGTCGACCGGCATCGCCACCACGCTGGGCACCGCGGAGGTGTTGGTCGCGCCGTCGGAGGTGGACGCGACGACGGCGTAGTCGCCGAGCGTGGGCGAGATGAGCAGCGTCGTCGAGTTGGCGGCCCAGTCGGGGTAGCCGGGACGCTCCCCGTAATTCTCGTGGTGGGCCCACATGGGCGAGCCCATCTCGCGCATCGCGATGGCGACCGCCTCGCCCGTCTCGATCGTCGTCTCGGGGAGGGCCACGATGTCGGCGCGCATCGCGACGGCCGTCTGGGCGATCAGCTGCGCGTCGGTCGCGGCGCCGGCCGTGTTCCAGGTCATCACGCGGATGGACGTGTCGGTGGGCTCGGGGAGCGTGCCCGACCCGAGGCCCCGCGACAGCAGGACGCCGCCGTTCACGAGGCCGGCGACGAGGGCGATGATCGCGATCGTCCCGGCGAACGCCCGCAGCGGCCGCGCGAGGGCCAGCAGCAGCCCGAGCACGAAGACGACGCCGAAGACGATGACGACGACCCCGCGCAGGGAGACGATCTGCGCGAACGGGAAGGTCTGCTCGAGGCGGAAGAACTGCGGCCAGGTGACGACGGCCGCGGCGATCGCCGCGGCCACGGTGATCAGGATTCCGAACAGGCGCAGCACGTCAGGACTCTACGACAGTGCCCCTGAGAGTTCCCGGACCGTCGCCTCGACTCTGGCTACGCGCCGCCTCGTCCCGGCCTCGTGTCCGCGCCGACGGTACGCTCGTGGCATGGTCGTGTCGCAGGGGGAGCATCGGGCGCTCCGCTTCCGCGGGCCGAGCGACCTCCACCTGCACTCGGACCACTCCGACGGCACGGAGCCGCCGGCCCGGGTGATGGCCGCCGCGCACGCCGCCGGACTGCATACCGTGGCGCTGACCGATCACGACACGACCTCCGGCTGGACCGAGGCGGCCGAGGCGGCCGGCTCGCTCGGGATGACGTTCCTCCCCGGCATGGAGCTGTCGGCACGGCACGAGTGGCGCAGCATCCATGTGCTGGCCTACCTGTTCGACCCCGAGCACCCCGGCCTGCGCGCCCTCACCGACCGCATCCGCCACTCGCGCCTGACGCGGGCGCAGACGATGGCGGAGCGCATCGGCCGCGACTACGAGCTGACCTGGGACGACATCGTCGCCCAGACGGCCGTGGGGGCCACCGTGGGGCGTCCGCACCTGGCCGACGCGCTCGTCGCGCGCGGCTACGTGCGCGACCGCGGTGAGGCCTTCGCCGGCATCCTGCATCCGGGCAGCGACTACTACGTCGACCTCTACGCCCCCGACCCCGTGACCGCGGTCGCGACGGTGGTGGATGCCGGTGGTGTCCCCGTGATCGCGCACCCCGCGGGGCGCGGCGGGCTCCTGCCCGAGCCGCTCATGGACCGGATGCTCGCGGCCGGCCTGGCCGGCTTCGAGCTCGGTCACCGCGAGAACCGGGAACCGGCGCTCGGCGCACTGCGGGAGCTCGCGCAGCGCCGAAATCTGCTCGTGACGGGATCGAGCGACTACCACGGGCTGGGAAAGCCCAACCAGCCGGGGGAGTTCACCACAGACGACGACGTGGTCGCGCGCATCATCGCCGCCGCCCGCGGGAGCGACCCCGTCTTCCCCTGACGTCGCGTACTCCGGATGCAGCAACCCACCCCCCTCGAACGGCGGATCGACGCCGCGGCCCACCGGCTGCTGCGCGGTGCTCCGGAGAGCGGCATCCGTGCCTTTCTCGTCGAGGCGGCGGTGTTCGTGGTCAAGCAGGCGTGGGCGTGCGTCTTCGGCGCCGCGCTTCTCGCGGTCATCGTCGCGGCCCGGTTGTGGTGGCCCGACGACGCGGCGCTCGCCCGCAACGATGCGCTGACGATCGCCGCGGTGCTCATCCAGATCGGGATGCTGGTCGGGCGCCTCGAGACGGGGCGCGAGCTGTGGGTGATCGTGCTGTTCCACATCACCGGCACCGGGATGGAGCTGTTCAAGACGGACGTCGGCTCGTGGTCGTACGCCGCCGAGGGCGTGCTGCGCCTCGGGGGCGTGCCCCTGTTCAGCGGCTTCATGTACGCAGCCGTCGGCTCGTACATGGTGCGGGTCTACCGCCTCTTCGACCTCAGCTTCGTGCGCTACCCGCGTCGGTGGGTGACCACGGTCGTCGCGGCGCTGATCTACGTCAACTTCTTCTCGCACCACTACGTCTGGGACCTGCGCTGGCTGCTCCTGCTGGCCGTCGTCGCGCTGTGGCTGCCGACGGTGATGCACGCGCGCATCTGGCGGCGGACGCTCCGGCTGCCGCTGCTCGCGGCCTACGCCGGCGTCGCCCTGTTCATCTACCTCGCCGAGAACATCGCGACCTGGGCCGGGGCGTGGCTCTACCCCGACCAGCTCGACGGATGGCACCCGGTGTCGCTCACCAAGCTCGTGTCGTGGTTCCTGCTGATGATCGTGTCGGTCGTGATGGTCACGTGGGTGTACCCGCCCCGACCCCCGTCGGCGACGCCGGGGTCGCGGAAGAGCCCGGTGTGAAGGCGGGGAGGCTGCGTTCGGGGACGACGGTGTAGTGGCGGCCCGTGGGCGAGGTCCATTCGAGCGCGCCGGAGTGGGCCGTATCGGTGAGCGGGCGCACGCGCCAGCCGCCGTGGTGCTTCACGGTGTGGTGCCCGCGGCACAGGGGCGCGAGGTTGGTGAGTGCCGTGTGACCGCCGTCGTCCCACGCGACGGTGTGGTCGAGGTCGCACCGCTCGGCGGGGACGCCGCAGCCGGGGGCCATGCAACGTGCTGCCCGCCAGCGGGCGAGCCGCTGGAGGGCCGGTGGGGGTCGGTAACGTTCGCGTCCGACGGAGAGGACGGCGCCGGTGTCGGGATGGGTGAGCACCCGCATCCACCCATCAGTGCCGCCGCACAGCTCCCGTGCCCGCTGAATCGGGATCGGTCCGACCCCGTCGACGACCGCGGCCCCGCAGTCGGGAAGGGCGGCGTCGAGCAACGCGAGAGCGGGAACGGTGACGACCACGGTGGCGCGGATCCCGCGGGCAGCGTCGGGGTGCGCGGCGCAGGTGCCGTCGATCAGCAGGTCGCCGAGGACATCGGCACGTGCCTGGTCCCGCGTGCGATCGTCGCGGGCCTCGGGGTCGCCGGCGACGACGGTCTTCGCGATCGCGGTGAGGCGAGCGTGGATCGCGTGGGCCTCGACCGCGGGCAGGTAGGCGGTCAGCCAGGCCATCCCGTCGTCGGCGGGCTCGATGAACACCCGCCGCTCCTGCAGGGCGCGCTCGTGACGGTCGGGGAGGGTCTGCACGCGGACCTGATCGATCAGCGCCCGTAACCGTCGTCGGAACGTGCCGACCGGCTCGGCTTCCGCCAGCTCGATCGCGCGTGGCAACACCGTGTCGCTTTCGGCCGGGGTCAACGGGTCGAGCAGGTCGATCAGCACCTGCACGTGCCGTTGCGTCACCCGCGCCGCGGCGAGCGCGTCCAGAGCCGCCGGGTATCGGGTCTCGAGCACGTGCGCGTGCGCGATCAGCTGCCCCGCGGCCTGCTCGGTGATCCGCAACGCTGCCGCAAGCTCCAGGCGGATCGCCCGCTCCGCCACGTCGACGAGCCCCCGCCCGGCGGCATCCGCGAGAGCCTCCCGCCGGTATGCCGCGACCCGTCGGTAACGCTCCGCGGCGAACACCGCGACCATGGCGTCGGCATCGCAGATCAATGCCACGGCATCGGGAGGAGTCCACCCCGGATCACACGGGAACGGATCGTCGTCGGGCACATCCGCCCCGCCCGGTGAGCCCGGGGAAGAGTGACCGTCGACGACCTTCATGACCCGACGCTATCGGCGACCTCCGACATCCAACCCGGTGTCGGAGGCGGCCGGGCGGGGCCGCATCAGGCTCCGGCGACGGGGGGCGTAGCGGGAGCGCCACCCCCGGAACCACGCCGACGGCGGCGGCGGCGCGCGGGCGCGGGCTTGCCGTCGTGGTGCTCCGTGCCGGCGCCGTCGTGCGTGCCGGCACCGTCGGCCGAGCGGGGGGCGTCCACGGTCGAGACGGCGGCGGCATCCGTGCTCTCCGTCGCGCCCTCGGCGAACGTCGCGCCGACCACGGACGATCCCGAACGGCGCCGACGGCGACGGCGGGTGCCGGCCTCGGCGGATCCTTCCGCCGCGGCATCCGTGGCGCGCTCCGGGGCGGGGCGCTGCGTGCGCACCGTCTCGGTCTTCGGCGCCTTCGCGAGGCGGCCCTTGGTCCCGGCGGGGATGTCGAGGTCGGTGTAGAGATGGGGACTCGACGAGTAGGTCTCGACCGGCTCGGGCTGACCGAACTCGAGCGCGCGGTTGATCAGCGCCCACTTGTGGAGGTCGTCCCAGTCGACGAACGTGACGGCGATGCCGGTCTTGCCCGCGCGGCCGGTGCGGCCGGCGCGGTGCAGGTAGGTCTTCTCGTCGTCCGGGATGGTGTGGTTGATGACGTGGGTCACGTCGTCGACGTCGATGCCGCGCGCGGCGACGTCGGTCGCGATGAGCACGTCCTTCTTGCCCGCCTTGAAGGCGGCCATCGAGCGCTCGCGCGCCTCCTGGCTCATGTCGCCGTGGACGGCTCCGGCGTTGAAGCCGCGGTCGTTCAGCTCGTCGACGAGCTTCTGGGCTGCGCGCTTGGTGCGCGTGAACACGACGGTCTTGCCGCGACCCTCGGCCTGCAGGATGCGCGCGATGACCTCGTCCTTGTCGAGCGAGTGCGCCCGGTAGACGAGGTGCTTGATGTTCGCCTGCGTCAGACCCTCGTCGGGGTCGGTGGCGCGGATGTGGATCGGGTTGCTCATGAACCGACGGGCGAGGGCCACGATCGGTCCCGGCATGGTGGCCGAGAACAGCTGGGTGTGGCGCACCGGCGCCACCTTCTGGAAGATCTTCTCGATGTCGGCCAGGAAGCCGAGGTCGAGCATCTTGTCCGCCTCGTCGAGCACGACCTCCACCGCGCCCGACAGGTCGAGCAGTCGCTGGTTGTTGAGGTCGATGAGGCGGCCGGGCGTGCCCACGACGATCTGCGCGCCGGCCTTCAGCTGGTCGATCTGCCCCTCGTAGGCCTTGCCGCCGTAGATCGCGACGACGCTCGTGGAACGGTTCTGCGTGAGCATGTCCATGTCCTCGTAGACCTGGACGGCGAGCTCGCGCGTGGGGACGACGATGAGCGCCTGCACGCCCGGAGCCGGGTCGAGTCCGAGGCGCTGGACGACCGGGATGCCGAAGCCGAAGGTCTTGCCCGTGCCCGTCTTGGCCTGGCCGATGATGTCCTGGCCGGGCAGCCCCAGGGGGATGGTCTGCTCCTGGATGGGGAAGGCGTCCACGATGCCCTTGGAGGCGAGCGCCTCCACGATGTCGGGGTCGATTCCGAGCTCAGCGAATGTCGTCACGATACGTGCCTGTCTGGCGGTGAGAAGCCGCCGGTGAGGAGGTCCACGCCTTCTACTCATCCGCAGGCGCGGGGGTCCCGATCCGTCGCCGGGACCAGACCAGCCTAGCGGAGCGGGCGCCGCGTCCCTCGGAAGCGGCGCCGCGACCTCTAGGCTGGGGACGTGGTGACCTGGCCCTGGCAGCGGGAGCGCACCGTGGCGCGCACGCTCCGCGTGCGTTCGCGCGGCGACTTCGGAGACGTCCGACGTGTGGACTTCGAGGAGCTCGCGCCCGACGTCGACACGTTCCTCGGGCAGGCCGCCTACCTGCAGCTCGGGTACTTCGAGACCCTCAGCGAGCTGATCGCCCCCACACCGGAGCTCACCCAGAAGGAGTCGATCTCCGTGGCGGCCGGTGCGGCGCTGCAGAAGCACCGCGCCCTCCTGACGATCATCCGCGATCGCGGCGACGACCCGCTCGATCTCATGCTGCCCTTCCGCGAGCCCCTCGACGCCTTCCGTCGGGCGACCCACGGCGCCCGGCATCTGGAGACGATGCTGTCGGTGCACATCACCGCGGGGATGCTGGACGACTTCTACCTCGCGCTGTCGTCGAGCTACGGCTCGACGGGACGCCGCGTCGCCGACGTGCTGCGTGCCGACGACGACCGGCAGGCGCTGGCGGGCATCCTCGCGGATGCGATCGCCGCCGACGAGCAGTGGAAGTCGCTGCTCGCCCTCTGGGGGCGACGACTCGTCGGCGACACGCTGCTCATCGCGCGCGGCGCGCTGCGGCCGCAGACCCTCGACGCTGCGGAGGAACGCAAGGTCGAGCCGGTGTTCACCGACCTGCTCGGCGCGCATTCTCGTCGTATGGCCGCGATGGGCCTCGACGCGTAGCGGCCCGGAGCCGGGCTCAGGAGATCTTGAGGCGCAGACGTTCGCGTGCGTCGTGAGTGGCACGCCGACGCGTCAGCACCGCCAGCACGGCCGGGACGACGATGACGGGGACGGCGAGCGAGACGATCCACAGCCAGGGGCTCAGCGTCGTCAGACCCGCCCAGGTCATGACCATCCAGACGAGGCCGCCCAACAGCGCGCCCAGCACCGGCGCCAGCGCCGCACCCCGCGAGGTGCGCCCGGGCATCAGGTAATGGAGCACGCCGCCGTAGGCGCCGCCGAAGATGAAGGCGAGGAGGATGTCCACGGTGCGGGGACTCGCGATCAGGCGACGAAGCCGACGCGGCGGGACTCCTCGGTCCCGACCTCGATGAAGGTGATGCCCGCGGTGGGGACGATGTACGTGTTGCCCTTGACGTCCGTGAACGTGACGAACGACTCGTCCGAGGCGAGCGCCTTCTGAACGGTGGTCGTCACGGCCTCCGCCGACAGGGCCGACTCGAAGCTGAGCTCTCGGGGGGTGTTCGCGATGCCGATGCGGATCTCCACGGTGACTGTGCCTCACTTCTCGTCGTGACCCGGCCGCCGAGGGCGATGCGGGGCGGGCCGGTGCGCCGGCCGCATGTCGACTCTACGACACCGCCGCGGGGCCCGGATCGCCGTTCGGGCCCCGCGGCGCTCGCTGTGCGCGAACGCCTGTGTCGGCGCTTCCGGCTACCGTGAAGAGCATGGATGGTGTGACGTGGGATGCCGCGCAGCGCGCCGTCATCGACCTTCCTCCCGCGGCGTCCGGTGTGGTCGTCGGCGCGCCCGGGTCGGGCAAGACGTCCACGGCGATCGCGCGCGTGGCCGCGCTGCTGCGCGAGCGTGATGAGGTCACCGGGCAGGGCGTCGGCGACGGCGGCGGGCCGGTCCTGGTGCCCGAGGAGATCGTCGTGCTGACGCCGTCGCGCACCTCGGCGACCGCTCTGCGCGACCGGCTCGCTCTCGCCGTCGGCATCCCGACCCGAGGTGCGCTCGCCCGCTCCGTGGTCGCCTTCGCCTACCAGATCGTGCGCGCGCACGCCGTCCACTCCGGCGCCGAGACCCCGCAGCTCCTCACCGGGCCCGACGAGGATCAGCTGATCGCCGACCTCCTCGACGGCGACGCCGCCGACGAACGCGAGGGCCTGATCCGCTGGCCCGCGTCGCTGCCTGCGCCGGTGCGCGCGACCCGCGCGTTCCGCGCCGAAGTCCGCGCGCTGCTGGCCGAGTGCGCGCAGCTCGGGGTGTCGCCGGCCCGGCTCGCCGACCTGGGCGCGCGCGACGATGTCGCGGAGTGGCGGGCCGCGGCATCCTTCGCGCAGGAGTACCTCGATGCCCGCGACGGCATGCGTCATGCGCATCGCGATGCCGCCGGCCTCGTCCGGGAGGCCCTCGGACTGGTCCGCACCCTGCCCGCGGGCGCGCCGGGCGTGGCGGCGGTGGAACGGCTTCGCGTGATCGTCGTCGACGATGCGCAGGAGCTCACCCTGGGCGGGGTCGAGCTGCTCGAGGCTTGCCGGGCGCGGGGGATCGCGGTCCTGGCGTTCGGCGATCCCGATGTCGGGTCGGGCACGTTCCGCGGGGCCAGCCCCGAGAACTTCGCGCGCCTCGCCGCGCGCTCGCCCCTCCACGTCCTCACCGAGGTCCACCGCGGCACCGCCGGGCAGCGCCGACTCGTCGCGGGCATCACCGGGCGCATCGGCGCCGCGGGCGTCGTCGCGCACCGGCGCCCGCCCGCCGCGGCCCCCGTGGAGGGTGACGACGACAGCATCCGTGCCCTGACGGCGCGGTCGACCGCGGAGGAACACGACGTCATCGCCCGCCTGCTCCGTGAGCGGCACGTGCACGACGGCGTGCCCTGGGCGCAGTGCGCCGTGATCGCGCACGACAGCCGGCAGGTCGCGACCCTGGAGGCGGAGCTGGCCGCCCGTGAGGTGCCCACGCGCACCAACGGCCAGCGTCCGCTCGCGCAGGCGCGCGCCGTCGCGGACCTGCTGCGCGTCGTACTGCTGGCCGACGTCGATCCGAGCGGATGGAGCCTCGACGACGCGATCGATGCGCTGCGGGCCGGCGGCATGGATCCCATCGAGATCCGGCGGCTGCGCACGGCGCTGCGCCACAGCGCTCTGGCGGCCCGATCGGGCGACGATGATCCGAGCGACGCGCCCGAGCCGACCAGCGGCGAGCTCCTGGTGTCGGCGCTCGCCCATCCGGTCGCGTTCGCCCTCCTCGACACGCGGGAGGGCCGCCGCGCCGAGCGGATCGCGTCGACGCTGGCGGCGGTGCGCGCGCAGTGGGAGCTCGTGCGCACGGGGGGCGCCGACAGTCCGACGGCGCACGAACTGCTCTGGTCGGGGTGGGACGGCCTCGGCGTCGAGCGGACGTGGGCGGCCGCTGCGTCCGGCTCCGGACCCCTCGCGGCTCAGGCCGGGCGCGAGCTCGACGCCGTCGTCGCGCTCTTCCAGGCCGCCAAGCGGCACGGCGAGCGCGCCGACGGCACCTCGCCGGCCGCCTTCCTGCGCGGTGTGCTCGACTCCGACGTCGCGGAGGACCGTCTCGGCGACGGCGCCGTCGTGGATGCCGTCAGCATCCTGACGCCGGCCGGTTCCCTCGGGGCGGAGTTCGACACCGTCGTCGTCGCGGGGGTGCAGGACGGGATCTGGCCCAATCTGCGTGCGCGCGGAGGACTCCTGCAGAGCTGGCGTCTTGCGGGCGCGACGCTCAGCGATCGTGGCGAGGTCGGCGTCGGCGCTCTCGACCGGCGCCGAACCGTCCTCCACGACGAGCTCCGTCTGTTCGCCCGGGCCTGCTCGCGCGCCCGGCGACGGCTGGTCGTCACGGCCGTCGACGACGACGACACCGGCCCCAGCGCGCTGTTCGAGCTCCTGCCGCCGCGGCAGACGGCGGCACGGTCGGCCGAACACCCGCTGACGCTGCGCGGGCTCGTCGCGCAGCACCGCCGCACGCTCACGGAGGGCGCCGCCGGCGGGCACGGCATCCGCGGCGATCGGTCGTCGTCGCGGGAGTACGCGGCCTCCCAACTCGCCGCCCTCGCCGCTGCGGGGGTTCCCGGAGCGGCACCGGACCAGTGGTACGGGATCGCCCCCTCGACGTCGTCGGCGCCCCTTCGCGATCTGACACAGGAAGACGTGCGGGTCTCGCCGTCGCGCCTGCAGACGCTCGAGGAGTGCCAGCTCAACTGGCTGCTGTCGGATCTCGGTGCCGACACCGGCGGCGCGGTGGCCGGTCTGGGCACGCTCGTGCATGCCGCGATGGAGCACGCCGAGGGCAGCGACGAGGAGGCCCTGTGGGCGGTCGTCGACGCGCGCTGGGGCGAGCTGGAGTTCGAGTCGGCGTGGCGCGATCGCGCCGAGCGGGCGAGGGCGCGCGAGCTCGTGCGGCGATTGGCGGTCTACCTGCGACGCTTCGATGCGGCCGGTGGCACCCTCATCGGCGCCGAGCCGCATTTCGAGGTGGCCGTCGCCCTCGACCCGCCGGGTCCGCACGGCGCCGTCGTCAGCGGCTACATCGACCGCGTCGAGCGCACGGCGGCCGACGAGGTCGTGATCGTGGACCTCAAGACCGGCAAGCGCGAGCCGCAGACCGACGCGAAGGTCGTGGACAACCCGCAGCTCGCCGCCTATCAGCTCGCGCTGGACGCCGGCGCCATCCCCGAGGCGCGGGGCCTCGTCTCGGGTGGCGCCAAGCTGCTCGTGCTCCGGCCCACCGCCGCGACGAAGGACTACGTCGAACCGCGCCAGCCTCCCATGGACGACCAGGCCCGCGACGCCTTCCTCGGTCGCGTGCGCGCCGCCGTCGAGATCATGAGCGGCACGGCGTTCTCCGCGCCCTACGAGGAGCACTGCCGCGACGACTACTCGTACGGCCTGTGTCGCATCCACACGGTCGGCGCGGTGAGCGCCTCGTGACATCGGTCAGCCCCGCCGCCCTCGCCGCCGCCCTCGGTCAGTTCCCGCCCACACCCGAGCAGGCGCGCGTGATCGCCGCGCCCCTGGCGCCGGCTCTCGTCGTCGCGGGAGCGGGCAGCGGCAAGACCGAGACGATGGCGGGACGCGTCGTCTGGCTGGTCGCCAACGGCCTCGTCTCCCGCGACGCGGTCCTGGGTCTCACCTTCACCCGCAAGGCCGCCGGCGAGCTGGCCGAGCGCATCCACCGCCGGCTGCACCGGCTCGCCGAGTTCGAGCGGCGGGGACTGGTCCCGCACCTCGACGCCCTGCACGCCGCGGGACGCCTGGATGCGCTCGGCGAGCTGGAACGCTCCGGAGCGCCCGAGGGGAGGCGCCACGATCTGCTGGCGGAGCTCGCCGCGGCATCCGGCGCGGTCCCCGTCCCGGCGGACGAGGGGGCGGACAGTCTGCTCGATCGGCCCACCGTCGCCACCTACAACAGCTTCGCCGACGCGATCGTCCGCGAGCACGCCGTGCGGCTCGGGCGCGACGCCGAAGCCGCCGTGCTCAGCGAGTCGGCGGCGTGGCTGCTGATGCGCCGCGTCGTCCTCGACGCCGACGACGTGCGCCTGGAGGGCCGCGAGGAGGCTCTGCGATCGATCGTCGACGGCGCGCTGCGCATCGCCCGCGATGCGGCGGACAATCGGGTCGATCTCGACGAGCTCGCCCTCTTCCCCGCCCGGTTCGCGGACGTCCTGCAGCGTCCGTCGACGTCCGCGCGGGTCACGGTCTACGCCGATGTGGCGAAGGCCGCCACGGCGGTGAGTGGGCTGGAGGTGCTCGTCGACCTGGCCCGCGAATACGGGCGGCGCAAACGCCGGCTGGGTGTCATCGACTTCTCGGATCAGGTGGCGGGTGCGTGCGACATCGTCGACGCGCATCCGGTCGTGGGGGCCGAACTGCGCGAGCGCTACCGCGTCATCCTGCTCGACGAGTACCAGGACACGTCGGTGGTGCAGACGCAGCTGCTGGCGGCGGTCTTCCGGGATGCCGCCGTGATGGCCGTCGGCGACCCGCATCAGTCGATCTACGGCTGGCGCGGTGCGAGCGCCGGCAACCTGGGCGGGTTCGCGAGCGCCTTCAGCACCGACGACGATGCCGGCATGTACGCGCTGATGACCAGCTGGCGCAACAGCGTCGACGTGCTGACCGCCGCCGGCGCCGTGCTTGCCCCTCTCGCCGAGCGCGTTCCGGTGCCGGTCGCGCCGCTGCGGCCACGCCCCGGCGCCGAGCGGGGCCATGTCGAGGTGCATCTCGACGGCGACATCGACGCCGAAGCCGACCGGGTCGCGGAGTGGTTCACACGGGTGCGCCGCGAACGCGAGGGCGAGGGGCGCTTCACGACGGGGGCGGTGCTGCTCCGCAGCAAGAAGCACATGGTCCACTTCGCCGACGCGCTCGGGCGCCGCGGCATCCCGCATCGGATCCTGGGACTCGGGGGACTGCTGTCGACTCCGGAGGTCGTCGACGTCGTGTCCGCGCTGCGAGTGATCAGCGACCCGCGCGCCGGATCGGCGCTCATCCGTCTGCTCGCCGGCCCGCGGTGGAGGATCGGCGTCGCCGACCTGCGGGCGCTGGCGGAGCTGTCGCGCCGCATCGCGCGACACGACGCGGCGCTGCAGCCGCTGGCCCCCGAGGTCGTCGAGCGGATGCGCGCATCCGCCGGCGACGAGCAGGGCTCACTCGTCGACGCGGTGGACTTCTTCCTGCGCCACGGACCCGATCACGGGTGGCTCGCCGACATCACCCCTCCGGCCCGTGAGCGGCTGCGCGACGCGGCGGCCGTCTTCGCCGGGCTGCGGCGGCAGGCCGCCCTGCCGATTCCCGAACTGGTGCGCATGATCGAGCTGGAACTGCGCCTGGACATCGAACTCGCCGCGAACGAGGCCCGCGGTCCCGCGCGGGTGGCGAGCGATCAGCTGCGCGCGTTCGTCGACGAGCTGCACGGCTTCCTCGCGACGGACGAGCGCGGGTCGCTGCCGAGCCTTCTGGCGTGGCTCGACCACGCCGAGCGGCTCGACGAGTTCGCGCCGCGCACGGAGCCCCCGGAGGACGACGTGGTGCAGCTGCTCACGATCCACGGGTCGAAGGGACTCGAATGGGATGCCGTGGCCGTCGTCCGCCTGGTGGAGGACGAGCTGCCCACGCGGCCGAAGGACACGCGCGGCTGGCTCGGCTTCGGCGTGCTGCCCTACGAGTTCCGCGGTGACGCCGAGTGGCTCCCCGAGCTGCGCTGGCGGGCGGATCAGGCGCCGACCCAGCAGGACCTCGCCGCCGCGCTCGCCTCGTTCGTCGACGCCGGTCGTGCCCGCCAGCTCGAGGAGGAACGCCGACTCGCGTACGTGGCGGTCACCCGCGCCCGCGATCATCTGCTGTTGACGGGGTCGAGCTGGTCGGGAACCCGGTCGGCGCGCAAGCCCAGCCCTTTCCTCCGGGAGATCGCCGATGCCCTGGGCGCGGCGCTGGAGGTGCCGGAGGATGCGGGGGAGAACCCGTTCGAGGGCAGGCGCAGGATGCTGCAGTGGCCGCTCGACCCGCTGGGGGCGCGCCGCGAGGTCGTCGAGGCGGCGGCCGCCGCGGTGCGGGCCGCATCCGCGGCCGATCCGCCCGCCGTACCGTCGCGGGAGCTCGCCCTGCTGCTCGCGGAGCGCGACGCGCGCGAGCATCCCGTGCGCCCTCCCGCCCCGGTGCGCATCCCGGCGTCGCGCTTCAAGGACTACCTCGGCGATGCCCCCGCCCTCGCGCGTCCGCTGCCCGAGCGGCCCTACCGTCAGTCCCGGCTGGGGACCAGGTTCCATGCCTGGGTGGAGCAGCGCTCGGGGCTGGTCGGCGACGGCACGTCGCCGGACGACGTGCTCTGGCACGACGACGACGAACTCGCCCACGGCGACGCCGTCGGCATGACATCGGAGAGCGACGCCGACCTGCGACGCCTGCAGGAGGCCTTCCTCGCCTCCGAGTGGGCTCGGCTGCAGCCGCTGGAGGTCGAGACCGAGATCGACGTCACGATGGCGGACGCGCTGGGCGACGGCAGCCCGCACGTCGTGATCTGCAAGCTCGACGCCGTGTACCGCCGCGGGGACCGCATCGAGATCGTCGACTGGAAGACGGGGCGCGCACCGCGCACCGCCGCCGAGCGCGAGGAGCGTATGGTCCAGCTCCGCCTGTACCGCGCCGCCTATCACGCGCGGCACGGCGTCCCGTTGGAGTCGATCGACGTCGTGCTCTTCTACGTCGCGGACGGACTCATCCTGCGCGACTGAACGCCGGCGGGACGGCCGCGCGGGCGGGAAGGGCTCAGGCGGTCCCGGTCCAGCGGCGAAGCGCGTTGCGCGCCGCCGTGTCGCGGTCGATGTCGTCGGCGCTGGCCGGCGCACCGTCTTCGGCGGGGGCAAGGTCGTCCTCGCGCGCTGCGGGCGCGGTCACGGGGACATCGGCGGTGTGAACCGGCACGCGGCCGGTGGCCGCCGGCGCGGCGGACCACTCGGACAGCTCGATCGGGATGGTCTCCAGATGACTCGTCTCCGCCGAGCCGGCCTCGTTCTCGTCGGCGAGGAAGGCGGCGAGGGTGTCGGGGTCGAAGCTGTCGGTCTGCATGGACGTGTCGGCGGCGTCGCCGGCACCCGCCGGAACCCGCTGCGTCGCGGCGAGGGCCTCGTCGAGGGTGACGTCGTCGCGCGCGCGCACCGGCTCGTCGCGGACGCTGGCATCCAGCGACTCGAGCAGGGCCACGGCGTCGCCGACGACGGTGCGGTCGCCGCTCTCGTGACCGTGGACGAGCCACTTCGCGAACTCGAGCTCGGCGTGCAGACGGGCGCGCTCGGAGAGCAGCGAGTCGGGCGCCCGATGCGAGCGGCGCGCGTACTCGTCGAGGACGTCGGCCTGGGCCGCCGGTGCCGAGGCCGTCCAGCGGAGGTCGATCGCCGGATCGCCGACGCCCAGCCCGCCCCACGACAGCAACCCGGTCACGACCGGTGCGCCGTCGGCGTCGTCCTCGAAGACGAAGGATGCCGGGTCGACCCCGCCCAGCACGACCGTCGTCTCGAACCGCCAGAGCGGGTCGGAGCCGAGCGCCGTGCTCCAGCGCCGCAACAGCCCGAAGGGCAGCAGTCCGGTCGCCTCGGCGCGGTCCAGCAGTCGTTCGGCCTCGTCCCGCACCTGCCCGGACGTGAGCATCGGCAGGCCCGCGTCGCGGATCACCGTGACGGGCAGGTCGTGCACGGCCGCGATGGCCGCCGCGAGCGCGGTCGCGATGCCGCGTCCCGACGGCACGTGTGCGGCATCCACGCGGTAGCCGGGAAGGAGGGACTGCACGAGCGCGGCACGGCCGTCGACGCTCGTCTGCCCGAGCACGTCGGGGGCGCCGAACGGGAGCACTCCGCGCACGCCCGCCGTCAGAGAGGTCAGGGCGCGCGCCTCGGCCAGCAGGTCGTCCTGGGCCTCGTCGTTGACGGGAACGCGCACCACGACGCGCCGATCGTCGTCGAGGGTGGCGATGGCGCTGTCGTACCGGCCGGAGACGCCCTCGGTCAGCGGCGCCACACCGACCACCGCGACGCGAGGCAGAGCCGACGTGACCGACGCGGCTAGAGTGAGTGGTGAGCGTGCCATGCCCCCAGGGTAGGTGTGCCGCGCCCCGTCCCCGTGTGCGCCACGCCCGTCGAGGAAGGTCCCGGATGTCGCCATCGGCCGAGCCGCCTGTTTCCGTGCGTCTGCCCGCGCTCGCGCGCGGCGGCATCGATCGCTGTGCCGAGGAGCGCAGCGATCCCGACCTGCTGGAGCGATTGCGCGCCGACCCGTCCTCCCGCGTCGTCGCCGTCCGCGGCGACCGCGCTCCGGTGGATGCCGCCGGAGCGCTGCAGCTCGTGCCGGTCGACGCGATCCGTGCAGACGTGCAGTGGGCCTTCCTCGGTCGGGGAGCAGCCGGCGCCGCCGTGCTGCTCGCCGCTGCGGGGGCCGACGAGGCCGACCCGGTGCGGGAGGACCGTGCGGCGGACGCCGCCGCACCGCTCGTGTGGGCGTCGCTCCGCGCGATCGGCGGCGAGCTCTCCGCCGTCGACGCCGGATTGCTCGTCGAGGCGGTCGCCCTGGCCCGCTGGCTCGTCGACGCCCCATTCTGCTCCCACTGCGGAGCGCGCACCGTGCAGCGCGCCGCCGGGTGGGCGCGCCATTGCCCGGTGTGCGGACGCGAGCACTTCCCCCGCACGGACCCCGCGGTGATCGTCGGGGTCGTCGCTCCCGACGGCGAGAGCCTGCTGCTGGGTCGCAACGCCCTGTGGGGCGATCGCAACCTGTACTCCACCTTCGCCGGGTTCGTCGAGGCGGGCGAGTCGCTCGAGTCGGCGATCGTGCGGGAGGTGCACGAGGAGGCCGGTGTCGCGGTCGAGGCGTTGCACTACCGCGGCTCGCAGGCCTGGCCGTATCCGCGGTCGCTCATGCTCGGCTTCCACGCCGTGGCCGTCGATCCGGCGGCCGCCCGGCCGGACGGCGAGGAGATCGTCGATGTGCGCTGGTTCAACCGCGACGAGACCCGTGCCGCGCTCCGCGGCGAGGGCGACGTGCTGCTGCCCGGGACGGCCTCCATCGCGCATCGGCTGATCGCCGACTGGGCGGGGGAGACCGCGTGAGCGCACGCGCGCTGATGGGCCTCGACGATCAGCAGCGCGAGGCGGCGGCGCTGCTGCGCGGCCCGGTGTGCGTGCTGGCGGGCGCGGGCACGGGCAAGACCCGCGTCATCACCCACCGCATCGCGCACGGCGTGAACACCGGCGCCTACTCGCCGTCGCGGGTCATGGCCGTGACCTTCACGGCGAAGGCGGCGGGGGAGATGCGGGGGCGTCTGCGCGCGCTCGGCGTCGAAGGCGTCGCCGCACGGACCTTCCACGCGACGGCCCTCGCACAGCTGAACTTCTTCTGGCCGCAGCTGGCCCGCGACACCGCCCCGTCGATCATCGACAACAAGGTGCGTGTGCTGGGGCAGGCCGCCGACAGCCTCGGTCTGCGGCTGGATGGCACGACCCTGCGCGACGTGGCCAGCCGCATCGAATGGCGCAAGGTCGCGATGCACACGATCGATCAGGATGCCGCCGCGCACCCCGAGGGACTCGGTCCCGCGCTCGACGCGCACGCCCTCGCCGAGCTGCAGCATCGGTACGAGAAGGTCAAGGACGAGCGCCGGCAGTTGGACTTCGAAGACGTCCTGCTCGCGTGCGCGGGCATGCTCGAGTCGGAGCCGCGCGTTGCGGCCGCGGTGCACGAGCAGTACCGCCACCTGACGGTGGACGAGTTCCAGGACGTCTCGCCGGTGCAGTACCGGCTGCTGGAGCTCTGGCTCGGAGACCGGCGCGATCTGTGCGTCGTCGGCGACGCGAGCCAGACGATCTACTCCTTCGCCGGCGCCGACCCGCGCTACCTCCTCGACTTCGCCGACCGCTTCGAGGACGCCACCGTGGTGCGGCTGGAGCACAACTACCGCTCCGACCCCGCCATCCTCGCGGTCGCCAACGCGCTCATGCGCGGTCGGCCGGGGGCGCTCGCGCTGCGTTCGGAGCGGACGGCCGGGGTGACGCCGACCGTCACCGGCTACGACGACGACGCGGCGGAGGCCGAGGGCGTGGCCGCCGCGATCGCGGCGCAGCGCGACGCGGGCATCGAGCCCCAGGACATCGCGGTGCTGTACCGCGCCAACGCCCAGTCGGCTCCACTGCTGGCCGCTCTCGCGGCGCGCGGCATCCCCGCGACCGTCCTCGGCGGCAAGCGCTTCTTCGACCTCCCCGAGGTGCGCCAGGCGGTGCTCGCGCTGCGCGGCGCCTCCGTGGCACCCGTCGAGTCCGGGTTCGTCGCGGCGGTGCGCGATGTGCTGCGCTCGCTCGGCCTCACCGAAGACCCGCCGCCGGCGGGCGGGGCGCTCCGCGACGCGTGGGAAGCGCGCGCGGCGGTGATGCGGCTGGCGGAGCAGGCGCCGGAGGGCATGACGCTGCGCGCCTTCACCGACGAGCTGATGGCGCGCGGGCGCGATCAGCACGAACCGACGCTGCGCACGGTCACCCTCGCCACGCTCCATGCGGCGAAGGGACTGGAGTGGGATCACGTCCATCTCGTCGGGCTGGCCGAGGGCCTGCTGCCGATCTCCTACGCGACCGGGTTCGAGGAGATCGACGAGGAGAGACGCCTCGCCTACGTCGGCATCACGCGGGCCGCGCGGTCGCTCTCCCTGAGCTGGTCCCAGCGCTCGGGGGCGCGGCAGCGGCAGCGGTCGCGATTCCTTCAGGAGATCGGCACAGGCAGCGTTCGTGCGGCCGATGGACGCGCCACGAGCGGCGCGCGCGGGCGGCGCTGAGTCCCACGGAGAGCGTCGGTCGTACGTCGCCGTCCGGCTCGGCCGGGAGCGCCGCGGCCTCGCGCAGGAGGCGCCCGGCGAGCAGCGCCGCCTCGACGAGGAGCGCGGGGTCGGTGCGCACCGGCTCGCGGCCGAGCAGCTGCGCGGCCAGGAGCGGCCACTGCGGATCCTCGTCCGCGCGGTGCGCGTGCAGGCAGGAGGTGCACGCCGTCCGGCCGGGCACCACGACGGGGCCGACGCTCACGCGATCGCCGGCGAGCTCGATCGGCACGTGGGTGACGTCTCCGCGCATCAGGCGGGAGGCCCGCCGCGGATCGAGCAGCCGGTGCGCGACGACGATGAGCGGGATGCCGGGCTGCGGCACACCGCAGTCCCACCGTGAGACGCCGTCGTGCGCGAGTGCCGCGGCATCCCACCCCGCCGTGAGCGACACGAGCTCCGCGTGGGCGAGCGTGGCGGGGACCTCGACCTGCACGGCCAACGCGGGAGGATCCTCGCGGGTCAGCACCGTCGAGAGCCGGGCCGTGAACTCCTGCGCTTGTGCGGCGGTCGCCCCGAAGCTGCGGGCGAGCGGCACCAGCATCGCGTCGGGGATCCCGTCGGTCAGCGCGTCGAGGAGCCGCTCCTGCCAGTCGCTGACGCCGTCGATGCGTACGCCCGGCTCCGTTCCGAGCTGAAGGCTCGAGGGTGTCCGCCACAGCGGCGGATGGGACGCGGCCAGTCGGAGCATGCCCCCGATTGTGATGGGCTCGCGGGGGCCGCGGGGCGACTGTCCACAGCCCGACCGCGCGCGAGGGCGGCCGGGCCGTGGGGGAGGAGGCGGCGTGGGCTCAGACGGGGCGGGGGTCTTCCGGCCCGTCGGTCGCGCGGTCGGCGTCGGGATCGTTCGTGCCCGCTGCGGACGTGCCGGACTCCTTCTCGTCCGCCGCCTGCGCCAGCAGCTCGTCGAGCGCCTCGTCGAAGGCGTCGCGTTCGGGCGCTTCGCCGCGAGCGCGCGCCTGCAGACGGGCCACGAGCCCCTGCGGGTCGTCGATGTCCTCGGCGGTCGGCATGAGATCGGGGTAGTCCCAGAGACCGTCGCGGGCCTCGATGCCCACGGCATCCGTCACGGCCCGCCACATCGCCGCCGCCTCGCGCAGGCGCCGCGGCCGCAGCTCCAGCCCGACGAGCGACGCCATGGCCTGCTCCGCGGGTCCGCCCACGGCCCGGCGGCGGCGGACCGCCTCGGCGATCTTGGCGGCGGCGGGAAGCCGGGAGGTGGCATCGGCGGTCACCACGTCCACCCAGCCCTCGATGGTCGCCAGGAGGTTCTCGAGCCGACCGAGTGCCGCGTCCTGTGCGGGCGTGCGCTGCGGGAGGAGGGCGCCCGACTCGATCGCCGAACGCAGCTCCTCGGGCGAGGAGGGGTCGAACCGCGACGCGAGGTCCTCGAGGGCGCTCGTGTCGACGTGGATGCCGCGGGCGAACTCGGTCACCTGCGAGATGACGTGCAGGCGCAGCCATCGGGCGTGGCGGAACAGTCGCGCGTGGGCGAGCTCGCGGGTGCCCAGGTACAGGGCGAGCTGATCGTCGGTGACGTCGAGGTCGCGCGCGAAGTCGGCGAAGTTCTGCGGCAGGATGGCCGCCACGCCGTCGGGCATGACCGGGATGCCGACGTCGCCCCCGCTGAGCACCTCCTGCGAGAGCCGTCCGATGACCCCGCCCAGCTGCGCGGCGAACAGGGAGCCGCCGACCCTGCGCATGAAGGTGCCCGCCCCTGCGATCAGCTGCTTCATCTCCTCGGGGGTCTGCTCGTCGATCGCCGCGGTCAGCGCGCCCGCGATCGAGTCGGCCACGGGCTCGGCCAGCTCCTGCCAGACCGGCAGCGACTCCTCCACCCACTGGCCGCGCGTGATCGCCTGCGGTGCGCCGGCGAGGTCGGAGATCGTGGTCGCCTCGCTCAGCCACAGGGTCGCGAGGGAGAACGCCTGGTCGAAGTCCTGCTTCTGCCCGGTGCTGATGCCGAGGCCGTCCTTGTTGGCCAGGTGCAGCGCCTGAGTCTTCGCGGAGCTCCAGTCGATGCCGTCGTCGCTGCCGTTCGCGAAGGCGTGCTGGAGCTGGGCCATCATCTGCTGGAGCATCGCCGGATCGACGCCCATCCGCGAGAGCCCCTCCAGTTGAGCGGGATCGAGTCCCGCCCCACCGCCGAGAAGATTGCGGAGCATCTCCTGGAAATCGTCGTCGTCGGGTCGGTCCGGAGTGTCGTCGTGAGCCATATCAGGCGCCTTTCAGCAGGCGGATCTCGTCGCGTTCTACGCTAATGGCTGGACTTCCCCGCACGGCCGTCTCGGCCCGCCACGGAGGACGTCGCGTGTACGCCGATCGCGAACGATCGGCCGGGAAGGTCTGCTGTGGCACTGTTCGACGAGGGCACGACGATCGTGCCCGCGCGCCGCCGCCCGCTGTCGCGTTCGACGCGGGTGGGGGTGTGGGCCCTCGCCGTCGCCCTCGTGGCGCTGCTGGTGCTCACCCTCATCCCGACGTCGTTCGTGATCCAGCGTCCGGGCCCCGTGTTCAACACGCTGGGCACGACGACCGACTCCTCGGGAGCCGAGGTCCCGCTGATCACGGTCTCCGGCGCGTCGACCTACCCCACCTCCGGCTCCCTCGACCTGCTGACCGTGCAGGTCGTGGGCAACCGTGAGCGGACCCCGTCGTGGTTCGAGCTGGCCCTGGCATGGTTCGACCCGGCCAAAGCCGTCCTCCCGGTGGACGAGGTGTTCCCGCAGGGGCAGACGACCGAGCAGCGCAACGAGCAGAGCGCGGTGATGATGGTCGACTCGCAGAAGGAGGCGACCGCGGCGGCGCTGACCCGGCTGGGCTACGACGTCAAGCCGATGGTGCGCGTCTACGCGCTGACCGACGACTCCGCCGCGCAGGGCATCCTGCAGAAGGACGACATCATCCGCGCGGCGAACGGTCAGCCCATCACCGAGACCGACCAGCTGCGCAGCATCATCAACGCCGGCGGCGGTGCCCCGGTCGAGCTGACCATCGATCGGGCCGGCGCCAGCGAGAACGTCGAGGTGACGCCGAAGCAGGCGACCGTCGACGGCGCGACCACGTGGCTCGTCGGCATCTCGACGATGCACGACTACGACTTCCCCATCGACGTGACCATCCAGCTCAACAACGTGGGCGGCCCGAGCGCGGGCATGATGTTCGCCCTCGGCATCATCGACACGCTCACCGACGGCAACCTCAACGGCGGCCAGCAGGTCGCCGGCACCGGGACGATCGACGCCTCGGGCACGGTGGGCGCCATCGGCGGCATCCGGCAGAAGATGTACGGCGCCGTCGGCGCGGGTGCCACCTCCTTCCTCGCACCGCAGTCCAACTGCGACGAGGTCGTCGGCCACATCCCTCCCGGCCTGCGCGTGTTCTCGGTCGCCACCCTCGACGACGCCCTCTCCGTGCTCTCGACGATCCGCGACGGCGGCGACCTGGACGCGCTCCCCACCTGCCGCTGACCTCACGGCATCCTGGAAGGTTCCTCGGCGTCCCTCCAGAATGCGCCCACCTAGGATGGTGGGGTGACCACGACCTCAGCGCCGAACCAGGCCACGCCGAATCCCTTCCGCCGCGCCATCGCCATCACGCTCGCCGTGATCGCCGTCATCGTGGTGGGCTTCTTCGTCTTCGCGAGCCTCTACGCCGACTGGCTGTGGTTCGATCAGCTCGGGTTCTCGAGCGTGCTGTGGACGCAGTGGTCGGCTCGCGTGATCATGTTCGTCATCGGATTCCTCGCGATGGCGGTGCCGGTGTTCGCCGCGATCCAGCTGGCGTACCGCCTGCGGCCCGTCTACGCCCGGCTCACCTCGCAGCTGGACCACTACCAGGAGGTCGTCGAGCCGCTGCGTCGTCTCGCGATGTGGGGCATCCCCGTCTTCTTCGGCTTCTTCGCCGGGTTCGCGGCGTCGGCGCAGTGGGAGACCGTGTGGCTGTGGTTCAACCGGGTCGACACGGGGGAGCTCGACCCCCAGTTCCAGCTGGACACCGGCTTCTACCTCTTCTCGCTGCCGTTCTTCAGCTCCGCCCTCGGCTTCGCCTCGGCGGTGCTGCTGGTCTCGCTCATCGTCACGGCCCTGGTCGCCTACCTGTACGGCTCCGTGCGCGTCGGACAGCGTGAGCTGCGCATCTCGAAGGCCGCCCGCATCCAGCTCGCGGTGATCGCGGGACTGTACCTCCTCGTGCAGGGCGTGAGCATCTGGCTCGACCGCTACAAGACGCTCACGCAGCAGAGCGATCGCATCACGGGAGCCAGCTACGTCGACGACCACGCCATCATCCCGGGCCTGACGATCATCGCCATCGCCGCCGTCATCGTCGCCGTGCTGTTCTTCGTGACGGCCATCGTGGGCCGCTGGCGCTTCCCGCTCATCGGCACGGGCCTTCTAATCGTCTCGGCGCTGGTCGTCGGCGTCGCCTACCCGTGGGTCGTGACCAACATCCAGGTGCGCCCCAACCAGGAGACCCTGGAGAGCCCGTACTACCAGCGCAACATCGATGCGACCAAGAAGGCGTACGGCATCGACGGGCTGACCAAGAGCGATTTCCAGGCCGTCACGAACGCCGAGACCGGGCAGCTGCGCTCGGATGCCGAGACCACGGCATCCATCCGCATCATGGACCCCGCGATCATCTCGCCGACCGTCCGCCAGCTCGAGCAGTACCGGTCGTACTACCAGTTCACCGACCCGCTGGACGTCGACCGCTACCAGATCGACGGCAAGAGCCAGGACACCGTCGTCTCGCTGCGCGAGCTCAACATCGGCCAGCTCGGCCAGGCGGCGTCGTGGTACAACTCGACGCTCGTCTACACGCACGGCTACGGCATGGTCGCCGCGAAGGGCAACGAGCGCACCGCCGACGGCAACCCGGTCTTCGTGGAGCGCGGCATCCCCACCACGGGCGCCCTCACGACGGGGGAGCAGTACGAGCCGCGTGTCTACTTCGGCGAGAACTCGCCCGCCTACTCGATCGTCGGAGCGCCCGAGGGTACGCCCGACATCGAGCTCGACTACCCCCGGGGAACGGGCGACGCCGCGCAGACCAAGACGACCTTCTCCGGTGACGGCGGCCCGAACATCGGCAACCCGTTCAACCGGCTGATCTACTCGCTGAAGTTCCAGTCGACCGACATCCTCTTCTCGGACGGCATCAACGCGGACTCGCAGATCCTGTACGACCGCAACCCGATCGACCGCGTCAACAAGGTCGCCCCCTACCTCGAGCTCGACAACGACCCGTACCCGTCGGTGGTGGACGGGCGGATCGTGTGGATCGTGGACGGCTACACGCTGAGCGCGAACTACCCGTACTCGTCGATCGTGAGCCTGCGCGACGCCATCAGCGACACGACGAACACGACGCCGCGCGTCGCGCTCGACGACGTCAACTACATCCGCAACTCGGTGAAGGCGACCGTCGACGCGTACGACGGCAAGGTGACGCTGTACGCGTGGGACGACACCGACCCGCTGCTGCAGGCATGGCAGAAGGTCTACCCGTCGACGCTCAAGCCCCTCACGGAGATGAGCGGCGACCTGATGAGCCACGTGCGCTACCCGACCGACCTGTTCAAGGTGCAGCGCGCCATGCTCGGCACCTACCACGTCGACGACGCCGGATCGTTCTACCAGCGCGACAACGCCTGGAAGACCCCGAACGACCCGGTCTCCAAGCAGGAGGTGCTGCAGCCGCCGTACTACCTCACGATGAAGATGCCGGGTCAGCAGTCCCCGACCTACTCGATGTTCACGACGTTCATCCCCGGCGGTGACGACACGCGGAACGTCCTCATGGGCTACCTGTCCGTCGACTCGGACGCCGGGGCCACGGCGGGGGTCAAGGATCCGAACTACGGCAAGCTCCGGATGCTGGAGATCAACGCGGAGACCCCGGTCCCCGGACCCGGCCAGGTGCAGAACACGTTCAACTCCGAGCCCGATGTGTCGTCGTTCTCGAACCTGCTGAACCAGAACCAGTCCCAGGTGCTCAACGGCAACCTGCTCACCCTGCCCGTCGGCGGTGGTCTGCTCTACGTGCAGCCGGTCTTCGTGCAGTCGTCGGGATCGACCAAGCTCCCCACGCTCCAGAAGATCCTCGTCGCGTTCGGCAACCAGGTGGCCTTCGAGAACACGCTGCAGGACGCGCTCGACAAGCTGTTCGGCGGAGACTCCGGCGCCAGCACGGGTGACGGCGGCGTGACGCCCTCTCCGTCTCCGTCACCGTCGGAGAGCGGTGGCACGGATGCCGGCACCGGCTCGGGCACGGGCGGCGGAACCGGCACGAGCGTGGAGTTCCAGGCCGCGCTGAAGGATGCGCAGCAGGCGATGATGGACCGCCAGGCGGCCCTGACGCAGGGCGACTGGACCAAGTACGGCGAGGCCGACGCGCGTCTGACCGCCGCGCTGCAGAAGCTCCTCCAGCTCGAGGGCCAGGGCTGAGCGGATCGCAGTCCCGCTGACGGCGGCATCCCCGGAGTCGGGGGTGCCGCCGTCTCGTCTGCCGGGGTCCGCCGTCTGGTGCGCGGCTGCGCGCGGCGCTCAGCGGATGAGGGCGAACCAGATCAGCAGCAGCGTGACGGCGAAGCCGGTGAACTGGTTGAGCCAGAGGAAGCGGTCCCAGCCGCGCGTCGCGGTCGCGGCATCCGCGTCGGAGACGTGGCGGTACGGCCAGACGGTGACCAGGTAGGGCAGGGCCAGGAGTGCGGCGAGGGGTCCGGGCCAGGCGGCGCCCAGCATGACCGCCCCCGCCAGCGCGTAGCCGGTGAGGGCGAGACGCACGGTGGCGCGCGCGCCGAAAGCCGTCGCGATCGAACCGATGCCGGCCTCGCGGTCGGCGACCACGTCCTGCACGGCACCGAACGCATGCGAGGCGACGCCCCACAGTGCGAACGCGAGGATCACGGCGCCGAGGTGCCAGGTCCACGTCGCGCCGGCCAGGACGAGGCCGTACACGGCGGGGGAGAAGAAGTGGATGCTGCTGGTCACCGAATCGGCGACGGGCCGCTCCTTCAGCCGCAGCGGCGGGGCGGAGTAGAAGACGACGAAGAAGAGGCTCGCGGCGAGCACCAGCGTCGATGCGATCGAGCCGACGATCACGAGATAGGCGACGAACGGCACGCACGACAGCCCCGCCGCCCACAGGGTGATCCGGTGGAAGCGACGGTCGAGCACGGCGCCGTGCGCCCCCCCCTTGCGGGGGTTGCGGAGGTCGGACTCGTAGTCGAAGACGTCGTTGATCCCGTACATCGCCAGGTTGTACGGGATGAGGAAGAAGATCGTGCCCACGACGAGCGTCGCATCGATCCGTCCCGTCGTGAGCAGCAGGGCGGCCGCGAACGGGTAGGCGGTGTTGATCCAACTGACCGGACGTGACGCGACGAGCAGTTGGCGCAGCGTCGCCCCGGCGCTCATCGGGACGCTCCCGCGTCTTGCGGCCGCGGAGAGCGCGGTCGGCGGAGCAGCTCCGCGACGGCGGGCACGGCGAACGCGGCGACGAGGGGATACGACAGGTCCTCGATGGGGGCGAGGCCGATGCGGATGCCGCTGATGAGCTCCTCCGGATACGTGAACAGGCCCGCGGCGATCATCAGGTTGTCGAACACCGCCGTGAGCAGCAGCAGGACGATCGCCGTGATCGCGCTCGCACGCAGACGCGCCCGGAATGCGGGACGCCGCGCGGTGGCGAGCACGGCCGCCGCGGCGACGACGGCGAACGGGAGCACGATGAGCGGGTAGGTCACGACGACCTCCGGGGATCGCGCGCGCCGGGGGGACGCCGTGTCTCGGGCGCGCCGCTGTGCGAACGGTCGGCGAACCGGCGGGCAGCGGCGTGGACGGTGAGCGCCAGGTAGCAGAGGAAGGCGAGGAACAGGGGCTCCTCGATCGGCAGGTGCGGGGCGAGGTCGACGCCCAGGAGGTAGGGGCTGTCTCCCTTGACGAAGACGCCGGTCGCGATGCCCACGGCATCCCACACCAGGAAGAACGCCGTCCCGACGACGATCGCGCCCGCATTGCGGGCACGGAGGCGGTCGTCGCCGTCGCCGCGGCGGGGCCAGAGCGCGAGGCGCAGGCGGGCGTCGAGCGCCATCACCCCGCCGATCGACACCAGGAGCACGAGCAGGTATGCGCCGGGCATGTCAGCGGTCGTCCTCAGGGGCGCGGCGTCGCGCGCCGACTCCCGAGGGCTCGGGCAGGCGCGCGGCACCGCGATCGCCGCGCAGCCGCTTGACGACGAGCTCGGCCGAGATGAGGCACATCGGCAGCCCGATGCCCGGGAGCACCGACGTGCCGGCGTAGAACAGGCCGCGCACCTTGCGCGAGGCGTTGCGCGGACGGAAGACCGCGCTCTGGCGGAGGGTGTGCGCGAGCCCCAGGGCGCCTCCGCGCCAGGCGCCCAGGTCGGCCTCGAAGTCGGCGGGCGCGATGGTGCGTCGCACCCGGATGCGCGCGGCGAGGTCGGGGATGCCGGTCCACGCCGCGATCTGGGCGATCACCCGGTCGGCCGCCTGCTCGATCGCCGGCGCGCCGGCCCCGTCCACGCCGCCACGGCCGAGCGAGGGGTCGGCAGGCATGGGGACGAGCACGAAGAGGTTCTCGGCGCCCGGCGGCGCGACGGTCGGATCCGTCGCGGAGGGGCGGCAGATGTACAGGGAGGCGGGGTCGGGGATGCGGGGGTCGGCGCCGAACACGTCGCCGAAGTTCTTCTCCCAGTCGCGGGCGAACAACAGCGTGTGGTGCGCGAGCTGCGGCAGCTCCCCGTCGACACCGAGCAGGAGCAGCAGCGCCCCGGGCCCCGGGTTGCGCCGGCGCCACCACCGTGGCGGGTAGGACTGGAGCGACGGCGGGAGCATGGTCGTCTCGGTCTCGTGGAGATCGGCGGAGGAGACGACGATATCGGCCTCTCGCACGGTGCCGTCGGAGAGGCGGATGCCGATCGCACGGGCATCCTGGGTGAGGATCTCGGCGACGGGCGAGGAGGTGTGCAGCACCGCGCCCTGTGCACGGGCGACCCGCGCGACCGCGGCGATGACCTCGGTGAAGCCGCCCTGCGGATACAGCACCCCCTCGTCGAGATCGAGGTGGCTCATCAGGTGGTACAGGCTGGGCGCGTCGAACGGTGACGAACCGAGGAACACGGCCGGGTAGCCGAGGATCTGACGCAGCACCGGATCGCGGAAACGACGGGCGACATGGTCGTCGAGCGACCGTGTCAGCAGCGGCGCCAGTCGTGGCAGCTGGCCGGCGACGGCCGGATCGCGCAGCCCCTTCGTGGAGGCGTACGTGTCGTAGAGGAATCGCGACACGGCGAGGTCGTAGGCGTCGGCGGCCGAGTCGAGGTACGCGTCGAGGCGGGCTCCCGCGCCGGGTTCCCGGCTCTCGAAGAGCTCCCGCGCCGCCTCGCGCCCCGAGACGACGTCGACGGCGGCGCTGGCGGCACCGGCATCCGGCTCGGGGTACACCCGGTAGGCCGGCGTCAGCGGCACCAGGTCGAGCTCGGCGGCGGCGCTCGTGCCGCACAGGCGGAAGAAGTGGTCGAAGACCTCCGGCATGAGGTACCAGCTGGGGCCGGTGTCGAAGCGGAAGCCGTCGCGCTCCCAGGAGCCGGCCCGCCCGCCCAGCGCGTCCCCGGCCTCGTGCAGCTCCACCTGCCACCCGTCGCGGGCGAGGAGGGCGGCGGTCGCGAGGCCGGAGATCCCGCCACCGATGACGAGGGCCGTGCGGGTCATGGAGTGCTCCGTTTCGGGGGGCGGCCGGCGAGCGCCCGGGCCGCGATGGTGGCCTTGACCGGTGCGGGGACGGACACACGGGCCGTGTCGTCGTCCTCGCGCAAGCGGTGCGCGAGCTCGGCGAACAGGCCGTGGGCGGTCGTCACGGCCCGCCGGCAGTCGGCGGGCAGGTCGGCGATCGCGGCGGCCGCGGCATCCAGGTCGGCGTCGATGCGGTCGAGGACGGCCGTGCGATCGCGGCGTCCGTCCTGCAGTCCGAGATAGTCCCGTCCCAGTCGGTTCTCGTCGTCGGTGCGGTCGCGGAGGAAGTTGACGTCCTGGAAGGCGGCGCCCAGGCGCCGGGCGCCGTCGACGAGGCCGGGGTCGGGAGCGAGCGGTGTCGCCCGCCCGGCGTTGACGAACACCTGCAGGCACATGAGGCCGACGACCTCGGCCGAGCCGTAGACGTACTCGTCGTGCGAGGCGTCGTCGTGCCGCGTGCGCGTGAGATCCGTCCGCATCGAGGCGAAGAACGGTCGCACCAGGTCGTGTCCGATGCCGCACTCCCGGGCGGCGAGGGCGAACGCGTGGACGATCAGGTTGGTGCTGAACCCCCGGGCGACGGCCGCGAGCGTCTCGGCCTCCAGCTCGTCGAGCAGGAGCCGCTGGGTCGGCGCGGGAAGGCCGGTCTGCTCGGCGGCGCCGTCGACCACCTCATCGGCGACGCGCACGAGCGCGTAGATGCTGCGCACGTGTGTGCGCACGCGGGGGCCGAGCAGGCGGCAGGCGAGCGCGAAGGACGTGGAGTACGCGGCGATGACCGTGGCCGCCGCCTCCTGCGCGCAGCGGTCGTACAGGGAGCCGCCGGCCGCGGGGGCGCCGCTCACGGGATGCGCCCTTCGATCGCGTTCGCGACCTCCGCCAGCAGCGTCACCGCGGCCGGGGGCAGCGCCGGGGAGGCCGATCGGCTCCGCGCTCGGCGCAGCCGGTCGTCGATGAGGGCGACCAGGTGGTCGCGTGCCCCGCTCGCCTCGAGCTCGCGCTGGGCGCGCCGCACGGCGATCGGCCCGGTGTGCGCGACGGCCAGCGCGGAGCTGACCCGGGGCCAGGCCGCCGTGTCGCGGGCGAGGGCGATGAGGGGCGTGCGCTTCGCCTCGCGGAGGTCGGCGCCCGGATCGCGCCCGGCCTGGCTGCGGGAGCCGAACGTGCCGATGAGGTCGTCGACGAGCTGGAACGCGAGACCCAGGTCGGCTGCGGCCAGCGACAGCCGGGAGCGGGCCTCGGCCGGTGCTCCCGCCATGATGGCTCCGGCGAGCAGCGGCGCCTCGAAGGAGTAGGCGGCGGTCTTGTCGTGCGCCGCCCCCAGAAGGGCATCGGTGTCGGGGTAGTCGGCGCGCGCGCCGTGCTCGACGTCGGCGAGCTCACCGGAGGCCGAGACGAGGATCGCGTCGTCGATGATCTCCAGCAGGGCGTGCCGTGTGGTCTCGTCGACGTCGCAGCAGGCGACGAGGCGGGCGGCCTCGAACAGCAGCAGGTCGCCGGCGAGCACGGCGGCGGCATCGCCCACGATGGCGGCCTGCTCGGGCCCGGCACCGAACGCCTGGGCTCGGGTCCGGAAGCGTCCGGCGACGTTGGGGATGCCGCGGCGCTCGAGATCGCGATCGATGAGGTCGTCGTGCACGACGAATGCCGTGTGCAGCAGCTCGAGCGCGGCCGCGACGTCCCACAGTGCCGTGGTGTCGTCGTCGCGACCTCCGCCGAAGGCGCGGTAGGAGGCGACGACGAGAGCCGGGCGCAGCCGCTTGCCGTCGGCGGCGGCCGCGGCGGTCGCGGCGGTGAGGGCCTTCGCGCCGTCTCCGAGCGGAGCGGCGCGGCGTTGCAGCCGGCTCAGGGCGCGCTCGATCGCGGCGTCGACGCTGATGCGCGCGTCATCGTCGAGCAACGCGATCACGACGCGCTCCGCACCGTCGCGGGCTCGAAGACGCCGAGCTGCTCGGCTTGCAGGACGAGCCAGGGGCTGAACGCCCAGGGGGTGGCGCGCAACGACACGGCGAGATCGGCCGGATCGACCCAGCGCGCTTCGGCCACCTCGCGCGGGTTGAGCCGCGGCTCGTCGTCGACGAGTGCCGTGTACACCGGGCAGATCTCGTGCTCGACGATGCCGCTCGCGTCGACCGCGCGGTAGCGGAACAGGGGGAGGGCGAGCCGCACGTCGCGCAGGGTCAGACCCAGCTCGTGCTCGGCGCGGCGGTGCACGGCATCCATCACCGGCTCCGCGGGACGCGGGTGCCCGCAGAAGGAGTTGCTCCACACTCCGGGCCAGGTCAGCTTGTCGAGGGCGCGGCGGGTCACGAGCGTCTCGCCGCGGGAGTTGTAGACGTGGCAGGAGAAGGCGAGGTGCAGAGCCGTGTCGGTGCCGTGCACGCTGGCCTTCGGCGCCGTGCCGATCTCGTCCCCGTTGTCGTCGAGCAGGACCACGTATTCTGTCGGGGACACGATCTTCTCCTTATTGCTAGTTTAGCTAGCGATTTTAAGGGATACTACCTTTCGAGTGAGGGGGGTGTCCAGCGTGACAGACCGGTGGATCCCGACGACGCAGCGCGACGAACTCGTCCGCGACGCGTTGGTCGCCGTGCGCTCCTTCAGCGATTCTATGGATCGGCTGCACGGCGTGCTGCGTTCCGACATGGACATGAACGGGTCCGATCTCGCGGCCCTGCGCATGCTCATCGTGCGCGAGCAGCGCGGCGAATGGGTCTCGCCCCACGAGATCGCGAAGCACCTCGCGATCTCCACGGCATCCACGACGAAGCTGCTCGACCGGCTGAGCGAGCGGGGACACATCGAGCGGCGTCCCCACCCCGCCGATCGACGGGCGCGCATCGTCGTGCTCACCGAGCGCGCGCGCAGCGAGTTCTCCCGCCACCTCGGGCAGCGCATGGCGAAGATGCGCGACGTCATGGACGGCTACAGCGACGAGGAGCTCCGTGCGATCGCGCGTTTCCTCGAGGACATGGACGACGCGCTCGTCGAGTGAACGGCCGCGGGTCGGCGCACGCGAAGAAGGCGCCCCCGGATCGGGGACGCCTTCTTCGTGACCGCGTGACACACGCGATATTGGTTGCGGGGACAGGATTTGAACCTGCGACCTCTGGGTTATGAGCCCAGCGAGCTACCGAGCTGCTCCACCCCGCGGCACAAGGAATAGCCTAACACGGGTTCGGAGTGCCGGTGTACACGGGGCGCTCCTCGCCACGCGAACCGGGCGTTGCCGAAGGTCCATGCCGCGGGGGAGGATGGGGTCGTGACCTCACCCTCCCGTTCGTGCCCCGCTGCGTGCCCGGCGGCGCCGGAGGGGAGTCGGGTATGAGAGCGGATGCCGTGGGCGTCGCGGTGGCGCAGTTCGCGCCCACCGCCGACAAGGCCGACAACCTGCGCGTGATCGACGAGCTCGCCGCCGCCGCCTCCGCGCGGGGCGCGGCGGTCGTGGCGTTCCCGGAGTACGCGAGCTACTTCGTCGATCCGTTCGATGCCTCGCTCGCCGAGAACGCGGAGTCGCTCGACGGGCCCTTCGTGACCGAGCTCACGGCGATCGCCGCCCGACACGGCCTCGTCGTCACGGCCGGCCTGGTCGAACGGGGCGAGGCCGGGCGTGTGCGCAACGCGGTCGTGGCCGTCGATGCCGGCGGCATCCTCGCCGTCTCCCACAAGCTGCACCTGTACGACGCGTTCGGCCAGCGGGAGTCGGACTGGGTCGAACCGGGGGCCATCGGCGCTCCGGAGACCTTCGAGGTGCGCGGGCTGACCGTGGCGCTGATGACCTGCTACGACCTGCGCTTTCCCGAAGTGGCGCGTGTGCTCGCCGATGCGGGCGCCCACGTGGTGCTCGTGGCGGCCGAGTGGGTGCGCGGGCCCCTCAAGGAGCACCACTGGCGGACGCTCCTGCACGCGCGGGCGATCGAGAACACGCTGTACGTCGCGGGTGCCGACCACCCGCCGCCGCTGGGGGTGGGTGCATCGGTGGTCGTGGATCCGCAGGGCGTGGAGATCGCAGGCGTCGGAACCGCCAGCGACGTGGCGGTCGGCTTCGCCGACGTCGGCACGATCGAGCGCATCCGGCGGGTCAATCCCGCGCTCGCGCTGCGGCGCTTCGACGTCGCACCGCGCTGACACGACGCCGACACCGCGCCGTGCACGAGGAGCACGAGAGGGTCTCGACCGCCCGCGCTCAGCGGCCCGGTGACGGCGCCATCGCGGCGAGCCGGGCGCTCGCCTCCTCGATGACCTCCGTGCGCTTGCAGGCGGCGAAGCGGACGAGGGTGGCGTAGTCGGCACGGTGCGACGCGCTCGCGAAGGCCGTGAGCGGGATGGCCACGACCCCGGCGCGGGCGGGCAGCTCGCGGCAGAACTGCGCCGCATCGGTGCCGGGACTCAGCAGCGGTGCCGCGTCGGCGACGGTGAAGTAGGAGCCGGCCGGTTCGGACACCGTGAAGCCGGCGGCATCCAGCCCCGCCGCGAGCAGGTCGCGCTTGGTGCGCAGCGTCGATGCGATGCCGGTGAAAAAGTCGTCCGGGAGGGCGAGGCCGGTGGCGATCGCGTGCTGGAAGGGTGTGCCGTTCACATACGTGAGGAACTGCTTGACCGCGAGGACGGCGTCGATCAGCGCCGCGGGCCCCGACACCCATCCGATCTTCCACCCCGTGGTGGAGAAGGTCTTGCCCGCCGACGAGATCGTGAGCGTGCGTTCCGCAGCGCCGGGCAGCGTCGCGATCGGCTCGTGCCGGGCGTCGAACACGAGATGCTCGTAGACCTCGTCGGTGACGATGACGGCGTCGTGACGTTCGGCCAGGCGCACGATCTCCGCGCGGACCTCCGGCGCGAAGACCGCCCCGGTGGGATTGTGGGGGTCGTTGACGAGGATGATCCGGGTGCGGTCGGTGACGGCGGCTGCGAGCCGGTCGAGATCCGGCTGGAACCGCGGCCACGCCAGCGGCACCGTCACCAGCCGGGCGCCGGCCAGGGCGACGCACGCCGCGTAGGAGTCGTAGTAGGGCTCGAAGACGACGACCTCGTCGTCGGGGGAGTCGATGAGGGCGAGCAGAGCGGCCGCCAGTGCCTCGGTCGCCCCGGCTGTCACGAGGATCTCGCGCTCGGGATCGAGCTCTCGTCCGTAGAAGCGCCGTTGATGCGCCGCGATCGCGGTGAGCAGCGCCGGCACGCCGCGACCGGGGGCGTATTGGTTGAACCCGGCCGCGATCGCGTCGCGCGCCGCGTCGAGGACGGCACGAGGACCGTCCTCGTCGGGAAAGCCCTGCCCGAGGTTGATGGCGCCGGTGCGTGCGGCGAGGCCGCTCATCTCGGCGAAGATCGTCGGCGCCGCGACACCGTCCGACGACAGCAGTCCCGCGCCCTGTGCGGTACGGCGCCACGCGCCCGGAATCTCTCGCATCGCGCTCAGGCTACATGCATAGGCTCAGCGGGGTGCGGACATAAGCAACACACAGAATCGCGCGACATCCTGATCAGGACTTGGGAAGAAGGAAGCACCAATGAGCGAGAACACCCCCTCGAACACCGACCCGCAGGACGCCGCCGCGCAGGGCTACGACGCCGCCGCGCAGGGCTCCGAGACGCCCGCCGTCGCCGAGACCCCCGCCGCCGCGGAGACCCCGGCCGCCCCCGAGAACGTCGCGAACGCCGGGGACGCGCCGCAGCGCCCGCCGCTGCCGGAGCAGCCCGCGACCCAGGCGGCACAGGCGCCGGCCGTCGCGCCTACCGGCTACTCCTCGAACGCGCCGTACACCGCGCCGACCGTCCCGTCGTCGGCGCAGCCGTCGCCGTACGGGGCGCCCGCCTACACGGGTGCGGCCTTCGGTGCGCAGCCGACCATGCCGTACGGCGCGACCGCGACCGCCGAGCCGGCGGCACCCGCCGCGCGCATCGGTGCCGGCAAGATCGTCGGCATCATGGTCGCCGCCGCCCTCGTGGGCGGAGCGGCCGGAATCGGCGGCGCCGCTGCCGGCGCGTCGCTGTTCCCGCAGTCGCAGACGGTCATCAGCGGCGCGCCCGCGGCCGTCACGGTCAACAACACCTCGTCGGTGAACCAGACGACCGCCATCGCGGCCAAGGTGGTCCCGAGCGTCGTGACGATCTCGGCCACGTCGGGCTCGTCGGGCGGAACCGGCTCGGGTGTGGTGCTGACCGCCGACGGCTACGTCGTGACGAACACCCACGTCGTCACCCTCGACGGCCAGACCGCCGACGCCACGCTCTCGGTGACCACCTCCGATGGAAAGGTCTACGCCGCGACGATCGTCGGGACCGACCCCACGTACGATCTCGCGGTGATCAAGCTGACCGATGCATCCGGCCTGACCCCGATCGATTTCGGCGACTCGTCGAACCTCAACGTCGGCGACCAGACGGTCGCGGTCGGCGCGCCGCTCGGTCTGTCCAACACCGTGACCACGGGTATCGTGAGCGCGCTGAACCGCTCGATCCAGATCGCCTCGTCGGCGGCTCCGGAGGGCGACACGCAGGAGCAGACGCCGCAGCAGGGCGAGAACGGCTCGCCGTTCCAGTTCGACTTCGGCCAGGGCCAGCAGACCACGGCGACGAGCTCGATCTCGATCGCGGTGATCCAGACGGATGCCGCGATCAACCCCGGCAACTCCGGCGGTGCCCTGGTCGACGGTGAGGGCAAGCTCATCGGCATCAACGTCGCCATCGCGTCGGCGGGAGGTTCCAGCTCGAGCGGCCAGTCGGGCTCGATCGGCGTCGGCTTCTCGATCCCGTCCAACATCGTCAAGCGCGTGACCGACGAGCTGATCAAGGACGGCAAGGCCACGCACGGTCTGCTCGGCGCCGGTGTCCGCGACGCGGCCACGCAGGAGGGCGCGACCACCGCGGGTGCCTACATCGCGGAGGTCACCTCGGGCGGTGCGGCGGCCAACGCCGGGCTGCAGAAGGGCGACGTGGTGACGTCGTTCAACGGGTTCCCGATCACCGACGCGACCGACCTCACCGCGCAGGTGCGCGCGCTCGCGGCGGGTTCGAAGGCCACGATCGTGTACGAGCGCAACGGCAAGACGGCCTCCGCAGAGGTCACGCTCGGGGAGCTGCAGCCGTAAGCACGCCCTCAGGCTCGGACGCCACCCCGCGATAGGCTCGCGGGGTGGCGTCCTTCTCGTTCGGCGTCGGCAATGCCCGCAAGCTCCTGCGCGTGCCGATGTACGTCGGCGGGCGCCTTGCGACCATGCTGATCCCGCGCTCGCGCGACCGGTGGGTCTTCGGGTGCGCGTGGGGCGTCGGCGACGGCGCATGGGCGCTCTGGGAGCACGCTCGCGGCGAGGGCGTGCGCGCGGTCTGGCTGACCGGTTCCGTCCGCGACGACCTGCAGGCGCAGGCACGCGGCATCCCGTGGACGCGCAAAGGGTCGCTGCGCGGGTTCTGGGCGACGGCGCGTGCCGGGGTCATCGTGATCACCCACGGCTTCGGCGATGTCAACCGCTACGCCGCGACCGGCGGCGTGATCGTGCAGCTGTGGCACGGCATCCCGTTGAAGCGTCTGGGACTGGACGCACCCGTGACGATGCAGGTGACCGCCCGCCGTCTCCCGGCGCTCGTCCAGCGGATCCTCACACGGGTGGTGACCGCGGCGTACCGCCGCGCGCAGTCGCGCATCCGCGTGCTGCCGGCCGCCTCCCAGCTCGTGCGGGGCCGCCTGGAGTCCGCCTTCGGGCTCCCGTCGACGCGTGTGCCCGTGACGGGGGAGCCGCGCACCGATGTGCTCTTCGCCGGCGACGCCGACGAGCGGCGTGCGCGCGCCCGCACCGCCGTCGCGGAGGCGACCGGTGCGCTCGGGACGGCGAGGCTGATCCTCTACGCGCCGACCTGGCGCGACGGCGCCCCCGATCCCGCCGTCCCGACGCCCGCCGAGGCGGATCGCCTTCGCGCCCTGCTCACCGAGTCGGACGCCGTGCTCCTGATCCGGTCGCACCCGCACGGCGCCGGCGCCTACGCGCGTCACGCCGGGGAGCGCATCCGTCTTCTCGGAGCCGACCTCGTCGCCGAGGTCACGCCTCTGCTGCCGGCGATCGACGTGCTGATCACGGACTACTCGTCCATCGTCTTCGACGCGGCGCTCGTCCCCGTGCCCGCGGTCTTCCTCACCCCGGACCTCGCCGCCTACGCCCGGACGCGCGGCTTCTACGGCACCTTCCGCGACGTGGCGGGGGAGGCCCCCGCCACGACCTGGGACGAGGCGATCGCCCAGACGCGCGCGGTCCTCACCGATCCCGCCGAGCACGCGCGGCGTGTGGCGGCGGCCCGCGCGCTGAGCGCGCGCGTGCACGACGTCGCCGACGGTGGCGGCAGCGCCCGCGTGTTCCGGGCGATTCAGGCGGCGCTCGCCGCGGAGAGGCGATCATGACGATCACCGCGTCGATCCGCCACGGCGAGGCGGGCCCCGAGCTCGTCCTGCAGGGTGAGGGGACGCTGCCCGACGCCGCCGTGCTCGCCGGTCGGCGTGCGCGGGTGGACGGGAGTCCCGCCGCCGACGGCACCGGGGGGTGGACCGCGGCGCTGCCCCTGCGTTCGGCGCGCGGCGGCGAGCGCGAGCTGCCGCTGCCGACCGGCGACTACCGCCTCCGCCTCGACGGCGCCGACGCCGGCGAGGTGGCCGCGGCATCCATCGCCGACACCATGACCTCGACGATGCGTGTCGCCCTCCGCGACGGGACGCTCACGGTGCGTCCGCCGATCGACGCCGCGTACGACTCGGCCGAAGCGCAGGCCGCTCTCGAGCGCCGATATGCGACGCGCCCGGGGGGCGAGCTGGAGAACGCCGTCTTCTTCGAGAGCTTCTACGGGCGCATCGCCGGGTGCAATCCGCGGGCGATCGACCGTGAGCTCGCACGTGCGGCTCCCGGGGTGATCCGCTACTGGAGCGTCGTCGACCTCTCGGTGGCGGTGCCAGACGGCGCGGTGGCCGTGGTCGAGGGCAGCCCGCAGTGGTGGCGCGCGCGAGCGTCGGCGCGTCTGCTCGTGGTCAACGACTGGCTGCGGCGACGCTACGTGCGCCGTCCCGGCCAACGCGTGCTGCAGACCTGGCACGGCACGCCCCTCAAGCGCCTCGCCCTGCACCGACCGGGCTTCGACCTGCGGCGGATGCTCGCGGTGGTGCGCGAGAGTCGCCGCTGGGACGTGCTGCTCGCCCAGAACGAGTACGGCGCGCGTACGCTGCGCGCGGCCTACGCGTTCCTGCGTCGTCCGATCTGGGTGGAGGGGTATCCCCGTAACGACGAGCTGTCGGCAGGCACCGGGAGCAGGCAACAGGAGATCCGGTCGCTGCTCGGCATCGGCGCCGCGGAACACGTGCTCCTCTACGCACCCACGTGGCGAGACGACCGCGAACAGATCGTCGACTTCCTGGACCTGCCGGCGTTCGCCGAGGCCACCGGTTCGGTGGTGCTGGTGCGCGGTCATTCGCGGACGCTGCTGCCGGGGGTGGACCTCACCGTCGATGCGCCCGGACCGCGGGTCATCGACGTCACGGGTCACTCCGACACGTCCGAGCTGCTGATGATCGCCGATGCGCTCATCACGGACTACTCGTCCGTGATGTTCGATTTCACCGCCACCGGCAAGCCGATCTTCTTCTTCACCCCCGACCTCGAGCATTACCGCGGGCGGCTGCGCGGCTTCTACTTCGATCTCGCGGCGCACGCGCCCGGGCCTCTGGCGACGACCCAGGAGGAGCTGACGCGCCTGGTCGCCGATGAGACGGTGCAGGAGCGGTTCGCGGGCCGGTATGCGACCTGGCGCGCCCGCGTCAACGCCCGCGACGACGGGCGTGCGGCCGAACGGGTCGTCGCCCGGATCCTCGACCAGAGGTTCGTCGACCGGGACTGATCGGGCCGGCACGTGCCGTGGGGTCGGGTCGCGCGAGGGCAGCGGCGTTCCGGGGCAGCGGTGTCAGGGCAGCGGCATCAGGGCAGCGGGGTGTTGCGATCCAGACGCGACGTGTCGATGTTCTCGCGCGCGCCGCGAGCGGCACCGATGAGGAAGCCGACGCCCCACGCGACGTGCATGGTCGGCAGCACCACCAGGCCCCAGAGCCGCTCCCGGATGCCGGGACCCGCGGCCGGGCTCAGCGCCCAGCCGAGCACCACCAACGCGTACGCCGCGAGCGGCGCATACACGACGGAGGCCACGAGCGCCGGGATGCCGCTGAGGACGCCCGTCGCCTCAAGGACGCCGACGATGAGGGCGGCGACGGTGGTGAGCACCAGAGCGGGCGGCGCGAAGAAGCGCAGCGAATTGCGGCGACCGTATCGGCGCACGAGCTCGCCGCGCCAGGTTCCCGTCGAGCGGAACTGCCGCGCCAGTCGCGTCCAACGCTCGCGCGGCCAGTACGTGACGGCCAGCTCGGGATCGAACCACACGCGGTAGCCGGCGCGTCGGATGCGCAGATTGAGCTCCCAGTCCTCACCGCGGCGGATGGTCTCGTCGAACAGCCCGACCTCGTCGAGCACGTCGCGCCGGATCACGCCGAGATAGGCCGACTCGGCCGGACCCGCACGGCCGCCCGAATGGTAGGCGCCGCCGCCGAGGCCCACACGGGCGTTGTACGCGCGGGCGACGGCACGCTGGAAGCCGGTGCGGCCGTCCGCGCGCATGACTCCGCCGACGTTGGCCGCACGGACCCGGGCCAGGGTGTCCAGCGCGCGCTGCGCGTATCCGGGTTCGAGCTCCGAGTGCGCGTCCACGCGCACGATCGTCGGGTAGCGCGCCGCTCGGATGGCGAGGTTCAGGCCCACCGGGATGTCGGCGGCCGGGTTGCGGATGAGGCGTACCCGCGGGTCGCGCGCCGCCAGCTCCGCGGCGATCGCGTCGGTCGCGTCGGTGGACGGTCCGAGAGCGAGGATGACCTCGCTGGGGCCGGCCGTCTCCTGGGCGAGCGCGCTCTCGACGGCGCGGGTCAGATACGCCTGCTCGTTGAGCACGGGCATCACGAAGCTGACCCCGGCATCCGGGGACGGCACCCGCGCGTCCCGGGAGCGTGCCGCGACGGAGTGCATCCGACGATCATCCCATGCCGGGGGCGCACCGGCGCGGCCGCCGTAGGCTGGAGGGATGGGAATCGTCTCCGAGGCACGCCGCGCCCGCTCGCTGCTGCGGCGCGTGGCCAACGGGCGGTCGGCACTGCGGGAGGTGCGCCGCGAACAGGCTGCGCGGCCCCCGGCACCGCCGGCCCACTTCCGCATCGCGGTGTACTTCGCCGACGGCGACGTGAACATGTACCAGATCCGTCAGTGGTATCGGCCGCTGGCCGCCCTCGCCGGGCGGTGGCCGGTCGTGGTGCTCAGCCGGCACGCGACGGGTGCGCGGGCGCTCCTGGCCGACGACGCCCTGCCCGTCGCGTTCGTCCCGAAGGTGCGCGACCTCGAGCGCTACATCGCGCAGCAGGACATCCGGGTGGTCCTCTACGTCAACCAGAACACGCGGAACTTCCAGATGTTCCGGTACGGTCGCCGCTGGCACGTGTTCATCAACCACGGCGAGTCCGACAAGATGTACATGACCACGAACCAGTTCAAGGCGTACGACTACGCCCTCGTCGCGGGGGAGGCGGCGCGCGATCGCCTCTCACGGACGCTGTGGGACTACGACGTCGATCGGCGCACGATCGCCGTCGGCCGTCCCCAGACCGATCACTACGTCGGCGAGCCGCCGTATGCGCCCGACGAGCGCACGGTGGTGCTCTACGCGCCGACCGGGGAGGGCGATCGTCCGGCGGCCCGTTACGGCTCTCTCCGCACCCACGGCGAGGCCCTCGTCGCGGCGCTGCTGTCGTCGCCCCGGTACCGTCTCATCTACCGTCCCCACCCCCGCTCGGGCGTCGTCGACCCGGAGTACGGCGCGGCGAACGCGCGCATCGTGGCCGCCATCACTGCTGCGAACGCGTCCGATCCGACGGCCCGGCACGTCGTCGACGCCGGGGGAGAGCTGGGCTGGCAGCTCCTCGCCGCCGACATCGCCGTCGTCGACATCTCCGCGATGGTCTACGACCGTCTCGCGACGAGCAAGCCCCTGCTGATCACGCGCCCGGTCGATCCCGCCGCCGACGTCGATACGAACGGGTATCTGTCGGATGCCGAGTGGCTGGATGCCGCCGGTGCGGCCGACGTCGACGACCGCATCACGCGGGTGCTCGACGACCCTGACGCGGCCGCGCGTCTCGCGCGGTGGGTGCAGCGGTACTTCGGCGACACGGCGCCGGGTGCGGCATCCGCGCGGTTCGAGGCCGCCATCGCCGAGCTCATGCGACGGTGGGAGACGTGGGATGCCGCGACGCGCGCGGACGCGACGCCCGCGGCGTCCGGGCCTTCGGCCGGCGTGGAGGGCTGAGCGCGCTCAGCGCGTGACGAGCCGCGCCACCGCCGCCAGCGGTATCGCGAGCCACGCCGGACGGTGACGCGCCTCGTAGATCGCTTCGTAGACGGCCTTGTCGAGCTCGAGCGCGTCGAGGAGAGCGCCCGACGGGTCGGCGAACGTGGAGCCGTACCCGGTGAGGAAGCTCGTGCGGGCGGCGCGCGCCCACGCGTCGGCGGCGGCGTCGGCCGTGGCGTCGAGCTGGTGCGGCCCGCGCTGGAGGCGGAGCGAGCCCGCGACGTAGTCGAACGAGCGCAGCATCCCGGCGATGTCCCTCAGCGCCAGGTCGGGGGCGCGCCGTTCGGAGATCGGGCGCATCGGCTCGCCCTCGAAGTCGAGGAGCATCCAGCCGCGGGTGGGGGAGTGCAGGACCTGGCCGAGGTGGTAGTCGCCGTGCACGCGTTGCAGGTGCGGCCAGGGCGCGGCCTCGGCGCGCGCGTAGATGCGCGCGACCGCATCGTGGAACGCGCCGAGCGCGGGCACCTCCGCGACCGCGATCGACAGGCGCCGGCGCCACGCCGCGACGATCGAGCGCCGCGCATCGGCGTCGGCGGGCGGGGTCGGGAACAGGTGGGCGAGATCGCGATGGACATCGGCGGTCGCGCGTCCCAGCGATTGCGCTTCGGCCGAGAAGTCGGCGCTCACCGCGGCGGCCGCGAGCGCCACGCGCCAGGCGTCCTCGACATCGGGGAGGAACTCCTGGGCGAACGCGAGCGATCCGCGGACGGCGGGCTCGCCGGGGGCGGTCGACGTCCACTCGCCGTCGAGGTGACCGATCACGGGCGGGACGTGCGCAGAGCCCGCGGCCGCGAGCGCCGACTGCAGCTCGATGTCCGGATTGATGCCCGGATGAAGCCGACGGAACACCTTGCAGATGACGGGCGCGGCATGGGAGGGCCGGAAGATCACGGACGTGTTCGACTGCTCGCCCGTGAGCACGCTCGCCGGTCCGGCGAGATCGGGGCGCCCCAGCTCGACGAGCAGCGCGGCGGTGAAGGCGGGATCGTGGGGGCCGTCGACGAGGAGCCGATCATCGTCGACGCCGACGGTGTGGGACGGTTCCGGCTCGCCGGTGCGAGGCCGCCACACGAGGGGGACCTGATACACGATCGTGTCGGCGTCGTCTCCGTCGCCGACGATCAGCAGCTGCACGTCGACGTCGGGAGCGGAGCTCGAGAGCCGCCGCTCGGCCAGCACGCGCAGCCGCGGCTCACCGCCCGTCGGGGTGTACCACCTCTGCTGCGGCATCCATGCGGCCAGATGCCTCAGCGTCGTCTGCATGGGTCGAGGCTAGCCAGCGCGCCGTCGGGTGTCGAGACAGCCGCGCCGAGGCGTCGTCAGTCCTCTGGCGTCGACTCCTCGTCCTGGACCAGGACCTCCACCGGCACGGAGAATGCGACGCCGGCGGCACCGAAGACACCGAGATCGTCGACCGGGGGCGGCAGCACCTCCGCGGGCTGCTGCTCATCGACCGGCTCGGAGGGCAGACCGCCCCATTCGGTCGGCTCTTCGGGACGACTCTGGAAGATACCCATGGCCCCATTGTGCGCGACCCCGGCGTCGCGGGGGCGCCCCCGCCGGGCGCGTCTCGCGGGACGCGGTCGTCAGTCTCCCGCGGCAGCGCCGTCCGCCGTCGAGCGGCCACCGCGGCGGGCCTTCGCTCCGACCGCGCCGGCGGCGGCGCCCAGGGCGCCGGCCGCGCGACGTCCGCCCGCACCGATCGCCTCGCCGGCGCGCCGGACCGTGCCGAACGCGGAGCGCTCGAGCCGCTCGGTGCCGGGGCGCGGCTCGAGCTCCGCCGGGTACGCGACGGGCGGCAGACCGAACGCGCGGTGGGATCCCACCACCACGCGGCGGCCGAGCAGGTGGTTTCCGGTTCCGCCGATGGCCGCACCGATGCCGAAGGGGAGCGCCTTGCCGATGACCGAGGCGCTGCCCTTGGTCGCGAACTGCCGGATGAAGGACGACTTGAGCCGGTCGACGAGCGGGCCGACGGCCGCGCGGGGCAGCGACTTCGTCACGAGCTCGCCCCAGTACGAGGTGCGCGAGCCACCGGTGCCGGCGACCTGTCGCCCGAGCTGCGCGACGAGGTCGACACCCTCCTGGCCGAGCATCAGCGTCAGCACGAGCGCGCGGGCGCGATCGGGATTGTCCACGCGGATGCCGTGCAGCTCGGCGAGCGACTGGGCGAACAGCGCCGTGGCCTCCAGGAACCCGACGGTCTCGATGCCCGAGAGGGCCAGGGTGACCCCGGTCCCGATGCCGGGTACGACCGCCGTCGCGCCGACGGCGGCGCCGCCGGTGGTCACCGCCGCCAGGTAGCGCCGCTCCAGCATCCGGACGATCTGCGCCGTCGTCGCCTCGGGATGGCGTAGACGGATGCTGCGCAGGTGCGCGATCACGACCGGGCGCTGGACCTGCAGCATCCGATCGAGCGCCCGCACGGTGCGCGGGTGCTCGGGCGATCCTTCCGGAGGAAGGCCACCGTCCCACGGCGCGTCGTCGGGGAGGGAGTGGATGCGATGGATCTTGGCCATGACGGCACGATCCTATGGACGGCCCCTGAGCGGCGGCTGAGCGGTCGGGGTGTCGTCGATCGTCCGGTCAGACGAACTGGTTGGCGCGCTCCAGATCTTCCGCGAAGTCGACCTCGACGGCATAGAGGTCGGAGATGTCGAGCGGTTCGAGCAGAAGGCCGTTCTCGGCGATGGCGAGCTCGAGCCCGCGCTCGAAGTAGTCCTGGTCGTCGACGCGGCTCAGCTGTGCGATCAGTGCGCGCTTGTCGGCCGCGGAGATGTAGTTGATCCCGACCGCTTCACCCACGCCGCCGCGGACGGTCTTCGACAGCTCGGCGATGAAGCCCTCCGAGGACACCGTGTACTTGACCTCCTCGTCGCTGACCGAGGAGGTGTTGACGGTCGCGAAGGACTGCTCGGCATCGATCAGGGGGCGGGCCCGGCCGAGCACCCGCGGGTCGAAGACGACGTCGCCGTTGAGCCACAGGACCCCGGCGCGCCCCGTCGCGCGGAGGGCCCGCAGAAGGCTCTTGGACGTGTTGGTCTGGTCGTAGCGCTCGTTGTAGACGTACTCGGAGTCGGGGAACGCATCGACGATGGCCTCGGCGCGGTAGCCCACGACGGTCGTGATGCGGGCGGCCGATCCGAAGGCGGCGCGGATGTTGTCGTGCTGCTGCTGCATGATGGTGCGGCCGTCGCTGAGTGCGGTGAGCGGCTTGGGCAGCGAGCGCCCGAGGCGCGAGCCCATGCCCGCTGCGAGGATGACGGTCTGAAGTGTCACGAGTGTGCTCCCGGGGAAGTGTTCACGGAGTATTCGGCGTTCAGCCACTTCCTTGTGCTCCGGCTATGGTAGCGGCTCGACCTGGGAAGGTGCGGGAAGTGGCTGATCCGTCAGGTTTTCGCCCCGCGAACCGCACGCATTGTCACGCTCTGTGGACGACTCGCGGCAATCGTCGGGCGTGCTTGCTAGGTTTGTCGGGTGAGCGCCCCCCAGCCGATCCCCCAGGACGACGACGGCGTGCACGCCCTGCCGCCGCTGCCCCCGGTCGCCGCTGCGGAGGCCGCCGCTCGGCTCGATCGGACGCCCTCGGATGCCGACGAGGCGCCCGCCGTCGACGCTCCGGCGCCCGCCGCTCCGCGCCCACGCCGCCCGCCGGCGAAGCGTGCGCCGCGCGCGCGGAAGCCGAAGGTCGCGACGCCGCCGCGCCCCGAGATCGCCCCGGAGATCGCCGCGGCGCGCTTCGAGGCCGCCGCGGCCGATCGCTCGGTGATCGTGCCCGCCGATTCCGACACCGCGCCGACGGTCGAGGAGCCGGCCGAGGACGCCGAGGAGCAGGTCCCGGTGCCGGACGCGGTCGAGTCGCAGGCGGACGTCGCAGAACCGGCGCGCCCGCATTCCGAGCCCGAAACCGAGGTCGCCGAGTCCGCTGTCGAGCCGGAGCCGGAATCCGCGGATGTGGCAGAGACCGAGACCGCTGCTGAGACCGTAGAGCCTGAGCCTGTGGCGGAGTCCGAAGCGGATGCCGCGGACCCGGAGCCCGAGGTGGTGGAGGCGCAGGCGGAGGCCGTGGAGCCCGAGCCCGAGCCCGAGCCGGACGCTGTGGAGCCGGAACCGCTGGCGGAGGCCGAGCCGGAGGCTGTGGAGGCGGAGTCCGAAGCGGACGCCGCCGACCTCGAGCCTGACCTCGCCCCGGCATCCGGACCGGAGCGGGAAGACGACCCGGCAGAGGTGCCCGAGCCGTCGGTGGCGGAGGTCTTCGGAGACCTGGCCGACGAGGTGTTCGTCGTGGCGAGCGAAGAGGCCGTGTCCGAGGCGGCGGCATCGCCGACGCCGGCCGTGCACGTGCGGGGCGTCACGAAGTCGTTCGGCGCGACGGTCGCGGTGGACGCGATCGACCTGCGCATCCCGGCGGGGACCTTCTACGGGATCGTGGGTCCCAACGGCGCCGGCAAGACGACCACGCTCTCCATGATCGCGGGCCTGCTGCGCCCCGACAGCGGCGACATCGCGATCGCCGGCATCGACCTCGCCGCGGACCCGCGCCGCGCGAAGCAGCAGATGGGGATCCTCCCCGACCGGCTCCGCACGTTCGACCGGCTCACCGGGCGCCAGTTGCTCCACTACTACGGCGTGCTGAGGGGACTGCGCTCCGCGGTCGTCGAAAGCCGCAGCGCCGAGCTCGCGCGCGCGTTCGACCTGACCGACGCCCTGGCGCGGCCCGTGTCGGACTACTCCGCGGGAATGACGAAGAAGATCATGCTCGCCGGCGCGATGATCCACTCGCCGCGGGTGCTGGTGCTCGATGAGCCGTTCGAGTCGGTCGATCCGGTGTCCTCCGCGGTCGTCCTCGACATCCTCTCCGCGTACGTGGCCCACGGGGGGACGGTCGTGCTCTCCAGCCACGGGATGGAGCTCGTGGAGCGGGTGTGCTCCGGCCTGGCCGTCATCGTCGGAGGTCGGGTCCTGGCCGAGGGGACGGTGGACGAGGTCCGCGGCGACCTCACCCTCGAGGAGCGTTTCATCGAGCTCTCGGGCGGCATCAGCGACGCGGAGGGGCTCGAGTGGTTGCACACGTTCTCCGACTGAGGCTCGATCTGCTGATCGGTGCGCTGCGGGGCGAGCGCCGACAGGCGGTGCGGACGGTCGTGGGGTTCGTGGTCGTGGCGCTGGCCGTCGGCGCCGTGTGGGCGGGCGCCCTGCGGCTGCGCTCGTCGTCGGACGAGGCCGCCTTCGCCGTCACGATGGTGGCGGCATCCGCTCTGACCGTCGGCTTCCTGGTGACGGCGCTCATCGGCGGCGTGGACGATCAGCTCGATCCGCGCCGGTTCTCCGTCCTCGGCGCCTCGCCGCGTGCGACGGCCGCCGCGACGCTGCTGGCGAGCGTGATCAGCGTGCCGATGATCGCGCTCATCGCGATCGCGAGCGCGCTGGCCACCCTCTGGTCGGAGCGCGGAGCGCCCGCGGCCGTCGTCGTGCTGTCGTCGATCGCCGGGGTGCTCACCTGCCTGCTCCTGTCCAAGATCGCCCTCGCGATCGGAGGGCTCCTGCATGAGCGACGGTCGCGGGAGCTCACGGGTGTCTTCCTCATCGCCGTGATCGCGGTGGTGGTGCCCGTCGTCGTCTTCCTCGCGTCGCTGCAGTGGGCCGAGGGCGTCCCGTCGGCCCTCACCGAAGCGGTCGACGTCCTGGCGCTGACGCCGTTCGGGGCGGCCTGGGCGCTCCCGCACCGAGCCGTCCACGGCGGACTGCTCGGGCCCGCGATCGTGGCGGTCCTCACGGTTGCACTTCTCGCGGTCTGCTGGTTCTGGGTCGTCGGGCGCCTGATGACGACGACGGAGCGCCCGGGCGCGGCCCGCGAGCGGCGCGGTCTGGGATGGTTCGACCTGACCGGAGGCACGCCGGCGGGCGGTGTCGCCGCACGGAGTCTCATCTACTGGTTCCGCGACCCGCGCTACCTGGTGAACATGATCATCGTGCCCGTGGCCGCGGCCGTGACGATCGTGCCGCTCGTGCTCGTCGGGGTGCCGCTGTCGATGGCGGTGCTCATCCCCGCGCCCCTCATCGCCCTCTTCCTCGGATGGCTGCCGCACAACGACCTCGCGTACGACTCGACGGCGCTGTGGATGCACATCGCCGGGGCGGTGCGCGGTGCGGCCGACCGGGCCGGGCGGCTCGCCCCGATCTCCCTCGTGGGCGTCGTGGTACTGGCGGTCGCGATCCCCGTCACCGTCTCCATACACGGCCGGTGGGCGATGCTCCCGGCGATGATCGGCGTGTGCGCCGGCCTCTTCCTCAGCGGGCTCGGCCTGTCCTCTCTGGCCTCGGTCATCGCTCCCTACGCCGTCTCCCGGCCCGGGGACAGTCCGTTCCAGCAGCCGCAGCGCACCGGCGGCGGTCTCTCGCAGGGCGTCGTGATGCTGGGAGCGCTGGCGTGCGGGGCTCCGGCGCTGTGGTGGGCCTGGCTCGCCCTGACGGTGGACGAACAGTGGTCGTGGACCGCGTTGTGGGGCGGCATCGGCATCGGCGCGGTGGTGCTGCTCGCCGGCATCCTCGGCGGCGGCGCCGTGTTCGATCGCACGGGCGAGCGGTTGATGGAGTTCGCGGAGTCGACCTGATCCGCTGTGGACGAACTCGGCCGGGCGGGTCGCCGCGCGGATAGAATCGGACACCATGAGCAGCCCTCTCGACAGCCCCGACGGCCCCGGCGACGGCGGCGTCGCCACCCTCGACCGGGAGCTCGAGGAACTCCTGCGCGAAGAGAACATCGAGCCCGGCGACCACGAGCGCTTCTCCCACTACGTCAAGAAGGACAAGATCCTCGAGTCGGCCCTGACGGGAAAGCCGGTGCGCGCCCTCTGCGGCAAGAAGTGGACGCCCGGCCGCGACCCGGAGAAGTTCCCGGTGTGCCCGACGTGCAAGGAGATCTACGAGTCGCTCATGAGCTGACCCGTTCACCGTCGGTCCGGGCCTCCTGTCACGCGTCGATGTAGACCGTCGGCAGCGCCGGGTCGGACCGGCTCAGCGCGAGTGCCGTCACCGGCAGCTCTTCGCGCACCAGGGCGTGGTGCGCGCGGGCCTGCGCGACACCGCCGGCGCCCTCGTACGCGGCATCCGGCTCACCGTGGTCCACGAGCGTCACCTGCAGCGCCCGGGCGTCGGGATGGTCGTCGGAGGTCTGCACGGCGTCGAACCCGTCCGACACCGCGATGAGCTCGCTGGTGGCCGTCCCGTGCGACAGGGTGCGGAACGCGGCCTTGCGTCCGCCCCGCGAGCCCTTGTCGGTGGACGCCTTCGCCACGGCGACCCAGCTGCCCGCCGCATCCTGGCGTGCGACCAGCTTGTAGACCATTCCGGCCGTCGGAGCGCCCGATCCGGTGACGACCGACGTGCCCACCCCGTAGGCGTCGACGGGGGATGCCGCCAGCGCCGCGATCGCGAACTCGTCGAGGTCGCTCGTGACCGTGATCCGCGTCGACGTCGCGCCGAGCTCGTCCAGCTGCGCGCGCACCTCCGCTGCGACGGTGGGCAGGTCGCCGGAGTCGATCCGCACCCCGCCGAGCCCCGTTCCGGCGACGCGCACCGCGGTCTCGACGCCGGCGCGGATGTCGTAGGTGTCGATGAGCAGCGTGGTGTCGATGCCGAGCGCATCGATCTGGCTGCGGAAGGCCTCCTCCTCGGTGTCGTGCAGGAGGGTCCACGCGTGCGCGGCCGTCCCCATCGTGGGGATGCCCCATTCGCGACCGGCTTCGAGGTTGCTCGTGGCGCCGAAGCCCGCGATGTAGGCGGCGCGCGCGGCGGCGACGGCCGATCTCTCGGCGGCCCGGCGCGATCCCATTTCGGCCAGGGGGCGGTCGCCGGCGGCGATGCTCATGCGGGCGGCGGCGTTCGCGACGGCGGAGTCGTGGTTCAGGATGCTGAGGGCCAGCGTCTCGAGCACCACGGCCTCCGCGAACGAGCCCTCCACGGTGAGGATGGGCGATCCGGGGAAGTAGAGCTCGCCCTCGCGGTACCCGCGGATGGTGCCCGTGAAGCGGTAATCCTCCAGGAAGCGCAGCGTCTGCGTGCCGACCACCCGGTGGTCGCACAGGTAGCGCAGCTCGTCGTCGCCGAAGCGGAACGCGCGCAGCTGCTGCAGCAGCCGCCCGGTGCCCGCTACCACGCCGAAGCGGCGCGCACCCGGCAGGCGTCTGCCGAACAACTCGAACACGCACGGTCGCGACGCGGTCCCGTCGCGGAGGGCGGCGTCGATCATCGTGAGCTCGTACCGGTCGGTCAGCAGGGCGGACGACGGGGCATCGGCGCGGGTCATTCCGTCACTCTAGCGACGCCGTCGAGGCCGTCGAGCGCTGGGCCGGGTCCGCGTGCGGAGATCCTCCCGGGACCGGCGGGTAGGGTGGAGGATCGTGAATGACGCGCCGATCGGGATCTTCGACTCCGGCGTGGGCGGGCTCACCGTGGCCCGGGCGGTCTCGCAGCTCCTTCCGCGCGAATCCGTGCTCTACCTGGGCGACACGGCGCACTCGCCGTACGGTCCCAAGCCCATCGCGGACGTCCGGCGGTACAGCCTCGACGTCCTGGACACGTTGGTGGAGCAGGGCGTCAAGATGCTCGTGATCGCCTGCAACACGGCATCCGCCGCCGTCCTGCGCGACGCGCGGGAGCGTTACGACGTGCCGGTCGTCGAGGTCATCGGCCCGGCGGTGCGCACGGCGATCTCGACCACGCGCAACCGGCGCATCGGCGTCATCGGGACGGTCGGCACCATCGGCTCGGGCGTGTACCAGGACATGCTGGGGGTCAACGAGCAGCTGGCGGTGTTCACGCAGGCCTGCCCGCGTTTCGTCGAGTTCGTCGAGGCCGGTGTCACGGGCTCGGCTGAGGTGCTGCGGGTGGCGGAGGACTACCTCGCGCCGCTACGGCACGCGGGCGTCGACACGCTCGTGCTCGGCTGCACCCACTACCCGTTCCTGGAGGGAGCCATCAGCTACGTGATGGGGCCCCAGGTCTCGCTCGTCTCGAGCGACACCGAGACCGCGAAGGACGTCTACCGACAGCTCGTCTCGCGCGACCTCCTCGCCGGTCCGGATGCGGTCGCCACCCACACCTACGAAGCGACCGGCGACTCCGCCGATGACTTCCTCCGCCTCGCCGACCGGCTCATGGGCCGCGGCGTCTCCAGCGTGCGCCTCGTGCAGACGGGCGCCATCGACCTGCCGGACCCCCTGAAGGGAACCCCATGACCGAGACCACCACCCGCGCCGACGGCCGCACGCCCGACCAGCTCCGACCCGTCACGATCGAGCGGGGCTGGAGCGCGCACGCCGAGGGGTCCGCCCTGATCTCGTTCGGCGGCACGAAGGTGCTGTGCACGGCATCCTTCACGGGGGGCGTGCCCCGCTGGCTGACCGGCAAGGGCAAGGGGTGGGTGACGGCGGAGTACGCGATGCTGCCGCGCGCCACCAACTCGCGCAACGACCGGGAGGCCGTCAAGGGCAAGATCGGCGGGCGCACCCACGAGATCTCGCGTCTGATCGGTCGTGCGCTCCGCGCCGTCGTCGACACCAAGGCGCTCGGTGAGAACACCATCGTCATCGACTGCGACGTGCTGCAGGCCGACGGCGGCACGCGCACCGCCGCGATCACCGGTGCCTACGTCGCCCTGGCCGATGCGATCGAGTGGGGCCGCGCGAAGGGTCTCGTCGGCAAGAACGCGAAGGTGCTGCTCGACTCCGTCGCCGCCGTGTCGGTGGGCATCATCGACGGCGAGCCGATGCTCGACCTGGCCTACGTCGAGGACGTCCGCGCCGAGACCGACATGAACGTCGTCGTCACCGGTCGCGGTCTGTTCGTCGAGGTGCAGGGCACCGCCGAGGGGGCCCCGTTCGACAAGCGCGAGCTCGACGCCCTGCTCGAGCTCGGCGTCGCCGGCTGCGCCGACCTCCGCGACGCCCAGACCGAGGTGCTCGCCTCGTGACCGGCGTCCCGAACTCCTCCACGGCGGACGCCGGACCCCGCCGTATCGTCTTGGCGACCCACAACCCGCACAAGGTGGAGGAGTTCGGCGCGATCGTCGCGCGCGTGCGCCCCGATCTGGAGGTCATCGGCTACGACGGCCCGGAACCCATCGAAGACGGCGTGACCTTCGCCGCGAACGCGCTCATCAAGGCGCGAGCGGCCGCGGCCCACACCGGGCTTCCCGCGCTGGCCGACGATTCCGGCGTCTGCGTCGACGTGCTCGGCGGCGCCCCCGGCGTCTTCTCCGCGTACTGGGCAGGGCACCGCAAGGATGCCCGCGTCAACCTCGAGCTGCTGCTGGACCAGCTCTCCGACATCGCCGACCCGCACCGGACGGCCCAGTTCGTTTCGACCATCGCCCTCGTGGTGCCCGGGCCCGACGGCCGCATCGTGCACGAGGAGACGGTCGAGGGCGTCTGGCCGGGCCGGCTCGCGACGGCGCCCTCCGGCGACGGCGGGTTCGGCTACGACCCGATCTTCCTGCCCGACGACCAGCAGGGGCGGACGGCCGCCGACCTGTCGGCGGAGGAGAAGAACGCGGCCTCGCACCGCGCCCGCGCGTTCGTCGCGCTCGCGCCGCTGCTGAGCGCGCTGGAGCGATAACCGCTTTCATTCCCGACTAGTGCGCGAGCGGGTGCGCGGGCGGCGCCGCGGCTTAGCCTCGTTCTATGCACGATCACGCACCCACCGGCATCCGGGACTCGAGCAATCGGCGACTGCTGACGATCTCGCTGTGTCTGACGGCCGGAGTGATGCTCGTCCAGATCGTCGGCGCGCTGCTGACCGGATCGCTCGCCCTGCTGGCCGACGCGGCACACATGTTCACCGATTCGTCGGCGCTGGTGATCGCCCTCATCGCCTCGGCGGTGGCCGGGCGACCGGCCGACGATCGCAACACCTACGGCTATCAGCGCGCCGAGGTCTTCGGCGCCCTCGTGAACGCGCTGATCCTCATCGCCCTCATGGTCTGGATCGCCGTCGAAGCGGTCCAGCGTCTCGTCGGACCGACCGAGGTCGAGGTCGCGGGAGGGCTGATGCTCCTCGTGGCCGCGGTGGGTCTCGTCGCCAACGCCGTGTCGATGTACCTGCTCAGCGCGGCGCAGAAGCGCAGCATCAACGTGCGCGGCGCCTACATCGAGGTGCTCGGCGACCTCATCGGCTCGGCGCTCGTGATCGTCGCGGCCGTCGTCATCTGGACGACGGGCTGGATGCCGGCCGACGCCCTCGCCTCGCTGCTCATCGCGGTGATGATCCTGCCGCGGGCCGTCGGACTCCTGCGCGAGGTCTTCTCCGTGCTCGGCGAGCGGGCGCCGCACGGCACCGCCGTGGCGGACATCCGCGACCACATCCTCGGCGAGCCCGGCGTCGTCGACGTGCACGACGTGCACGTGTGGCAGCTGACGCGCGGCGCCCCCGTCTTCACCGCGCACGTCGTCGTCGCGGACGACGTGCTCGCCGGTGACGCCGGAGGTGCGGGGGCGCTGCTGTCGCGTCTGCAGAGCTGCCTGTCGCGTCACTTCGATGTCGAGCACTCCACGTTCCAGCTCGAGCCGGCCGGGCACCGCGAGCACGACGCGCACGTGTAGCGACGAAGACCGCCCGGCGACTGTGCGACGATGCAGGGCATGGACGATGCCGATCTCCGTGAACTCTCCCTGCTGCGCACGCGCGCGTACGGACCGGATGCCGACATCGAGCGCGATCCGGACGCGCTGGCCCGCCTGCGGGTGCTGGAGGAACGGCGCCGCACGCAGGCCGCGGTGACGCCCGCGGCCACGCCTGTACCCGCGCCGGGCGCGACCGTCGAGACCGCCCCGGAGGACGGCGGCGCGCCGCCTCCCCGTCCGACGGAAGCGCCCGCGGCGATACCGCCCCGCATCGGACGTGCGCTGGCGATCGGATGGGCGGCGTCGATCGCGGTGGCGGCCGTCGTGGTGGGTGCGCTCGTCTTCGGTCTGGCCTCGCTCCGTCCGGTGTCACCGGTCACCGGAGCGCGGCAGGTCGCGAGCCTGGACGAGCCGTTGACCAGTCCGCCGGCGGCGATGCCGTGGTTCGGCGAATCCGAGGAGAACTCCGCCTACGCGTTCTCCGGGCTCGTGGTGGTCGCCGTCGCGCGTGACGTGCTGGACTCCTCGGGCGAGTGTCTGATCGTGAGGCCGCGGGTCCCGGCCGCCGACGGATCGCGGTTCGGGACCAGCGGCTGCGGCGCGGGGCCGTTCCACCCGACCGTCGCGCTGCTCGTCGCCGATGACAGCCCCGAGGAGCTGCGCGCCGCCTTCCCGGTGGGCACCGCGCTGCAGTTCGTGTGGGACGGGAACGCCGTCGCCGTCTTCGCGACCGACCCGCAGGGTCCGACCGCCGCGCCGGCCTGAGCTCAGTCTTCCCGGCGCACGTCTGCGGGATCCACATCCGGACGCAGACCGCGCCACCGGGCGTGGCGCAGGGTGCCGCTCGGCGTGAACTCCGCGTACTCCACCTCGCCGACGAGCTCCGGCCGCACCCACAGCGCATCGGCGGCGTCCGCGACCGGCACGCCGAGCAGGGGCGAGGAGTCGGTGCGCAGCGGCTCGAGCAGTGCCGCGAGCCGGTTCAGCTCGCGGTCGCCGAATCCGGTGCCGACGCGTCCGACGTAGTGCAGGCCGTCCTCGTCGGGGATGCCGAGCAGCAGCGATCCGATACTGCCGCGCCGTCCCCCTTTCCCGGGGCGGATGCCACCGATCACGACCTCCTGCATGGCCGTCAGCTTGACCTTGAGCCACTCCTCGGATCGGGCTCCGCGACGGTAGGGAGACCGAGGGTCCTTGACGACCACACCCTCCAGGTGCAGCTCCGCAGCGGCCGCCAGCGCATCGGAGACGTCGTCCGCGACCGGCGGCACGGCGACGGCGGCGATGGCGTCGGCCGCGATCGTCTCGAGGATCTCGCGGCGTTCGCGCAGGGGACGTCCGGTGACGTCCTCGTCGCCGACGCGCAGCACGTCGAAGAGGAAGTAGTCGACGGGGATGCGCTGCGCCTCCCGCGCGATCTCCGGCGCCGAGGTCAGGTGCATGCGCGACTGCAGCCGCGTGAAGCTCGGGCGGCCCGCGGCATCCCCGGCGACGATCTCGCCGTCGAGAACCGCCGGGCGGGGGCCGAAGCCGACGTCTCCGGAGGTCAGTTCGGGGTAGCGGTCGGTGATGTCGGCGCCGCTGCGCGCTCGCAACCGCAGGCGGCTGCCGTCCCACGTGCCGACGGCGCGGATGCCGTCCCACTTGAACTCGACCCAGGGGAGGTCGCCCCACCTTCGCGCGGCCGCCGCGGCGAGCGCCGGCGTGGTCGACACCGCGAGCATCGGGGCGTCGGGCCCGCTCGCCGTTCGCGCGGGCGCACGATGCCCTGCGCGCGCGGCGCGGACCGGCGGCGTGGCGGCATCCTTCGTGCGGTGCAGGAGCCACTGGGACTTCTCTCCCGAGCCGGCCGTGCGGATCAGGGCGATCCGCACACGTCCGAGCGGCCCGTCCGGCCGGCCGGAGAGGGTCGCGATCACCTCGTCGTCGCGCCACTTCTCCGCCGTGAACGTGCCGGTGTCCCAGACGGTCATCGTTCCCGCGCCGTACTCTCCGGCGGGGATCTCGCCGGCGAAGGTGAGGTACTCGAGGGGGTGCGCCTCGGTCATGACCGCGAGGTGGTTGCGATCGGGGGTCGCCGGGATGCCGCGCGGCACGGCCCAGCTGACGAGCACCCCGTCGTGCTCCAACCGGAGGTCGAAGTGCAGACGCGACGCGTGATGCTCCTGGATCACGAACCGCCACGACTCGTGCGAGCCGCTATGCCCCGCCGGGCCGGGGCGTGGCGGGTCGGCCAGGGCGTGTCGGTTCGCGGGCGCGGGAAAGGGTTCGGGCGTGGCGGAGGGGGTGCGCTTCGCCAAGTAGGAAGAGAGGGGATCGGGGGAGACGGGCGCCAGGGGCGCGAGCAGGTCGCCGTCGGAGGCGGCGCGGGCGAGCACCTCGTCGAACAGCAGGTGCCGCAGGTCGGGATCGTCGAGCTCGGCCCAGGTGCGGGGGGCGGCGACCGTCGGCTCCGCGCGTCCGCGGAGCGAGTAGGGCGCGATCGTGGTCTTGGCGGCGTTGTTCTGGCTCCAGTCGACGAACACCTTGCCGGGGCGTGCGTTCTTGCTCATCGCGCTCACGACGAGATCGGGATCGTCGGCTTCCAACGCGCGTGCCAGCTCGCGCGCGAACGCCGAGATCTCGTCGCTCGTGCGCGTCGCGTCCAGGGGTGCGTACAGGTGGAGGCCCTTCGACCCGCTGGTCACCGGCAGCGGGTCCATGCCCATGTCCGCCAGGATGCCGCGGGCCCGGCGGGCCACCTCGGCGCACTCCGGAAGCCCGACGCCGGGGCCGGGGTCGAGGTCGAGCACGAGCCGGTCGGGCGATCCGCGGCCGCCGCCGTCGAAGCGCCATTGCGGCGTGTGCAGCTCGAGGCTCGCGACCTGCGCGAGGTACACCAGGCCCGCGACGTCGTCGATCAGCGGGTAGTCCTTGGCTCCGCCGGAGTGATCGATCGCGCGGCGCCGGAGCCAGTCGGGTGCGCCGGCCTCCAGGTCTTTCGCGAAGAAGGGGGGCTCGCCGGTGCCGTCGGGCCACCGCAGCCGCGTGACGGGTCGGCCCGCGAGATGGGGGAGCAGGAGCGGAGCGATACGCGAGTAGTAGTCGATGACCTCGGCCTTGGTGGTGCCGGTCGCGGGGTACAGCACCTTGTCGAGGTTGCTCAGCCGGAGGCGTCGTCCGCCGACCTCGACGACCTGTGCTGCCTGTGCCATGGCGCCAGGGTAGCGGCCAGCCCCTGGCGAACCGGTGCAGGAGCCGGTTTGATGGGCCCATGAGATCGATCTGGAAGGGCGCGCTCACCTTCGGGCTCGTCAACGTGCCGGTGAAGGTGTACTCGGCCATCGAAGACCACGACGTGCCGCTGCATCAGGTGCACGCGGCCGACGGCGGACGCATCCGGTATCAGCGCATCTGCGAGCTCGACGGCGAGGTGGTGCCCTACGCCGACATCGACAAGGCGTACGACGACGGCGACCGCACCGTGGTGCTGACCGCCGAAGACCTCGCCTCGCTCCCGGCGGAGCGCAGTCGCGAGATCGAGGTCGTCGAGTTCGTCCCCAGCGACCAGATCGATCTGCTCACGCTCGACCGGCCCTATTACCTGGAGCCCGACTCCGCCTCGCCGAAGGCCTACGTGCTCCTGCGCAAGACCCTCGAGCAGACCGATCGCACGGCGGTGGTGCGCTTCTCCCTGCGCCAGAAGACGCGTCTCGCCGCGCTCCGGGTGCGGGGAGACGTCCTCGTGCTGCAGACGCTGCTCTGGGCCGACGAGGTGCGGGAAGCCTCGTTCCCGGCGCTGGATGAGCCGGTCAAGATCTCCGACAAGGAGCTCGAGCTGTCGGCATCCCTCGTGGAGAGCTTCTCGTCGGACTTCGACCCCGCGCAGTTCGTCGACGAGTACCAGCAGGAGCTGCGGACCCTGATCGACGCCAAGCTCGAGAAGGGCGACGCGCTCGATACGTCCGAGACATTCGGCGAGAAGGCCGAGAAGGATGCCGGGGGCGAGGTCATCGACCTGATGGCAGCGCTGAAGGCCAGTGTGGAGCGCAGCCGGGCCGCCCGTGCGGAGAACGAGAAGGTGGCCCCGCCCAAGAAGGGCAAGGCCACCAAGGCGTCGTGACTCAGGCTGCGGGCGTGCCGTCCTCGAGAGGCTCGACGGTCTCGGGCGCGAGGCCGGCGGCCTGCTCCTTCTTGACCTTGCGACGCTCGGAGAAGTAGTGCCACACGGTCACCAGGGCCGTGCCGCCGACGGCGGCGAGCAGGATGAGGTCGATGTAGTTCTCGACGAACGTGGCCACCGGCGGGATGAAGCCGATGAGGTAGCCGAACATCGTGAGGCCGAAGCCCCAGAGGACCGCACCGATGAGGTTGTAGAGCGAGTACTTGCGCCATGGCATGTGGCCGACGCCCGCCGCCACCGGGGCGAACGTCCGGACGATCGGCACGAAGCGGGCGAGGATGACGGTGAGGCCGCCGTAACGCTCGAAGAACGCGTTGGTGCGCTCGACGTTCTTGCGACTGAAGAGGCCGGAGTCCTTGCGTTCGAACACGGCGGGTCCGCCCTTGTGCCCGATGTAATAGCCGAGCTCGCCGCCGACGAAGGCCGCGAGGCCGATCAGCAGCGCCACCCACCAGACGCTGATGCCGAAGATCCCGTGCGGCAGCGTCGGCGTGGAGTGCGACAGCAGGCCCGAGATCACCAGCAGCGTGTCGCCGGGGAGCAGGAAGCCGACGAGCAGACCCGTCTCGGCGAAGACGATGAAGCAGACCACCAGCAGGGCCCACGGGCCCGCGTTCTGGATGATGGCCGCAGGATCGAGCCAGGGGATGAGGGCGAGAGCGTGCACAGGGTTCCCGTCGGTAGATCGGCGGTGGAAGGTCGCTCAGGGGAGCGGTCGCGGTCAGTCTACCGGCGCGGTTCCCGAGTGATTGCGGTGAATCGGCTGATCACACCGGCCGCTCTGCGGCGACGTCGTCCGTGCGGAAGGTGGGACTTGAACCCACACGCCCGAAGGCACAGGAACCTAAATCCTGCGTGTCTGCCGATTTCACCACTCCCGCGCGGCGACCAGTCTAGCCAGTGGTCTCGACCGACTCCGGAGCGGATACCGTCGACGCGGCTGCCAGACGGGGACGGCCGCCGATGATCCAGTAACCCAGACCGACGACGATCCCGCCGCCGACGAGGTTGCCCAGGCCCACCCAGAGCATGTTGTTGGCGAAGAGGCCCCATGTGAAGTGCGGGTCGCCGCTGAACAGGCCGATGCCGTACGTGGTCATGTTCGCGACGACGTGCTCGAAACCCGAGCTGATGAAAGCGAGGATCGCGGCGAAGATCAGGAGGATCTTTGCGACGTCGGAGCGCACGCGTGCACACATCCAGATCGCAAGGCACACGAGCACGTTGCAGAGGATGCCGCGGACGAACAGCTGCAGGGGGCCTTCCTCCGCCTTCGCGGCGAGCATGTCGGCGATCATCTTGCCGGCGGGTGCGTTGGCGTGCAGCACGCCCGAGGCGACGATGAGCGCGGCGAAGAGGAGGGCGCCGACGAGGTTGGCGAGGAAGGTGGCCGCCATGGTGCCGATCGCACGCCACCAGCCGACGGCTCCCATGAGGGCGCCCTGGGGGAGGATCATCATCGCGCTCGTGAGCAGGTCGGCCCCCGCGAAGACCACGAGGGTCAGGGCGACGCCGAACACGACGCCGGCGACCAGCTTGGCGAGGCCATCGCCCGCTGCCAGGAGGGGGCCGGCGGTGGCGACCATGAGGACGACGCCGATTCCGATGTAGGCGCCGGCCAGCATGCCGGAAACGGCGAAACGCCCGGGGGAGAGGACGCCGTCCGCCTTATGGACCGCCGCGTCGGCCTGCGCCTGAAGGGTCTCGGGAATCGTGAGCACGAAGAAATCGTACTCTGTGGTCAGACCACAACACAAGCAGGGCGCCGCGGTGGAGGATCCGCCCGCCCGCCGTCGGAGGAATCAGTGCGCGGCGTCGTACGCCTCCAGCAGGGACTTCGCCACTCGTCCGCGCGTGCTCACGGTGTGGCCGTTGGAGCGCGCCCAGGCGCGGACGGCCTCCAGATCTCGCGTGCGCGCTGCGGGAGCGGCGCGCCGCGCCGGCGCCGCGCCGAACGAGCGCACCCGTCGGGCCTTGTCGATGTAGGGGGCGAGGAAGTCATCCAGCTTCGTCGCATTCTGCCTCGACAGATCGATTTCGTACGCCTGCCCGCCGTAGCTGAATTGAATGCTGACGGAGTCCTCTTCGGGAATCTCCTCGCCGGTGAGATCGTCGACCACGATATACGTCTTGATTTCTCTGCGTGCCATGGCCGAGAGATTACCGCACCTTTTCCTGTTCTTCGACAGGGTTGTTTCTTTTCTGCTGCAACGGTAAAGGGCGGGGTTTCTTTTCTCTTGCCGCCCGTCCTCGGCATTCCGCGCGACGGCGCGGGAGCGCTGTGGATAGTCTCGGCGCGCCGGCCCTCGTCGATGTGAGGATGCCGCCATGACCCCCTCCGCATCCGCCCCCACGTCCGTCGCGCCGGAGGGAACGATCTCGGCGGCGGCGTCGACGATGGTGCTGCGCGCGATCGCCGACCGGGTGCGCGACCGCCTGCGCGATGAGCAGGCCGACCCGCTGCGGCATCCCGATCGCGCCGCGCAGCTGGCGACCGCGGAGGTGAGACACCACAATGACTACGCCCTCGCACGGGGACTGGAGTTCGTCGACGACGAGGACGCGGCGGTGCGCGAGGTGCTCGCGCGCGTCACCGGCTACGGTCCGTTGCAGGTGCTCCTGGATGATCCGCAGGTCGAGGAGATCTGGATCAACGGCCCGGGCGCCGTCTTCGCGGCCCGAGCGGGGCGAAGCGAGCGCGTGGCGATGCGACTGACCGACGAGGCGGTGCGCGATGTGGTCGAGAAGATGCTGCACGCCACCGGGCGCCGAGTCGATCTCAGTCAGCCGTTCGTCGACGCCTCGCTCCCGGACGGGAGTCGACTGCACGTAGGTGTGCGCTAACCGATGGGAGCCCACGTCGGGATGATCTCGACCCGCTCCCGCCAGACGCCCGTGCCCTGCCTGATCGGCTTGCGGATCCGCACCTGGCGAATGATCGAGCGGAGCATGTTCCGCTTCTCGATGACCGTCAGGCTTGCCCAATCGGCTGAGAGGCACGCTGCGACCTTCTGCGGGTCGACCTCGACGCGGTCGCGCGGGGCGGCCTTCTTGCGGCGCTCACGGAGCTCGGCGAGGTCCTCGTCGAGCTTGGCGATCGCAGCATCGTAGGCGTCGTCGGACATCTTGCTGCCCGGCGCCGACCAGCGAATCGTGATGCGACCCATGCGATCCTGCAGGTCGGCAATCTTGCTGTCGAGCGTCGCGACGTTGTCGAGCTGCACGACGCGGCGCTCACGCTGTTTCGCGAGCCGCTCCATTGCCCCGTCGACGTCGGCCGCGATCTCGTCCACCCAATCCCGGACGCGCTGCTCGACGAGGGCGCGAGTCATGTACATGCCCGGGACGTCTCGTCTCTCCATCGCCCGTGAGCACTTGTAGTCCTTCATGCCCTGGTTGCCGACGTGCATCGGCGCGCCGCAGTCGTCGCACACGATCAGCCCGGTGAGGAAGTACTTCGGTTCGACCACAGCTGGCGCCGCGGGAGCGTCGAGCCGCATCGCCATGTAGGCGTCCCACTCCGCTGCAGTGATCACGGCGGGGTGCGCGGCTGTGTGGAACGTCGCCTCGCCGATTCGCCAGTCCCGCCTCTGGCCCTGGGTGGGGCGCTGGATGATCTTCCCGGCCCCGAACCCGGCATCGAGGAGATGCGTCAGGACGACCCGCGACCATGTGCCGCCCTTCTTGGTCGGGTGCCCGGAGTCGTTCAGCCACTTCACGATCCGGGTGAACCCCTCGCCTCGCAGATACCGTCGGTACATCTCGGCGAGCACGGGAGCTTCGGTCGAGTTCGGCTGGTAGCTGCCGTCTGGCTGCTTGTCGTACCCGTAGCGGGGGCCGCCGTCCGCCGGAAGCCCCAGGCGCCGACGCCGGGCGTGCGTCTCCTTCCACTGCTCGCCGATCTGCTCCGACTGGAACGCGGCGTACTCGGTCATCACGCCGCGCGCGAACCGGCCGGATGCTGTCGCCGTGTCGAGCGGCTCCGTCGCCGACTCGATGCGGCCGCCGGCGACATCGCATCGGTCGATCGCGAGCGCCCAGTCCTTCCGGTTGCGCGAGAGGCGCGACCACTTCCACAGCACGATCACGTCTGCCGCCCCGTCGTCCACCATGCGCATCACGCGCTGGACGGCGGGGCGTTTCCATGTCCGCCCGGAGATCCCCGGGTCGGACTCGACCGCGACGACGTCGTAGCCGTGCCGGTGGCAGTACTCGCGTCCCGCAGCTTCCTGCAATTCGAGCGAGATCGACTCCTCGCGGTGCACCGACTGTCGCAGGTACAGAACGGCGCGCTTCCGGTCGAGGCGCGGCAACGGCTTCACGTTCACTGCCAGATGCCTCTCTGACCGGTTCGGCTCGACTGGCGGCGTAGTTGGTGCACGCCCACCAGAAATCGCGGCAGACGCTCTCGTGTGGTCGCTCGCGAGGTCATACGGCCACCTCGTGACGGTGTGACCACTGCCGAGCGCCCATGCGCGGCTTCGCGTACGTGACACCCCGGAGCTTGATGAGGCACGCCTGCATCCACAAGTTCAGGACGTCCACGGTCACGCCGAGCTCCTCGGCGATGTCGTGCTGGTGGAGGCCCTGCTGCTCGAGCTCGGCGTAGACCTTGGGGTCGATGAGCAGCTGCGCGGCGAACACGTCGGCTCGCTCCTCGACGTCGACGTCGCCCTCGCATCGGTCGCCGTAGTGGGCGTGGCCGAGCTCGTGCGCGATGGTGAACACCGCCTCGTCCGGGGACTGCGTGATGTCGAAGTAGATCTCGCGCTCGTCCTCGTACCACTCGCCGAGTGTGCCGGGCTCGAGGTGGGCGCCGTGCACGCTGATGCCGAGGCTGGCCGCGTATCGCAGGATCGTTCTCATCGGTCCACCTCCTGGACTAGTCGGCGTGCGGCGCGGTGTCCGCCTTCCGGGTGCCCTTGCGTGCCGCGGTGCGCTTCTTCGCGGGCGGCTGCTTGATCCCGGGCTCATCATCGTTCGACCCGCCGACACCGAACTTCCCGGAGACGATGTTGGATGCCGTGCGTACGGCGTCGCTCACGGGCGCGTCGAAGAGCGTGGATGCCCCGGCGATGCCGAGGCGACGGCCAACCTCCACGATGAGTTCTTCGTCGGTCGCTGACTGCAGTGCGACCTCGACGCCGCTGAAGCCGGCTTCCTCGGGCGTGATGTGCCCGTTGCTGACGAGCGCGGCAACGGGCGAAACGCCGTAGGCGCGCGCGAGCTCGATCGCGGTGTCCATGAGGAACCGACCCGAGGCGATCTGGCGGCTGAGCGTTGCGTGGCTCAGTCCAGAGCGGGCTGCGATGTCTCGGAGGGACTCGGTCGCTCCGATGGCCTTGAGCCATTCGTAGGGGGTGGGCATGTCCCAAGCATGAGACATAACCGTCTCAGTGTCAAACCAATTGGTGCATGCACCTTGACGTCATGTCTCGTTCATGTTTCCATCGTTCCATGACTGAACCACTTGGTACGACGGTGAGAATCCGTCCCGGTCTGCTGACCCGGCTGAAGCAGAACGCCGGCATCCGCAGCGATGAGGCGTTCGCCCGCACCATCGGCATCACCCGCGCCACGCTGGCCCGCCTGAACGGGGGAGAGGAGCCTTCGCTCCGCACGATCCTCGGCATCATGCAGGCGTTCGGCCTCGCCTTCGGTGAGGTCACCGAGGTCGTGCCGGCGGTCGAGGATGAGCGCGCCGAGGCGGTCGCGTCATGAGAAACGGTCCCTGGGGTGACCGCATCCCGACTCGCGAGGAGGCGATCGAAGGTGCGGCCACGGTCTACCTCGAGGCGAAGCTCCGCATCGAGACCGAGAAGGCGATCGCCGAGCTGACCTCAGCGCCGGAGCGTGCCGCGTGAGCGCGCGTCGTGTCCTGGCTGCGGCCGCGGTCATCGTGATCGCTGCTCTGTCGGCGCCGGCTGCTGCGGCTCCCGGGGTCAACTCCGCAGACCTGATCTGCATTCTTGCGCCGTTCGCGCTCCTCACGGTGTGCGTTGTGCGGCGTTCTCACGCTCCCGTCGAGGCTCCGGAGAGCCTTCCCCAGGGCGTACCCAGCCGGGGTCTCGACGGGTCTGAACAGGAGGGATGGGACCGATGACTGGTGTGGCGATGGAGGCTCGCCCGGTGATCACTCTCGAGGTGGCGCGGCATGTGCTGTATCACTTCGGGGATTCGAACCTTGGGCAGCAGCCCGGGCATTTCCTGCAGCGGCTGCTGATGCTCGCGTCGGCGGCGGACACGGAGAACTTCGAGAAGTTGCGCGCGGGGTGGCCGGAGTATGTGGCTGCGTTCGAGGCGGTGGCTCGGAAGCCGTGGGGTCTGGATTGGCTTCGCGGGATCGTGAAGGCGGATCTGGATGCGCGTGAGCGTGGCCTGGACTTCACGGCGGCGGATGCCAGCGTGGTCGGCCTCATCAAGGGCCAGCAGTACGTGGGCGCTGTCACCGGCATCCTGCGCGGCGAGCGTGTCAGCCGGGACGTGACGTTCACGGCTGCTCGTGATCAGGATCCCGAGCCGTTCATCCGCGACCGCGAGAACACGCCCGACCAGGATCGCGTGTTCGTCGTACATCCGCACGGCTCGGCGCCGCAGCTGTTCGTGACCGGTTCGATCCGCTCGGCGGTGACGTCGTGACTGCCGGGATCTGCCGGCAGTGGATCGGCACGGCATCGGGCGGGCACGTCTGCGGTGCGCAGGCGGAGGCTCTGAGCCTGTGCGCGAAGCACTACGAGCTCGCGAAGGCGAAGACGCAGCGGGGGCTCGATGCTCGTCAGGAGCGGCACGACCGGCAGGAGGCGGCGTGGCGTGAGCGTAACGCGCGGAAGGCGCCGGCGTGGCGTGCGCAGTTGGCGCAGGCGGAGCGGGAGTACGCGCGGCGTACTCAGTCGGTTGTTGCTGATCGTGCGGCGGTTGGTGGGGTGATGCACCCGTCGGTCGTGCGTGCTCAGCGGTCGGTGCTGGCGGATTCGAACGTGGCTCGGGTGGTTGAGCTGGAGCGGATCATCGGCCGGTTGAGGGCTGACCTGGCGCGCTTGAAGGGCGGTGCGTCGTGAGCGAGTTCACCGCATCCAACGGTGTGACGATCCACGAACAGGCCACGGGTACAGATAGGGGCAAGGGCGTCATCGTCGATGGCTACTTCCTGCCGCCGAACGATGTCATGGCGTTGCGTGAGTTTTTCCAGAAGGAGAACGACGACCGCCTCGGACGGTGGCGTTGGCGCGAGGACCCCGACTACGTCGTGTACCCGTTAGTCACTGGTCTCGTGGCGGTCGTCGAGGAGAAGAACGGCACCAGCGGGACCTTCTCCCGAATCGAACACACCAACTCCGGTCATGGTGATGCGGCGAGAGCATACTTCCTGGCTCACCCGGACCCGAAGCCGTGGGACGAAGCGAAGCCGGGCGAGGTGTGGGTCTTCACTCTCCGCGATGCGCCGGAACTCTCTCACGCGGCGGTCCTCGACGACTGTGCGACGTGGACGTGGACCGACGGAGGACAGGTCGATCTCACGACGATCACCAGCGGGCGTCGTATCTGGCCGGAGGTGGCGTCGTGAGCGCCCGCGCGGTGGCCGTGGCGCCGTCCGAGCAGCCGCCCGCACCGTTCGCTCCGTTCCCTGCTCGTCGTGCCGTGTCGGGCCCTGTGGTGGCGCTGGTGCGTGTGCCGGCTGCTGACCGCGCGGTGCGTGCGGTTGCGACGGTGACCGGTGTGAGCGTGCTCGTGCTGGCCGTCCTCGGATGGGTGGTGCTGTCGTGGCCGATCTGATCGTCCATTCCCGTCGCGGTGAAGCCGTCGTGCGGGTGACCTCGCAGGAGGAAGCGGAGAAGTATCAGCGGATCCTGAAGGGCGAGATCCGTCCCGCTGATGGTGGTGAGCAGTCGTGACCCGGTTCATCGGCATCGACTACTCGACGACGTCGTGCGGTATCGCGATCGTCGACGGTGGCCACTGGCAGACGTTCACGGTGAAGTCGAAGCCCGCTGGGGCGGGTCTGTCGGCGTACTACGAGCGGATCCAGGATCTGAGCTTCGACATCGTCGCGACCCTCGACCTGCACCTCGGCGACGTCATCGGGATCGAGGGGCTCGCGTTCGCCGGCCGCGGCTCGTCCGTCGACCGCCTGCATTACGCGTGGCATCGGACGGTCGAGTTCCTCACGAAGGTGAACCATGCGGAGCCGCTGGTCGTCACCACGAACCAGGTGAAGCAGCTCGCCACGGGGAGGGGCAACGCGGACAAGGATGCCGTGCTGCTCGCGACGGAGCGTCGCCTGCCTCAGGCGGACGTGAACGGAAATGACGAGGCCGATGCGGTGTGGATCGCGGTCGGCGCATCGATTCTCGCCGGGACACCGGTGATTGACCTGCCTGCGGCGCACATGCCGAAGGCACTGATGAAGGGATGAGGAACCCATGTCCGAAGGGATCAAGCCGACCGCTCTGAAGCGGGGGATGCCGGGGGAGCAGTCGAACGGGCTGCTCGGTATCGAGGAGGACCTGATCGAGCGTCCGGAGGGGGATCAGATCATCGCGATCGTGACCCTCACGGTCGATGAGGTGATGGAGAAGCGTCACGCGGGGGAGGTGTGGCCGGTCGTCGCGATCAAGCACATCGAGCCGTTGCACGTCGACGCGGACATCAAGAAGGCGATCGCGTTGCGCGACTCGGCGTACAAGAAGCGCACGGGCGCGAACACGCTCCCCGGGATCGACGGGGAGGACGACTGATGCCTACCGGGTACACGCAGCCCCTGTACGAGGGCACACCGATCACGTTCGAGCAGTTCGTGCTGCGATGCTCCCGCGCGATGGGTGCGGCGATCATGCAGCGCGACGATTCGCTCGACGCGGAGATCGCTCTGCGGAAGGTCAAGGACTACGAAGTCCAGCAGCTGCAGGAAGCGATCGCCGCGCTGGAGGAGGCGGCGAACATCACCGACGAGGAGTGGGCGGCGAGACAGGACGCCGAGTTCGCAGAGGCGGTGCAGTCGCGTCGTGAGGCAGAGGAGCGCCGGGTGGCGATCGGGGGGCGCTACGAGGCGATGCTCGAGCAGGTGCGGGCATGGGAACCGCCGACGCACGAGCACGAGGGGCTGAAGGACTTCATGATCAGTCAGCTCGAGGAGTCGCTGCGGTTCGACGCATCAAGGTTTCCGCTTCCGCCGCTCGAGATCCTCCCCGTGGACGCGTACCGCGCGACCCGGATCGAAGAGCTGGCGAAGACGGTCGCGATGCGCGCCGAACGCTACGCCGACGAGGTCGCTCGGGTGCGTGGGCAGAACGCGTGGGTGCTCGCTCTGCGCGCATCGCTGGGTGTCGCCGAGGGGGTGGCATGATGCGCGTCCGGCACTATGCGGCTCCGCGCCCGGTCGCGGTGGAGCGTCAGCGGATCGAGGGGAAGCTGCGCCCGTCGGCACGGGACTTGTTCCCGCTGCTGCGTGAGCGGCTACTGGCGTCCCGTCCGATCATCGGCGACATGCGACCCATCAAGGGTGCGGATGGTGTGAAGACGCCGCTGCGTCCCATGTACGGTGCGCCGACGTTCCGGAACCGTATCGACGAGAACGGGCGGCTGGTCTGATGGGCGGGCCGGCCGAGCTCGTCGCACCGGAGGTCGTGTCCGGCCGGTTCGTCGAGGGCATGAGCGAAGACGAGTACCACGCGCACCCGTCGCTGTCGTCCACGGGGATGAAGGAGCTGCTGCGTTCGGCGAAGTACTACCGGATGCGTCGTTCGTTGCATCGGGCGAAGGCGGAGTTCGACGAGGGGCACGCGGTCCACGCGCTCGTCCTGGGCGTGGGGGCTCCGATCGTGGAGATCCCGGCGAGCATCCTCGCGTCGAACGGTGCGATCTCCACGCGTGAAGCGAAGGCTTTCGTCGACGAGGCGCGTCAGGCGGGACAGGTGCCGTTGAAGCCGGACACGTTCGCGCGGATCACGAGGGCTGCGGAAGCGATCCTCGCGAACGAGAAGGCGCGTGTGCTGCTGGAGAAGCCGGGGTTCACGGAGGTGTCGCTGTTCGCGACGGACCCGGCGACGGGTGTGGATCTGCGGTGCCGGTTCGACCGGCTCACGGCGGACCTGCTGCCCGTGGATGTGAAGTCCACGACGGATGTGTCGGTGCGGAAGATCGAGCGGTCGGTCGTCGACTTCGGGTACGACGTGCAGGCGTTCGCGTACCGGTACGTGCTGTCGCTGGTTCTCGGTGTCGCGGTCGATGAGGTCGAGCCGATGACCTTCATCTTCGCGGAGAAGGACCTTCCTCATGAGGTGCGTGTGGTGCGCCTCGCTGACCCGGTGTGGGCGGCTGGTGGGGAACAGAAGATGCGCGCCGCGATCGACCTGTTCGCGTGGTGCACCGAGCAGGGCGTGTGGCCCGGTGATGACGAAGACGGCGGTCCGGTGATGGATCTGCCGGCGCCCGGTTGGTATCGGGCGCAGACGACGGAAGTGGAGGTGTACTGATGAGCGCTGGTGATGTGACCGCTGAGATCGCGGTGCGGGAGCAGGCGCGGCAGGAGGTCGCGGCGCGGTTCGATGGTGCGTCGGGTGCGATGACGACGTTCCTCGCTGACCTGCAGGTCGCGTACGAGATCGCGTCGCGTCTGGTGACGACGTCGTTCGTGCCGCAGTCGTACGCGAACAAGCCGCAGGAGGCGGCCGCGGCGATCGTCGCGGGTCAGGGTGTCGGCCTCGGGCCGATGGAGTCGCTGCGATCGATCGACATCATCCAGGGGACCCCTGCGATGCGTGCGATCGCCCTCCGAGCGATCGTCGTGTCCGCCGGTCATGAGATGTGGCTGGAGGAGTCGACCGCCACGCGGTGTGTGTATGCGGGTCGTCGGCGCGGGTCTGATGTGATCCAACGTTCGACGTGGGACATGCAGCGTGCGCAGGCGATGAATCTCACCGGGAAGGACAACTGGCGGAAGCAGCCGGGCGCGATGCTCGTGGCTCGTGCGACGGCGGAGTGCGCTCGGCTCGTGGCTGCGGATGCGCTTCTCGGTATCCCGTACTCGTCGGAGGAGCTGCAGGATCTCGACGCTCCGGCCGCTGCGACGCGGACCGCGCCTCGGCAGCTGCAGACCGTCGCTGCGCGGTCGCGCGCGGCCTCGGAGGCGCGAGCAGCGGTGGATACCCCCGCGATGACGGAACTGGCGCCCAGCGAACCCACACAGCCGCCCGTGTCGGGTTCCACGGAGGCGTTCCCGTGTGATCGGTGTGGTGAGCCGGCGGTGGAGAAGCCGGGTTCGATCTGTGAGCCGTGTGAGGCCGAGGTTGAGGCGGAGATCGCGGGGGCCGACGCGTGAGCGGGGTTGAGGCGCCGATGGTGCGCAACGAGCACCGCGCGATCCTCGGGGTCGACTACCGCCGGACGGACATGTCGCCGGTGACGGTGCCGGGGTGGATCGCGGTGGAGGCGGTCATGCCGGGCGACACGGTCCGGTTCGGGCGTGACGAGCTGGTGGTCCTGTCGAAGCTGTCGCGGGGTGCGGTGATGCACCTGCGGGCACGGACCACGGGTGGGGCGGAGATCGTGCACGAGCATGCGGCGGGGTCGTACGTCGAGGTGACCGCGGTCGGCGCGTTCGATCCGGAAGAGACTCCCGCGGGTCACTCGACCGATGGGAGGGAGTGATGGGGCTTGGGGATGAGAGAGCTGACGGCGGATACCGCGAGTCGGGTCTCGTGACCGCCGAGGTGGACGTTCTGACGTGGCCGGACGGGACGCTCGTCGATGTCGAGTCGATCCGTGCGAACACGGACGCGGCGCAGAAGGTCGCGGAGACGAACCCCGCTGACCGTTCCATCCGCACCCCGGACTGGGCTCTCGACGAGCTCACCCGGGTGTCGTATCACGCGGCACGGATGGTGGTGGTGATCGCGCATGCGGAGGAGTTGAAGCGGACCGCGGCGACCACCCTGGCTCGCGCGAAAGCGACGGCGCGAATCGCGTTGAAGGATCTCCCTGCGGCGCACCAGACGGCACGGATCGTCCTCGCGGTCGAGGTGGAGCAGGACGCGTACGACGTCGCGGTGACCGCTTTCGAGTACGCACGCCGGATCGGGAACCTCCTCTCGGATTACACGAGCCGGGTGCAGTCGATGGCGAAGCTCATCGACATCACCTACCAGCAGGGCGGTGCGTGATGATTCCGCACACGCAGACGACCTTCGTGAACGACCCCCGCGGTATCCCCGGCGACTGCATGCGCACCGCCGTCGCATCGCTGCTCGATCTGCCGACCGAGGCTGTGCCTCACTTCGTGCTCTTTGGTGCACCCGGCGTCTGGTTCCAGGTGTTCAGCATGTGGCTCGAAGGTCGCGGCCTAGGGATCAAGCCACTCACTCGCGACGCGGTCGACCGGGAGTGCCTCGCGATCGGAATGTCGCCCCGCGGCGTCGAGCACATCGTCGTGTGGGGGCCCGAGGGTCTCGTGCATGACCCGCACCCGTCTCGCGCGGGAATCGAGGCGCGACAGTTCTGGGCGATCGAGGCCGTGGGGGGCGAGAGGTCATGACCGCCGAGTACACCACGAAGCAGGTGCGGCACCTGTTCTTCGAGCGTGAAGGCCAGCGGTGCTTCTACTGCCGCCGCGTGCTGTCGTTCCAGCTGCGCGGGTCACTGCTCGACGGGGGATGGTCCATCCATCACCGCAAAGGCCGCGGCGCCGGGATGAACACCTACTCGAACGGGATCGTGCTGTGCGGAACGGGCGGTCCTGCGAAGTCCGGCCCGGTGAAGAACTGCCACGACGAGGTCACCCGTAACCCGTCGTGGGCGTACGAGATGGGACTCGCGATTCTCCGGAACGCGACGACGGCGGAGTACCAGCCCCAGAACGTCAGGGTCCGCGATCGCGCGGGCCGGTGGTTTCTGCTGACCGAGCACGGTCGAGCAGTCGAAGTGGAAGGACCGAACCGATGAGCGTCAAGGTGTCGAGCTGGGTGTGGCACGGCGACGAGTGCGCGACCCTCACCGGCAACGAGCTGATCCTGATGCTCGCGCTCGCCGATGTTGCGGGCGATGAGGGGCGATGCCGGTACCTGGACGACGAGTCCGACATGACCTACGGGGCGCTCGCGAAGAAGGTGCGGGTCGACAAGCGGACGATCATTCGCCTCGTCGCGAAGCTGCGTGCTGCGGGACTGCTCGAGCAGAAGCGTGGACAGAACGGACGGCCGAATGAGTTCACCGTCGTGGTCCCGTGGGCGTCCCGACGGACCGGTGACAACTTGTCACCAGTGCCCGAAGCCGAACCGGTGACACCTGTGCGCCAACCGGTGACACCGGAGACGCGAACCGGTGACAAAGTCCCCATCGACTCCTCTTATAGACGTATAGACGTAGAAGACGTATATACGTCGGACGTCGCAAGCGACGACCTCCCGAAGTACTCCTCCGAGATCATCCGACTCTGCGATCTCCTCGCCTCCCACGTCAGAGCGAACGGGCACAAGGTCGGTGTCGTGGGGGAGACGTGGCACGCCGCGTGCGACCGTCTCATTCGCCTCGACGGGTACACGGTCGAGCAGGTCGAGTGGATGATCCGGTGGGCGACCGCGGACGAGTTCTGGGCGGCGAACATCCGGTCGATGCCGACGCTGCGGGAGAAGTTCTCGACCCTCGTCCTGCAGGCGAAGCGGAAGGCGCAGCAGAGCCCCACGCATCGTGCCTCATCGGTGATCGACATGGGACGCCGGCTGCAGCAGCAGGCCGATGCGCAGCGGCGGGGGATCGCCTCGTGAACATCCAGCAGACCGCCGAGCTCCTCGCGATCATCCAGGTGATCGACTCCCGCCGTGTCGACGAGGCGACCGTCCTCGAGTGGCATGCGCTCGTCGGTGACCTTGACCTCGCGACTGCTGTGGAGGCTGTGCGGCTTCACCGGATGGAGTCGACCGCTTACCTCCTCCCCGCGCACGTCCGTGACGGGGTTGCGCGGATCCGCAACGCGGACCCGGAACCGACCGACCAGTTCGGTAACCCCCTCGACCGGGATCAGGCCGCGCTGAACGCGCGCGACCGGATCTCTCAGACACGGAAGGCGGTGACGGCATGACCGTTGCGATGTTCGACTCCCGCTGCGCTGACTGTGACGGGCAGATCAAGTCCGGCACGGAGATCACCTCGTCGGATGCGGGGTGGGTGCATGTGGTGTGCCCGCCGGCGCGTTTCGACCTGCAACGCCCGATCTGCCAGGTGTGCTTCACGGAGATCTCCGTGTCGGGTGCGTGCATGTGCGGAGCGGTGTCATGAGCGAGTACGACGACGCCTACGCGTCCGGGCCCGCTCCGATGTCGCCTTCGCAGCTCGCGGAGCGTCACGTCCTCGGCGCGATCATGTCGGACCCGTCCGTGCTCCGTGCGGTGCAGGCGGAGGTGGTTCCGGGTGACTTCGACGATCTGCGTCTCGCGGCGATCTACCGGGGCATCATCGGCATGGTCGCCGCGCAGGAGCCGATCGACTACCTGGCCGTGTTCGACCACCTGACCGACTGGGATGTCCGCGGATTGGACCTGCGGGACCTGGACGAGTGGTGCCGGGAGGTCCCGACTCGCACGAACGTCGCCTACCACGCACGCCGGATCCGTGAACGCTCCGTCGCACGGAAGCTCCGCCAGATCGGTGAGTCGCTGGTGCAGGCGGAGGATCCGGGTGTGGCGCTCGCATCTGCGATGACCCGTCTCACCGAGATCCGGGATCGGGATGTCGCGACGGATGCGCCGGCGCGGACGTTGCGGGATGTGCTGGCGGTTCCGGAGGAGGAGGACGTGTACGACTGGGTCGTCCCGAACGTCCTCGAACGCAACGACCGTCTCGTCCTCACGGGAGGGGAAGGCGCCGGGAAGTCGACGCTGCTGCGTCAGATCGCGGTGATGCCGGCGGCGGGGTTGCACCCGTTCACCCAGTCCCGCATCGACCCGATCCGGGTGCTCGTGGTGGATGCGGAGAACAGCGAGCGGCAGTGGCGGCGGGCAGTGCGGCGGATGGCGAGCCTCGCAGCGATCAACGGCTCCCGCGACCCGCAGGATCACGTCGCGCTCGAGTTCCTGTCGAAGTCGGACATCACGGACCCGGCGACGTTGGGCGGGATTCACCGTCGCATGGATCACGCAGCACCGGACCTGGTTCTGATCGGCCCCCTGTACCGGTTGGCGCCGGGGTCGATCAAGGACGACGACGACGCCGCACCGGTGCTGAACGCGTTGGACAGCATCCGTGAGCGTGGGGTGGCGATGCTCATCGAGGCCCACGCCGGCCATGAGACGTCTCGTCAGGGTGTCCGCAATCTGCGGCCGCGGGGTTCGTCGGCGTTGCTGGGGTGGCCGGAGTTCGGGATGGGGCTCGCGGAGGACAACGAGCGTGTCGGCGGGGTTCGCCGGTACTCGCTGGTCCGGTGGCGGGGGGATCGGGATGAGCGGGCGTTCCCGCACAAGTTCGTTCGCGGTCAGTCGTGGCCGTGGGAGGTGTCCGCGTGGTGAGCGGACAGGAAGAAGGGATGAGACGGATGGGTACTGAGACGAAGCGTCGCACGCAGGTGGATGCGATCGACGATCTGACCGCGGAGTTGCGCACGGCGAATGTGCTGGCGGCGCTCGCGCTGGGTGGGTCGGCGTTGGAGCACGACGCGAAGGGCGAACAGTCCCCGGTCGCGTCTACGGCGGCGCGCGCGAAGGTCCGCAACGCGCTGCGGCAGGTGGCCCGTGAGGGACTCGGGATCAAGAACGGAGACGCATCGTGAGCAAGAAGGAGCACCGCCCGATTCAGGTCGGTGACCGGTTCGAGACGCGGGACCGGCGGGACGCTGGACGCATCGTCGAAGTCGTGGAGGCACTGGGGATCCGCGATCGTGGCCGGCAGCGGCTGGCTCGCATCGAGGCTGGCCCTGATGTGACCTGCTGGGGCGAGGCGAAGGCTGATCTTCTCCGGTGGGTTCGAGAGCAGGAAACGATCTACCGGATCCGCACGATCACGAACCCGCGGGTGCCGCATGCCACCGGACGTCACGTGAAGGTGCAGGAGAACACGCTGCGCGCGAAGTACAAGCGGGTGAGCGACTGATGATCCTCCACGAGACGAAGACGGTCCCGATCGCTGAGGCCGATTGGACCGATGACGGGATGGTCGAACTCCTCACCTTCCCCACCCCGGACGGGCATCGGACGCACATGACCCCGGGGACGGCGCGTGCGCTCGCTGAGCAGCTTCGCCGGGCCGCGGATGACGCGGATGCGGCAGCGATGGTTTCGGGCGTCCAGCGACGCGACAGGGCCGTGCAGCACGGGTTTGATGTCGATTCGCGCGATGCGACTCGCGAGATCGTGTGTCGCGCGTGTGGCTTGCGTGCCTATGTCTACCCCGACGGTCATGGATTTCACTCCTCCGGCCAAGACCTTCCCCCGCTCGATTCGTGGGTCGCCCATGAGCCGGTCGAGGCAGAAGGGGATGGTCAGCCATGAGCGCGGTCCTGTCTCCGGCTGAGCAGCAGGAGGTCACCCGGTTCGGGATCCACGACGAAGACGTGATCGCCGTCATGGAGGCGCACCTCGACGACATCGTCCCGTGCAGCGCACCGTCCTGCACGAACGAAGCGCGCTGGCAGATCATCATGATCTGCTGCGGCGCAGCGTTCCCCATGTGCGGTGAGCACCTGACCCGTCACCGGGTCCGCGCATCGTTCATCCTCGACACCGCGAGGAACCGGACCTTCTGCAAGAGCTGCCTAGCGTCGCTGAACGGGCTCGACTATGACGAGGTGTTCCGGACGGTGACCCTGTGAGCGTCTCCACGGCCGCGAAGGACCGGGTGTGCGCTCCCGGCACCGCCACCCGGGGGACGCTCGGGAAGTCGTACTGCGGGCGTTCCAAGGTGCCCGTGTCGAAGTCGTGGCTGTCCGTGACCGGCTCCGACTGCAAGGCCGCGCGCAGCGCCGATGAGGGTGTGAACTGATGGGTGATCTGAAGGTCAGCGAACCGGCGTGGATGTGGTCCGACGCATCCATCCGCGCCGAGGACGCGGCAACCGTCCGCGCCGGTGTCAGCTCTCGGTTCAAGGGTGACGAACGGGACCAGATTCTCGGGATGCTCCTCGGCAGCACGCAGCCCACCATCCCCGCCGCGATCTCGAAGCTGCGGCAGGGCGACAAGCTCCCCGACGAAGCGAAAGCGCAGATCCTCGCGCTCGTTGCCACCGGTATGAGCGACGCAGAGATCGCCGACCAGCTCGGGGTCTCACGACAGGCGGTGACGGGCGTTCGCTCGCACGCGCAGAAGCGAGCGGCCAGGACCGCCACACGGGAGGAGACGACCATGGAAACACCCACGAAGACCCAGACCGAGGCGGCACCGATCCGGAAGCCGAAGCGGGGACCGAAGATCGCACCGACAGCATCCGGGCGGACGAAGGCGGAACTCGCGGAGATCCGCCAGTGGGCGAAAGACAACGGTGTGCCCCACACGGTCACCGGGCGGATGCCGCGCGCGACGATCGCCGCGTACGACGCCGCTCACGCCGCCTCGGAAGCTCGAGCCGATGACGGCGCGAAGCTCACGCCGCCTCGGAAGCTCGAGCCGATGAAGCCCGTCGAGCAGCCGGCCGCGCTCAAGGAGCCCGCCGCGCACGAACTGGCCGGTGTCGCTGAAGCGATCCAGGTCGCGATCGTCCACGGCGCCGTCGCACCCGACATGGAGACCCGCGCGGAACTCTTCAACGAGGGGTGGGAAGCGGCCGAGGAGTCGTACGGGCCCGTCGTCGACGATCTGCTCCGCACGGAGGCGTCGCTCGAGTTCGTCCTGCAGAAGTGGGGGGAGGAGTCCCGCCGTCGCCGCGCGCAGTCCGCGCTGCTCCGGTCGATGGCACGTCAGGTGATCCTCGCCGAGCAGGAACGCCGCGACGACGCGGAACTGCTCGCAGCGATGGATACAGCGCTCGCGGAGGCGTACGAGCGGATCGCGCAGCTCACCGCCGAGCTCGCCGCTCGTCCCGAGCCGTGGTGGAAGCGGTTCGCATCATGACGGCGCCGATCGGATACCAGCGCCCCTCGGTGCCGTGGAATGGCCTGACCGTCACGGACCTGTTCTGCGGCGCGGGCGGATCTTCGTCGGGCCTCGTGGAGGCGGGCTACAAGGTCGTCATCGCGGCGAACCACTGGCCGCTGGCGATCCAGTCGCACCAGGCGAACCACCCCGACACCGATCACGCGCAGGCCGACATCTCCCAGGTCGACCCCCGCTACTTCCCCCGCACCCACGTGCTGTGGGGCTCCCCGGAGTGCACGAACCATTCGATCGCGAAGGGCGTGAAGCGTCAGCGGATGCAGGATCAGGCTCTCTTCGAGCTCGACGGCACCCGCCCGCTGCCCGACGAGGCCGCGAACCGGTCCCGCGCGACGATGTGGGACATCCCCCGCTTCGCCGAGCACCACCGGTACATGGCGATCATCCTGGAGAACGTCGTCGACGCGTACCGGTGGGACCAGTTCCCCGCCTGGCAGATGGCGATGGAGGCTCTCGGCTACCGGATGCGGTTCGTGTGGCTGAACAGCATGCACGCGCAGGTCGGCGGGCTGCCCGCGCCGCAGTCCCGCGACCGCATGTACATCGTGATGTGGCGCTCCGACCTCGCCTCGAAGCGGAAGGCCGGGCCCGACGTCGCGAAGTGGACCCGCCCCCTCGCGTTCTGCCCCGAGCATGGCCAGATCAAGGCCGCGCAGGCGTTCAAGAAGGCCGAGCAGTGGGGCCGCTACCGCGCGCAGTACCTGTACCGGTGCCCGGAGTGCTGGCAGGTCGTGGAGCCGGGCTGGCTGCCGGCGTCGTCGATCATCGACTGGTCGATCCCCGCGCAGCGCATCGGCGACCGGGAGAAGCCGCTCGCGGAGAAGACGCGGGAGCGCATCCGCCGTGGCATCGAACGGTACTGGTCGCCGCTGGTCGTGAAGGCCGCGGGGAACACGTACGACGGCGTCACGACCGGGTCCGGCTACCTGCGGGTGTCGGACGTGCGGTCGCCGCTCCCGGTGCAGCTCGGCACGTCGGAGCACGGCGTCGCGGTCCCTCCGTTCCTGTCGCAGTTCCGCGAGCGGGACCGCAACACGCCCGTGAGCGACCCGCTCAACACGGTCGTCGCCGACGGCGCGAATCACGCGCTCGTCGTGAACCTCGTCTCGGGCGCGGACGACTCCCGCTCGAAGCCGGTCTCCGAGGTGCTGCCGTCGATCGTCGCCGGCGGCACGCATGCCTCGCTGCTGATCCCGGTCGAGGGCCGGGAGGGGAAGACCGCGCAGTCGAGCGGCGACCCGCTGCGGACGCAGTCGACGCGGAACGAGACGGGCCTGCTGGTGCCGTACTACTCGAACGGTGTCGCTCGTCCGACGTCGGAGCCGATGGGCACCGTGACGACCGTCGACAGCGCCGCGCTCGTGGTGCCGTTGCGCAACCACGGGGTCGCGAAGCCGACCGATCAGCCGATCGACACGGTGAGCGCCGAGGGCAACCACCACGCGCTTCTCATGCGGAACAACCTCGGCGGCGCGGAGATGTCCACCCCCGTGCACGAGCCGATGCGCACCCTCACGACGGGCGGTCACCAGTCACTCCTCGAGCCGGGAGCGCCGATCAGCCTCGACGTCGACGACGCCGGCTTCCGGATGCTCGAACCCCACGAGATCCAGCTCGGCATGGGCTTCGCCGCCGACTATCTCCTGCTCGGCACGAAGCGCGACAAGGTCAAGCAGGCAGGCAACGCGGTCACGCCGCCGGCCGCGCGCGACCTCGGCCACGCGGTCGCCGAGTTTCTCCTGGAGGTGGCAGCATGAGCGTCCCTCTGAATGCGATCGACCCGGAAGCCGCGTCGCTGCGTGAGCGTCGACTCTTCGAACACCACCTGGATCTTCTGGTTCCGGTGATGGATGCGATCGTCACGTCCACGGTTCCGAGTATCCGCGCGTCGGTGACGGACAAGGTGCTGGTGTCTGGTGGGGGACCGGTCGACAACATGACCGCGTTTCTGGCTGCCTTCGACCAGTCCAGTCAGGGGCGGGGGACGGGTGCGGGTGGTGCTGCTCGGGACGCCGGCTACCTGTGGTGGGAGGTCATCGAGTACACCCGTGCGGTGACGGCCTGGCTGAACGTGAACATCGCCGCCCCGTACGCACCGGACCTTCCCCCCACGTGGACGCACCGCGTCAACCCGGACCCCCTCACCGCCCGCGCGATCGCGATGACGACCGCCGGATGGTTGATCGACCGGTGGCACCTCATCCAACCGATCACCGAACTCACCCCGGCGATGGATGACCTGTTCACCGAGATCCGGCACATGCAGGGCCGGTACGGGGTGCACCCGAACCCGCGCCGACCCCGCGCCCGCTGCGCGACCTGCGGAGCCCTCGCCGTCGTCGTCACCTGGATCGACAACCCCAACGGCGGCGCGAAGCCCGTCAAGGCCGGGAAATGCCGCAACTGTGCAGAGACCTACACCGAAGCCCCCACGCCCGTCAGCAAGCCGCACACAGCCGCCCACGCGGTCCTGTCACCCGAGTGCGAACTGCTGAACCACGACCAGTGCATCAGCGTGCACTGCGAATGCCCCTGCGGGCATCCAACCGAAGGAGGAACCCGAGATGACCCAGACACCCAACCACACGGATGGGAGGAGCGATGACTGACCGACGTTGTTCGACGACGGCCCCGCAAAGGGAACTCCTCGCGTGGATCGTCTCGGCATGGCATTCATCTGGCCCGAGATGTCTTTGGCAGGCGAGCGGTTCTACTCGGTGCGATGCCGGTGCGGATGGGAAGGACCGATCACTTACGCGCCGGGCGACGCGGACTATGCCGCCGGCTATCACGACGCTCAGCACCATCGACCGAAGGAGGAGCCCGCATGGTCCAAGCAGAACAGTTGACTGCGCCGTTCCCGTACTTCGGTGGTAAGAGGCACGTCGCGCCCATGGTGTGGGACCTTCTGGGCGACGTTGAGGCCTACGTGGAACCGTTCGCCGGCTCGGCGGCCGTCCTTCTCGGGCGGCCGGAGGTGAAGGGACATCGACGCGAGGTACTCAACGACCTCGACGGGTGGATCACGAACCTCTGGCGCGCTATCCGTGACCGACCCGACGAAGTGATGTCCTATGCGGGCGGTCCCGTGATGGAACTGGACTTGCATGCGCGTCTCGCTTGGTTGCGGGAACGGAACAACGGCGAGCTGGCGGATTGGCTGGCAGGCGATCCCGAGCATTGCGACCCGAAGGCTGCTGCATGGTGGTTGTCTGCAACGATCGGAAGCATCGGCGGGGGAACCAACCGCGGCCCATGGAAGTCGGACGGCGAGTACTTACGCAAGACGCGGGGCGCGAAGGACGGCATCTGCCGCGCGATCCCGCATCTTGGGCAAGGGCGCGCAGGCATGCGAGTGCTCGCCGCTGATCTTCCGGCCCTCTCAGCGCGGATGAGGAACGTCGTTATCACCTGTGGTGACTGGAAGCGTCCGTTGTCGAAGAACCTCCGTCACTACACGACAGTTGGCGTCCTGCTCGACCCGCCGTACGAAGACAGCAAGCGTACGAGCGACGGTCAGGAGATCTACCAGCATGACAGCGCCGATGTTTCGGCGGAGGTGCGTGCTTGGTGCGCCAAAGCTCCACGGGACTGGCGAATCGTGTTGTGTGGATACGACGACGAACACGACGAACTCGTGGATCGGGGGTGGCGGAAGTTGACGCCGCCCAAGGCGGTCAGTTCGGGTTACAACGTCACTGATCTCAACTCTCAGCGTGACCGCCTGTGGGTGTCGCCGGCGTGCCTCGAACTGAACACACAGCAGGCGTTCGACTTCGACGCGCTGCTGGCTCACGGATCGGCCGATCCGTCGCCGTGCTGCGCAGCGTGCGATCGCTTCGGCGACGACGGAGACCCCACTGCACGCGGGTGCGGACTGCCCGGCTGCGGATGCCACAACCACACGAACGGTAGGAGCAGGTGATGAGCGACCAGATGACATCAGTCCACCTTCCCGAGTCTGGCTCAGGGACATTTAGCAGCGGATTCGCTGACCACGGTCGCCGTGATCCAGCCGAGATGATCGCGCGACTCCGCGCGATCGCACGCAGGGATCTTGACACAGCGCAGCGCATCATCGACGCACCTGATGAAGCCTTCATCGTGGAGACCTATACGGGACACCATGTGCAACGTAATCGAGTGCGCCTCTGGCCCGAGCAGGGTGATCCGTCATGAAGCGCCTCATCTGTTGGTGGTACGGGCATACCTATGTCTTCGGACGGGTCTGGTTCACCGAGGCTCTGGTGAATCACACTGGCCCGGCGTACCGCGCTGCCATTTGCCTGCGATGCGGAATTCACTCTCTGACCCAGGAACCGGGTGATCCGTCATGAGCGTCTACGTGGATGACATGTTCAAGAAGGCCACCGTTCCGAACGGTGCGCGAAGCGTGACGGGCGAGTGGTGCCATATGCAGGCCGACACCCGCGAAGAACTCGACGCGATGGCCGACAAGATCGGTCTGCGCCGTTCGTGGATTCAGTACCCCGACGACGATGTTAAGCGCCATTACGACGTGACGCGACCCCGACGAGCCGCCGCTGTCGCGGCCGGTGCGGTCGAGATCGGGATGCTCGACCTCGCGCGGCTGCGCGCGAAGTGGCGAGCTGACCGCAAGGCACGCAGTTCGGCTGTACAGGACCACACGAACGGTAGGAGCGCACGATGAGCACCGAGACTGATCCGCTCGTGTGGAGCGTAGACCGCTCCTGGGGCAATGTGAAGAAGAACCGCGACGGCGATATGTATCCGAGCGACTATCGCAAGTATCACGTCGACCGAGGTGACACGACGGCAAAGTGCAACAGCCGCATCTTCCTCAACTCGATGAAGCTCACTCGCCCGGTGGGCTTCGGGGGCGCGATCTATGACGACATGCCAGCGGGGCGGGCGTCCGAGTTGAACCGTGAGGACGTGTGTCGGCGGTGTGTCCCGTTGATGCCTCAACCGGCTGAACGGGAGTCGTCGTGACTCGTCGAGCTCTCTCATCCCTGACCCGCACGGACATCGGATCCCATCTGACCGCGCTGATCAACGGCACTCCTGTCGAAGGGACGCTCCGCGCGTTCACCCACGGGATCTTCAACGCCCCTCACCAGCAGCGGTACAACGTGCCCCTCGTCGGGATCACCGTGTACCGTCCCGGCTCCCACGAGACGGTGTGGGCGTCACCCGACACCACCGCAGAACTCACCCAGGAACCATGACGCACCAGATCCCCGACGACGAACCCGTCTGGCTCACCTACCGAGAGGCAGCGAAACGGGTCCAGCGGTCCGTCCGCACCATCAACAGGTGGCGCCGCGCCGGCATGCCCATGCGGCACGACGACGACGGACTACGAGTCGTCGAGGAGAAGGTGCTCCTGCGCTGGTGGCGAGCACGCCTGGACGCGTGGCCGCCCCACCAGTACCGGCTCCGCGCACTCGGCGTGGGCAAGCTCGCCCCGAAACCTTCGAACGTACAATCGAAAGAGCCCCCGGCGAGTGGTGGAACACTCCCGAGGGCCTGACCCTGAATCGAACATCACTCGATCGGAGGGCTGCGATGCAGTCTACCCACGCACCCGGCGCCAACATGTGCGGCATCATCCTTCCCGACGGATCCGACTGCCTCGGCCCGATCCCCGAAGAAGCGCCACTCAACCTCTGCGCAGTCCATCTCATCGAGGCTGCCACATGGGTGAACCGCAACGACGAGACCACCCGCCCCCGCACGCGCTGCACGCTCTGCGGAGAACGGGAAGCCAGACAAGACCCCGCGGGCGGCATCTTCTGCGGACGGTGTGGATACCAGTCACCCGACTTCGAAGGCACCGCCCGTCTCACCGCCGCTGAGCAGGACGAAACACACCCCATCCGTCAAGGTCGCCGGCCCGTCCACGTCGTCTACTACATCCGATTCGGCGACCGGGTGAAGATCGGAACCACCCGCAACCCGCACCGTCGCATGACCGAGCTCCCGCACGACGAGATCCTCGCTTTCGAACCCGGCGGCATCCACCTCGAAGCGATGCGACACCTGCAGTTCCGCGAGAGTTGTATCCGCGGGACAGAGTGGTTCCACGTCACACCTGAACTCCTCGCCCACGCCGCAGAGATGCGAGGCGAAGGCACCGCCTGGGACGATCTTCGTCGCATCAACCTCCGAAACGACACGCCGAAGAAAGCTGCTTGACTCGAAGTTCTGTCATAGATCAGTCTTCAATCGGAACAGTCCATCTACGGACCGAAGGCCCCGCCCACGCGCAGCGGGGCCTTCCCCGTTCCCGGCCGGTCGGCTGACACCACGCTCCTCATCCCGTGGTGATCGTGCGGACCGGCCCCACTCTCTCCCGGCACGCCGCCTGACACGCGACGCACTGTCGGTGAACGCGGCACCCGTGCCGCACAGACCCTCGGAACAGAACCCGGGGGAGCGAGCCGGGGCGGCCCTGAGCGGCCTCCACGCCGGGACCGCCCCCGCTCGCACACGGGAGCACCAGCATGAACCCACCCCCTGTCGACGTCGTCGACCGCAACCCGCCCGCCGTCGTCGAAGTCGCCGCGGACACGTGCGACGCGTGCCCCGCCGTGGCGCACGTGAAAGCGTTCGTGTTCATCCGACTGCGATCCGGCCGGTCACTCGCGTTCTGCGGATCCCACGGCGCCCACCACATGGACGCCCTCGTCACGGCCGGCGCGACCATCATCGACCTTCGTCATCTGATCGGCTCATGATCCCCCGAGGGTGGCGGTTGATCGCTTGCCTGCTCGGTGTGCACGCGTGGACTCGTGTGGTGGGTACGGCGACGTTCGCTCAGGCTTGCCGCCACTGCGGCTGGCCCCGCACACGATAGGAGCCACGATGAGCACCGCAACTCGCAAGGCCCGCAAGCGCGCCGGCGTCCCGTTCACCAAGCCCGCGAAGACCCCCACCTACGCCGGGGCCGACAGCAACGAGCACCGCGGCCTCGGGTTCACGTCCCGCGCGGAGATCCTCGCCGGCATCCTCATCCGGGGCACGCGGTGACCTGCCCGATCTGCGGCGCCCACCACCTCATCCCCGGAGTCTGCTGCGACCCCGCCGTCGAAGACGACGACGAGCAGGACAGCATCATCCGCTCCATCGACTGACGGAGGCACACCGTGAGCAACCGCCGCATCCGGGATGGGAAGGGCAAAGCCGCCTACAAGCGGAAGCGCGCAGCTCTGAAACGCCGCACCCGTGAAGAGAACCTCCCCTGCGGGTACGGGTCACCCCACGGCTTCGGATGCGGCGAACCGATCGACACCACACTCGACCGCCGCCACCCGATGTCGTTCACCGCCGACCACATCACCCCCCTCGCCCACGGCGGACACCTCCTCGGACCCCTCGTCCCCATGCACCTGTCCTGCAACAGCCGCAAAGGCGACAACTTCCCCACCGAGATCTGGGAAGCATCATGACCGACCCGTGCCCGTGTGGCGGAGATGACGACGCTTGCAACTGCATGTACGTCGACTCCGGGTACCCCTGGTGCCGCCCCTGCCATGAACACCACCGCCCACCCGAGTGCCCCATCGACCAGCAAGGCCAACCCCTCGCACCATGCGGCCACCCCTGGGCAACCCACACCCCCACCTGCCCCACCGCAGAAGAGCTCCGCCCCGACAAGCAACCCAAGGGCGGGACACGCCCCATCGGGCGCCCACGGAACCCACATCGGCAGGCATCGTGACCGCCGACTTCGAGCACCACCCACTCCAATGCCAGTGGGCGCACCCCGAGACCTGCGTACGGATCAACTGCGAAGACATGCCCACCGAGCTCCTCCCCACATAGACCGCTGCGCGCACGCAGATTGCATGGACCGGGACCAGTCCCCGGCCACAGGAACCACGTGCGCACAGCCCACCCGTGATCGGACTGGTGTGGTGGCTGACCGCTGAGAACGCGGCGTAAGGCATGGCCACCGACGCGCAACGCGTCACGCCCCTCGGGGCGGCAGGTTCGAATCCTGCGAGACGATCACGCCCCACCCCGCCGAAAAATCCATCAACACCCAACCCACGGCCACCTCCCGCGCGGCGTGTCCGCAAATCCCCCCGTCGCGTTTCGTGTGTCGTCGCGTTTCACTCCTGGGAGGTGCTCATGCCTCGTGTTGCCGCGGATCACGGGACGTATCGGGCGTATCTCCGGTGCCGGAAGCGCGACGAGGGTGCGTGCACGGCGTGCGTCGAGGCGAAGCGGGACCGGGCGGCGAAGGTGTCGAAGTCTTCGGCGTCGAGGATCGCCGCGGCGGCGGGCGCTGTAGCGGCACCGACAGAGCCGCCGCAGGTACCGGTGGGGGATGCCCCGCTGACCGAAGAGGGCCACATCTCGCGCCTGGAGGTGCTCAAGGAGCTGCTGCAGGAGCAGCGCGAGCTGGTTCCAGTTCTGAAACAGAAGGACCCGGCTCGGGCATACCTGCTCATGCGGGATCTGAAGGACACGATGCGCCAGATTGCCGAGATCCAGGGCAACGGTCAGGTGAAGGGGGTCACGCTTGCCGACCAACTCGCCGAAGCCCGAGCTCGTCGGGAGGCAGGAGCCAAGGCTGCTGCGGATCCCGGAGCGCGCGGGGTCGCTGGCTGACGAGGCTCTGGATCTCGCTTACCTGGCTGGGGTGGGGTGCGATCCCTGGCAGGAAATCGAGCTGGATGCGATCTTCTCGATCGACGCGTTCGGCCGGTGGGTGTGCACGGAGTACGGCAAGCTTGTGGCTCGCCAGAACGGCAAGGGCAACATCATCTTGCCGTTCGAGCTGGCTCACCTGTTCCTCTGGCCGAAGCCCGACGGTGAGCCGAAGACGATTGTCCACACCGCCCACGAGCTGAAGACCGCGAAGGAAGCGTTCCGACGCCTGAAGCGCGTCATCACGGGCTCGCCGATCCTCATGGGCGAGCTGCTCGGTGGTGAGCGCGGGATCAAGGACAACAACAACGAGCGCGGGTTCGAGCTGGCGAACGGCAACCGCCTGCTGTTCATCGCTCGGTCGAAGAACTCCGGTGTCGGCTTCTCGGTTGATGTGCTCGTGGTTGACGAGGCGCAGCAGACGCCCATGGCCGCGATGGACGCGCTCCTGTTCACGACCTCGGCCATGGACAACACGCAAGTGCTCTTCACAGGCACGGTGCCCGACGAGCTGAACGACGCGGAGTACTGGGAGGGTGTCCGCGATCGTGGTCGCAGCGGCTCGGACCCGCGCACCGGCTGGTCCGAGCACAACCCCGAAGGGTCCGACGACCCCGATCGTGCATCGCTGATCGACATCCGTGACCCCGAGAACTGGAAGGCCTCGAACCCCGGCCTCGGATACCGCGCGGGACTGAACCGCGCGACGATCGAGGACGAGATATCCCGGCTCACGCCCGATGCCGTCCGGCGGCTCCGGTTCTCGGTGTGGCCGAACCGTCGGCCGGCGGAGGCAGCGAAGCTGTCCGAGTTGGACCTCGAGGTGTGGAAGCGCCACGAGCGTGAGGACGCCGGCGTGACCGGTGATGGTGTGGTGCTGTCGCTCGCGCTGGGCCGCGGCGGTGGGTACGCGACGATCGGCGCTGCGGTTCGTGCCGACTCGGAGAGCATCGCGGTCGAGCACCTGCACACGGACCGCGGCACGCTGTGGGTTGCGCCGATGCTGAAGGAGCTGAAGGCGCAGCACGGGAACGCGCTCGTTGTCCTTGACCCGAAGAACGCGGCCTCGGTCATCGCGTCGTTGGATCAGGCGAAGGTGAAGTACCTCGCGATGAACCTCGACGAGATTGCCGCCGCGCACACCCTGTTCATCGAGCACGTCAACGCGGGTCTCGTCCCGCACCGTTCACAGGACGAGGTGACGAAGTCGCTGGAGCTTGCGACGACCCGCAACATCGGCCGCGCCGGGGTGACGTGGGAGCAGTCGGACCCGACGAAGCCTGTCTCTATGGCGCAGGCGGTCACGTGGGCTCTGTGGGGCGTCTTGAAGTCCGAGGCCAGCCCGAAACGTCAACCGGCACCTTTGCCGCCGTCACCGACCGTTGTGCGGCGTGCTGATGGTGGCCGTCATGAGGAAGATCTGCGGACTATCCGCTTCTAGACCGAGGAGGTCCGCCGTTGCCCGAGATCGGATATCAGGCGGACCCGGGTCTCACCGGGTGGTCGTCGCTGCTGAACTGGATGACGGAGCGGAACCCGGATCTGCAGTGGCCGCAGTCGGTTGAGGTGTTCGACCGGATGCGTCGTGAGGATCCGCAGGTGAAGTCGGTGCTCCGCGCCGTGACTCTCCCGATCCTCCGCACCGACTGGGTGATCGACGGGTCCGGGTGTCGCGACGTGGTCACGAACCACATCGCTGATGATCTCGGCCTGCCGGTGAAGGGTCAGCCGTTCGTCGCTCCGCTGCGGACGAAGGGTCGGTTCTCGTTCAAGGAGTTCCTGCGGCTCGCGGCGCTCGAGCTGGTGTACGGGCATTCGTTCTTCGAGCAGGTGTACGACATCGGGTCTGATGGGCTCGCGCACATCGGCAAGCTCGCGTGGCGGCCGCCGCGCACAATCTCGGAGATCGACGTCGCCTCGGACGGCGGGCTGGTCGCGATCAAGCAGCAGGCGCTGAAGGACGGCAAGGCCGTCATCATCCCGGTGGATCGTCTGGTCGCGTTCGTGAACGAGCGTGAGGGTGCGAACTGGTTCGGGGAGTCGTTGCTGCGCGCCGCGTACAAGATGTTCATCCTGAAGGACCGGGTGCTGCGGATCCAGGCTCTCACTGCGGAACGCAACGGCCTCGGCCTGCCGGTTTACAAGGCGCCGCCGCTGCCGGAGAACGCGGTCGACTGGACGTTCGAGCAGGCTTCGACGTGGCTCGACGATCAGATCGAGGCGGGCAAGAAGCTCGCCACCGAGGCGCGCGCCGGTGACGCAGCCGGTGTCGGGCTCCCGAACGGTGCCGACTTCGCCTTCATGGGCGTCACCGGGAAGCTGCCCGACACGGATGCGCTGATCCGGTACTACGACGAGCAGATCGCCGCCGGCGCGCTGCTGCACTTCCTCAGCCTCGGCGGCGACAACGCGACCGGTTCGTACGCGCTGGGGGAGACGTTCGCGACGTTCTTCACCGACTCGCTCAACGCCGTCGCGCAGCACCTCGCTGAGGTGATCCAGCAGCACGTCATCGAAGACCTCGTCGACGCGAACTGGGGACAGTCGGAGCCGGCGCCGCGGATCATCCCTGCGGTCATCGGTGAGACGCAGCCGATCACCGCTGACGCGTTGAAGGCGCTCGTCGACGCGCGGGTGATCTTCCCCGACGCGTCGCTCGAGGCGTGGACGCGCGCGAAGTACGGCATGCCGGTGAAGGATCCGGCGACATCCACCGCTCAACCGACACAGGGAGCTGCAGCATGACCACCGTCCGACAGAACCGCCCCGCTCAGACCGCGCCGGAAGCCTTCCGGGGCGACCGCCGGTACTGGGGGTCGGTGGAGCCGCCCACGTCGAAGGCTGCCTTCTTCGGCGCGGTGACCGCACCAGCCGCGGAGGGCGACGCCACCGTCGCGACGATCCGCATGTACGGCCCGATCGACTCGTGGGGCGGATGGTGGGGCATCTCCGCTGAGGACGTCGCAGGGGTTCTCGACGCGCTGCCCGCCTCGGTGGAGCAGATCATCCTCCGCATCAACTCGCCGGGCGGTGAGGTGTGGGAGGCGATGGCGATCCTCAGCATGCTCGGCGCGCACCGGGCTCGAGTGACCGCGGTGGTCGACGGGATTGCCGCGTCGGCAGCTTCGTTCATCGCTGCGGGCTGCGCCGAGACGGTGATGAGCAAGGGCAGCCAGATGATGATCCACTCGGCTCACTGCATCGCCTGGGGCAACTCCGAGGACATGCGGAAGACAGCGGACATCCTCGACGTGATGAACGCCTCCGCGATCGAGGTGTATACCGACAAGGCCGGCGAGAAGGACTGGGTTTCCCTCCTCGCCGCTGAGACCTGGCTCACCGCCACGGCCGCCGTCGAACTGGGCCTCGCCGATCGCATCGACGTTGTCCCCGACGCAGGCGTCACCGCGACCGTCGGCACGACCGACGACGTCCAGGAGGACGTGGTCGTCGTCGTGGTCGATGAGAACCCGGAGGACGCCGTGAGCGCCCGCATCCGTGCCGCGGCGGCGTCCGCGCGCGCGGCCATCCCCAAGCCCCCGAGCTCGTCCGAGCCGGGTACCCCCAACCGAAAGGAGACCGTCGTGGCAAACGACGAGCCCCAGGCTGGCGTTCAGGAGCGGCTCGGCGCGACCGAGACCGAAACCCCGGAGGTCGCTGCGGCGGCTCCCGAGGTGACCCCGACCGCCGCCGCCCCCACCGCTGGCCTCCCGGAGGGCATCGTCGCGATCGACGCGAACGTGCTCGCCGAGCTGCGCAGCAACGCTGCCCGCGGCGCCGAGGCCCGCGCGGAGCAGGACCGTGCACGCCGCGACGGGATCATCGCGACCGCACTGCAGGAGGGCCGCATCAGCGCGTCCTCGCGTGAGCACTTCCGGGCGCTGCTCGAGAAGGACGAGGAGGGCACCACCGCGGTGCTCGCCACGCTCGCGAAGAACACCGTCCCCGTCGAGGAGCTCGGCCACCAGGCCGTCGCGTCCGACGACGCCTACCCCGCGCACTGGGCGCGCTGAGAGGAGCCAGCATCATGGCAAACGAGTGCATCCCGGCGTACGAGCCGGGAACCCACCTGACCGCGATCGTCGGCTCCGGCGGCGTCACGGGCAAGACGTTCGTCGACATCTCGGCGGCCCTGTCGGTGTCGGCCGGTACGCCGGCGACCGTCGTCACCGCGACCGCGGCGGGCCTGTCCGTCGGTGTCGCGGTGCGTGACGCGGCCGCGGGTGCGAAGGTCCTCGTCTTCCGTTCCAAGGGTGCTGTGGTGCCCGTGACCGCCGGTGGGAACATCGCGGTCGGTGCGGAGGTCGAGATCGGTTCGAGCGGGCGTGCCGTCACGCTCGCTTCTGGCAAGGCCCGTGGCCGTGCCTGGTCGGCCGGAACGTCCGGCAACGACGTCTTCATCGAGCTCTACTGAGAGAGGAGAGCACAACCATGGCACAGAACGCTGCGGCGTACCCGCTCGCGGGCCCCACGGTCTCGGGCTCCACCATCACGGTGGAGACGATGCTGAACCAGCCGACTCGCATCACGCGGTACCTGTCGGACATCACGCTCCGCAACTACATCAGCCCTCTGTTCTTCTCGAGCCCGGGTGGTGTTTCGGGTGGTGCGGTCATCTACGACCAGCTCACCCTGAACGACCTGTTCCCGACTCGGGATGTGCAGGAGGTCGCGCCGGGTGGCGAGTTCCCGCTCGTCACGTCGGACAACGGCACCCCGAGTGTCGCGGCGGTCGAGAAGCACGGTGGCAAGTTCTTCGTCACCGACGAGGCTCGCGACCGCAACGACGGTGGTGTGATCCAGCGCGAGGGCCGCAAGCTCATCAACGCGATGATCCGTCGTCAGGACGCGCGCGCCATCGCGATCGTCGACGCGGCGATCGCGGGCATCGGCTCGCAGACCGTCGTCGGCCTGAACTGGAACAACACCGTCACCGGTGGTTCCAGCCAGTCGAACGCGTCGGCGTGGCCGGCTGCGGACTTCGCGAAGGTGCAGCTGCTCGCCGATCAGCAGGAGCTGGGCGTCGAGATCAACACGTGGGTTCTGAACCCGTCGCAGTACGCGCAGCTGCGGCTCGTGTACGGCTCCGACTTCGAGGCGGTCGCCGCCTCGTACGGTCTCACCTTCCAGCCGTCGAACCGTGTCGCCGCGGGCACGGCGTACGCGCTCGAGGCGGGTCAGCCCGGGGAGCAGCGGTACGAGAAGCCGCTGTCCACCGAGACGTGGCGCGACCCGGACCATCAGCGCACGTGGGTCCAGACCGACGCGCGCTTCGTCCAGTACGTCACGAACCCGTACTCGGTGTTCAAGGTGACGGGTCTGGCCGGCTGATGGCCAAGCGGACGATCCGGGCGGGCATCGCAACCTACCGGGCGGCCGATGGCCGTGAGGGCGTGTTCGGGTTCCTCGGCGACGAGGTCGACGTCCACAAGGACGATCTGGAGCGGTTTGACCGTCTCAACCCGGCGGAGCCCGAGAAGGACAACGACGACGGCGACGCTTCGGCGTCGGCCTGACGAGAGGGGGCGGTGGGATGGGTATCACACCGGATGTCATCGGCACGGACGAGGATCTCGTCCGTGAGGTGCTGGCGGAGGCTCGTTCCATCGCCCCCTGCATCTTCGCTCTCGACGAGACGTCGGAGGAGTGGAAGACGGCCGTGTCGATCCTGAAGCGGGTCTACGCGGATGTCGAGGACCGCGGCTCCCGGATGGTGAAGTCGGAACGCATCGGCTCCGCTGGTGTCGATTGGGCCGATGTGGTGTCGGCGTTCGATGGGTCGCGTACGCGTGCTCTGCGGTCGCTGTGCGGCTCTACGGTGGCGTCTGGTCTTCCGGTGGGTTCGTTCCCGTTGGAGCGGCCCATCAGTCGCTTGTGGCCGGAGCGTGACTGCTGATGCACCGGATGCGGTTCCCGTATGGGCGGACCGTGTGGCGGTTGCGTGGCGGTCCGGAGTGGGACGAGTACAGCGAGACGTACAAGCCGGAGGACTGGGAGCACCCCATCCTGCTCGCGCTCCCGAAGTCGTTCATCGCGCAGACGTCCACGGCGTTGCTGGCGACGGCGACGCGTGATCAGGCGTCGGAGTCGAAGTCGCTGTTCTGCGATGGTGCTCTCGACGTGCAGAAGGGTGACCGGATCTTCGACGGCACCTTCACCCCGCCGCTCCCGGAGTCGGCGACAGCGATCCCTGCAGGGACGGTGTTCGTGGGTGCGACGTACCAGATCGATGGCATCCCGCCGGCCGCGGATACGAACCCCTTCACTCGGTTCACGCCGCCGCGGGAGATCCCGCTGACGCGTTACGTCGGCTGACGATACGATCTCGCTCATGACGATCGATCGACCGAGCGCGACGCCTCCAGGGTGGTACCCGAACCAGAACGGCGCGCTGCAATGGTGGGACGGCGCGTCATGGGGTCAGCTTGCCCCGGCCGTAGCGCCGATCGTGATCCACACCCGTCCGATGAAGGACGCAGGTATCGGCTACCTGCTGCTCATCCTCTTGGGCGGGTTCGGAGCCCACCGGTTCTACCTCGGTCGCGCGGGCAGCGCAGTCGCAATGCTCCTGATCTGGTGGTCGGGCTGGGCTCTGACCGTGATCGGAGTCGGCATCTTCATGCTCCTCGCGGTCGTCATCTGGTGGATCGTCGATCTCTTCCTGATCCCTTCGATGGTCAACGAGTACAACACGCACCCGTAACAGCAGCGACGGGCGCCCGATGAGTCGGAGGCCCGCGATGCCAATCGATTTCAACGAGAGCTTCTTCGATCAGCTCGGACGCTCCCAGGGCGTGATCGACATCGTCGATGCTGCCACGGCAGCGATCGCCGAAACGGCACGCGAGACAGCACCCGAGGACAGCGGCGACTACAAGAACGGCATCGGCACCGCCGGGAAGTTCCAGAAGCGCTACGTCGGGCTGGTCGTCGCCTCTGACCCGAAGTCGATGATCATCGAGTCGAAGACGGGGAACCTTGCGCGCGCGCTCCGCAAGAACGCCAAGGGGCGCCGTCGTGCCTGACCCGATCCTCATCCACGATGACCTCGAGCTCTACCTCATTCGCAGGTTCCGCGAGCTACTGTCCAGCCGACCCGAGCCGGTGTGCTCGGACGTGAAGGTGGACAGGGTCGAACCGTCCGGTGAGTCCTCATCCTGGCCCGCGCGCGTCCTCATCATCCGCGACGACGGGACGACGGATCTCGAGCTTCACACAGGCGAGGCTTCAGTCGGGTTCACCGTTCTCGCCGGGACGAAGAAGAGTCCGAAGGAAGCGAAGGATCTCGCCGCGATCGTCCGCGGGCTGATCGACGAACTGCCGTCAGCTGACCCTTCGAACCCAGTCGCGGCCGTGACCAGCCGGTTCGGGCCGGTGATGGTCGCGGAGAACCAAGACCGTGCACGTGTGTACATCACTGCGACCCTCCGCGTCGTCGCACGCGCTCACTGAGCCACCCACAGGGCCTTCGCCCGACCACCCAACAATGCGCCCCGACCGGGGCGTTCTTCATTGAAAGGACAACCCATGACTGTCGACAGCTCTGGGAACGACATCGAAGCGGTCGGCGTCCCGGTCTCTGGCCGCATCGCGTTCGCTCCGTTCGGCACTCCGCTCCTGACGCCCTCGCAGGGCAACCAGGGCGACATCACGTCCCTGATGGGACTGTTCACCCCGATCGGTCTGTTGAAGACCGACGGGGGCCCTCAGTTCGCGTGGGCCGCCTCGGGTGACCCGATCGAGTTCTGGCAGGAGGGCTACTCGATCCCCAGCGGACTCGCAGACGTCACCCTGGGCATCACCGCCGCTGAGGCGCTCCGAGCGGCGGTGCGGGCGATCATCTCCGGCATGACTCCCGACGCCAACAACATGACCGTCATCGACGGAGGCGGACACGCGACCCGCTGGGTCGTGTACTCCGAGGAGATCTTCAAGAACGGTGCCGTGCGCCGCCGTCAGGCACCCAACGTGCAGCTCGCATCCTCAACCGAGGATCGCAGTGAGCGCGGCGGGGTCATGGGCAACGCACTCTCGTTCAAGATCAACCGCGACATCGGCATCGGGGGGCACTTCCGCGAGTGGGTCATCATGTCTCCCGCCTCCGGCGCGAAGACCGGATGGAACGTCACCCTCAACGGTTCGCCGACCGGGGGATCGTTCGCGCTCTCCGTCAACGGCGCGTGGACCGCTCCCATCGCGTACAACGCAAACGCCGCGGCGGTCGCTGCCGCGATCAACGCCCTCGCCGGCGTCACGGGCATCAGCGGAGTGACGGCCTCGGGTACCTCGCCGATCGCGCTGACGTTCCCGTCCGCGGTGCAGCTCGCCGCGAACGGCTCGGGCCTGACGGGCGGAACCTCGCCGTCGGTGACGGTCGCGTAACGACTGGCGGGTGGCGGCGATCGTGGGTGACGCCGCCACCCGCCTCTCATTTCACCCACTTCACCCACATCACCCACGGAAGGACACCCACATGGCTGAGAAGCCGATGCCCGAAAAGGGCAAGTACGACGTCATCGATGACGTGTTCCGATACACGTCCAAGAAGGGCGTCAAGTTCGTCATCGACCTCGATATGCCTGCCGAGGTCATGGAGGTCGCGACCGGCGGCGAGGAGAAGACCGAGGAGCAGCAGTTCGATGCCGTCGCTGAGTGGCTCGGCGCGGACGTCCAGGAGGCATACAAGGGACTCGGTGGGCTGGAACGAGCCCGCTTCATGCGAACCTTCTTCACCGAGTTCGCGAAGGCGGCGCAACTTCCCCTGGGGGAATCCCTGAGCTCCTCCGTTTCGTAGAGGAGCACCGCTCAGCACTCACATGGGACTTCAAGCGCTATCTCGGCGTCAGGTTGTCGCGTCTCGGCGTGGACTTCACCTACGGCGAGGCGCGCACATGGATCGAGGAGCTCGGCCGAGAAACAGGGTCTCACCTGGTCGCCGAGATGTCCGGGTTCGTGCGTGCGGCGACGCACGCAGAAATCGCGACCGTCCTGCAAGCGGAAGCCACGCTTAACCGCTACCGCAACACGAAGGCAGTTCCGGAGCCGATCGAACTCCCGCTGCCATGGCGTCGTCACGACAACAACGAGGATCTGACTCCGCAGATGCGGGCCGACCTCGAGCTGCGACTGAATGCGGTGTCCGCGTTCCCTGACTGAGCGGAGGATCCGGATGGCCGGTGATGGTCCTCAGGTTGGTCAGGGAACAGTCGCAATCGTCCCCACGTTCGTCGGGTTCCGGTCGGCGACGAACAAGGAGATGGACGCCGCGGCCCAGACCGGCAGCGCCGGTTTCAAGCGTGCGTTCGCTCGGACCGGGCAGGACTCTGGTAAGCAGGTCGGCGCAGGCTTCAAGGCCGCGTTCGACCAGCAGTCGACCGGGTTCTCCGACAAGGCGGTGCGTGACCTTCAGGCCAGCGTCACAAAGGCCACGCGGACGCTCTCGGCGGCACGTCTGAAGGAGCAGGACCTCGCCGGCAACGTGCGTGTCGCGGAGGCACAGCTCGCGGAGGCGCGCACGAAGTACGCTTCCGACTCGTCTCAGGTTGTGCGAGCCCAGGAGCGGCTCGCAGCAGCCGCGCGGAAACTCGGCGTGGCACAGGACACGACGCAGGCGTCGACCGAGGATCTCCGCGCCGCACAGAAGCGCCTCGCCGATGCGGCCGACAGCGCCGGCGATCAGCTTGCACAGGCGGGCCGTCGCGGCGGCGAAGGATTCAAGTCCGGCTTCCTCGGAGGACTCTCTGGCCTGAAGGCCGGTGTCGTCGGCGTGATCGCCGCGATCGGGCTGGGACGGATCATCGAATCCGCCGTCAGCGGTGCGCGCGATCTCGTGGTCGGTTCGATCGAGATCGCTTCTGACCTGAACGAATCCATCAACGCAGTTCAGGTCGCGTATGGGGATGCGTCCTCGTCGGTGCTGAAGCTCGGCGACAACAGTGCGAAGTCGTTCGGGCTCAGTAAGCGGGAGCTGAACTCTTACGCGACCCAGTTCTCCTCGTTCGTTCAGACGATCGCGGGTCCAGGCGGCGACATCGCGGGAACATTCCGCGAGCTCGTTGGGCGAGGGTCCGACTTCGCGTCGGTGTTCAACATCGATGTCGCTGAAGCTCTTTCGACGTTTCAGTCTGGCCTCGCTGGCGAGTCGGAGCCGCTGCGCAAGTACGGCATCGATCTGTCAGCGGCGACCGTCCAGGCGTTCGCGTACTCGCATGGAATCGCCGCTGCCGGGTCCGAGCTGACGGAAGCGCAGAAGGTGCAAGCCCGTTACGGGGCGTTGCTCGCGCAGACGTCAAAGGTTCAGGGCGACTTCGCGAACACGTCGGATCAGCTCGCGAACAAGAACCGCATCAACGCGGCCTCGTGGGATGACATTCAGGCGAAGATCGGGACGGCTTTTCTGCCGGTTGCTCAGTCGCTCGCGACGATTATCGGTGATGATCTGCTGCCGGTGATCGCTGATCTCGCGGAGAAGCAGGGGCCGGCGCTGGCTATGGCGTTCAAGGATGCGCTGCCGGCGTTCCTGCAGTTGGCGAAGGATGTCCTGCCGCAGCTGCCCGGACTGTTCACGTCCGTCGCGGAGTCGCTGCCCGCGATCATCCAGCTCACGCAGATCCTCGTTCCGCTCCTACTGGGTATCGTTCAAGGCACCACAGACGCGACGGCGGCTGTGGGCGCGTTCTTCGACCTGATCACAGGCAACAAGAGCATCGACGAGATCTCGGCTCAGATGGCGGGCCTTACTGGTCCGATCGGTGATGTGATGCGTGGCGCCGAGTTGCTCGGAGCGCAGTGGGGTGCGTCGATCGGCAGCATGGTGGCGCAGGGGCAGCTGCTGTCCGCTCAGATCGGTGCGCGCATCGGTGAGGTTGTCGGGTTCGTGCAGTCCCTGCCGGACCGTGCGGCTGCGGCACTTGCGGGTGCGGGTGATCGGCTCGTGTCGTCGGGGCGTGCGATGATCCAGGGTTTCATCGACGGGATCAACGACATGCTCGGACCCGCCGGTGATGCCGTGAACGGTGTCCTGTCCTGGGTCGCCGGGTTCTTCCCTCACTCGCCCGCGAAGCAGGGCATCTTCTCAGGGTCGGGATGGACGGACCTCCCGAAGTCTGGCACCACCCTTCTCGAGCACTGGTCTTCGGGGTTCTCGGCCGGAGTCTCGGACCCGTTCACGTGGGCATCCTTCGCTTCGTCCGGTACGACTTCGGGCGGCGGTACGAGCGGGATCGGATCGGATGTGATTCCTGTCACTCGTGACGATCTCACGTACTTCGCGCAGCAGATCGTCGCTGGCATTCAGGGGCTCCGGTCGGTGGATGCGCGGGCTTCGGAGCAGAAGGCTCTTCGTGGGTGGGATGGGGGCATCTGATGGTGTCGACCGCTGTGGCGTTCACGGACATGCTCCCGTCGCCTCGGGTGCAGCTCGATATCGACCCGACCGACCTTGATTCTGCGGCGGTGTCTGTCACGGTGTGGCAGACATCGCCGTGGGGTCAGGAGAAAGTGAACCGTACTCGGCGACTGGTCGCGGGTGGTGCTGTCATCGATGACTTCGAAGTCCCCGGTGGTGTGCCTGTGGTGTACCGGGTGGAGCAGTTCGACGCGTCGGGGGCGACGCTCGGGTTCGCCCTGAACCTGCCCGTGCAGGTGTCGTGGGATCCGGGTGATGTGATCCTCTCCGACCCGTTGGATCCCGGGAATGCGGTCCGTGTGCGGGCGGAGAAGTTGTTCGCGGGGTCGCTGGAGCGTGGCCGTTCTTCCTCGCTCTACCGGGCTGGCTCGAAGACGTTCGTGATGGCGGGGCCGATGTCGGGGTTCCAGAAGGTGTCGCTCCGGGTGGTGACGGAGAACGATGCTGATCGGACCATGCTCGGGCTGATCACCGAGCAGGCGACGATGCTGGTGCGTGCGATGCCACAGACCCGCCTGCCGGGCGTTCTGTACGTGTCGGTACCCACGGTCCCGATGGTCCCGTTCAACGCGCGTACGGGCGGAGACGTGGACGTGTGGGACATGGCCGGTGACGAGGTGTCACGACCGGAGATCGACATCGTCGTGGCCGTGTACTCGTACGACCTCTTCAAGGCGTACCTGGATGCGAAGTACCCGCCGGAGGCGACGTACGACGATGCGGCGACGGAGTGGGCGACGTACGTCGATGCGGCGCGGACGCGCCCGTCACCTGTGTAGGGGGTGCTGATGCTCACCGTTCCCGCCGACGTGGCTGCCGCGCTGAACGACGTCGAAGTGGTGTCGGAGGTGTCGGCGGTCGCCCAGTATGGCGGCCGGAGCGTCGATCTGAGACTGCACACCGATGGTGGCCTCACGTGGGATGCGAATGGGGAGCTGCAGTGCACCGGTGACCTGCGTGCGTTCGGCTTCGGGGAGTCTCTCGTGCCGAAGGCTCGGGATGCGTTCCTCGCCCCGTTCGGGCAGGAGGTGACCGTCTCCCGTGTCGTGAAGATGCGCGATGGGGACTACCCGATCCCGCTCGGCGTGTTCCGGATCACTGGGAACGACGGCGGCCGGGAACGGTTTCGGGTCCGCCAGGTGGAGACGAAGGTGCCCGCGGTGCTCGGCCTCATTGAGGATCCAGACCGACCGGGGACGTTCATCCTGACGACGGGGGAGTCGATCCCTGAACCCTCGCCGGGTGTGTTCTCGTTTCCCGAGGAGTGGGTGACTGCCGATCCGGATGGGGTGTGGACGATCGTTGGTCCGGTGGTGACGCCGGCATGGTCCTACTTCACCCAGGAGCTCACGAGCGTCGTGGAGGACTGGGAGGTGGGGGTCAGCCTCGCCGACCGGCTGCGGATGCTGCAGCGCGCGAAGATCGTGAACCCGGCATCCCCGCCGGCGGGTGCGACGGTGTACTCGGAGCTGCAACGGCTGACGCTGTTCCCGCTCGAGCGGAATCCGGCGGTCGCCGATCAGCTGGTGCCGTCGGGGACGGTGTACGACGATCGGCGCTCCGCGGTGTCGCTGCTGGCTGGCTTCGCGGGCGCGAAGGTGCGGGTCACCCGGCAGGGTGCGCTGACGTTGCGTCCCGCTGACCGGTGGGCGTACGAGACGGTCCTCGACTTCGACATCGATGGTGTCGTCGAGCTGTCCGATGAGCAGTCGGACGAGTTCTACAACTTCGTCTGGGCGCACAATCCGGACGGGTCGGTGTCGGCGTTCGCATCGTTCCTCGACGACACAGACCCTCGCTCTGTGGGTCGTGCGGGGCCTTCCACCTACGAGCATTCGTCGCCCGTGTACACGACGCAGGCGCAGGCCGAGGCAGGCGCGTGGACGGTGCTGTCGCGGCTGCTGAACCGTCGTTCTCGGGTCGCGACGGTGAAGGTCGGCGCGGAGGGTCTGCTGCTTGACCTGTCCGACTACGGCCGCTTCACCGACACCGCGACGGGACGCACGGTGACTGGTGAGGTATCGGGCTTGCGGGTGCAGAACGATCCGACGGCGTTGGTGGAGGTCACTGTGATCGTTGCGGAGAACTCATGAACGATCAGCAGCGTCTCTACGAGCTCGGCCAGGGCCGCGCAGATTCGACCGAGGGCATCTGCACCGCCGTCGACTGGGCGGCCGGTGAGGCCGTCGTGAACACGAACGGGCAGGAACGTCGCGCCCGGTTCGCGGGGGAGCCGCCGTGGCCGGGTGACCGGGTGCGGGTCATGCAGGCGGGTGTCGGGAATCTGGTGTGCGTCACGATCTACGGGGCACCGATGGGCACCGTGATCACCACCGCCTCGGGCCTGGCGACGGTCCAGGGTGACGATGATGCGACGTACCAGTACCCGTACCGGGGGACGGCCCCGGCGAACGGTGCACGCGTCCGCATCGATCATGCGGGCCGGTGCATCCCGCCGGGTGCGTACTCCGTTGAGCCTCCAGGGTCGACCTTCACGACCCCCGACGCGCCGCCTGTTGTGGGCGGTGCGGCAACGTTCACGGCTTCCTGGTCGGGGTCCTGGCGGTACGACGTCTACGACAGCGCCGGAATCGAGTCGTCGTTTTCTCGCGTCGCGGGTTTCGGGTTCTCCTCGACCGTCGCTGACACGATCCCCGACACGGCGACGGTGAAACGCGCCGAGCTGCAGTTGACGCTCGACTGGAACCGGTCGGGCTCGTCAACGGCGGTCCGGTTCGGGTCGCACGGTTTCGGGGATGCGCCCGGGGTGCTGTCTGCGGGGAGCCTGTCGGGCTCACTGTTCGTGCCGCAGGGGGTTCTGGCTGTGGACGTGCTCGCGTTCGCGGATGCGCTGAAGACGGGCGCGGTGAAGGGGTTCGGGATCTACCCGAACGAGGCGTACTGGATTCGCTACTCGCCGGCCCCCAACGGTGCCCGGCTGTACATGGAATGGGAGTGACCGATGGCTGATGTGACTGGTGGTACGCCGCCGACCGGGGCTTCCCCGTTCCGCCCCCCAGAGGACATCGCCGCGGTCTACGACCACTTCGGCGACGGGAGCTTGTTCGCCGTCGCGAACGCTGCCGCGTTGCCGGCGTCGGGGAACTGGCCGGGACGCACGCTGATGGTTCAAGACCTGAACGTGCTCTACATGTGGACCGGTTCGCAGTGGATCGTCGCGGGCCTGCGTCCGCGGAGCCTCACCCCGTCTCCGACGTTCTTCCAGATGGGACGCACGACCGTCACGAGCGACGCGAACGGGCTGTTCGAGGTGACGTTCACGACCCCCTTCCCCAACAACTGCGACTTCGCGATGGCGCAGTCCGGCAGTCCGACCGACTTCTACGGTGGCGTCGCGATCAGCGGCACGATCGCGACGAAGTTCTCCGGCCGGCTGCAGCTGCCGGATGGGGCGTCGAAGACGATCGCGATCGTCTGGATTGCGATCGGCCGATGAGCGGGCTCGCATTCTGGGCCGAGGATCGGTGGACGCGCCCGTTCGGATACCGGCCGGGCCCGAACGAGGACAACCCGTACACGCTCGGCTACCACATCGGGCAGGACGTCGGCGGGCGGGCCTGGTTCGACCCGGTGCCGGTGCTCGTCAGCGGGATGGTGGTGCAGTCGGGGCGGGGTGCTCTGATCGGCGGGTACGTCGTCGTGCGCGTCAGCGACGGCACCTTCCACACGTACTGCCACCTGCGCACGGGGAACCTCCCCGGGTACGGGACGCAGCTGACGGCAGGCGACGATCTCGTGCCGCTCGCGCGGTCGACGAACCCGTACGCGGGCGACGACTACATGGGCTCCGCATCCGACGGGGCCCACTGCCACTTCGTCGTGTCGACGAATCCGGCGACGGCGTACAGCCCGCGCGCGGGCACCGTGATCGACCCGCGACCCATCATCCGAGCCGCACTGGGCGGCGACACGGCGGGCTCGAGCTCGCGACCGTTCGAGGAGGACGACATGTACACCGACGCTGACCGTGCCCGCGACGACCAGATCGCTGCGCTCGTCGCCTATCTCGACCCGATCATCAAGAACGGCGAGCCCGGGGTCGACCTGTCGCGTCCGCGGTTCGACAACGCGATCTCCGCGATCCTCGAGCTGCGTCAGCGGTTCATCTACCGGGACGCGAACGGGACGCCGACGTACGATCTCGCGCAGCTCACGGCCAACGAGATCAAGCCGATGCTGCTCACCCTCATCGCCGCCGTCGGTCGCCCTTCGGGCAACCCCGCCGCGCCGATCGATGTCGCTGCGCTCGCGTCCGCGATCCGTGAGGGCCTCGGTGAGGATCTGGTCGCGGCGCTCGCGAAGCAGCTGACGAAGTGATCCGCCGGCTCTGGTCCGCCTCTGTGTGGGCGCCCGGAGTGGTCCCTGTCGACGACTCCTGGCGCACAGCGAAACGGGTGTGGCTGCCGCTGTACGACCTGATCCTGATCGGGGCGGGCATCACCGCTGTCGTGTTCGGGTCGCGGCTCCTGGACCGCCTCTACGGCAACTTCACCGACGTGATCGGGACGGTGTTCGCGCTGGTCGCGTTCGCCTGTCTCCTCGGCGTCGGATGGCCGCGACTGTGGCCCGTGGAAATCGTCGGGAAGATCCTGCTGGTCGGGATGATCGTCGGGTACGTGTTCGCGATCATCTTGTCCCCGTCGCCGGAGCAGCTCGCGGCGAAGGAGGCGCCGTCCTGGTTCATCACGTGCATGCTCGTCGGTCTCACCCCGCTCCCGCTGGCTCGGCTGGATCGGCTCATCGACGAATGGGTGCGCCGCCGGGCGGTGAGACGGCGGGAGGCGCTGAATGCAGTCCTCTGACACCGGCATCATCATCGCTGCGCTCTCGTTTCTCGCGAGCGTCGTCCTCGCGCTGCTGACGTGGATCCGGTTCCGTCGGAAGGATCGCGCCGACACGCAAGCTGTCGAGTCCGGGACGATCTCCGGCCGGTTCAAGGACGCCGACGCACTCGTCCGCTACATCAACGACCGTGTCGACGCGGCGACGAAGGAGCTCCGCGAGGAACTCGATCAGGCCCGCGCGGACTTCGACGCCTTCAAGAAGGCCGCCGATGGCGTCCACGGCGCTGTCCGATCGAACTTCTACCAGCAGTGGATCTGGGACCGCAGCGGACGCCCCGGACCTCTCCCGCAGCTGGCTGAACCGATCCTCGCTCTGCTGGGGATCTCCGACCCCCTCGAAGACACTCACCCATCCCTGAAGGAGCAGTCATGACCCCCTCCATCGCGTTCACCCTCGACCCGCTCGCGGTCGTGCAGATGATCGTCGCGTTCATCCTCCCCGTCCTCGTCGGCCTCGTCACGACCCGCGTCACCTCGCCGGCCGCGAAGGCGTGGCTCCTCGCCGGGCTGAACCTCGTGACGTCGCTGCTCACCGAGCTCGCGCGCGCGCTCACCTCCGCCACCGTGTTCGACGTCGGCGCGGCGCTGACGGCTGCGCTCCCGTTCTTCGTGGTGTCGGTCGCTTCCTACTACGGCCTGTGGAAGCCGACCGGCGTCGCCGGCACGGTGCAGGACGTCGGCGTGACCCCACGCGACCCGCAGAAGCTGCTCCGCCGTGATCTGAAGGGCGACTGATGCCCGTTCTCGATGTCACTGCGGTGGCTCGGGAACTCGGCGGTGACGCACCTCTGCTGGCCGGTGTGGTGCGGGTCCGGTACTGGTCCGCGCCCACCGTGCCCGCAGCGACCGTCGACGGGACACAGGTCCGGTTCTCCCCGGAACTCGAGGTGCTGATCGTCAACGGGGTTCCGGTCGCTGAGCTGGAGGTGCCCGCGACCGATGACTCCTGCTACGCGACCATCACGATCCAACCGACTGGTCCCTCCGTCGACATGGGTCGGTATCAGTCGGGGCCGGTCGCGATCCCACCGTCGGCGACGAGTCTCGCTGATCTGATCCCGGTGAACCCGATCTCGTACGCACCATCACCGGCACCGTCTTTCCAGCAGGAGTTCGTTCGTCTGCTGGCCGCATCGTTCATCGAGGACCCGGCGCGTCCGGGGACGTTCATCATCGGGGAGGCCTGAGTGTCTGCGTACCGTCCTGTTGGGGTGGATGAGGAGTGGAACCTCCCGCCCGAAGCTCGTGTGGCTCTCGCCGGCTCGGCTGAGCTCTCCGCCGTGTTCGTGGCGGTGCGGACTTCTGATGGTCACCCGCTTCCGCCGAACACGATCGTCGTGCTCACGCTCGACAAGACCCTGGCCCAGGTCACCGCCGCCCCCGCCGCGAACATCGCCAACATCAGCTTCGAGGAGACCTGATATGACCCGTCTCACCCAGGATGCGGACTTCCGCACATTCAACCTGCCGCCCGGCCTGCTGCCCCTCGGGTACGACCAGGTCATCTCCGATGACACGTTCAACGACGGGTACAACGGGTGGCAGGACCATTCGGAGCGGAACGGCTCGGCCACGTCGTGGAACCCGCCGATCGGCCTGTCGCAGCAGCGGACCTTCAACGGTTCCCGGCATTCGCTGAAGCTGTCGACGGGAACGTCGACGACGGCGAACGCCGCGTATGGCGGGTCGTGCAGCGCGTACAAGCGTGGTGCCCGCACCCACGAGACCGGGTTTCTGCTGCTGCTGCAGTGGATCGCGTACCGTGGCACGGCGGAGCAGGCCGCTCCCCGGTCGATTCACATGGGCATCGACACGCAGAAGATCGACAACTCCAGCCGTATGTTCCCGAAGCTGATCCTTCAGCGGTGGGTCGGCTCCGGCCCGGACGTGTTCGCACCGAAGTACTCGATCATCGACGACTCCAGCAACTCCGTCGACATCCCGGGGGCTGCGGCCGCGAGCGAGACAAGCCCGACCGCCGGAAGCGGTGTCGTGTTCGGGTGGAACGAGAACAAGGCCGGGTTCTTCCCGCAGGCCCTCGTCGTCAGCCTCGACGCGAACGGCGGTGTCGGCGCGTACCACCGGGCACTCCTCGGGGGGAAGTGGTTCGACCTGACGGGCCTCGCCGCGGGTCGTGGGGCGCAGTCACCGCAGCTCACCACCGGCGGCGGGGGCACCTCGTACGCCGGCGGTCAGAACATCGGCAACTCGATCTTCAACCGCACCGCAACCGCTGACGGGCCCGCTGCCCTGTTCATCGGACGGTCCACGCTGCTCCACTACCCGGCAGGAACGGAGTTCCCCACATCATGACCGCACACACGATGGTCCTCGGAGCCGACCGCACTGTCGACTCCGGCAACAACGCGACCCGCTACTTCCCGCAGAACCCGATCGAGTTCGGGATCTACTCGCGGGTCACGTTCCAGATGTACTGCTCCGCCGTCACCGGGTCACCGTCCGACTGGTCGATGACGTACAAGTTCCAGTGGGCGATGGAGCACACGACCGGGGCGCAGTTCGCGGCCGCACCGTCGTGGAAGGACTTCTCCGCCGCGGACATCGCCACGTTCGTCGTGGGCGGTGCGGACTGGACTCCCATCACGACCGCGGACGCCAACCCTCGCATCCAGCAGCGAACGCTCCTGCGCCCGCCGAGCCTCGTCCGGGTGATCGCGACGCCGTCCTACACGGGCGGCTCCTCACCCTCGAACACCGTCACCGGCCTCGCGATCTGCGAGTTCTGACACCGACAGGCCCCGGCGCTCCTCTCAGGAGATCGCCGGGGCCTGTTTTGGCTCGTGATCGGGGAGTATCCTAAGAGTGGACCCCCGCACCTGCGTGAACAGGCCGGGGGCATGACCGGCTGGAAGGAGCCGATATGACCAGTGTAGAAGACTCGCTGCACCCGCTTCGTGTGGGCAGCGACCACAAGCTCGTCCTCAACCAGGCGTACCCTTCAGGAGCGGAACGAGTTCTCTCTGACGCGGAACTTGGCCTGGGCGCAGGTTGGAACGAGCGCAAGCGATGCCTCCCACGTGCCGTCCGGATTTACGAGGTCGGGGACATTGGTCCTTGGGTGCTCACGGTGGACGACTTCGAGGGCAACAAGATGATCGAAAAGGTCCGCGCTTCGTGACCGGGGAAGGAGCCAAAGAACTCGAGTTCCCCTATGCCGTCGAGGCCATGTTCACGGGTGACGGGGCGTCGCCGATTGAGCGGATCGCTGAACCGTTCCTCGGTAGGCGGGGTGTCTTCCGCCGGCTGTGGCTGATCGAACCCGAAGACAGCGCGAGCCTCGCCGGACAGTACGCCTGGGCAGTGCCCAGAGAGTGGGTAGATGAATCCGACGGGCGACTTGCCTGGGTCTGGTCAGGGGCGCTGAGCGAGGTGCGTCCGGTCCCAGATCCCTGGATCTAGGAAACGGCCCCGGCTTTCTCTTCGGAGAGACCGGGGCCGTTTCTGCGTTGTCCCTACGGTCGCACCTGTGGTGCGCCGTGTACGGGAGCTTCACGCCGCTCCCGCCCGAGCGTCACCCACGAGTCCGCGCCGGGGATGCCGAGGAGCGCGTGGCTGAGCGTCCGGGTGTACTCGTCGCCGTAGTACCCGACCCATGATCCGGCGACGCGCGCGAGGATGTCGAGACGGGCGCCGGCGATACGGTGCAGCTCGGCGATGACGGGCGCGGCATCCGTCGTGTACCGGTGTCGGGAGCAGGTCGCGGAGAGGAGCACGTCGAGGGCGGTGTCGGGGTCGAGGCCGTGGCGGGACATGCGGTGAGCGTAGAAGGCACCGTCGACACCGGTGTCGGTGGCCGCGCGCACACTCTCGCCATGCCTACTCCGACGATCCCGCAGCTGCTCGACTTCGCGGCCGCGCACCCGGTCGTGCGCGGTGAGGTGGAGAACCAGATCCGCCGCACCCTCGGCATCACCCCGGCCCGCTACTTCCAGCTCCTCGGACGCGCGGCCGCGTCGCTCGAGGGCCAGGCGCACGACCCGATCACCGCTCACCGCGAACTCCGACGCTTGCAGGAGAGCGCGGCGGGCCGGCAGATGCAGGTTGCTGCCATCTGACCCGCATCAGGACGCCTCGCGCGACAGATCACGGTTCCGCGCGCGTCGTCCTATCGGTTCGCGATATGCAGTGCACGTCGTGATTCCGGATATCACACGCGCGCATTTCGCGGTGAACATCCGCAAATTCCTGCCGGCTCGGCGCTCCCTCGACGATCTCGTCCGCGCCGGATCGCTTCCGCTCGACGTAGCCGACCTGTTGCGCGACGCGATGACCGGCGGTCGCAACGTGCTCGTCTCCGGCGCCACGCACGCAGGAAAGACGACGCTGCTCGCCGCGCTCATCGGCGCGTGCGCGCCTGAGCAGCGGATCATCACCGTGGAGGAGACCTTCGAGCTCGCCGTGACGGCTCCCGACATCGTCGCGTTGCAGGGGCGCCAGCCGAGTCTGGAGGGCACCGGCTCCGTGAGCCTGCGGCGGCTGGTCAAGGAGGCGCTGCGCATGCGCCCCGATCGCCTCATCGTCGGCGAGGTCCGCGATGCCGAAGCCCTCGATCTCCTGCTCGCCCTGCACACGGGCGTTCCCGGAGCCGCGACGATCCACGCCAACTCGGCGGCCGACGCCCTCGCACGCCTGGCGACGCTGCCCCTGCTGGCCGGGCGCAACATCGATGCCGCGTTCGTCCAGCCCGCGATCGCGACGGGTGTGGACCTCGTCGTGCACTGTCGCCGGGCGCCCGACGGCGAACGGTTCGTCGAAGAGATCATCGAGACGACCGGAGCGGTCTCGGCGGGGGTGGTGGAGACGCACGTGCTCTACCGCGGGGCGCGCGCGTGACCATCTTCTGGGGTGCGCTCCTGGCGGCGGGCCTGCTGCTCGCGCTGTCGCCCTGGCTGTGGCCGCTGACCGCCCGTGCGGAGCGCGCCGGCTCCGAGGGGCCGATCGCCCGGCTGCTGCAGGAAGCGGGCTTCGCGCACGCCTCGGTGGGCCGTCCCGTGCTCATCGGCGCCGTCCTCGCCGCCGTCGGCGCGTCGCTCGCGTGGGTGATCACGGGGCTGGGCGCCGTGGCTCTCGTCGCCGCAGTCGCGGCCGGCGCGGCGCCGTTCTCCTGGCTGCGGGCGCGGGTGCGCCGACTGCGGCGCTCACGTCGCGCGCTCTGGTCGGACGTCTGCGACCTGCTGATCTCCTCGGCGCGCGCCGGCACGTCGCTGCCGGATGCCGTGTCCGCCCTCGCCGTGAACGGACCCCCGCCGCTGCGACCGGCGTTCGAGCGGTTCCGCGCCGACATGGCGGCATCGGGGCACTTCGATTCCAGCGCCCGGCGGCTGAAAGCGGCACTGGGCGATCCCGTCGCCGATCGCATCATCGAGACGCTGCGGATGGCGCGGCGAGTGGGAGGCACGGAGCTCACCGGCGTGCTGCGCGCACTCTCGGCATCCGTGCGTGCCGACGCGATGCTCCGCGCCGAGGTCGAGGCGCGTCAGTCGTGGGTGCGTGGCGCGGCCGTCGTCGGTGTCGTCGCGCCGTGGATCGTGCTCGGCCTGCTCGCCCTGCGGCCCGAGGGAGCAACCGCCTACGGCAGTGCGGCGGGGGTCGCGGTCGTCATCGGCGGTGCGGTGGTGTCGGTGTGCGCGTACCGGCTCACCCTCCGCATCGGGCGCCTGCCCGAGCCCCGGCGGTGGTTCGCATGAACGTCGTCAGCCTCGCGGCATCCGCGGTGATCCTCGGCGCCGCGCTCGGCACGGGGCTGCTGCTGGCGCTCGGGCGGATGCCCCGGTGGGCGGCCCCGTCGTTGACGAGGCGTGTCGCGCCCTATCTCCGCGACATCGCCGATCCGCGCGGCCTCACGCCGCTTCCCTCCACCACCGTCACCTCTCCCTGGCGGCTCACCCGCGACCGCCTCGCCTCGACCTGGGTGGGCGTGGGCGGAGCAGGCACCGTCGCCCGCCGCCTGCGACAGGCCGGATGGGCGCAGGACGTCGTCGCCTTCCGTGCGACCCAGCTCGGTTGGGCCGTCGGTGGCCTCGCGATCGGCGCCGTCATCGTGGTGATGCTGTCGATCGTGGGACGCGGCGCGCCGGCTCTCGCCCTGGTGCCGCCGCTGCTGGCCGCCGCGGGCATCGTCGGATGCGACAACCGCCTCAGCCGGGCGGCGCGCGCGCGGATCACGCGTGTCGAGGAGGAGCTGCCGACGGTGCTGGAGTTCCTGGCCCTGTGTCTGGCCGCCGGTGAGGGCCTGCGCGATGCCCTGCGGCGCGTCGGCGAGGTGGGGTCGGGCGTGCTCACGGCCGAACTGCGCGGGGCGGTGCTTGCCAGCGGCACCGGGTCGAGCCTGCCCGACGCGCTGCTGGCGGTGTCGAAAGGACTCGACGTGCCCGCGCTCTCGCGCGCGGTCGAGCACCTGGTCGCCGCGATGGACCGCGGGGCGCCGCTCGCACACGTCCTCCAGGAGCAGGCCGTCGACGCGCGCGAGGACGCCAAACGGGGGCTGCTGGAGATGGCCGGCCGCAAGGAGATCCTCATGCTCCTGCCGCTCGTGTTCCTGATCCTGCCGCTGTCGGTGCTGTTCGCGATCTTCCCGGGCATCGTGATGCTGCGCCTCGGCGTCGGCTGACCGCGCGCGGGGGAGCTGTGGATAATTCCCACGCCGACGCGCGTATCTCGCGACACTCGAGGCATGGCCGGTTCACAGCGATCCTCTGTCCGCGATCTCGCCGAGGACGAGACGGGAGACGTTCCCGGCTGGGTGCTGGTTGCAAGTCGCGTATGACCGTTGCACAGGCCTAGGCGAGAACCGCGCGACTGGGCGATGCCCGATAGCCTGCCATCGGAGGCAAAATGCTTGAGGAACGCATCGCACAGTTCCGCGCGAGGATGGAAGAGCCCGACGTCAACGTCAAAGAAGACACACGAGCCATGGCGTTGGAGCTATTGCGGCTGATCGCCGAGAGCTACGCGAGTGTGAAGCAAGCGGAGCCAGTGGACCATCCGGATGGAATGACTGTCGGGTTTGTCCGCCAGAATCTGAAGAACACTTCCGACCTTCTAACGACGATGGTCGACCGCCTTCGGGATTCGTTGGGTGGCCCCCACTCCGAGGTCGATGCGGCGCTTCTAGCGTGGGTCCAAGGGCAATCTCTGTCGGTCGGTGAAGCGTTACGTCAGATCGATTCTATGATTCCCCACTTGGAGCCCACCGGGCTCATAAGTCAGTTGCGGCAGTGGCAGGTGTCGCTGAGGCTCTTGCAGGACCGGCTAACGGTGCGGCTCGATACCGATGCCTTGCGGCGGCGCGCGAATGAACTCGTCGAGAGAACCGAGGCGGCGTTCCAGCGCGCCCAGGAGGCGAGCAGCAAGGCACAGGACGCTGCTGGCCTTGCAGGCAACGCTTCGCTGGGGACCTACTTCTCCGACTACGCCGAAAAGGAATTGATCGCCGCTCGATGGTTCCGTGGGCTCACGATTGCTGCAATCATTCTTGGCCTTGGTGGGGTGCTCGCTCAGGGGCACCTGGAACCCGCGGACTGGACCGGGGTGACTTTCAGGGTCGCGATCGCTGCGGGCGCGGGCACGCTCGCGGCTTACTTCGGTCGGCAGTCTGGTCAGCATCGTCGGCTATACAACTGGGCGCGCTCCACTGAAGTCCAGTTGGAGTCGTTCCCGGCATTCATCGAGGGGGTTCCTGCAGAGGAGCAGGGTGAGGTTTACCGCACCCTCGCGCGACGTGTCCTCAGTGCTCCGCCCGAGAAGGAAGGCGACACCTCCGAGGATAGCGTTGGGTCAGCTCAGCTCCTCGACATCGTGGCCACATTGGCCCGACGCCAGCTTTCCTAACGATTCACGACACGCCGGAGTTGCTACCAACTTCGTGTTTCAGGATCGATAACCTGATGACGCCACTGGTAGAGATCACTCCCTGTGGATAACTGGTCTTGGTCGGTACTGATTGTGCGTTTGACCTCAGGTTCTTTTGCGCTCCGTGAAACCGACTTCGGTGGACGACACAGTGGAGGGACTGTGGAGAACGTGCGACGTCACGATGCAAAACCACACGGTTGTAACTACAGGCTCGCTCAGTCGTTTATAAGTCGGGCCTGCGCGGTACGATGAAGGGACCGGCAGCAGCCAAAGAAACAGCCCCTCGGCTCAGGTGCAACTGATCGAGGGGCCGGACGATTCTCTTTACAGGGCGAATCTTCCTCCAAGGTACGCGGACCGGCGGCGCCGAGCAAGTTGCCCGGCGTGTCGAACAATTCCTGAGGAGGAATTATGGGTACTCCCCACAACACCGGGCTTCGTCCCGGCCAGTCGGCGCCGGATTCCGGCCAGTACGTTCAGGTTGGTCCCCGTGGGGGCCTCGGAGCGGAGCGGACCGTCGTCCGCGGGGAGCCGTTGCCCCCGACTCCGCGTCCCAACATGACGTACACACTCGTCGACCGGACGCGGCACTGATGGTCACCCGGCGGGTCAATGGCCCGCTTACGGTCAACTGTCCGTACTGCGGTGCCAAGCACGGTCCGTTCACCCGTCTCTCGATGGGCAACTGGAACTGCTCGCACTGCAAGCGCACCTTCCGGGTCGCTTAGCGTTACCACCAAACGTGGGGTGCGCCGTCTTCGGGCGACGCACCCTTCGTCGTTAACCCTGGAAGATCAGCACCGGCGTCCCGTCCAGTTCGGACCCGAGGGTGACGTTCGGTGTGATCGTCACGGCGCCGGTCTGTCCGTTCACACTCGTAACGGCGGGTGCGCTGCCGACCATAGGGTGTCCAATTCACCCGTCCGGGATGAGGTCGAAGTCGGCGTCGGCTGACCGCGCGGGGGAGCTGTGGATAATTTCCGCGCCGACGCGCGTATCTCGCGACACTCGAGGCATGGCCGGTTCACAGCGATCCTCTGTCCGCGATCTCGCCGGGGAGGAGACGGGAGACGTTCCCGGCTGGGTGCTGGTGACGCTGATGACCGCCGGCTTGGTGGTCGCGATCTGGACGCTCGCCGGGCCCGCGCTGGCCGACCTGTTCGAGCAGGCGCTCAGCCGCGTCTCCGGATTCTGATCGGAGCGAGCGATGCACGCGTTGCGCGATGACGAACGCGGTTCCAGCACCGTGGAGTTCGTTCTCGTCGGAACGCTCCTGACGCTCCTCACCCTCGGTGTGCTGCAGCTCGCGCTCGCCGTCTACGTCCGCAACGTCGTCCACGACGCCGCGGTGGAGGGCGCCTACTTCGGTGCGCTCGCCGACACGGATGCCGCGGCCGGCGCGACCCGCACCGCACAGCTGATCGAGACCGCCGTCGGCGCCGGCATCGGCGCGGAGGTCACCGCCGCCGACACGGACTCGGCTCGCGGCCCGGAGGTCGAGGTGCGCGTCGTCGCGACACTGCCGCTGGTCGGCTTCCTCGGCGTTCCCGCGGGATGGGAGGTGACGGCTCGTGCCCCGCGCGAGAGCTTCGACTGATCCCGTGCGCCGCAGCCGGCGTGTGCTGACCGACGAGGGCGGCTCGGCATCCCTGGAGTTCATCACGGTCGGGCTCATCCTGCTCGTTCCCCTCGTCTACCTCATCGTCGCCCTCGGAACCATCCAGTCGCAGGCGCTCGGCGTCGAGACCGCGTCCCGGCAGCTCGCACGCACGATCGCATCGGCGCCCGATGCCGCGACCGCCGAGCTTCGTGCCCAGCGCGTGCGGGAGGCGATCGCCGCCGAGTACGGCATCGATCCGTCGCGCCTCGACGTGCAGGTGCGGTGCTCGACACCCGGTCCGTGCCCGGCGGCGGGGGCGGTGGTGTCGGTGACCGTCGCCACGGAGGTGGCGCTCCCGCTCGTGCCGCCCGTGTTCGGTCTCGACCAGGTGTCCCGCGTGCCGGTCACGGCGACGGGGGTCCAGAAGGTCTCGCGTTATGGGGCGCAACCGTGAGAGCGCTCGCTGCGGCCTGCCGCGACGACGAGGGCGGCAGCGTCCTGGTGCTCGCGCTCGGCTACGCCGTGATCGCGATCGTCCTCGTGCTCGTCTGCGTCGACGCGAGCAGCCTCTACCTCGCCCAGAAGCGCCTGGATGCCGCGGCCGACGCGGCCGCTCTCGCCGGTGCCGACGGCTTCACGCTGTCGACCGACGGGGGCGTGCCCGCCGCGCGCCTGACCGACGCCGGCGTGTACGCGCAGGCCGCCGACCTGCTCGCCGCCGTGGGGACGGCGGAGCTGGTCGCGGCATCCGCGCCGGACGGCGTCTCGGCCCGGGTCACCGTGGCCACCACCTGGCATCCACCGGTGCTCACACTGTTCGTGCCGGACGGATGGCCGCTGCAGGCCACCGCGACGAGCCGCACGGCTCTCAGATAGCGGAGGCGCCCTCCGCGGCGGGCCGGCGGCGCGGCCACGCGGCCCATCCTGGCGGCAGCTCATCGAGAACGCGCTGCGCCGCGGCGAGACGGTCCGGAGGGAGGGTGGTCGCGCTCGAAGAGCCCCCGGACGACCCGGTCGGGTATCGCAGCCGGTACCACGCCGTCGGTGCGCCGCCCCGGTGACCGACGCTCTCGCTGTAGCCGCCGGAGACGATGGCGACGACGCGCTCTTCCAGGTCGTCGGCCTCGCTCTGCCAGGTCGTGTCGCAGGCGTCGCACCCGCACTGAGGGAAGCGGAAGTCGTGCAGCACACCCGCGTGGAGCAACAGTCCGGGGAAGGCGGTGAAGACGAACGTCAGCGGAGCGCAGGCCGGATCCCGCGGACTCATGCGCACCGCACGCGGCACCTCCCAGCTCGGGGGAGCCAGGAGGTCTGCGACGACCCCGTCGCCCTCCTCGATCTCGACGTCGTACGTGTCGCGGAGGTGCTCGATGAGCGCCGCCGCGACCGCGTGCAGCGGCGCGTACCGCTCGGGGTGCGCGGTGACGGAGTACGCCTCGTCCGGCGGCGAGCCCTCCCACCGCCGGCCGTACTCGATGACCTCGCCGTCCGCGTCGACGAACACCTGCGGCTCGATCGACGGGCGGACGTAGGCGCTCATGCCGTCATCCTGCCGCAGGCCGCCGCGGGGCGCACTCACCGTTCGCGCGGGACGAACCGGGGCACCCAGCGGATGAAGCCCGCCGCGCCCGCCAGCCCGATCACACCGATCACGCCGGTGGCCACCGACAGTGACACCGCCGCCGCCACGGCCGACACGAGCAGCGGGGCGATCGCGCCGCCGGCATCCGTGAGCGTGCGCCACGACCCGAGGAACGCCGCCGGATCGTCCTGCGGGGCGACGTCGGCGCCGAGGGTCAGCAGGATGCCGCTCGACAATCCGTTGCCCACGCCGAGCACCGCGGCGAACAATGCGAACCACATCGCCGCCTGCGACAGGTCGTGCGTGAAGGCCAGGGCGAGGAAGCCCGAGCCCATCAGCACCATCGCGGGAAGCGCCGCCCACAGTCGGCCGAAGCGGTCCATCACCTGCCCGCTCGCGTAGAAGAGCGCGAAGTCGATCGCGCCCGAGATGCCGACCACGAGCGCGATGGTCTGGGCGTCGAGCCCGATCGACACGCCCCACAGCGGCAGCACCACCTGACGCGCCGAGCGCACCGCCGACAGCGACGCGGCCGCCAGCCCCAGCCGCGACAGCACGCCCCGATAGCGCCACATCGTGCGGAACACCCCGACACGCTCGGGGACGGGGATCGATCCGGTCACGGGTTCGCCGGTGTCCTCCGCGAGCCGGGAGTCGCCGGTGGTGGTCGTCCGGGGCAGCGGCGCGGCATCCTCGGGGTCGGGCCCGAAGACGAGCAGAGCGATCGTGGCGACGAGGCACGCGCCGAAGAACCACACCGTCGAGTGCTCGTCCTGGAAGATCGCGATGAGCGCGGCGGCGATGAAGGGCCCCACGAACATGCCGAGCCGGAACGTGCCTCCCAGCAGCGACAACGCCCGAGCGCGGTATGCCAGGGGCACCCGCGTCGTCATGAACGAATGGCGCGCGAGGCCGAACGCGGCCGCGCAGAAGCCGATGAGGAACACGGCGGCGGCCAGCACCGGCAGGCTCGGGGCGAACAGCATCCCCGTCACGCCGCCGATCGCGAGCACGCCGCCGATGATCATCGTCAGCCGCTCGCCGATGCGGCCCACCGCCCAGCCGGCCGGGATGTTGCCGCACAGCTGGCCGACGACGAGAGCGGATGCCACGAGTGCGGCCGTCGGCACGTCGGCGCCGAGCTGCGCCGCGATCACCGGGAACAGCGGCACCACCGCGCCCTCGCCGAGCGCGAAGAGCACGGTCGGACCGTAGATCATCGGGGCGAGACGCCAGAGCATCGGCCCCATGCCGGGCGCGGACGCGGGGTCGGGCATGCGGGAGCTCACCCGATCCACGTTAGTCTGGAGTGTCATGCTTGATTTCGATCCTTCCGCCGACATCCAGGCGCTGCGTTCCACCTTCTCCGACATCCAGGCGGTGGTCGACGTCGAGGGGCTGCGCGCGGAGATCGCGCGACTGTCGGAGGAAGCCGGCGCCCCCGACCTCTGGGACGACGTCGAGAAGGCGCAGAAGGTCACCAGTGCGCTCAGCCACCGCCAGGCCGACCTCAAGCGCGTCGCCGATGTCGAGCAGCGCCTTGACGACCTCGACGTGCTGGTCGAGCTCGCCCACGAGATGGACGACGAGGACACCGCCGAAGAGGCGCGCCGCGAGATCGCCGCGCTCCAGGACGTCATCGGCCAGCTCGAGGTGCAGACGCTCCTGGACGGCGAGTACGACGACCGTCCCGCCGTCGTGACGATCCGCTCGGGCGCGGGCGGCGACGACGCCACGGACTTCGCCGGGATGCTGCTGCGCATGTATCTGCGCTGGGCCGAGCGGCACAAGTACTCCGTGAAGGTGATGGACACCTCCTACGCCGAGGGCGCGGGCATCAAGTCGGCGACCTTCGAGGTCGACGCGCCCTACGCGTACGGCACCCTCTCGGTCGAGGCGGGAACGCACCGTCTCGCCCGTATCAGCCCGTTCGGCGGCGCCGACAAGCGCCAGACGTCCTTCGCCGCGGTCGAGGTCATCCCCGCGCTCGAAGAGGCCGTCGAGGTCGAGGTGCCCGAGAACGACATCCGCGTCGACGTGTTCCGCTCGTCCGGCCCCGGCGGACAGTCGGTCAACACCACCGACTCGGCCGTGCGCATCACCCACCTTCCGACAGGCCTCGTCGTCTCGATGCAGAACGAGAAGAGCCAGATCCAGAACCGTGCGGCCGCCATGCGGGTGCTCCAGACCCGTCTGCTCCTCCTCAAGCGCGAGGAGGAGGCGGCCAAGAAGAAGGAGCTCGCCGGCACGATCACGGCGAGCTGGGGCGACCAGATGCGCTCCTACTTCCTCTACGGTCAGCAGCTCGTTAAGGACCTCCGCACCGGCTACGAGGTCGGAAACCCCGCCGTCGTCTTCGACGGCGACCTCGACGGTCTGATCGCCGCCGGCATCCGGTGGCGCAAGCGCAAGGACGCCGACGACTGATCAGCTCCGCGATCACCCGCGGCGTGCAGTCGACACGCGGCGAGTGTCGCACCCGGCATCCGACGGGGGTCGACGTAGGCTCGTCGAGTCATGATCCGGTTCGAGCACGTCACCAAGAAATACCGAGGGACCAGCAAGCCGGCGCTGAGCGACGTCGACTTCGAGGTGCAGCGCGGGGAGTTCGTCTTCCTCGTGGGCGCGTCCGGCTCGGGGAAGTCGTCCTGTCTGCGTCTGATCCTGCGGGAGGACAGCCCGAGCGAGGGCCGCGTCGTCGTGCTCGGTCGCGACCTGAAGACGCTGTCCACGCGCAAGGTCCCCTATTTCCGCCGACACATCGGCTCGGTCTTCCAGGACTTCCGGCTGCTGCCCAACAAGACCGTCTTCCAGAACGTCGCCTTCACGCTGCAGGTCATCGGATCGTCGCGAGGGTTCATCCAGCAGGCGGTGCCCGAGGCGCTCGCCCTCGTGGGCCTCGACGGCAAGGAGAAGCGACTGCCGCACGAGCTCTCCGGCGGTGAGCAGCAGCGCGTCGCGATCGCACGGGCGATCGTGAACCGCCCGCAGATCCTCCTGGCCGACGAGCCCACCGGCAACCTGGATCCCGCGACCTCCATCGGGATCATGCAGTTGCTCGCACGCATCAACGCCGGCGGCACCACGGTGGTGATGGCGACCCACGAAGCGGGCTTCGTCGATCAGATGAAGCGGCGCGTCATCGAGCTGCGCGGCGGCGTGATGATGCGCGACGACCGTCACGGCGGCTACGGCGACACGTCGTCGCTGCCGTCGCTCACCCCGCAGGCGGAGAAGGGTGCCGCCGCGACCGCGGCGTTCAGCGCCGTGCTCGAGCTGCAGCGCGAGATCGCGCAGGCGCCCGTCGAGCCGGTGCCCGCCCCGCCGACGGTGGATGCCGCGGCATCCGTCCCCGCCGAGCGCACCCCGCCCGTGCAGCGGCCCGCGGCCGACGCCGCCGAACCGGCCCCTACGACGAGACCGATCGCGATCAACGCCCCGGACGTCGACCTCGGCCAGCTCGGCCTCGGTGACATCGACCTCGGCAGGCTCGGCGTGGCCGATCGCCTCCGCCGCGAGACCGACGAGAACGACGAAGTGGGACCGACCTCATGAGGATGCAGCTGATTCTCGCGGAGGCGCTCACGGGGCTGCGCCGCAACGCGTCGATGGTCATCTCCGTCGTGCTCGTCACGTTCGTCTCGCTGACGTTCGTGGGTGCGGCGATGCTGATGCAGATGCAGATCGGCAAGATGCGCGACTACTGGGTCGATCGCGCGCAGGTGTCGATCCTGATGTGCCGTGACGACTCCACCGCGACGACCTGCGCGGACGGCGCGGCGACCCAGGAGCAGATCGATCAGGTCTCCGAACGGCTGTCGAGCTCGGCTCTCGGCGGCGTGGTCCGCGACGTGCGCTACGAGTCCGCCGACGAGGCCTACCAGAACCTCATCGACCTCTACGGCGACGAGTACAAGGACTACGTCACCCCCGCGCAGCTCGGTGAGACCTACTGGGTCGGGCTGGTCGATCCCGGGAAGGCGGATGTCATCACCGAGGCCTTCCAGGGCATGGACGGCGTCGAGGGCGTCAAGAACCAGATGCAGTACCTCGAACCGCTCTTTTCGGCGCTGACGATCGCGACCTACATCGCGGTCGGCATCGCCGTGCTCATGCTGATCGCCGCGGTCCTGCTCATCGCCACCACGATCCGCCTGTCCGCCTATGCGCGACGGCGGGAGGTGGGCATCATGAGACTCGTCGGCGCCTCGAACAGATTCATCCAGACGCCGTTCATCCTCGAGGGCGTCTTCGCGGCCTTCATCGGGTCGGTGATGGCGGGGGCGGCGATCGTCGTCGGCGTGCACTTCGGTGTGGGGGAGTACCTCAAGGGACGCGTGACCTTCATCACCAACTGGGTGAACATGGGGGATGCCGCGATCGTCATCCCTCTGATCATCGTCATCGGCCTGGTCCTCGCGGCACTGTCGGCGGGCTTCGCGATCCGCCGGTGGCTGCGGGCGTGAGATAGACTGACGGGCTGCCGTGTCCGCGGCATCCCGTCGCATGCGGCGGACCACACGACGAAGGATCAGCCATGCCCAGGGAACGCGGGGAGAAGGTCATCGCGACCAACCGTCGCGCGCACCACGACTACACCATCGAGAAGACGTACGAGGCGGGCCTCGTGCTGACCGGGACCGAGGTGAAGTCGCTGCGTCAGGGGCGGGCCAATCTGACCGACGGATACGCGTACATCGACGGCGGGCAGGCGTTCCTCGACGCGGTCCACATCCCCGAGTATTCGCAGGGTCACTGGACCAACCACGCTTCGAAGCGCACGCGGAAGCTCCTCCTGCACAAGGAGGAGATCGTCAAGCTGTCACACGCCGTCAGCGCGGGCGGGTACACGCTCGTCCCCCTGAAGCTGTACTTCTCCGACGGCCGTGCGAAGGTCGAGATCGCGGTGGCGAAGGGCAAGCGCGAGTACGAGAAGCGCCAGACCATCCGCGAGCGTGAGGACAAGCGCGAAGCCGAGCGGGCGATGCGCAGCCGCAACCTCCGCGGCGAATAGTCGCGGACGGCCGGGCGTTTCGAATCGGCGCTCGGCGCCTTGCTCGACGACCGAGGGCGCGCCCGTTACCGGGCGGTGAAGCGGGCCTCCACCCCGGCGGAGACGACGATCTCCTCGGGGCGGAGCACGACGGCCGCACCGGCGGAGTCGAACGCGGCGGCCTTCGCCATCATCCGCGGGGCCGCGGGCGCGGTCGCCGATCCGAGCAGTCCGAGGTCGGCGATCTCGACCGGGGCGACCTCGTGGCGCCCGATGGCCGCTGCGTAGGCGGCGGCGCGGTCGACGGCGACGGCCACGGCATCCGTCGCGACCTCGCGCTCCAGGCGGGCCCGCGTCGCCGGGGTGAGCTGCCACTCGATCGCGCGCACCTGCAGGCCATCGGTGAGGGCGATGTCGTTCAGCCAGTCCGACAGATCGGTGGGGTCGACGAAGGTCGCCGTGAACTCGACGGCGGCGTGGTGCACGAGATCGAGCTGGCGACCCTCGTTGTTCCATGGACGATCGGCCCACACCGACAGGCGCTGGCTCGACCACTCCGCGACCGCCCCCGTCGCGGCACGCGCCGCCAGTTCGCCTCGAAGCGGCTCGGCGAGTGCCGAGACGCGCTCGATGACGGCGGTGCGTTCCGGGCCGTCGGCGGTCGCGGTGACGTGCGCGACCGCCCGCTCCGGAAGCACACGGGCATGGCTCTCGCCGCGGACGGTGATCGTGACATCGGTCATGGGGTAAACTGTAATGCTCGGGTGCCTTCGGCATCCGGTGACAACTCCACAGCGTGACAGTGGCTCATTCGCCGCAAGGCACACGGGGCTGATCGGTTTCGACAGCGTCTGTGAATCTGCGAGAAGCGGGCCGAGGATGCAGGGTTATCTCGTAAACGATCTCTGCAAAACTACAAGTGCCGAATCCAAGCGCACTGACTTCGCCCTCGCTGCCTAAGCGAGCCCGATAGTCCGTCAGACCGTGTGTGACCCCGCCACGGACCCTGGCGTCATCTAGGGGTCTTGCTGTGTGACGGCGCCTGGACGTCACGCGGGACTCTTCCCAGGCTGGGCTCGTCGACTTAGGTGTCTGTGACAAAGGTCGGAGCCGAGCAGAACGTCTGCACAGACTGCGCCCGGAGAAGACGCAGTATCTCAGCGTTGGACGGGGGTTCGATTCCCCCCAGCTCCACGACGTCACTGTCACCGCCGAAGGCCCCGGCATCCGTTTCGATGGATGCCGGGGCCTTCGTCGTGGGAGAGCCGGGTGGCCGCGTCGTCAGCCGGCGGTGGCGGGGATGAGCAGCAGGTTCTGCTTCGTGTCGGAGACGGCGACCCAGCCGTCGCCGAACTGATACGTCATGCCGTAGCCGTCGGCATCCGTCGTGAGCGCACGAGCGGAGTCCTGCGTGATGTAGAAGCCGTCGTCGGAGGGCTCGCGGCGCCACCCCTCCTGCACGAGCTGCTCCGCGATCGTCTCCGCCTCGTCCGCGGTGATCGCCGACCAGCCGAACTCGATCAGGTTCCCCGACGCCACCGAGTAGTTCGCCCAGGTGCAGATGAGACCGCCGTCCAGCGCCGAGCTGGGCGGCTGGGTCTCGAACGTGAACGGGGTCTGCTTGAACGTCCATCCCTTGCTCTTGAACTCGGCGAGCGTGTCGGGATCGATCATGCCCTCGCAGCTGTCGGTCGACCCGGCGGACGCCGAGGCGTCCGGCGTCGGCTCCGGAAGGGCCCCAGTGGGCGTGGGCGAGACCGCGTTGCCCGTCGTAGTGGGATCGGCGGCGGACGGCGCGGCGGAGGCGCACCCCGTGAGCACCAGCGCCGTGGCGAGGGCCAGAGCCGGAAGGGCGAGAGGCGCGAAGCGAGAACGTGTCATCGGTGGGGGGGCCGATCGGGTCAGCGGGCGGCGGGGGAGGCGCCGAGGAGGGTGAGGAAGTCGTCGTGCAGGCGCCCATTGGTCGCCAGGGACGAGCGCGACGCGATCGAGTCGGCGCCGTCGATGTCGGTGAAGCGCCCGCCGGCCTCGTGCACGATCGGCACGAGCGCGGCGATGTCGTACTCCTTCACGCCGAACTCGGCGACGAACTCGAGGCGACCCTCGGCGAGCAGCATGTAGGGCCACGTGTCGCCGTAGCCGCGGTCGCGCCAGACGGCACGGCTGAGGCGCAGCAGGTCCTCGGTTCGGCCGACCTCGTCCCACTGGGCGATGGACTGGAAGCTCACGCTCGCATCCGCGACGCTCGCCACGCTCGAGACCCCGAGGCGGCGGCTACCGCCGTCGGGGGTGTTCGTCCACGCGCCGTGTCCGGATGCCGCCCACCAGCGCCGGCCGAGTGCCGGCTGGCTCGCGACGCCGACGCGCGGCACGCCGTCGATCGCGAGCGCAATGAGGGTCGTCCACATCGGGATGCCCTTGAGATAGTTGGCCGTGCCGTCGATCGGGTCGATGATCCACTGCCGCGTCTCGTCGCCCGATGCGCCGTACTCCTCGCCCAGGATGCCGTCATCCGGTCGCTGCGTCGACAGCAGGTCGCGCAGGGCCCGTTCGGTGGCGAGATCCGCCTCGGTCACGTGCGACGCGTCGGCCTTGAGCTGGACGTCGAGGTCGGCGGCGTCGAAGCGCGCCATCGTCACGGCATCCGCCGCGTCGGCGAGTCGCAGCGCGAGCTGCAGGTCGTCGGTGAGGTCACCGTCGAAGGGCGTGCTCCAGGGAGACGCGGTGGCGGGGGAGGTCACACACTCAAGGATACGCGCCGCGGTCGTCTCGATTCGCGGTGAGCCTTTCGGGATGGTAACGTTGTCCCTCGGTTCGCCAGTGATCTTCTCGAGGATCCGGCGGCCGAACGGAACGCACCTCTAGCTCAATCGGCAGAGCAACTGACTCTTAATCAGTGGGTTCTGGGTTCGAGTCCCAGGGGGTGCACCACCGAGACAGTCCCCCGATCGCAAGGTCGGGGGACTGTCTGCATCTGCGTCCGATCGACGGTCGCGAGTTACTGACGGCGCTGCGCATCACGGCGGTGCGAACCGCGTCGATACGCTCGAACGCATGGGCTTCTCGCCTCTCGGCCTCGTGCTCAGCATCGCTCTGTTCGCGCCCAGCCTCCTGCTCGTACGGTTTCCGCCGCGCCCCGCGCCGACGAGCGTCGGGGTCCCGCGCAGCCTGGTCGCGCTGGAGCGTGTGGGGCAGGTGCTGTGCGTGACGGTGCCGGTCATCACCGTCGGCGGGGATGTGCGCTGGTGGTGGGCCCTGCCGGTGTCGCTGCTGGTCGTCGCCTACGGGGCGCTGTGGATCCGCTTCGTCGCCGGCGGGTGCCGGCTGGATCTCCTCTTCGGCCCCGTGTGGCGAGTTCCCGTGCCGATGGCCGTGCTTCCCGTCGCCGCGTTCCTCGCCGGTTCCGCGTGGCTCACCAATCCGTGGATGGCGGTCGCCGCCGTCGTGCTCGCGGCGGGGCACCTCCCGAGCTCGCTCTTCACGGCGCGGTCGCTCTGAGGCGGATGCGTCGGCCCGACGAGGCCGATCAGCGCCGACGCATCCGCCACCCGCTTACGCGGCGTCGCCGACGAGCACCGCGGCGGCCTCCTCCGTGGTATCCGCGTCGTGGGCGTCGATGCGGGCCAGTGCCCGCCGGCCGATCAGGATGGTCGCCGCGGAGATCAACACTGAGACGGCGGCGAACACGAACGGCACCGAAGCGTTGAACGCGTGCCACAGGGCGGCGGCGATCGGGGGAGCGGCGGCCCCGCCGAGGAAGCGCACGGCGGAGTACGCCGACGATGCCACCGAGCGCGGCAGGTCGGTCGCCTCCATCACCGACTCGGTGAGGATCGTGTTCATCAGACCCAGCAGCAGACCGCCGACGATGATGCAGGTCACCAGCCCCGCGGGGGAGGTGACGACGACGGCGGCGACGAGCAGATCGATCGCCAGCAGCGGCAGCACCACCAGCATGGCCGTGCTGCGGGACAGGCGACGCAGCAGGATCGGAGCCACCCACACGCTCGTCACGGCGAGAGCCACGCCCCAGCCGAAGAAGGTCAGACCGATGCCCATCGCGCCGAATCCCAGCGGGAACGGCGAGAAGGCCAGCAGCACGAAGAACCCGATGTTGTAGAACAGCGCCGCGATCGCGAGCACCGCGAGCGCGGGCTGGCGCAGCGCCTGGAACGGCGCCGACAGCTTCACGGGTGTGCGCTTCTCCTCGCCGCCGCGCAGCAGCACGAGCACCGCGATGAAGGCGATCGCCATCAGCGCGACGACACCGAAGAACGGGCCGCGCCAGCTGATCTCACCCAGGATGCCGCCGAGCAGCGGTCCGATCGCGATGCCCAGACCGAGCGCTGCCTCGTACAGGATGATCGCCGCGGCACTGCCGCCCGAGGCTGCGCCGACGATCGTGGCGAGAGCGGTCGAGATGAACAGGGCGTTGCCCAGACCCCATCCGGCGCGGAAGCCGATGACGGCGTCGACGCTGCCGGCCAGGGCGCACAGCAGGGCGAACACGACGATGAGGCCGAGGCCGATCAGCAGGGTCGCCTTCGTGCCGATGCGCGACGAGATCCAGCTCGTGACGAGCATCGCCAGGCCGGTGACCACCAGGTAGCTCGTGAACAGCAGCTCGGTCTCGACGGGGCTCGCCTGCAGCGACTCGGCGATGGCGGGAAGGATCGGGTCGACCAGACCGATGCCCATGAAGGCGATCACGCACGCGAACGCGACTGCCCACACCTGCGCGGGCTGACGCCAGATGTTGACGCGGGAGGATGCGGGGGAGGCGCTCATCGGGCGACCTCCGCGACCCGCGTGCGGGCATCGACGATGTCGGCGGCGCGACGGATCGTCGCCCACTCCTGCTCGTCGAGGTCGGCGAAACGCGGCGCGAGGGCGGCGCTAAGCACCTGCAGCCACTCGTCGAGGGCGCTCATCCCGGCATCCGTCGCCGACACGAGAGTGGCGCGCGAGTCGCCCGGGTCGGTGGTGCGCTCGACGAGCCCGGCCTCGGCCATCTGCGTGACCAGCCGCGTCATGCCGGGCTGGGTGACGCGACTGAGCGTCGCGAGATCGCCGATGCGGAGGGGGCCGTTGTCGCGGAGCAGGACGAGGGTCCGCCACTGGGCGGCGGGGGCTTCGGTGCGGGTCTCGAGCGACGCGACGCGGGTGAGCGCGTGCGCGCCGACGAGCAGCCGCAGGATGTCGTCGGTGTGTTGCATACCCACAGTATATACCGATGGTATGGAAAGGGGCGGGTTACCGGATCGTGACCACCGGCTCGCCCGCGGTGTTTGACATCGGGGAGAGACCTGAACATGATGGCAGTACCTGAATCAGTTCTCAGGTCTTCCTTCCAATGGTGAAAGGCACGCACATGCGGGTTACGAAGAAGTTGCTCCACGCGAGTTTTGTGGCCGTCGTCGCGACGACGGCCATCGCTCTGTCGGCCTGCGCGCCGCAGGACGGGGCCGCAGGCGGCGGCTCGACCGAGGGCTCCGGCCCGGCCGAGATCACCGTGGGCGTCGTCACCAGCGAGACGGGCCCCCTCGCCAGCTACGGCAAGCAGTACCTCGACGGCTTCAAGGCCGGGCTCGACTATGCGACCGACGGCTCGAACGAGGTCGACGGCACGAAGATCACCGTCGACTACCGCGACGACGCGGGCGACCCCGACACCGCCGTCGGTGCGGTCAAGGAGCTCATCGGCCAGGGTGTCACCCTCCTCGCCGGCAGCGCCTCGTCGGGTGTCGCCGCCGCCGTCGCAGAGCAGGCCGGTCAGAACAAGGTGCTCTTCATCTCGGGCCCCGCCGCCGCCGATGCGCTCACCGGCGTCAACGCCTACACGTTCCGCAGCGGTCGGCAGTCGGCGCAGGACGTCGCCACGGCCGGCACGTTCCTCGGCGACCTCAACGGCAAGACCGTCACCGTGTTCGCGCAGAACACCGCGTTCGGCAAGGGCAACGAGGCGGCGGTCCAGGCGATCCTCGGGGCGAAGGGCGCGACCGTGAACAGCGTGCTCGTCGCCGAGGACGTCACCGAGTTCACGCCGTTCGCACAGCAGGTGCTCGCCGCGAAGCCCGACCTCGTCTTCGTCGCGTGGGCCGGCGCCACCTCGGGGGCGATGTGGCAGGCGATGAGCCAGCAGGGCGTGCTCGACGCCGTCCCCGTCGTCACGGGCCTCGGCGACTCCGCCACCTTCGGGGCGTACGGCGCGGCATCCGAGAAGATCAAGTTCCTCAACTACTACTTCCCGGGCGCGCCCGACAACGAGGTCAACACCGCCATGGTCGATGCGGTGACCACGGCCGGGGGCACTCCCGACCTGTTCACCCCCGACGGATTCAACGCGGCCCTGATGGTCGTGCAGGCGGTCAAGGAGGGCAAGGGTGACGTCGAGGCGATGGTCAAGAGCCTCGAGGGCTTCACCTTCCAGGGCCCCAAGGGCTCGCTGACCGTGCGTGCCGGCGATCACGCGCTGATCCAGGACATGTACCAGGTCAAGCTCGTCGCGTCCGGCGGAAGCTTCGCTCCCGAACTGGTCGACACCGTCCCCGCGGACGAGGTCGCACCGGCCGAGAAGTGACCGGAACGAAGCGAGGCGCACCCGCATGAGCACCCCCGTCCCGTCCGCGCTGTCGATCGAAGGCCTCGGCCTGCAGATCGGCGGAGCCACCATCCTGAAAGACGTCGACCTCGACATCGCGCCCGGCAGCACCGTCGGCGTGATCGGTCCGAACGGCGCCGGCAAGACCACGCTGTTCAACGTGATCTCCGGCGTCATCCGGCCCACCTCCGGTCGCATCCTGATGGATGGCGTCGACATCACCCGCGCGTCGGTTCCCCAGCGCGCGCGGGCGGGACTGGGGCGCACGTTCCAGACCTCGAGCCTGTTCCCACGCCTGAGCGTGCTGGAGAACGTACGCCTGGCCGCGCAGGTCGGTCTCGGCGGCAACTACTCGCTGCTGCGGTTTCCCCGCCGGACGGATGCGGCGACCGCCCTCGCCCTCGAGCAGCTCGTCAAGGTGGGTCTCACCCACAAGCTCGACACCGCCGCCGGCGACATCTCGCACGGCGACAAGCGCAAGCTCGAGATCGCGGTGCTGCTGGCTACCGAGGCGAAGATCGTGCTGCTCGACGAGCCGATGGCGGGCGTCGCGTCGGGTGATGTCGCGGGACTCGTGGACACGATCCGCGAGATGCAGGATGCCACGGGCTGCACGGTGCTGATGGTGGAACACCACATCGACGTGCTCATGGGTTTCGTGCAGAAGGTCGCCGTCATGTACTCCGGGTCGATCATCGCGTTCGACGCGCCCCAGCAGATCATGGAGAACCCCGTGGTGCAGAGCGCCTACCTCGGCCGCACCGGAGAGCCGACGCAGGAGTCGGCCGCATGAGCGCACCGATCCTCACCGTCTCGCACCTGTCGGCATCCATCGCCGGGCAGCAGGTCGTCGAGGACGTGTCCTTCCAGGTCCCGGCGACCGGCATCACCGCCGTCCTGGGCCGCAACGGCGTCGGCAAGACCTCGACGATCCGCGGCATCCTGGGTCTCATCTCGCGTCGCGGCGAGGTGACGCTCGCGGGCGAGCGCATCGACACCCTTCCGACGTATCGTATCGTCCAGCGCGGCGTCGGCTACGTGCCCGAAGACCGGGAGGTGTTCGCCGCTCTCACGGTCGCGGAGAACCTCGCCCTCGCCGAACGCGACAAGAACCCACGACGCGAGTTCGTCGCGGAACTCTTCCCCGACCTCGTCGCCCGCCGCGGCCAGCTCGCGGGCACCCTGTCCGGAGGTCAGCAGCAGATGGTGTCGGTGGCCCGCGCGCTGCTCAACGAGAACCGGATCCTGCTCGTCGACGAGCCGACAAAGGGTCTCGCCCCGAAGATCGTCGGCGAGGTCGCCCAGGCGCTCCAGGAAGCCGCCAAGATCGTCCCGATCCTGCTCGTCGAGCAGAACCTCGACGTCGTCCGCCGCCTCGCCGACGACGCGATCGTCATCGCGGGCGGCCGTGTCGTGCACACCGGAAAGGCCCGCGAGATCCTGGACGACGACGCCCTCACCACCCGCCTCCTCGGCGTCAGCGCGGAGGCCCACGCATGAGCAGCATCGTCCTCATCCTGCTGACCGGTATCGGACTCGGCGCCCTCTACTTCCTGGTCGCGTCGGGGCTCAGCCTCATCTACGGGCTCATGCACGTGCTCAACTTCGCCCACGGCGCGTTCCTCACGCTCAGCGCCTTCATCGGCTGGCAGGTCGCGCAGGCGCTCGGCACCGCCTCGTGGGGCTCGTTCGTCGTCTCGATCCTCGTCGGCGCGCTGGTGGGAGCGGTGTTCGCCACGCTGACCGAGCTGGTGCTCATCCGGCCGCTGTACGAACGCCACATCGAACAGGTGCTCGTGACCGTCGGCCTCTCCTTCGCCGCGGTGGCGCTGTTCGAGGGCATCTGGGGGACGGATGCCGTGAACATCGCCGGTCCTGCCTGGCTCAAGGAGACCACCGAGATCCTCGGCGCCCGCATCCCGAACACCTATTGGGTGCTGATGCTGGCCGCCGCCCTCGTATTGATCGCCCTGGTGCTGTTCCTGAAGAAGACGCGGTACGGCATGATCATCCGCGCGGGTGTCGAGAACCGATCGATGGTCACCGCGCTCGGCATCGACGTGCGGCGGAGCTTCACGCTCGTGTTCGCGATCGGAGGCGCGGCGGCCGGCATCGGCGGCGTGCTCGCGATGCACTACACGACGTTCGTCTCGGCCCACCTCGGCGCAACGCTCCTGATCTTCGCCTTCATCGTCACGGTCATCGGCGGGCTCGGCTCGCTGACGGGGGCGGCGATCGCCTCGGTGCTGGTGGCCGTGCTCCAGCAGTTCGCCAACGTGTACCTCAGCGGCACGGGCGACTTCATCGTCGTCGTGCTGCTGGCCGTCGTGCTCCTCGTGCGACCCACCGGCCTCATGGGGAGGAAAGCATGACCGTCACCACCGGGGTCCCCACCCTCATCCCGGGCCGCCGCGGCGCGGCCCTGCCCTTCGTCGTCGGCGCCGCCCTCGTCGTGGTCATGGCCGTGCTGCCGCTGCTGAACATCTCGATCCCCGGCATCCTCCCCGGTGCCACCTACACACCCGGCACGCTCGCGCTGCTGTCGCTGTGCATGGTGTTCGCCGCGCTCGCGCTGTCGTACAACCTGCTGCTGGGGACCTCCGGGATGCTGTCGTTCGGTCATGCGCTGTACTTCGGTGCCGGCGCCTACGGGCTGGGCCTCGCGCTGAAGCTCGTCGGCGTGCCGCTGTGGCCCGGGGTGCTCATCGCGCTCGTGGGCGGTCTCGCCATCGCCGCGTTCACCGGCGCGATCTCGATGCGGGTGTCCGGCATCCCGTTCGCGATGGTGACGCTCGCGTTCGCCCAGGCGGGATCGGTGCTCGTCCGCCGCAATCAGGACGTCACGGGCGGTGAGGAGGGGCTGCGTCTGCCCGTCGACCAGATCCCCGCGTGGCTCGTCGGCGTGTCGAACACCCGCAACCTCTACTGGGTGACTCTCGTCGTGCTGGTGATCGTGTACCTCGTGGTGCTGTGGGTCGATCGGTCGCGGCTCGGCCACCTGGCCCAGGCGACGCGCGAGAACGAGCTGCGCGTGCAGGTGCTCGGCCTGCGCCCCTACGCCGCGAAGCTGCTCGTGTTCGTCGCCGCGGCGCTGTGCGCCTCCCTCGCCGGTATCGCCTACATGCTGCTGCAGTCGGGCACGCAGCCCAGCGCCGTCGGCGCCGATCTGACGATCACCGTGCTCGTGATGGTCGTGCTCGGTGGCGTCGGGTTCCGGTGGGGTGCCATCGTGGGCGGCGTGCTCTACACGATCCTCGACCAGCGGCTCACGGTGCTGGCGCGCGCGGAGTGGATCCGCGACCTTCCCGACGTGCTGCGCATCCCGTTGTCGGAGCCGTTGTTCCTGCTGGGCGTACTGTTCATCCTCGTGGTGATGTTCCTGCCCGGCGGCATCGCCGGAACGATCGATGCAGCGGTGCGCCGTCGTCGCGGCGAGCGCACCCGCTCGCAGCTGCGCCAGATCGACGACGCAGACGACGCCGTCGCCGAGCCCGCGCAGGTGCGCGCGTGAGCGGCGGGAGGGGGCGAGGGTGATGACCGGCGACCTCGACGGCGCGCACACGATCGGCCGCTGGCTCACCGATCGCGCCGGCGGCACGCCCGACCGCACCGCCATCGACGACCGCGGCGTGCGGATCGGCTACGGCGACCTCGAAGCGCGGGCCCGCGAGCTCGCGGCATCCCTCCGTCGCGCGGGCTACGGCCCGGGCGATCGGCTCGCGACGATCACCGGCAACTCGATCGACCACGTCGTGGTGTTCTTCGCCTGCGCGAAGGCGGGCATCGCGATGGTGCCGCTGTCGTGGCGGCTGTCGTCGCGGGAGTTGAGCGAGGCTCTGCTGCATGCGGCCCCGTCGCTCGTGGCGATCGAGGACGAGTACCTCGGCGTGGCGACCGACGCGCTGTCGCGCGTGGCCGCGCCGCCACCGACGGCACTGCTCGGCACGACCGGCATCGAGGCGGCCGTCCCGCCGCGCGGCGATGCGAGCGCGGCCGCGCCCGCCCGCGCCGTGCGCGACGACGATCCGCTTCTGGTCATCTACACCTCCGGCAGCGAGGCGGCGCCGAAGGGTGTCGTCCTGACCCACGCCAACTGCTTCTGGAACAACCTCGCGCTCGCGGGCGTGGCGCAGCTGACCGCCGACGACGTCGTGCTGGCGGTGCTCCCGCAGTTCCACGTGGCCGCCTGGAACTGTCAGCCGCTGCTGGCCTGGTGGGTCGGCGCGACGGTCGTGCTGGAACGCTCGTTCCAGCCGCGGCGTGTGCTGCAGCTGCTCGCCGAGCGGGGCGTGACGGCCATGATGGGCGTGCCCACCCAGTACCGGCTGCTGATCGACGACCCCGGCTTCGACGCCCTCGCCCGCGGACGGCTGCGTCAGGCGCTCGTCGGCGGCGCGACGATCCCACCGGCGCTCGCGGCGCGGTGGGCGGATGCCGGTGTGCCGCTCACCCAGGGGTACGGCCTGACCGAGGCGGCTCCCAACGTGCTGTGCCTGCCGGCATCCGAAAGCGGTGTCCATCCCGGAGCGGTCGGGCGGCCCTACCCCCACGTCGACGTGCGGGTCGTCGATCCCGACGCGGGCCTCGAGCTGAGCGGGGAGGCGACCGGCGAGCTGTGGGTGCGGGGGCCGAGCGTGTTCGCGGGCTACCTCCACGACCCCGCGGCGACCGCGCGGGCGATGACGGGGGACTGGCTGCGCACGGGGGACGTGGTGCACCGCGACGCGGACGGCGTCTTCCGCATCGTCGACCGCAGGAAGGACATCTTCATCTCCGGTGGCGAGAACGTCGCCCCCGCCGAGGTGGAGCGCGCCCTCCTCCTGCATCCGGCGATCGCGGATGCCGCGGTCGTGGGCGTGCCCGACGACGTGTGGGGCGAGCGCGGCGTCGCGTTCGTCGTACGGGCGGAGGGCGCGGCGCTCGGCGCCGACGAGGTGCTCGCCCACGCCCGCGCGGAACTGGCGGGTTTCAAAGTCCCCGTGCGCGTCGCGTTCGTCGACGACCTGCCACGGTCCACGATCGAGAAGCTGGCCCGTTCTCGACTGCGCGCTCGGGCCGCCGACCTGGTGAGAGGAAGTGCTCGTGAGCACAGTTGAGCAGTTCGAGCCCGAAGCGGCCTTCTCCGCGGCCGGGAAACCGCTGACCAAGCGCGGCGAGGCCACCCGTCGCAAGCTCCTGGAAGCCGCGGAGGATGTCTTCGCCCACCTCGGCTACCACGAGGCGTCGATCGTGAAGATCACGGAGCGCGCGGGGATCGGGCTCGGCACCTTCTATCTCTACTTCGACAGCAAGCAGCAGGTCTTCGAGGAGCTGGTCGTCGATCTCAACCGCCGCGTACGCCACGCGATGGCCGAGGCGATGGCCGACACCGACAACCGCATCGACGCGGAGCGCGCGGGCTTCGAGGGGTTCTTCCGCTTCACCGCCGCCCACCCGGCGCTGTACCGGGTGGTGCGCGAGGCGGAGTTCGTCTCGCCCGAGATGCTGCGGCTGCACTACACGCGCATCGTGGAAGGCTACGAGGCCGGTCTGCGCGCCGCGCAGGCATCCGGTGACGTCGACACCGGGCTCGACCCGGAGGTGACCGCCTGGGCTCTCATGGGCGCCGGTGAGCTGATCGGCATGCGCTTCCTGCTCTGGGAGCGCGATGAGGAGGGGCAGCCTCCGGCGGCGATCCCCGACGCCGTCATCGACGGCATGATGCGCTTCATCCGCAACGCGCTCGCGGCACGCGGCGAGAGGGGACAGGACCATGACTGAGCAGGACCTCGCCGGGCGCCGCGCCGTCGTGACCGGCGGCGCGAGCGGCATCGGCCTCGCCTGCGCCGAGGAGTTCGCGCGCCGCGGCGCGCACGTGGTGATCGCCGACTTCAACGGCGACGCCGCGCAGGAGGTGGCGGAGCGCCTCGGCGGCGAGGCGTGGGTCGTCGACCTCTCCGCGACGGCGGCGCTGGACGACCTCTCGCTGGATGCCGACATCCTCGTGAACAACGCGGGTGTGCAGACCGTCGCGCCGATCACCGAGTTCGCGCCCGAGCGCTTCCGGTTCATGCAGCGGCTCATGGTCGAATCGCCCTTCCTGCTGATCCGCGCGGTGCTGCCCGGGATGTACGAGCGGGGATGGGGACGCATCATCAACATCTCCAGCGCGCACGGCCTGCGCGCCAGCGCCTACAAGTCGGCCTACGTGACCGCCAAGCACGCCCTGGAGGGGCTGTCGAAGGTGACGGCGCTGGAGGGCGGCCCGCACGGGGTGACCAGCAACTGCATCAACCCCGCGTATGTGCGCACGCCCTTGGTCGAGAAGCAGATCGCCGACCAGGCGAGCGTGCACGGCATCCCCGAAGAGGAGGTCGTGGAGAAGATCATGCTCACCGAATCGGTCGTCAAGCGCCTGATCGAGCCGGCCGAGGTCGCGTCTCTGGCGGGCTGGCTGGCGAGCGATCACGCCGGGATGGTCACCGGCGCCAGCTACACGATGGATGGCGGATGGACGGCACGATGAGCACCCGCGCGGCGCGCGCCGTCGATGTCGCCGTCCCCGGCGGTTCGCTGCGGGTCGGTGTGTGGGAGGCCGAGCCGGGCGCCCCGACGATCCTCGCCGTCCACGGGGTCACCTCGTCGCACCTCGCGTGGGAGCTGCTCGCCGAGGCGCTGCCGCACGTGAGGATCGTCGCGCCGGACCTGCGCGGTCGCGGTCGCAGCAACGGCGTGCAGGGACCGGCGGGCATGGCGGCGCACGCCGACGATCTGGCCGCCGTCTGCGCGGCGCTGCAGCTCGTGCCGGACCTCGTGGTCGCGCACTCCATGGGCGCGTTCGTGTCGGTGGTGTTCGCGCACCGGCATCCCGACCTCGTTGCGCGTCTCCTCCTCGTCGACGGGGGACTTCCGCTGGTCGCCCCGGCCGACCTGACGCCGGACGAGCTGGTCGCGGCCATCCTCGGGCCGACGGCCGCGCGGCTCTCGCGCCGCTTCGCCGACGTGGACGACTACCTGGCGTTCTGGCGCGGGCACCCCGCGTTCGCGGCCGACTGGTCGCCCGCCCTCGAGCACTACCTCGCGTACGACCTCGACCGCGAGGCCGACGGCTCGTTCCGACCGGCGACGAGCTACGCCACCACCGTCGAGGACACCGTCGACATGAACACCCGCTCGACGGTGCGCGACGCCCTCGAGGCGCTCACGGCGCCGACCACCCTCGTCACCGTGCCGCGGGGGCTGCAGGACGAGGTGCCGGGGCTGTATCCGCCCGCGCACCTCGCCGCGCTCCTGCAGACGTATCCGTCGGTGGCGCACGTGGCGTGGCCGGAGTTCAACCACTACACGGTGGTGCTCTCCCACGCCGGTGCCGACCGCCTGGCCGCGCTGGTGGAGGAGCAGCTCGCCGCCTCCGTCCCGCTCACGCCGTAGCTCCGCCGCCCGCGGCATCCCGAGAAACCACCGGCGTCTCGACACATCACCGCTGCGGTGGTTTCTCGGGGTGGCGGTGGTTTCTCGGCAGGGGATGCCGGGGCCGCGGCAGAGGCGGCGGCTAGTGGGCGCCGGCGGCGACCCGCGTGGTCAGCTGGTGCGCGTGGGCGAGGAGCGTGCGTCCGAGATCGGGAATGCGCTCGGGGGAGAACCGGAAGTCGACCCCCGTGAGGCTCAGCGCCCACTGCGGGTGCCCCGCGCGCGTGAACACGGCCGCTCCGATGCCGTAGCTGCCCTCGACGATGAGTCCCGGGTTGAGGGCGTAGCCGCGGGCCTGCGTCTCGCGCAGACGCGCGCGCAGACGCGGCTCGGCGTGCGCCGCGCCGTGGCGCTCGGCGAGCTCGGGATGCCGCTCGAAGTACGCGTCCACATCGTGGGGCGGCAGGAACGCGAGGATGGCGAGCCCCGCCGACGCGACGCCCAGGGGGAAGCGCACGCCCTCCGACAGGACGAACGAGCGGATGGGGAACGCGCCGTCCTCGCGGATGAGGCACACCGTCTCGTCGCCGCGGCGCACCGACAGGAACGCGCTCTCCTCGGTGCGCACCGCGAGCGAGCGGACGATGTCGCGCGCGATGGCGGTGATGTCGTAGCGGGATGCCGCGACCGTCCCCATGAGATAGAGCTCGGGTCCCGGCATCCACGCGCCGGTGCGCTCGTCCTGGTCGACGAGTCCCTCGTGACGCAGCGCCGTGAGCAGACGGTGCGTGGTCGGGCGGGTCAGCTCGGCGCGGCGGGCGATCTCGGCGACCGAGAGTCCCTCCTCGCCCGCCGACGTCACGAGCCGCAGCAGCGCCGCCGCCCGCGCCACCGACTGCGCGCCGGGAACCGTTCGTCGCGCGGTGTCCATGATGTGGACAGTACGCGCCGCGGCATCCACATGGCAAGCGCCGACGTGCGCGGCCGGGTGCGACGGCGGAGGATGGAGGCGGACACGCGGTGACAAAGGAGTGATTCGTGATCGACAAGACCTACCCGTCGGCCGCCGATGCGGTGGCCGACATCCCGGACGGCGCATCGCTGGCCGTCGGCGGATTCGGCCTCTCGGGCAATCCCATCGCGCTCATCGAGGCGCTGCTGGCCCAGGGCACGCGCGACCTGTCGATCGTCTCGAACAACTGCGGCGTCGACGACTGGGGCCTCGGCGTGCTGCTGAACGCGAAACGCATCCGCAAGATGACCTCTTCCTACGTCGGCGAGAACAAGGAGTTCGAGCGGCAGTTCCTCTCCGGCGAGCTCGAGCTGGAGCTGACGCCCCAGGGCACGCTCGCCGAGAAGCTCCGCGCCGGCGGCGCGGGCATCGCGGCCTTCTTCACCCAGACCGGCGTCGGGACCCAGGTCGCGGAGGGCGGACTGCCGCGCAAGTACGACGGCGCCGGGGGCATCGCGGTGGCGTCGCCGCCGAAGGATGTCCGCACCTTCGCCGTCACCGGCGAGGAGCGCGACTACGTGCTCGAAGAGGCGATCGTCACCGACTTCGCGCTCGTGCACGCCGCGAAGGGCGACACCCACGGCAACCTCGTCTTCCACAAGGCCGCCCGCAACTTCAATCCGCTCGCCGCCATGGCCGGGAGGATCTGCATCGCGCAGGTCGAGGAGCTCGTCGCCCCCGGCGAACTCGATCCCGACGGCATCCATCTGCCCGGCATCTACGTGCACCGCATCGTGGAGGTCGGCACCGACATCGAGAAGCGCATCGAGCGCCGCACCGTCACGGTCGACGACAGCGCCGACCGCGACATCCCGGAAGGAGCCTGAGATGGCGCGCACCCGCAACGAGATGGCCGCACGTGCGGCCGCGGAACTGGCCGACGGGTCGTATGTGAACCTCGGCATCGGTCTGCCGACGCTCGTGCCGAACTTCGTGCCCGACGACGTCACCGTCGTGCTGCAGTCGGAGAACGGCATCCTCGGCGTCGGTCCGTACCCGACCGAGGCCCACGTCGACCCCGACCTCATCAACGCCGGCAAGGAGACCGTCACGGTCCTCCCGGGCGCCGCGTTCTTCGACTCGGCGCTGAGCTTCGGCATGATCCGGGGCGGGAAGATCGACGCGGCCATCCTCGGCGCCATGCAGGTGTCGGCCGCCGGCGACCTGGCGAACTGGATGATCCCCGGGAAGATGGTCAAGGGTCCGGGGGGCGCCATGGACCTCGTCCACGGCGCGGAACGCGTGATCGTGCTGATGGAGCACGTCGCGCGCGACGGCTCGGCCAAGATCGTCGACGCGTGCTCGCTGCCGCTCACGGGACGCGGAGTCGTCGACCGGATCATCACCGACCTCGCCGTCATCGACGTCACGGCCGACGGGCTCGTGCTCGTGGAGACCGCTCCGGGTGTCAGCGTCGCGGAGGTCGTCGCCGCCACCGAACCCCACTTGATCATCGCCGACGCACTCGAGGAGATCGCATGAGCACCGACGACATCGTCATCGTGGCCGCCGCCCGCACGCCGCAGGGCCGGCTCAAGGGGCAGCTCGCCTCCTTCACCGCCCCGCAGCTCGGCGGGTTCGCCATCGCCGGTGCGCTCGCACAGGGTGCCCTCCCCGCCGACGCCGTGGATGCCGTGATCATGGGACAGGTGCTGCCGGCCGGTTCCGGACAGAACCCGGCGCGCCAGGCGGCCCTCGCCGGCGGACTCGGCTGGGACGTCCCGGCATCCGCCGTCAACAAGGTGTGCCTGTCGGGACTGACCGCGATCATCGACGCCAAGCGGATGATCGCCTCCGGCGACGCGAGGGTCGTCGTCGCGGGCGGCATGGAGTCGATGACGCGCGCGCCGCACCTGCTGATGGGCTCGCGCGAGGGCTGGAGCTATGGATCCGTCGAGGTGCTCGACCACATGGCCTACGACGGTCTGACCGACGCGTACGACCGCGAGAGCATGGGCGCCTCGACCGAGCGGCTGAACCCACGGTTCGAGGTGACGCGCGAACAGCAGGACCGCGTCGCCGCCCTGTCGCACCAGCGCGCCGCGGCGGCGCGGGATGCCGGGGTCTTCGACGCCGAGATCGTCGCGGTCGAGGTGGCGCAGCGCCGCGGTCCCGCGGTGACCATCACCACCGATGAGGGCATCCGCGACGAGACCACCGAGGAGACGCTCGCCGGTCTTCGCCCCGCGTTCTCGGCCGACGGGTCGATCACGGCCGGCAACGCATCGCAGATCTCCGACGGCGCGGCCGCCGTGGTGCTGACCACGCGTGCGCACGCCGACGCGAGCGGCTGGCCCGTTCTTGCCGTGGTGGGCGCGGCCGGTCAGGTCGCCGGCCCCGACAACTCGTTGCACGCGCAGCCCGCGCGTGCGATCGCCCAGGCCCTGCAGCGCCAGCATCTCGCGGCATCCGATGTGGATCTCATCGAGATCAACGAGGCGTTCGGCGCCGTCGTCGCCCGCTCGCAGCGCGAGCTCGGGGTGGGGGAGGACGTCGTGAACGTCCACGGCGGCGGCATCGCGCTCGGTCACCCGATCGGCGCTTCCGGCGCGCGGCTCGTCGTGCACGCCGTGCACGAGCTCGTCCGCCGCGGTTCGGGCACGGCAGCCGTCGGCCTCTGCGGCGGGGGCGGTCAAGGGGAGGCGCTGATCCTCACGCGCTGAGCACGGCGGCGTGCGCGGGGCGACACTCCCGCGCGCCGGGTCAGGCGGGGCGCAGCCCGAGTGCAGGCAGGAGGATGTCGTCGACCAGGGCCATGATGTAGTCGCGGTCGACGGCGGTGCCGAGCATGAGGGTCTTGTACGCCGTCATGGCCGGGATCACCTGCGCCACGAGGGCGACATCGACGTCGGGCGCGACCTCACCGCGTTCGATCGCGCGCTGGATGAGCACGCGCAGCGCGGCGGAACGGGGCTCGACGATGACCGCGCGCGCGGCGTCGGCGAACTCGGGAGACTCCGACATGAGGGAGACCATCCCGGCCATGATCCGGAGCTTGCGCTCACCGTCCTTCATCACGGGAGCCTTGATGTTGGCGACGAGGTCGCCGCGCAGCGAGCCCGTGTCGGGGAGATCGGCGGGGGAGGCGCTCTTCATGCAGGCCACCGCATCGATCACGAGCTCGGCCTTCGACGGCCAGCGTCGATAGAGGGTCGCCTTGCCGGCGCGCGCACGCGCGGCGACCATGTCGACCGTCATGCGCTCGTAGCCCTTCTCGGCGAGGATGTCGAGCGCTGCGGCGAGGATCTCCGGATCCCGCGAGTGATCGCGCTTGCGCCCGAGTTTGGGGGCGGGGTCGACGTCCTCGGCGCTGAGGGTGGTGTCAGTCATGAGAACAGTGTAGTTCAGGAACCGTCGTGTTCAGGAACTATTTGGTTTCGGAACTGGCGAGTGTCGTATAGAGTCTCCCGCATGACCTCACCCTCACCCGAAGCCGCTGCGGCGGCGCACTCCAGCCGGCGCTGGCTGACGCTCGCCGTCGTCGCGCTGGCCCAGCTGATGGTCGTGCTCGACGCGACCGTCGTGAACATCGCCTTGCCCGCCGCGCAGGCCGACCTGCAGTTCTCCGACGGCGACCGGCAGTGGATCATCACGGCCTACTCCCTGGCCTTCGGCTCCCTGCTCCTGCTCGGCGGCCGCCTGTCGGATCTCATCGGACGCAAACGCGCCTTCATCATCGGACTCCTCGGCTTCGCGCTCGCCTCCGCCCTCGGCGGCATGGCCGACACCTTCGGACTCCTCGTCTTCGCCCGGGCGCTGCAGGGCGCCTTCGGTGCACTGTTGGCGCCGACGGCGCTCGCAGTGCTCACCACGACCTTCACCGATCCCAAGGAGCGCGGTCGCGCCTTCGGCGTCTTCGGCGCGATCGCCGGTGCCGGCGGCGCCATCGGGCTCCTGCTCGGCGGCATCCTGACGGAGGACCTGAGCTGGCGCTGGAACCTCTACATCAACGACGTCATCGCGGTGGTCGCCGTGATCGGCGCGATCTTCTTCGTGCACACGATCCCGCGGACGGGACCGCGTCCGAAGCTCGACGTGCCGGGGACGGTGCTGGTGTCCGGTGCCCTCTTCGCCCTGGTCTACGGATTCGCCCACGCGGAGACCGACGGCTGGGACGCGCCGCTGACGTGGGGCATGCTCACCGCGTCGGGCGTGCTGCTCGTCGCCTTCGTCCTGTGGCAGCGCCGGTCCGCGCATCCGCTGCTGCCTCTGCGTATCGTCCTCGACCGCAACCGGGCGGCCGCGTACAGCTCGATCCTCATCGCCGGTGCGGGGATGTTCGGGATCTTCCTGTTCGTGACCTACTACCTCCAGACCACGCTCGGCTACTCCCCGATCCAGACCGGGCTGTCGTTCCTCCCGATGATCGCGATGCTGGTGCTCAGCGCGCAGCTGTCGACGAACATCTTCCTGCCGCGGTTCGGTCCGAAGACGATGGTTCCGATCGGCATGCTGCTGGCCATGTCGGGCATGGTGCTGCTCACGTTCCTGGATCGCTCCAGCGTGTACGCCGCGAACGTGCTGCCGGCCCTGATGCTGCTGGGGCTCGGCATGGGATCGATCATGCCGCCGTCGATCCAGACGGCCACCCTCGGCGTCGACCGCGAGTTCGCCGGCGTCGCCTCCGCGATGGTCAACACCTCGCAGCAGGTGGGCGGCTCGATCGGCACGGCACTGCTGAACACCCTCGCCGCCACCGCCGCGGCGGACTTCGTCGCCGCGCACACGCCCGTGACGCCGGACGTGCTCGCGGACGCGGCCATCCACAGCTACGCGACGGCGTACTGGTGGGGTGCGGGGGCATTCGGCCTCGGTGCGCTCATCTCCGCGGTGGCCTTCCGACGCAAGGGCGCCGCTGCGGCGGGGGATGCCGGCGCCCCGGCGCCCGACGCGGCATCCGAGCCGGTGCTCGCCCACTGAGGCGGCCGTCGCGCGCCGTCCGGACGTCGCCTCGCGACGCCGGGCGGCGCGCGTCGTCGCGATAGTCTCACCGGATGGTGACCATCGCAGCGCTGACCGCCGCCGACCATGACGAGTGGGCCGCCCTCTGGGCCGGTTACCTCACGTTCTACGAGAGTGAGCTGACCGACGAGGTCACCGCGGACGTCTTCCGCCGGCTCGTGGAGGGCGGGGCGCTGCGCGGGGCGATCGCGCGCGACGACGACGGACGTGCCGTCGGCCTCGTGCACTGGCTCTTCCACCCGTCCACCTGGAGCATCGGTGCGTACTGCTACCTCGAGGACCTGTTCGTCTCGCCGGATGTCCGTGGCGGCGGCGTCGGGCGTGCGCTCATCGCCCACGTACGCGACCGCGCGCAGATCGAGGGGGCGGCGAAGGTCTACTGGCTCACCCAGAGCGGCAACGCGACGGCGCGCACCCTGTACGACCGCGTCGCCGAGGACACCGGCTTCGTGCACTACCAGATCGCGCTCTGACCCGGCATCCGTCGGCCGCGGACGCGCAGAGGGGGCCCGCCGTCAGCGGGAGAGGCGCTTGGCGAGGAGCTTCTCCTCGCTGCCCCGCAGCGGCGAGTCGGTCGCCACGAGCTTTCCGCGCGAGGCGCGGTACGTGTCGACGATCGTGCCGATCGACAGCGCGAGCGTGATGCCCCAACTCAGCCACGCGAGAGCCTGCCGCCACGTGAAGGGCACGTCGCCACGGAGGCCGCGCAGCAGGGCGAGGCCGCTGGTGACGGCGGAGATGATCCCGGTCCCGAACAGGTACTTGCGCATGGGACCACGTTAGCCTGGACCCACGCCTGCCGAGAGGAGCCGCGTGAGCGACCGGAAGTCCAAGGCCGACGTGATCGTCGTGTCGAACCGTTTGCCCGTAGACCACGACCCGAGCGTCGAGGGCGGGTGGCGGCGCTCGCCCGGAGGCCTCGTCGCCGCGCTCGAGCCGGTGCTGCAGCAGACCGGGGGTGCGTGGGTCGGGTGGCCCGGGACCGCGGGGCTGGAGCTCGAGCCGTTCGAGCTCGACGGCATGGAGCTGGTCCCGGTGACCCTCACCGATGAGGACGTCGAGCTCTACTACGAGGGCTTCTCCAACGACACCATCTGGCCGCTGTACCACGACGTCATCTCGCCGCCGGCCTACCATCGCGAGTGGTGGGAGGCCTACGTCCGCGTCAACGAGCGGTTCGCCGAGGCCGCGGCATCCGTCGCCGCCCCGGGCGCCATCGTGTGGGTGCAGGACTACCAGCTCCAGCTGGTCCCGCGCCTGCTGCGCGCGCTGCGCCCCGACGTCGTGATCGGCTACTTCCACCACATTCCGTTCCCGGCATACGGCCTGTTCGCCCAGCTGCCGTGGCGCAGACACGTGCTGTCGGGACTTCTGGGCGCCGACGTCATCGGCTTCCAGCGGGTGCAGGATGCCGGCAACTTCACGAACGCGGTCCGTCGCCAGCTCGGCTTCGAGACCAAGTCCGGCACCATCCGCATCGTGGCCGACGACGGCTCGGTGCGCACCGCGGTCGCGAAGGCGTATCCGATCTCCATCGACGCGCAGCTCTACGACGAGATCGCGCGCCGGCCCGAGGTGCAGGCGCGCGCGAAGGAGATCCGGGAGAGCCTCGGCAATCCGCAGACGGTGCTCTTCGGCGTCGACCGCCTCGACTACACCAAGGGCATCGGCCACCGGCTGAAGGCCTACGGCGAGCTTCTCGAGGAGGGCCGCCTGGAGGTCGAGGACGTCACGCTCGTGCAGGTGGCGAGCCCCAGCCGGGAGCGCGTGGCCGCCTACATGCAGCTGCGCGACGAGATCGAGCTCACCGTCGGGCGTATCAACGGCGACTACGACACGGTGGGGCACACCGCGATCAGATACCTGCACCACTCGTATCCGCGCGAGGAGATGGTCGCGCTCTACCTGGCCGCCGACGTCATGCTCGTCACGGCGCTGCGCGACGGGATGAACCTCGTCGCGAAGGAGTACGTCGCCAGCCGGGTCGACAGTCGCGGCGTGCTCGTGCTGAGCGAGTTCACCGGCGCGGCGGACGAACTCGCCCAGGCGGTGAAGGTCAACCCCCACGACATCGACGGCCTCAAGGACGCGATCATGACCGCGATCGACATGCAGCCCGCCGAACAGGCGCGGCGGATGCGAGGACTCCGCCGCCGCGTGCGGGATCACGACGTCGCGGACTGGTCACGTCGTTTCCTCACCGACCTCGACGCCGTGAAGGCACGGTCGTGAGCCTCGCTCCGGCCGTCGCCGCGCTCGCGCGGACCGAGCGTCTGCTGGTGGCGCTCGACTTCGACGGCACCCTCGCGCCGCTGATCGACGAGCCGATGGCGGCGCGGATGAGCGCGGACGCCCGCGCCGCGGTCGACGCTCTCGTGCGCGCGCCCGCGACGACGGTCGCCCTCGTCTCGGGGCGCACCCTGCACGACCTCCGCATCATCGCGGAGCACGACGACGCCTCGCCGGTGCTGCTCGCCGGATCCCACGGCGCCGAGCACTGGCCCGCCTCTGACGACGATCGCGACGCCGACGGTGCGGATGCCGCGCTCCTCGCCCTCCGCGACGACCTGCGCCGCCGCGCCGAGGCGCTGGCTGCGCAGGCCGAGGGCGCATGGATCGAGCCGAAGCAGTTCGGGTTCGCGCTGCACACACGGCTGGTCGCCGACCCGGCCCACGCGGCGCGGGCGCACGACGCGATCGCCGGGCTCATGGCCGTCGAGGCGCCCGACTGGCGCCGCCGCGACGGCCACGACATCCTCGAGTACGCGTTCCGCACCGAGGGCAAGGACGGCGCTGTGGCGCGGTTGCGAGAGCGCACCGGTGCGACCGCCGTGCTGTTCGCCGGCGACGACGTCACCGACGAGGACGCCCTGCGCAGCCTCGAGCCCGGCGACGTGGGTGTGCGCGTCGGCGGGGGAGCGACGGCCGCCACGGTGCGTGTCGACGGCATCCCCGAACTGGCGGCGCTGCTGTCGGGTCTCGCGCGCGAACGCGACACCCTGCGGGAATAGACTTCGAGGATGCCGGACAGCGATCCCACCATCGACATCAAGCCCCGCAGTCGTGTCGTCACGGACGGCATCGAGGCGACCACCTCCCGCGGCATGCTCCGTGCGGTCGGCATGGGCGACGAGGACTGGGACAAGCCCCAGATCGGAATCGCCTCCAGCTGGAACGAGATCACCCCCTGCAACCTGAGCCTCGACCGGCTCGCTCAGGGAGCCAAGGAGGGCGTGCACGCCGGCGGCGGCTACCCCCTGCAGTTCGGGACCATCTCCGTCTCGGACGGCATCTCGATGGGTCACGAGGGCATGCACTTCTCGCTCGTCTCGCGCGAGGTCATCGCCGACTCGGTCGAGACCGTCGTCATGGCCGAGCGTCTGGACGGCACCGTGTTGCTCGCCGGCTGCGACAAGTCGATCCCGGGCATGCTCATGGCGTCCGCTCGCCTCGACCTGTCGAGCGTCTTCCTCTACGCCGGCTCGATCGCCCCCGGCTGGGTGAAGCTGTCGGACGGCACGGAGAAGGACGTCACGATCATCGACTCCTTCGAGGCCGTCGGCGCCTGCCTCGCGGGCAAGATGAGCGAAGCGGACCTCAAGCGCATCGAGTGCGCCATCGCCCCGGGCGAGGGCGCCTGCGGCGGCATGTACACCGCCAACACGATGGCCTCGGTGGCGGAGGCGCTCGGTCTCAGCCTTCCGGGCTCGGCGGCCCCGCCGTCCGCCGACCGTCGCCGCGACTACTACGCGCACCGCTCGGGCGAGGCCGTCGTCAACCTCCTGCGCCAGGGCATCACGACCCGCGACATCCTCACGAAGGAGGCGTTCGAGAACGCGATCGCCCTCGCGATGGCGCTCGGCGGCTCGACCAACGTCGTGCTGCACCTGCTGGCCATCGCGCGCGAGGCCGAGGTGGAGCTCAGCCTGCACGACTTCAACCGCATCGGTGACCGGGTCCCGCACGTGGCCGACATGAAGCCGTTCGGGAAGTACGTCATGAACGACGTCGACCGCCACGGCGGCATCCCCGTCATCATGAAGGCCATGCTCGACGAGGGACTGCTGCACGGTGACGCCCTCACGGTCACCGGCAAGACGCTCGCCGAGAACCTCCGCGAGCTCGACCCCGACCCCATCGACGGCACCGTCATCCACACGTTCGACGACCCGATCCACGCGACCGGCGGCCTGACGATCCTGCACGGCACCCTCGCCCCCGAGGGCGCCGTCGTGAAGACCGCCGGCTTCGACGCGTCGGTGTTCGAGGGCCCGGCCCGCGTGTTCGAGCGCGAGCGCGGCGCGATGGATGCCCTGGAAGCCGGCGAGATCGAGGCCGGCAGCGTCATCGTCATCCGCTACGAGGGTCCCAAGGGCGGCCCCGGCATGCGGGAGATGCTCGCGATCACCGCGGCCATCAAGGGCGCGGGGCTCGGAAAAGATGTACTACTCTTGACGGACGGCAGATTCTCAGGCGGCACAACCGGCCTGTGCATCGGCCACATAGCACCCGAAGCGGTGGACGCAGGTCCTATCGCCTTCGTGCGCGATGGTGATCTGATACGGGTCGATATCGCGGCTCGCACTCTCGACCTACTCGTCGACGACGCAGAGCTGAACTCCCGCCGTGACGGCTGGGAGCCGCTTCCCCCGCGCTACACCCGTGGCGTTCTGGCCAAGTACTCGAAACTCGTGCGCTCCGCAGCGGAGGGCGCGACGACCGGCTGAGGCCGAGACTCCAGGGCGGGAAGCCGCCCTCACACGCATCCGACACCCGAGGTACCACTATGTCTCTCGACACCGCGGCCGTGCCGCGACCACCCGCCCGAGGATCCTCCGCACCGGTGCTGACCGGCGCCCAGGCCGTCGTCCGCTCGCTCGAGCTCCTCGGAGTGACCGACGTCTTCGGCCTGCCCGGCGGCGCGATCCTCCCCGTCTACGACCCCCTGATGGACTCGACGGCGCTGCGCCACATCCTCGTGCGCCACGAGCAGGGCGCCGGCCACGCCGCCGAGGGCTACGCCGCGGCATCCGGCAAGGTCGGCGTCGCCATCGCGACGAGCGGTCCGGGCGCCACCAACCTGGTGACCGCGATCGCCGACGCCTACATGGACTCGATGCCGATCGTCGCGATCACCGGCCAGGTGTTCTCGACCCTGATGGGCACCGACGCGTTCCAGGAGGCCGACATCGTCGGCATCACGATGCCGATCACGAAGCACTCCTTCCTCGTGAAGGATGCGTCGGAGATCCCCGGCGCCATCGCGGCCGCCTTCGAGATCGCCTCGACGGGCCGTCCGGGCCCCGTGCTGGTGGACATCACCAAGGACGCGCAGCAGGCCGAGGCGCCGTTCGTGTGGCCGCCGAAGATCGAGCTGCCCGGATACCGCCCCGTCACGAAGGCCCACGGCAAGCAGATCCAGGCCGCGGCCCAGCTCCTCGTCACCGCGCGCAAGCCGGTGCTGTACGTCGGCGGCGGCGTGGTCCGCGCCGGGGCGGCCGCCGAGCTGCGCACCCTCGCCGAGACGACCGGCGCCCCGGTCGTGACGACGCTCATGGCGCGCGGCGCGTTCCCCGACTCGCACCCGCAGCACCTGGGGATGCCGGGCATGCACGGCACGGTGCCGGCGGTGCTGGCCCTGCAGGAGTCCGACCTCATCGTGGCGCTCGGCGCCCGCTTCGACGACCGCGTCACCGGCAAGGCGGCGCTGTTCGCCCCGAACGCGCAGGTCGTGCACGTCGACATCGATCCCGCCGAGATCTCGAAGATCCGCACGGCCGACGTGCCGATCGTCGGCGACGTGCGCGACGTGCTCGTCGACCTCGACGCGGCGTTCCGCGGGGCGGCGGAGGGGCAGAAGCCCGACATCGCCGAGTGGTGGTCGTACCTCGACGGCCTGCGCGACGAGTTCCCCCTCGGCTACACGCAGCCGAGCGACGGACTGATGTCGCCGCAGTACGTGATCTCCCGCATCGGCGCGCTCACCGGCCCCGAGGGCGTCTACGCGGCGGGCGTGGGCCAGCACCAGATGTGGGCCGCGCAGTTCATCACGTACGAGCGCCCCAACGCGTGGCTCAACTCCGGTGGCGCCGGCACGATGGGGTACTCCGTCCCCGCCGCCATGGGGGCCAAGGTCGCCGAACCCGACCGCGTCGTGTGGGCGATCGACGGCGACGGCTGCTTCCAGATGACCAATCAGGAGCTCGCCACCTGCGCGATCAACAACATCCCGATCAAGGTCGCGATCATCAACAACTCGAGCCTCGGCATGGTGCGCCAGTGGCAGACGCTGTTCTACGACGGCCGCTACTCCAACACCAACCTCAACACGGGCCACGGCAGCATCCGCATCCCCGACTTCGTGAAGCTCGCGGAGGCCTACGGGTGCCTCGCGATCCGCGTGGAGAAGGAGGAAGACGTGGATGCCGCCATCCAGACGGCGCTGGAGACCAACGACCGCCCGGTCGTGATCGACTTCGTCGTCTCCGCCGACGCGATGGTGTGGCCGATGGTGCCGCAGGGCGTCAGCAACAGCTACATCCAGTACGCGCGCGACCACGCCCCGAGCTTCGATCAGGAGGACTGAGATGAGCCGTCATGTCCTGAGCCTTCTGGTGGAGAACAAGCCGGGCCTGCTGACCCGCGTCGCGGGGCTGTTCGCCCGTCGTGGGTTCAACATCGAGTCCCTCGCGGTGGGCGTCACCGAGGTGCCGGGCCTGTCCCGCATCACGGTCGTCGTCGACGTCGAGGAGCTGCCGCTGGAGCAGGTGACCAAGCAGCTCAACAAGCTGATCAACGTCATCAAGATCGTCGAGCTGGAGCCCGCGGCATCCGTGCAGCGCGAGCACATGCTCATCAAGGTGCGCGCCGACAACCAGACGCGCTCCAACGTGATCGAGGTCGTGAACCTCTTCCGCGCCTCGGTCGTCGACTACGCGACCGATGCGCTGGTCGTCGAGGTGACCGGCGATCGCGGCAAGATCGACGCGATCCTGCGCGCGCTCGAGCCGTTCGGCATCAAGGAGCTCGCCCAGTCGGGTCTGCTCGCGATCGGCCGCGGCGGCAAGTCCATCACCGAACGCGTCCTGCGCGGCTGAACCTCTCGCGGGCGCCTCGACGTGCTGCGCCCGCTCAACGACCGGAAAGAAACCAAGGAGAAACACACACCATGGCTGAGATCTTCTACGACTCCGACGCCGACCTGTCCATCATCCAGAGCAAGAAGGTCGCGATCGTCGGCTACGGCTCGCAGGGGCACGCGCACGCGCAGAACCTCCGCGACTCGGGCGTCGAGGTCGTCATCGCGCTCAAGGACGGCTCGAAGTCCATCGCGAAGGCGCAGGAGGACGGCTTCGAGGTCAAGAGCGTCGCCGACGCGGCGGCCTGGGCCGACCTGATCATGATCCTCGCGCCCGACCAGCACCAGCGAGGCATCTACCGCGACAGCATCCAGCCGAACCTCGCCGCCGGCAAGACGCTCGCCTTCGCCCACGGCTTCAACATCCGCTTCGGCTACATCGACGCGCCCGAGGGCGTCGACGTCATCCTCGTCGCCCCGAAGGCGCCGGGACACACGGTGCGTCGCGAGTTCGTCGCCGGTCGCGGCATCCCCGACATCATCGCCGTCGAGCGCGACGCGTCGGGTCACGCCTGGGAGACCGCGCTCTCGTACGCGAAGGCCATCGGCGGCACCCGTGCCGGCGTCATCAAGACGACCTTCACCGAGGAGACCGAGACCGACCTCTTCGGCGAGCAGGCGGTGCTGTGCGGCGGTGTCTCGCAGCTCGTCCAGTACGGCTTCGAGACGCTGACCGAGGCCGGCTACCAGCCGCAGATCGCCTACTTCGAGGTGCTGCACGAGCTGAAGCTCATCGTCGACCTCATGTGGGAGGGCGGCATCGCGAAGCAGCGCTGGTCGGTCTCCGACACGGCCGAGTACGGCGACTACGTCTCGGGCCCGCGCGTCATCGACCCGCGCGTCAAGGAGAACATGCAGGGCGTGCTCGCCGACATCCAGTCCGGGGCGTTCGCGGAGCGCTTCATCGGCGACCAGGACGCCGGTGCGCCCGAGTTCCAGGAGCTGCGCGCGAAGGCCGCCGCCCACCCGATCGAGGCCGTCGGCAAGGACCTGCGTGCCCTGTTCGCGTGGAAGCAGCAGGACGCCGACTACACCGAGGGATCCGCCGCGCGCTGATCCCGTCCAGACCCTCGGCACACCCGCCGAGCAGGCTTGCGAAAGCCACACGGGCCCGGCCCCCTCACAAGGGGGTCGGGCCTTCGCTTTTGCTAGCGTGGCGGTCATGACCGTCGCCGTCGAGATCGCCGTGCAGGATGCCGCGGGCTCCCGCGCCGCGATGGATGCCGGAGCCTCCCGTCTCGAACTGTGCCAGGCGCTGGGCGTCGGCGGCCTGACACCCTCGATCGGACTCGTCGAGGCCGCGGTGGCCGGCGTCGGGGGAGAGCCGGTCAATGTGCTGGTGCGCCCTCGCGGCGGCGGGTTCGTCTACGACGCCGAGGAGGTCGCCCTGGTCGCCGCCGACATCGCCGCGGTCGCGCGTGCGGGCGCCGGGGGCGTCGTCGTCGGTGCGCTGACGGCCGCCGGCGCGGTCGACGCGGAGGCGCTGCGTCGCTGGCGTGAGGCCGCCGGCGACCTCACGCTCGTCTTCCACCGGGCGATCGACGCGTCCGCGGATCCGCTCGCGGTGCTCGAGCGCCTCGCCGAGCTGGGCGTCGACCGGGTTCTCACCTCGGGCGGGGCCGACCGTTCCATCGACGGGGTCGGCGCGCTGCGCCGCTTCGTCGCACTCGGGGCGGGCGTGGAGATCATGGCCGGCGGCGGCATCCGCGTGCCCGACATCCCGGCCATCGTGGCGACCGGCGTCGACGCCGTGCATCTGTCGGCGCGAGCCGTCGCCGGCCGCGACACGCCCGCCGGGCCCGGCGGCGGCACGAGCGGCCACGACGTCACCGACGCGGCGGTCGTGGCGGCGGCGGTGGCCGCGGTCGGCGCTACGCTCGAAGCGTGAGCACACCACGCGACGACGACGCCCTCAGCTGGGACGGCGACGACGACCCCACGCTCGATGTCGGCCACCGGCCCGGCGCCGACACGGCGGTCGCGGACGGCGCGCCGATCGAGGACGATGAGCCCGCGGCGGAGCCCCTCGCCCTCCCCGACGGCTACACGGCCGTGGGGAAGGGGAGCGCGGAGGTCGGCCGCATCGAGGCCGACGGCACGGTCACCATGCCCGACGAGCCCGCACAGCTGTCGAACGCGATGCTGGTGACGGTCGGCATCCTCGCCGGCGCCTACCTCCTCTTCACGATCGGCTGGATCATCGGCGGACTGCGGCTGCAGGGCACCGCCCAGTTCCTGGTCAGCCCCGTCGGGTACACGGTCGCGTTCTGGCTCGCCGTCGCGGCGCCCGCGCTGTGGTTCCTGACGGTGTTCGTGCTCACCCGGCTCGCCAAGGCCTGGGTCCGCGTGCTGCTCCTGCTCGGCGGACTCGCGCTCCTCGTGCCGTGGCCCTTCATCCTGGTCGGGGCGGTGGGACGATGACCCCGGACACGTCCTCCGCGACGACCCCCGTGGCCGCAGGGAAGCGGCGCGCGCTGCCGACCTGGCTGATCGTGACGATCTCGGTGCTCTTCGGGCTCTTCTACGCGTACTTCGTCTGGAACGCCGCGGACTTCCTCGTCCAGGCGGCATCCGGCGCACAGCCGCTCAACGGCTACGGCTGGTTCGTCCTGCTGCTGTCGGTGGTCTTCCCGCTCGTCGCGTTCGGCGTCGCCTTCGCCGTGGGCTGGCGGCGTCCGTGGTGGCAGTTCTCGCTCGTGCTCGTCACCGGGCTGTGCGTCGTCGCGGTGTTCTGGTTGAACATCCTGACCTACAGCGTCGGGCCCTCCGGCACATCGATGATCGGCTGAGAGCCGGGTTTTCCCGGCCGTCACACGGTCGGGGGCAGGGCGGCACGACCGGTAGGCTGGCATCCTTCCACCGATCCCATCCTTCGCAAAGGTCCTGCCGCTGTGTCCAAGCCCGTCGTCCTCATCGCCGAAGAACTCTCACCCGCCACGATCGACGCCCTCGGGCCGGACTTCGACGTCCGTCAGGTCGACGGCACCGACCGCCCGGCGCTGCTGTCGGCGATCGCCGAGGCGCACGCGATCCTGATCCGCTCGGCGACGAAGGTGGATGCCGAGGCCATCGCCGCCGCTCCCGTGCTCAAGGTCGTGGCGCGTGCGGGCGTGGGCCTCGACAACGTCGACATCAAGGCGGCGACGGCCGCCGGCGTCATGGTCGTCAACGCGCCGACCTCGAACATCATCTCCGCGGCGGAGCTGACCGTCGGGCACATCCTGAGCCTGGCGCGCCACATCCCGGCCGCGCACGCGTCGCTCGCGGCGGGCGCATGGAAGCGCAGCTCGTTCACCGGCACCGAGCTGTTCGAGAAGACGGTGGGCATCATCGGCCTCGGCCGCATCGGGGCGCTCATCGCGGCCCGGCTGCAGGCGTTCGGTGTGACGGTCGTCGCGTACGACCCGTATGTCACCCCCACGCGCGCCCAGCAGCTCGGAGTGAGCCTGCTGAGCCTCGACGACCTCCTCGAGCAGAGCGACTTCATCACGATCCACATGCCCAAGACGCCGGAGACGACCGGCATGATCGGTGCCGAGCAGTTCGCGCGGATGAAGCCGACCGCCTACGTGGTCAACGTCGCCCGCGGCGGACTGATCGACGAGGAGGCGCTGTACACGGCCCTCACCACCGGTGAGATCGCCGGGGCCGGTCTCGACGTCTTCACGAGCGAGCCCCCCGCGCCCGAGGGCACCGCGTTCCCGCTGCTGTCGCTGCCGAACGTGGTCGTCACCCCGCACCTGGGGGCCTCGACGGACGAGGCGCAGGAGAAGGCCGGCATCTCGGTCGCCCGCTCCGTCAAGCTCGCCCTCGAGGGCGACCTCGTGCCCGACGCCGTCAACGTCGCCGGTGGCGTGATCGATCCGTTCGTGCGTCCCGGTATCGCGCTCGTCGAGCAGCTCGGGCAGGTCTTCTCGGGCCTCGCGACGAGCGCGCTCACGAGCCTCGACATCGAGGTGCGCGGTGAGCTCGCCGCCTACGACGTGAGCGTCTACCGCCTGGCGGCGCTCAAGGGGATCTTCACCAAGATCGTCAGCGAGAACGTGTCGTACGTCAACGCGCCGCTGTTCGCCGAGCAGCGCGGCATCGAGACCCGCCTGATCGTCGAGGCCGACAGCCCCCTGTACCGCAACATCACGATCCTGCGCGGCACGCTGTCCGACGGATCCGTGCTGACGGTCGCCGGCACCCTGGCCGGCACGCGCATGGTGCCGAAGATCGTCGGCATCAACGGCTACGAGATCGAGGTGCCGATCGAGAAGCACCACCTCGTGATGCGCTACGCCGACCGTCCCGGCATCGTCGCGATCTACGGACAGAAGCTCGGGGAGGCCGGCATCAACATCGCGGGCCTGTTCGTCGCGCAGCCGGATGCCTCGGGTCGCGCCCTCTCGGTGCTGACCGTCGACCAGCCCGTGCCCGACGCGATCCTGGACGACACGCGTGCAGCGATCGGCGCCGACCTGTTCCGGCAGCTGGAGATCAGCGAGGCCTGAGGCCCGCAGGGCGTTTCGACTCGCGGCGCTCGCTCGACGACCGGGGGAGCCGCCTCTTCCCGGTCGTCGAGCGCGGAGCGCAGCGACGAGTCGAGACGCGGTGCCCCCGGGTCAGCGGACCGCGCGCTCGACCAGGGCGACGAGCGCGTCGAGCGCGTCGCCGCGGGGGACCGGCCCGGGGATCGAGCCGCCCGACAGGGCGTTGTTGAAGTACAGGCCGTCGCCGACGAGCATGACCAGATCCAGCGCGGCGCCGTCGGGGGCGTACGGGCGCAGGGCGTCCGCCCACTTCTCCCGCACCTCGCGCAGCGCTTCCGCGGCCTGCGCGTTCCCGCCCTGCGCCAGGCGCGAGGCGGCGAGGATGGCGCGGTCGATCGGGTCGTTGGACATCACCGACGACCGCAGGTAGTGGGCGATGGGGCCGCCCGGGTAGCTCGACATCGCCGCCACGTCGTCCTCCACGAGCGCGCGGAGGCGTTCGATCAGGCCGGCCTCGAGCAGTTCCTTCGAGGCGAAGTGGTAGAGCAGGCCGCCCTTCGAGACGCCCGCTGAGCGGGCCGTGGCATCCATCGTCGCCGCGCGTTCACCGTCGTCCACGAGGATCGCCTCGAAGGCGTCCAGCACCTTCTCGCGGGCCAGGGGAGGGCGACTCATGGTCTCGATGCTATCCAGCGCGTGATCTCCATCTCTGTTACTATACCGGCTGGACGGTAAAGAAATCATGACTTTGACAGAAGAGATCACCCTGGCCGAGGCGAACGGCAAGCGCGTCGGATGGCGCGGCTGGCTCGCGCTCGTCGTGCTGATGCTGCCCGTGCTGCTCGTGTCCGTGGACAACACGGTGCTGAGCTTCGCGCTGCCCGACATCGCCCTGAGCCTCAACCCCTCCAGCGCGCAGCAGCTCTGGATCATCGACGCCTACCCCCTCGTGCTCGCGGGCCTGCTCGTGACGATGGGAACCCTCGGCGACAGGTTCGGCCGACGGCGGATGCTGCTCATCGGCGCGACCGGATTCGCGGCCGTGTCGGTGCTCGCCGCGTTCGCCCCCAGCGCCGCCTGGCTCATCGCCGCACGCGCGGGCATGGGTGTCTTCGGCGCGATGCTGATGCCGTCGACCCTGTCGCTGCTGCGCAGCATCTTCACCGACCGCGACCAGCGCCGCATGGCCATCGCGGTGTGGGCGTCGATGTTCTCCGCCGGCGCGGCGCTCGGTCCGATCGTCGGCGGCATCCTGCTGGAGCACTTCGCGTGGGGCTCGGTCTTCCTCATGTCGGTGCCGGTGCTCGTGCCGCTGCTGGTGTTCGCACCGCTGCTGGTGCCCGAGAGCCGCGACCCGCACCCGGGGCGCATCGACCCCGTGAGCATCGCCCTGTCGATGCTGACGATGGTGCCGATCGTCTACGCCATCAAGGAGGTCGCCGTCCACGGGTTCGGCGTGCTGCCGGTGGTGCTGACCGTCGCCGGCGTAGCGTTCGGCGTACTGTTCGTGCGTCGCCAGCTCGGCTCGACGCAGCCCATGCTCGACATGCGCCTGTTCTCGCGCGGCACGTTCAGCGGTGCGCTGCTGGTCAACCTCCTGAGCGTGGTGTCGCTGGTGGGCTTCCTGTACTTCGTCGCACAGCACCTGCAGCTGATCGTCGGGCTGTCGCCGATGGAGGCCGGCTTCGCGCTCGTCCCCGGAATGGCGGCCATGATCGTCGCCGGGCTCCTGGTCGTCCCGATCGCGCGTCGCGTCTCGGCGCGCGTGGTCGTGCCGATCGCGCTGACGTTCTCGGTGGTGGCGTACCTGCTCGTCCCGGGCGCCGTGGGCGACGGCGCGCTGCCGCTGCTCGTGGCCGCGTTCGTGCTGCTCGGCATCGGCATCGGAGCGGCCGAGACGGTCTCCAACGAGCTGATCCTCGCGAGCGCGCCCCCGGCGAAGGCGGGTGCCGCCAGCGCCGTCTCCGAGACGGCCTACGAGCTGGGCGCCGTGCTCGGCACGGCCGTGCTCGGCGGCATCCTGACCGCGGCCTACCGCAGCGGGATCGTCCTGCCCGCGGGAGTCGAGGGGGCGGCCGCGGATGCCGCGCGCGAGACGCTCGCCGGCGCGATGACGGTCGCGGGCACGCTCGACACCCCGACCGCCGAGGCCCTGCGCAGCGCCGCGGCGCACGCCTTCGATGCCGGCGTCGGCATCACCGCCGTCATCGGCGCGGTGCTCGTCGCCATCGCGGCGGTCATCGCGGCCACTACGCTGAAGGGGTCCCGCAGCGCGCACGTCGAGCACTGAGCCGTCCTCCCGGACGACGACGCCGACAATGCCGCGCGTCGACGGTTCGGGCAGTTTCGAGCAGTTTCGAGGAGTTCCATGTCGCGTGTCATCAAGCTCGCCGTCATCCCGGGTGACGGCATCGGTCCCGAGGTCGTCGGCGAGGCGGAGAAGGTGCTGGATGCCGTGACCGCGGCATCCGACGTGACCTTCGACAAGACACGGTTCTCGCTCGGCGCGGCGCGTTACCTCGAGACCGGCGACACGCTCACCGACGACGACCTGGCCGCGATCGCCGCGCACGACGCCATCCTGCTGGGGGCCGTCGGCGGCGTGCCGGGAGACCCGCGGCTGAAGGACGCGAACATCGAGCGCGGGCTGCTGCTGAAGCTCCGCTTCTCGCTCGATCACTACGTGAACCTCCGCCCCTCGAAGCTCTACCCGGGAGCGCCCGGCCCGCTGGCCGACCCCGGCGCGATCGACTTCGTGGTCGTCCGCGAAGGCACCGAGGGGCCCTATGTCGGCAACGGCGGATCGATCCGCACGGGCACCCCGCACGAAGTCGCCAACGAGACGTCGGTCAACACGGCCTTCGGCATCGAGCGCGTCGTGCGCTACGCGTTCGCGCAGGCCGAGCGTCGCCGCAAGAAGGTCACGCTCGTGCACAAGACCAACGTCCTGGTGCACGCGGGCGGGATGTGGAAGCGGATCGTGGATGCCGTGGCCTCCGAGCACCCCGACGTGACCGTAGACTATGTGCACATCGACGCGGCCACCATCTATCTGGTCACGAACCCGGGCCGCTTCGACGTGATCGTCACCGACAACCTCTTCGGCGACATCCTCACCGACTTGGCCGGCGCCGTCACCGGAGGCATCGGCCTCGCCGCTTCGGGGAACATCAACCCCGACGGCGCGTTCCCCTCGATGTTCGAGCCCGTGCACGGCTCGGCGCCGGACATCGCGGGACAGCAGAAGGCCGACCCCACGGCCGCGATCCTCTCCGTCGCTCTCATGCTCGATCACCTCGGGCTGGCCGACGAAGCCGCGCGCGTCACCCGCGCCGTCGAAGCGGACATCGCCGCCCGGGGATCGCAGCCCCGCACCACCGCCCAGGTCGGCGACGCCATCGCCGCCGCTGTCCAGGCGTAGCCTGGAACCGCCGCACGTACGCCGACCGCTCACACCCTCAGGACTAGACATGAGCCTCACCTACGAACCCGACGCCGGACTCGCCCCCCTGGAGTTCGCGGTCACCCGCAACCTGGCGGCGAAATCCGCCGCCGAGCGCGAGCAGCTGCTCGCCGACCCGGCCTTCGGCACCACCTTCACCGACCACATGGTCGACATCTGCTGGTCGGTGCGCGGCGGTTGGCACCGCCCCCGCGTGCAGCCCTACGGGCCGCTGTCGCTCGACCCCGCCGCCGCCGTGCTGCACTACGGCCAGGAGATCTTCGAGGGCATCAAGGCCTACCGCCACGCCGACGGTTCGGTGTGGACCTTCCGTCCCGACCAGAACGGTCGTCGTCTGCAGCGCAGCGCCCGTCGCCTCGCGCTGCCCGAGCTGCCGGTGGAGTACTTCGTCGAGTCGCTGAAGGCGCTCATCGCGGTCGACGGCGCCTGGGTGCCCTCGGGCGCGGACCAGAGTCTGTACCTGCGCCCGTTCATGTTCGCCAAGGAGGCGTTCCTGGGCGTGCGCCCGGCCAACAAGGTCGGCTACTACGTGATCGCCTCCCCGGTGGGCGCCTACTTCAAGGGCGGCGCGAAGCCGGTGTCGATCTGGCTCAGCGAGGACTACGCCCGCGCCGGCAAGGGCGGCACCGGCGCCGCCAAGACCGGCGGCAACTACGCCGCGAGCCTGCTCCCGCAGGCCGAGGCGTACGAGCAGGGCTGCGACCAGGTCGTCTTCCTCGACCAGGATCGCAACGTCGAGGAGCTCGGCGGCATGAACGTCGTGTTCGTCTACAAGGACGGCACGATCGTCACTCCCCAGTCCGACTCGATTCTCGAGGGGATCACGCGCGACTCGATCCTCCAGCTCGCGGCCGACCGCGGCCACAAGATCGAGGGACGCGCCGTGTCGATCGAGGAGTGGCGCTCCGGTGTGGCCTCGGGCGACATCGTCGAGGTGTTCGCGTGCGGAACCGCCGCGGTCGTCGCGCCGATCGGCGTGCTGAAGGGACGCGACTTCGTCGACGAGCAGCCCCTCGGACCGCTCGCGCTGTCGCTTCGCGAGGAACTCACCGACATCCAGTACGGGCGGCGCGAAGACACCCACGGCTGGCTGCTCCGGCTGGACGAGCCCACGACCGCTGCGGAGCCGGCGGAGTGAGGATCGTCCGCTTCAGCCATCACGACGCCATCCGTTTCGGCATCGTCGACGGCGCCGAGCTCGTCGTCCTCGCGGGCGATCCGCTGTTCGCCGGCTTCGACACCACCGGTGAGCGTGTGCCGCTCGGCGAGGCGGCGCTGCTCGCGCCGGTGATCCCGCGGTCGAAGATCGTGTGCGTGGGCAAGAACTATCGCGACCACGCAGCGGAGATGGGTGGCGAGGCCCCCGAGGCGCCGCTGCTGTTCCTCAAGCCCAACACGGCGGTCATCGGTCCCGGAGATGCCATCGTGCGCCCGCCGCAGTCGCAGCGCACCGACTTCGAGGGCGAGCTGGCCGTCGTGATCGGCCGGGTGGCGAAGAACGTCCCGGCATCCGCGGCGCTCGACTACGTGTTCGGCTACACGATCGGCAACGACGTCACCGCCCGTGACCTGCAGAAGTCCGACGGCCAGTGGGCGCGCGCCAAGGGCTTCGACACGTTCTGCCCGCTGGGGCCCGCGATCGAGACCGAGTTCGACCTGGACGGCGGTGCCCGCATCGTCACCCGGGTCGACGGGGAGGTCCGCCAGGACGGTCCGATCTCCGACATGGTGCATTCCGTGCCGGACATCATCGCCTACGCATCCGCGGCGTTCACGCTCCTTCCCGGCGACGTGATCCTCACGGGCACGCCCGCGGGCATCGGGCCGTTCGAGGCCGGTCAGAGCGTCGAGGTCGAGATCACCGGACTGGGGACACTCCGCAACACCGCGCGAAACGCGTGACCGTCGAGCCGGAGCTGGATGCCGCGACCGTCGGCCGTGTGCAGCGGCGAACGGTCGGCGTGCTCGCGGCGGGCCAGGTGCTGGGCGGCATCGCCTTCGGCGCCACGGTGTCGCTCGGCGCCCTGCTGGCGGCGGATCTGTCCGGGCAGGAGGCGCTGTCGGGGCTCGCCACGGCATCCGTCACGCTCGGTGCCTCCTTCTGCGCCATCCCGCTCGCGCGTCTCGCCGCGCGACGCGGACGCCGGGTCGCCCTCACCCTCGGCAACCTCTTCGCGCTCGTCGGCATCGCGGTGGTCATCACGGCCGCCGCGGTGCGGAGCTTCCCGCTGCTGATCGTGGGCGTCATCCTGATCGGCGCCGGCAACGCGGGCAACCTGCAGTCGCGATTCGCCGCGACCGACCTCGCGCCCGCCGAACGACGCGGACGAGACCTGGGCACGGTCGTGTGGGCCACCACGGTGGGAGGGGTTCTCGGGCCGCTGCTGCTGACGCCCGGGGAGGCGGTGGGCTCCGCACTCGGGATGCCGCCGCTGACCGGTTCGTACGCGTTCTCGATCGTCGCTCAGCTCGCCGCGTTCGTGCTGTACGTCGTGGCCCTGCGGCCCGATCCGCTCGTGCTCGCGCAACGTCTGGCCCGCAGCGGCGAGGCCCGCCGGGAGCGCATCGTCGAGGTCGATCGCCCGGTCGCGGCACGTTACGCCGTCTTCGCCGTCGCCGGCTCGCACGTCGTGATGGCATCCGTCATGGCGATGACGCCGATCCACCTCGCTCACCTCGCGCCGGATCACGTCACCGTCGTCGTGGGCACCACCATCGCGCTGCACGTGTTCGGGATGTACGGACTGTCGCCGCTGTTCGGCGTGCTCGCCGACCGGTGGGGCCGCATCGCGACGATCCTCCTCGGACAGGCGCTGCTCGCTGCCGCCCTCGTGCTCGCCGCCGTGGCCCCCGACTCGCAGTGGGCCGTGCTGGTCGCGCTGTTCCTGCTCGGCGCCGGGTGGAGCGCGGCGACCGTGTCGGGGGCGGCGCTGCTGACCGAGAGCTCGCTGACGGCTCTCCGGCCGCGACGGCAGGGGCTCAGCGACACGATCATGACCTTCAGCGCTGCCGTGGGTGCGGTTCTCGCGGGTGTGGTGCTGAGCCAGGTCGGCTACGGCGGTCTTGCGCTGGTCGCCCTCGTCGTCGTTGCCGCCGTCACGGTGCTCTCGCCCTACGCGCGGCGCGCCTGACCCGCCCGGGGTGCCGGTGTGCCGGGGTGCACGGGGCGGATGCCGAGGAGATGGCGGATACCGAGGGTGATCTGACACGGATCGGTCCTCTGATCCCGACATCTCCGCGGAATCGGCGTCGTGCGCACGCCCAGCGCAGCGCGCTCGACGCGCATCGGTCCGCCGACGCCGACCCCGATTCCCGTGCCAGGTCGTCCAGCTGGCGTGCCGTATTCAGTCTCGCCGGCGCCGGCGAGCCCCGGCGCCCGCGTGATTCCGCGGGTGCAGGGGTCCTGTCCGGGCGCGCAGACTGAGTACGGCACGCCCACGGCGCACGCCGGGGGGAGAACGCACCCGCGCGAGGGTCAGCGGCCGAGGGCGGCGACGGCGCGCTCGACGTCGTCGGCGTCGTTGAAGACGTGGAACGCGACGCGCGCGCGACCGTTGCGGCCGGATGCCGTGATGCCGGCGGACTGGAGGCGCGCCAGGTCCGCGCCGTCGGGATCGAGCCAGGTGACGATCGCCGTCGCGGTCTCGGGCTCCTCGATTCCCACCGCGGCGCGGAAACGGGCAGCCAGGCCGGTCGTGTGGGCATGCACCGCGTGCACGTCCGCCGCGGCGAAGGCGCGCAGGGCGGGTTCGGCTCCGACGAAGGCCTGCCACGCGGGCGACACGTCGAAGCGTCGCGCGCAGGCGGCGAGGTCGGCGCCGCCGCCGTAGCAGGAGGCCCACGGGTCGTCTCCCGCATACCAGCCCGCCTGGACGGGCCTCAGCGTCCGCGCGTAGTCCTCGCTCAGCACCAGGAAGGCGACGCCCCGCGGGCAGCAGAGCCACTTGTACGCGTGGCAGAGCAGGGCGTCGACGCGCCCGGCATCCACCGGCATCCAGCCGACGGCCTGCGTCGCGTCGCACACCGTCCTCGCACCGACCGCGGCGGCCGCGTCGCAGATCGCGTCGAGGTCGGCGACGTGCCCGCACGCGGACTGCACGAGCGAGAAGGCGACGAGGTCGGTGTCGGCGGTGATCGCGTCAGCGAGTCGCGACAGCGGCGCGGTGCGCACGCGGATGCCGCGGCCCGCGTGCACGAAGGGGAGCACGAGAGACGAGAACTCGTCCTCGGGGACGAGCACGTCCGCGCCGTCGGGAAGTGTGGCTGCGAGGAGCGCGACCTGGACCGAGGTCTGCGAACCGATCGCGACGCGGTCGGCGGTGACGCCCACCAGGTCGGCCAGATGCGCTCGAGAGGCCTCGACGGCACGGCTGTAGGCGGCGATGTCGGGCGTGCCGCAGAGGTCGGCGGTGACCGCGCGACGGGTGGCGTTCATGGGCAGTCCGACAGTGCACGCGGCGAGGTAGCCGGCGGCCGAGGGGAACTGTGCGCGCAGGTCCGCGAGAGGCTCGAGGTCGACGATGCTCATGGTTCCAGCGTGACGCCGCACCACGCATGCGTCTACGGCAAGTGATGCATGAAACGCATGCCGTGACATTATGTTTTCATGACGCCAGACGCACCCGACCTCGACGTCCAGGTGCTCCGCACCGTGCGGGCGATCGCCGACACCGGTTCGATCACCGCCGCGGCCGCCGCCCTCGGGTACAGCCAGCCGGCGATCAGCCAGCAGCTGCGCCGGCTCGAGGCGCGCCTGGGCGTCGCGGTCGTGGAACGGGTCGGGCGGGGCGTGCGGCTGACGGAGGCGGGCCGGGTGCTCGCCCGCCACGCCCCCGCCGTCACGCATGCGTTCGATGCCGCGGCGGAAGAGCTCGCCCAACTGCGGGGCCTGCGCACCGGCGTCGTCCGGCTGGTCGCCTTCCCGTCGGCGTCGCCGGTGCTCGTGCCGCGCCTGATCGCGGCGCTCGCGGTCGCGCATCCGGGCCTGTCACTGACGTATGTCGAGGCGGAGCCGCCCGAAGCGGTCGAGGCGATCCGCGAGGACCGCGCCGACATCGCACTGACCTTCAGCTATCCCGGCGACCGCGACGATCCGCACGGGACGAGCGCCCGCGGCCTCTCGGTGCGCAGCGCGGGTCGCGACGAGCTGCTGCTGGTGCTGCCGGAGGGGCACGGCGCCGTGTCCGACCTGGCCGACCTCGCCGCGGCGACGTGGATCGCCGGATGCCCGCGATGCCGCGGTCACCTGCTGGAGCTCTGCGGACGCGCGGGGTTCGAGCCGCGCATCGGCTTCGAGACCGACAACGCCGTGGCGGTAGAGGGACTGGTCGCCCAGGGGATCGGGGTCGCGACGCTTCCACGGATGGCCGTCGCGTCGTTCCCGGTGCTGCCCGGCGTCGTCACCGCGCCCCTGCCGGCATCCGAGGCACGTGGCCTGCACGTCGTGACCGCACGCGATGCCGAGCGCGTGCCCTCGGTGCGGGCCGTGCTCGATGTCTTGATGGAGCAGGTGAGCGCGCTGCACCGCCGGGTCTCCGACGGCGCCGAGAGCGCATGACCGACCCGGCGTCCGGCCGATCGCCGAGCCGCGAGCCGCAGGACGGGGGAGGGCGGCAACTAGACTGAGACGGATGTCTGCCGCGATCCATCCCCGTACCACCACCGCCTCCGGAACCGACGTCCGCGTGCGGTTCTGCCCCTCGCCGACGGGTCTTCCGCACGTCGGCATGGTCCGCACCGCGCTCTACAACTGGGCGTACGCACGCCACACCGGCGGCAAGCTGATCTTCCGCGTCGAAGACACCGATGCCGCGCGCGACAGCGAGGAGAGCTACCGTCAGCTCGTCGACGCGCTCACCTGGCTCAAGATCGACTGGGACGAGGGGGTGGAGAAGGGCGGCCCGCACGAGCCGTACCGCCAGTCTCAGCGGCGCGACATCTACGCGGGCGTGCTGCAGACGCTCATCGCGTCCGGTGCGGTGTACGAGTCCTACTCCACGGCAGAGGAGATCGACGCCCGCAACGAGGCCGCGGGTCGCGCGAAGCAGCTCGGGTACGACAACTTCGACCGTGACCTCACCGACGAGCAGAAGGCCGCGTTCCGCGCGGAGGGGCGCGAGCCCGCGTGGCGTCTGCGCGTGCCGGACGAGGACCTCACCTATGTCGATCTGATCCGCGGCGAGGTCACCTTCCCCGCCGGCTCGTTCCCCGACTTCGTCGTCGTGCGCGCGGGCGGTCAGGCCCTGTACACGTTCACCAACCCGGTGGACGATGCGCTGATGGGCATCACGCACGTCATCCGCGGTGAGGACCTCATGCCCTCGACCGCCCGCCAGCTCGCGCTCTACGGCGCTCTCATCGAGGCCGGCGTCACCGATTTCATGCCGCGATTCGGTCACATGCCGCTGGTCCTCGGCGAGACCGGCAACAAGAAGCTCTCCAAGCGCGATCCGCAGGCCGACCTGTTCCTGCACCGCGAGCGCGGCTTCATCCACGAGGGACTGCTGAACTACCTCGCTCTTCTCGGCTGGTCGATCGCCGCCGACCGTGACGTGTTCTCCCTCGAGGAGTTCGTGGCCGCCTTCGACATCGTCGACGTGAACCCCAACCCGGCACGCTTCGACCAGAAGAAGGCCGAGTCGATCAACGGCGACCACATCCGCATGCTGGATGCCGAGGACTTCGCGGGCCGCCTGGTGCCCTATCTGCACGCCGCGGGTCTGGTCGAGGCCCCGCCGACGCCGGCGCAGCAGGCGACGCTGGATGCCGCGGCCCCGCTCGTGCAGGAACGGATGCAGCTGCTGGGTGAAGCGCCGGGCCTGCTGGGATTCCTGTTCCGCGACGAGGTGGAGTACGACGACGACGCGCTGAAGGGCCTTCCCGCCAATGCGGGGGAGGTGCTCGTGGCATCCGTCGGCGCGCTCGAGCTGGTGCCGGAGCACGGGTTCACGGCCGCGGCGGTGCAGGACGCGCTGTCGCAGGCGCTGATCGAGGGTCTGGGACTCAAGCCGCGCGTCGCGTACGGTCCGCTGCGCGTCGCCGTGAGCGGCAGGCGCGTGTCGCCGCCCCTGTTCGAGTCGCTGGAACTGCTCGGCAAGGCCGAGTCGATCCACCGCCTCGACGCGCTCGTCCAGCGGGTCGGCTGATCGCCGACGCGCTCACGCGCCGCAGGAGTACAGCCCGGAGACCGGCGCGTCGGTGACCTCGGTGCAGTTGTCGAGCACCCACGTGCGGATCTGCCCGGCGGCGGTGGACGCGGCATCCGTGCCGCCGAATCCCGCGCCGCCGAAGCCGCCGCTCGATCCTGCGATCACGTAGCGCAGCTCACCGTCGGCCACGAGGCGCTGGAACGTGGCGAGGGTCGGGGCAGGATCGCGCTCGTTGAACCCGCCGATCGGAAGGAACGATCCGCCGTCTGACGCGAGGATGAAGCCGGCGGCGCTCTGGGCGCCGAACGCGGCCGCGAGGTAGGCGGTGCCCTGCTGATGCTCGGTGAGCCAGGCCACCGTCGCCGCGGTGGCCTGGCTCGTCCCCCCGCCGCCCGTCGTCCCCCCGCCGCCGGCGACACCGCTGCCCGTGCCGCGGCGGACCGTGGATCCGCCCGCGTCGGTGCGCGTCGAGCCGTCGCTGCGAGGCGTTCCGGACCGGGCGGAGCCGAAAGGCCCGGAGCCGGATGCGCCCGCCGCCTGTCCGGGCGCCCCCATCCCACCGCGCGCGAAGCCGCCCATGCCGCCGATCCCGGACGTCGCGGCGACGCCGGCTGCCGTGGGGTTGGTCGAGTTGGGCGACCACATGGTCACGACGGACCAGGCCGCCGGAGTCAGCAGCATCGCGACGACGGCGACCGCGGCCGTCAGAGGCACGGGCCGGGCCCGCCGGTGCTCGATCACGAGGAGCACGACGGCGAGTCCCAGCACGACCACCTGCACGATCGCTACCGGCAGCGAGAACGCGGCGCCGCGATCGGCCGCGACGGCCACGCCGATCAGCACCGCGGTCATGGCCGCGACGGCGGGCAGAGCGATCTGCGCCCACAGCGCACGGCGTCGACGCGCCCAGGCGAAGCCCGCACCGATGAGCAGAGCCATCGGAATGGCCAGCGACGCCGTGTAGAACTGGTGCATCCCCGCCACCACGGAGAACATCACGGCGAAAGTGCCGAACCAGACCGCCCCGAAGACGAGCAGCGGCGTGCGGAAGCGCAGCACGGCGAGCACCACGACGGCGAGGATCGCGGTCGGGATCATCCACCCGATCTGGTCGGCGAGCGCCCCGTTGAGCAGCCGCACGACCGACGGCTCGCCGGAGAACGGGGGAGTGAACGAGCGGTACGCCTCCGTGTCGGCCGTGCTCGCGCCGAACCGGCCCAGGCCGTTGTATCCGAACACCATCTCCCACGGGTTGTTCGACAGGGTGCTGCCGATGTAGGGGCGGTCGGATGCCGGCACCAGCGCGACCGCCACGATCCAGACGAGGGAGGCTGCCAGGCTGACCACGCCGGCGACGGCGACGTGCCAGACCCGGCGCCACCACGGCTGGCGGGTGCAGAGGTAGGCCGCCGCGAGGCCGGGCCACACCGCCCAGGCCTCGAGCATGTAGGTCTGGAAGGCGGCGGCGATGAACAGGCCGGAGAGCAGGAGCCAGCCGAGGTGGGCGCGGCGGAGGGCGTGGGTCGCGGCCCACGCGGTCAGCGCCAACGCCAGGACGAAGAAGGTCTCGGGCTGGTTCGAGCGAGCGACGGCGACGAGGATGGGAGTCGTCGCGACGACGGCGCCTGCGATGACGCCCGCGGTCCGTCCCGCCCACCGCCGCGCCGTGATCGCCGTGATGACCGCCGCCGCGGCGGCCGCCAGCGCATTGGGCAGAATCACGGCGGCGGGGGAGAACCCGAACACGCGCACGACGAGGGCCGGGATCCAGAACGAGCCCGGGATCTTGTCGAGGGTGACCGTGCCGGCGGGATCGAACGACCCGAAGAAGAAGTCGGGCCAGCTTCGGCTCATCGACAGCGCGATGGAGGCGTAGTAGTCCGACATCGACCCGCCGACACCCCACGCGGTGAGCACCAGCGCGACCAGGCCGATGCCGAGCAGAGACCAGTGCCAGGGCGTCCCGAGCCGCCGGCGCACGCCGGTTCGGGCGCGCGTGGAGGAGAACGGCGTCGACGGCGCCGACGCGGAGAGAACGGTCACGACGGTCACGCTAGGACCGCTGCGCCCGATGTCTCGCAAGCGCGAGCTATGAATACGCCGCGACGCGCGGCATCAGTCCGACGCCCAGGTGGCCCAGATCACGTCCTCCCCGTCGATCTGCTGCGGGCCCGTGTCGCCGACGAAGACCGCGCCCTTGCGTGAGGTCCCTCCGAAGTCGTCCACCACGGAGCAGGCGGGATCCGCCGAGCGACCCGGATGCCGTGCACCCGGTCAGCAGGAGCAGGAGGGTGATGGCGCCCACGATGGTGGCGCGGATGGTGGTCCTGCGCTCAGTGCCGCCGGGGCGTCGCCCGACGGGCAATGCGGGATCCGGCTGGTTTGGACACGGCCTGTGTGTGGGCTAAGCTTGACCCTCGGTACGACTTCGGTCGTCACCCCCTGGGGTATGGTGTAATTGGCAACACGGCTGATTCTGGTTCAGTTGTTCTTGGTTCGAGTCCAGGTACCCCAGCAAGCACATCACTCTCGAAACAGCAAGCTGTGTGCACGTCTGACCACCTCCTTCGACGCTCATGTCGAGGGAGGTTCTTTGTTTCAGAGGCGTGTGCCTGTTGCCGTGTCCGGCGGGCATCCTCACTGAGCTGATCGGCTCACCCGGGCATTCCAGGCCCCGCGGCGGGTCATACACCCTCGCCAACGGCGATCGCCGAGCCTATGCTGACCGCATGACCGAACCCACGCAGGAGCAGCTCGAGTCGTCGGACAAGGTGGTCAAGCGCACGGTCGGCGGTGAGATCCGCTACTACCTCAAGGACATCAAGGCTCACTGGCCGGCCGTCGTCGAGCAGCATCCGGATGCCGCAGGTCACGAGGCGTGGTGGACGGCCGATGGCCGGTTCCATGCGACGCACGCGCAGCTGCGTCGCGACGCCATGATCGGCGGGATCGTCTAGCGCGATCCGTGCGGGGGAGGGCAACTCATCCTTCCCCGCGACTTCTTCTCTGGCGCGTTCTCGCGTCTCCGGCCCGCGGGGTGCGCTCCATCGCGGAGTCGGTACTCCGCGCCGAGCGATGCTCGCGGCATCCCGGGCTCTCCCGAGCGACCCGCAGGCAGACTGCTCGTCCTACGCAATCGGTCGGACCGACTACTCATCATGTCGGTGCGACGGTACTGAGTCCCCGCGCGCGCCGGCGGCGGTCCGTAACGTGAAGGGCGTCCCGATGTGGTCGTTCCGTTCACACGGCGACAGCAGCAGAACGTTCCCAGCTCCGGCACCGGACCTGACTCCCCAAGGGCAGGTTCCGATCCCACTGCCGGAAGGTCATGTCCTCGGGGCGAGGATGTGACCGAAGGAGGGCACCGGCCGGCCGGTGCCCTCCTTCTTTGCGTTCGCGCGCCGATCCGGCTGCGCCGCAACGGGGGTCCTCCTCGCGCTCTCGCCGCCGCCGCAAGGCCACGCGGCGCCGGCTACGCACACCGTCGCGGAGGCTACGGAGGCTCTCACCGTGACTACGGCGATCGCACCCGGCATCTACCCAAGGCCGGCGGAATCGATCTCCGCGTTGTTACCAACCGGTCAGGATTTGATCTGACGCGTACGCATCAAGAAGACCCATGCATCGAGACGGAGGCCGGCGATGAACCGACCCAGCAGTAGACGGAGCGCCGACACGGCGGGGGTGAAGCCTCGACGTCGCTGGCGTGCCGTCGCGACCGCGCTCGCGACGGTGACGGCGATCGTGGTGGGTTCCTTCGTGGTCGCCGCGAGCGCTCAGGCGGTGTCGTACACCTTCGTCATCGACTCGCTGGACGGCACGGCCGCCGCGCGTGACACCAATCCCGGAGACGGCGTGTGTCAGACTGCCGCCGGCACGTGCACGCTGCTCGCCGCCATCGAGGAGTCCAACGCGCTGAACGCCCCGGCGGGTGCCGTGACGATCACGGTCGCCGATGGCCTGAACGGCAACATCGACGCCCTCGCCGCATCCGCGATGCGCACGACACGCATCTCGAATCAGGATGCGGGCGCTCACTTCGAAGTGACGGCACCGGTGACCATCGATCTGCGCGGCACGGTGACGGCACAGACCTCCCGTGACACCAGCTACGCGCTGTTCCACATCAACACGTCGGGCGTCACCTTCCTGAACATGAACCAGATCCTCTCCGGAGAGTCGACGTTCGTGATGGGCCCGAACGCCGACGGCTTCGTGCTCGACGGGGGTTCGGTCGTGACCGACCAGAACTACTTCCCCGAGCGCTTCATGGTCTTCCGCGAGGGTTCGCAGAACATCACGGTCCGCAACTACCGGATCCAGGGCTACTACCACGCCACCAACGTCACGGCGATCTTCTACTTCAACGCGCAGAACTCGACGCCGATCCGCAACATCAGGATCGAGAACGTCGCCATCAGCTACGCCGACGGCAGCGGGCGATGCAACTCGTCCGACGGCACGGGATGCCGCACCGACATCGTGCAGTTCCTTCCGCGCAATCAGAACGTCGTCCTCGACGGGTTCTCCTTCGTCGACTCCGCGGTCCACAACCTGACCGATCGCGCCGGCTTCCCCTTCGCGACCAGCACCACGTTGGGCTCCAGCGTCCGCGCCTCGAACATCGACATCTCGAACAACAGCTTCCTGAACGTGCAGGGCCGGGGGACGGGCGTCAACAACGCCTTCATCACGATGCCGTTCGGATCGCTCGAGGGCGTCAACCGCATCACCGGGAACGAGTTCGTGCGGGCCACGAGCGGGCAGACGTACGCGGTCGTCTGGAACGGCGGGACGACGACCGGCAACGCCGGCAATCTGACGATCGCGGGGAACTACTTCGACGGATACACCGCCTCCTCGATCGGGCTGACCAACACCGGCACGGTCACCGTGGAGCAGAACACCTTCGGATCCCGCAGCGCCAGCCAGGCACGTCCGGCCACGGCCGAGGAGACCCGCAACGGCACCTCGACGCTCCTCAACAACGGAACGAACGCCAACGGGCGCATCAACACCTGGTTCCCGACCGCCGACGCCCAGGTTCTGACGGGCGACGCGCCCACCGGAACCGTCAATGCCGTGTCGCCGCTGCCGGAGGGCACGGGCATGTGCCTGGCCACGGTCGCGGTGAGCGCGCCCACCGCCACACCTCTTCCGGCATCCACCGTGGATCTGGACGTGTACTGGACCGCTGACCGCACCGCGGAGGTCTACCTGGGCCGCGCGAGCGCCGTGAGCGGCGAGAGCGCCACCGTTCAGATCTCCCTCCCCGTGGGTCCGCAGGAGTTCCCCACGACCGTGGTCGGCGGCACCCAGCAGCTGACGATCGTCGACGAGACCACGGGAGTGGCGGGCGGCTACATCCGCCTCCAGACCCAGTCCGAGGGTGCGTCCTCGCAGTACTCCCGCATCGTCGGGTTCAGCGGAAACTGCCGTCCCGAGCTGACGGTGACCCAGGCGGAGGGTCAGAACGACCCGACGCTCGCCCGCGACCTGCACTTCCGCGTCACCTCGACTCTCCCGCTCGACCCGGCGTCGGTCGGCGCGAGCGCCGTGCAGATGACGGCGGATGCCGTGGACACGACGATCGACGCGGGACGCATGAACCCCCGCACCGTCTCGGTGACGCCCGTCGAGGGCGCCCAGAACCGTGAGTTCGATGTCATCGCCCACGTGGACGACTCGGCACGCGTCACGGCGTCGATCCCCGCGGAGACCGTCCGCAGCGTCGGCGGCCTCACCAACCGACTGCCCGCCACGGGCGCGGACCAGTCCATCGAGTTCCAGAACCCCGTCGCGGTGCGGCCGGCCGGCTTCACGCTCGTGACGGGCGACACCGCCGGACAGCAGTACGCGTTCCAGCTCCTCGCCGGTGCTCCCGCGGTGACCTCGCCGCTGGAGTTCTCCTCCACGGTCGACGCGGTCGGCGTCGAGCACGGGGTCAGCCTGTCGACATCGCAGACGGTGATCGCCGCGGGCGCCACCGGCAGCGACCGCATCCGCGTGACCGCCGCCGCCGGTGAGGTGGAGTCCAACACGCCCGTGATCATCTCGAGCACGCTGGTCTCGGCCGACACCAACTACGACGGACTCGTCGTCGCCCCGCTCACCGCACGCTTGTTCTCGACCGATCCGTCGGTGCGCATCGTGAAGCGCGCGTACATCGGCGCGACCGACACCTCGTCGCCCGAGCGGATCATGGCCACCGGCACCGAGCTGCTCAGCGGAGCGCGTGCGACCGACGGTCAGGGCGTCTGCTTCGTCTACACCGTCACGAACACCTCGTCGGATGACTGGGCCACCGTCCTCACGGACGTCACGGTCCGCGACAGCGACCGCCGCCTCGGAGACGACGGCGTCATCGGAGTGATCCCGCGTCTCGAGATCGGTGCCAGCGCACAGGTGGCCGCGTGCGGCACCCTCATCCCGGTCGACACGACGGTCGGCGGTGTCGGATGACGGCCCTCTCAGCGACCGCCGGGTCACGCCAGGGACGGCGCACCCGCCGCCGCACACGCACCCGTCGCCGCGTCGTCGTGATGACGGTGGCCGCCGCAGCCGCGCTGCTCGTCGGCGCCGGCGGCGCCACCTTCGCCCTCTGGTCGTCCGACACGGTCTTCAGCGGCGGGCCCCTGAAGACCGGCGATCTGCACCTCACGCGTGGTGACGGGGTGTGGCGCCAGGTCACGCCGGGCGTCGAGTCTCCCGCCTCGGGCACCCTCGCCGCCGGCACGGGCTCGTTCGCCAGCATGCCGGGCGACATCGTGGAGGTCATCGTCCCGATCCAGACCACCGTCATCGGCGAGAACCTGCGCGCACGCCTCACGGTGGATGCCGGGGTCGTCCTCTCGCCGGAGCTCCAGGCCGGCACCGTCACCGCCACGTATCGCGTGGAGAAGGAGACGGCGGAGGGGAGCGTCGCCGCCTCCGCGGAGACGCCGCTCGGCACCGCCGCGGATGTCGTCGGTCTCGACGGCGCGGACGGCGGCGCGATCGCCGACTGGAACGTCGTGGTGACCGTCGAGATCGGCGGCCCGCACATCTGGCAGGCCGTTCCGCAGGCAGGACCGGCCGCGTGGAGCCTCGATGACTTCGTCATCGGTCTCGTGCAGGTCCGTCCGGCCCCCGCGATCGACGATGCGGGTAGGACCTCATGAAGCGGCCCGCGACCTCCACGCTCACCGGCGCCGGCGCGCTCGCGCTCGTGCTGGCCGGCACGCTGACAGCGCAGGCGCTGTGGAGTTCCTCGATGACCGTCGACATCCCCACCGTGTCCGTCGGATCGGTCGCCTTCAGCGCCTCGCCCTTCGGTGCCGCGGCGGCGGAGGCCCAGGTCTCAGCGAACGGCGAAGCCGTGAGCGTGAGCTTTCCCGGAGCGCAGCTGGTGGAACTGACCGAGCGCACCATCGACGAGCCCGGCCCGATGATCTGGAGATTCGTCGCCCGAGGCGGCGCGCTCGGGATCGCCGGAATGGACTACAGCGTCGCGGTGACCGCCCAGCAGGGCGCCTCCGAGACCCACGATCTCTCCTCGGGCATCGCCAAGCCGGGAACCCTGCTCGAAGGCTCGACGCTCAAGGTCTACCGGGCCGCCCTCGGCGGCGACTGCTCGGCGGTTCCGGAGACTCCGCAGAGCGCTGAGGGCGAGACGCCACGCAACGTGTACGTGTTCGGCGGCGACGACGTCGTGCTCCAGGAGCCCGGCACGGCCGTCGAGGGTCAGCAGAGCGAGCAGGAGTGGTGCGTCGCCGCGACGTGGAACTCCCCGCCCGACGAGCGCTACCGCAACGACGCCACGGTCACCGCGATCGCGGTGGACGGCGGCGTCAACGGCGCGATCGACTCGTGGCACGCGCTCATCGGGTTCCCGCCCGCGCTGGCTCTGCTCGGCACGTACACGAGCGAGGCTGCGGCCGAGGCCCTCGCGATGGATGGCACGCGTGCCCGCGGTATCAACCGCTGGGGCGCCGAGATCTATCCCGACCCGTCCGGCGAGCCGGACGTCGTCATCACCCTCACCCCGACCGTCACCAGCTCCCGAAGCGCCGTCGCCTCAGGGACCTGACACCGACCTCGGCGGCGTCGACGAGCGCCGACACCGCCGCCTACCCGAGCGCTCGATCACCAAGGAGAAACAACAACATGACGAACAACGATCAGATCATCATCGTGACCGAGGAGAAGAAGCGTCGCCGCGGCCTGATCTGGGTTGCCGCCGGTGCTGCCGCACTCCTCGCCGGGGGCTCCACTTTCGCGCTGTGGTCCGCGTCCGACACCTTCTCGGGCGGCACGATCACCGCCGGTGACCTGAACATCGCACAGCTGCACGACACGTCCTTCTGGGACGTCTCCAACGACCGTCTCGACGCGACCGAGATCGTGGGCGCGACGGACGGCTCGCAGCCGGGCCACTCGATCACCGACATCGACTCGTGGCGCATCGCCCCGGGCGACAAGATGGCGGCCTCCTTCGAGACGACGGTCACGCTGGACGGCGACAACCTCGTCGCCCGTGTCGGTCTGGACGGTCTGCAGGACCTGCAGTCCAACATCACCGGCATGAACTACAGCTACGAGGTCTACTACGGCGAGAAGCTGCTCGTGAAGGAGACGGCCCTCCCGACGACCGCGGACGCGCCGCTCCTGTACCTGGCGGCGACCACCAACGGTCAGGCGGCCGGTCTCGACGACGCCACCAACGGCATCCTCGGCTCCACCGCGACCGCCGTCGACGGCGTCGCGGCTCAGACGGCGGTCTTCGGGATGCCGACGACGTCGGAGACCTTCAACGTCGTCATCTACGCGTCGTTCTACGAGGACCTCGACGGCGACTTCCGCTACTCCGCCACGGACACGACGGTCACCGACCGCGTCGACGTGAACCTCGTCGACACGCTGGGGTCGCTGACCCTGAAGCTCTCGCAGGTGCGCGACGCCGGGGCTCAGTTCAACTGATCGGATGCCGTCGCCGTGCCGGTGCTCCCCGTGGGGCGCCGGCACGGCGGCGGATATGCCACGACCACACCACCATCGGAAGGGACCACGTGAAGATGACCAGCACACGTATCGGTAGAGCGGGCGCGCGTCGCGCACGTCGTGACGCCGTGCGCGTGGCCGGGTCGTCGTGGTTCGACTCGCCGTGGCGTATCGCCGGTCGCGCCGTGTCGTGGGCGCTGATGACCGTGGTGGTGGCCCTGGTCCTGGGTCTCGCGGTCGTCCCCCGCGTGCTGGGCGGCGACGCGCTCACGGTCCTCTCCGGATCGATGGAGCCCACGTTCTCTCCCGGCGACATCGTCGTGGTGCGCGGCACCGACGAGTCCGCGGTGTGCCGCGACGTCTCGATCGGAACGATCGTCACCTACTTCCCGACGCCGAACGACCCGACGCTGATCACGCACCGCGTCGTCGGCAAGACGATCGGCACCTTCGACGACGGCACCCAATGCCGCCTCATCACCCAGGGCGACGCGAACAGCGCGGTCGACGAGCCGGTCTCTCCGCGTCAGGTGCGCGGCGTCTTCCTGTACGGCGTTCCGGGACTCGGATGGGCGCGTCAGTGGATCGGCCAGAACATCACGGTCGTCGCGATCGCAGCGGCGGCCGCCCTGATCGGCTGGGGGCTGTGGAGCAGCTTCCGGCGCCCGCGCTCGACCGTCGTGAGCGTGCCGCGCCCCGACGCGCCCGCCGCGCCGCCGGCGCCGCCCGTGCCGCCCGTCGCCGTCGAGGCCGATCCTGCGCTGGACCTCCGCGAGCGCGAACTCGCGCTGCGCGAGCGCGAGCTGGCGCTGCGGGAGCGCGAGCTCGACTATGCGCTGCAGTGCGCGACCTGGTCGCTCGACCCCTCATCCGATCCGGTCCCGCACGCGCAGGGCGAACCGCCCACGCCGCCGCAGCCGGCCTCCCGCGTGCCCCAGGGCGCGACCCCGTCCTCTTCCTCCTGAAGCGAGCACCCACCGTGAGCATGATTCCCTCTTCTCCCTCTCAGCGGGTCACCGTCGTGACCGGTGGCGACGGCGCCCTGTCGGCTCGAGGCTGGCGTATCGCCGCCGTGCTGACCGTCGTGCTGCTGCTCACCCTCGTCGGCGGCCTCGCCGCGGCGGGCGCGCTTCCCTTCACCGGTCAGCGCCCCGCGACGGCCGAAGACGTCCCGGCATCCCGTGACGGCAGCGCGGGCAGCGCGCAGAGCGCGGGGGAGTCGCGCACGGCGACGTCGCAGGGCGCCGTCGGACACGACGGCACGATTCCCGCGCAGTGGGAGGGCCCAGCCGTCAACCTCGACTGGCAGGGACGCGAGTACGCCCGCGCCGAGCTGGGCTTCATCGGCGATCGCATCGCGGTGCCCGGCGACCGCGTGCACCGCACACTCGACGTGACCAACGCCGGGCCGGGCGCGGCAGCGATGACGGTGACTCTCCGGCTGCGTCAGGACATCCCCGCCGAGGCGCTCAACGCCGACTTCGGCTCCGATGTGACTCTCTTCTGGGAGGTCAACGGCGTGACCGGCAGCGGCAGGTTCGCCGAGCTCGCGCGCGAGGGTGAGATCCAGCTCGGACAGTCCGCGCTCGCCCGCGGCCAGTCGGCACAGATCATGCTCGGCTTCGAGATGGACCGCGACGTCGAGACCTCCCGCGCTCTCGGCGTGCAGTCGACGACGCTGGAGCTCATCGACGCGAGAGTCGACATGCGCGGCGACGGAGCCACGCAGCTTCCGGTGACCGGCGGCGTGCTGTCGTGGATCCCGCTCATCGCCGGCGCACTCCTGCTGCTGCTCGGGTCGCTGCTGCTGTTCGCCGTCTGGCGACGCCGACGGGTCTGCCGCGACTGCGACGAGTCGATCCCGCGCTGGCAGCCGCGGGTCGAGATCCGCGAGAGCGGCCGTGCGCGCACCGTGCTGTGTCTGGACTGCGCCGCCGCGACGCTCGGAACCTAGGGCAGGAGCGTGCGGAGCGATGTCGATGCCGACCGTCGGGCGGAAGGAACCGGGGTGCTAGCGTGACACCCGGGTGGCCACAGCGACGAAGGGGTGAGACGCACAACGTGAGAGGGCGCGAGCGAAGTCTCGCCAAGGCGCAGAGCCTCATCGATGCGGGAGTCAGCGTCGATGTCGTCGGAAGTCGTGGCAGCGGTCGCACGGCATTCCTCGGTGCGCTCGGGACGCGGCTGGAGTCCGCCGATTGGGCCGTTCACTCGATTCGCGGCGTCGCGTCTCTGCAGCCCCATCCGTTCTCGGCGCTCGCGCTGTCCGGGCTCGTCGACCCGCTGCCGCCCCGCGGACGCGGGGCCATGATCGACGAGCTCGCCCGCCAGGTGCGCTCGCGCGTGCGGGGCGAGCGCACGGTGTTCCTCGTCGACGACTGGAACGACCTCGACGAGTCGTCGTGGGGGGTGCTGGACTACGTCCGCAGCGAGACGGGCGTGCCTGTGGTCATGTCGCGCCTGCAGGGCCTCGCGGCTCGGCACACGCCGTCGGGCCTGCAGGCGTCCACGCTCGCCCCGACATCCGTGATCGACATGCTGCCGTTGCGGTTCGAGGACCTCGAGGACGTCATCGCGACGACGCTCGGAGGCCCCGTGGATGCCGCGACGTCGCGACGCATCTACGCGAAGTGCGGCGGCAACGTGGGCCTGTCGCTCGCCCTCGTCGAGGCCGGCCGGCAGGAGGGGACTCTGGTTCCGCTGGCCGACGGCGTCTGGACGGCAGTGGGAGAGCTGTGGAGTCCCGGGCTTCGCTCCGTCGTCGAGATGCACCTGGAGGAGCTGGACGCGACAGCCCGCGACGCGTTGGAGATCATCGCCATGATCGGCCCCGCCGATGCCGACGCGGTCCGGCGGCTCGTCGAGTGGGAGGCGCTGGAACTGCTCGAAGAGCGCGGCATGATCGCCTTCGTGCGCGCCGTGCCCAACAACCTCGTCTCCGTCATCCCGCCGCTGTTCGTGAGCTACTTCCGTCACGGAACCCTGACCTCGCGACGCATCCGACTCACCGAGAGGATCGTCGCGGCACTCGGCGACGGCCGCGTCGTGCCCGACCCGGCGACGACGTGGATGGGCGAGCCGGAGGCGGAGACCCGCCACGCCCTGTTCGCGGGGATGCTGCGCGAGAGCGCGAACACCAAGAGGCTGCTCACCGCGTTCGAGTGGGAGCACACTCCGAGCGTGCGCACCGCGACGGCCTACGTCGAGTCGCTCACGCAGTCGACGATCGAGGATGCGCCGGAGCTCATCCGTCGCGTGTTCGACGAGACCGATCCGCACACGGGCGACATCGCGTCCCGCGCGGAGTACTACCGCCTGCGTGGGCTGTGGATGGCGTACGGCCTGGGCGAGGTGGAGGAGGCCGTCGCCTTCCTCGAGAGGGAGAGCGCAGAGCTCGCCGTCTACGGCCGGATCCTCGACGCGGCGCGACTCTCCGTGCTCGCCGATCTGCGCTCCGTCCCGGCGGACGTGGAGGAAGCCCTCGATGTCGCGGACGGCCTGCCGGCGTCCGTCCACATCGCCCTCCTCGAGGCGCAGATGCACGTATTCCTGATCACGGGGCGACTCGCGGACCTCGATCGCGCCTACGACGAGCTGCGGTCGCTGGATCCCCGCGGCGAACGCGCGTTCGCCCGCATGCTCGCGGCGATGGCGCTGCTCGCGCGCGGCGCGCTGATCGAGGGACATCGCGAGCTCGTCAACGGCTGGGAGGAGGCGCGCGGCGCCCTGGACGTCGACGCACTGCACACGTTCTCGATCGGGCTGTCGTACAGCTTCCTCCATATGGGCGACATGGACGAGCTCGCCGACATGGTCGACATGGCCCTGTCGATCGGCACCGTCGCCCCTCTTCCGCCGGGAGCGCGAAACTCGATCCTCATGGCCGCCGCCGTGCGGGCCGTCTCGCAGGGCCAGGTCGATCTCACCGAGAAGTACGTCGCGGTCGCGCGGATGTACGCCACCCCGAGCGGTGCGCTGCCCGGCGGATCGCTCGCCTGGCTCGACGCGATGTCGGCCCTCGCGCACGGCCGGCAGGAGGATGCCGCCGAGATCCTATGGCACGATGCCCGCGCGCTCGAAGCACGCGGTGCGCACTTCGCCGCCCAGCTGCAGATGCTCTCCTCGCTGGAGATCTCGTTCGACGCCGACCGTCTGGCCGAGGTCGATCGTCTCCTTCGCGCCTCACCGGAGACGAGCGTGCTCGCCCAGCAGCGCGATTACCTGCGGGCGCTGTCGCGCCACGATGCGCGGGCGGTGGTGGACGCGGGTCGCGGGCTCGAAGCATCCGGCCGCTACGGCATCGCCATGGCGGCCTACCGTCGGGCGATCGACTGGGCGGCCGCCGACGACGCGACCGCCCTCGTCGAGGAGGCCGAAGAGGCGGTGTCGGCGTTGTCGACCCAGCTGTCCGGGAAGACCCTGAACGTGTCGCGCTTCGGCATCTGGCTCGCGCTGCTGACGGCCCGGGAGCGCGAGGTGGCCGAGCTGGTCGTGGCCGGGATGAGCAACCGGGAGATCGCCGCGCGCCTCGTGCTCAGCGTGCGGACCGTCGAGAGCCACGTCCTCAACATCATGCGCAAGCTCGGCGTCGGAAGTCGCGAACGCATCGTCGGGCGGCTCTCCGAGGCGGCGACGCCCGGGTGACGCGTTCTCGCGGGTGACGTGTCAGCCCGCGCCGTCGGTCGCCGTCCGTGCCGCCGGGGCAGACAGGAGCGTCGCGAGACGCTTCTTCTTGCGGTTCTCGCGGATGATCCACGCGACATCGGGATCGCTCTCGTCGAGGGCTGCGAAGACGGGGAGCCCTCGGACGGGGTCGGCGGCGATGGCGACGCTCCAGCAGTAGCCGAGCGCCTGCCGCAGGGTGCGCGCCCCGTCCTGCCTGCGGTGGGAGGTGTCCGCCGCGGCGAGGTGGGCGGTCGCACGCGCGCACGCCGCCAGCCCGGCGCGGGCGGCGTCCGGTGTCCGCAGCAGTCGCGGCTCGCAGATCGCGGCGACGGCGGCGCGCTGCACGAGCGGGTCGGGGTCGTCGACCCAGTCCGCGACCAGCGCCCTGAGGATCGCGGGGGAGTCGTCGCCGAGCAGCTGCAGTCCGATCGCCACGCCCTCGCGTACACGCCACCGGTCGTCGGCGGCGAGGGCGCGCGCATGGCGGGCGTCACGCGGTTCGCCCGCCCGTCGGCCGAGAGCTGCGGCGGCGCACATGACCGGGTATTCGCGTCCATCTCGAAGGAGCGCGTCGATGACGGCTGCGTCGGCGGTGCGCGCCGCCGCGTCGACGAGTGCGAGATCCGCGCGCGGACCGGGCAACCCGGAATGGGCATCGAGGAACGCGGCCCAGCTGAGCGGGTCCATTCCTGACAGCTGGGCGATCCACGCCGGCACGCTCGTCATGCGTGCGACGCTATCGCGCCGGGCACTGCCGTCGCTGCGTCGCGTGCCGGGTCAATTCCACTCGCGCCGATGTCCGATCTCAGCCCGACCTCGTGAAGACCCCCAACCCCGATGGCGTCGGGATCTGCGCATAGCGGTTGAGGAAGGTGAGGGTCACGGAGGTCACCCGTCCGTCCGCGCGGGTGAACACGACCGACGAGAGGGAGCCCGGCAACGCGTTCTCGCCCGTGGGGACGTACGCCATCGTGTCGCCGTCCCACGGCGTGATGTCGAACACGGTCTCGCCCTTCGGCCCGAGCGAGCCGCGGAGGCCGGTGCCCGCCGAGGTCACCGTCAGGGTGCCGAAATACGGGCTGACGTACGTTCCGGTGTAGTCGGCGACGGGCCCGGATGCCGCGGCATCCGCCGGTGCCTGCATGCCGGCCAGGTCGCCGGACGGCGCGTTGTAGGACGCGAAGAAGCCGTGCATCGTGTCCACCCAGTCGCGGGTGGAGTGCCCGTACATGACCTCGTCGAGGAACGTCTGCACGACCGCTTCGGGAAGGCCGACGGGGGCGCCGTTGGTGAGGACGACGATGCCGAGGTCGAGATCGGGGACGAGGGTCGCGGCGGTCGCGGCGCCGAGGCCGAAGGCACCCGAGTGGCTGAGCGTGACGCGGCCGCCGGCGCCGGAGCCCACGTTGATGCCGAAGCCGTAGTGACCGGGCCGTTGATCCAGATCGCCCGGGTGGGAGCTGACGATCTGCGCCGACAGCGCCTCGTTCAGCGGCCCCGTGGCGATGAAGGCGGAACCGCCTCGCTGCCCGTCGGACAGCAACAGCTGCATCCACGTCGCCAGGTCGCCGACGGTCGAGGATGCGCCGCCCGCGGGCGCCTCGGCATCCGCGTCGCGGTCGAACAGCGGCTGGAAATCGTCGTCGCCGATCCGTGCGTGCAGCACGGCGCGGTCGTCGGCAGCGAGGTAGTCGGCGTGGCTCATACTCGTCGACGTCATGCCCAAGGGCGTGAACAGCAGCTCCTGCGCCGTCTGTTCCCACGTCTGACTGCGGGAGGCGGCGACGGCCTGCGCGCCGGCCGTCAGACCGAAGTTCGAGTACTGATAGGTCGAACGGAACGGCTGCAGGGGGATCTCACGGAGGTGGTCGAGGATGTAGTCGCGGTCGAATCCGAGGTCCTCGAGGTCGTCTCCACCGCCGGTGGGGATGCCGGTGCGGTGGGCGAAGAAGTCTCCGATCGTGGCGTTCTGGGTGACGTACGGGTCATCGAGCGCGAAGTCGGGCATGAAGGTGCGCACCGGCGTGGACCACGAGAGCTCGGGGTTCTCGGTCATGGCCTTGGCGACGATCGTGGCCGACAGCGGCTTCGACAGCGATGCCAGCTCGAACACGGTGTCGGTGTCGACCTTGACGCCGGTGGACACGTCGCGCACGCCGAACCCGCCCTCGTACAGCACGGCATCGTGCGAGACGACCGCGACGGCGAGCCCCGGAACCTTCGATCGACGCAGTGCGTCGTCGATCTGGCCGGGCAGAGCCGTGAGGGCGGCGGCGACGGCGCTCTCACGATCGGTGTACAGCGCGACGACGTCCTGATTCGGGAAGGTCCCCGTGGTCACGGCGACCGTGGGCGCCGGCTCGGGCGGGGAGCTCCACGCGCAGCCGGAGAGGGCCAGCCCCACGGCCGTCGCCGTCACCGTCGTCGTCAGCAGTCTCGGTCGGCGCCGCGCATCCGCCATGGTCGAAGCCATCCTCGTGCCCCCTCATGCGGCACGCCGACGTCCCGCTCGTGTCGAGGATAGGGCGACCGCGACCGTGCGGTCCAGCATCGGCCGGCGCCGCTGCGCCGATCAGCGCGACGCCGAGGCGGGCGCGATCACGGTGAGGGCGCGCGGGAGGACGCGCGCGGAGAGGTGATCGACCTCTTCGCCGAGCTCCCCGTCGCGGGCGATCCGGTAGGGCCCGTCGAGCAGTTCGAGATCGAACTCGGCATCCGAGAACTCCTGGTAGCGGCGGTTGCGCGAGATCCGCCCCGTGAACAGGTCGAGGACCACGCGCGCGCGGGAGCCGCGACGCGACACACCGAGCACGCGCAGATCCAGCCGCGCGTCGTCGAGCGTCGCGCGGTGGACGGGGGCGAACCCGCGCGGCTCGTACCGGCCGTTGCCGAGGAAGAGCAGGCTGAACCGCGCGTCGACGGCGCGACCGTCGAGGTCGCGGACGCGCACGCGCACCGCGCGGGCCCGTCCCAGCGTCCGCACCGCCGCGACGAGGGCGGCGAGAGGCTTGCCGATGCGGTGCTCGTACCGCTCGCGGATCGCGACGAAATCGGTGTACGCGCCGACGCTGGCGGTGTTGACGAAGATCCTGCCGTTCACCTCGCCGAGATCGACCTTCGCGACGGTGCCGGCCCGGACGGCGTCGATGGCAGCCGACAGCGGGTACATCCCGAGGTCCTTCGCGAAGTGGTTGAAGGTGCCCGCCGGCAGAACCGCCAGCGGGATGCCGTTCTCGTGGGCGGCGGCCGCGGCCTGCTGCACCGTGCCGTCGCCGCCGGCGACCGCGAGGACCTCGCACTCCTGCGCGGTGCGGCGGATCACCTCGGCGTAGTCGTCGTCCGCACCCAGCTCGACGATCCGCAGCGCCGGCAGCGTGCGGCGCACCACCGGGAGGATCCGCGCCGCGCGCCCCGAGCCCGATCGAGGGTTGATGACGAGCGCGATGCCCGCGCCGTCCGGCCGCGGCGTGCCCGCGTGCACCGCGAGCGCGTCCTGCAGCGGGTCCACGCGCTCCACCGGCACGATCCGCGTCGTCAGCCAGGCGACCGCCTCGCCGAGCGCGAAACCCGCCGCGACGTCCGACGGGTAGTGCGCTCCGGTGGCGACCCGCGAGAAGCCGACGAGGCCCGCCAGCATGCGCAGCGGCACGGTCAGGATCGGGGACTCGGCGGATGCTGCCGCGGCGAACGCCATCGCGCTGGCCGAGTGGCCGCTCGGAAACGACGTCGAGGCGGGGATGCGGTGGGCCAGCCGCTGCACCGGCACCTGCGTGATGGCCGGCCGCGGGCGGCGGTGCAGACGCTTGGACACCTGGTTGGCGAGGAGGCTGGTGAGCCCGATCGCGGCGAGGCCGCGCACCGCGGCCCGGCGCGCCCGGGGCCGACCGGTGGCCGCGAGGAGCGCCGCCACCCCCATCCAGAGCACGGAGCGGTCGGCGGCCCGCGTGAGCGGCGGCATCGCCCCGTCGAGGATCGGGCTGCGCGTGCCGGCGATCGCGGTGAAGGTGGCCACGTCGAGCGCGTCCACTTGGCGCCGGACGGAGCGCCATCGCCGCGTGTCGCCCCCGTCGTCTCGGGAGGCACGTGTGCGAGCGGACGGTGGTCGACGCCGGGCCATGATCGCTCCGATCAGTTCATCGCGTTGCCGATGTAGGAGTACTTGACGAACACCTCGGAGGCCCAGCCGGCCTCGTCGAGCACGCCCTGCACCGCCGTGAGCATGTACTTGGAGTCCCACCCCATGTAGAGGTACTGGCCGTCGCCCAGCTCATCCCACTGGCCGTTCCACGCCTTGGCCGGGTAGACGGGGCCGCCGCGGCGTGCGCTGAAGTCGATCACGCTCTGTCGCGAGTCCGCCCACAGCCGTTTGAAGATGCGGTTGAAGAGGTAGCGGATGTCGGGAACCTCCCAGTGCTCACCGCGGAACTCGACGTAGTCGAACTCGCGCTGCCAGCCCCGAGGCCATCCGCGGCGCTTGCGGGCGTCGAGGATGGGTGTGAGGTTGTCATCGTCGATGGAGACGACGGCGGGTCGCTTCCAGACGCTCAGGAAGAGGTCGGTCAGCTCTTGCGTGCGCGCCGCGATCGCCGCGGTCGACCACGCCTCGGCGTCCGCGACGGCCTGCGTGACGGCGAGCGCGCTGTCGCGGTAGGCGTTCCGCTTCTGCGGGAACGAGGCGTCGAACGCGCGGTCGAAGAGCTCCCGTTCGAGCAGCGTCAGGTTTCCCAGGGTCTGGGCCAGCGCACGGAAGCTGTTCTGCTCGTCGTCGGAGAGCTCGGCCCAGCGGCGCGAGCCGTCGGGCGACCACTCGTCGGACGGTGCGAGCGGCACGATGTGCTCGAGATCCAGCGGCGCCGTGTCGATGTCGCCCGCGAGCCGCCCCAGCACGTAGGCGGGGTGGGGGAGCGCGCTGAACTTCAGACCCACGCGGGTGCGCTCGTCGGAGGGCGTGATCCGCGCGATCGCCCGGACCAGATCGTCGCGTGAGAGCGCCGCGGCGCGGCAGAGGCGAGCGACGAGCCGGTCGGTGGTCACCCCGACGACGGTGCGGCGCATCAGCAGCGACTGCAGCTGCTCGAGCGACGTGATCAGCTCCGAGGTCGGGAGCTGTCCGGAGCGATGCTCGTGGAGCAGGCGCAGAGCGAGCGGATACATGCCGCGGCCGAAGGTGTTGAGCAGGGCCAGCTGCTGCCCGATCGCGACGTCGGCGACGCGCGCCGGGTCGAGGAGGGTGGCGTAGAGCGCGGAGTAGTCGCGCCACTGCGCGGCGCGCTCGCGCAGCGTCGCCATGTCGAGGTGCGGGAACTCGGCGCGGAAGGTGTCGTAGACGCCCCGCTCGCCGGCCACGGTGACCTCGCGGCCGGTGAGCATGACGAGGTAGTGCCGCCAGAAGTCGCCGATCTGCTCGCCGGTGTTCTCCTCGATCGGAACCCAGTAGTGGTCCTCGATCTCGCTCTGCTGGGCGTGGGAGAGGCCCATCAGCACGTAGTTGTGGATCAGCTCGTGGTCGCGCAGCGGTTCGCCCGTCGAGTTGAGGCTCTCGAAGGTCTGCTGCGCGTTCGCCTCGGGCCCGAGGGTGATCGCGACGTGCTCGAGGCGTTGGAGGCCCCGCCAGATGTGGGCGGCCTCGTCGGGACGGATCTGGCTGCGGAAGAACGCGTAGTTGTCGTCGAAACGCGACACGCGCGTCTCATCGTCGGGCGTCCGACGGTCGCGCACGACGCTCTCGAAGACCTCCGCCCAGGCGCGATGCGGCCGGAGTTTCGTCCGTGCGGGATCGTCGTCGCGGACGAGCACCCGCTCGAGCTCGGCGGCCAGCTCCGGGTCGTCGTCACGCAGGGTGTGGTGCAGGGCGGCGACCAGCAGCATGAGCGTCGTGATGCGCTGCTGTCCGTCGATGAGGACCAGATGGGCGTCATCGTCGTCGGAGACCGAGGCGGTCGAGAGGATCGAGCCGATGAAGTGCGTGTGGCCGGCGCCTGCATCCGCCACCGCGCGCACATCGCCGAGGAGCTGCTCGCAGCCGCCGATGTCCCAGCGGTACTGCCGCTGGTAGACGGGAACGACGATGGTGGTGTCGGATGCCGAGAGCCACGCGATCGTGGCGACGGCGGTCGCGGAGACGTGGGACGCGGAGACCGAGGGGGCGAGGTTCGTGCCGGTGCTCATGTTCTCCGTGTCGCCTCCGCGCTCGCTCTCGATGACCGCCGTCGAGTCTAATCGCGTTCCCGGGACCGCTCGGTAGGCTTGCCTCGGCCGGGCCTGTAAAAACTTCGCTTGTCCGGCAGAAAGGTTGGATCCGTCATGGGTTACATCAAGAGCGCGGCCCTCGAGGAGACCGGTTACGTCGTCCTCGACCGCTACAACAAGGAGATCGACCCGAAGGAGTGGCTCGACGTCGAGTACGTCGACTGGAAGTCCTCGGGCGACACCCGGTTCGCCCCGTTGGCCTCCGCCAAGGGCGAGATCGAGTGCAACGGCTTCTGGAACCACAAGCCGCCGCGCACCGACAAGGACGGCGTCTGGATCGACGCGCAGACCGCCATCGCACCGACGCTCACCGCGCGTGCGCAGGAGCCGGGGGCGAACGTCGGCCGCTGCCGCATCATCGAGCTGCAGCCGAACACGTATGCCGACTGCCTCTACAACCTGCACCAGGACGACAACAACCGTCTGAACCCGGACGGCACCGGCTGGGTCGTGCGCGGCTTCTTCAACCTCACCGACGACAAGACGAGCTACTTCGTGCTGCGGGAGAACCGCACCGATCCGAGCGAGGAGACCCGCATCGCCCTGCCCGCGGGCGCGCAGCTCATCGTCGACACCCAGCGCCTCTGGCACGCCGCCGCCCACTACGGCGACGAGCCGCGCTACTGCCTCATCACCTCGTGGGAGTCGGGCCCCGAGCTCGACGCCTACATCGCCAAGTACAACGGGGTGAACAAGGTGGACAGCTACCCGGTCGACCAGGAGACGCTGGATGCCGGGCAGATCGAGCAGGAGCGCCGCATCGCCGCCCGTGCCGCCGCCCTGGCCGCCCGCGGCCAGCAGGAGGTCACGGTGATGAGCGAGGCCTGAGCCTCGGCATGCACCGCGGACGTCCCGTCCGCACGAAGGGCCCCGATCTTCGGATCGGGGCCCTTCGTCGTCCGTGGCCCTCGTGTGGTTTTCGACGGAGCAGACTGTTGTTATATCTGTGTTTGTGTTGTACCGTGTGGATATTCAAGGAGGATACGTGTACGCAACGGAGCGACAGCAGCTCATCGAGCATCTGGTCAGCACAGACGGACGCGTCGCCGTCGTCGACCTGGCGCGCCGCTTCGGCGTGACCACCGAGACCGTGCGCCGCGATCTCGACCAGCTCGAGACGGCGGGAATCGTGCGTCGCGTGCACGGCGGGGCCGTGGCCCGCACCCGGGTCAGCACGGTCGAGACCTCCTTCGTGGAGCGCACGCAGCGCCGCAGCGACGCGAAGCGCGCGATCGCGGAGCGGGCCCTGGAGGCCATCGGCGCCGATGGCGACGGATCCATCTACATCGACGCGGGGACGACGACGGCCGCCGTCGCCGGACTGCTCGCCCAGCGCCCGGTCACCGGGCATCCGCTCGAGGTCGTCACCCACTCGATGACGGTGGCGCACCTGCTGGCCGGAGCGCCCGGGCTCAACCTCACCGCCATCGGCGGCCGCGTGCGCGGGCTGACCGCGGCGGCCGTGGGCGCCCAGACGGTCGATGCGATCTCCCGGCTGCGCCCCGACCTCGCCTTCATCGGCACCAACGGCCTGTCCGCCACCTTCGGACTGAGCACACCCGATCCCGACGAGGCCGCAGTCAAGCGCGCCATCATCGCCTCGGCGCGCCGCATCGTGGTGCTCGCCGACGCCGAGAAGTTCGACGGGGAGCTGCTCGTCTCCTTCGGCCGGCTCGCCGATCTCGACATCCTCGTCACCGATGCGCCGCCGCCCGCCGACCTCGTCGCCGCCCTCGACGACGCCGATGTGGAGGTGTGGACCGCATGATCGTCACGCTCACCGCGAACCCGTCGCTCGACCGGACGGTGACCCTCGCCGAGGCCCTGCGCGTCGGCGAGGTGCAGTCCGCCGTCGCCGTCCGCGAGGATGCCGGGGGGAAGGGCATCAACGTCACCCGTGTGCTGACCGGATCGGGGGTGATCAGCACCGCGGTCCTCCCGCTCGACGCCGACGACCCGTTCGCATCCGTGCTCCGCTCGGCGCGCGTGCCGGTCGTCGCCGTGCCCCTGCCCGGAACCGCGCGGGCGAACCTCACGCTGACCGACCACGACGGCGTGACCACGAAGGTGAACCTGCCCGGTGTGACGCGCAGCGACGCGGATGCCGCGACACTCATCGCCGCGACGGTGCAGGCGTCGGCGGGTGCGCGATGGCTGGTGCTGGCGGGGTCGCTGCCACCCGGACTGCCCGACGACTTCTACGTCGACGTGATCACCGCCGTCCGCGCGACCGGCCCCGAAGCGCCGCGCATCGCCGTGGACACGTCGGGGGCCGCCCTGCGGGCCGTCGTCGAGCGCGGAGCGCCCGATCTCATCAAGCCCAACGACGAGGAGCTCGTGGAGCTCGCCGGCGTCCCCCTCGACCCGGCGCTGCCGCTGGCGGAGGCCGTCCGCGCCGTCGCCTCGCAGCTCGTGCCCGAGCGGGTGGGCGCCGCCTTCGTCACGCTGGGTGGCGACGGCGCGGTCCTCGTGACGGCCGACGGAGCCTGGTTCGGCACGCCGCCGCCGACGCGGGTGCGCAGCACCGTCGGTGCCGGAGACAGCTCGCTGGCGGGCTTCCTCCTCGCCGACGTCGCGGGAGCCGCTCCCGACGAGCGGGTGCGCAGCGGCATCCGCTACGGGTCCGCGGCGGCCGCGCTGCCCGGAACGCAGGCCCCGACGCCCGACGATCTGCTCCCCGGCGACGTGCCGGTGAGCCCTCTCGCCCCCTGAAAACCCCATCCTGAACCCACTCGACCACTGGAGGTCACCGTGTCAGAGATCATCACGCCGGCGCTCGTCAGCCTTGACGCGTCGCTCGGCACCGACAAGCGGGCCGTCATCGACGCCCTCGCCGCGCGCGTGGCGGCGACGGGGAGGGCGAGCGATGCCGCAGCCCTCGCCGCCGACGCCTGGAAGCGCGAGCAGACCGACGAGACCGGTCTGCCCGGCGGCATCGCGATCCCGCACGCCAAGAGCGCCGCGGTGCGCGAGGCGACGCTCGCCTTCGCCCGTCTGAAGCCGGGCATCGACTTCGGCGCGGAGGACGGTCCGGCCGACCTCGTCTTCCTCATCGCCGCCCCGGACACGGCGGCCGAGGAGCACCTCGCCGTGCTGTCGCAGCTCGCGCGCAGCTTCATGCGCGAGGACTTCACCGCGGGACTGCGCGCGGCCGAACGGCCGGAGGACGTCGTCGCCCTCGTGACCGCGGCCGTGTCGGGCACCGCTGCTCCGGCAGCATCGACGGCGCCCGCCGCGACGGCGAGCGCGGACAGCGCGCACCTGATCGACGGACGCCCCGCCCGGATCGTGGCGGTCACGGCGTGCGCGACCGGCATCGCCCACACCTTCATGGCGGCCGACGCCCTCACCGCGCAGGGCGGCAAGGACGGCGTCGACCTCATCGTGGAGCCGCAGGGATCGAGCGGATACAAGGCGCTCGACCCGAAGATCATCGAGGCCGCCGACGCCGTCATCTTCGCCGTCGACGTGGACGTGCGCGAGCCGCAGCGCTTCGCCGGCAAGCCCGTCGTCCGCGCCAGCGTCAAGCGCGGCATCGAGGCGCCCGGTCAGCTGGTGGCCGAGGCCATCGCCGCTGCGAAGAACCCGAACGCGACCCGCGTCAGCGGATCGGCCGCGGCGGCATCCACCGCCACGTCGGGCGCGGGGGAGTCGTACGGCGCGAGCATCAAGCGCGCGCTGCTGACCGGCGTCAGCTACATGATCCCCTTCGTCGCCGGCGGCGGTCTGCTCATCGCCCTCGGCTTCCTGCTGGGCGGCTATGAGATCGCGTTCAACGCGGACAAGATCCTGGGCGCGTCGACGCTGTGGAACCTCGGCGACACCTCGCTGATCGTCTACCTCGGCGCCGTGCTGTTCAAGATCGGCGCGCTGTCGTTCGGCTTCCTGGTGCCGGCCCTCGCCGGTTACATCGCGTACGGCATGGCCGACCGGCCGGGTATCGCCCCCGGTTTCGTCGCCGGTGCCGTCGCGGGCTTCATGGGCGCGGGCTTCCTCGGCGGCATCGTCGGTGGTCTGCTCGCCGGTGTCGCCGCCCGCTGGCTGAACGGCCTCGACGTGCCGCGCTGGCTGCGCGGTCTCATGCCGGTCGTGATCATCCCGCTGCTGGGTTCGATCTTCGCCTCCGGTCTCATGCTGCTGGTGCTCGGCGGTCCGATCGCCTGGCTCACCAAGGCCCTCAACGACTGGCTGTCGGGCCTCACCGGCGCCGGCGTGATCATCCTCGGCATCATCCTCGGCCTGATGATGTGCTTCGACCTCGGCGGTCCGGTCAACAAGGTGGCCTACGCCTTCGCGACCGGCAACCTCGCCGCGGGCATCGCGGGCGACGAGCGCTACCTGCAGATCATGGCGGCCGTCATGGCTGCGGGCATGGTCCCGCCGCTGGCGATGGCCCTGGCATCCACCGTCATCGACCGCAAGCTCTTCACCGAGCCGGAGCGCGAGAACGGCAAGGCGGCCTGGCTGCTCGGCGCTGCGTTCATCTCCGAGGGTGCGATCCCGTTCGCGGCGGCCGACATCTTCCGGGTGATCCCGGCGATGATGCTCGGCGGCGCGGTGACCGGTGCGCTCTCGATGGCGTTCGCCGTCACGAGCAAGGCGCCCCACGGCGGCATCTTCGTCTTCTTCGCGATCGACAACTTCTGGCTCTGGCTGCTCGCCATCGCCGCGGGAACGGTCGTCTCGGCATTCACCGTCGTCGCGCTGAAGCGCTTCGCACGCCGTGGATCGGCCGTGAACGAGGGTATTCCCGGTGCGTCCTCGGTTTCTCCCGAGGCCGTGAACGCCTAGTCTCGATGGAGATATCCCAACACGATCCAAGGAGGATCCCATGGCAGAACGCCAGGCCACCGTCGCCAGCAGCTCGGGTCTGCACGCGCGCCCCGCGAAGCTCTTCGTGCAGGCGGTCCAGCAGACCGGCGTCCCCGTGACGATCGCGGTCGAGGGCGGTCCTGACCTCAACGCCGGCAGCATCCTCACGCTGATGGGTCTGGGCGCCACGCAGGGCACCGTCGTCACGCTCAAGGCGGAGGGCGAGGGCGCCGAGGCGGCCCTCGACACGCTCGTCGCGTTCCTCGAGACGGACCACGACGCCGAGGCCTGATCGGACACGGATCCACGGATGCCGCGACCCCCGGATGCTCTCCGGGGGTCGCGGCATCCGGCGTTCGGGGCCTCAGAGATCGATGGCGTCGCCCGGGTCGAGCGGGCTGAACCGACCCCCGCCCTGTTCGGCCGCCCACTGCAGACGTCCGCGGTGCATGTCGAGTCCGATGCGCGAGAGCGTCATGTCGTGCGTCGCGAAGGCGTGCTCGGGCCGCACGGCGAGGACGAAGTCGATCGCCTCGCCGATCTTCAGCCACGGCGCGCCCACCGGCGCGGCGAGGAGCCGGACCTCGACCCCTTCGGGGACCGCGTAGGAGTCGCCGGGGTAGTAGAGCTCGTCGTCGACGAGCACGCCGACGTTGTCGATGACGGGGATCGACTCGTGGATGACGGCGTGCCGCCCGCCGAAGAAGCGCAGCGCGAACGGGCCGGCGCTCACGCTGTCGCCCGGAGCGACGACGGTGACGCCGAACTCCGCGGCCGCATCCGCGACACCCTGCGGCCCGTAGATCGGTACGTCGGGCGCGTGCTCACGGATGCGACGGAGGTGCTCCGGCGTCCAGTGGTCGGGGTGCTCATGGGTGAGCACGACGCCCACCGTCCCGGCCAGATCCTGCAGCGGAAGAGTGAAGGTTCCGGGGTCGATGATCAGCTGGCTTCCTTCGCGCTCGAGGCGCAGGCAAGCGTGTTCGTGTTTGGTGACGCGCATGTCGCTCAGTCAACGCCTGTCCCGCGATCCGGGCAAGCCGGACTCGCATCCGGGCCTCGATTTGGCGAGGGGTCGTTCGCCATGGCATAATCGAACGGTTGCTTACGCAGCGAAAAGGTACGGCCCCATCGTATAGCGGCCTAGTACGCCGCCCTCTCACGGCGGTAACGCGGGTTCGAATCCCGCTGGGGTCACCACCGCAGAAGCCCGGTCCACACGGACCGGGCTTCTGTCGTCGGCGGGTCTGTCGCGACGCGACAGACCCCGAGGTGGGTCAGGCTGCGGGACCGGCCTCGTCGACGGTCTCGGGCGCGCGGGTGCGGGCCCGACGACGGCGGACGACCCGGCGCGCACCCCACACGATCAGGGCGGCGAACGCGATCAGGCCGAGCCAGGGGAGCAGGAACCCGATCGCGATGACCAGGCCGTTGAGAGTCGCGACGAGACCGTTCCAGCCGGCCGCGACGCCGTCGCCGAATCCCGCCGGATCGGCGGTGACGGCGGGGGCGGGCGTGACGAGCGAGACGCTCAGCGTCGACATCTCGACCTGGGACTGCACCCTGGTCAGCTGCTGTCGGAGGGACTCCAGCTCGGACTGACGCTCCGACAGCGCGGATTCCGCCGCGATCAGATCGGCGGTCGACGACGACTGCTGCATCAGCTCCGTGAGGCGTGCGACGGAGGACTCGAGGGCGGAGACCCGGGCGCGCAGGTCGACGGCCTCCGTGGTCACGTCGCGCCGGTCGGTCTGCGACGAGGTCACCGTCCCGTAGGCGGACAGTCCCGCGACCGTCTCGGAGAGGCGGTCGGCGGGGATGCGGACGGTGATCCACGCGCCCGACGGCATCGGCATGACGACTCCCGTTCCCGACATGACGTCGACGGGCGCTCCGGCGCCGGTGCTCTGGGATTCGACGTAGCCGCCCGCAGCGACGGCTGCGGCCGCGATGCCCTCGGCCGCGGCAGCGGCGTCCGCGACCTCGACGGCCGCCGAGGCGGTCGTCGCGATCTCGCGTCCCGCGCTCCCGGTGGCGGCGTCGGCCGCCACGCCGGCTCCGCTCATGCCGCCGGCCGCGGCATCCCCGGCCCGTCCGTCGGTCAGCCCGAGCTCGGCGGTGCTCCCGCCCGGTGCGATCACCGCGGGAAGTGCGGCGGACGACGCCCCGGACGTGCCCTGCAGGGTTCCCGCGATCGACGGTGCCATGATCGCCGCGACCGCCACGACGGCGGCGGCCGCCGCCCCGCCCATCCAGATGCGGCCGCGCCGGACGGCGCGGATCCGTTCGCGTTCGCTGCGCTCCCACTGCGCGCGACGTTCGTCCGCGATGCGTGCGAAGAGCGCGTGCTCGATCGCCTCCACGCGATCGTCGCCGAGCTCGGGCAGTGCGGTGTGTGCGGTGGTCATGACCCCTCCGATGCGATGGTGGTGCGCAGTGAGCTGCGGATGCGGGAGAGACGATTGCGGACGACGCCGTGCGTGACGCCGAGGTGCTCGGCCGCCGCCTGGTAGCCGTAGCCCTCGGCGGCGCACAGACGGAAGATGCTCTGGTCGAGCTCGCTGAAGGTGGCGACTTCCGCCGCGATCCGATCGGCGAGGTCGGCGTCGATCACCTGACGTTCGATGTCGACGCCGTCCGGCACGGATTCGTCGACGGGCGCTCCGAGATGCGCGCGGTCGCGGTGCTGGCGGCGCACACGGTTCGCCGCTTGGAAGCGGCAGACCGTGACGAGCCAGGGGAGCAGCGACGCGCTGTGCAGCTCCAGTTCCCGGAGCTTGCGCCACGCGGCCAGGAACGTCTCCTGGGTCACGTCCTCGGCATCCTGCGCCGTGCCGACCAGGCCGTGCGCGATCCAATAGACGGGTCGCGCATAGGCGCGGTAGAGCGTCCGGAAGGCGAGCTCGCTGCCGGCGGCGGCCTCCGCGACGAGCTCGGCATCGGTGCGCGTGCCGGTGTCCTGGGTCATCGTGTCCTCATCGTCTCTCACTCAGGAAGTGTCGGCCGTGGAGGAATCGTCTCAGATCCGATCGCCGCCGGCCTGCGGGCCGACCGGCGGGGAGCGCCTCCGGGGTGCGAGCCGGTATCGTGTCCTGAGCGAGAGGGAGTATCCCGTCCTCGCGCGTCCGTCATCACGGGCCCGTCGTCGGGACCCCGGGCGCGCGCCGCCGCCGCCCGACGGGCGGTCGCGGGGGAGAGACTTTCGACGTTTCGTCATCCCTCGAAAGGCCTGCATGGACCTCCCCGTCTGGTTCGAGATCGGCTCGCTCGTCGTGCTGGTGCTCATCCTCGTCGCCGACCTCGTGCTCATCGCGAAGCGACCGCACATCCCGTCGCCCAAGGAGTCGAGCCTGTGGGTCGTCTTCTACGTCGCCCTCGCGCTCGTGTTCGCGGGATTCATGTGGTTCTTCGCCGGCGGCGAGTATGCCGGGCAGTTCGTCGCCGGGTGGCTCACGGAGTACAGCCTCTCCATCGACAACCTCTTCGTCTTCGTGCTGATCATGAGCCAGTTCTCGGTGCCGCGCCGGTACCAGCAGAAGGTGCTGATGGTGGGCATCATCATCGCGCTCGTGCTCCGGGGACTTTTCATCCTCGCCGGAGCGGCGATCATCGAGCAGTTCAGCTGGATCTTCTACATCTTCGGGGCTTTCCTCATCTACACCGCCTGGAAGCAGGCCTTCCCGGGCGGCGACCACGAGGACGAGGTCAAGAAGGAGTCGTTCATCGTGCGGCTGCTGCGGCGCACGATCGACATCAGCGACGACTACGACGGTCCGAAGGTGCGCACGGTCGTCGACGGCAAGCGGATGTTCACGCCCATGATCATCGTGTTCGTGGCCATCGGCATGACCGACCTGCTGTTCGCGCTCGACTCGATCCCCGCGATCTTCGGCATCACCCAGAACGCGTTCATCGTGTTCACGGCGAACATCTTCGCGCTGATGGGGCTGCGCCAGCTCTACTTCCTGTTGGGCGACCTGCTCGACCGGCTCAAGTACCTGCACTACGGCATCGCCTTCATCCTCGCCTTCATCGGGGTGAAGCTGATCGCGCACGCGATGCACGAGAACGAGCTCCCGTTCATCAACGGCGGCGAGCACATCGCGTGGGCGCCCGACATCTCGACCTGGATGTCGCTCGGAGTCATCGTCGTCTCGATGGTCGTGGCGACCGGGGCGAGCCTCGTGGCCTCCGCGCGGGAGCGCGGCGCCGAGCCCGCGGACGCGCCCCGGACGCCGGCAGCGGCGGCCGACGCAGTCGCCGACGAGAAGGGCACGCCGCCGACCGTCGAGGGGCGCTGAGGGCGACGGCGATCCGCGCGGTGGTATTCTGAGGCCGTGCGGATCGCTCGTCTTCTCCTTAGCGGCCGCGACGAGACCTCGTTCTGAGCCCTCACTCGTCGCGGAGTCCGTCGCGGGCTTGATCCTCTTATCTGGAGAACGAGACAGCATGAGCATGACGATTCCCGACCGCCCGCGGACCCTCGCCGAGAAGGTGTGGGACGACCACCTCGTGGTCAAGGGCGAAGACGGCCAGCCCGACCTGATCTACATCGACCTGCACCTGGTGCACGAGGTCACGAGCCCGCAGGCCTTCGACGGCCTGCGTGCGGAGGGCCGCCCGGTGCGGCGACTCGACCTCACGATCGCGACCGAGGACCACAACACCCCGACGCTCGAGATCGACAAGCCGATCGCCGACCTGACGAGCCGGACGCAGATCGAGACCCTGCGTCGCAACGCGGAGGAGTTCGGCGTCCGCCTGCACTCGCTCGGCGACAAGGAACAGGGCATCGTCCACGTCGTCGGGCCCCAGCTGGGCCTGACCATGCCCGGCATCACCGTCGTCTGCGGCGACAGCCACACCTCGACGCACGGCGCGTTCGGTGCCATGGCCTTCGGTATCGGCACGAGCGAGGTCGAGCACGTCCTGGCCACGCAGACCCTGCCGCTGAAGCCGTTCAAGACGATGGCCATCACCGTCGAGGGCGAGCTGAAGCCCGGGGTCACCGCGAAGGACATCATCCTCGCGATCATCGCCAAGATCGGCGCGAACGGCGGCCAGGGCTACGTGCTCGAGTTCCGCGGCAGCGCCATCCGGTCGCTGTCGATGGAGGGCCGCATGACGATGTGCAACATGTCCATCGAGGCGGGCGCCCGCGCCGGCATGATCGCCCCCGATGAGACGACGTTCGCGTACGTGAAGGACAAGCCGCACGCCCCCCAGGGTCAGGACTGGGACGACGCCGTCGCCTATTGGCGCACGCTGCCGAGCGACGAGGGCGCCGTCTACGACGCCGAGGTCTTCCTCGACGCGAACGAGCTCGAGCCCTTCGTCACCTGGGGCACCAATCCCGGGCAGGGCGTCTCGCTGTCGGACGTCGTTCCCGACCCGGCATCCTTCACCGACGCGAACGAGCGCGCGGCCGCGGAGCGTGCGCTGGAGTACATGGATCTCGCCGCCGGCACGCCGCTGAAGGACGTCGCGGTGGATGCCGTCTTCATGGGCTCCTGCACGAACAGCCGCATCGAGGACCTGCGCGCCTTCGCGTCGGTCATCGAGGGGCGTCAGAAGGCGGAGCACGTGCGGGTGATGGTCGTCCCCGGCTCGGCGCGCGTGCGCCTGGAAGCCGAGGCGGAGGGCCTCGACAAGGTCTTCACCGCGTTCGGCGCCGAGTGGCGGTTCGCGGGGTGCTCGATGTGTCTGGGCATGAACCCCGACCAGCTCGCCCCGGGCGAGCGCTGCGCCTCCACCAGCAACCGCAACTTCGAGGGCCGTCAGGGCAAGGGCGGGCGCACGCACCTCGTGTCGCCGCTCGTGGCCGCCGCCACCGCGGTGCTGGGCCGCCTCGCGAGTCCGTCCGATCTGCCCCGTATCGACTCACCTGCGGAGCGCGCGACGACCGGGATTGGAGCCTGACGTGGAGAAGTTCACGACCCACACCGGCGTCGCCGCCGCGCTGAAGCGTTCGGCGGTCGACACCGACCAGATCATCCCCGCGGTGTACCTCAAGCGGGTGACCAAGACCGGTTTCGAGGACGCACTGTTCGCCAACTGGCGACAGGACCCCGAGTTCGTCCTGAACCAGCCGACGTTCTCGCACGCCTCGGTGCTCGTCGCGGGTCCCGACTTCGGAACCGGGTCGAGCCGCGAACACGCCGTGTGGGCGCTGCGCGACTACGGCTTCCAGGTGGTGCTGAGCCCGAAGTTCGCCGACATCTTCCGGGGCAACGCCGGCAAGCAGGGCCTGGTCACGGGCGTGATCTCCGAGGCCGACCTCGAGGCGATCTGGGCCGAGATCGACGCGCATCCGGGCGCCGAGATCACCGTCGACCTCGTCGAGCGCACCGCGACGATCGGCGAGCTCCGGGTCTCGTTCGAGATCGACGATTACACTAGGTGGAGACTCCTCGAAGGCCTCGACGACATCGGGCTGACCCTGCGCAACGAGGACAGGATCGCGCAGTTCGAGGCGCGCCGCGAGGCGTGGCGCCCCCGGACGCTGCCGGTCCGCTAGGACGGACCCGCCCCCGATCGGGGCATGCCCGCCCCTCTCCTTTCCCGTCCTCGACACACGATGTGAGGTTCGATCCATGAACACCCTCCTGAGCGCTTCGGCGTCGACACCCGCCGGAGGCGAGGGCTCGGTCCTCGAGATCCGGGGCGGGCGGCCGCTGACCGGACGCGTCGAGGTGAAGGGCGCCAAGAACCTCGCCACCAAGGCGATGGTCGCGGCGCTGCTCGGCGAGACCGAGAGCGTGCTGCGCGACGTACCCGACATCAGCGATGTCCAGGTCGTGCGATCGCTCCTGGAGGTGCACGGCGTGACCGTGACCGACGACGGCGACGGCGTCCTGCGTCTCGACCCGCGCGGAGCGGTCTCGGCGCACATGGAGGAGATCGACGCCCACGCGGGCGCGTCGCGCATCCCGATCCTCTTCTGCGGACCGCTGCTGCACCTGCTCGGCCAGGCCTTCATCCCGGACCTCGGCGGATGCCGCATCGGCGACCGTCCGATCGACTTCCACCTCGACGCGCTGCGCGCCTTCGGCGCGACGGTGGACAAGCTGCCCAGCGGCATCCGCCTCTCCGCTCCGAACGGGCTCTCCGGGGCGAACATCGCCCTGCCGTACCCGAGCGTGGGAGCGACCGAGCAGGTGCTGCTGACGGCCGTGCGCGCGAAGGGCACCACCGAGCTTCGCAACGCGGCCATCGAGCCGGAGATCATGGATCTCATCGCCGTCCTGCAGAAGATGGGCGCGATCATCTCCTACGAGCCCAACCGCGTCATCTTCATCGAGGGTGTGGAGTCGCTGCGCGGCTACGACCACCGGAGCATCTTCGACCGCAACGAGGCCGCATCCTGGGCCTGCGCGGCGCTGGCCACGGACGGCGACATCTTCGTCGGCGGAGCGAAGCAGCAGGAGATGCTGACCTTCCTCAACGTCTTCCGCAAGGTGGGCGGCGACTTCGACATCCACGAGGACGGCATCCGTTTCCGCCGCGGCGGTGCGCTCAAGCCCGTCGTCGTCGAGACCGATGTCCACCCCGGTTTCATGACCGACTGGCAGCAGCCCCTCATCGTCGCGCTCACGCAGGCCGAGGGCGTCTCGACCGTTCACGAGACGGTCTACGAGAACCGTCTCGGCTTCACCCAGGCCCTCAACAAGATGGGCGCCGACATCGTCGTGCACCCCGAGGGCATCGCCAGCGCCGACCGCCGCGTCCCGCGCCGCGCGCTGGAGCAGGCCGCCGTGATCACCGGCCCGACGCCGCTGCACGGCGCCGACGTCGTCGTTCCCGACCTGCGCGGCGGCTACAGCTACGTCATCGCCGCCCTGGCCGCGGAGGGGACCTCCCGCGTCGCGGGGGTGGACATCATCCGCCGCGGCTACGAGAAGTTCCTCGAGAAGCTGACGGCGCTGGGCGCCGACTTCGACGTCGTCGGATGACCGGCGTGGCCCGTCCCGCGCGGCGACGCGCCTCCGCCGAGAAGACGCGGCCCAGCGCCTTCTGGCCGCTCGCCGCGCTCATCGTGCCGGCCGTCGGATGGTTCGCGAAGATCGAGATCACCGGCGCCGAGCACCTGCCCGCCGAGGGGCCGTATGTGCTGGCCCCCAACCACTACAGCGAGTTCGACCCGCTGATCCTGGCGGTGGGCACGTGGCGCATGGGCCGCGCTCCGCGGTTCATGGCGAAGGAGAGCCTGTTCCGCGTCCCCGTCCTGGGCGCCGCCCTGCGGGCTACCGGCATGGTCCCCGTCGCCCGGTCGTCGTCGTCCGCGGCGGCGAAGCAGACGCTGCAGCAGTCCGAAGACCTCGTGACCCACGGCCGCGGCGTCATCGTCTACCCGGAAGGCTCGCTCACCCGCGACCCGGACATGTGGCCGATGCGCGGCAAGACCGGGGCCGTGCGCCTGGCTCTGGCCGCCGCGGAGCCCATCCCCGTGATCCCGGCCGCGACCTGGGGCGTGCAGCAGATCCTCCCGCGCTACGGCAAGCTCCGCCTCTGGCCACCGCGGCGTCGCGTGCGGCTGGCGCTGGGTCCCGCCACCGATCTCTCCGCCTACACCGGCGCCGGCGCGATGGGTGCGGCGAACCTCGTCGCGGCCACGGATGCCGTGATGGCCGACGTCGCCGCGCTCCTCGGCACCCTGCGCGGCGAGGAGCCCCCCGCGGAGCGCTGGAACCCGGCCGCCCACGGCCAGAACGAGACGGGTCGCCTTGAGTCGTAGGGGCGAGTCGGCGATGCCCCGGGTCGCCGTGATCGGCTCGGGCAGCTGGGGCACGACGTTCGGCAAGGTGCTCGCCGACGGGGGAGCGCACGTCGTCATGTGGGCTCGTCGTGCCGAGCTGGCCCAGGAGATCCAGGAGGGCCACCGCAACAGCGAGTACCTGCCCGGGATCAACCTGCCGCGCGCCATGTCCGCCACGACGCACCTGTCCGAGGCGCTCGAGGGGGCGTCGCAGGTGTACCTCGCGATCTCCAGCCAGGCCCTCCGCCAGAACCTCAAAGCGGTGCGCCCCCTCGTCGCCGACTCCGACGCGCCGATCGTGTCGCTGATGAAGGGCGTCGAGAAGCGCAGCGGTCTGCGGATGAGCCAGGTCATCGAGCAGGAGCTGCACTGCGACCCGACGCGCATCGCCGTGGCATCCGGGCCGAACCTGGCCCTGGAGATCGCGCGCGAGCAGCCGACCGCGGCCGTCATCTCCTCGACGAGTCGGGAGACGGCCGAGGCGGTGGCCCGACGCGCCCGCAACGACTATTTCCGCACCTTCGTCAACACCGATGTCATCGGCACGGAGTTCGGCGGCGTGCTGAAGAACCTCATCGCCGTCGCGATCGGCATCGTCGACGGCGTCGGCTACGGCGAGAACACGAAGGCCTCGATCATCACGCGGGGTCTCGTCGAGATGACCGACTTCGCGGTCGCGCAGGGCGCCCAGCAGGAGACCCTGCAGGGGCTCGCCGGCCTGGGCGACCTCATCGCGACCTGCCAGTCGCCGCTGAGCCGCAACAACACCGCGGGCCGGCTGCTGGGCCAGGGCTACAGCTTCCAGGACGTCGTGAAGCAGATGAACCAGACCGCCGAGGGACTCGCGTCGGTCGCCCCGGTGCTGCAGCTCGCGCGGGAGTCGGGTGTGCACATGCCGATCGTGGAGCAGGTCAAGATGGTCCTGGACGGCACGATGAACCCGCGCGACATCGCGCCCCACCTGACCACCGACGACGACAAGCCGACGGGCGAGAGGACCCAGAATGGACAAAGCGGTAGTGGCGGTGCTCTTCGGAGGGCGTTCCAGCGAGCATTCGATCAGTTCCGCCACGGCGGGGGGAGTGCTGCGGGCGATCGACCGTGACCGCTTCGCGGTCATCCCCATCGGCATCACCCGCGAGGGTGCTTTCGTCCTCGAAGACGACGACCCCGACAAGTTCGCCCTCGACCCCGGGCACCTGCCCGAGGTGGTCGACAACGGCACGCGCATCGTCTGGCCGGATTCCGTCCGCTCGCGTGAGCTCAAGGTCCAGGATGCCGACGGCATCCGTTCGCTGGGTCCGATCGACGTGGTCTTCCCGATCCTGCACGGCCGCTTCGGCGAGGACGGCACCATCCAGGGCTTCCTCGAGCTGCTCGATCTGCCGTACGTCGGCGCGGGCCTGCTCATGTCCGCGATCGGCATGGACAAGCACACGACCAAGAGCGTCCTGAAGGCCGCGGGCGTGCCGGTCGTGCCGTGGGTCACGGTGACGGAGCGCGACCTGGCGCGCGACCACGATCTCTGGCACCGCCGCATCCGCTCGCTCGGCCTGCCCGCCTTCGTGAAGCCCGCCCGCGCGGGCTCGAGCGTCGGGGTCTCGAGGGTCTCCGACTGGTCGGAGCTGGACGCCGCGCTGGCGACGGCCTTCGCCGAGGACGACACCGTCCTGGTCGAGCAGGCCGTCGTGGGTCGCGAGGTGGAGTGCGGTGTGCTGGCCGGCCGCGACGGCGAGCCGGCGCGGGTCAGCGTGGCCGGTGAGATCGTCATCAGCGGCCGTGAGTTCTACGACTTCGACGCGAAGTACCTGGATGCCCCCGGCATCGACCTCGTGTGCCCCGCCGACCTTCGAGAGGGCGAGCTCGCCGAGATGCAGCGCATCGCGGTGCGCGCGTTCGAGGCGGTCGGCGGCGAAGGACTCGCGCGCGTGGACTTCTTCTTCACCGGGACGGAGTTCTTCGTCAACGAGGTGAACACGATGCCCGGCTTCACGCCCATCTCGATGTTCCCGAAGTGCTGGATCGCGTCGGGGATGAGCTACCCGGAGCTGATCAGCGAGCTGATCGACCTCGCCCGCGTGCACTGAGCGGGCGCGAGCCCCGCAGCGGGAGATCGACGCTCAGGACGTCGGACGGTCGGTGCAGGATCGGCCGTCCGTGGGCAGCTGCTGCACCGCCGACGACAGCGCGCTCAGGACATCGCGGCCGCTCACGAGGTCGTAGTCGAGATAGACCTCGGCGGCCGGTGTGCGGCCGAACGTGGTGAAGCGGTAGTGCGGCGCCTCCGCGTCGTCGACGAGCCAGTCGATGCCGTCCACGGTCTGGCAGACCAGGGTGCTCGGGCCCGGCGCCGCGAGTCCGCACGTGAGCAGGACGCTCGCGGGGGAGCCCCATGCTCCGGTCGCCTGGGCGTCGGTCCACCGGCGCTCCTGGCCGTCGACGGTCGCGGGAAGGCGCGCCGTGACCGCGGCGCAGGCGGGGTCGTTGGCGCTCTTGGCCGGGGTCATCGACACGGTGGCGCTGCACCCGGTGACGCCGAGGGCGACCGCGACGGCGAGCACCGCGGTCGCCGAGATGACGAGCGGACGCGAAGCAGGCACCCCTCCAGGCTACCGTGGAGGAATGACCCCGCCTCCCACCGAGACCGTGCGCGACCTCGGCGAACGCGAGCTCCTGCGACGCATCCTGGGGGTCTTCGAGGGGTCGTCGCGGGCCGTCGTGGGCCCCGGGGACGACGCCGCGGTGCTCCGCGTCGACGACGGGCGGGTCGTGGTCTCGACCGACACGCTGGTCCACGGTCCCGACTTCCGTCTCGCGTGGTCGTCGGGCTTCGACCTGGGGTGGAAGGCGGCCGCCGTGAACCTCTCCGACATCGCCGCGATGGGCGCCCGTCCGACCGCGCTGTTCGTCGCGCTCATGCTCCCCGACGACACGTCGGCCGACCTGGTCATCGACATCGCGCGCGGAATGCGCGCCGCGTGCGACGCCCTCGCCCCGGGGTGCGCGGTCGAGGGCGGCGACCTGGCGGCATCCGACACCCTGAGCATTGCGGTCACCGTGCTGGGCGTGCTGGACGGTGCGGCGCCCGTGCGACGCTCCGGTGCGCGCGTCGGCGATGTGGTCGCGGTCGCGGGTGATCTGGGGGCGGCGGGCCGAGGACTCGCGCTGCTGTTCGATCGCTTCCGCGACGACCGCGGGCGGCCCATCGCGGTGGATGCCGCGCCCCTCACTCCGGCCGAACGCGCCGACGTCGAGGCGCAACGGCGTCCGCGGCCGCCGATCGCTCTCGGACCGGTGGCGGCCCGTGCCGGCGCCACCGCCATGATGGACGTGTCGGATGGTCTGCTGCTGGACGCGTCACGGATGGCGGACGCCTCGGGCGTGAGCATCGACCTCGACGACACCCTCGACGACATGGCGCTGCGCGGCGGCGAGGATCACGCCCTGCTGGCGTGCTTCGGGGCGGGAGCCGACCTGCCCGACGGCTTCCGGCGCATCGGCCGCGTCACGGCCGGCGACGGCGTCGTCACGGTCGGCGGCGCCCTCCCCGGCGGCAGAAGCGGATGGGATCCCCACCGCGACTGGGACGCCGGACGGGGATAGCCCGGGCGAGTGCCACGGGATCGGGCCCCGGGAGCGGGCCGTGGTCAGGCCGGTCGCACCCACCAGAGCGTGGTGTCGCCGTAGGCGCGGTCGCGCTCGGGGACGAGCGACGCGGGGAGCATCGGCGCTCCCGACCGCGTCGCCCGCTCCACGATCACCACGGCATCCGCCGACAGGCGCGGAGCCAGCGCGTCGAGCGCGCCGCTCAGCTCGTCTTCGGGAAGGTCGTACGGAGGATCGAGGAAGACGAGATCGAACGCGGCCGTGCTCGCCCGCAGGAACGCGTCGACCGACGAACGGTGCACGCGTACCGAGACCCCCGGCACGGCCTTCGCGACGGCGCGTACGTTGCGCTCGGCGACCGCGGCGGCGCGGGGCGCGCGCTCGACGAGATCCGCCGAGGCGGCGCCGCGGCTCACTGCCTCGAGCCCGAGCGCACCGGAGCCCGCGTACAGGTCGAGCACCGCCGCCCCGGCGACCAGATCGGCCGCGTCGAGCGCGCCGAACAGCGATTCGCGCACGCGGTCGCTGGTGGGTCGTGTCCCGGCATCCGGGACCGCGAGAGCCAGCGAGCCGGCGCGGCCGGAGATGATGCGCGTCACGGCTTCACCTTAACGGGCACCTCACGCCGCGGGCGCGTCGGCCCGCTCGCCGGCGGCGCCGTCGTCCTCGCTGCGCAGTCGCGGTTCGGTCCGCCATTCGGGGCGGAATCCCGCCTTGTCGGCGTAGAACGCGCGGATGCGGTCCATGTCGCTCGCGACGTCGCCGGTGAGCTCCACGGTCGGACCGAGCCCGGTCGTCATCGTCGTGCGATCGACGTAGCCGAGGGTCAGCGGCATGCCCGTCTCCCGGGCGATGCGGTAGAAGCCGCTCTTCCAATACGCGTTCGCTCCGCGCGTCCCGTCGGGCGTGACGACCAGCCCGAACACCTCACCGGCACGGATGCGGGCGACGATCTCCTCGACGACGCGACCCGCATCGGTGCGATCGACGGGGATGCCGCCCAGCGCGCGCATGAGCGGCCCTCTCCAGCCGGCGAACAGCGCGTCCTTGCCGAGCCAGTGGATGCGCATGCCCAGGCGCCACGAGATCGCCAGCATGAAGACGAAGTCCCAGTTGGAGGTGTGGGGCGCGCCGATGAGCACCGTCGGCCGCGTGGGGGCGGGGGTGGATCGCAGGCGCCACCGGCTGCACAGCCAGAAGAGTCGGGAGAGGAAGCGTCGGAGCACCACGCGACTCTACGGGCGCGGGCTGTGCTCCCGCCGAGCGCGGCGGGCCGTGCTCGGCGTCGGCGGGCCTGAATAGACTCGGTGCATGCCCGCGTTCACGCTCGACACCGCTCTGGTCGATGCGCTGGGGGCCCCGACCGCGAAGCTGTTCGAGCGTGCGTTCGGCATGATCACGGTGGCCGATCTGCTCACCCACTACCCGCGCCGCTACGCCCGTCGCGGAGAGCTGACGCCGATCGACTCGCTGCCGCTGGGGGAGCAGGTGACGATCGTCGCGGAGGTGCGCTCGGTGTCGTCGCGGCAGATGCGTCAGCGCCGCGGCTCGCTCCTGGAAGTCGTCATCAGCGACGGGGCGGGAGCGCTGACGCTCACCTTCTTCAACCAGGCGTGGCGCGCCAACGACCTCCAGGTCGGTCGCCAGGGGATGTTCTCCGGCAAGGTCGGACAGTTCCAGGGCCACCAGCAGCTGGCCCACCCCGACTACACGCTCTTCGAGGACGTGGACACGGCCCGTCTGAACGCCCAGGCCCAGCAGCACACGCCCATCCCCATCTACCCCGCGACCAGCACGGTGGCCACCTGGCAGGTGCAGAAGGCGGTCGGCGTCGTCCTGCAGAGCCTCGCGGGGGTGGCCGACCCGCTTCCCGAGCCGCTGCGCCGCCGGGAGGGACTGCTGGAGGCGGATGCGGCGCTGCGCCGCATCCACGCCCCCGAGAGCTTCGAGCAGATCGACGACGCCCGCCGCACCCTGCGCATGCACGAGGCCTTCGTCCTGCAGACGGCGCTGCTGCAGCAGCGCGAGGCCGTGCGGGAGATGGCGGCGACGGCACGGCGCCCCGGGCGGCTGCTCGCCGAGTTCGACGAACGGCTGCCGTTCGCGCGCACGCCCGACCAGCTCTCCGTCGGCGACCGCATCGCCGCCGACCTCGAGGGCGACTGGCCGATGAACCGGCTCGTGCAGGGCGAGGTCGGATCGGGGAAGACGCTCGTGGCGCTGCGGGCGATGCTGCAGGTCGCGGAGTCCGGCGGTCAGTCGGCCCTCATCGCGCCCACCGAGGTGCTCGCCGCCCAGCACGTGCGCTCGATCGCACGGATGCTGGGACCCCGACTCGCCCCCGAGCTCATGCCGACGCTGCTGACCGGTCAGCTGCCCGCCGCGGAGCGGCGCAAGGCGGCCCTGCGCGTGGCGTCGGGGCAGGCGCGGATCGTCGTCGGGACGCACGCGCTGCTGAGCGCGTCGACGACCTTCGCCGATCTCGGGCTCGTCGTCGTCGACGAGCAGCACCGCTTCGGCGTCGAGCAGCGGGAGACCCTGCGCGCGAAGGGCACCGCGCCGCACGTGCTCGTCCTCACCGCCACGCCGATTCCCCGTACCGTCGCGATGACCGTCTTCGGCGACCTCGACGTGTCGACCATCCGCACGATGCCCAGCGGCCGTGCCGGCATCGCGACCCACGTCGCGCCTCTCGCCGAGAAGCCGGGCTGGTTCGGGCGCGTGTGGGAGCGGGCAGCGGAGGAGGTCGCCGCCGGCCACCAGGTGTTCGTCGTGTGCGCCGCGATCGACGCCGAGGCCACGGGCAAAGACGCGCGGGATGCCGCGGACGAGGCTCCCGCCGGCGCGCCGCCGGTCGAGGGCGAGCAGCCCCGCACGCGGTGGGGCGTCGTCCAGGTGGCCGCGCTGCTGGCGGGCATCCCCGCGTTCGACGCGCTGCGCGTCGAGATCCTCCACGGACGGATGCCGGGTGAGCAGAAGGATGCCGTCATGCAGGCCTTCGCGCGCGGTGAGATCGACGTGCTCATCGCGACGACCGTGGTGGAGGTCGGCGTCGACGTGCCCAACGCGTCGGCGATGATCATCCTGGAGGCCGATCGGTTCGGCGTCTCCCAGCTGCACCAGCTGCGCGGACGCGTGGGCCGCGGCGAGGTGCCGGGCCTGTGTCTGCTGGTCACGGAGGCTCCGGAGGGAACGCCCGCGCGCTCGCGGGTCGAGGCGGTGGCCGCCACGACCGACGGCTTCCTGCTCGCCGAGGTCGACTTGGAACTGCGCGGCGAGGGCGATGTCCTCGGCGACGCGCAGTCCGGCGCGCGCACGTCGCTGCGGCTGCTGAGGGTGGTCGCCGACGCCGATCTCATCGCCTCGGCGCGCTCCGCCGCCGAGGACGTCCTGGCCGAGGATCCGACGCTCTCCCGGCATCCCGGGCTGGTCGCCGCGATCGAACGCCGGGTCGGGCAGCAGGAACGCGCCGCGCTGTCCAAGAGTTGAGTCCTCAGGAGGCTCCCCGGGCCCCGCCGCTAGGCTGATCCGCATGAACAACCGCATCGCGGTGGTCCCGGGCTCCTTCGATCCGCCGACCCTCGGTCATCTCGACGTCATCCGCCGCGCCGCGGCCCTCTACGACGAGCTGCACGTGCTGGTCGTGCACAATCCGGGCAAAGAGGCGATGCTGCCGATCGCGCAGCGGCTGAGCCTGCTCGAGCAGTCCATCGCCGAGGAGGGCGTCGAGGGTGATGTCATCGTCGCGTCCTGGAGTGTCGGACTCCTCGTCGACTACGCGCAGGACGTGGACGCCGGCGTGCTCGTGAAGGGGATCCGCTCGCAGGTGGACGTCGCCTACGAGACCCCGATGGCCATCGTCAACCGTCACCTCGCGGACATCGAGACCGTCTTCCTGCTGCCCGATCCCGCGCACGCGCTCGTATCGAGCTCGCTGGTGCGTCAGGTCGCCGCTCTCGGCGGAGACGTGTCGCCGTTCGTGCCCGGGCCGGTCGCGCGCTTCCTCGACACGGGCGCGGGGGAGAGCTGACGGCCCTCTCGGGCGCACGGACGACTAGCATTGCGTGGTGGTCAGAAAGCATGTGAGCGGTCCGTTCGTCTTCCCCGTTAGGGACATCGCCCATCGCGCGGGAGAGATGCGTGAGTTCGACGTCGAGGTCCCTGCACCGGCGAAATGGGGCGAAGGACTCGTCTCCATCGCGCAGGGCGAGCCGATCGATCTGGCGGTGCGTCTGGAGTCGGTGCACGAAGGCATCCTCGTCACGGCGGAGATCGACACCGCGTACTCCGGCGTCTGCGGGCGGTGCCTCACCGACATCGTCCAGCCTGTCGAAGTCGAGATTCAGGAGCTCTTCGGGTATCCTGGCACGGAAGCGATCGACTTCGAGGTTCAAGACGACCACGTGGATCTTGAAACTCCGGTCAGGGATGCGATCGTCCTCTCGCTTCCGTTCCAGCCGGTGTGCCAGCCGGACTGCCCGGGGCTCGACCCCGTCACGGGCGAGAAGCTGGCCGCAGGAACCGCGCCGGAGATCCCGATCGACGAGCGCTGGGCCGCGCTGAAGGCCCTCACCCCAGACCCTGACGACGAGGCTCCGCGCCCTGTCGTCACCGACACAGAGAAGAGCTAGCCATGGCAGGTAACCCCCCGAAGCGGAAGGTCTCCCGCTCCAACACTCGTTCGCGTCGCGCGCAGTGGAAGGCCGAGGCCCCCACGCTCGTCAAGACCGTCGAGAACGGCAAGGTCGTCTACAGCCGCCCGCACCAGGCGAAGGTCGTCACCGACTCGCAGGGCACCGAGCTGTTCCTCGAGTACAAGGGCCGCAAGGTCGCCGACATCTGATCGCCGCGGCCATCTGATGGCGGATGCCGTGATCGAGCACCGTGTGCTCACCGACAAGCTCGGGGTCGACATCGACCCCGAGCTTCTGTCGGTTGCGCTCACGCACCGCTCGTTCGCGTATGAGAACGGCGGCGTGCCGCACAACGAGCGGCTCGAATTCCTCGGCGACTCGATCCTCGGTCAGGCCGTGACGGTGCATCTGTTCGTCGCGCACCCCGACCTCGAGGAAGGCGCCCTCGCCAAGCGCCGGGCGAGCGTCGTCTCGACGGTCGCCCTGGCCGAGGTCGCGCGCGGTATCGGGCTCGGCGGGCATCTCCGCCTGGGCCGCGGCGAGGACCAGACCGGCGGACGCGACAAGGACTCCATCCTCGCCGACACGATGGAAGCCGTCATCGGTGCCACCTACCTCTCGGCGGGTCCGGACGCGGCCACCGCGCTCGTGCTGCGGCTCGTGCAGCCGTTGATGGCCGATCCCGACCGGTACGGTGCGGCGATGGACCCGAAGACCAGCCTCCAGGAACTGGCCGCGCGTCTCGGGCTCACGCCCCCGGTCTACGAGATCGCGGCCGAGGGCCCCGACCACAACCGCGTCTTCACCGCCACCGTGTCCGTCGGAGACACCGCCGGCCGAGGAGTGGGATCGAGCAAGAAGCAGGCCGAGATGGCCGCGGCGCTCACCCTGTGGCGCACGCTCAGCGAACGTGCCTGAGCTTCCCGAGGTCGAGGTCGTCCGCGCCGGTCTCGCACCGGCGGTGGTCGGGGCGCGCATCGTCGCGGTGGACGCGCGCGATGCCCGCGCGCTGACGCGTCACGACGGCGATGCCGGCTCTTTCGAACGCGCGTTGACCGGCCGCCTGATCACCGGCGTCGCGCGACGCGGCAAGTTCCTCTGGATGCCGCTGGCTCCGGCATCCGCAGACGACGCCCCTCGCGGCGCCGTCATCGCCCACCTCGGCATGAGCGGACAGATGCTTCTCCGGGCATCCGGTGCCCTGGTGGAACGGCACGAGCGGGTGCGCCTGGACGTCCATCACCCGGATCACGGCGACCTGGCCGTCGTGTTCGCCGATCAGCGGACCTTCGGCTCGTTGGCGATCGACGATCTGGTGCCCACGGCCGACGGGCGCGTCGGGGGATGGGGGAGCGACGAGGCGCTCGTCCCCTCGCAGGTGGTCCACATCGGCCGCGATCCGCTCGACGACGCCTTCGACGAAGCCGCGGTCGTCGCCCGGGTGCGCGCGAAGCGTTCGGCGGTCAAGCGGATCCTCCTGGATCAGACCGTGGTCAGCGGCGTCGGCAACATCTATGCGGACGAGGCGCTGTGGGCGGCCCGCATCCATCCCGAAACGCCGGGCGATGCCCTCAGCGTCCGCGCGGTGCGCCGCCTGTTCGCCGAGGTGCGCGCGGTGCTGCTGAAGGCGCTCGCGGAAGGCGGCACGAGCTTCGACGCGCAGTACGTCAATGTGAACGGCCAGGCCGGTTACTTCGCGCACTCGCTCAACGCCTACGGCCGGGACGGCCTGCCGTGTCCGCGGTGCGGTCGCCCGATCGTGCGGGACTCGTTCATGAACCGGTCCAGCCACTACTGTCCGCGGTGCCAGCGCCCCACCGGGTCGGCGCCGCTGCGATGAGCGGCGCCGACCCGGCGACTCACGCGAGCACCTTCTTCCACGCCCCGTTGTAGGCCACCGGCACGAAGCCGATGGCCTCGTTGATGTCGAGCATCGGCCGGTTCTCCTCGGCGTTGTAGGTGATGACCTTCGGGGATGCCGGGGCGATCTCGCTGCGCCAGGTCCGCAGACCGGCGCACTTGACCAGCTGACCGAGCTTGTGTCCCCGGTGCTCACGGAGCACGAGGGTATCCTCCTGGTGGCTGGGCCCGGTCGGATCGGTGCCGAGCACGAGCTCGTTGAAGGCCACGAGCGCGCCGGTGCCGATGTGCTGGGCAGCGGTCACGAGCTTGATGCGACCCGACTCGGCGTACTTCGCATCGTGACGCGCGAGACGCTCGGCATCCCACACCTCCTCGTCGAACTCGAGATCGGCGCTGGGGGCGTCCGTGGACATGCGCGACTTCATCCAGGCGAACCCCTCGGCGTACTCCGCCGGTGTCGGCGCCTGCCACTGCACGACGCGATAGCCCGCCGACGCCGAGGCCGCCTCGTCGAGGAGCCTGGCCACCGTGGCGTCGCTCGCGGGCAGATCGAGTTCGCTCTGACGCTCGATCTGCTCGAGGGCGTAGCCGTGGCGCAGGTAGAAGCGCGCCGCGTGATCCTTCGGGATCGAGCCGAACCCGGTCGGCGCCTGCAGGCGCTCGCCCGCGGCGTCGGGATGCTGCGCCCACGACTGCAGGACGGTGCGCCCGTGTGCGCGCGCCGCCTCTTCGATGAGCGCGTAGCCGGCGGAACCGATGCCGCGCCCGTGGTGCGCGGCGAGCAGCTCCACCAGCCAGAAGGCGTTGCGCGACCCGCTCTCGAGCGGGATGTCGATGCCGACACGGCCGACGACCTCGCCGTCGGACAGCGCCATCCAGGCGATGCGGATCTCGTCCGGATCCGGCTGGTAGTGGGGGAGCAGCTCCTCCGGCGTCAGCGCGTCGTCGTCGTTGCCGGCGATCTCGCGGTAGACGAGGTTGCGCACCCGGGTGAACTCGCGGAAGTCGGCAGCGTCGTCACCGCTCATCGATGTCGGGACGTTCAAGGGGCGGAAGCGGAGCTCCGCGGCGGTGGTGGTCATGTTCTCTCCTTGGTGGTGAGGGCCGGGGGCGACGGTCGTCGTCGCCCCCGGGCGCGGGTCAGAGATACGGAAGGATCTGTCGGCGGCGCTGCCATTCGAGCTCGCGCTGCTCGCGCTCGCGCTCGGCGAGACGGATGCGGCGGCGTTCGGGATCGTTGGCGTGCAGAACCGACGCGATGAAGGTATGCATCGTGGTGCTTTCGGTGAGTGCGCGCAGATGCGCGCGAGGGCAGGTGTCTGGCCGGGCTACGGCGGTGGGCACACGCAACGTGGACGTCGGTGCCGGAGGACTGCGCGAGGTCGCTCTCGCCCGCGTGACGGGCGGAGTTCTCCTGTGTTCGCGTCAGCAGACGCCGCGGAAGGCGTCGAAGGAGACGGTCCCCGTCGGCTCACGGAACGGAAGGGCGCGCATCGCGAATGCGGCGCTGCCGGTGGCGTTCAAACGAATCATGTCGGGGACCTCCTTTCTCGACTTCAGACGCGATCTGTGACGATAGCGGCTGTTCTCGTCGCGCGTCAAGCCGGCGTTCGCGTGTCGTTCCGATAGCGTGGTTCGCACACCCACCCCTGGAGGACGCCCGAATGCACCTGAAGAGCCTGACGCTCAAGGGCTTCAAGTCGTTCGCGCAGCCGACCACCTTCGCACTCGAGCCCGGTGTGACCTGCATCGTCGGCCCCAACGGGTCGGGGAAGTCGAACGTCGTCGACGCCCTGGCCTGGGTGATGGGCGAGCAGGGGGCGAAGACCCTCCGCGGCGGCAAGATGGAAGACGTCATCTTCGCCGGGACTTCCACCCGCGGACCCCTCGGCCGTGCCGAGGTGCAGCTGACGATCGACAACAGCGACGGCGCGCTGCCGATCGAGTACAGCGAAGTGACCATCAGCCGCACCCTCTTCCGCAACGGCACGAGCGAGTACGCCATCAACGGGGTCGGCTGTCGCCTCCTCGACGTGCAGGAGCTGCTCAGCGACTCGGGGCTCGGACGCGAGATGCACGTCATCGTCGGCCAGGGCCGGCTCGACAGCGTGCTTCAGGCGAGTCCGGAGGACCGGCGCGGCTTCATCGAGGAAGCCGCGGGCATCCTCAAGCACCGCCGCCGCAAGGAGAAGACGCTCCGCAAGCTCGAGGCGATGGAAGCGAACCTGACGCGGTTGAGCGACCTCGCGGGCGAGCTGCGCCGGCAGCTCAAGCCGCTCGGGAAGCAGGCCGAGATCGCCCGAGAGGCCGCGACGATCGCCGCGGTCGTGCGTGATGCGAAGGCGCGCCTGTTCGCCGACGAACTCGTGGGGCTGCGGGCGCAGCTGGCCGACCACGCCCGCAACGAGCAGGAACGCAGCGCGGAGCGGCTCGTGCTCCAGGACTCGTCCGAGCAGCTGAAGCTGCGGATCGACGCGCTGGAGGCCCAGCAGCGTTCCGAGGCCGTCGACGGCGCCCGGGCCGTCGCCTTCGGCCTCGAACGCGTGCAGGAGCGCCTGCGCGGACTCTTCTCCCTGGCCGGCCAGCGGCTGGCGCTCCTGGAGGACGACGGCACACTCGGCATCGAGGTGGCGACCGTCAGCCAGTCCGCGATCGATGAGGCGCGCGCCGAGATCGACGAGATCTCCGCGGGCCTGGGCGGTGCTCAGGATGCCGCGGAGGCGGCGGCGCGCGACGTGATGCGCGCCCGCGCCGAGCTCGACGCGCTGGACGCCGACATCGCCGCGCAGAGCGCTCTGGTCTCCGCCCACGACATGCGTCTCACGAAGCTGCGCGGTGCCGCGGATGCCGCCGCGTCCCGCCTCGACGCCGTGCGCGCAGCGGTCGAGCGTCAGCAGCGCGCCCTGGATGCGGCGCTCGCCCGGCGATCGGAGGTGGCCGAGGTGCTCGCCGGGGTGGATCCCGATCTCTCGGCGGAGGGCTCCTCGGCCGAGCACACCGCCGCGTACGAGCGTGCGCAGCGCGACGCGACGACGGCGGAGAACGAGGTGACCGCGTTGCGCGAGCGCCTGCACGCGTCGGAGCGGGAGCGCGAGTCGCTCACGGCCCAGACCGCGGCCCTCGGGCGCGCGCTGGACGTTCGCAACGCCGCGGCCGAGCTCATCGCCCGCGGTGGCACCGGCATCCGCGGACTCGTCGGTGACGACGTGAAGGTGCGCCCGGGCTACGAGGCGGCGATCGCGGCCGCCCTCGGCGCCCTCGCCGAGGGCGTGCTCGTCGACGACGTGGAAGCGGCCGTCGCGCTCGCGCGTGCCGCGGGCGCCGCCGATCTCGGGCGGGTCGACATCGCCGTCGCCGATCTCTCCGCCGGATCCGCTCTGGCCGTCGCCGGCACCGCGGCGGTGAGCGCCCGGGACGTCGTCACCGCCCCCGACGGCATCCTCGGCATCCTGTCGAGGGTCGCCATCGTCGAGGACCTCGACTCCGCGCACGCCGCCGGACGCGCTCTGGCGGCGGCGAACGGCGGTCTGCCCGTGACCGTCGTCACCCGTCTCGGCGAGGTGGTGACCGAGTACACGATGCGGGCCGGGTCGGGCGCCGGCCGGTCCCGCCTGGAGCTGGCCGCCGAGCGCGACGCGGCCGCGGAGCGCCTGTCGGAGATCACCGTGGTCGCCGACTCGCTGCGCGAAGCCCTGGCCGAGGCGCAGGACGGGTGGAACGCGGCGCGCACCCGAACCCGCGACGCGCTGCAGAGCCTCAGGGAGCACGACGCCGCCCTCGCCGCCCACACCGAGCAGGTCAATCGTGCGACGGTGCGCCACGAGGCGGCCGTCGCGGAGTGCGAACGCCTCGAGGCGGGCCTCGCGCAGGCGTCGGCCGCCGTCGCGGATGCCGAGAAGGCGGCGCGTGCGGCGAACGACGCGCTGGAGAGCGCACAGCAGGCACCCCGCCCGATGCTCGACGCCTCCGCACGCGACGGTCTCCTCGACGCCCTCGAGGCCGCGCGCGACCGGGAGATGCGTGCCCGTCTCGACGTCGAGACGCTCCGCGAACGGGTACGGGCGGGTGAGGCCCGCGTCGATCAGCTGGTGCGTCAGCGCGAGCGGGAGCGCGCCGCGGCGGCAGAGGCCGCGCGTCGCGCCGTGATCCGCCGTGCGCAGCGGGAGCTCGCCGCCGACGTCGCCGACGCGCTGCCTCCCGTGCTCGACTCGGTCGACCGGTCCGTGACGCAGGCTCGCGTGGAGCTGCAGCTCGCCGAGCAGGCGCGCACCGCGTTGACCGCGGAGCTCACGACCCTCCGGGCGGAGGAGGCGACCGTCCGCGAACGCCTCAGCCGTCTCACCGAGAGCGTCCACGGCCTCGAGCTCCAGATGCACGAGAAGCGCCTCCACGTGACGAGCCTGCTCGAGCGGGTCGCCTCCGAACTGAGCCTGGACGAGAATATTCTCGTCGCGGAATACGGTCCCGACGTGCCGATCCCCACCGGGGATGACGCACCGCCGGAGACGTACGACCGTGCCGCGCAGCGAAAGCGCCTCCAGGAGGCCGAACGCAAGCTCGTGCAGCTGGGCAGGGTGAACCCGCTCGCGCTCGAGGAGTATGCGGCGCTCGAGCAGCGCCATGCGTTCCTCACGGAGCAGCTCGCCGACCTGGTGCAGACGCGCTCCGATCTGCAGACGATCATCGCCGAGCTCGACGAGCGGATGCAGACGATCTTCGTCGCGGCGTTCGAGGACACCCGCGTCGCGTTCGGCGAAGTGTTCCCGATCCTCTTCCCCGGAGGCTCGGGGAGCATCTCGCTGACCGACCCCGACAACCCGCTCACGACCGGCATCGAGGTCGCCGTGCGCCCCGTGGGGAAGAAGATCGAGCGCCTGTCGCTGCTCTCCGGCGGTGAGCGCTCGCTCGCCGCGGTGGCGCTCCTGACGGCGATCTTCATGGCCAGGCCCAGCCCGTTCTACATCCTCGACGAGGTCGAGGCGGCGCTCGACGACGCCAACCTCGGCCGGCTCCTGGGCGTGTTCGAACGGCTCCGCGCGTCCAGCCAGCTGATCGTGATCACCCACCAGAAGCGCACGATGGAGATCGCCGACGCCCTCTACGGCGTCTCCATGCGCCAGGACGGCGTCTCCGCCGTCGTCGGCCAGCGGGTGCGCGAGCGCGAGAGCGCCTGACGGCGTGCGCCGCGCGGGCATCTAGGCTGAAGTCATGGCGGAGAATCCCTGGTCGCTCGGTCGCGCTCTGCGCGGCATGTTCGTCAAGCCCACGATCGACGAGAACACCTGGGACGACCTGGAGACGGCACTGCTGACCGCGGACTTCGGCCCAGACATCACCGAACGCATCATCGATGAGCTGCACGAGAAGGTCGACCGCTTCCGCACGACCGACCCGCGCGATCTGCAGCGGATGCTGAGGGAGACCCTCGAAGAGCACTTCGCGAAGTTCGACACGACGCTGCGGCTCACGGAGCGCCCGGCGGTGGTGCTCGTCGTCGGCGTCAACGGCGTGGGCAAGACGACCACGATCGGCAAGTTCGCGAAGTTCCTGCAGCGCTACGGCCGCTCGGTCGTCGTCGGCGCAGCGGACACCTTCCGTGCCGCCGCGGTCGACCAGCTGGCGACGTGGGCCGAACGCGGGGGAGCGACGATCGTCCGCCCGCAGCAGGAGGGGCAGGATCCGGCATCCGTGGCCTTCCAGACGATCGACTACGCGAAGGCCCACGGCACCGAGATCGTGCTCGTCGACACCGCGGGACGCCTGCACACCAAGGGCGGCCTCATGGACGAGCTGACGAAGATCCGTCGGGTGATCGAGAAGCAGGCCCCCATCAGCGAGGTGCTCCTCGTCCTCGACGCCACGACGGGCCAGAACGGCGTCATGCAGGCGGAGGCGTTCCTCGAGCACGCCGGCGTCACGGGACTGGTGATCACCAAGCTCGACGGCTCCGCGAAGGGCGGGTTCGTGCTGGCGGTGCAGGAGCGCACCGGCATCCCCGTGAAGCTCCTGGGACAGGGCGAAGGCATCGGAGACCTCACCGGCTTCACGCCGCACGTCTTCGCCGCCGCGCTCGTCGACTGATGACGCCGCGGGGTCGCGCACGGGCGCCGAGGGTGGTTGCATAGGGACATGGCGATCGAGCACGACTACTTCGGACTGCTGGAGTCCGGGCCCGACGGATCGATCTTCTGGTCCGAGGTGGTCGACTTCGCGGATCAGCGCGTGACGGTGGACCTCACGGCGCCCGATCAGGACGACGTGTCCGCGGCCGCGCTCGACGTCGCCGCGGCCATGATCAACGCGCTCGAGCAGATCGACCTGCAGGCCCGGAACGCCATGGTGGCGGAGCTGGACGACCGCACGAGCGAGGTGACGGAGTACCTGCTGCAACAGCAGGAGACCCTCGGAGACGACCTCGAGGACGTGCTCGTCGACATCTCCGGCGACGTGCACATCGACATCATCCGCTCGCTGCAGCTGGTGAGCATGACGATCCTCGCCGACGAGCACGGCGGTTCCGACCCCTTCGCCGTGCTCGAGTACGCGCTCGACCCGGACGCCACCGACGAGGTGCTGCTGGTAAACCTCACCAGCGACGGCGACGTCAAGTCGGTCACGAGCGCCGACTGACCCCCCCCCCCCCCCCCCCCCCCCCGCGAGCCGCTACGCCCTGGCCGAGCCGCTACAGCCCGGACGGCACGCGCGATGGCGGTTCGGACGCGCAGTAGCGGCTCGCGGACGGAGCGGCGGCGTCAGACGGCCTGGGCGAATCCCAGCTGTGCGTCGGCGAGGTGCGACAGGTGCGCCGGGATCTCGCGGCCCTTCGCCGTCATCGACTGCGCCCAGAGGCGGCCGGCACGGTAGGAGGAGCGCACGAGCGGACCGGCGAGGACGCCCAGGAACCCGATCCGCTCCGCCTCCTCCTTGAACTCCACGAACTCCTGCGGACGCACCCACCGCGCCACCGGCAGGTGGCGGGGCGTCGGGCGGAGGTACTGCGTGATCGTGATGATGTCGGTGCCGGCGTCGTGAAGGTCCTGGAGGGCCTGGACGACCTCCTCCGGCTCCTCGCCCATGCCGAGGATGAGGTTCGACTTCGTGATCAGCCCGGCCGCGCGCGCCTGGGTGAGCACATCCAGGGAGCGCTCGTAGCGGAATGCGGGGCGGATGCGCTTGAAGATGCGCGGCACCGTCTCCACGTTGTGCGCGAACACCTCGGGGCGCGCGGCGAAGACCTCGTCGAGGAGACGTGGCTCGCCGTTGAAATCGGTCGCGAGCAGCTCCACACCGGTTTCCGGGTTGACGGCGTGGATCTGGCGGATGGTCTCGGCGTTCAGCCACGCCCCGCCGTCGGGGAGGTCGTCGCGGGCCACGCAGGTGACCGTGGCATACCGCAGCTGCATCCTGCGCACGCTGTCCGCGACGCGCCGGGGCTCATCGGTGTCGTAGTCCGCCGGCTTGCCGGTGTCGATCTGACAGAAGTCGCAGCGCCGTGTGCACTGCGATCCGCCGATGAGGAAGGTCGCCTCGCGATCCTCCCAGCACTCGTAGATGTTGGGGCAGCCCGCCTCTTGGCACACGGTGTGCAGTCCCTCGTCCTTCACGAGCGACTGCAGGGCCTGGTACTCGGGGCCCATCTTCGCCTTCGTGCGGATCCACTCGGGCTTGCGCTCGACCGGCGTCTGGGCGTTGCGCACCTCCAGACGCAGGAGCTTGCGGCCCTCCGGCGCGTTGGCCGGACCGGTGTCGCCGCTGGGGGTCACTCCGCACGCGCTCATGCCGCGACCTCCGCGGCCTCGACGAACGACGCCCGGAAGGCATCGGCCACGAGATCCTGCACGTCGGCGGGGGAGACGTCGCGCCCGAGCACCTCGCTGATCGTCGTGACTCCGGCATCCGAGATGCCGCACGGGACGATCTGGGAGAAGGGCAGGAGGGAGTTGTCGCAGTTGAGGGCGAACCCGTGCATCGTGACACCGCGCTGCACGCGCACCCCGATGGCGGCGATCTTGTCCTCGGAGAGGGGGCGGCGCACCCACACGCCGCTGCGCCCCTCGACGCGGTAGCCCTCGACGCCGAGGCCGGCGAGCACCTCGATGAGGATCTGCTCGATGCGCCGCACGTGGGCGACGACGTCGACCGGCTCGGTCAGCCGCACGATCGGGTAGCCGACGAGCTGCCCGGGGCCGTGCCAGGTGATCTTCCCTCCGCGGTCGACGTCGACGACGGGCGTGCCGTCGGTCGGACGCTCGTTGCGGGCGGTGCGCGCGCCCGCGGTGAAGACGGGCTCGTGCTCGAGCAGCAGCAGCGTGTCGGGGCGTTCCCCGGCGACGACGCCGGCGTGGATCTCCCGCTGCAGGCTCCAGCCGTCCGTGTAGGGGACGAGATCGGGCGCGAGGCCCACGGTCTGCACATCGAGCATGGTGTGCTCCTCCGGTGTCGGTGGGTGAGGAGGCAGAAGGGATGCCGGTGGCATCATTTCTGCACGGCGTCTAAAAACACGATCGGGAACCCACAATACGCCCCAGTAGGGTGAGGGGATGAGCTCCGGTCGCCCGCGCGCCACATCTCGGGCGACGATCGCCGAGGCCGCCTCGGAGCTGTTCCTCGAACGCGGCTACACCGAGACCACCGTCGCCGACATCACGACGCGCGCCGGAGTCAGCCGCTCCACCTTCTTCAATTACTTCTCCTCCAAGGCCGACGTCCTCTGGAGTGGATTCGACGAACGCGCCGACACGGCGTGCGCGACGCTCGCGGCCGGCGCCGACCCGGTGTCGGCCCTGCGGGCACTCGTGGACGGCTTCGCCCCCGACAGCCTGGCCCTCGCGATCACGCACGCGACCGCGATGGGCATGGAGCCCGACCTCGCCACGGAACGAGCGCTCCGCACGGCCCGGCTGGCGCGCGCCGTCAGCGACGGGCTCGTAGACCGCGGCGAGGGTCGTCTCGCCGCGGACGTCCGCGGCGGCGCGCTGGCCGGCGCCCTGCTCGCCGCCGTCTGGGCATGGGCGGTCGCGGGGCCGGGACGGTCGGCGCTCGCACCGCTCTGGGAGGACGCGCTGGCGCTCGCGAAGGGCTGAGGGCGAGGCCGGTCCCGTAGAATCGGGGCATCATGGCGACTTTCGGCACCCTCAGCGATCGGCTGACAGAGACCTTCCGCAATCTGCGCACCAAGGGCAAGCTCACGCCCGCCGACGTCGACGGGACGGTCCGCGAGATCCGTCGGGCCCTCCTCGACGCCGACGTCGCGCTGATCGTGGTCAAGGAGTTCACCGCGAAGGTGCGCGAACGCGCCCTCGGCGACGAGGTGAACCGGGCACTCAACCCCGCGCAGCAGGTCGTGCAGATCGTCAACGAAGAGCTCGTCGCGATCCTCGGCGGTCAGCAGCGCCGGCTGCAGTTCGCGAAGAACCCGCCGACCGTCATCATGCTGGCCGGTCTCCAGGGATCGGGCAAGACGACCTTCGCCGGCAAGCTCGCGAAGCAGCTCGAGAAGGACGGGCACACCCCCTTGCTCGTGGCCGCCGACCTCCAGCGTCCGAACGCCGTCAACCAGCTCCAGGTCGTCGCCGAGCGCGCCGGTGCGGCGATCTACGCGCCGGAGCCGGGCAACGGCGTCGGCGACCCCGTGCGGGTCGCGCGCGACGGCGTCGAGACCGCGCGCCGCCAGCAGCACGACGTGGTCATCATCGACACCGCCGGTCGCCTGGGTGTGGATGCCGAGCTCATGAAGCAGGCCGCGGACATCCGCACGGCCACCGATCCCGACGAAGTGCTGTTCGTGATCGACGCGCTCACCGGTCAGGATGCCGTGAACACCGCCAAGGCGTTCCAGGAGGGCGTCGATTTCACCGGTGTGGTGCTCAGCAAGCTCGACGGCGACTCTCGCGGCGGCGCGGCCCTCTCGGTCGCGTCCGTGACGGGCCGTCCGATCATCTTCGCCTCGACGGGCGAGAACCTCGAGGACCTCGAGGCCTTCCACCCCGATCGCATGGCCAGCCGCATCCTCGACCTCGGCGACATCCTCACCCTCATCGAGCAGGCGCAGCAGGCCTTCGACGAGGAGGAGGCGCGGAAGGTCGCCGAGAAGCTCGCGACCGAGCAGTTCACCCTCGAGGACTTCCTCGACCAGCTTCAGCAGATGAAGAAGATGGGGTCGATGAAGAAGATGCTCGGCATGCTGCCGGGCATGGGCCAGATGAAGCAGCAGCTGGAGAACTTCGACGACCGCGAGATCGACCGCACCGAGGCGATCATCCGCTCCATGACCCCGGGAGAGCGCCGCAACCCCAAGGTGCTCAACGGCTCCCGTCGCCTGCGCATCGCGCGCGGCTCGGGGATGACCGTCACCGATGTCAACCAGCTCGTGCAGCGCTTCGAGCAGGCCGCCAAGATGATGAAGACCGTCGCACGGGGCGGAGTGCCCAACATCCCGGGCATGGGGCCGGTGGGCGGAAGGCCCGGCGCGTCGAGCAAGCGGGGCGGCAAGCAGAAGGCGCGCAGCGGCTCCCGCTCCGGCAACCCGGCCAAGCGCGCCGCCGAGAACGCGGGCCTCGCGGCCGCGGCGCCGAGCGGCCCCGCCGGGTCGGGCTTCGGCCTCGGCGCCTCCGCGCCGCAGCCGACCGAGGCGGAGCTCGCGGAGATCCAGAAGCTCTTCGGGAAGGGCTGACCCGTCAGAGGGTGATGCCGGCCTCGTCGAGGGCGGCCTCCACGGCATCCGCCAGGACGACCTGTCCCTCGGCGGTGGGGTGTTCGCCGTCCCACTGCAGCAGGTCGGGTCGCCCGCGCAGCGGCTGCCCGATGGAGACAAAGACACCGTCGTCGGCGTCGAGGGCGCTCTGCAGGGCGTCGCTGGCCCAGCCGATCGCGTCGGGCTCGTCGTCGTCGATGTGCCAGAGGGTGTCGATGCCGATCAGTCGCGCATCCGGGAGGCCGGCGCGGAGCCGGTCGACGGCCGCCCGCGTGGCGTCGTCGATCTCGTCCTGCGCCGCGTCCACGTCGTTGTCGGAGGACTGGATGATGACCACCGCGGGGTCCATCGCGATGGCCTCGTCGACCAGGCCGCCGAGATCATCGCCGCAGTCGCCCTCGATCGTGAAGCCCGCGCCGCTGCACGACAGGTTCACGATGTCCGCGCCGGTGTCGCGCGCCAGCAGCGCGGGCCAGGCCTCGTCCTCGTCCAGACCGAGCCCGGCCATGATCGAGTCGCCGATGGTGACCACCAGGCCACCGGTCGCACTCGGCGCGGCCGCGCGTGCGGCGGGTACCGGGGCGGCGGTCGGCGCGTCGCGGGCGGGCTCCGGGCGCCGCGCGTCGGCGGAGCCGTCCGGAACCGCCGCGGCGCACCCGGACAGGGCGAGCGCTGCCACGGCGATGACGGCGCCGGAGACGGCGGCGACCGGAACGAGCCTGCGGGTGCGCACCGCTTCACTCTAGGCTCCGCCCGGTGTGAACACGCCCGGGTGATCCGATGCGCGGGCCGAGAGCGCCGACGCCGCTCAGTCGGCCAGGCCGGCGAGGTGCTCGTGCAGTGTGGGTCCGGCGCGGAACTCGCGGATCAGGTGGTGCACCACGGCGCGGAGGTCCCCTCCGGCCGCGTCCGCGACGAGCAGCTGACGAGCGGAGCTGCCGCCCTCGTCGAGGATGCGGCCGACCCCCGCGAACTCGCGCGCGCAGTGCAGATCGCGAGCGACGTCCTCCAGCGCGGCGAGCGTCTCGCGCAGGTGCTCGGCCACGGGGCGCTGGGTTCCGTCGCGATCGACGATGACGCGCGCCTCGGTGCCGTAGCGCGCCGCCCGCCACTTGTTCTCCCGGACGAACCACGGCTGCAGTGCGGGCAGGGTGCGCCCCGCGTCGAGCTCGCGCGAGAAGTGCTCCACCAGCACCTGGACCAGCGCCGCGACGGCGGCCAGTTCGGGAAGCGTCGACATCCCGTCGCACGCGCGCACCTCGATCGTCCCCCAGCGCGGTGCCGGGCGGATGTCCCAACGGACCTCGGTGGCGTCCTCCATGACCCCCGTGCGCACCATGTCGTCGAGATACGACTCGTACTCCGGCCACGCGGTCAGCGGCCAGGGCAGTCCTGCCGTGGGCAGCTGCTGGAAGACGAGGGCGCGGTTCGAGGCGTATCCCGTGCGTTCGCCGGCCCAGAAGGGGCTGGATGCCGACAACGCCTGCAGATGCGGCAGATAGGCGGTGAGGGCACCGATGATCGGGAAGACCTTGTTGACGTCGTCGACGCCGACGTGCACGTGGATGCCCCAGATCATCATGTTGCGGCCCCACCACTGGGTGCGCTCGATGAGCTTGTGGTAGCGCGTCTTGTCGGTGACCTCCTGCTCGTACCACTGGGCGAACGGATGGCTTCCGGCGCACAGGAGCGCGATGCCGCGCGGATCGGTCTCCCGGCGGATCGCCGCGATGGCGTCGGCGATGTCGTCGACGACCGCCGCGACCGTGTCGCCGACGCCGCTGGTGACCTCGATCGTGTTCGTCAGCAGCTCGCCGGTGATCGTGTGACGCTCCAACGACGTGGAATCGCCCAGTGCGGCGAGGATCTCCGGCGCCCGGGGGACGAGGTCGCCGGTCTGCTCGTCGGCGAGCATGAGCTCCCACTCGATGCCGACAGTGGACCGGCTGGATGTCGCGAAGGGCACCGTCATGGCCCACAGTCTGACACGCGGAGTACGGCGTGTTCGCGGCATCCGTCACGATCTGGCAAAATAGACCGTTGGACCGCTCGCTCGACCCTCTATCCGGCGATCGCGTCCACCCTAGAGCTTCCGCCGGGTGTGCACCCCACAGCCCGAGCGTCGTTCATCACCTCACAACACCATTCAGGAGAATTGTGGCTGTCAAGATCCGTCTCAAGCGCCTCGGCAAGATCCGTGCGCCCTACTACCGCATCGTCGTCGCCGACTCGCGCACCAAGCGCGACGGTCGTGTGATCGAGGAGATCGGCAAGTACCACCCCACCGAGGAGCCGTCGTTCATCGAGGTCGACTCGGAGCGTGCGCAGTACTGGCTGTCCGTCGGCGCGCAGCCGACCGAGCAGGTCGCCGCGCTGCTGAAGCTCACGGGCGACTGGGGTCGCTTCAAGGGCGACGCGAACGCCGTCTCGACCGTCAAGACGGCCGCGGCCAAGGAGGAGTTCCAGATCGACTCCGCCAAGAAGTCGGTCATCAAGCCGAAGGCGGAGAAGAAGGCCGAAGAGCCCGCCGCCGAGGTCGAGGCTCCGGCCGAGGCCGAGCAGACCGACGCAGAGTAAGACCGTTGCTCTCCGCCGCGCTCGAACACATCGTCAAGGGGATCGTCGATCACCCTGAGGATGTCATCATCCGTTCCTCCTCGTCGCCGCGTGGCGACGTCCTCGAGGTGCGCGTGCACCCCGACGACCGAGGTCGGGTGATCGGGCGCGGCGGACGCACGGCCAAGGCGCTGCGCACCCTCGTGTCCGCTCTCGCCGACGGTGCCCGCGTCCGCGTCGACGTCGCGGAAGACTGACATGGCGACGGCCGGCCCCGCACGCACGCAGCTGCGCGTCGGGCGTCTCGTGAAGGCCCATGGCCTGAAGGGCGCCCTCAAGCTCGAGCTGTACACCGACGACCCCGACGGACGATTCGTCCCGGGCGCCGTCTTCACCCTGCAGGTCCCCGAGTCCTCCCCGTGGCACGGCAAGACGCTGACGGTGCGCGAGTTCCGCTGGATGAACTCCCACCCCGTCGCCTTCTTCGAGGAGGTCGAGGACCGGACGGCCGCCGAGAGCATCGTGCGCGCCATCCTCTGGATCGACCAGGACGAGTCGGCCGTGGCCGAGGACGACGCCTGGTACGACCACCAGCTGGTCGGGCTCACGGTTCAGCGGGACGGCGAGCCCGTCGGCCGTGTGATCCGCGTCGACCACCTGCCGGCCCAGGATCTGCTCGTCGTGCGCCCTCTCAGCGGCGACGACGAGATCCTCGTGCCCTTCGTGGCCGCGATCGTCCCCGACGTCGACATCGCCGCCGGCACGATCACCGTGACACCCCCCGCCGGGCTCTTCGAGGAGCTCCCGGGCGACGACGACGCCCCCGAGGCGGACGCCGACGCCGAGGCTGCACCCGCCGAGGACTGACGTGCGAATCGACGTCGTCACGATCTTCCCGGCGTTCTTCGACGTGCTGGAGGTCTCGCTCCTCGGCAGAGCCCGTGGCGCCGGCATCCTGGACGTGCGGGTCCACGACCTGCGCGACTACGCGCACGATCGTCACCGCACCGTCGACGACACGCCCTACGGCGGCGGGGCGGGGATGGTCATGAAGCCGGAGCCGTGGGGCGAGGTGCTCGACGCGATCGCCGCGGATGCCGACGGGCCGCTGCGCTTCGTGTTCCCGTCGCCCGCGGGCACCGTGTTCACGCAGCGGACCGCGCGAGACTGGGCGTCCGCCGAGACGCATCTGGTGTTCGGCTGCGGCCGCTACGAGGGCATCGACGAACGCGTGTTCGCCTACGCCGCCACCCTCGGCGAGGTGAGCCTGACGAGCATCGGCGACTACGTGCTCAACGGGGGCGAGGTCGCCGCCATGGCGATGATCGAAGCCGTCGGACGGCTCGTCCCCGGCGTCGTGGGCAATCCCGAGAGCCTCGTGGAGGAGTCGCACGAGGACGGGCTGCTGGAGTACCCGTCGTACACGAAGCCCGCCGCCTGGCGCGGCTACGACGTGCCCGACGTGCTGCTCAGCGGCCACCACGGCCGCGTCGCCGATTGGCGACGCGCGCAGCAGGTCGAACGGACCCGCGCGCGCAGGCCGGACCTGCTGGCGGACTGAGCGGCGCGGCGGACCGGCCGCGATCCGCTCCTCAGTCGACGCCGAGGAACGAGCGATCCGTGAGGATCAGCGGACCGTCGTCGGTGATGGCGACGGTGTGCTCGGCGTGCGCGCCGCGCGAACCGTCGGCGCTGCGGAGGGTCCAGCCGTCGGGGTCGGTCACGAGCTCGTCGGTCGTCTGCAGGAACCACGGCTCCAGGGCGACCACGAGCCCGGCCCGCAGCGGGTAGCCGCGATTCGGCTTGCCGTCGTTGGGCACGTGCGGGTCGCCGTGCATCGTGCGTCCGACTCCGTGCCCGCCGAAATCGGTGTTGATCTCGTAACCGTCGGCGCGCGCGACCTCGGCGATCGCGTGCGAGATGTCGCCGATCCGCCCCCCGACGGATGCCGCGCCGATCGCGGCGTCGAGGGCGCGCTGCGTCGTGTCGATGAGCGCCAGATCCTCGTCGCGCGCCGTGCCCACGACGAAGGAGACCGCCGAGTCGGCGACCCAGCCGTCGATCGACACGGCGAAGTCGAGCGTCACGAGGTCGCCGTCGCGCAGCGCGTAGTCGTGGGGGAGGCCGTGCAGGACGGCGTCGTTGACCGAGGTGCAGATCACCTTGCCGAACGGGCTGGCGCCGAACGACGGGTGGTAGTCGATGTAGCAGGACTCCGCGCCGGCGCGTCGGATGAGCTCGTGCGCCCGCCGATCGATGGTCAGCAGGTTGGTGCCGACCTTCGTGTCCTCGCGGAGGGCCACCAGCGTCTCGGCGACGAATCGTCCCGCGGGACGCATCGCCTCGATCTCGGCGGGGGTGCGCAGCTCGATCATCGTGATCCTTTCGTCAGGATCTATTCTGTCCGACCGGCGTAGCATCGAAGGTATGTGGCTGCGACAGACGTTCTTCCGGTGGCTCGTTCCGGCGGCGTTCGTCCTGCCCTTGTGGCTGGTCGTCGGCTGGATCGTGTTCGGTGCGAGCCCGTGGGCGCTGCTGTGGGTGCTGCTGTCGGCGCCGATCGTGTTCGTGTGGCAGCTGATCCTCGCGCTGCTCGTGCGGGCGCGCGGCACCGTGCGGGCCGAGCGTGCCGTCTCGTGGCGCGATGCCGGGGTGATCGGCGCGTGGCACGTGCTCGTCGTCGCTCTCGGCGTGTTCGACGGCCGGTGGTGGTGGCCCGTCTTCGCGGTGACCGTCGCGTTGGGCGTCGCGGCCATGTGGTCGTCGCTGTCGCAGCTGTGGCGCGAGGCCGGTCCGCGGGTCTCGATCCTGCGCACGCCGTCCGGCATGGGGTACGTGGCCCCGGCGCGCGACGACGCTCCGCGCGCATCCGAGCCGGAGGAGATCATCGTCATCCGCGAGAACACGCCCCCGTCGTCCTGACCGACGCGGTTTGGATGCACCCGGCATCCATGGCAGAATGGCTGTTTGTGCCCTGAACAGGCTCTGCCTCAGGGGAGCACGGCGTCGGCAACGATCGCCTCGGGCACACGAATCCTTACCATCCCCATCTCGCGATCGACCTGTGGCGGTCGCAGGAAGTGACGATCATGCAGATTCTCGACGCCGTCGACGCGGCATCGCTGCGCAGCGACATCCCCGCCTTCGCCCCCGGTGACACCGTCAAGGTGCACGTGAACATCACCGAAGGCAACCGTTCCCGCATCCAGGTCTTCCAGGGCGTCGTCATCGGCCGCTCGGGAGACGGAGTGCGCGAGACCTTCACCGTCCGCAAGATCAGCTTCCAGGTCGGCGTGGAGCGCACGTTCCCCGTGCACAGCCCGGTGATCGACCACATCGAGGTCGTCACCCGTGGTGACGTCCGCCGCGCGAAGCTCTACTACCTGCGGAACCTCCGCGGCAAGAAGGCCAAGATCAAGGAGAAGCGCGGCTGACGCGTTCCTCCTCACGGATGCCCCGGACCTCTGCGGTCCGGGGCATCCGTCGTCCCGGCGAGGCGTGTGGAGCCGACGGCGCGCGCATGTGCGACCCTTGAGGGGCGGTACCGACGGGCGGCTCCGAGATCGAGAAAGACAGGCATGACTTCGGACAACATCACGGCTCCGGACACGGCGCTCCCTCCTCGCCAACGCCGCCGTCGAGGCATCTGGATGCTGCTGCGCGACGTGCTGGTGATCGTGCTGATCGCCGTCGTGGTCTCGTTCGTGATCAAGACGTTCCTGGTGCGGTCGTTCTACATCCCGTCGGGCTCGATGGAGCAGACGCTGCTGATCAAGGACCGCATCCTCGTCGACGAGCTCACCCCCCGCTTCGGCGGGTACGAGCGCGGTGATGTCGTGGTCTTCCGCGACCCGGGCGGCTGGCTCCCCGCGGCGCCGGCCACGCCGGATCAGCCGCCGCTCGCCCAGGCCGCCGACTGGCTGCTGTCTCTCGTGGGCATCACGGCCTCCGACAGTGACGAGCACCTGATCAAGCGCATCATCGGCGTCGGCGGCGACCACGTGGTCTGCTGCAACGCGATCGGGCAGGTGACCGTCAACGGCACCCCGATCGACGAGACCCCGTACCTGAACCTCTCCCCGGGCCAGAGCGCGCCCCAGCCGGTCCCGTTCGACGTCGTCGTGCCGGAGAACTCGCTGTGGGTCATGGGCGACAACCGCGACCACTCCCGCGACTCGCGCTACAACATGGATCAGCCCAACAAGGGCTTCGTGCCGCTGGACAACGTCGTCGGGCGCGCGTTCCTGATCACCTGGCCGTTCGACCGCTTCGGCACGATCGACGGGCACCACGCGGTGTTCGCGGGGGTGCCGGCGCCGGGAGCGGAATGAGCGTCGTCGCTCCGCGTCTGACCGTCGAGCGCCGGCTGCTCAAGGAGCACGCGCTGGTCATCGCGTGCGACGAGGTCGGGCGGGGAGCGTTGGCCGGCCCGGTGGCGGTCGGCGCCGCGGTGATGGATGCCGCCGGCGCGCGGCGCCGCATCCCCGAGGGCCTGCGCGATTCCAAGCTCGTCGCCGAGCACCGCCGCCCGGACGTGGCCGCTCGCGCGGCCGCGTGGGTCGGTGCGTCTGCGGTGGGCTGGGCGAGCGCCGCGGAGATCGACGAGGTCGGGATCATCCGCGCCCTGGGCCTCGCCGCGCTGCGCGCCATCGCGGATCTCCGGGCCGCGGGCATCGTCCCGGAAGAGGCGATCGTCATCCTCGACGGCAACCACGACTACATCACCCCGGCGGGAGGGTCCGGTCTGCGGGTGCGTCCCATCGTGAAGGCGGACCGCGACTGCGCGTCGGCGGCGGCGGCCTCCGTGCTCGCCAAGGTCGCCCGCGACGACCTCATGACGCGCCTGCACGACGAGCACCCCGTCTACCGGTGGGAGCGCAACAAGGGGTACGCGAGCCTGGAGCACCGCGATGCGATCCGCGCGCACGGGCTGAGCGCGCATCATCGGGCGTCGTGGGCCATCGCCGACGCGCCGACGCTGTTCTGACGCGGATGCGGCGGCATCCGCCCGCCCCCGCCGCCCGCATAGGATGGGAGCACCATGGACGACGAGGGCTTTGACGACTACGACCGCGAACTCGAGCTGGCGCTGTACAAGGAGTACCGCGACGTGGTCTCCCAGTTCGCCTACGTCATCGAGACGGAGCGCCGGTTCTACCTCGCCAACGACGTGAACGTCGTGCGCCGCGACACCGAGCACGACTTCTACTTCGAGATCTCCATGACCGACGTGTGGGTGTGGGACATCTACCGCGCCGACCGGTTCGTGAAGTCGGTCCGCGTGCTCACGTTCAAGGACGTCAACGTCGAGGAACTCCAGCGCCGGGACTTCCAACTCCCCGACGAGCTCTCGCTCGACTCCTGAGCGCACCCGCGCCGCGGACGAGACGTCGGCTCCTCCCCAGCGCCGGACGCCGATCGACCGTCCACCGATCCCGTCGCCGCGCCCGCGCACGGCCGCCGATGACGCCAGTCTGCTGCCATGGCAGACAAGGACGAGCTCGGTCGGGCGGGTGAGGATCGCGCCGCGCGACACCTCGCGCTGAACGGATACACGGTCCTCGATCGCAACTGGCGGTGCGCCGTGGGGGAGATCGACATCGTGGCCGTCGACGGCGGCGACCTCGTCGTCGTGGAGGTGAAGACACGACGATCGGTGATGTTCGGGCACCCGTTCGACGCCGTCGACGCGCGCAAACGCGCACGCCTGTGGCGCCTGGCCCACGCATGGGCGTCGGCGCATCCCGACCTCTCGCGTCGACGCCGCACACGTGTGGATGTGATCGGGGTGACCGGCGACGATCCGGCCACCGCCGTGCTGGAGCACCTGAAGGACGTGCGATGACGGTCGGCCGCACCTGGGGCGTCGTGCTGACGGGCCTGCGGGGTGATCTCGTCGAGGTCGAGGCGGACCTGTCGAATCAGACTCCGGGGTTCTCGATCATCGGCCTCGCCGACAAGGCCATCGGCGAGGCCCATCAGCGGGTGCACAACGCCTGCGCGAACAGCGACCTGCCGCTCCCGCGACGCAAACTCACCGTCAACCTGTCACCGGCGAACCTCCCGAAGCAGGGGTCCGGTCTGGACGTCGCCATCGCGATCGCGTCGCTCGCGACCGAGCACGCGATGGATGCCGCGTCCCTCGCCGCCACGGTGCACATCGGCGAGCTCGGCCTCGACGGGCGGGTTCGTCCGGTGACCGGGGTGCTGCCCGCCGTGGCCGCGGCGGCACGCGCGGGCGTGCGCAGGGTGGTCGTGCCGCACGCGAACCGGGAGGAAGCGGCGCTGGTGGACGGTGTCGAGGTGCTGGGCGCGGCCTGCCTGCGCGACGTCGCCCGCTGGCACGGGCTCGACGTCGACGACGTCCCGGTGGAGCCCGTGCCGCATCCGGCGGCTCCGCGGCGCGGTGCGGCCTCGCCCCCGCCGGATCTGGCGGACGTGATCGGGCAGGCCGATGCCGTGGACGCGCTCACCGTCGCCGCCGCCGGTGCGCACCACGTGCTGATGAGCGGACCGCCCGGTGCGGGCAAGACCATGCTGGCGCGCCGCCTTCCCGGCATCCTCCCCGATCTGGACGACGACGACGCGGTCCACGCCGCCTCCCTGCGCTCGCTCGCGGGGGAGGCGGTCACCGACCTCTGCCGCACTCCGCCGTTCGAGGCACCCCATCACAGCGCCAGTGCGGCGGCGCTCGTGGGAGGCGGCAGCCGTGCCGTGCGCCCCGGCGCGATCGCGCGGGCGAGCGGTGGGGTGCTCTTCCTCGACGAGTTGGGAGCTGGAAAGTGCACCTCCTGATCAAGGAGGCAACTCATGAAGACTCTGGAGCGTCGTCCAGGCTTGAATGCTCGTCCGGGTCGTACCACTCGATCCGTGGTGTATCCCGCGTTTGCTCGAACCGGGCCGGAAGCGCCCCTTGCAGGGACGCAGCCGATCTACCTGTACCTGCGCCTGTCGAAGTATCACAAGGACAAGGCAGACGCGATCGAGCGGCAGCGGATCGATCTCATCCGGATGCTCGCCGCGGAGGGCGGTTGGACCGTGATGGGCGAGTACATCGACAATGACTCCGCGAGTTCATCGGCGGTCAAGACCCGGAAGGGATGGCGGCAGCTCAACCTCGACATCAAGGCCGAGAACGTGAAGGCGGTTGCGTTTTGGAAGCTCGATCGCACGAACCGCATTGCTGCGCATTGCATCGAGTGGATCGGTGATTGCCAGCGTGCGGGTGTGGTGTTGCGATCGCATCAAGACTCGACCGACGAACTCAACACCGCGACGGCGGGCGCGAAACTGGTCACCGGGATCAAGGCGCTGTTGGCCGAAGTCGAAACAGATTCGATGAGCGAACGGCAACTGGCCGCGAAGCGGCACTTGGCCGAGGCCGGTTTCCATCATGGTGGGACTCCGCCATTCGGATGGAAGTCTGGGCCACGTGTGACAGACGAGCTGGGCCGTACGGGGATTCGGCTCGTTCCTCACCCTGTCGAGCATAAGGCGTTGAAGGACGCAGTTGACATGGTTCTCGCGGGTAAGAGCTTGTCTCAGATCGGTCGCTATTGGAGGGAACGCTACGACATCACGACGGCCTCGGGCGCGTACGTGTACGAAGCGACCATCTACAGGTCGCTGGTATCCCCTCGGATGATCGGCTATCGGATGAGGCAAGTGCCAGAGCATCAGCGAGGTGTGAAGATTGATTTGCTCGACTACATCGCGCGGGACGCGAACGGCGAGCCTGTGATTTCTCAAGAACCTGTGTGCGACCGGGCTACCTGGTTGCGCGTGCGCCGTTTGTTGGAGCAAGCAAAGACGTCCAAAGCTCGGAAGCCCTGGGGATCTCACGAATGGCTTTTGTCGGGCCTCCTCTTCTGTCGATGCGGTGGGCACCTCTATGGGCACCAGAAGAAGCGGGAACGACCTGGCGGCGATGTTGAGACCGAGTATGTGTATCGCTGTATGACGAACCGGCACCGCGGGCCGGGGAACTGTCCTGGCGGTTGTACGGTGAGTGCGGTGAAGGCGGAAGCTTACGTGCTGGGCTGGTTCTTCTCCCAGATCACTGACGAAGCACTAACAAGGGCCAGAGCCAGGAGGAAGCTCGCGCGGGCTGACAACGAGGTAAACGTTCTGCTCACCCAGCTTGATGAAGCAACCGCAGAAAAGAACACGCTCCTGGCTAAGCAGGGCACCGGTGCATACAAGGGAACGATGGTGACCGTGTTGCTCGGACTGATCGAGGACGCTCAACAGCGAATCGATGCACTCCAACGCCGCATCGAGGCGGTCGAGTCAGACGAGTTGGTCGTAGCTGACGGCCCTGACGTGATTCGTTCGTGGAGTAGCAAGGGGATCAAAGAACGGCGGAACTACCTGCGCCGGATGATCCTCCAGATCGACGCGCTGCCGGGACGCGGGCCCATCGAGGAGCGGATAAGGATCACGCCGGCGGGCTGATTCTCTCCACCAGGGCTGCTGCTTCAAGAAGTAACGCAAGGTCTTCGAGTACCTCGATCGGTGCGGGGCTCGCGATGCACCGGGAAACCCCATCGCGCCACCCCGCACCGAACTCGGCATACTCGCTGTCACCGATGAGCGTCGCCACATCGGTGGCCGGCGGGCAAGGAACCGGCTCGTTCATCAGAACTCGCCCGCCAGTCGGCTGTAGAAGGCATCCTCCTCAGCACGTCGTGCTTGCACGTCTGCGTGCATGTATTCCACGAAGTCTTCCTCGCGGTTCGGGATCATCACGTCCTCGACTGGTTCGACGGGTTTCTCTCCGGGCCAGATGATCTGGCGGGTGGGGCGGTCGGTGTTCAGTCGGGTGCCGCAGGCTGAGGTCCAGTCGCGGAGGCGTTCTTGGGCTTCGGCGAAGTCGCGGTGCCAGACGAGTATCGCGGAGCCTTTGGCTTCGGGGTGGATCGCGCACAACCAGTGAATGTGCAGCGCGGAGAGCTCCCAGACGAGTTCGGGGTGGCGGTGCCAGAACGGCGGAACCACGGCGACGGGCAGGCCGTAGGTGTGGCGGAGCCAGTGCACCCATTCGTTGAGCGCGAGCCATTCCTCTTCCGCGGCGTCGGCGGTGAGGAGGTTCCAGTTCACCGGCCCCGGAGGCCCGGCTGACTCCTCGTTCTCGGTGCCGGGGGTTTCGGTGTCGAGGTCGTAGCTCTCATCGAACTCGTCCTCCGCCATCTCGTCGGGATCAGCGTTGCTCTGCTGGGGCAGTTCATCGGTCATGATGTGCGTTCACCTCCCGACTACAGCAGTGCTGGCGGATGTGCGGCGTTCGGTGTCGGGTGAGAGTGCGGCGTTCTCGAGTCCCGCATCCAGGGAATCGGTTGCTGGGGTCCGGCGGGGCCGGTCGACGGTGTAGCGGGTGCGGGCGAGGTCGTGACCGATCTTCTTCGCAACGAACTCCTCCGCCTTGACCTGCCGCCCGTTGTCGTCAGTGTGGTCGTACTGGTGCACGTACCCTTCGGCGATGAACTTGTCACCCTTCTCAAACCGCTGGTGCGCGCGTTCGGCGGTCTTCCGGAACGCGACGAGGTCATGGAACGTGGTCTCGGTCTGCGTGAACGAGCCATCGTCTTCCCGCCGGTAGTGCTCCTGCCCGATCTTCACGAACAGACGCGCGTCACCTTTCTCGGTGAACGACAGGTGGGGTTCGGAAGCGATGAACCCGGACAGGGACTCTTGCGTATGGATGGCCATGGGACACTCCTGGTCAGTAACGGCATCCCCAGGGCTGGGGTGCTCTATCACTCAGGTGCGCCCGCCACCCCCTGCGCACCGGTCGAGGCCGGTGTTCCTGCTTGCAGCAGTTCCTCGACACGGCGGCGCTGCGACTGCAGCTCGTCCGCGTCTTTGCGGCGGGTCCACGCACGCAGACGCGCGATGATCGGTGGTGCGGCGCGGAGGAGGATGAGGCCGGTGCCGAATGGGAGGGTGCGGATCACGTCGGGTGGCATGATCGGCACGCGCCGGATGGAGCGTTGCGCGGTGCGGGACCCGTGGTCGCCGACCGTGGTGGAGTCGGTGATCTCGTCACGCTCCCCGATGAGCGTGGTGAGGTCTTGGAGGTCGCGGGAGTTGGAGGCGCCGCCGAGGATGATCTTCACAATCGACGCGTCCCAGATCGCGCCGGCCGCGTTGTCCGACCACTTTTCCCTCGCCTGGGCGAGGGACTGTAACACCGGCATCGTCGTGATCCCCGTGCCGCCGCCTTCCGCCATCAGCGTCGGAAGGGATGGGAGTGGTGCGAGGTTCCCGATCTCATCGAGAGCGAGTAGGAGGGGTGGGTCGAGGCGTGCGGCGGGTGATCTGGCGGCGAGGCGGCGTGCGGCTTCGACGAGGTCTTCCACGAACGCCGATACCAGTGCGGCGCTGTTGTTCGCTCCCGCACCTGTTGCGAGGAGGTAGACGGTGCCGCGCTTGCGGAGGAACTCTTCGGGATCGAACCGCTCATCCGGGCCGGGACTCACGGCGTCGAGAACTCTCGGGTCAGCGAGCGCCGCCAACGACAGCGACACGCCTTGCCAGATGGAGTCGCGGGTTCTCGGGTCTGCATTGATCATTGCCTGCAACGAGTCCGCCCATCCAGTGGCCACGTTCGGGTTCGCGGTGAGGATCGCGACCGCATCCGACGCGGCAGCCGGGTCGAGCGTCCACCGGAACAACTCGGCTGGCGTGCGGTGATCCAACGCGGCGGCATGGAGGAGGGCTTGGAGTGCGGTGCGGGTTTTCCCTTCCCAGAAGTCGCCGCCTTCGACTCCGCCGGCGGAGAGGCCGGTGCCTGCGGCAAGTCCGGTGGCGCGGATCATCGCGGTCAACGGGTCCTCGCACCCCCGGATCGGCGACCACCGGAGCCCTGCCGGGACGCCTTCTGTGAGGTGTTGTGGGTCGAACACCGCGACCGGGCGTCCGTCGGTGCTGCGGGCGGTGAGTGTGGCGGTGAGGTTGTCGGGGCGGGTGGAGGTGGTGACGACCGCGCCGGGGGCATCGAGGATCGCGTTGACCACCACATGCAGACCCTTCCCCGACCGGGGCGGACCGATCAGCAAGATCGAGTCCTCCACACTCGCCCACACATCCACACCCCGCGACGCACCAAGGAGATAGCCCACATCCCCGACCGCCGGGTGCTGGATTGACGGGCGGAGCTGCCCCGCGCGACGCAGCAACGATTTCTCTGATGCAGCCGCGGTCACATCGGTGCGGGTGGCGATCCCAGCGATCCGATACGGGTCGACCTTCGTCCGCCGTGCCTGCTCCCGGAACGTCCGCCAGACCCACCACCCCGCCGCCCCGACCGCGAGGATGAGGGTGCCGGCGACGATCCAGTAGACGACAGCATTGAGCCCGTCGGCGCCGAGCGCGGCACCCGGATCACCCGGATGCAGGAGCACCCCAAGGCCGGCCTCGATCCCACCCGAAGGCTGCGCAACCCCGGTAGCCCAGGCGGTGATGCTGCCGGCGATACGGAGCAAGACTGCCAGGGCGGCGGCGGTGATGAGGGCGATGATGCCGAGGTTCGCCAGCTCATCACCGATCGCCCCGCCCTGCCTGGGGGTGCTCATTGGATTCTGCCGATAGTGAGAGTGCCGGAGACGCGGCCGACGAGGATCACTTCACCCGTCACCGCAGCCGCCGCCTGCTCAGCCGTCAGCAGGGCACGAGCGCTCCCATCTTGGGCGGCGTCGCTGTGGGCGTGGATGATCGCAACGGCGACATCCTCACCCGGCACAAACCCCGAGCCCGCCACCTGATGCAGCACCGGGAGTACCGCAGGCAGAGGCGGCGACGCGGACGCCGGCGGTGTTTCCCACGGCTTCGGGCCTGGTCGTTCGCGAGGTGGGGTGATGATGTCGGTGAACGCTGATCCGTCCGCCTCCCGCACCTGCACCCTCAGCGGCGTCCGGTAGCGGGCGGTGAGGGTGTCGAGGATCGTCGGGAACGACTCGCGCCGCCAGCCGGGCGCGAACGGATCCGGCAGATACGGCACCCCATCCACCGTGACTGTCATCGACCCGTCGCCGTCGATGGTGAACTCCACGACCGGCACGACCACCGGCCCGCCCGATTCAGACTTCGGCGACTTTGCCATGTGTGAGGGTTGGTGGTCTGGGCGGGTGCGGCGGTAGCGCGGCTTCGGCGTCACAGAGGATCCTTCCAAACGGTGTAGGGGGTCGCCATGCAGGTGCGCTCGCAGAGCCCCGGACGTAGAAAGAGGTGGGAGGGCACGAACCTGGGGGTGGTTCGTGCCCTCCTGTGCTGACCCGCCGTGTTGGGGGTGCCAGCGGATCAGCAGCTTCGTTAGTCCTCCTTTGCTCCCTCGAACTGGGCCTTGAACTCCTCGAACTCCATGTCCTCTTCACGGACATGGCCGTTGCGTTCGCGGGCGATCGCGAGGCGACGCCCGAACAGCAGCACCCCGCCCGTCGCGGCGGCGATCAGGCCACCGGCGAGGCCGAGCGGCCACCAGTCACCGCCGCCGGTGTGCGCGAGTTCGCCCGGTGTGCCTGGCGTGCCGGGCTCGTCTGGTGAGTCGGTGACGGTGGTGGTTTCGTCCGGTGCGCCGCAGATGCCGCGGTGCAGGATCGTGCCCTCGGCGTCGGTGACGGTCTCCACCCAGTAGTAGACGCCGACCCGGTCGAAGATCACCTCTTCGGAGCGATACTCACCCGGCCCGTCCAACTCGATCACCGTCGAAGTGAACACCAGTTCCTCCGGGGTGCAGGTCGCGGTGTCACCCTCCTGTCGGTACGCCTCGAACCGGAGCTGCGCGCCAGTGGGGACGGTGCCGGTGACAGACGCGACATCATGCGCCGGATCACCCAACGTCACGGTCGGCACAGCGTTCGTCTTCACGGACAGGTCCTTCGGTTGCTCCTTGACGACCGTCGTCTCACCCGGAGCCCCGCACTCGCCCTCAGCGAGGGTCTCGCCGTCGCTGTCGTAGAGAGTTTCGATCCAGTACACGTTCCCCGCCGTATCGACGCTGGTAGTGCCGGAGTAGTAGATGCCGGCCTGGGTGACGGGAGTCTCCTCGCTCTCAAAGAACGGCACCTCACACACCGGGTCGGTGTCTGCCGGGTGCGGCCCGTAGGCGCGGAACACCAGGTATGCGCCGTCGGGAATCTTCGTGCCCTGCACGAGCGCGGTATCCGAGAACGGTTCACCGACGAGCGCTTCCGGGGTTGCCTGCGTGATCACCGACACGGGGATGTCGGTGCCGGTGGGCGGGACGTAGAAGCGTTCCAGCACGTCCGCCGGGGACGACTGATACGGCTGCACCCGGTCGTCGCCGGTGAAGGTGGTGACGAGGACGTAGAAGCCGGGCTCGGTCGGCATGATCTGGTCTTCATCCGTGTACCCGAGCTTGTAGACCCCGTTCCGTGCCGGCGTCGTCAGCTCGGCGAGTACTGGTGCGGTGGTGAGGTCGAGATTGTCGGTGAGTTCCGCATCGGTGGTGAAGGGGCCGTAGACGGTGTGGCGGAGCTCATCGACATCCGCACCCCAGTACCCGTCACCGGCGAAATCACCGTGGTTCGCCGGGAACCCCGACACGGTCACGACATCGAAGGCGCGTCCGCCGGGGTGCACGTTGTACTCCCGCATCACTGAGGTCGTGGTGATCGGCCACCGGACCGAGGTTGTCTCCACGTTGATGCCGTAGTCGTCCTGCCAGTCGGCGGCGAGGTAGTCGCGCACCCATTCCGGCTGCGACGACTTCCGCACTTCCCACACCCAGGTCACGAACCCACCCGACGGCGCCACCACCGACGGCGACGTATACACGCCAGGGCCATCAGCCGTGACGGTGACCGTGCCGAGCGGCACCGCCGCAGCATCAACCGCCGCGTTCTGCGTGGGAGGGAGGGTGCCGGGGACTTGGTAGGCGGTGCCCTCAAACACCACCGGAATGAACGCGCCGTCCTTCTTCAACCAGGCACCATTCGAGCTCGACACCGTGATCGTGTCCGTGAGCGCATCGCCGGGGACGGCGAACCGCTGATCCGCCTCCGACACCGCGACCGGCTGGAACGGCACCACCGACGTCTCCGTCACCTGCCCGTACCGGTCGGTGAAGGAATCGGTGAGGTACTTCGCGTGATCCCCGTGCGCGTCCTTATCGATCGCCCACACCCAGGTGTAGAACCCGGACTCCGGAGCGATGATCGTCCCGGGCGAGATGTATGAGCCGGCGCCGGTGAGCGTCACGGTCTCCGTGCCCGCGACGGGTGCGCCGGCGGGTGGGGTGTCGGCCTCTGCGGGTTGCTCATCGAACGGCCCGTACAGGGTGCCGGTCGCGGTCACCTCGACCGGTGCGCCGTCCAGGTGAATCCAGGTGCCCTTCGACACCGACACCGTCAGCCCGTCCACGAACGCGTCACCCTCAGCGACGAAACGGGAGGCGACCTGGGTGGTGATCTCCGGCTGGAAGTCCAGCTCGATCACCGGCGACTCCGCCGACGCCGACAGCCCGGTGGAGGAACCTGCCACCGCGGCGATCAGACGCTGCGCGCCCGGCGTCACATACAGGTCCAGGGCTGCCCCATAACCGGCGGCAGCGATATTCATCGACGCACCGATCCGGTACGACGGCACCCCGTCCGCTGGGGTGCCCGTGATCGGATGCGCACCCGCGCCAATCGTCCGCGACGACGACCCGTCCACGAACACCGCGTCCGACAGCGTCGCCGTGCCCGTGAGCCCTGCGGGGTGGGTCGCGATGTTGAGGGTCCCTGCGTACTGATCCGCCATGTCCAGACTCAACGACAACGACGGGTCGGTCACCGCGTAGATAGCGGCTTCCTGTCGCATGGTGGCGAGGTTCGCGAGGATGGTGCCCCGCTCCGACGCAGGCGCGCGGGCAACGTAGTAATCGTCACCGGACATGCCGTGCGAGTTGTAGGTGCCGGCGCTCGTGATCGACCAGACGTGCAGGGCGACGGCAGCGGTGATGTTCGGATCACCAGACTGTCCCCACCGGTCCAGGACGTAGTTCAGTTCCGCGAGTTGCTGCCGCGACAGCGAGTCCAGCGAGGTGACAGTTTCGGGGCCGTAGGTCTGTGAGAAGGGAGAGTCCGCGTCGAGGTCGGCGCAATACGCTTGCCGGCCATCGACGTCGGTGTTGTACGCGCCGAGGAACCCCATCCCGATGTCGTAGCCGACACCGAGACTGCCCGCCTGAGCCGGTGGAGTGTTCAGCGCGAACGACCCGGCGAGCAGGAACAGCGCCAGCAGGACGGACAACCATCGACGCACCCCCGTTCGCGGTGGAGCAGCAGGGGGCTGCGAGATATGGGTGAGTGATCCTGACACGAGAGGCCTCCTGACGTTCGCGAACAGCGACCCGGGAATCCGGTCGCCTTCACGGCAGGTGCACCACCACCCTCACAACCCCACACCGTGCCCCTCCCGCCTGCCACCGGGCGGGTCGGTGTCGAGGGGATCGTTCTCGAGCCCCGCCCGCTCACGCACCCGACGCTGCACCCCGTCACGAACCATGGACAGCAGCTCGCGAATGTCGTCATACCCAGTGATCACCGTGGCGAGGCCATCGCGCATGAGCCGGTGACACCCCGCCGAAGCCGCACTCGTCACCGGCCCCGGCACCGCCCCCACCGGCCGGCCGAGCTCAACCGCGCGGGCAGCGGTATGCAGGGTGCCCGACCGGTAGCCCGCCTCTGCGATGATCACGGTGCCGGAGAGGGCTGCGAGGAGTCGGCCGCGTTGCAGGAACCGCCACTTCGTCGGCGCCGCCCCCGGCGGCACCTCCGACAACAAGAGCCCCTGCTGGCTGACGCGGGTGAGGAGGTCGGTGTGCCCGGCCGGGTAGAGCCGGTCAAGCCCGCCAGCCAGCACCGCGATCGTTGGGCCACCGGATGCGAGTGCGGAACGGTGCGCGGCACCGTCGATCCCGTACGCGCCACCGGAGAACACCCGATGCCCCTCATCTACCGCGGATTGCACGAGCTCCGTCGTGACGTGCTCCCCGTACCCGGTAGAAGCGCGCGCCCCAGTAACGGTGAGCCGTTCCCAGACGGGTTCCGTCAGCAGCTCGGTGTCGCCTTTCGCCCACAGCGCGAACGGTGCACGGTCACCGAGGGCGTCGATCCCGGACGGCCAGTGCTCATCGCCAGGGATCAGCACATGCATCCCATGATGCTCCGCATCCGCGATGACTCGCCCGGTGTGTGCGGCGTCGATACGGGGTGCGAGACGCCGCTGCCAGGTATCACCATCCGGCCCCACCGGAACTCCCGCTCCGATCGCTCGCGCGACGGTTTCGGAAGCGCCGACGGTGCGGATCATCCGACCTGTGACGGTGTCTCCGGGTTCGGAGGCGATGGCGAGGATGATCCTCGCGATGCGCTCATCTGCTGCCAGCTCGTTGATCGTGTCCATTGCTCCTGCTCCCTTGCTCGTTGTGCCTGTTGAGCGACAGGTGAGCCTGTGTGCTCGTCGCGAGGCTGCGCCGCACGAAGCGAACGCTGGGTCACGCGGGGCGCGTGGGGAGAACAGACAGCGGCTGCTCAAAGTCTCTAGTCGCCGTTGTCGCCCGATCGCAGGAGATGCGCATCCTTCGGGTAAAGTGATCCCTGGTGCGTCGGGAAGTCTGGTCGACATTGACGCCGACCGTATCCGGTTGGCAGTTGCGACCGGAGGACACCATGCTTCACATTTTGATCGTGCAGGGCGCGAGTATCCGATTACTTGGCCAGTTCTCGCTGCCTTGTTGTGCAGGTTCTTCAAGCGGCGAGTCGCGACAGTGATCGGGCGGCGAGTCCTGGACTCGCAGTTGCGGGTGCTGTTGCTAACGGCTGGTAGCCGTGGTGACGTTGAACCGTTCGTGTCGCTCGCGTCTGCTCTGCGAGAGGCCGGGCATGCTGTCCGAATATGCGTGCCAGACGACCCGGACGCTGAGTACGGCCCTGATCATGTCAGCCTTGGGGTGAGCTTTTCTGCCCTCGCCCTCGCTGTTTCTGAGGTCGGAGCGATGCGTGCCTATCGCGAGCACATTGTTCCGGCGATGAGCAAGATCCTGAGTCGCGTGGTGGACGAGGCGACCGCATGGCAGCCCGATGTGATCGTTTCTCACCCCAAGTTGCTCACTGTGCCGATCGTGGCAGAGCGTCTTCGCATTCCGTACCTCACGGTCGAGTTGGCACCGGTGCTGACAGCCACAGCCGAGTTTCCTGCTGCTGGCGTCCTTCGCCGCTCGTACGGACCGGTCCTCAACCGGCTGAGCTACCGTATCCCTGCCTTAGGTGAACGCATGTTCGCCACTGATATCCGCGCCGCTCGGCAACGCCTCGGGTTTGCCCGCTCTCAGCGGGTATCACCGTCTGCGGGATCGCTTATCGCGGTGAGCCCATCTCTACTGGCTCGTCCCCTGGACTGGCCCGCAAAAGCCCATATGACTGGCGACTGGCCACGCCAATCTCAACCGGGTGAAGTCTTGGACGCCGAGGTTTCGGAATTCCTGTCCGATCCTGCGCCGTTTGCATACGCCGGGTTCGGGTCGATGCGGGGTGGCGACCCCGCATCGCGGGCGGAAGCGATCATCGAGGGGGCGCGGAAAGCGGGACTACGGGTACTGCTTGCAACTGGGTGGGGTGGTCTTGAGCCGCCTCGGCGATGTGTTGGGCGAGATCTCTTGACCGTGTCGTCGGTTCCACACCACCTGGTGCTGCCGGAAGCGTCGGTCGCGATTCATCACGGCGGCGCGGGAACTGTCCACGCAGCATCACGGGCAGGGACGCCGTCGGTTCTCGTTCCCTTTCTCGGCGACCAACCCTTTTGGGCGAGGACGCTGCAACGGTCCGGTCTTACCGGCAAGCCCTTACACCGAGATCGTCTCTCTTCGCAGAACGTTCGTGCGGCGATCGCGGACGCCGTTGGCCGTCAGACCGCCGTGCATAGTGTCGCGGAGCGGATGTGGACAGAGGACGGGCTTGGCGTTGCGGTCGCCGAAATCGTGCGAGTTGCGGTAGGCGGCACGCGGAGGTGACTGGGACTGTCGTTTTCTTGGGCGACCCGCTTCATATTTCGGCGCCATGCGCGACGCGAGAAGTGGAAAATCCCCGCACCCTCGTGTGGGTGTGCGATCTGCGCACTACCGGCGACAAGCGGTCAGCCCGCAAGCGACTGAAGCAAGCAACCGCAGCGATGTTCGATGTGTGCCGGGTTCGCCGGACGGTACGCCATTTACTGGTGGCGTACACAGTCCAGTCATCCTGCTCGGCGAGCATCGACGATGTGGCGTGGACGCTAGCGACACGGCTGCACGCGCAGCTTGAGCTCCGGAGTGGACGAGATATCGATGTCGTGTTCGTGAACATCTCCAACCTCGACGATCAGAAGCTGCTGTCCGACAGAGCAGTTGAATGGTCTTCGCAGCTCGACGGCCTCGCTGGAGCTGCTGTTCTTGACTGGGGCGACATCAGGAACGAGAGCATTCGTCGAGCCGCGAACCGGGCATATCTATAACGCCGCACAGTAGAATAGGGATTGGCGCGTCGGGAAGTCTGGTCGACATTTGACTGTTTGTCGACTCCTGATCGGATCTGCCTATGACTTCTCGTCCTGCCCACCCCACGCCTCGGCGTTCGCTGTTCCCGAACCGAGGCTCCTATACCGAAGCCGTGCGCATCGGAGCCTTGCTCCGCAAGGAAACCGTGGGCGGTGTGCTGCTCGTGGTCTTCGCTGTCGTCGGCATCGTGTGGGCGAATTCGCCCTGGGCAGAGGGCTACTTCGCGTTGCGGGACTTCGAGATCGGGTACGAGCCTTGGCATCTGAAGCTCAGCCTTGGCGCATGGGCGGCCGACGGACTGCTCGCAATCTTTTTCTTCCTCGTCGGCCTCGAACTCAAACGAGAGTTCGTCGCCGGAGACCTCCGCCGATTCTCCACCGCGATCCTCCCGGTCGCTGCTGCCGCCGGTGGCGTCGTCGTGCCCGCACTCGTCTATGTCGCGATCGTGGCACAGAGCCCGGAGTTGCTGCGCGGTTGGGCGATCCCGACCGCAACAGATATCGCGTTCGCTGTCGCCGTTCTCGCCCTCATCGGCTCGCACCTGCCCAGTCCGCTGCGCATCTTCCTCCTCACCCTCGCCGTGGTCGACGACCTCATCGCGATCACGATCATCGCGGTGTTCTACACCGACAGCATCCAAATCCTCCCGCTGCTACTCGGGCTTCTCACCATCGCCGTGTACGGCGTCCTCGCCCAGCGATACCGGCAGTTCTTCCACCTCAAGCCCTCCGCAGCCTGGCTCGTCCTCCTGCCCATCGGCGTAATTGCTTGGGCATTCGTGCACGCCTCCGGCATTCACGCAACGATAGCGGGTGTCCTCCTCGGATTCACCATCCCCGTCCTTCACCGTCGCCGCGACCACACACCAGACACCAAACCTGGCCTCGCAGAGGTCTTCGAGCATCGATTCCGTCCCCTCTCGGCGGGGGTCGCGGTCCCCGTATTCGCGTTCTTCTCCGCAGGCGTCGCCCTCGGTGGTGTCGATGGTTTCCTCTCCGCGCTCGCCGATCCCGTCACGATCGGGATCGTGATCGCACTCGTGGCCGGAAAACCTGTGGGCATTGTCGCCGTCACCTGGCTCACCACCCGAATCCGGGGCATCAACCTCGACCCCGCCCTGAAATGGGTAGACCTCATCGGGGTCGGACTCCTCGCCGGAATCGGGTTCACCGTCTCGCTGCTCGTTACCGAGCTCAGCTTCTCCGCCACCGACCCGCACCACGACCACGCGAAAGTCGCGATCCTTCTCGCCTCCGTACTCGCGGCTCTCATCGCATCGATCCTGCTGAGCACCCGCAACCGTCGCTACCGCCGCATCGCGCAGGAAGACGCCATCGACGAAGACGGCGACGGGATCCCGGACGTGTACCAGCAGCGGTAGACAGGGGTCCTCTCACAGCGCATGTGAGGATGCTGTCTGTTCGTAAACGGGGTTCCAGCGCAACGCGCGAGGCAAGCAGAACCCTCAGACCTGATGCTTCGTGCGCTGGGAAATAGATGTCATTCGCTGGGTGGTATCGAACGCAGCCAGCTCGGCCGGGTGGAGTTGGTGCTGGACGACGAAGGATCGTTCCTTGATCCGCCAAAGCCCCTGTCCGGTGCCGAGCCCTGGGAGGAGTTTCTGTTCGGTGCCGGTGAGGCCGAGGGCGGCGGCGGTGGCTCCGAGTTGGTCGGGTTCTTGCCGGTAGATGATCCGCGTCTCCGCGTTCGCCAGTAGCGAGTTCGCGAGGGCGCGCATGGCGGAGCCGGAGTCGCCGACGTTGTCGAGGTCGGTGAGTTTGTGGAAGATCAGCATGTTCGCGATCCCGTAATGCCTCGCGAGTCGCCACTGCGCATCCATCCGACGCAACAGGGCCGGGTAGGCCATGAGCCGCCAGGCTTCGTCGTAGATCACCCACCGGTGCCCACCGTTCGGGTCCATCAGCGCCGACTCCATCCACGCCGAAGAGCAAGTCATCAGCACCGAGATCAGCGTGCTGTTCTCCGCGACCCGCGACAGATCAAGACTGACCATCGGCAGCAACGGGTCGAACCGCACCGTCGACGGCCCGTCGAACAACCCCGCAAGGTCACCCGCGACGAGCCGCCGGAGGGCATGCCCAACGAGTCGACCGTCTTCCGCCAGCCGCCCATCGGTATCGGTCGCCGGCTCAGGGTTGAGGACGCGGTCGACGACCATCGGCAGGATCGGCACCTCGGACGAGCGGACGGTGTCTCGGAGGGCGAGGTCGATCGCGGTGTGCTCCAACGGTGACAGCACCCGATCCAGCACCGTTTCCGCCAGCGCCCCGATGAGTTCCCGACGACGTGAGGCGACTTGTGCCGTCCATTCCGCGTCGCTGGTCCCGGAGGGGCGGTGGCCTTCATCGAGCGGGTTGAGCCGGTTGCGGAGTCCGTGGCCGAGGACGATTGCCCGTCCGCCGACGGCTTCGGCGACGGCGGTGTGTTCGCCTTTGGGGTCGCCGGGGACGTACACGCGGCGTCCGAACGGGATCGACCGGGTGTAGAGGGATTTGGCGAGGGAGGATTTGCCGGAGCCGACGATGCCGGCGAGGACGATGTTGGGTGCGGTGATGATGCCGCGGGCGTAGAGGGTCCAGGGGTCGTAGACGAATGATCCGCCGGAGTAGAGGTCTTGTCCGATGAATACGCCGTCGGCGCCGAGGCCGCCTTCGGCGAGGAACGGGTATGCGCCCGCGAGGGTCGCGGACGTGTCTTGATGCCGAGGCAACCGAAACCTCCCCGGTGTCCTGAGCGCCGCAACTCCGGGCTCGCCCGCGGCGGGCAGGTAGGTGGTGTTGCGCCGCTCGGCACGCTCCGCCGCGACCCGAGCGCGTTCTTGCGCTTGCTCGGTCTTGCGGGCTGCCGCTTCGATGCCCGCGGCGGCGTGCTTGCGCGCTTTCCGGTGTTTTCGGCGTTCCCCGGCGGGTTCGACCAGCGCCGCCGTGTGGAGCTTCTGCCGGTCACTCACAGGGCCCGCCCCCGAGATGGTGACGACGCCTGCGAGGGCGCGAACCAGTCGTCTTCTTCCTCGACAGAGGGCACGGTGCGGCGCGCTCTCGCCGGCGCCGCCGTCTTTGCCTTCGCCTGCGGTGTTTCGAGTTCCCGCGCTTCGGGGTGTGTGCGGAGTAGGGAGACGTGTCCGTGGTCGTGGTTGTACGTCAGCACGTAGCCGCCCTGCTCGATCACTCGGTCGAGGGGTCCGGTCGGGGGTTCGTCGTAGACGTAGCCATTGACCAGTGCCGCTTGCGTGGTCTCCTCGCCCATGTCGAACCCGGCCAGGTGCTCGATCGCCGCATCCGTGCCGTCTCGGTCGATGATCGCCAGCACCTCGTCGGCGTCTTGGCCTTGCAGGAACACGACGCTCACCCACCGTGACGACTGGGATGCGGGGTCGGATTCGGGTTCGGGTTCGGGGCGCCAGGCGATGCGTCCGGAAGCAGACATCGCCGCATCCACGCGGTCATGCACCCCATCCAGCAGCGCCGCTGCCTGTTGCAGCTCGGCGGTCGCGGCGAGAGCGTAGGTTGCACCACTGCTCTGGTCGCCGGCGTCGTCATATGCGCGCACGCGGTTCGTGACATGGGCGGTAGCGAGCTGGTCGAGAACTTGCCGGAGGGAGCGCACACCCGCGAGGAGGTCACCGAGCACCGCGTAGGTGTCGGCGGGCTCACCGAACACGCGGGTGGCGTGTGCGAGTCCGCGGAGCGCTTCGGAGGCTTCCGCAGCATCAGCGGTGGGGTTCTGAAAGGTCGGCATCACTTACTCCTGTCAGACGGTGCGGCACAGCGGCAACGCTGCGACGGTGAACGCTTGGGCTTGCTGTCCGACGAGGCGGCGGGTCTCGCAGGAGGCTTGGATAGCGGCCTGCTCGATCGCGGCAACCGCGGTGTCGAGTCCTACCGGGGTCGGAGCAGAGATAGAGATGAGGCCGGTGTAGCGGAGGACGCCGTGGCCGGCGGTGAGGTCGGCTTCTTGTTGCAGCACGTCACCGTATTCGGCGGTTTGGGAGGCGTCTTCGATCTGCCCCATCTTCTGCCGTTGCGCCGCGTCCGAGATCAGCTCGGTCTTCTTCTTCCGAATGTCCCGTGCCGCCTGATCCGACCGGATCGGCGTGCACACCAGCGAGAACGCCCGCTGAATCCCAGAGGACAGCAGCACCGGGGCGAGGAACCCCGGATACACCTGCGACCTCGGCCACTCACTGACCCACAACACTGCATGATGTGCAGAGTCCGACCGCATCCGATCCCACGACTCCGTCACCGCGACCGGGCCTGCGGTGGCGAGCGTCCGGCCGATGTCTGTGTGGCGTTCCAGGATCGCGGCGGTTGCGGGGTCGTAGGCGGAGCGGAGGATGACCGCGACCTGGGCGGGGGTGAGCCACCCAGTGACCGTGAGTTCCGCGGCCCGTAGCGCGGTGACGAGGGTGGTCATTTCTTGGCGGAGGACGGCGGCTGCGCCTTTGATGCCGCCACCGTTGGTGCGGACTTGTCGGGCTGCGGCTTTGAGGTCGAGGGCGAGGCTGATGGTGGTGGCGTGGCGTTCCCCGGCGGGACCGGCACGGTCGATGAGTTCCCGGTACACGGTCGAGGTCCAGGACCCGTCGTCGCGGCCGTGGCGCTGCCACCACTCCACGAGACCGGAGCCGCCGTCGGGGAGGGTGCGTTCGCAGACTTGGAGGCGCGCGATCCGCCCGGACCGGCAGGTGGTGGCAAGCACCCGGCCCCAGGTGGCGACGCGGCGTTCCTGCTCGCCAGGGTCGAGGAGCACGAATGCGGGGTGTGAGACGGCGACGATCACGGTGAGGGTCTGCTGGTGCGGGTCGTGGATCATCGCCGCCCCGGTCTCCGGGTCCTCCCACTCCCTGAGCGCGGCCGCATCACCCGGCAACGCGAGCGTCCCCGCCGGGCGAGGCTTGACTACGCGCTGGCGGAACATGGTCTGCCGGTTTTGGGTGCGGGCGGCCCACCGGAAGGTGACGGGTACCCACTCGATCAGTTTCCGGCCGCCGACTGGGGTCCATGCGAGCGCTGCGCAGAGCAGCCAGACGGGTGCGGTCCAGGCGAGGAGGATGCCGCCGCCGGCGTAGAGGGCGCCGACGATGGAGAGGACACCGGTGGCGAGGACGATCAGTTGCGGGAGGGAGAGCCCGAGGAGGATGCCGCGGCGGGTGAGGCGGGAGAACTGCACCGCCCGCAACCCAAACTCCGTGCTTGTGGACTGTTGAGACGACATCGACTATTCCTTCCCGACGGACGGCTTCGGAGCGGGCGGCGGTGGCGATTTCGCCGGGGGCACCGAGGGCGCCGGCCTCGTAGGTACAGCCGGTGACGGGCTGGGCTGCGGCGCGGGTTGCACGGTCTCGCCAGCACCCGCCGCGTGGCCTTCTGCCGCGCCGCCGACGGCGCCGCCGAGTTTCGGTCCCGCGGTCGCGGCGGCCTTCGCCACCTGCGCACCCACCACGACCGCAGCAGCAGGCCCCGCCGCCGCAGCCCCCGCACCAGCCCCAGCGCCCGCCGCACCGGCTCCACCACCCGCGCCACCGGCAGACGCTCCGGCACTTCCACCCGCAGCCGCGCCGCCACTTCCGGCGGCAGGCGTCGCTGTCGAAGCGTGAGGTGCACCGCCTGCCGGTGCTGCGCCGCCGCCCTGGCCACTACTCGCGGGGGTGTCGCCAGCCCCGTCGAGCACCTTCTTCGCGCCATCGGCTTTCGGCGCGGATGGGACGGGTATGGGGCGGTTGAGGGCGGATTTTGCTTCTTGTTCGGCGCTCATCGAGTGGTACATATCGAACCCGATGAACGTGACGAACTTATAGGTCATATACGGGGCGAACGCGGCGATGAACATCAGCACGACACCAGCGATGGGGTCACTGATCGACGCAAGATCAAGCTCAATCGGGGCCGAGACTTGGGTGATGGCGACGAGGAAGATCACCACGAGCACGAGTTTGGAGAGGATCAGGGCGATCACGAACGTCGCCCACTTCCCGAACCACCCCTTGGTCGCATCCCACGAGAACCCGGCCAGGGCGATCGGGGCGAACACGATCGCGACCAGCAGGAGTGCTTTGCGGATCAGGAGCGAGAACCACACAATCGCCGCCGCCGAGATTGCGAGCCCGGCAAGGAAAATCGTCACGATCGCCCCGACACCGGGGGCGGCGATGTTGATCCCCGCGAATCCCGCGGCAAGGAGGGTGATGCGGTCGCCGATGGATTCCATCGTGTTCCCCGTCGCCTGCACGATCCCGACGGCAAGCTGATCGGTGATCTCCAAGAGGAGGCCGGTAAGACCGATAGCGACGAACGAGCCGAGGATGCTTTTCGCAGCGCCCAGGGCGGCGCGGGTGAGGGCAGTGGGGTCGCGGTGGATGAGACCGGTGATCAGTTGCAGGCAGAAGAAGATCAGCACCACGAACACCGCCACCCCGAACAGGATGTTGTACACCCCGACATAGCCGGGGTCTGACACGTCGACGAGGGTGGTGGTGTCGAACACCGCCCACACCGCCTCGAACAGCCACGCAGCCGCGCCGCCCATTGCCTGGGCGAGCCAGTCGAACGGTGCCGCGATCAACGTCGCAGCGCCTTGCCCGACGGTGTCGCACACGGCCGAGATCACCGGCACATCACACACACTCATCGCATCCTCCTTCCCTCGCGAAAGATGGGGCTAGACGGCTTGGCCGACGCCCCAGAAGAAGTTGATGAGCGTCACCGACGCCCCGCAGATGATCGCCGCCCCACATGACACGAGCACCCCGACCTTCCCGCGCGACGCGAGATGCGGGTTGCTGCTGTTCGCGCCGAAGCCCCACACGATCGCCGAGACGATCAGGGCGAGGACGGAGAGGATCAGACCGACAGTCATCACCGCGCCGACGATGATGCGCAACTGCTCGATACCGGGAAGCCCAGTACCGTTCGGATCGATATCAATCACAGGGTGCTCCTTCAGCTCACAAACGCCAGAGATGGCGGACTTGCCAGCCAGGTGCGCGCTTCTATACCGCGAGTAATCTGAAGGGATGGCAGAGCCGATTCCTTCGAGCGCGGCTGGGACAACCCAGCACTCAGGCGCACGCGATCTGTCACGTTGGCTGGTGCATCTCACTCGGACGCCCCAAGATCTCGCGAGTGTGCTGACACAGGGGCGAATCGAGGCGCGCAATCCCTTCGGGATCGCCAAGAACCTTCAGGCCTCCGTCGGAAATCAGAAGGCCGTCTGCTTCACCGAAACGCCATTGACCGAACTGCGCCGTATGACCAGTCGAGGTCGAAGATGGGGCGTTGTCTTTGACAAAGAACTGCTCCGCGAAAGGCAAGGTGCTCAACCGGTCTGGTATCTCAGCGATCCTTCACCCCAGTGGGACGCTGCGAAGCAGCTTCTATCTAGGTCCCTGGACGCACACCGGAAGCCGCTCAATGTGGAAGATGCGTACTGGAAGATGACGCCGTTCATCGATCCCGTACGCTCGACTGACTCCACTCGACCTCACGATTGGCGATGGGAACGAGAATGGCGGGTCATCGGAGATGTCCGGTTCGAGCTCTCTGACATAGCCTTCATCGTCTGGCCCGAAGGAAATGATCTCCTTTGGGAGAGCAACTTGACGCTGGGGTCTCTGTTCGTCGGACACGATGGCGACGAGTTCTGGTCAGGGTCGCCACTCGATGAACTCGACCTGAAACTGGACGAGATGCTTGAAACAATCTCGAACGAATACATGACCGTTGACGATGCGGGCCTTCCGTGGGACTCAGAAGATCAAGAGTATGTGGCGATCGTCGAAATTCTTGACGCTTACGACGTCGTCTCCGAGGTCTTCGATGACCTGCCCGTAGCAGTGCTGGATGCACTTGTAGATGCTCTCTGGAGACGCAACGGTGATATGTGGTGTCGTAGCTCCGATCTGCAAACCGTGCACGAGTAGACCGCACCACTAGGGTCACGCATCGTCAAAGTTGATCTCCCACATCAAGGAGGAAGTTCACCCACGCGACCCCGGCGCCGGCAAGAGCGGCGGCCCCGAGAGCAACCCAGACTCCGAGGCGGGCTTTGGTGGCGGTGTGTGGGTTGCCGGTTGAGGAGGCGATGGCCCAGATGATCGCGGAGACGATCAGCATGAGCACCGCGATGACCAGCACGAACATTAACAGGGCGCCGATGACGGTGCGGAGGTCGTCTGCGGCTCCGACGCCGCCGAAGTCGGGGAACACGTCCATCAGCGTCCACTTCCGTTCAGGGTGCAGGATGCTCGTGAGGTGTTGCCGCCGGTGATGCCTTCGGCTCCGTGGTCGGTGAGCCATTGGTCGGCGTCGATCGCGGGCTGACCGGTGCCGCCGGGCCGGATTTCGAGGTGCAGGTGGGGTCCGGTGGACTTCCCGGACGACCCGACGTCGCCGATGTGTTGTCCTGAGGTGATGGTCATGCCTTCGGTGACGTGGATGCCGTGCTCCCACATATGCGCGAAATACGAGGCGATGCGTTCTCCGCCGACGGTGTGCTCGATGATGATCAGCCCGCCCCAGTTGCCGGTGTAGCCAGCGTGGGTCACGATCCCGTCAGCGACGGCATAGATCGGGGTGCCGTCGGCAGCGCCGAAGTCGCTTCCGGAGTGGAATGCCTGTTCGCCGGTCATGGGGTCGGTGCGCCACCCGAACGGGCTGGTGCGCACCCAGGTGCCTTCTGGCAGAGGGAACACGACCCGCGTGGTCTCCGGCACCACCACCTCACCACCACCGCCTCCGCTTGACGGTGCGGGTGTGGTGAGGGCGGTGAGGATCGCTTCGGCGACCGGCTGGTAGTTCTGATACCGGTCCGGGTACGCCGACACCTCGACGGCTTGCGCTGCTTCGCCGGGGTCGAGTTGCTGCCAGCCGGGGATGTCGAGCAGGCCCCGTGGTGAGGGGTAGTTGGGTCCGGTGGGTCCGCCGTAGAACGCGCGGGCCTGGTAGTTCGGGTCCATGAGCTCAGCGACCGTGCCCCACCCGGCCTGCGGGCGCATCTGGAACAGGCCGAGGGAGTCGTGATCGGAGGCATCCCCGTCGTTGGGGTAGTTCGCGGATTCGGGGTAGGTGCCGGTGTTGGCGAGCATCCGCAGATGCGACTCCGTGAGTGCCGCCATCAACGCGATCACCACCCCGGGCCGTCCGACGCCGTCGGTTTGTCCTCCGACGGTGATGATCGTCGCGGCGTGGGTGAGTGGCTGACGGTTCAGCGTCATTGTCTCCCCGTTCTTGGTGGTCGCGGTCAGCGAGTCTGGAATCGGTCCCACGATCAACGACCCCGGCGAACACGCGGCGACAGCGGGGTTGGCGAGGACAGCGACGGACAGGAGAACGGTCGCGGGGCCGAAGCAGACAGCGGCGATGGCGAGGGCGGCGAGGAGCTTCTTGAGCATGGCTGGTCACCGCAGCGGGTTGTCGAGCTGCGACAGCCGCAACAGCGCACAGTTCTCGATGATCGGATCGGCTGGCGCCGGAGCCGGGTTTCGTTCGGGGGTGCAGGTGAGGAACACCGTGAACGCGACATCATGGGTCGTGGTGACGGGGTCGGTGCCCCAGTAGCCGGTGCGGTGACGGGTGCCGGTGATCGTGTACGCGACCGCACCATCCGGAATCTGCCCCGGCGCGGCCTGCTCGACGGCGTCCTCCCACGCATCCGGGATCTCGATCGTGTCGACGGTGAGCCACTGCCTCGTCTGGTGCGTGCGGAGCTGCGCCCATGCCTCCGGTGTCGGCAGATACGCGCGCACGTCGGAGGCTGCCGCGTCGGCTTCGCTGTCGGCGGTGACATCGGCGAGCATCTGCGCGTAGTCGGCCGGCCCGTACCCGCTGCTCGTGTCCCAGGTGAACAGCGCCTCCGCGACCGCCACCGCGAACTCCTCCGGTCCGCCCAATCCGATCACCGGCTCCGGGTCGGCAGGCTCGGCGACGGGAGAGGTCGCAGTCGGCTGATCCGAAGGCACCGTGTCATCAGACTCGGTGGGCTGCGGCCCGCGGATGAGCCCGTACACGCCGACACCGACGAGGAGGATGAGGATCAGACCGCCGGCGATAGTGGCGATGAGCATGGTGCGGCGGCGAGCGGTGGGTTCCATCCTGGTGTCCTTCCGGGCGAATACGGATCACCAGGAAGGTGCACCAAACCGCTCAGCAACGCTGAGCTCACCGGAGGGTTCAGGCGGTGTCTCGACGCGCGTTCCGCGCCACACGTGCGGCATCGAGAAATGCGATCGTGGCGGCGACGGCGTTCTCGAACATCGACCACTGCTCATCCGACAATGCCGGGCCGATCATGTCGGGGTCGTAGCGTTCGGACCAGGTGGAAAGCTCATCCCAGAGGTAGACGAACGACCGCACTGGCAAGAACTCACGCGCGGGTTCCTCCACCGCATGGAGCCGCGCCTTCGCGAGCTGTGCGGGACGCTTCTTAGTCGCGGTCTTCGCGCGCTCGACGGCGAGTTCAGCCAGCCGTTCCAGGTCAGCGGGTCTTGCGGTGTGTTCGAGTTCTCGCAGGCGGGCGGCGCCGGCTGCGGCAGTATCGCGGATACGGGCGGGTTGCGCGGGGTCGCCCGCGAGGGTGTCGAGTTCGGCGAGTGCCTGGGCGGCGCGGATGCGATGCCTCGCGCCGGTGATCGACCCGCCGGCGTCGATCCGGTCGAGCTCTTCCTGTGCTCGCTGGCGCACATCCTCTGTCTCGGCGGGGTCAGCGGTGAGGCGTTGCAGGTCGTTGATGCGTTCCAGCGAGGTGTAGGCGTTGCGGCCAGTGACCATGAGTGCCGCTTGCTGCCGCGTGTCGCCCTTCTGCGGTGCCGCCACGGTGGCGGCACCGTGTGACCTGGGGTTTTCTTGGTTGGAGGTGAACCGTGACGCTTCCTGCCGGCCTGCCGCATCCTCGACCATGAGTGCTTTCAGCTCGGCGTAGAGGGTGGCTTCTTCGGTGCGGGTGAGGGGCTTGTGGAGCAGGTTGTCGTCTTGCTCTGCGAGGAGCAGGCCCAGGGTGGTGGAGATACCGGAGCGCACCCACACGTTCACGGTCTTCCACCCGAGCTTGCGGATCGCAGCCAAACGTCGGGCGCCGCAGATCAGCATCCCGTCGGGGGTGATCGTGATCGGCTGCAACAGCCCATCCCGCACGATCGACTCGATCAGGGCGTCGACGTCGCCGTAGTCCTCGCGGTGCCGTCGGCCGGCCCAGATTGAGGCGACCGACCGTTCCAGCTCGATGTGTCCTGGCTCGCTCATGGCCGGCCTCGCATGACGCCAGGGGCGGCAACCTTGATCGCTGCGCCGAGCTCGGCATCGTCCATGAGATGCCGCAACGATTCACCGATCAGTAGCCGCAACAGCACGCCCCGACCCGCACTGGTGCCGGTCAGGTGCCTATCCGGTGCGCCGAGGATGATCCGCAGTAGCCGGTACCAGGACGGTGCGGGGATGTCGAGCAGCGCACGGGCGTGACGATCCCGCCGCAGCGACTCATACGCGCCCGCCCGCGATACCGACTCGGTGAGGCGCGCACAGACGCACTCGATTGCGGCCCGCGCGATCTCCGGCTCCCACCCGTGCCAACACAGCAACGCGATCGTGTCTTCAAGAGCGGACTCCACACCCGTGCACCCCGGCTCCTTAATCGCTTCATCGTCGTCGGTGGCGAACGGGTCAGCGTGGAACGCGGGGTGGTAGTCGGTGAGGGGGTTCTCCCGGTCGGAGAACCGTTCCGCGTCATGGAAACTCGAGTACCGGGGCCGGCGTGCCTGGTGCACGGAGCAGAGCAGCCCGTTGGCGCGGTTCTCGGCGATGCAGGTGATCTGCACGGCCCGGGTGATCACCGCCCACGGGTCATCCGCCCGCCGGACAGCGGCAGTGCGCATCGCCTCGAACGCCGCACCCGCGGCTTCCCACGGGTCGAGCCCGTGTTTGCGGGCGAGGGCGGCGTATTTCTGGGCGGCGTGCTGCATGAGCGCCGCCACCTCCGGATCACTCCGCCAGGCGTCAGGACCTGCGATGTGAAGGCGAGTGAGGAGTTCGCGGAGTCGTTCTGAGTTCTCGAACCCACGACGGTGATCGTTGCGGCGCGGGGTGTGGGGTTGTGGCATGGTGGCACCTCCTGACAGGAAGGTGCGCACCGGCTGCCCGCCAGCGCCGTCCCACAGTTGCCTGTCCACGGCGGCTCACCCCAGTCCGATCCCCGACGGCCGAACCCACGACGACGACCGGGGCCGATCCTGCGGCTCGAACACGTCGAACGACTCGAACACTGACGACTCCGGCGCGACTCGGGCGGTACGTCGATCATGGAGGTCGCGTGCGCGGTTCCGGGTCGCACGGTACGTCTGGCCGGGGACGCGGCGGACGCGATGCGCGAGCTCCGCCTGAAAGTCGATGCCACGGCCCGCGAGCCGTGCGCTGCTTGATGCCATCAGATCAGACGGCCGCACCCACGCGATCCCGCGCCCCACCCGCGAACTGCCATCCCCGGCCGTGGTGGTGAGTGAGGGGTCGCGGTGGACGGCGAACGCTGACCGCTCCGCCTCTGAGCCCGCCGCTTCGTGTCGGGCTTCCGGGGCCTCAGTGCGCTCTACCTCTGCATGCTCGTTCACGGTGCCTTATCCTTCGTCTCGCCGATGGGCGGGGCGAACCAGCGCCCCACGGTTGAGGGATGCACGCCCAGATGCCTGGCAATCTGCTTGTTCGACCACCCCTCCACCTCCCGCAACTGCGTCGCCTCCGCACGCCGTTCGCTGGCAGGAACCACGGAAATATCCACCTCCTGCGCCGCCGGAATATCCGCAGTGGCGGCTTCGTCCGGCATGGCGCTGACGGTCATGTCCTCTCCACGCGCACGAAAGGCGGACTCGGAAACCGGGCGGGTAAGGACGACGGTGAGGTGTGTGATCGACAGCAGCACCAGTGGCGGGATCGCAGCGACAGACGCGGCGAGCACGCTGGGCACGTCGGTGTCGGCGGCGATGATTGCGTGGATCGCGTTCGCCGTCACCGACACCACCGCACCCGCCGCCAGCAGCGTCCACGGATACCAGGTCGGGCGACGCTGACTGGCAAGGGCGACGACGGCGACCGTCGCGACGACAATGATGCCGTCCACAATGAGCGGCCACGCCCACGCCTGGCCTGCATCGATCCCTGACCGGCGTGCGAGATCGGCGAGCGCGGTGAACGACAGCCAGAACGCCCCGGCAGCGATGAACACCGTCCCCGTGATCGCCGTCACCACCGCCAGGCGGCGACCCCGCGGCGAGGCAGATTCGATGGTGCTCATGACAGCGCCCGTCCCGGTGATCCGCGCATCACGCGACGCTCATCCATCACCGGCTCCGCCGCGGTTCGGGGTGCGGGGTGGGTGGTGCGGTAGGCGGAGCGGATCGTCGCCATGATCTCCCGCGCACCGAGCCCCGCATGCTCCGCCGCAGGCCCCAACGCGTCGAGCGTTGCGTCGGGCGGGGTACCGGCTTCGGCGAGACGGCACGCAGCCCAGAACAGGCCACGGTTCCGCTCGCCCTCACCACGACCCGCCACCCACCCGGCGAGCACCTTCGCGTCCGACCCCTGCTGGCCGACCCGAGCCGGACGAGCACGGTCAATGGAGGTCGGGGGGCTGGGGTCCAGGAACTCGCGCAGCCGCGCCGCATCCACCGGTGCCGGTGTGTCGCCGGAGGTAACGATCAGTCGATACGGTGCCCGGACGCCTCCGTGGCGCAGCACTTGGGAGGGTGGCGCGATGATGTAGCCGCCGTCGCCACGGAAATCGACATGCGCCCGCGCCGCCTGCCACGACGACTGCACACGCTCAGAGTCCGTCGGATAGTAAACGTGCAGCCCGCCGGATGGGGTGCGCACGAGCGCCGCCCACGCCGCTGCGTATCCTTCACGGTGTGCAGCACGGAAGGCGGGGAATCCGGTGCCGGTCTGGTGTACGTCGACATCGACGACCTCGACCCCGGATGCGGCACCGGTGGGGATGCCGATGTTGGCTGCAGGCCACCTTGACCACCACGCCGCAACCTGCCCGGCATCTGTGCTCGCGTCATGGAACCCTCGGCGCACGAGCGGGCGCTTCTCGCCCGGCACACACGGAAACACCGGCACCCCGGCAGCCGCGAACCGCGCGGCAGCATCAGCGAGCCGCATCCCGTTCACCTCAGCGAACACGTCGATCGCGCCCATCACAGACTCCTCACCGAGCTCGCTGCGACACGGCGCGGCTCCTCCGTCAGCGGATCAGCATCGGGTGCCCGCTCAGACGCAGGAGATTTCTGGAACTGCGCATCACGGTTCAGACCGGGAGGGTCGCCATTGGCGATCTGCTCGGTCGGGAGTTGATCGAGGATCGACGCCGCCGTCTTCCGCACCCGTTCGCCGGTGGCTTGGACGACCTCCACCGGGGACTTCTCCGGCACTGTCGCTGCCCACCCCGACACATAGGGGATCGTGTAGTCGGAGGTGTCCATGCCGTGAGCGGCAGCGACCATCAACGCGACGGAGTCCGCCTCCACCTCAGCGATCCCGCGATGCCCCGACGCATCCGGGTTCTCTGGGCCGTGGAGGAGGACGTGTGCGAGTTCGTGCACAAGGGTCTTCACCTGTGCCGCGTCGGGCATGTTCTCTCGCACCGCGACGGTCTTCGCGCCGAAGTCGGTGAGGCCGTTGGCGCCGTGGATCATGCCCTCATGCGGCACCCGCAACACCGTGAACCCCTCCGCCTCCACCAGCTGGGCGATGCCCTCCCAGAGCCCGCCAGGTGCTTCACCTTCCAGGAGCCGCGGCGAGGGCGGCGTGGGGATCGGGTCACCGGCCGTTTGGGAGACATCCCAGACATAGGCGGGGCGAACACCGACCATGAGGGACCGCACCACCTCACCCGGTTTCGGCTGCTCGAACCGGCCGAGCCTGCGCCACGACTCCGCCACCTTCGGCGTGAACGACGCGAACCTGCCCGTGACCGGGGCGAGGACCATGTACCCCGACTGGCCCTTCTCGACCTGTCGGCCGAGCGTCTGCCATTGCTTGAAACCCGCCACATACGTCGGCACCGGCTCGGGCACCCTGCCCGCCTCGAAAGCGCTCTGGTGCTGCACGAAGATCAGCAGCGTGTTGTTGAACGAGCGGGCACGGAACCTGGCCGCGAACTCCAGTGCCTGCTTCCAGTCCTCACCCGACACCAACGACTCCACAGCGCCGGTGAGTCGCTCGTGCAGAGCATTGAGCTTCGCATCCCGCTCCGGTCGCGCCTCTTCGCTGGTTGCCATCGTCGTCCTCCCTCCGCAGGCACCCGTGCACGGCGGGTGACCTCTGCGACCAGAAGGTGCGCGAAGGGTGTCAGGGGACGCGATCGAGACGGACGACGGACAGAAAAGTGAGCGACCGTCAGGTGCAGCTCTGAACCCGACGTGGTCAAACTCGGTCTACATCATCCGCTGGCGCCCTGACGATCTGAGCACCAAAACATGAGCGTTTCGCCTGGGCATACGCGCGTTCAGTCAGGGTTGGAGCGTGCCGGAGCACTACTGGTGATTCTGCGATACTCCGACGGGGACACGCCGATGCTCCTGCGGAACTGACGTGCAGCGAAGTCAGGGTCGTTCCAACCCACCCTGGCGGCGATGTCCGAGATAGGTGCATCCTCGACGCGCAGGAGGTGGGCCATTCGTTCAGCACGGAGCATCGTCAGGTACGAGATCGGTGATTTCCCAAATGCATCGACGAACACTCGACGCAGCTGAGACACCGACAAATGCGCTCGCGCCGCGAGCTCGGTCACCGTCCAATGACGATCCAACTCCACACGCAAGGAGTGTGCAATGTCCAACACCTCAGGACGTACAGGGCGGAAGAGGCGATGCCGCGGCACGGTGGGAACCGACGCGCTTCGCCGCGCGACAGCGGTTCCCTCATTGGCGACCACGAGAAACGGAACCAAGACATCGAACACGGCAGAGACTAGCGATTGCGCCCGATAGAAACGTTCAGGAGGCACGCCCTCGACACTCAAGGCAGTCAACTCGTCGAGCCACGGCATCATCAGCCCCGCCCGGTGCTTACCGATGCGCAGAACCTGGGTGGGTTCCGCATAGTGCGTATCGAGGAACTGGCTCGCGTTGAGTCGCTCCTGGAACCGTGAAGCATACTGCCAAAACACTTGGTCAATGACATAGTCTCGGTCGAGATAGAGCGTCGTGGTCGCTACCCATCCGTCGGGCTCAGCGCCACAGAGAGTGTTTGCCGCCAGAACAACGACATCACCGACGCTGACAAAGTGCGCGCCAAACTCGCTGAAGAGTCGAGCTCGACCCGCCCGTATGACAATGAACTTGACGCAATCGAAAGCGATTGGCTCAACTGGAGCGTGCGCGACTTGCGTTCGGGCGAGCAACGGCGAGAACGCGGCCACCGGCGCCGCCGGCACACCAGCAGGCTTCGTAGGCCCTTCCCACCGAACACCGCCAGTCATAGTTGGCAATCGAAGGGCACTCGCGTCTGAGAATCGAGTACCCCTAACGATACTCATATGACGCTTGCCAGAACCCTAACGGCTACCTCACGTTGAACAGTTTGTGTGCAGCTTGCGCCGAGGTAAGGTCACCAGACCATCGGGAGGAGAGATGCGAGGAATCCTACTGCTGCTGTGCTGAGCATGGTGATTGCGAGGGTGCGGCAGTGACGTTCCGGGTGGGAGCGTTTGTGCAGGTGGAGTCGGTCGGGCCGGCGTTCGGGAACGTATCCGGTGACGGTGGTCGAATCGTGGTTGCGAAGATCATCGCGGGATGTGAGGGGGCGGGTATAGGTGCGTTCCTTCACGCTCCATATCGCGATCCGCTGCTGATCGAGGTCCTCGACGACGGTGACGTTCGTTGGGGTGCGAGGACCATCGATGGCGGTGATGATGAGCGCTGCGACCAGGAAGGGGATGCCGATGATTGCGCCGATCCAGGACAGCATTTCGCCGATGATGCCGATGGTCGAGAATGCTCATCTCTGGGGGTGCTGAGCGTCAGGTGGTCATGCCGTCGAGCCGGTAGCCCATGCCGGGTTCGGTGAGTAGGTGGGCGGGGTTGGCCGGGTCTTCTTCGAGTTTGCGGCGGAGTTGGGAGACGTAGAGGCGAAGGTAGCCGGTGTCTTCGGCGTGCTCGGTGCCCCAGATGGTGGTGAGGATGGTTTGGCGGGTGACGAGTTTCCCGGCGTTGCGGATGAGGATGTCGATGAACTGCCACTCTGTGGGGGTCAGCCGGATTTGACGTTCCCCTTCGGAGGTGTCGCGGGTGACGCTGCGGGCGGCGAGGTCGATGGTGACGCTGCCGAGGTGCACCACGGGCGTGGCGTCTTCTTGGGGAACACGTCGGGTCAGGGCGCGGATGCGAGCGAGGAGTTCTTCGACGGCGAAGGGTTTGGTGATGTAGTCGTCGGCGCCGGCGTCGAGGGCTTCGACCTTGTCGGCGGCGCCGGCGCGGCCGGACACGACGAGGATAGGCGCCTGGGACCAGCCGCGGATGCCGTGGATGACTTCGATACCGTCGAGTTCGGGCATGCCGAGGTCGATGAGGAAGATGTCCGGGTGATGGTCGATGGCCGCTGTGATCGCCTGGGCACCGTCAGCTGCGGTGAAGATCTCATACCCCTTAGCGGTGAGGGTGATGCGCAGGGCGCGAAGGATCTGGGGGTCGTCGTCGGCGATGAGGATTTTCATGACGGCTCCTGGCTCGTGCGGATCGTAGGGAGGGAGATGACCATGGTGAGTCCGCCACCGGGGGTGTCTTCGGGGGTGAGGGTGCCGTGCATGGCTTCGATGAATCCGCGAGATAGGGCGAGGCCGAGTCCCAGGCCGGTGGTGTTGTCAGTGTCGCCGAGGCGTTGGAAGGGCAGGAAGATGTCGTCCAGTTTCTCAGGCGGGATGCCGGGGCCGCGGTCGATGATGCGGATTTCGAGCCGGTCTGCGAACGTGCTGGTGCTGACGTGGATGGGGGTGCCGGCCGGGCTGTAGCGGTGCGCATTGGTGAGGAGGTTGACGAGCACGCGTTGGAGCAGGACAGGGTCGGCGTGCGCGACCGCGTCACCGTGATTGAGCGCGAGGGTCACATCGGTGGGGCCGAGGTGGAGTTCGTCGAGGGCGGGCGCGATGGTCTCGGCGGGATCGGTCGGGATCTCCGCGATAGTGAGTACGCCCGCCTGCAGCCTGCTGACGTCGAGGAGGTCAGTGACCAGAGTCGCGAGTGCGCCGAGGCTTTCTTCGGCGGTGTCGAGCAGTTCCCTCTTCTGCGCGGACGCCAAGTCGTGTCCTGCCGCTTTGAGACCCCCGACAGCGGCGGACGCGGCCGCGAGTGGGCGACGCAGATCATGGCTGAGCGCCGAGAGGAGCGCGCCGCGCACCCGATCCGATGCAGCGATCGGCTCGATCTGTCTCGCTGTCTCGGTGAGGTGCTCGTGTTCCAGGGTTGCGGCGAGTTGTGCGGTGACGACGGCAAGGAGGCGCTGCTCGGACGCGGCAAGGTCCGGACCGTGCAGTTCTAAGGTGGTGTCGTCGGTGATCCGTATGCTGGCGTGATGGTTATCCGGGAGCGGTTCCCCGGACCGGGCGAGGACGTCCTCGCCGCGCATCAGCCGGACCCCGGGGAGTTGGAAGGCTTCGCGGATGCGGTCTACGAGTGCTTGGATCGCGTTGTCTCCGCGCAGCACACTGCCAGCGATGGTCTGGATGAGTTCGGATTCGGCGGCGGAACGGCGGGCGGCGCGGGTGTACCGGGCCGCCCGGTCAACGACGAAACTCACCAGGCTCGCGATCAAGACATACAGGATCAAGGACGCGAGATGGTGCGGCTGATAAATGTGAATCGTGAACAGCGGCTCGATAAACAGGAAATCGAGTGTGATCCCCGACAGCACCGCAGCGAACAGGGCCGGCCAAATGCCGCCGACGAGCGCGACGACGACGACGAGGAGCTGGAAACTGAGGACATCCGTGGTGATCGAATCCTCGCTGCGGAACACGCTCAGTAGGGTGGTAAGCGCAGGCCCGCCCAGGAGCGCAGCGACGAAGCCGAGGATGCGGCGTTTGCGGGTGAGCGCCCCGGTCAGCGGGGGCAGGGCGAAACGTCTGCCGGCTGCGGCATGGTTGACCATGTGCACGTCGATGTCGCCGGACTCACGGACGACGGTCGCACCGATCCCGGGTCCGGTGAACGCAGCGGTGACACGTCCACGGCGGCTGGCACCCAAGACGAGCTGGGTGGCGTTGACAGAACGGGCGAACTCCACCAGCGCGGTGGGGATGTCTTCCCCGATGACCTGATGGTAGGTGCCGTTGAGTTTTTCGACGAGCGCACGCTGCTCGGCAAGGGTCGCCGGGTTCCCGGTGCGGAGTCCGTCTTGACTGGTGATGTGCACGGCGATGAGCTCGCCGCCGGCGGAGCGGGCCGCGATCCGCGCGCCGCGGCGCAGCAGCGTCTCGCCTTCGGGGCCGCCGGTGAGGGCGACGACGACGCGTTCGCGGGCTTCCCAGGTGCTGTCGATGCCGTGGTCTTTGCGGTATCCCTTCAGCGCCTGATCGACTTCGTCTGCGAGCCAGATGAGGGCGAGTTCGCGTAGCGCGGTGAGGTTCCCGAGGCGGAAGTAGTTGGACAGGGCTGCGTCGATGCGTTCGGCCGGGTACACGAATCCGCCGCTGAGCCGGTCGCGGAGCGCTTGCGGTGCGAGGTCGACGACCTCGATCTGTTCCGCGCCGCGGAGGAAGCTGTCGGGGACGGTCTCTCGCTGGGGGACGCCGGTGATCTGTTCGACGACGTCGTTGAGGGATTCGATGTGCTGGATGTTGAGGGTGGAGATGACGTCGATGCCTGCGACGAGGAGTTCTTCAACGTCTTGCCAGCGTTTGTCGTTCTTCGAGCCGGGCGCGTTGGTGTGCGCGAGCTCGTCGACGAGCGCGATCTCGGGGCGGCGGTCCAGCACCGCCTGCAGGTCCATCTCCTCGAGCGTGACCCCGCGATGTTCGATGCGTGTGCGCGGGACGGCTGGGATTCCCGCGGTCATCGCCGCCGTCGCGGCGCGGCCGTGGGTTTCCACGATCCCGACGACGACATCTTTCCCGTTCCCGAGGAGGCGTCGCCCTTCTTCCAGCATGGTGAAGGTCTTGCCGACGCCGGGGGCAGCGCCGAGCAACACCCGAAGCTGCCCCCGTTTCGGCATGATCAGTCCTCCAACTCGTCCAGGGCGAGGTTCAGTTCCAGAACGTTCACCCTCGATTCTCCCAAATACCCGGCATCCGGGCCCTGGGTGTGTGCCGCGACGAGTTCCCGTACCTGCTCGGCGGGGATCCCGCGTGCGTCGGCGACCCGGTCAATCTGGATCTGCGCGTAGGCGGGGCTGATGTGCGGGTCCAGTCCCGACGAGGACGCGGTGACCGCATCCACGGGGACTTCGGCCTCGGTGACGCCGTTGAACTCCGCAACCTGGGCTTTGCGTTCGGTGATCGCGGCGATCAGGTCCTCGTTCTCCGGCCCGTAGTTCGACCCGGAGGAGGCGCCGCCGTCGTACCCGTCGCCGGCGGCGGAGGGCCGCGGCTGGAAGTACTCCGGCAGCGGGTTGCCGTCCGCGTCGGTGAAGGACTGGCCGATCAGCGACGACCCGACCGGGTCGCCGTCCTGGTTGGTGATGATCGACCCGTTGGCTTGGGCGGGCAGGGCGACTTGCCCGATGCCGGTGATCAGCAGGGTGTAGCCGACACCGAGGGCGAGGGTCAGGAGCGCCATGGCACGGGTGGCGACCCAGATGGTGCGCCCGATTCCACGAGCTTGTGTGTTCATGATGTTCTCTTCTTTCCGAAGGTGTGTCAGAAGCCGGGGATGAGGCGGACGAGCAGGTCGATCAGCCAGATCCCGACGAACGGGGCGATCACGCCGCCCAGCCCGTAGATGGCGAGGTTGCGGCCGAGGATGCTGGACGCGTTCCCGGGCCGGTACTTCACTCCGCGCAAGGCGAGCGGGATGAGGAACACGATCACGATCGCGTTGAAGATGATCGCCGACAGCACCGCCGAGGCCGGCGAGTGCAGGCCCATGATGTTCAACGCGGCGAGCTGCGGGAACACGCCCATGAACATGGCGGGGATGATCGCGAAGTACTTCGCGATGTCGTTCGCGATCGAGAACGTCGTCAACGCTCCCCGGGTGATCAGCAGCTGCTTCCCGATCCGCACCACGTCGATGAGCTTGGACGGGTCGGAATCGAGGTCGACCATGTTCCCGGCCTCTTTCGCCGCCGACGTGCCGGAGTTCATCGCGACCCCGACATCGGCCTGCGCGAGCGCGGGCGCGTCGTTGGTGCCGTCACCGGTCATCGCGACCAGATTCCCGCCCTCCTGCTCCTTGCGGATGTAGGCGAGCTTGTCCTCCGGGGTGGCTTCGGCGAGGAAATCGTCCACACCGGCTTCCTTCGCGATGGCGGCCGCGGTGAGCGGGTTGTCGCCGGTGATCATCACCGTGCGGATGCCCATCGCCCGCATCTCGGCGAACTTCGCCGGCAGCCCCTCCTTGACGACGTCCTTGAGGTGCACGACCCCGAGCAGGTGCCCCGCACCGGTCGCGTCCTTGGTGGCGACGACCAGCGGGGTGCCGCCGGACTGGGAGATGTGCTCGACATACTCGTCGAGCTCCGCGACCAGCGACGACGGCAACCGGTTCCCGCCCTCTTCCAGCCACGCCATCACGGCGGAGCCGGCGCCCTTACGGATCTGGGTGCCATCGGGCAGGTCCAGGCCCGACATGCGCGTCTGCGCCGTGAACGGGACGATCTCCCCAGTGGTGTTCCGGTCGAACTCTCCGTGCTCCTGCTCGGCGAGCTCGACGATCGACACGCCCTCCGGGGTCGGGTCGGCCAGCGAGGACAGCGCGGCGGCCCGGACCAGCTCCTGCTCCCGCACCCCGCCGAGGCGGACGAACGCGCTGGCGCGCCGGTTGCCGTAGGTGATGGTGCCGGTCTTGTCCAGCAGCAGCGTGGTCACATCGCCTGCGGCTTCGACCGCGCGCCCGGACATCGCCAGCACATTGCGTTGCACGAGCCGGTCCATCCCTGCGATACCGATCGCGCTGAGTAGCGCCCCGATGGTGGTCGGGATCAGGCACACCAACAGCGCGACCAGGACGGTGACGCTCACGGGGGCGGCCGCGTAGGACGCGATGGGGTTCAGGGTGAGGGCGACGACGACGAAGATGATCGACAGCGACGCGAGCAGGATGTTCAGCGCGATCTCGTTCGGCGTCTTCTGCCGTGCGGCACCTTCGACGAGGGAGATCATCCGGTCCACGAACGTCTCACCCGGCTTGGAGGTGATGCGCACCACGATCCGATCCGACAGCACCCGGGTGCCGCCGGTCACGGCGGAACGGTCACCGCCGGACTCGCGCACCACAGGGGCGGACTCACCCGTGATGGCCGACTCGTCTACCGAGGCGATACCCCACACGATGTCCCCGTCGCCCGGGATCAGCTCGCCCGCGGTCACAACAACCACATCACCGAGCGTGAGATCCGAAGAGGACACCTGCGTGGTCGCGGCCCGCTCTGCAGCGGCATCGGCCTTCGAGTCGTAGCCGCTGACGCGGTTAGCCATGGTGCTGGTACGGGTCTTGCGCAGGGTCTCCGCCTGCGCTTTGCCGCGGCCTTCGGCGACAGACTCGGCGAGGTTCGCGAACAGCACGGTCAGCCACAGCCACACCGCGATCGCCCAGGTGAACGACCACGGCACGACCGTGCCGCCGGAATCGGCAGGTCCGCCGATGAACGGTTCCGTGACGGCGAGGACCGTGGTGAGCGTGGCACCGACCCAGACAAGGAACATGACGGGGTTGCGCCACTGCTCTTTGGGGTTGAGTTTGCGGAACGCGCCGGGTAGGGCGGCCCGGACCTGTTCCCAGGTGAACCCGCCCTTCCGGGTGGGGGTGCCCGCCGTTTTCGGGCGGGGTTCGGTGATAGTGGACATGGTTTACATCAGCCCTTCCGCTAGCGGACCTAGCGCGAAAACGGGGAAGAAGGTCAGTGCGGTCACCAGGATCGTGACCACGGTCAGCAGCCCAATGAACATCGGGCGGTGCGTGGGGAGGGTGCCGGAGGTGGTCGGAACCTTGTCCTGAGCGGCGAGAGAGCCCGCCAGGGCGAGGACGAACACGATCGGCACGAACCGTCCCAGCAAGATCGCGAGCCCCAGTGTGGTGTTCAGCCACGGCGTGTTCGCGGTGAGACCGGCGAACGCGGAACCGTTGTTGTTCGCTGCGGACGTGAACGCGTACAGCACCTCGGACATGCCGTGGATGCCGGGGTTCCAGATCGACGTGTTCTCCACCTCTTCCCGGACACCGGGGATCGCGAAGCTCAGCGCCGTTCCGGCCAGCACCAGGGTGGGCATGACGAGGATGTAGAGCGCGGCGAGCTTGATCTCGCGCGGGCCGATCTTCTTGCCCAGGTACTCCGGCGTGCGTCCGATCAGCAGACCCGAGATGAACACGGCGATGACCGCGAGGATCAGGATCGCGTAGATCCCGGAGCCGACGCCGCCCGGGGTGACTTCACCGAGCATCATGTTCAGCATCGGCATCATCCCGCCCAGGGCGGTGTACGAGTCGTGCATCGAGTTCACCGCGCCGGTGGAGGTGCCGGTGCTAGTGGTGGCGAACAGGGTCGATCCGATGATCCCGAACCGCTGCTCCTTGCCTTCCATCGCGCCGCCGGCAAGGCCGGGGGCGGTGCCCATGCCGGCCGATTCCAGCGCGGTGAGGATGCTGAACGACGCCACGTACAGGATCGCCATCACGGAGACGATCGCGTAACCCTGACGGTTGTCACCCACCATCCGCCCGAAGGTGCGGGGCAGGGAGAATGGGATGACGAGCATCAGCAGCACCTGGAACACGTTCGTCCACGCGGTGGGGTTCTCGAACGGGTGAGACGAGTTCGCGTTGAAGAACCCGCCGCCGTTGGTGCCGAGCAGCTTGATGACCTCCTGCGACGCCGTCGGCCCGCCGGGGATCGTCTGTGTGGCGCCGGTGATCGTGCTGACGGTGGTGAACCCGTTGAAGTTCTGGATCACTCCGCCGATCATCAGCACGATCGCACCGACCACGGCGATCGGCAGCAGAATGCGCAGCGTGCCGCGGATCAGGTCGACCCAGAAGTTCCCGATCGTGCCTGAGCGCCGGTAGGCGAAACCGCGCACCAGAGCGATCGCGACCGCGATACCGACTGCGGCGGACACGAAGTTCTGCACCGCGAGACCGGCGAACTGGACGGTGTAGCCGACGGTGAGCTCCGGCGAGTACGACTGCCAGTTCGTGTTGCCGACGAACGATGCCGCGGTGTTGAACGACAGATGCTCCGAGGGAGCCGTCAGGCCCAGCGAGTACGGCAGCCACTGTTGGAGGCGTTGCAGGCCGTAGACGATCAGCAGGCCGATCGCGGAGAACGCGAGCACGCTGCGCAGGTAGGCCTGCCAGGTCTGCTCGGTCTTGGAATCGACGCCGATGATCTTGTAGATCCCGCGTTCGACTTTCCAGTCCTTGCGGGACGTGTAGACCCAGGCCATGTAGTCACCGAACGGGCGGTGCAGGATGCCCAGGATGATGGCGACGGTGGCGAGGGCGAGAAGCGCGTACACCCAGGTCATCAGAAGCGCTCCGGTTTCACGAGAGCGAACACGAGATACACGATCGCCGCGACCCCGAGACCGGCGGCGAGAAGTTCAAAGACGATCACAGCTTCTCCACCGCCTTCCCCAGCAGCCCGACGACGACGAACAAGGCGATCACGCCCAGCACGTAGACGATGTCAAGCACAACAAGCTCCATTCGGATAACAAGCGACAGCAGGACCACTAGCCGCGCAACCCGAAACAGCGGGTGCAACTCACGATCAAACACCCGCCCACACCCCCGAAACAGGCGTCCTAACAGAACCCATACGAGGATCGGGCGGACTCTGACGGGCCGCTAACACCACAGGCCCGCAGAGCGCGCCGACGGCACGGACGCGAGTGGCCGCGCCCTCTGCGTGGTGCTGTTAGCGGCAGGCCGAGAAGGCGCATGAGTTCCGTGAGGGGCTGTTCCCTGCCCGGTGGTTGCCGCGTAGAAGTGGAGGCATGACCCTCACCGCCATCCTCCCCTCCCTCAGACGCAGCATCCCCGACCCTCTCCAACCCCGACGTTGGCCCGAGCACACCGTCCCCACGGTCTCGGATGTCGTGATCGGCGGAGTGTCCCTGAGGCGACTGGTGGACATCACCGGCACCCCGGCGCTACTCACCGGGGACCTGCCGCACCCGAAACCGGCCCAGGCGCACGCCCAGGGGATCGGCAGCGACGTCACCGTCCTGGTCTTCCAGGTCACCCTCCGCGTCGACACCGACACCGATAAACGCATCGCCCTCACCGACTGCGGATTCGACCGGGTGGCCCCCTACTGGGACGAGTGCCGGCTCATCGGCCGCACGTCGACGGCGAAGAACACCACCATCGAACTCATCCCCGGCGAAACCGGGTCTGCGCCGTGGCCGTACCCGATCGTCACCCTTCCCGCAGACATCCACCAAGGCGACCTTCTCGCCGTCCCCTGCGCCGGCGCGGTCACGCTCAGCGACGTGCGCCCACGCCCACAGGAAGCCTTCGTACGCGCAGAACAGGTCCGGGAACTCGCGGTGACCCGATGAGCATCATGCACACCCTGATCTCGTCCCGGGCGATGGCTCTTGCCGCCCTGTACGAGGACTGCCCACCCTGGCCCGCAGACACCGCCTTCGCCGACCGCGACATCAGCATCGGCGCGCAATCACTCACCGCCCTCGCAGCACAGCGCGGCACCCCCAGGGTCCTGATCGCGCCCAGCAGCGCGTCGGCGCGAGGAGAGGAGTACCGCACCGTCATCGTCACCACCATCCTCGCCCGCACATCGCGCCGCGGGCTGCGGCACCCCTTGGAACTGACGGTCGACTGCGACCTGGCCGCCCTCGACTCCCGCGTCCTCGACGTCCTGCCCCTGCAGTGCCCGAACGCGCGGCACCGCAAGACGACCCTGCTGCGCTCCCCGCACACGCAGACCGCCATCAGGGTGCTGCTTCCGCAGACCTGCGCCCCCGGTGACCTCCTCGCCCTCACCTGCGAAGGCACGATCGCACTCGGGCAGATCACCAGCCACCCCACCCGCATCCACCCGGGCAGTGACGACGAGGAGTGGCAAGGCAGGTGCCTCAAATAATGGACACCATCCGACACACCACCCGCTCGTCCCCGGCAGGCCCGCAGTCTGGGAAGGCTCGTTTGCTCCTCTACGGCGACTCGCTCGACAGCCTCGCCTATCTTGCCATGCCCGTTCCTTACGATCACGACGCACTCGACGACCGGAGGGCGCGAACCATGATCGTGGGAATCCGCGTGCCCGACACGAACCACCCTCGGCAAGCGCTCCGGAGTCAGCTCCGGGCAGCGCATGACATCCTCACGAAGCCGCTGCGCACGCACCCCCTGGTGCGGCACATCTTCTACATCGTCGAAGTCCCGTCTGACTCACCGACCCCTGACCGCGCCGTGAACGCATTGTCCGCAGCCATCTGCGCACACCACGCTGAGATCGAAATGCGCCACGGCCGCGACATCTGCATCACCGGAATCATCACCACCCCCCACACCGACCCCGTGACACTCACCGAACGCGTACACCAAAGGATCACCACCACACCCTTCGAGAGCTACTACGCGACCTCCTGGGACCAAATCGCACACAGATCCATTGCCGCCGCCGCCGCAGAAGCACTTCTCTAGCGTCGCCGAATGCCTACCCGTGGACCCATCGATGGTCACGGGCGCCAGCTCCCAGCGCGAATCCGCGTGCTTACTTATCTCGCGCGTGAGACAGTGCATGCGTCTCCTCGTAGACGGCCATCCACACGCGGTCGTACACGCTTCGCGTGATCCTCCCGTGACGAAGATCCTCTGTTGCGCGCTCCATCAGCAACGACAGCGTCGTGATCATCTCTTCACGATCCTCATCATCACGACGAGGCCAGAACACGAATCGGCTTGACCACGCCATTGCCACCCGTCCACGAAGCGGACGTGCCTTCCACCAAAGGAACACTCCGGCCGACACCCCCACCAGCACGATCCCGACCGCCGACGCCTCAGGAGACGCGCCAACTGCGATAAGCACAAGCCACAGCAGCAGACCCATCCTCAGGGCCGCCGGCACGAAAGCACTCGCCAACCGTGCCCAGAACCGTTCACGCTCCGACGACACCGGCGAATACACGACCAGGCGGGACGTCCCCACACCGTGACGCGCGACAGTGTGACAAACGGATCCCCAGCGCACGGGTCGCGGCAACCGGGAACCGCTGGGCTGTCGCGACCGGCCAGCTGTGGGACTTACACGAGACATGCACTGATGCTCACCCGCTCACGGGACCGCCGCGAGAGCGCCATACGGAGCCCATGCAGCAAACCGGCAGATCACCGCGGTTCGCTAACGCATTCCCAACACTAACGCCCCCGTTTACCGGGCACATCCGACGCCCGAGCACCGCGCCGCAGGGGGCAGCCGGAGCCGCTGATCGTTCCCAATCCCTTGGCTCTCGCGTACGGATCGAGCGCGATATCGGCAGCAGCTTCGCCATGCTCCGCGTCGGTGAGCATGCTGGCAACAAGCAGGTCCTCACAGTGCTGGTGTATCTCAGAAGTTGAGCATCTTCCGGGCCGTTCCCAAAGCCGCGACAGCTTGCCTCGGGAGAACACCGTTCCCGAGCGACGCAAGTTGTTGGTTGGCGGTCAGCCCATGACACGCATCGGTCACCCATCCGGCCGGTAGCCCCATAAGCCATTCGACGAACGGGGGCGCCGGACGCGGACCGGTCTTGTCGCTCAGAAGCGCCGGTGACGGAGCGGAGCGGCCAGTGATTCGCTCCCATCTGGTCACGGCTTCGGCGTATCGTCCCCAGCGTCGAAGAGCTGCCCGATCAACGACCACAGGCTCTCGGGCTCCTGGGTGCGCGGGTATCCGTGTGGTCCGTGGAGGGCGAGGTCGATAATCTGATGGCTCAGAGCGATCGTGCCCCGCCGTGCTTTCACCTGTTGCAGGGTCTCCCCGCCCCGAGACGCGTCCGACGCGAGTGGGGTCCGGAACAGCGCGGTGGGCGAGGATGAAGACCCGGTATCGGGGATGAGGTGCGCCGATAGCGGAAGCGGGCAAACCGATCCATTGCGCGTCATACCGGAGGTCGGCCAGGTCTCCCAAAACTGCTCCCGCTGCCCGAAGAGGTCGAGTTGCGGTTTCTCCCAAATGCCACGAATCGGATTCCACACTGCGAGAGGCTGCGTCGCTGGGGGTTGCGTCTTTGGGGTTGCGCTGCTCATCGTTGTCTCCTTCGGGAATCGCGCGGATCGCGGGTGCAGATAGCAGCCCGCGCACGTTCTCGATCACCACCCGTTCCGGTTGCAGAACGTCGATCGCTGCTGCCATGTGCGCCCAGAGTCCGGATCGAGTGCCGAGTTTCAGGCCGGCCATCTTCCCGACCGTGGATACGTCTTGGCATGGGAACCCGCCGCAGAGGATGTCCACCGGCGGGACAGTGTTCCAGTTGATGGTGGTGATGTCGCCGAGGTTGGGGCGTCGGGCCAGTGGTGGGAGAAGACGCGGGCAATGGGTTCGTTTATCTCAGAGAACCAGATCGTTTTCGCCCCGAACACTTCCTCGACGGCGAGATCGAGTCCGCCGTAGCCAGAGAACAGCGACCCGACGCGTAGCGGCGCGGCCGGGTCGCTTGGAACCATATTTGCCATCGGCGAGCCTCCTGGGTCGGTGATCCTCGGAGCCGTGATGCTGCTCCGAGCTGGTCACCAACGAGGTGCACGGTCGGCCCCACCGGCCTACGCCCAGGCCGCTCGCCACGCCCCCGCGTGCCGCGCCCAGAAGTTCGCTCGTCTGACCCCTTCGCGGTTCGCTCAAACGTGTTGTCACGCGTCTTGCAAGCGAGGTGTGAGGCGCCGAGTCACAGCCAAATAGGCGTCCGCTCTACGCTTGGATGCATGGTGAAGCGCTCCGCAATCGGGACCATAGGTGGTGCCGTCTCTGGCTTTCGTGACTTTTCGGCGACGGTGAAGGCTGGCGTGCCGATGGTTCGCCCCGGCTCAGTCGCCGAGGAAGACCAAGCACTAGCCGGCAACGTAATCGTTCCGCACGGCATTGTTGCGGGACTGGTGGGGGCTGTTGCGGACCATCTGTCGGCATGGGCGGAACTGGCGGACAGCCCGAAGAGCGACGAGCTGCTGCTTCATTTGCAGGCCGACTACACGCTTTTTCGCCCGATCCTGGAAGGCCTTGTGGAGGTCATCTGGATTCTGGACGGTGCAGATTCCCGTACTCGCATTCGCCGTGCTCTCGAAATCGCCAGGATCGAGTACAAGCACGGTTTGAAGCTCACTTCAGCCCTCAACAGGGCGCAAACTCCCGATGAGAAGACGGAGCAAGGCATTGCGGCATTGGGGCGAATCATACGAAGCACCGCGGAGGCGCTCGGAGCAGATGTGGAATCGCTCGTAGACGCCCCGCTGACCGACCCATCCGCGATCACGAAGAAGATTGCACAACGTGTGCCAGGCCCAACGTTGCGAACTTACCGATACTGGGCAATCACATCTGCGCACGCACACGGACAGCTCATCACCACGTTACGATATGCAATTGAAACGCAACTCTCTGCACCCGAAGCGCCCGGTGCTCTGTTCGAGCCGGATGAAGAGCTTCTCGCCGAACTCATTGAGTTCGTTGCCGAGCTTCTCAAGATCGCAATCGACCAACTGAATGCTCAGGGGTATGAACTTCGGCATTGATCGAAGTCCCTGACGTGATGCAGGCCGCCGCCGCGTTTGCCACGCCGTCGCGCACCTCCCTGGTATGCGACACGTGGAAGCTCTATGACGGTTTCGATGCGGGTGATGTCTGCCGGCGACGGCTACAAGTACCTGCTGCGCACCGTCGCCTCCGGCGACGGCGATCGTGCTCTCTCGACCCCACTCACGAGGTACTACACCGATGAAGGAACACCACCAGGGCGGTGGATTGGGTCGGCTGTCACAGTCCTCGGCGGCGGGTCACTCACTGTCGGCGATGAGGTCTCCGAGGAGCAGCTTCAACGCTTGATAGGTCAAGGCCGCGACCCAGTCACCGACCAGGCACTGGGGCGTCCGTATCGGAAGTACCCGACGGTGACCGAGCGGATCGAGCGCCGCACCGCACGGCTCGACGCCGGCCTCCCCGTGACCGAGCGTGCGGAAGCGGTTGCCGCAATCGAGGCCGAGGAGAGTGCTCGTGGGGTGCGGAAGGCGGTTGCGGGGTTCGATTTCACGTTCTCGATTCCGAAGTCCGCGTCGGTGTTGTGGGCGGTGTCGGATGCGGGGACGCAATCGTTGATTGCGGAGGCGCATCATGCGGCGGTTGCGGAGATGGTTGCGTTCATCGAGCGCGAGGTTGCGGCAACCCGTGTCGGCGCGGCGGGACGCAATGGGGCGGTTGCGCAAGCTGATGTGTCCGGGGTGATCGCGACCGCATTCGATCACTACGACTCTCGGGCGGGCGATCCGCATCTGCACACGCACGTGGTGATCTCGAACAAGGTGCAGACCGTCCACGACGGCAAATGGCGATCCCTCGACGGCCGCCCCCTGCACGCCGCCACCGTCGCGCTCTCCGAACTCCATGAAGCCGTCTTCGCTGACCACCTCACCCGCGCGTTCGGTGTCGAGTGGGAAGCCCGGGACATGGGACGCGACCGCAACCCCGGCTGGGCGATCACGAAGGTGCCGGAGAAGCTGGTCGCGGAGTTCTCGTCCAGGTCCCGGAAGATAGACGAGGAGAAGAACCGGCTCATTGCCGAGTACGTCGCCCGTCACGGCAGACAACCATCGCTTGCGACGGTGATCAAGCTGCGCGCGCAGGCGACGTTGGCGACGCGGCCGGATAAGCAGGTCCGTTCTCTCGCGGATCTCACGGGCGAGTGGCGGGATCGGGCGTCGCACCTTCTCGGTGAAGACGCCACCCGCTGGGCTCGCACTGTCACCGCGAACGACGCCCCGCTGTTGCTTCGCGCGGATGACGTGTCGTTGGACGTGATCGACTCACTCGGGCGCAGCGTAGTTGAGGTTGTCGGCGAGAAGCGTTCGACCTGGCGGAAGTGGAACCTCACCGCTGAGGCCGCACGCCAGACCATGCCCTACCGGTTCGCCACCACGCAGGATCGTGAAGCGATCGTCGGGATGGTCGTCGACGCAGCCGAACGTACGTCGATTCGGCTCACCCCGCCGGAACTGTCCTCGAGCCCTGCCGTGTTCCGACGGGCCGATGACACCAGCAGGTTCCGACCAGTGGGATCAACGGTCTACTCCTCACCGGGCATCCTCGCCGCAGAAGACCGACTCCTCAACCGCGCCCGCAGCACCACTGCACCCGTCGTCCCGGTCGAGTCAATCGAGAAGGTCGCCCAACGCCCGGACCGTGAGGGACGCCTACTCAGCGATGACCAGGCCACAGCACTTTCCGGGGTGGCAATCTCCGGTCGGGCGGTCGATGTCTTGGTCGGTCCGGCCGGGGCAGGGAAGACGACCGCGATGCGCGCGTTACGCACAGCGTGGGAGCGTGAGCACGGGCGCGGCAGCGTCGTCGGGCTCGCGCCGTCCGCGGTCTCCGCGCAAGTCCTCGCCGACGATCTCGGTATCAGGACGGAGAACACCGCGAAATGGTGGCAAGACCACCAGAACGCAGGCGCATCGTTCCGCAAAGGTCAGCTCGTGATCGTGGACGAAGCCTCCCTCGCCGGCACCCTCTCCCTCGACCGCATCACCGAACATGCCGTGGATGTGGGTGCGAAGGTGCTGCTGGTGGGCGACTGGGCGCAACTGCAATCCGTCACCGCCGGCGGCGCGTTCTTCCTCCTCGTCCACGACCGCAACGACGCACCCGAACTGGTCGACGTACACCGCTTCGTCAACGACTGGGAGAAAACCGCCTCCCTCGACCTCCGACACGGCCGCCCCGAAGCAATCGACTCCTATTCCGAGCACGACCGCATAACCGGCGGCGACACCGAGGCGATGATCGACGCCGCCTACACCGCTTGGCGCACCGACACGCTGGCGGGGGTCTCGACGGTGTTGATCGCGGACTCCAATGACTCCGTTCACGCCCTGAACCAGCGCGCTCGCGCAGACCTGATCCTCGACGGCACAGTGGATGCCCGCCGCGAAGTCGCTCTCCAAGGAGACGCCCGCGCAGGAGTCGGTGACACGATCATCACCAGGAAGAACGACCGCCGCCTCCACACCCCGCGCGGGTGGGTGCGCAACGGTGACCGCTGGACGGTCACCGACATTCGAGACGACGGATCGCTCACCGCCCGCCGCGCCGACAGCCGCGGGACAGTGATCCTCCCGGCCGGCTACGTCTCGGATCACGTTGACTTGGGTTACGCAGTGACGGCACATAGGGCTCAGGGCGTCACGACCGATACCTCTCATGTTCTTGTTAATCCGTCTACGACGAGGGAGAACCTGTATGTCGCGATGACCCGCGGCAGGCACGCGAACCTCGTCTACGTCGCTACCGACCGCCCCGGCGACAACCACACCACCCCACACCCCGCCGACGACCCGGCAGCGACCGCGCGGAGTGTTCTCTACGGTGTGCTGCAGCATGTCGGTGCTGAGCTCTCCGCGCACGAGACGATCACCGCCGAGCAAGAGGCGTGGGGGTCGATCGCGCAACTCGCGGCTGAGTACGAGACGATCGCGCAAGCCGCCCAACACGACCGCTTCGCCACCCTCATCCGCCAATCCGGGCTCACCCCGGACGAATTAGAAGACGCGATCCACTCCGACGCCTTTGGGGCGCTCTCCGCTGAGCTGAGGCGTGCGGAGGCGAACCACCACAACATCGACACGCTCATGCCGCGCCTGGTCGCAGCCCGCGGCTTCGAGGACGCCGACGACATCGCCTCCATCCTGCACCACCGCCTCGCCCGCGCCACCGCACGCCCCGCGGGCTCTGGCCGCACTCGCAAGGCGCCCCGTCTGATCGCCGGCCTGATTCCTGAAGCCACCGGCCCGATCAGCAACGAGATGAAGAAGGCACTCACGGAGCGTCGCGAACTGATCCAGCAGCGCGCCGAAGCCGTCCTCGACCAAGCCCTCAGCGAGCGGCAGGAATGGGCGTTAGCACTCGGGGACGCACCCGCCGAGCTGGAAGCCGCAGCAGCATGGCGGCGGCAAGCGCAGACGGTGGCCGCCTACCGTGACCGCTACGGCATCACCGCGAAGAGACCACTTGGCCCGGCACCCGAGGGCGATGCGCAGAAGATCGACGCCGCACGTGCGAAAGCGGCCCTCGCACGGCTCCGCGTCTTCGCCAGCCCCGACGGCGGCGAGGATTCGTCGCGGACAGCTCGGCGGGAGGGCGCGAGCCGGGGCCTATGACCGGATTGCCCTTCCGAATGTCACCGGTGCGTCGTATCTTGTTAGAAGAGGCGGTTTTCTCCTTGATATGACGCTCCTAGGGGCAGGCCGCAAGGCCACTCACACACGCACCGCCTCCGACAATCTGTCGTGCATGTGAGAGGAACTCCCCGTCATGATCCGCCAGTTCTGGACCCTCAGCGTCCACACCCGCGCATTCCTGCGCCGCTACATGCCCACCAACATCCTTCTCGACACCATCCGTACCCGAAGAGGACTCAAATGGGGCCTACCCGCGATGCTCCTCGCCGCGCCCTACCTCCTCGCGGCGAGTACCTTTACCACCCTCATCGCGGACGACGGACCCGGATGGCTCAACCTCTTCGTCCTCCTGTGTCTGTGGAACACAATGAAGTTCATCATCATGGGACCGGTCAGCCTGATCCTGCTCGCCCGCGTCCGCGTGCGTGAGCGCGTCAACGTTCGGGCGGGACGGCGAGCAACGAGAGAGCCGGTCAGTCTGTCGGTCTGAACGACTGTTGACGATCCGGGCAGAGTCACGCGGCTTCGTCTGAGGAAGACGTGCATGTGATCCGACGGTGGGGGCGTGGCGTTATCCCAAGGCCTGGCGAAAAAGCCCGGAGACGTCAGTCAACGAGATAGTGCGCTTCGGCGTAGGCGACGGTCGAGTCGTACGGCTCGCCGACAGGTTTCAGCTTGTAGCGCCTGAACACGGCTGCCGCAGCTCGCCGAAGCGCTCTTCCGCGCGCTTCGGCGTTGTCGTATTGAGCGGCAAGCGTGTGCCGCACCACTTTGTCGATTTCCTCGGCCAGCCGGCGTTCAGTGACTGATAAGCCCTTTGGCGGATGATCCGCAATGATGCGCGACAGGACACCGACGTGGTCATCGTCCACAACGACAACCTCATCCGGCTTCTTCTGAGCGTCGACCACCGTCTGAGCGATCTTCAGGGCTTCGGTCAGAAAGTCGAGTGCATCGGATGCGCCCTGGATGATGCGTTCTCGCAGGTCCCGCAGCCGCTCTGCGAGTGCCACGTACTTCACTGAGTGTTCGTCGACGCCTTCGTCGAGCACTGCCTTTACTCGGTCGAGGATTTCCTTCGCAGTCGGCCTCTTCTCGTCTGTCTCATCGACCTCATCGGGCTTCTTCACCAAGTTCATCAGGTCCCTCAGCACCCGCAGACCTTGTGCATCCAGGGTCAGCGACTCTTCCTGGGACGCAGCGACCTCGAAGGAGTGCACGTTGGCGTTGATGATGTCGAGCACCATCGGGCCGAGTTCGGCGAGTCGCTCCTTGCGCTCCGTGTCCGTCACTTTCTTGAAGAGCGTCACGTAGACGGAGCCGAAGAGCGCGAACGAGTCTCGGTATCGGTCGACTCGCTTGTCAGTGGAAATGTATGGAAAAATCCGAGACAGCATGAGGTAGTTGTGCTTGAACGTCGCGGCAGCTGCATCGTCGGTGTGGAGAAAGGTCGAGATGCTCCGAACTGAGTCGTACGAGTTGCTGTTGATGTCCAAGTTGTCGGCGCCGGCGAGGAGATCCTCGAGGTGCGCGAACGCCTGCCGAAACTCGGCGAGGAGATCATTGACATCGTTGATGAATGAGCGGCCCGTGGGCGACTGGCCCGTCGACGTTGGGTCCTTGACGGCGGCTTGCACCTCATTCGCCAGGCCGATGTAGTCCACCACGGCGCCGCGCGGTTTCACATAGCCGCTGACCGGGGAAACCCAGGTTCGGTTGGGTCGGGTGATCGTCTGGAAGAGCGTGTGAGCTTTTAGCGGCTTGTCGAGGTACAGAACGCCTTCGTTCGGGGCATCGAATCCCGTCATCAATTTCGCGGTGACCACCAGGAAGGACAGCGGGTTCTCGGGTGTAAGGAAGCGACGTTTCTGGTCCTCCTCCTGCACCTCACTCAGTCGGAATGGACGCATCGCAGGGTCTTCATCCTTGGCGTCCGAGACCGATATGTTGACCTCGGCGGTGATCGCCTCGTGGCGCGGCTTACCGTCCTTGCCGAGGACGCTCTGCAAGACCTGCTTGACCTCGTAACCGCTCAGGATCTCGTTGATCTTGTCGGCGTAGGCGACCGCGAGTTCCCGGTTGTAGGCGACGACCTGTGCCTTCATTCCGTTGCGGTAAGTGCTGGCGAGGTAGTGATCGACGATGTGTTGACAGACGGCCGCGATACGATCCGGATTGGCGAAGACCGACGTCAGGCGGCCGAACTTGCGTGAGAGCGCTTCGCGATCCGCGTCGTCTAGGTCCTGTTCATCTGCGAACTCGTCGAACTCCTCCTGGAGGGCCTTGTCGTTCATCTCGAAGCCTACGGGGTGCGGCTCCAAAATGACGGGGACGGTCGCCTCATCTAGGAGGGAGCGTGTCATCGAGTACCGGTGCAGGACGCGGTCGGGGTCCTTCGGGTCGCCGAAGAGCGCGAAGGTATCGGTATGCAGGTTGCGGACCGGCGTGCCTGTCATGCCGAAGAACCGCGCGTTTGGGAGCGCCGCGCGCATCCGCCCAGCCAGCGAGGTATCCCTTGCCGAATGAGTGCGGTGTGCCTCGTCGGCCATCACCACGATGTTGTCGCGCAGCGAGAGATTCGCCCCCGCGTCCGCGAACTTTTGGATCGTCGTGGAGATGACGCCAGCAACACCGTCCGCGAGGAGGGTGCGAAGGTTTGCGCTCGTGGCGGGCTCGTGGAAGTGTGCGTGACCCATGGCAGAGACGAAGACGCCCGCGGTCTGACGTACAATCTGGGTGCGGTCTGAGAGGAGAACGATCGTTGGCGAGTCTGCGCGGGGGTCGTTTAGCAGGAGTGACGCCGTGAACACCATCAGCAGAGTCTTGCCCGATCCCTGATGGTGCCAGATCAGGCCCTTCTTGCCGCCGTCGAGGACCCGCTGGTGGATGAGGTGCGCGGCCTCCTTTTGCGGATAGCGCGGCAGGTACTTGCGGTCCGACCCGCCACCTGACGTGTCGAAGAGGCAGAAGTTCCCGAGAATGTCGAGCAGGTTCGCGGGGGCGAATAGCAACTCGCACGATCGCTGTACGTCGGCGAGACCGTTCAGGCTCTCATCATCCGTGCTCGACCGGAACGGCTGCCACGTATTGGTCGGCGCCCCTGCCGCACCAAAGCGCATCTTCACGCCGTCGGTTCCCACGCAGAAGACGTTCGGGGTGAAGAACCACGGGTACTCGGCGGCGTATACCGTGTTGATCTCGTCTGCAGCACTCCGCCACGACGAGTCGGAGGTCGGCGACTTCACCTCAACTACGACGAGCGGGAGGCCGTTTACGAAGTAGACCAGGTCGAACCGCCGCGAAGTCTTGCCGGGTACTGACATCGCGACCTCGTCGGAGACGACGAGCGTATTGTTGTTTGGCTCATCGAGGTCGACGAAAGCTAGGGCGTTCCATTGGTCGTCCTTGTCGCGAAATTCCTTCCCGCCGCGAAGGATGTTCAGAACGCGCTCGTTGGCCGTGACGACGCCGCCCTCAACGTTGTTCACCGTCGTGATCACTTCGTCGATCACGGCGTCGACGTCGTAGTTGGCGATGACCTTGGGGTTGAGCCGCTGTACTGCATCGCGAAGGTGCTCGGCGATGACGGTCTGCGTCTGCTGGCGAGGCAAGCTGCGCCCGGCGATGTAGGTCCACCCGATCGGGATGGACCACTCGATCATCTTGTTCTGGAACTCGCGCTCCCGAATGCCCTTCGCCATGTCAGGTGACCGTCCTTTCGGCCTGGCTGATTTCGATCTCTCGATTCAGCATTGCGCTCAGAAGCGCAGCGCGAGTGGAGCGAAGGCTCTCGATTTCGGCTCGAGTCGACGCGACCGCCGCCTCCATTGAGTGAAGTTCCGCCACCACCTTCGCTTGCTCTTCTGGAGATGGGATGGCCACCTCAGACGCCAGCAACATGCGCCGGTTTAGGGTCCGGTTCCGCCCAGCGCCGCCTGGTGAGCACGCGGCCAGGAGTCCGACTCCGGCATTGGTGGAGAACATGAAGCGGAGGAACTCGACATCGCCACCGTCCGGGCGTCGGTAAGCCGGGAACCTGTGTGACCCGCAGTAGCCGACTATCTCGGGTGGAATGACGGCCACGGCTCCTTCCCAAGCGAAGACTATGTTGATCACCAGGTCACCGGGCTCTACCCAATAGACCTTCTTGGAACCCAGGTCCTTGCCGCTGACGGCGTCCTTCGAGAAGATGCCGCGGCCATGGGAGCGGACCCCGATCTGGTGGTAGTCGGTAGCGGCGTCGACATCGACCGGTCTCTTGACCTCGTTCATCACGTCGCTTAGGCGCTTCAGTGGGGAGCTCGCGTTGAATGCTGAGAACCGGGACTCTTTGTGGCCGTTCAGCAGCGCGTTGAGCGCATCCGCTTCGGCTTCCAGGGCGGCGATGTGAGCGTCGATCGCGGCAACGGTCTCGATGATTCTTGCCTGGGCAGCGGGCGGAGGTAGTGGAACGACCCAAGCCTCGAAATCGGCTTCCTTCCACCTTGCTCGCCCTTCAGATCCGGCGCGGGCGAGACCGATCTGTCGCCGAACCTCAGCCTGCTGGAAGTAGAGCAACAGGAATCGCGCATCGACTTGCTTCCGGTCGACTTCGTAGAGCGGGAACTCGTTTGTTGCGAGCGAGCCGTCAAGGCCGTGGGGTACGACGTCGAAGGCGCCCTTTTGCGTATCGATGCGATTGAAGACGAAGTCGCCGGCACGTGCCCGGTAGAGAGTCTTCGCCTTCACGGTTTCCGTTGTGATGGTGCCGCGACTGTAGGCACCCTTGCCGTGCCATCGCACCCCCATCGCCCGATATTCGACCCCTGGTTGAAGACGCACCGTCTCGCGGCGCTGCTTCGTGACTGAGCCAGCCGGAACGAAGCGCCACTCCTCACTCATCGAGCCCCTTGACCCCGGCGTTCGCGAGGACTGCGAACATTCGCGCCTCAGTCTCTTGGCGTCTGGATCGTGCGAGGTTGTATCCGTCGATGAGCACACCGAGATCCTCTTGGTCGCCCGCGACTTGCTTGATGTACCGGCTAAAGCTGAGGTCGAAGAGGTTGCTTTCGATCTCCTCGCGCGTCACGAAACGCGTCTGAACGCGCTCCTCAGAAGGTCGGTCGGTCAGGCCGCCTGCCTTGTACGCAGACACAGCAGCAGCGATGTCGTCGTCGGCAAGAACGTTACGGAGCGTGCTCTTGGCATATCGCTGGGAAGCGTCGACGAAGAGCACGCCGTTCTGCCGGTCGACGGGCTTCGTTCCCGCCGCTCGGAACACCAGGATGCAAGTGGCGATCTCAGTGGCGTAGAAGAGGTTCTTGGGAAGAGCGATAACCGCCTCCAGCAGGTCGTCTTCGACTACCTTGCGCCTGATCGCCCCTTCTTGGCCCCCGCGAAAGAGAACACCGTGAGGAAGGACCACACCGGCACGACCCTTGCCGGGCTTCATAGAGGCGATCATGTGCTGGACGAACGCCCAGTCCGCGGAGGTTCGCGGAGCGATTCCGCCAAGCGCTCGCGGGTCGGTTTTCCACGGGGTCCACTTCAGCGAGTACGGTGGGTTTGCGACCACGACGTCGAACTGAGCGACGGAGCCATCCGGCTGCTTGAACTGCGGGTTCTTCAGTGTGTCGCCAACCTCCACCCGGAACTGGGTGAGGTTGTGCATGAACAGGTTCATGCGGGCGACGCCCGCAGTGTCGCCGACAGACTCTTGTCCGTAGAGGTGCAGGGAGTAGCCGCGGCCTCCGTGGCTCTTCAAGAGGTTCGCGGCTGAGATGAGCATGCCGCCGGAGCCGCACGTGGGGTCGTAGACCGACTCGAAGTTCTGCGGATCGAGGATCTCTGTGATGAGTTCGACTACCTCTCGCGGCGTGAAGAACTGTCCAGCGCGGGTGCCGGACCCATCGGAGAATCGCTTCAAGAGGTACTCGTAGGCGCCGCCAAGCACGTCGTGCGACATGTTGCCCTCGTGCATCGCGGGGACGCGGTCCATCGCGCGCATGACGCCGGTCAGGACGCTCGTGCGGAGAACCTCGTCAGAGGTCCATGCGAGCGATCCGAACAACTTCGAGAACTTGTCAGGGTTGGCCGTTTCGATGGTCCGCAAGCAGGTTCGTACCCTGGCCCCGAGCCCGGGTTGTGTAATGGTTGCGCGAACCGCTGACCAGGACGCGCGCATCTCGCCGACCTTGCCCCGCTGGATGAGCGGGATCTCGAACGACTGGTAGTCGCGGTACTCGATCTCGTGGGCCTCTTGTTCGGAGAGGTCCTCTAAGCCCTCGTTCTCCTCCAGGAACAGGGCGTGGTTGTGATCCCACGTGTCCGATAGATACTTCCAGAACATCAGTGGGAAGATCACTGAGGCGTACTGAGCCTCAGGCATCGCGACGCGCAATTCGTCAGCTGCATCCCACAACCGATTCTCGATCGCTGACTGTTTGATCTCTTGCGCTGCCAACTCCCCATCTTCCGTCGCTCAACACCGGGCTAGATTCCGTTCACAAGCCAGTCTACTGGGCGACCTGCGGGCCACATGCCTGGAAGCACACCCTTCGAGGGTGCGGAGGCTGCCCACCTCGCCGGGCTGGCTGGCTAGCCGGGCAAGCGCCGGAGATAGAACAGATAGAGATCGCAGGATCTGGAGGACGGGAGCATCTGTCCTGGCTCCATCTTCCTTTAGACTGAAGACACCGGTGTGAGGTGTACTTTCCATTCCTTGCTGAGGCGGGCGAGTTCGCCGGCCACGCCCTCGACGCCCTGCGACAGCCCTTGGAGTCCGGCACGATCGAGATCCATCGCGCCGGGTTCCGGGCGAGCTTCCCGGCCCGATTCCAGCTCGTCCTCGCCACCAACCCCTGTCCGTGCGGGAACTACGGCGTGCCGGGAGCGGAGTGCACCTGCCCGTCGATCGCGATCCGACGCTATCTGGGAAAGCTCTCGGGTCCGCTGCGCGATCGCATCGACATCGCGCTGTCCCTGCAGCGGGTCGCGACGACGCGCGCCGCCGATGACGGTCTCCGCAGCTCCTCGGTGACCGTCCGCGAGCGCGTCGTGGCGGCGCGCGACCGTGCCCGGTCCCGACTGCGCGCCACGACCTGGCGGACGAACGCCGAGGTCTCCGGATCGTGGCTGCGCAACGGTCCGCTCGCGCCGGACGCGCAGATCCGACGTCCGCTCGAGACGGCGCTGCACCGCGGCACCCTGACCCTGCGCGGCTACGACCGTGTGCTGCGCGTAAATAGTTTGCTTTAGGTCATACTTACTGCATGACTCTTGCAGGGCTCTACCTTCGTCAGTCGATGGACCGCGACGGCCGCTCCGAAGGCATCGACCGGCAGCGGGCGCGCGCTCGTGCGCTCGTCGAGTCTCGCGGCTGGGAGATCGTCGACGAGTACGTCGACAACGACGTTTCGGCGTCTAAGCCGCGCGGCAAGGGCACGGCGTGGCATCGCCTCATCGAGGACGCGAAGGCCGAGCGCGTCGACGTCGTCGTCGCCGTAGATCAGGATCGGATCCTCCGCGGCATCCGCGATCTCGTCACGCTTCTCGAAACGGGCGTGCGCCTCGCGACGGTCGACGGCGAGCTCGATCTCACGACCGCCGACGGCGAGTTTCGGGCGACCCTCGCGGCGGGGCTCGCACGCTTCGAGGTACGCCGCAAGAGCGAACGGCAGAAGCGCGCGAACGCTCATCGTCGCGAGCGGCTTCTTCCCGCGGGCGGGCGACGGGCGTTCGGGTACACGAAGCTTCGCGCGGGCGCGTCGACCGACTGGCCGAAGCGCGTCGCCGCCGATGGGCGAGAGTGGCCGGACTACGGTCACGAGCCGTTCGAGCCCGAGGCGACCGCCGTGAGGCGCGGATACGCGATGCTTCTCGCCGGGGCGACGCTCCGCTCGATCGCTCGCACATGGAACGCCGAAGGGCTCACGACGACCGTCGGCCACGAGTTCGAGGCGTACGCCGTGCGGAACGTGCTCGCGAACCCACGCAACGCCGGGCTCGTGGCGCCGCCGCGATCGGCGAGCACGCCCGGACAGAGCGCCGCGCAGAACCTACGCCTCGCCGATCTCCCCATCGGCTCGTGGGAACCGCTCGTGACGCCCGAGACGTGGGCGGCCGCGCGCGACCTTCTCGCCGACCCCACTCGCCGCACGAACCCCGGCGCTCCGCCGAAGAGCCTTCTCTCGGGGATCGCGAAGTGCGGCATATGCGGGGCGCCGATGAAGGCGGGCGCAGTGGCCGACGTGCGCTCCTACCGATGCGCCGAGCGGCCGCACCTTTCCCGCAAGCGCGAGGACGCCGACCACTTCATCACGCACGTCGTCCTCGACCGCCTCGCTCGGCCGGATGCCGCCGAGATGATCCTTCGACGTGACGACGCGCCGGATGCCGCCGCTCTCCGCGCGAGGCTTCTCGCGAAGCAGCAGGGCGAGGCGAACGTGCTTGCACTCGTCGCCGGCGGGCACACGACGCTCGCGAAGGCCGAGGCGATGCTCCGCGACCTTCGCGCCGAAATGGCCGCCCTCGAGGCGCAGATGACCGACCGGGGCCGGGTCGACGTCCTCGGCGACGTCGTCGCACGCGCAGACGCCGCGGGGGAGGGCTACGCGGCGCGCTGGACGGCCGTCGCGGACGCATGGCAAGCGCTCGACGTGGATCGGCAACGCGCGATCGTGCGGGCGCTCGTCGCGATCGAGATGAAGTCGCCCGGCAAGGGCTCCCGCACGCCGCGCGATCCTGCCGGGCGACTGGCGCACACCAAAGCGACGCTCGCGCTGACGTGGCACTAGCTCCGACCTTGAGCGAGCGCTTCGGCTCGCGTTGATCCGTGAGACATAGCTCGACCGTAAAGTCGCGAGTTATCGGCGCGCTCGGCGCTATCGCTGCGCGGCGGGACGGATAGCGGGGGATCTCGACCGGGCGCTCTCTCTTATCCCTCTCGCGCAGGGGTAGTTACGAGCGACGGCTACTTGCGCGTTGCCTCTCGACCTCGTCACGCGATGCGAGGGGGAGGTCAACGGATTCTCGACCTCTCTTTTCGCCCCTGATCGCCCCTCTGACTTCCCCCCCTTCTAGGGAAGGGGGGATGGGGGAAGTCGTCGGGGGCGCTATTCACGTCCCCCGTGGGGGAGGTCGGGGGGAGGTTGGGGGAAGTGGGGGAGGTCGTTTCCTCCCGCTGACCGGCGCTTCTCGCCCGGTCGAGCCGACACGCCGACACGCCGCCGAGTACGTTACACAGCCGCCGACCTCTGCTAACGTTGGAGCGTCTACAGGCGTTTGATCGCCAGCGGGACCGTGGCACCGAGGAGGTACGCGCGGAGGAAACCCGGTAGGACAGGCTCGAAGGCAGCAGCCCACCGCGGAAGCGGCGGAGGTCATCGCCGGTCGATCCGACACTCGGCCCGAATCTCGGGAAAGGAGTGCTCCGGATTCGACCGATCGGGCTCCTTCATGGCTCTCGCCGCCCCTCTCCTTCCGCTCTCTCCAGATGAGCGCGACGTCATCACGCGCGTCGTCGACAACGCCCCGCCGCTGCGCCCCGCGACCGTCGCCGAGCTCGCCGCCCTTCTTGGACGTGCATCGTGACCGCCGAGAGGCCGGACGGCGCCGAGAACGCTCGGCGCGGTCGTGTGGGCGGGTACGCATCCGCCGCCGCCCTAACGCCAGAGCAACGCCGCGAGCGAGCGCGCAAGGCCGTACAGGCGCGATGGGATCGTGAGAACGCCCGACGCGCTGCCGAGGGCAAGGCGCCGACGAAGAAGACGGCTCCCGCGCTCGACGACGAATCGCTCGACTACTACCTCGCGCAAGTCGACGCGCTCTTTCCGGATCGCGAGTGGAAGTTCGCGAGTGACCGGAAGCGTCAAGCGATTGCGCTCGCTCGTGCCGACGCCGCCCGCGCCGCCGCCGAAGCGTTCCGTCGCGCACAGATGGACCGCGGCGATGTCTGACGGCAAGAAGAAGGCGCAAGCGCTCGGCGCCCTCGGGCTTCCCGTCTTCCCGGTGCGCCCCCTCGACGCCGGCCGCGACGCGAAGACGCCCTATCCCGGCACGCACGGCCACCTTGCCGCGACGACCGACCGGGGGCAGATCGCGAAGATGTGGAAGAAGCATCCCGAAGCGATCCCCGCCGTATGGACGGGCGGCGCGGGGATCGTGGGGCTCGACGTCGACAAGAAGCCGGGCAAGGACGGCCGCGCGACTCTTCGCGAGTCAAACGTCGATGTCCCTCGCTCGCCGCTCAAGTACGCGACGCCGAGCGGCGGGTATCACGCCTTCTACGCCGAGCCCGAGGGCTTCGAGATCCCGAACGGCGTCGCGGACATCGCTTATGAGCGGAAGCGGCTCACCGGCGTAGACCGTCGCAGCGGCTCGTCTTACGTCGTCTGGTGGGGCGACGTCCCCGCGACGCTCCCGAAGCTCCCCACGGCTCCCGATTGGCTCATCGCGACGTCGGGCGTCTCCGACTCTGGCGAGCGAGTGGCCGAGTACGAGGGCAGCGTCGAGAAGTGGCTCGACAAGCGCGGCGGCGGGAAGCCCTCGCTTCTCATGCGCGACGCGATGGAGCGGACGCCCCGCGACGATTTCGGCCGCAATGAGCTCTTCCGCCGCATGGTCGAGATCGTCTCGCTCGGCGCCGAGGGGCAGAAGGGCGCACGACGCGCGCTCGACGACCTTCGGAGCGAGTGGCTCCGCGGCGAGTGGAACACGGCCGACGGCGCTCGCGAGTTCGAGACGTCGCTCGGCCGCGTCGTCAAGGCGCACGGCAAGAAGAAGCCGCCGACGATCACGACGCTCGCTCTGGACGAGCCGCACGAGCTCCGTGAGGACGAGAGCGAGGCCGGCGACACCTGGCGCGCCCGCGACGTCTCCGAGGCCCTGCGCGGCGTGCTCGCGGGCGACGTGGACCGTCCCGCGCCGACGATCGGTCGAGTCGAAGGGCTCGGCGCGGGGATCTTCTATCCGGGGCGCGTGAGCGGCGTTCACGGCGAGTCGGGCGTCGGGAAGTCGTGGCTCGTGTGGCTCGTCTTCGCGCAAGAGATCACGGCCGGTCATCACGTCGTGCTCGTCGATTACGAAGACTCGATCGACGCGGCCTTGCAACGCCTTCTCGACCTCGACGCATCGCCCGCCGACATCGAGCGCTTCTTTCACTACGTCCAACCCGAAGAGCGGAGCGCGGCGGGCATCGCCTACCTCGAAGCGCTTGTCGTCGAGCTCGGCGCGACGCTCGTCGGCATCGACTCGACCGGCGAGGGACTCTCGATCGACGGCGTCCAGCCGAACGCCGACGAAGAGGTCGCGGCATGGTTCCGCAACGTGCCGCGACGCCTCGCGAACCTCGGGCCGGCGGTCGCCGTCCTCGACCACTCTCCGAAGGCGACCGGCGACGGCGAGCTCTTCCCGATCGGATCGCAGCGCAAGCGCTCGGCGATCAACGGCGCGCAATACCTTCTTCGAGCCGGCGCCGCCTTCTCCCAGGGCAAGGCGGGTTACTCGACGCTCATCTGTGCGAAGGATCGCGGCGGGCACTACGCGAAGGGCTCGCGCGTCGCACGTCTCGCCGTCTCTGCCGAGGGCGGCTTCACGCTGACGGCCGAGCAAGCGCCCGTCGAGGACTTCCGGCCGACCGCCCTTATGGAGCGCGTCTCGCGCTTCATCGAGTCTTCGAGCACGCCGCCGTCGCGGAACGCCGTCGAAGACAACGTGACCGGCAACAAGGCCGCGATCGCGCGGGCGATCGATCAGCTCGTCGCCGAGGGCTTCGTGCGCCGCGATCCCGGCCCGCGGAAGTCGACCTTGCACACGTCGCTCGGCGTCTACCGGCAAGCGAACGACCCGAAGTCCGACGCCTACGTCCCCGCGACGGCAACAACCCTCCCCCTCGAAACAACCGAACCCACGAAGAGAAAGAGCGACAAATGACCATCGAATACAACCTCCGCACGAGCGTTGGCGGCTCGTACCTGATTAACCTTCCCGACCCGTCGCGCATCCCGGTTCCCGCCGTGCGAGAGGCCGTCGAGAAGCTCGCGAAGCACGTCGCGAAGCACCGCGACGCCGCGGCCGCGCTTGCGACCTCTCGGAACGCGATCGACCGGGCGAAGGAAGCCAACGGCGCCGAGGCAGCGGAAGCCGCGCTCGACGGCGGCGGCGTCCCCACGAAGAAGCTCGTCAAGCGTCTCCGCGCTGCCGAGGACGCACACGAAGAGGCGAAGCTCGAATACGCGGCGCGAGAGTCCGCTCTGATCAAGGCGTACGGCTCGCTCGTCGCGACGATCCAGCATCACGCCCCGGCATGGCGCGCCTCCGCTGACACCGCCGCCGACGCCGCCGTGCTTCGAGTCACGACCGCCCGCGAAATGCTTCGCAAGGCCGGCGCGGATCTCGAAGAGTCGCTCGGCACGCTCGGAATGCTCGACCGGCTCACGACCGGCTACCGCGTCGCGGGCAGGGGCGAGCCGGTCGTCGACAACGTCCCGGTGCTCTCGCCCATCGACAAGTCGAGCATGTACGTCTCGATCGCCTTCGAGAACATGGCTTCGGCGATCGGCGAGGCGATGGACTCGCTCGACGTGCAGCGGGGCGCCGTGAGCTCGAAGCCCGACGTCGTCGTCCCCGTTCCCGAGCACGAGACGGTCGACGAGTTCGCGATCAAGGCCGAGACGGACTCGGACGATGAGTAAGAAGTCGAAGGGCGACGTCGCGGTCGTCGCCGAGATCGAAGCCGACCGCGCCGTCGAGCGGGCGATCCGCGCCGTCGTCATGCGTCGCGAAGGCTCGTCGTGGGGCGACATCGCCGACCGGCTCGGCGTCTCGCAGATTGAGGCGCAAGAGCTCGCCCGCGTCGCGTACGCGCGGCTCGGCGAGGCCGAGGCCGATCACCTTCGGACGGAAGTCGAGGATCGCATCGACTCGATCGTCCGAAAGGCGAATATCGACCTCGCGCTCTGCCAGTCGCAGGGGGAGCGGACGGCGATCTATCGCGTCCTTCTCGCCGCCGAAGCGCAGCGGTCGCGGCTTCTCGGGCTCAACCTCCGAGCGGACGACGATCATGCCGCGTAAGCGCGTAGCCGCCGCGCAGCGGGAGACGCCGGCAATGCGCGCGCTCCGCGCGGCCGTGCTCGAAGAGCTCTCGCAACCGATCGGCGGGCTCTCGCCGAAGCGCGAGGCGAAGATCGAGCGAAAGGCGCGGCGATACGTTGACGCGCTGCCGAGCGACGACGGCGCGGCGCTCGCGATCATCCGCGCCGACGCCGCTCGCCACGCGACGAAGGCGGCGCGGCGCCCGAAGGCCGATGCCTACGCCGCCCATCACGCGACGTCGCTCCGAAACATCGCCGCTGCCGAGGCTGTGCGCCTCGCTCCCGCGACGAGAGAGGCAACGGCGACCGATGAGCCGCCCGAGCCGCCGAAGGCTCGCAAGCGCCGTCCGGCCGGGCTCGTCGCCTACATCGACCCCCGACTAATCGACTCTGACGAATGGGAGTGACTGACCATGACCACCGAAGAACGTGTGCAAGTGCTCGAAGCGCTTGAGGCGCTCGAAGCTCAACTCATCCGCTTGAGCGCGACGCTCACGGCAGACACGGCGGCGAACGCATGAGCGCCGAGTGCTGGTCGTGCGGCGTCGCGCAGGAACCGCGCCGGCCGATCCGATCCGACTTCGCGTCCGAGCCCGAGTGGTTGACGGCGTGCGCGGTATGGCTCGACTTCACCTTTCCGGCCCGCGTGCAGCAACGCGAGCGCATCCGCGAGTGGGACCGCCTCGCACTCGAAGCCGACCCGGTCGCCCTTCGCGGCCGGATCGCCGACCTTCTCTTCGCCGACGACCTCACGCCCGAAGACGACGTCGAGCTCGACCGGCTCATCGCCGCATGGAAGACCCTCCGACACGAATCACGACCCACACGAAAGGCAACATCATGAACGCATCCGAAGCCGCCGCCGCGCACATGCTCGCCACGCCCGGCACCGACCGCCCCGAGACGCGCGAGGCGACCGGCGACTACGCCCGTCTCCGTGAGTACGTGCTCGACCGCGACGACCTCACGGCCGACGAAGAGGCCGACTTCGCGGATCTCGTGGCGAAGCGCCGCGCGGGGACGCTCGAAGGTGCGCCCGCGCGCGTCGTGCGGAAACGGCAGAGCGTCGCCGGCGAGAGACAGCACGACGATGACTCGTCGGGATCGTCGAAGCCCGAGAAGACCGCGAGCGAACTCGCGGCCGAGCGGGTCGAGAGGTACTTCTGATGCGTAGCTCTCGGCAAGGCGCCATTCCGTCCGAGCTCGGGAACCTGATCGACGAGCTCGACGATATCCAGCGACGCCTACGCACTCTCGAAGCGCCCTCGGGCGAGTCGCTCGGAAACACGGTCGCGAAGCTCTCGGCGCTCGTGGCCGACATTCAAGCCGAGCTCGATGCGTGGGCCGCGACGCGCTGGACTAACGATCAGATCAACGCTCGCATCCTCTCGCTCATCGCGTCGCACATGGCGGGGAACGTCTCGATCGGCGGGGCGCTCAACGTGCTCGGCACGCTCGACGTCGCCGGCGAGGTCACGATGCCGAACGTCTTCGCGACCAACATCGTCCCGCTCGGCGGCACTCGATACGCCGCATGGGTCCGCGACGGCGGTCGTCTTGGACACACGTAAGCCGATGACCGCTCACGCCTGTCGCGTCGACTACAGCCGCGAGACGGGGACGCTCGTCGCGTGTACGTGCGGCTTCGTCCTCGGGCCGTTTCGCGACAAGGCGAACGCCGTCGAAACCGCGAACGCGCATCGTCGCGTGCATGAGCCGCCGACGCCGCCGACGCCGGAACAGAAGGCGCTATACGTCGCCCGTCAACGCGAGAAGCGGGCAGCGAGGCGGCGACTCAAGTAGTGGACAAGCGCCCCGGACTTCGGTTCGGGGCGCTTCGTCGTGGGGAGAGGTACGTCTCAGAGCGATCATTTGCGTGGCGTGGTCGGTCGCCGATCTGGCGGGCCACGACCGGCTGCAATCCTCGGACGTGGGACGGGCGCTGTACCTCAAGCAAGGCTTCGCGGGATGAGCGCCGTGCCCGATGCCGCATCCGCTCGACGTGCGCTGGCGGGTCTGGTCGACGACGGACTCGGTGACGACGACGTGCGCCGCATCTACGCGACGGCGGTCTGGTCGACACTCATCGAACCGGGCGACGGCGTCGCCGGTGCGCTCATCCGCGCGCTCGGCGCCGTCGACGCGCTCGAGACCGCGCTGTCGACGGCATCCGCCGGCGCGGCGGCGACCGCGGCCGGGATCGATCACGACGACGTGCATGCGGCGCGCCGCCGCTGGCAGCTCCGACAAGACGCGGTCGAAGGCGCACTGAGCGCGGCGCGGCGCGCTCGCGTGACACTCCTCACGCCCCGCGACAGCTCCTGGCCGCACCGGCTCGATGACCTCGGAGTGCACGCGCCGCTCTGCCTCTGGGTGCGCGGCGACCTCGCGGTGGCGGACGCCGAGGGCGCGGTGGCCGTGGTGGGTGCGCGCGCGGCGACGGCGTACGGCGTGCACGTGGCGGCGGGGCTGTCCGCCGACTGCGCGAGCGACGGCATCACGGTCGTCTCCGGAGCGGCCTACGGCATCGACGCGGCCGCGCACCGGGCCGCGCTGCGCGCCGGTGGTGCGACTGTCGCGGTGCTCGCGGGCGGCGTGGACCGTCCGTATCCGGCGGGGCACGAGGATCTCATCTCTCAGATCGCCGTCCGGGGCGCGGTCGTGGCCGAAGTGCCCTGCGGGAGCGCCCCGACGAAGTGGAGGTGTGTTTACCGGACTTGCGGTGCGGTAACTACGTTCACCGTGCGAGGCTCATCGTCGTGTCGTCAGGTCTGGCTGTGGGAGCGCTCGTTGAACCGCCGTTCTGGGCGGTCGGTGTCGACGGTGCACCGATGGCCGAGGTCGAGGACTTCCTGCTGGACTTCTGGGCGTGCGGCAATGCCGAGTCCAGCTGCCGCGCGTACGCGTTCGGGTTGCTGAGATGGTTTCGGCATCTTCAGATCGCGCAGACTTCGTGGGAGCGCGCCACGCGCACCACCGTTCGTGACTTCGTGCTTGCATGCAAGCAGCCGTCCGCGTTGTCATCGAGAACGTTGAAGCCGCGCACGATCAACCACAATCTCGCCGTCGTGTCCGAGTTCTATCGCTTTCAGCTTGGGCAGGGCCGCGGTCCCGTGTCTAACCCCGTGCCGCAACGCGGAGAGTCTCGTCGCAACGGCACAAGGAGCCCGGAAGCGCCGTTCCGACTGGACCCGCGCGCTGACCTTCGGCAGCGCGTCCCGCAGGGGCAGCCGCGATCGCTACCCGAGTCGCGCATCGCAGAGTTGTTCCGGATCCTCGATCACCCTCGTGATCGCGCACTCTTGGAGTTCTATCTCTCCAGCGCAGCGCGCCCATCGGAACTGTTGGCGATGACGTTCGAGGATGTCGATCCAGGCCAGCAGCAGATCACGGTCACGCGTAAGGGCACCAGAGCCCGCCAAGCGCTACCGGCGTCGCCGGAGGCCTTCGTGTGGTTGGCGCTCTATCAGCAGTCACTGCCGCCCGAGTTGCTCGCGCCGGGAAACCCAGTTTGGTGGACGACGAGACGCCCGCTTCGACAGCTGAACTATGACGCAGCACGCGCGATCCTGCGACGGGCAGGGTCCGCGTTGGGCAAACACGTCAAGCTCCATGACCTACGCCACACCGCCGCAGCGCAGATGGCACAGGACTCCGCGCTGAGCCTGTCCGACATACAGCGGGTGCTCGGTCACGTTCACCTCTCCACCACGCAGCATTACCTTCGCCAGCACGACTCAGACGTGCTCGCACGCGTGATCGAGCACCTACAGCGCCGGAACGAGCCACGCCCTCCACCATCGCGACCGCCGCTGGCGTATGACCCCGCGGATCTACACGAGCTAACCGGAGACGACGCATGGTGAAGGACCTGGTCGACGTCGACCTGGACGACGTACTTGACGCCGAGGAGACCTCGCCGCCGGCGAGGGTTCCGATCTTCCGACAGCCCTCCAACGCGGCGATCCCGCGAGAAGATCTGCTGGCCCTGGCTGGCGGGCCGAATCGGCTGGCGCAGAACATCGACCGCGACTACCGCCCGCAGATGGCACTCTTCCTCGATCGACTGCTGCAGGAGCCTGGGCGCACTTGGCAACAGCGATGGGAGGCGAGCGGCGCTGAGCGCGCGACCAAGATCGGAGGATGGGCGGACACCTTCCCCGGGTTGCACGCTGCGTCCGTCGCGCACAGCCGCAGCGGACCGGGCCGGATGATCACCATCCTGCTTCGCGCGGACGTGTTCCGCCCCTCGCTCGAGTTCCTCGCTCTGAACTCGAGGATCGATCTCAGCGGTCTTCCGTGGTCGACGCGGGGCCTGGATGAGGCGCTCGAACGATTCGAGCAGCGCAGTCATCTGATCGATACCCCAGCGCCGCGTCGAGGGCTGCTCGCGATCCAAGCTGCTACCGGAAAGCACCTTGATGAGATCGTCGTCGAGGAACTCGTCGTGCTGGGTCGCTCGCTGACCAAGTACCGACGCGCACAGGCAGCGAACGCCTGGGAGGTGCTCAAGCTGATGGGCATCGCTCCGACCGATGCACCGAGCCTCCGGCAGCTGACCCGAGCACCACGCCGCGACGCCACAAGCATGGTCGACTTCTACCAGGTGGAGCCACCCGCTATCCGAGAGATGTTCCTGCGATACCTCCGCGGGCGCGAAGCAACCGTCGACTACTCCACACTGCGCAACCTCGCCTACGAGCTCCTCAAGAACTTCTGGTCCAAGATCCGCGAGCACAACCCTGCTCAGGAGAACCTGCACCTCAGCCCAGAACTGGCGCATTGGTGGAAGGTCGAGAACGCCCGAGATCGAGTCGACGTGCACCGCACGCTGTTCATGGTCCGGGGTCTCTACAACGACATCGCCGCCTGGGCAACGCAGGACGCCTACTGGGCGGGATGGGCTGCGCCCTCGTTCTTGACGAAGAACGACACCGCTGGGCACATGAAGAACAAGCGGCGCATCCAAGCCGCGATGCACCAGCGGATCCGGCACTTCATCGACCGAGTCCCGCAGCTGCTCGACGCGATCGACACCGACAAAGAGAAACAGACGGCATTGCTCGCGATCGCCCTCGAGACTCCGATGGGCGAGCAGTTCGAGTTCCGCGGCGCACGCTACACGCGTCTCGCGCGGCCGCTGCCCGGCCCTGCGACCAAGGTCTGGATCCGCGACGAGGACACCGGCGAGCAGATCCCGCAGGCACGCATCGAACACTTGTCGTTCTGGGCATGGGCGACGACCCACATCCTCCACGAGACCGGCGTCCGCATGGAGGAGCTCACCGAGCTCACCACGACCGCGCTGTTCACCTTCCAACCTCGGGATGGCGATCGAGTGCTCCTGCTGCAGATCGTGCCGTCCAAATCAGACCGCGAACGGGTGCTCCTGGTCTCCCCGGAGCTCGCTCATGTGCTCGCCTCAGTGCGGCATAGAGTCCGCGGTGACGCTGACAAGGTGCCCCTCGCGGTCCGATACGATCCCCAGGACAAGGTGTTCTCGGAGAAGCTGCCCTTCCTCTTCCAACTACCGGGCCGCGGAACCAACCGAGTGATGGCCTACGCGACCATCTACACGTTCATCCAATACGCCCAGGACATCGCCGGGATCGCGAGTGACGGCACCCGACTGACCGCGCACGATTTCCGGAGGATCTTCGCAACTGACGCGCTTCGCACCGGGCTCCCGGTCCATATCCTCGCCAAGGTCATGGGTCACCAGAACCTCACCACCACCCAGGGATACACTGCCGTCTTCGACGAGGACGTCGCACGTCACTTCCGGGAGTTCGTCGATCGCCGCCGCGCGCTTCGACCCGTCGAGGACTATCGGCGACCCAGCGGGGAGGAACTCGACGAGTTCCAGCAGCACTTCGCGAAACGCAAAGTCGAGCTCGGCTCATGCTCCCGCGGCTACGGCACGCCTTGCATCCACGAGCACGCTTGCATCCGCTGCCCGATGCTGCGGCCTGACCCCGCTCAACGACGCCGACTCGAGTCGATCCGCGCGAATCTGCTCGAACGCCGAGGCGAAGCGACACGCATGGGCTGGCGCGGGGAGCTGGAAGGGATCGAAATCAGCCTCCGCGCCGCCGATGAGAAGCTCGCGCAGATGAGCCGCATAGTTAGGCTGACCCTCGAGCGACGTCGACCCGACTGAGCAACCCGTGACGCCCGGAACAAGAGCGATGGACTCGCGAACCACCTGATGGCTCGAGCATGATGTCGCAGGCAGCGTGTTTGGATGGGAAGCATGAAACGGTGGCTGGCGCGAGCAGTCGGAGCGCCGGGCTCCACGTCTCTGCGTCGCTTTCGTCGCGTTGTCTCACGCGCGAGAGAGAGACAAGAGTGGGCCGACCATCTCGCTGATGATGCGCTGGTCGACGCGGCGCGAAGCTCTTTCGCCGCCGCCGACCCTGGTTCGAGCGTTGAGCCGTCTCCAGAGCTCTTGGCGATCCTGCGCGCTGCCGCGCAGAGGACGCTCGCGCAGACGCCGTTCGATGAGCAGCTGCTGGCGTGCTGCGCGCTGCTAACTGGACATGCCGTCGAAATGGATACCGGCGAGGGAAAGACCCTGGTGGGCGCCCTCGCTGCCGTCGGTTTCGCGATCGCCGGCCGCAGGGTTCACGTGCTCTCAGTCAACGACTACCTCGCCGAGCGAGACGCCGACTGGATGCGTCCCCTGTTCGACGCGCTCGGGGTCAGCGTCGGCTGGATCGGCCAGCACACCGACTCATCGACACGCCGCGAGGTATATCGCAACGATGTCGTCTATGCTCCCGTCAGCGAGGTCGGCTACGACGTCCTCCGCGACAGGTTCGCCACGACCGAAGCCGACCGCGTGCTTCCCGTCCTGGACGTTGCGATCGTCGACGAAGCCGACGCCGTAATGATCGACGAAGCGATGTCGCCGCTCGTGCTCGCCGGGTCCTCGACGGACACGCCCAGTGACTTCACCGCCGCCGATACCCTCGTCCGCGAACTCGCCGCCGGCACGCACTACGCCGTCGACGGAGACCACGCGACCGTCTCGCTCACCGACGCCGGACTGGACCTCTTGGAGCATCGGCTCGGCGGGGTGAACCTCTTCGACACCGAGCACACGGCCACGCTCACACGAGTGAACCTCGCCCTGCACGCGCACGTTCTGATCCAGCGCGACATCGACTACCTCGTCGTCGAAGACACCATCAGGCTGATCAACACCGCCCGCGGCAGGGTCGCTCATCAGCAACGTTGGCCGGACGGATTGCACGCCGCGATCGAGGCGAAGGAGCAACTCGAAGTCTCCTCACCAGGCCTGATTCTCGACACACTGACCGTCCAGGACCTGCTGCGCGACTACGCGACGCTGACCGGCATGAGCGGCACCGTCGTCGCCGTCGCCGAGGAGCTCATCGAGTTCTACTCGCTTCCCGCCGGGCGGGTCGAACGACGGCTACCGAACCAGCGGGTCGATCACACGCCACGAGTGTTCCTCGACGACCAGACCCGTCTGGACGCCGTCGTGACCGAGATCCGTGATCGTCACCACACCGGTCAGCCGATCCTGGTCGGCACGCAGAGCGTCGCCGAGTCCGAGCGCTTCGCCGCTTCCCTCGCCGAAGCAGGCATCCCATCCCGAGTGCTCAACGCCCGAAACGATGCCCACGAAGCCGCCGTGATCGCCAGGGCAGGCGAGCTCGGAGCCGTCACAATCTCGACACAGATGTCCGGGCGCGGCACCGACATCCGACTCGGGGGAACCGACGAGCACGACCATGCTCGCGTGGCCGCGACCGGCGGCCTGGCCGTCCTGCAAGTCGGCCGCTACCCATCGGGACGCCTCGACGCGCAGCTACGCGGCCGCGCCGGCAGACAGGGCGACCCCGGCCTCACCATGACGTTCGTGAGCACCACCGACGAACTCGTGCAAGCCAACGCCCCAGCACATCATCTCGGGAAGATCACCAGACGCGGCCCGCGGTTGGATCAGGCCGCACTCGGAAGCATCGTCGACCAAGCTCAGCGAATCGCGGAAGGCATCCGACACGACCGGCACCGCGACACCTGGGACTTCAACCGCGCGATCGCACGGCAACGCGCCACTGTCCTGGAAGACCGCAACGAAGTCATGCATCACGACCGCGGCCTCATCGAGCTTGCCAACCGCGTCCCGTCGAAACTCGCAGAGCTCGAGTCAACCTCCTCATCCGAAGTCATCGCTCGCTTGGCCCGCGAAGTCACGCTCTGGTGCCTCGACGAACAGTGGTGCGACCACCTCGCCCACCTCAGCGAAATCCGCGACGGCATCCACCTCCAAGCCCTCGCAGGCGTCAACCCTCGCGACGAGTTCCACCGCATCGCACTCCGCGAGTTCCACGGATTCTTCGCGACCGCCTACGAACGAGCCGCCGACATCATCCAGAAGGCAACGCCCGATCAGCTCAGTCAAGGAATCGCAGGCCTCGGCCTGCGCAGACCCTCGGCAACCTGGACCTATATGACCAGCGACAATCCCCTCGGCAGCCCCATGGACCGCGCCACGCGCGAAGCTGGCAAATGGTGGCGATCACGCATATATCGCATCGAGTAGTTCCCGAGGCTCGTTGGACAAGAGGCCAGCACCGATTCGAGTCGCGTTAGTTCGGAGAAGGTTCCTCGCGCGCAACCGTCTGATCGCCGCCATGACCGACGCGACGGTCGTGGTCGAGGCCGCTCACCGCAGCGGCGCGCTGAACACGGCCCATCACGCCGCCGCGCTCGGTCGCCCGCTGGGCGCCGTCCCGGGACCGGTGACCAGCGCCGCCTCCGCCGGCTGCCATCGTCTGCTGCGGGAGGCCGACGCCGTCTGCGTCACCGGTGTCGCCGACGTGCTCGAGCTGCTGGGCCGCGGCGGCGACGCGACGCTCGAGGTCGATCCCGACCGCACGGACGACCGGACACGCGTGCTGGATGCGCTCAGCTCGCGCAGCCCTCGGCTCCTCGCCGACATCGCGCGTCGATGCGGGATGGCGCCGGAGGAGGTCGCCGCGCTGCTCGGCCTGCTCGAGCTCGACGGGGCCGTGGAGCGCCGCGGGGGAGGATGGGCGCGCCGGGCGTCCTCGGCGCCGCGCCACTGAGCCACTGAGCCACTGGGCCGCTGATCCGCTGATCCGCTGAGCCGCTGAGCACGCGCAGGATGACGGCGATCGGTGCGTCGGCGCCGCCGGCGCGCCGATGCGCGCGATGCTGGGAGCATGCGGCTATCGGAGGCGGTGACGACGTACACGCGGGAGCTCGCGGACGTGCGGCGTCTGTCTCCGGCGACGGTCCGCGCGTACGGCGGGGATCTTCGCGACCTGACCGCGGTTGTCGGCGACATCGACGTGCGCGAGATCGACCTCGAAGCGCTGCGCGAATGGCTGTGGGCGGCGACGCGTCGCGGCGACGCCCGCTCCACCCTGGCCCGTCGCACCGCGGCGGCGCGCGGCTTCTTCGCGTGGGCCGTCGAGAACGGACACGTCGGCACCGATCCGTCGCTGCGCCTCACCGCGCCGCGACGGGGGAGGCCGCTTCCCAAAGTGGCCACGGCAGGAGCCATGGAGAGCGTGCTCGCCGATGCCGGCGCCCGCGCCGACGCGGACGCGACGGATCCGATCGCGCTGCGCGACGCGGCCGTCCTGGAACTGCTCTACGCCTCCGCTCTGCGCGTCTCGGAGCTGTGCGGCGTCGATGTCGACGACGTCGACGCCGCGCGCCGGACCGTGCGCGTGATGGGGAAGGGGCGAAAGGAGCGGGTCGTGCCGTACGGCGCGCCGGCGGCGCACGCCCTGGACGCCTACCTCGTGCGCGGCCGTCCGCAGCTCGCGAGTATCGGCGCGGCGACGCCGGCGCTGTTCCTCGGAGCGCGCGGAGCGCGGCTGGGCGCACGCACCGCGTACGACGTGGTCTCGCGTGCGGTCGGCCCGGCCGTCGGCGCGGCGGCCGGGCCCCACACGCTGCGCCACTCCGCGGCGACCCATCTGCTCGACGGCGGCGCCGACCTGCGCACCGTGCAGGAGCTGCTGGGCCATGCGAGTCTCGGCACGACGCAGATCTACACCCACGTCTCTGCGGAACGCCTCGCCGCGGCCTATCGTCTGGCTCATCCGCGGGCGTGAGGGCCGCGGCACTAGCCTGCACTCATGGGAACACGCTCCGTCGTCATCGCCGTCACCGTCGCGGCCGTTCTCGCTCTGACCTCGTGCGCCGCCGAGGCGGCCCCGCGCCGCACCGTGCTGCCGACGCCGGGCATCACCTCGTCGGCATCCGCTTCGGCGACCACGCCGACGACGCCTCCCGCCACCCCGCCGTCCCCGACGGGCGAGCCGTCCGCACCGGCCGGCGCGATCGAGGTCGCCTGTCCGGGTGGAAGCGCCAGCGTGTCGGCGGGCTCCGGCAGCTACGTGCTGACCGAGCCGTGTGCCCGCGTCGCCGTGGCCGGAAACGCCATCATCCTCGAGACGGGAGGCGTCGCCATCGACACCCTCCTCGTCCAGGGCGACGGCAACACGATCAGCGGCAGCGGTGTCGCGGGGGCGGTCACCCTCGAGGGACAGGACAACGTCGTCGCGACCGGTCGCGCGGACGACGTGACGATCCGCGGGCAACGAAACAGCCTCACGAGCGCCGACCGGATCGCGACGCTTGAGATCGCGGGCAGTGCCAACACGATCGCCGCCCCCGGCATCGGCACCTCCACCGTCAGCGGAGACGGCAACACCTACCCCGGGTCGTGAGGCGCGTCGCAGCACGGCAGGAGGATCGCGCGCGGCAGCTCGGCGAGAAGGCGCAGCGGGGTGATGTACGCGCCGTCCTCGCGCGCGCCGAGGTGGAGCTCACCGGTTCTCGTGTGTCCGCCGGTGCCGACCGTCGCCACGACGTCGCCGGCGCGCACGACGGCTCCCGCGGCGACCAGGGGCTCGACCGGCTCCAGCGTGCTGACGAGGCCGCCGCCGTGATCGATCGTCAGGATGCCGCGGTCGACGACGGTGCCCGCGAAGGCGACCACTCCGTCGTCCGGTGAGGTCACCGGGCTGCCGACGGCCGCTGCCAGGTCGATGCCGCGATGCCCCTCTCCGTACGCGTGAGCAGGTGCCCGATACGGCTCGCTGATCCGCGGCGGGCGCACCGGCCAGGCCCATCGCGGCGGATGCTCCGCGTCGCCGTCCGCCGCCGCGGAGACGTCCGCGGGGGCACCTTCGAACGGGTTCCCGGAGGCATGCACCGCCGGCGGGCGCGCAGCGGCCGTCGCCGCCCCGGGCGGCAGCACGAACGCGACCGCCGAGAGGACGATGATCGCCCCGGCGGGGCCGCGTGCACGCATCCCTCCACCGTGGTCGACAGATGCGGTTCGCGCCGGACGACCGCCCGATCCGTGGACGCGAACCCGCGTCGCCGCGGCGGGGGAGGAGGCGGTGCGACTGATACACTGTTGCCTGCACCCCGCGCGTCGGGGTGACTCCGCGTGCCCACAGCGGGACCGTCCTGAGACGGATTCCGCGGCATCCACACCCCGAGGTCTCACCGTGAGAACGGCGAGCGGGTGTGCGCCGGGCGCCAGGCGCACGGGACCGACCGGTCCCCGCGATCAACCCAACGAAAAGGAGAACGGCCATGGCCGTCGTCACCATCCGCCAGCTGCTCGACAGCGGCGTGCACTTCGGACACCAGACCCGCCGGTGGAACCCGAAGGTCAAGCGCTTCATCCTCACCGAGCGCTCCGGCATCCACATCATCGACCTGCAGCAGTCGCTGTCGTACATCGACAAGGCGTACGAGTACGTCCGCGAGACGGTCGCCCACGGCGGCACCGTGCTGTTCGTCGGCACCAAGAAGCAGGCCCAGGAAGTCATCGCCGAGCAGGCGACCCGCGTCGGTCAGCCCTACGTCAACCAGCGTTGGCTCGGTGGCCTCCTGACGAACTTCTCGACCGTCAGCAAGCGCCTCGCCCGCATGAAGGAGCTCGAGGAGCTCGACTTCGACAACCCCGCCGACAGCGGCTTCACCAAGAAGGAGCTCCTGCTCAAGAAGCGCGAGCTCGACAAGCTGCACAAGTCGCTCGGCGGTATCCGCAACCTGCAGAAGACGCCGTCGGCCATCTGGGTCGTCGACGCCAAGCGCGAGCACCTCGCGATCGACGAGGCCAAGAAGCTCGGCATCCCCGTGATCGGCATCCTCGACACCAACGCCGACCCCGACGAGTTCCAGTTCCCGATCCCGGGCAACGACGACGCGATCCGCTCGGTGGGCCTGCTCACCCGCATCATCGCCGACGCCGCCGCCGAGGGCCTCATCCAGCGTCACCAGCCGACCGACGAGTCCGCCGACGCCGAGCCCCTCGCCGACTGGGAGCGCGAGCTGCTCGAGACGCCCGTCGTCACCGACGTGGCCGAGGTCGAGACCATCGCCACCGAGTCGGCCGCCGACGTCGAGGGCGCCGAGGCCAAGGCCGAGGGCGACGCCGCTGCGACTGCTGCCGAGTAAGACCACTTTCGCGCCGGTGCGAAGCCGCTCCTGAGGGACGGCTTCGCACCGGCATCCCACGAGAACTCACGACACGCAAGGAGCCACCACCCATGGCAAACTTCACCATCGCCGACATCAAGGCCCTGCGCGAGCAGCTCGGCACGGGCATGGTCGACACCAAGAAGGCGCTCGAGGAGGCCGACGGCGACCTCGAGAAGGCCGTCGAGATCCTCCGCCTCAAGGGCGCGAAGGGCAACGCGAAGCGTGCCGACCGCTCCACCAGCGAGGGCCTCGTCACCGCCGCGCTGAACGACGGCAAGGTCACCATCCTCGAGCTGAACACCGAGACCGACTTCGTCGCCAAGAACGAGCGCTTCATCGCCCTCGCCGACAAGGTGCTCGCCGCGGCCGCCGCCGTCGGCGCCGACTCCGTCGAGGCCGCGCTGGCCGCGGATGCCGACGGCACGTCCGTCGCCGACCTCATCTCCGACGAGGCCGCGATCATCGGCGAGAAGGTCGAACTGCGCCGCGTGCGCACGCTCTCGGGCGACAAGTTCGAGATCTACCTGCACAAGACGAGCAAGGACCTCCCCCCGCAGGTCGGCGTGGTGCTCGCCTACAGCGGTGACGACGCGGAGACCGCGCGCTCCATCGCGCAGCACATCTCGTTCGCCAACCCGACCTACCTCACGCGCGACGACGTCCCCGCCGACGAGGTCGAGAAGGAGCGCGAGATCGTCACGGAGATCTCCCGCAACGAGGGCAAGCCGGAGGCGGCCCTTCCGAAGATCGTCGAGGGCCGCGTGAACGCGTTCTTCAAGCAGGTCGCCCTGCTCGACCAGGACTACGCGAAGGACAACAAGCTGTCCGTCGCGAAGGTCGCCGGCGACGCCGGGATCACGATCACCGACTTCGCCCGCTTCAAGGTCGGCGCGTAAGTCGTTCGAAGGGGTCCGCATTCATCGAATGCGGACCCCTTTTCCATGCCCTGCCTTCGATAGTCTGCAACTCGACGAGAGGAACCCCCTGTGATCGATGAGAACACCGGACGCCGCCGCGTCCTCCTGAAGCTGTCCGGCGAAGCGTTCGGAGGGGGCCAGCTCGGCGTCAACCCCGACGTGGTCGGTCAGATCGCGCGTGAGATCGCCGCCGCCGTGGATCGTGTCGAGATCTCCATCGTCGTGGGCGGTGGCAACTTCTTCCGCGGAGCCGAGCTCAGCCAGCGGGGGATGGACCGCGGCCGCGCGGACTACATGGGCATGCTGGGAACGGTCATGAACGCCCTGGCGCTGCAGGACTTCCTCGAGCAGGCGGGGGCCGCCACGCGCGTCCAGTCGGCCATCTCCATGACCCAGGTCGCCGAGCCCTACATCCCGCGTCGCGCCGAGCGCCACATGGAGAAGGGCCGCGTCGTCATCTTCGGTGCCGGCGCCGGCCTGCCCTACTTCTCGACCGACACGGTCGCCGCCCAGCGCGCGCTGGAGATCGGCGCCGATGAGGTGCTCGTCGCCAAGAACGGCGTCGACGGCGTCTACACGGCCGACCCCAAGACGAACCCGGATGCCGAGCGCATCGACACGATCACGTACCGCGACGCGCTCCAGCGCGGGCTCAAGGTCGTCGACTCCACGGCGTTCAGCCTCTGCATGGACAACGGCATCGACATGCGCGTGTTCGGCATGGAGCCGGCCGGCAACGTCACGCGCGCGCTGCTGGGCGAATCGATCGGCACGCTCGTCACCGTCTGAGTCGGACGACGCCCCGCACTAGACTTTCCCTGACGTACCGAATGAATGGAGTGACCGTGATCGCCGAGATCCTGGCCGACACGTCCGCCCGCATGGACCGCGCCGTCGAGGCCGCGAAGGACGACTTCGCGACCGTGCGCACGGGCCGCGCGAACCCCCAGCTCTTCCAGAAGATCCTGGTCGACTACTACGGCTCCCCGACGCCGCTCGCGCAGCTCGCGTCGCTGAACACGCCCGAGGCCCGCACGCTCGTCGTGACGCCGTACGACAAGTCGGCGCTGAAGGCCATCGAGCAGGCGATCCGCGACATGCCGAACCTCGGCGCCAACCCGTCGAACGACGGCAACATCGTGCGCGTCTCGATGCCCGAGCTCACCGCCGAGCGCCGCAAGGAGTACGTCAAGCTCGTGCGCACCAAGGGCGAGGACGCGAAGGTGCACCTGCGCGGCATCCGTCGGAAGGCGAAGGACGAGCTGGATGCGCTCAAGAGCGAGGTCGGCGAAGACGATCTCGTGCGCGCTGAGAAGGAACTCGACGCCGTCACGCGCAGCCATGTCGACGACATCGACGAGGCCCTCAAGCGCAAAGAGGCCGAGCTTCTCGAGGTCTGAGGACGTGCCGACCACCGACTCCCCGGGGGATGCCGGGCCCGGAGGCGTTCCGGGGCCGGAGGGCGAGCGCGCCCGCCCCGGGACCTCGGCCGGTTTCCAGGCCCACGTGCGTGCGGCACGCAGCGAGTTCGAGCATCAGATCGATCGCGCGCGCGCCGATTTCGAAGAGGTCAACGACCGCATCAACGCGCGGACGGGGCGCAACCTGCTGATGGCGACCCTCATCGGGCTCGCCGTGGGCGCCGTCGTGCTGGGGTCGTTGCTGTTCATCAAGTGGCTGTTCCTGGTCTTCGCGATCCCGGTGTGCCTGCTGGGGGTCTTCGAGTTCAGCCGTGCCCTCCAGACCGCCGGTCGGCGCGTCGACGTCTGGCCGCAGGTCGTGGCCGGTGCCGTGATCATGCTGTCCGCCTTCTTCGCGGGACACCTCACGCATTGGGCGCTCACCTTCGGCGCCGTCGCCGCCGTCATCGTGTGGCGGCTGCTCGCCCAGATGATCGCCAGTGACGGCCGCCGCTACGGAGACGTGCTCGGCGACGTCTTGATCGCCGGCTTCCTGCCCCTCTACGTGCCCTTCCTCGCCAGCCTGGCGCTCGTGCTGCTGCGTCAGGAGCAGGGCGAGTACTGGGTGCTCGGCATGCTCATCGCCGTCGTCGCCGCCGACACCGGCGCGTACGCCTCCGGTCTCGCGTTCGGCGCGCACCCGATGGCGCCGCGGATCAGCCCGAAGAAGACCTGGGAGGGCTTCGCGGGCGGCGCCGTGGCCACGGTGATCGCGGCCGTGCTGTGGGGCATCTTCGCCCTCCACGTGCCGTGGTGGGCCGGAGCGGTGTTCGGCCTCCTGATCCTGGGCTGCGCCACGGTGGGCGACCTCGGCGAGTCGATGATCAAGCGCGACCTCGGCATCAAGGACATGAGCTCCTGGCTGCCGGGTCACGGCGGTGTGCTGGACCGGCTGGATTCGATCCTGCCGTCCGCGGCTGCCGCCCTCGCCCTCTACTTCCTCTTCTTCCCCCTGGTGACCCTATGAGCGACGTTTCCGAGACCCACGCCCCGGCGTTCCCCCACACGACGGGCCGTACGCGCGGCTACCGGCCCGACGCGGTCGACGCATTCCTCGCGCGGGCGCGCACAGCCTTCGAGGACGGAGAGGCGACCGACATCGACTCGACCGTCGTCCGCACGGCCGCCTTCCCGCTCGTGCGACACGGCTATCAGGTGTCGGCCGTGGATGCGGCGTTGAGCCGGATCGAGGATGCCTTCGCCGCCCGCGAGCGCGAGCAGGCGCTGTCGCGACGGGGTGCCCGCGCCTGGGTCGGGCAGTCGCGCCAGCTCGCCCAGGAGGTGCTGGACCGCCTCACCCGTCCGCGGGGCCACCGGTTCCGCCGGGTCGGCGCCCTCCGCTTCGGCTACCGCGTCGACGAGGTCGACCTCGTCGCCGACAAGATCGCGCGGTTCCTCGAGAGCGGCGAGCCCGTCACGGTGGATCAGGTGCGGTCGGTCGCCTTCCGCATGCAGCGTCGCGGTTACAGCGAGGCGCAGGTGGACGCGGTGCTCGATGCGACCGTCGAGGTGATGCTGGCGGTCGTGTGACCGCCACTCGTGTGGGCGTCGCCGTCGCGAGGCTAGAATCGGAGCACTGTGACTTCTGACGCCGAGCTCACCGCCGCTCCCGCCGCCGCACCGGCGACCCGGGTCGATGGGCGTGCGGCTGCGAGATCCGGAGCGGGGCGACGCCCGGCGAAGGCCGCCCCCGTCAAGTGGACGCGGCGTCGCGGGGCGATGAGCGTGTTCGCGGTCGTCGCGGTGCTCGGCTTCGGCGTGGTGTACATCGCGCCGTTGACGGCCTCGACCCCCGAGGCGCACGCCGCGGAAGTCGCCCCCATCTCTCTCTACGCCTCGACCATCGCCGACGCGCAGGCGTACCTCGCCGCATCCGATCAGACCACCGGGCTCGGCCGCGACGGCGTCGTCTACAGCGTCTACGTCACGCCGAAGCCCACGCCCACGCCGACGGCGACAGCGACCGGCACCTCGTCGTCGTCTGCCGCGTGGTCGCCGCCCTTCGTGGCCCCGGATCCCGGTACCGCGCAGGCGATCGCCTACTCGATGGTGCAGCAGCGCGGATGGGGCGACGACGAGTTCGCCTGTCTCGTCGCGCTGTGGAACAAGGAGTCGGGCTGGCGCGTCGGCGCCTACAACGCCGGCAGCGGCGCGTACGGCATCCCGCAGGCGCTCCCCGGAAGCAAGATGGCCTCCGCCGGTGCCGACTGGGAGACCAACCCGGCGACGCAGATCGCCTGGGGGCTCGGCTACATCGGCGGCCGCTACAGCACGCCGTGCGGTGCCTGGTCGCACTCGCAGTCCACGGGGTGGTACTGATCCGATGCCGCGCGCGAACCGACGGCAGCCGCAACCCGCCGACGATTCGTTCGATCGGCTCCTGAGCGGGTGGAAGCGCTCCGAGCACCGACGCGGCTCGGAGTGGACGGTGCAGCCGGTCAGCGCCGCGCAGGCGCAGAAGAGCTACACCTGTCCGGGGTGCTCTCGTGCGATCACGCCCGGCACCGCGCACCTCGTGGTCTGGCGCGCGGACGGCGTCCTGGGCGACGCGGCGGACCTCGCGGCTCGCAGACATTGGCACACGGCCTGTTGGAGGATTGCCTGACATGGAGATTCGCGGACCCGTCCAGCTTCCCGCGCGGCGCGAGGAGATCGAGCTCACGACGCTCGACGGACTCACGCTGGTGGGGGAGTTGGCGCTGCCCGAGCATCGGGAGCCGGTCGCGACCCTGGTGACGCTGCATCCGCTTCCGACCGCGGGCGGCTTCATGGACTCGCACATCCTCCGGAAGGCCGCGGGGCGGCTGCCCGCGCTGGCCGATCTCGCCGTGCTCCGCTTCAACACGCGGGGCACGAGCTCGCCCCGCGGGACCAGTGAGGGCGCCTTCGACGGCGGACGCGCGGAGGCGTTCGACGTCGCGGCGGCGATGGACTTCGTCACCGCTCGAGGCCTCCCGCACCCCTGGTTGGTCGGCTGGTCGTTCGGCACGGAGCTCGCCCTCAAGTACGGCCGCGACCACGCCGTCGACGGCGTGATCCTGCTCTCGCCGCCGCTGCACCGTGCCGGAGCCGACGAGATCGCGGCCTGGCGGGGCGATCCCCGTGCGGTGATCGTGCTCGTGCCGGAGTTCGACGACTACCTGCGACCGGACGAGGCGCGCGAGCGGTTCGCGCCGATCGCGCACGCCGAGCTGATCGCCGTCGAGGGCGGCAAGCACCTGTGGGTGGGGGAGAACCAGACCCGCCGTGTGCTCACCGAGATCGTGGCCGCGGTCAATCCCGACGCGCTGCCGCTGCCCACGCAGTGGGACGGCGACTGACGGCATCCGCCGCGCAGCGCGTCCCCGCCGCTCAGCGCTCGTTCTGCCGCGGAATGATCACCTGGCGGTAGATGATCAGCACGCTCGCCGCGACCGGGATGGCGATGAGCGCGCCGAGCAGGCCGAGGAGCGATCCGCCGGCCAGGGCGGCGATCACCACGACGGCGCCGGGCACGGAGACGGCGCGGTTCATGATGCGCGGCGACAGGACGTAGGCCTCCACCTGCATGTAGATCGCGTACCAGATGAGCGCGACGATCGCCGTCAGGGGCGAGCTGAGCCCGGGGATCAGGCAGGTCAGCACGATGATCGCCGAGCCGGTGAGCGTACCGACGAGCGGGATGAGCGAGAAGAAGAAGGCGACCACGGCCAGCACGGCGGGAAACGGTGCGCCGATGATCGACAGGAACACGGCGCTGAGCACACCGTTGATCGCGCCGAGCGTGACCTGCCCCATGACGTAGTGGCCCACGGATGCCGTGATCTGCTCCGACAGGTCGACGAACCGCGCGCGCTTCGAGGCCAGCACGAGCTGGGCGACCGACGCCTTCAGCGACGGCGTGGAGGCCGTGAAGTAGATCGTGAGGATCAGGATGATGATGGCCCCGGTGACTCCGGAGATGATCCCCGCGCCGATGCCGAGGATCACGTTGCCGGCAGAGGTGCCGATCTGACCGAAGTCGAGCGTGTTGAACCAGTCCGACACGTACGCGAACGCCTTGTCGACGTCGAGCGCCGGGAAGTTGCTGTGCAGCCACGCCGACAGGTCGTCGACGGGGTTCCAGGCACCGTCCACGGCGCTCTGGACGAGCTGCTGGATCTGCGTCACCAGCTGCGCGATCTGTCCGACCAGGACGGGGATCACGATCAGGACGATGCCCGTGAACACCGAGAGCACGGCGGCGAAGGTGATCAGCAGCGCGGCCCAGCGGGGAAGCTTCCGCCGCTCCAGCCAGCTGACCAGCGGGTCGAGGCCGAGCGCGAGGAACAGCGCGGTGCCCACGTAGAGCAGGATCGTCGACAGGGTCTGCACGCTGGTGATGAGCAGGATGCCGACGCCGACGCCGAGGGTGGCGACGAGGGCCGTGCGGAACGGATGCTGGAGCTTCATGGTGTTGTCAGAATACGCACCGCGTCGGCGTTCCCGTGTCGACACGGCCGAAGCGCGTTCGACCCTCCCGGGCGACGCACAGCCGGATGTCGCTAGTCTGGAATGTCGATTGCGCGCCGTCATCCCGTCTTCGGTGCGCAGGGAGGTGTCTTTCGTGCGTTTCGTCTGGGCTGTAACGGCCTTCGTGCTGGCTGCCCTCATGATCGGGGCGGGGATCGCTCAGCGGACGGTCCTGCAAGGGCCGCGCACGGAGAGCCAGACCATCTCGGTGTCCGGGGATGCCCCCTACGTGTTGATCGACGGCAGCGTCCTCAACAGCCACACCGGCTCGCAGACCCTGCGCGTGAAGGAATCCGGCACGATCTTCGCCTCCTACGGCCGCACCGCCGATCTCGAGGCCTGGCTGACCCCGTCGTCGTACACCCACGTCACCCTGGACGGCGACGAGCTCGCCACCACCGCCGTCGCCGCGAAGACCCCGCCCGCGGAGGGGAGCGCCGCGATCACTCCCGTCGGCTCGGACCTCTGGCTCGACGAGTTCCAGCAGGACGATCTGCTGGTCACCCCCCTTCAGCTGCCGGCGGACATGAGCCTGCTCGTGGCGACCGACGGCATCAAGCCGGCACCGTCGAGCATGACCGTCACGTGGCCGACCGGCGCGACGACCCCCTGGGCCGGTCCGCTCATCGTCGGCGGCAGCATCCTGCTCCTCATCGGTCTCGTGCTGTACGTCCTGGGCGTCCGCCATGCCCGCCGGTCGCGCGGTCCCCGTCGCAAGGGGCTGCCCATGCCCGTCACCGAGCCGATCGATGTCGCGGTGGAGGGCGCCGACAAGGGAGTGATCAGCGCCACGCCGACACGTCGTCAGCTCAGCCGGGGAAAGCGCGCCCTGCTGGCCGCACCCGCCGTGGGCCTGTCAGCCCTCCTGTTCACCGGCTGCACCGCCGATGCGTGGCCTCAGCTGGCCGGCACCCCGACCCCCACGGCATCGGAGAGCGTCGTCGTGCCGCAGGACCAGGGCAGCCCCGCCGTCACGCAGGCACAGGCCGAGCGCATCCTCACCCGGATCTCCGAGCAGGTGGCGAAGGCGGATGCCGCGAAGGATCCCGCCGCCGCCGCCGAGCGGCTCACCGACTCGGCACTGGCCGCACGCGAGACCGACTACCGCCTGCGCGACGTCGCCGGGCACACGGCACTGGGTGCCCTGCCCGACAAGCCGGTCAAGGTCATCCTGCCGGAGGCCTACGCCGGGTGGCCGCGGACGTTCTTCGCCGTCATCGAGACCGGCGACGTCATCCTCAGCGTGACCCAGGAAGACCCGTGGTCGCCCTACAAGGTGACCAACCAGGCCGAGCTGGTGTCGCAGGCGAGCCTCAACCTCGCTCCCGCGTACGTGGGCGCCATCGCGATCGACCCCGACTCGCCGTTCCTCGCGCTCGCTCCGAACAAGGTCGCCGCCGCCTACGCGGACATCCTGACCAACGGCGACAGCAGCCCGTTCGCGGGACAGTTCGACGCCACGAACGACCCGTTCCGCAAGCTCGTCGCCGACAACCGCGCCGCGCGGTTGGAGTCGTTCAACCAGACCGGCGCCCAGACGGGCACGCTGAGCTTCGCCGCCTCGGCGGGGCCGGATGAGCCGATCTCCCTCGCGACACTCGACTCCGGGGCGATCGTCGCGGTCACGGTGCACGAGAGCGACACGGTGAAGCCCACGAACACCGACGCCGTCATCAAGCTCGACAACAACCCGATCGTGCAGACGCTCACCGGCGTGAACCAGTCCTCCAGCGGCTTCACGACGACCTTCGTCGATCAGCTGTTCTTCTTCGTGCCGTCGCAGAGCTCGAACAAGCGCATCCAGCTGCTGGGCTATTCCACCTCCATCCTCGACGCGAAAGTGGTCTCATAAGTGAGCGATCCCACCTCGGGCGCCGTGCTGCGCGGTGCCGTCGACCTGTCCTCTCTCCGATCGCGTGCCGCCGCACCGGCCGGTACGGCTCCCGCCGCGGGCGCGCCGACCGCCACCCCGCTCGTCTTCGACGCGACCGACGCGACCTTCGGCGAGGTCCTCGAGCTCTCGCGATCCGTGCCGGTCGTGGTGGACCTCTGGGCCGAATGGTGCGGCCCCTGCACGCAGCTCAGCCCGATCCTGGAGAAGGTCGTCGTCGAGCTCGGCGGACGCCTCGTGCTCGCCAAGGTCGACGTCGACGCGAACCCCCAGCTCGCCCAGGGGTTCCGCGCGCAGTCCATCCCGATGGTCGTGGCGCTCGTCGCGGGGCAGCCGGTGCCGCTGTTCACCGGCGCCGTCCCCGAACAGCAGGTGCGCGAGGTGTTCGCCCAGCTCCTGCAGCTCGCGGCCCAGAACGGCGTGACCGGCACCGTGCCCGTGGACGGCGCCGGCGCGGATGCCGCCGATGATGCCGAGCCCGCTCTTCCGCCCCTCCATCAGGAGGCCTTCGACGCGATCGAGGCCGGCGACTACGGGCGTGCGGTCTCCGCTTACGAGGCCGCCCTGTCCGAGAACCCCCGCGACGAGCAGGCGCGCGCCGGTCTCGGTCAGGTGCGACTGCTCCAGCGCGTCCAGAGCCTCGATCTCGCCCAGGCCCGCGCCGCCGCGGCGGAGGCGCCCCGCGACATCGAGGCGCAGTTCGCCGTCGCCGACCTCGACATCGCCGGCGGGCACGTCGACGACGCCTTCGGCCGCCTGCTCGACCTCTTCGCCGCGCTGCCGTCAGACGAACGAGCCCCGGTTCGGGAGCGGCTCGTCGAGCTCTTCGCGCTCGTCGGCGACGGCGACGCGCGCGTCATCCGCGCCCGCGGACGGCTGACCTCGCTGCTGTTCTGACCCCGGGTCCCGGTGCCGGCCCCGCCATGTCGCCGCTCTAGGCGGATCGGCCGAGCCAGAGCACGCCCAGCGGCGGCAGCACGAGGGTCGCGCGCCCGTTGCCGTCGGCGTGCACCGTTCCGAGGTTGCCGACGCCGGAGCCGCCGTACGCCTCGGCATCCGAGTTGAGCAGCTCGGTCCACTCGCCGCCGGCAGGAAGATCCAGCGCGTAGTCGTGCAGCGGCACGCCGGAGAAGTTGCACACCACGGCGACGGCGTTGCCCTCGTGGTCGTACCGCGTGAAGGCGATCACGTTCGGGTTCCAGGTCGGGGCGCCGATGCGCGAGAACGCCGAGCCGTCGCTGTCGCGGGCCCACAGGGGGGGATTCTCCCGATAGACGCGGTTCAGCGCGCCGACGAAGTCGAGCAGCCGGCGGTGCGGCGGCTGATCGAGCATCCACCAGTCGAGGCCGCGTCCCTCCGACCACTCGGAGAGCTGGCCGAAATCCTGGCCCATGAACAGCAGCTGCTTACCCGGGTGCCCCCACATGTAGGCGAGGAAGGCGCGGGTGTTCGCCAGTTTCTGCCAGTGATCGCCCGGCATCCGGGTAAATAGCGTGCCCTTGCCGTGCACGACCTCGTCGTGGCTGATGGGCAGGATGAAGTGCTCGCTGAACGCGTAGACGAACGAGAACGACAGCTCGCCCTCGTGATGCGCGCGGTACATGGGGTCGCGCTTGATGTACTCCAGGGAGTCGTTCATCCAGCCCATGTTCCACTTGAAGCCGAAACCGAGCCCTCCGGCGCTGGTCGGGGCCGTCACGCCGGGGTAGCTCGTCGACTCCTCCGCGATCATCGCGATGCCCGGGTAGCGCTTGTAGGCCGTCGCGTTCACCTCTTGCAAGAACCGGATGGCCTCCAGGTTCTCCCGGCCGCCGTAGATGTTCGGCTCCCACTGGCCTTCTTCGCGCGAGTAGTCGAGGTAGAGCATGGAGGCCACGGCATCCACGCGGAGACCGTCGACGTGGAACTCCTCCAACCAGTACAGCGCGTTCGCGACGAGGAAGTTGCGCACTTCGTTGCGGCCGTAGTCGAAGATCAGCGTGCCCCAGTCCTTGTGCTCGCCACGCCGCGGGTCCGGGTGCTCGTAGAGGGGGTCGCCGTCGAAGCGGGCGAGGGCGAAGGCGTCCTTGGGGAAGTGTCCCGGCACCCAGTCCATGATCACGCCGAAGCCGGCCTGGTGCAGACGGTCGATCAGGTAGCGGAGGTCGTCGGGGCTTCCGAAGCGGCTGGTCGGCGCGTAGTAGCCGCTCACCTGGTAGCCCCAGGACCCGCCGAACGGGTGCTCCGCCAGCGGCAGGAACTCGACGTGCGTGTAGCCGACCTCCGTGAGGTAGTCGATCAGGGGCTCCGCCGCGTCGCGGTAGCCGAGACCGGGCCGCCACGAGCCGAGGTGCAGCTCGTAGGTGGACATCGGCTGCGCGAGGACGTCGCGCTCGGCGCGGGCGCTCATCCATGCGCCGTCGCCCCACGTGTGCGCGCTCTCGGTGACGATCGACCCCGTCGCCGGCGGGACCTCCGCGCGTTGGGCCATCGGGTCGGCCTTCAGGATCCAGCCGCCGTGCCGCGTCAGGATCTCGTACTTGTACACCGTGCCGGCGCCGAGCCCCGGCACGAACAGCTCCCAGACACCGCTCGATCCCAGGCTGCGCAGCGCGTGGCCCTGACCGTCCCACGCGTTGAAGTCTCCGACGACGCGGACCGCGCGCGCGTTGGGCGCCCAGACGGCGAAGGACACGCCGGCGACGCCGTCGTAGTGGCGGACGTGGGCGCCGAGCGCCTGCCAGAGCTGTTCGTGTCGGCCTTCCGCGATGAGGTGGCGATCGACGTCGCCGAGGGTGGGGAGGTGGCGATAGGGGTCGTCGGCGCGGAAGTCCGGCGCACCGTCGTACGCGGCGACGATCTCGTAGGCGCGCGGCTGCTCCGCGGCGGAGCCTTCCCAGATGCCGGAGCGTACATGGTCCAGGGGGATGCGGACGCCCTCGTCGGTGACCGCCGTGACCGACGACGCCATCGGGCGCCGGGCGCGGATCACCCAGGTGCCGTCGGCGCGGCGGTGCGGGCCCAGGACGTCGTGCGGTGCGTGGTAGGAGCCGGTGGCGACGGTGTCGAGCACCTCGTCGGATACGTCGCTCATCGGGACTCCTTCACGTGCAGGATGTGGACGGGTTCGTCGAACGCGTCCAGTCGGACGAAGTTGTCGCGGTTCCACGTCCAGGCGGCGCCCGTGATGAGGTCCTCCACGACGTAGTCGCTGCCGGGCGTCACCCCGAAGACGGAACTGTCGATGTGGACGGTCGTCTGCCGCGTGGAGTGCGGATCGACGTTGGCCACGACGATGATCGTGTCGGCCCGTCCGGTCTCGCTCAGGGCGGCGGGCAGGTGCTTGACGTACACCAGGATGGCGTCGTCGTCGCTCCAGTGGATGCTGAGGTCGCGCAGCTGACGAAGCGACGGGTGCGCCCTGCGGATCTCGTTGAGCCGCGTGAGGTAGGGAGCGATCGAGACCCCGGCGGATGCCGCGGCATCCCAGTCGCGCAGCTTGTACTCGTACTTCTCGTTGTCGATGTTCTCCTCGGACCCCGGCCGCGCGACGTTCTCGATGAGCTCGTAGCCGGCGTACACCCCGTACGAGGCGCCGGCCGTGGCGGCCAGGGCCGCACGGATCTTGTACGCCGGCCGGCCGCCGTACTGGAGGTACTCGGTGAGGATGTCGGGCGTGTTGACGAACAGGTTGGGACGCATGAAGTCCGCCGTGTCCTGCGAGATCCAGCGGAAGAACTCCTCGAGCTCGGCCTTGGTGTTGCGCCACGTGAAGTAGGAGTAGCTCTGCTGGAAACCCGCCTGCGCGAGGGCCTGCAGCGGGGCCGGCCGGGTGAACGCCTCGGCGAGGAAGACGACGTCGGGGTGCTCCGCGTTGACCGTCGCGATGAGCCATTCCCAGAACTGCAACGGCTTGGTGTGGGGGTTGTCGACGCGGAAGATCTTCACGCCCTGCGCGATCCAGTGCCGGACGATGCGCAGCACCTCGGCGCGGATGCCCTCGGGGTCGTTGTCGAAGTTGATCGGGTAGATGTCCTGATACTTCTTCGGCGGGTTCTCGGCGTACGCGATCGAGCCGTCGGGCAGGGTCGTGAACCACTCGGGGTGAGCGGCCACCCACGGGTGGTCGGGAGCGGCCTGCAGCGCGAGGTCGAGGGCGATCTCCAGGCCCTCCGCACGCGCGGCACGGACGAAGGCGCGGAAATCGGCGAGGGTGCCGAGATCGGGGTGCACGGTGTCGTGCCCGCCCGCCGCGGATCCGATCGCCCAGGGCGAGCCGGGGTCTCCCGGGCCGGCCGTGAGCGTGTTGTTGGGGCCCTTGCGGTTCCTCTCGCCGATCGGGTGGATCGGGGGGAGGTAGAGCACGTCGAAGCCCATCGCGGAGACCGCGGGGAGCCGCTTGGCGGCCGTGCGGAAGGTGCCGCTGCGGATCGTGCCGTCCTTGAGCCGCTTGGCGCCCTCCGAGCGCGGGAAGAACTCGTACCAGGCGCCCACACCGGCGCGCTCCCGCTCCACGAGGAGCTCCTGCTCGGCCCCCACCGTGAGGAGGGACTGCACGGGTCGTGCGCGGAAGAAGGACGCGAGCGCCGGATCGCGCACCACGACGAGAGCCGACTCGTCCGTGACGTCCCCGTCGCGCAGCGCCGCGGCCGCCGCCGTCAGCGCGCGCCGCTCCGCCGCCGGACGGTCCTTCTCCGCGGCGGCGGAGGTGAGCAGACGCGCGCCCGCCTCGCGCATGAGCGGGGCATCGACACCCGCGGCGATCTTCAGGGCGGCGGCGTGCTCCCACGTCGCGAAGTCGTCCGCGAACGCTTCGAACCGGAACCGCCACACCCCCTCCTCGACGGGCGCGAGCTGCACGCTCCAGCGGTCGAAGCCGTCGCCCACGGGCTCCAGCCGGTGCAGCGACTCGTCGCCCGCGGGGGAGAAGAGCCGCACGTGGACGCCGATGAGATCGTGCCCCTCGCGGAAGGCGGTGACCACGAACGGCACCGCCTCGCCCGCGAAGGCGGACGGCCGGAAGAGACCGTCGGGGACGGACGGGTGGGCGCCGGCCATCGGGATGCGTCCGGTGCGCGTGTCGGCGACGGCACGCCACGGCACGGCCGGGCGGACAGGCAGGGGCGCCGCGCTGCGCAGGGGCGCCGTGCGCGGGGGCGGCGTCGTCGCGCGGGGGAGGTCGGAAGGAACGGAGCGCGTCGTCGATGCCACGTCTCGAACCTACCGCCGAAGCGCCGCGGCGGACACCATCTGCCCGCGGGTCCGGCTCATCGTGCGCGGAACAGGTGCAGTGCCGTGCCGGGCAGCGTCACGACGTCGCCGGGCGCGAACACCGGCTCCGTCGTGTCGGGACGGTCGGGCACGCTCGACCACAGCGACACGTACCCCGTGATCCCGTCGATGCGGGGCAGGGTGACGTCGATGGGGCGTTCGGTGCCGTGCACGACGAGCAGGATGCGGTTGGGCGCCTCCTCCTCCGGCGTGGAGGCGGCGTCGTACTGCAGGGTGCGGTGCGCCGGGTCGGTCCACCGCTCGATCGACATGGTCTCGCCGTTCTCGTCGTACCAGTCGATGACCGACGCGCTGGGCACCACGTGCGCGTCGCGCGCGAAGCGGCGCGGACGCAGGGCCGGGTTCTCCCGTCGCAGGTGCACCAGTCGTCGTACATGGGCGAGGAGATCCTCCTGCCACGCGGCGTGCTCCCAGTTCAGCCAGGTCAGGGGCGAGTCGTGGCAGTAGGCGTTGTTGTTGCCGCGCTGGGAGCGCCCGAACTCGTCGCCGGCGGTGATCATGGGCACGCCGGCCGACAGCAGGAGCGTCCCGACCAGGTTGCGCATCGCCTTCCGGCGCGTCGCGAGGATGGCCTCGTCGTCGGTCGGTCCCTCCGCACCGTGGTTGAAGGACCGGTTGGTGTCGGCGCCGTCGCGGTTCTGCTCGCCGTTGCCGAGATTGTGCTTGACGTCGTACGAGACGAGATCGCGGAGGGTGAATCCGTCGTGGGCGGTCACGAAGTTCACGCTCGCCAGCGGCCCGCGCTCCGCGCTGAAGGTGTTGGACGAGCCCGCCAGCCGCGTCGCGAACCCTCCCACGCCGACCGGCGAGATCGCGGCCCGGCGCGCGTAGTCGACGTCGCTGAGCCAGAAGTTGCGCACCCGGTCGCGGTAGCGGTCGTTCCACTCCGACCAGCCGGCGCCGAAGTTGCCGGTCTGCCAGCCGCCCATGCCCACGTCCCAGGGCTCGGCGATCATCTTCAGGCCCGCCAGGGCGGGGTCTTCCACGATCGCGCGCAGCAGCGGATGCCGAGGATCGAACGTGTTCTGTGCGTCGCGCCCCAGCGTGACCGCGAGGTCGAAGCGGAACCCGTCGATCTGCACTTCTTGCGCCCAGTACCGCAACGAGTCCAGGACGAGGCGGGCGGCGGCATCCGTCGCGGTGTTCACCGCGTTGCCGCAGCCGGTGACGTCGATGTAGGCGCCGTCCTCCTGCTGGCGGTAGTAGCCGCGGTTGTCGATGCCGCGCAGGCTCGAGCGCGGTCCGCCGAGCCCCAGTTCGGAGGTGTGGTTGTAGACGACGTCGAGGATCACCTCGATGCCCGCGGCGTGCAGATCGCGCACCATCGTCTTCACCTCGCGGAGCACGGCGTCGGGGCCGGCGGCGATCGCCTCCGCCGTCGCGTACGCGGCGTGGGGGGTGAAGAAGTTGAGCGTGTTGTAGCCCCAGTAGTTCGTCAGCCCCTGGTTGAGCAGGCGCGGCTCGGTCTCGAAGGCGTGGATCGGCAGCAGCTCGACGGCGGTCACGCCGAGCGCGGTCAGGTGGGCGATCATCGCGGGGTGACCGAGACCGGCGTACGTGCCGTGCAGCGCCGGCGGGATGTCCGGATGCCGCTTGGTGAGGCCCTTCACGTGGGCCTCGTAGATCACGGTCCGATCCAGCGGGACCGCGGGTCGCCCGACGCCCTGCCAGTCGAAGTCCCGGTCGACGACGGCCGAACGCCACTGGCCGATGCGGACCGGGACGAGCCCCCGCGCGTACGGATCGATCAGCAGGCTCTCCGGGTTGAACGTCTGGCCGGGGCCGGCGGGCCCGCTCACGCGCAACGCGTAACAGGCCCCGACGCGCAGTTGCGGTGTCGTGACCTCCCACACGTCGCCGGCCGTCGGCGCGAGGGGCAGGCTCGCGGTGATCCAGTCGAGGTCCTCGCCGTCGAACAGGACGAGCTCGATCGCGGTCGCGTCCTCCGCCCAGACGCGGAGGGTTCCGCCGTCCGGGCCGAGCGTCACCCCCAGGCGGTCGTACGGCGCACCGAGGAAGGCGGCGGGGGGTGCGGTCTCGGACGGCTTCGGGCTGGCCATGCGCTCTAGAGTAGTGACGCGGTGAGACCGCGTCGTCACGAGTGCGGGAGCGTCATGTCGATCTACTTCGACCATGCGGCGTCGGCGCCGCTGCGCGATTCGGCGCGCGACGCGTGGATCTCGGCATCCGCTCTCGTCGGCAATGCCTCGTCGGTCCACGGTGCCGGTCAGGCGGCCCGTCGGCTGCTGGAGGGGTCACGCGAGAGGATCGCGGCGGTGCTCGACTGCGACCCGATCGAGGTCGTGCTGACCTCGGGCGGCACCGAATCGGTGAACCTCGCGCTCAAGGGACTCTGGTGGGCGCGGCCGGCCGATACGGGGGCGATCGTCCTGCCCGACGGCGAGCACCACGCGACGCTGGACGCGGTCGGCTGGCTGCGATCGCAGGGGGCCGCGGTGCGCCCCGTCGGCCTCGACGACGTCGGCCGCATCCGGCAGGAGGACTTCCGCGACGCCCTGACGGCGCCCGAGCCCGCCGCCGTCGCCACCGCGCTCGTCGCGAACAACGAGGTCGGCACCGTCCAGGATGCCGCCGCCCTCGCCGGTGCCGCCGCCGCCGCGGGCGTCGCCCTGCACCTCGACGCGGTCGGCGCCCTGGGCCACGTCCCGGTGTCGTTCTCGGCGTGGCGGGCCGACGCGTCCGGTGCCGGCGGCCTGGTCGCCCTCAGCATCTCGGGACACAAGGTGGGCGCGCCCGTCGGCACGGGAGCCTTGGTCGTCTCCCGCCACGCCCGGCTCTCGCCGCTCGTGCACGGCGGCGGCCAGCAGCGCGGTCTGCGTTCCGGCACGCCGGACGTCGCCGGAGCATCCGCGCTGGCGGTCGCGCTGGAGGAGGCGGAGGCGGAACGCGTCGAGGAGACCGCCCGGCTGCGCCGGCTCGGCGACCGTCTGGTCGCCGGCATCCGCGCGGCCGTGCCGGAGGCGGAGCTCCTGGGCGACGCCGACCGCCGCATCGCGGGGAACGTGCACGTGCACCTGCCGGGCGCGGCGGGGGAGTCGATGCTGTTCCTGCTCGATCAGGCCGGCATCTCGGTCTCGACCGGCTCGGCCTGCCAGGCCGGCGTCGCAGAGCCGTCGCACGTCGTGCTCGCCCTCGGTCGCGACGAGCGGGTCGCGCGTTCCGTGCTGCGGCTCACCCTGGGGCGCACCTCCACGGAGGCGGACGTCGATGCCCTCCTCTCGGCCCTCCCCGGGGCCTATGCCCGGGCGACGGGAGCGGGACGCCTGCGCAGCGCCGGTGCCGCCGTCCCGGGGCGCTCGTAGACTGGAAGGATGCGGATCCTTGCGGCGATGAGCGGCGGCGTCGACTCCGCCGTCGCGGCGGCGCGCGCGGTCGATGCGGGACACGACGTCGTCGGCGTGCACCTGGCCCTGTCGCGCGCCGGCGGCACCCTGCGCACGGGCAGCCGCGGGTGCTGCACGATCGAGGACGCGATGGATGCCCGCCGCGCGGCCGACCTCCTCGGCATCCCGTTCTACGTCTGGGACTTCTCCGAACGCTTCCGCGACGACGTGATCGACGACTTCGTCGCCGAGTACCGCGCGGGCCGCACCCCGAACCCCTGCATGCGCTGCAACGAGAAGATCAAGTTCGCCGCGCTGCTCGAGCGGGCGCTGGAACTCGGGTTCGACGCCGTCTGCACCGGGCACTACGCCACGCTCGTCGACGGGCCCGGCGGACGCGAGCTGCACCGCGCGAGCGACGAGGCGAAGGACCAGTCCTATGTCCTCGGCGTGCTGACGGCCGAGCAGCTGGCGCACACCTACTTCCCGCTCGGGTCGACGCCGTCGAAGGCGGTCGTGCGGGCGGAGGCGGCGGCACGCGGACTGACGGTCGCGCAGAAGCCCGACAGCCACGACATCTGCTTCATCCCCGACGGTGACACCCGCGGGTGGCTCGCCGAGCGGGTGGGGACCGCTCAGGGCGACATCGTCGATCGCACCGGCGCCGTCGTCGGCAGCCACGAGGGCGCCCACGCCTACACCGTCGGCCAGCGGCGCGGTCTGCAGCTGGGCACGCCCGCCGCGGACGGCAAGCCGCGGTTCGTGCTGGAGGTCCGTCCGGTCAGCAACACCGTCGTCGTCGGCCCGAAGGAGGCGCTGGCGACTGCGGAGATCTCGGGCGGGCGCGTCACCTGGACGGGACGCGCGCCGGCATCCACGACGTTCGCGTGCCACGTGCAGATCCGCGCCCACGCCGAGCCGGTGGCCGCCCGCGCCGTGATCGAGGGCGGGATGCTGGCGGTGACGCCCGAGGTGCCGTTCGACGGCGTCGCGCCCGGCCAGACCGCGGTGCTCTACGACGGCACCCGCGTGATCGGGCAGTTCACGATCGACCGCACCGTCTCCGCCGTCCCCGTCTAGCGCTCTCTCGCGGCATCCCGTCGCGATTCGGTCGCTTCGCGCGCCAGATCATGCGCCGGGGCGGGTTTCGGGCGCTCGAGGCGTCCGAAAGTCGCCTCGAGCGCCGGCGCCCTCGCGGTCCGGGGGATGTCGGAGGTGCCGCCTACACTGGCGGGGTGACGGACCACGCAGCACCCCTTCCGACGAGTCTCGATGATGCGCATCGCGAGGCGCAGCGCCTCACCGACCTGATCGTCGGAGCGCGGGATGCCTACTACGGCCGCGACGCGGAGATCGTCGACGACGCGACGTACGACGGGTGGATGCAGCGACTGGAGGCCGTCGAGCGCGCGTTCCCCGAGGTGCAGGGTCAGGACTCGCCGACGCTGTCGGTCGGGGCGGCGGAGAGCACCATGTTCGCGCCCGTGGAGCATGCCGAGCGGATGCTGAGCCTCGACAACGTCTTCAGCACCGAGGAGCTGCGCGAGTGGTGCGCCAAGACGCAGGCCGCGGCCGGGCGCCCCGTGCGCTGGCTGCTGGAGCTGAAGATCGACGGTCTCGCCATCAATCTGCGGTACGAGCACGGCGTGCTCGTGTCGGCGGCGACCCGCGGCGACGGTCGGGTCGGCGAAGACGTCACCGTCAATGCGCTCCAGGTCGCGGGCATCCCGGCTCGTTTGGAGGGGACGGGCCACCCGCCCCTCGTCGAGGTCCGCGGCGAGGTGTACATCCCCGTCGCGGCGTTCGACGAGCTCAACGCCCTGCAGGCGCGTCTGCGTGAGCGGGTCATCGAGGAGGGCCGCGAGCGCGGCGGCGACGAGGAGAAGCTCACCCGCAGCGCAGCCCGTCGCTTCCCGGCCTTCGCGAACCCCCGCAACGCGGCCAGCGGCGGACTGCGTCAGCAGCTCGACAAGAAGATCGGCATGGAGCGGGAGGCGGGGCGTGCGCGACTGAGCTCGCTCCGGCTCTTCGTCCACGGCATCGGCGCCTGGCCCGCCCCGCCGGTCGCATCCCAGAGCGAGGTCTACGCGCTGCTGTCGGCCTGGGGGCTGCCGACCAGCCCGTACTTCCGGACCGCCGACGACATCGACGGCGTCGTGGACTTCGTCGCGCACTACGGCGAGCATCGCCACGACGTCGAGCACGAGATCGACGGCGTCGTCGTCAAGGTCGACGAACTGGCGCTGCACGACGAGCTCGGAGCGACCAGCCGGGCCCCGCGCTGGGCCATCGCCTACAAGTACCCTCCCGAGCAGGTCAACACGAAGCTCCTCGACATCGTGGTGTCGGTGGGCCGCACCGGTCGCGCGACACCGTTCGCCGTCATGGCGCCCGCGCGCGTCGCCGGCTCCGTCGTCCGTCAGGCCACCCTGCACAACCAGGAGGTCGTCGTCGCGAAAGGCGTCCTGATCGGCGACACCGTCGTCCTGCGCAAAGCCGGCGACGTCATCCCGGAGGTGCTCGGCCCCGTCGTCGAGCTCCGCGACGGCAGCGAGCGCGCCTTCGTGATGCCGACGCAGTGCCCCGAGTGCGGAGCGACGCTGGCCCCGGCGAAAGAGGGCGACATCGACCTGCGCTGCCCGAACACCCGCACCTGTCCCGCGCAGGTGCGCGGGCGCGTCGAGCACATCGGCTCGCGCGGCGCGCTGGACATCGAGGCGCTCGGCGAGGTGACCGCGGCCGCGCTCACGCAGCCGTCGGTGCCGGCCGAACCGCCCCTCGCCACCGAGGCCGGCCTGTTCGAGCTGACCCTCGCCCAGCTCGTGCCGATCGAGGTCGTGGTGCGCGACAGCGAGACCGGCGAGCCGAAGCTCGACGACGAGACGGGCGCGCCCGTGACGCGGTCCCCGTTCCGACGCCTGCCGTCCGCGGCGGAGAAGAAGCAGGGCCTCACCGGACCGCAGCCCTCCGCCCAGGCGCTGACGTTGCTGGAAGAGCTGGAGAAGGCCAAGACGAAGGACCTGTGGCGCTTCCTCGTGGCCCTCAGCATCCGCCATGTCGGCCCCGTCGCGGCGCGCGCGCTGGCGCAGTGGTTCGGGTCGCTCGCGGCCATCCGCGCGGCGTCGCGCGATGACCTCGCGGCGGTCGACGGCGTCGGCGGCATCATCGCGGACTCGCTCATCGAATGGTTCGCGGTCGACTGGCACCGCGAGATCGTCGACCGCTGGCAGGCCGCCGGAGCGCGGCTCGAGATCCCCGGGCACCCCGGACCGGGTGCGGCGGCCGCCGCAGGCGGCGTGCTCGACGGTCTCACCGTCGTCGCCACCGGCTCCCTCGAGGGCTACACGCGCGAGGGCGCTCAGGAGGCGATCATCGCGGCAGGCGGCAAGGCCGCGTCATCCGTGTCGAAGAAGACGGACTTCGTCGCGGCGGGCCCCGGCGCCGGCTCCAAGCTCGGCAAGGCCGAGGAGCTCGGCGTGCGGATCATCGACGCCGCGCAGTTCCGCATCCTCGTCGAACAGGGCCCGGCCGCGCTGGACGCCCTCGACCCGGATGCCGGGTGACGACGCTCAGTCCTCCGCGGGCTGGGTGAGGGCCAGCAGCGACTCCCGTACCTGGCGCCGCAGGACCTTGCCGATCAGCGAGGTGGGAAGCTCGTCGACGACGAAGAGGCGACGCGGGACCTTGTAGGGCGTGAGGATGCCGCGCACGAACGTGCGGATCGCCTCCGTGTCGGCATCCGTCGCGGCGGGATCCAGGACGACCGCGGCGACGACCTCCTCGCCGGAGTGCGCGCTGGGCAGCCCCACCACGGCGGCATCGACCACCTGCGGATGCTGGCGCAGGGCGTTCTCGACCTCGGTCGGCGCGACGTTGAAGCCGCCCGTGATGATCAGCTCCTTGATCCGGTCGACGATGCGCACGAAGCCGTCCTCGTCGATCTGGACGATGTCGCCGGTGCGGAACCAGCCGTCCACGAACACGGCCTCCGTCGCCTCCGGCTTGCCGTAGTAGCCCTGGAAGACCTGGGGGCCGCGGACGAGCAGCTCTCCGCGCTCACCCGCGGGGACGTCCCGCGTCGGCTCGTCGGGATCGACCACGCGGCACTCGGTCCCCGGAAGCGGGAGCCCGACGGTGCCCGCCTTGCGGTTGGCCGCGACGGGGTTCGCCATCAGCACCGGTGAGCACTCCGACAGTCCGTAGCCTTCGACGAGGTAGCCGCCGGTCGCCTCCTCGAAGGGCACGACGAGGTCATGGGGAAGCGCCATCGCGCCCGAGATCGCGACCTCGGTGCCCGCCAGGGAGATGCCCTCCGCCCGCGCCGCCGTGAGCAGGCGGTCCGCGATGGGGGGAACCAGCGGGAGGAAGGTCGCCGGGTGCTTCTTGGTGACCGCCAGGACCATCGCCGGCTCGAAGCGGGGGAACAGCACGAGGCGGGCACCCATCGACATCGCGAAGGTGAGGCAGAGCGTGAGGCCGTAGGCGTGGAACATCGGCAGCACGGCGTAGACGACGCATCCGTTGCCGCGCGTGATCTGCGGCACCCAGGCCTGGGCCTGGCGCGCGTTAGAGCGCAGGTTGCGGTGCGTGAGGACCGCGCCCTTGGGGGTGCCGGTCGTACCGCTCGTGTACTGGATGATCGCGACGTCGTCGGTGGCGGGCTTCGGGAAGGACGCCGGCAGGGGCGCCGAGCGCGTCAGATGCTCCCACGGCGTGGCTCCCGTGGTGCGCACCGTGAGCGCGGCCCGCGACTGGCGAGCCTTGGCCACCGGAAGATGCAGGGCGAGGCGGAGCGAGACGGGCATGGCGGTCGTGATGTCGACGCTGATGAGGGTGGACACCGCGAGGTCGGCGGGGAACTCCTGCACGGTCTTGACGACCTTGCTCCAGACGATCGCCGTCGTGGCACCGTGGTCTTCGAACTGCTTGCGCAGCTCACGCGGGGTGTACAGCGGGTTGTGCTCGACGGCGATGGCGCCCAGTCGCAGGATCGCGTAGAACGCGATGATGTGCTGCGGGCAGTTCGGCAGCACGATGGCGACGGTGTCACCCTTGCCGACGCCGCGTTCGCGCAGCCCCGCGGCGACGCGGTCGACGGCGTCGACGAGCTCGCGGTAGGAGGTGGTGCGTCCGAAGAACTGCAGCGCGGGTGCGTCGGGGTAGTCGCGCGCCGAGGCCTCGACGATGTCGAGCAGCGTGCCCGAGACCGGCTCGAGATCGTCGGGCACCCCCGCGGCGTAGCTCGCGATCCAGGGGCGGGGCGGGTCGAAGGAGGTCGCACTGCTCACGCCGGTCAGCCTAGCGGCCGTGAGAACCCGGTCGAAGGGGGTGAAGAGGGGCCGACTAGAATCGACGGGTGTCTGAAATCACCCCTGAACTCGTTCGCCATCTCGGCGTTCTGGCCCGGATTCAGCTCGACGAGCATGAGGTGGAGCGCCTGACGGGCCAGCTCTCCGTCATCGTCGACAACATCGCCAAGGTCTCCGAAGTGGCCACCCCCGATGTGCCCGCGACCAGCCACCCGATCCCGCTCGAGAACGTGTTCCGCGCCGACGTGGTCGGAGAGATGCTCACGGTCGACCAGGTCTTGCAGAACGCGCCGGATGCCGCCGACGGGCGCTTCCGGGTGACGGCGATCCTGGGGGAGGAGCAGTGAGCGACCTGACGCGTCTGACCGCCGCGGATCTCGCGTCGCGGCTCGCCGCCGGCGAGGTGTCGAGCGTGGAGGCCACGCGCGCCCACCTCGACCGCATCGCCGCCGTCGACGGCGACGTGCACGCGTTCCTGCACGTGAGCGACCACGCGCTCGACGTCGCCGCCGACATCGACCGTCGCCGGGCGGCGGGGGAGACGCTCGGCGAGCTGGCCGGTGTGCCGTTGGCCATCAAGGACGTGCTCGTCACGACGGACATGCCCTCCACCAGCGGGTCCAAGATCCTCGAGGGCTTCTTGTCGCCGTACGACGCGACCGTGGTCGCCCGTTCGCGTGCCGCCGGGCTGGTTCCGCTCGGCAAGACGAACATGGACGAGTTCGCCATGGGCTCCTCCACCGAGCACTCGGCGTACGGCCCGACCCACAACCCGTGGGACCTCGAGCGCATCCCGGGCGGATCGGGCGGTGGCTCCGCCGCCGCCGTGGCGGCCTTCGAAGCGCCGATCGCGCTCGGCTCCGACACCGGCGGCTCGATCCGCCAGCCCGCGCACGTCACCGGAACGGTCGGGATGAAGCCGACGTACGGCGGCGTCAGCCGGTTCGGTGCGATCGCGCTCGCCTCGTCGCTCGACCAGGTGGGCCCCGTGTCGCGTACGGTGCTCGACTCCGCACTGCTGCACGACGTCATCGGCGGCCACGACCCGCATGACGCGACGTCGCTCACCGACAGCTGGCCGTCCTTCGCCGCCGCGGCGCGCGAGGGCGCGTCCGGCGCCGGGCTCCGGGGCCTCAAGATCGGTGTCATCCGCGAACTGCCCGACAGCGGCTTCCAGGCCGGTGTGTCGGCGTCGTTCCGCAGCGCGCTCGCCCTCCTGGAGGGGCAGGGTGCGGAGATCGTGGAGATCAGCGCGCCCCACTTCGAGTACGGCGTGGCGGCGTATTACCTCATCCTGCCGGCGGAGGCGTCGAGCAACCTCGCGAAGTTCGACTCCGTGCGCTTCGGCCTCCGCGTGGACGTGCCCGGCGGTACCGTCGAGGACGTCATGGCGGCGACCCGTGACGCCGGGTTCGGCGACGAGGTCAAGCGCCGCATCATCCTCGGCACCTACGCCCTCTCGGCGGGCTACTACGACGCCTACTACGGCAGTGCGCAGAAGGTCCGCACGCTGATCCAACGCGACTTCGACGCGGCGTTCGCGCAGGTCGACGTGATCGCGACGCCGTCGGCTCCGACGACCGCGTTCAAGCTCGGCGAGAAGATCGACGACCCGTTGCAGATGTACCTCAACGACGTCACCACGATCCCGGTCAACCTGGCCGGGGTCCCGGGCATCTCCATCCCGTCGGGTCTGGCGGAGGAGGACGGGCTGCCCGTCGGCATCCAGTTCATCGCGCCGGCACGCGAGGACGCCCGACTGTACCGTGTGGGCGCTGCCGCCGAGGCACTGCTCGTCGATTCGTGGGGCGGCCCGCTGCTGGACCGCGCGCCGCTGCTGGGAGGGAACCGCTGATGGCCAAGGCCGCACTCATGGACTTCGACGAGGCCCTGACGCTGTACGAGCCGGTGCTCGGCTTCGAGGTGCACGTCGAGCTGAACACCGAGACCAAGATGTTCTCGCCGGCGGGAAACCCCGCTCACGCGTCGAACCACGACGCCGCCCCGAACACGCTCGTCGCACCCGTCGACATGGGCCTGCCCGGATCGCTCCCGGTCGTCAACGAGACGGCCGTGCGGTTCTCGATCAGCCTGGGTCTCGCGCTCGGCTGCCAGATCGCGCCGTCGAGCCGCTTCGCGCGCAAGAACTACTTCTACCCCGACCTGGGCAAGAACTATCAGATCTCGCAGTACGACGAGCCGATCGCCTTCGAGGGGCAGGTCGAGGTCGAGCTCACCGACGGCACCGTCTTCGAGGTGCCCATCGAGCGCGCCCACATGGAGGAGGATGCCGGCAAGCTCACGCACGTCGGTGGCTCCACGGGGCGCATCCAGGGAGCCGAGTACTCGCTCGTGGACTACAACCGTGCCGGCGTGCCGCTCGTGGAGATCGTCACCAAGCCGATCTTCGGCGCCGAGCACCGCGCACCGGAGCTCGCCGCCGCCTATGTGCGGGCGATCCGCGACATCGTGCTGTCGCTCGGCATCTCCGAAGCGCGCATGGAACGCGGCAACCTGCGCTGCGACGCGAACGTCTCCCTGCGCCCGCGCGGCCAGGAGAAGCTCGGCACCCGCACGGAGACGAAGAACGTCAACTCCATGCGCTCCGTCGAGCGCGCGGTCCGCTACGAGATCCAGCGCCAGGCCGCGATCCTGGCCGCGGGCGGCAGCATCACGCAGGAGACGCGTCACTGGCACGAGGACACCGGCACCACCTCCCCGGGGCGGCCGAAGTCGGATGCCGACGACTACCGCTACTTCCCGGAGCCCGACCTGCTGCCGGTGGCGCCGTCCACGGAGCTCATCGAGTCGCTGCGCGCCGACCTCCCGGAGCCGCCCGCCGCACGCCGCCGCCGGCTGAAGGCGGACTGGGGCTTCGCCGACATCGACTTCCAGGGGATCGTGAATGCGGGGCTCCTCACCGAGGTCGACGCGACCGTCGCCGCCGGTGCGTCTCCCGCCGCGGCGCGGAAGTGGTGGATGAGCGAGATCTCGCGCCTCGCGAACGCGTCGGGCGTCGAGCCGTCCTCGCTCGTCGAGCCGGCCTCGGTCGCCGCGCTGCAGCAGCTCGTGGACGCCGGGACCCTCACCGACAAGCTCGCCCGCCAGGTGCTCGAGGGCGTCATCGCCGGGGAGGGGACCCCGCAGGAGGTCGTCGACGCCCGCGGCCTCGCCGTCGTCTCCGACGACGGCGCGCTGATCGCCGCGATCGATGAGGCGCTCACGGCGCAGCCCGATGTGCTCGAGAAGATCCGCGACGGCAAGGTCCAGGCCGCCGGCGCCGTCATCGGCGCCGTCATGAAGGCGATGAAGGGTCAGGCGGACGCCGCCCGCGTCCGCGAGCTCGTACTCGAGCGCGCCGCGAAGTAGCCCGGCCATCCTCGTGTCGGTGACGCCGCCGTGTCGGCGGTGTCACCGACAATGGACTCATGGGACGTGGCGACGGATCGGGACGGATCGTCTCCGCCGACGGCGCGGATGACACCGGCACCCGCATCCTCCACGTCGACATGGATGCCTTCTACGCCTCCGTCGAGGTGCTCGACGATCCGTCGCTCGCGGGAAAGCCGCTGATCGTCGGCGGAATGGAGGGGCGCGGCGTGGTGTCCAGCGCCTCCTACGAGGCACGACGGTTCGGCGTGCGCTCGGCGATGGGGGTCGCCCAGGCATTGCGTCTGTGTCCGCAGGCGGTCGTCGTCCCGCCGCACTTCGAGAGGTACGCCGCCCTGTCGCGCCAGGTGATGTCGATCTTCCACGACATCACGCCGTTGGTCGAGCCGCTGTCCATCGACGAGGCGTTCCTCGACGTGTCGGGCGCCCGGCGGCTCTGGGGCTCGCCCGGCGAGATCGCACGGATGCTGAGGGCGCGGGTGCGCAGCGAGACCGGTCTCGTGTGCAGCGTGGGGGTCGCGGCCACCAAGCATGTCGCGAAGATCGCCTCCACGCGTTCCAAACCCGACGGCCTGCTGATCGTCAGCGAGCCGGACACGGCCGCCTTCCTCGCAGGACTCCCCGTGTCCGCGCTGTGGGGCGTCGGCCCGAAGGCCGCGGAAGCCCTGGAGAGCCGGGGCCTGCGCACGGTGTCCGACATCCTCGCGGCGCCGCGCGGCGTGCTCGATCGCGCCCTCGGCGCTGCCGGTGGCGAGCGGATCTGGCAGCTGGCTCACGGCATCGATCCCCGCGCCGTCGAGACCCAGCGTGTCGAGAAGAGCATCGGCCACGAGGAGACGTTCCTGCACGACGTGGCCGACTCCGCCGTCCTGCGCAGCGAACTGCGGCGCCTGTCCGACCGCGTCGCCTCCCGGCTTCGCGCCGGCGGATGGCGAGCGGGCACCGTCGCGCTGAAGCTGCGCTACGCCGATTTCACGACGCTCTCGCGCTCACAGACGCTCGCGGAGCCGTCGGACGTCGGCCAGCGCATCGGCGACGTCGCGATCGCCCTCTTCGACGCGGTCGAGCTGGCGCAGCCCGTGCGGCTGATCGGCGTGCGCGCCGAGAAGCTCCGCGGCGGCGACGGCGGCGCGCTGCCCCTGTGGGACGACGACGCGGAGTGGCGCCGCGTCGACGCAGCGCTCGACGATGCGCGCCAGCGCTTCGGCGGGGGAGCCGTCACCCGTGCCAGCGTGCTCGGCCCGCGCCGCGACGTGAATGCGCTGCCGACGAATCCGCGACTGCCTCGCACCGACTGACGTTCCGGGCTACGGTGGAGCCATGCCCAATCTCGCACTCGAACTCGGCAAGCAGTCCGCAGCGCTCGGCGTGAACAGCGTCTACGGCGAACAGCAGGACGTCGACGGCATCCGGCTCATCCCGGTCGCTCTGTCGTGGTCGGGCTTCGGCGCCGGCGAGGACGAGAGCGGGAACAACGGCGGGGGAGGCGGAGGTTTCGCCGTTCCTCTCGGCGCCTACATCCGCAAGGGCGACGACCTCCGTTTCGAGCCGAACCTGGTGTCGTTGGTGGCCGTGGCGATCCCCTTCGTGTGGGTCGCGGGGCGGACGCTCAGCCGCATCATCCGTGCACTCAAGCGCTGAGCACGCGCACAGCGACGAGGTCGACGCCGCCCTCGACGACGCGGTGACTCTCGTCGAACGGGCCGTGGTCGCGCTGCCTCCGGGCGTCCTTCCCATCGTGCTGATCGACGGGCGCTCCGGCGCGGGGAAGTCGACGGTCGCCGCGCGCGTGCGCGCCCGCTGGGCGGGCCCGGTCACGATGATCGGGCTCGACGAGCTCTACCCGGGGTGGGACGGACTGGCGGAGGGCGCCGAGATCGCGCGCACCCGCATCCTGGAACCCCTCGCCTCCGGGCGCGCCGCGCACTGGAACCGCTGGGACTGGGTGCGAGACGCCCCCGGAGACGGCGTCGTGACCCCGGCCTTCGTGCCGCTGATCCTGGAGGGGTCGGGCGTGCTGACCCCCGCCTCCGCACCTCTCGCGCCGGTCCGGCTCTGGCTGGAGTCGGCGGAGCCGGGCCGCCGCGATCGCGCGCTCGCTCGCGACGGCGACACCTATCGGCCGCACTGGCAGCGGTGGGCCCGCCAGGAGGACGCCCATCTGAGCGCGCACCATCCGCGCGACCTGGCCACCATCCGCGTCGACGTGCCGTAGCGGCCGGCGCCGCCGTCAGTCCTCCATCGCCTGCAGCAGACCTTCGAGACGGAAACCCAGCCAGTTGTAGACCCCGAAACGGGGGTCGTCGTCGTCCTGATCGTCATCCGCGACGATCCCCAGGCGCGTCGCCATGACCAGGCGCACCGCGGTGAGCGTGCGCAGCCAGGCGGTGACGGCGGCGGCATCCAGCTCGACGACGAACGAGGTCTCCGCCTCGACGCGATCGAGGTCGGCGGCGCGCAGGACGGTTCCCTCGCGCTGCAGCGAGGTCAGCACCGTCTGCGCGTCGTCGCGGCGGCGGTCGAGCAGGTCGTCCTGCGTGAAGCGACGGAACTCCGCGGCCGCCTGCGGGTCGTCGCGGTACGCATCCGGCACGAGCCGCGCGATCGCCGGATCGTCCGCGTCGTCGAGCGCATCGGCCAGGAGCTGGGCGAACTGCGCGATCAGGTCGGTGAGGTGGGCGGCCTCGAGCGCCGAGAGCTCCATCCGCACCGCCGTCGTCACGAGTCGGCCTGTCGGACGGTGGCCCACAGGCCGAAGTCGTGCATGGCCTGCACGTGGAGCTCCATCTGCTCGCGGGCGCCTTCCGCCACGACGGCGTGCCCCTCGTGGTGGACGAGGAGCATCAGCTGCTCCGCACGCTCCCGGGAGTAGCCGAAGTAGGTTCGAAAGACGTGGACGACGTAGCTCATCAAGTTCACCGGGTCGTTCCACACGACCGCCTGCCACGGCCCTGCGGTCTCCGAGCGGATGTCGAGGCGGAGGTCCTCCAGAGGGATCGTCACGCCCACCCCAGCTCGTGCAGGCGGGCGTCGTCGATGCCGTAGAAGTGCGCGATCTCGTGGACGAGGGTCGTGTGCACCTCGTCGCGCAACTCTTCGATGCTCTCGCAGGCGTGCAGATGGGGCTCCCGGTAGACGATGATGCGGTCCGGGAGCTCGCCGGAGCCGTAGCGGTCGCGCTCGGTCAGGGCGAGGCCGTCATAGAGCCCGAGAAGGTCCAGCGAGCCGTCCTCCGGGCGATCCTCGACGACGAAGACCACGTTGTCGAGACCGACCAGCATGTCATCCGGCAACAGGTCGATCTCGTCGGACACGAGGTCCTCGAAGCCGTCGGCATCAAGATCGATCATGAGGGACTCCCGACAGGGAAGTGAGTGGGGTGGCTAACGGGGCTTGAACCCGCGACCCCCGCGACCACAACGCGGTGCTCTACCAACTGAGCTATAGCCACCATGTGCCTGCTTCCAGGCAACCAGACGATTCTATTACACACCTGGCGCGAATGACGACACGGCGGCCGCAGCAGCCTCTCTGGCCTGATCGCTCGTCGGTCCCGGCTCGGGCACGAAGACCGCCTGACGGTAGTAGGCGAGCTCGCGGATCGACTCCTGGATGTCGGCCAGCGCCCGATGCCCGCCGTCCTTCGCCGGCGCGTTGAAGTACGCGCGCGGGTACCAGCGCCGAGAGAGCTCCTTGATGCTGGACACGTCGACGCTGCGATAGTGCAGCCACCGGTCCACGCGCGGCATGTACTTGGCCAGGAACATCCGATCGGTGCCGATGGTGTTCCCCGCCAGCGGGGCCTTGCCCTCGGGGGCGAACCGCTGGATGTACTCCAGGGCCTCGAACTCGGCCTCCGCCAGGCTCACGCCGTGGGGGATCTCCGCCAGCAGACCGGACGTCTCGTGCATCCGCGTGACGAAGTCGTTCATGTTCTCGAGCGCGGAGGCGTCGGGCCGGATGACGATCTGGAAGCCGGGATCGAGCGCGTTCAGCTCGAAGTCGGTGACGATGATCGCGATCTCGACCAGCTCGTCGACCTCCAGATCGAGCCCGGTCATCTCGCAGTCGATCCAGACGAGGCGGTCGTTCTCCGCGGCATTCACCATGCGTTCATCCTACTGAGCGCCGCCGACGTCGCGCCGCGTCGCGCACGGCGCAGAGGCGCGACGCGACGCTGCGAAGACGTCCCTCCAGGAGGATTCGAACCCCCGACCTGGCGGGTAGAAACCGCTCGCTCTATCCACTGAGCTATGGAGGGGTGGGACGACATCTCCACCGTACCGGGTGCGCCCCGCTTCGCGCGCGAGCCGTGTGCGAGACGGCCGTCGCCCTCTCGCGCGGACGCGCCCGGGGGCGTAGCGTCGGATCCGACGAGAGGAGTCAGCATGAGCACCACATCGTCCACGCTCTGGGTCGCGTACGGCGCCGAAGGCAACGTCGTCGGCACGGTCCGCAAGTCGCCGGAGGGCTACACCTCCACGATCGCGGGGGCCTCCGCCAGTATCGGCACGTACCCCACCATGGACATCGCCAAGAACGCGCTGCACGGCCATCTTCCCCACGGATCCGACTGGCCGCGGTTCCGCGAGCACTGACACCCGCGCGACGCCTCGCTCACCGCGACGGCTCGGCCACGATCGCGCCCGTCCGGCGTCCCGCGGCCGCCCTGCCGTGCGCGCTGCGCGCGTCGGGGTCCAGCAGCGGGAGCGCCACGTGGACGAGCGGTCCGATGCCCGCCGCGAACAGCAGCGTGCCCAGTCCCACCGTGCCTCCGAGGAGCCAGCCCGCCAGCAGCACGGAGGCCTCGACGAGGAGGCGACAGGCCCAGATCGGCCAGCCGAGGCGCGTGTGCATCCCCGTCATCAGCCCGTCGCGTGGACCGGCGCCGAAGTGGGCGCCGATGTAGATGCCGGATGCCACCGCGACCAGGACCATGCCGAGGACGAACACGGCCAGCTGCGCTCCGAAGCCCGAGACCGCGGGAACGGTGCTGACCGTCACCTGCATGCTCGTCCCGACGATCAGGATGTTCGCGACGGTCCCGATACCCGGCTTCTGTCGCAGGGGGATCCACAGCAGCAGGACCAGCAGTCCGACGATGTTCGTGATCCAGCCGATGCCGACCCCGGTCTGCACCGACAGTCCCTGGGCGAACACGGTCCACGGGTCCAGCCCGATGCCGGCGCGGACCATGACGCCGCACCCCGCGCCGTACAGGGCGAGGCCGACGAGGAGACGGATGACGCGAATCGACATGACGACATCCAATCGCAGTATTGGACCTCTCCGACCAGTCCAATCGCGATACGGTGGACGTCATGGACTCCCGGATCACGGCGCGCGCCCTCTCCTCCGCACTCGGCGGATGGCGGACGCGTGAGCCCGCGTACGAAGCACTCGCCGACGGCATCCGGCTGCTGTGCCTCGACAACCGCATCGCCGCGCACACGGCGTTGCCGGCGGAGCGCGATCTGGCGGCGACCCTGCGGGTGAGTCGAACGACGGTGGCCGCGGCGTACCGCAGCCTGCGCGACAGCGGCCACATCGAGAGCCTCCGCGGCTCCGGAAGCGTGACCCGCCCGCGCCCCCGACGCGACGTGGGTCGCGTCGCCGCGGACGAGGGGGCGATCGACCTGCAACAGGCCAGTCCGGCGGCATGGCCCGGGCTGGCCGGCGTCATCAGCGAGGCGGCGGCCGATGCGGCCAGCATCGTGTCGCGCGCCGGCTACGACGTGCGCGGCTCCCTCGCGCTGCGGGAGGCGATCGCGGGCCGATACCGCCGCCTCGGCATCCCGACGTCGGCGGAGCAGATCGTCGTCACGACGGGAGCGCAGTCGGCCATCCACCTCCTGGCGACCGTGCTGATCGGTCGCGGAGATCGCGCGCTGATCGAGACCCCCACCTATCCGCATGCCGCGGAGGCCCTTCGTTCGGCCGGAGCGCGGCTCAGCGCCGTTCCGGTGGCGACGGCCGGCGGATGGGACCTGGACAGAGCCGCCCAGGTGTTCGCGCGCACGCGGCCCCGGTTGGCGTACCTGATGCCGCGCTTCCAGAACCCGACCGGTCGCTCGATGAGCGCGTCGGAAGAAGCCCTCTTCTCCCGGTCGGCACGCGATGCCGGCACCACCCTGATCGTCGACGAGACCACGGCGGAGCTCGTGATCGACGGCCCGGCGACGCCGCCCGCTTTCGCATCGGAGCGCGTCATCCGCGTCGGATCGGTGGGCAAGTCGGTCTGGGGCGGACTGCGCGTGGGGTGGATCCGAGCCGAGGAGGAGCTCGTGCAGCGCATCGTGGCGGCGCGTCCGCCGCGCGAGCTCGGAACGCCCGAGTTCGAGCAGGTGGTCACGACGCGACTGATCGCACGGATGCCCGAGATCCTCGCGCAGCGGGCCGAGCTCCTACGCGTGGGTCGTGACACCGTCGTCGAGGCGCTCGGCGCCGCACTGCCGACGTGGCACGTGCCGGTCGTCGACGGTGGCGTCGCGCTCTGGGTGGAGCTCGACGCGCCCCTCAGCACCGGTCTGGTGCTGGCTGCTCGTGCCCACGGGGTGTATCTGTCCGCCGGATCGCGCTTCGGCGTGGACGGCCCGCACGATCGGCATCTGCGCATTCCCTTCACCGCCCCTCCCGAAGAGCTCCGGCGCGCCGTCGACGTGCTCGCGCGGGCGTGGCCGACAGTGCGGGCTGCTGCTCCGGTACACGGCGGCGAGTTGGTCGACGCCGTCGTCTGAGTCTCATCGGAGGGGGATCAGGGCCTCAGCGGAGGTAGATCAGGCAGTCGACGGCCTCCCGCGCCGTCCAGAAGGCGCCGAGCGGACGCAGTCGCGCACGCGCCAGGTCGAACCGCTCGGCGTGATAGCGCACGCCGTCGGCGCACTCCTCCCAGCGCACATGGCCGATGACGCGTCCGGAGCGATCGAGCACGCGCCAGCGCTGCGGGGAGACCGGGTGGAACGAGCAGCCGCGAACGGCCGCGGGGACGGGAGCGAGCGTACGTGTCATCGGAACTCCTGACTCTGTCGTGATCGAACATAGCTTCGACGTCCGACATCGAACGGAGCGCGTCGTCCGAGCCTCCTGCACAGGTCGCGGCCCTGCGGAACTCTCCACGGATGGCGCGCGAGACGCCGATCGCGTCGGTGTGCGGAGGGACGCTGTTCGTGCTGCGGCGCCCGGCGGGCACCCGGGTGCCGCAGCGGCCCCGGAGAGTCCGGGGCGATGAGAGGAGTGGGAACCATGAGCGATCGCATCACCGTCGTCGGAAACGTGGCCTCGACCCCGGAACGGCGGGAGCTGCCCGGGGGGATTCCCGCCATCAGCTTCCGTCTCGCGAGCAGCGAGCGACGACACGAGAACGGGCAGTGGGTCGATGCGCACACGAACTGGTACTGGGTCTCGGCCTACCGGCGGCTCGCCGAGCACGCCCTCGCCTCGCTCGAGAAGGGGCAACGCGTCATCGTGACGGGGCGGTTCCGCATCAAGCAGTGGGAGTCGGGAGGAAAGAGCGGCTCGTCGGCCGAGATCGACGCCGACGGGCTCGGCCACGACCTGCTGTTCGGCACGACGACCTTCCACAAGCCGTCCGCGACGTCCGTGCAGCCGCCCGCACCCGCCGCCGACGCGACCGGGTGGTCGGTTCCCGGCGGTGTCGCGCACGACCCGGATGCGATCGGCGCGGAGCAGCCGGTCGCGGCCGCCGACGCGTCGGGGGAGTCTGCGCAACTCGTCGGTGCGGGCGCGTGGTCGCCGGCGCGCGACGACGAGACACCGTTCTGATCACGACCCGCATCCGCCGGGCCTGGCAAGGGCGCGGTCGTGCCGGGGCCGGTGTGGAGTGGGCGTCCAGTGACGCCGCCTAGACTCGAGGCGTGAGAAGAGACGTCCATCGCGCGGCCCCCGGCCTGCTCGCCGTCGGCCTCGCGGTGACGCTGGCTCTCGCCGGATGCGCGCCGTCGCCGACTCCCGCGCCGTCCCCGTCCGTCACCGCGACACCGTCGGCCACGGCCACGCCGACGCCGACGGGACCGGTGCTCGAGCCGGGCGGCACGGCGACGCAGAACCTGCCCTTCTTCAGCTCGATCGTCGACGCCGTCGCCGCCGGCCCCACCGCCCTGCAGGGCCGGGCCTACATCGATGCCCTCGTCGCGGCCGGCTTCGACAAGTCGGCGATGGAGGTCACGCAGGACCTGACGACGGTCGGCAACCAGGCCGACTCCATCCAGTTCTCGGTGCGATGGCAGGGGGAGTGCCTCGTGGGACAGGTCGGCCCCTCCGTCTCCGGCCCGCAGACCCGGGTGCTTCCGGAGGTGCCCGGCGGCACCTGCCTCGTGGGACAGACGCGTCCGATCGACTGGTGACCCGGCCGCGGCCACGCCGCACGCCGCCGTCAGTCCCTCGGCTGTCGCCGTCCCCGCGCGAGCGGGCCGAGCGCACGACCCCGTCCGCGTAGACTTGGGCCGTTATGGCCGAATACATCTACTCCATGGTCCGTGCCCGCAAAGCGGTGGGCGAGAAGCTGATCCTCGATGACGTCACGATGGCGTTCCTCCCCGGCGCCAAGATCGGCATGGTCGGCCCCAACGGCGCCGGTAAGTCGACGATCCTGAAGATCATGGCGGGACTCGACGCGCCGTCCAACGGCGAGGCCAAGCTCACCCCCGGCTTCAGCGTCGGCATCCTCATGCAGGAGCCCGAGCTCGACGACACCAAGACCGTGCTCGAGAACATCCAGGACGGCGTGGCGATCAAGGCGAAGCTCGACCGCTTCAACGAGATCTCCGCTCTCATGGCCGATCCCGACGCGGACTTCGATTCGCTGCTGGCCGAGATGGGCGTGCTCCAGGAGGAGATCGACGCCGCGGACGGCTGGGACCTCGACTCGCAGCTCGAGCAGGCGATGGACGCCCTCCGCACCCCGCCCGCCGACGAGCCGGTCACCAAGCTCTCCGGTGGTGAGCGGCGCCGCGTCGCCCTCGCCAAGCTCCTGCTGCAGAAGCCTGACCTGCTCCTGCTGGACGAGCCCACCAACCACCTCGACGCGGAGAGCGTGCTGTGGCTCGAGCAGCACCTCCAGTCGTACAAGGGTGCCGTCATCGCCATCACCCACGACCGGTACTTCCTCGACAACGTCGCGGAGTGGATCGCCGAGGTCGACCGCGGCCGGCTCATCGGCTACGAGGGCAACTACTCCACCTACCTGGAGAAGAAGGCCGAGCGCCTCGACATCCAGGGCAAGAAGGACGCCAAGCTCGCCAAGCGTCTGAAGGACGAGCTCGACTGGGTCCGTTCGTCGGCCAAGGGCCGTCAGACGAAGTCGAAGGCTCGTCTGGCCCGCTACGAAGAGATGGCGGCCGAGGCGGAGCGCACCCGCAAGCTCGACTTCGAGGAGATCCAGATCCCCGCCGGCCCGCGCCTCGGCACCGTCGTGATCGAGGCGAAGAAGCTGCAGAAGGGGTTCGGCGACCGCTCGCTCATCGACGGTCTCAGCTTCAGCCTGCCGCCCAACGGCATCGTGGGTGTCATCGGACCCAACGGCGTCGGAAAGACGACGCTGTTCAAGACGATCGTCGGCCTCGAGCCGCTCGACGGCGGCGACCTGAAGATCGGTGAGACGGTCAAGATCAGCTACGTCGACCAGAGCCGCGCCAACATCGACCCGAACAAGACGCTGTGGGAGGTCGTGTCCGACGGGCTCGACATCATCACCGTCGGCAAGACGGAGATCCCTTCGCGGGCCTACGTCTCCAAGTTCGGCTTCAAGGGACCCGACCAGCAGAAGAAGGCGGGTGTGCTCTCGGGCGGTGAGCGCAACCGGCTGAACCTCGCTCTCACGCTGAAGGAGGGCGGCAACCTGCTCCTCCTCGACGAGCCCACGAACGACCTCGACGTCGAGACGCTGAGCTCGCTGGAGAACGCCCTGCTCGAGTTCCCCGGCTGCGCGGTGGTCATCACGCACGACCGGTGGTTCCTCGACCGCATCGCGACGCACATCCTCGCCTACGAGGGCACCGACGAGCAGCCGGACAAGTGGTACTGGTTCGAGGGCAACTTCGAGGCGTACGAGGCGAACAAGATCGAGCGCCTCGGCCCGGACGCCGCGAACCCGCACCGCTCCACGCACCGCAAGCTCACCCGTGACTGAGCGCCTCCACGTTCCCATCCATCTGAGATGGGGTGACCTCGACGCGTTCAACCACGTGAACAACGCGACGATGTTGAAGCTGCTCGAAGAGGCGCGCGTGCGGGTGTTCTGGACACCGGTGTTCGGTGACTCGGCGCCCGACACCGCCGTCATCGACGCGGGTGTGGATGCCGGGGTGCTGACGCTCATCGCGCGTCAGGAGATCGAGTACCTCGCGCCGGTCCCGTACCGCCGCGAGCCCCTCGACATCCAGATGTGGTTCGGCAAGCTCGGCGGCTCGAGCATCGAGGTCTGCTACGAGGTGTACAGCCCGCGCAGCGACGGCGACCAGACGCTGTACGCGCGCGCCTCCTCGTCGGTCGTCCTCGTCGACGCGCAGACCTTCCGCCCCGTGCGGCTGAGCGACACGATGCGCGACGCCTGGAGCCCCTACGTGGGGGAGCCGGTCGCGTTCCGGCGGCACTGACCGCGACGACTGCGGCGCGGGTCAGGTGCGATCCGGTACCCGCACCATGATCTCCTGACCGACCGACGCGACCAGATCGCCATCGCGGGTGAAGATGCGTCCGGAGGACAGTCCTCTCCCGGCGCGCGCACTGGGGGAGTTCTGCGCGTACAGGAGCCACTCGTCGACCCGTGCCGGGCGGTGCCACCACATCGCGTGGTCCAGGCTGGCGACTTTGAGCCCCGGTTGCGACCACGCGATGCCGTGCGCGCGCAGCACGGACTCCTGGATGGTCAGATCGCTCATATAGGCCAGGACGGCGCGGTGCAGGGCGGGATCGTCGCCGATGGGCCGCTTCGCGCGCATCCACACGTTCTGCTGCGCGCTGCGCTGCGGGGCCACGGCGTCGTAGATCGCTCCCTCGGCGTGGACGACCTCGATGGGGCTGCTGGCGAGGAGGCGTTGCGACAGCGGATGCCGTCCGGCGGCCGGCCACTGCCGGATCGCCTCTTCGGGTGTGAGGATCCCCTCCGGCATCCCGCTCTGATGATCCAGGCCCGGGTCCTCGCGTTCGAACGAGGCGATCATGGAGAAGATGGGCACGCCGTCCTGGAAGACCTGCGTGCGGCGCGTCGAGAACGAGCGTCCGTCGTGGATCCGATCCACCGACAGCGTCACGCCGCGCCCCGCGTCGCCGGGACGGAGGAAGTACCCGTGCATCGAGTGCGGGACGCGGTCGTCGTCGGTCGTCCGGTCGGCCGCGATGATCGCCTGCGCGAGCACCTGTCCGCCGAAGATCCGTCCGGTCGGCATCGGATGCGAGGCTCCGGTGAAGATGTCCTCGGTCGTGCGCGCGTCTCCCGAGGAGAGGTCGAGCACGTCCAGCATCTCCGCGACGGGATCCTCGCCGCTCACCCTGCCGTCTCCACGTGCTCTCCGTCCGTCTCCGCTGCCGCTTGATAGTTTAGGTGGGATGTCCGCCCACCTCCTGTTCCCCGACGCCCCGAGCGCCGCCGACGTGCTCGTCTTCGCCCAGCGCGCCGCCCGCCTCGGCGATGGGACGGTGCGTCTGCGCGCATCGGGAGGCACCCTCGCCGTGACCTCGGCGCCGCTGGCTCCGCAGACGCTCTTGGAGGCGACGCCGACCGTCCTCGGCATGCGTTTCGTGCGCGTGGATCCCGAGCTGGAGTGCGATCTCGTCGTGGATGCCGCCGCGCTGGCACCCGGCGACGCCCCGAACGCGATCGCCCTGCCGGACTCCGCGGTGACGGCGCCCTGGGCCGGAGTCTCCCCGCCGCGCTCCGGGTGGGAGCGCGCCGCCTCCCTCGATGCGGCGACCCTCGCCGCTCGCGCGCAGTGGGGCATCGCCGCCGTTGCGGAGGCCGTCCCGGACGCGGCGGGCGAAGACGTCGTACGACTGGTGCGGGCGCAGGTGTGGGGGGAGCCCGACGGCGAGGTCGTGGACCTGCCGCGCGGCGTGGCGTTCGCCGCCTTCGCCCTCGGCTTCATCGGGGGCGAGGAGACGGCGACCGTCCATCGCAGCGGACCGTGGACCCGCGTGAGCCTGCGCCGGGGACACGTCCTCACGCGCACCCGGGTGCACTCGGGGCTCACCGAGGTCCGGACGACGGGCGCCGCCTGACCCCCGGTCCGCCCCGTCGACGCGGTGGTCGCGCTCAGAGCGCGGCGGCGGCCGCCCGTCCGGCGATCCTGCCCGAGAACAGGCATCCACCGACGAAGGTGCCTTCCAGCGCGCGGTAGCCGTGCACGCCGCCGCCGCCGAAGCCCGCAGCCTCGCCGGCCGCGTACAGTCCGCCGACCGGAGCCCCGTCGGTGCCGAGGGCACGACCCGACAGGTCGGTCTCGATCCCGCCGAGCGACTTGCGGGTGAGCACGTGGAGCTTCACGGCGATGAGGGGTCCGTTCTGCGGATCGAGGATGCGATGCGGCTTCGCGGTGCGGATGAGCCGGTCGCCGCGGTAGGCACGGGCTGCGCGCAGCATCGCGATCTGCGCGTCCTTCGTGAAGTCGTTCTCGATCTCGCGGTCGCGCGCTTCGATTTCGCGTCGCACGGTGGACGCGTCCAGTGCTTCACCGCCCGGCAGCGCGCGCATGCCGTCGATCAGCTCGTCCAGCGTCCGGCGCACCACGAAGTCCGCACCGTGGTCGAGGAAGTCCTGCACGGGCTCGGCGGCCCCCGCGCCGAGCCGCGAGCGCACCAGCAGGGGCACGTCCTTGCCGGTGAGGTCCGGGTTCTGCTCGCTTCCCGAGAGGGTGAACTCCTTCTCGATGATCTTCTGCGAGAGGACGAACCACGAATGGTCGTGGCCGGTGGCGCGCAGGTGCGCGAGGGTTCCCAGGGTGTCGAAGCCGGGGTAGAGCGGAACGGGAAGCCGCGCGCCGGTGGCGTCCAGCCACACCGACGACGGCCCGGGCAGGATCCGGATGCCGTGGTTCGGCCAGATCGGATTCCAGTTCTGGATCCCCTCGACGTAGTGCCACATGCGGTCGCCGTTGATGAGGTGGGCGCCGGCGGCGGCGGATACCGGCTGCATCGATCCGTCGACGTAGGCGGGAACCCCGGTGATCATCGTGTCGGGGGCGGTCCCGAGGCGGGCGGGCCACTGGGCGCGCACGAGGTCGTGGTTGCCGCCGATCCCGCCCGACGCGACGATCGTGGCGCCCGCAGTGACCTCGAAGGCTCCCACGATCTCGCGCGAGCTGACGGCGCCCCGTGGTGCGCCGGAGGGGGCGAGGATGTCGCCGCGTGCGCCGGTGACGCCGTCCCCGCCGGTGGTCAGGGCCGTCACGCGGTGCCGGGGGAGCACCGTGAGCCGCCCCGTCGCCTCCGCCTGCTCGACGGCCGCCTGGAAAGGGGCGACGAGCCCGGGGCCGGTACCCCAGGTGATGTGGAAGCGCGGGACGGAGTTTCCCGGTCCGGTGGCGTTGTAGCCTCCGCGCTCGGCCCAGCCGACCACGGGGAAGAAACCCACGCCCTTCTCGCGGAGCCAGGCGCGCTTCTCGCCGCTGGCGAACTGCAGGTAGGCCTCCGCCCACCGGCGCGGCCAGAGATCCTCGTCGCGGTCGAACCCGGCGGTGGCGAACCAGTCCTGCCGAGCGAGCTCGAGGGAGTCCGCGATCCCCATCCGTCGCTGTTCGGGGGAATCGACGAAGAACAGGCCGCCGAACGACCAGAACGCCTGCCCACCCAGGTTGGGGCGCGGCTCCTGGTCGAGGAGGGCGACGGTCTTTCCGGCGGCGGCCGCTTCCGTCGCCGCGACGAGACCGGCGAGGCCCCATCCGATGACGAGGACATCGACCTCGCGTGTCGTGGTGGTGCTCATCGTCGACTCCTTCGTCGTCTCGTCGCTGAGATTCGGACCGTCAGCGCTCGGGGGATGACGCGGCATCCTCCGTCGGGCGCGGGTGCACCGGCAGGTGCGCGGCGCTGGACGGACGATCGGGACCGATGCCGCTGGGCTCGAACGTGTTCACCATGGCATGCGCGGCCCGCTGCAGGTAGTCCCAGAGCGTCGCTTCGTGCAGCGGCGAGAGGTCGAGCTCGTCGACGGCGGTGCGCATGTGCGCGAGCCAGCGGTCGCGGGCGTCGGGATTGACGTGGAAGGGGATGTGCCGCATGCGGAGCCGGGGGTGCCCGCGGCGCTCGCTGTAGGTGGTCGGCCCGCCCCAGTACTGCTCCAGGAACAGCGTCAGCCGCTCCGCCGCCGGGCCGAGGTCGGCCTCGGGGTACATCGGCCGCAACACCTCGTCGTCGGCCACGCCCCGGTAGAAGGCGTCGACCAGTCGGACGAACGTGTCATGCCCGCCGATCTCGTCGTAGAAGCTCCCGCTCTGCGCGCTCATGAGTCCTGGCCCTTCGTCTGCGGAGCCGGAGCGCCGTCCGTCGTCGCCGACGAGTTCTCCTCCGCGCCGGTCCGCTTCGAGGCGGCGCCTCCGCGCTTGGGCTTCCAGATGCCCTTGCCGTCGGCGGTCGCCACCGGGGTCGGCCGGGTGCGCGGCGGGTTCGCGCCCCGCACGCGCTGGGCTCCCTCGAGCCCGGCGAGCATGACGGTGTTCATCGACGGCAGCGTCACACCGAGCTCGTCCATCGCGCGCTTGAGCCGCATGCGCAGCTCGCGCGCGACGTCGTCCTTCGCATTGGCCCGCGTCTTCATCACGAGACGGATCACGAGGGCATCGCCGGTGATCGACTCGAGTCCCCACACCTCGGGCTGCTCGATCACGCGCGTGCGCCACTTCGGATCCTTCGCGAGAGACTTCGCTGTGGCGAGCATCGACTTCTCGACCTGATCGATGTCGACGTCGACCGGCAGCGCGAGGTCGATGATGACGCGCGACCAGCCCTGCGACATGTTTCCGATGCGCGTGATCTCCCCGTTGCGCACGTACCAGAGCGTGCCGTTGACGTCGCGGACGTGCGTGATCCGCACGCTGACGTACTCGACGATGCCCGTCGCCAAGCCGAGGTCGACGACGTCGCCGATCCCCACCTGGTCCTCCGCGACGATGAAGATGCCGTTGAGCACGTCCTTGACGATGTTCTGGGCACCGAAGCCGAGGCCGGCGCCGATCGCGGCGGACAGCAGCGCGAACGAGCCGAGCGCGTCGGGGGCGACCGTTCCGAAGATCAACAGGATCGCGATGATCACGATGGCGACGTTGACGATGTTCTGGAGGATCGAACCCAGTGTGCGGGTGCGTTGGACCAGACGCATCGCGGCGAGGGGCGAGCGCTCGAGGGCCTGCGTGTCGTCGACGTTCGCCTTGCTCTTCGCCCCGGACACGATGCGGTTGACGATGCGGCGGATGACGAGGCGAAGGATCCAGGAGGCGAAGAAGGCGCCGACGGCGATGCCGATGCTCGCGAGCACGTTCATGCCCGCCTGGCCGAGGAAGACCAGCACGTTCTCCCACAGCTTCGGATCGATGACGGGGGCGGCGGGATCCCCACCGGTGTCTTGGAAGTACAGCATCGTTCCGATCCTAACGAGCACGCCCTGGGGAGTGATCGTGAGGAGCGTGCGCATCCGGGTCGCGCGGTGCCGGGAGACGATCGAGGAGCGCCTCACCCCGGTGGGCGAGGATCACCGCCTGGATGCGGTCGCGCGCGCCGAGCTTCGCCAGGATGCGGCCGACGTGCGTCTTCACGGTCGTCTCGCCGAGGTAGAGCTCGGCGGCGATCTCGGCATTGGTGAGGCCGCGCGCGATCGCGTGGAACACCTCGCGTTCGCGGGGCGTGAGCTCGGTGAGCCGCGCCGCGAGCTCCGATGCGGCGCCGTCCGCATCCGTCGCGTGGGCGTTCGCCGCGTTGCGGCGCCGGAGAACCTCACGGGTGACGCGGGGAGAGAGCACGGCGTCGCCGGCGGCGACGGCACGGACGGCGCCGACCAACGCCGCGCGATCGACGTCCTTGAGCAGGAAGCCGCTGGCTCCGGCATCCAGCGCACCGAAGGCGTACTCGTCGAGATCGAAGGTGGTCAGCACCAGCACGCGCGTGCGCGGGACGGTGCCGACGATCCGCGCGGTGGCGGCGACACCGTCGAGCCTCGGCATCCGCACGTCCATCAACACGACGTCGGGATCGAGCGCGACGCAGAGCTCGACCGCTTCCTCGCCGTCGGAGGCCTCGCCCACGACGACGATGTCGTCCTCGGCCCCCAGCACGAGTCCGAATCCCAGTCGGATCAGTTGCTGGTCGTCGGCGACGACGACACGGATCGGCTCCGCCGCGGTCGTCACCTCGCCACCGCCGCGTCCTGCGGCACCGTCAGGCGCACGCGCCACCGGCCGCCTCCGATGGGTCCGGCCTCGGCTGCGCCGCCTACGCGTGCGGCGCGCTCGTGCAGTCCACGGATGCCGTAGCCACCGGTGGCGGGGGAAGCCCCTGCGACCACGCCGTCGTTGACGACCTCGACCTCCACTCCGCCGCGGTCGGTCGAGATGGTCACCGCCACGCGGGTCGCCGACGGGGCGTGTCGCATCACGTTCGTCAGTCCCTCCTGTACGACGCGCGCAACGGCCAGTCTGAGGTGGCGGTCATCGATGGGGGGACCCGAGGTCTCCACGGTGACGGGAAGCCCGGCGCTGCGGGCCGCCGCGACCGCGGCACGCACGGTGTCGCCGTCGAGGGGGACGAGCGGTGCGTCGTCCTCGGCATCCCCGTCGCGGAGCAGCCCCAGCATCGCGCGCATCTCGTCGAGCGCACCGCGCGCCGTGACGGCGATCTGCGCCGTCGCGGCCCGACCGCGCTCCGCGTCGGAGGTCGCGCTGGCCCCCTCGGCCAGCGCGACGACGACCGTCAGCGAGTGGGAGACCACGTCGTGCATCTCTCGCGCGATGCGGGTGCGCTCCGCGCTCGCCGCGAGCCGCGCGTGCCGTTCCCGCTCGGCCCAGAGCTGGCGCGACGTGTCCATCAGCGCGGCGAGGTAGCGGGCGCGGTTGCCGACGTTGACGCCGATGAGCGTGCCGAGCAGAAGACTCACGATGAGTGCCGCACAGCCGTTGAGTGCGGCGACGAGGTCGGTGACGCCGCTCAGCACCATCACCCCCGCGCACGCCAGCGCCGCTCCGACGGCGACGGCCCCGGCACGCCACGCCGCGGCCGACCCCGTGTACACGGCGACCGCGAAGACTGCGACGGCGACCGCCGCGCCTCCCACGCCGGCGCCGGACGAGACGGCGAGCACGGCACCCGCCGTCGCGAAGGCGAACGCGACCATCGGCCTCCGCCGCCGCCAGAGGAGGGCGACGCAGGCGACGGCCAGCAGGACGACCGCGAACGGTCGCGCGCTCTCCCAGAGCACGCCCACGTCTCGCGCCTCCGTGCGTCCCGGTGCGGAGAAGGTGAGAATCGCCGTCGCGAGCGCGATCAGAACGTCGGCGGTGCGCCGGTGCCGCGCCCAGAAGCGCCGGATGACTCCCGGCGGACGCGGAAGCCGCAGCTCGCTCGACGCGGGGTCGGGAGAGCCACGGCTTCCGGCAGACACCATGGCGGTGTCAGGCGTCGCGACCGCGCAGTGCCGCCCACGCGCCGAGCAGCAGTGCCGCAGGCCAGGCGGCGAGCGTCAGCAGGCCACGGACGACCTCGTCCCCGCCGGCCGTCGTCGCGGACTGGGCTCCGGACATCGGCAGGTACTGACTCGCATCGACGATCCACTTCCAGCCCTCCCCGGCGAAGGAGAACATCGACAGGACGATGGGCAGCACGAACAGCACACCGACGGTCGCGGCGATCGCACCGGCGCCGTTGCGGACGATGAAGCCGAAGCCGAGTCCGATGAGCGCGAACGTCGCCATCGCGAAGACGCCCGCCAGCAGCGGCGACCACGACTGCGCCGGGTCGGCCCAGTCGATCGCCGTCGTGAGGATCGGCGCCGTCGCCAGCACGGAGATCGCATAGGTGGCGGCGGTGGCGAGGGCCAGGAGCACCGTCACGACGAGCGCCTTGGCCAGCAGGACCGCGCCGCGACGCGGCTCGGCCGTCAGCGTCGAGCGGATCATGCCCGTCGAATACTCGCCCGTGATCGCGATCGCGCCGAGGATGCCCGCGACGAGCATCGTGAACTGCATCGGCATGACCACCACCATGACGGGCGCGAAGCCCGAGTCGAAGTCGCGCAGGGCGGCGGCCATCATGAGGGAGATGCCCACCGACAGCACGACCGTGATGGCGAGCGACCACCACGTCGAGCGCAGCGACAGGAGCTTGATCCACTCGCTGCGCACGACGCGGACGAACGACAGGTGGTAGGGCGACCCGGGGCGGGCCGAGACGGAGCCCGCGGCAGCGGCGGGGACGGTCGCGGTGGTCATGCGATCTCCTTGGTCTTGTACTGGACGGCGCCTTCGGTGAGCGCCATGTAGGCCTCTTCCAGCGAGCCGCTGCGCGGGGTCAGCTCGTGCAGCGGGATGCCGCGCTGCGCGGCGATGTCGCCGATGGCGCTCGCCGCGATGCCGGCGACGACGAGCCTGCCCTCGCCGGTGTCGGTCACGGTGACGTCGGGCGAGCCGAGCGCGGCGGCGAGGTCGGCGGCACGCGGGGTGCGCACGAGCACCTCGTTGCGCGTCCACGCGCTGACGAGCTCGGCCAGCGGCGCGTCGGCGAGCACGCGTCCGCGTCCGAGCACGATCACGTGGTCGGCGGTCTGCGACATCTCGCTCATGAGGTGGCTGGACAGCAGGACCGTCCGTCCCTCACCGGCGAGGTGGCGCACGAACTGGCGCACCCAGCGCACGCCCTCGGGATCGAGGCCGTTGACGGGCTCGTCGAGGATGAGCGTCTGCGGGTCTCCGAGCAGCGCGGCGGCGATGCCGAGGCGCTGCCCCATGCCGAGCGAGAACTTGCCGGCGCGCTTGTTCGCGACGGCCTCGAGCCCTGTCAGCGCGATGACCTCGTCGACGCGGGAGGTGGGGATGCCGTGCGTCGCCGCCATCGCCCGCAGGTGCCCGCGCGCCGATCGACCCGTGTGCACGGCCTTCGCGTCGAGCAGCACCCCGACCTCGGTGAGCGGAGAGCGGCTGTGGGTGTAGAGGTGCCCGCCGACCGTCACACGCCCCGAGGAGGGCGCGTCGAGGCCCACGATCATGCGCATGGTGGTCGACTTGCCGGCTCCGTTGGGGCCGAGGAACCCGGTGACCTGCCCGGGCTGCACGGCGAACGAGACGTCGTCGACGGCGGTGGTGCTTCCGTATCTCTTCGTGAGGTTCTCAGCAACGATCATGCTTCGACGCTACGGGGCCTGCGGTCGGGGCCGCATCCTGCGAGAGGATGAGATCGCGCTGACCGGAAGTCGTTCCCCGGAACGACCCCGATCGCGCCCGGGCGCGATCGCCGGCGGCGTCGTCCCCGCGCATCGGGTCGCGCGCCGCCGCGCGCGCACGACCCGACCGCGTGGCCGACGTCAGCTGTCCGCGTCGCGCTCCTGAACCGCGAGGGCGCGCTCGACTCCCGCGAGGTTCTCGTTCACGAGGCGACGCAGCGCCGCCGGCGCATCCGCGTGGTCCGCGAGCCACCGCCGCGTCGCGTCCCGCAGCGCCACGGACGCCAGGGGAGCGGGGTAGAGCCCCGTGATCAGGTAGTTCGCGATCTGGTAGGTGCGTGATTCCCAGACCGGCAGCAGCATGTCGAAGTAGGCGTCCACGAACGACGCCAGCGCCTCGACGCCGGCCGGGTGCACGAACCCGAGTGCGGCGGAGCGCACGACGGTGTTCGGCAGGTCGGCGCTGTCGACGAGCGAGGCCCAGGCCGCACGCTTGGCGTCGACCGTCGGCAGCGCGGCCTTGGCCTGCGCGGCGAACTCGCCGCCCTTCGCCGTGTTGTCCGCGGCCAGCGCGGCGTCGATCTGCTCCGCGGTGACCACACCGCCGGCCGCGAGCGACACCAGCAGCGCCCAGGACAGGTCGGCGTCGATGTCGAGACCCGGAAGCGTCACCTCACCGTCTCGCAGGGCGCGCACGGTCTCCCACTGGGCGTCGGTCGCCGCCGCCGATGCGAAGGCGGTCACGAACTGGAGCTGGCTGTCACTGCCGCCCTCGGCGCCCTGTGCGAGCTCCCAGAGACCCTCGGCCACCCGCACGCGCGCGGGCTCGCGCTTCTCGGGTGCGACGTAGGCGTTCGCGGCGAGCTGCAGCTGAGCGAGGGTCGTGCGCACCGTCGTCGACTCGGTCTCGGAGCCGATGTTGCGCAGCACCAGATCGATGTAGTCGGATGCCGAGGCCTCGGCATCCCGCGTCTGATCCCAGGCCGCACCCCAGACGAGCGACCGCGCCAGCGGGTCGCTGATGCGGGCCAGGTGGTCGATGGCCGTGGTGAGCGATCGCGGGTCGAGTCGGATCTTCGCGTACGCGAGGTCCTCGTCGTTGAGCAGGATCAGATCGGGCTGACGCTCGCCGACCAGCTCGGGCACTTCGGTGAGATCGCCGTCGACGTCGAGTTCGACGTGGCGCGTGCGCACCAGGGCGTCGCCCTCCAGCGCGTAGAAGCCGACGCCGAGGCGGTGCGGACGGATCGTCGGGTAGTCCGCCGGAGCGGTCTGCACGATCGCGAACCGCGCGATCACGCCGTCGTCGCCGACGCGCAGCTCGGGTGCGAGCGTGTTGACGCCCGCCGTCTCGAGCCACTTCTTCGACCACCCGGACAGATCGCGACCGCTGGTGGCCTCCAGCTCGACGAGCAGGTCGGACAGCTCGGTGTTGCCGAAGGCGTGCTTCTGGAAGTACTGGCCGACGCCCGCGAAGAAGGCGTCGATACCGACCCACGCCGCGAGCTGCTTGAGGACGGAGCCGCCCTTCGCGTAGGTGATGCCGTCGAAGTTGACCTGCACGTCCTCCAGGTCGTTGATGGTCGCGACGACGGGGTGGGTCGAGGGCAGCTGGTCCTGACGGTAGGCCCAGGTCTTCTCCATGGCGTTGAACGTCGTCCACGCCTCGGTCCACTCGGTGGCCTCGGCCGTCGCGATCGTCGACGCCCACTCGGCGAACGACTCGTTGAGCCACAGGTCGTTCCACCACTTCATGGTGACCAGGTCGCCGAACCACATGTGTGCGAGCTCGTGGAGGATCGTGACGACCCGGCGCTCCTTCACGGCATCCGTCACCTTGCTGCGGAAGACGTAGGTCTCGGTGAAGGTCACCGCGCCCGCGTTCTCCATCGCGCCCGCGTTGAACTCCGGGACGAAGAGCTGGTCGTACTTGGCGAACGGGTACGGGACCCCGAACTTCTGCTCGTAGTAGGCGAAGCCCTCGCGCGTCTTGTCGAAGATGTAGTCCGCGTCGAGGTGCTGCCAGAGGCTCTTGCGTCCGTACACGCCGAGCGGGATGACGGTGCCGGAGGCGCTGGTGAGCTCGCTGAAGGTGGCCTCGTAGGGACCGGCGACGATCGCCGTGATGTACGACGAGATCCGCGGCGTCGGCTCGAAGGCCCAGATCGCGGACCCCTCGTCGGCGGGCACGGGCTCGGGAGTGGGGGAGTTGGAGACGACCTTCCATGCGGACGGCGCCGTCACGGTGAAGCGGAAGGTGGCCTTGAGGTCGGGCTGCTCGAAGACCGCGAACACACGACGCGAGTCGGGCACCTCGAACTGCGAGTACAGGTACACCTCGCCGTCGACCGGGTCGACGAACCGGTGCAGGCCTTCGCCCGTGTTCGTGTAGAGGCAGTCCGCGTCGACGATCAGCTCGTTCTGCGCGCGGAGCCCGTTCAGGGCGATCCGCGAGTCGGCGAACGCCGCCGCGTCGACCGCGACGCCGTTCAACGTGATCTCGCGGACATCGCGCGCGATCAGATCGATGAACGTCGAGGCGCCCTCGGTCGCGGCGAAACGCACCACCGTGCGCGAGCCGAACACCTCCGGTCCCCGGGTGAGATCGAGGGCGATGTCGTACGAGTGGGTCTCGACGATCGCGCGGCGCTCCTGCGCTTCGATGCGGGTGAGGTTCTCTCCAGGCACTGCGGTACTCCCGTGGGTGAGGGGCGTGGTCTGAACCGTCCGGCACTGCTGGCGCCGACGGCAACCCACCCAGCCTACGCGCTCGCGGTTTCGCGGCGCACGTGGCTGCGGGCGTGCGCGATGGCGGCCGGCAGCTCGGTGAACAGGTGATTGTGATGACGCAGCGCAGCCAGGACGCCGACCGTGCGGAACAGGTCTTCATGACGCGGCTGCACCCCCTTGATGAGGACGGTGATGCCGCGGCGTTCGAGTGACTGCACGACCTCGCCCAGCATGTGCGCGCCGGTCGCATCCACGAGTTCGAGCTGGCTCATCCGCATGATGACGACGGAGACGCCCCGCACGGCGTCGACCTCGGCGAAGATGCGGTCGGACGAGGTGAACGACAGCGGGCCGTCGAAGCGCAGGATCGCGATGCGCTCGTCGCCCGGTTGCGCGTCGCCGCGGAGGTCCTCCCGGCGCACCCGCGACGCGCGCGACATCCCGCGCAGCGCGAAGAAGCCCGCGAAGGCGACCCCGATGAGCACGGCCACGATCAGGTCGAACGAGACGGTGATCACCGCGGTGGCGAGGAACGCGACCGCGTCCGCGCGCGTCGACCGGAGGATCGCCCGTACCGTGTCGGCGTGCACCATCCGCACGGCGGTGACCATGAGCACGCCCGCCAGGGCCGCCATCGGGATCTGGCCGACCGGGCCGGCGGCCACGAGGACGACGACGAGCAGCACGGCGGCATGCGTGACGGCGGCCAGGCGACTGCGCCCTCCGGAGCGGACGTTCACCGCGGTGCGCGCGATGGCGCCGGTGGCCGGCATGCCGCCGAACAGCGACGAGCCGATGGAGGCGAGCCCCTGACCCACGAGCTCACGGTCGGGATCGTAGGGCCCCGTGTCGGCGAGGCTCGCCGCGACCCGGGCCGACAGGAGCGACTCGATCGCCGCGAGGGCGGCGACCGTCACGGCGGGCACGACGAGCGACCCGAGGGTCGCGGCATCCACCGTGGGCAGAGCCGGGACCGGGAGCGAGGCGGGCAGGGCGCCGATGCGCGCCAGAGGGCTGTCCACGAGCAGGCACACCACGGAGACGACCACGATGCCGACGAGGGAGCCGGGAATCGCCCGGTGCAGCCGCGGTGCGCCGAGCATGCAGACCGCGACGACGACGACCGCGCCCAGCGCCCACAGCGCGTAGCCGGGGTCGAGCCGGGCGAACGACTGCACGGCCGCTACGAGAGCGTTGGAGCTGTGCTCACCGGCGCCCACCGTGTGGGCCGAGACGAGGGAGGGGATCTGCTGGGCGAAGATGATGACGCCGATGCCGAGCGTGAACCCCTCGATGACGGGCCAGGGGATGAAGGAGACGGCGCGACCGAGGCGCAGGGCTCCCGCCGCGATGACGAGGACGCCGGCCATGAGGCTGACGACGGCCACCGCACCGACGCCGTGAGTGGCGACGATGGGGACGAGCACGACGACCATGGCCCCCGTGGGCCCGGAGACCTGCACGTTCGAGCCGCCGAAGACGGCCGCGATCACTCCGGCGATCACGGCGGTGATCAGGCCCGCTTCGGCGCTGAGGCCGGAGCTGACTCCGAAGCCGAGCGCGAGGGGGAGGGCGACGATCCCGACCGTGAGCCCGGCGAGCAGGTCGCCGCGCCACGTCCGCCCGACCTGCGCGTAGTCGGCGCGGGAGGGCAGCAGCGAGCGCACGCCCGCGCTCATGAGCGGGCGCCCGGCACGGGCAGCGCCGGCAGCGCCTGCGCGTCGAGGAGGAGGTCGCCGTCGGCGCTCAGGATGCCCAGAAGCAGTTCGCGCGCCGCCGAGAGCAGATCGGCGACCTTGGGGTCGGACAGCCGGTAATACACATGACTCGCGCGGCGCTCCGACTCGACCAGACGGTGCCGGCGGAGCACCGAGAGATGCTGAGACAGATGCGAGGCCTCCAGACCCGTCTCGCGCTGAAGGTCGGCGACGCTCACCTCCGGCGCCCCCGCGAGGAGTTCGAGCAGCCGGATCCGGAACGGGTGGGCGAGTCCTTTGAACAGGTTGGCCTTGACCTCGTACAACGGTCGTTGCGTCTGGGTGAATGGCATGATGGAGTCATCATATCGCCGCCGCCGCGCGGTCGCGGCCGTCCCTAGGATGGTGACCATGCGCATCCACATCGCCACCGATCACGCGGGGCTCGAGTTCTCGACGCAGCTGCAGCACCACCTCGCCGAACAGGGCCACGACGTCGTGGACCACGGCCCCATCGAGTACGACCCCCTCGACGACTACCCGGCGTTCTGCATCCGCGCGGCCGAAGCCGTCGTGCGCGACCAGGCCGCGGGCATCGAGACGCTCGGCGTCGTCTTCGGCGGCTCCGGCAACGGCGAGCAGATCGCCGCGAACAAGGTGCGCGGCATCCGCGCCGCCCTCGTCTGGAACCTCGCGACCGCCGAACTCGCCCGCGAGCACAACGACGCCAACGTGATCTCGATCGGCGCGCGCCAGCACACGGTCACCGAGGCCATCGCGTTCATCGACCGCTTCATCGCCACGCCGTTCTCGGGTGAGGAACGGCACGCGCGCCGCATCGCCCAGCTCGCGGCGTTCGAGACCGACGGCTCCCTGCTCCCCGACCCCCGCGCGACGGCCGGCGTCCCGGTCGGTGGGGAGTCGGCCGACGCGTTGGACCCCGAAGCCGGCTGATGCCCGAGGGTCACTCCGTCCACCGCATCGCGCGGCAGTTCGAGCGCAACATCGTCGGCCGCGAGGTCGCCGCATCCAGCCCGCAGGGCCGCTTCGCCGAGGGGGCCGCCGTCATCGACGGACGCGAAGCCGTCGAGGTGCGCGCCGTCGGCAAGCAGATGTTCCTCGCCTTCGACGGCGACGTCTGGCTGCGGGTGCACCTCGGCATGTACGGCGCGTGGGACTTCGCCGGCGAGATCGAGGTCGATCCGACGATCGCGTCCGCCAACGGCCGGATGGGTCAGACCAACCAGCGCGGCACCGATCTCGACGCCGTCTTCGACGACGCCGGCGAGAACTCGCTGAGCTCGATCGGAGCGCCGCGTCGCACCCGTGTGCACGTGCGGATGAGCGAGCAGACGCGCGGGCTCGAGAGCGCCGGCGACGACCAGTGGCCGCCGCCGGTGGTCGGGCAGGTGCGGCTGCGTCTGCTGACCGCCGTCACCTCGGCAGATCTGCGCGGACCGACCGCGTGCGAGCTGCAGACGCCGGACGAGGTGCAGGCGACGATCGCCAAGCTCGGACCCGATCCGCTGGTCGACGACCTCGGCGAGGGCGAAGAGCGTTTCGTGACGACCGTCCGCCGCAAGCCCACCCCCATCGGGCTCCTGCTGATGGATCAGTCGGTCGTCAGCGGCATCGGCAACGTCTACCGCGCCGAACTCCTCTACCGGGCGCTGCTCGACCCGCACACGCCGGGCAAGCTCGTGCCCGAGGAGGTCGTCCGGGAACTGTGGCGGGATTGGGCCCGCCTGCTCGTGATCGGCGTCGAGACCGGCCAGATGATGACGATGGACGACCTCGACCCGGAGGCGTACCGCCGGGCCATGGCGAGCCGAGACGACCGGCACTGGGTGTATCACCGGGCCGGCCTGCCCTGCCGGATGTGCGGCACGGAGATCGTGCTGGAGGAGATGGGCGCACGCAAGCTGTACTGGTGCCCGAGCTGCCAGAAGTGACGACGGCGGCCCAGGCCGCCGGGGTGGAGGAGAGCGGATGAGACAGAACCCCAGCTTCGCGATGACGGATGTCGGGGAGCTTCGCCGCATCCTCCAGCTGAATCCCTGGATGACACTGGTCAGCGCCTCCGACGGAGGGCTCGTCGCCTCCCACTACGCCGTCCTGCTGGACGAGGAGCGCGATGACCTCACGGTCGTCGGACACGTCGGCAAGCCCGACGATGCGGTGCACGGGCTGGGGGAGCGCGAACTGCTCATCGTCGCCCAGGGCCCGCACGGCTACATCTCGCCCGGCTGGTATCCGCCGGGGCCCAACGTGCCGACCTGGAACTACGTGGCGGTGCACCTGTCCGGCATCCCCGAGATCCTCACGCCGGAGGAGAACCTGCGCGTGCTCGACCGCCTCGTCGCGCGGTTCGAGAGCGGGCTCCCGCAGCCGCGACTGATGTGGCAGCCGCCCAACGACGAGGAGTACGTGCGGCGGCTGGAGCGGGGTACCGTCGGCTTCCGTCTCACGCCGACGCGCGTGGTGGCCAAACGCAAGCTCAGTCAGAACCGGCCGGACGAGACCGTGGACGAGATCGTGGTGCAGCTGGAGGCCGGCAACAGCCCGTACGCCGATCAGCGACTGGCGGGCGAGATGCGCCGTGCCCACGCGGCGATCCGCGCCGGCCGAGCGGCGCAACTCCGCCAGAACACGGCGGCAGACGCCGCGGCCACACCCCGCAGCGCCGGTGAGGAGGAGTTGTGAGCGGGATGCCCTCGCGCGGCGAGTCGGTCGACGTCATCGCCGACGTGCGCCTCACCGGCGCCGACCGGCTCGACCCGTTCGGAGCGGATGCGGTGGACATCCACCTGTCCCACGGCCGCATCGTCGACATCGCCCCCGCCCGTGCCCTGCCGCGGCAGGGGACAGTCCTCGACGCCGACGGCGGCTGGGTGATCCCCGGCCTCTGGGACCACCACGTCCACACCGTCCAGTGGGCGCTCGTGGCGCAGCGCGAGCCTCTCGGCGACGCGACGTCGGCCGCCGACGCGGCCTCACGGATGGGCCGGGCGGCCGTGCTCGCCGATGGTCGCCGGGTCGGAAGCGGCTTCCGCGACGCGCTCTGGGCCGACGAGATGACGCTCGCGGCCCTCGACGCGGCGACCGGGACGGTGCCCACCTACCTCATCAACGCCGACGTGCACAGCGTCTGGCTCAACACCGCCGCCCTCCAGCGCGAGGGTTTCCCCGTCGACGACACGGGTGTGCTCCGCGAGGAGCCCGCCTTCGAGATCTCGCGGCGCCTCAACGCCGCCGACCCCGCGATCGGCGACCGCCTGGTCCGGTCTGCGCTTCAGACGGCGGCGGCGCGCGGCATCGTCGGCGTCGTCGACCTCGACATGGCCTGGAACGCCGAGGCGTGGGCCCGCCGGCTGGATGCCGGTTTCGACACGACCCGCATCCGCTTCGGGATCTATCCCGGGCAGCTGGAGCGCGCGCTCGCCGAGGGCCTGGCCTCCGGCGACGCGCTCGACCCCGCCGGACTCGTGTGCGTCGGCCCGCTGAAGGTCATCACCGACGGCTCACTCGGCACCCGCACCGCCGCATGCTCGCACGCGTACCCGGGCGACCCGCACAACCACGGCGTGCTCACCGTGCCGCCCGATGCCCTGGTCGAGCTGATGGTGCGCGCGACCGGCGGCGGTCTGGAATGCGCCGTCCATGCGATCGGCGACGTCGCGAACTCCCACGCGCTCGACGCGTTCGCCGCGAGCGGCGCCACCGGGACGATCGAGCATGCGCAGCTCGTGGCCCACGCCGATGTTCCGCGCTTCGCGCGCCTGGGGGTGGGCGCGAGCGTTCAGCCTGAGCATGCCATCGACGACCGCGACATCACCGACACGGTCTGGGCGACGCAGACGGGTCTGCCGTACGGGCTGCGCTCGCTCGCCGCCGCCGGCACGAACCTGCTGTTCGGCTCGGACGCGCCCGTCGCGCCGCTCGATCCGTGGGCCGCGATGGCCGCCGCGGTCTTCCGGACCCGCGATGGCCGGCCCGCCTGGCACCCCGAGGAAGGTGTGGATGCCGCGACCGCGCTGGCCGCATCGACGTGGGGCGGATCGCTCTCGGGCTCGGCGCTCTTCCCGGGCGACCGGGCGGATCTCGTGGTCGTCGACCGCGACCCCCTCGGCGCGTCGGAGACCGAGCTGAGGGCGACGGCGGCGTGCGCCACGATGATCGAAGGCCGGCTCACCCACGTCGCGTGAGGCGCCGTGCAACGACGGAAGCCCCGGGCGACAGGCCCGGGGCTTCCGTTCTGCGTCGAAGACGCGGTTACGCGGCGAGGTGAGCCGAGAGGAACCAACGGTCCTTCTCGAGGCCGGCCTTGATCGCGATGGCGACATCCTGGCTGGTGAGGTCGGTCTCGTCGAGCCCGTCGATCGCGGCCTGGACGTCGGCGATGACGGCATCCATGTCGGCGACGACGGCGACGATCTCGTCCTGCCACTGCGCGAAGCCGGCGGGAACAGCGGTGGTGCCGGTCTTCTCGGCCACCGTCGACACGCGGGCGTCCAGCGGCAGGCCGAGGGCGACGATCCGCTCGGCGGCGAGGTCGGCGAAGCCCTGAGCGTTGCTGACGACCTGGTCGAGCAGTTCGTGGATCGCGATGAAGTTCGCTCCGCGCACGTTCCAGTGCGCCTGCTTGCCGTTGACGGCGAGAGCCTGCAGGCCGAGCACGACGGGCGTCAGGAACTGGGCGGTGCCGGCGGCCGCCTCGGGGCCGGCAGCGGTCATGGAAATGTTCTGCGTCTTGGTCATGTTCTCGTCTCCGTTCGTCGGGGTTGTCCCCCGTTGCTGTCAACGCTACTCAGCCCCGTTCATTCCGCAAGGAAGAGAAGGCTGGGCTTACGCACGAGCCGTGAATTTGGTAGGGCGACTATCGTCGGCGTCATGACGATCGCCGTAGACGCCTCGATCCTGTCGATTCCCGCCGGTACGCCGCGGGTACACGAGAGCGCGTTCGTCGCGGCCGGCGCGCGCCTGGTCGGCGACGTGACCCTCGAAGAGGGTGCGAGCGTCTGGTACAACGCCGTCGTCCGCGGCGACAGCGCCGCCATCACGGTGGGAGCCGGAAGCAACCTGCAGGACAACGTCTCGGTCCACGTGGATGCCGGCCACCCCGTGGTCATCGGACGCGACGTCTCGGTGGGTCACAACGCGGTCGTGCACGGCTGCCGGATCGGCGACGGCTCGCTCATCGGGATGGGCAGCGTGATCCTGTCGGGCGCGGTCATCGGCTCGGGGTGCCTGATCGCCGGGGGAGCGGTCGTCCTCGAAGGCGCCGTCATCCCGGACGGATCGCTCGTCGCCGGCGTCCCGGCCAAGGTGCGCCGAGAACTGACCGACGAGGAGAAGGCCGGGATCCTCCGAAACGCCCAGATCTACCGGGCGCATTCGGCGTCCCACACCGCGGCGTCGGACGCGCGGTGAGTGCAGGTCGCGAAGTGAAGCTGTGGAGGGGATGACGGGAATCGAACCCGCACCATCAGTTTGGAAGACTGAGGCTCTACCATTGAGCTACATCCCCGAGGCCGCGCGGAAGCGGCATCCCGAAGAGTCTACAAGGTCTTGTCGGCTAGACTGACCAACGGCCGTTAGACGGCGCACGCGACCTGCAACGGTGAGTGCGCGCCCGGGGCGTAGCTCAGCTTGGTAGAGCGCCCGCTTTGGGAGCGGGAGGCCGCAGGTTCAAATCCTGTCGCCCCGACAGAACGACCCCAAGACCTAAGAAACCACGGACGTGCACGTGCGCGTCCGGACACGAGGAGAACAACAGGCATGGTCACCAGCACCGTCGAGAAGCTCAGCCCGACGCGGGTCAAGCTGCACATCACGGTCACCCCGGACGAGCTCAAGCCGAGCATCTCGCACGCGTACGAGCACATCGCCCAGGACATCCAGATCCCCGGTTTCCGCAAGGGCAAGGTCCCCGCGCCGATCATCGATCAGCGCGTCGGGCGCGGCGCCGTGATCGAGCACGCCGTGAGCGAAGGCCTCGACAACTTCTACCGCGAAGCCGTCACCGCCAACGAGATCCGCATCGTCGGCCGTCCGTCCGCCGAGGTCATCGAGTGGCCCAGCGACAAGGACTTCTCGGGTGACCTCAAGGTCGAGGTCGAGGTGGACGTCCGCCCCGAGTTCGACCTGCCCGCCCTCGACGACGTCACGGTCGAGGTGGATGCCGTCGAGACCGACGACGCCGCCGTCGACGCCGAGCTCGACCGCCTCCGCGGCCGCTTCGGCACCCTCGTGACCGTCGACCGTCCCGCGGCGAAGGGCGACTTCGTCGAGCTCAACCTCGTCGCCACCATCGACGGTGCCGAGATCGACCGCGCGGAGGGCGTCTCGTACGAGGTCGGTTCGGGCGAGCTGCTCGAGGGCATCGACGAGGCCGTCGAGTCGCTCACCGCCGGTGAGGACACGACGTTCCGCAGCAAGCTCGTCGGCGGCGACCACGCCGGCGACGAGGCCGAGGTGTCCGTCACCGTCACCGCCGTGAAGGAGCGCGAGCTTCCCGAGGCCGACGACGACTTCGCCCAGATGGCCAGCGAGTTCGACACCATCGCCGAGCTGCGCGACAGCCTCGTCGAGCGCGTCTCCGAGCAGTCGGTGTACGTCCAGGGCGCCGCGGCGCGCGACAAGCTCATCGAGGCCCTCCTCGCCAAGGTCGAGATCCCCGTTCCCGCGCAGCTCGTCGAGGACGAGGTGCACGCCCACCTCGAGGGCGAGGGACGCCTCGAGGACGACGAGCACCGCGCCGAGGTCACCGAGGCCAGCGAGAAGCAGTTCCGCACCCAGATGATCCTCGACAAGCTCGCCGAGGCGCACGACGTGCAGGTCTCGCAGGAGGAGCTGACCCAGTACCTCATCCAGTCCGCCGCGCAGTACGGCATGGCGCCCCAGGAGTTCGTCGACGCGCTCCAGCAGGGCAACCAGCTCCCGGCGATGGTCGGCGAGGTCGCCCGTAACAAGGCCCTCGCGATCGCGCTCGGCAAGGTGTCGGTCGTCGACACCAACGGCAAGACGGTCAACCTGACCGGCTTCATCGTCGAGGACGAGGCGGAGGCCGAGGAAGAGGTCGTCGCCGAGGCGCAGGAGATCGCCGACGAGGCCGCCGACGCCGAGGCGAAGCCCGCCAAGAAGGCCCCGGCCCGCAAGCCGGCCGCCAAGAAGGCCGACGCGGACGCCGCCGAGAAGCCGGCCGCGAAGAAGCCCGCCGCCAAGAAGGCTCCGGCCAAGAAGGCGGACGCCGAGTAAAGCTCGCGGCGCGGAGCGTTTCGACTCGCTGCGCTCGCTCAACGACCGGTCGCGGCGGGGGAGCGTTCGACGCGCTTCGCTCGCTCAACGACCGGGTACCCCGGTGCGAAGGGTCGGATGCCACGGCATCCGGCCCTTCGTCGTCCCCGAGACGGCGCGCCCGACACGGTGCTCCGCCGACGGCGAACACGGGCGAGGCGGACGGCGCGCGCAGATAGATTCAATGGCGTACGGAAACCCGGAATCAGGAGTATCCATGGCTGAACCACTTGTCGCTACGAGCGTCTTCGACAGGCTGCTGAGAGACCGCATCATCTGGCTCGGGTCGGAGGTGCGTGACGAGAACGCGAACGAGATCTGCGCCAAGATCCTGCTCCTCGCGGCCGAGGACAGCGAGAAGGACATCTACCTCTACATCAACTCGCCCGGCGGGTCGATCACGGCCGGCATGGCGATCTACGACACGATGCAGTTCGTGCCGAACGACATCGTCACCGTCGGCATCGGCATGGCCGCATCGATGGGCCAGCTGCTGCTCACCGCCGGCACGAAGGGCAAGCGCTACATCACGCCCAACGCTCGTGTGCTGCTGCACCAGCCCCACGGCGGCTTCGGCGGAACCGCGAGCGACATCCAGACCCAGGCGCAGCTCATCCTCGACATGAAGAAGCGTCTCGCGGAGATCACGGCGGCGCAGACGGGCAAGTCCGTCGAGCAGGTCAACGCCGACGGCGACCGCGACCGCTGGTTCTCCGCCGAGGAGGCCCTCGCCTACGGCTTCGTCGACCACATCCGCGAATCGGCCACCGATGTCATCGGCGGCGGCGGCACCAAGAACTGAAGGACCCGATCATGAACATGCCCACCGCCGGCATCCCGCAGGGCTTCCAGATGCCCTCCAGCCGCTACATCCTGCCCCAGTTCGAGGAGCGCACCGCCTACGGCTACAAGCGCCAGGACCCGTACAACAAGCTGTTCGAAGACCGCGTGATCTTCCTCGGCGTGCAGGTCGACGACGCCTCGGCCGACGACGTCATGGCTCAGCTGCTCGTGCTCGAGTCCCAGGACCCCGACCGCGACATCGTCATGTACATCAACTCCCCGGGCGGCTCGTTCACGGCCATGACCGCGATCTACGACACCATGCAGTACGTGTCGCCGCAGATCCAGACCGTCGTGCTGGGCCAGGCCGCCTCGGCCGCGTCGGTGCTGCTGGCCGCCGGCGCCCCCGGCAAGCGCCTCGCGCTGCCGAACGCCCGCATCCTGATGCACCAGCCCGCCGTCGGCGAGGCCGGACACGGCCAGGCGTCGGACATCGAGATCCAGGCCGCGGAGATCATGCGCATGCGCACGTGGCTTGAGGAGACGATGGCCCGGCACACCAACCGCACGCAGGAGCAGGTCAACAAGGACATCGACCGCGACAAGATCCTCTCGGCGTCCGAGGCGCTCGAGTACGGCATCGTCGACCAGGTGCTGACCTCGCGCAAGCGGGTTCCCGCGGCGCTGACCGCCTGATCCCGCGGCATCCGCCGACCGAGGCCCCGTCGTCCCGCCGACGACGGGGCCTCGTCATACGTCGAGACGTTCACTTCCGTGTCGCAATCCGCCGAGATGTCGGTCTCAGCGGTTAGGCTCGAAACGCATCCCTGAGAGTTTTCTGGAGGAGGGGCATCATGGCTCGCATCGGTGAGAGCGCCGACCTGTTCAAATGCTCCTTCTGCGGCAAGAGCCAGAAGCAGGTGCAGCAGCTGATCGCCGGTCCCGGCGTGTACATCTGCGACGAGTGCGTCGAGCTGTGCAACGAGATCATCGAAGAGCGCATGGCGGAGTCTTCCGACGGCGTCGTCAGCGACTTCGACCTCCCCAAGCCGCGCGAGATCTTCTCGTTCCTCGAGGAGTACGTCGTCGGCCAAGATGCCGCCAAGAAGGCGCTCTCGGTCGCCGTCTACAACCACTACAAGCGCGTCCGCGCCCACGGCACCCTGCAGAGCGCCGAGCAGCGGGCCGATGAGGTCGAGATCGCGAAGAGCAACATCCTGCTGCTCGGCCCCACCGGATGCGGCAAGACCTATCTGGCGCAGACCCTCGCGAAGCGGTTGAACGTCCCCTTCGCGGTGGCCGACGCGACGGCGCTGACCGAGGCGGGCTACGTCGGCGAAGACGTCGAGAACATCCTCCTGAAGCTTCTGCAGGCCGCCGACTTCGACGTCAAGCGGGCCGAGACGGGCATCATCTACATCGACGAGGTCGACAAGATCGCCCGGAAGGCCGAGAACCCCTCCATCACCCGCGACGTGTCGGGCGAGGGCGTCCAGCAGGCGCTGCTGAAGATCCTCGAGGGGACCGTCGCCTCGGTGCCCCCGCAGGGCGGCCGCAAGCATCCCCACCAGGAGTTCATCCAGATCGACACGACGAACGTGCTGTTCATCGTGGCCGGTGCGTTCGCCGGTCTCGAGGACATCATCTCGTCGCGGGTGGGCAAGCACGGCGTCGGCTTCGGCGCCCCCCTGCAGGAGAAGGGCAAGGAGCTCGACCTGTTCAGCGAGGTCGAGCCGGAGGACCTGCACAAGTTCGGTCTGATCCCCGAGTTCATCGGACGCCTGCCCGTGGTCACCTCCGTAGCTCCGCTGGACCAGACCGCGCTGATCGAGATCCTCACCGGACCGAAGAACGCGTTCGTCAAGCAGTACCAGCGCATGTTCGAGCTCGACGGCGCCGAGCTCGAGTTCGAGGAGGACGCGCTCCGCGCGATCGCCGATCTCGCCGTGGCCCGCAAGACCGGCGCCCGCGGTCTGCGCGCGATCCTCGAAGACGTCCTCGGTCCGATCATGTTCGAGATCCCCTCGACCGAAGACGTCGCCAAGGTGATCGTCACCCGCGCCGCCGTGACCGAAGGTGCTCCGCCGACCCTCGTGCTGGAGCACAAGCGCAAGAGCGCCTGACCCCGGTGACGGCACCGGATCCGGCCCGCCCGCCGCAGAGCACGGGACTTCGCGTCCTCCGCATCGCACTCGCGACGATCATGGCCGCCCTCATCGTCGCCGGCGTCGGCGCCGTGACCTTCATGCACGCCTTCGGACCGCGCGACGGGGAGTCGATCGCGCACGATCGTGTGGATGCCGCGGCGCGTGCGCTCGAACACCGCCTGTCGGCGCCCCACACGGACACGGATGCCGAGACTCTCGCCGCCACGCAGTTCGGCGACATCGGGGGCGCCCACATCGACGCCTACGCCTGGCGCGGCACGACCTCCGACGCGGACGGCGCCCGCGTCGACGTCGCGATCCGTGTCGACGTCGGCTCCCAGCCGTCGAGGGAGCTGTTCCAGCCCGGGGTCGCGGCGGGCAGCGCTCAGGAGTGCTTCCGCTTCCACGTGCGGGAGAGCCGCGCGTGGTACCGCCCGATCGACTGCCCCGCCAGCATCCCCCCGGCGACCCCGTCCGCATCGCCGACCGCGTCGGCGTCTCCGGCGCCGGCGACACCGACGTCCACCCCGTGATGTGCGGGCGGCCGGGGCACGGTGCCCGGCCGCCCGCACGCACGCGCGTCAGCCGGCGAGACCCCGGCGGGCGAGCAGCGGCGCGATGACCGCATCACGACCTCGGAAGTCCCGGTAGGCCTCGAGCGGATCCTTCGAGCCTCCGACGCCCAGCAGACGCTCGCGGAAGCGGTCGCCTCCCGCACGTGTGAGCCCGCCGTTCTCCTTGAACCACTCGACGGTGTCGGCGTCGAGCACCTCGCTCCAGATGTACGAGTAGTAGCCGGCGCTGTACCCGCCCGAGAAGACGTGGGCGAAGTAGGTGGAGGAGTAGCGGGTGGGGACGACGGGGTTGTCCAGACCGATGTCCGCGAGGGCGGAGGCCTCGAAGCCCGCCACGTCCTCGACGGCGTCCGCGGCCGCGAGGTCGAGGGAGTGCCAGGCCTGATCGAGCCAGGCGGCGGCGAGGTACTCACTGGTCGCGAAGCCCTGGTTGAAGGCTTCGGAGGCGTGGAGCTTGTCGACGACGTCCTGGGGGAGCGGCTCGCCCGTGTCCACGTGCCGAGCGTAGGCCGAGAGGATCTCGGGCCAGAGGATCCACATCTCGTTCACCTGGCTCGGGAACTCCACGAAGTCGCGGAAGACCGCCGTCCCCGCGAAGTGGGGGAAGGTGACGGTCGCGAACAGGCCGTGCAGCGCGTGGCCGAACTCGTGGAAGAGGGTGGTGACCTCGTCGAGGGTCAGCAGCGTCGGCATCCCCGGAGCGGGCTTGGGCACGTTGAGGTTGTTGACGACGATGGGACGCGTGCCGCGCAGACGCGACTGCGTGACGATGGAGTTCATCCACGCACCGCCCCGCTTGGTGTCGCGCGTGTACAGATCGAACAGGAACAGCCCCAGCTCCGACCCGTCGGCGTTGTGGACCTCGAAGACCCGCACGTCGGGGTGGTACGCGGGAAGGTCGGGGCGCTCGGTGAACGTGATGCCGTACAGGGCCGTGGCCGCATGGAACACGCCGTCGATGAGGACCCGTTCGGCCTCGAACCACGGACGCAGCGCGGTGCGGTCGAGGTCGTACTCGGCCGCCCGCACCCGCTCGGTGTAGAAGGCCCAGTCGTGCGCCTCGAGCGGGAAGGGTGCGGACTCGGCATCCACCATCGCCTGCAGCGCCGCCTGCTCGGAGCGGGCGTTCGCCGCCGCCGGTGCCGCCAGCTCCCGCAGCAGCGCGTGCACGGCTTCGGGCGAGCCCGCGGTCTCGTCGCTCGTGACGTAGGCCGCGTGGTTCTCGTAGCCCAGCAGCGCCGCCCGCTGGGCACGCAGGCGCACGATCCGGCGCAGCACGTCGCGGTTGTCGTGGGCGTTTCCCCGAGACCCCCTGGCGCGCGATGCCTCCAGTAGCCGGCGGCGGCTGTCGCGCCGGGTGAGGCTGGACAGATACGGATGCCCGGTGAACAGCGTGAGCGTCACGACATACCGCCCGGGGAGGCCGCGATCCACCGCGTTCTGCGCGGCGGCGGACAGCTCGCCGTCGGTGAGACCGTCGAGCTCGTCCGCGTCGTCGAAGACCACCGCGAGCTCGTTCGTGTCGGCCAGGAGGTTCTTCTCGAACGTCGTCGTCAGCACCGAGAGGTGCTGGTTCAGCTCGGTGAGCTGCGCCTTCTGGGCATCGTCCAGGCCGGCGCCGGCGTGCGTCATCTCGCGGAACCGGCGTTCCACGAGATAGCGCTCCTCCGGTGACAGGTCGAGGCCCTCGCGGCTCTCGTACACGGCGCGCACGCGCGCGTAGAGGGCGCTGTCCAGCTGCACGGCATCGTGGTGCGCGGCCATCAGCGGCGCCAGGGTCTCTTCGATCTGCTGGATCTCGGGCGTCGCGTCGGCGGAGGAGACGGTGTAGAAGGTCCGCGAGACCTGACCGAGCAGGTCGCCGGCACGCTCGAGCGCGACGATCGTGTTCTCGAACGTCGGGGCGGACTCATCGCCGATGATCGCGTCGATCTCCGCACGGTGGCGGGCGAACGCCTCGGTGAAGGCGGGGAGATAGTGCGCGGGCGAGATCGAGGGGTAGTCGGGGAGTCCGTAGGGCAGGGAGGAGGGCGTCAGCAGGGGGTGGGGATCGACGTCGGTCATGACACCAGCGTAGGCCGGTTCCGTGCAAAGATTCACTTGCAAAGCATTCTTTGCAACGCTATCTTTGCACCATGACCACAGACGACGCGGCCCCTGCCGTCCCGAACGCGCGCGAGGAGGAGCGCCGGCTCGATGCCGGCGCCCTGCGCGCGCTCGCGCACCCGCTCCGCATCGAGATCTACGACATCCTCAACCAGTACGGCCCCCAGACGGCGAGCTCCCTCGCGGCGATGACGGGGGAGTCCTCCGGCGCGACCAGCTATCACCTGCGCGCCCTCGCCAAGCACGATCTCATCCGCGAAGTCAGCGACCGCGGCACGGGGCGGGAGCGCTGGTGGGAGCGCCCCAAGGGCGGCATCTCCTTCACGAACCCGGAAGCGATGAAGACGCCCGCGGGCAAGGCCGCGACCCAGCTCGTCATGAGCGAGTTCCTCACCCGCCGCCATCAGCAGCTGATGCGCTACGTCAACGAGACGCTCATCTCCGCCGAGAGTCTCGACGAGGCCGAGGCCATGATCGCCACCTCCACGCTGCGGCTCACGTCCGCGCAGATGGAGGCCTTGGCGACCGAGATCCACGAGGTCGTGCTGCGCTACGTCGATCTCTACCGCGACCAGACCGGCGAGGGCCTGCGCCCGGTCAGCATCCGCACCGACCTGTTCCCCCTCCCCGAAGAAGGACTCAGCTCATGACCGTTCCCACCGCTTCTCCGGATGCCGCCGCGCCGGCATCGGGACCGGACGTGCCCGTGCACAAGCGTCCGCTGGGCCGGGGCTTCCGCACCCTCTGGTCGGCCGCCGTCTTCAGCAACCTCGCCGACGGCATCGGCCGCACGGCCGTGCCGCTGATCGCCATCACGCTCAGCTCCGACCCCCTGGTGATCTCGGTGCTGACCGCGCTCGCCTTCCTGCCCTGGCTGGTCTTCGGGTTGCCGGCCGGCATGATCGTCGACCGGCTCGACCGTCGCTACGTCATGGCGCTGGCCAACGTGATCCGCGGCGGCGTCGCACTGTGGCTCGCGATCCTCGGCGCCTCCGGAGGACTCACCCTCTGGGCGTTGTTCGCCGCGACCCTGATCTTCGGCCTCGGCGAGACCCTGTTCGACAACGCCACGAACGCGGTCATTCCCGGTGTCGTGGAGCGGGATCAGCTGGATCGCGCCAACGGGTGGGTCCAAGCCGCCCAGGTCACCGTGGACAGCTTCATCGCGACGCCGATCTCGGGTGTGCTGTTCGCCGTCTCGCTCGCCCTTCCGCTGTGGATCGGCTCGGCGGGCTACCTCGTGCCGGTCGTGCTCGCCCTGCTGCTGCCGCTGTCGGCGGCGCGCTCGCTCCGCGGCGACACGGCCGCGACCGCGCACACCACCGCGGACACGACACCCGCGCCGCGGACCGGCACGCGCGACGCCCTCGCCTATCTCTGGCACCACCGGTATCTGCGCACCATGGTGATGTTCACGGCCTTCACCGGGAGCGCCCTCGCCTTCGCGCAGGCCGTCCTCGTGCTGTTCTTCATCGACGCCATGGCCGTGCCCGCGGCCGCGATCGGATTCGTCACGGCGGGCATCGGTGTCGGCGCCCTCTGCGGCTCCCTCGTCTCACCGCGCCTGGTCGCGCGCTGGGGTCGCGGGCCGGTGATGTTCTGGGCGATCTTCAGCGGCGGCATCGCCATGCTCCTCACGGGGCTCGCTCCGTCGATCTGGACCGCCATCATCGCGTTCGCCCTCGCGGCGTGCGCCGTGTCGATCTGGAACGTGCCGTGGGGCAGTCTTCGCCAGCAGATCGTGCCCCCCGAGATCTTCGGCCGCGTGCTCGGAGTGGCTCGCACCGTGACGTGGGGGCTGTTCCCGATCGCGACGATCCTCGGCGGCCTGGTCGCCCGTGTCGACCTGCGCCTGCCGTTCCTCGTGGGCGGCGCCGCGACGGCCATCGTCGCCCTGCTCGGCGTGCGGCTGCTCATCGTGGGAACCCGCGAGGCGGGAGCCGAACTGCCGTGAGACGCGTGCGGCCCCCGCGTCGGAGGGGCGTCGGCGTCGGTGTCGGTGACCGCGGCTAGCGTCGTCGGCATGGCACGAATCATCTACGACACCGCCGCCTCGCTCGACGGGTTCATCGCCGACGCCGACAACGCGCTCGCGTGGCTGTTCGCCGCGGCGGGTGACGCGGATCCCGACCCCGAGCTGCTGCCGTCGGATGCGGGGGTTCTCGTGGAGGGATCGACCACCTACGAGTGGGTGCTCGCCGCCGAAGACCTGCTCTCGCACCCCGAACGCTGGCAACAGCTCTACGCGGACAAGCCGACCTTCGTCTTCACCACGCGTGCACTCCCGGTCCCCGTCGGTGCGGACGTCACCCTGGTGTCCGGCTCGGTCGCCGAGGCGCTGCCGCAGATCCGTGCGGCCGCAGGCGATCGCGACATCTGGGTCGTCGGCGGCGGCGACCTGGCCGGCCAGTTCTTCGACGCCGGCGCCCTCGACGAGATCGCCGTGTCGATCGCACCCGTGACGCTCGGCGGCGGCGCGCCGGTGCTGCCGCGACGCATCGAGTCCGACCGCCTGACCCTGCGCCGTGCCGACGCGGTCGGTCCGTTCGCCCGCCTCGTCTACCGCGTCGAGGCCGCAGCCGGAGACACCGACTGACGGCCGTTCCCGCACTCAGGCGAAGTCGTCCTCGTCGTCGTGCCGCACGACCACCTCGCCGGATGCCGTGGCCTCCACGATCACACCGGTGTCGAGTTCCGCGATCGGGCGGCCTTCGAGGAACGTGAGGGTCCACCGCGGACGCGGCTGTCCCAGCTCGTCGCGGGGGAGCGCACGATCGACGGCGTGGATCTGCCCCCGCAGCACCGCCGGAACGGCCGCGGGCGGCTCGTCGCCGCTCGTCCATCGGGTTCCGAGCTGCATCTCAGGCCTCCGGCGCGAGCTCGACGGCATCCACGACGAGGGCCTCGCCGCCGCCGACCAGCTGCAGGTCGGAGATCCGACCGACGGCCTTGAGATCGCCCTCGGCGAGGTGCAGCGCGGCGATCGTCGCGTCATCCCCGCGCAGGACGAGGCGCGCGACCGGCGTCTTCTGCGATGCCTTGGCCTCCGTCTTCGCACGGCGGATGCCGATGAGCGCGGCGCTCGCGGCGACGAGGATCGCGGGGTCGCCGTCGATGCCCGCCGGCTCGGGCCAGGGCGCGGTGTGCACCGAACCGTCCTCGAACCACGACCACGCCTCCTCCGCGGCGAACGCGAGCACCGGCGCGAGCAGGCGCAGCAGCGTCGAGAGGGCCAGCCGCAGTGCGAGCGCGGCCGAGGCCTGGCCCACATCGGTCTGGTTGTAGGCGCGCTCCTTCACGAGCTCGAGGTAGTCGTCGCAGAAGGTCCAGAAGAAGGCCTCGGTGATCTCCAGCGCGCGGGCGTGGTCGTAGGCCTCGAACGCCTTCGTCGCGTCGCGCACGACCTGGTCGAGGGTCGCGAGCATCGCGGCATCCAGGGCGTGCGTCACCTCGGCGCCCGCGGGCACGGGGAACGACAGCACGAACTTCGCCGCGTTCAGGACCTTGATCGCGAGCCGACGGCCGATCTTGACCTGCGTCGGGTTCTGGGGGTCGAAGGCGGCGTCGGCGCCCAGCCGGCTCGAGGCCGCCCAGTAGCGCACCGCATCGGTGCCGTGCTGATCGAGGATGTCGGCCGGCGTGACGACGTTGCCCTTCGACTTCGACATCTTCTTGCGGTCGGGATCGACGATGAAGCCGCTGATGGCGGCATCCGTCCACGGAGCCCTGTCGTCCTCGAGGGCGGAGCGCACCATCGTGGAGAACAGCCACGTGCGGATGATGTCCTGGCCCTGCGGGCGCAGGTCGAACGGCGCGACGAGGTTCCACAGCTCGTCGTCGCGCTGCCACCCGCCCGCGAGCTGCGGCGTGAGCGACGACGTGGCCCACGTGTCGAAGATGTCCTTCTCGCCCTCGAAGCCGCCGGGGACGCCGCGCTGAGCCTCCGTGAACCCGGGCGGCACGTCGGTCGTCGGATCCACCGGCAGGCTCGCTGCCGCGGCGGTGATCACGCCACCCTCGACGCGGTCGCCGTTCTCGTCCAGCGGGTACCAGACCGGGATCGGCACGCCGAAGAACCGCTGACGGCTGATGAGCCAGTCTCCGGTGAGGCCGTTGGTCCAGTTCTCGTAGCGCACGCGCATGAAGTCGGGATGCCAGTTCATGCCCTGGCCGAGCGCGATGAGCTTGTCGCGGAACGCCTCGTCGCGGGCACCGTTTCGCAGGTACCACTGGCGCGTCGAGACGATCTCGAGGGCGCGGTCGCCCTTCTCGTAGAACTTCACCGGGTGGCTGAACGGGGTCGAGACCCCGAGCAGCTCGCCCGACGCCTCGAGGAGCTCGACCATCTTCTTCTTCGCGCTGAAGACCGTGAGGCCGGCGATCTCGGCGTACGCGCTCTTGGCGGCATCCGTCACGAGTGCGTCGGGGGCCTCGGCGAGGATGCGGCCGTCCTGGCCGAGGATCGTGCGGTTGGGCAGGTCGAGTTCGCGCCACCAGATGATGTCGGTGACGTCGCCGAAGGTACAGACCATCGCGATGCCCGAGCCCTTGTCCTGCTGCGCGAGGGGGTGGGCGAGCACCGGGACCTCGACGTCGAAGACGGGCGTGCGCACCGTCGTGCCGAAGTACGGCTGGTAGCGCTCGTCCGCGGGGTTCGCGACGAGCGCGACGCACGCGGCGAGGAGTTCGGGGCGGGTGGTCTCGATGTGGATGTCGCCCGAGCCGTCGCCCTTGTGGAAGGCGAGGCGGTGGTAGGAGGCCTGCTGCTCGCGGTCCTCCAGCTCGGCCTGCGCGATCGCCGAGCGGAAGTCGATGTCCCACAGCGTCGGCGCGAGCGCCTGATAGGCCTCTCCGCGCTCGAGGTTGCGCAGGAACGCGAGCTGGCTCGTGCGGATCGTGTCGTCGGAGATCGTGCGATAGGTCTGCGTCCAGTCCACCGACAGTCCGAGCTGGCGGAAGACGTCCTCGAACGCCTTCTCGTCCTCCAGGGTCAGCTCTTCGCAGAGCTCGATGAAGTTGCGGCGACTGATGGGCACCTGGTCGGCGGGCTTGAGGCTCTTCGCGTCGCCGCGGAACGGGGGAGTGAAGTCGGGGTCGTAGGGCAGCGACGTGTCGCAGCGGACGCCGTAGAAGTTCTGCACGCGGCGCTCGGTCGGCAGACCGTTGTCGTCCCAGCCCATCGGGTAGAAGACGGTCTTGCCGCGCATGCGCTCGAAGCGCACCTTCACGTCGGTGTGCGTGTAGCTGAACACGTGGCCGATGTGCAGCGATCCGGATGCGGTCGGCGGCGGCGTGTCGATCGAGAAGACTCCGGCACGGCCCTTGGCCTTGGCGGCGTCGCGGTCGAACAGGTAGGTGCCGGCCGCGCTCCACCCGGCATCCCACTTCTGCTCGAGGCCTTCCAGGGCGGGCTTGTCGGGAATCTGCGCGTTCGACATGGAGGTCTCCTCGAGCGATATGTGCGGCACTGTGTGAGCGTGCCTGAGTGTGGATGTCCGCCCAGTCTACCGGCCGAGTGCGGATGCCGAGGAGCTGGCGGATGCCGAGGAGCTGGCACCGGCATCCCGTCCTCAGCTCTCGACATCTCCTCGGGATCGGGCGGTGTCCGGCCGCGCCGCCGGCCCCTCCACAGCCCCGCCGACCGCACCGATCGTCCACGGAGGCGTCGACGGCGCCACCTGAGGCGCCGCACCGCGGCACGGTGGTCGCATGGGGATCGAAGACGACGTGCGCGGTGCGGGCGGGATCGTGCGCGTGCGGCGGCTGCGCGAACGCGGCTGGAGCGAACGGCAGCTGCGCGCGGCCGTCGAGACCCGACGACTGTCGCGTCCGCGCAAGGGCTGGGTCGCGCTCCCCGACGCGGACCCACATCTCACGGCGGCGGCCCGCGCCGGGGTGGTGATCTCGTGCGTGACCCAGGCGGAACGACTCGGCCTGTGGCTGCTCGAACGCACCGCCCAGCCGCACGTGGCGGCGTCGCCGCGATCGGGCGCGGTCCGCGCGCCCCGCGCGCACGTGCACTGGGCGCAGCCGATCGTGCCCCGACATCCCGACGCCCTCGTCGACGAGATCGAGAACGTCCTGGCTCTCGTCGCGCAGTGCCAACCGTTCGAGGAGGCGCTGATCGTGTGGGAGTCGGCACTCGACCGCAAGCTCGTGACGCTCGACGAGCTCCGCCGCCTGCCCTTTCGCGGCGCCGCCCGGGAACTGCTCGATCGGGCGAGCCCGTACTCGGGATCGGGACTCGAGACCCTCTTCATCGCTCGCCTGAGCTGGCTGGGCGTGCCGATCGTTCCGCAGGTGTGGATCGCCGGCCACCGCGTGGATTTCCTCATCGGCGCACGGCTGGTGTTCCAGATCGACGGCGGAACGCACGTCGGCGCGCAGCGCACGAGCGACATCGCCCACGACGCCGAGCTCATGCTGCTCGGCTATCACGTCATCCGTGTCGGCTACGGCCAGGTCGTCCACCGCTGGCACGAGGTGCAGGCGCTGGTCATGAGGGCGGTCGCGCAAGGGCTGCACATCGCCCGCTGACCGCACCACCCGGACGCCGGTCCCTCGCCGGATGCGGAGGAGCCGTCGGATGCCGAGGAGCCGCCGGATGCCGAGGGGATGGCGGATGCCGAGGAGCACCCACCGGCATCCCGTCCTCAGCTCTCGACATCTCCTCGCGATCGGTCGGCGGGTGACGGGGCGACCGCGCCGCGCCTCCAGCTCGCGCGATCGACGGCGAAGGCGAGATGCGGCATGTCGACGCCGCGGTAGTGCGTCGTGAAGGTGCGCCGGACCGTCATGCCCAGCCGGATCGCGACGTTCATGGAGGCCACGTTCGTCGCCCGCACCTTCGCGTACAGCTCGTCGATCGGCAGGGTGGCGAAGGCCCAGTCGCGGCATGCCGACGCCGCCTCGACGGCGTACCCGCGGTGCCAGTGCGCCCGTTCGAAGAGGTAACCGACCTCCACGACCTCGTCCAGGTCGATGCGCTGACGCGTGACGCCGCACTGGCCGATCATCTCGCCGGAATCGCGGTGGACGACGGCCCACAGGCCGTGACCGTCGTCGTGGTAGCGCTGCACCTGGCGATCGAGCCACTGCCTCGTCTCCTCCTCGGAGAACGCGCCCTCATACGCGCGCATGGCCTGCGGATCCTGGAGAATCCGGCGAAGGGCCGGCAGATCGTCGACCGTCATCTCGCGGAGCTCCAGGCGCGAGGTCGCGAGGATCACGTCGCGATCCGGATGCCGAGGGCCTGGGCGAACGTCGCCGCGTGCAGTTCCGCCTGTCGGGGTTCGAGCCAGGCACCCGTCAGGGAGCGCGCATCGGTGAACGACAACGCCTCGAGGCCGCGCAGGTCGAGATCCGCCGCGCGGAGACCGCGGGTGTCGACCTCGTCGGCCCGGCATCCCTGGAACGCGACGCGCGTCAGCCGGCCCTCGGGGAGGTCGATCGTCCCGAACCGGCAGTCGACGAAGAGCACGTCCGTCACCTCCGCCGAGGGAAGCGACAGGTAATCGACGTGCACACCGCGCAGCACCACGCTGTCCCAGCGCGCACGGAGTCCGTCGAGCGTCGCGATGCGGCCGCCGGAGATCTCGACGTTGCGCCAGGTGCCGTCGCGGACGATGACTTCGACGGCCCGCAGGTCGTCGACGGCCACATCGACGAGCGTCGTGCCGGTGAGATCGAGATGACCCACCGTCGCCCCGGCCAGACGCGACTCGCCGATGCGGGCGTGCGCGGCATCCACGTCGCCGCCGAGGCCGACCAGCGCGACGCCGAGCAGGTCGTCGCGGGCGTGGACAGCGGAGACCTCCTCGAGCACCGCCGGCAGGTCGGGGACTCCCGTGCGAGGAGCGAGAGGGGTGCGGGAGCGCGCGGCCATGCCTCGAGCCTACGCGGACGGTATGATGGGCTGATCAGCAACGATCCGGCCATCACCGGGGAGCTCGCGGAAGAAAGTCCCTCACGGGGCCGCTAGAACCGCGCGGGGCAGGCCCGTCACAGCCGCAGTACGAGTGGCCGCCGCCTCGCGCGCCGGCAAGCGGGGTGGTACCGCGGTCGCATGATCGTCCTCGCAGGAAGACTGCACGATTCACACGATGCACGAGCCCCTGCTGGAGTGACATGACCTACCCCCGCCCTTCGACGAGCGCCCCCACCGCCGACGGCGCCAGCGCCTTCGGGCCCGCCGCCGAGGTGTCGCCGAACCCGCGATTCCCCGAGATCGAGCGCGACATCCTCGACTTCTGGTCGCGCGACGACACGTTCCGCGCGTCGATCGCCCGCCGTGAAGGCGCCGAGGAGTGGGTCTTCTACGACGGCCCGCCCTTCGCCAACGGCCTTCCGCACTACGGGCACCTGCTCACCGGGTACGCCAAGGACCTCTTCCCGCGCTTCCAGACGATGCGCGGCAAGAAGGTCGACCGCGTCTTCGGGTGGGACACGCACGGCCTTCCCGCCGAGCTCGAGGCCATGAAGCAGCTCGGCATCACCGAGAAGAGCGAGATCGAGCAGATGGGGATCGCCGCCTTCAACGCGAAGGCGCGCGAGTCGGTGCTCGAGTACACGCAGCAGTGGGAGGACTACGTCACCCGCCAGGCGCGCTGGGTCGACTTCGAGCGCGGCTACAAGACGCTCGACACGGGCTACATGGAGTCGGTGCTGTGGGCCTTCAAGGGTCTGTGGGACAAGGGGCTCGCCTACGAGGGCCACCGTGTGCTGCCCTACTGCTGGCGCGACGAGACGCCGCTGTCCAACCACGAGCTGCGGATGGACGACGACGTCTACAAGATGCGTCAGGACCCGTCGGTCACCGTCACCTTCCCGCTCGTCGGGGTGAAGGCGGAGAGCCTCGGACTCACCGGCGTCCGCGCCCTCGCGTGGACGACCACCCCCTGGACCCTCCCGACCAACCTCGCTCTGGCCGTCGGGCCCGAGATCGAGTACGTCGTGGTCCCCGGCGGGCCGCAGGGCGCCGCCGACGTCCCGGCATCCGGCGACGACGAAGGCGCCACGGCGCACCGCTACCTGCTCGCCTCCGACCTCCTCGGCGGCTACGCGAAGGACCTCGGCTACGAGAACGCCGCCGATGCGGCCGAAGCGGTGGAGCGGACGATCCGGGGTGCGGAGCTCGCGGACGTGCACTACGACCGCCTGTTCGACTACTACGCGGATGCCGAGGTGTGGGGGACCGGCACGGCCTGGCGCATCCTCGTCGACGACTACGTGAGCACCACCGACGGCACGGGCATCGTGCACCAGGCGCCCGCCTACGGCGAGGACGACCAGCGGATCACCGAGGCCGCCGGCATCCCGCTCATCATGAGCCTGGACGACGGCGGACGCTTCCTGCCCCAGGTCGCGGACGTGGCCGGCGAGCTCTGGATGGACGCGAACCGTCCGCTGATCCGGCTGCTGCGCGCGGAGGGACGACTGCTGCGCGAGGCCTCCTACGAGCACTCCTACCCGCACTGCTGGCGGTGCCGGAACCCTCTGATCTACAAGGCCGTCTCCAGCTGGTTCGTGCGCGTGACCGCGATCAAGGACCGGCTCATCGAGCTCAACGAGCAGATCACCTGGGCACCGGAGAACGTCAAGCACGGCCAATTCGGCAAGTGGCTCGAGGGGGCGCGCGACTGGTCCATCAGCCGCAACCGCTTCTGGGGCTCGCCGATCCCGGTCTGGCGCAGCGATGACCCGGAGTACCCGCGGGTCGACGTCTACGGGTCTCTGGCCGAGCTGGAGCAGGACTTCGGACGCCTTCCGCGCAATGCGCAGGGCGACGTCGACCTGCACCGTCCGTACATCGACGAGCTGACCCGGCCCAACCCCGACGACCCGACCGGACAGAGCACGATGCGCCGCATCGAGGACGTGTTCGACGTGTGGTTCGACTCGGGCTCGATGCCCTACGCGCAGGTGCACTATCCGTTCGAGAACCGCGAGTGGTTCGACGAGCACGCGCCGGCCGACTTCATCGTGGAGTACATCGGTCAGACGCGCGGCTGGTTCTACGTCATGCACGTGCTCTCCGGCGCGCTGTTCGACCGGCCCGCCTTCACGGGCGTCGCCTGCCACGGCATCGTGCTCGGCAGCGACGGCCAGAAGATGAGCAAGTCGCTGCGCAACTACCCCGACGTCAGCGAGGTGTTCGATCGCGACGGCTCCGACGCGATGCGCTGGTTCCTCATGGCCTCGTCGGTGCTGCGCGGCGGCAACCTGATCGTCACGGAGGAGGGCATCCGCGCGGGCGTCCGCGAGTTCCTGCTGCCGCTGTGGAACACGTGGTACTTCTTCGCGACCTATGCGAACGCCGCGACCGCCGACGGATACGAGGCGCGCTGGCGCACCGACTCGACGAACGTGCTGGACCGCTACATCCTCGCCCTCACCGGCGACCTCGTGCGCGGTGTCGCCGCCGACCTCGAACAGCTCGACTCGACGACGGCCGCGGCGAAGCTCCGCGACTTCGCGGAGGCGCTCACCAACTGGTACGTGCGTCGCTCGCGCGACCGGTTCTGGGTCGGGGTGACCGACGACGAGACGTCGACCGAGGCCTTCGACACCCTGTACACGGTGCTCGAGACGCTCACGCGCGTCGCCGCACCGCTGATCCCGCTCGTCTCCGAGCGCGTCTGGCAGGGGCTCACCGGGGGCCGCAGCGTGCACCTGGAGGACTGGCCCGACCCCGACGCCTTCCCCGCCGCCGCCGACATCCGCACGGCGATGGACGCCGTGCGCGAGGTGTCCAGCGTCGCGAACGCGCTCCGGAAGAAGGAGGGCAAGCGCGTGCGCCTGCCGCTCCCGCGTCTCACGGTCGTCGTGCCCGACGCGCGCGCCCTGGCGCAGTTCGAGGACATCGTCCGCGAGGAGCTGAACGTCAAGGCCGTGGAACTGGTGGAGCTGGAGGCCGGCACCGCCGCGGAGTTCGGCATCACGCACCGCCTCTCGGTGAACGCGCGTGCCGCCGGCCCCCGCCTCGGCAAGCAGGTGCAGCAGGTCATCGGCGCCGCGCGCGCCGGCGAGTGGAGCGAGCACGACGGCGTCGTGACGGTCGGCGGCATCGCCCTCGAGCCGGGCGAGTACGACCTGGTGCTCGAGACGGCGGGGCGTCCCGAGGGGGAGGCGCTCGCCGTGCTTCCGGGCGCTGCCGACCGCCAGGGCGGGTTCGTGCTGCTGGATACGACGACCACGCCCGAGCTGGAGGCCGAAGGGCTCGCCCGCGACACGATCCGCGCCGTGCAGGACACCCGCAAGGCGGCCGGCTTCGACGTGAGCGACCGCATCCGCCTGCAGCTGCTGTTCGAGGCACGCGAGGATGCCGACGCGGTGGCGTCGGCGTTCGGCGCGGCGGATGTGGCGGGGGAGACGCTCGCCCTCGACTACGCCGTGGTCGATCCCGACGGCACGGCGCTGCTCGGCGAGGGCTCGGTGCTGGCCGCGGCCGAAACGATCGACGCCGACCACACCGCGCTGATCGCCGCGGGCACCTATGCCAACACCGGCGCCTTCACGGTGGCCGTCACCCGGATCGGAGCAGACTCGTGAGCGATCGCAACCGCGCCGACGCCGTCTACCGCGCCCTGCTCACCCGACAGGGCGAGCAGTGGGTGCAGCCGCGCGTCGAACGCACGCGTCGGGTCCTCGAGCTGCTCGACGACCCGCAGCGCACCTACCGCGTCGTCCACGTGACGGGCACCAACGGCAAGACCTCCACGAGCCGGATCATCGAGTCCATCGTCCGCGCGCACGGCCTGCGGACCGGCCTGTTCACGAGCCCGCACCTGGAGCGCTTCACGGAGCGCATCATGATCGACGGCGAGCCCATCGACGACGGGCTGATCGCCGACGCGTGGGACGAGATCGCTCCCATCGTCGATCTCGTGGATGCGGAGCTCGCGGCATCCGGCGACGCCGCCCTCACCTTCTTCGAGCTGCTCACGGTGCTGGCCTTCGTCGCGTTCGCCGACGCCCCGGTCGACGTCGCGGTCGTCGAAGTCGGCATGGGCGGCACGTGGGACTCCACCAACACGGCGGACGGCGACGTCGCGGTGATCGCCCCGATCGACCTCGATCACGCCGACAAGCTCGGACACACCATCGCCGAGATCGCGACGGTCAAGGCGGGCATCATCAAGCCCGGCGCCGCCGTGGTGTCCGCGCAGCAGGATGCGTCGGCACTGGCCGTCCTCACCGACGCCGCCGCCGCGCGCGACGCCTCGCTCGCGGTGGAGGGCTCGGCGTTCGGGTTGACGAGTCAGCGCCTGGCGGTCGGCGGCCAGCAGCTCGCCGTCCGCGGCCTCGCCGCCGCCTACGACGACCTCTACCTGCCGCTGTACGGCGCCCACCAGGGACACAACGCCGCGCTGGCGATCGCCGCGGTCGAATCGCTCATCGGCGCCGGCGTACAGCCGATCGCCCCCGACGTGCTCACCGACGGACTCGCGCAGGTGACCTCTCCCGGTCGCCTGCAGCTGATCGGGGTCGCTCCCACGGTGCTCGTCGACAGCGCGCACAACCCGCACGGCGCCCGCGCGCTGGTCGCGGCGCTGGGCGACTCGTTCGACTTCGACGAGTGGGGGATCGTGTTCGGCGCGTTCGGCGACAAGGACACGGCCGGAATCGTGTCGACGCTCGCCCCCGCGGCCGCGCATGTCTTCGTCACCGCGCCGGATTCCGAGCGCGCCGCCGACCCGGAGGCGCTGGCCGATCTGGTCGAGGCCGTCGGCATCCCCGTCACGGTCCACCCCGCCCTGGCGGACGCGGCCGAGGCGGCACGCGAGTGGGCATCGGGTTCGGAGCGGCGTGCCGTGGTCATCGCCGGCAGCGTCGTGCTCGCCGGTGAGGCCCTGCAGCTCGCTGCGGATGAGGACTGGAAGAGCGGATGGCGCGCGTGAGCGGGCGCGTGCGCCGCGCTCGGGGCGCCGAGGAGTCGCTCGCGCAGGTGGTGCTCGGGTTCGAGTCGATCATCGTCTTCCTCGGCGGCCTCGCCGTCTACGGCCTGAACGCCCTTCCTGCCGGCATCGCCTCGTGGTGGGGGATCGTCGCGGGTTCCGTGCTGGCGGTGCTCATGATCGCGACGACCGGCGTCGTCCGCTTCCGGTGGGGTATCGCGCTCGGCTGGCTCTGGCAGGCGCTCATCGTGCTGGGCGGGTTCATCGTGCCGGCCCTCGTGATCGTCGGCGTCATTTTCGGTGGGATGTACGCGTATGCGACGATCAAGGGCAGAGCGCTCGATCGCCGCAATGCCTCGCGCGCGCACGCTTCCTCCCCGCACGCCCCGAACGGAGAATGACATGCCCACCGAAGAAACCCTCGTCCTCGTCAAGCCGGACGGCGTCGCACGCGGTCTCACCGGCGCGATCCTCGCCCGCATCGAGGCGAAGGGCTACGCCCTCGTCGACATCAAACTCGTCGAGCCCGACCGCGACGTGCTCGAGCAGCACTACGCGGAGCACGCCGGCAAGCCCTTCTACGAGCCCCTGCTCGAGTTCATGCTGTCCGGGCCATCGGTCGCCATCCGCCTCGCCGGCAACCGCGTGATCGAGGGCTTCCGTTCGCTGGCGGGCACGACCGATCCCACGACGGCCGCCCCCGGCACCATCCGCGGCGACTTCGGACGCGACTGGGGCCTGAAGGTTCAGCAGAACCTCGTGCACGGCAGCGACAGCCCCGAGTCCGCCGCACGCGAGCTCGCGATCTGGTTCTGAGCCGGTGGCCGGCGCTGCCGGCCACCGCTTTCGGCGTCGATCAGAAGATGACGTCGATCAGCTGAGGGATCGCGTCGAGGCGCAGCTGCGCCAACAGCAGCACGACGGCATAGGTGACGAACGCCATCAGTGGCACCCACGCGCTCAGCGCCGTGCCGACGGCGCGGACACGGGCGTTGTCGGAGACCACGCCCGATCGCAGGAGATGGACGGCGACCGCGTAGAACGTCGGGATCGTCACGAGCCATGTGACCATGCACCACGGGCAGAGCGTGCCCAGGATGTAGATGCTCTGGCTGATGAGCCAGATGACGAATCCGAACGCGAAGGTGATCCCCGCGAAAAAGGTCCACCAGAACCATCGGGCGAAGCGGGCGCCCGCGAGGATCGCCATCCCCACGACGATGGGCGCCATCCATCCCGTCAGCCCGATGATCGGGTTCGGGAACCCGAACGCGCTGCCCTGCGGCGAGTTCAGGTTCGCGCTGCACTGCACCACGATGCTGAAGTCGCAGGATGCCGCGACGGTCGAGTCCGCGACCTTGTCGAACTTCTCGAGCGTCAGGGCGAAGGCGGCGATCCATCCGATCGCTCCGGCGATCACCAGCCAGATCGCGAGGATTCTCGGGCGACTGTCGATCGTGCGTGAGGCCATGACGGCGATTATCGCATCCATGTGCATGAGGTCCGCTGGGTCCACTCCGACGGAACGCGCGATGCTCGGCGGCGCCTCTGCTCAATCCTCACGAGAAGATGCGATAATGGGGGCCGATGCATCGCGGCCGCGCCGCAACCGGCATCACCGAAGACTTCGGGCGATGAACGCCCTTGGCAGCACGAGCCCCGCCGACGAGCGGGTGAGGCTGCAGACCGAGTGAGTACGCGGTTCCCCGGCATCCGGGTGAGGCCGCCAGAGTTCACCCGACGGCACGCGGAGCCGGCGGCGAGGAGTAAGCCAGAGATGGCCGATGACAACAACGATCAGTCCACCATCGCCGCGGACGGGGCGCTGAACGCCCCCGAATCCACCGCTGCGACCGCCCACGAGCCGGCCGAGGTCGAGGTGGCCCCCGCGGCGACCGAACCGGCCGTCGAGACGTCCGCGGAGCCCGAGACGTCCGCTGCACCCGAGACGTCCGCTGCAGACACCGCACCCGAGCCTGCTCCTGCGGACGCGGCTCCCGCAGAGGCCGCTCCTGCGGAGGCCGACGCGGCGTCGGCAGAGGCCGAGGCGCCCGAGACCCCCGCGTCCGACACGCCCTCGGCGGAGACCGATGCCGCCGCGGCCGAGGAGCCCGCCAAGGACGAGCCCCTCACCGCGGTCAGCCTGGGGCTGCTGCCCGCCGACTTCGTCTCGGCGGTCTCCACCCAGCTCGTCTTCTACGCGCCCGCCATCGCGCCGCTCCCGCCGCGCCCGGGTGCGCGGCCCGAGAGCCGCGACGAGCGCGAGGAGCAGGGGCCCGACAGCGGCTCCAGCGCACGCCGGCGCAACCGTCGCCGCGGGGGAGGCGGCTCGGCATCCGACGCCGACGACGCGCCCCGCGAGCAGAACCAGCCGCGCCGCCGCGCCGTCGAGCTCATCACCGAGCCCCAGCGCATCAAGGGCTCGACGCGCCTGGAGGCGAAGAAGCAGCGCCGTCGCGACGGCCGCGAGGCCGGCCGCCGTCGCACCGTCGTCACGGAGGCGGAGTTCCTCGCCCGGCGCGAAGCCGTCGACCGCGACATGATCGTCCGCTCCAAGAACGGTCGCATCCAGATCGCCGTCCTGGAGGACAACGTGCTCGTCGAGCACTACGTCGCCCGCAGCCAGGAGTCGTCGCTCATCGGCAACGTCTACCTCGGGCGCGTGCAGAACGTGCTCCCGAGCATGGAGGCGGCCTTCGTCGACATCGGCCGCGGCCGCAACGCGGTGCTGTACTCGGGCGAGGTGGACTGGGACGCCGTCGAGACCGGCAACCAGCCGCGACGCATCGAGCTCGCCCTCAAGAGCGGCGACCGTGTGCTCGTGCAGGTCACGAAGGACCCGGTGGGCCACAAGGGCGCCCGTCTGACGAGCCAGATCTCCCTTCCCGGCCGCTACCTCGTGTACGTCCCGGGCGGCGCGATGAACGGCATCTCCCGCAAGCTCCCCGACACGGAGCGGGCCCGCCTCAAGCGCATCCTGAAGGAGGTCCTTCCGGAGTCGAGCGGCGTCATCGTGCGGACGGCGGCCGAGGGCGCCACCGAGGAGCAGCTGACCCGCGACGTCCAGCGTCTCACCGCGCAGTGGGAGCACATCTCCACGCAGGTCGAGACGATCGGCGCCCCCGCCCTGCTGCACTCCGAGCCGGACCTGCTGGTGAAGATCGTCCGCGACGTCTTCAACGAGGACTTCTCGAAGATGCTCATCCAGGGCGAGGACGCCTACCAGACCATCACGGCCTACCTCGCGGGTGTCGCACCCGACCTGCTGGAGCGCGTCGAGAAGTACGAGGACGACCAGGATCCCTTCGACCGGTTCCGCGTGACCGAGCAGATCGAGAAGGCTCTCGACCGCAAGGTGTGGCTGCCGTCGGGCGGCTCGCTCGTCATCGACCGCACCGAGGCGATGACGGTCGTCGACGTCAACACCGGCAAGTTCGTCGGCTCCGGCGGCAACCTCGAAGAGACCGTCACCAAGAACAACCTCGAAGCGGCCGAGGAGATCGTCCGACAGCTCCGGCTGCGCGACATCGGCGGCATCATCGTCGTGGACTTCATCGACATGGTGCTCGAGTCCAACCGCGATCTCGTGCTCCGCCGCCTCGTGGAGTGCCTCAGCCGCGACCGGACCAAGCACCAGGTCGCCGAGGTCACCTCGCTCGGCCTCGTGCAGATGACCCGCAAGAAGCTGGGGCTGGGTCTGCTCGAGACCTTCAGCGAGCCCTGCGAGGTCTGCGCCGGCCGTGGCGTGATCGTGCACCACGACCCGGTGGTCAAGCACCGCGGCTCGCAGGCTCCGTCCTCCAACGGCGGTCGCCGCTCGCGTCAGAGCGCGCCCGCCGGCGGCAACGGCGCCAGCGCCAACGGAGGCACGCACGTCATCACGGAGAGCGCGAAGTCCGCGCTCGCGCAGATCGCCGCCTCCACGATCCACACGACGGCCGAGGATGCCGCGGCGCAGGCCGACGCGACGCCCGTGATCACGCTGCCCGACCCGGAGAACGACGCCGCCGCCGAGCGCCCCAAGCGCCCGCGCAAGAAGCGCGAGCCCTCCACGCGCGCGACGGCCGAGAAGAAGACCGAGAAGGACATCCTCCTCGACTCGGTCCTCAGCGCCCTTCCCGAGCCGAAGGCGCCGGGACAGGGACGCGGCCGACGCCGCGTGACCACGGCTGCACTCACCGGCACGCCGGTGGCGGCGACGCCGGCGGGGGAGTCCACGGAGGCCGCGTCGGGCGAGTGAGCCTCAGCTCTCGCGGCGCTCGCGGGCGGTGATCCGCAAGCCCGACGCGATGAGGCGCTTGACCAGCTCGTGGCCGCTGACGTGCTCCGCACCGGCGGCCACGAGACGGTCGAGCGCGTCCTCCGGGACGTCATAGTGATCGCGGTCGAATCCGCGACGGGGGATGCCGTTGGCCGCGGCGAAGGCGTGGAGCTCCTCGAGGTCGCTGTCGCTGACCAGATGGGCCCAGAGCCGCCCATGGGCCGGCCAGCGGGGGTCATCGATGAGGATCGCCATGCCCGCAGTCTAGGTCGACGCGCGACACGCCTCGCTCTGCTTTTGCCGATGTCCCCGGCATCCGGTAAAGTAGACCCTTGGTGCGTCGAGTTCCGCCTCCGCACTGGATGTTTGGGCACGACCTTCCCGGGACGTGCTTGTCCCATGAAGACAGCCGGAGCCGCAGGTTCCGCAGAAGAAAAACAGGTGTGAAGTGGTTTACGCAGTTGTGCGCGCCGGTGGCCGTCAGGAGAAGGTCGAGGTCGGCACGATCGTCGTCCTCGATCGTCAGCAGGCCAAGGTCGGCGAGAAGCTCGAGCTGCCCGCGGTGCTGCTCGTCGATGGCGACGCCGTGACGACCGACGCCGACAAGCTCGCGAAGGTGACCGTCACCGCCGAGGTCCTCGGCGAGGAGCGCGGTCCGAAGATCGTCATCCAGAAGTTCAAGAACAAGACCGGCTACAAGAAGCGCCAGGGCCACCGTCAGGACCTCACGCGCGTCAAGATCACCGGCATCAAGTAAGCGGAAGAGGCAGACGAGATGGCACACAAGAAGGGCGCAAGCTCTACCCGTAACGGTCGTGACTCCAACGCCCAGCGACTGGGCGTGAAGCGCTTCGGCGGCCAGCAGGTCCTCGCCGGCGAGATCCTCGTCCGCCAGCGCGGCACGCACTTCCACCCGGGCGCCAACGTCGGCCGCGGTGGAGACGACACGCTGTTCGCCCTGGCCGCGGGTGCGGTCGAGTTCGGCAGCAAGGGCGGCCGCAAGGTCGTCAACATCGTCGCCGCAGCGGAGTGACCGCGCGGTCGACCACAGACATGAGGTGAGGGGCGGGCTTCGGCTCGCCCCTCCTTCTTTACCACCGAGATCCATCCCCACCTCGACCCATCCCGTCAGGAGACCGACATGGTGACCTTCGTCGATCGAGTGACGCTCCATCTGCGAGCCGGCAAGGGCGGCAACGGCTGCGTGTCCGTCCGCCGCGAGAAGTTCAAGCCGCTCGCCGGTCCCGACGGCGGCAACGGCGGCCACGGCGGCGACATCGTGCTCGTCGCCGATCCGCAGGTGACCACGCTGCTCTCGTACCACCACTCGCCGCACCGCTCCGCGGGCAACGGCGGCTTCGGCATGGGCGACAACCGCTCCGGCGCCGCGGGCGAGAGCCTCGAGCTCGCCGTCCCCGTCGGCACCGTGGTGAAGGATGCCGACGGCGAGACCCTGACGGATCTCATCGTCCCCGGCACCCGCTTCGTCGTCGCCCCGGGCGGCCAGGGCGGTCTCGGCAACGCCGCCCTCGCCAACCCCAAGCGCAAGGCGCCGGGGTTCGCGCTGCTCGGAACACCGGGCTGGGAGGGCGACGTCCTCCTCGAGCTGAAGACGGTGGCCGACGTGGCCCTGGTCGGCTTCCCGTCTGCGGGAAAGTCGAGCCTCATCGCCGCGGTGTCCGCAGCACGGCCGAAGATCGCGGACTACCCGTTCACGACCCTGCATCCGAACCTCGGCGTCGTCCAGGCGGGGGAGACCCGCTACACCGTCGCCGACGTGCCCGGCCTCATCGAAGGGGCCAGCGAGGGCAAGGGGCTCGGACTGGAGTTCCTGCGCCACGTGGAGCGCTGCACCGCCCTGGTGCACGTGCTCGACTGCGCGACCCTCGAGCCGGGTCGTGACCCGCTGAGCGACCTTGACGTCATCCTCGAGGAGCTCGGCAACTATCCGGTGCCCGAGGGGCAGACGCCCCTGCTCGAGCGCCCGCAGCTCATCGCGCTGAACAAGGTCGACGTGCCCGAGGCGAAGGATCTCGCCGACCTCGTCCGCCCCGAGCTCGAGGAGCGCGGCTACCGCGTGTTCGAGATCTCGACCGTGAGCCACGAGGGTCTGCGTCAGCTCACCTTCGCCCTCGGCGACATCGTCGCCGCGCACCGCGCGCACCTGGCTGAGACCCCGGTGGCGGAGCGGATCGTCATCCGACCGAAGGGCGCCGACAAGGACTTCGAGATCCGGGTCGAAGGCGGCACCTACGGCAACGTCTACCGCATCCTCGGCGACAAGCCGCTGCGCTGGGTGCAGCAGACGGACTTCCAGAACGAGGAGGCCGTCGGCTTCCTCGCGGACCGCCTCGAGAAGCTCGGTGTCGAGGACGAGCTCTACCGCGTCGGCGCGGTCGCCGGCTCGACCGTCGTCATCGGCCCCGGCGACGGGATCGTGTTCGACTGGCATCCGTCGCTCTCGTCGGCGGCCGAGCTCATGACGGCGCCCCGCGGCACCGACCCGCGTCTGGACCTGAACCCGCGACGCACCACGTCGCAGCGACGCGAGCGGTATCACGAGCGCATGGACGCCAAGGCGGAAGCGCGCGCCGACCTCGAGGCCGAGCGCCTCGGCGGCGCGGCGGACGCGTACCAGTGGGAGGACGACGAGGAAGCGTGAGCGTGCAGGACCGGTCACAGATCGCAGGAGCGCAGCGGGTCGTCGTGAAGGTCGGCTCGTCGTCGATCAGCGGCGAGAACCACTACCGCATCGAGTCCATCGTCGACGCCCTCGCCGCGGCGCGCGCGCGGGGCACGCAGGTCGTGCTGGTCTCCTCCGGCGCGATCGCGACCGCGCTGCCCTTCCTGCACCTCGAAGGGCGGCCGTCCGACCTCGCGACCCAGCAGGCCGCCGCGGCGGTCGGCCAGAACGTGCTGATGTGGCGTTATCAGACCTCGCTCGACCGGCACGGGATGCTGGCGGGGCAGGTGCTGCTGACCGCCGGCGACCTCGAGAACCCGGCTCACCGCGCCAACGCGCGCCGTGCCGTCGACCGGCTCCTCGGGCTGGGCGTGCTCCCGATCGTCAACGAGAACGACACGGTCGCCACCCACGAGATCCGCTTCGGCGACAACGACCGGCTCGCTGCACTCGTCGCCGAGCTGATCGGCGCCGACGCGCTGGTGCTGCTCAGCGACATCGAGTCGCTGTACACGCGACCGCCGTCCGAGCCCGGGGCCGAGGCCATCTCCACTGTCGACTTCGGCGACGATCTCAGCCGGTACGAGTTCGGCTCGGTGGTCGTCAACAGCGTCGGCACCGGCGGTGCGGCGACGAAGGTCTCGGCCGCGCGTCTGGCCGCCGCTGCCGGGGTGGGCGTGCTCGTCACGAGCGCCGACCTCGTCTCGTCCGCGCTGTCGGGCGCCGACGTCGGCACCTGGTTCGCCCCCAATCCGGTCGCCCCGGTGCGCAGCGGCACGACGCCGATGCCGACCGTCCCCTCGGCGTGACCCGGCATCCGCGCGATGCCGGACGACCGAGACGGCTGGTCGTCCTCGATACACTGAGCGGATGACCACTCCCACCGTCTCTGTCGCCGCCGGCGCCCGCCAGCGCATCGAGCGTGCGCACGACGCCGCGCGGAGCATCGGACTGCTGACCGACGTCGAGAAGGCCGATGCTCTCCGGGCCATCGCCGCGGCGATCGAGGCCGCCTCGGCGGACATCGTCGCCGCGAACGCCGACGACCTCGAACGGGGCATCCGCGACGGTCTGACGGACGGCCTGCGCGACCGCCTCCGGCTCGACGCCTCGCGTGTGCAGGCCCTGGCCGACGCGGTGCGCGACGTCGCCGAGCTGCCCGATCCCGTCGGACGCGTGCTCGACGAGCGCACGCTGCCGAACGGGGTGCACCTGCAGAAGGTCTCCGTCCCCTTCGGCGTGGTGGGATCCATCTATGAGGCGCGTCCCAACGTCACCGTCGACATCGCGGCGCTCGCGCTCAGGTCGGGCAACGCCGTCGTCCTGCGCGGCGGCACGGCGGCGCTGGCCACCAACGCCGCCCTCGTCGCGGCCATGAGATCGGCCCTCGCCGACCGGGGCATCGATCCCGAGGCCATCCAGACGGTCGACGAGTTCGGCCGCGACGGCGCCCACGCCCTCATGCAGGCCCGCGGACTCGTGGACGTGCTGGTTCCTCGGGGGAGCGCCCAGCTCATCGAGACCGTCGTCACGCAGTCGGCGGTGCCCGTCATCGAGACGGGAGCGGGCGTCGTCCACATCGTGCTCGACTCGTCCGCGCCGCTGGAGTGGGCCCAGCAGATCGTCGTCAACGCGAAGGCGCAGCGGCCCAGCGTGTGCAACGCCGTCGAGACGGTCCTCGTCGTCCGCGACGCCGCCGACCGGCTCGTACCGCCGGTCGCCGCCGCACTGCAGGATGCCGGTGTCACCATCCACGGCGACGACGCCGTCCGCGCCCTCGTTGCGGATGCCGTGGCGGCCACCGACGCGGATTGGTCGACGGAGCACATGAGCCTCGACCTGTCGATGCGCGTCGTCGACGACCTCGACAAGGCGCTGGAGCACATCCGGCGCTACTCGACGCACCACACCGAGTCGATCGTGACGGCGGACGACGCGCACGCCGAGCGCTTCCTGGCCGAGGTCGACTCCGCGGTCGTCATGGCCAACGCCTCGACCCGTTTCACCGACGGCGGCGAGTTCGGCTTCGGAGCGGAAGTCGGCATCTCCACGCAGAAGCTCCACGCGCGCGGGCCCATGGGCCTTCCCGAGCTCACCAGCACCAAGTGGCTGGCGCGTGGGTCCGGGCAGATCCGCGCCTGACCGCCTAAACTGGGAAGACCCGACTTTCGAAGGAGTCCGAATGACCCTCGCCACGATCCTCGCCCTCGCCTCGGCGGAGGCGGAGCACCACGGCAACGTCCAGGCCGAGACGTTCATCTTCGGCCTGATCGCGTTCATCGTGTTCTTGGCGCTCGGACTGGTGACGCTGTCGTACCGCAACGTCGCCAACCGTCACTCGCACAAGGCCGAGGCCTACGCCAAGGCGCACCCCGTCGACCAGGCGCAGGTGGGACACGGCCACCACTAGGACGGCAGGATGACTTCGACGCGCGCCCCACGCATCGGGGTCATGGGTGGAACCTTCGACCCGATCCACCATGGACACCTCGTGGCAGCGAGCGAAGTCGCGCAGTCCTTCGACCTCGACGAGGTCGTCTTCGTGCCCACGGGGATGCCGTGGCAGAAGGCAGACGTGACGGCGGGGGAGCACCGCTATCTGATGACCGTCATCGCGACGGCATCCAATCCGCAGTTCACCGTCAGCCGCGTCGACATCGACCGCGGCGGACCCACCTTCACCATCGACACGCTTCGCGACCTCAAGGCCGCACGCCCCGACGCCGAGCTCTTCTTCATCACGGGAGCGGACGCGATCGCGCAGATCCTCGGATGGCGCGACCACGACGGCCTGTGGGACCTCGCCCACTTCGTCGCGGTCTCGCGGCCGGGACACGTGCTGTCCACGGAAGGACTGCCCGAGGAGGTCGTCAGCCGGCTCGAGATCCCCGCCCTGTCGATCTCGTCGACGGACTGCCGCGCACGCGTCAGGAAGGGACACCCCGTGTGGTACCTCGTCCCCGACGGCGTCGTCCAATACATTGCGAAGCACCACCTTTACCGGAGCGAGGCATGAGCACACCCGACCAGCCCGAAACTCCCCAGCTGACCCGGCGGCAGCTGCGCGAGATGCGCAACACCGCCTCGACGCCGGTGATCACCCCCGAAGAGGCCGACAAGGCCGCGCACGCCGCCGAGCCGGCCCCCGCGGTCGTCGCGCCGTTGCCGCGCGCCGCTGAGCCCGCAGACGTGCCCGAGGCGCCCCCGGCGGCAGCCGACATCGACCTCGACGCCCAGCCCGTCACCCGCCGGGCCTCGAGGCGGCAGGAGCGCCTGCGCACGGCATCCGTGACCGTCGCCGACGACACGGCGACCGACGAGGGCGACGGATCCGCCGCGCCCGCCGAGCCCGCCGCGTCACACGATGCCGAGGCAGGTTCCGGTGTCGAGGCTCCCGCATCGCCGGAGGAGACCCCCGCCGTGACCCGCGAGCCCTTCGCGGAGGCGCCCGAGTCTCGCGAGACCGATGAGCAGGAGCGGCCGATCGTCGCGCCGACCTTCGGGTCGGGCCTCCTCGCCGGCGAGAACGTCGACCTGGAGCTGCCCGCATCGTTCGATCAGCTCCTGACCCGCGGCAGCACCGCGACGGGGGCGCTCTCGGCGCCCAACGCGCTCATCCTGTCGCAGACGCCCGAGACGGGCGCGCTCGTCTCGCCCATCACGGCCACCGGGGAAGTGCTCATCACCGGCACCTTCTCGCTGCCCGAGTCCTTCGGCTCGACCGGCACGCTGCCCGGCCTCGCCGACAACAAGGAGACGGATGCCGTCCTCGTCGACGGGGAGCTTCCGGCCTCGTCCTCACCCACCCCGATCGCGGCGAGTTCCGCGATCAGCACGATCAAGAGCGCAGAAGACATCATCAAGCCGCCGGCGCCGGAGAAGGGGAGCCGGCTCATGCTGGCTCTCGTCATCACCGCCGGCGCGCTCGCCCTCGCCCTGACCGGCGTGCTGATCGTCGCACTCGTGACAGGAGCCTTCCGATGACCGCCGCCGACAGCACCCGCGACCTGGTCGCGATCGCCGCGGCCGCGGCAGAGAGCAAGGGCGCCGAGGATCTCCTCGCGTTCGATGTGTCCGAGCCGCTGCCCCTCGTGGACGTGTTCCTTCTCGCCACCGGATCGAGTGAGCGCAACGTCGCCGCGATCGCCGACGCGGTGGAGGAGGCCATGCTCGAACAGGGCGTCAAGCGGCTGCGCCGCGAGGGCCGCCAGGAGTCGCGCTGGATCCTCCTGGACTTCGGCGATCTCGTCGTACACGTCTTCCACGAGCAGGAGCGGGTGTTCTACGGTCTGGAACGGCTGTGGAAGGACTGCCCGATCGTTCCCATCGAGGTCGCCGCGCCGGCCGCCGTGGAGTGACACGTGTTCGTTGCACCCCGCGAGATGTAGTAAGGTAGAGGGGTTGCCGCGAGCGGCAGACAACTGAAAATGGGCCTGTGGCGCAGCTGGTAGCGCACCTGCATGGCATGCAGGGGGTCAGGGGTTCGAGTCCCCTCAGGTCCACCAATATTGCTGATCAAAGGCTGTTCTCGGCATCCCTCGAAGGTCCCCGAGAGCTTCTGTTGAAGCTGATTCGTCGTCGTGTTTCGAGTATTACGGCTCCGTCGAGCCAGCATCACAGATGGAGCCGACCCCGGAGCGCGTGGAGCACTTCTCGCACGCACACCAGAAGGCGGCACAGAAGAGGCGGCACTGCGTTTCGTCGTGCCGCCTCTTCGTCGAGATTCAGTGGCCCTCGTCCGTGCGCAATCTGCCGTTGTGGAAGGCGATGAGCTTCACTCGCCGCCAGTACGGCTCGCCGATGAGTCCGGGCTCTGCAGAACGCGCGACTGCAGCAACGAGCAGCGCAGACAGTCCTGCCGCAACTGCGAAAAGCGGCCCCATCCACGGAGCTTCGGGACCGATGACGACGGCGCCAATGACAATGGCGACGGTAGACATTACTCCGGCCGTCGTGGTGATCACGCGCAGCGGGCTAGCAGGAGCTGCGCCAAAAGACACACCCGTGCTCACGGCGATAAGGGCCGTGATCGTGTAGACGAGCATCTCGTTCATCTTGTCTCCTCGTTCGTCAGCAACCCACGCGCCAGATGCTACCCGGTGCGGGGACGACGTTGAAGAAGAGACACGACCTGGGCTTGTCACTCTGGGCGAGATTCGCCTGTAGCTGGATGTATGAACCCCATACTGCGCACCCCACCGATAGTCCGGGAGCCCTTCTGGAGAACACGCTGCACATGCCGACCGCCGCCGCGTAGTTTCGTACATTCGAAGTCTCGGAGCGAGTGAGTTTCATGCCCCATCCAGCGCCGTCTTGAATCGATGTGTCATCGGTGGCCTTCCAGTTCATGCCAACATTCGTCGGCCGCTTCACACTGACATCCCAGGAGAGGAGATGTCTCTAGTCTTTGGGGGACACGTATACGACTTTCGCCTACTGCTGGTGCATTAATCGTGGGCGCATTGGGTTGCCCTCCGATCGTGCACATGTTGCGCGCCCGCGCTGTCGGATTCGGCGGCCTCAACATCGAGATACGACGTGCAATTGCTCTTCGCCTGAAAAGCCACGCGCGCATGACAATCCAGACTATTTCGGGCTGTCTGGGGCCGTCGGAATAGGACGCGCGGCGAACGAGCTGGGTGTTTCGACGAGCTAGGACGAGGAGGAGAGCTGCGGCGCAGGCGAGTGCGAATGCGCGTCCGCGGCGAACTGAGATCCGCGAACGAGTCACATATGCTCTGACACGAAGGGGCTGATGCCATGACGCGAGTGCCTCAAAGTGGGTGCTTTCGTCTACATCGGCCGCCGACAAGGCACACTCGCTCTCGTCGGCGGTCCCGCATGGTCAGCCGTTCGGATGACGGAGAGGAACGGCATGGTTGCGGCGGTCGACCTGGCATATCCGTTCGCGGGTCGCTGGCTCGTTGGCAACAGCCCGGCAGATCGGGTGCCGAGTCACGGCACGACTCTTTTCGCCACGTCCTACGCCATCGACTTCGTTCCCGTCGACGACGCGGGGCGCACGGCACCGATCACGGCCCGTTCGCTCGTGCGCGCGGAGCCGCCGTCGGTGTTCCCCGGGTTCGGACGCCCTCTGCTGGCGCCCGTCGACGGCGTGGTCGTCGCCGCCCATGACACCGAGTCCGATCACCTCGCCCATCGCGGTCTGCCCTCGATCGCCTACGCGCTCACTCAGCGACGACGCGTCCGCGGCGGATGGGTGGCACTGGCCGGCAACCACGTCCTCATCGACCGGGACGGCGTCATCGTGGCGCTGTGCCACCTTCAGCGGGGGAGCCTCGTCGTGCGCCCAGGTCAGCGCGTGCGGACCGGCGACGTCGTCGGCCGCTGCGGCAACTCCGGCAACAGCACCGAGCCGCACCTTCACCTGCAGGCCATGGATTCTCTCGACGCCGATCGCGCTCGCGCCGTGCGCCTCCGCGTCAACGGCGCGCTTCCGCGTCGCGGGGAGGTCATCGACGCGATCGCAGGAGGGCGTGCGGAGGGGTCAGGTCGCAGCGGAATTAGCTGAATGAATGCTGTGCGCGACCATTGATCAGCGGTAGCGTCCCCTCAGTGGTCCGCAGCGACGCGCGACCCGATTCCCTCAGGGACGGAGTTCACCGATGAAGTTCTTCCAACGACTCGGCCGATCGATCATGCTCCCGGTCGCGGTGCTGCCGGTCGCCGCGATCCTCTCCGGCATCTCCTACTGGATCAGTTCTGCCGCCGGCGGCTCGAACATCGTGTCCGCCTTCCTCGGCGCCGCCGGTGGCGCCCTGCTCGACAACATGCCGCTCCTGTTCGCCGTCGGCGTCTCGATCGGCATGGCGAACAAGACGGACGGCACCTCGGCTCTCGCCGGCCTGGTCTCCTGGTTGACGATCACCACCCTCCTGGCCCCTGCCACGATGCAGAAGCTGCTCGGCATCGAAGACCTCGCGAACGTCAATCCGGCGTTCGGCAAGGTGCAGAACGTGTTCGTGGGCATCGTCGCCGGTCTGATCGGCGCCTGGTGCTACAACAGGTTCAAAGACACGAAGCTGCCCGATGCGCTCTCGTTCTTCTCCGGGAAGCGCTCGGTCGCGATCGTCACGGCCGGGCTCTCCCTGGTGGTGGCCGTGGTCCTGATGTTCGTCTGGCCCGTCGTCTACGGCGCCCTCGTCACCTTCGGCGAGTGGATCTCCACGCTCGGCCCGTTCGGCGCCGGCCTCTACGGCTTCATGAACCGGCTGCTGATTCCCACCGGCCTGCACCACGCGCTCAACTCGGTGTTCTGGTTCGACGTCGCCGGTATCAACGATCTCGTCAACTTCCTCAACGGCACCGGAACCTACGGCGTCACCGGACAGTACATGGCGGGGTTCTTCCCGATCATGATGTTCGGCCTTCCGGGCGCCGCCCTGGCGATGTACCTGACCGCCGACTCACGACGCAAGAAGGTCACCTACGGCATCATGCTCTCGGGCGCGATCGCCTCCTTCTTCGTCGGCGTGACGGAGCCGCTCGAGTTCGCCTTCATGTTCGTCGCCCCCTGGCTGTACCTCATTCACGCCGTCTTCACCGGCATCTCCGTCATGATCGCGGCGATGCTCCCGACGCGACTGGGCTTCGGCTTCTCCGCTGGATTCATCGACATGTTCCTGCAGTGGACGAATCCGATGGCGGAGAACCCGTGGATCCTCCTGCTGCTGGGCGTCGCCTGGTTCTTCATCTACTTCTTCACGTTCTACTTCCTGATCAAGCGGTTCAAGCTGAAGACTCCGGGCCGGGGCGACGAGCTCGACGAACAGGATGCCGACAACGTCGGCACGAGCCTCACGGGCTATCACGGCACGGCGGAGAAGTTCATCGCGGCGCTGGGCGGGAAGCAGAACATCATCGACGTCGACAACTGCGCGACGCGGCTGCGCATGGAGATCGCCGACACCTCTCAGGTCGACGAGCACGCGCTGAAGCGTGCCGGCGCTGCGGGCACCATCAAGCCGGGCGGGCATTCCGTGCAGGTCGTGTACGGCCTCAACGTGCAGTTCGTCAAAGACGCGATGGAGGACATCCTCAACGACCGCAACATCGAGGCCTTCCGCGGTGCGGATGCGGGCCATACCGGCGCGGCGGCGGGCTTCGTGGGCGGCGTCGGGGGCGCGGCGGTGGCGGCGGGCGCCGCCGCCGAACAGCGACTGCGGGCGCGGACCGTGCCCGCGGCGACGCTGCAGCTGCGTCAGCCCGTCGCCGGCACGGTGCTCCCGCTGTCCGAGGTGCCCGACGCCATGTTCGCCGAGGGCACGATGGGTCCCGGACTCGCGATCGACCCCGCGGGCGACACGATCGTGGCGCCCGCGGCAGGAACCGTCGCCTCGGTGTTCCCGACCGGCCACGCGATCGGACTGGCTCTGGCCGACGGCACCGAACTGCTGATCCACATCGGCATCGACACCGTGGACATGAAGGGCGACGGATTCGAGACCCTCGTGAAGACCGGAGACGCCGTGAGCGCCGGCACGCCGCTCCTCCGCTTCGACGCCGACAAGATCCGCGCCGCGGGACATTCCGCGATCACACCGGTCATCGTGCTGAACAACGAGAACGCCACCGTCGAGTTCGTCTGACCGACGGCGATCCGCGCGAGGAGCGGGCGGAAAAGCCCGCTCCTCGCGGTGTCAGGAGACGGGTTCGATCAGTTCCGGACCGTTGTTGCGCACGTTGCCGACCTCGCGACCGACCTGACGCATCATCAGCCCGTCGACGAGCGCCGGAGCGGCGTCGATCGTCGCGTCGAGCAGGTCGCCGACGTTCTCGGTCGTCGGGTCGAGCCACACATCCGCGTAGTCGGCGTCGATGAACAGCGGCATCCGATCATGGATCGACCCCAGCTGACCGACCGCGCCACGCGTCATCACCGTGAAGCTCAGCATCCACCGCGTGGGATCGTCCGGAGCCTTCGCCGGATCCTTCCACCACTCGTAGAGCCCCGCGAAGAACAGCGGCTCATCACCGGCCGGGTGGATGTAGTACGGCGTCTTGACGCCATCCTCGGTCTTCCATTCGTAGTACCCGGATGCCGGGACGATCGCGCGCCGCGCGATCAGCGCCTGACGGAACATCGGTTTGTCCTCGACCTCCTCGGCGCGCGCGTTGATCGCCTTCGCACCGATGCCGGGGTCCTTCGACCAGGAGGGCACGAGCCCCCACCGGGCGGCCTCGAGCCGTCGCGTGGGCGGCTCGGTCTTCGCCGAGTCGAGGACGATCGCGACACGATCGGTGGGTGCGACGTTGTACGAGGGCGCCGGCAGATCGTCACCGATCACGTCCACCCGGAGGACGCCGACGAGCTCGGACCCGGAACTGCCCACGACGAAACGACCGCACATGCGGCCAGCCTACGCGGGGCCTCCGACGCCGTCGGCGTCGAGCACGCCGATCTCCGCGAGACGATCCAGAAGCGCGGCGCCGTCGTCACCCGTCACCCACGGCACCGCCGCGGCGGAGTGATCGTCGACGGCGGTCCGGCCTCCGGCGAGGACCGCCTCGGCGGAGGACAGCCGGCGGATCGCCACCGCCCGCACACGCTCGGGGTTCTCGCTCGTGAAGGCCGTGTACAGCGCGTCGTCGTGCTGGCCGTCGTCACCGATGAGCACCCAGGACACCTGCGGGAACTCCCGGGCGAGGCGCCGCAGGTTCTCCTCTTTGTGGGCGCGACCGCTGCGGAACCACCGGTCGTGCGTGGGCCCCCAGTCCGTCAGCAGCAGCGCACCTGGCGGGAAGAGGTGTCGTCGCAGGAAGCGCTGCAGGGTGGGCGCGACGTTCCATGCGCCGGTGGACAGGTAGACGACCGGAGCCCCGGGGCTCTCGCGCACCAGGCGTTCGAGGAGCACCGCCATGCCGGGCACCGGCTGACGGGCGTGCTCGTCCAGGACGAAGGAGTTCCACGCCGCGACGAGAGGACGGGGCAGGGCGGTGACCATCACGGTGTCGTCGACGTCGGAGATGACGCCGAAGCGCACGTCGGCGCCGACGACGAATACGCGCGTCTCGAAGGGCTCGGAGCCTTCGACGGTCATCGTCAGGGGTTGCCATCCCGGTTGGAGGCGCGCGGGCAGCACGGTGTCGACCACGCCGCCGCGGTCGGCCACGACGTCATGGCTCACACCGTCGATCGTGACCGTCACGTGGGCGTATCCGACGGGCACCGCCGCGAAGCTCCGCCAGCCGCGGACGCCGATGTCTTCGCCGCGATGACGCGTGCGGCGGCGTGTGCGCACGGGCGGCACGATGAGCACCCGGCCCAGCACCCGCACCCAGTCCTCGCCGCCGTAACCCGGGTAGGCGGACACGCTCGGCCGCAGCCCGCGGGCGCGGGAGCGACGCTCGCGCCAGGCGTGGAATCTGTACTCCAGACGAGCGATCCAGAGCACCTTGACACGCGGTGCGGGTTCGGCGTGCATCGCTTCAGTCTTTCATGTCCTCGGTCGGACGGGTGTCCGCGTCGTCGAGGCGCATGTGCCGCGCCTCCCGCGCGACGATCACGCGCTTGGCGATGTACGCGAGCACGAGGAAGACGGCGATGACGGCCACGAAGAGGTATCCGGCGACGTGCAGGCGGTCGGCGAGTTCGCGGTAGGTGCCCGCCGCCGCCGCCGCGACGCTGACGTACGCCACCGCCCAGACGGTGCAGGCCGGCGCGGTCCACGCCAGGAAGCGGCGGTAGGAGAAGCCGCTCATCCCGACCGTGAGCGGCACGAGCGAGTGCAGCACCGGCAGGAAGCGGGACAGGAAGATGGCGGGGCCGCCGCGGCGACGCAGGTAGAGCTCCGCGCGGGTCCAGTTGTCCTCGCCGATGCGACGCCCCAGCCGCGAGAAGCGGATGCGCGGGCCGAGCCACCGACCCAGCCAGAAGCCGATGCTCTCGCCCACCAGCGCCCCGACGACCACGACGACCATCAGCACCGCGGCCTCCGCGACCGACCCGACCGCCGTCGCGGCGACGATGACGACGGTGTCGCCGGGGACGATCAGTCCGACGAGGACGCTCGTCTCCAGCAGGATGGCGATCCCGGCGAGAACCGTGCGCAGCACGGGGTCGACGTTCTGCACGGCATCGAGCAGCCACGAGAGGAACTCGTTCACGCGACCAGCCTATGCGGCACCTGGGTGTGCGTATGCCCCGCGGCGGGTCCCGGTCGGCGCGGCGGCGGGCGTCTAGCCTGGAAGGATGCCCGCGCGCCTCGTCGCACATCCGCTCGCCTGGACCGATCCCGCGGCACTGTTCCGCGGCGGTCTCGGCGACCACGAGCACGCGTTCTGGCTGGATGCCGGGCCGCACGCGACGACCGGGTACAGCTGGATGGGCGTCGGCGTCCCCGACGAGATCGGTCCTTCCGACGTCGTGCTGGCAGCGGACGGCGGCGCGGGCGATCCCGTCCCGCCGGGACTGTTCCGCGGCGGGTGGGTCGGATGGTCGGGCTTCGATGCCGCCGCACGGGCGGCGGGGGCACCGGCCACCGTCGACGACCGGGACGGACCGCAGGAGGCGTGGCTGCGCGTGCGCTGGTTCGTCACCGTCGACCACGCCGCGCGCGCGATGTGGCTGGTCGCCGAGCCGGCGGAGCTGGTCGCGGCGCTCGCGCTCCTCGACGCGCGCCGGGATGCGCCGCCGCCGACGGATGCCGGGGGCGTCGTCGCCACGGCATCCGCTCGCCAGCGACCCTCGGAGTACCGCGCGCTGATCGAACGCTGCCGAGCGGCGATCCGCGCGGGGGACGCCTACCAGCTGTGCCTGACGACGCGCTTCGACGTCGCCGCATCCGACCCGCTCGACCCCGTCGACACCTATCTGCGCCTTCGCGCGGCCCTGCCCGCGCACCACGGCGGCATCATCCGCAGCGGTGCGTTCGCCCTGCTCAGCGCGAGTCCCGAACGCTTCCTCGAGGTGGCCGACGGTATGGTCCGCACGCGCCCGATCAAGGGGACGCGTCCGCGCGGCGGCGACAGCGCCGAGGACGCGGCCCTTGCCCGCGAGCTGGCGGAGAGCGTCAAGGAGCGCGCGGAGAACGTGATGATCGTCGACCTCATGCGCAACGACCTCCAGCGCGTGTGCACACCCGGCACCGTGAGCGCGGAACGCCTGCTCGAGGTCGAGTCGTACTCGGCGGTGCACCAGTTGGTCAGCACCGTCGCGGGACGGCTCAGGCCGGGGACGACGTGGGCGCAGCTGCTCGCGGCGACCTTTCCCGCCGGCAGCATGACCGGGGCGCCGAAGCTGTCGGCGATGCGGATCCTGCACGGGCTCGAGGCCGGAGCGCGCGGACTCTACTCCGGCTGCTTCGGCTGGGTCGGCGACGACGGACGCGCCGATCTCGCGATGACCATCCGCTCGATCGTGCTGCATCCGGGAGGCGCCTACGTGGGGGCCGGGGGCGGCATCACCTGGCTCTCCGACCCCGATGCCGAGGTGGCCGAGGTGGGCGTCAAGGCCCGGGGTCCGCTCGGTGCGCTCGGCGCCACCCTCCCGCCGGGATGGTAGGGCGGGTCCGCTAACCTGGAAGCACGCCTCTCGCGCGTTCCCCAGCTTTCAGATTGGTCTTCCCCTTCCCATGAGCAGCCCCACAGACATCGCCACCGCCGCCGAGAACGGACCGTACGACGTGCACGCCGTGCAGGAGAAGTGGCAGCGCATCTGGGCCGAGAAGGACCCGTTCCGCGCCGGTGGCGACGACGACACGCGCCCCCGCAAGTACGTGCTCGCGATGTTCCCCTACCCCTCGGGTGATCTGCACATGGGTCACGCGGAGAACTACCTGTACTCCGACATCGTCGCGCGCTTCTGGCGGCACCGCGGCTACAACGTGCTCAACCCCATCGGCTGGGACAGCTTCGGCCTGCCCGCCGAGAACGCCGCCATCAAGCGCGGTGTCGAGCCGCGCGGCTGGACCTACGGCAACATCGCGCAGCAGCGCTCGAGCATGCAGCAGTACGGCGTCTCGTTCGACTGGTCGCGCGTGCTGCACACCTCCGACCCCGAGTACTACCGCTGGAACCAGTGGCTGTTCCAGCGCCTGTACGAGAAGGGGCTCGCGTACCGCAAGGACGCGCTGGTCAACTGGGACCCGGTGGACCAGACGGTGCTGGCGAACGAGCAGGTGCTCCCCGACGGCACGTCCGAGCGCAGCGGCGCCGTCGTGGTGAAGAAGAAGCTCACGCAGTGGTTCTTCCGCATCACCGAATACGCCGACCGTCTGCTCGACGACCTCAACCAGCTCGAGGGCTTCTGGCCGCACAAGGTGCTGCAGATGCAGCGCAACTGGATCGGCCGCTCCGTCGGCGCCGACATCGACTTCGAGATCGAGGGTCGCACCGAGAAGATCACGGTGTTCTCGACGCGCCCCGACACCCTCTACGGCGCCACGTTCATGGTCGTCGCCCCCGACTCCGACCTGGCCGCGGAGCTGGTGGCCTCGGCATCCCCGGAGGCGCGCATGCGCTTCCAGGACTACCTCGACACCGTGCAGAAGACGAGCGAGATCGACCGGCAGACGGCCGACCGCCCGAAGACCGGCGTCTTCCTGGAGCGGTATGCGATCAACCCGGTCACGGGGGAGCGGCTGCCCATCTGGGCCGCCGACTACGTGCTCGCCGGCTACGGCCACGGCGCCGTCATGGCGGTGCCCGCCCACGACCAGCGCGACCTCGACTTCGCGCGCGCGTTCGACCTGCCCGTGAAGGTGGTCGTCGACACGACGGCGCCGGTCACCGGCGCGATCCCCGTCATCGAGCTGGATGCCGAGGGCGTGCCGATCGATCCGGGTGCCCCGGGCCTGGACGAGATCGATCCCGCCGTGACGGGCGTGGCGCTCACGGGCGACGGCCGGATGATGAACTCCGGCCCGCTCGACGGACTGAGCAAGCGCAACGCCATCGCCCGGGCCATCGAGCAGCTCGAGGCCGCCGGCACCGGTCGCGCCGCGAAGACCTATCGCCTCCGCGACTGGCTCATCTCGCGTCAGCGCTACTGGGGCACGCCGATCCCGATGGTGCACACCGCCGACGGTCGCATCGTCCCGGTGCCGGACGATCAGCTCCCCGTCGAACTCCCTGCGATGGAGGGTCTGGATCTCACGCCCAAGGGCTCCTCGCCCCTCGGCGCGGCGACCGGCTGGGTCGAGACCGTCGACCCCGAGACGGGCGAGCCGGCCCTCCGCGACCCCGACACGATGGACACGTTCGTCGACAGCTCGTGGTACTTCCTGCGCTTCCTGTCGCCGGGGGACGCCGCACGGGCGTTCTCGTCGAAGGAAGCCGACCGCTGGGGTCCGGTGGACTTCTACATCGGCGGCGTGGAGCACGCGATCCTCCACCTCCTGTATGCCCGCTTCATCACGAAGGCGCTGTTCGACATGGGCCTGGTGGAGTTCACCGAGCCCTTCTCGAACCTCATCAACCAGGGCATGGTCATCCTCGACGGCGCCAAGATGAGCAAGAGCAAGGGCAACCTCGTGCTCTTCCAGGACGAGCTCAACGCCCACGGCGCCGACGCGCTGCGCGTCGCGCTCGCCTTCGCGGGCCCCGTGGAAGACGACAAGGACTGGAGCGACGTCTCGACCACCGGCGCCGCCAAGTTCCTCGCCCGCGCCTGGCGCATCGCGCACGACGTGTCGAGCGCCCCGGACGTCGTGTGGGCCGAGGGCGACACGGCCCTGCGCCGCGTGACCCACCGCCTGTGGGCGGATGCCCCGGCGCTGATCGAGCAGACCAAGTTCAACGTCGTCGTCGCCCGCCTCATGGAGCTCGTCAACGCGACGCGCAAGACGATCGACGGCCCCGCGGGCCCCTCCGATCCGGCCGTGCGCGAAGCCGCCGAGGCCGTGGCGATGATCCTCGACCTGTTCGCCCCGCACACGGCGGAGGAGATGTGGGAGCAGCTCGGGTATGAGCCGTTCGTGGGTCTCGCGACGTGGCGCCAGGCCGACCCCACCCTCCTGGTCGAGGAGTCGGTGACCGCGGTCGTCCAGATCGACGGCAAGGTGCGCGGCACCCTGACGGTGCCCGCACGCATCTCGTCCGACGAGCTCGAGGCGCTCGCGCGCGCGGACGAGAAGGTCGTGCGCTCCCTCGCCGGCCGCGAGATCGCCCGGGTCGTCGTGCGCGCGCCGAAGGTCGTCAGCTTCACGACGGCCTGACCCCGCGAGGGGAAGAGCCCTCCTCCCCAAGACGCTCGCCCCGCCGGCTCTCCACGAACAGCCGCCGGAAGGGGTCGTCGCCGCGCTGAGGGTGTGAGCGTGAGCGGGTGAGTTCTCCCGAGGAGATGGCCGCGGCATCCGCCGACGCCGCTCTGGCCCGTGTGCGGCGACGCCGCCTCGGCACCGGCGCGGCGATCGTGCTGGTGCTCGCGATCGCGGCGATCGCGGTCGTCATCGGGTTGGTGCGCTCGGCCGCGGCGCCCGCCGCCTCGGTTCCCGTGGCGGTCGCGGATCCCGCGCCGCCGCCCGTGTACGTACACGTGTCCGGCGCGGTGGCTCACCCCGGGCTGTACCGGCTCGACGACGGCGCGCGCGTGGTCGACGTCGTGGCCGCGGCCGGCGGACTGGCCGACGACGCGGATGCCGCGGCCATCAACCTCGCGCGCCCGCTGAGCGACGGCGAGCAGCTGCACGTCCCGCGCGTGGGGGAGAGCGCGCCACCGGCCGCAGCCGCGACCGGGGAGGGACGGGTGAACCTGAACACCGCCGATGCCACCGCTCTCGACGCGCTGCCCCGCGTCGGCCCGGCGATCGCGGAGCGCATCATCGCGTGGCGCACCGAGAACGGACGGTTCACGAGCGTCGACGACCTGCTCTCGGTGCCCGGGATCGGCGAGAAGATGCTGGCGGGGTTGCGCGATCGGGTGACGGTGTGAGGGTCGGCGCGCGGACGGAGCGGGCGATCGGCAGACGCCGCCTCCGGCGACGCGACGCCCGGCTGGTGCCGGTCGCGGCCGCCGCGTGGCTCGTCGCGGGCCTGCTGACCGCCCAGGCCGAGGTCTCCGGCGTCGTCGCGACGGCGCTGTGGGCGGCATCCGCGGCCGTGCTGCTCTTCGCGGTGCGCCGCGGCCGTGCGGCGCCCGCGTGCGCACTGATCGCGGTCGCCCTCGCCGCGAGCGGCGCGGTGGCGATGCAGGTCGCCGCAGCCCAGCCGACGCGCGCGGTCGTCGCCGCCGCCGACACGACCGGCGGCCGCGCCCTGTCGGTGATGGCGACCGCGGTCGGCAAGATCGAGCGCAGCGCGACCGGGTGGCGCTTCGACGCGATCCTGGAGCGGCTCGAGTACGGCGACACCGTGATCTCCGCGGCGGCGCCCGTCCTCGTGCGGACGGCCGAGGTGCCCACCGGCCTCGACCTCGGCGCGCGGGTGCGACTGCGGGGGACGGGCTGGCGACCGGACGCGGGCGACCGGGCGGTGCTGGTCATCGACGCCGCGTCCGTGCCCACGCTGCTGTCGGGGCCGACAGGAGCGCTGTCCGCCGCGTCGGAGCTCCGCCGCGGCCTCGTCGAGGTCACGGCCGGACTGCCCGATCCGGGGCGCGGACTCATCGCGGGACTCGCCGTCGGTGACACCTCCACCGTCGACCCGGGGCTGGACACCGCGATGAAGGCGTCGTCGCTCTCGCACCTGACTGCCGTCAGCGGCGCGAACTGCGCGCTGGTCGTGGGGATGGCGTTCGCGGGCGCCGCCGTCTGCGGCGCCCGTCGCGGCATCCGGGTCGGGGCGGGCCTCGCCGCACTGGTGGCGTTCGTCGTGCTCGTCTCGCCCGAGCCGAGCGTCGTCCGCGCCGCGACCATGGCTGCGGTGGCGATGCTCTGCGTGCTCCTCGGACGCACCGGCGCGGGACTGTCTCTGCTCGCCGTCTCGGTCGCGGTGCTCGTCATCATGGATCCGTGGCTGGCACGCTCGCTCGGCTTCGCCCTGTCCGTCACGGCGACGGCCGCTCTGCTGGTCGTGGCCGGCCCGCTGGCAGACGGGTTGGCGCGGTGGATGCCGCATCCCCTCGCCCTGGCCCTGTCGGTGCCGCTGGCCGCCCAGCTCGCCTGCGCCCCGCTCATCGTGCTCATCTCGCCGCAGGTGTCGCTCTACGGGGTGCTCGCGAACGTCCTCGCCGCACCGGCCGCTCCGCTCGGCACGGTCCTCGGTCTCGCCGCGTGCATGTGCGCCGGCATCCCCGCCCTCGGAGCGGGGATGGCCGTGCTCGCCTGGCTTCCCGCGGCCTGGATCGCCGCGACGGCCACCGTCGTCGCGCAGCTTCCGGGCAGCGCCGTGTGGTGGCCGCAGGGTCCGGTCGGGCTCCTCGCCCTCGCCGTGGTGGTCCTCGCGGTCGGGCTCCTTCTCGTCCGGACGCGCCGGGTCTGGCGCATCGCCTCGCTGCTCGTGCTGGCGGTCACCGCCGCGGTGGCGCTGGGCGTGGGGCCGGTCGCGCAGATCGGGGAGCGCGCCCGGATCCCGCCGGACTGGACGATCGCGGCGTGCGATGTCGGTCAGGGCGACGCGCTCGTCGTGCGGTCGACGGCGCACGTGTCGCTGGTCGACACCGGTCCCGACCCGGCAGCGCTGGAGCGCTGTCTGCGCACGCTCGGCGTCGATCGCATCGAGCTGCTCGTGCTGACCCATTTCGACCACGACCACGACGGCGGCGTCGCGGCCGTCGTGGGCCGCGTCGACGTCGTCGTCCACGGACCGACCGGAACCCCCGACGACGAGCGCACGCTCCGACGTCTCGCCGAGGGCGGAGCCCGACCGGTCCGTGCCACCGCGGGGATGACCGGCCTGCTGGGAGACGCGCGGTGGCGCGTGCGGGGGCCGGAGAGCAACGCGGCAGCGGGCAACGACGCCAGCGTGGTCATCGAGGTCACCGGTCCCGCGGTCCCCACGACGCTGATGCTCGGCGACCTCTCGGCGGACGGGCAGCGTCGCCTGGCCGCGAGCGCACCGCTGCTGACGTCCTACGCCGTGGTCAAGGTCTCCCACCACGGCAGCGCGGATCAGGATGCCCGGTTCTACGCCCGCCTGCGCCCGGCTCTCGCGATCGTGTCGGTCGGCGCGAACACCTACGGGCATCCGCGCGCGGAGACCCTCACGATGCTCTCGGGGCTGGGCGCACGCATCGACCGCACCGACGCCGAGGGCCTCATCGTCCTGTGGAGCGAGGAGTCGGCCCTCCGCGTCTGGCGCGAGAGGTCTCCGCCGTGACGGCGGCGGCCCGCGACCACGCGGCGGGCGACGCGACGTCGGACGGCGTCGATAGGCTGGAGGCATGCCACCCGCCGCCCGTCGTCCCGCCGCGCGCGGGGGTTCCCGCACCGCGTCGGCGATCCCTCAGATCTCCTGGCGCAGCCCCCAGCCGGCGCCGATCGTGCTCGTCTCGGGGCCGGAGGACGTCTGCGCGGAGCGTGCGACCGCCGGCATCCGCGAGTTCCTGCGCGCCGAGGACGCGAGCCTCGAGGTCTCCGACCTCCGCGCCGACGACTACACCTCCGGCAGCCTGCTGACACTGACCTCGCCGTCGCTGTTCGGCGAGCCGCGCCTCGTGCGGGTCGGTGGCGTGGAGAAGTGCTCCGACGCCTTCCTCACGGAGGCGCTCGCCTACATCGAGGCCCCGCAGCACGGCGCCACCGTCGTCCTGCGCCACACCGGATCGAGCGTCCGCGGCAAGAAGCTGCTCGATGCGATCCGCTCCGGCACGGGCGGGGGAGTGGAGATCGCCTGTCCCGCGGTCAAGCGTGATTCCGACCGGTTCGACTTCGCCGCCGGTGAGTTCCAGACCGCGCGCAAGAAGATCGCGCCGATCGCCCTGCGCGCCCTCGTCGGCGCCTTCTCCGACGATCTCACCGAACTGGCCGCCGCCTGCCAGCAGCTCATCTCCGACGTGCCCGGTGACATCACCGAACAGGTCGTCGAGCGCTACTACGGCGGCCGCGTCGAGACGTCGGCGTTCACCGTCGCCGACACCGCGATCGCCGGCCGCTACGGCGAGGCGCTCGTGGCCCTGCGCCACGCGCTCGCGAGCGGAGCCGACCCGGTACCGCTGGTGGCCGCGATCGCCTCGAAGCTGCGGACGATGGCGCGGGTCGCCGGCCTGCGCGAGTCGTCGGCATCCATCGCCGCACGCCTCGGGATGAAGGACTGGCAGGTCGACCGCGCCCGCCGCGACCTGACCGGCTGGAACGAGACCAGCCTGGGGCGCGCCATCCAGGCGGCGGCGCGCGCGGATGCCGAGGTCAAGGGCGCCTCGCGCGACCCCGTGTTCGCGGTCGAGCGCCTGATCACGATCATCGCGACGCGCGCCCCCTACGGCGCCTGACCCGCGCCGCACACGACGAAGGCCCGCCCCGGATGCGGGACGGGCCTTCGTGCGACGGGATGCGGCTCAGAGAGCGGCGACCTGCTTCGCGATCGACGACTTGCGGTTCGCGGCCTGGTTCTCGTGGATGACGCCCTTGCTCACGGCCTTGTCGAGCTTCTTCGAGGCCTTGGCGAGAGCCTTCTCGGCGGCGGCCTTGTCGCCGGCGGCGATGGCCTCGCGGGTGCGACGCACCTCGGTCTTCAGCTCGCTCTTGACGGCCTTGTTGCGCTCGCGCGCCTTCTCGTTGGTCTTGTTGCGCTTGATCTGCGACTTGATGTTCGCCACGTTCGACGGCTCTTTCGTTCGGTTTTCGATGGATGTGCCGGGGTAGCGGTAGAGGGACGCCTCCGGCGGCGTGCGGGGTGGGACCCACACGCAAGCCAATCACCGAGTCTATCAGGTTGCCGCGTGGCGACCCCGCAATGCGCCGCGCACCCGCGCGCGTGGGGCATGATCGGATCGACCGGGCCCGATCCGGCCGATCCGACGGAGCACCGACGAAGGAGCCTCCCGTGAGCGCAGGGTCCCCCCAGAACGCCCCGACCGCCCCGACCTCCGGCCGCCGCGCGGGCGCGGGCTGGTTCGCACTGTTCACCCTCGCGTGGCTCGCGATCTGGACCGCGCAGCTCACCCCGCTCCAACTCCTCATCCCGCTGCAGCTGGACACCCCGGGTGATGCCGACCGTTGGATCTCCGGGGTCGTCTCCTCGGGCCTGGTGCTCGCGGCGGGAGGCCTCGCCGGGGTCATCGCCGGACCGCTGGCCGGGGGCATGAGCGATCGGACGCGCGGCAGGTTCGGGCGCCGGCGCCCGTGGGCACTGGGCGGTGTGCTCCTCGGGGCGGGGTCGCTCGTCGCGATCGCCTTCGCGACCGGGCCCCTCGGCGTCGGGGTCGCATGGGTGGGCGTGTCGGTCGGCGTCGCCGTCGCCTCCGCCGCCTTCACCGCCATGATCGCCGACCAGCTGTCGGCCCAGCGAGGCACGGCGTCGGCGGCGATCTCCTCTTCGCAGGCGCTCGGCATCGTGGTCGGCGTCGGCGTCGTCGTGCTGCTCGGACTCGGCGTGGTCGCGGGCTACCTCATGCTCGGCGCCATCCTGCTCGTCGCCGGAGGAGCGGGCGCGCTGCTGCTGCCCGACCCGCCCGCACCGGCGGCGTCGGCGACCGCGCGCACGCGCCGCGCGCTGTCGGCCCGGTTCGCCGCCTTCCGTGATCGAGACTTCGCGTGGATGCTGTGGGGCCGCCTCGTGGCCAACATCGGCAACGCACTCGGCACGGGGCTGCTCCTCTTCTTCCTGCTGTACGGCCTCCACCGCGACCCGGCCGCCGCTCAAGACGAGCTCCTGCTGCTGATCGTCGTGTACACGGTGTTCGTCGTGCTCGCCTCCGTGCTCGCCGGGGCGGTGTCGGATCGCACCGGCAACAGACGGGGGCTGACGGTCGGCGCCGCGCTCGTGCAGGGCGGCGCGGCACTCCTGCTCGCGGTGTTCCCGTCGTTCGAGATGTCGCTCGTGGCGGCCGGTCTGCTCGGCGTCGGATACGGCGCGTACATGTCGGTCGGCCTCGCCCTCGGCACCGACCTGCTCCCGTTCGCGGAGGACAGTGCGCGCGACCTCGGCTTCGTCAACGTGGCCGCGAGCCTCGGTCAGCTCCTCGGGCCGCTCATCGGCGCGGGACTCGTCGCCGCGGTGGGCGGATTCTGGCTGCTGTTCCTGGGCTCCGCGGTGATGTCGGTGGTGGGCGGCCTCATGACCTTGATGGTGCGGGCTCCCCGGCGGCATCCATCGTCGCCAGCGCCAGATCGAGCACGGCGTTGAAGACCCGCGGGCGCATCGCGGTGACCAGGTGCGACGTGCGCGGCACGACGATCAGTTCCGCGCCGGGCACGAGAGAGGCGAAGAGCCGCTCGTTGACGCGCAGCTGGTCGAACTGGCCGTTGACGAACCACGTGGGCACGTCGATCCGGCGCAGGGCGGCCAGCAGATCCAGCACCGACAGGCTCCGCAGCGCGATGTCCTGCGCGTCGTAGGCGTAGCCGCCGGCGCCGAAGTCGGCACGGGTCTCCGAGGGCAGTGTGCGATCGAGAACCCATTCGGCGATGGGAGCGCCCCGCCCCGGGAGACGGTCGAAGCCGCGCGCGAGCGTCCGGTAGGTCTGCAGCGCGAGTCCGCGCGGGATGGCCGTGCACGAGGCCGCCACGAAGGCGTCGAGCGGGGGGCGCGTCTCATCGCCGGCGTACGCGATCGAGAGCAGTCCGCCCATCGAATGCCCGACGAGCAGCACGCGACCCTGCCCGGCCGCCGCGCGGACGGCGGTGTCGATCGTCGCGAAGGCGCCGTCGAGGGTGAACTCCTCGGCCATCCGCGTGCCGTGACCGGGGAGATCGAGGGCGATCGCGGATACCCCGCGGTCCTCGAGATGCTCCACCTGCGCGCGCCACATCGTGGCGGACGTGCGGATGCCGTGCACCATCACCACGGTCGTCCTCACCCGGCCAGCCTAAACGGTGGCCACGCACGCCGACGGCCCCGGACACCCGCCGAAGCGGGGCCGGGGCCGCCGGGACGCGCGGATCAGCCGACGACGCGGCGGCGCCGTGTCGTCATCGCGAGCATCATGCCCGCTGCGAGCAGGAACGCACCGCCGAGCGCGAGGCCCCAGGGGAGCTCGGCGCCCGTCGTGGCGAGCACGCCCTCACCCACCACCTCCAGCGGCAGGTTCAGCACGACGCGACCGTCGGCGCCCAGCACGATGAGGTGATGTGTGCCGGTCTCGAGCGTCCGCGGCACGGCCACCGTGAAGGTGACCCGTCCACTCGCGTCCGCGGCGGGGATGCCGGTGATCACGATGGGCTGGCTGTTCAGCGTCGCCGCGACCTGCTCTCCGGCGCCGAGACCGGTGAGGGTCACGGTGAAGGACGAGCCGCGCTCGATGCGACCGCCGGCGGCGAGGCCGGTCGTCGACACGCCCACGCCCGATCCGCCCGTCGACGGCGCGGTCGTCGTCGGAGACGGCGACGGCGAGTCGGTCGGCGACGCGGTGGGCGAGCCGGTCGGAGTGCCCGTCGGCGACGGCTCCGGTGTCGGCGTGCCGGTCACGAGCTTCGCCCGGCCGAGCGCCGACGGGGCGATCGGGTCGACCGCCTTGGCGTACGCGAGCGTAGCCGCCAGGTCGACCTGGCCGGTGTCGGTGCGATCCGTGCCCTGCGCGAAGGGCGCGAAGCCGTCACCGCCGTTGGCGAGGAACGAGTTCGTCACCACCGTGAAGGTGTCGGTGTCGGCGATCTTCGTGCCGTTCAGCGACATCGAGACGATGTGCCCCGACCGCGATGCGCTCTGACCGGCCGGCGGCGCGTCCTCCGTGTACTCGTAGGAGAAGCCCTGCGAGACGCCGAGGTGCAGCTTCGGGCGGTCACCCGTCGCCTGCCACTGCCGCGTGAGGATGTCCTTGAGCTGGCCACCCGTGAGCGTCACCGTCACGAGCGTGTTCGCGAAGGGCTGCACGTCGGCGAGCTGCTTGTAGGTCACCGTGCCGTCGCCGACGTAGGTGAGGTCCGCGCGCAGCCCGCCCGGGTTCATGAGCGCGATCTGCGCCTTCTTCCCCGCGTACGCCGGGTTCGTGCTGGTCGCCCACAGGTAGACGTCGGCGACGGTGTTGCCCATCGTCGACTCCACTCCGCGGTCGGAGCCCTTCGTCCCGCCGCGCAGGATGTCGCCCGTGATCGTGCCCACGGGCTGCGCTCCGATGGTGTTGGCCTGGTCGCTGAATCCCTTGACGAGTGCCGCGACCTCGGCATCCGGGGTGAACGGCGTGCTGGCGAAGGTCGTGATCGTCGGGGAGATCGACACGAGCTCGTCGGCGCGCTTGTCGTACGTCACGGTCAGCTGACCCAGCGCCTTGCCGTACTCCGAGGCCTGGATGACCGGACGCAGCCCGCCCGTCGACGCGACCTGCACCTCGCACGCGTACGTCTGGTGCGTGTGCGCCGAGACGATGGCGTCGATGTGGGCGGACGCGCCGCGGATCAGGGCGCCGAAGGCCGAGGGGTCGGTGGCGACCGCCTCGCACTGGTTCGACACCGACGATCCGGAGTGCGTCAGCAGCACCGTCACGTCGGCGAGGTCGCCGTCTGCGATCTCGTCCGCCACCCGGTTCGCGGCCTCCAGCTGGTCGCCGAAGTCGAGGTCCGCGATACCGGCGGGGTCGACCATCGTGGCGGTGTCGGTGGTGACGGTGCCGATGAAGGCGACACGCACGCCGTCGATCGTCTTGATCGCGTACTCGGCCAGCGCGGGCGTCTTCGTGCCCTTCAGGTAGACGTTCGCCCCGAGTGCGTAAGGCGCACCCGCCGCGATCTGCTCCGGCGTCGCGCCCGACGGATCGACGTTGCCGCCGAATCGCGGGATGACACGGTCCCTGAGGTCGGCGAAGCCACGGTCGAACTCGTGGTTGCCGACCGCCGAGACCTCGAGCCCGGAGGCCTTCAGCGCATCGATCGTCGGGGAGTCCTGCTGGATCAGCGAGGTGAACGTCGACGCACCGATGTTGTCTCCCGCAGACACGAGAACCGTGTTCGGGTTCTGCGCCTTCTTCGTCGCGACCGCACCGGCGAGCACGGCCGCGCCGGCCTCGCCCTGGGTGCCGGCCTCGATGCGTCCGTGGAAGTCGTTGATCGTGAGGATGTCGATCGTCGTCGGCGCTCCGGCGCCCGCGGACAGCCCGACCTTCAACGGATCGTGGTCGCTCGAGCGATAGGGCCCCTCCTGCCAGAACAGCGTGCCGTGGTTGTTGTAGCGGCTGTACTCGAGCGCCACCGACTCACCGGAGTTGATGTTCCAGACGTCGCCGCCGGTCACGCGCTTCCATGCGGCCTCGTTGAGGAGCACGTGGTCGAGCGAACCGGAGAGACCGTCGAAGGAGTAGGTCGAGCGACCCAGCTCCAGCCCCGACTCGGCATCCGTGTACCCGGCGTCGTAGAGGACCTTCAGCGGGTCCTCCTGGGTGTAGGAGTTGAAGTCGCCGACGAGGACGGCGGCGTCTCCGGTGCTCGTGAGCGACGTCACCCAGTCGCGCAGCGCGGTCGCCTGCGCGACGCGCGCCGGGTTCCAGGCGCCCTGGCCGTCCTTCTGGTCGGCCTGCGCGCCCGACGCGCCGGACGAGCCCTTCGACTTGAAGTGGTTCACGACGAACAGGAACGGCTCGCCGCCCGCGACCGGTGCGAACTTCTGCGCGATCGGCTCACGGGCGTTGTCGAACGCCTGGCCGGAGCCCGACAGCGTTCCCAGCGCGAGCGCGTCACCCACCCGCTCCACACGAGCGGGCTGGTAGATGATCGCGTTGCGGATGACGTCCTGCTCGGACGCGTCGGGCAGCTGCGCGGATGCCGGCACGTATGCCCACTTCGAGGAGCCCGCCGCGGTGTTGAGTGCGTCGACGAGCGTGGAGACCGCCGTGTCGGGCGTGCTCGGCGTGGTCTTCGCCGAGTTCTCGATCTCCATCAGACCCACGACCGACGCGTCCAGGGTGTTGATCGCCGAGACGATCTTGGACTGCTGGCGCGCGAGGTCGGCAGCACCCCAAGCGCCGCGCAGGTCGCACCCGGTGCGGACGTTGGTGCCGACGCCGGCGCGATCGGTGTACGGCTGGCACGCCGCGTTCGACGAGCCCAGCGTGGTGAAGTAGTTGAGCACGTTGAACGAGCCGACGCTGAGGTCGCCGCCGACGGAGGCCGGTGCCGCCGTGCGCGGATTGCTGAACGTGGCCTGACCCTGCGTGACACCGTCGCCGGGCAGGAACGATGCCGGGTTCAGCTTCCACGCGTTGTTGCGGTAGTCGAGGACGAACGAGCCGGTGAGGGTGGCGGTGCCGCCCACGACGACCGGGTGGTCGACGGAGACGTAGGCCGGGGTCAGGTCGCCGTTGAGGAGCGCTCCGGTGCCGCTGTTCGCACGCGCGGCGTAGTCGAGCGATCCGCCGTCGTCGAGGACGACGCCGCGCGCGAGGTTGTCGGCCGCGACGGCCTCCGCCTCGGCGGAGCCGGGGCGCGCGACGTCGGTGGGCTGGCGCAGCACGCCCGTTCCGGCGGCGAGACCGACCTCGCCGTAGCGGTTCGTGTTGTTCGTGTTGGTGACCGTGAAGGTGCTCGAGACGGTGACGAGCATCGACTCGAGGCTCTCACGCTGCGCGATCGACGTCGGCCAGCTCGTGAGCGTGACCGGCGCCGGCTTCGCGGCATCCGCGATCTTCGTCGTCTTGCCGGCCTCGACGCTCAGCTGGGTGAGTCCGTTGAACTCGCCCGCCGTCCCCGTCACCCGCACGGTGTCGCCGAGCGCGACCTCGTTCGCGACGGACGCGGTCCTGGTGTACACGAAGACGGCGTCGGATGCGGTGTGGCTGCCCAGATCGATCGCACCGCCGGTGCCGGGCGTCTGGATGACGTAGCCGTTGTAGCCGCCCACCGGGTAGTGCGCGGTGACGACGCCCTCCGTGGTGACGGTCTGGCCGTTGAGGGGCGTGGCGTCGCCCGTGCCCTGGATCGCGGCGATGGGAGTCACGGTGTCGGTGCCGGGAGCCGTGGACGTCGGGCTCGGGCTCGGCGATGCCGTCGGCGACGCCGTCGGCGATGCCGTCGGCGAGGGCGACGGGACGTTGCCGGCCGCGTTCTGCGGCGTGGGGTCGGCCGCCACGAAGTCGGCGCCGTTGACGGCGGTGTTCGTGTGGGCGGCGTCGCGCGTGATGCTCGTCGCGTTCGTCGTCGCGGGGGCGGGCGATCCGCCGGCGGCGGGGGCGGCGGCCGAGCCCCAGGCGACGTAGTCGACGACGTCGGCATCCGTCGGGCCCGTGATCGCGGCCGCGCTCGACACGAGTGCGACCTTGCCGGTGGTGCCGCTCATGGCCAGGTCGCCGATCGCGTCCGGCGTGGGCAGGGCGGTCGTGCCGCCGGCACCGATCTTCTCCTGCACGAGGAAGGTCGATCCCGCCGGGATCGATCCGGAGAGGGCGTTCTTGGTCCACGTGGTGCCGGTGGCCGAGGCGTACTGCAGCGACCACCCCTCCAGGCTCACCGCCGAGGAGGAGACGTTGACGAGCTCGACGAAGTCGTGCGTGTAGGTCGCGCCATTGTTGCCACCCCCGCCGTAGACCTCGTTGATGAGCACAGCCGCGCCGGTGTCGACGGCGGCTCGCGCCGGAAGGGCGGCGAGCCCCAGACCGCTGAAGGCGAGGGCTCCGGCTGTGATGGCGGCGACGACCGAGCGTCGCTTCCGCCTGTCGGCGGTGGGACGCGGTGCGTCCGGTGTCTGATCTGACACGTGTTCTCCCTGGTTTCGCATGCAACAAGCGACGGCCGCCGAGCGGTCGTCCGTCAGTGTGGATTCGGACCCATGATGGGGATGCCGGGGGGCGGGGCGGTTGCGTGCAGGTGAACACGCGACGGCACCCCGTGTCATCGGGTCTGAGATCGAGCATCGGCGGCGCCGGGCCGCCCGGACAAGGGCGGGAAGCGTTAACTCTTTCTCATCGGCCGGTTCTCTGGCGCGCCGCCGTCGCCGTCGGATAGGGTGCCGCCGCCGCGGGCGGGCGCGACGCGGCGACGCCGGTAGACTGCTCGGGACATGTCACCGCGCGCCCTGAAGCCTCTCGAGCCGTCTGCGACCCCTCCAGAGCTGATCCGCAATTTCTGCATCATCGCCCACATCGACCACGGCAAGTCGACGCTGGCCGACCGCATGCTGCAGATCACGGGCGTCGTGTCCGACCGCGACATGCGCGCGCAGTACCTCGACCGCATGGACATCGAGCGCGAGCGCGGCATCACGATCAAGTCGCAGGCCGTGCGGATGCCGTGGGCGACCTCGGACGGCACCTTCGCCCTCAACATGATCGACACCCCGGGTCACGTCGACTTCACCTACGAGGTCTCCCGGTCGCTGGCGGCCTGCGAGGGCGCCATCCTCCTGGTGGACGCCGCTCAGGGCATCGAGGCGCAGACGCTCGCGAACCTCTGTCTCGCGCTCGAGAACGATCTGCAGATCATCCCCGTGCTCAACAAGATCGACCTCCCCGCCGCCGACCCGGAGAAGTACGCCGCGGAGCTCGCCAACCTCATCGGCGGCTCACCCGACGACGTGCTGCGCGTCTCGGGCAAGACCGGCATGGGCGTCGAAGAGCTCCTCGACCGCATCGTCGAGCGCATCCCGGCGCCCGTCGGCGACGCGTCGGCTCCGGCACGGGCGATGATCTTCGACTCCGTGTACGACGCCTACCGCGGCGTCGTCACCTATGTGCGCATGGTCGACGGCAAGCTGGAGCCGCGAGAGCGCATCCAGATGATGTCGACGCGCGCGACGCACGACCTGCTGGAGATCGGTGTGTCCAGCCCCGAACCCGTGCCGACGCGCGGGCTCGGTGTCGGCGAGGTCGGCTATCTCATCACCGGCGTGAAGGACGTGCGCCAGTCGAAGGTCGGCGACACGATCACCAACCATCGCAAGCCGGCGACGACGGCCCTGGCCGGATACACCGACCCGAAGCCGATGGTGTTCAGCGGCGTCTACCCCATCGACGGCAGCGACTACGCGGATCTGCGCGAAGCGCTCGACAAGCTGAAGCTGTCCGACGCCTCGCTGCAGTACGAGCCGGAGACCTCGGTGGCGCTCGGCTTCGGCTTCCGGTGCGGATTCCTCGGTCTGCTGCACCTCGAGATCATCACCGAGCGCCTCTCGCGCGAGTTCGACCTCGACCTCATCACCACCGCGCCGTCGGTGACGTATGAGGTCACGACCGACACCGGCGAGCACGTCGTGGTCACCAACCCCAGCGAGTACCCCGACGGCCGCGTCGCGTCGGTGTCCGAGCCCGTCGTGAAGGTCGGCATCCTGCTGCCCAAGGATTACGTCGGCACGGTGATGGAGCTGTGCCAGCAGCGCCGCGGAACGCTGCTGGGCATGGACTACCTCTCCGAGGACCGCGTCGAGCTGCGCTACAACATGCCGCTCGGCGAGATCGTGTTCGACTTCTTCGACCAGCTGAAGTCGAAGACGCAGGGCTACGCGAGCCTCGACTACGAGCCGGCGGGCTCCCAGGAGGCCGACCTCGTGAAGGTCGACATCCTGCTGCAGGGCGAGAAGGTGGATGCCTTCAGCTCGATCGTGCACCGCGAGAAGGCCTATGCCTACGGCACCCTCATGACCGAGCGCCTGCGCAAGCTCATCCCGCGTCAGCAGTTCGAGGTGCCGATCCAGGCCGCGATCGGCGCCCGCATCATCGCCCGCGAGAACATCCGCGCCATCCGCAAGGACGTGCTCGCGAAGTGCTACGGCGGCGACATCACGCGTAAGCGCAAACTGCTCGAGAAGCAGAAGGAGGGCAAGAAGCGCATGAAGATGGTCGGTCGCGTCGAGGTGCCCCAGGAGGCCTTCATCGCCGCCCTCTCGGGCGACGTCGAGGGCAAGGACAAGAAGTAGGACGCCCCCGTTAGGCTGGAGACCATGCGTCGCGGAAGCTTTCAGGACGACACCGTCGACTACGCCGCGGTCGGTGCGACGCAGGCGCACGACCTCATGAGCTACCCGCCGGAGAACAGTGTCCCGGCCGAGGACTCGCTGCTGCTGGGCAGCGGACAGGCTCGCTTCGAGTCGTCCGCGGAGGCCCTCCTGTCGTGGTCGGCCCTGCGCGGCGCCGGACTGCAGATCAGCGATGTGCGCCCGGCGGCAGGCCCGATGTACACGGGCGTCGGCTACGACATCGACGGCACGCCCACGGTCGCGAGCCGCCTCGAGGCCGACCAGCGCTTCGATGCGGACGGCACACCGTATGTGGCCGCGGGCACCACGATCCGCGTCCACGGTCACGTCAAGCGCATGAGCGCCGACGGCGAGCTGCGGGTCATCTACGCGATCGAGGAGCCCCGTCGGGTCGGTTTCGCGCTCGGCACCGTGGGCGGCTCGGTCGTCAGCGGTGAGGAGTCCTTCGTCGTGACGTGGGCCGACAACGACGAGGTGCGCTTCACGGTGCGCGCCTTCGACCGCCCCGTCTCGGCGCTGTACCGACTGATCCCGCCCCTGCTCAAGCGCCGCCGCCGCGAGCTCTTCCGGGGCTATCTGCGCGCCATCTCCCCGATGTACACGACCCCCGCCTGATGGGATCCGCCCTCCCTCTCGGCGATCCCGCGCCCTCCGACGGCGCCCTGCCCCCCGACATCGTGATCGACCCCGATCGTGACTTCGGGGTCTACCTGCACGTGCCCTTCTGCCGTGTCCGCTGCGGCTACTGCGACTTCAACACCTATACGGCCGGCGAGCTGCGCGGAGCGCGGCAGGACGCCTACGCCGACGAGGTCCTGCGCGAGATCGCGCTGTCGCGGGAGGTGCTGAGCGCGCGGGGGCCGCTGCGGGCGGCATCCACCGTCTTCTTCGGCGGGGGCACCCCCACCCTGCTGCCCGGGGGCGACCTCGCCCGCATGCTCGACGGCGTCCGCACCGGCTTCGGCCTCGCCGACGGCGCGGAGGTCACCGTCGAGGCCAACCCCGACACCGTCACGGATGCCCTCGCGCGCGAGCTGGCCGCCGCCGGAGTGACGCGGATGTCGATCGGCATGCAGTCCGCCGTGCCGCACGTGCTCGCGGCGCTCGACCGCACGCACGACCCGGCAGGCGTGCGCACCGCCGTCGAGGCGGCGCGCACCGCCGGTCTCGACGTCAGCGTCGACCTCATCTACGGCGCGCCGGGGGAGTCGCTCGACGACTGGCGCCGCTCTGTCGAGACGGCCGTCGGGCTCGAGCCCGACCACATCTCCGCATACGCGCTCATCATCGAAGACGGCACCAAACTGGCGCGGCAGATCCGCCGCGGCGATGTCGCGGCCCCCGACGACGACCTGCAGGCCGACATGTACGAGCTGGCGGACGAGGCCTTCGCCGCCGCCGGATACGACTGGTACGAGGTGTCGAACTGGGCGCGCAGCCCGCAGCAGCGCTCCCGGCACAACCTGGCCTACTGGCGGGGCACCGACTGGTGGGGCTACGGCCCGGGGGCGCACAGTCACGTGGACGGGCTGCGCTGGTGGAACGTCAAGCACCCGGCCGCGTACGCGCAGCGCCTGGCCGCCGACGAGTCGCCCGCCGCGGCGCGCGAGCGCCCGGATGCCGCGGCGCGCCGGCTCGAAGACGTGCTCCTGCGCTCGCGCATCGCGGAGGGGATCGCCGTCTCGGATCTCACCGGCGAGGGCCGTCACGCCATCGCGGCCCTGATCGCCGACGGCCTCATCGACGGCGCCGCCGCGGTGCGCGGTCGTGTGGTGCTCACGCGGCGGGGACGCCTTCTCGCCGACGCCGTGGTCCGCGCCCTCACCGTCTGAGGCGGCGCACGCGGTAGGATTGGCACTCGACAACCCGGAGTGCCAACGAGGAGGAGTGATGGTCTCGGAACGCGGCCTGCAGGTCCTCCGCGCGATCGTGCAGGACTACGTCGACACGCACGAGCCGGTCGGGAGCAAGGCGATCGTCGAACGACACCAGTTCGGGGTCTCCGCGGCCACGATCCGAAACGACATGGCGCTGCTCGAAGACGAAGAGCTCATCGCCGCTCCGCACACCTCGTCGGGGCGTGTGCCGACCGACAAGGGCTACCGCGTCTTCGTCGACCACCTCGCGGAGCTGCGTCCCCTCTCGGGCGCGCAGCGCTCGGCGATCTCGTCCTTCCTCAGCGACCCGGGCGATCTCGACGATCTGCTGATGCGGACGGTGCGCGCCCTCACCCAGCTCACCGGACAGGTCGCGATCGTCCAGTACCCCTCGTTCGCGCGGGCGAACGTCTCGCACGTCGAGTTCGTCCACCTCGGAGGCGCGCGGGTGGTCGTCATCGTGGTCACCGACACGGGGCGCGTCTCGCAGCGGGTCGCCTTCCTCGCGGAAGAGCTGAGCGAGCAGTCGGCCGCACAGGTGAAGACCGCGATCGCCCAACTCGTGACCGGGAAGCCCGTCGGAGACGCCGCCGCCGCGATCGCGGAGCTCGCGGCATCCGTGCCCACCGGAACCCGCATCGACGACGCGCTGCGGGTCGTCGCCCGGATCGTCGGCGAGGAGCTCGACGACTTCCGCCAGGATCGGTTGGTCATGGCCGGCAGCGCGACCCTCGCCCGACGTGAGAGCGACTTCCGCGGCAGCATCTATCCGCTCCTCGAGGCCATCGAGGAGCAGGTCACCCTCCTGCGGCTGATGGGGGAGATGGTCGCCGACGAACACGGTCTCGCCGCGAGCATCGGGCGCGAGAACGCGGCGTTCGGTCTGACGGAGGCCTCGGTCCTGACGAGCGACTACGACACGACCGGAACCCGCGCCCGCGTGGGCCTGCTCGGTCCGACGCGCATGGACTATCCCACCAACCTCGCGGCGGTCCGCGCCGTCGCGCACTATCTGAGCCGGCTCCTCGACGAGGACGACGCGTCCCGCTGAGCGATCCGCTCCCGAACACCCACCCGCGCCCGAGAGGGCAGGAAAGGCGATTGTGGCCGACCACTACGAAGTCCTGGGCGTCTCCCGTGACGCGAGCCCCGAGGAGATCAAGAAGGCGTACCGGCGTCTGGCGCGCGAGCTGCACCCCGACGTGAACCCGGGCGCCGATGCGTCCGAGCGGTTCAAGCTCGTCACGCACGCCTACGACGTGCTCAGCGACCCCGAGCAGCGTCAGCGCTACGACATGGGCGGCGACGGCTCGCCCTTCGGCGGGGGAGCGGGCGCCGGCTTCGGCGGGTTCGGCGACATCTTCGAGACCTTCTTCGGCGGCGGCGGAGCCCGGACCGGACGACCCCGATCGCGCCGGGAGCGGGGCCAGGACGCGCTCGTGCGCGTCACGCTCGATCTCGCCGACGTGGTCTTCGGCACGCACCGCGACATCGAGGTCGACACCGCGGTGCTCTGCGACACCTGCCAGGGCTCGTGCTGCCAGCCCGGCACGCAGCCGACCACCTGCGACATCTGCCACGGCTCCGGCCAGGTGCAGCGGACGGTGCGCAGCCTGCTCGGCAACGTGGTCACGTCGCAGCCGTGCACCACGTGCCAGGGCTACGGCACGACGATCCCCTACCCGTGCGCCACGTGCCAGGGGCAGGGCCGGGTGCGCGCGCGCCGCACGGTGTCGGTCGACATCCCGGGCGGCGTGGAGACCGGCCTGCGCCTGCAGCTGCCCGGGTCCGGCGAGGTCGGTCCCGCGGGCGGACCCAACGGCGACCTCTATCTCGAGGTCACCGTCGCGAACCACGAGGTCTTCAGCCGCGAAGGCGACGATCTGCTCGCCACGCTGGAGGTGTCGATGCCGGACGCGATCCTGGGTACCCGCACCACGATCTCCTCGCTCGACGGCGACGTCGACCTGGAGGTCCGATCCGGGGTGCAGTCCGGCGATGTGCTCACCGTCAAGGGTCGCGGCATCACGCCGCTGCGCGGCGGCACGCGCGGCGATCTGCGCGTCGGCGTGCAGGTCGTCACGCCCACGAAGCTCGACGCCAAGGAACGCGCCCTCATCGAGGACTTCGCCAAGCGGACCAAGGCTCCCGCCCCCCGGCTGGCGCAGTTCCACCAGGGCATGTTCTCCAAGCTCCGCGACCGGTTCCGCGGCTGACATGGCGCTCCACTTCCTCGTCGATGAGCCATCGGTCGACGGTGCCGACGTGTCGACCGCCGACGCCGGCGACGAGGTCGTCATCACGGGCGCGGAGGCGCATCACGCCGCCGTCGTGCGGCGCGTGCGCATCGGCGAGGAGGTGACCGTCGGCGACGGCCGGGGCGTCTGGCTGACCGGCGTCGTCACCGCATCCGCCCCCAAGCGGGTCGTGGTGTCGGTGACGTCGCGGTCGCAGCAGGCGGCCGCGAGCCCCCGCATCGTCCTCGCCCAGGCCCTCGCGAAGGGAGACCGTGACGAGCTCGCGGTGCAGGCGGCCACCGAGCTCGGAATCGACGAGGTCGTGCCGTGGCAGGCGGCACGCAGCATCTCGCGCTGGACGGGCGAGAAGGCCGTCAAGGGCGTCGGCCGCTGGCAGAGCATCGTGCGCGAGGCGGCGAAGCAGGCGCACCGCGCCTGGACCCCCACCGTCGGCGCCGTGCTCACGACGCGCGAACTGGCCGCTCGCGCAGACCGGGCGCGCGTGCTCGTGCTGGAGCCGACCGCCCGCACCGCGCTCACCGCCGTTGCGCTCGACGACGTCGCGGAGGTCGTGCTCGTGGTCGGCCCGGAAGGCGGCGTCTGCGCGGAGGAGATCGCCGAGCTCACGGAGGCCGGCGCGATCGCCGTGCGCCTCGGCGACACGGTGCTGCGCACCTCGACGGCCGGGCCCGCCGCCCTGGCCATCGTCAACGCCCGGCTCGGCCGCTGGTGACGGGCGCTGACTACACTCGGAGTATGAGCGAACCGTCCATCTTCACGCGCATCCTGCAGGGGGAGATCCCGGCCGAGATCCTCGCCGAGACCGAGAACGTGTTCGCGATCCGCGACATCGCACCGCAGGCGCCCGTGCATCTGCTGGTCATCCCCAAGTCCGCCGCGCACCGCGACGTGGTCGAGCTCGCGGCATCCGACCCCGCTCTGCTCAGCGAGATGGTGGGCCTCGCCCACACGCTCGCCGCCGAGCACGCCGACGGCGACTTCCGTCTGATCTTCAACACCGGCTCCGGCGCGGGGCAGACGGTGTTCCACGTGCATGCCCACGTCCTCGCCGGTGGACTCGACGAAGGGAGCCTCGGTGGCTGAACCCGCCGACAGCGAACAGGGCGCGGCCGTCGAGCGGATCCTCGCCGACGGCATCGCGATGGTGCAGCTGCTCGGACCGCAGGATCGCCTGCTGCGGGTCGTCGAGCGTGAGCACCCGGATGTCGAGGTGCACGTACGGGGCAACGAGATCACCCTCAGCGGGGATCGGGATGTCGTGGCCCGGGCACGCGCACTCGTCGACGAGCTGATCGCCATGGCGCGGGCGGGCCAGGGCCTGGAGCCCGCCGACGTGCGCACGTCGGAGCGGATCCTCCGCGCCGACACGGGCGAACGGCCGTCCGAGGTGCTGGGCGAGGCGATCCTCAGCTCGCGCGGCCGCACGATACGACCGAAGACGCTCGGTCAGAAGCGGTACGTGGACGCGATCGACGAGAACACCATCGTGTTCGGCATCGGCCCGGCCGGGACCGGCAAGACCTACCTCGCCATGGCGAAGGCCGTCCAGGCGCTGCAGCGCAAGGAGGTCGACCGTATCATCCTGACGCGACCGGCCGTCGAGGCCGGTGAACGCCTCGGGTTCCTCCCGGGCACGCTGACCGACAAGATCGATCCGTACCTGCGACCGCTCTACGACGCGCTCAACGAGATGATGGACCCGGAGATCGTCCCCAAGCTCATGGCGTCGGGGACGATCGAGGTCGCCCCGCTGGCGTACATGCGCGGGCGCACCCTGAACAACTCGTTCGTCGTGCTCGACGAGGCGCAGAACACGACGCCCGAGCAGATGAAGATGTTCCTCACCCGGCTGGGCTTCGGCACGCGCATGGTCGTGACCGGCGACATCACCCAGATCGACCTGCCGCAGGGCGCCTCCGGACTCCGGCTGGTGACCCGCGTGCTGAAGGACATCGACGACATCCATTTCTCGCTGCTGACCAGCGAGGACGTCGTCCGCCACAGCCTCGTCGGACGCATCGTCGACGCGTACAGCGTGTACGACGAGCAGCGGCTCGCGTCGCGACGCGAACGCGACGAGGCCTCCGAGTTCGCCAGCCGCGCCGAGCGGCGGGGCCAGACCCGAGGCGGCGGCCCCCGAGACCACCTGCCGCCGCGAGGAACCCAGCGAGGACGCGCATGACCATCGAGATCACCAACGAGTCCGGCGTCGACATCGACGAGACGGTGCTGCTGCGCCTCACCGAGAACAACCTGGCGGAGCTGCACGTTAGCCCCGACGCCGACGTGGCGATCCTGCTCGTCGACGAGGGCGCCATGGAAGCCCTGCACGTGCAGTGGATGGACGAGCCGGGGCCGACCGACGTGCTCAGCTTCCCGATGGACGAGCTGCGCCCCGGCACCCAGGAGCAGCCCACGCCGCCCGGGCTGCTCGGCGACATCGTGCTCTGCCCGCAGGTCGCCGAGACGCAGGCCCAGGCCGCCGGTCACACGACCATGGACGAGCTCATCCTGCTGACCACCCACGGCCTGCTGCATCTGCTCGGATTCGACCACGCCGAGAAGGAGGAGGAGCGCGAGATGTTCGGGCTCCAGCGCGACCTCATCGCGGCCTTCCACGTGTCCGAGCGCCGACGACGCGCATGACCGAGATCCTCCTCCTGGTCGCCGCCGCCCTCCTCGTCGCGCTGGGGGGCTTGATGGCCGCCCTCGATGCCGCGCTCGGAGTGACCTCCCGCGCCGACCTGGCGGAGATGTCGGTCACCGGTCGCAACGGCGTGGCGCTGGCGCGCATCGGCGCCGATCCCGAGGCGCACGGCAACGCGGTCGTGTTCATCAGGATCCTGGCCGAGACGACGGCGGCGGTGGTGGTCACCGTGGCCTTCACCCTCGCCTTCGACAGCATCTGGTGGGCGATGCTGGCCGCGGCCATCCTGATGACCGTGGTCTCGTTCGTCCTCGTGGGCGCCAGTCCCCGCGCCGTCGGTCGCCAGCATGCCCGGGGACTCCTTCACGCCTGCGCGCCCCTCGTGCGCGGCGCACGCATCGTTCTGGGCCCGCTCGCGCACCTCCTCGTCATCGTCGGCAACCGGGTGACGCCCGGCATTCACCGCGGCACCTCGTTCGCCAGCGAGGAGCAGCTGCTGAGCATGGTCGACGAAGCCGCGTCGCAGGACCTCATCGAGGAGGACGACCGCGAACTCATCCACTCCGTGTTCGAGTTCACCGACACGTTCGTGCGGGAGGTCATGGTCCCGCGCACCGACATGGTGACGATGGATGCCGCCGCGACGACCCAGGAGGCCATGCAGCTGTTCCTCGACAAGGGCGTCTCGCGCGTCCCGGTCGCGGACGGCGAGGCCGACGACATCACCGGCGTGGTCTATCTGAAGGACCTGGTGCAGTTCGCCTACCGCGACGAGACGGCGTGGCGCGACGCGCCCGTCGCGCAGATCGCGCGCCCCGCCGTGTTCGTGCCGGAATCGATGAAGGCCGAGACCCTCCTGCAGCAGATGAAGCGGGATGCCGTGCACGTCTGCCTCGTCGTGGACGAGTATGGCGGCGTCTCCGGCCTCGTCACCCTGGAAGACCTCATCGAGGAGCTGGTCGGCGAAATCTCCGACGAGTACGATCCGCGCTCGAGCGAGGTCGTCGAGCTCGGCGCGGGACGCTACCGCGTGAGCGCACGCCTCGGCCTCGACGAGGTGGGAGAGCTGTTCGGCCTCGAGCTCGAGGACGACGACGTCGACTCGATCGGCGGTCTGCTCGGCAAGCTCCTCGGACGGGTGCCGCTTCCGGGCGCGACCGCCGAGTACTCCGGCCTGCGACTGACCGGCGGCACCTCGCGCGGCCGCGGTCGGGGTCTGGCCACCGTCTTCGTCGAGGCCACGGACCGACTCCGGGCCGTCGACGCCGCCTGGGGCGATGAACGCCGCACCGAACGAGAAGAGGCCGGCCGATGACCCCTCCCGCCGACGACCGCACCCGATCGGGATTCGTGACCTTCGTGGGCCGGCCCAACGTGGGCAAGTCCACCCTCACCAACGCCCTCGTGGGCGAGAAGGTCGCGATCACCTCCGACAAGCCGCAGACCACCCGACGGGCCATCCGCGGCATCGTCAACCGCCCGGCCGGCCAGCTGGTGATCGTCGACACCCCCGGCATCCACAAGCCGCGCACGCTGCTCGGACAGCGCCTGAACGACCTCGTGGAGCAGGTACTCGGCGACGTCGACGCCATCGGCTTCCTCGTTCCGGCGACCGAGAAGGTCGGCCCCGGCGACCGCCGTATCGCGGCATCCCTCGACGGCTACCCGCGGGCGAAGAAGGTGGCCATCGTCACCAAGACCGACATCGCCTCCCGCGACGAGATCACCGAGCGTCTCATGGAGGTCGACAGCCTGCGCGAGGACTGGGACGCCGTGATCCCGCTGTCGGCCGTCGCGAACGAACAGCTCGACGTGCTCGCCGACGAGCTGCTCACGCTCATGCCGACCGGCCCCGCGCTCTATGAGGAGGGGGTGGTCACCGACGAGTCCCTCGAGGACCGGATCGCGGAGATCATCCGCGAGGCGGCGCTGGAGGGCGTGCGTGACGAACTGCCGCACTCGATCGCCGTGACCATCGACGACATCTCCCGCCGCGACGAAGGTGAGCTCACCGACATCTACGCGAACCTCGTCGTCGAGCGCGACAGCCAGAAGGCGATCATCATCGGCCACAAGGGGTCGCGACTGGCGGCCGTCGGCGCGCGGGCGCGGGCGCAGATCGAACCCCTCGTCGGCACGAAGGTGTTCCTGAAGCTGCACGTGCGCGTCGCGAAGGAATGGCAGCGCGATCCCAAGCAGCTCGGACGGCTGGGGTTCTGACGTGGCGCGCCAGTGGATCGCCCGCCGGGCCGGAACGCCCGCGACGTGGGAGTTCGCCGATGTCGAGGTGCCCGCTCCCGGCCCCGGCGAGGTCACGATCCGCGTTCACGCCGCCGGTGTGAACCCCGCCGACGGGAAGCACGTCGCCGCCGAGAACGGTCAGTCCTGGCCCGTCGCGATCGGGTACGAGGTCTCGGGTGAGATCGTCGCTCTCGGCCCCGACACGGTGATCGGGTCGGGGCCCGCCGCGATCGGCGACGAGGTCGTCGCGTTCCGGATCGCCGGCGGCTACGCGACGGCTCTGACCGTGGATGCCGCCACGGCGTTCCACAAGCCGTCGCCGCTGACCCACCCGGAGGCGGCGAACCTCCTGCTCACCGGCACGACCGCCGCCGAGATGCTGCACGTCGTGGAGGCGAAGCCGGGGGAGACGATCCTGCTGCACGGCGCCTCGGGCGCCGTGGGCGTGGCCGTGCTGCAACTGGCCGCACTGCGCGGCATCCACGTCATCGGCACCGCAGCCGAGACCTCGTTCGACCGCGTGCGCCGCTTCGGCGGCGAGCCGGTGGTCTACGGACCCGGCCTCTCCGAGCGCCTGGCCGCCGTCACGGGCGACGTTCCGATCGTCGCGGCGCTGGATGCCGTCGGCACCGACGAGGCGATCGACGTCTCGCTCGCCGTCGTCTCCGACCGGCATCGGATCGTGACGATCGTGAATCCCGCGGGCGCCCGGCAGGACGGCTTCCGCTGGATCGCCGGCGCCCTGCCGGACAGCGCCCGCTTCCGCGACGAGGCGCGCGCCGGGCTCGTCGCGGCCGCGCAGGCCGACACGCTCGTCGTCCCGGTGGCTCGGACGTTCCCGCTCAGCGAGGCGCCGGCTGCGCTCGCGCTGCTCGCGGAAGGACACCCCGGCGGAGCGCTGGCGCTGATCCCGTGAGTCGCACCGCCTCGCGTGGCGGTGTACGCTGTCGACATGCGCGCGTTCGGCCTCCTTCTTAGCCGCCGCGACGAGACCTCGTTCTAGGGCCTTCCTCGTCGCGGAGCTTGGCATTTCCTGCCGCCGGCGGCCCGCCCTCATTAGACGAGAGAAGCGAACCCCATGAAGAACACGCAGCAGCCGTCCGGCATGCCGATCCACAAGTACCGTCCGTTCCACGAGCAGATCCGTGTCGACCTGCCCGATCGCACGTGGCCCGACGCCCGCATCACGACCGCGCCGCGCTGGTGCGCCGTCGACCTGCGCGACGGCAACCAGGCGCTCATCGACCCGATGAGCCCCGAGCGCAAGCTCATCATGTTCGAGCTGCTCGTCGGCATGGGCTACAAGGAGATCGAGGTCGGCTTCCCCTCCGCCAGCCAGACGGACTTCGACTTCGTGCGCCAGCTCATCGAAGAGGACCGGATCCCCGACGACGTCACCATCCAGGTGCTGACCCAGGCGCGCGAACACCTCATCGAGCGCACCTACGAGGCCATCGCGGGCGCCAAGCAGGCGATCGTGCACCTCTACAACTCGACGAGCGTGCTGCAGCGCGAGGTCGTGTTCCGCAGCGACAAGCAGGGCATCATCGACATCGCGCTGAACGGGGCGCGCCTGTGCCGTGAGTTCGAGAAGCGCATCCCCGAGACGGCCGTCTACTACGAGTACTCGCCCGAGTCGTACACCGGCACGGAGCTCGAGTTCGCCGTCGACATCTGCAACCAGGTCATCGAGGTGTTCGAACCTACGCCCGAGCGCAAGGTCATCATCAACCTGCCCGCGACCGTGGAGATGGCGACGCCGAACGTCTACGCCGACTCGATCGAGTGGATGAGCCGCCGCCTCGCGCACCGCGAGAACGTCATCCTGTCGCTGCACCCGCACAACGACCGCGGCACGGCGATCGCCGCCGCCGAGCTCGGCTACATGGCGGGCGCCGACCGTATCGAGGGGTGCCTGTTCGGCAACGGGGAGCGCACCGGCAACGTCGACCTGGTGGCCCTGGGCATCAACATGCTGACGCAGGGGATCGACCCGCAGATCGATTTCAGCGACATCGACCAGGTCAAGCGCACCGCGGAGTACTGCAACCAGCTGCCCGTCCACGAGCGCAGCCCCTGGGCGGGCGACCTCGTGTTCACGGCCTTCAGCGGCTCGCACCAGGACGCCATCAAGAAGGGCTTCGAGGCGATGGAGGCGCGGGCCGCGGCATCCGGAGTCACCGTCGACGAGATCGAGTGGGCGGTGCCGTACCTGCCGATCGACCCGAAGGACCTGGGCCGCTCGTACGAGGCCGTCATCCGCGTCAACTCGCAGTCCGGCAAGGGCGGCGTCGCGTACCTGCTGAAGACCGACCACGCGCTGGATCTGCCCCGCAAGCTGCAGATCGAGTTCTCCGGGGTCGTGCAGGCCAAGACGGATGCCGAGGGCGGCGAGGTCTCCAGCGCGCAGATCTGGGACATCTTCACCGATGAGTACCTGCCGGCCCGTGACGCGGACGAGAAGTGGGGCCGCTTCGAGCTGCTGTCCACCCGGACGCAGAGCGACATGTCGGGCGAGGTGTCACTGGAGGTCACCCTCCGCGACGGCGAGGAGACCTTCTCGACCCGCGGCGTCGGCAACGGCCCGGTGTCCGCGTTCCTCGAGGTCGTGCGTGCGCAGGGCTTCGAGGTGACGCTGTACGACTACGTCGAGCACACGCTCAGCGCCGGCGGCGACGCGCAGGCCGCCTCGTACGTCGAGCTGCAGGTCGACGGCGAGCGGCTGTGGGGCGTCGGCATCGACGGCGACATCTCCACGGCATCCCTCAAGGCGATCGTGTCGTGCGTCAACCGCGCGATCCGCACCCGCGAGCGCTCGGCGTCGCTGGCCGCGGTCTGAGGTCGCCGCGTTTCGACTCGTCGCTGCGCTCCTCGCTCAACGACCGGGAGGCTTCCCGCCCCCGGTCGTTGAGCGACGCCCACCACCCCCGGCCGTTGAGCGACGCCCACCCCCGGTCGTTGAGCGAGCGCAGCGAGTCGAAACGCCTCAGGGCCGGATGATCGGGATCGCGCTGGTCTCCACCGCGACCTTGCGGCGGTACAGGGCTCGCTGCTCGGGCAGCGAGATGTCGAAGATCACGGCGAGCAGCCGGATGACCGTCGTCACGATCACGCACGCGACGGCTGCCGCGACCAGCGGCGCGCCCAGGGCGTGCGCGAACGCGAGGATGGCGCAGCCGACCGCCGCGGCGACCGCGTAGAGGGAGCCGACGTGCATGATCGCCACCGGCAGCCCCATGATGACGTCGCGCAGGATGCCGCCGCCCACCGCGGCGCAGACACCCACGAACACGGCGGGCACCACGGGCAGTCCCAGCGCCAGCGCCTTCGAGGTGCCGAACGCGCCGAAGAGCCCGATGACCACGGCATCCAACGCGACGATCACGCCGTTGAGGCGCTCGAAGATGTTGGCCAGCAGCATGCCGACCAGCGCCGCACCGACCGCCGTGATGAGGTACCAGTTGCTCTGCAGCGTCGCGGGCTCGACGTTCAGCAGCAGGTCGCGGATGATGCCGCCGCCCATGCCCATGACGGTGCCCACGATGACGACGCCCAGCAGGTCGAGCCGGCGCTGCCCGACGAATCCCGACGAGAACAGCGCCCCCTGCACGCCGCCGAGACCCACGGCGAGGAGGTCGGCCCAGAGGGGGATCACGAACAGCTGCTCCGTCACCCGTCCATTGTCTCCAATACCGCCCGATGTCCGCGCCGACGGGGATAATCGAGGGGTGCCCACCTACCGCGACGAGGTCGTGGTCCTGCGGACCCACAAGCTCGGGGAAGCGGACCGGATCGTGACGATGCTCAGCCGTCGCCACGGCAAGGTGCGCGCGGTCGCGAAGGGTGTGCGGCGCACGTCATCGAAGTTCGGCGCCCGCCTCGAGCCGTTCATGGTCGCCGACGTGCAGCTGTACCAGGGGCGCTCGCTCGACATCGTGCAGCAGGCCGAGTCGCTCGGCTCCTACGGCGCCGCGATCGTCGCCGACTACGACAGCTACACCGCCGCCCACGCCATGGTCGAGACGGCCGACCGTCTCAACGAGGCGGAGGCGACGCCGCAGCAGTACCTCCTGCTCGTCGGCGGGCTCCGCACGCTCTCGCAGGGCGGGCGCGCCGCGCGCTCGGTGCTCGATTCGTATCTCCTGCGCGCGATGTCCCTGTCGGGGTGGGCGCCGGCGCTCACCGACTGCGCACGCTGCGGCGCCGTGGGTCCGCACGACTGGTTCGTCGCCCAGCTCGGCGGCGTGGTGTGCGGCGACTGTGCCCCGGCCGGCTCCGCACGGCTGCGCCCCGAGACGGGCGTGCTGCTGCGCGCGCTGATCGCGGGAGAATGGGACATCGTGGATGCCGCGACGCACGCCGCCACGGCGTCGGCCTCCGGTCTCGTCGCAGCCTACGCGCAGTGGCACCTCGAGCGCGGCATCCGATCCCTGTCCCACGTGGAGTCCCCCCGGTGAGCCCCAAGCCCTACACGCACCGCGATGCGGTCCCGTACCGTCCCCTCGACTGGACCGGCATCCACCCACCGCGCTTTCCGAAGGGCGGTGTGCCGAACCATGTCGCCATCGTCATGGACGGCAACGGCCGCTGGGCGAACCGGCGCGGGCTCACGCGCATCGAGGGGCACCGCGCGGGCGAGGAGGTGCTGCTCGACGTGGTCGCCGGCGCGATCCAGGCCGGGGTGAAGCACCTCAGCGTCTACGCCTTCTCGACCGAGAACTGGGCCCGCTCGCCCGACGAGGTGCGCTTCCTCATGGGCTACAACCGCGACGTGCTGCACCGCCGCCGCGACCAGCTCAACGAGTGGGGCGTGCGCATCCGCTGGGCCGGACGCAAGCCGCGCCTGTGGGGTTCGGTCATCAAGGAGCTGCAGTACGCCGAGCAGCTGACCGCGGGCAACGACACCCTCACGCTCACGATGTGCATCAACTACGGCGGCCGCCACGAGATCGTCGACGCGATGCGGGCGATGGGGGAGCAGATCGCCGCGGGACGCCTGAAGCCGTCGGCCATCACGGAGAAGACCCTCCGCAGGCACCTGTACGTGCCCGACATGCCCGACGTCGACCTGTTCCTGCGCTCCAGCGGTGAACAGCGCACCTCGAACTTCCTGCTCTGGGAGTCCGCCTACGCCGAGATGGTGTTCCTCGACACCCTGTGGCCGGACTTCTCGCGCACCGATCTCTGGGGCGCCATCGAGCTCTACCTCGGCCGCAGCCGCCGCTTCGGCGGCGCCGTCGACGCCCCGACCGCCGACTCCGCGGAATAGACCGCGATGCGAACGGAGTTGCACCAGGCATGACGGAGAAGATCACGATCGACGTGTGGAGCGATATCGCCTGCCCGTGGTGCTACATCGGCAAGCGCAACCTCGAGACCGGGCTGGCTCAGATCGCCGACGATCCCGACGCCCCCCAGGTCGAGGTGACCTTCCACTCCTTCGAGCTCTCACCCGACACACCGGTGGACTTCGAGGGCGACGAACTGGACTTCCTCGCCGGGCACAAGGGGATGCCGCGCGAGCGGGTCCGCGAGATGCTCGACCAGGTGACGGGGGTCGCCGCGGGGTCGGGCCTCGAGTACCGTTTCGACCTGCTGCAGCACACGAACACCGTGAAGGCGCACGAACTGCTGCACTTCGCGAAGGCGCAGGGCCGCCAGAACGAGATGGCGGAGCGTCTGATGTCGGCTTACTTCACCGAGGGCAAGCACGTCGGCCGGGTCGACGACCTGGTCGCGCTCGCGTCCGAGATCGGGCTGGATGCCGACGAGGTGCGCGATGCGCTGGAGTCGAGCCGTCATCTCGCCGATGTCCGCGCCGATCAGGCGCAGGCGCAGGCCTACGGCATCCAGGGCGTGCCGTTCTTCGTGATCGACGGCAAGTACGGCGTCAGCGGCGCACAGCCGGCCGACGCGTTCGCGCAGATCGCACGGCAGGTCTGGACGGAGAAGCAGGACGCCTGAGGCGGCTGCGTTTCGACTCGGCTGCGTTTCGACTCGCCGCTGCGCGACTCGCTCAACGACCGGTGGAGGGCGGCGGCGCCACCCGGTCGTTGAGCGAGCGCAGCGCGTCGAAACGCCCGTCCGCGACGATCAGGCGGGCAGGCTCGCCTCGATGGCGGCGATGATCTCGGGCGCGTCCGGCTTCGTCTGAGGACGGAACCGGTGCACCTGACCCGAGGGGGTCAGCAGGAACTTCTCGAAGTTCCACATGACCGGACCCTTCGCGCCCTCGGCGTTCTTCGCCTTCTTCAGCGCCTTGTACAGCGGTGCCGCGTGCGAGCCGTTGACACGGACCTTGTCCATGATCGGGAAGCTCACGCCCCACGTGACCGCGCAGTACTCGAGGATCTCTTCCATCGAGCCGGGCTCCTGCCCCATGAACTGGTTGCACGGGAACCCGACGACCTGCAGGCCGCGCGCGCCGTAGGTGCGCTGGAGCTCCTCGAGTTGCTCGTACTGCGGCGTGAGCCCGCACTTGGAGGCGACGTTCACGACGAGCACGGCCTTGTCGCCCCACTCGGAGAGCGTGTGCTCGACGCCCGACGCGTCGGTGTAGGGGATGTCGCGGATGTCCACCGTCTGTGTCTCGGCCATGTTCTCCACGATAGGGCCGTACGCCGCCTTCGTGACCGCGGGAGTCTGGGAGAATGGACAAGATGTCCCTCTCCGTCTCCACCGGCCCCGCGTTGCGCATCGGGCCCATCGCGCTCGACGCGCCGGTCGTCCTCGCGCCGATGGCGGGGATCACCAACACGGCGTTCCGTCGGCTGTGCCGTGAGTACGGCGCCGGCCTCTACGTCTCCGAGATGATCACGACACGCGCGCTCGTCGAGCGCAACGCGACGACCATGCGCCTGATCACCCACCACGAGTCGGAGAAGCCGCGCTCGATCCAGCTGTACGGCGTCGATCCCGCCACCACGGAAGCAGCGGTGCGCCTGCTCGTCGAGGAGGACCGCGCCGACCACATCGACCTCAACTTCGGCTGCCCGGTTCCCAAGGTGACCCGCAAGGGCGGGGGAGCGGCGCTGCCCTGGAAGCTCGGGCTCTTCCGCGAGATCGTCACCCGCGCCGCGCGCGCCGCCGGCGATGTGCCTCTGACGGTGAAGATGCGCAAGGGCATCGATGCAGACCACCTCACCTTCCTCGATGCGGGACGCATCGCCGAGGATGCCGGTGTCGCCGCCGTCGCGCTGCACGCCCGCACCGCCGCGGAGTTCTACTCCGGCCACGCCGACTGGTCGGCCATCACCGCCCTCAAGCAGGCCGTCACGTCCATCCCGGTGCTCGGCAACGGCGACATCTGGTCGGCGGACGACGCCGCGCGCATGATGGCCGAGACGGGATGCGACGGCGTCGTGGTCGGCCGCGGCTGCCTCGGCCGCCCGTGGCTGTTCGGCGACCTCGCCCGCGGCCTCGGAGGCCCGGGGGCCGCCGCCGGTGCGCCCGTCGACGCGACGCTCGGGTTCGTCGCAGCCGCGTTCCGCCGTCACGCGGAGCTGCTGGTCGAGTTCTTCGAGGACGAGGGCCGCGGATGCCGCGACATCCGCAAGCACGTCGCCTGGTACTTCAAGGGCTATCCCGTCGGCGGCGAGACCCGCGCCCAGCTGGCGACGGTGTCGACCCTCGCCGAGATCGACGACCTGATCGCCACCCTCGATCTCGATGCCCCGTACCCGGGGGCGGCGGCGGAGGGCCAGCGCGGGCGCGCCGGCACGCCCAAGCGGCCCGCCCTGCCCGACGGGTGGCTGCACAGCCGCGAGATGAGCGGTGACGCCGCACGCGAGCTGGCCGAGGCGGAGGTCGACACCAGTGGCGGGTGATGGCAGCGGCGTCGGCATCGCCTCCGGCCGCCCGTCCGGCTACGACGATCACGACGCGGAACGCTTCGTCCCGGAACAGCACCGTTCGCAGCGCGACGGCTTCGCCCGCGATCGGGCTCGCGTGCTGCATTCTGCGGCGCTGCGGCGCCTCGCCTCCAAGACGCAGGTGCTGAGCCCCGCCAGCCCCGCCGACTTCGCCCGCAACCGTCTCACGCACTCGCTCGAGGTGGCGCAGGTGGGCCGCGAGCTCGCGATCGCCCTCGAGCTGTCGCCCGACGTCGTCGACACGGCGTGTCTGAGCCACGACATCGGGCACCCTCCGTTCGGGCACAACGGCGAACGGGCGCTGAACGACTGGGCGGAGGACATCGGCGGGTTCGAGGGCAACGCGCAGACGCTGCGCATCCTCTCCCGCCTGGAGCCGAAGGTGATGGATGCCGCGGGCCAGAGCGCCGGTCTCAATCTGACCCGCGCCAGCCTCGACGCCACCTGCAAGTACCCCTGGACGGTGGAGCACGGCGTGCCCGATCCCGGCGGCCGCGAGAAGTTCGGCGTCTACCCCGAGGACGAAGCCGTCTTCCGCTGGATGCGCCTCGGCGCGCCGGGGAGGGTGCGCTGCATCGAGGCGGAGGTCATGGACCTCTCCGACGACATCGCCTACTCGGTGCACGACTTCGAGGACGCCGTGCTCAACGGCTACCTCGACCCGGCCCGCCTCGCCGACGCCCGCGAGCACGAGGCGCTGCTGACGGCTATCCAGGCATGGGTGGGCTTCGGGTTCACCCGTGACGAGCTCGCCGACGCGCTCTACCGGCTCACCCGCATGCCCGAATGGCTGCCCGGCTTCGACGGGTCGCGCGCCGCGCTGGCCGGGCTGAAGAACCTCACCTCCGACCTGATCGGCCGCTTCGCGCGCGCCGCGACGACCGCGACCCGCGAGCACTACTCGGTTCCGGTGCTCACGCGCTACCGGGGGCGCGTCATCGTCCCGCGCGTGATCGAGGCGGAGATGGCGGTGCTCAAGGGCATCATCGGCGCCTTCGTCGTCACGATCGACGGCCGCCGCGGCCTCTACAAGGAGCAGCGGCGCGTGCTCAAGCGGCTCGCGAGCGCCCTGTGGGAGCGCCCCGAGCACCTGGACCGCTTGCACGCGGAGGATTTCGCCGCGGCATCCACCGATGCCGCGCGCAAGCGCGTCGTCGTCGACCAGGTCTCCAGCCTCACGGACCGGTTCGCGATCGAGTGGCACGCGCGCCTCATCGGTCCCGTCGACCTGCGCGAGCTCGGACTGCGCTCCGGCGACGACCGGACGATCGCCCCCAGCGGCTTCGCCCTTCCGGAGCCGATCGCCGGACTCTGGCCCGCCGAGGGGCACTGATGGCGCGCATCCGACAGTCGGACGTCGACGAGGTGAAGGCCCGCATCAACATCGGCGACGTGATCGGTGAGCGGGTCGCCCTGAAGTCGGCCGGGGTGGGGTCGCTGAAGGGATTGTGCCCGTTCCACGACGAGCGCAGCCCGAGCTTCCACGTGCGACCGCAGGTCGGCTACTACCACTGCTTCGGGTGCGGGGAATCGGGGGACGTCTACTCGTTCCTGCGGGCGATGGACCACGTGTCCTTCACGGAGGCGGTCGAACGCCTCGCCGCCCGCGTCGGCTACACCCTGCATTACGAGGACGGCGGCGCCGCGCCTGAGAACAGTGGGCGCACGAGGCTGTACCAGGCCAACGCGGCGGCCGCCGAGTGGTTCCGCGGCCAGCTCTCCTCGCCCGAGGCCGATGCCGGGCGCCGCTTCCTCGGCGAGCGGGGGTTCGATGCGGGCGCGGCCGCGCATTTCGGCGTCGGGTACGCGCCCCAGGGCTGGGACAAGCTCCGCGACGCGATGCGCGGGCAGGGATTCAGCGACGAGGAGCTGTCGGCGGCGGGCCTCGTCTCGCAGGGCCAGCGCGGCGTGTACGACCGCTTCCGCGGACGCGTCGTGTGGCCCATCCGCGACGTGACGGGACAGACGATCGGATTCGGCGCGCGACGGCTGTACGAGGACGACAAGGGGCCGAAGTACCTCAACACCCCTGAGACGACCATCTACAAGAAGGCGCAGGTGCTGTACGGGCTCGACCTGGCGAAGAAGGACGTGTCGCGCTCGCACCGCGTGGTCGTCGTCGAGGGCTACACCGACGTCATGGCCTGCCATCTGGCCGGGGTCACGACCGCCGTCGCCACGTGTGGCACCGCGTTCGGCTCCGACCACATCACCGTGCTCCGACGGGTCATGGGAGACGACTCGGCCGCCGGGGAGGTCGTCTTCACGTTCGACCCGGATGCGGCGGGCCAGAAGGCCGCACTGCGAGCCTTCGCCGACGCGAAGCGGTTCAACGCGCAGACGTACGTCGCGACGGGCCCGCAGGGGCTCGACCCGTGCGACCTGCGCCTCGAGCGCGGGGATGCCGCCGTCCGCTCGCTCATGGAGACCAAGGTCCCGATGTTCGAGTTCGTCATCGACCAGCGACTCGCGGGGTTCGATCTGTCGAGTGTGGAGGGACGCGTGGGCGCCCTCCGCGCCGCTGCGCCGGTCGTGGGGGAGCTGCGCGACCCCTTGCTGCAGCCCGAGTACACCCGGGTGCTCGCGCGCCGCCTCGGGATGGACACCGAGGCGGTGCGACGCGAGGTCGAGCGGGCGGGCCGCGAGGCGGCGCGACGCGGCGACGACGCACGGACCGGCGGTGCGGCGTCGTCCGACGCGACGCCGCGCGGTGAGCGGTCGGCAGACGCCTCGGCCTCGGCACCGGGCGAGCCGGCGCTGCGGATGAGCCTGCGCACGCTGCCGCGCTCGGCCGACGCGGCGCTGGAGCGGGACGCCCTGATGGGGGTGCTGCAGTACGGTCACCTCGTCGACGGGGGTGAGCTCGATGCCGCCCTCGCGCTGCCGATGACCGTGCCGGCGCTGGATGCCGTGCGCCAGGCGCTCCTCTCGCACACCGATCGCACCCGGATCGGTTGGGCCTCCACGGCCGTGGAGGCCGTCCGAGAGCCGTACCGGTCGCTGGCCGTCGAACTGCTCACCGCCGACTTCCCGGCTCTCACGGAGACGGAGGCCGCGGCATCCACGCACGCGCTCGCCCGCCGGCTGCGGATCCGAGCGCTCGATCGTGAGAAGAGCGAGATGCTCGGCGCCATCCAACGTCTGCCCGCCGAGTCCGAGCAGGGTCGCACCGTGCGGCTCGCGCTGCGCGAGCTCGACGCACGCCGACGGGCTCTGACGGACAACGCGTCCTGACGCCGCGCGGCGGCGGCGCGAGCCCGCTGGCGCGACGGCGCCGGAGAGGGCAGGATGAACCCCATGCCTCGTCGATCCTCCCTCGACGCCGTCACCGCCGCGGTCCGGTGCGACGACCTGTCCGTGGCCCGCGGCGGCGTGCGCGTCGTCGACGGCGTCAGCGTGCGCCTCGACGCCGGCCGAGCCCTGGCCGTCATGGGTGCCACGGGCGCCGGGAAGTCGAGCCTGGCCGCGCTCCTGGCCGGAACCGATGACGGCTCGCTCACGGTCGTCGGCGGCGACGCCTGGGTCGACGGCACCCCGATCCGCAAGAAGGGGCGCGCGGCCCGTGTGCGCGCCTACTACACGGGCTACGTGCCGCAGCGCGCCGGCGCCGACCTGCCGGCGCGGCTCACGGTCGGGGAGGTCATCGGCGAGCCCATCACGAGTCGCGACCGACGCGTCAACCAGCGGGCGCTCGCGGTGCGGGTGGCCAGTCTGCTCGACGAGTTCGAGCTTCCGCTGGGCGCCGCGGCCCGGTATCCGTATGAGCTCAGTTCGGGCATGCGCCAGCGTGTCGCGATCGCGCGTGCCCTCGTGCTGCAGCCGCGGGTGTTCATCGGCGATGACCCCTACGCCAACCTCGACCTCGAGGTGCGGCAGGCGGTTCGCGACGCGCTCCTGCGCCGCCGCGACGAGAGCGGGATGGCGATCCTCATGGTGACCAACGACGCGGAAGCCGTGCGCGAGATCGACGCCGATGTGCTCGTGCTCCGCGGGGGACGTCCGGTGGCCTACGGCCACGGCACGGCCGACCTGCTGTGGACGCCGGACGGCGGCGTGCGACTCGTGTCGTGATCGCGTGTCGGTTGTCACGACCACGCCCCGACCTTTGCTAATATGGACGGGTTGCCCGCTCGCGGGTGACTGATCCTCGGTAGCTCAATTGGCAGAGCAGCCGGCTGTTAACCGGCAGGTTCTTGGTTCGAGTCCAAGCCGGGGAGCGAACGGCCCCAGACTCCACTCTGGGGCCGTTTTCGTTTCCCGCGGGAGGGGTGAACGTCGATCAGGCGTCGAGGTCGTCGACGCCGGGGGTCCACGACGCGCCGGGACGTCCCCACCCGCGCTTGCGGGCGATCTTCTGCACCGTCTTCCAGTCGCCGTCGTCGAGACGGTCGATGTAGAGGATGCCGTCGAGGTGATCGAACTCGTGCTGCATGATGCGCGCACGCCACCCGTCCACCTCGATGCGCACGGGCGCGCCGTCGAGGTCGACGCCGGTCACGAGCACCTCGTCGGAGCGCCGCAGCGGGAACCGCTCGCCCGGGAACGACAGGCATCCCTCGGACTCGTCGTCCGGATCCGGCGCGCCGGGCACCGGAGGACGCATCCACAGCTGCGGGTTGATGATCACTCCGCGCCAGGGATTGCCGTCGTCGTCCTGATAGCTGTAGATGTAGATGCGCAGGCCCACCCCGACCTGCGGGGCCGCCAACCCGACGCCGGGGGCGGCATCCATCGTCTCGAACATGTCGGCGACGAGGGTTCGGATCTCCTCCGTCACCTCCGTGACGGGATCGGCGGGGGAGTGGAGGACGGGATCGCCCATGATGCGAATCGGAAGAACAGCCACGTCCTGAGCCTATCGAGCGCACCCGGCGGTTAGTGTCGAGGGGTGTATGCCGCCATGACCGACCTCGGAGACGTGACTGACAAGCTCGTCGGCGTCTTCGCCGACCCCGGCATCCTCATCGGCATCCCGCTGGCCCTCCTCGGTGCCGTCTTCATGTCGTTCGGTGCGCAGTATCAGCACCGCGGCGTGCAGAAGGTCGAACGCCTCACGGCCACGCACGGCTCGTCCGGCCTCACGGGCGGACAGATGTGGAACCTCCTGCGGCGTCCCTCGTGGGTCGCCGGCACCGTGATGCTGGGCCTCGCGATCGTCTGCCAGCTGTCGGCGCTGACGTTCGCGCCGCTGATCCTCGTCCAGCCCGTGGGCGCGGTCTCACTGGTGATCACCACCCTTCTGAACGCCCGCATCAGCGGTCTGCGCCCCACGCGTCGCTCGCTCTCCGCGATCGGGCTGTGCGTCGCCGGCATCTTCGTCTTCGTCACCGTGGCCGCTCTCTACGCGACCGAGACCCCGATCAGCGACGGGCAGCTCATCACGGTGCTCCTCATCCTGGCGGGCGTCGCGATCGTACTCACCGCCCTGTGGGTCTGGCTGCGCGCACGCATGGGAGCGCTGTTCTACATCGTCGCCGCCGGCATCATGTACGGCTTCGTGGCGACGCTCGCCAAGGTGGTGCTCAGCCGCATCCGCTCGGGTGACTTCGAGTGGCTGACGATCGTCTGCATCGTGGCACTGCTGGCCGGCACGGCGATCGGCGCCTACTTCGTGCAGACCGCCTACGCGTCCGGGCCCCCGGACCTGGTCATCGCGGGCCTCACCGTCATCGACCCGATCGTCGCGATCGTGATCGGTCTCGCGGTGCTCCGCGAGGCCGAGGGCGCCCCCTGGGGCGCGTACGTGGGCTTCGTCGCGGCCGGCGCCCTCGCCGTCACGGGCGTGTTCCAACTCGCACGGCACCATCCGCAGATAGTCAGCGACAGCCAGGAGATCCCGATCACCCGCGGCAGCGGAGAGGGCGTGTCGCCGGGCTCCCAGCGCCTCACCGACGCCGTCGCCAAGGTGTGGCCGGAGCCGCCGGTGCGCGACAAGGACGACCCGCGACCCCGCTAGAATTCCCGGGACAAGGGGCGGTGGCCAAGCTGGTCAAGGCAGCGGGCTCATAACCCGACGATCGTGGGTTCAAGTCCCACCCGCCCTACAAAAAATCCCAGGTAATAGGCACTATTTCTGGATTCCTTGACCCGTCTCTCTGGATCGCAGGCCCGGCCGGCGAACACGCTCCCGCTCGTTCGCGAAGATCACGAACCCACTAAGCAGGAAGAAGATGAGGACGGCCTCCTGCCCAAAGGAGAAGATCACGCCTGCAGGACCCGGGAGATTGACCACGTGGTGCAGCACGACATACACGGCTGTCGCGGCGCGAGCCACGTCTAGACCCGCCCGCAACTGCGGTAAAAGCTTGCGCTCGACGACTACCTCTGCCCCCGCGACCATCCTCGGAGCATAGCGATCGGCGGGATTCGAGCAGGTAACGACCCCGTGACATCCAGCGCCGTTCGTGCCCATCTCGCCCTGCCTATGGTCGATTGTGGGGTCGTCGTCTCACAAGCTCACCTCTCGACAGCCGATCGTGACCGACAAGCGCTCCGATTCCCCCGATCGAGGCGATCGAAGGAAGCTCAGGAAAACGAAGCGTTCGTTCGAGCGTAGGGTAGATCTGTCGGACGTAGGGCAGAAGCGGCTCGGTCTCGCGGACTTCGAGCGGGGAATAGTTCAATCCTGGGACATCGTGGCAGAAGATCACGAAAGCAACTGACCGGACCCGGATGACGGCCCTGAACAAGTGCCCGATGACTTCCGCTCGCCGGACTATCTCGAACTGGTCCGAGTATGCGTCCACTGTCCGTGCGCGGTCGTCTCGGATGGTTTCGGTCGGGTCGCTGCGTGCTAGGAGAACCGTCGTGCGGTCTGGCATGGTCGATCCATTTGTAGCCCCAAACGAGAGCGCGAGCCCTGGCGCAACATGGCTCTTCCGCTTGAACCGGTAGACCTCATCCGCGACAGATGCCGTCTTGAAAGCCCACCGTGCGAGTAGGTCCTGTTCAACGGCGCTCAGCGGCGGCAGTTGCGGAGTGTCCATCATCAACGGCGTCAGCACAGGCTTAATCGCATCCTCGAGATCACTCATCCAGCCGGTGTTGCATGATTCGCAGACAACCTTCTCTCGAGCGATAGCCATCCGACCGGTGTACTCCCGGTCAACCTGGCCGTCGGAAGCTCGACCCCCGATCCAGTCCGACTGTTTGCCGCCCGGGATCACGTTGCGCACCCATTGTGGCAGCACGTGTTCCTCGCTCATTCGGTTCCCTGCTTCGCCGCCACGACCGCAGAAGATGCACTTGACCGATGAAGACATGGACCGGATGCTACTCGCCAGCCCCCGGCTGCCTCACTTCGAGGTGGTCGGGGGCTCTCTCGCGTAATAGGCGCGACGTCGGAGTCGTCCGCTATCTTTTCTCCCATGTCGGGGCCAGAGCAGCGGGTGTGCATCTTCTGTGGCGGGAGACCGCTCACGAAGACGCACATCATCGCGCAGCGAGCGATACGGAGATTTCTCCCGCGAACCGGCGCGGGTATTGATCGAGTCGACATCTGGCCGTCGCCGCACGGACCCAATGTGAGGACGCGAAAGTACCCTCTGGACCCGCTCGGCCAGCATGTGAAGCGGGCGTGCGACCCCTGCAACCGAGTATGGATGGGTGCTATCGAGAACGATGCGGCATCCGACGTCATTCAGCTGGCACTTGGCGATCGTACGCGACTCGAGGAGGAGCAACGATCACGCGTAGCGCTCTGGGCCACTGTCGTTGCCATGCTCAGAACCACCCAGGACCCGGGAGATCCCACGTTCGACCCAGAGGATGCGCGGTCTATCAGACGCACCTCGAAGCTGCCCGCTGGCTATGTCGTCTGGCTGATGCGCGGGACACCGCGCTGGGACTCTCCCTCTCGACATCAGAGACTCCTGATCGGACCGAGCGTCGCTCCCTCGCATGTCACATGGTTTTGGATTGGACAAGCCGTCTTCATGGTCACGCACCCACTCGCGGCGGGGCTAATGAGCCGCATGAACGTGCTCGGGGATGCCGTCGAGATTCTCGCGCCGTACGGCCCCGACCCCGTCGAGTGGCCGTTTCGGACGAGTGTCACGTTTGAATCCTTGGTGAATCTGACGTCGACCCTGCAGCGACGCTAGAGACCGCGGGGCTCTTCGTATTTCCCGATCCCAGCTGGCATGCTCGTCTCCGGGGTCCGGTGCCCTCCCGCTCCGCGCCTCTGCACACCGAGCGCGATGTGGGCGACGCATCCGGGGAACGCATCAACGAGCGCCGCCGCGCGGGTCTTCGTGTACTCGTCTCCGTAGTACCCGACCCACACGCCGACTTCATGGTCACGCAGGTCGGTGTGCACGCCCGCGATGCGCCGGATCTCGTCGACGGCCGCGGCGTGCACGACTGGGTCTGTGGAGTACTAGTCGCGGCTGCACAGGCTGCTGATCTGCACGCCGAGGTGCACGAGCGGGTGGAGGACGGACTCGGTCATGCGGTCCAGTGTGCGCGCCGGGTCAGACGCCGTTGGAACGCAGGTCAGGCCGGTAGGGCTGCCTGCGGCGCAGGACTCCCGCCTCGATCGGCTCGTAGACGCCGAGATCAACCAGCACATCCAGATACTCGAGCTCAAGCTCGACAGCGATCGACGTTATGGCATCGGCTTCGTGGCGGACATCCGAAGCGCTCACGTCGAGAGACTCGAAGCGACCGGTCTTACGTACGCGGTTGCGCACTTGGGTTTCCGCGTCGCGGTTAAGCGCCCAAAGTCCGTGCAGATATCGGTTGCGGGTCTGCATCGCTTTCTTGGCATTGTCCAGAAGCGTCTGAACGAGCTTGAGATCTTCGTGGCCGACGCCGAGGCGGGTCTCCAGAAGCTGGCTCAGTAACGACACTCGTCTGTCGAACGGCATCCCCGAGACAACGCGAACAGCGACTTCGGTGTCCGGAGTGATGGCATCCATGGTGAAGTTCTCGACCACGCTCTCGAGGTGAGCCGCGGCTGCAGCGAGGCGGCCGAGTGCTTCGTAATGCTCGGCGTCCAGTTCGACAGCCATCAGGTGTTCCTCACGTTTAGCAGCCGATCAGTACCCCGCCAGCCTACGAGCTGGCGGCGAGCTTCAGTGCGCGTTCCGTGTAGAACTCGACGTGCCCGGTGGTGGACTCGACACCATAGAGGTAGGTCTGGCCGACCTCTCGAATCTCGATGATCGTTCCGCGAGGCCCCGCGGTGAATACGTCGTCCCCGATGGTGAATCGTGCAGCCATGCCGCTGATGATCCCACGGTGGGTGTCGGACGCCAAGAGCAGAGTGGAAGCATGCTCCCCGTCGCCACCCTGCTCGCCTTCGAAGCGAAGTGGGGTGCGCACACCGGCGGCAAGGAGGAAGCGATCCGCCACGAGCTCGGCGTCACACCGGCGAGGTACTACCAGCTCCTCGGCCGCGCGATCGACACGCGTGAGGCGCTCGAGCTGGACCCGCTGCTGGTGCATCGCCTGCGGGATGCGCGGGCGCGGCATCGTCGTCGGCGCTCTATGCTCGCGGTGTGAAGAAGCTTGGGGGAGCGGCACTCGTCGCCGTCGCACTGATCCTTGCCGGATGCTCCGCGAAGGCGGCACCCGAGCCGCCAGCTTCGTCACAGGCGCCGGCCGTCGAAGAGGCGCCAACGCGGCTCGGTGAGCTGCAGGCGGCCCACGTGGACGCGGGAGGGCAGTGCGAGACGATCAAGCCGCGTAGTGTGGCCGGCGCTCGGGACGCGGGTGACTGCGACAGCGGCGCGCCCCTGACCACGTACAACTCGGAGGGGCTGCGAGACGCGGCCATCCGCACGCTTGAGACGCTGCAGGACTCGAACCCCTCGCCGTATGAGATCGCGGTCGGCGACGACTGGATCGTGAACGGCGCCGACGCCGGTTCGTTCGCCGATGCGATGGGTGGCGAGGCGAAGCGGATCGGCTGGCCGCGTGCCCACATTCTGCCCACAGTCGATGCCGACCCCGTATGACGCCCGGTCAAACCGTCCCAACTCCCGCGTGATGCCGAGGATCCTGCACCGATGCGCGGGCGTGCAGAGAGTTCAAGTCCCACCCGCCCTACCAATGACACGGTTGTGATTCCACGTCGTTATCGGCAATAATGGGCGCACAACCACATAGCCGCCATGCATCCGGACTCAGGTCGTAGGGGAAGACGTACCTGAAGAAACGGAGAATCGCGATGGCGACCACGTCGACCCCACAGGCGCGCGGAGTGATCTACATCCACTCCGCGCCACGAGCGCTGTGCCCCCACCTCGAGTGGGCTGTCGGTCGCGCCCTCGGACGGGCGGTCAATTTCGAGTGGGCGGAACAGCCGGTGCTCTCCGGCAGCCGTCGTGCCGAGTTCTACTGGGAGGGCCCCGCCGGCACCGGCGCCGCTCTCGCCACCGCGATCCGCGGCTGGGAGCACCTGCGCTTCGAGGTCAGCGAGGACCCGACGCCGCGCTCGGACGGCGGTCGCTGGATGCACACGCCGGATCTCGGCATCCACTTCGCCCAGACCGACACCGCGGGCAACGTCGTCATCGGCGAGGACCGCATCCGCTACGCACTCGAGATCGCGGCCGGCGACCCGTACGACCTGCAGCGCGAGCTCCAGGTCGCCCTCGGATCGTCCTGGGACGAAGAGCTCGAGCCGTTCCGCCACGCCAGCGACGACGCCCCCGTCGTCTGGCTCCACAAGGTCGGCTGAGCACCGACCCCCTGAGCCCAGACGAGTCGAGGCGCCGGTACCGGCTTCGGACGGCTTCCCGGAGACCGAGACAGCGCATCCTCGTCTGACACGAAGACGCCCCCGTCATCCGAAAGGATGCGGGGGCGTCTTCGCGTCCGGCTCGAGGCCGGATCAGACCGAGGCGAACGCGGCGACCGCGTTGTGTCCGCCGAAGCCGAACGAGTTGCTGATCGCGAGCTGCTGTCCGTCGCCGAGCGGGGTCGGCGCGCCCGACAGGCGGAAGGGGACCGCAGGGTCCTGCTCCGTCAGGTTGATCGTCGGCGGTGCGACACGGTCGCGCAGCGCGAGGATCGTGAAGATCGCCTCGAGCGCTCCCGTCCCGCCCAGCAGGTGTCCCGTGGACGCCTTGGTCGCCGACACGGGGATCTCATCGATCCGGTCGCCGAAGACGCTCTTGAGCGCCACGTACTCGTTCGGATCGCCGACCGGGGTGGAGGTGGCGTGGGCGTTGATGTGGGTCACGTCGTCGGGCGACGCGTCCGCCATCGCGAGCGCGAGGTTCACGGCGCGCGCGGCGCCGGTGCCCTCGGGGTCGTTGGCGGTGATGTGGTACGAATCGGCCGTGACGCCGCCGCCGACGACCGCGGCGTAGATCTTCGCTCCGCGCGCCTTGGCGTGCTCCTCCGTCTCGAGGATCAGGACGCCCGCGCCCTCGCCCATGACGAATCCGTCGCGATCGATGCTGCCGGGGCGCGACGCGGTCTCGGGGGAGTCGTTGCGCTTGGACAGCGCCTGCATCGACGAGAACGACGCGATGGTGACCGGGTGGATGACCGACTCGGTGCCACCGGCGATCACGACATCCGCGAGACCGTCACGCAGGTGCTCGATCGCGTTCACGATCGACTCGGTGCTCGATGCACAGGCGCTCGCGACCGTACGTGCGTACGCACGCGCACCGAAGTGCAGCGACAGGTTGCCGGCCGCCGCGTTCGGCATGAGCATGGGCACCGTCATCGGCAGCACGCGACGCGGGCCCTTCTCGCGCAGCGTGTCCCACGCGTCGAGCAGCGTCCAGAGGCCGCCGATCCCGGTCGCGAAGTCGACTCCCAGGCGTTCCGGGTCGACCTCCGGGCTTCCGGCATCCGCCCACGCCTCCATGGCCGCGACGAGCGCGAACTGCGAGGACGGGTCGAGACGCTTGGCGATCGGCCGTTCCAGCACGGTGTCGGGGCGGACGGCGGCCTGCGCGGCGAACGTGACGGGAAGGTTGTACTGCTCGACCCAGTCGTACTCGAGCGTGCGCGCGCCGGAGGCGCCACCCAGCAGCGCGGACCAGCTCTCCGGCGCGGTCCCACCGATGGGGCTGGAGGCGCCGATGCCGGTGACGACGATTCGGGGAATGCTCATGGTCTCCTCGTTGCTCCGGTGGGGGCGCTCAGGCCCCCACCGGGGTGCAGGTGGCGAGGCCTGAGGTCAGGCCTGGTTGGTGGTGATGAAGGTGACGGCGTCGCCGACGGTCTTGAGGTTCTTGACCTCTTCGTCGGGGATGGTGACACCGAACTTCTCCTCGGCGTTGACGACGATCGTCATCATCGAGATCGAGTCGATGTCGAGGTCGTCGGTGAACGACTTCTCCAGCGCGACCTCGTCCGCCGAGATGCCGGTCTCGTCCGTGATGAGTTCGGCGAGCCCTGCGAGGACCTCGTCGTTGCTGAATGCCATGGGATTCTCCTTGTTTATCGGGGTTTCACCGGCCCTGCGGGGCCGACGTTCAGTCTAGGTGCGGCGGCCGCCGCGCCCGCGGATCTCGGGCCGTCAGGGCAGGACGACGACCTGGGCGCCGAACACGAGCCCGGCGCCGAAACCGATCTGCAGGGCGAGTCCGCCCGACAGCTCCGGGTGCTCGACGAGCAGGCGGTGCGTGGCGAGCGGGATGGATGCCGCCGACGTGTTGCCGGTGGTCTCGATGTCGCGGCCGATGACGACCGTCTCGGGCAGCTTCAGCTGCTTGGCGAACTCGTCGATGATGCGCATGTTGGCCTGGTGCGGCACGAAGGCCGCCAGATCGGAGGCCTGCACTCCGGCGACCTCGAGCGCCTGCCGAGCGACCTTCACCATCTCCCAGACGGCCCAGCGGAAGACCGTCGGACCCTCCTGGCGCAGCGTCGGCCACGGCGACTGGCCGTCGCGGAACTCGACGAGGGTGTGGTTCATGCCCACGGCCTCGGCCTTCGAGCCGTCCGAGCCCCAGACGGTCGGTCCGATGCCGGGGAAGTCGCTCGGTCCGACGACGGCCGCACCGGCGCCATCGCCCAGGAGGAACGAGATGGACCGGTCGGTCGGGTCGACGATGTCGCTCAGCTTCTCGGCGCCCACCACGACCGCGTAGTGCGCCGAGCCCGCGCGGATGAGCGCGTCGGCCTGCGCGACGCCGTAGGCGAAGCCGGCGCAGGCGGCGTTGAGGTCGTACGCCGCCGCGGGGTTCGCGCCGATCCGGTCGGCCACGATCGCCGACACCGAGGGGGTCTGCTTCGGGTTGGAGATCGTCGCGACGATCACGGCGTCGATGAGCGCAGGGTCGATCCCCGCGGTGGCGACAGCTTCGGCCGCTGCGTCGGATGCCAGGTCGATCGCGGTGGTGGCGGCATCCGCCCGCACACGCGTGACGATGCCGGTGCGCTGACGGATCCACTCGTCGCTGGAGTCGATGGGACCGACGAGATCGTCATTGGGAACGGCGTTCTCGCCGCGCGCCGCGCCGTAGGCGTAGATGCGCGTGTGGGCCGGCCCCGTCGACTGGACGAGGGCGGGTCGGGTGGGCGCGTCGGTCACGCGTCGCCTCCTGTCAGCAGGGCGGCCGCAGCCGCGAGGTCGTCGGGTGTCTTCACGGCCACGGTCGGCACGCCGCGCAGGGCTCGCTTGGCGAGACCCGTGAGGGTGCCGGCCGGGGCGAGCTCGATGATGCCGGTCACGCCCGCAGCCGAGAACGCGTCCATGCACAGGTCCCAGCGGACGGGGGAGGAGACCTGTGCGACGAGCAGGTCGAGAGCCTCACGACCTGCCACGACCCGCGCACCGTCTCGGTTGGTCCAGAGGGCGACGGTCGGGTCGGATGCCGTCACCTCTGCGGCGGCGGCGCGCAACGACTCGACCGCGGGGGCCATGTACGAGGTGTGGAAGGCGCCCGCCACCTGCAGCGCGATGACGCGGCTTCCCGCGACCGGGTGGGCCGCGAGTTCCGCCAGCGCGTCCAGCGCGCCGGCCGCCACGATCTGTCCGGCACCGTTGTGGTTGGCCGGGGTGAGGCCCAGCTCATCGAGGAGGGCGAGGACCGCGTCGCGGTCACCGCCGAGAACGGCGCTCATCCCGGTGTGCTCGCGCGCAGCCGCATCGGCCATCGCTCGTCCCCGAAGACCGACGAGACGCATCCCGTCGTCGTCCGTGAGCACTCCCGCCGCGACGAGAGCCGCGATCTCACCCACGGAGTGGCCGGCGACACCGCCGGGCGCGGTGGCCGCGGCCTCCTGCAGAGCGGCGTACGAGACCAGGCTCGCCGCGACGATCAGCGGCTGCGCGACGCTCGTGTCGCGGATGCGGTCGGCGTCCCATTCGGTGCCGGCCGCGAGGAGGTCGACGTCCGCCTCCTCCGCGTACCGCTCGACGCGCTCGCGGACCCCGTCGAGCTCGAGCCACGGAGCGAGGAACCCGGGGGTCTGTGAGCCCTGCCCGGGGAAGACGGTGATGATCACGTGCCTATCCTTCCAACTTCTGCGCCGCCGCGCTGGCGAACACGTCACAACAAACGCGGATTGCTTTGTATCCGATCGATAACAGCACCGGGACGGTGGGATGTCAGTCGGTGCGAGAGGGGCGTCGCGCCGCGCTTCCCCGACGGCGCGTCGCCTCGGTGCCGATCGACCCGATGATGAGGGCCGTCTGCAGGATGAGCGCCTCTCGCGGCCCGGTCGCATCCCAGCCGATGACGTCCGAGACGCGCTTGAGGCGGTACCGCACGGTGTTCGGGTGGACGAACAGCTCGCGCGCCGTCGCCTCGAGGGAGCGCCCGTTGTCGAGGTAGCTCCAGAGTGTCGTGACGAGATCGGCGGAGTGCGCCTGCAGCGGACGGTAGATCCGCTCGACGAGGGTCGCCTTCGCCATGGCGTCGCCGGCCAGCGCACGCTCGGGCAGCAGATCGTCGGCCTCGACCGGACGCGGGGCGTGACGCCATGCCCCGGCGACGGCGAACCCCGCCAGCGCCGCGCGCGCACTCAGCCCGGCATCCACCAGCGCGGGCACCGTGGGACCGAGGACGAGGTGGCCGGGACCGAAGCCGGGCTCCAGCCGTCGTGCGATCTCGGGGAACGGCAGCTCGTCGCTCACCGGCTCGCGTCCGGGCAGTACCGCACGCCCGATCACCAGCACGAGGCGCGACCCCTGCACGCCGATGAGCACGTCGACGCCGAGCTTGCGCGCGAGCCGCCGCAGATGATCGACATCCAGCTGCGGGGGCGTCGTACCCACGAGCACGGCGACCTCTCCGTGGCCGTGCCAGCCGAGCGCGGCGATACGGCTCGGCAGCTCCTCGTCGGCCTCGCCCGTGAGGATCGAGTCGACGACGAGCGCTTCGAGTCGCGCGTCCCAGAGCCCGCGGGCCTCTGCGGCCCGCGCGTAGACGTCGGCCGACGCGAACGCGACCTCCCGGGAGAACAGCAGGATGCTCTCGCGCAGGTCCTCCGCGCGGCCCGCGACGCGCTCCTCGGTGACGGCGACGGTCACCCGGATGAGCTGCAGCGTCTGCGTCAGGCTGACGCTGCGCAGCAGTTCACGGGGGGCTGCGGCGAAGATGTCGGCGGCGATCCAGGGCGTGGAGCCCGGATCCTCGTACCACTGGATGAACGAGGCGATGCCCGCCTGCGCCACGAGGCCCACGGCCGACCGGCGTGCCGGCGGCATGTCGGCATACCACGGCAGCGAGTCTTCGAGTCGCTTGATGGTCGCCGTGGCCAGGTCCCCGGAGATGCGGCGGAGCCACGCGAGTGTCTCCGCCTTCTCCTGAGGTGTGGGGCGGGCGGGCATCGAACCGGTCAGCTCTCGCCGCCGGCGTTCCCGGTCGTTCCGGCCGTCACGTCGTGCAGACGGTACTTCTCGATCGCCTGGGCGGACAGCGAGCGGTCGACGAGTCCTTCCTCGGCCAGCGCCTGCAGCGCGCGGACCACGATCGACGGGCCGTCGATCTTGAAGAAGCGACGCGCCGCGGCACGGGTGTCGGAGAAGCCGAAGCCGTCGGCACCCAGCGTCACGTACCGACGGGGCACCCACTCGCGGATCTGGTCCTGGACCGCGTGCATGTAGTCGCTCACGCCCAGCACCGGACCCGCGGTGTCGCGGAGCTTCTCGGTCAGGTACGCGGTACGCGGCTCGGCGAGCGGGTTGAGGAAGTTGTGCTCGTCGGCGGCGAGACCGTCGCGGCGCAGCTCCGTCCAGCTCGTGACCGACCAGACGTCGGCGGCCACACCCCAGTCGTCGCGCAGCAGCTGCTGCGCCTCGAGCACCCACGGCACGCCGACGCCCGACGCGAGCAGCTGCACGCGGTGACCCTCGCCGGAGCCCTCGGAGATACGGTGGATGCCGCGGACGATGCCGTCGACGTCGACGCCCTCGGGCTCGGCCGGCTGCACCAGCGGCTCGTTGTAGAGGGTGATGTAGTACATCACGTTGGGGTCGGGGTGGTTGCCGCCGTACATGCGGTCCAGGCCGGAGCGCACGATGTGGGCGATCTCGTACCCGTACGCCGGGTCGTACGACACGGTGGCGGGGTTCGTCGAGGCCAGCAGGTGCGAGTGGCCGTCGGCGTGCTGGAGGCCCTCACCGGTCAGCGTGGTGCGACCGGCCGTCGCGCCCATGATGAAGCCGCGGGCCATCTGGTCCGCCGCCGCCCACTGCGCGTCGCCGGTGCGCTGGAAGCCGAACATCGAGTAGAAGATGTAGACCGGGATCAGCGGCTCGCCGTGCGTGGCGTACGAGGTGCCCGTGCCGGTGAAGGCGGCGACCGCACCCGCCTCGTTGATGCCGACGTGCATGATCTGCCCCTGCGGGCTCTCCTTGTAGGCGAGGAGGAGCTCACGGTCGACCGAGGTGTAGTTCTGACCGTTCGGGTTGTAGATCTTCGCGGTCGGGAAGAACGCGTCGAGACCGAAGGTGCGCGCCTCGTCCGGGATGATCGGGACGATGCGGTTGCCGAAGTCCTTCGAGCGCAGCAGGTCCTTCAGCAGGCGGACGAAGGCCATCGTCGTGGCGACCTCCTGCGTGCCGGAGCCCTTCTTCGGCAGCGCGTAGGCGCTGTCGTCGGGCAGGCTGATCGGCACGTGGTGGGTGCGGCGCTCCGGCAGGAACCCGCCGAGGGCGCGACGCTTCTCCACCATGTACTGGATGGTGTCGTCCTCCATGCCCGGGTGGAAGTACGGCGGGGCGTAGGGGTTCTCCTCGAGCTGGGCGTCGGAGACCGGGATGCGCATCGAGTCGCGGAAGTGCTTGAGGTCGTCGAGCGTCATCTTCTTCATCTGGTGGGTCGCGTTGCGCCCCTCGAAGTGGTGACCGAGACCGTATCCCTTGATGGTCTTCGCGAGGATGACCGTGGGCTGGCCCTTGTGCTCGGTGGCGGCCTTGTAGGCGGCGTAGAGCTTCTGGTAGTCCAGGCCACCGCGGCGCAGCTTGCCCCAGATGTCTTCGTCCGACCAGTCCTTCACCATGGCGGCGGTGCGCTCGTCGCGGCCGAAGAAGTGGTCGCGGATGAACTTGCCGTCCTCCGCGCGATAGGTCTGGAAGTCGCCGTCCGGCGTCGTGTTCATGAGGCGCACGAGAGCACCGTCGGTGTCGACCTGGAGCAGGTCGTCCCAGCCGCGGCCCCAGACGACCTTGATGACGTTCCAGCCCGCGCCGCGGAAGAACGCCTCGAGCTCCTGGATGATCTTACCGTTGCCGCGCACCGGTCCGTCGAGGCGCTGGAGGTTGCAGTTCACCACGAAGGTGAGGTTGTCCAGACCCTCGTTGGCCGCGACCTGGAGCTGTCCGCGGCTCTCGACCTCGTCCATCTCACCGTCGCCGAGGAAGGCCCAGACGCGCGAGCCCGAGAGGTCCTTGATCCCGCGGTTGGTGAGGTACTTGTTGGTCATCGCCTGGTAGATCGCGTTGATGGGTCCGAGACCCATCGACACGGTCGGGAACTGCCAGTACTCGGGCATGAGCCGCGGGTGCGGGTACGACGGGATGCCCAGCGGTGCCTTCGACTTCTCCTGACGGAAACCGTCGAGCTGGTCGGCCGACAGACGCCCCTCGAGGAAGGAGCGGGCGTAGATGCCGGGGGAGGCGTGGCCCTGGATGAAGATCTGGTCGCCGCCCGTGGGGTCATCGAGGCCGCGGAAGAAGTGGTTGAAGCCGACTTCGTACAGCGACGCGGACGACGCGTAGGTCGAGATGTGTCCGCCGACGCCGATACCGGGGCGCTGAGCACGGTGCACGGTGAGCGCGGCGTTCCAGCGGATCCACCGGCGGTAGCGACGCTCCATCTCCTCGTCACCGGGGAAGGCGGGCTCGTTCTCCGGCGCGATCGTGTTGATGTAGTCGGTCGTGGGGACCTGGGGCACGTTCAGCTGCAGCTCGTGCGACTTGTTCAGCAGGCTGAGCATGATCTCGCGACCGCGCCCCGCCCCCTTGCTGTCGACGAGCTGCTGCAGCGATTCCTGCCACTCGTGCGTCTCTTCGGGGTCGCTGTCCTGCGGTCCCTGAGAGTACGGATCCTGATCGTTGACCGTCACGAGACACCTTTCGTCGTCTGGCAGATCGTGCCAGGGATGGGGCTTGGGATGCGCGCGGCTTTGTGCAGCGTCGACAACGCGTCCTGGATCAGCCTAGTCACATCGCGATGGGGTGGACCGCGCGGGACGCGAGTGGGCCCTGCCGGGATCGAACCGACGACATCCACGGTGTAAACGTGGCGCTCTACCAGCTGAGCTAAAGGCCCTGACCCCCTCAGTCTATGAGGAGGGGCTGCGGTCAGCCGTCGCGCCCGACGACACGCGGCTCGGCGGGATTGAGGTACATCCCGTCGTCCTTGCCCAGTCGGGAATGACCGCGGGAGTAGGCGAAGTAGACCACGAACCCGATGACGAGCCAGATGAGGAACCGCAGCCAGGTCTCCACCGTCAGGTTCAGCATCAGGTAGACGCAGATGAGCGCCGAAAGGAGCGGAAGCACCGGGTTGCCGGGCACCCGGAAGCCGCGCTTGAGGTCGGGGCGGGTGCGCCGCAGCACGACCACACCGACCGACACCAGCACGAAGGCCGACAGCGTGCCGATGTTCACCATCTCCTCGAGCACACCGATGGGGGTCAGTCCGGCGACGACGGCGACGATCACGGTGACCACGATGGAGATCACCCAGGGGGTCCGTCGGGTGGGGTGCACCTTGGCGAGCCGCTGGGGGAGCAGACCGTCGCGCGACATCGCGAAGATGATGCGCGTCGCACCGATCATGAGCGTCAGCACGACGGTGGTGAGGCCGGCCACCGCTCCGGCGGAGATGACCGTGGCCATCCAGGCCTGGCCGTGATGCGTGAACGCGTTCGCGAGGGCGGCGGCGGGGTCGAGCTCGTCGTAGCGCACCATGCCGGTCACGACGAGCGCGACGGCGCAGTAGAGAACAGTGCAGATCACGAGCGACGCGATGATGCCGATCGGGAGGTCACGCTGCGGGTTCTTCGTCTCCTCGGCCGTCGTGGCGACGACGTCGAAGCCGATGTAGGCGAAGAAGACGAGGGCCGCGCCCGCGAAGATGCCGCCCACGCCGAACGCCATCGGCGCCGAGCCGGAGAGGAACTGGAGCAGCGGCTGCATGAGACCCGTCGCCGCCTCGCGCGGCGTGGCATCCGGGACGAACGGCGTGTAGTTGGCGGGGTTGATGAACATGATCCCGGCGACGATCACGAACAGGACGATGAAGAGCTTCACCCCGACGAGCACGAGGTTGACACGCATGGACTCGCGGATGCCGATCGTCATGAGGATGCCGAGGACGATGACCAGGAGGATCGCCATGACATCGACCACGCCGCCGTAGCCGATGGCCTCCGGCAAGGGGATGCCGAGCTGGCCGAGGAGCACGCCGAGGTACGCGCTCCACCCCTGGGCGACCACGCTCGCGCCGAGGAACATCTCGAGGATGAGGTCCCATCCGATGATCCAGGCGAACAGCTCGCCGAGCGAGGCGTACGAGAACGTGTACGCGGAGCCCGACACCGGAACCGTCGATGCGAACTCGGCGTAGCACATCGCCGCGAGAGCGCAGGCGACCGCCGCCACGATGAAGCTGACGACCACCGCGGGTCCGGCGACCTCGTGGGCGGCACGGCCGGTCAGGGTGAAGATGCCGGCGCCGATCACCACGCCGACCCCGAAGACGGTCAGGTCGAGCGCGGAGAGCGACTTTCGCAGCCGGAACTCCGGTTCCTCCGTGTCGGCGATCGATCGCTCGATGGACTTCGTGCGCATCACGCTCATGGCGCCTCCTCTGAGGATCCGCAGAGCACGGTGCGCAGCACTGCGGTCAGGGTGAACATGCTAGTGCGACGTCCGCGCCGACCGGAACGCCCCTGCGTCGGGAGCGGTAGGTTGGGACGGTGAAGTCACGACCCGCCGACCAGCAGCTCCTGCTCGAACTCGCGACGCTCGACGCCGCGATCCAGCACGCTGAGCATGCCCGCCGCAACCCGGAGCAGGCCGGCCGTGTGCAGGAGCTGCTCGCACAGCGCCAGGCCCAGTCCGCCGAACTGACGACGCTGCTCGGGGCCCGCGACGACGTGAACGCCGAGCTGGCGCGTCTGGAGTCGGATGTCGCGCTCGTCGAGGCTCGTGTCGCCCGCGACCGGGAACGCCTCGCGGCGTCGGCCAACGCCAAGGAGGCGCAGGGGCTCGAGCACGAGCTGGCGTCGCTCGCGAAGCGCAAGAGCGACCTCGAGGATGCCGAGCTCGAGCTGATGGAGCGGCTCGAGGCCGCCGAAGCCGCCGTCGCGGCGCAGGAGGCGGCCATCGCCGCCGTGAACGAGGAGGGCGGGCGACTGAGCGCCGCCGCGAAGGAGAGCGTCGCCGCCGCGACCGCGCGCAGCGAGGCCGCCACCCGCGACCGCGCCGCCATCGCCGCCCGTGTGCCCGCGGATCTGCTCGCGCTGTACGAGCGCCTGTCCGCTCGCGGTGTCGGCGCCGGACTGCTCCGCCGCCGCACGTGCGAGGGGTGCAACATGGTGCTCGCGGGCACCGATCTGCAGACGATCCGCCAGGCCGCCGACGACGACGTCGTCCAGTGCCCCGAGTGCGGCGGCATCCTCGTGCGCACCGACGAATCGGGGCTGTGAACGCCACCAGCGCGGCACGGAGCACGCCGCGCTGGCGCCTGGTCACGACGTCGGGCGAGCAGGCGGTCGTCACCACGATCGGTGCAGACCTCGATGTCCAGCACGTCGAGCGCCGCACGCTCGACGCGTGGTGGGACGACGACCCGCTCACCCGGTGGGTCTGGTCCGACACGACACGCTGGTATCCGCGGGCGCTCCGCGCCGGCGCCGTCCTCGCACGGTGCCATGACCTGCGGCTCGCGCACGCGATCCTGCGCGACAGCGCTCTCGTCACGGATGCGGCCGCGCTGCGTGCCGCGACGGTGTGGGATGTCGCGGTGGACGAGCCCGCGACACCCACCGCACCCGCACTCTTCGATCTCGACGGCACCGCGCGTTCGGGCGTGCCCGACGATCCCGACGAGGCGCTCGCCGAGTTCCGGCGCCAGCAGCGCACGCTCCGCGACGGCGCAGACCCCGCTCGTCTGCAGCTGTTGATCGCCGCCGAGTCCGCCGGCGCGCTCCTGGCGACGGAGATGAACACGGCAGGTCTGCCCTGGGACCGGCGGACGCACGAGGCGATCCTCGAGGACGTTCTCGGCGCCCGCCCCGCGCCCGGCGAGCTCCCCGCCCGCGTGCGCGACCTCGCGACGGCCGTGCGCGTGGCGCTCGGTGACCCGGCAGCGAGTCTGGACTCGCACCCGAAGCTCCTGCGCAGCCTTCACCGTGTCGGGGTGCGCGCCGAATCCACGAGTCGGTGGGAGTTGGCCGAGTACGATCACCCCGCCATCGCGCCCCTCCTCGCCTACAAGAAGCTCACGCGCCTGATGAGCGCGAACGGCTGGGCCTGGCTCGACGAGTGGGCCGCCGACGGCCGGTTCCGTCCCGTCTACGTGCCCGGAGGGGTCGTGACGGGCAGATGGGCGTCATCCGGGGGCGGCGCACTCCAGATCCCGCGCCAGCTGCGCCGCGCCGTCCGGGCCGATCCGGGGTGGACCCTCGTCGTGGCCGATGTCGCGCAGCTGGAGCCGCGGGTGCTCGCGGCGATGGCGTCCGACGAGTCGCTCGCGTCGGCGGCGCGCGGGCGCGATCTCTACGAGGGCATCGTCGCGAGCGGGGTGGTCCAGACCCGCCAGGAGGCCAAGATCGCGGTCCTCGGCGCGATGTACGGAGCGACGACGGGAGACAGCGGCCGCCTGGTCCCGGCGCTGCGACGCGCCTACCCGCGGGCGATGGGACTGGTCGACGACGCCGCAGCGACGGGGGAGCGGGGAGGAGTCGTCTCGACCTGGCTCGGTCGCTCCAGCCCGCCTCCGTCCTCCTCCTGGCGCGAGATCCAGGCCTCCGCCGCGCTTCCCGACGCGACGGAGGCAGACCGCGTACGCGCCCGCCGCTCCGCCCGCGATCGCGGGCGCTTCACCCGCAACTTCGTCGTGCAGGGCACCGCCGCCGAATGGGCGGCGGCGTGGCTCGCCGACCTGCGCGGCCGCCTCGCGGCCCTGCCCGAGGTGGACGCCGCAGACGGCGCGGCGGCATCGGGACCCGTGTTCGGCCGACGCGCGCACCTCGCCTTCTTCCTTCACGACGAGATCATCGTGCACACTCCCGCCCCGCACGCGGAGGCCGTCGCCGAGGCGGTGCGGGAGGCGGCCGCGAACGCCGCTCGGCTGCTCTTCGGCTCGTTCCCGATCGACTTCCCGCTGGATCTGCGGATCGCCGTCGACGCCGCGAAGGACTGAGGGGTCACCCGCACCCGGGCGCGCTGGTTGCCTCCACGTCGACATCGTTCATCATCGGGGTGTGCACGACGACGGGCTGCAGCCCGGCGCCGCGTGGGGCGACGAAGTGGAACGTCAATGTGCGCTCCTGTCCGGGAGCGAGTGTCACACGCGCGAGGGTCGCCGCCGACGCGTCGCCGTCGACGTCGGTGGAGGAAGCCCGTTCACCGTCGAGCTCCACGCCGCCCAGGAACCATCCGTTGGGGATCATCGCCGTGACATCCGTCGTGATGTCGCCGGGGGCGGACGGGTTCGCCGCTCCCGTCATCCACACGGAGAAGTCGCGAGCCGCCACGGTCGCGCTGCTGCGCAGCGTCACGGCGAGCGTCACGTCGGCGGCGCCGTCGGCCCGGCACGTCTGCACCGACGGAGCGATGCGCGTGTGCAGATAGGTGTCCATCTTCCCCGTCGTGGCATCGTTGAAGAAGACGCCCACGGCGTCGGGTCCCGCCGCGCGCAGGCGGGCGAGCGCTCCGCCGAGCGGGCCCTGCGCCAGCGCCGACCCCTCATCCGCCCGGGCGCTCCACACCGACACGCGCCCCTGCGCGACCGGCTTCGCGAGGGCGTCCATCCAGCGGAGCGGATCGAGGGGACGTGACGAGAGCGCCGCGAACAGCCGATCCGTGAGATCACTCTGCATCGCCGTCTGCTCGTCGGCCGTCTTCTCCAGGTAGGGCCGGACCAGGATGTCCTCGACCACGTCGCCGCGGTCGACGACGGTGCCGTCGGAGAGGGTCAGTGGCCCGGTGATCGTGAGGAGAGACGCGAGCACGGCGGGATCGACCGCCACCACCGTGTCCGGCGCGGCATGGCCGAGCGACTGCCACCACGCCGACGCGAGCCGTGCGCTGAGGGCGAAGTCGGGGGTCATCGTCGCATTCATGACGAACCGCCCGGGAGCCTCACCGTAGAGCGCCACGAGATCGGGAGGAAGCTCCGCGATCGGATGATCGAGCGAGTGGAAGGCGCGGGAGTCGACGTGGTCGGTCACCTCCAGGCGACCGTCGACCGCCCGTATCGCGAGGAAGGAGCCGGTGATGCCGCCGCCGGTGCGCACCTCTGCGGTGTTCTGGATCATGACCAGAATCGTCCGCGCACCGTCGGCACCCAGCATCCCCGGGAGCGCGTTCGCCGCGGCGGCCGCTTCCCGCAGCAGCGGCGCCCCGGCGGCGACCGCGACGCCGGCGCGGTCGGCGGCATCCCGCAGCGGACCGACGAGCTGGTCGCGGGGGAGCGCGGTGAGGGCGCCGTCGGCGGCGGCCACGCGCTGCGCGAGAGCGTCGAGCGGAGCCGAGACCGCGGCGACCCCCGACAGGTCGATCGTTCCGTCCGCACCGCCGGTGGGCTGCGCCGCGACGAGGACGTCTCCGGTCGCGGCGGCGACGTCGCGGACGGTGTCCGCCAGCATCCGCACGGCAGCGGTGTTCGCCCCCACGACAGGGATCGCCTCAGTGGCTCGCCACAGCGGGTCCGACGTCAGGGCGGCCGCGCGCGACGCATGCTCCCGTGCGGCATCGACGACGGGGGTCAGTGCGGCCAGGTCGCCCGCGGCGAGGGCCGCCGACAGGCGCGGTTGCAGCGCGACGACCTCCTCGAGCTCGTTCTTCGCCATCCACCCGCGGATGCCGAGCCATCCCGCCACCGCGAGGAGCAGCCCGACCACCACGACGGCGACCAGAGCGCCCCGCCGCCGCTTCCGGCGGCGCGATCCGGTCGCGGTGGTGGGCGGCGCGATCTCAGTCACGGGCGCGGCGCGCGCGCCGGGCGTACAGCAGGGCACCGCCGCCGACCACGAGCGCGAGCGCGAGGCCCGTGAGCGGGAGCACGGCCGCGCCGTCGCCGCCCGTCGCCGGCAGCGACATTCCCGCCGCCGCGACGGCTCCCGACGTCGCCACACCGGCGGGGTCCGTCAGACACGCGGGCGTCGACGGCGGGTAGGAGAGCGCGACCCGCAGTGACGGGTTCACCTCGACGGTGGCCGAGATGTCGCCCCTCGTCCAGGCGAAGTTGCCCGGCGACGCGACCCACTGGCCGTTCTCGAAGGCCCACCCGGGCCAGCCGTTCCCCTGCCCGTTCTCGTCCACCGATGCGCCGGGCCAGAGCACCCGTCCGGACAGCGTCCCATCGACGATCTCTCCGAGTGCAATGGTGGTGCTCTGCGCGCCGTCGGTCAGCACCAGGCGCGCCGTGTGGCTCGTGGCCTGGCCGTCCGGATCGTTCAGGACCACCGAGTAGTCGATCCACGGCACGTTCGCGTCGCAGGACGGCGAGACCGTCGTCCCGCTCAGCGACGGCGATGACGGCGTGTCGGGGCCGTAGTCGTCGCCGGTATCGGCAGCCGACGCGGCCGACGCACCCCCCGACAGCAGAACGACGGCAAGAAAAACGGGCAGCGCGTACTTACGCATGATGATGCCTCCCCCAGGCGATGCGAGCCCAAACCCCCCAGCCGGGCCTCGTGGCGACACCGTACCACGTCGCAACGACGCGAACCAGTAGGATCGGGGGAGCGAATGGGTCGGCTGGACGGTCGCGTGGCGGGTTCACCCGCACCGAGGAACGTCCGGGCTCCACAGGGCAGGGCGGTGGGTAACACCCACCCGGAGCAATCCGCGAGACAGTGCCACAGAGAGCAGACCGCCCCGGACTCCGCTCGTCGGAGCACCGGGGTAAGGGTGAAAGGGTGGTGTAAGAGACCACCGGGATCGTGGTGACACGGTCCGCACGGTAAACCTCGCCCGGAGCAAGGCCAGACAGGGGATGCCGACGCGGCTCGCCGAGTCCCCGGGTAGGCCGCTGGAGCGGCACGGCAACGTGTCGCCGAGAGAGATGACCGTCCACGGAGCGCGAGCTCCCGGACAGAACCCGGCGTACAGGCCGGCCCATTCGCCTCACCCCGTCCGGCAGGGTTCGCGACCCGACCGTCGGAGGGGTCAGAGGGGTCGTTCGAGCCGGGCCTTCGCCTCGCGCTCGATCAACACCGGCAGGAAGTCCTTGACGCGAGCGCGCGAGAAGTGATCCCGAGCCTCCTCGACGGCGGCCCTCACCACGGAGGCCGGAGCGTTCGGGAAACGCACTTCGAGTCGTTCGACGATCTCTTGGATGACCGCTTCGGGATCCGCGGGCTGGGTCGACATGGCGACGAGCCTACGCCGCGCAGCGCGACGACGGTAAGACGGAGAGAGGCGGAACGCAGCTCTGCGTCCCGCCTCTCCGCCGCTTGCATCAGCGTGTGAAAGTGGAGCTCGACAGTCCCCAGACCGTCAGGCTCACCATAGAGCGAACAGCACGCGCGTGGCAACAGTCGATCGCGCTACACCGCCAGCGCCGCCGCGCCGATGATCCCCGCGTTGTTGCGGTGCGTGGCGGGGACGATGGGTGTGGAGAGCTGCAGCAGCGGCAGGAACTCGTCGGCGTGCTTCGAGACCCCTCCGCCGACGATGAACAGATCGGGGCTCAGGAGGAAGTCGAGGTAGCTGTAGTACCACTGCAGGCGCTTGGCCCACTTCTTCCACGTGAGCTCGTCGCGCTCCATCGCCGAGTAGGCCGCCCACGCCTCGGCATCCTTGCCGTGATGCGCACGCTGGAGATGTCCGAGTTCGGCGTTCGGGATCAGGACGCCGTCGTACAGCATGGCGGTCCCGATGCCGGTGCCGAGCGTCGTCAGCAGCACGAGGCCGGGCACGTCGCGAGCGGCACCGTATCGCGCCTCCGCGACACCGGCGACATCCGCGTCGTTCGCGAAGTGGATCTCACGGCCGAGGCCGTCCTCGAAGAACTTCTCGGCTTCGAAGCCGACCCAGGTGTCGGCGACGTTGGCCGCGGAGAGGGTCTTGCCGTTCTTGACGATCGCGGGGAACGCGACGCCCAGCGGGATGTCGGCGTCGATGACGCCGAGCGTGTCGAGAACGGTCTGCACCGCCGCCAGCACGTCGTCGGGCTCGGCGCCGGTCGGCGTCGCCACCTTCACGCGGTCGCTGAGGAGCTTTCCCTCCTCGAGGTCAACGAGGGCACCCTTGATGCCGGTTCCGCCGATGTCCACACCGACCGCGCGGGTCGCCTTCGTCGTCATGCGGTCCAGCCTATCCAGGTCCTCCGCGCCCATCGTTAGGATCGAGCCAGAGCCCCCACAGGAAGGACCTGCCATGACGTCAGGCGACGAGAAGTACTGGTACAACCTCACGACCGGCGCCGTCGAGCGCGGGTTCGAGTCGCCCGCCATCGACCGCGCCGGACCGTTCGACACGGCCGAAGAGGCGGCGAAGGCTCCGGAGCTGCTCGCGAAGCGTTCGCGCGAGTGGGCCGAGGACGACGCCCGCGAGGGCGACTGGGGTACGTCGGGCGACGCGTCGCACACCGACGGGGACCGATAGTCTGGCCTTCGGCCCGGCTTCCCTTCGAAGCGGCATCTGAGAGGACGCGATGGACAAGCAACGGGACTTCGTACTGCGCACGATCGAAGAGCGGGGCGTGAAGTTCGTCCGCCTCTGGTTCACCGATGTGATCGGAACGCTGAAGTCGGTCGCGATCGCCCCCGCCGAGGTGGAGGGCGCCTTCACCGAAGGACTCGGCTTCGACGGATCGGCGATCGAGGGCCTGACCCGATCGTACGAGTCGGACCTGCTCGCCCACCCCGACCCGACGACGTTCCAGACGCTCCCGTGGCGCGGTGAGATCGACCCGACGGCCCGCATGTTCTGCGACATCACCACGCCCGACGGGCAGCCGGCCGTGGCAGACCCGCGGCACGTGCTCAAGCGCACGCTCGCGAAGGCGGCGGATGCCGGGTTCACGTTCTACACCCACCCCGAGATCGAGTTCTACCTGCTGAAGTCGTCGTCGTTCGGACCCGAAGGCCCGGAGCCGGTGGATTCCGCCGGCTACTTCGACAACGTCCCCGGCGGCACGGCCCACGACTTCCGCCGCCGCAGCGTGCGGATGCTCGAGGACCTCGGCATCTCGGTGGAGTACAGCCACCACGAGGGCGGCCCCGGGCAGAACGAGATCGACCTGCGCTACGCGGACGCCCTCGCGACCGCCGACAACATCATGACCTTCCGCACCGTGGTCAAGGAGGTGGCGATCGAGCAGGGCGTGTACGCGACCTTCATGCCGAAGCCCCTGTCCGGCAAGCCGGGAAGCGGCATGCACACGCACATGTCGCTCTTCGAGGGGGACCAGAACGCCTTCTACGAGGAGGGCGCGCAGTACCAGCTGTCGAAGACCGGTCGCCAGTTCATCGCCGGACTGCTCACCCACGCGAACGAGATCGCCGCGGTGACCAACCAGTTCGTCAACTCGTACAAGCGGCTCTGGGGCGGCGACGAGGCGCCCAGCTTCATCTGCTGGGGTCACAACAACCGCTCCGCCCTCGTGCGGGTGCCCATGTACAAGCCGAACAAGGGGCAGTCGACGCGGGTGGAGTACCGCGCGCTCGACTCGGCGGCGAACCCGTACCTCGCCTTCGCGCTGATGCTCGCCGCGGGCCTGAAGGGCATCGAGGAGGGATACGAGCTTCCGCCGGAGGCCGAGGACAACGTCTGGTCGCTCACGGATGCCGAGCGACGCGCGCTCGGCTACGCGCAGCTGCCCGCGAGCCTCGACCACGCGCTGGAGTACATGGAGGAGTCGGAGCTGGTCGCCGAGACGCTGGGCGAGCAGGTGTTCAACTACGTGCTGCTCAACAAGCGCCGCGAGTGGCACGAGTACCGTGCACAGGTGACGCCCTTCGAGCTGAAGAGCAACCTGGAGATGCTCTGATCCGTCATGACCTCGAGCGAGCGCACGTCGGTTCTGACGCTGCTGGCGCGCGACGGATTCGGTGACCTCGGCGACGCCGACGCGCTGCTGACCGAGCTGGCGGAGGCCCTGGGCCTCTCCCGCGAGGACATCCTGCGCGGCGCCCAGCACGCGGCCGATCCGGACGGCGCTCTGGCGGCGCTCGCGCGCATCGCGCGCCGCGACGCCACCGCCGTCGCGGAGGCGCTGACGCGGGGAGGCTCTGCGCTGTGGCGCTTGCTGGGCGCGTCGACGGGATTCGCCGACTTCTTCCTCCGACACCCCGCCGAGCTCGCCCACCTCGTCGGCCCCGAGGTGCCGCTGCCGACGGCGGAGGAGTTGCGCCGCGAGCTGACCGATGCGGTCGGCGCGGATGCCGACGGTTTCGCCGCGACGGGCGACGAGAGCGCGTGGGTGGCCCTCCGCGTCCGCTACCGGCGCATGCTCGCGCGCATCGCCGCCCACGACCTCGGTGCCGACGACGCCGTCGCCGTGCTCGCACCGGTCGCGGCGAGCCTGGCGGATGCCGCCGGTGCCGCACTCGAGGCATCCCTCTGCGTCGCGCGGACGCGGGTCGCCGGGGGTGCGCCCGGATCGGGTCTGTTCCCGCGCGACCAGGTCGCGGCGACGCAGCTCGCGATCATCGGTATGGGCAAGACCGGCGCGCGCGAGCTCAACTACGTCAGCGACGTCGACGTCATCTTCGTGGGCGGGGGAGACCCGCAACTCGTCGAGCAGGTGGGCGAGAGCCGCGTGATCGACATCGCGACGCGGCTCGCAGTGCAGACGATGCGCGGCATCTCCGGGATGGAGATCGAGCCTCCCCTGTGGGAGGTCGACGCCAATCTGCGCCCGGAAGGCAAGCAGGGCGCCCTCGTGCGGACCCTCGACTCCCACCTCTCGTACTACGACCGCTGGGCGAAGAGCTGGGAGTTCCAGGCCCTCCTCAAGGCACGCCCGTTGGCGGGCGACCGTATTCTCGGTGAGGCATACGTCGCGGCCGTCCAGCCGAAGATCTGGACGAGCGCGGCCCGGGAGAACTTCGTCGACAGCGTGCAGCGCATGCGCGAGCGGGTGACGGACCACATCCCTGCCGCGGAGGTCCCCTACCAGCTGAAGCTCGGTCCCGGCGGCATCCGCGACATCGAGTTCACCGTTCAGCTGCTCCAGCTCGTGCACGGGCTCACCGACGACACGATCCGGCAACGGGGCACCCTCGATGCGCTCGAGGCGCTCGTCGGCGCGGGCTACATCGGGCGCGAGGATGCCGCGACGTTCTCGCATGACTACCGGGTGCTGCGGGTCCTCGAGCATCGCGTGCAGCTGCGTGACCTGCGCCGCACCCACCTCATGCCTCAGCAGCCCGACGGTCTGCGGGTGCTCGCTCGCGCATCGCGCCTGGCGGACGGCGGGCCCGGCGTCTGGGCGCTGTGGGAGGGCATCAAACGCGAGGTGCGCGAGATCCACGTGCGCCTGTTCTATCGCCCCCTGCTGTCGGCGGTGGCGGCACTGAGCTCGGACGAGCAGCAGCTGTCGACCGCGCAGGCGCACGATCGCCTCGCGGCCATCGGGTTCCGCGATCCGGCGGGAGCGCTGCGTCACATCGGCGCGCTCACGGGCGGTCTGAGCCGCAAGGCCACCATCCAGCGTCATCTGATGCCGGTCATGATCCGGTGGTTCGCCGACGGGGTCGATCCGGACTACGGCCTGCTCGCCTTCCGGCGCATCAGCGAACGTCTGGGCGACACGCCCTGGTTCCTGAGGATGCTGCGCGACTCGGCCGGTGCCGCCGAGCGACTCACCCGCGTGCTGTCGGGATCACGCTACATCGGCGAGCTGATGGAGTGGATCCCCGAGTCGGTCGCCTGGCTCGATTCCGAAGACCAGCTCCGCCCGCGCCCCGGCGTCGCCCTCCAGGAAGAGGCGCGCGCGATCCAGACGCGGCACGAGACGGTGGTCGAGGCCATGCGCGCCGTGCGCGCTCTGCGTCGTCGGGAGCTGCTGCGGCTCGCCTTCGGGGCCGTGCTGGGCACGCTGACGATCGATGAGCTCGCACAGGGCCTCACGACGGTCAGCGAGGTGACCATCCAGGCCACGCTGCGCGCGGTCCGCCGCGACATCGTCGGCGCCGAGGACGCCGCGCTGGACTTCTCGGTCATCGCGATGGGCCGCTTCGGCGGGGGAGAGCTGGGCTTCGGGTCCGACGCCGACGTGCTCTACGTCTACGACGCGAACGGCCTCGACCCGCAGCGCGCGCACGATCTCGCGCTGCGCCTGGTCGCCGGCATCCGCACCTACTCCGAAGATCATCGGGTCCCGTTCGAGCTCGACGCCGACCTGCGTCCGGAAGGGCGCAACGGACCGCTCGTGAGGTCGCTGGACTCCTACACGGAGTACTACCGACGGTGGTCGCTCTCGTGGGAGGCCCAGGCCCTGCTGCGCGCTCGCGGCGTCGCCGGGAGCGTGAAGCTCGTCGGCCGGTTCATGGCCCTCGCCGACGAGGTGCGCTACCCCCGGCATCCCGTGCAGCAGGACCTGCGGGAGATCAAGCGGATCAAGGCGCGCGTCGAGAACGAGCGACTGCCCCAGGGCGCCGACCGGTCGCGACACCTCAAACTCGGCCCCGGCGGGCTGAGCGATGTCGAATGGCTCGTGCAGCTCTGGCAGCACGAGCACGCGCACGACGTCCCGGCGCTGCGCACGACATCCACCCTCGACGCACTCGAGGCCGCCCGGGCGGCCGGACTGGTGCCGGATGCCGCCGCGCAGCGTCTCCACGACGCGTGGCGGCTCGCGAGTCGACTGCGGTCGGCCAACACGCTGCTGTCCGGCCAGACGAGCGACGTCCTTCCGACCGATCGCGGCAAGCTCGACGGCATCGGCCGTCTGCTGGAGTACCCGCCGCGGTCGGCCACCCTCGTCGAGGAGGAGTGGCTGCGGACGGCGCGACGGGCGCGCCGCGACTTCGAGAAGCTCTTCTACGGCTGAGCGGATGCCGGGGCCGTGCGCGTGCCGTGCTCGGACTCAGCACGGCGTGCCCAGCGCTGCCAGCTCCCGGTGATGACGGCGGCGCCGGCTCCGATGATCAGCCACGCGGCGGCGGACCCGATCGCGCCGGGCGCGAGCAGCCCGAGAAGCATCGCCACCACGCTCGCCAGGACGACCGCCAGAGCCGTCAGCACCAGATGGAGGGCGGTGCGCCAGGGATGCCGCCGCAGCCCCGTCCCGGCGACGACCGGGCGGTCCGCCGCGATCACGGGGCATGCGATCGCGACCACGACCGGGATCGCGACGGGTGCCGCCACCGCGAACAGGGCGACGGCGACCGCGGCGACCGCCGTGCGGCCCACCGTGCGCGCCCGGAACCGCCCCTGGGCGATCACCCACAGCGCGGCCGCCGCCGCACCGAGGACCACACCGGAGACGACGGCGAGGCGATGGCAGCGGCATCCAGCGGTTGACGCGGCGCGACCGCGACGAGCGCAGCCTGTGCGGCGGCGTTGGCGACCACGACGGCCCCCGCGAGGACCACCCGCGTCAGCGACATCGGGGCGGCGCTCATCCGCGCGCCGCCGCGTCGAGCACATCCGACAGGAGGCCGGAGAAGAGCGTCTGTCCGCCGACGAGCACGTCCAGTCGCGCGTCCGACGAGACGCTGGAGGCGACCGAGACGTCGTGGCCGTCGAGCGTGCGGCCGGTGCAGGTCACCGCGGGCCCTGCCCCCACGGTCGCGCAGACGGGCGCCTCGAGCAGATCGATGCCCTTCTGCTGCAGGACGTCGATCGCTCCGAAGCGCACTTCGGCCAGGCCGTTTCCTCCGACCGGTGCGAGGGCGGCGACCTGCGAGCAGCCCGCCAGGCTCGCGGCGACGGCGCACGCCACGAGGGCGCAGACGAGCCGAGCGGCGCGCATCAGAGGTTCCCTTCGTGGGCGAGGATGCGCGTGCGCGCGGCGAGATGCTGCGCTTCGAGCGCCGCGTCGCTGATCGTCGCGAGATCGAACGGCGCGGGCAGGAGGAGTTCGGTGTTGCGGTCGAGCGCCGACCCGCGGCGCATCAGCGGAGTCTCGGCCCAGTCGTTGGACGCGAGCTCGCGACTGCGCGAAGCGAGCGCGAGATAGTCGCCGCCGCTTCCCGGCCGCGGATCGGCGGCGTGGTCGACGACGGTCGTGAAGATCGAGAGCGTGCCGTCCCGGTTGTCGACGAGTTCCACGGTCTGCTGCTGCTGTGGGAAGTCGATGCAGGATGCGGTCGTGATCTCCCAGAAGCCGCCACCGCCAGGCCCGCGGTGCGCGAGGATCTGGTTCAGGTGGGTGTGTCCGTTCAGCCACACCACCACCACGGGGTATCTCACGAGCATCGCCACGAACTCGTCGGCTCCGAGCAGCACCTCCTCCTGCCCGGGCCGCTGTGCCCGGTTCTCCAGGGTGTCGCTGTTGTGATGGCTGAGCACGATCGCGAGCCGATTCTCCTTGGTGGCCGTGACGAGCTCCGCCTCGAGCCAGTCGAACTGGTTCTTCGGCACGGCGCCGTCGGGGCCCGCGACCTGGTTGCAGGTGTCCAGGCCGAACACCCGCACCCGCGGCGACAGATCGGCCTTCCACCACGTCTGGCCGGAGCGCAGATTCTCCTCGGTGAAGCCGTGCCCCACCGGGCCGGGACGATCCGCCGTGCGGAAATGCTCCGTCATGAACTCCTGCTGCGTGAACAGCGCACGCCCCGGATCGGCGGGGACCGCCTTGAATCCGGGACGCAGCCCCAGCTCAAGCCCCCACGCATCCAGGGTCTGCTGCACGGCGCTCGTGCGCGCCGCGTAGCCGCCGAGCGCCATCGCCGCCGTCGCCTCCAGGGTGTACGACTTGCGTCCGCCCACCGCGAGGGCGCGCAGTTGCGTGTCGAGGTCGAACGTTCCGAGCAGGAGCGTCTCGTGGTTTCCGTAGACGGTGTACCAGGGGGCGGGCAGGCCCACCGACGACACGGGGCGGGCGATCGCCTCGTCGAGCAGGCTCGGCAGGGTGGGGAAGCCGTAGGCGCCGAAAGCGCCGCCCGTCGGATCGGCCGGCCGATAGGCCCAGACGGCCTCGGCCCACGCCTGTACGCCCTGGAACGTGTCGCTCGTGCGCGGGTCGACGGTCAGTCCGTCGAGCAGGTCGATGTACCAGCGCAGCTCGCGGTGCGAGTGCATGTCCGCGCTGTCTCCGGTGACGACGGCGGCATCCATCGGAGCGCCGGTGACCGGGCTGTACCGAAGATCGGAGATCGACCTGGTCATCGCGGCGATCACGTGCGGGCTGAGCGGGTCCTGCGGATGGAATGCCGATCCCCACGCGGCGTGGTCCTGCACGATCATCGGCTCGATGCGGCCGGGCGACTGCGCGTCGATGACGTGCATGTCCGAGAGGTGGGCGAGGTAGAGGAGCGACCGACGTGATGCGGCGCGCCCGGCGTCCGCGGAGCGCCCGAGCACGTCGAAGCGTGCGATGTGGGGCTCACCCGCGCCGGCGACGAGCGTGCGGTAGGAGCCCTTCTGAATCGGCCCCTGCAGGATCGTCTGCAGGAGCGTGCTCGGTGCGTCGGCGACCGCGCGCGGCGGTGCGGCGAGAGCGTGCGCGAGCTCGTCGCGGGGGAGTGCGCCGGCAGCGGCGAGACCGCCGACGACGGCGAGGAACTGGCGGCGGGAGAGCACGCCCACGGGCACCTCCGGGTTCGGCGCGCTGACGCAATCGGGTGCGTCAAATCTAGCGGGCCGCGAGCGCGACTCACCAGATGCGGATGCCGCGACGCGCCGACGACCGCATCCGTGCCCGGATGCCGCTACGCCTGCGCCGGATCGAGCGGCTCGACCACCACGGCCGTGCCGTACGCGCAGAACTCCGTGAAGCTGCCGATCGCACCTGAGTCGAACCGCATCGCCACCACGGCGTTGCCGCCGCGCTGCTGCGCTTCGGCCCACATCCGCTGCATCACCTCGAAGCGCGACTCGTAGATGACCTTCGTGTACTCGGGCATCTCGCCGCCGGCGAGCGAGCGGAAGCCGGCGGTGAAGTTCTGGCCGAAGTTGGCCGACCGCACCGTGAGCCCCATGACCTCGCCGAGGACCTTGGTGATGCGATAACCCGGAACGTCGTTCGTGGTGACAGCGAACATGGTGACCTCGTCTCTGTGATCGGCCCGATGCTCCGTCGCCGAGGCGGCGTACGGATGGTGCCGGGTCGATCCTATGGATGCCGCGGCCCGAGATCGAGCACCACAGCGGCATCGGCTCGGGACCGTGGCAGGTGACAGCCGGCCTCCGACGCGCAGAGACCCGAAACGACAGAGCCCCAGCGGCGACCGGGTTCCTCCAGGGGAGGAAGCGGTGCCACTGGGGCTCTGGGCGACTCGATCCGGCGAGACGGCGACGACGGATCGTCACCGGTCACTCCGGCCCTGCCGCGGGCCGACTAGACGCCGAAGTACAGCTCGTAGGTTCTGAGGCCTAGGGCGGGTTGGTGCGTGGCGTCTCTGCCGCGCAGTTCCGCGGTTGACACGTCAAGCACGGCAGGCGGTGGGGGCAATCGGTGGGAGTTCTGCGGACTTTCTGCGGACTACTGTGGCGGTCATGCGTGGTGCCCGAAAGCTGCAAGCGTCGATGGAAGGCGAAGACTGGCTGTACCGCGATCCGCGGAAGCGGCGTTGGATGCGCGTGGTGCTTCTTGTCGTACCTTCCGACGCGGCGACACGCGTGCGCGTTCAGCATCTCGACCCCAAGATGCAAGGTGCCGCGGAGTGGGTGCCTGCAACGCGGCTCGCTGTGCCGTGGAGCGAACGCGATGACTACATCCGACGATACGAAGAGTTCGAAGGCGCGGAGCGCCTCGCGCCGAGCACGCCGGTTGCAGACTTGGCAGCGGAGGTACTCGCGGCCTACCTGGCAGAGGCGGAGGCGGACTTCGACGGTAATGGGTCTTCAGGGATCCTCAGATTGGTCGACATCGCGGCCGTCGCGGAGGCGAGCGGAATAGCGGAGAACGACTTACGCTCGGCCGAAGGTGCCTTCGTCGATCAGGGCACGGTGTGCCTGCCTTGGCCTCAGGCAGAAAAGGTGTTGATCCGGGTGTGCCGACGTCGCCCCGAAGCGGGCCAACGCTGGTTGCGGGACGCGCAGGTCCACGAGCGCACCTTTGCCCATTCCGTCGCCGCGCACGGTGAGCGCTGGTGGCTGGACCAAACCGATGACGGGTATGACACGCCTCTCGCGTATCGACTTCGACAGTGGCGCAGAGGCGACGGTGAGCGCATGGACGCGATTCAGAGATGGCTGGCCCCCGAGGACCCCTCGATCGCGTCTCGCTACGCCCAGCTCGAACGCATGTACTTGGAGCTCGCCGAGGAAGCGCGACGAGCAATCCCGCGGATACTGATGGTCAGGAGCCAGATCTCACAGGATCATGTCGATCGTCTGCAGTATCTGATCGAGAGGCCGCTTCCAACTGAGAGCGGAGTCTGACGGGGTCACGTGAGCGAGTCCGAGAGGCCGCCGCTGAGGGCTCATTTGCTCTCGAAGTCGAATGGGATGGTGACCACGCGCCCCTCATGTACCTCGACGATGCGTCTGTGCACAAAGGGCAGGTTGAGGTCGAGCAACGGGCTGTTGGCGTAGATGAGGACGAGCGGGATGCCTGGCGCGACGTTCATCGAGACGAGGTCGTAGTCGTGCTCGCCTCCCATCGTCGCGTGCACGGTAAAGGGTCGGTCGCCGAGCTTGTTGCGCAACACGTCGAGATGGAACGCGGTGCGATCGTCGAGGGCGATCTCGATCTTCGAACCGTAGAGGAGCTTTCCCATGGGACCGACCCTATCGGCGGGCGCCCGAAATCAGGCGACGGCTGTCCTCCTGCCACTCGCCACATACCGGTTAACGTGATGGTAGGCGACGCCGAGATCACGGGCGATGTCAGCCTGACTCATCCCCGCTGCGATCCATTTATCGACTTGCGCCTCCTGGTACGGAGATAGGGCGCGCGAAGCGGCGTGCGCGGTCGCCCCGTAGTGGTAGTCCTCGCTAAGGATCTCGGTGAGGTAACCGACGTCTTCGCGGAAAGCGATGGTGACGATCCCGAGGTACTCGTCGATGTCCATCCTGTGCCGGTCGCGGATGTAAGCGACGAGCGCTTCGGACGGCTCCCAGACGATGCCGTGTGTCCTCTCTTGCGTGAGAAGCTGCTCGTCACGGAACTGGTTGCGGGCGTGGTTGATCCACTCAGCCTTGACCTTCGTGATCGTCTGCCTGGAGGACTGGACACTGATCCCGAGCATCTCAGCGGTGGTGGCGTGCGAGAGTTCGTCGAAGTAGCGGAGTGCGATGTTCATCTTCTCCCGCTTGCGGAGGAACACGAAGTAGTCGACGATGTCCGCTTGCACCATCTTCCAGTGAGGGAGCATGTTCGGGGCGTGGAGCGATGTTCGGTACTCGGCTTCGGTGGTCTCGAGCTCGTGGCCTTCGATCGCGGGCCGATCGTCGAGGCTGGTCGCGACAGGGTCGACCTCCCCCTCGGCGGGGTCGCCAGCGTATCGCCGGTATCGGATGATCTTGCGCTTGATGTCTTCCTTGAGCATGACAAAGAAGGCGCCGTCATTGTTGCTCGGGTCCCACCCTCGGTCAGCGGCGATTCTCGGCCACCGGTCGATGTGGCGGAGAAGTGCGATCGACGCGACCTGGATGAGATCGTCGATCGTGACCAGGCAATTCCCACGCCGTTCGAGCCACCCGTACCTGCGGATGACGTGAGCTCGCAACTGGGGCAGGAACTCGTTGACCATGTTCTCCGGGCTTGTCAAAATCTACCGTCCCAACCCCGACGGAACTCCCACAACTTCTGCCGGTTGTTCTCCGCGATCTGCGCTGTCGTGTCCTGAACGGACTTCTCGTACGCCTGAGCCACGAGCTTCTCTGCCTCACTCATCGCCTTCTCGGCGGATACCCGAGTAGCGTTCTGGCGATCGGTGATGTCGACGCTGATCTGCTGCGCTGATCGCGCGTGGACTGTCATTTCGCCCCGCCCTGTCTGCCATTCGACCGACACAACTTCCGCGGCGAGCACACCCGATTTCAGGTGCAGTTCGATCGGTGCGCCCGGTGTCGCTTCAGTGCGGATTTGCGTGGTCACCACGATGTCCCGGCCTCGCCGGAACGTTCGACTGACGACCGAATCAGCGAGGTTTCCCGATGGCTCTCCTGCCGTGATCTCGATTACGCGACCCCGCGACCGTGCACTTCCCTCGGCGAAGTGCCGCCATGTGCGGGTGCTGTCGAACGCCGGAGACTCACCGACGACGACCACGGTGTCAGCCCAGTCGCCGTCTCTAGAAGCGGTGTCGTTGAAGGACAGGATGATGGGCTCGACGCCGGCGGGCAGATCGTCGTCGTGGGATGCCCATCGCAGGTTGACGGGATCGCTTGGTGCGACCTTGTCGCGGCTGGCGACGTACCAGCCGAGGCCCCAGGCGTCGAACAGGCGCATGCCGAGTGAAGACAGCTCGGTCTCGATGAGCTGCATGAACGACGCTCCGGCTGGCGCGGGGATAGGTATCTCGACGTGCTCAGGGTTTGACAGACGAGTTCCAGGGCCGGCGGATCTTGAAAGCACCGCGGCTGCCGCATCATCGGCAGGATTCGCATGTCCGGCACCGAACGTGAGTCCGAGAAGAGCGTCGACGTAGCCGCCGAGCGTCCTGGGCTGAGCGAGCACGTTCGATATCTCGTATCTCGACGTCAGACGCCCGGTGTCCTCGATAACGAGACGATCGTCGACCATCGTTTCGCCGCCGCCGAGCATGATCGTGGCCACGTTGAGATCCCGAGTGACGCTTCGCACGTACATCGTCGCCCACTGGTTTGTTGCTTCGCCGACCCGTGGCAAGTATCCGATGACAGCACCTGCCGGATCGAGCTGCCGCACTCGCCAGCGCACCTGACCACCTTCATGAGGATCGACGAGGCGCGGGTCAAGGAGAGCCCATTGCTGTTCACTGAGCGCACCAGCGGTGATTGTGGCCGCAGCGAAGGGGACCCGGTCCAGATCCGCAGAGGGGACGATGTCGGTGGCGGGCAGAGCGATCCACTGGTTGCCGTCGCGGACCTCAGCCTCGTACTCGTAGTGGACGGAGTTCATGCAATGACCTCCCGCCACGGAAGAGTGAGCGTCCAGGATCCGGTCTCTTGAGTGATGGCGATATCGCCGCCCGTGACCACGAAGCGTGCGGAGAGCTCGGGCGGGTCGACTGGGTACATATCGAACTCAGCCGCGGTCGAGAAGAAGTCCCGCGCTGCGTATGCGCTGGCGGCGTCGGGAAAGCGGAGCGTCATAGCTCCGGCAGATGGTCGAGGCGGCCGGAGCGTGTATAGCGTCTTTGAAGACTCGAGCAGTTGGTGCTCGATTGTGCGGGACTCGCGGGCGGACGTCCACGGGGCATCGATCGAGGGGACGTCGAGCTGGTCGATGGGGCCGGTGTAGGGGTAGCGGGTGAATGTGATCACTGGATCACCCTTCCGAGAGTCGGGTTGACGACGACTGAGACCCCTTCCGCGGCGCGGCGGTTGATGGCAGCCATCTTTCGGTCGAAGTCGCTGGTGTCGATATCGATCTGCAGCTTGCTGGTGACGAGTTCGGGGATGCCGTCGAGGTCGCCCTTGAACTTCGAGATATCCGTGGTCGCTTGCTCGGTCTTCGCGTCGATCATGATCTGGGTGCCGTCGGGCAGGGTGTAGACCGCGTTTCCGAGATCGTCGACTTCCTTGGTCGCTCCTTGCGCGTCGTTGATCAGCCCCTTCAGTACGGCCTGCTGGTCGTTGAACTTCGTGTTTGCCTGGTCGATGACGCCGGTTAGTTCCCGCTGAGCGCCGATCGCAGCCATGTTCTGCTGAAGGCTCTTCTGCTGTTCCGGGGTGAGCTCCTTGAGGGATTGCTTCTGCGCGTCTGCGATCGCGAGGTTCTCTTCCTTGGCTTTCCCTGCCTGAGCGTCGACAACCTTCATCGCGTTCGCGTCGCCGACGTACGCGCGCACTGCTGTGGCGAGGTCGATGCCGAGTGCGTCGGCGTAGGCCTGAACTTGCTTGCGCTTGTCTTCGTCCGTGATGACGTCGGCGGATGCGGCGGCGATGCTCGTCGCGCTGAGGACGTTGCTGCCGGCGTCGATGAACGCCTGCGCCATCTCTCCTGCACGCTGGGCGAGTTCCTGGTTCCTCTCGTCGATCTGATCCATCGCGCCGATGATCAGACCGAGGCCCGCCGCGCCTGCGGCTGTGGCAGCAAGACCTCCGATCCCGCCGAGCGCACCCGACCCGGCGAGGCCGCCGAGGGTGTCCTGCGCTATCTGTGGGAGGTCTTCGAGGTCACCGCGGAACGAGGAGAACGTCTCGCCGAGGTTCTGCCGAAGCTCCCCAGATACCTCAGCCCCCTTCTCGCCGAGTCGCTTGAAGCCCCTCTCGCCGGTGTCGCCGACGTCTCGCAGACCCTTCTCGGTGCGTTCGGATTCCTTGCGGGCGTCCTGCAGTGCCTCCTCGAGTCGGGAGACGTCGCGAGCGCCGTCGCGACCGACATCGGAGGCGGCGCGTTCGAGGTCTTTGAACGCGTCCTCGGCTTTCTCGAGCGGCTTGATGATGCCGCTGCGGACGCCTTCGTCGAACCCGCGGGTATCCGCGGCGATGCCGATCTCGTGGACGGAGGCCATCATCGTCCTTTCAGTTCGAGGTGGTCGAGGGCGGTACGGGTGGCGGTCTGGATCATCAGAGACGAGAACCTCACGATCGAGTCGCCGGCGGCGGGGTTGAAGACGTTGCCTCCGCGGCGGGGTGCACCGAACACGGAGCCCATGCGTCGGGGATACTTCTTGCCGCGTCGGGAGCGTTGGATGATTCGTTTGGCGGGGTTGCCGCCGTACTCCGCACCCTTCGCGACGACGGAGACCGGGGTCCCGTCGGAGAGCTTCCCAACGGAGCCGGAGCGGAGGAACAGGTTCCGGGCGGTGACGCCGACGCGAGCGCTGTTGACGAGCGCTCGCTGTTGCAGTCGGGTCGCCGCCCGGTCCCGGACCTCTTCGAACCAGATCGGCTCGGCCGCCTTCTTCGTCTGGACGCCGATCTCCTTGCGGACGTCGGCGGGCAGCTCGCGGGCGGCGAGGAGCATGTCGCGCAGCGGCGAGTCGACCAGGAGGCTGATGCGGCCGCTGCTCGCCATGGTCAGGCTCCGAAGTCGGGCTGCCCGTTGACGCCGAGGTTCAGGGTGGCCTTGTTGATGCCGCCCGCCGCGCCACCGATCTGCGACGGCTGGAACACGACCTCGACGGTCACGACCTCCGCGCCAGTCTGCGGGGTGAACTCGATCGTCTTGGTCTGCCCGGCCCACTCGATGCTCTTCTGCGAGAGGGAGCCTTCGGAGGCCCAGTCTTGCGCGAACGACATCTGACACACCCAGGTCGGGGTTCCGACGACGGACTGGACACCGCCGCCGATGTCGGTGTGCTGCGCGGTCGGGGTGGTGGGCACGAGCGCGAAAGAGTCGACGCCCTTGGTGTAGTTGTCCGCGCCGATCTTGATCGTGCCGGACTTGTTGTACGTTGCGACGTTGGGTGCGTCGGCCATGGTCACTCCTCGATGGTTGAGAGCAGGGTCAGGGGGAACCGCCAGGCGAGCGCCCCGGTGCTGAGGCGTTCTTTCTTCGCGGTGTCCCAATAGATGTCGTCGCACTGCTGCAGAGCGTGTGCGAGGGTGACGAGGTCGGCGTCCGCCCCGTCCTCGTCGCCGGCCCCGGCGGAGGCGACGACGAGGTCGAACTTCGGGGCGACGGTGAACCGGTCCAGCGCCGTCCCGTTGACGGACGAGCTGACCTCGGTGAACTCGAAGTACAGGACCGTGACGACCGTGTCGATCGCTTCGGACAGGTTGTTGATGATCCGCCAGTTCGCCGGCAACAGCGGTTTGAGACGGTCGCGCAGATCGGTGCGGATGGTGGCGGGGTCAGAAAACACTGGCGACTCCGGAGGTCGGGCGGATGACCCGCTGAATGTCCTTCGACAGCGGTCGCGGGGAGAACGTGAACCCCTCGGGACCGTCCTCGCCCTTACCTGCGAGCCAGAGGTTCTTCGCCTGCATGAGCTGCGCGTACACGTACCGGGTCGGTACGCCGGGGGTGCTGGCCTCAAAGTCGAGGAGCGTGATCACCTGAGCGATCTTCGCGTCCTCGACCCCGAGGTTGTGCAGCAGATCCGTGACCTGCACGCCAGGTTCATCGTCCGCCGCGTACTCGAGGACCTGCTCGCGCGCGACGTCCAGGAGCATCCCCGCGAGATCTTCGTTCTCGACGGGGAGCTCGGGTAATGCTCCGTGCGCGCGCTCGAGGTAGTCTGCGGTGAACCAGATGGCCATGGTCAGGGCTTGGTGCCGATGAAGACCGTGGACTCCGGACGGACGATGAACGTCTCCAGGAATCCGACGATGGAGCGGTCGAGACCGAACTTCGCGACCTCGACGGCGTCGATCTGGATCGGGGTCTCACCGAGCTCCTTGAACTCGACCGCCGCCTTCGACCCAGCCGCCACCTGGGGGTCGGTCGCTTTCGTGCCGGGGAAGGCGGACTGCGGGGCCTTCTTGACCACGACCTTCCCCTCGACCGACGCCTGGCCAGAGCCGGGCGTGACGGCGAGGGAGATGAACTCGGGCAGCAGATCCTTCGGCGTGTAGATGAGCTGCTTCCACAGCACCGGGTTGACGATGGCCCAGGCCGGGTCATCGTCCGCGTCGCTGATCGCTTCGATCGCCTGGATCAGCTGCACCACACCGGGGTAGTACGCGGAGTTGGCGGGCGTGCCGGCAGGCAGCGACTCGGGAGCCACGAGGGCGGACAGGGCCGCGCCGTCGCGGTTCATGGCCACGCGGATGAGGGTGTCGCGGGCGTCCACGTCGGTGACCTTCGCGTAGCTGTCGGCGACGCCCTGCCAGAACTGCTGCATGACGTCCGCTCCGCCGGAGAGGTAGTTCCACTCCTGCGCGACGTCGGCGGCGTAACCGTAGCTGTCGCGGGTGGAGCTGCGCTTGTCGCTCGTCGCGGAACCGGTCGGCAGCTCGGTCTTCTCGCCCGTGGTGCGCTTCTTGACCAAGCCGTCGGTGTCGTTCAGGCGGTAGCCCTCGCGGCCGTTGATGTCGATCGGACCGTAGACGTGCGTGGCGAGGTCGATGAACTTGCGGACGTACCGCTTGCCCTGCCACAGGCGCCCGACCCAGGCCTTCGGCGCGAGGCCGGCTCCGAGCCCGGACGCGCCGGGATCGGTGGTCTTGATGTCGGCGAGCGCCATGAGCGCGTTCTCTGTGTCGACCGAGCGGGCGGTCTTCATCGCGTGGAAGGCGGAGAAGAACGCGTTCATGTCGACGTCGGCGGGGTCGGCGGCGGGTGCGGGTGCTCCGCTGAACAGGGCCGGTGCGGCCGGGGTCTGAGGCTCCGCGGGAGCGGCAGCTGCGGTCATGGTCTCCTCCTCGGAGCTGGTGGTGTTGTCCTCGGCCGGGGTTTCGGCGTCGGTGATCTTCTCGACGGTGGACTTGCTGGAGTACTCCTCGATGCGCCGCCAGCGGACGCCCTCGGAGTCGGTGAACTCCGACACCGTGCGCGAACTGTTGTCGCGGTCTGGTGCGGAGTACTCGTCGCTGGCCGGCACTTCGGTGGTGAACTCGACGTTCTGACCGGGAGCGAGGGAGAACAGGGCGGCGGACTCGAACGCACCCTCGGCGCAGACAGCCGCCCCGGTGAGGCGGGAGCGGACGGCGTTGATGCCGTTGCGCACGAGAGAGCCAAGTTCGGCGGACAGCTTGCGCTTGCCTGTGCCGTCACCGTAGGAGGCGAGGAACGCGTCGCCCTCATCGGTGTTGGCGATCGCGAACCGGCCTACGACGCCGGCCTCGGTCATGGTGAACTGCACGCCGCGGCCGAGCGGGTTGAACCGGTCGTGCTCATCGTTCAGGGTGACGATCGACGGGTCACGGGGGAGCGCGACGGCGGAAGCGCTGAACATGACCGGCTCGGTTCCGGAGAGGTTCGGGCGGGAGAGCTCGCCGAACGGGAGCAGCAGACCCTCGATCTCGCGGGTCCCTGCGACGCGGGAGAACAGGCCCGCTTCGGTCGTGTTGGTCATGCTGTCTCCTGGGAGGCGTCGCCGGCCTCCGGGTCGATGGATGTGGGAGCGGGTACGGAGAAGTGCGACAGGTCGGCGCGGACCTCGGCATTGGGGCCGACGACGTCGTCGCCGGAAAGTGCGGCGGCGATCGCGTAGGCGTACTCGGCGGACCCGTACGTCCACATCTCGGACTGGCGGTCCTGCTCGTTCGAGTAGGAGAGGTCGCTGCCTTCCTTGCCGCCCTCGACGAACGACGCCGGCACGCCGCCGTGCATCGCGAGTTCGAGACGTAGAGAGTTCTTCGCGTCCTCGAACAGGTCGAGTTGCCCGGACACGCCGCGCTCCTTGACCTCGATGTAGCTCGGCGTGACGGAGACGGAGTGCTTCGCACGGGTCTCGACGTAGGAGGTCGCGAGTGTCTCCTTCTCCTTACGCTTCATCTGGTCGAAGGCGGGGTCGGTGATGTGCAGTTCTGTCGCGGCGGGCGGGGCGTCGAGGCGGGTCTGTCGGGCCTTTTCGAGCTTGCGTGCCTGACGGATCGAGTCGATCCCGTCGGCCATGACACCGTTCGCGCCGAGCGGGACGAGCACGACGCGCATCCGGTACTCGGCCGGGATTGAGTCGTGCAGGGTAACGCGCTGCGTCGACGGGTCCATCGACCACAGATGCCGGGGCACGGGTACCCAATCCCACACCGTGTCATCAGTCGCGAGACGGCACCCAAGGACGGCGAAGCCTTCCCAGAACAGTTCTTCGACGAGCTTCTTGATGGCGATGTGGCGGGACATGCCGGGGTAGTTGCAGGAGCCCACCCAGTACGGCTGGGGGTCGGCCTTGGTGTCGTTCTCGAACTTCTCAAAGCGCAGCGGCGACACGAGCGCCTGGTGCCCCTTCAACGCCCGCTTCAGCTCAGGGACGCGAGCGGCGGTCACGCGGGTGACGAGTTCCTCCGGAAGAGTCCCGAGGATGTCGCCGACGATCGCCTGTTGCAGGCTGTCGCCAGAGCCGGGGGCGGCGAGCGCGGGCGCGCCGCTGGCGGAGGTGGGGGAGACGTCCCCCATCAGCCATGCCCAGAATCCCGCCATGTCTCCACGGTGACGGGCCTCTGAGCGTTAACGGTTACCACCCGGGAGTGTGCTAGACGCCTACCAACTCCGGGACACCGCCGGGGCCCTTCTCGTCGTCGAGCGCGTAGAGGGCGCGAGCGACTGCCTCGATCGGTGTGATGTCGTCGTCGGGCCGGGTCTTCTCGTCCGGCCTGCCGAACGCCCACGCCCCGGTCTGGCCGAACGCGCGGCGCACAACGATCTCCGCGGCGTCGTCGAGCGGGTCTTGCCCGTGGTAGGTGACGAGGTCGCCGGCGTTGAGGAACCGCATGAACAGCACCGCCGACCGAGGTATCTCCATCCGTGCCAGCGGGCGGGTGCGCATCGGCGGGCGGCCAGCGACGAGCGGCGCGATCTCGACGTTCTCGACCGGGCGGCCCGGATCGAAGATCACGCGACGGTTCAGCTTCCGAGCCCGGAGAAGTACATTCTTGCCGAACCCGTCGACGCCTTCCTGGTGGTGCAGCAGTGCCACGTGCCGGCGTCCCTTCGTCCCGTGCCAAGCTGCGGCGAGAGATGCCCACTTGCCGTCTGGATGGATAGCGATCGCGAGAGCCACAACCGACGGCATCGACTTCGGGAACGCCTTCTCGGTTCGCGTCTTCGTCCACAGCGGTTGCTTGATCAGCGCCGTCGCCGACCCCTCCTCGCCGGGAAGCGACAGGTACTCACGCTGGAACGCCTTCGACGACATCGCGTGGAAGTTGTCGAGCACGTCAGACAGGGGAGTCGTGTAGCCAATGCCCGGATGGTTCAGTTCGATCAGCTCACGCACACGGGCGTGCGGGTGCTCCTCATCCGGCTCCCACGCCTCGAGCTCCGCGGGGTCGGTGTCCTCGGGGATGCCATGCCGGACCACGCCGGCACCGGGCATGGTCAGCAGCTTCCACAGCAGGTTTCCCTGCTGGAAGTCGGGCGCTGTACCCGACGCGATCATCTGCGGCAGGAACCGACCATCGAGCGTCGGGGGTATCGAGGTCATCATGTCCTCGGCCATCTCCGGCGTCGCGTCCTGCGCCTCGTCGACCCAGGCGACGTCGTACGCGCCGGACGTGAACGCCTCGTTCCCCGGCGCGTACGCGTTGAAGTACGAGCCGTTCGGCCAGCGGATGTGCTCGGTGCCCTTGCCCGTGTTGATGATGAACGGGCGCGTCTTCGGGTCCGGGTACAGGCGCTCAACGTGCGTGACGATGTCCTTGCGGAACCGCTCGCCGGTCTTCTGCCCGCCGTCCTTCTTGGCCAACGTCCAACCGACGAGGTAGTCCTCGCGCAGGCTGCAGCGCCCCAGGATCACGGCCTGGACTGCAGTGGTCTTCGTCGTGCGTCGCGGCTCCATGATGCCGTTGAACTTCTTACCGGCATTCAGCATGTCCGCGATGACCAACTGGATAGGCGACGGCCCCGAAAAGCCATCCCCACCCCGACGTCGCACGTCCATCCGCAGAAGACGAGCACCCTCCAAGAACTCCGCCCTCGTCTGGTCGGTCGTGACGAGTTCCGTCACGTGCGCCGCCACCGGGATGCGCGAACGCCACTCGAGCCACGTCGCCTCGTCCTGAAGGTCCGCCACCGACGGCACGACGCCCGTGGGCGCGACCAGAACGCCGCCGCTCGTCACGACACCTCCCGAGCCCGATCGACAGGGAGAGGGGCGCGTGTTGAGCCGTAGGCGGGGAGCCGAGCGACTCGCGCCAAAAAGACGCGGGTTCGCCGTCCTTCGTGGTGGATCATCCCGATGCCGAGTGCGGCCATCGCGAACGTGGGTGAGCCGAACGGCAGCCCGGTGATGGTCGCGATGGTGGACGCGATGGCGAGCGCCAAGTAGGCGATCTCGAGGGCGGGGCTTCCCGCCTTCGGTTCCTTCGTCATGCCCATGGTGGTGTGACCAGTCCTGTCGTTCGGGCGCGTCTGCGCTGGTTGGTGATGCGGGCGCCGATCTTTCCGCCGTGGCTGCGGTTGCCGTGTCGGCATTCGGGTGCGGCGTTGTCGATGGTGTTGCCGCCGTGGAGCGAGATGTGCCCGACGTCGTAGCTGGAGCCTTCGGGGATGAGGTCTCCGTGGCGCCAGCAGGCGACGTCCTCACCTCGTGCCCATGCCTGGCTAACCTGAGCGCGGATGATGCGGGTGGTGCGTCGCCATTCGGAGTCGCGGTGCTTGGCGGTCATGTGTCGGTCCTGGTGCGGGCGAGGGATTTGGTGACTCCGGCGTTGGAGAGCCCCACGACTTCGGCGATCTGTCTGATGCTGTGCCCTGCGGTGCGGAGTGTTCGGATGCGGTTGTCTCGGTTCTGGTCGGCGGTGGGGCCTCGGTGGGCGCGGATGACGTTGACGGTGGTGCCGCCGTGGCTGCGGGCGTGGATGCGGGCTTCGAGGCGGGCGGTGGTGTGGTCGGAGCACCAGGCGCCGTGCTCGCAGGTGGTGCATCCCCAGACGGCGGAACCGTTGTCGTGTGGCTGTTCGGCCCAGACGGTCATGCTGCGTCGCTCCTCTGCTCCCCGTCGGCCGTCGCCGACGATGCGGGATGAGATGAGGGTTCAGCTAAGGGATCTAGTAAGGGATAGGGTCGCGCTCTGCTACTACCCCCGTAGCGCTCTGCGACTACCCCCCGTAGCGCTCTGCGACTACCCCCCGTAGCGGAGCGAGACTTGTGGTCGGCGCCTGAGAGCGGGCGGTCGACGGTGTTATCCACATGCACATGTCGCTCTCCGCTACTAGGCCGCATAGCCGGGTACCTCCTCGCCGTGACGGAACTGATGTGGGAAGGTGTCGTACTCGACCACACCGTCTTCGTTGAACTGGGCGTAAGCGATGACTGGGAGGCGCTGAGCTCGCTGAGACTGCGGGTCGTACATCGGCAGGCAGTAGCGGTTGTTGAGGGCCCCGCCGGCGTCTGCTTTCGTCCACGGCTCGACCTCGACGAGGCCGTGTCCCTCGAGCTTCTTGATCGCGCGCATGACGGTCGTGCGATGGAGTGCTGTCTCGTTCGCGAGGCGTTCGATGCTCGGCCAGGATCGGTGAACTCGATCGTTGTAGTGGTCCGCGATCATGACGAGCACGAACTTCTCCGGCGAGGTGAGCCCGTTCCAGGTGAGCGCCCAGCGGTATGCGTCCATACTCAAAGGGCACCTCCTTCCATATGGGTAGGGCCGCCCCCGTAGGGACGGCCCTGACCTTCAGTCGTCAAGCTCACGGAGATGGTCATCTACTTCTGGTCGGCGTCGGATGCGCGCGGTCAGCTTCTCCGCCTTCACGGCAGCGTCAACGAGTGCGGCGGCGAGCGCGCGAGCCTCGTGTGGGAACAGCGCCGTCTCCCATCCGGGGGCGTCGATCGTGACGAGCTTCGTCGCGGCGTCATAGGTCGCGTGCCCTTGGTCGATGGTGATAGGCCCGCCCGCGAAACGCGCATTCACGATGCTCATCGGGCACGCTCGATCGAGACAGGCACGAACGTGTAGACGTCGCCCGAGCGGCCCTTGCCGAGGAGGCTCTCTCGCGATTCCTGCTCAACGCCGGCAAGGATGTGGTCGGGTTGACGGGTCCAGAAGGAGCGCGACCCGACATGCGAGTACTTCGGGAACTTGACCGTCGCATCCGGCTTGCACCACTCGCGGGCGCAGTTCGCTGCGGGGTGAGCGTGGAGGTCAACCCATTCGTCGTCGCCCGACTCGCGGACGCATTCGACGACATGGAACACGTCGCCGGTGCTCGCGGTCTCGCGGTCGTCGACGTCGAAGTAGTCGAGACGATGGATGGGCGTGTCCATGAACTCGCAGTCGGCGACGAGCTGGGCGAGCAAGCGCGAGCGTCTCGCTTCGAGGTCCCGGATCTCGCTGGCGATGTTGATGAGTGGGGTGATGTTTGGGGTAGGTACGGCTATGATGGTCATGATTGGTTGCCTTTCGAGGTGACTTCGCCGTCGTCCTGGTGCAACAGGGCGGCGGCTTCTTCTTTGATGCGGCCGTGGAGTTCGCCGGCAGGGTCGCGGCGGACATGGATTATCCCCGCAAGAGTTCGGGCGGTGGCTCGGTCGAGCCAGACACGTTCGGAGGTTGCGCCGCGAAAGACAAGCGCCGCGGGCCTGTCAGCGGTCTCGATGCTCCTGATCGCAGCGTTGGCGGTCGGGTCCTTCGGCATCAGCCGACATCCGCGAATGCGTCGTTGATGAACTTCTCGAGGTCGCTGCGCCGCACGACGACACGCCCGCCGAGCTTCGCTGCCTTGAGCTGCTTCGTGTTGATGAGCCACCGAATGCTGTCGACCGAGCGGCGCAGGCGCTCTGCCACCTCCGAGACGAACAGGATGTCCGGCTGCGCCGCGTGAGTGGTGACGGTCATGTCCCCTCCTTGGAATCTAGTCGCTCGCAACTTGGAGCGCTAGTTACGGATTACATCAGAAAATCTGGTCGAGCGCAACTAGAACTGCGCGTGCACTAGGAGTCCGAGTGGATCACGACTATGCTCTAGACCATGCTGAGCGATGAACAGGTGGGACGAAACCTCGCGGCTCTGCGCGGCACGGTGAGCCAGAAGGACCTCGCCGCTGCGATGCGCGAGCTGGGGTTCAAGTGGTCTCAAGCGACCGTTTGGTCCATCGAGAAAGGAGAACGCCCGCTCCGCTTGGTAGAAGCGCAAGCATTGGGTGTTGCCCTGGGGAAGTCGAACGCATGGCTATTGGTGTCGTCCAATGCCGCCTCTGATGCGATGAGCGCCGGCATGCGGGCCGCAAAGCTCCACGACGCGCTTCTCGAGCTAATTGAGCAGTACCAGGAGGCGCGAATGGGCCTCGCTTTCGCGCTTGACGAGGTCAAGGATGAGGACCTGACCAACGGCCTCGTCGGGCTTGGTAAGTCATGGCTCAACGTGAATCCAGAGGATGTTGTTGCGGCTTATCGGCGCGAGGCTGGGGATGCGTCCGAAGCAGAGGTGGCTGCGCTTGAGGCGAGGTTTGAGAGGCGCTCAGAGCTGACTTTCGACTCGTGGTTTAACCGCTTCAACGCGATCAACTATGGCGAGCGTCAAGCAGAGGCCTGATGGCTCCTGGCGCGCCCGATACAGGGGCCCTGACGGTCGGGAGTACGCGAAGCACGCCAAGCTGAAGCGCGACGCTCAAGCATGGCTCGACGAGGCCAACGCGGCGATGAAGGCCGGGACGTGGGTGGACCCGGCTACATCGAAGATGACTGTCGGGGAGTGGCTCACTAAGTGGGAGGCCGGCTACGCGGTCAACAAGTCGGGGACGGTGAAGTCCGCGTCCGTGCATGTGAAGCTCATCCGGGCGAAGTTCGAGACCCGACAGCTGCGGACGATCCGTGCGTCGGACGTGAAGGAGTGGATGGCGGAGCTGTCGCAGAAGTACGCCCGCTCATACGTGTACTCGATCCACAGGCGCCTGCATCAGGTGCTCGAGGATGCGGTGCACGACGGCATCCTCGTGAAGAACCCGGTGTCGCGGCGCACGTCACCACCGACACCGCAGCAGCGGCCCTACGTCGCGACGACGGAGCAGGTGTGGGCGCTGTACGACGCCCTGCCGAAGGAATACCGGTCGGTGGTGCTCCTCGGTGCGTTCGCGGGCCTCAGGGCGGGGGAGATGGCCGCTCTGACCCGAGATGACATCGACTGGGGCGGGCACTCGATCACGGTGTCCGCTCAGCATCACGACGAGGATCTGAAGTCAGACGCATCTGCCGGGACGATCCCGATCCCCGCGGAGCTCACGGCGATGCTGCAGGCGGACGCGGGCGCGCGGATGATCGTGCCTGGCGTCTTCGGCCGCGGGGTCACCGCCTGGCAACTCAACCGGGTCTGGGCGGACACGCGCGGGAGCGTGAAGGGCCTGCCCGAAGGGTTCCGCATCCACGACCTGCGGCACTACTTCGCGTCACTCCTAATCGCTGCGGGCCTCGACATCAAGGTCGTGCAGACGCGGATGCGCCACGCCTCTCCGGTTGTCACGCTCCGGACGTACGGGCACCTGTGGCCCGACACTGACGACACCTCGCGCGCCGCCGTCGCCGCCGTCTTGGGCGCGCGAGAGTCAGTCCCCGCGGTTCCCTCTGACAGCGGACACAACTAGCGCGACGCTACTCAGAGCCGCAGGCACGAATCCGAACAACGACTCCGCGGAGAACCCAAGAATGATGAGCGTCGTGCCGGCGGCGAGCCCGCCAACGGCGACAAGCTGAGCGCCGATCGTCCCGACGATCACGCCAAAGGACTCGGCTCGAGTTAGCCGAGTAAGTGCCCCTGACCTAGCATTCTGGTTGCCGACGTAGGCATTGATTATGTTCCCCGCGCTTCCAGGGACGAGTTCCTCGTAACCGCGGAGAATGCTCGCTGGGGGCAACGGGCCCTTGAAGCTGGCTACAGCGTTTAGCGGGTTCCCTCGTTCGAGCTCTTCTTCGAGCTCGGCTTCGAGCGCGTCGACTTCGGACCGTTCAACGTCTCCACCATTTGCGACAGACGTGCTCGGTTCCCCGTCAGACCCACGAACGTCCCGTGGGAAAGACCCCTCATAGTTGCTCGTGTCGTCGGTGTCATGGCTCAACCTTAGTTTCCTTGCCTTGGTACCGGCTGATCGTGAGGAGCTGTTCCTCACTTGTGATCATAGTGCGGAAGAGCCCCCGGAGTGCGGACTCTGGGGGCTCTCCCGAAGATTCTGCGGACTAAATGCGGACCAGACGCCCGACTCGGCCCGGAATCATGCGACTTCTCGCTAGACGCCGAAGTACAGCTCGTACTCGAACGGGTGCGGGCGCGCGGCGAGCGGCTTGATCTCGTTCTCGATCTTGTACTCGATCCAGGTCTCGATGAGCTCGGGCGTGAACACACCGCCGGCGAGGAGGAACTCGTGGTCTGCGCGGAGCGCCTCGAGCGAGTCGAGCAGCGAGTTCGGCACCTGCGGGATGTTCTTGGCCTCCTCGGGCGGCAGCTCGTAGAGGTCCTTGTCGACCGGCTCGTGCGGCTCGATGCGGTTCTTGATGCCGTCGAGGCCCGCCATCATCTGCGCGGCGAACGCGAGGTACGGGTTACCCGAGGCGTCGGGCGCGCGGAACTCGATGCGCTTGGCCTTGGGGTTGCTGCCCGTGATCGGGATGCGGATCGCGGCCGAGCGGTTGCCGGCCGAGTAGACCAGGTTGACCGGGGCCTCGTAGCCCTTGACGAGACGCTTGTAGGAGTTGAGCGTCGGGTTGGTGAAGGCGAGCACGGCCGGCGCGTGCGCCAGCAGACCGCCGATGTACCAGCGGGCGAGGTCGGACAGGCCGCCGTAGCCCTTCTCGTCGTAAAAGAGCGGCTTGCCCTCGAGCCACAGCGACTGGTGCGTGTGCATGCCCGAGCCGTTGTCGCCGAAGAGCGGCTTCGGCATGAAGGTCGCGACCTTGCCCCACTGCTCGGCGACGTTCTTGACGATGTACTTGAACTTCAGGATGTCGTCGGCCGCGTGCACCATGGTGTCGAAGCGGTAGTTGATCTCCTGCTGGCCGCCGGTGCCCACCTCGTGGTGAGCGCGCTCGAGGATGAGGCCCGAGTCGATGAGGTGCAGGCTGATGTCGTCGCGGAGGTCGGCCGTCTTGTCGACGGGGGAGACGGGGAAGTAGCCGCCCTTGTACGCCGTCTTGTTGGCGAGGTTGCCGCCCTCTTCGGCGCGACCGGTGTTCCAGGCGCCCTCTTCGGAGTCGACGCTGTAGAAGGAAGCGTTCTGCTTCACCTCGTAGCGCACGTCGTCGAAGATGTAGAACTCCGCCTCGGGGGCGAAGAAGGCCGTGTCGGCGATGCCGGTGGAGGCGAGGTACTTCTCCGCCTTCTTGGCGACCTGACGCGGGTCCTTGCTGTAGATCTCGCCGTTGCGCGGGTTGTAGATGTCGAAGAGCATGATGAGCGTCTTCGCCTCGCGGAACGGATCGATGTAGGCGGTCGAGACATCGGGGATGAGCTGCATGTCGGACTCGTGGATGTTCGCGAAACCGCGGATCGACGAGCCGTCGAAGAGCTGACCGACCGTGAAGAACTCCTCGTCGACGGTCGAGGCAGGGATGTTGAAGTGCTGCTGCACACCAGGCAGATCCGTGAAACGGATGTCGAGGAACTTGACGTCCTCGTCCTTGATGAACTTCAGAACCTCGGATGAATCTTTGAACATGGAGTCTCCAAGATCGGGTGTGAAACACGCCTGAACGGGATCAGGCTCTCCTCGACGCTATCGAGGACCGGTTGCCCGGCAGTATCCCCTGTGTTTCGGGGATGTTACGGCGGCGCGGATAAGCTGAGCCGGTGACAGCCGGTACGACTGAGAATACGGGACATTCCGACGACAGCTATCCCGGCGAGCGGCTCGGGCTGCCGCAGACCGGCGCGGGAAGCATCGCCCGGATCGGGCGCCGCATCGGCGCCCTGGCGATCGATCTGGCCACGGCGACCCTCATCGCGTACGCGTTCTTCCCGACCATCGACGAGGTCACCGGCTTCCGCAACGCCAACCCGGTGGCGTCGAACATCATCTTCCTCGCGGTGCAGATCCTGTTCATCCCCACCCTGGGCGGCAGTCCGGGGCACCGGCTGCTCGGCATGAGGGTGATCCGTGTCGGGGGCGGGTGGACGGGGCTGTGGCGGCCGCTCGTGCGGACGTTGCTGCTGGCGCTGGTCATCCCCGCCGTGATCTGGGATGCGGATCAGCGGGGACAGCACGACAAGGCCGCAGGGACCGTTCTCGTCAGAGGGTGACGGTCACCGCGGGCGCGGGGCGCGGGCGCGCATCGGGTCGATGCCCTTGGGGATCGGCAACGACGTCACCGACTGCGAGACGGAGTCCACGCGCTTGACGACGGCCGCCATCGTCGCGCGGTCGACCTTCTTCGGGAACGACTTGATCGTGGCCGAGAGCTTGGAGATCGGGATGTCGCCCTCGCCGTGACCGATGTAGAGCACGTTGATCGGCACTCCCGATGCCACGCGCTGCACCTTCATCTTCTCGTCGTTGACGAGCCGCGTCAGGCGCCCACGGGCACCTTCTCCGACGATGACCACGCCGCCGCGTCCGATGACGCGGTAGACGGCGTCCTGCGTCTTGGGGTTGACGCCGACGGGCATGTCGGAGGCGACCCAGCTGCGCCCGAGCGAGGTGGAGAGCACGTGCCCGGCGGCGCCCGGCATCCCGTCGAGCTTGATGTACATCGCACGCGTCGACAGGCGCGTGAGCACGATCATGGCGCCGAGCAGACCGAACAGCAGACCGGTGACGCCCCAGAGGATGATGCTCCAGATCGCGGTGGGCGGGATCAGGAAGCCCACGAGTACGCCGATGCCGATGCCCACGACGACGACCGCCGCCAGAACCCACGGAAGCCACGAGAACTCGGCCTTCGTGAAGGTGTACAGGGAGCGGAGCTGGGAGAAGAAGCCGGGGCCCTTCTCGGGAGCGGTACTGCGGGATGCCATGGCACACAGCCTACCGTCGCGGGGCAGCCCGCACGCGCGGGCCTACGCCTGCCCACGCACCTCCTCCCCAGCCGTCGGATCTCCCGCATCGTCCACAGATGAGGGGCGGCGGGGTCAGCGCGCCAGGCCGCTCCACGACGCTCGGAGCATGACGTTCGACGCCTCTCCGCTCGCCCCGCCGCCGATGCTGCGGAGGCTGCGCGCGGACGAATCGCCGTTCCCCGGCGTCCTGCGGGCCGGAGACCCGCCGACGGTGTGGGTGCCCGCCGATGAGCTTCCGGACGCCGTGTGGCGGGCGCGCGGCGACGAACACGTGCTGGCGCCGGTGGATGTCGCGCGCTCCGCCGACGGCCATGTGGCGCTGCTGCCGCACTGCGCGCAGCGCCTGACGACGGTCATCGCCGCCGGTGCGCCGCTGTCGCCCGGAGCCGTGGTCACCGCGGCGATCAGCATGCTGCGCGGCGCCGCCGAGGCCCTGCGCTGCGGCATCTCGACGGGATCATGGTGGGTGGATGCCGATGGTCGCCCCGTCCTGGCCGCGGACGGCTCCGCGCCGTGGCGGCAGGAGACGGTGCGGATGCTGGAACTGCTGTCCGACGACTCTCGCGGCTCTCGAGGCTCTCGCGGCGCACTCGGTGCCGCGCTCGCGGAAGCGATCGAGCTCGTGTCCGCCGACGAGATCACTCCGCGTCGGCACGAGCGCGTGGAGCAAGCCCTGTTCTCGGCGGCGGAGCCCTCATCGCTGATCGGCGACGAGCGACGGGAGGACGCGACGTCGCGCCCGCGGCGCGCGGCGACGGTGCAGATCGCGGACGACAGCCCCGTGACCGGCACGGCACGCTTCGCCGGAGGGGCCGGCGCGCTGTTCGATCATCACCTCGTCGAGCGTGCGCATGAGGCGATCCGTGCGACCGCCTCGTCGATCTCGCGGTTGCGCGAGATCCGCGGACGCGCGCAGGTGACGCCGCGTCGGCACGCCCGCGGCGGTGAGCCGGCGGTTCCGAGCGCCGCGGCGTCGCCGGCGCGGCGCTCGCACCGTCACCGCGCTCCCGCGCTCGTCGCCGCGGCCATCGCCCTGGTCGTGGTCGGCGTCGGCGTGGCGTGGCCCGTCGACGACTCGCCGTCGGCGGCGATCGGCACCGCCTCCACGGGCGCGCACCGCTCCGCCTCCGAGGGGGCGAGCACGCCCTCCCCGACGGCGACGGCGACGGCACCGCGGGCCGCCCCGACCGCGGGAGCGGGCGTGGACGCCGCAGACGAGCGCGCACAGGTCGACGGCCTGCTGTCGGAGCTCGCCGCGTGCGTCGCCGGCGGCGTGTGCGACGGCGTCCTGGAGGATCCGACCGCCTCGATGCCGGTCGGGGTCGCGACCGACGCCGCTGCCGCGCGTCGCATCGACGTGCTGGACGAGTACGGCGGCGTCGCGGTCTACCGCGTCAGCGCCGACAGGCGGGAGCCGCAGGTGGTCGTCCTCGTCAGCACCGACGGAAAATGGCTGGTCCGCGACGTGTACGACGTCGCGGACCAGCCATGAGGACGACCCGGGTGAGCGGGGCGCCCGAATCAGATGCCGAGCGTGCTCTCGAACTGCGCGTCCTCGAGGCGCGTCTTGACCGCGCCCAGGAAGCGCGCCGCGTCGGCGCCGTCGATGATGCGGTGGTCGTAGGACAGCGCGAGGTACACGTAGGAGCGGACCGCGATCGCCTCGACGCCGTCGACCTTCACGATGCCGGGCTCCTTGACGACCGCACCCGTACCGAGGATCGCGGACTGCGGAAGGAACACCACCGGAGTGTCGAATAGCGCGCCGCGCGAACCCGTGTTCGTCACGGTGAACGTGCCACCGGCGAGCTCGTCGGGCTTCAGCTTGTTGTCGCGCGTCCGCGCCGCCAGGTCGGCGATCTCCGAGGAGATGCCGGCGAGCGTCTTGCCGCCCGCATCGCGCACCACCGGGGTGAGCAGACCGCGCTCGGTGTCCACCGCGATCGAGATGTTCTCGGTCGCCGGGTACACGATGTCGGTGCCGTCGACGGTCGCGTTGATGACCGGGAACGCCTGCAGCGCCTCGGCGGCGGCGAGCACGAAGAACGGCAGGAACGACAGCTTGCCGCCCGTCTTGGCGACGAAGTCCTTCTGGACCGCGGCCCGGTACGCCGCGACCTTGGTCACGTCGACCTTGACGACGGTCGTCAGCTGAGCCGTCTGCTGCATGGATGCGACGGCGCGCTCGGCGAGGACCTTGCGCAGGCGCGACATCGGCTGCGTGGTGCCGCGCAGCGGCGACACCTCCAGAGGCGCGGGCGCCGCGGCGGCGGGAGCCGCAGCGGGCGCGGCCGGGGCGCTCTGGGCGGCCTCGGCGGCCTTGAGGACGTCCTCCTTGCGGATGCGTCCACCGACCCCGGTGCCGACGACGGAGGCGAGGTCGACGCCCTGCTGCTGCGCGAGGCGTCGGACCAGCGGCGTCACATAGGTCGCGACGTCGTCGTCCGTCGCCGCGGCGGCGGGGGCCGGAGCGGCAGCCGGTGCAGGAGCGGCAGCCGGTGCAGGAGCGGCCGGCGCGGCGGGAGCGGCAGCCGGGGCGGGCGCGGCAGCCGGAGCGGGAGCAGCAGCCGGGGCGGGCGCCGCAGCCGGTGCAGCGGGCTCGGGAGCGGGCGCCGCGGCGGCCGGGGCGGGCGCCCCGGAGCCGATGCGGGCGAGCGTGGCGCCGACGGCGACCGTCTCGTCCTCGGAGACGAGGATCTCCTGCAGCGTGCCGGCCACGGGCGAGGGGATCTCGGTGTCGACCTTGTCGGTCGAGATCTCCAGCAGCGGCTCGTCGACCGCCACGTCGTCGCCGACCTGCTTCAGCCAGCGCGTGACGGTGCCCTCGGTGACGCTCTCGCCCAGCTCGGGCAGGACCACGTCCTTCGCGTCGCCGGAGGCGGCGGGCGCCTCGGCCGGCGCGGGCGCGGCGGGCGCTTCGCTCTGTGCGGGCACGGCGGGCGCGGGCTCGGGCGCGCTCTGCGCGGCGGCGGGCGCGTCGTCGGAGGCCGGGGCGGCGGAGCCGTCGCCGATCTTCGCCAGGACGGCGCCGACCTCGACGGTCTCGTCCTCGGCCACGAGGATCTCCTCGATCACACCGCTGACGGGGGAGGGGATCTCCGTGTCGACCTTGTCGGTCGAGATCTCGAGCAGCCCTTCGTCGGCCTGGATCGTGTCACCGACCTTCTTGAGCCAACGGGTGACCGTTCCCTCGGTGACGCTCTCTCCGAGCGCGGGGAGGACCACGGATGTGCTCATGACTGTGTCTCCTTCAGAAGTTCGATGTCCGACAACTAGCTTAGTGACCCTTGCGACCGCACAGCGGCCCGGGCGTCGGACGCGGGTTGGGGTGGCGGATGGGGCTCAGATGGCGTGCAGCGGCTTGCCCGCCAGGGCGAGGAAGGCCTCTCCGAGGGCCTCGCTCTGCGTGGGATGGGCGTGGATGTAGGGGGCGATGTCCTCGGGATGGGCCTCCCAGCCGACGGCCAGCTGACCCTCGGTGATGAGCTCGCCGACCCGATCCCCGACCAGGTGGACCCCGACGACGGGGCCGTCGGCGACCCGCACGACCTTGACGATGCCGCCCGTGCCGATGATCTCGCTGCGTCCGTTGCCGGCGAGGTTGTACTCGTACGCGACGACGGCGTCGCCGTGGGCCGCGCGCGCTGCGGCTTCCGTGATGCCCACCGACGCGACCTCCGGGTGGGAGTAGGTCACGCGCGGGATCGTGTGCTCGGGCACCGCGATGGGGGAGAGCCCGACGATCTCCTCCGCGACGAAGATCCCCTGCTGGAACCCGCGGTGGGCCAGCTGCAGGCCGGGGACGATGTCGCCCGCCGCCCACACGTGGGCCACGCTCGTGCGCAGGCGGTCATCGACGACGACGAAGCCGCGCTCGATGCCGACGCCGGCCTCCTCGAATCCCAGGTCGGCCGTCGCCGGGCCGCGCCCGACGGCGACCAGCAGGTACTCGGCCGACAGCTCGCTGCCGTCCTCGAGAACGAGCGTGACCGCGGCATCCGTGGGCGTCACCGACGCGAAGCGCGACCCGAGCCGTGCCGTGATGCCCCGCTTGCGGAAGGCACGTTCCAGCGCCTTGCTCGAGGAGACGTCCTCCGCGGGGACCAGGTGATCGAGGGCCTCGACGATCGTGACCTCGGCCCCCATCGAGCGCCAGGCGCTCGCGAACTCGACGCCGATCACGCCGCCTCCGAGGACGATGACGGATGCCGGCACCTCGGTCAGGGCGAGGGCCTCCTCGCTCGAGAGGATGCGCCCGCCGATCTGGATCCCCGGGAGCGTGCGCGTGTAGGAACCGGTCGCGAGCAGCACGTCGGTGCCGCGATAGAGGTCCTCGCCGACGGCGATCGCCGGCCCGTCGGCATCCACCGCGAGCCGTCCGGCTCCGGCGACGACCGTGATCCCGCGCGCCTTCACGAGACCCTCGAGACCCTTGTACTTCTTGGCGACGATGCCCTCGCGGAACGCCGTGACGGCGGCCGCGTCGATGCCCTCGAACGAGGCGCGCACGCCCACCTGGGCGGCGTCGCGCACGCTGTCGGCGACTTCCGCCGCGTGCAGGATCGCCTTCGTCGGGATGCAGCCGCGGTGCAGGCAGGTCCCGCCGAGCTTGTCCTTCTCCACGAGCACCACCGAACGGCCGAGCTCGGCCGCTCGCAGGGCGGCGGCGTAGCCGGCGGAGCCTCCGCCGAGGACCACCAGGTCGGCGCGGTGTTCGGTCATCGTGCGTCTCCTTCGACGAATGCGAGCAGCGAACGGATGGTCGCCGCGGTCGGACCTTTGTCCGTGGCACCGGTGGCGGATTTCGTGGATCCGCTGCCGGCGATGTCCAGGTGCACCCAGGGGATGCGGGGCGCGTCCTCGGCATCGGACGTGCGTCCGACGAATCGCTGGAGGAACAGTCCCGCGAACAGCGAACCCCCGGTGGGGTCGCCGATCTTCGCGTTGACGAGGTCGGCGATGGGGGAGTCGAGCTCTTCCTCCATGTGGGCGGGAAGCGGCAGCGGCCACGCGGGCTCGTCGACGGATGCGGCGGCCTCGAGATACTCCGCGACCGCGTCCTCGCTTCCCATGACCCCGGTGTGCCGCGATCCGAGCGCGACCGAGATCGCACCGGTCAGCGTCGCGACGTCGATGAGGACGTCGGGGCGGGTGCGGCTCGCCGCCACCAGACCGTCGGCCAGCACCAGTCGCCCCTCCGCGTCGGTGTTCAGCACCTCGACGGTCGTCCCGCCGAGGATGCGCAGCACGTCGCCGGGGCGGATCGCGCGGCCGGAGGGCATGTTGTCGGCGAGACACAGCCATGCCGACACGCGCACCGGCAGCCGCAGCTGCGCCGCCGCGCGTACGACGGCGAGCACCGTCGCCGCACCGCACATGTCGTACTTCATACCGACCATGCCGGCCGCGGGCTTCAACGACAGGCCGCCCGTGTCGAAGGTGATGCCCTTGCCGACGAGCGCGACATGCCGAAGGGCGTCGGCCGGGTGGTAGTCCACCCGCACGAGTCGCGGGGGGCGATCCGACCCCTGGCCCACGCCGAGGATTCCGCCGTATCCGCCGTCGGCCAGCTGCGTCTCGTCGAGCACCTCGACCTCGACGGGGAGGTCACGCAGGACGTCCACGGCGGCGTCCGCGACATCCTGGGGGCCGAGCCATTCGGCGGGGGTGTGCACGAGGTCCTTGACCAGCGCGGCCGCCGCACCGACGGCGCGGACGCGTTCGAGCTCCGACTCCGACGGCGCGTGGTCCGCCCGCAGGATGACGCGACGGGCACGAGCCGGCGCCGCGGTGGTCTTGTATCCGTCGAACCGGTAGCCGCCGAGGACGGCGCCCTCCGCCGCACCGCGCCAGCCGTCGGCATCCGCGCCCACGGCCTCGATCGCGATGGTGTCGAAGCCCGCCGTGGTGCGGATCGCGGCGCCGACCGCGTCGCGCAGCGCCGACGCCCCGGGGCGCGAACCTGTTCCGACGACGATCAGGGGGAGGCGGGTGGAGTCGGCCACCGCGACGCGGATCGCCCCGCCCGGAGCGCCCGTGAAGCCGACCGCCTCGAGAGCGTCGGACAGGCCGGGCCAGTGCCCCAGCTCGTCGGCGACCTCCTCGAGAGGCGGCAGGGCCAGGACGAGGGCATCCGCCTCGATCCCGCGCAGAGGGTCGGTGGTGTACGACAGCTCGGGAAACGCCATGACCTCCATCCTAGGTTTGCCGTTCGCCGCTGTGGCGTGCGCCCGCCCCCCACCGGCGCGCCGCCCGCGCGTCGTGTTCGCTGTCAGCGGCACGCGGCGCCGCACGCGGCGGGGGCTCGTACAGTGGAACCATGCCCTTGAGCGGTCCCCTCTACGAGCGCGTCGCGTCGGCCCCACCCGTGCCCGCGGGCATCCCGATGGTGATCGTGCTGACCGGATTCACGGATGCCGGCGGTGCGGTCTCGCAGATGGTCGACATCTTCCGCGAGGACCTGGATCCGGCGCCGCTGGTGACCTTCTCGGCCGACGTGCTCCTCGACTACCGTGCGCGGCGCCCCACGATCACCTTCGACGCCGACCATCTCTCGGACTACCGCCCTCCGCGGCTGGAGCTGTCGCTCGCGCACGACGCGATCGGCCAGCCGTTCGTGCTCCTCGCCGGGTACGAGCCCGATTTCGCCTGGGAGTCGTTCGCGGAGACGGTCATCGGGCTCGCCGAGGGCCTTCAGGTGTCCTCGGTGACCTGGGTCCACGCCATCCCGATGCCGGTGCCCCACACGCGCCCCATCGGAACGACCGTCAGCGGCACCCGCAGCGATCTGACGCAGGCGCACTCCGTGTGGCAGCCGCACACGCAGGTGCCGGCGACCGTGGGACATCTGCTCGAGCACCGCTTCGCGCAGAGCGGCGCCTCCGTCTCAGGGTTCGTGCTCCTCGTGCCGCACTACCTCGCCGACACCGACTATCCCGCCGCGGCGTTGGCCGGTCTCGACAGCCTGTCGGTCGCGACGGGCCTCGTCTTCGACGCGGACGGCGTGCGCGAGGAGAACCGGGAGTACGTCTCGAAGGTCGACGACCAGGTCGAGGGCAATCCCGAGCTGACCGCGATGCTGCGCACTCTCGAGGAGCGGTACGACTCCTACATGGCCGGCTCCAACCTGGGCCAGCCGATCATCCACACCGGAGATCTGCCCAGCGCCGATGAGCTCGCCGCCGAGCTCGAGCGCTTCCTCGCCGATCGTCGCACCGATGACCACCGCCGCGACGACGACCGCCGCGGCGAGGACCGCAAGGGCGACGAATGGCGCGGCGACGACCGGCGCGGCCGGCGCTGAGGGGAATGCCCGCCCGTCCCACGACGTTGTGGATGCTGTGGGGATCCTGATCGACTGTTGCGCACGGTGGATCCGATGATGTATGCGACAATGGATCCCTGACCCGTTGTCGACCGAAGGCCGTTTCCCCTGGAAGCGGCTGCGGACTTGACAAGGGTCTTACTCCTGTCCGAAAACCCGGCGCTCCCGTCGGTGAAAGGCAAGACGTGACCTCAGGCACGAAGACCACCCGCTCCCGCAAGGTCGAGGAGGAGGAAGCCACGGAGTCCACCACGGAACAGGCCACGAAGAAGCCGGCGGCCAAGAAGGCTCCTGCCAAGGCGCCGGCGAAGGCGAAGGCCGCCCCCAAGACGGCTGCGAAGAAGGCCACGTCGGACGACGACGAGGAGCTGGACGACGACGTCGAGCTCGATGAGGCCGACATCGACGACACCGCCGACGAGGCGACGGACGACGACGCGGAAGACGCTCCCGTGGCCGCGGCCGCCAAGAAGGGCGACGGCGAGGACGACGACGAGGAAGAGGACGGCGCGACCAAGCCGGCCTTCTCCGAGCCGCTGCCGACCGGCGCGATCGTCATCTCGTCGAGCGACGAGGACGATGTCCCGGTCTACTCGACGCAGATCACCGGCGCGACCGCCGACCCGGTCAAGGACTACCTGAAGCAGATCGGCAAGGTGCCGCTGCTGAACGCGGCCGAAGAGGTCGAGCTCGCGATGCGCATCGAGGCGGGTCTGTTCGCCGAGGAGAAGCTGTCGCACATGTCGGCCGCCGAGAAGTCGAGCCAGCTCGGCCTCGACCTCCAGTGGGTCGCCCGCGACGGACAGCGCGCCAAGAGCCACCTGCTCGGCGCCAACCTGCGCCTCGTCGTCTCGCTGGCCAAGCGCTACACGGGCCGCGGCATGCAGTTCCTGGATCTGATCCAGGAGGGCAACCTCGGTCTCATCCGCGCGGTCGAGAAGTTCGACTACACCAAGGGCTTCAAGTTCTCGACGTACGCGACGTGGTGGATCCGCCAGGCCATCACCCGCGCCATGGCGGACCAGGCGCGCACCATCCGCATCCCCGTGCACATGGTCGAGGTCATCAACAAGCTCGCCCGCGTGCAGCGCCAGATGCTCCAGGATCTGGGACGCGAGCCCACGCCCGAGGAGCTGTCGCGCGAGCTCGACATGACCCCCGAGAAGGTCATCGAGGTGCAGAAGTACGGCCGCGAGCCGATCTCGCTGCACACCCCGCTCGGAGAGGACGGCGACAGCGAGTTCGGTGACCTGATCGAGGACACCGAGGCCGTCGTGCCCGCGGATGCCGTCGGGTTCACGATGCTGCAGCGTCAGCTCGAGTCGCTGCTCGACTCGCTGAGCGAGCGCGAGGCGGGCGTGATCCGCATGCGTTTCGGTCTCGGCGACGGGCAGCCGAAGACGCTCGACCAGATCGGCGACACGTTCGGGGTCACCCGCGAACGCATCCGCCAGATCGAGTCGAAGACGATGGCCAAGCTCCGCCACCCGTCGCGGTCGCAATCGCTGCGGGACTATCTCGAATGAGCGCCGACGTTCCCAACGACGGCAAGGTGCTCACCGTCACCGTCGAGGGGACGACGTTCGCGCGGATCCCGATCCGCACGCGCGTCGTCATGCCCGGCGACGACCTGGACGCGTTCGTGACGGAGTACGCCGCGGCCGAGGTGACGGAGGGGGACCTCCTCTTCGTGACCGAGAAGATCGTCGCGATCACGCAGGGCCGCTCCTACACCCTCGACGAGATCCAGTCGCGTGCCCTCGCGCGCTTCCTCTCGAAGTACGTCACCAAGACCTCGTACGGCATCGGCCTCGGCATGCCCGAGACCATGGAGATGGCGCTGCGCGAATGCGGCACCGTGCGCATCCTGTTCGCGGCCGCGGTGAGCGCCGTCACGAAGCTTTTCGGGCGACGGGGCGACTTCTACCGCATCGCCGGTGACAAGGCGCGCGCGATCGACGGGCCCACGAACGGCACGATCCCGCCCTACAACCGTGCGGTCGTGCTCGGACCGACCAAGCCGGCCGAGGTCGCGACGCGACTGCGGACGCTCCTCGGCGGGCAGGTGGAGGTCGCCGTCGTCGACATCAACGACATCGGCGGCAACATCCTCGGCTCGACGCTCGACAAGGCGGGGGAGCGCCGGCTCGTGCGCATCCTGGCCGACAACCCGCTCGGGCAAGGCCACGAGTCGACTCCGCTGGGAATCATCCGCACCGTCTGAGCCCCACGACGCGAGAACGCCGGCGCCTCCGATTCGGGAGCGCCGGCGTTCTCTCGCGTCGAGGGAGTGTCTTGCCGCGTGCGCTCAGAACCCCATCGCGGCGCGATAGCGCGGCAGGTGCCCGTGCCGGATGCCGGTGGCCGACGGCTTGTTCTCGAAGACGCCCGCGCCCCAGTTGCCCTCGACCAGCACGGGACCGGTCGGCGTCACGACGATGTCCCAGCCGACGTAGCGCACCTCGGGGATGACGAGCGCGACGTCCGAGATGAGGGCGCGCACCTCGTCGATCATCGGCAGTCGATAGTCCGCGATGCGAAACCCCGTGTCGGGGTGGGTCTCGAACAGCTCGCCCGACGTGGAGTAGCCCATGCCCATCGCGCGCCCGTCCTCGTGCAGCGCGGTGTAGAAGCCGCCGAACGACGCCTGGTCGCTCACCTGGCCCCGCCCGAACTTCTGGGCCATGTTGATGATCTCGACCGTGCCGTCGTCCTTGACGAACGTGGTCACCCGCGTCGTGTTGGCGGTTCCGGGGGCGATCGCCTCGAGATCCGGATGCTGGACGATGCGCTCCTCGATGAGCACCTCGCCCTTGTTCCTCAGCTCCGCGTGGAACGCCTCCCAGTCCGTCACCTCGGCGGCGTCGTAGCGGCGCACGCCGAGCCCGGACTTGCTGACGGGGACCTTGGCGATGAAGACCGGATGCCGCTGCGCGAAGGCACGCAGTTCCTCGACGTTGTCCGGTACGAGCTCGAGCCACTCACGCCCGAGGAAACGATCGAAGTCGCGGTTGAAGTCCACCTTGTGGTGGAACCGGTGGACCTGGGCGGGATCGTCGTAGCGGTTGGACAGCTCGAGGGCGAGGGGACTCGTGACCCAGGTGGCGCGCTCGGCCCGCGTGAGGATCGCGAAGTCGAACTCCATGTAGTCGTTGAACCCGACGCGGTGGCGCGCCGCCGACCAGAGCATGTCCACCAGCACGAGCGGATAGCTCTTGCCGTGGACGTTCGCGGTGAACCGCGCCCGCTCCGTCAGCGAGGCGACGTCGAGCCCGCGGGCGCGTTCGACGAGGACCGCGAAGCGGTGGAACAGCGGAAGGCCTCGAGATGCCATGGCAGAGTCCTCCCAGGGACGAGCGGGAACGGGGTTCCCCTCAGTCTACGTGGGGGCCTGCGTGAGGCTCAGCGCGCCTCGGCGAGGCGCGCGGTCTCGTCGTGCCACGACGTGGCGACGGCCCGCAGCTTCTCCTCGTACTTGCGTCCGTGGTGCGCGCAGAACAGCAGCTCGCTGCCGTTCACCTCGGCGGCGATGTAGGCCTGCGCACCACACGAGTCGCAACGGTCCGTTGCGCTCAGTCGGTACTCGAGGACGTCGGGCTCTGCGGTGGTCGACATGCTCATTTCGGGTCCTCCTCGGTACATGAGTTGCGGTGCGGTGTCATGACATACAACCACGCCCTGGCCGCAGGAATGCCGCGATCCGGTCACATTTCGCTGTGCGCGTACCCCGCCGCGGTGCGGGAATACGGCGGTTCGGGAACGGAGTGTGTGTCGCGGCCGCAGTGTCGGCGGGGCTGGATACGCTTGAGGATTGTGACAGCCGAGTATTCCGCCCACCACCTGCAGGTGCTCGAGGGCCTGGAGGCCGTCCGCAAGCGCCCCGGCATGTACATCGGGTCCACCGACTCGCGGGGACTCATGCACTGCGTCTGGGAGATCATCGACAACTCCGTCGACGAGGCCCTCGCCGGCTACGGATCGCGTATCGACGTCGTCCTCCACGACGACGGCAGCGTGGAGGTGCGCGACCGGGCCCGCGGCATCCCCGTCGACGTCGAGCCCCGCACCGGCCTCACGGGCGTCGAGGTGGTCTTCACCAAGCTGCACGCCGGCGGCAAGTTCGGCGGAGGCTCGTATGCGGCATCCGGTGGTCTGCACGGCGTGGGCGCCTCCGTCGTCAACGCCCTCTCCGAGCGTCTCGACGTCGAGGTCGATCGCGGCGGCAAGACGTACGCCATGTCGTTCCGCCGGGGAGAGCCCGGTCGCTTCGACGGCCCGAGCCCCGATTCCGCGTTCACGCCGTTCGAGCGCGCGTCCGAGCTGCGGGTCATCGGCAAGGCGGCCAAGGGCGTCACGGGCACCCGCATCCGCTACTGGGCCGATCGGCAGATCTTCACCAAGGATGCGACGTTCCATGCCGACGAGCTCGAGCAGCGCGCGCGGCAGACGGCCTTCCTCATCCCCGGCCTCGAGATCGCGATCGTCGACCAGCGCGGAGCCGAGGTCGTCGAGACGACCCACCGCTACGACGGCGGCATCTCCGAGTTCGCCGAGTTCCTCGCGCCCGACGCGGCCATCACCGACACATGGCGGCTGACGGGCACGGGCACGTTCACGGAGACCGTCCCCGTGCTCCAGGCCGGCGGCGCCATGGTGCCGACCGAGGTCGAGCGCGAGTGCGAGGTCGACATCGCGTTGCGGTGGGGCACCGGCTACGACACGGTCACGCGGTCCTTCGTCAACATCATCGCGACGCCGAAGGGCGGAACCCACCAGGCCGGCTTCGAGCAGGGCCTGATGAAGGTCGTCCGCACGCAGGTGGAGCAGAACGCGCGGCGTCTGAAGGTGGGCGCGGGCGAGAAGCTCGAGAAGGACGACATCCTCGCCGGGCTGACGACCGTCCTGACCGTGCGCCTGCCCGAGCCGCAGTTCGAAGGACAGACCAAGGAGATCCTGGGAACCCCGGCGGTGCGCACGATCGTGGCGAACGTCGTCGCCAAGGAGCTCGGGGAGCGGTTCGCCTCGACCAAGCGCGACGACAAGTCGCAGACCGCCCTGCTGCTGGACAAGGTCGTCTCGGAGATGAAGGCGCGCATCTCCGCGCGCACCCACAAGGAGACCCAGCGCCGCAAGAACGCGCTGGAGTCGTCGTCGCTGCCCGCCAAGCTCGCGGATTGCCGCACCTCCGACGTCGAGCAGTCCGAGCTGTTCATCGTCGAGGGCGACTCCGCCCTCGGCACGGCCAAGCTCGCGCGCAACAGCGAGTACCAGGCCCTCCTGCCGATCCGCGGCAAGATCCTGAACGTGCAGAAGGCGTCGATCAGCGACATGCTCTCGAACGCCGAATGCGCCGCGATCATCCAGACCATCGGTGCCGGCTCCGGCCGCAGCTTCGACCTCGAGGCGGCGCGCTACGGCAAGATCATCCTCATGAGCGACGCCGACGTCGACGGTGCGCACATCCGCACGCTCCTGCTGACGCTGTTCTTCCGCTACATGCGCCCGCTCATCGAGGCGGGACGGGTGTACGCGGCCGTGCCGCCGCTGCACCGGGTCATCGTCGTCAATCCGGGATCGAAGCCGAACGAGACGATCTACACCTACTCGGAGCAGGAGCTGCACGCCTTGCTCGCGAAGGTGCAGAAGTCGGGGCGCCGGTGGCAGGAGCCCGTCCAGCGCTACAAGGGTCTCGGCGAGATGGATGCGGATCAGCTGGCGGAGACCACCATGGATCGTGCCGGGCGGCTGCTGCGGCGCGTCCGGGTCCAGGATGCCGAAGCCGTCTCGGGCGTCTTCGAGCTCCTCATGGGCAGCGACGTGGCACCCCGGCGCGACTTCATCGTCACCTCGAGCGACAAGCTGGACCGCGAGGCGATCGACGCCTGAGGGCCCCTGAAAACGCGCGGGGCCCGAAACCGATCTGGGGGGATTCGGTCTCGGGCCATCGCCGCGGCTACGGGGGACATCCGGATGACGACGAAACCAGATCGGTCTCCTCGTCCCCGAAATCACGGACGTCACGCGCCGTGCCCTGTGAAGAACCGACTGGGGATCAGCTCTTCGGCTAGATAAACAGTAGGCGCGCGAAGATGGCCACGACCTCGACGATAGGCGGATTCGCCTGCGACTTTCGTATAGACCTGTGGCGCGAGGACATCCCGCCGGGATCAGCCGGTCAGGGGGAGCGAAGCGCTCACGACCCAGCCGTTGGACTTGCGTTCGGACTCGAAGGTTCCGCCGAACAGGCGGAAGCGCTCGCGGAGCCGCATGATGCCGTAGCCCGACGCGGGAAGACCCGCGGTGCGCGCCGGCGGGGAGTCGTCGGCGAAGGTGAGATGCACCCAGCCGCGTTCGACCCGCAGGACGATCTTGACGTTGTGGGCACCCGTCGCGTGCTTCAACACGTTCGTCGCACTCTCGCGGATGACGCGGGTGAGAGCGACCAGCGATGCGCTCGGCAGGCGGAGGTCGGCGGGGATGTCCGCGTGCACCTGGATGCCGGCCTGACCGAGTTCCTTCGTCACGGCGGCGATGGTGCCGTTGATGCCGTCCGGAGAGGAGACGCGGTCGGGCGAGAGGTTCTCTTCACCGCGCACCATGCCGAGAACGCGGCGGATGTCGGTGAGGGCCTGAACGGCCGCCTCGCGGATCGCCGTCTGCGACTGCGACCGCGTCTGCACGTCTTCGGTGCGGTCCAGGACCGCCGCGTGCAGGGCGACGATGGTGATCTCGTGCGCGACGATGTCGTGCAGCTCGTCCGCGATGAGATCGCGCTCGTGCTTGAGCTGCTCGGCGACTTCGCGCTCGCTGACTTCGAGTTGTAATGCCAAAGACTGCGCCCTCTCGTACTGTTGCCGGATCGCCAGACCGATCATCAGACTCACGACACTGAGGATGGCGACGATGAGCCCGCCCAGTGGCTGGAAGACGGAATCAGGCCTCCAGACGACCGCGACAAGCCAGACGAGCCATGCCACGAAGTACACGGCCGTGAGCAGACCACTGCAGCTGAACGCCACCAGGCCGAGGATCGCCGCCCCCGCGAGGAGGCTGTCGGCAATTCCCGTGACACCGGCCAGCAGCGCCGCAACCACCAGGACGATGGCCGCGACCGGCGGACGCCATGCGAAGAGGGCAACCGAAAGGGTGATGCTTGTCGTGATGGCGGCAGAGATGATGTTGCCCGGACCTCCGGACGTCGCCCGGAAGAGCGAGTCGAGGATCAGGGCCACTGCCGCGAGAATAATGACGATGCGCCGAGCGGCGGGCCGCAGCGGCTGGTACGCCCAGAAGGGCGCTCGCACGAAGCGAAGAAGGTTCTCTCGAACGGAGGTCACCTCGCGATTATCTCGCGAATGTGCACCCTCACTTGAAGATACCGATGAGCTGTCCAAGCCAGTACCACATGTGTTTCACCTCCTGCAATCTCTCGAATCGATTCTTCAAACAGAGGTCCTCTCGCACGACCGACGTATAGCTACATCAGTTGCGACTTTCGTCGATATCGCGTGGAATCGGCGCCACAGCGCTGTTCGTAAGATGGGGATGTGACGGAACCGATTCGGGTGATCATCGTCGACGACGAGTCGCTGGTGCGCGCAGCACTGCGCGTCTTCCTCGATTCGGCTGACGGCTTCGACCTGGTCGGTGAGGCCGACAACGGCATCGACGCGATCGCGCTGGTACGCAGCACCCACCCCGATGTCGTGCTGATGGACGTGCAGATGCCGAAGATGGACGGCATCGAGGCGACGCAGCGGCTGACGCGGGAGTTCCCGGGCATCAAGATCGTCGCCCTGACCACGTTCTCGTCCGAGCGCGTGATCGTGCCGATGCTCAGCGCGGGCGCCTCCGGCTTCCTCGTGAAGGACACGTCGCCCGACCGCATCCTCGACGCCGCTCGTCTCGCTCACGAGGGCGGATACGTGCTCTCACCCCGGGTGGCGAAGGAACTCGTGAGCTCGGTCCAGCAGAACGAGCCCCCGGCGCCGCGCCAGGTCGGACGGGACGAGGAGCTGACCGAGCGCGAGCTCGAGGTGGTCACCCTCCTCGCCCAGGGCATGTCCAACGCGGAGATCGCCGCCGCGATGTTCGTCTCGGAGGCGACCGTGAAGTCGCACCTGGGCCGCATCACCGCCAAGTGGGGTGTCCGCGACCGCATCCAGGTGCTGATCCGCGCCACGCAGTACGGACTCGTCTCGCTCGGCTGACGCCCCTCAGACGATCGCGGTGCCGACCGCGGCGACGACGGCATCCAGGGCCTGTCCGGACGCGTCGCGCTTGGCGCCGACGTCGGGGAGCGTTCGCACCGCACCGTCGGCCGCGAGCGCACGCGGCTCGACGCCGACCCACGCCAGGGTGAGCGCGTCCTCGCCCTTGAGCAGGCGCTGCGCGCGCACGCCGCCCGTGGCGCGGCCCTTCGGCGGGAACTCCGAGAAGGACGAGACCTTCGCGCTTCCCGCATCGGTGCCGGCGATCGCGAGCAGCGAGCCCGCGATCGTGACGACCACCGCGGCGTCGGCATCCGTGACGGCCGTGAACGCGATCACGCTCGCGCCGTCCGAGAGCCGGATGCCCGCCATGCCGCCCGCCGAGCGCCCCTGGGGACGCACGCTCGACGCATCGAAACGCAGCAGCTGCGCATCGGATGCCACGAACACGAGCTCTGCGCCGTCGGGCGCGATCGCCGCGCCGACGACGCGGTCGCCGTCCTTCAACGAGATGATCTCGACGTCGTGCTTGCCCGGCGCCAGCTCCGCGGTGGAGACGCGTTTGACGACGCCCTGCGCCGTGCCGAGAGCGACGACGACCTCTCCGAGCGGGACGATGCCGACGACGTGCTCGCCCGCCGCCAGGCCCAGGTACTGATCCGCGCGCGTCCCCGCAGCCAGCTGGACGGCATTGGCCGGCACGGAGGGCAGGTCGACGGGGGAGAAGCGCACGAGGCGTCCGAGGCTGGTCACGGCGCCCACATCGCCGCGCGTCGTGGCATCGACGGCGGCGCGGATGCCGTCGTGCTTCGCACGCCGCGTGGGGGCGACCACCTCGCCCGACTCGCCGAGCTCCGCGCGCACCATGCGACCGGTGGCCGACAGGAAGACCCGACAGGGCGCGTCGGCGATCTGCAGGTCGGCCGGCGCCGCGCTGCGCGAGCGCGCGGCGACGGGCCCGCCGTTGAGCAGCATCGTGCGCCGCGGTGTGCCGAACGTCTCCGCCGCGGCATCCAGCTCGTGCGCGACCTGCCGACGCAGCAGCACGTCGCTGGCCAGCAGGGCTTCCAGCTCGGCGATCTCCTTCTTCAGCGCATCCTGCTCGGTCTCCAGCTCGATGCGGGAGAACCGGGTGAGACGGCGCAGGCGCAGTTCGAGGATGTACTCCGCCTGCACCTGCGACAGGTCGAAGACGCTCATCAGCTTGGAGCGCGCCTGCTCGCTGTCATCGGAGGCGCGGATGACCTGGATCACCTCGTCGATGTCGAGGATCGCGATGAGAAGACCCTCCACGAGGTGGAGTCGCTCCTGCTTGCGGGCAAGGCGGTAGCGGCTGCGCCGGGTGACCACCTGGATGCGGTGGTCCAGGTAGACGCGCAGGAGCGGCTTGAGCCCGAGCGTCTGCGGCTGGCCGTCGACGAGCGCCACGTTGTTGATGCCGAACGAGTCCTCGAGCGGGGTGAGGCGATACAGCTGCTCCAGGACGGCCGCAGCGTCGAAGCCGGTCTTGATGCCGATCACGAGCCGCAGCCCGTGGTTGCGGTCGGTCAGATCGTTGACGTCGGCGATGCCGGTCAGCTTCTTCGCGTTGACGGCATCCTTGATCTTCTCGATCACGCGCTCGGCGCCCACCATGTAGGGCAGCTCGGTGACGACGATGCCGGTGCGACGCGGTCCGAGCGACTCGATGGAGGTCTTGGCCCGGGTGCGGAAGGTGCCGCGCCCGGTCTCGTACGCCTCGGTGATGCCGTCGAGGCCGACGATGATGCCGCCGCCGGGCAGATCCGGCCCGGGAACGAACTCCATGAGCTCCGCGGTCGTCGCGTCGGGGTTGTCCAGCAGGTGGATCGCCGCCGCGACGACCTCGATGAGGTTGTGCGGCGCCATGTTGGTGGCCATGCCCACCGCGATGCCCGAGGCACCGTTGACCAGGAGGTTCGGGAACGCTGCGGGCAGCACCGCCGGCTGCTGGAACTGGCCGTCGTAGTTGGGGACGAAGTCGACGACATCCTCGTCGAGGTTCTCCGTCAGCGCGAGCGCGGCCGGAGCCAGTCGCGCCTCGGTGTAGCGGGCCGCGGCGGGACCGTCGTCGAGCGACCCGAAGTTGCCGTGCCCGTCGACGAGGGGCACGCGCAGCGCGAACGGCTGAGCGAGGCGCACGAGCGCGTCGTAGATCGCCGAGTCGCCGTGCGGGTGGAGCTTGCCCATGACCTCGCCGACCACGCGCGCGCTCTTGACGTGTCCGCGGTCGGGCCGCAGGCCCATGTCGGACATCTGGAACAGGATGCGCCGCTGCACGGGCTTGAGCCCGTCCCGGGCGTCGGGAAGGGCGCGGGAGTAGATCACCGAGTACGCATACTCGAGGAAGGAGTCCTGCATCTCCGCAGAGACGTCGACGTCCTCGATGCGGCCGTGATCCTCGGGGATGGACGCGGTGCGCGAAGCTGCCATGGATGTGCGGTTCCCTCGGTGCTCGGGTGGGCCGGGAAGAGGGGCCCGTGCGCCGTGTGCGAGACTGGCCCCGATGTCTCTCAGCCTACCCGCGGACCCGCCATCGGCCCGGAGCCTCACCGGTATCGTGCCGCAATTGCTGCGCTCTCTGAACGGCCCCGCGGACTGGTTCCCGCCCGCCCGTTCGGCCGTCCTCGTGCTCGTCGACGGGCTCGGTCGGGGCAACCTCGCGGCCCGCGCCGGCCACGCCCGCTTCCTCATGGAACGCCTGACGAAGAAGGACACCGCGCGCAGCACCTTCCCGTCGACCACGGCGACGGCGCTCACGAGCCTGCTGACCGGAGTGGATGCCGGCATCCACGGCATCGTCGGCTACCGCGGCCGCGTGCCGGGCACCTCCTCCGCTCCCAACCAGCTCAAGGGATGGGAGACCGACCGGCTCGACCCCCTGACGTGGCAGCGGGCGGAGCCGCTGCTGCAGCGCGAGTCGGACGCCGGGCGGGCGTGCTTCGTCGTGAGCAAGAGCGTGTACCGCGATAGCGGCTTCACCCGCGCGATCCAGCGCGGGGCGACGTTCGTCGGTGCAGCGACTCCCGCCGAGCGCCTCGCCACGGCCGCCGACCTCGCCGCGACCCACGCCGGCGCTCTCGTCTACGTCTACCTCCCCGAGCTCGACACCCTCGGGCATGCGCACGGGTGGGAGTCCGAGAACTGGTTGCGCGGCCTCGAAGACCTCGACGCCGAGCTGCGCCGCTTCGAGAACGCGCTGCATCCGGGCACCGGCGCGCTCGTCACGGCGGATCACGGCATGGTCGACGTTCCCGCTCACCGCCACGTGCTGCTGCGCGAGGGCGACGCGCTCCTCGACGGCGTCGAGCTGGTCGCGGGCGAGCCGCGTCTGCTGCAGCTGTACAGCGAGGAGGGCGCCGCCGACGGCGTCGCCGCACGCTGGCGGGAGGCCGAGGGCTCACGCTCGTGGGTGCTGACCCGCGCGGAGGCGATCGCCGCGGGCCTCTACGGTCCCGAGGTGGATGCCGAGGTGCTGCCGCGCATCGGCGATGTGCTCGTCGCGGCCCGCGGGGCCGTGGCGTACTACGACGACCGTCTCTCGGACAAGAAGCCGCAGCGGATGGTCGGACAGCACGGCTCACTCACCGATCAGGAGCGCATCGTCCCGCTGATCCGGCTCGGCGCCTTCACCACCCGGTAGCGCGGCGCGACTCGAGGCGGCTCAGCCGTCCTCGGTCCGCGCGCCGAAGACGATCTCGTCCCACGACGGCATGGAGGTGCGGCCCTTGCGCCGCGACGCCTCGCTGATGACGGTGTCCTCGATGCCGGCGGCGCTGTCGTCGGTCTCGGCGTCGGCGTCGTCGTAGCCCGGTTCGAGCGCGTCGAAGAGTGCGACGGGGGAGTGGGCGCGTTCGGGTGCCGACTCCTCGGCCGGCATCGGCTCGCGCTGACCCCTGCGCCGGCGCAACGCCTCCAGGAGGTCCGCCGTCTCCGCCGAGGTCACGGCATGATCGGGGGCCCGCTTGATCGCGGCATCCTGAACGGCGGGCGCGACCGGCGTGCGCACGTCGGGCCGGACGATGTCCGCCTCGGGTGCCGTTGCGGAGGGGTCGAGGTCGAGGCGGCGGGGACCGAACGCCCCCGAGTCGAATCGGGACGCATCCTTCAGGGGCGAGGCGTCGAGCGCGCGCAGCCGGGGGATCAGCCCCTCCGGCAGCGAGCCCTGACGCGAGAGCTGCGTCGCGTCGGTGTTGAGGGGCGCGAGGCTGCTCCGGCGCGGGTCGAAGCTCCACCGCGCGTCGTGGTCGACCTCGTTGGCCGTGAACTCGAGCTTCACGACCCAGCCGTCCTCGTCCTTCCAGCTGGTCCAGCGTTCGCCGGTGGCGCCCGCTTCCGCGAGCTTGGCGCGCACCGCCACGCCGAACGTCGGCTGCGCGTTCGCGTCGAGCTCGCCGGCGATCAGCACGGGAACGGCGAGGGCCTGACCGACGATGTGCTCGCGCTCGGCCAGCACCGGGCGCTCGAAGCGCTGCACGTCCTCGATCCGCGCACCGAGGAGCTCGGCGACCTCCTGCGCCGACAGGCCGGAGCGGATGTGGGCCTGGATGTCGCGCGGGCTCGGTCGCGCGGAACGCGGTTCGCTCTCACGCTGGGAGCGGCGCAGCTGACTGCGCAGCGTCTCATCGACCGGCAGGGCATAGCGCTCGCCCGCCTCCGTGGCGAGGACGAGGATGCCCTCTTCGGTTCCGATGACTTTGAGCTGTTCCATGCGAAACACCCCTCCCGTTCCCTGCTCGGGCACGATTCCGTTGCCGCGCCCATGCTGTCACAGCAGATCGCCGCCCCTGGGAATATCGCGGGCGTGCCGCGAGTTCCATGCGACGCACCCGCCGGAAGCGGGCACGCGCACGACGATCATTTGCGAAATCCCGACCCGTCGTGCAAACTATCGCCGCCCCACGTCGGTCCGCCCGCCGCTGGTCGGCATTTGGCAACAACCTGGAAGTTGAGAGCATGGCGACCGATTACGACGCCCCCCGCAAGACCGACGACGACAGCGAGTCGATCGAGGCTCTGAAGGAGCGCGTTCCCGACAAGATGTCCGGGGCCGTCGACGTCGAGGATGCCGACAACCCCTCGGGCTTCGAACTGCCCGGAGCCGATCTCTCCGACCTCGAGCTCGACGTGGTCGTGCTCCCGCCGCAGGAGGACGAGTTCACCTGCATCGAGTGCTTCCTCGTGAAGCACCGCACGCAGATCGACCACGAGACCGCCGGCGGCGCCGTCTGCGTCGAGTGCGCCTGATCTGACGTCAGCGCGTCTGCGCACGCCTGATCGCGGCGATGACCCGGTCAGGCGTGCGTGTCGCGAACACCCACTGCGTCACCGGGTCGCCCGGATCGGTGACGGCGATCCGCACCACCGGGTCGATGCCGCCCCTGAGCAGATGCCACGCGTCGCGCGAGAGCTCCGGCCCCCGAGCCGCCCGGGCCTCCTCGCCCCAGAGGGCCTCCGCCTCGCCGAGGTCGTCGACGCCGATGTGGGCGCGACCGACCCGCAGCTCGCCACCTCGCACCTCGACGACGGGGGAGGCGAACACCATCAGTGCGATCAGGGCCGCCGCCACGGCGATGCCGGCCCCGAGAGCGATCGTCGGATCGAGCGGCACGAAGACCAGCGCCACCATGGGCGCGAGCACGGCGGCGCTCAGCAATGTCCACAGCGACGGGCTGAGCCGCTCGCGGTAGACGAGGTCGGTGGGCGAGAAGGGGGCTGTGGCGGCGATGTGCATTACCCTCGTGGAGTGATCGAATCCGTGGACGTTCCCATTATCGCGTCGCAGGTTCCCGTCTACGCGCACCCGGGCGATGCCGGCGCCGATCTGGTCGCGACCGAAGCCGTCCGCCTCGAGCCCGGCGAGCGGGCGCTCGTGGGAACGGGCGTGCGCATCGCACTGCCCGACGGCTACGTCGCGTTCGTCGTCCCGCGCAGCGGGCTGGCCGCCAAGCACGGCATCACCATCGTCAACGCGCCCGGAACGATCGACGCCGGCTACCGGGGCGAGATCAAGGTGGCGCTGTTGAACACCGACCCCCGCGTCGCGTACGAGATCGCCCCCGGCGACCGCATCGCGCAGATCATCGTCATGCCCGTGCCGCGCGTCCGCTTCCTTCCCGTCGAGACGTTGCCCGAGTCCACCCGGGGCGAGGGCGGCTTCGGCTCGACGGGCTACCAGACAGGAGTCATCGCATGAGCGACGAACCGCAGACCCCCGGCGCCGGCGACCGCGCCTCGACCGGCCCGTTCGACGAGTCGGAGGCCAACCCGGTCCGGCCGTACATCGACCTCGGCGGCATCAAGGTACTCCCGCGGGAGGGCCTCAACCTCCGTCTCGAAGTGGAGGAGCAGACGAAGCGGATCGTGGCCGTCGGCCTCGACTACGCCGAGTCGACCCTGCAGGTGCAGCCCTTCGCCGCCCCCCGCTCGAGCGGCCTGTGGGACGAGACCCGCGAGCAGATCCGCCAGCAGATCCGCCAGCAGGGCGGACGGGTCGAGGAGCGCGAGGGCCCGCTCGGGCCGGAGCTGCTGGCCGAGGTGCCGGTCGTCAGCGGACCCGACGCCGTCGCGGGCAAGCGCCTCGCGCGGTTCGTCGGCGTCGACGGTCCGCGGTGGTTCCTGCGCGGCGTCATCGGCGGCGCGGCCACCACCGACGTCGATGCCGCGGCACGGGTGGAAGACCTCTTCCGTTCGATCGTGGTCGTCCGCGGCGGCAGCCCCATGCCCCCGCGCGACCTGATCCCGCTGAAGATGCCGGCAGCTCCCGGTACGGCATGAGCATCCCCGACGACGACGCGCGAGCGTCGGCATCCGACCCCCTCACGCCGCCGTCGGCCTCCGACATCCTGGGACAGGCGCTCGGCGGTGCCGCGCGGCGGGCCGGACTGGACCCGTCGCGACAGTCGCACACCGGTCACGTCGTGTGGGCCGCCATGGGCGGCTGGCGGGGCGTGCTGGAGAGCGTGCTGCCGGGGCTGGCGTTCGTCATCCTCTTCACGGTGACGCAGGACCTCGCGCTCTCGCTCGCGATCTCGGTGGGAGCCGCGGCGCTGTTCACCGTCGTGAGACTCGTGCAGCGCTCGCCCGTCAGCGCTGCGCTGGGCGGTCTCATCGCCGCCGCAGCCGCCGCAGCGCTCGCGCTGTGGACCGGACGCGGCCAGGACAACTTCGTCCCCGGCCTCATCACCAACGCCGTGTACGGCACCGCGTTCCTCGTGTCGGCCCTCATCGGGTGGTCGATCATCGGCCTGGCGGTCGGCTTCCTCATGAACGAGGGCACCGCCTGGCGGGCCGACAACCGCAAACGTCGCGTCTTCTTCTGGCTGGCGATCGCCTGGGCCGGCCTCTTCTACCTCCGTCTCGCCGTGCAGCTCCCGTTCTACTTCTCCGGCGACGTCACGACCCTCGGGACCCTCAAGCTCGTGATGGGTCTGCCGCTGTTCGCTCCGCTCGTCGCCGTGACCTGGCTCGCCGTCCGGGCGGTCTACCCGCGCCGCGTCGAGGACGACGGCGACGTCGCGGCGTGATAGATTTATCTTGATATCAAGATAAATTCGTCCCCTCGCGGTACGCCACCGGCGCCCACCGCGGGTAAGGCCAGCCTCACTAGCCCGGCGACGCGGCGGCGGGGAAGATGGAGGATCAGGCAACGGCCCTCCATGCCGAACCCTGCATCCGCCGACGACTGAGCCCGCGGCCTCAGGAACTCCCAACGAAGGAGAGCAGACGTGTCCACTGTTGACAGCTTCGGAGCCAAGAGCACCCTCACGGTCGGTGGCACCGACTACGAGATCTATCGGATCGACACCGTCGCCGGTTACGAGAAGCTCCCGTTCAGCCTCAAGGTGCTGCTGGAGAACCTTCTGCGCACCGAGGACGGCGCGAACGTCACCAAGTCCCAGATCGAGGCCCTCGGCAACTGGGATGCCGACGCGGAGCCCGACACGGAGATCCAGTTCACGCCCGCGCGCGTCGTGATGCAGGACTTCACCGGCGTGCCCTGCATCGTCGACCTCGCCACGATGCGCGAGGCCGTCACGGCCCTCGGCGGCGACCCGGCGAAGATCAACCCGCTCTCGCCCGCCGAGATGGTCATCGACCACTCCGTCATCGCCGACCTGTTCGGCACCGAGAACGCGCTCGAGCGCAACGTCGAGATCGAGTACGAGCGCAACGGCGAGCGTTACCAGTTCCTGCGCTGGGGCCAGACGGCGTTCGACGACTTCAAGGTCGTCCCGCCGGGCACCGGCATCGTCCACCAGGTCAACATCGAGCACCTGGCCAAGGTCATCTACGACCGCACCGGCCGCGACGGCGTGCTGCGGGCGTACCCCGACACCTGCGTCGGCACCGACTCGCACACCACCATGGTCAACGGCCTGGGCGTGCTCGGCTGGGGCGTCGGCGGCATCGAGGCCGAGGCCGCGATGCTCGGCCAGCCCGTGTCGATGCTCATCCCGCGCGTCGTCGGCTTCAAGCTGACCGGGGAGATCCCGGCGGGCGTGACGGCCACCGACGTCGTGCTCACCATCACCGACATGCTGCGAAAGCACGGCGTCGTCGGCAAGTTCGTCGAGTTCTACGGTGCCGGCGTGGCGTCGGTGCCGCTCGCCAACCGCGCCACCATCGGCAACATGAGCCCCGAGTTCGGCTCCACCGCGGCGATCTTCCCGATCGACGACGTGACGCTCGACTACCTGCGTCTCACCGGCCGCGACGAGCAGACCGTCGCCCTCGTCGAGGCGTACGCGAAGGAGCAGAAGCTCTGGCACGACGCCGCCAGCGAGCCCGTCTTCAGCGAGTACATGGAGCTCGACCTCTCGACGGTCGTACCGTCGATCGCCGGCCCGAAGCGCCCGCAGGACCGCATCCTGCTCAGCGAGGCCAAGACCCAGTTCGAGAAGGACATCGTCGACTACACGACGCCGTCGGTGTCGAACTCGATCGTCGACCTCGAGTCGAAGCACTCGTTCCCGGCCTCCGACCCCGGCTCCGCCCCGGGCGACGAAGAGCCCGAGACGCGCGACGTCCACATCTCCAGCGGCGCTCCGGCCGCGGCATCCAACCCGGTGCCGGTGACCTCACCCGCGGGCGACTCGTACCTGCTCGACAACGGCGCCGTCACCCTCGCCGCCATCACGTCGTGCACCAACACCTCGAACCCGTCGGTCATGATCGCCGCGGGCCTGCTCGCCCGCAAGGCGCGCAACCGGGGCCTCAAGCAGAAGCCGTGGGTCAAGACGACGCTGGGCCCGGGATCGAAGGTCGTCACCGACTACTACGAGAAGTCCGGACTCGACAAGGACCTCGAGGGCCTCGGCTTCTACACCGTCGGCTACGGCTGCACGATCTGCATCGGCAACTCCGGACCGCTCATCGAAGAGGTGTCGGCGGCCATCAACGAGAACGACCTCGCCGTCACGGCCGTCCTTTCGGGCAACCGCAACTTCGAGGGGCGCATCAGCCCCGACGTGAAGATGAACTACCTCGCCTCGCCGCCCCTCGTGGTCGCGTACGCCCTGGCCGGGTCGATGCACTTCGACTTCGAGACCGACCCGCTCGGGAAGGATGCCGAGGGCAACGACGTGTTCCTCAAGGACATCTGGCCGTCGCCCGAGGAGGTCCAGGAGGTCATCGACTCGTCGATCTCGCGCGACCAGTTCATCAAGCAGTACGCCACCGTGTTCGACGGCGACGAGCGCTGGACGAGCCTGCCCACCCCCGAGGGCCCGGTCTTCGAGTGGGATGCCGACTCGACCTACGTCCGCAAGGCGCCGTACTTCGAGGGCATGTCGATGGACCTCACCCCGGTGAGCGACATCCACGGCGCACGCGTCATGGCGGCGCTGGGCGACTCGGTCACGACGGACCACATCTCGCCGGCCGGCAACATCAAGGCGGGCACCCCCGCCGCGCAGTACCTCACGGAGCACGGCGTCGCGCAGAAGGACTTCAACTCCTACGGCTCGCGCCGCGGCAACCACGAGGTCATGATCCGCGGCACCTTCGCGAACATCCGCCTCAAGAACGAGCTGGTCGCCGCCGTCAACGACGGTCAGATCATCGAGGGGGGCTTCACCCGCGACTTCACGCAGGAGGGCGGCCCGCAGTCGTACATCTTCGACGCGTGCGAGAATTACCGCGCCCAGGGCACCCCGCTCGTCGTGTTCGGCGGCAAGGAGTACGGCTCCGGCTCGTCGCGCGACTGGGCGGCCAAGGGCACGTCCCTCCTCGGCGTGAAGGCCGTCATCACCGAGAGCTTCGAGCGCATCCACCGCTCGAACCTCATCGGCATGGGCGTCGTCCCGCTGCAGTTCCCCGACGGCCAGAGCTGGAAGTCGCTCGGCCTCGACGGCACCGAGATCGTCTCGATCGAGGGCCTCGAGCAGCTCAACGAGGGCGTCACGCCGAAGACCGTGAAGGTCACCGCGGCCCCCAGCGAGTTCTCGCCGGAAGGCAAGGAGACCATCGTCTTCGACGCCAAGGTGCGCATCGACACCCCCGGTGAGGCGGACTACTACCGCAACGGCGGCATCCTCCAGTACGTGCTGCGCTCGCTCGTCTGATCGCCGCGTATAACGCCCCGGCATCGGTCCCCGCAAGGGGACGCGGATGCCGGGGCGTTCGCGTGCGCGCGAAGTAGACTCGGAGGATGAGTCTGCTCGCCTCGATCACCGGTCCGCGGGACCTGGACTCCCTGTCCGCGGAGCAGCTCGCGCAGCTCGCGCAGGAGGTCCGCGAGTTCCTGATCGAGAACGTCGCCCGCACGGGCGGACACCTCGGCCCGAACCTCGGTGTCGTCGAGCTGACGATCGCCCTGCACCGCGTCTTCGACTCGCCGAACGACCCGTTCGTCTTCGACACCGGACACCAGTCGTACGTGCACAAGCTCCTGACGGGGCGTCAGGACTTCCGCGAGCTGCGCTCCCGCGGCGGACTGGCCGGCTACCCCCAGCGGGCGGAGAGCGTCCACGACGTCGTCGAGTCCTCGCACGCCTCCAGCTCCCTCAGCTGGGCCGACGGCATCTCGCGCGCGCTGACCCGCACCGGCCGCAAGGACCACCACGTCGTGGCGGTCGTCGGCGACGGCGCCCTGACCGGCGGTATGACGTGGGAGGCGCTCAACAACATCTCCGACGACAACGACCGCAACCTCGTCATCGTCGTCAACGACAACGGCCGCTCCTACGCGCCGACCATCGGCGGCATGGCGCGCTACCTCAACCGCGTGCGCACGCTGGAGAGCTACGAGAGCCTGCGCAAGAGCTCGGCATCCTTCTTCCGTCGCCTCGGGCCCATGGGGCGCGCGCTCTATCGCGGGGTGCGCGGAGGCACGCACGGCTTCCTCTCCCGATTCTCGAACAACGAAGCCCTGTACTCGAACCTCGACATCAAGTACCTGGGTCCGATCGACGGCCACGACCTCGTCGCTCTGCAGGAGACGCTGCAGCTCGCGAAGGACTACAGCGCACCCGTCATCGTCCACGTCATCACCGAGAAGGGGCGCGGGTACGAACCCGCGCGCAACGACGAGGCGGACCAGTTCCACGCGGTCGGCAAGATCGACCCCGCCACGGGGGAGCCGCTGGGCTCCTCGGATGCCGTCGCCTGGACCGACGTCTTCGCCGACGCCCTCCTCCACGCGGGGGAGCGGCGAGACGACGTCATCGCGATCACGGCGGCCATGCTGCGGCCGACGGGCTTGCAGCCGTTCGCGCAGCGCTTCCCCGACCGCGTCTACGACGTGGGCATCGCGGAACAGCACGCCGTGGCATCCGCCGCGGGGCTCGCGTTCGGCGGCCTGCACCCGGTCGTCGCGATCTACGCGACCTTCATGAATCGCGCCTTCGACCAGGTTCTGATGGACGTCGCGCTGCACCGCGCCGGTGTCACGTTCGTGCTCGACCGCTCCGGAGTGACCGGCCCCGACGGTCCGAGCCATCACGGCGTGTGGGACCTCGCGATGCTGCAGCTCGTCCCCGGCATCCGCATCGCCGCACCCCGCGACGAGGCCCGCCTGCGGGAGGAGTTCGACGAGGCGATCGCCGTCGAGGACGCACCGACCGTCATCCGCTTCCCCAAGGGCGCCGTGGCGACGGAGCAGCCGGCGATCGAGCGTCTGCCCGACGGCGTCGACGTGCTGTGGCGCGACGGCGCGGAGGACGTGCTGCTGGTCGGCATCGGACCGATGACGCAGCTGGCCGTCGAGGTCGCGACGCGTCTTCGCGCGCAGGGGATCGGGGCGACCGTGGTGGATCCGCGGTGGGTCGTGCCCGTTCAGCCGTCGATCGTGAAGCTCGCCGCCGCGCACCGTCTCGTGATCACGATCGAGGACGGCATCCGCGTCGGCGGGGTCGGCACGCGCGTGCGGCAGGTTCTGCGCGAAGCGGGCGTGGACACCGCGGTGGACGAGTTGGGTCTGCCCGACGCCTTCATCGATCACGCGACGCGGGAGCAGATCCTCGAGGATGCCGGGCTGTCGGCGGCGAAGATCGCGCAGGACGTCGTCGCCCAGGTGCTGGGGACGCGGATCCCGGTGGCGCGCCCATCCAGCGACACGGGCGCCATCTGGACCGTGCAAGGCGGGGCGGGCAGCTCCGAGCACGCCGAGCACGGGGACGGCCGCGGCTGAGGCCGCTCACCCGCCGAGCAGGCGGTCCTCCTCTTCGATCGCGGGGGTGCGACGCTTCGGTGTCCGCGCTCCCTGCCACCGTCCGTAGGCCGTGGCGCCCGCGCAGAGCGCGAGCAGGACCGTGACGATCGTCGGATCGAGCGCCACCGCTCTCGACAGCGCGACGAACACACCGACCACCGCCGCACCGATGCCGACGCCGAAAGCCGCGAAAGCAACGAGGTGGACCCAGCGGCGACGCACGCCGCGAAGCGCGTGGCCGATCAGCGCGGCGACGGGAAGTCCGACGATCGTCACGACCAGCGAGATGAGCGCGCCGAGGACGGCGAACCATCCGGCGGCGTAGACCGCCACGGAGACGGTCGACAGGTCGAACCGCGCGGCGCTGACCACCAGCGTCCACACCCCAGCAGCGATCACGAGCAGCGCGACGAAACCGAGCCACGCGTGCAGCGCACCGCGCCAGAGCTGGTCGCGCGTGAAGGCTGCCGGTCGCACCGGTGCGCTCACCGCCCTGCCTCCGCGATGAGCTCGAGCAGATCGCGGACGACGCCGCGCACCAGCGGCAGCCGCGCCAGGGGCAGGGTGGTCCGCAGCAGCGCGAGTCCGCGATCGAGCAGTCGCCGGGTGCGCTCCTGCCCCTCGGAGCGGTCGTAGACCCAGAACAGGGCGAGGAGGAGATGCCCCAGGAAGAGCGCGGGCGGCAGCGAGCGGGCGAGCTCTGTCGGCACCGCGCCCGAGCGGGCGCCCTGCACCGCCTCCGCGAACAGGCCTTCGGTGATGGCGCGGGCCTCACGGGAGGCCTCCGCGAGCGGGTTGATCTCCGAGCGCGGCGAGACGGCGGCGGAGAGGAACTCGGCCGCGTGCCCGTGGTAGGCGGTGAGCTGATCGAGCCCCGTGCGATAGACGATCGCGATGCGGTCGACGATCTCGTCCGCGTCGGCGAGACGGGGCGCGGCGGCCTCGCGGTGTCCGCGCTGCACGTCGAGGTACAACTCCTGCACCAGGTCGTTCTTGGTGGCGAAGTGGTAGTAGGCGTTGCCGACCGATACGCCGGCCTCCTGCGCGATCAGACGCATCGTGGTGGCGTCGTAGCCCCGGTCGCGGAACGACTTCAGCGCGATCTCGCGCAGCCGCGCCCGCGTCCGGTCGCTCTTCGACATCGCGGGTGCCTCAGAAGTGAACATGTTCGAAAAATAGCACAACCCGCCCCGTGACAGCATGGAGGGATGAGCTCCGCCAACCTCACGCGCGAAGAGACGGCGGCACGCGCCGCGGTCATCCACCTCGACACCGTCGACATCGATCTCGACCTCCGCTCGGCCCCGGATGCCGCCGAGAGCACCTTCCGCACACGCGCGACCCTCACCTTCACCGCTCGGGCGGAGAGCACGTGGATCGACTTCATCGGCGCCGCGGTGGACGCGGTCGTCGTCAACGGCGTCGAGCAGGGAGTCGACTGGGACGGCGCACGCGTGAGCGTCGCCGGGCTGCGCACCGCAGCGAGCACCACGAACACCGTCACGATCGTCGCCACCGGGCGATACAGCACGTCGGGCGAGGGCCTGCACCGCTTCCGCGACCCCGTCGACGGCGAGACCTACCTGTACACCCAGTACGAGCCGGCCGACTGCCGGCGCGTGTACCCCTGCTTCGAGCAGCCCGACATGAAGGCGCGCTGGCGCTTCACGGTCACCGCTCCCGCCGGCTGGCAGGTGCTCTCCAACGGCGCCGAGACCCGCCGCGAGCCCGTCGACGGGGGAGTGCGCACCCGGTTCGCCGAGACCCTGCCGCTGTCGAGCTACATCACCGCGGTCGCGGCGGGTCCGTATCACCGCGTCGACGGCACGCACCACGGCGCAGCCGGCGAGATCCCTCTCGGAGTGCTGTGCCGCGCCTCCCTCGCTCCTCATCTGGATGCCGACGAGATCCTGGACATCACGCGACGGGGGCTGACGTTCTTCGAGGAGGCGTTCGACTTCCCGTACCCCTGGGGCACGTACGACCAGATCTTCGTGCCGGAGTACAACCTGGGCGCCATGGAGAACCCGGGCCTGGTGACCTTCACCGAGGCCTACGTGTTCCGCGGCGCGTCCACCGCCGCGCAGCACGAGGCCCGGGCGAACACGATCCTGCACGAGATGGCCCACATGTGGTTCGGCGACCTCGCGACGATGCGGTGGTGGGACGACCTCTGGCTGAAGGAGTCGTTCGCCGACTACATGGGCACGCATGCCGCGGCCGCGGTCGGCGGGTTCCCGGATGCCTGGGTCAGCTTCGCCACGCGACGCAAGGGCTGGGCCTACACGCAGGACCAGCTGCCGACGACGCACCCGATCGTCGCGGACATCCCCGACCTCGAGGCCGCGAAGCTCAACTTCGACGGCATCACCTACGCCAAGGGCGCCTCCGTGCTCAAGCAGCTCGTCGGCTTCGTCGGCGAAGACGCCTTCTTCCGCGGCGCGCAGCGCTACTTCGCCGACCACGCGTACGGCAGCACCACCCTGCCCGACCTGCTCAGCGCCCTCGAACAGGCGTCCGGACGCGACCTGCGCTCCTGGAGCGCGGCGTGGCTGCAGACGACCGGCGTCACCGAGCTGCGCGCCGAGCGCACCGCCGACGCGCTCGAGCTGACGGTGTCCACGGTGCGCCCCGATCGCGTGACCGTCGGGCTCTACGTCGAGCGCGACGGCCGCCTCGTCCGCCGCGTCGGCCTGGCGACCGACATCACCGCCGAACGCACCGCGCTCACCGGCGCGGCTCTGGAGGACGTGGTTCTCATCGTCCCCAACGACGACGACCGGACGTACGCGAAGGTCCGGCTGGACGACGCGTCGACGGACGCCGTCGCGCGCGGCCTCTCGACGATCGACGACGCTCTCGCGCGGGCCGTCGTCTGGGCGGCCCTCTGGAACGCGGTGCGCGACGGCATCCTGCCCGCTCAGCAGTACGTCGGAATCGTCGCGCGGCACGCGCCGTCGGAGACCGATGCCGCGCTGCTGACCGAGGCCGCCGCCCGCGCGGCCTTCACGATCGCGCACTTCGCGGCGGACGGCGACCGGTCCGCCCTGGCGGCGCAGTGGCTGGAGACGGCGTGGAACGCGCTGCAGCACGCGAGGCCCGGGTCTGACGCGCAGCTCATCTGGGCCCGCACGGTCGGCGCCGCGGCATCCGTCAGCGCCGAGCGCGCGCCGGACCTGCGTGCGATCCTCGCCGGCGCCGCCCCGGCACCGGAAGGGCTGAGGCTCGACCCCGACCTCCGCTGGGCCTGGACCGTCGCCCTGTCGGCCACCGGCCACGCGGATGACGCGGACATCGCGGGCGAGCTGGCTGCCGACGACACGGCGTCGGGACGCGTCGCGGCACGCACCGCCCGGACGGCGCGTCCGGATGCCGCGGTCCGCGCCGCCGCCTGGAACGACGCCTGGACCGACGCGACCTTGACCAACGACCATCTGGACGCGACGATCGCCGGCGTGCGCGCCGGCGGACGCCGCGACCTCATCGCCGGCTTCGACGACGACTACTACGCGCGCATCCTGCCCGCATGGCGGTCGCGCTCGATCGAGATCGCCCGGCGCCTCGTGATCGGCCTCTTCCCGGCATCCCCCTCGCTCGACGCCGCCGACGCGTGGCTGCGGGATCACCCGGACGCGCCGGGGGCCCTCCGCCGTCTCGTGATCGAGCAGCGCGACGGCCTCGCGCGCGATCTGCGGGTGCGGGCGGCACAGCCCTCGCGCTGAGCAGGCGACGGCGCAGCCACCGGATTCGGACATGAAGAACGGAATCGGATGCCGCGAGGTGCGGCATCCGATTCCGTTGTGATCATCCGAATCCGTGACGGCGGATCCGGCGGTCGTCAGCCGCCGATGCCGCGGATGGGCGGGTGGTGGAAGGTGTCGCCGAACGCCCGCTCGGACGCCCCCTCGCGGTCGAGGTAGGGCGACGCGCCGCCGTCGATGAACGGCCAGCCCGCACCGAGGATGAGGCACAGGTCGATGTCCTCGACCTCGGGCACGACGCCCTCGTCGAGCATCAGCTTGATCTCGGTGGCGAGGCCGTCCTGCACGCGACGCAGGATCGTGTCGGCGGATGCCGGTGCGGACCCGACATGGCCCTTCAGCGCCTTCTCGGCGGCCTTGGTGAATCCGGTCACCCGTCCACCCTTGTCCTTCTCCACGACCTCCGGCAGCTCGGCGAGCTGGTGGAAGTTCTCGTTCGCGTAGAAGCGGTCGGGGAACGCATGGACCATCGTGTCCTGCACGTGCGCCGCCACCTTCCAACCGACCAGGTCGATGAGCTGGAACGGCCCCATCGGCAGGCCGAGGGGGGCGAACGCCTTCTCGACGTCGGCGACCGGGGTGCCCTCGTACACGGCGCGAGCGGCCTCACCCATGACCTTCGCGAGCAGCCGGTTGACGACGAAGCCGGGGGCGTCGGCGGTCAGCACCGCGTTCTTGCCCAGCCCCCGCGCGACCACGAAGGCGGTCGACAGCGCAGCATCCGTCGTCTGCGGCGTCTTCACGATCTCGATGAGCGGCATGACCGCCACGGGGTTGAAGAAGTGGAAGCCGACGAGGCGTTCGGGGTGCGCGAGCTTCGAACCGATCTCTTCGACCGACAGCGACGAGGTGTTGGTCGCGAGGATCGCGTCTTCGGCGACGATCTTCTCGATCTCGCCGAAAACGGCCTGCTTGACCCCGACCTCCTCGAAGACCGCCTCGATGACGAAGTCGCAGTCGGCGTACAGGCTCTTGTCGGTCGTCCCGGTGACCAGCGCACGCAGCTTGTTCGCCGCGTCGGCGTCGAGGCGCCCCTTCGCCTCGAGCGTGCCGATCTCGTCGTGGATGTACGCGACACCCTTGTCGACGCGCGCCTGGTCGAGGTCGGTGATGAGCACCGGCACCTGGAGCTTGCGCACGAACAGCAGCGCGAACTGGCTCGCCATGAGACCGGCGCCGATGATGCCGACCTTGGTGACCTTCTTGGCGAGGGTCTTGTCCGGCGCGCCGACGGGACGCTTCGCGCGCTTCTGCACCAGGTCGAAGGCATACATGGATGCCGCGAACTGATCGCCCGTGACGAGGTCAGCCAGCGCCTCGTCCTCCCGCGCGAAGCCCTCGGCCTTCGTGCCGCTCTTCGCCTTGTCGAGCAGTTCGAGCGCGGCATAGGGGGAGCGGGGGACGGTGCCGATCTTTGATTCGAGCATGCCGCGTGCCATCTTGATGGCGATCGGCCATTTGGTGAGACGCTCGATCTTGCCCGGCTCGTTCTTGCGGTCGACCTTCACGGCACCCGTGAGGACGCCGTCGGCCCAGGCGAGGGAGCTCTCCAGGTAGGTCGCCGCGGGGAAGATCGCGTCGAAGATGCCGTACTCGAACGCCTGCTGGGGCTTCAGCATGCGGTTCTGCTTCAGCGGGTTGCTGATGACGACCTCGAGCGCGTTCTCGATGCCGATGAGGTTGGGCAGCAGGTAGGCGCCGCCCCACCCGGGGATGATCCCCAGGAACACCTCGGGCAGCGCGATCGCGGCCGCCGAGGCATCCACCGTGCGGTAGGTGGAGTTCAGGGCGATCTCCAGGCCGCCGCCGAGGGCGAGGCCGTTGACGAAGGCGAAGGACGGCACACCCAGGTCGCCGAGCGCGCCGATCACCTTGTGACCGAGCTGCGCCACCAGGCGGGCGTTGTCCTTCGACCCCACGCGGGTGATGTCGGAGAGGTCCGCACCGGCGGCGAGGATGTACTGCTTGCCGGTGATGCCGACGGCCTGGATCTCGCCGGCGGCGGCGCGCGCCTTCAGCGTCGCGAGCGTCTCGCCCAGCTCCGTGAGCGTCGCCGGACCCAGGGTGTTGGGGCGGGTGTGGTCGCGGCCGTTGTCGAGCGTGATGAGGGCGAGCACCTTCCCGGACGGGAGGGTGATGTCGCGCACGCGCGAGTGCGTGACGACCTCGCCGTCGGCGAGAGCGGTCAAGGGCGAGAAGTCGATCTCTTCGTAGTTGGTCATGTCCGTACCTCTCAGCGCTTCTTGCCGTTGTAGTGCGGGTTCTCCCAGATCACCGATCCGCCCTGCCCGAGACCGACGCACATCGCGGTCAGGCCGTAGCGGACATCGGGCCGCTCGGCGAACTGCGCGGCGAGCTGGATCATCAGGCGCACACCGGAGGCGGCCAGCGGATGACCCAGGGCGATCGCGCCGCCCCACTGATTGACGCGCGGGTCGTCGTCGGCGATGCCGAAGTGGTCCAGCAGCGACAGCACCTGCACCGCGAAGGCCTCGTTCAGCTCGAAGAGGCCGATGTCGTCGATCGTGAGCCCGGCCTTCTTCAGTGCCTTCTCCGTCGACGGGATGGGGCCAATGCCCATGATCTCCGGCTGCACACCGGCGAAGGCGAACGAGACCATGCGCATCTTCGGCGTCAGCCCGAGCTCCTTGACCGCGCCGCCGCCGGCCAGCAGCGACATCGTCGCGCCGTCGGTCAGGGGCGACGACGTGCCGGCCGTCACCCGACCGTGGGGGCGGAACGGCGTCTTCAGCGCCGCGAGGTCTTCCATCGTGGTCTGCGGGCGGCGGCCCTCGTCCTCGGTCGCCAGGCCCCAGGTGCCCTCGGCATCCTTGATCGCGACGGGCACGAGGTCGGGCTGGAATCTGCCGGCCTCGTACGCGGCCTGCGCCTTGTGCTGGCTGAGCATGCCGAACCGGTCGGAGCGCTCCTTGGTCAGCTGCGGGAAGCGGTCGAAGATGCGCTCGGCCGTCACACCCATGTTCAGCGCGCCTGGGTCGACCATCTTCTCGGCCACGAAGCGCGGGTTGGGGTCGGCGTTGCCGCCGATGGGGTAGTGCCCCATGTGCTCGACGCCGCCGGCGAGGGCGACGTCGTACATGCCGGCGCTGATCGATGCACCCATCATGGCGACGCTCGTCATCGCTCCGGCGCACATCCGGTCGATCGCGAAGCCCGGCACCGTCTGGGGCAGACCGGCGAGGATGGCCACCGAGCGCCCGAGCGTCAGCCCCTGCTCGCCCGTCTGGCTCGTGGCGGCGATCGCGACGTCGTCGACGCGCTCGGCGGGCACCGCGGCGTTGCGCGCCATGAGACCGATCGTCGCCTTGACCGCGAGGTCGTCCGCGCGGGTGTTCCAGTACATGCCCTTCTCGCCGGCACGCCCGAACGGGGTGCGCATTCCATCGACGAAGTAGACGTCCGAGAGCTCGGCCACACTGCCTCCAAGGGTTGAGATTCAGTCCAGCGTACGGTGAAACTCAGTCTCACCGAAACGCTTGGGACGATTCTACGATGCCAGGTCGGACGCAGCCTCGGGTGTCTGGACGGATTCGACAAAAGCGCCGGCGATGACGGGGGCGGTGAGCGCGATCTGCCACGGGCGCGCGCCGTGCGACGCGAGCGCGTCGCCGATGGATGCCGCGTCGATCTCAGCCGGGGGAGTCCAGGCGATGCGACGCAGAGTGTCGGGGGTCAGGAGGTTCTCGGTGGGCATCCGCAGCTCGACCGCGAGCTGCTCGAGCAGCGGTCGCGCGGCCTTCAGGCGCAGGTCGGCGGCGGGATTGCGATCCGCCCAGGCGCGAGGCGGCGGCATCCCGTCGCCCGTCGCGCGCTCCGCCGGCAGCACGGGATCGGCGCGGCCCGCCTCGATCGCGGCCCACCAGCGGTCGAGCTGGCTACGACTGGCTCGCCCCGTGAAGTCCTTCACGCGTGCCAGGTCCTGCTTGCTGGCCGGGTCGGCCAGCACCGCTGCGACCAGCGCGCGATCGGGAACCAGGCGGCCGGGGGAGGTGTCCTGCTCGCGCGCGAACTCCTCGCGCGCGAGCCACAGCGCACGGGCGACCGCCAGCGCGCGACGTCCGCGGACGGTGTGCAGGCCGCTGAGGCGACGCCACGGCTCTTCGCGGGCGGGTTTCACCGGTCGCGTGCGCACCGTCTCGAACTCCTGCGCCGCGATCTCCGTCTTGCCCTGCTCCTCGAGCTCGGCCACCAGCACGTCGTGGACGTCCACGAGATGGAGGACGTCGAGCGCCGCATACTCCAGCCACGGCTGCGGCAGCGGACGGGTCGACCAGTCGGCCGCGGAGTGGGCCTTGGCGAGACTGATGCCGAGCGTGTCCTCGACGACGGCGCCCAGTCCCACGCGCTCGTGCCCGAGCAGGCGGGCGGCCAGCTCGGTGTCGAAGAGGGACGGCGGCTCGAGACGCTCGTCGCGCAGCGACGGCAGGTCCTGACTCGCGGCGTGCAGGATCCAGGGGATGTCGCCGATCGCGTCCTGAAGCGCGCTGAGGTCGCCGACGGCCGGGGGGTCGATGAGGAAGACACCCGCCTCCCGCCGGAAGACCTGGATGAGGTACGCCCGCTGCGAGTACCGGAAGCCGGAGGCCCGCTCGACGTCGACCGCGACCGGGCCCGTGCCGGCGACGAGCGCGTCGACGGCGGTGGCGAGACCGGCGGCATCCGTGATGACGTCGTACTCAGCCACGCGTTCCCCTTCCCGTTGCACCCCGCTGCGAGCCGAACACGGCGATGCCCTCTGATCCCGGCGGAAGTCCCGCCAGCATGCACACCAGCTCCGCCCAGGCCTCGACATGAGCGGACAGATCGCCGTCGGGCGTCCAGGACGACCTCAACTCGATCTGCGCCCCGTCGCCTTCGTCGGCCAGCGATCCGAATCCCTTCGACAGGGTCTTCGTCGCCGTTCCGGACTCCGCATGGAAGGCCGCGCCGCGCGTGTCGAGCGCGTCGACGAGCCAGGACCAGGCGACGTCCGCGAGCAGCGGGTCGACGCCGATTTCAGGTTCGAGCGGAGCTTGCGCAAAACACACGATACGCCACGCGCCGCCCCAGGCGTCCGGCTCGGAGGGGTCGTGCATGAGCACGAAGCGCCCGGTGCCGTACTCGGAGTCGATGCCCTCGGCATCCGGTCGCACGTCGCCGGCGAACGCGATCGCCTCCGGGGCGAGACTCGTCGGCGCGGCGATCTCGCGCACGGAGAAGTCGGATCGGAACGTGAGGGCGCGCAGCTGCTGCGCGGCACGCGCGAAGGCGGGCGTCTCAGCGGCGGGACGGGTGTCATCCACGCTCACAGACTAGGATGGCCCCACGATGAAGGCACCCAGGCGCGCCGCCTTCGGCGCCTCACGAATCGGCCCTGCGGCGACTCTGCGGATGCTGGCTCTCGCTCTCGCCGCCGCCCTGTTCGCGGTGGTGGCGATGGCCGCGGGAGTCGCCCTCCGGATGGCCCGTCGCGTCGTGACCCCCTCGGGGCGCGTACCCGATACCCGCATCGTCGACATCGACGTCCCCGCGCAGACGATCACGCTGGCGCGCACCGCCGATACCGTGCTGCCCGGCCGCTACGGCCTGTTCACCACCGGATCGGCCGACTACCTGAAGGTCGGGTCGGTCCTCTCGAGCGACGAGACCACCGTCAAGCGCAAACTGCTCACCCAGGTGAGCGGGCAGTCGACGCTTGCGCCCGCCGCCGCGTTCAGCGGCTGGTACTACCAGCGGCCCGAGGAACTGCACCTTCCGTTCACGACGGAGCACGTCCACGCGGCGATCGGACCCTGCCCGGCCTGGCTGTTCCCCGCCGAGCCCACCCGCGACCTCGACGACGAGACCTGGGTCATCCAGATTCACGGGCGCGGCACCACACGGGCCGAATGCCTCCGCGCGGTCCCCGTCTTCCACGCGCTCGGCATCACCTCCCTCGTCGTGTCGTACCGCAACGACGGCGACGCCCCGCGCAGCCGTGCGGGCGCCTACGCGCTCGGCGCCACCGAGTGGCGCGACGTGGATGCCGCCGTCGGCTGGGCCCTCCGACACGGAGCGCGCCGCGTACTCCTGATGGGGTGGTCCATGGGCGGGGCCATCGCCCTGCAGACCTCGCTCGGCTCGGCGCATCGCGAACAGATCTCGGGCGTGATCCTCGACTCGCCCGTCGTGGACTGGCGCACCGTGCTCGCCTACCAGGCGAAGGCCCTGCACGTGCCGTCTCCGGTCACCGGTCTGGCCATCGGCGCGCTGCGCTCCGACTGGACCGCGCCGGCCACCGGTGCGGACGGGGCGATCCCGTTCGACCGGCTCGACATCGTGGCCCGGGCGGGCGAGCTGCGGCATCCCGTGCTCATCCTGCACAGCGACGACGACGGCTTCGTGCCCTCGAGCGCCTCCCACCGGCTCACCGCCGCGCGGCCCGATCTGGTCGACCTCCAGGTGTTCCGCACGGCCCGCCACACCAAGCTGTGGAACTACGACCAGCAGCGGTGGACCGACGCGATCGGCGACTGGCTCCGCGAACGCGACCTGCTGCCGGTGCCGGCGACGCACCCGACCGACGAGGGAGAACGATGACGTCGACGACCACCGGGATCGTCCGGCTCGCGGAGCGCCAGCCCGCCGTCTCGGGCGCCGAGATGGTGGCCGCGCTCGTGCCGCCGCCGCAGTTCGACGACGCGACGTTCGAGACCTATCGCGCCGATCCCGCCTACCCGTCGCAGCAGGAGGCGAAGGACCGCCTCATCGCGTTCAGCCGGGGGAGCGGCCCGGCCGAGCGCGGCGGGCTGTTCCGGCGGGCGAAGAAGGCACCCGAGATGAAGCACGGCGTCTATCTCGACGGCGGTTTCGGCGTCGGCAAGACCCACCTTCTCGCCGCGATCTACCACGCGGTGCCCGCACGCCGGAAGTACTTCGGCTCGTTCATCGAGTACACCGCCCTCGTCGGAGCGATCGGCTACCAGAAGACCGTCGAGCTGTTCCGCGGCGCCGATCTGCTCTGCATCGACGAGTTCGAGCTCGACGACCCCGGCGACACGATGGTGATGACGCGGCTGCTGGGAGAGCTGGTGCCCACCGGCACGCGGCTGGCCGCCACCTCCAACACCCCGCCGAACGCACTGGGGGAGGGCCGCTTCGCCGCCCAGGACTTCCTCCGAGAGATCCACGCGATGGCCGCGAGCTTCGAGACGATCCGCATCGACGGCACCGACTACCGCCAGCGTGCCATCGACGGCCACGCCGAGGTGTGGGACGACGACGGCTATCGCGCCGCGATCGACGAGGCCGCCGCATCCGGCGTGGTCTCCGACGACCGTTTCGGCGACCTGATCGCCCACCTCGCCACCGTGCACCCGTCCCGCTACGTGCGCCTGCTCGACGAGCTGTCGGCCATCGGCCTGCGCGATGTGGTCACACTGCAGGATCAGTCCGCGGCCCTGCGCCTGGTCGCCTTCGTCGACCGCGCCTACGACGCGCAGATCCCCGTCCGCGCGACCGGCCGCCCCCTCGACGAGGTCTTCGGCGACGACATGCTCGCCGGCGGATACCGGAAGAAGTACCTCCGCGCGATCTCGCGCCTCAACGCGCTCACGCATTCCTGAGGGGATTCACCGGCGTCGACCGCCCGGACGAAACGTGATGTTTACCTGAGCGGTGCCCGTGTAACCGACGCGAAACACGAGACGCATGCCGTCGGAAACGGCACGCCGCGACACTGATTGCGCTGGGACGTCCCGACCCCGAAACCGCGACGACCCGGTCCGAGTTACACAACACATCAGTGAGGACCTTCATGGACAGCGGAAATCTCGCTTGGTATATCGCCGCAACGGCGCTCGTGCTCTTTATGACGCCCGGAGTGGCCTTGTTCTACGGCGGGCTCGTCAAGGCCAAGAGCGTCATCAGCATGATGATGATGAGCTTCGGCGCGATGGGACTGGTCGCCGTGCTCTGGATCCTCTACGGATTCAACATGCAGACCGCCGACTGGTGGGGCGGCATCCTGGGCAACCCCTTCTCCGACTTCGGCCTCGGCACGATGGCGACCGGTGAGGACGCGACCGTGAACCTCACGGCCGTCGCCTATGGCGCCACCTTCGCGATCATCACCGTGGCCCTCATCTCCGGCGCGATCGCCGACCGCGCCCGCTTCGGCTCGTGGATGATCTTCGCGTTCTTCTTCGCGACGATCGACTACTTCGCCGTCGCCGGCTGGGTGTGGAACACCAACGGCTGGATCTTCAACCTGGGCACGACACTGGGCTTCTCGACCGAGGTGATCGACTACGCCGGTGGCACCGCTGTCCACATCAACGCCGGCGCGGCCGCCCTCGCGCTCGCCCTGGTCCTCGGCAAGCGCGTCGGCTTCCAGAAGGGCATCCACAAGCCGCACAACGTGCCGCTCGTGATGCTGGGAGCCGCGATCCTGTGGTTCGGCTGGTTCGGCTTCAACGCCGGCGCGGCCGCCTTCTACGCCGCCCCCGAGGGCACCACGGGTGACATCCTGAGCGGTATCGCCGGTGTCGGCTCGCCCGCGGGCCTCATCGTGCTCAACACGCTCGGCGCGACCGCTGCCGCCATCCTCGGCTGGGCGATCGTCGAGAAGCTCAAGGACGGCAAGCCCACGGCTGTCGGCGCCGCCTCCGGTGCCGTCGCGGGCCTCGTCGCGATCACCCCCTCCTGCGCCAACCTCGCTCCCGGTTGGGCTCTGCTGCTCGGCATCATCGCCGGTGCCGTCTGCGCCCTGGCCGTCGAGCTCAAGTGGCGCCTCGGGTTCGACGACTCGCTCGACGTGGTCGGCGTCCACCTGGTCGGCGGTCTGATCGGAACCCTGTTCCTCGGCTTCTTCGCGACCGGCACGGGCCTGTTCCTCGGCGGCAACGCCGAGCAGCTCATCCTGCAGGCGATCGCCGCGGTCACCGTGCTGATCTTCTCCTTCGTCGTCGCCTACGTGCTCGGCTTCATCATCGAGAAGACGATCGGCTTCCGCGTCAAGAACGAGGACGAGGTCGCCGGCATCGACACCGCCGTCCACGGTGAAGAGGGCTACGCGCTCGTCGACTGACGCTCCCGCGTCACCAGCCCGAAGGGGCGTCGGATCTCCCGGTCCGGCGCCCCTTCGGCGTGCGCCCACGCTCGCGGTGCGCCAGCCGCTACGCGTTGTACCAGCCGCCACGGGACGGACCGCCCGTGGGGTAGCGGCTCGCACGCGGGATAGCGGTTCGGAGATCAGCGGGGTGGGGGAGGGGAGCGTGGTTGGTAGCGTGTGTCCATGACGGAGCGCCAGCGGAACGGATCCCTGACGGCACTGCTGCACGGCGTCGTCGGCCTCTTCAGCCGCAATGGGTCGCGGCGGGCGGCGCCCTCGTCCCGGTCGGCGGGAGCACCCACCCCGCCGTCCTCGCCGGGACGCGAGGGGGAGACCGCCACGCGCGAGGTACGGCCTCCCGCCCGTGGCGGGCTGCGCATCACCTACAGCCCGCGGCGCGACGGTGCGCCGGATGCCGGGGAGGTCGTGTGGACCTGGGTGCCCTATGAGGAGAACGACGGTCGGGGGAAGGACCGCCCGGTGCTCGTGATCGGTCGCCACGGCGCCGACCGCGTCTACGCCGTGCGGCTCACCAGCAAGTCGCACGACGGCGACCGCGACTACCTGTCGATCGGGCCGGGCGCGTGGGACGCGCAGGGCCGACCCTCGTGGGTCGACATCGAGCAGCTGTACAGCGTGCACGTGCGCGGCATGCGACGTGAAGCGGCGACACTCGACCGTCGCCGCTTCGCCGGGGTGGCCGCGGCGCTGCAGCAGCGGTACGGCTGGACCAGCGACCTGTAGCGGACGCGATCGCCCGCGATCACTCCGAGACGGCGCGCTGCACGACCGGCGCGAAGATGATGATGGCCGCCCCCAGCAGCGCCACCCCCGAGCCGACGTAGTCCCACACGGTCGGCTTGAAGCCGTCGATCACGATGCCCCAGGCGAGCGAGCCGGCCACGAACACACCGCCGTACGCCGCCAGCACGCGTCCGAAGTGCGCGTCGGGTTGGAAGGCCGCGACGAAACCGTAGGCCCCGAGCGCGAGCACACCGAGCAGCGCGAACAGCCAGCCCTTGTTCTCCCGCACCGACTGCCAGATGAGCCAGGCGCCGCCGATCTCCGCGACCGCGGCGAGCAGGAAGAGGACGATGATGCGCGCCGTGGTCATGGCGTCAGTCTGCCAGCGCCCGATGTCGGGGGTGTTTCCCGCCGCCGGAGCCCGCTCGTCGCGGTTCCGGTGCCAGGAAGGGCCGTGGCCAGGCACCGAGCGCGAGCACCGCGAGCACCGTCTGGACGAGGCCGGTCGTGAAATAGATGCCGTGGAGGGGCGACCAGACCAGCAGCATCGCGATCTCCACGAAGATCCAGATCATCATCACGAGGCCGGATGCGGCGTGCAGTCCCCACGTGACGGAGAGATGCCGTCGCTGCGCGGCCAGGGCGAGCGCCTGCGCCCCGCCGACGACGAATCCGAGGATGAGTGCGGGCCAGACCCACGAGGTGAACGGGGTGCGCTCGAGCCACTCCGGCGGCATCCCGACGCTGTCGCCGCCCACGACCGTGAGCAGAAGGAGCCCGATGACGGCGGACACCAGGTTGAAGCAGGCCACGATGAGCAGGGACAGCCGGATCGCGCGGGGAACCCTCATGGGCGCGACCCTACCGGCGCACCGGCGACCGAGCATCCGCGCACGGCCGTGAAATGGCCCGAGGGAGAGGGAGGTGGATGGTGGGCGATACCAGACTCGAACTGATGACCTCTTCCGTGTGAAGGAAGCGCGCTACCAACTGCGCCAATCGCCCATGGCCCGTGCGGGCCGAGATCCGATGCTACCGGATGCGGGCCCCAGGCACGAATCCGTCAGCGCTCGGATGCCGAGACACGCGCGGGGTGCGCCCGGTTTTGCGATGCGCGGATAGTCGGCTAAAGTCGATCAAGTTCCCGGGGCAACCAGGGAGCACGCGGATGTAGCGCAGTTGGTAGCGCATCACCTTGCCAAGGTGAGGGTCGCGAGTTCGAGTCTCGTCATCCGCTCGAGTGCAGGGATCTCTTTTCGAAGTGATCACGGCACGTGGGGTCAAACCACACGGTTAATCCACACGGTGGCGTGGCCGAGCGGCTAGGCACCGGCCTGCAAAGCCGTTTACACGGGTTCGAATCCCGTCGCCACCTCGCCTCATAACTGAACATGCCTGTACAGGCGCGATTGGCGCAGCGGTAGCGCGCTTCCCTGACACGGAAGAGGTCACTGGTTCGATCCCAGTATCGCGCACCACAAGAAACCCTCGGTTTACCGGGGGTTTCGTGCTGTTTAGGGGAGTCTAGGGTCGCAAGCGTTGGACATACGCGGGACTCGGCTCTCACAGGAGTACCAAGTGCAAACTTGAAGCGCCCGCGCGTCGGACGCGCATCCGGGTGTTCGTCGGACAGTATGACTGCGCGCCGAATGCCACCCCGCCGCAACAGAGCAAGCGGCGCAGTTCGCGCGCGATCGGGGGATGGCTCGTGGCGAGCGCGTTTCTCCCGACGGTCGCTCTTGCATTTGTGCCCACGGGCGAAGGGTGGGGGTCACTGTCGCCGTCATTCTGGTGCTTATGGGCGGTGGACTTCGGTTCGGCGGTGCCTTCATGTTCGACAAGGCGGGCCGGGCAGACCCCACGTTTGTGCGCGCCGCCGTCGGGCGACTGGTGCTTCTCACGGCGCAAGCTAAGCGGGCACGCATACGAGCTGAAGTCGCCTTCGACAGCGAGTCCGGCGCGAAGCTGAAGTCGTCTGTAGGTCAGCTCAGCCCCGATGCGACCGATGTGCTCGCGTTGGAGGATCAGAAGTCAGAAGGGTAGGACCCGGCATGAGTCGGATCGAGGGCAAAGTGGTAACCGTATTGAACGAGCGCGAACTCGTGCTCAACGTCGGCTCGGAAGAGGGAGTCAAGGTCGGCATGCGGTTCAAGATCTTGTACCCAGACGGCATCGAGATCACAGACCCTGACGCTGGAGCCCAGCTGGGAAGCGTCGAATGGCCGAAGACTGAAGTCAAGACTGTTAACGTTCAGCCTCACATGGCCATCGGACGAACGTTCCGAACGATCACCATTCCCGAGAGCGGTTCGCGTTTCGGTGGCTTTCGGTCGGCCCTCTATGGCGTCGGACTAGACGACTACATGCCTGAGAAGCAGGCCGTCGAGACTTCGCGGTCTAGTGACGGCTTTGCGGCGAAGCAACTGGATCCGTCGGACTCTGTTGTGAAGTGAGGCGATCCGGCAGTGGAGATCGTGATCCTTCCGAGAAGGGCGATCTCGGCGCACACTGAAGAGGGTTACTAGCCGATTCAGGGCCGCGGAGCGTGGCGACGCACTCGGTTCTCTCTCGATTTGTCCAACACATGTCGATGATGCCGGAACGATGCTCAGAGGGAGCGCTGTGCCGAGCTCGGACGCGCCTCAGCGCCGACTGCGGGCGTGCGACGCCGCCTTCCATTTACGTGTCCGCCCCAACGTCGGGAGGCCCTGCGCGGTCCTCAGCGGTAGACCGCGATAGCCCGCAGGAGCAACGCGGGTCCAATCAGTTCAGCTTCATCCGTCGATAAGGTCACGCCGAGCGCGGCGGCCGGTTCGATGAACCCACCGACCGCGGAAGTCAGAGCTTCGCGTTCCAGCTTGGTTACAGGAGCATCGGGCGTGAGCCTGACAGTTGGCCAGCGATCACCGGCGCCCAGAACCATCTCGACCTGAGCCACGACGGTGTACGTGCCATCGATGCGCCCCAACGCGCCGATGAGCCACTCTGCGTCAAGGATGACGGCGACGGGCGGGTCGGATTCTCCTAATGGCGAGAGGCGCAGCAGGACCTCGTCGGTGCCGCCTAGGAGAGCGTCCATCGTCTTCACCGCGGACTTCGTTGCCTTCAGCTGTTCGCCTTTTTGTGCAAACGGAGAGCCTTGATCCTGGGCCTGAGCGGCGAACCAACGGTACAGCCTGAGGAGAGTCTGAAGCGGCACCAGTTCCAAGGTCCCGGTGACCTCAACTGTGTCGCCAGGTTCCACGTCGTGCATCGCACTCGCGTCCCAGCCGTCGAAGGTTCCGAGCGCTTTCTCTTCGAGGAGCTTCTGATACCAGATCTCGAAAATCGAGAACCTCGTGCGGGTCCGCACGACCTCCTCTTCAAGAGCGGTCGTCGCTTTACGGCCGCCTTCGATCTTCGCACCCGCCGAACCCAGCCCAGCGTTCAGGCCTCCCGCGAGGCCGCCCTCGCGCGCCTGCGCAATCTTCGCGACGACTTCATCGATCTTTCCCGATTCCAGGGCGGAAAGACTATTGATCACCACGCCGTCATCAAGATAGACGAAGCCGCGATGCACGCGCTTTTTCGGAGCGTTGTACTTGCCCACGTGTCAGTCCCCCCGGTTGTCGGCCTCAGCGCCTCAACCAGATTATCGACGGAAGGACCGGGCTATCTCAATGGTCACGCTCAACGTAGCGAGCGACACGTTCGCCAATGCGAAGTCCTGGGCGCGCGCGGTGCGCAGAGATCCGTATCCCGGAGATCGGCTCCACAGTTCAGGCGAGCATAGAGGCCACGGCATAGGAGCTGCTGCGCTCCAGGCGAGCGCGTGCGCGGCCCATGCTGTCCTGGAGATCGCGAAGCGGCACACCTGCATCCAGCGCAAGGGTCGCGTGCGTGTGACGCAGTCCGTGAGGCGACGCCTGCCCCTGGATGCCCGCGGCACGTGCGAGGCGCTGCACGGTGCGGAACGCCTCGGATGCCGCCCAGCGTCGGCGGCGTCCTGTGCTTTCTGGGCGAGGTCGACGAGGATGGCCATGTTGTCGCGTCCGGCTGGGGTGGACTCGTCGAGGGTCGCGTTGTACCCGCAAGTCCGTAGGAACGTCGTGTCGCGAAGCTGCTGTACGACAAGGGCGTCGACCCCGCCATGCGCGAGATCCCGCCGATAGTGAGCACACCAGGGGCCATAAGGGCGGCCCCACAAGGAGCGACACCAAAGGCCCTCAAGCGCAAGAAGCAGTGACGGGGAATCCGCCTCTCCCACCGCAGACGAAAAAGGCGGGACGTTTGCATCTGACGTCCCGCCTTGCGCAGTCCACCTCGGGAGATGGTGCTGCGATTGTGATGGTCCCCAGACCGTTCACCTCCTCACCGTAACCACACGCGATCACAGACGACGCTTTGGGATCCGGCGTGGCGCCGTCGCGCTCCGCCGTGGATTTCTTGGTGCCGTCTTGGTGCGATGTCGTCAAACTCGGGTCGTGCCCCCCACGCGAGCCCAGGCCGATCAGACGTCTGACCCCGTTCCGCCGCGGTCGCGGGTTCCCGAACCGACCGCCGCCTTCTGGGCCGCCAAAGCGGTATCGACGGCGCTGGGGGAGGCGGTCTCCGACTACTCCATCCGCATCATGCCGCCCGAGGTCGCCGTGCTCCTCGGCTTCGCGTTCTTCGTGGGCGCCGTCGGTTTCCAGCTCACCCGTCGCCGGTACCGTCCGCGCGCCTACTGGCTCGCCGTCGCCGCGGTCGGCGTTTTCGGCACGATGGCCGCCGATGTCATGCACGTGGCCCTGGGGGTCCCTTACCCCGTCGCCGCGACGGCCTACGCCGTCGCCCTCGCGATCGTGTTCGTGCTGTGGCGACGTGTCGAAGGAACCGTGTCGGTGCATCAGATCACGACCACCCGCCGCGAGCTGTTCTACTGGGCCGCGGTGGTCGGCACCTTCGCGCTCGGGACCGCGGTGGGAGACTTCACGGCCGTGGGACTCGGCATCGGCTACGTCGGCTCGATCGCCCTGTTCACGGTCGCGATCGCGGTGATCGCCGCGGGCCACCGGTGGGGCCGTTGGCCCGCGGTGCCGGCGTTCTGGGCCGCCTACGTCCTGACGCGTCCCTGGGGCGCGTCCGTCGCGGATGCCCTCGCGAAGCCGATCGCCGAGGGCGGGGCGGGCCTGGGGTCGGGGTGGGTGGCGCTCGCCTTGACGCTGCTCCTGATCGTCCTGGTGGAATCGATGCGCCGCCGCGGAGCGACGCTCACACCCGCCGTGGCCTGAGCATTAGGCTCGCGGCATGGCCCACCTCGTGCTCACCGTCGTCGGCGACGACCGCGCCGGTCTCGTCAGCGCCCTCGCCCACACCGTCGCGGACCACGGTGGCAACTGGGAGCAGAGCGAGCTCGCCGAACTGGCGGGCGCGTTCGCCGGCATCGTGCTCGTGTCGGTGCCCGACGAGCAGCAGCAGTCCCTCATCACTGCGCTGAACGGCCTCGACGGCATGCTGCGGATCACGGCCCACGACGCACCGTCGCCGACGTCGATCGCGACACCGCACGCCGTCTCGTTCACGGTCCTCGGCAACGACCGCGCCGGGATCGTCCGCGACGTCACCGCCGCCATCGCGGCCCACGCCCTGAGCATCGACACCTTCCGCAGCCGTACGCTCGACGCCCCCATGGCGGGCGGCACCCTGTTCGAGGCGACCGTCACCGTCAGCCTGCCGGCCGATGCGGATGCCGGTGCCCTCACGAGCGCCCTCGAAGCGCTCGCCGGCGAGATCCAGGTCGATCTCACCGTCGGCTGACGCCGGAGATGGACGAGCTCGCCGACGCGATCCGCGCCGATCTGCGGCTCTCCGCCGACCCCTCGCGCGCCGCCGGCCAGCAGGCCTACATGAAGTCGGCGATGCCGTTCCTCGGCGTGCGGGTGCCCGCCGCGAGGCGGCTCGCACACGCCCGCGCGCGCGGCATCCGCGACGGCGTCGTGCTGCAGGAGACCGCGCTCACGCTCTGGGACGGCGCGCAGTTCCGCGAGGAGCGGTATGCCGCGCTGGCCCTGCTCGCGCTGCGGCCGGTGAAGGGCGACCTCGCAATCGTCCCGATGATCGCGCACATGGTGCGGACGGGTCAGTGGTGGGACATCACGGACGAGCTCGCGCACCGCGTCGCGGACCTGCTCGACGCCCACCCCGCGGAGGCGACCCCGCTCGTGCGCGCCTGGAGCGTCGACGACGACCTGTGGATGCGGCGGCTCGCGATCATCGCGCAGCTCGGCCGACGCGACCGTCTCGACCTCGATCTGCTCACCGATGTCATCGAGCAGAACGCCGACGATCCGGAGTTCTTCATCCGCAAGGCGATCGGGTGGGCGCTGCGCGATGCCGCGCGCACGAGACCCGACGAGGTGCGCGCGTTCGTCGCCGCACACCGTCTGAGCCCCCTCAGCGCCCGAGAGGCCCTCAAGAACCTCTGAGCCCGCCTGCCCACGATCCGACCGGGTCTCCCGCGCCGGACTCAGCGCAGCGCGAGCGGGAGGACGGCCAGCGCCACCGTGACCGGGGCGACGACGAGCCCCAGCAGGATGTAGCGCTTCCACGGCACATCGACGCCCACGGCGTGCAGCCGTTCGTGCCACAGCAGCGTCGCCAGCGATGCCCAGGGCGTGATGAGCGGTCCCGCGTTCACGCCGATCAGCAGAGCCGCCAGACGCACGGGAGAGCCCGCCGCCGACTCGAGCGCGAGGTACGCCGGCAGATTGTTGACGACGTTCGCGCCCAGGAGGCCGACGCCGGCGACCTGCCACAGCGAGACGAGATCCTCACCCGTTCCGGTCGCCGCAGCCAGCAGCGCCCCCGACCCGAGCGCCTCGGCGGCACCGACCGCCAGGAAGAGCCCCGACGCGAACACGACCAGCTGCCACGGGACCAGAGCCCACCGCAGCACACGCGGCGAGCGCCAGGCGAAGACGACCGACAGCACGACGGCGGCGCCGAGCGCCGGCATCCACGGCGGGATGCCGATGACCAGCAGCGGCATCATGACGACGAGCACCACGGCGGAGATGCGCAGCAGGGCCGGGTCGGCGACGCGCGGCGGCCGCGCGGGGGTGAACCGACCGCGGAGGTCGCGGCGATTCGTCAGCCACAGGAGCACGACCGTGACGACGGTGGCGATGACCGCCGACGGGCCGAGCAGCACGAGGAAACCGAGGGCGTCGAGATCGCCCAGCCGGTGCGCGGCGAGGAGGTTGGTGAGGTTCGACACGGGCAGGAACAGCGACGCCGTGTTCGCCAGCCACACCGTCGCGAACGCGAACGGCATCGGCGACAGCCCGTTCGCGCGCGCCACCGCGACGACCACCGGCGTCAACAGCACCGCGGTGGTGTCGAGCGACAGGAAGGCGGTCACCACCGCCGCGAACGCGACGACCATCAGCCACAGGACGATCACGCGCCCCCGCGACAGGCGCGCCAGCCGCGCCGCGGCGGCGTCGAAGACACCGGCCTGCGCCGCGAGCTCGGCCACGACCGTGACGGCCACGACGAAGAGCAGGATCGGCCAGACCCGATCGCCGATCTCGAGGGCGGCCTCCGGTGGCAGCACCCCGAACACGACGGCGGCGCCGCCCAGGAGCAGCAGCACCGCTCCGACCACGGCAAGCATCACGGCATCCATCATGGACCCTCATCGAGCGGTCCGGTGCGGCGATAGACTGCACACATGGAACAGAGCCGGATCAGCGCCTTCGCGACCGGCACCCGAACGCCCGGTGCACGAACGATCTGGGCCTGAGCGGGCAGGGCGCGCGGCGCCCGAAGCTGAGCATCCCATCCGATCCATCTTCTGGAGACCTTCCTTGACTGACGTCTCACCCGCGGCGGCCGTGACCTACCCCGCCGACGGCTTCACCCTGTTCCCCGACCGCTCCGTCGTCGCTCTGCGCGTCAACGGCGACCTCAAAGACCTCGCGACGGTCGTCACGGCCGCCGACGAGGTCGAGCCGGTCCTCGTCGACAGCCCCGACGGCCTGTCGATCCTGCGCCACTCGACCGCGCACGTCATGGCTCAGGCCGTGCAGCGCATCAAGCCGCAGTCCAACCTCGGCATCGGCCCGCCCATCACCGACGGCTTCTACTTCGACTTCGGCAACGTCGACCCCTTCACTCCCGACGACCTCAAGGCCATCAAGAAGGAGATGGAGCGCATCGTCCGCGAGAACCAGCGGTTCGTGCGCCGCGTGGTCGACGAGGCCGAGGCGCGCGAGCTGATGGCCGACGAGCCGTTCAAGCTCGAGCTCATCTCGCTCGCCGGCGGTCCGGGCTCGGGTGCCGACGCCGCCGAGGGCGCGTCGGCCGAGATCGGCGCCGGCGAGCTCACGGTCTACGAGAACGTGAACCGCGACGGCGAGGTGGCCTGGCGCGACCTGTGCCGCGGTCCGCACGTTCCCGGTACCCGCTACGTGTCCAACGGCTGGGATCTCACCCGCGTGGCCGGTGCGTACTGGCGCGGCAGCGAGAAGAACCCGCAGCTGCAGCGCATCTACGGCACCGCGTGGCCCACGAAGGACGAGCTGCGCGCCTACCAGCAGCGTCTGGAAGAGGCGGCCAAGCGCGACCACCGCAAGCTCGGCAAGGAGCTCGACCTCTTCTCGTTCCCCGACGAGATCGGCCCCGGCCTCAGCGTGTTCCATCCCAAGGGCGGCATCATCCGCTACGAGATCGAGCGCTACATGCGCGAGCGTCTGCTCGCGAGCGGCTACGAGGTCGTGAACACCCCGCACATCACCAAAGGCGACCTGTTCATGACCAGCGGACACCTGCAGTGGTACGCCGACGGCATGTACCCGCCCATGGTGCTCGACGAGGTCGTGGATGCCGACGGTCACGTCAGCCGCGAGGGCCAGGAGTACTACCTGAAGCCCATGAACTGCCCGTTCCACAACCTGATCTTCCGCTCGCGCGGCCGCTCGTACCGCGAGCTGCCGCTGCGGTTGAGCGAGTTCGGGTCGGTGTACCGCTACGAGAAGAGCGGCACCCTCTCCGGCCTCACGCGCGTCCGGGGCATGACCCAGGACGACACCCACATCTACGTGACGGCCGACCAGGTCAAGGGCGAGCTCACCCACAGCCTCGACTTCGTGCTCCAGACGCTCCGCGACTACGGTCTCAACGACTTCTACCTGGAGCTGTCGACGAAGGAAGACGGCAACCCGAAGTTCATCGGCGCCGACGAGCTCTGGACGGAGGCGACCGAGACCCTGCGCGAGGTGGCCGAGGCATCCGGGCTCGAGCTCGTGCCCGACCCGGGCGGCGCCGCGTTCTACGGACCGAAGATCTCCGTGCAGGCGCGCGATGCCATCGGCCGCACCTGGCAGATGTCGACCATCCAGCTCGACTTCAACCAGCCCGAGCGCTTCGAGCTCGAGTACACCGGACCCGACGGCGAGAAGCACCGCCCGGTGATGATCCACCGCGCACTCTTCGGCTCGGTCGAGCGGTTCTTCGCGATCCTCCTGGAGCACTACGCCGGCGCGTTCCCCGTGTGGCTCGCACCCGTGCAGGTCGTCGGCATCCCCGTCGCGGACGACTTCGCACCATACCTCGACGACATCGTCGCGCGCCTGCGGGCCGCCGGCGTACGCGCCGAGGTGGATCACTCCGACGACCGGATGCCGAAGAAGATCCGCACGCACACCACCCAGAAGGTGCCGCTGCAGCTGATCGCGGGGGAGCAGGACCGCTCCGCCGGCACGGTCTCGTTCCGCTTCCGCGACGGGTCGCAGACCAACGGCATCCCCGTCGACGAGGCGATCGACAAGATCGTCGCCGCGATCTCGGGCAAGCTGCTCGTGAACACCGCGGAGGACCTCGCATGAGAGGGTCCGGTCGTTGAGCGAGCCGAAGGCGACCCCCCGGTCGTTGAGCGAGCCGGAGGCGAGTCGAAACGCAGACGCCTCTCTCGAGGAGGCGAGCGCCTTCGCCGGCGTCCCCGACGGCTTCCAGCGGCTCTGGACGCCGCACCGCATGGCCTACATCCACACGGGCGCCGACGCCCTCCGCGGATCGGGGTGCCCGTTCTGCGCGGCGCCGCAGAAGTCGGATGCCGACGGCCTCATCGTGCACCGGGGCGTCACGTCGTACGTGCTGCTGAACCTGTTCCCCTACAACTCCGGCCACATGCTCGTGTGCCCGTACCGCCACATCGCGACGTACGACCAGGCGACGGCGGAGGAGGTCGCCGAGATCGGCGCGCTCACCCAGGTGGGCATGCGGGTGCTGCGCGAGGTCTCGCGCTGCGACGGCTTCAACATCGGGATGAACCAGGGTGCCGTCGCGGGTGCCGGTGTCGACGAGCACCTGCATCAGCACATCGTGCCGCGGTGGGCGTCCGATGCGAACTTCTTCCCGATCATCGCGCGCACGAAGGCCCTGCCCCAGTTGCTCGGCGAGGTGCGCGAAGCCGTCGCCTCCGCCTGGCCGCACGCGTGAGGACAGCGCCGTCGTGGTGAGCGTCGGAGGGCCTGACGACGGCGCCGAGCCCCTGACCGTCGACGAAAGCCGGCTCCGGGCGCTGCCGGCATCCACCGTCGAGCTCAGCGGCGACATCACCGCGTTCGATGTCGCCCGCGCCGTCGCCGAGACGCGGGAGCGGCAGGATCCGCTGTACTGGGTGGACCTCGAGGTCGCCGCGGGATGGGTGATCGTCGGCGACAACGGCCAGGGCGACGAATGGTGGCTCGGGCCGCGCGGCGATGTCTGGTTCTTCGACCACGTCGACGGCGAGAGGGCCGTGTCGCGCTTCGCGCCGATGCACCTCTCGATCACGGAGTGGCTGATGGTGGGGCACGTGCTCGCGTCGTTCGAGGCGGCTGACGAGACGAGCGACACCGCTGTGGAGCGCACCCGCGCCGCGCTGGAGGCGATCTCGCCCGAGCTCAGCGCACGCTGGCCGTACGACCTGTTCTGACGGGGTGGGGCGTTTCGACTCGCTGCGCTCGCTCAACGACCGGAAACGCGGCGAGGGGCGTTTCGCTCGCTCAACGACCGGAAACGCGGCGAAGGGCGTTTCGCTCGCTCAACGACCGGGAGAGGGGGCGAGGCGCGTATCGACTCGCTGCGCTCGCTCAACGACCGGGAGCGCGGGGAGTCCCGGTCGTTGAGCGAGGCGCGCAGCGCCGAGTCGAAACGCCGAACCTCAGCGCACCTGCGTGACGGGGAACTGCAGCCGCGGGTGGGCGTAGAACTCCTGCGCCTCCACGAGCTGGAGTTCGCGCGCGCCGGCGTCGAACGTCGTCTGCAGCAGGTCGTACACGCTCGACACGGTCTTCGCGAGGGCATCCGCGGCATCACCGCTCGCCCGGTAGTGGGCCGTGAACAGCGCCGCCGTGACATCGCCCGACCCGTTCGCCTTCATCGGGATGCGCGGCGTCTGCACGATCCACGCGCCGTCGTCGGTCACGGCGAGCATCTCAATCGTGCCCTCCGGTGCGTCGGGGCGCTCGACCGAGGTCACGAGCACGGTGCGCGGTCCCATCGCGCGCGCGGCGTCGGCCGACGCGAGGGTCGAGGCGAGGTCGCCCGGCTCGGTCTGCGTGAGGAAGCCGAGCTCGAACTGGTTGGGCGTGATGATGTCGGCCGCCGGCACGACGCGCTCGCGCAGCAGGATCGGGATGGCGGGAGCGACGAAGCATCCGCTCTTCGCATTGCCCATGACCGGATCGCACGCGTAGATCGCCGCCGGGTTCGCGGACTTCACGCGCGCGACCGCGTCGAGGATGACGTCGGCGATGCCCTCCCCACCCTGGTAGCCGCTGAGCACGACGTCGATCTCCCCGAGGACGCCCCGCTCCTCGATCCCGGTGATGACGTCGCGGACGTCGTCGGGCGAGATGAGCGGTCCGCGCCAGGCTCCGTACCCGGTGTGGTTGGAGAAGTTCACCGTGTACACCGGCAGCACCTCGACGCCGATGCGCTGCAAGGGGAACACGGCGGCCGAGTTGCCGACGTGTCCGTACGCGACGGCGGACTGGATGGAGAGGATCTTCATCGGGCGATCATCCTGCTTTCGAAGTCGCGGCTGCGGCGGGGATCGCCGCGGCCAGGTCGGTGGCCAGACGCGCGAGATCGGCGTCGGACAGGTCGTGCACCGTGAGGCGCAGATGGCGGGCGGCGTGGGCGTTCTCGAGCACGAACTCGTCGCCCGGACGCGCCAGCCAGCCGCGGCGCATGAGCTGCTCGGATGCCGCCCGTGCCGGAACCGGCAGCGGCACCCAGAGGCTCAGCCCGTCACCGGCCGACACCGGCACGCCGTGCGCGGTCAGCGCCGCCGCGGCGGCGGCGTTGCGCGCCGCGTAGTGGGCGGATGCCGCGGCCACCGCGGCGACGGCCTCCGCGTCGGTGAGCTGCTCCAGAGCGAGCCGCTGCAGCAGATGACTGACCCACGTGGCGCCCGGGTTCAGACGCTCCGCGAGCCGATCGGCGGTGTCGGGGTCGGAGGCGACGACCGCGAGGCACATGTCGGGGCCCAGGAACTTCGAGACGGAGCGGATGAGCGCCCAGCGATGATGGCCGGGAGCGATCACCGAGTGGAACGGCCGCGAGGACAGCAGCGAGAAGTGGTCGTCCTCGATCACGAGCACGTACGGGTGGTCTGCGAGCAGGGCGCGGAGGGCCGCGGCGCGCTCGGCCGTCAGGCTGGCGCCGGTCGGGTTCTGGGCGCGCGGCGTGAGCAGCACGGCGCGCACCCCGGCATCCAGCGCAGCGCGGAGGCCGTCGACGGTCATGCCCTCGTCGTCGACCGGAACCGCGACCGGGCGGTAGCCGCCGAGGCGGACGGTGTTCAGGCTCGCGAGGAAGCAGGGGTCTTCGAGGGCGACGGCGTCGTCGCGGGTGAGCGTCTGTGCGAGCAGGCGCTCGATCGCATCGGAGGCGCCGCCGGTGATCGTCAGTCGCAGGGCGCGGTCGTCACCGACGGCGTCGCGCATCCACGCCTCGGCCCAGGCGGCGAGATCGCGATCGATGACGGGTTCGCCGTACAGCACCGGCCGGCCGGCGATGCGCCCGAGAGCCGGGCGGAGGTCGGGGATCAGCGCGGGGTCGGGGTTGCCCGCCGCGAGGTCGCGGAGCACGGTGCCCCGCGCGAAGCCCTCCTGCGCGACCGGGGTGCGTTCCGCGACGCGCGTGCCGGCGCGGCCGCGCGCTTCGAGCAGGCCCGCCTGGGTGAGGAGGCGGTAGGCGGCCACCACGGTGTTGCGGTTGACGCCGAGCTCGTCGGCGAGCGCTCGCACCGGTGGCAGCGGCGCACCGGGGGAGAGGACGCCGCGCTCGACGTGCTGGCGCACGCTGTCGGCGATCTCGGTGGCGGTGGCGCCGACGATGCGGACCTCGGTGGTCGATCCGCGGGGGCTGGTCACACCGTGAAGTCTATGTGACAGATCATGCTACGTTTTGGCCTAGGCCAATATCCGGCATCCGAACCCTCCCGAAGGAGCCCGCCGTGTCCACTCCCGTCACCGGATCGTCCCGCGTCAAGCGGGGACTCGCCGAGATGCTCAAGGGCGGCGTCATCATGGACGTCGTCACCCCCGATCAGGCGAAGATCGCCGAGGACGCCGGGGCCGTCGCGGTCATGGCACTCGAGCGCGTCCCCGCCGACATCCGCGCCCAGGGCGGCGTGTCGCGGATGAGCGACCCCGACATGATCGACGGCATCATCGAGGCGGTCTCGATCCCGGTCATGGCGAAGGCCCGTATCGGCCACTTCGTGGAGGCGCAGGTTCTCCAGGAGCTCGGCGTCGACTACATCGACGAGTCCGAGGTGCTCTCTCCCGCCGACTACGTCAACCACATCGACAAGTGGGACTTCACCGTCCCCTTCGTCTGCGGCGCCACCAACCTCGGCGAGGCCCTCCGGCGCATCACCGAGGGTGCGGCGATGATCCGCTCCAAGGGCGAAGCCGGCACCGGCGACGTCTCCGAGGCGATGAAGCACATCCGCAAGATCCGCGGCGAGATCGCCGCGCTCGGGGCGCTGTCACGCGACGAGCTCTACGTCGCCGCCAAGGAGCTGCAGGCCCCCTACGATCTGGTCGCCGAGATCGCGGAGACCGGGACGCTCCCGGTGGTCCTGTTCGTCGCCGGCGGCGTCGCCACGCCCGCGGATGCCGCGATGATGATGCAGCTGGGCGCCGACGGCGTGTTCGTCGGCTCGGGCATCTTCAAGAGCGGTAACCCGGCCGCCCGGGCCGCCGCGATCGTGAAGGCGACCACCTTCTTCGACGACGCGGCCGTCATCGCCGACGTGTCCCGGGGCCTGGGCGAGGCGATGGTCGGCATCAACGTCTCCGACCTCCCGGCGCCGCACCGCCTCGCCGAGCGCGGATGGTGACGACGGGGATGCCGCGAGTCGGCGTCCTCGCCCTCCAGGGAGACGTCCGCGAGCACGTCCGGAGCCTCGAGACGCTGGGAGCGGAGGTGGTGGCGGTGCGCCGGCCCGCCGAGCTGGCCGCCGTCTCCGGTCTGGTCATCCCGGGCGGCGAGTCCAGCGTGATCGACAAGCTGGCGCGCACCTTCGGCCTGCAGCAGCCGATCCGCGCCGCGATCGCGGACGGGATGCCGGTGTACGGCACGTGCGCGGGGCTCATCCTGCTGGCGGATCGCATCACCGACGGCATCCGTGGACAGGAGACCTTCGGCGGACTCGACGCCACCGTGCAGCGCAACGCGTTCGGGTCGCAGGTCGACTCCTTCGAGACGGAGCTCGCGGTCGCGGGATTCGATGAGCCGGTCTCGGCCACCTTCATCCGCGCACCGCGGGTGGTGGAGACCGGACCGGACGTCGAGGTGCTGGCCTCCCTGCCGGACGGGGCGGTCGTCGCCGTGCGCCAGGGGGCACTGCTCGGCACCGCCTTCCATCCCGAGATGTCGGGGGAGACGCGCTTCCACGCACTGTTGCTCGACCTCGTCGCCGCCCGCGCGCGCTGAGCGGATGCTGCGACCCGCAGAGGCGGCTGCGTAGGATCGCACCATGGCACGACGCGCATCGCGGATGATCGAAAGCGCGGTGGCGGGTGCGGCCTCGGTCGTCCTCCTCGCGGGATGCGCGGCCCCCGAGAACCCGGCGGACGCGGCCGCGCGCGACACGGTCGCGTGGCTCGTCGGGGAGATCTCACCCCGGCAGGCCTCCGACATCGACGGATGGGCGCGGCTGGCCACGGAGGCCACCGGCGACCGGAGCACGATCACCCTCATCGGCATCACGCCGCAGACCGCGCAGGAGCCGATCGACCCGCTCGGCACGCTGTCCTTCCGCGTCGAGATGACCGCACGCAGCACCGATATGTGGTCCGCCGACACCGTGTCGAGCACGTCGTGCTACGCCGTCGACTTCACGAGGTACGGCGCCGTCGCTCACGAGCGGCCGTGGGGCGCTCCCAGCCCGGTCCGCACGATCGACTGCCCCGACGGAGCGACGGCCGTGACGGCGCCACCCGACACCTCTCCGGTGTTCGTGGTCCCCGAGGAGGCGGCCGACGCGATCCTCGCGGTGGTCGGCGACGCTTCTGCGACGGCCTCGACGAGCGAGCTGGAGAGCGCGATCCTGGCCCGACTCACCCCGCCCACCGGCCCCTACGAGCACCTCGCCCCGCTCGAGGTCGTGCGGACCGCCGACGGCGCGCTCGGAGCCTCGATGGGCACCGAGAGCAGATGCGTGCTCGTGCGCCGCGTGGATGGCGTGACCGAGCGGGTGTACGCGCCGCGCGTGTACCTGCAGCCGGGCGAGCTCGGCTGCCGCGGAACGACCGCGCTCAGCGACCTGCGCCCGCCCCACTGACCGTCCTCGAGCGTGTGGTGTCGGTGCGGCGGGCTAACGTGGCGGCATGACGACCTGGGTGGCGCTGCTTCGCGGCGTGAACGTCAACGGCATCACGATCCGCAGCGCGGACCTGGCCGCGCTGCTGCGCCGGCTCGGATTCGACGACGTGAAGACGGTGCTCGCCAGCGGCAACGCCCGCTTCTCGACCGACGTGGACGTCACGGGACGGGCCGACCTCAAGGCGCGGATCGAGGCGGCTCTGCGGGAGCAGTTCGACTACGACGCGTGGATCGTGCTCATCACGCTCGACGAGCTGGAAGCCGCGACGACCACGTACCCGTTCGACGCCGACGACGAGACTCGACAGCCCTACGTCGTCTTCTGCAGCGAACTGGCGGTGCGCGACGCGCTGGTGGATGCCGCGGCATCCCTCGACCCTGCAGAAGACCCCACACAGCCCGGATTCGGCGTCGTCTACTGGAGCCCCGAGAAGGGACGCACGCTGGACACGCCGTTCGGCAGGCTGCTCGGCCGGTCCGAGTACAAGCCCACGACCACGACGCGCAACCTGCGCACACTCGTCAAGATCCTGCGCTGAGAAGCAGCGGTGTCGCCTGAGTAAACTGGAGATCATGTCCGGACACTCCAAATGGGCCACGACCAAGCACAAGAAGGCGGTCATCGACTCCCGCCGCGCCAAGTCGTGGGCGAAGCTCATCAAGAACATCGAAGTCGCCGCCAAGCTCGGCGGCCCGGACCTCCAGGGCAACCCGACCCTCTTCGATGCGGTCCTGAAAGCCAAGAAGACGTCCGTTCCGAAGGACAACATCGACCGCGCGATCAAGCGCGGCGCCGGCATCGGCGGCGAGTCGGTCGAGTACTCCTCGATCATGTACGAGGGCTACGGCCCGAACGGCGTCGCGCTGATGATCGAGTGTCTGACCGACAACAAGAACCGCGCCGCCGCGGAGGTGCGCACCGCGCTCAGCCGCAACGGCGGCACGCTCGCCGACCCCGGCTCGGTCGCCTACAACTTCACCCGCAAGGGCGTCATCGTGGTCTCCGAGGAAGGCACGAGCGAGGACGACGTGATGCTCGCGGCCCTCGAGGCCGGCGCCGAGGAGATCGAGCCGCACGCTCAGGGCTTCGAGGTCATCACCGAGGCCTCCGACCTCGTGGCGGTGCGCTCCGCGCTGACGGATGCCGGCATCGAGTACGAGTCGGCCGACGTGGAGTTCGTGCCGAACCTCAAGGTCGAGATCGACGCGGAGACCGCGCGCAAGATCTTCCGCCTGATCGACGCCCTCGAGGACAGCGACGACGTGCAGAACGTCTTCAGCAACTTCGACCTCAGCGCCGAGGTGCAGGCCGAGCTCGAGAACGACGAGTAGACCGCGTTTCGACTCGCTCCGCTCGCTCAACGACCGGGGGGAGCGGGAGAACCGGTCGTTGAGCGAGCGGCGAAGCCGCGAGTCGAAACGCCGTCCGCAGCCATCGACGCTTAGCGTGGGGGAGTGGCATCCGCTCTCCGCATCCTCGGCATCGACCCCGGCCTGACCCGCTGCGGCGTCGGCGTGGTCGACGTGCGGGCGGACCGCTCCGCGACCCTCGTCCACGTCGGGGTGGTGCGCTCGGGCGCGGACCTGCCGGTGTCGGAGCGGCTCGCGCTCATCGCGGCGGGGCTGCGCGAGGTGCTCGCGGCGCACCGACCCGACGTCGTCGCCGTGGAGCGCGTGTTCGCGCAGCAGAACCGCAGCACGGTGATGGGCACGGCGCAGGCCAGCGGCATCGCGCTGCTGCTCGCGGCCGAGCACGGACTTCCCGCCGCGACGCACACGCCCTCGGAGGTGAAGGCGGCCATCACCGGCTACGGCTCGGCCGACAAGCTCCAGGTGCAGACCATGGTGGCCCGCGTGCTGCGCCTCGACGCACTGCCCCAGCCCGCCGACGCCGCGGATGCGCTCGCGATCGCCCTCTGCCACGGATGGCGGCGGGGGACGCCGGTCGCGGGCGGCACGGGCGAAACCCTCACGCCCGCCCAGCGCGCCTGGGCGGAGGCCGAACGCGCGAGCCGACGCTGAGGCGGCAGGGGCGCGTGTCGATCGAACAAATCTGCGAACCGGTGTCTAGGGTGGTGGCATGATCTCCTCGCTGCGCGGCCGCGTGCTGCACCTCGACTCCGAGTCGGCGATCCTCGAGGTCGGCGGCGTCGGCTTCAGCGTCGCCGTGCCCGCCCAGGTCGCCCGTGCCCTCCACATCGGCGACGACGCGATGCTGCACACCGCGCTCATCGTCCGCGAGGATGCGCTCTCCCTCTTCGGCTTCGCCGAGCGGCAGGAGCTGACGGTGTTCCAGCATCTGCTCAGCGTGTCCGGCGTGGGTCCGAAGTCGGCTCTGGGCGTGCTGTCCTCCCTGAGCGTGGCGCAGATCGCCGACGCCGTGGCCGCCGAGGACGACGCTCCCTTCCGCCGCGTGTCCGGCATCGGTCCCAAGACCGCGAAGCTCATCGTGGTGCAGCTCGCCGGCAAGCTGCCGGCCGGGGTCGGCGCGACGGCGGCGCCCGCGGCATCCACGGGCAACGACATCGCGGGCCAGGTTGTCGCCGCCCTCACCGCTTTGGGCTGGAACGAGCGCACCAGCGTCGAGGCCGTCGCGATCGTGGTGGAAGCCGCAGGCGACGCCGATCGTCGATCCGTGCCCTCGCTGCTCAAGCTCGCGCTGGCGCAGCTGGGGCCGGCCCGTCCGGAGCGTGCCGGTGTCTGACCCGCGCGATCCGAGCCTCGCCGAGGATGAGACCGAGCTCGCGGTGGAGGGGGCGCTGCGACCGGGGTCGCTCGCCGAGTTCGTCGGCCAGCAGAAGGTGCGCGGACAGCTCCAGCTGCTGCTCGATGCCGCGCGCATCCAGCAGCGTCCTCCGGATCACATCCTCCTGTCCGGCCCGCCCGGGCTCGGCAAGACGACCCTCGCGATGATCGTCGCCCACGAGAGCAGCCGACCGCTGCGCCTGTCGAGCGGACCGGCGATCCAGCACGCCGGCGACCTGGCCGCGCTGCTGTCGAGCCTGGTGCCGGGGGAGGTGCTCTTCATCGACGAGATCCACCGGATGGCGCGCTCCGCGGAAGAGATGCTGTACCTGGCGATGGAGGACTTCCGCATCGACATCATGGTCGGCAAGGGCGCCGGCGCCACCAGCATCCCGCTGGACCTCGCGCCGTTCACGCTCGTGGGCGCGACGACGCGATCGGGCCTTCTGCCCAACCCCCTGCGCGACCGGTTCGGGTTCACGGCGCACCTGGAGTACTACGAGCCGAACGAGCTCGAGCAGGTTGTCTCGCGATCGGCCGCCGTCCTCGGCGTCGATCTGCCGCGGTCGGCACGTGCGGAGATCGCCCGCCGCTCCCGCGGCACACCCCGCATCGCGAACCGACTGCTGCGCCGCGTGCGCGACTACGTGATCGTGCACGGCACGCCGGACCGGACCGCATCCGACGCGCACGTGGCCGCGGCGCTGAAGCTGTACGACGTCGACGCGATCGGCCTCGACCGGCTCGATCGCGCGGTGCTGGATGCCGTGGTCCGCCGTTTCCGCGGGGGTCCGGTCGGCCTGAGCACCCTCGCGGTCACGGTGGGAGAGGAGGCGGAGACGATCGAGTCGGTCGTCGAGCCCTACCTCGTGCGCATCGGCTTCCTGGGGCGCACACCGCGTGGGCGCGTCGCGACGCCCGAGGCCTACGCGCATCTACGCGTCGCACAGCCCGGCGAGGCGCTGAGATTCGATGACCTATAATCACTGAAGGCTTTCTGCCGCCTTCTTCGCGTCGATCGGCGCGCTCCCGAAAGGTGTGTCCGCATGGATTGGATTCTGCTCGTCGCGATGGCGGCGCTGCTCGGCTTCATGTTCTGGAGCTCGCGGCGTCGTGCCACCCGCATGAAGGCGGAGCAGGAGGCCAAGGCCCGCGCGATGGTCCCCGGCGTCAAGGTGCTCCTCCAGGGCGGCCTCTACGGCACGCTCGTGGCGTACGACGGGGAAGACCTGTCCAAGCCCGCGTTCGTCGAGCTCGCCCCCGGCATGGAGGTCGAGGTCCACAGCCAGGCCATCCTGCGCGTCGTGGACGAAGAGGAGGGGACCGTCACCGAGGACGAGTTCATCGAGGCGGAGTCCGACCAGGCCGAGTACGCCGCGGATGTCGCCGACGGCGAGATCACCTCGGTGAGCGACGACCGCGCCGCGAGCAAGGTCGAGACCTCGACCGAGGCCTCCGACGCGGGCGACGCGAAGCCCCAGGCCTGATCCAGACGCGCATCGCTCCCGAAGAAAGCTGACCCTCCGTGGCCACACCCACCCCGGTGCGCCGTGCCTGGCGCGCACTGACCGGTCTCCTCGTCATCACAGCCCTGCTGTTCGGCGTGAACGCGCTCGGCGTCTACGTCTTCGGTAAGAGCTCCTGGACCCCCGAGCTCGCGCTCGACCTGCAGGGCGGCACGCAGATCATCCTCGAGGCGAAGACGCCCGACGGTGCGACGCCGTCGACCGACCAGATGAACCAGGCCGCCGCGATCATCCGTCAGCGCGTCGACGCGTCCGGCGTGGGCGAGGCCGACATCACGACCCAGGCCGGCAACCAGATCGTCGTGCAGATCCCCGGCCAGGCCGATGAGGAGACGCGCAAGCGCATCGAGTCCTCGGCGCAGATGCAGCTGCGCGCGGTGCTGGCCACGACCGCCGCGAGCACGTCCTACGTCGGAGAGGACGGCAACTCCACGCCGTATCCCACGCCCGACCCGGGCCTGGCCTCGACGCCGACGGCGTCGCCCACCGACGGGAGCGATCTGAACTGGATCACCCCCGCGCTGCAGGCGAAGTTCCTGGCGTACGACTGCGCCGCCGCCGACAACGACCCCGCCAACAGCCCCGCCGGCGAGCCGCTGATCGCCTGTGACCCCACCGGCACCGCGAAGTACCTCCTCGGTCCCGTCGAGCTCGACGGATCGGCGATCACCGACGCGACCAGCGGCATGAACACGCAGAACGGCCAGTGGGTCGTCAACATCGTGTTCGACGAGCAGGGCACCAAGACCTTCGGCGAGGTGAGCCAGCGCCTCTACGCGTTCACGCAGGCCGGCAAGAGCCCGCAGAACCAGTTCGCCTTCGTGCTCGACGGCGCGGTCATCTCCGCTCCGTCGATGAACGGCGTCATCCTCGACGGCAAGCCGCAGATCAGCGGCTCGTTCAACCAGGAGAGCGCCAAGACGCTCGCGGATCAGCTCAAGTACGGCGCCCTGCCGCTCAGCTTCGGCATCGTCAGCGACAACGCGATCTCCGCGACGCTCGGCTCGCAGCAGCTGCAGATCGGCCTCATCGCGGGTCTGATCGGACTCGCTCTCGTCGCCCTGTACTCGCTGATTGTCTACCGCGCCCTCGGCTTCGTGATCATCGCGTCGCTCGGCGTGATGGGCGTGCTGACCTACATCACCCTGTGCATCCTCGCGTGGCGGATGGGCTTCCGCCTGTCGCTCGCCGGTGTCGCGGGCCTGATCGTCACGATCGGGTTCACGGCGGACTCCTTCATCGTGTACTTCGAGCGCATCCGCGACGAGCTGCGCGACGGCAAGTCGATCACGGGCGCCGTCGAGGACGGGTGGGGTCGCGCCAAGCGCACGATCTACATCTCGAAGTCGATCAACATCCTCGCCGCCGTCGTGCTCTACATCCTCGCCGATGCGACGGTGAAGGGCTTCGCCTTCACCCTCGGCCTCACGACGCTGATCGACATCCTGATCTTCATCCTCTTCACCCATCCCGTGCTCCAGCTGCTGGCGCGCACGCGCTTCTTCGGCGGGGGTCACCCCCTGTCGGGCCTGGACCCCGAAGCACTCGGCGCCGTCTACCGGGGCCGCGCGCAGTTCCGTGCGCCGGTGTCGGAGGGCGCGAAGGGTGCCGCAGCCCGGCGCGCCGCACGCTCGCGCGGAGAGGCGGAGCGCCGGCAGACGATCGCCGAACGCAAGCAGGCGGAACTGGCGGGCAAGAACGGAACCAGACCGAGCTCGACGACGGAGGGAGACGACTGATGCGCTCCATGAACGAGTTCGGAAACGACCTCTACACCGGAAAGACCTCCTTCCCCTTCGTGGGACGCCGTCGCCTGTGGTTCATCATCGCCGCGGTGCTGGTCATCGGCGCGGCCCTCGTCCCGCTGTTCCGCCCCATCCAGTTCTCGATCGAGTTCACCGGCGGATCGCAGTTCACCGTCAACCAGGTCGCGAGCCCCGACCAGACCGCCGCGACCGCCGCCGTGCAGTCCGTCGTCCCCGGGGCGACCACCAAGGTCACGACGATCGGCTCGGACGCCCTCCGCATCCAGACCGACCAGATGACCAACACCCAGACGCAGGCCGTCACGACCGCGCTCGCGCAGGAGTTCGGCGTGCAGGAGTCGGACGTCAGCTCGTCGTTCATCGGACCCAGCTGGGGTCAGGACGTCACGCGCCAGTCGCTGTGGGGTCTCGCGATCTTCCTCGCGCTGACCTTCGTCATCCTCGCGATCTACTTCCGGACGTGGAAGATGTCCGTCGCGGCAATCATCGGCCTCGTCGACGTCCTCGTGATCACGGTCGGCGTCTACGCGCTGTTCGGGTTCGAGATCTCGCCGGCCGCCGTCATCGGCTTCCTGACGATCCTGTCCTACTCGCTGTACGACACCACCGTCGTCTTCGACAAGGTGCGGGAGAACACGCGCGAGGACGGCGAGAAGTCGGGGCGGACGTTCGGCGAATCGGTCAACCTGGCCGTCAACCAGACGCTGATCCGCTCGATCAACACGACCGTCGTCGCGGCCCTGCCCACCGGCGCGATCCTGTTCATCGGTGCGCTCTGGCTGGGTGCGCAGACGCTGACCGACATCTCGCTGTCGATCTTCGTCGGAACGATCGTCGCGGCCTACTCGACGCTCTTCGTCGCCGCCCCCCTGTACTCGCTGCTGCGCGAGAACGAGACGGAGCTGAAGGCGCGCGACACCCGGGTGCTCGCGGCACGCGAACGCGCACGCGTCGAGGCGTGAACGCGGCGCCGTGGGCCCGGGCGTAGGATTGACGGATCATTCAAGGCGGAGGTGAGCGGATGGCCGAGACGGTTCCCACGTCCAACAGTGCCGGAAACGTCGCGCCACCGCCAAGCTCCTCCCTGCGCCGCCTCGTGCCGCGCATCTTCTCCCGCGCGCCGTCGCGCAACGGCCTCGAGCAGCTGATCCGCACGGTGCGCACGCACCACCCCAAGGGCGATGTCGCCATCATCGAGCGCGCCTACGAGGTGGCCGCCCGGGCGCACGCGGCGCAGAAGCGTCAGAGCGGCGAGCCCTACATCACGCATCCGCTCGCGGTCGCGCAGATCCTCGCCGACCTGGGCCTCGGTCCCCGCGCGATCGCCGCGGCCCTCCTGCACGACACCGTCGAAGACACCGACTACCGCCTCGACGAGCTGGCCGCGGAGTTCGGCGACGAGGTCGCGATGCTCGTCGACGGCGTCACCAAGCTCGACAAGGTCAAGTACGGGGATGCCGCGCAGGCCGAGACCGTCCGCAAGATGATCGTCGCGATGTCCAAGGACATCCGGGTGCTGATCATCAAGCTCGCCGACCGCCTGCACAACGCACGGACCTGGGGCTTCGTCCCGCCCGAGAAGGCGGCGAAGAAGGCGACCGAGACGCTCGAGATCTACGCGCCGCTGGCGCATCGCCTCGGCATCCAGGCCGTCAAGAGCGAGCTCGAAGACCTCTCCTTCGCCGTCCTGCATCCGAAGCTCTACGCCGAGATCGACAGCCTCGTGAAGCAGCGCACGCCGCAGCGCGAGGAGTACATGCACAAGGTGATCGAGGCGGTCGAGGCGGACCTCCGCGATCTGCGCATCCGCGGTCGCGTGATGGGGCGGCCCAAGCAGCTGTACTCCGTCTACCAGAAGATGGTGGTGCGCGGCCGCGAGTTCGACGACATCTACGACCTCATCGGCATCCGCGTGCTCGTGAACACCGTGCGCGACTGCTACGCGGTGCTGGGCTCGATCCACGCGCGGTGGACACCGATCCCCGGCCGGTTCAAGGACTACATCGCGACCCCGAAGTTCAACCTCTACCAGTCGCTGCACACGACGGTGATCGGTCCCGGCGGACGCACCGTCGAGATCCAGATCCGCACCAACGAGATGCACCAGCAGGCCGAGTACGGCGTGGCGGCGCATTGGAAGTACAAGGAGCGGATGGCCGGCGGCAAGTCCGAGGCCAAGTCGGTCGACACCGACATGGCGTGGATCGCCCATATCTCCGACTGGCAGGCCGAGACGGCCGATCCGGGCGAGTTCCTCGACTCGCTGCGCTTCGAGATCGGGGCGAAAGAGGTCTACGTCTTCACGCCCAAGGGACGCGTGATCGGTCTTCCCGCCGGCGGCACGCCGGTGGACTTCGCGTATGCCGTGCACACCGAGGTCGGCCATCGGACGATGGGCGCCAAGGTCAACGGGCGCCTCGTTCCCCTCGAGTCCGAACTGCACTCGGGTGACGTCGTCGAGGTGTTCACCTCGAAGAACCCGGATGCCGGCCCGAGCCAGGACTGGCTGGGGTTCGTCAAGAGCACCCGTGCCCGCAACAAGATCCGCGGGTGGTTCACGAAGGAACGCCGAGAGGAAGCCGTCGAGCAGGGCAAGGACGCCATCGCCCGCGCGATGCGACGGCAGAACCTGCCGCTGCAGCGGCTGATGAACCAGGACTCGTTCACCGAGGTCGCCCATCAGCTCCGCTACGAGGACGTCACCGCGCTCTACGCCGCCGTCGGCGAAGGACACGTGTCCACCCAGTCGGTGCTCGAGAAGGTCACGGCGCTCGTCAGCTCGCAGGAGGACACCTCCACCGGGCCGATCGAGATCCCGCACATCGGGCGCTCGAAGGCTCCGCGCGGGGGAGACTCCGGCGTGCTGGTACGCGGGGCGCCCGACATCCTCGTCAAGCTCGCGAAATGCTGCACGCCCGTCCCCGGAGACCAGATCGTCGGGTTCGTCACGCGCGGCAGCGGCGTGTCGGTGCATCGCGCGGACTGCACGAACGTGCGCTCGCTCAAGGACGACCCCGACCGGATGATCGACGTCTCGTGGGCCCCGACGACCAAGAGCGTCTTCCTCGTGCACATCCAGGTCGAGGCCCTCGACCGTTCCGGGCTGCTGAGCGACATCACGCGCGTTCTCAGCGAGCACCACGTGAACATCCTGTCCGCCTCCGTGCAGACCACGAACGATCGCCTGGCGCTGAGCCGGTACGTCTTCGAGATGGGCGACATCGTGCACCTGGATCGCGTGCTGAACGCGGTGCGCCGCATCGACGCCGTCTACGACGTCTACCGCGTCACCTCCTCCTGAGCCCGGACCTCCTGCGCCCGCGCGCGGAGGTAGACGATCGCCGCGCGCTTGTGATGCAGCGGCGGCCCCTCTGCCACCGCATCCGCCGTCGACCGGGCGAGGCCGGGGCGCCACGCCACGAGGGCGTCGACGGCTCCCTGCGTGTCGATGCCGCCGCAGAGATCGCGGACCAGGTCGCCGAGGGTCTTCTCCGGTGTGGTCACCGCGGCGCCCGAGATGACCTCGACGTCCTCCGGCCGGAGCGCGACATCGCGGTACACGAGCCGCACGTCGAGCACCGACGGGATGCGGCGCGCCGTCACGCGCTGCACCCGCTGGCGCACCGGGGGCTCGGCGAGGGCGCCGTGCACCCAGGCCGCCGACTCGTGCGTCAACGCCAGCGCGGCCGACAGCCACGGCCGCGCCGATCCGGCGCGAAGTTCCCGGGTCTCGACGGCGTCGGCGGGCATGTACGCCTCGCCGACCTCGACGACATGACCGTCGAGACGCGCGGCCGACAGCTCCGTTCGTGACAGACGGTCGCCGGGGAAGTAGAGGAACGGCCAAGGCATGACAGCAGTCTCACGCCCCCGGCGTGCGCGCACGCACGACAGGCACCGAACTGTGGACAATCGCGAGCGACGCCCCCGCCGGGGAGGAAGCCGCAGAGGCAGGGAGCAGGGGGCAGAGGAGCCGGCGGAGAGACCGCCGGCTCCGGATGTCAGCCGCCGAGCGCCTTGAGCCAGCCCTTGCGCGCCTCGAGCGCTTCGGTGGCCTTGGCGATGGCCCCGGCGTTCTTGGACGCCTTCGCCTTCTCGAGATCGGCCTCGAGACCCGCGATCGCGTCGCGCAGCTGCTGCGTCATGTCGTTCTGACGCGCCTTCGTCTCGGGGTTGTTCGACTTCCAGTCGGCGTCCTCGCGCGCCTTGAGGCTCTGCTCGATCTTGCGGAGGTCGTCGTCGAGGCTCCGCTCGGCCTCGCGGGGGAACACGCGTCCGATCTCGTCCCAGCGGCGCTGGATGCCCGTCAGGAGCGTGCGGGCCTTCACCAGGTGCTTCTCCTGCGGCACCGCGGCCGCCTCGGCGAGCAGCTCGCGCTTGGCGTCGATCTTCTCGCGCGAGGCTTCGGCGTCGGCCTGCTCGCGGTCGCTGCGCGCGGCGTAGAGGGCGTCGCCGGCCGCCTTGAAGCGGGCCCACAGGGCGTCGTCCGCCTTCTTGCCCGCGCGGCCCGCGCTCTTCCACTCGTCCAGCAGCGTGCGGTACGCGCCGATGCCGTCCTCGCCCTTGCTGGCGAGGGCCTCGGCCCGCTCGACGAGCCGCGCCTTGGCGTCGCGCGCGGAGCGGTGCTGCTCGTCCATGCCGGCGTAGAACTCACGACGGTGCTTGTCGAGAACCGCACGCGCGTCGCGGAATCGCTTCCACAGCTGCTGGCCCGTGCTCTTGGGAAGGCGCGGCCCGGTGGCCTGGTGCGCCTGCCACTGCGCGAAGAGCTCGCCCACCTCGGCGGTCGTCTGCTTCCACTGGATCGACTTCGGATCGCGGGCGGCGATGGCCTCGATGCGCTCGACGAGAGCGGTCCGCTCGGCGATCGCGGCATCCACCGCTTCGCGCTGGGCCTGGGCCTCCTCCGCGGACGCCTCGCTGAGCGCGGCATCCAGGGCGGAGAGGCGCTCTTCCAGCGCCGCGAGGTCGCCCACCGCGGCCGCGCCGGTCACACGCTCGCGAACGGTCGCGAGGGTGGCCCGCAGATCGGATGCCGAGGCGCCGCCGTTGCGGTGGCGCACCTCGAGGAGGGTGACCTCGCCGGCGAGGTCGACGTACTTGCGCTCGAAGTAGGCGAGCGCCTCCGCGGGCGTACCGTCCGGGTACTGGCCCACGACGCGCCACTCATCGCCCTCACGCACCGAGACGGTGCCGTCGTCGTCCACGCGGCCGAACGTGTCGGGCACCGCCGACGGCAGGGGAGCGACGGCCGCCCGACGCGCCGGCGGGCGCGGCACGGGAACGGCTCGCGGCGTCGGCACGGGAGCCGCACCGGCGTCCGCGGCGGGCGCAGGGTCGGCGGCGGGTTCTTCGACGAGAGCCGACTCCACCGGCGCCTCGTCGGAGGGCGCCTCGTCGACGGGCGCGGTCGCGGTCGGAGCGTCGGCGTCCGCGCCGTCGTCGGCGAGCACGGGTTCCTCGACGGCGGCCTGCTCTGCGGGCTCGTGGTCGGGCTGGGAAAGGGAGACGTCAGTCACGGATAGCACCTCGTCGCGGCGCACGCCGCATGGGGGTTCGGTCGGCTTACAGCCTATATGCGCGACCCCGTCGTCCGTGGTGGGCGCACGCACCCGCCGGACCCGGGGCCGGACGCGTCAGGGAGTGGGGGTCGGCGTCGCGATCTGCGACGACCCGGGCAGCTCGATCGGGGTCGGCGCGGGGGTGCCGGTGTCGGTGGGAACCGGCGTCGGGGCGCCCGGTCCCGTCGTGTAGTAGGCGACCTGGCCGCCGACGACGGCGAGGATCAGCAGACCGCCGGCGACTCCGGCGATGAGGTTGTCGCGGCGGCGACGCGCGATCAGGCCCTCATGGAACTCCTGGCGCGCACGGTAGGCCCGCGCCCGCTCCTTCTCGACGCGCGATTGCTTCTTCCCTGTCGCCGCAGCCACCCGGACCTCCCTCGTTCCCCGCGATCCGGGGGCGCACAAACACTACGCGAAGACTACGTGTCGGCCGTTCCCGCCCACAAACGGCGCCGTCGGGTCCCCGTCGGCGACCCCGGCGTCGGGGGGCGCGGATAGCCTGGGTGCGTGGCATCGGCATCCGCTCTCTTCCAGGGTCAGACCCCGTTGGCCGTTCGGATGCGCCCCACGTCGCTCGACGAGGTCGCCGGGCAGGCGCACCTGCTGCGCCCGGGGTCGCCCCTGGTCGCGCTCGCGGATCCGTCCGGCGCGGCCAAGACCGCCGTCTCGGTGATCCTCTGGGGACCGCCGGGCACGGGCAAGACCACGCTCGCGCAGGCCATCGCGCGCACCTCGGGGCGCCGCTTCGTCGAGCTGTCGGCGGTGACGGCGGGCGTGAAGGACGTGCGCGAGGTCATGCAGGAGGCCATGACCCAGCGCGACCTCTACGGGATCTCGACGATCCTGTTCCTCGACGAGATCCACCGGTTCACCAAGGCGCAGCAGGACGCGCTGCTTCCCGGCGTCGAGAACGGCTGGGTCATCCTCATCGCGGCCACGACCGAGAACCCGTCGTTCTCGGTCATCTCGCCGCTGCTGTCGCGCTCGCTGCTGCTGACGCTGCAGCCGCTGACCGACGACGATCTGGGCCTGCTCCTGGACCGCGCCGTCGACGACGCGCGCGGGCTCGCCGGCCGCGTCCGGCTCGACGCGGAGGCGCGGACGGCCCTCATCCAGCTCGCGTCGGGCGACGCCCGCCGGGCGCTGACGTCGCTGGAGGCGGCGGCCGCGATGGTCGCCGACGGCGACGAGACGGCAGACGAGTCCGAGGTCGAGGCGCCGACCGTCACCGCCGCTCAGGTCGCCCAGGCCGTCGATCGCGCCCTGCTGCGCTACGACCGGCAGGGCGACGAGCACTACGACGTCATCAGCGCGTTCATCAAGTCCATCCGCGGATCCGACGTGGATGCCGCGATGCACTACCTCGCGCGCATGATCGAGGCCGGTGAGGACCCGCGCTTCATCGCGCGGCGCCTGGTGATCTCGGCATCCGAGGACATCGGGCTCGCCGACCCTCAGGCGCTCGTCATCGCCGTCGCGGCCGCCGACGCCGTGGCGTTCATCGGCATGCCCGAGGGCAGGATCCCGCTCGCGGAGGCGACCTCCTACCTCGCGACGACGGCGAAGTCGAATGCCGCGTACACGGCGATCGACAAGGCGATCGCCGACGTCCGCGCGGGAGGTTTCGGCCGCGTCCCCACCCACCTTCGCGATGCCCACTACCCGGGCGCCAAGCGCCTCGGCCACGGCAAGGGGTACGTCTATCCGCACGACCTCGAGGTCGGTGTCGCGACGCAGCAGTACCTGCCCGACGAGCTCCGCGGCCGTCGCTACTACGAGCCGACGGGACGCGGGCTCGAGCGCGACATCGCGGCCCGCGTCGAGAAGATCCGGAAGATCCTCGGCGACTGACGCGGCCGCCCCGGTGCGAGGATCGGATGATGGACGACGACAGCGCAACAACCCCCTGGGTCCGCCTCGGCCACGAGACCGTCTACGACGGCTACACCACGGTGCGCCGTGACACCTACCGTCTTCCCGACGGCTCCGTCTCGGACTGGGACGTCCTCGTGCAGGGCGACACGGTCGCGGTGATCGCGGTGACGGACTCGGGCCGTGCGCTGCTGTTCGAGCAGTTCCGCGTCGGCCCGCGCATGCCCGTGCGGGAGCTTCCGGGCGGCCTCATCGATCCCGGTGAGGACCCGGTCACCGCAGCGGCGCGGGAGCTGCGGGAGGAGACCGGCCACCGCGCGGCGGCCCTGTTCCACGCCGGCTCGGAGTGGTCGGGCGCCAACTCGACGCGGCGCAAGCACGTCGTGATCGCCGCCGGATGCCGCCGCGTCGGCGAACCGCGATGGGAGACGGGCGAGACGGGCTCCGTCCTCACCGTCACCCTCGACGCCCTCATCGCCCACCTGTTGTCGGGAGACCTGAGCGACGCGGGGGAGGCGGTGCGGGGCCTGCAGGTCTTCCTGCGATCCGACCTCGACGATCCGACCCTCCGCGACCTGCAGGGCGTCGTCGGCTCGGCGTGGACGGGGCGCGACGGCGCCGCGGTCGGTGCGGCGACGGCGGCGGCGACGGCGGCGGATCCGGCGGCAGCGGAGGACGACCTCGACCGCTTCTGGGAGCACGTCGACCTCGAGCGACCGGACCGGGCCCGCGCCGACCTGGCCGCGATCCTGGCCGCCCGCGGGCAGGACGACGCCCGCGCGAGCTACGAACGCGCCTCTCTGCACGATTCCCTCGGAGAGGAGCGGGAGGCGATCCCGCTGTATCGCGACGCCCTCGGCCGGGGACTGGCGGGCCCGCACCGCACACGCGCGGTCATCCAGCTGGCCAGCTCCCTGCGAAACGTCGGCGAGTCCTCGGCCGCCATCGCCCTTCTGCGGGGCGTCGCCGACGACGACCCCCTCATCGACGCCGCCCGCGCCTTCCTCTCACTCGCGCTGTTCTCCGACGAGAAGCCGGCGCGCGCGCTGACCACCGCCCTCACCACCCTCGCTCCGCGACTGCCGCGCTATCAGCGCGCGGTCCGCGCGTATGCGGGCGAGCTGAGCGCACCCGATCGGGTCCGCGCCATCGCCGTCGGGCTCGTCGTGCACGACGGTCGCGTGCTGCTGGAGTCGTACCCCGCGAACGACCGGCACGGCGAGTTCCTCCGGGCGCCGGGCGGCGGAATCGCCTTCGGCGAGCCGGCCGCGGTGGCACTCGCCCGCGAGTTCGCGGAGGAGCTCGACGCCGCGCTCGACGACGTCGAGCCGCTCGGCGTCACCGAGAACATCTTCGATGGCCCCGCCGGACGCGGCCACGAGATCGTGCACGTCTTCCGGGTGCGCTCGCACACGCTCAGCGCCCTCCCCGTCGACGGGCGGATCGCGGTCGGCGACAGCCACACGAGCGTCGGCTGGTACGACATCGCCGCCGCGACGCGGGACACGACGCGGCCCGTGTACCCCGTCGGCATCCTCGACCTGCTCGGCTGACCCGCGCGCCCCGGCGCGCGCGGGCGATGTGCCAGGCTGGCGGGGTGTCGGCTCTGCTTCTCGGTGTCCTGGCGGTCGCGCTGCTCAACGTCTACGCCGCCGTGCTCGTCGTGCTGCGAGCCCGCGTGTACGCCGTGCGGCTGTACCGGCCGATGCTCGTGAACATCGGCCTGTCCTTCCTGCCGGTGCTGTTGGCGATCGTCTTCGGGGTCGGCTTCCTGCTGCTGACACCCGTGTTCGGCCGCGCGGCGCAGGTGGTCGACGGCGGCGGCACGGTCGCGATCTGGGTCTACCTCGTCATCGCGACCGCCGTCTGGCTGCTGTTCTTCCCGAACTCGGTCTACCTCATCACGGAGCTGAACTTCAGCCACCGCGCGCGGGCGACTCCCGTCCCGCTCTGGTACGACATCGTCCAGACGCTGGCGCTGACGCTGTCGGGCATCGCGAACGCCGTCCTCAGCCTGGCGGTCGTCCAGACGATGGTCGTCCTGCTGCTCGATCCGGCGGACCGGCGCATTCCCGGCGGGAGCTGGGTGTTCGCCGGGGTCGTGATCGTGCTCGGCGCCGTCGGGGTCTACCTCGGCCGCTACCTGCGGTTCAACAGCTGGGACGTGCGCCATCCCACCTCGATGATCCGCAAGCTCACCGGGCACCTCCGCCTGCGCGGGAAGGCGCTGGAGGCCTTCGGTTTCGTCCTGACGCACGCGCTGCTGATCGCGCTCCTGTACGTGCCGCTGTTCGCGCTGGGCTGGTCCGCGCTCAGCGGGGGAGCGCTCTGATAGGCTTGAGGGGCTCGAAACCGGTTTTCGGGCATCCCCTCTCTTCTTGACCGACCTTCCGGCATGCCCCGGCGTGCAGTCCGGACAGGGCGAGGAGAGGCGATACGTCCGCGAGGCGCGACAGTCGCGTCCGCGTAACGAAAGGAACACTTCGTGGCTACGAAGTCCCAGGACCGCCGCAAGGTGCGTCTGTCGCGTGCCCTCGGCATCGCGCTGACCCCCAAGGCAGCCAAGTACCTCGAGAAGCGCCCGTACGCCCCCGGCGAGCACGGCCGCACCAAGCGCAAGCAGGACAGCGACTTCGCCGTCCGTCTGCGCGAGAAGCAGCGTCTGCGCGAGCAGTACGGCATCCGCGAGAAGCAGATGCGCAACACGTTCAACGAGGCCCGCCGCAAGGACGGCCTGACCGGTGAGAACCTGGTCGAGCTGCTCGAGATGCGCCTCGACGCCCTCGTGCTGCGTGCCGGCTTCGCCCGCACCACCGCGCAGGCCCGTCAGCTCGTCGTGCACCGCCACATCCTCGTGGACGGCCAGCTCGTCGACCGCCCGTCGTTCCGTGTGAAGCCGGGTCAGCTCATCCACGTCAAGCCGAAGAGCGAGTCGCTGGAGCCCTTCCAGGTCGCCGCGCTCGGTGGCCACGCCGAGGTCCTGCCCCCCGTTCCGGGCTACCTCGAGGTCGAGCTCGACAAGCTCCAGGCGCGTCTCGTGCGTCGCCCCAAGCGCGCCGAGGTCCCCGTGACCGGTGACGTGCAGCTCGTCGTCGAGTACTACGCCGCGCGCTGAGCCGTTTCGACTCGCGGCATCCGCTCAGCGATCGGATGCCGCCCGAAGGGCGTCGGGGTTCCCCCGGCGCCCTTCGTCGTCCCCGCGCCCACCCGGATCACCCGTGCACCTAACATGGAACCCATGAAGAGCGTGCTGTGGTTCGTCGTCGGACTCGCGGGGGGCTTCGTCGCCGCCCACCTGGTGAACAAGGATCCGCGCGGCCACGAGGTGCTCGCGGAGGTCGATGCCCGCATCACCGAGTTCACCGACCGCATCGGCGAGGCCTATCGCGCCCAGGAGGCGAAGATCGACGGCATCGCCGAGAACGTCAAGGATGCCGCAGCCCACGCCGTGGAGGCCGCGAAGGATGCCGCCTCCAGCGCCGTCGACGCCGCGGCCGACGCCGTCGAGAACGCCGACTGACCCACCCCGCACCGTCCCCGTCCGGGACCGCCCGATCCCGCACGCCCGTGCTCTGCCGAGGAACCCACAGATGAAGACCGCCGAGATCGCCCAGCGCTACCTGGACTACTTCGAGAAGAACGGGCACACGATCGTGCCCTCGGCATCCCTGGTCACCGACGACCCGGCGCTGCTGTTCACCGTGGCCGGCATGGTGCCGTTCATCCCGTACCTGTCCGGCGACGTGCCGGCGCCCTACGCACGCGCGGCCGACAACCAGAAGTGCATCCGCACGAACGACATCGAAGAGGTCGGCAAGACGCCGCGCCACGGCACGTTCTTCCAGATGCTCGGCAACTGGTCGTTCGGCGACTACTTCAAGGAAGGCGCGATCCGCTACGCGTGGGAGCTGCTGACCACGGCGGAGGAGGAGGGCGGCCTCGGCTTCGACCCGAAGGACCTCTGGGTCACCGTCTACGAGGAGGACGACGAGGCGCACGACCTGTGGCTGCGCCTCACCGACCTGCCCGAGGAGCGCATCCAGCGCCTCGGCAAGGACACGAACTACTGGTCGACGGGTCTTCCCGGCCCCGCCGGTCCGTGCTCGGAGATCTTCTTCGACCGCGGTCCCGCCTACGGCATCGACGGGGGCCCGGCCACCGACGACGACCGCTACGTCGAGATCTGGAACCTCGTGTTCATGCAGTACGAGATCACCGACGTGCGCAGCAAGTACGACTTCACGATCGTCGGCGAGCTGCCGAACAAGAACATCGACACCGGCATGGGACTCGAGCGCATCGCGTTCCTCAAGCAGGGCGTCGACAACATGTACGAGACCGATCAGGTGCGCCCGGTGCTCGACGCCGCGGTCGCCCTCTCCGGAAAGGCGTACGGCGCGAACCACGAGGACGACGTGCGCTTCCGCGTCGTCGCCGACCACGTGCGCTCGTCACTGATGCTGCTGAGCGACGGCGTCACGCCCGCCAACGAGGGCCGCGGCTACATCCTGCGTCGCCTCATGCGCCGCGTCATCCGCTCGATGCGGCTGCTGGGCGTGGACGGCCCGACCTTCGAGATCCTCTTCGCCGCGTCGCGCGACGCGATGAAGGAGGCGTACCCGGTCGTGGGCATCGACTACGACCGTCTCGTCGCCTACGCCCTCGCCGAGGAGGCGACGTTCCTGCGCACGCTCGCGGCGGGCTCCGAGAACCTCGACGCCTCGATCGCCGCGGCCAAGGATGCCGGCGCCACCGCGATCGGCGGCGCGGAGGCGTTCCTCCTGCACGACACGTACGGGTTCCCGATCGATCTGACGATGGAGATCGTGGAGGAGGCGGGCCTGTCCGTCGACCGCGACGCGTTCGACTCGCTGATGCATGAGCAGCGCGCCCGCGCGAAGGCCGACGCCCGCTCGCGCAAGCGTCAGCTCGCCGACACGAGCGTGTACCGCGACTTCCGCGCGCACGGCGAGACGGTCTTCACCGGCTACACGGAGTGGGAGACCCCGTCGACCGTGCTCGGCCTGCTCGTCGACGGCGCTCCCGCCCAGCGCGCGCTGCAGGGCCAGATCGCCGAGGTGATCCTCGCCGAGACCTCGCTGTACGCCGAGAGCGGCGGCCAGGTCGCCGACAAGGGCGTCATCGTCGGCCCGGGCTACGAGCTCGAGGTGCTCGATGTGCAGCGTCCCGTCCCGGGTCTGGTGAGCCACACGGTCGAGGTCACCTCCGGCGAGGTCGGCGTCGGGCAGCCGGCGACGAGCGTCGTGGACGCCGTCAACCGTCGCGCCGCGCAGCAGGCCCACTCGGCGACCCACCTCGTGCACGCGGCCCTGCGCGACACCCTCGGCAGGTCCGCGACGCAGGCCGGATCGCTGAACCGCGCCGGTTACATGCGCTTCGACTTCTCGTGGGGCCAGACCCTGTCGGAGGCGACGAAGACGGAGATCGAGGAGATCGCGAACAACGCCGTGCGGGACAACCTGCAGGTGACCACGCGCGTGCTTCCCCTCGACGAGGCGAAGGCCGCCGGCGCGATGGCGCTGTTCGGCGAGAGGTACGGCGACACCGTGCGCATGGTGGACATCGGCGGCCCGTGGTCGCGTGAGCTGTGCGGCGGCACGCACGTCGCGTCCAGCGCCGAGATCGGTCTGATCAACCTCGTGGGGGAGTCCTCGGTGGGGGCGTCGACGCGCCGCGTCGAGGCCCTGGTCGGGCTGGACGCCTTCCGCGAGCTGGCGGCCGAGCGCGCCATCGTGTCGCAGCTGACCAGCTCGCTGAAGACGCCGAAGGATCAGCTCGCCGCCCGCGTCGCGGATCTCGCCGCGAGCCTCAAGGCCGCCGAGAAGCGCATCGCCCAGTTCGAGGCGAAGGCGCTGGAGAGCCGCCTACCCGAGTTGGCGGCGACGGCGCAGCAGATCGGGGCCTACCGTGTCGTCGCGCAGACGCTCGGCACGGCGGCATCCGCCGACGATGTGCGTACGCTCGCGCTGCAGATCCGCGAACGGGTCGGGGCCGGAGCCGTCGTGGCGCTCGGCGCCGACGTCGGCGGACGGCCGATCGTGATCGTCGCGACCGACGATGCGGCCCGCGGCGCCGGTGCGAAGGCCGGCGTGCTCGCCAAGACCGCCGCCGGCGTGCTCGGCGGCGGCGGGGGAGGCCGCGATGACGTCGCCCAGGGCGGCGGGACGGATGTGAGCGCCCTTCCGAGCGCGCTCACCGCCCTCACCCGCGCGCTGGAGACCCCGGGCGCGTGAGCGGATTCCGCCCGGGCGTGCGCCTCGGCATCGACGTCGGGAAAGCGCGCGTCGGGGTGGCGCGGTGCGACCGCGACGGCCTGCTGGCCGTCCCGGTCGAGACGGTGGCGCGCACCGACGCCGCCGTCGCGCGCATCGTGGAGCTCGCCGAGGAGTACTCCGCCATGGAGCTGCTGGTGGGCCTGCCGATCAGCCTCGCGGGCGGGGACACCGCGTCCACCGCGGACGCGCGGGAGTTCGCGGTGGCGCTGCGCGCGGCATCCGGGATCGACGTGCGACTGGTGGACGAGCGGCTCAGCACGGTGACCGCCCACGCGGCCCTGCGCAGCGCCGGGCGCTCTCAGCGTTCGTCTCGTAGGATTGTCGACCAAGTCGCCGCGGTGGTCCTGCTGCAGCAGGCGATCGATGTCGAGAAGAGCACCGGTGCCCCCGCCGGCGCCGCCGTGCCCGATCTGCAGGAGCCCGTCTGATGCCCGAAACCCCGCCGAACGACGATGAGTTCGCGGACCTGTTCAGCAAACTCCCGACGCCGCGGAGCGCGGCGCCGTCGTCCGGTGCTCCCGGGGGCTCCGAGACCCGTGCGAGCGACCGACCCCGCGCCGAGGAGCCGCCGGCCGTCCCGCCGTCGCGCCGCGCCGCCCGGGAAGCGGCCGCGGCGGGCGCCGCGACCTCCCCGGTCGCGAACGTGCCCGCCGCCGCGGCCGAGCCGCCCGCCGACCTCGCCGCGAGCGCGCCGCCCGTGTCGGCGCGCAGGGGGGAACCGGCCGGCCCCGTCGCCGCAGCCGATGCCGCCGGCGAGGGCGCCGTCGACGCACCGGAGCGCCGCGAGGAGCCGCCGTCGGAGCACCACCAGCTCGCCGCGCTGTTCCAGGCCGAAGAGCACGCCGAACGCGAGCGCGTGAAGCAGCACGACCGGGACCGCCGCAAGAGCCGCATCGCCGGCTGGGTGATCTTCGGCGTGATCCTCGCCATCGTCGGCGGGATCGCCGGTGGCGGCTTCTACGTGTGGAACACGTACGAGGACAAGATCCGCTCGTTCATGGGCTGGGAGGAGCCGAAGGACTACGAGGACGGCATCGCGGAGGGCGACGCGACGGTGACCATCGTCAGCGGCGACACCGGCTCGACGATCTCCACGACGCTCTTCCAGGCCGGGGTCACGAAGACCGACGGCGCGTTCTACGACTACCTCATCAAGACCGGCCAGAACCCGACCTTCCAGCCCGGCGTCTACGCGCTGAAGCAGAAGATGTCGTCCGCGGCGGCCCTGAAGGCCCTGGAGGATCCGGCCAGTCGTCGGGAGAACACGGCGCAGCTGCCCGAAGGCCTCACCATGGAGTCGACCCTCACGCGGCTCGCCGACGGCACCGGCATCCCGCTCGCCGATCTGCAGGCCGCCGCCGCCGACCCGTCGCAGTACGGCGTCGCGGCGACGACGCTGGAGGGCTGGCTGTTCCCGGCGACCTACACCTTCGACCCCGGCACGAGTGCGCAGCAGGTGATCAAGACCCTCGTGGACCGCACGGTCTCGTCGCTGGATGCCGCCGGCGTACCCGTCGACCAGCGTGAGCGCATCCTGACGGTCGCCTCGATCATCCAGCGCGAAGCGCGGTTCACCGCCGACTTCTACAAGGTGTCGCGCGTCATCGAGAACCGCCTGGACCCGGACAACGAGGAGACCCACGGCCTCCTGCAGATGGACTCCACCGCGCAGTACGGCTACAACGAGATCAACAAGGGCACGGCCAGCTCCTCGGCCGAGGCCCTCGCCAACGACAACCCGTGGAACACCTACCTCCACCCGGGTCTGCCGGTGGGGCCCATCGCGAACCCGGGCGACCTCGCGATCGACGCCGCCATGCACCCCGCCGACGGCCCCTGGCTGTACTTCGTGACCGTCAACCTCGAGACGGGCGAGACCGTGTTCAGCACGACCTACGCCGAGCACGAGAAGGCCGTCGCCCAGTGGCAGCAGTGGTGCGCCGCCAACGCCAGTGACGACTGCTGACGCCTCGACCGCCTCCGCGGCGCTGCCCTCGGGCACCGCTCTGGAGGTGTGGGGCGACCCCATCGACCACAGCCTGTCGCCACGGCTGCATCGCGCCGCGTACGCGCGGCTCGGCCTCGACTGGACCTACGGTCGGCGGCGCGTGGCCGCGGCCGATCTCCGCGCCGTTCTGGACGGCCTGCCGCCCGCTTTCCGCGGGCTGTCGCTGACCTTCCCGCTGAAGGCCGAGGCGTTCGCCGCGGCCACCCGCCGCGACCGCACCGCGACGCTCACCGGTGCCGTCAACACGCTGGTGCTCACCGAAGGGGACCGGGTCGGGTTCAACACCGACGTCGGCGGCATCGTCGCGGACGTGCGCGCGCAGGGCGTCGACGGCGTGGATCGGGCGCGCATCGTGGGCGCCGGCGCGACGGCGACATCCGCCCTCGTCGCCTTGGCCCAGCTGGGCGCGCAGACGGTCGAGGTCGTCGCGCGGCGCCCCGAGGCGGCCGCCGCCCTCCTCGAGCTGGGCGCGCGCCTGTCGGTGCGGGTGACGACGGCCCCGACGGATGCCGAGGCCCCGGCATCCGTGGATCTCACCGTCTCGACGCTGCCGGGCGGCACCACCCTCGCCGACGAGACCTGCCGCCGCCTGGCCGCCGGCGGCGGGCTCCTCTACGACGTCGTCTACGGGCACTGGCCCACCGATCTCGCCCGGGCGTGGGAGGACGCCGGCGCTCCCGCCGTCGACGGGCGCGGGATGCTGCTGCACCAGGCGGTGCTGCAGATCCGGGCGTTCCTGACGGGGGATCCGGAAGTGCCGCTCGCCGACGAGGTTGCCGTCGTGGACGTCATGGCCCGCGCGCTCGTGGGAGACTAGGCGAATGCTCCGCGTGCTCACGGCCGGCGAATCGCACGGCCCCGAACTCGTCGCCTTCATGGAGGGACTGCCCGCCGGCGTCCCCGTCTCGCGCGCCGCCATCCAGGCCGATCTCGCGCGCCGCAAGCTCGGCTACGGCCGCGGCTCGCGGATGAAGTTCGAAGAGGACGAACTCACCATCTCGTCCGGCGTCCGACACGGCTTCAGCATGGGAAGCCCGATCGCCCTGCGCATCGGCAACACCGAATGGCCGAAGTGGACCGAGGTCATGAGCGCGGAGCCCGTCGAGCTGACGGAGAAGTCCCGCGGCCGCGGGGCCGCTCTCACCCGCCCGCGCCCCGGACACGCCGACCTCGTCGGCATGCAGAAGTACGGTTTCGACGAAGCCCGCCCGATCCTGGAGCGCGCCAGCGCCCGCGAGACCGCGGCGCGCGTCGCCCTCGGTGCGATCGCCCGGGGCTTCCTCGGCGAGCTCGGCATCCGTCTCGTGAGCCACACCCTCTCGATCGGTCCCGTGCAGGTGCCCTCCGACGCGGCGCTGCCGACCCCCGACGACGTCGAGGCGCTCGACGCCGATCCGCTGCGGTGCTTCGACCCCGCGACATCGGCGCGGATGGTGGCCGAGGTGGATGCCGCGAAGAAGGACGGCGACACGCTCGGCGGCATCGTGGAGGTGCTCGCGTACGGGCTGCCGCCCGGCCTCGGTTCGCACGTGCAGTGGGACCGCCGCCTCGACGGCCGGCTCGCGCAGGCCCTCATGAGCATCCAGGCCATCAAGGGCGTCGAGGTGGGCGACGGCTTCGAGACCACGCGCCGGCGCGGGTCGGCCGCCCACGACGAGCTGTTCGCGGCGTCGGAGGGCATCACGCGCGCCTCCGACAAGGCGGGCGGCACCGAGGGCGGCATGTCCACCGGCACCGTCCTGCGCGTGCGCGCCGGGATGAAGCCGATCGCGACCGTCCCGCACGCTCTGCGCACGATCGACGTCGCGACCGGCGAGGCCGCGACGGCCCACCACCAGCGCTCCGACGTGTGCGCGGTGCCCGCGGCCGGCGTGGTCGCCGAGGCGATGGTGGCGATCGTGCTCGCGGAGGCGGTGCTGGAGAAGTTCGGCGGCGACAGCGTCGCCGAGACGCGGCGGAATCTCGAGGGCTACCTCGCCGCCATCCCGGGCACCCTGCAGACGGCGTCTGACAGCGACGACGCCCTGTCGCTCGGATGACGGGGCGCGCACTCGTCCTGATCGGGCCGATGGGAGCCGGCAAGACGAGCGTCGGCCGCCGCGTCGCGAGGGCCCTGGATCGACCGTTCACCGACACCGACAAGATCGTCGTCCGCGATCACGGGGCGATCGCCGACCTGTTCACCACGCACGGCGAGGCGCACTTCCGCTCCGTCGAGCGCCTCGCGGTGCAGGAGGCCCTCGCCGTCGGCGGGGTGGTCGCCCTCGGCGGCGGGTCGGTCCTCGACCCCGCCACCCGCGATGACCTCCGACGGCACGACGTCGTGCTGCTGACCGTTCAGCCGCACATCATCGCCTCGCGCATCGGAGGCGGCGCGCGCCCGCTCCTGGCCGGCGAAGACCCCGTGGCGCGCTGGACCCGCATCTTCGATGAACGGCGCCCCGTGTACGAGCAGGTCGCCGACATCACCTTCGACACCTCGACCGGACCCCTCGCCGATGTCGTGGCCGGCATCGTCGACTGGGTGCACGCAGACGCCCGGCGTCAGGAGGACTCATGAGCGAGAACACCGTCATCACCGTCGCGGGAGATCAGCCCTACGACATCACGATCGGCCGCGACATCCTTCCCCTCGTCGGCTCGGCGCTGCCCGAGACGGCCCGCAAGGTGCTCGTGATCCACCCGCCGACCCTGGCGGCGCAGGCGGCGCAGCTGCGAGAGCTGCTGATGACGACCGAGCGTCAGGTGCTCCTGGCCGAGATCCCCGATGCCGAGTCCGGCAAGCGGGTCGAGGTCGCGGCCTTCTGCTGGCAGGTGATGGGACAGGCCGACTTCACCCGCACCGACGCCGTCGTCGGCTTCGGCGGCGGCGCGGTCACCGATCTCGCCGGGTTCGTGGCCGCCACCTGGCTGCGCGGCGTGGCGGTCGTCCAGGTGCCCACCACCGTGCTCGGCATGGTCGACGCCGCCGTGGGCGGCAAGACCGGGATCAACACCGCGGAGGGCAAGAACCTCGTCGGAGCGTTCTGGCCGCCGCGCGCCGTCGTCTGCGATCTGGCGATGCTCGACTCGCTGAGCCGCAACGAGCGGGTGGCCGGTTTCGCCGAGGTCGTCAAGGCGGGGTTCATCTGGTACCCGGAGATCCTCGACCTGATCGAGGCCGACCCCGACGCCGCCGTCGACCCGCAGTCGCCCGCCTTCCGCCGCTGCATCGAGCTGGCCATCGAGATGAAGGCTCGCGTCGTGGGGGAGGACCTCCGCGAGGCGGGGCTTCGGGAGGTGCTCAACTACGGTCACACGCTGGGTCACGCGATCGAGCACGCCGAGCGGTACCAATGGCGCCACGGCGCCGCCATCTCGGTGGGGATGCTGTTCGCCGCCGAGCTGTCGCGGCTGGCGGGGCGTCTCTCGGACGACGCCGCCGCCCGGCACCGCCGCATCCTCGAGCTGCTGGGCCTGCCCACCTCCTACCGCTCGGGAGCATGGAAGCAGCTGCTGGCGACGATGCAGCGCGACAAGAAGACGCGGGGCGCGATGCTCCGTTTCATCGTGCTCGACGACATCGCCAAGCCGACGGTCCTCCAGGCACCGGACGAGTCGCTGCTCTTCGCCGCCTATCAGGACGTCGCGGAGTGACGGACGAGCCGGACGTCCGCCGCGTGCGGATGCCGGAATGGCGCCAGGTGCGCGACCTGCGGATCGAGGCCGTCGGCGATCCCGCGGCATCCATCGCGTTCCTGACCACCATCGAGCAGGAGCGAGCGCGCGACGACTCCTTCTGGCGTGAGCGGGCCGCGGGCGCCGCGATCGGCGCGGATGCGGCGCAGTTCATCGCCGACGACGGCGGCCGCTGGGTCGGAACGGTCACGGTGCTCCTGCGGGAGCCGGGGGCATCGGATCATCTCGATCGCGCCGTGACGGCGTCGCGAGCGGACCTCGTGGGCGTCTACGTCGCGCCCTCGCACCGGGCGACGGGGCTGCTCGGGCGACTCGTCGACGCCGCCCACGACTGGGCCCTCGACCGCGGTGCCGAGGCGCTGACCCTCGACGTGCACGTCGACAACGCCCCCGCGCAGGCCGCTTACCGCCGGCTCGGCTTCGTGCCGACGGGGGAGACGTTCTCGAGCGCGATCGGCGCCGAGATCGTGATGCGGCGCCCCCGCCCCTGAGCGGCACACGGCCGTACGCCGCGCCCCGGCGAGGGGACGCGGCGTACGGCCGTTCCGGCGCGTCAGGCCGAGACGCTCTCCCTCGTCCGCACGGTCGTGCGCGGGAGGCCCAGCTGCGCAGTCGGGACGCTGCGGGTCTCGCGCGCCGTCGCCGCGCTGACGATGGCGATGAGGGCGATCACGGCGGTGAAGATGCTGATGACGACCCACCCGCCGGGGGCGACGCCGCCCAGCGCGGTGACGATCGAGGGAGCGAACCCGGCCATGAGGAAGCCGAGCTGGGTGCCGATCGCCATTCCGGAGAAGCGCACCCGCGTCGAGAACATCTCGCCGTAGAACGACGGCCACACCGCGTTGGCCGCCGCGTAGCCGAACGAGAAGGTCAGCACGGCGAGCACGAGGGTGAGGAAGGTGTTGCCGCTGCTCATCGAGAGCATGTAGAAGGGCATCAGCGCCGCCGACGCAGCCGCGCCGTAGATGAAGACGGGCTTGCGTCCGTAGCGGTCGGCGAGGGTACCGAAGAAGGGCTGCGTGCCGAGCGCGACGACGTTGGCGATGACGACGAGCCAGAGGGTCAGGCTCTCCGCCAGTCCCACCTGCTTGCCGTAGGCCAGGGCGAGGTTGCCGAAGACCGTCGAGACGGCGGCGATGAAGGCGCAGAAGATCACGCGCAGGACGTCGCGCCAGTGATCGCGCAGCAACGGGATCAGGGGCAGACGGGCGATCTTGCCCTCCGCCTTCGCGTCCTCGAACTCGGGGGTCTCGTGAAGGGAGCGACGGATGACGTAGGCGACCACGACGACGACGGCGCTCAGCCAGAAGGGGATGCGCCAGCCCCAGCTGAACTTGAGCTCGTCGGGCATGGCGACCACCGGGATGAAGATCAGCGCCGCGAGGATCTGCCCGCCCTGTGTGCCGGTCAGCGTCCAGGAGGTGAAGAACGAGCGTCGGTCGTCGGGTGCGTGCTCGAGGGTCAGCGACGACGCGCCGGCCTGCTCGCCGGCGGCGGACAGTCCCTGCAGGAGCCGGCACAGCACGAGCAGCGCCGGGGCGGCCCAGCCGATCTGTGCGAAGCCGGGGAGGCAGCCGATGATGAACGTCGATGCCCCCATCAGGATGAGGGTGAACATCAGCACCTTCTGACGGCCGATGCGGTCGCCGAAGTGGCCGAGGATGACCGCGCCGAACGGACGCGCGATGTAGGCGAACCCGAACGTGGCGAACGACATCACCAGTGCGGCCTGGTCACCGCTGGGGAAGAAGACGGTGGGGAAGATCAGCGCGGCGGCGGAGCCGAACAGGAAGAAGTCGTAGTACTCGACGGCGCTGCCCATGAAAGAGGCCACGGCGGCTCTGACAGGGGTCTTCCGCGCCATTGCGGATTCGGACATCGGTGGTTCTCCTTCGAAGGGGACGTGAGCGCCGGACTCGGGTCAGCGGGTGAGCACGTCGTGGTCGGCGGCCACGAGAGCGTGGAAGTGGGCGGACATCCGATCGGCGTCGGGCCGGATGCCGGTGATCAGCTCGAAGGCGTCGACGGCCTGGAACACGGCCATCCGTCCGCCGTCGAGCGTCGGAGCCCCGAGAGCGCGCGCGGCCCGCAGCAGCGCCGTCTCATAGGGGCGGTAGACGATGTCGGCGACCCAGAGGGTCGGCCGCAGGAGCACCGCGTCGACGGGCATCCCGGGGTGTTCGGCCATCCCCGTGGGCGTGCAGTGGACCAGTCCGTCCGCCGCGGCCAGCAGGACGGCCAGCTCGTCGGCGGCACCGACGGCGACGCGCTCGACTCCGTGGCGCGACCGCAGATCGTCGACCAGTTCCGCCGCGCGACGGCCGTCGATGTCGACCACGATCAGTCGACCGACGCCACCGCGCAGGAGCGCATCGGCGACCGCCGACCCCGCACCTCCGGCACCGAGCTGCACGACGCGGTCGGTCGCGACGCCGGGGAGGCCGGACACGAACCCGGCGGCGAAGCCGGTCGTGTCGGTGTTGTGGCCGATACGGCCCTCCGGCGTGAACAGCACGGTGTTGACGGCACCGAGCGCCGCGGCCAGCGGGTCGAGGTGGTCGAGGTGGTCCAGGACGAGCCGCTTGCACGGATGCGTGACGTTGAGGGCGTCGTAGCCGAGGCGCTCCGCCCACGTGAGGATGTCGCCGATTGCGGTGGGGGACAGGCCGAGCGCCGTGATGTCGAGGGGGCGGTAGACGTACTCGAGACCGAGCTCGCGCGCGGCCGCCATGTGCATCGGCGGCGTGAGCGAGGGCGTGACCCCGCTGCCGACGAGTCCCACGAGATAGGGACGCCGAGCGGTGTGGGTGACGATCACGGGTGTACTCCTTCGTACGCTCCGGTCTATGTACTAACCGGTACGTTCAGAGTGAACCACGGCAATTCCACGACGTCAAGGATCGGCCGGGAAAAACCCCGGCCATCCTCGCGCTCAGCGCGCGGCGAGCCAGGAGACGACGACGTCGCCGATGAGCGCGCGCAGGTGCGCACTGCGGTCGTCGAAGTCCATGTCGAACAGGTAGCCGAAGGTGTGACGGTTGGCCACCTGGAACACGCAGTAGGCGCTGATGACCAGGTGCACGTCGATCGCGTCGACATCGGACCGCAGGACGCCGTCGGCGCGCCCGCGCTCCAAGATGTCGTCGAGCAGCGTCTTGGCCGGCTGGGAGAGGGAGCGCAGCGCATCGATGCGGCGGATGAACGCTCCACGATGGATGTTCTCGATCGAGACCAGACGGATGAAGTCGTCGTGGGTGACGTGATAGTCGAACGTCAGCTCCGCCAGCTCCCGGATCGCCGCGAGGGGATCGGTGTGGGCCAGGTCGATCCCGCGCTCCGCATCACGGATGCCGCGATACGCGTTCTCGAGCACCGCGAGATACAGGCCCTCCTTGCTGCCGAAGTAGTAGTAGATCATCCGCTTCGTCGTGCGGGTGCGCTCCGCGATGTCGTCGACACGCGCACCCGAGTAGCCGTCCTGCGCGAACACCTCCGTCGCCACCGCGAGCAGCTCCGCCCGGGTGCGTTCCGCGTCGCGCTGCTGGACCACCATCCGCTCAGGATATCGACGGGCGAGACCGAACCTCGCAGGCGAGGCCTACCGCACGTATGTACCGGATGGTACATTTCCCGGCATGAGAACCTCGATCGCGACCGTGTGCGTCAGCGGCACTCTCGTCGACAAGCTGCACGCCTGCGCCGAGGCCGGCTTCGACGGCGTCGAGGTCTTCGAGCCCGACCTGGTCGCGGCGCCCGAGAGCCCGGAGGAGATCCGCGCCGTCGCCGACCGCCTCGGCCTGACGCTCGATCTCTTCCAGCCGCTGCGCGACGTCGAAGGCGTCGACGAGGCGGAGTTCGCCCGGGTGCTGCACCGCGCCGAGGCGAAGTTCGCCCTCGCCGCGCGCTTGGGCATCGGCCTCGTGCTGTGCTGCAGCAACGTGGCGACGGCGACGGTCGACGACGACGAGGTGAGCGCGGTGCAGCTGCGCCGCCTCGGCGATGTCGCCGCGCGGCACGGTGTGCGCATCGCGTTCGAAGCGCTCGCCTGGGGACGCTTCATCGACGACTACCGCCGGGCGTGGCGGGTCGTGCAGCTCGCCGACCACCCGGCCGTGGGGCTGTGCCTCGACTCGTTCCACATCCTCTCGCGCGGCCACGACCCGTCCGCGATCCGCGACATCCCGGGCGAGCGCATCTTCTTCCTGCAGCTGTCCGACGCGCCGCGACTGTCGATGGACGTGCTGTCGTGGAGCCGGCACCACCGCCTGTTCCCGGGGGAGGGCAGCTTCGATCTCGTCGGCTTCATGGGTCAGGTGCTGCACGCCGGCTACTCGGGGCCGTGGTCGCTCGAGGTCTTCAACGACACCTTCCGACAGACGGACTCCGCGCGCACGGCGCTGCACGCGCACCGGTCCCTGAAGTGGCTCGAGGACGCCGTGGCGCGTCGGTATCCCGATCTGCCCGACCTGGAGATGCTGCCCGACTCCGCAGCGCCCTCCGGCATCGACTTCGTCGAGATCCGCGCCGAGGACACCTCTCCGGTCGAAGCGCTGCTCTCGCAGGCGGGATTCACCTCCCGCGGACGCCACCGCTCCAAGCCGGTGACGTTGTGGTCGGCCGGGCGGGCGCGGGTCGTACTCAACGAGCAGCACGCGCGCGACATGGCACCCCACCTGGCCGCCGTCGGGTTCGAGGTCGACGACGCGGAGGCCGTGTCGCGCCGCGTCGACGCCCTGCAGACGCCCCGGGCCTACCGACGCACCTACGCCCGCGAGCAGCAGCTCGACGCCGCCGTGGCCCCCGGCGGGATGGCGGTGTTCTGGACGCAGGCCGCCGACGCCGGCGAACCCTCCTGGACCCGCGAGTTCGAGCACGGCGAGGTCGCCGCCGCGAGCGCCGTGACGGGCTTCGACCATGTCAGCATGACGCAGCCGTGGCAGGAGATCGACGAGACGACGCTGTTCTACACGGCGGCCTTCGGCCTCCACGTCGCCAGCAGCACCGACGTGCCGGGCCCGCAGGGGCTGGTGCGCAGCCGGGTCCTCGCCGGGCCCGGCGAGGACGGCGTGCGACTGCCGCTGAACGTTGCGCCCCCGATCGTGGCCGAACAGGGCAGCGCCACGGGTCTGGCGCAGCACGTCGCGTTCGCGTGCGACGACGTCCGCGCGCTGGCCCGCGCGTCCCGCGCGCGGGGGATGCAGCTGCTGCGCATGCCGCAGAACTACTACGACGACCTCGCGGCCCGCTTCGACCTGCCGACCGAAGTCATCAGCGAGCTGCGCGCGCTCGACATCGCGTACGACCGCGACGCCGACGGCGAGTACCTGCACGTCTACACCCGCACCGTCGGGCAGATCTTCTGGGAGTTCGTGGAGCGCCGCGACGGCTACGCCGGCTTCGGCGCCGGAAACGCCCCCATCCGCCTCACCGCGCAAGGCGACGCCGCCCGGTGAGCGGCCGCGCTGATAGTGTGCCGACGATGAGCGAGACGCGACGACTGCTGCTGGTCAACGGCCCCAACCTCAACCTCCTCGGCACCCGCCAGCCCGAGATCTACGGTCGCGACACCCTCGCGGACGTCGAACGCCTCACCCGGGATGCCGCCGCGGAGCGCGGCTTCGAGGTGCGGGCCGTGCAGAGCAATCACGAGGGCGTGCTCCTCGACGCGATCCACGAGGCGCGCACCGACTGCGCCGGGATCGTGATCAATCCGGGGGGCCTGACGCACACGTCCGTCGTGCTCCGCGACGCGCTCGCGGGCGTCTCGCTGCCGGTCGCCGAGGTGCACATCTCCAACATCCTCGAACGCGAGGCCTTCCGGCACCACTCCTACGTCGCGGACGTCGCCGCCGTCCACGTCATCGGCGAGGGCGTCTCGGGCTACGCGCGCGCGGTCGCTCTGCTCATCGACGTCATCACGGGTGCGGCGGAGGGCTGACGCCCGGGCCCGCGGAGGAGCGTGGGCTAAGATCGACTGTCGGCCGCGCGCCACCGCGTGCGCCACCTCGAACTCACGAACGGAAACTCCACACTCATGGCATCGACCGCAGACATCAAGAACGGCGTCGTCCTCAGCATCGACGGACAGCTCTGGAGCGTCGTGGAGTTCCAGCACGTGAAGCCCGGCAAGGGCGGCGCCTTCGTCCGCACCAAGCTCAAGAACGTCATGACCGGCAAGGTCGTCGACAAGACGTTCAACGCCGGCGCGAAGGTGGAGATCGAGAACGTCGACCGCCGCGACTTCACCTACCTCTACAACGACGGCGAGGGCTACGTCTTCATGGACGTCGCCGACTACGACCAGATCACGGTCGGCGCCGCGACGGTCGGCGATTCCGCGAACTTCCTGCTCGAGAACCAGCAGGTGCAGATCGCGCTCAACAACGGCAACCCGCTCTACATCGAGCTCCCGGCCTCCGTCGTGTTGGAGATCACCTACACCGAGCCCGGTCTTCAGGGCGACCGCTCGTCGGCGGGCACGAAGCCCGCGACCGTCGAGACCGGCTATGAGATCCAGGTCCCGCTGTTCCTCGAGACCGGCACCAAGGTGAAGGTCGACACCCGGACGGGCGACTACCTCGGCCGCGTCAACTGACGCGCGGCATCCGATCACATGAGCGCACGCTCCAAGGCGCGAAAGCGCGCCCTCGACATCCTCTACCAGTCCGACGTCCGCGGTGACGACCTCGCCGTGACGCTCGCGGCCGAGGCCAAGCGCGCGGCGAACGAGCCCGCCCGCGAGGCGTCCTGGCTGTACGCACGCGAGATCGTCGACGGCGTCATCGACAACCGCGACGAGATCGACGAGCAGATCGTCACGCACGCGCGCGACTGGAAGCTCGAGCGGATGCCGGCGGTCGACCGTGCCATCCTGCGCCTGGCCGTCTGGGAGCTCATGTTCAACGACGAGGTGCCCTCCGCGGTCGCCATCGACGAGGCCGTGGAGCTCGCGAAGGAGTTCTCCACCGACGACTCCGGCTCGTTCGTGCACGGCGTGCTCGGACGTATCGCCCGCACCGCCTGACGTCACATCCGTATGGCTGGGGGGGGGGGGGGGAATCTCCTCTCCGCGGCGGGCCGACAGGCCGACAGCCACGTGGTGCCCGGGGCCGGCCATGTCGTCGACGCCCTGGAGGGCGGTCTGGCCGAGGGCTTCGCCCGCCTGTACCCGCGCCTCGGTCTCTCCGCACCCTGACTCCCGCCTCGCCTGAGCGGGCGCACAGCCTCTCGCGCGTAGACTCGAGAGCTGTTCGACCAGGAGGACCCATGCGGATCACAGGCCTCGGCCACGCCGGAATGTTCATCGAGACGACGGGCGGCAGCATCCTGTGCGACCCCGTGATGGGGCCGAGTTTCTTCGGTTCGTGGTTCCCCTTCCCCGACAACCGCGGCCTGGACTGGGAGCGCTTCGGGAAGGCGGACTTCCTCTACATCTCGCACCGTCACCGCGACCACTTCGACCCCACGCTGCTGGAGCGGTACGTGCCGAAGGACATCCGCGTTTTGCTGCCGGAGTACCCGACCGACGACCTCGAGGTGGACCTCCGCCGCCTCGGCTACGACAACATCGTCTACACCCAGGCGGGCCGGACGATCGAGTACCCCGGCGGGCTGAAGATCATGGTCACGCCGCTGCGCGCGCCCAGTGACGGCCCGATCGGCGACTCCTCGCTGAGCGTGGACGACGGCACCGCCAGCATCCTGAACCAGAACGACTCGCATCCGCTCAACCTCGACCGGCTGCTCTCGTTCTCGACGCCCGACGCGTACTTCACGCAGGTGTCGGGGGCGATCTGGTGGCCCATGGTCTACGACCTGCCGCAGGACTCCAAGCAGCACTTCGCGAAGCTCAAGCGCGACGCGCAGAACAAGCGCGCGATGTACTACATCGAGAAGGTGGACGCCGAGCACGTCTTCCCGATGGCGGGTCCGCCCATGTTCCTGCGTGAGGACCTGTTCCGTTTCAACGGGTGGGGCCTGGAGGACGACTCGATCTTCACCGATCAGCGTCAGTTCCTCGCGCACATGCGCGACGAGCGTCCCGACCAGAAGGGCTACGAGTTCGTGCCCGGCACGCAGGTCGACCTCGACGGCGGGGCGATCGAGATCACCCAGACCCTCTACTCGGCGGAGGAGATCGACCGCGTCTTCGACGACAAGTGGGCCTACCTCGCCGAACAGCGCGACAGCCGTCAGGGAGAGGTCATCGCCGAGATTGCCACCCGCGCCGAGCCGATGGCACCCGACGAGATGCTCGCGGCACTGCAGGAGTGGTGGGAGCCGCTGCTGCGCCGCGCCCGCACGATCCGCACCGGGGTGGGCGGCAACGTCCGCTTCCGCATCGGCGAGCTCGACATGGTCGTCGACTTCCCGAAGGCCAAGGTGCGCGCGTACGCGGGGGAGGAGTGCATCTACTGGTACACGATCCCCGCCGATCTCGTCTCGACGAACATCCGCGACCACGAGATCGACTGGTCGAACTCGATCTTCCTGTCGATGCAGTTCGAGGTGGGCCGCAGCGGCAAGTTCAACGAGTTCCTCACCACGTTCCTGAAGTGCCTGTCGCGCGACCGCATCGAGTACGTCGAGAACTGGTACGCCGAGCAGTCGGATCAGACCGAGGATGCCGAGATCGACGGCTGGAACGTGCAGCGGCGCTGTCCGCACCTGCGCGCCGACCTCACCAAGACCGGCAAGATCGAGGACGGCGTGCTCACGTGCGCCCTCCACGACTGGAAGTGGGACCTGGCGAGCGGACAGTGCCTCACCGCACCGGGGCATCCGATCCGCGCGGCGCGCGTCAGCGAGACGGCCTCCGCGCAGACGTCGTGAACCGGCTCTGACGCACGGGATTCACGTCGTCAGGATTCGTTTCGCGCGCTTCGTGAGTCGCACGGGCGACGTCGTCACCGGCCGCCACCGATGATCCCTGCCGTGCCACGGCGGTGCCGTGACCTCGGGCACGCCGCTGTTCATGCGCAGCTTCCAGCCGATGCGGTCGAGGAAGCGGTGGTGGTACCAGCACAGCAGCACGCCGATGCGTCCGCCTGGGCGGGTGGCGACGCGTTGGATCGCGCCGGCGCAGGCGACGTGGCGGGCGACCATGGTGCTGACGGGCTGATCGCAGCCCTGCGCGTGGGCGAAACCCGTGCCCGCGATGAGATCGTCGGCCTCGACGGAGACCACCAGGGTGGGCGCGTGGGCGCCGACCGTGGGCAGGAGCCCGCTGGATGCCGCGACACCGAGTGCCGCCGCGAGCGCATCGTGCTGCTTCTGCCGGCGGGTGCGCTCGTCCCGGGCGACGAGCGGGTCGTCGTCAAGGGCGGTGAACGGGTCGTCGAAGGCGACCGCGGGGGAGAGGTGGGCATCGAAGATGGTCTGCAGCTGCGCCGCCACCTCGGGCAGCAGGGTTCCTCGGACGGGCACTCCGGCCGCGGTGGCGACACCGAGCACGAGCGAGCGCTTCCGCTCGGCCACCCGCTCGCGCGGCTCGGCGCCGTCCTGATCGAGCGCGAGCGCCCACGTCTGCGCGTGGATGCGCAGCAGCTCGGCGCATGCGGGCGGCGCGGCATCCGGCCCCTCGCCCCGCGCCTCGGCGACGACGACATCGGCGGCGTCCCTCCGCGCGGCCGTGGAGACGCGCGGCGCGGTCTGCTGGAGGGGTCCGGTGATCGCGAGGATGCCGTCGGTGCCGACCACCCCGTCGACCATCGCGGCCCGCACCGACGGGAACGGCGCGTCGAGCGCCTCACCGGTCGTGGGCGACACGGCGCGGCGGACAGCCGTCGCCGCCCGCTGCAGCCGGACTGCCGACCGCGGTTCGAGCCGGGTGAGCGTCTGCAGCAGATCGGTGACGTCGCGGCATCCGAGGTGCGAGGTCATCCGCTCGTCGCGCACGGGGTTCTCCGACCGGCGCATGACCTCGCCGGTCGCGTCGATCAGGAGCGCCTCGACGAAGCGGCCGATCTCGGCGATCGCGGCGATCTGCCGGGCGAGCTCGCCTTCGGTGCCCCGCTCGAAGACACGGTTCGAGACCGCCGCGCGCAGCACGTCCACGACCTGCGAACGCAGGTCGTCGAGGTGCGTTGCGAGGAGGTCCATACCCCCATTCTGCCGAGGGCCTCCGACACCACACGGTGGAAAAGTCCAGATCGAGAGAGGAAACATCACACGCCGCGTGAGAGTGTTCTCATGCGCTTCAACGGCCTGCCCTAGAGTGAGCGCGACCACTACACCGGGGGTCCGCGAGGGAGGACCTTGGCATGAAGATCGACCCGCTGCACCTCGTGGACGTCCTCGTCTACCTCGTGATCCTCAACCTGACCGCCGAGTTCGTCCCGGGCGTCATCACCGAGAGCTTCGCCGTCTCGCTCGCGACGGCGGTGATGCTCAAGCTCGTCCTCGAGCTGGTGCTGCGGATCAAGAAGCGGGTCGTGGCACGGCTGCGCGCGGCGTCGACGGCGGCGCGGCGTGTCACCTCGATCGTGATGCTGGTGCTGATCCTGCCCGGCAGCAAGTTCGTCGTGCTGTGGCTCGAGGACCTGCTCTTCGGCGACGCCGTCTCCCTCGGGGGCTTCTGGTCGGTGACGCTGCTCGTGCTCGGTCTCACGGCCGCCCGCGCCGGGGTACGACGCGCGATCGCGCCGGGGCGATCCACCACCTGAAGCGCCGCCCGGGTCGGGTAGAGTGGGTGACGTACCACAGCAACCTTTAACACCGTCCCGTGAGGCGGAGAAGGGAGCGACGGATGAGCACCGGTAACACGCGTACCGTGATGCAGACAGCCGACATCGCCCGCGCACTGACTCGGATCTCCCACGAGATCCTGGAGTCCAACAAAGGGGCGGACGGCCTCGTCCTCCTCGGCATCCCGACCCGGGGGGTGACCCTCGCGGAGCGCATCGGCCGCCTCCTCGGCGAGATCTCCGGCTCGAGCGTCCCCGTCGGCGCCCTCGACGTCACGATGTACCGCGACGACCTGCACCGCAATCCCACCCGCACGCCGCGCCCGACGCAGATCCCGGCCGGGGGGATCGACGGCAAGACCGTCGTCCTCGTGGACGACGTGCTGTTCTCGGGACGCAGCATCCGGGCCGCCCTGGACGCGATCGGCGACATCGGCCGCCCCGCCGCGGTGCGGCTCGCCATCCTCGTGGACCGCGGCCATCGTGAGCTGCCGATCCGCCCCGATTTCGTCGGCAAGAACCTGCCGAGCGCCCGCAGCGAGCGCGTCAACGTGCACCTCGCGGAAGTCGACGGCGTCGAAGAGGTGACGATCGCATCATGAGGCACCTGCTCGACACCCGCACGCTCGCACGCGAGCAGGCCCTGCGCATCCTCGACGTCGCCGAGGACATGCGCGACACCCAGTCGCGGGAGATCAAGAAGCTGCCGACGCTACGCGGCAAGACGATCGTCAACCTCTTCTTCGAGGACTCGACGCGCACGCGCATCTCCTTCGAAGCGGCCGCGAAACGACTGTCGGCCGACGTCATCAACTTCTCCGCCAAGGGTTCCAGCGTCAGCAAGGGGGAGTCGCTGCAGGACACCGCCCAGACGCTGCAGGCGATGGGCGCGGATGCCGTGGTCATCCGTCACGGCGCGTCCGGAGCACCGCACACCCTCGCCACGAGCGGTTGGATCACCGCGGGCGTCGTCAACGCCGGCGACGGCACGCACGAGCACCCCACCCAGGCGCTGCTCGACGCCTTCACGATCCGCAAGCGCCGCTTCGGCGACGACAGCCGCGGTCGAGACCTCGCGGGCGTGCGGGTCGCGATCGTCGGCGACATCCTGCACTCGCGCGTCGCGCGCTCGAACGTCTGGCTGCTGCACACGCTCGGCGCGGAGGTCACTCTCGTCGCTCCTCCGACGCTGATCCCTCAGGATGTCTCGGCGTGGCCGGCGCGCATCGTCTACGACCTCGACGAGGCCATCGCGGGCGCACCGGACGCGATCATGATGCTGCGGATTCAGCTCGAACGCATGAACGCGGCGTATTTCCCCACTGAACGGGAGTATTCGCGTCGATGGGGACTGGATGCCGAGCGTCTGGCCGCTCTGCCGGACGGTAGCATGGTGATGCACCCGGGCCCCATGAACCGGGGCCTGGAGATCTCCGCCGACGCCGCCGATTCCCCGCGCTCGACCGTGCTGGAGCAGGTCGCGAACGGCGTCTCGGTGCGGATGGCGGTGCTGTACCTGGTGCTGGCCGGCGAACGACCCGGTGAGCGCGACACGAACGCAGAGGAGCACGCCCCGTGACGGTTCCACACACCCCGGAGCGCCCGACGATCATCCGCGGCGCCCGCCTGAACGGGGCAGAGGCCGCCGACGTGGTGCTCGAAGGCGGCCGCATCGCCGAGATCGGCACCGGGCTCACCCGCGCCGGCGCCGATGTGGTGGATGCCGACGGGCTGATCGCCCTGCCCGGCCTGGTCGACCTGCACGTGCATCTGCGCGAGCCCGGCTACGAGGCGTCGGAGACGGTGCTGACAGGTTCGCGCGCCGCCGCGGCGGGCGGGTTCACGACGGTGTTCGCGATGCCGAACACCTCGCCGGTCGCCGACACGGCCGGTGTCGTCGAGCAGGAGCTCGCGCTGGGCGAGGCGGCCGGTTACGTGCACGTGCAGCCGATCGGCGCCGTGACGGTGGGGCAGAAGGGCGAACGCCTCGCCGAGCTGGGCGCGATGGCATCCTCCCGCGCCCGCGTGCGCGTCTTCAGCGATGACGGCTTCTGCGTCTTCGACCCGCTCATCATGCGCCGCGCGCTGGAGTACGTGAAGGCGTTCGACGGCGTCGTCGCGCAGCACGCACAGGATCCGCGGCTGACCGAGGGCGCCCAGATGAACGAGGGCACGGTCTCGGCCGAGCTCGGCCTCGCCGGCTGGCCCGCGGTGGCCGAGGAGTCGATCATCGCCCGCGATGTGCTGCTCGCCGAGCACGTCGGCTCCCGCCTGCACGTGTGCCACCTCTCGACGGCCGGGTCGGTCGACATCATCCGCTGGGCGAAGAAGCGGGGCGTGAACGTCACCGCCGAGGTCACGCCGCACCACCTGCTCCTCACCGAGGATCTCGTGCGCGGCTACGACGCCCGCTACAAGGTGAACCCGCCGCTGCGCCGCGACGAGGACGTGCAGGCCGTGCGCGAAGGCCTCGCCGACGGCACGATCGACATCGTCGCCACCGACCACGCCCCGCACCCGGCGGAGGCCAAGTCGTGCGAGTGGCAGGCGGCCGCCAACGGCATGGTGGGGCTGGAGTCCGCGCTGCGGGTCGTCCACCAGGCGATGGTGCAGACCGGGATGCTGTCGTGGGACGACGTCGCCCGCGTGATGTCGGCCGCACCGGCCCGCATCGGCCGCCTCGCCGACGCCGGCACACCGCTCACCGTGGGAGCACCGGCCTCGCTCACGCTGTACGACCCGGCGCCGGTGCGGACGTTCGGCCGCGACGACCTGCGCGGACGCAGCGTCAACTCTCCCTACCTGGGCCGCGAACTGCCGGGCGAGGTGCGGTGGACGTTCTTCCGCGGCGCTCCGACGGTCGCCGACGGCGTCGTGGCCACCGCCATGAAGGAGGTCACGTCATGACCCGTGAAGGGGCACTGCTCGTCATGATCGCCGTGGCCGTCGGGCTCCTGGCGCTCGGTGTGGTCGCGTGGCGACGACGATCCCGGCGGGACGGCGGGCTCGCCGCACCGTTCGGCGAGGCGCCGACGGACGCCCGCGAGCAGGTTCGCAGCTCGGGCTTCTACGTCGCGACGACCCGGCACGACGACGCCCTGGAACGCCTCGCGATCCGCGGGCTCGGCTTCCGTTCGCGCCTCGACGTGACGGTCACCGATCGGGGCGTCGCCCTCGACCTCGTGGGCCAGCCGCGCATGTTCCTCGCTCTCGAGCGGATCTCCGGCGTCGACCTCGCCAACACCGCCATCGACCGTGTGGTCGAGGCGGGCGGGCTCGTGCGCATCGCCTGGCTCGCGAACCGCTCGGACGGCTCCACCGAGATCGTCGACAGCTACCTCCGCCCGCAGGACGAGTCGGCCTCCGCCCTCGCCGCTGCGATCTCCGCCCTCCTGCCGCCTTCGGCCCCGACCGCGACAGACCAGACCTCCACCACCTCGACGGGAAACGCCGCATGACCTTCTTGCTCGACCCCGCCGTCCTCGTCCTCGAAGACGGCTCCCGCCACCCCGGCCGCGCCTACGGCGCACGGGGCACGACCCTCGGCGAAGTCGTCTTCTCCACCGGCATGACCGGCTACCAGGAGACGCTCACCGATCCCTCCTACGCGGGACAGATCGTCCTGCAGACCGCGCCGCACATCGGCAACACCGGGATGAACGGCGAAGACCCCGAGTCACGCCGCATCTGGGTCGCCGGCTACATCGTGCGCGACCCCTCGCGCGTCGTCTCCAACTGGCGTGCCGACGAGTCGCTCGACGACGCCCTCGTGCGCGACGGGATCGTCGGCATCGCCGGCATCGACACCCGCGCCGTCACCCGCGTGCTCCGCTCGTCGGGCTCGATGCGCGGCGGCGTGTTCTCCGGCGAGGCCGCGGCCCTCGACCCCGAGGAGCAGCTGCGCATCGTGCGCGAAGCGCCCGAGATGGCCGGCCAGAACCTCTCCGCAGCCGTCTCGGTCAGCGAGGTCGAGGTCACGCCCGCCGCCGCCGACGTGCAGAGGCTGGGCGCCCTGGCCGTGCTCGACCTCGGCGTGAAGCGCGCGACCGTGCTCAACCTCGCCGCCCGCGGGTTCGACGTGCACGTGCTGCCGCAGTCGGCGACGATCGACGAGGTCCGCGCGATCGACCCCGTGGCCGTCTTCTACTCCAACGGCCCGGGCGACCCCGCGGCATCCGACGACCACGTCACGCTCCTGCGCAACGTGCTCGACGACGGCCTGCCCTTCTTCGGCATCTGCTTCGGCAACCAGCTGCTCGGCCGTGCGCTCGGCTTCGGCACGTACAAGCTGCCCTTCGGCCACCGTGGCATCAACCAGCCGGTGCTCGACAAGCAGACCGGGCGCGTGGAGATCACGGCGCACAACCACGGGTTCGCCGTGGACGCTCCGCTGGACGGCGAGACCCTCAGCCCGAACGGCTACGGCCGCGTCGAGGTGAGCCACATCGGCCTCAACGACAACGTCGTGGAGGGCCTTCGCGCCCTCGACATCCCGGCGTTCAGCGTGCAGTATCACCCCGAGGCCGCCGGCGGCCCGCACGACGCCAACTACCTCTTCGACCGCTTCGCCGACATGGTGCGCACCTCTCTGGAGAACAAGAACTGATGCCCAAGCGCGACGACATCACGAGCGTCCTCGTCATCGGCTCCGGCCCGATCGTCATCGGCCAGGCCTGCGAGTTCGATTACTCGGGAACCCAGGCCTGCCGCGTGCTGCGCGAGGAGGGCGTGCGCGTCATCCTCGTCAACTCGAACCCGGCGACGATCATGACCGACCCCGACTTCGCGGACGCGACCTACATCGAGCCGATCACGCCCGCCGTGATCGAGACGATCATCCAGAAGGAGAAGCCCGACGCGATCCTGCCGACCCTGGGCGGCCAGACCGCGCTCAACGCCGCCATGGCGCTGCACGAGCAGGGCATCCTCGACAAGTACGGCGTCGAGCTCATCGGCGCCAAGGTCGACGCCATCCGCAAGGGCGAGGACCGTCAGATCTTCAAGCAGCTCGTGCTGGATGCCGGGGCCGACGTGGCCCGCAGCGTCATCTGCCACACGATGGACGATCTGATCTCCGGCGCCGCCGAGCTCGGCTATCCGCTGGTCGTGCGCCCCTCGTTCACGATGGGCGGCCTGGGCTCCGGCTTCGCCTACGACGAGGAGGACCTGCGTCGCATCGGCGGTGCGGGCCTGCGCGACTCGCCGACCACCGAGGTGCTCCTGGAGGAGTCGATCCTCGGCTGGAAGGAGTACGAGCTCGAGCTCATGCGCGACATGGCCGACAACACGGTCGTCGTCTGCTCCATCGAGAACGTCGACCCGGTCGGCGTGCACACCGGCGACTCGATCACGGTGGCCCCCGCGCTGACCCTGACCGACCGCGAGTACCAGAAGCTCCGCGACATCGGCATCGACATCATCCGCGCCGTCGGCGTGGACACCGGCGGCTGCAACATCCAGTTCGCCGTCGACCCGGCATCCGGGCGCATCATCGTCATCGAGATGAACCCGCGCGTCTCGCGCTCGTCGGCCCTCGCCTCCAAGGCGACGGGCTTCCCGATCGCGAAGCTCGCTGCGAAGCTCGCGATCGGCTACCGCCTCGACGAGGTCCCGAACGACATCACCCAGGCGACGCCGGCGAGCTTCGAGCCGACGCTCGACTACGTCGTCGTCAAGGTGCCGCGCTTCAACTTCGAGAAGTTCCCGAACGCCGACGCGACGCTCACGACCACCATGAAATCGGTCGGTGAGGCGATGGCGATCGGCCGCAACTACACGACGGCGCTGCAGAAGGCGCTGCGCTCGCTCGAGAAGCGCGGATCGAGCTTCCACTGGGGCGAAGAGCCCCGCTCGGTGGAGGAGCTGCTGGAGATCGCGAAGGTCCCCACCGACGGGCGCATCGTGACGCTGCAGCAGGCGATGCGCAAGGGCGCCACGGTCGCGCAGGCGTTCGAGGCCACGAAGATCGACCCGTGGTTCCTGGACCAGATGGCACTGATCAACGAGGTCGCCGCCTTCGTGCAGGCCGCCGCCGAGCTGGATGCCGCGACCCTGCGTCTGGCCAAGGAGCACGGCTTCAGCGATGCGCAGCTCGCGCAGCTGCGGGGCGTGACCGAGGCCGAGATCCGCGGCGTCCGCTACGGCCTCGGCATCCGCCCGGTGTACAAGACGGTCGACACGTGCGCGGGGGAGTTCCCCGCCCTGACGCCGTACCACTACTCCAGCTACGACTACGAGACCGAGGTCACGCCGAGCGATCGCACCAAGGTCGTCATCATCGGATCGGGCCCGAACCGCATCGGCCAGGGCGTCGAGTTCGACTACTCGTGCGTGCACGCCTCGTTCGCCCTGTCGGACGCCGGCTACGAGACGATCATGGTCAACTGCAACCCGGAGACCGTCTCGACCGACTACGACACGAGCGACCGGCTGTACTTCGAGCCGCTCACGCTCGAAGACGTCCTGGAGGTCCTGCACGCCGAGAGCGCGTCGGGCACGATCCTCGGCGTGGTCTGCCAGCTCGGCGGTCAGACGCCGCTGGGACTCGCGAAGGGCATCGAGGAGGCCGGCTACACGATCCTCGGCACCTCTCCCGCCGCCATCGACATCGCCGAGGAGCGCGAGCTGTTCTCGCAGCTGCTCGACCGCGCCGGACTCGTGGCCCCGCGCCACGACACGGCCGTCGACGAGGCGGGCGCCGTCGCGATCGCCGAGGAGATCGGCTACCCCGTGCTCGTGCGCCCGAGCTTCGTGCTCGGCGGCCGCGGCATGGAGATCGTCTACGACACCGAGAGCCTGCGCGACTACTTCGTGCGCACCGCCGGTGAGGTCGTCATCGAGGAGGGCAAGCCGCTGCTGGTCGACCGCTTCCTCGACGACGCGATCGAGCTCGACGTCGACGCGCTCTACGACGGCCACGAGCTGTACATCGGTGGCGTCATGGAGCACCTCGAGGAGGCCGGCATCCACTCCGGCGACTCGTCGTGCACCCTCCCGCCCATCTCGCTCGGTCGCACCGAGATCGACCGCGTCCGCACCGCCACGCAGGCGATCGCGGAAGGCGTCGGCGTGCGGGGTCTGCTCAACGTGCAGTTCGCCGTCTCGGCGGGCGTGCTCTACGTGATCGAGGCGAACCCGCGCGCCTCGCGCACCGTGCCGTTCGTGTCGAAGGCGCTCGGCATCCCGCTGGCCAAGGCGGCGTCGCGCATCATGGCCGGCTCTACCATCGCCGAGCTCAAGGCGGAGGGCCTGCTGCCCGTCGAGGACGGCTCGCGCGTGCCGCTGGACGCTCCCGTCGCCGTCAAGGAGGCCGTGCTCCCGTTCAAGCGGTTCCGCACCGCCGACGGCCACACCGTCGACTCCGTGCTCGGCCCGGAGATGCGCTCCACCGGCGAGGTCATGGGCATCGACCGCGACTTCCCGACCGCGTTCGCCAAGAGCCAGGCGGCGGCCTACGGCGGCATGCCGACCTCGGGCACGGTGTTCCTGTCGGTGGCCGACGACGACAAGCGCGCCGTGATCCTGCCGGCGCACCGCCTGCAGGAGCTCGGCTTCCGCCTCGTCGCGACGTCGGGCACGGCCGAAATCCTCGCGCGCAACGGCATCCGCGTGGACGTCGTGAACAAGTACTCCGACACGCAGGAGTCGGGGGAGCGCAACGTCGTCGACCTCATCAACGCAGGCGAGATCGACATCGTCGTGAACACCCCCTCCGGCGGCATCGCCCGCGCCGACGGGTACGAGATCCGCGCGGCGGCCGTGGCCGCCGACAAGGCACTGTTCACCACGATGGCCGTCCTCGGCGCCGCGGTCAGCGCGCTGCCGGTGCTGCGGGAAGGCTTCGCCGTGCGTAGCCTCCAGGAGTACGCCGTCGACCGCGCCGAGGCTCTCCAGGCCGCCGAGCAGCGGGCCGCGGTGTGAGCTCGTTCGGCTCGCGACTGCAGAGGGCCGTCGCCACGCGCGGACGCCTGTGCGTCGGCATCGATCCCCATGAGACGCTCCTGCGGGAGTGGGGGCTCGGTGTCGACGCGCAGGGCGTGCGCGAATTCGGGCTGCGCACGGTGGATGCCGCGGCGTCCACCGTGGGGATCGTCAAGCCGCAGGTGTCGTTCTTCGAGCGGTTCGGAGCCGCCGGGTTCGCCGCCCTCGAAGAGGTCATGGCGGCCGCCCGCGCCGCAGGGCTGCTCGTGATCGCCGACGCCAAGCGCGGCGACATCGGCACGACGATGGACGCGTACGCGGCCGCGTGGCTGCCCCCCGGGGCGCCGCTGGAGGCGGACGCCCTCACCCTGAGCCCGTACCTCGGCGTCGGCGCGCTCGCCTCGACGCTGGCCTCCGCGCTGACCCACGGGAAGGGCGCCTTCGTCCTCGCCGCGACGAGCAACCCCGAGGCGGCGCAGCTGCAGACGGCGCACGTGGACACCGGCGCCCCGGTCGCCGCCGCCGTGGCCGCCGAGGTGGTCGCCGCCGACTCCTCCACGGGCGACTGGGCCTCGCTCGGCCTCGTGGTGGGGGCGACGGTCGACCTCGCGGACCGCGGCCTGCGACCGTTCGGGCGGACCGTGCCGATCCTCGCCCCCGGCTTCGGAGCCCAGGGCGCCGAGCCCGCCGACCTGACGCGCGTGTTCGGCGGCCTCGCCGACGGCGTGATCGCGAGCGAGAGCCGCAGCATCCTGTCCGCCGGACCCGACCGGCTCGCCGCGCGGATCGCCGAACGCGCCACCCTGTACCGTGGAGGATCCCATGGCTGACTCCCGCACACCTCCCGAGGTCGACCGTGTCGCGGCATCCCGTCGCGCCGTCGCCGCGCGCCGCGAACGCGCGGCCCTCAAGCACGACGTCGCGATGCGGGTCATCACGCCGCAGGAGCTGTTGCAGCGCGCGCTCGACGCGCCGGAGAGCCCCGCCGGCGCGATGCGGATCACCGAGTTCCTGACGGCGCTGCCGGCCATCGGCGAGGGCAAGCGCGACCGCATCCTCGCGGACCTGGAGATCGCCCCCGTCAAGCGGCTCGGCGGCCTGGGCGCCCGCCAACGCGTCGCGCTGAAGGAGTGGCTCGACACCCGGTTCCCGCCGCTGCAGCCCCGCGGCGGCCGCAGCCGGCTGATCGTGCTCGCGGGCCCCACCGCCGTCGGCAAGGGCACCGTCGCCGCCCACATCAAGGAGCACCACCCCGAGATCCTGCTGTCCGTCTCGGCCACCACCCGTGCGCCGCGACCGGGCGAGGTCGACGGTGAGCACTACTTCTTCGTCGACGACGCCGGCTTCGACCGGCTCATCGCCGACGGCGCCCTGCTGGAGCACGCCACGGTGCACAACGCGTTCCGCTACGGGACACCGCGCGGGCCGATCGACGAGGCGCTGGCCGCGGGCCGCACGGTGCTGCTGGAGATCGACCTCCAGGGCGCGCGCCAGGTGCGCGCCGCCGCGCCCGACGCGACGCTGGTGTTCCTCACCCCGCCCAGCTGGGACGAGCTCGTCAACCGCCTCGTGGGGCGCGGGACCGAGGGAGCCGAGGAGCGGACCCGACGCCTCAAGACGGCCAAGGTGGAACTCGCCGCCCAGGGCGAGTTCGACTACCGCGTCGTCAACGACGACGTCGCCCGCGCCGCCGCCGAGATCGCGGCCCTCGCCCGCTGAGCGCCGCTTCATCCGTCCCGCGAGGTCGGATCGCACCCGCAGAAGCGAGGTCGCGGGACGGATGAAAGCGATCGCCGAGTCCGCGCTGATAGAATGAACGGATGCCGCGGCATCCTGCGGCCACGAGTTCTCCCGCGTGGGCGTGTCCCCGCGAGTTTTCCCACCGCCATTCGATCCTGGAGGTTCATCATGGCCGGACGTGACAAGGGCATCATCGACCCGCCCATCGACGCACTGCTCGACAAGGTCGACTCCAAGTACCAGCTCGTGATCTACGCGGCCAAGCGCGCGCGCCAGATCAACGACTACTACTCCGACCTGCACGAGGGGAACCTCTTCGACAACGTCGGTCCGCTCGTCGACTCGAGCGTCGAGGACAAGCCCCTCACGATCGCGCTGCACGAGATCCACGAGGACAAGCTGCGCCTGCGCGCGGCCGAGTGATCCTCCGCTGACTTCATGACGCCGTATGGCGTCGGCATGCCCGTGATCCCCGCTACGACGACGTCGTGTCGGAGATCGCGGGCATGATTGTCGAGTACCCGTTGTCGTCTGGAGCACCGATGAGCGCGCTGCGTCTGTTCACGTCCGAATCCGTCACCGAGGGGCACCCGGACAAGATCTGCGACCAGATCTCCGACTCGATCCTCGACGCCCTGCTGACGGTCGACCCGGGCAGCCGTGTCGCGGTGGAGACCCTCGTGACCACGGGCCTCGTGCACGTGGCGGGTGAGGTCCGCACCGACGGGTACGTCGACATCCCCGGCATCGTCCGCCGGGTCGTGAACCGCATCGGCTACACCTCGAGCGAAACCGGCTTCGACGGCGACTCCTGCGGCGTCACGGTGTCGATCGGCGAGCAGTCCGGCGACATCGCGGCCGGCGTCGACAACGCGATCGAGCACCGCGAGGGCGGTTCGGTCGACCCCGTCGACGCGCTCGGCGCGGGCGACCAGGGCATCATGTTCGGCTACGCGACGAACGAGACACCGCAGCTCATGCCGATGGCGATCTGGACCGCCCACCGGCTGGCCGAGCGTCTCACGGATGCCCGCCGCTCCGGCGCGCTCGGGTTCCTGCGTCCCGACGGCAAGACCCAGGTGACCCTCGGCTACGACGGTCCGGTGCCGCGCACCGTCGACACCGTCGTGCTCTCCACCCAGCACAACCCCGACATCTCGCTGCCCGCCCTGCGGGCCGCGGTGCAGGCCGAGGTCATCGACCCCATCCTCGCCACCACCGGCCTCGACGTGTCGAACGTCCGCTACGTCATCAACCCCGCGGGCCCGTTCGTCACCGGCGGCCCGAAGGGCGACGCCGGTCTCACCGGCCGCAAGATCATCATCGACACCTACGGCGGCGCGTCCCGCCACGGCGGCGGCGCGTTCAGCGGCAAGGACCCGTCCAAGGTCGACCGCTCCGCCGCCTACGCGATGCGCTGGGTCGCCAAGAACGCCGTCGCGGCCGGTCTCGCCGACCGCCTCGAGGTGCAGGTCGCGTACGCGATCGGTCGCGCGGAGCCCGTCGGGCTCTACGTCGAGACGTTCGGCACCGCGCACGTGTCCGACGAGAAGATCACCCGGGCGATCCGAGAGGTGTTCGACCTGCGTCCGAAGGCGATCATCGACGACCTCGACCTGCTGCGGCCCATCTACGCGCAGACGGCCGCCTACGGCCACTTCGGCCGGGAGCTTCCCGAGTTCACCTGGGAGCGCACCGACCGCGTCGAGGAGCTGCGCGCCGCCGCGGGTCTCTGACCGACGCCGTGATCGTCGTCGCCCGGGTCCTCATCGACTCGCCCCTGCCGCAGCTGGACCGGCTCTTCGACTACGAGGTCCCGGCATCGCTCGTCGCCGACGCCGTGCCGGGAGTCCGGGTGCGCGTCCCGCTGCGGACTGCGGGGCGCGTCGTGGACGGCTACCTCGTCGAGGTGCACACGGCGGAGGCGCCCGAGCGGCCGCTCTCCGAGCTCGACGCGGTCGTCTCGTCGGTGCCCGTGCTGACCCCGGCGCTGTACGCGCTCGCCCGACGCGCGGCCGACCGCGCCGCCGGCTCGGCGAGCGACATCCTGAGGCTGGTGATCCCGAAGCGGATGGTGCGCGCGGAGAAGGCGTGGCTCGCCGCCGGCGATGCGGACGCCTCCGCCGCCGAGGTGTCGACGGATGCCGCGGCCTGGGCCGACGGCGTGCTCGCGGCCTATCCGGGGCTGTCCGGGGCCGTCGCGGCGGGGGAGCGGCTCGCCCTCGACGCGCCGCCGCGCCCCGCGCCCGATCGCCCGGTCGGCGCGTGGGCCGACCTGGTCGCCGCGATCGCCGTGCGCACGCTGGCGGACGGGCGCAGCACCGTGCTGGTGGTGCCCGATCACCGCGACCAGGACCAGCTCCTGACCGCGCTCGCGGGGCGCGCACCCGACGACGCCGTGGTGCGCGACGACGCGCGCCGCTCCGGCCCCGAGCGCTACGCCACCTACCTGCGGCTGCTGACGCCGTCGCCGTGCATCGTGGTCGGCAACCGGTCGACGGTCTACGCCCCCGCGCACGACACGGCCTGCGTCGTCGTGTGGGACGACGGCGACCCCCTGCTGGCCGAGCCGCTCAGTCCCGGCGTCCACGCGCGCGACGCGGCCCTCCTCCGCCAGGAGTTGGAGGGCTCGGCGCTCGTGTTCGCCGGTCACACGCGCACGACCGACGTGGAGCGGCTGGTGCAGCTCGGCTGGGTGCGCGACCTGCGGGCGGCCCGGAGGCCGAGCCCGACCGTCGTGCTGTCGGCCACACGCGAGGGCGAGTCGCGGGGAGCCCGCGTGCCGTCGAGCGCGTTCGCCGCCGCCCGCGACGCCCTGCACGAGGGACCGGTCCTCGTGCAGGTCGCCCGCCCGGGCTACTCGCCGGTGCTGGTGTGCGCCGACTGCCGCACGCCCGCCCGCTGCCGCCATTGCACGGGCCCGCTGCGGGCGCGCCGCCCCGGAGCGACCCCCGACTGCGGATGGTGCGGCCGTTCCGCCCCCGCCTGGACGTGCGCGAACTGCGGCTCGGTGAAGCTGCGCATGGCGTCGTCGGGCAGCGAGCGCACGGCGGACGAGCTCGGACGCGCCTTCCCCCACACCCGCGTCATCGTCGCCGACGGCGCGCATCCCGTGACCCACGTCGACGAGCGGCCGGCGCTCGTCATCGCGACCCGCGGCGCCGAGCCGTTCGCGCGCGGCGGCTATCGGGCGGTGATCCTGCTCGACGGCGACCGGATGCTGCTGGCCGAGCAGCTGCGCATCGGGGAGTCCGCGCTGCGCTGGTGGTCGAACGCGGCCGCGCTCGCGGCCCCGACGGCGCCCGTGCACCTCGTGGGTGTCGCGGGACCGGTCGCACGCGCCCTCGCGACCTGGACGCAGCCGGCCTACGCGCGCGCGGAGCTCGCCGACCGCGCGCCGCTCGCGATGCCACCGGTGATCCGCGTCGCGGCGGTCGAGGGCACCGTGACCGCCGTCGAGGGGGCGCTCAGCGCGGTCCGCGACGCCGTTCCCACGCTCGCCGCCCCCGCGGGCGCGATCCTGGGTCCCGTCCCCGTCGAGGAGGGGGTGGTCCGCGCCCTCGTGCGCTTCGACTACGCCCACGGCAAGGCGGTCGCCGAGACGCTGCGCGCGGCCGTCGTCGCCGAGGCCCTGCGGGGGCGTCGCGCGGCCCGTCGCGGACCGGCGCGCGGGGCGAACAGCGGCGCGCGCACTACACTGCGGGTGCGGCTCGACGTCCCCGAACTCGATCTCTGATCCGGCGGGCTCGCCGCCGTGATCGTCGTCATCAACCGAGGTATCCCATGCGCATCGTCTTCGCCGGCACACCGGCGCCCGCCGTCCCGTCCCTGCGGGCGGTCGCGGCATCCGCTCACGATCTCGTCGGGGTCGTCACCCGCAGCGACGCGCCCCTCGGTCGCAAGCGGGTGCTGACGCCGTCCGCGGTGGCCGCGGCGGCAGCGGACCTGGGGGTGCCGATCGTCAAGGCCGACCGCCTCGACGCCGCGGCGAGCGCCGCGATCGACGCCCTCGCGCCCGATCTCGGCGTCATCGTGGCCTACGGCGGCCTCGTGCGGGAACCGCTGCTGTCGATGCCGAAGCACGGGTGGATCAACCTGCACTTCTCCCTCCTGCCGCGCTGGCGGGGCGCAGCCCCGGTGCAGCACGCGCTCATCGCGGGGGACCGGACCACGGGCGCGAGCGTGTTCCAGCTCGTCGCCGCCCTGGATGCGGGTGACGTGTTCGCAGAGGTGCGCTACGACGTCCCCCGCGGCGCGACCGCGGGGGAGGTGCTCACCGAGCTGGCCGACGCCGGCGCCGAGCTGCTCGTGCGCGTCGTCGACGAGATCGCGGCCGGAACCGCGCGCGCGACGCCGCAGACGGGGACGGCCACGCTCGCTCCGAAGCTGTCCATCGCCGATGGCGCCCTCGACCTCACGGCTCCCGCCGACGTCGTGCTGGACCGTTTCCGCGGCACGACGCCCGAGCCCGGGGCGCATGTGAGCTTCGACGGCGCGCGGCTGAAGATCCTCGCGGCGCACCGCGGGCCGGATGCGGGGCTGGAGCCGGGCGTGGTGAGCGCCTCGGGCCGCGACATCCTGCTCGGTGCCGGCGGCGGCACCAGCGTGGTCCTGAAGACCGTCCAGCCGGCCGGCAAGAGCGCGATGGCGGCGGGGGACTGGTGGCGCGGCGTGCGGGTCGACGACCCGCGCATCGAGCTGCCGTCGTCGGGGGAGGCGGCCTCGTGAGCGGGTCGCCGCGCTGGGTGGCCTACGACGTGCTGCGCGCCGTGCACGACTCCGACGCGTACGCCAACCTCCTGCTGCCGCGTGCGATCACGCGGGCCGGGCTCACCGGCCCCGACGCCGGACTGGCCACCGAGCTGACCTACGGCACGCTGCGCCGCGAGGGCACCTACGACGCGATCATCGCGGATGCCGCACGTCGCCCGGTCGCCGACATCGACCCCGCCGTGCGCGACGCTCTGCTGCTGGGGGTCCATCAGCTGCTGGCGATGCGCACGCCCGCGCACGCGGCCGTCAACGAGACCGTGCGCCAGGTACGCAAAGCCGTCGGCGCGTCGGCGGCGGGCTTCGCGAACGCGGTGCTGCGTCGCGTCAGCGAGCGGACGCCGGACGAGTGGGACGAGCGTCTCGCGGCGGGGGCGCGGTCGGACGACGAGCGCCTCGCCCTCCGCTACGCGCATCCGGTGTGGGTGATCCGCGCCTTCCGCCGCGCCCTGGCCGCGGAAAGCCGCGCCGACGAGCTCGAAGCGCTCCTCACCGCCGACAATGCGGCGCCGGTGGTCACCCTCGCCGCTCTCCCCGGACTGGCGCACCGGCCCGCCGACGCCGCGCCGACGCCGTACTCGCCGCTCGGGTTCCGCTCCGCCGGGGGCGATCCGGGGGCGCTGGTCACGGCATCCGGGGGCCTGGTCCGCGTGCAGGACGAGGGATCCCAGCTGGCGGCGCTCGCCCTTTCCCGCGCCCTCCCGGTGGCACCCGGCGAGCGCTGGCTGGACCTGTGTGCCGCGCCGGGGGGCAAGACGGCGGTGCTCGCGGCGGAGGCGCTCGCCCACGGCGCGGAGCTGGAGGCGAACGAGCTGTCGCCGGCTCGCGCGCCGCTCGTGCGCGACTCGGTCGCGGCGGTACCGCTGGAGGTTCCGGTGTCGGAGGAGGACGGTCGCACACGGGCCGCCCGCGGACGCTACGACCGCATCCTCGTCGATGCCCCCTGCACCGGCCTGGGCGCCCTGCGCCGTCGTCCCGAGGCGCGCTGGCGCAAGCAGCCCGCCGACGTCCCCGAGCTCGCCGCGCTCCAGACCGAACTGCTGGATGCCGCGATCGCGGCACTCCGCCCGGACGGCATCGTCGCCTACGTCACCTGCTCGCCGCACCTGGCCGAGACCGCCGCGGTCGTCGCCGACGCCCTGCGCACCCACGGCGACACCATCGAGGAGATCGATGCGCGTGCCGTCGTCGCGGGGATCTCCGACGCACCGATCGATCTCGCCGCACCCGCGGACGGGTCCGGGCGCGCGCAGCTGTGGCCGCACCGTCACGGCACCGATGCCATGTCCATCTCGCTGCTGCGCAAGCGCTGAGCGGCCCGGCGGGCCCGTCGGCGGCGGCTAGGGTGGTGCCGTGACCGGCGACATCCGCATCAACCCCAGCATCCTGGCCGCCGACTTCGTGAACATGCAGTCGGAGCTGGCCCGTATCGGGACCGCCGACTTCGTCCACGTCGACGTGATGGACAACCACTTCGTGCCGAACCTGACGTTCGGGCCGCAGATGGTCGAGCGCATCCAGGCGACGAGCCCGGTGCCGCTGGACGTGCACCTCATGATCTCGGACGTCGACCGCTGGGCTCCCGGCTATGCCGAGCTGGGTGCGGCATCGGTCACCTTCCACCTCGAGGCCGCGACCGATCCCGTGGCCCTCGCGCGCCGCCTGCGCGCGATCGGTGCCCGCGCCGGCGTGGCGGTGAAGCCCGCGACAGCGGTCGAGGGGCTCTTCGACGTGCTCGACGAGTTCGACCAGATCCTCGTCATGACCGTGGAGCCCGGCTTCGGCGGACAGTCGTTCATGGCCGACCAGATGCCCAAGCTGGCGCGACTGCACGACGAGGCCCGTCGGCGCGGCTCGCAGGTGTGGCTGCAGGTCGACGGGGGCATCTCGGAGTCGACGATCGCCCAGGCCGCCGAGGCCGGCGCCGACACGTTCGTCGCCGGCTCGGCCGTCTTCGGCGCGGGGGAGCCGGACCGCGCGATCGCCGCCCTGCGTCGCCTCGCCGCCGATCACCACCGGCACTGACCCGCCCGCCGGCCGCCCGGACGGCGCTCGCCCCCGGCGCGGACCGGTAGCCTGTCAGGGTGAAGACGTTCGACGCCCTGTTCGCGGAGCTGACGACGACCGCCGAGACCCGTCCCGAGGGTTCCGGCACGGTCGCGCAGCTCGACCGCGGCGTGCACGCCATCGGGAAGAAGATCGTCGAAGAGGCCGCCGAGGTGTGGATGGCCGCGGAGTACCAGTCCGACGACGAGACGGCCGAGGAGATCTCCCAGCTGCTGTACCACCTGCAGGTGCTCATGCTGGCCAAGGGCCTCACCCTCGACGACGTGTACCGACATCTCTGAGCGCGCTCCCGCCTCTGCTCGTCCCGCTACCGAAAGCCCTTCACCCATGCTGCGCATCGCCGTGCCGAACAAGGGGTCGCTCGCCGACACCGCCGCCGAGATGCTCGCGGAGGCCGGATACACCGGCCGTCGCGACCCCAAGGATCTCCATGTCATCGACCCGATCAACGAGGTCGAGTTCTTCTACCTGCGTCCGAAGGACATCGCGACCTACGTCGGCTCCGGCGCCCTCGATGTCGGCATCACCGGCCGCGACCTGCTCCTCGACGCCCGGATGCCGGGGGCACGTGAGATCGAGCAGCTCGGCTTCGGCGGCTCGACGTTCCGCTTCGCCGGCCCTCCCGGACGCTTCACCGCGGTGACCGACCTCGAGGGCCTGCGGGTCGCGACGGCCTACCCGGGCCTCGTCGACGGCTTCCTCGACGAGCAGGGCGTCGCCGTCGACCTCGTGCCGCTGGACGGTGCGGTCGAGTCGGCGGTGCAGCTCGGCGTGGCGGATGCCGTCGCGGACGTGGTCTCCACCGGCACGACGCTGAAGCAGGCGGGCCTGGAGATCTTCGGACCGGTGCTCCTGCAGTCGGAGGCCGTGCTCATCGGGGCTCCCACCGAGGCCGAGGGCACCGAGACCCTGCTGCGGCGCCTGCGCGGCGTCATGGTCGCGCGTCGCTACGTGCTCATCGACTACGACCTACCCGCGTCGCTGGTCGACGACGCGGTGGCGATCGCACCCGGCATCGAGTCGCCCACCATCTCGCCGCTGCGCGACCCGGAGTGGGTGGCGGTGCGCGTGATGAGCCCGCGCACGACGGTCAATCAGGTCATGGACGCGCTCTACGCCATCGGCGCCCGCGCCATCCTGGTGACGCCGATCCACAACGCGAGGCTCTGACATGTCGCTCGCACGACGGGTGATCCCGTGCCTCGACGTGGCCGCCGGCCGCGTCGTGAAGGGCGTGAACTTCGAGAACCTGCGCGACATGGGCGACCCGGTCGAGCTGGCCGCGCTCTACTTCGCCCAGGGCGCCGACGAGCTGACGTTCCTCGACGTGACCGCGACGGTGGATGACCGGGCGACGACGTACGACGTCGTGCGACGCACGGCCGAAGAGGTCTTCATCCCGCTCACCGTGGGTGGGGGCGTGCGCAGCGCCGACGACGTCGCGCGCCTGCTCGCCGTCGGTGCCGACAAGGTCGGCGTGAACTCCGCGGCCATCGCGCGCCCCGACCTCGTCGGCGAGATCGCCGACCGCTTCGGCGCCCAGGTGCTCGTGCTCTCGCTCGATGTGAAGCGCGCACCCGGCACCCGCTCCGGGTTCGTCGTGACGACCCACGGCGGACGCACGGCCACGAGCCTCGACGCCCTCGACTGGGCCCGTGAGGCCATCGACCGCGGCGCCGGCGAGCTGCTCGTCAACTCGATCGACGCCGACGGCACCAAGGACGGCTTCGACCTCGAGCTGGTCGGGCTCATGCGCGAGCTGTCGTCGGTGCCGGTGATCGCCTCCGGCGGCGCCGGCAGCGTCGACCACTTCGCCCCGGCCGTGCACGCCGGAGCCGATGCCGTGCTCGCGGCATCCGTGTTCCACTCCGGCCAGCTGACGATCGGCGAGGTCAAGGACGCGCTGAGCGCGGACGGCATCGAGGTGCGCCGATGACCGCCGTCGACGATCCCCGCATCGGCCGCGTCGCCTTCAACGACGACGGGCTCGTCCCGGCGATCATCCAGCAGCACGACACCGGCGAGGTGCTCATGCTCGGGTGGATGGATGCCGAGGCGCTGCGCCGCACGCTGACGGAGGGCCGCGTGACGTTCTGGTCGCGGTCCCGCCAGGAGTACTGGCGCAAGGGCGACACCTCCGGACACGCGCAGTACGTCCGCGGCGCGAGGCTGGACTGCGACGGCGACACCCTGCTGATCGCCGTCGAGCAGATCGGCGCGGCCTGCCACACCGGTGACCACACCTGTTTCGACGCCGACGACCTGTCGCCCGTCGTCGCCTGGGCGCCCCTCGATTCCGGCGGCGACGCGTCGTGACGGCACGTGCGCGCAGCTTTGCGGTGCTGGCGATCATCGCCGGCGGAGCGCTGGCGATCATCTCGTCGACCCAGACCTGGCTCGACGTGACCCTCGACGCGGGCGCGACCGCGGCCCTGCAGGTGGCGGGGGCGAAGGCGTTCACGATGCTGGCACCGCTGAGTCTGGCGGCCCTCGCGCTGGGACTCGCGCTGACGGTGGTGGGCCGCGCGCTGCGGTATGCGTTCGGCGCGCTCGCCCTCCTCATCGGCGGCACGCTGACGGTCGCCGCCGCCCGCATCGCGATCGAGCAGCCGCTGGATGCGGTCGCCGCCGCGGTCACGACGTCGACGGGCCTGTCGGGTACGGCCGCGATCGCCGGCCTCGTGACGTCCGTCACCGCCACGCCGTGGCCCTGGCTGACCGTCGTGGCGGGGGTGCTCATCGTGGCCGGGGGCGCGCTGACGATCGCGACGGCGCACCTCTGGCGCCGCAGCGGCCGCCGCTACCGCACCGACGGCGGGACCGGCGCGGGAGCCGCCGCGCCGTCCGCGACGGCGGCGTCCCGCCCCTACGACGCGATCGACTCCTGGGACGACCTGTCGCACGGCGACGATCCCACCGCCCGCTAGACTGGCGGAGAACCCCCGAATCACTCCGAGGAGCATCATGAGCAACAGCATCGACGACCCCGGCCACGGACACTCGCCCGCCGCCTGGACGGCTGTGGTCATCATGCTGCTCGCCGTGACGCTCGGCACGGTCTTCTACTGGTTCGACATGCCGATCCTGGTCTGGGCCTCGGTGGGCCTGCTCATCGTCGGCGCGCTCGTCGGCTGGGGCATGGCGAAGGCCGGCTACGGCGCCAAGGGCCCGAAGTACGCCCCGAAGCAGCACTGACATGCTCGATGGCCTGACGGCCGGTGCGGTGGAAGATGCCCGGTCGCGGGAGGACGCACGTCCTCTTCGCGATGTCGAGCGTGACGCCCTCGCACAGGCCCCCGCGCTCGACGCCCTCGCCGCCCTCGCCCCCGCCGACCGGGTGAAGATCATCGCCGAGGTCAAACGCGCGAGCCCGTCCCGCGGCGATCTCGCGGCGATCCCCGATCCCGCCCTCCAGGCCGCGCTGTACGAGGAGGGCGGAGCCTCGGCGATCTCCGTGCTGACCGAGGCGCGCAGATTCAAGGGCTCCCTCGCCGACCTCGAGGCGGTGAAGGGACGCGTCGGCGTGCCCGTCCTGCGCAAGGACTTCATCGCGACGCCGTACCAGGTGCTGGAGGCACGTGCGTCCGGCGCCGACCTGGTGCTGCTGATCGTCGCCGCCCTCGAGCAGCCGCTGCTGAGCCGACTGCACGAGCTGGTGCTCCAGCTCGGCATGACGCCGCTCGTCGAGACGCATTCCCGCGAGGAGCTGGAGCGCGCGGCCGACCTGGGCGCGAAGCTCATCGGCGTGAACGCCCGCAACCTGTCCACCTTCGAGCTGGACCGCGACCTGTTCGGCTCGCTCGCCGAGCACTTCCCGGCGGATGCCGTGAAGATCGCCGAGTCCGCGGTGCTCGCCCCCGCCGACGTCGCGCACTACCGCGCCGGCGGCGCCGACGTCGTCCTGGTGGGGGAGGCGCTCGTCACGAACGACCCCGTCACCACCCTGCATGCCTTCCTGGAGGCCGGATCATGAGCCTGCGTGACCAGCACGGACCGTTCTTCGGCGACTTCGGCGGTCGATTCATGCCCGAATCGCTCATCGCCGCGATCGACGAGCTGACCGCGGAGTACGAGTCGGCCAAGGCCGACCCCGCGTTCCAGGCGGAGTTCGAGAGCCTGCTGCACTCGTACGCGGGGCGCCCGTCGGCGCTGACCGAGGTGCCCCGTTTCGCCGAGCACGCGGGCGGCGCGCGGATCTTCCTCAAGCGCGAGGATCTCAACCACACCGGCTCGCACAAGATCAACAACGTCATCGGGCAGGCTCTGCTGACCAAACGGCTCGGCAAGAAGCGCGTCATCGCCGAGACCGGCGCCGGCCAGCACGGTGTCGCGACCGCGACGGCCGCCGCGCTGTTCGGCTTCGAGTGCACGGTGTACATGGGCGAGGTCGACACCGAGCGCCAGGCACTGAACGTGGCCCGCATGCGTCTTCTCGGCGCCGAGGTCATCCCCGTCACGACCGGGTCGCGCACGCTCAAGGACGCGATCAACGAGGCGTACCGCGACTGGGTGGCATCGGTCGAGACGACCAACTACATCTTCGGCACCGCGGCGGGGCCCCACCCGTTCCCGGCCATGGTGCGGGACTTCCAGAAGATCATCTCCGAGGAGGCGCGCGCCCAGCTCCTCGACGAGACCGGGCGCCTGCCCGACGCCGTCGTCGCGTGCGTCGGCGGCGGCTCGAACGCGATCGGCATGTTCGACGCGTTCCTCGACGACGAGAAGGTGAAGCTGTACGGCGTGGAGGCGGCCGGCGACGGCGTCGACACCCCGAAGCACGCGGCATCCATCGAGCGCGGACGGCCCGGTGTGCTCCACGGCGCGAAGACCTACGTGCTGCAGGACGAGGACGGCCAGACCGTCGAGTCGCACTCGATCTCGGCGGGCCTGGACTATCCGGGTGTCGGGCCGGAGCACGCGTGGCTCGCCGACATCGGCCGCGCCGAGTACATCCCCGCCACCGATGCCGAGGCCATGGACGCCTTGCGCCTGCTCTCGCGCACCGAGGGCATCATCCCGGCGATCGAGTCCGCCCACGCCCTCGCGGGCGCGTTGCGCCTGGGCCGCGAGCTGGGCCCGGACGCCATCATCGCCGTCAGCCTCTCCGGCCGCGGCGACAAGGACATGGACACCGCCGCCCGCTGGTTCGGGCTCTACGACGAGGGGGCCGCGCAGTGACCTCGCGCGTGGCCGCGGCGATCGACGCCGCGAAGGCCGAAGGGCGGGGGGCGTTCGTCGGTTACCTGCCGCTCGGGTTCCCCGACCTCCAGACGAGCATCGACGCCGCCGTCGCCCTGGCCGACAACGGCGCCGACATCCTCGAGCTGGGGCCGCCCTACTCCGACCCCGTGATGGACGGGCTCATCATCCAGGAGGCCACGCAGGCGGCCCTCGCCGGCGGTTTCCGGCTGCGGGACACCTTCACGGCCGTCCGCGCCATCGCCGCGCGCGTCGACGTGCCCATCCTCGTGATGACCTACTGGAACCCGGTGCTGCAGTACGGCGTGGACCGGTTCGCCGACGAGCTCGCCGCGGCGGGGGGAGCCGGCCTGATCACCCCCGACATCACCCCCGACGCCGCACCCGACTGGATCGCCGCCTCGGAGCGCACCGGACTGGACCGCGTCTTCCTCGCCGCACCGACCTCCACCGACGAGCGGTTGCGGATGATCGCAGAGGCCTCCACCGGCTTCGTCTACACCGTCTCCACGATGGGCATCACGGGGGAGCGCGCAGAACTGGATGCCGCCGCCCGCACCCTCGTGGCCCGTCTCCGCGGTTTCGGCGTCGAGCACGCCTGCGTCGGAATCGGCATCTCGACCGCCGAACAGGTCGCCGGAGTGCTGGAGTACGCCGACGGCGCCATCGTCGGGACGGCTCTGGTCCGTGCCCTCCGCGACGGCGGCGTGGCGGCCCTCGCCGCCGAGACCCGCGCGCTCACGGGCGGCACCGGCTCCTGAGCCGTCGCGGCGACACGTGACGATCCCGACGGCGAAGTAGACTGCCCCTCGTGCTTTCCTCCGCCTCCGTCGTCGCCAGCATCCCGAGCCCGTCGATCAGCTCCTTCCAGATCGGCCCGCTGACGATCCACTTCTACGCCCTGTGCATCCTCGCGGGGATCGTCGTCGCGGCGTTCATGACCAACCACCGGCTGACCAAGCGCGGAGCCGAGGCGTGGGTCGTCATCGACATCTGCCTGCTGGCCGTGCCGCTGGCGATCGTCGGGGCGCGCGCCTTCCACGTCGTCACCCACTGGGGCTTCTACTTCGAGCAGGGCCGCGACTGGTGGAACCCCTTCGTCCGCGACGCGATCTGGAACGTCTGGGACGGGGGCATCGCCATCTTCGGCGCCCTCATCGGCGGCGCCATCGGTGCGTGGCTGGGCTGCAAGTGGACCGGCATCCGCTTCTGGACCTTCGCCGACGCCCTGGCCCCGGGGCTGCTGCTCGCGCAGGCGATGGGACGCTTCGGCAACTGGTTCAACCAGGAGCTGTACGGCCTGCCCACCGACCTCCCGTGGGGCCTGCAGATCGACTACCCGAACGCGGCCTGGCCGGTCGGCCTGCCCGCGGGCACGCTGTTCCACCCGACGTTCCTCTACGAGGTCATCTGGAACACGATGGGTGTCTTCGTCCTCCTGTGGGCCGGCCACCGCTTCCGGCTGCAGTGGGGCCGTCTGTTCGCGATCTACCTCGTCTGGTACAGCGCCGGTCGCATCGTCTGGGAGAGCATCCGCATCGACCCGAGCGAGGTGTTCTTCGGCCTGCGCACCAACGTGTGGGCGGCCATCTTCGGGGTCATCGTGGGTCTGGCCATCTTCGTGGTGCAGACGCGTCGTCACCCCGGCTTCGAGCCGTCGCCGTACATGCGCGGCCGCGAGCGGGGCGGGGCTGTACAATCGCAGAACACCGATGAATTCGTGGACGTCAGCGCACCCCCGACGCCCGGCTCCATCGCGGACGCAGCCACAAGCACCGTCGCATCGAAGTAGCACCGCAGTCACCTCCCCGGTGCCCGCCACGCTTCGATTTCTCCTCCGCTGAACACACCTCCGCTGAATGCCCAGGGCCGACGTCGTCCCCGATCAGTTTGACCATGAGGACGGTTGCCATGGCTTCGAGCCCCCGTCGTGAAGAGACCCACGAACAGCCCGTGATGCGCCCCGCATCCGGCTTCCCCGCCAAGCAGGGGATGTACAACCCGGCCTTCGAGAAGGATGCCTGCGGCCTGGCGATGGTCGCCACGCTCCGCGGCGAGCCGGGCCACGACATCGTCGAGCTGGCGCTGACGGCGCTGCGCAACCTCGAGCACCGCGGCGCGATCGGCTCCGACGCCGGCACGGGCGACGGCGCCGGCATCCTCACGCAGATGCCCGACGCGTTCCTGCGCGCCGTCGTCGACTTCGACCTGCCGCCGGTGGGGGAGTACGCCGCCGGCATGGCGTTCCTCCCGCTCGATGAGGCGGCCCGCGCCGACATCAAGGCGGGCGTCGAGCGCATCGCCGAGACCGAGGGCCTGACGGTGCTCGGCTGGCGCGACGTCCCGACCGAGCAGGAGCACCTCGGCAAGCTGGCCTACGAGGCCCGTCCCCACTTCGAGCAGCTCTTCGTGTCGCGCCCCGCCGTGGGCGACGCCCCCGCGCTCAGCGGGATCGAGCTCGACCGGCGCGTCTACCGCCTGCGCAAGCGGGCCCGTCGCGAGCACGACGCCTACTTCGTGTCGCTCAGCGCGCGCACGCTCGGCTACAAGGGCATGGTCACGACGCTCCAGCTCGAGCCCTTCTACCCCGACCTGCAGGACGAGCGCTTCCAGAGCGAACTGGCGGTCGTGCACTCGCGCTACTCGACCAACACGTTCCCGTCGTGGCCCCTCGCGCAGCCGCTGCGCATGCTGGCCCACAACGGCGAGATCAACACCGTCGGCGCCAACCGCAACTGGATGCGCGCACGTCAGTCGCAGCTCGAGTCCGAGCTGATCGGCGACATCCGCCCGCTGCTTCCGATCTGCACCGAGGGCGCGAGCGACTCGGCATCCTTCGACGAGGTGCTCGAACTGCTCACCCTGACGGGACGCAGCCTGCCGCACGCGATCATGATGATGGTGCCGGAGGCCTACGAGAAGCAGGCCGACATCGCACCGGATCTGCGTGCGTTCTACGAGTACCACTCCATGCAGATGGAGCCGTGGGACGGCCCGGCCGCGCTCATCTTCACCGACGGCACGCTCGTCGGCGCGACGCTCGACCGCAACGGCCTGCGCCCCGGCCGCTGGACCGAGACGACCGACGGACTGGTCGTCATCGGCAGCGAGACCGGTGTGCTCGACTTCGCGCCCGAGCGCATCAAGCGCCGCGGACGCCTGCGCCCGGGCCGCATGTTCGTCGTGGACACCGCGCAGGGTCGCATCATCGAGGACGACGAGGTGAAGGCCGAGCTGGCGGCTCTGCAGCCGTGGCAGGAGTGGCTGGACGCCGGCCGCGTGCGCCTGAAGGAACTGCCGGAGCGGGAGCACATCGTGCATCCGATCGCCTCCATCACGCGCCGCCAGCGCACCTTCGGCTACACGGAGGAGGAGGTCCGCATCCTCCTGACCCCGATGGGCCAGAACGGTGCGGAGCCGCTGGGCGCCATGGGCTCCGACACCCCGATCGCCGTGCTCAGCAAGCGGCCTCGTCTGCTGTTCGACTACTTCGTGCAGCAGTTCGCGCAGGTCACCAACCCGCCGCTGGACTCGATCCGCGAAGAGGTCGTCACCTCGCTCGCCCTGGGCCTCGGCCCCGAGCGCAACCTCCTCGAGTGGGGTCCCGAGCACACGCGGACGATCACGCTCGACTTCCCGGTGATCGACAACGACGAGCTGGCGAAGCTCCAGAACATCGACAAAGCCCTGCCCGGACGGCGCTCCGTGACGATCCGCGGCCTCTACCACCTCGAGCACGGCGAGGACGCCCTCGAGCGTCGCCTCGACGAGATCTCCGCCGAAGTGGATGCCGCGATCGCCGACGGTGCCGAGTTCATCATCCTGAGCGACCGCGACTCGAACAAGGACCTCGTGCCGATCCCGTCGCTGCTCATGCTGTCGGCCGTGCACCACCACCTCATCCGCAAGGAGAACCGGATGAAGGTCGGCCTCGTCGTGGAGGCCGGCGACGTCCGAGAGGTGCACCACGTCGCCACCCTCATCGGCTATGGGGCCTCGGCGGTGAACCCCTACCTCGCGATGGAGACGGTCGAGTATCTCGTCCGCGCCGGCTTCATCACCGGCATCACGCCCGAGAAGGCCGTCAAGAACCTCATCTACGCGCTCGGCAAGGGCGTGCTGAAGATCATGTCGAAGATGGGCATCTCGACCGTCTCGTCCTACGCGGGCTCGCAGGTCTTCGAGGCCGTCGGCCTGTCGGAGGAGCTCATCGAGAAGTACTTCACCGGCACCGAGACCAAGCTCGGCGGCGTCGGCGTCCGCGAGATCGCCGCCGAGAACCAGGCTCGCCACGACTACGCCTACCCCGAGGACGGCGCGGTCCGCGCGCACGAGCGCCTCTGGACCGGTGGCGAGTACCAGTGGCGCCGGGACGGCGCGCCCCACCTGTTCACCCCCGACACGGTGTTCCGGCTGCAGCACGCGACCAGGACCCGTCGGTACGACATCTTCCGCGAGTACACGAAGCTCGTCGACGACCAGGCGGCCGAGCTGAAGACCCTGCGCGGGATGTTCAAGCTCAAGACCGGCGTGCGCCCGCCCGTGCCGATCGACGAGGTCGAGCCGGTGTCCTCCATCGTGAAGCGGTTCTCCACCGGCGCGATGAGCTACGGGTCGATCTCGAAGGAGGCGCACGAGACGCTCGCGATCGCGATGAACTCGATCGGCGCCAAGTCGAACACGGGGGAGGGCGGCGAGGACGTCGACCGTCTGCTGGACCCCGAGCGCCGTAGCGCCATCAAGCAGGTGGCGTCGGGCCGGTTCGGCGTGACGAGCATGTACCTCACGCACGCGGACGACATCCAGATCAAGCTCGCCCAGGGCGCGAAGCCCGGCGAGGGCGGGCAGCTGCCCCCGGGCAAGGTGTACCCCTGGATCGCCCGCACCCGCGGAGGGACGCCCGGCGTCGGGCTCATCTCGCCGCCGCCGCACCACGACATCTACTCGATCGAAGACCTCAAGCAGCTCATCTTCGACGTCAAGCGCGCGAACCCCAAGGCCCGCGTGCACGTGAAGCTCGTGAGCCAGTCCGGCATCGGCGCGGTCGCCGCCGGCACCGCCAAGGCCCTCGCCGACGTCATCCTCGTCTCGGGGCACGACGGCGGTACGGGCGCGAGCCCGTTGAACTCGCTCAAGCACGCGGGAACCCCGTGGGAGCTGGGGCTCGCCGAGACGCAGCAGACGCTCATGCTCAACGACATGCGCGACCGTGTCGTGGTGCAGGCCGACGGTCAGCTCAAGACCGGCCGCGACGTCGTGATCGCGGCGCTGCTGGGCGCCGAGGAGTTCGGCTTCGCGACGACCGCCCTGGTCGTCGAGGGCTGCATCATGATGCGGGTGTGCCACCTGGACACCTGCCCGGTCGGCGTCGCGACGCAGAACCCGGTGCTGCGCAGCCGCTTCTCGGGAAAGCCCGAGTTCGTCGTCAACTTCATGGAGTTCCTGGCCCAGGAGGTGCGCGAGTACCTCGCGGAGCTCGGCTTCCGCTCCATCGACGAGGCGGTCGGGCGCACCGAGGTGCTGGACATGAACGGCGCGATCGACCACTGGAAGGCCAGCGGACTCGACCTCGCGCCCATCCTCGAGGGCCCGGCGTTCGCGCCCGACGTGCCCCGTCGCCACCTCCGCGACCAGGACCACGAACTGGACGAGCACTTCGACGTGCAGCTCATCGAGCGCGCGCAGGACGTCATCGTGCACGGCGGTCACTTCTCGATCGACCTGCCGATCCGCAACACGGAGCGCGCGGTCGGCACGATGCTCGGCAACCGCGTGACGCTCGCCCACGGCGAGCACGGCCTGCCGTCCGGCACCATCGAGATCAACCTGACGGGCTCCGCGGGCCAGTCCTTCGGCGCGTTCCTTCCGTCGGGCATCACCCTGCGGCTGGAGGGCGACTCGAACGACTACGTCGGCAAGGGGCTGTCCGGCGGCGAGATCGTCGTGCGCCCGCCGCGCGGCGCGAGCTTCGACGCCGCCCAGAACGTCATCGCGGGCAACGTCATCGGCTACGGCGCCACGCAGGGCACGCTCTTCCTGCGCGGCGTGGTCGGAGAGCGCTTCCTGGTGCGCAACTCGGGCGCCACCGCCGTCGTCGAGGGCGTGGGCGACCACGCGCTCGAGTACATGACGGGCGGTCTGGCCGTCATCCTCGGTCCGACGGGGCGCAACCTCGGCGCCGGGATGTCGGGCGGGACGGCATACATCTACAAGCTGGACCGCGACCTCGTCAACCGCGAGGCGCTCGCCACCGGCGAGCTCGAGCTGCTCGACATGGGCTCCGGTGACGTGGAGATCCTCCGCGACCTGCTCGAGCGTCACGTCGCCGAGACCGACTCGGCGCTCGGCGCCGCACTTCTGGACGATCTCGAGGCCGAGGCCGCGAACTTCGTCCGTGTCCTGCCGCGCGACTACGCCGCGGTGCTGCAGACCCGCCAGGAGGCGGCCGCCGAGGGGCTCGACCCCGACGGCGACGTCGTCTGGACCCGCATCCTGGAGGTGACCGGTGGCTGACCCGAAGGGCTTCCTGAAGACCACCGAGCGCGAGCTCCCGGCGCGCCGGCCGGTTCCCGTGCGCATCATGGACTGGAAAGAGGTCTACGAGCCCGGCGACTCCGCCGTGCTGCGTCGTCAGGCCGGCCGCTGCATGGACTGCGGCATCCCGTTCTGTCACCAGGGCTGCCCGCTGGGCAACCTGATCCCGGAGTGGAACGACCTGACGTGGCGCGGCGAGGGCCGCTCCGCGATCGAGCGTCTGCACGCGACGAACAACTTCCCGGAGTTCACCGGGCGGCTGTGCCCGGCGCCGTGCGAGAGCGCCTGCGTCCTCGGGATCAACCAGCCCGCGGTCACGATCAAGCAGATCGAGGTCTCCGTCATCGACGAGGCGTTCGCGAACGGCTGGGTCGAGCCGGAGCCGCCCGCGCGGCTCACCGGCAAGACCGTCGCCGTCGTCGGCTCGGGCCCCGCGGGACTCGCGGCGGCGCAGCAGCTGACCCGGGCCGGTCACACCGTCGCGGTCTACGAGCGGGACGACCGCATCGGCGGCCTGCTGCGCTACGGCATCCCCGACTTCAAGATGGAGAAGCGCCACCTGGAGTCGCGGCTGCGTCAGATGCAGGACGAGGGCACGCGCTTCCGCGCCGGTGTGGAGATCGGCACCGACATCACCTGGAGCGAGCTGCGGGCCCGCTACGACGCGGTGGTCATCGCGACCGGCTCCACGCTGCCTCGCGAACTCGCGATCCCGGGCCGCGACCTCGCGGGCGTGCACTTCGCGATGGAGTACCTCGTCGAGTCCAACAAGGCCGTCGCCGGCGACCAGGTGCCCCACCAGATCCACGCCGAGGGCAAGCACGTCATCGTCATCGGCGGCGGCGACACCGGTGCCGACTGCATCGGCACGGCGCACCGTCAGGGCGCCCTCAGCGTGACCAACCTGGCGATCGGCAAGCAGCCCCCGGCGGGCCGCCCGGACCACCAGCCGTGGCCGATGACGCCGACGGTGTTCGAGGTCTCCTCGGCGCACGAGGAGGGCGGGGAGCGCAGCTTCTTGGCCTCCACCGTCGAGTTCCTCGGCAACGAGGCCGGCGAGGTGCGCGCGCTCCGCGTCGCCGAGACGGAGTACCTCCCCGACGGGCGCCGTGTGCCCCGCAGCGGCACCGAGCGCGAGATCCCCGCCGACCTCATCCTCATCGCGATGGGTTTTACCGGCCCCGAGCGCGCCGAGCTCGAGTCGCAGCTGGGTACCGTGTTCACGGGCCGCGGCAACGTCGAGCGCGGCGATGACTACCAGACGACCGCGCCCGGCGTGTTCGTCGCCGGAGACGCCGGCCGTGGCCAGTCCCTGATCGTCTGGGCGATCGCGGAAGGGCGCGCGGCGGCCGCCGCCGTCGACGAGTACCTGATGGGCCGCACGAGCCTGCCGTCACCGGTGCGCCCGACGGACGTCGCGATCGGCCTTCAGCCCGCGTAGGCTGAAATCAACCCCGAACAACCCATAGAGACCGGAGAGTCTTCAGTGAGACGCGCGAAGATCGTCGCAACCCTGGGACCGGCCACCGAATCGTACGAGATGATCCGCGCGATCATCGAGGCGGGCGTGGACGTCACCCGAATGAACCTGAGCCACGGCTCGTACGCCGAGCACGAAGTCCGCTTCGCCAACGTGCGCAAGGCCGCCGACGACGCGGGACGCGCCGTCGCCATCCTCGTCGACCTGCAGGGCCCCAAGATCCGTCTCGGCAAGTTCAGCGATGGACCGCACGACCTCGCCGTCGGCGAGACCTTCCGCATCACCACCGATGACGTCGTGGGTACCCGCGATCTCGTCGGCACGACCTTCAAGGGCCTCGCCGGCGACGTCAAGCCCGGCGACTTCCTCCTCATCGACGACGGCAAGGTGCGCGTCCAGGTCGAGAGCGTCGACGGTCCGGTCGTCACGACCAAGGTCATCGTCGCGGGAACCGTGTCCAACAACAAGGGCATCAACCTCCCGGGCGTCGCCGTGAGCGTCCCCGCGCTCTCCGAGAAGGACGAGGCCGACCTCCGCTGGGGGCTGAAGGCGGGTGCCGACCTGATCGCGCTGTCCTTCGTCCGCGACGCGGCCGACATCACCCGCGTGCACGAGATCATGGCAGAGGAGGGCCGCAAGGTCCCCGTGATCGCCAAGATCGAGAAGCCGCAGGCGGTGGACAACCTCGAGGAGATCATCGACGCGTTCGACGGCATCATGGTCGCCCGCGGCGACCTGGCCGTCGAGCTGCCGCTGGAGGCCGTGCCGGTCGTCCAGAAGCGCGCCGTCGAGATGTGCCGCCGGATGGCCAAGCCCGTCATCGTCGCGACGCAGATGCTCGAGTCGATGACCCACGCCCCCGTCCCCACGCGCGCCGAGGCGTCCGACGTCGCCAACGCGGTGCTCGACGGCGCCGACGCGGTCATGCTGTCGGGCGAGACGAGCGTCGGCGACTATCCGGTCGTCACCGTGCAGACGATGGCCCGCATCGTGGAGTCGACCGAGGAGCACGGCCTGGAGCGGATCCGTCCGTTCAGCGCCAAGCCCCGCACGCAGGGCGGCATCCTGACCCTGGCCGCGAACGAGGTCGCCGAGTTCATCGAGGCGAAGTACATCGCGATCTTCACGGAGTCCGGTGACACGGCGCGTCGCATGTCGCGCCTGCGTCCCGGCATCCCGATGATGGCCTTCGCCGTCGACCCGGCGATCCGCCGCCGCATGGCGCTGACGTGGGGCGTGCAGTCGACGCTCGTCGAGCACGTCGCCCACACCGACATGATGTTCCTCCAGGTCGACGAGTTCTTCCTCGGCCAGGGCCTCGCGCAGGAAGGGGACAAGGTCGTCGTGATCTCCGGTTCCCCTCCCGGAATCATCGGCTCGACCAACGACATCCGGGTGCACCGGATCGGCGACGCCGTCCACGGCAAGGCGCCGATCTACCAGACGGAGAAGTAGGTCGCAGCACGAACGACGAAGGGCGGATGCCGGGATTCCCGGCATCCGCCCTTTCGCGTCGCATCTTCCGTGCCGGTGGTGGGAGTCGAACCCACACGTCCGAAGACAACCGAGTTTGAGTCGGTCGCGTCTGCCATTCCGCCACACCGGCGCACGCGGACGCTCGTCGGCGCGCGTCCGGGATTGACCATACCGTAGGATTCAAAGGTGACTGAGCAGGAACCGAGCACGACTCCCACGGCATCCGCCCCCCGACGCGTCGTCGTCGCGGAGGACGAATCGCTGATCCGCCTCGACATCGTCGAGATCCTCCGGGACAACGGCTTCGATGTCGTCGGCGAGGCCGGCGACGGTGAGACCGCGGTCCAGCTCGCCACCGAGCTGCGCCCCGACCTCGTCATCATGGACGTGAAGATGCCCGTGCTCGACGGCATCAGCGCCGCCGAGAAGCTCAGCAAGAACCACGTGGCGCCCGTCGTGCTGCTGACGGCGTTCAGCCAGAAGGAGCTCGTCGAGCGCGCCAGCGAGGCCGGGGCCCTGGCCTACGTGGTGAAGCCGTTCACGCCGAACGACCTGCTGCCCGCGATCGAGATCGCCCTCGCGCGCTACGAGCAGATCATCACGCTCGAGGCCGAGGTCGCCGACATGGTCGAGCGTTTCGAGACCCGCAAGCTCGTCGACCGCGCCAAGGGGCTGCTCAACGAGAAGATGGGCCTCAGCGAGCCGGAGGCGTTCCGCTGGATCCAGAAGGCGTCGATGGACCGTCGCCTGACGATGCAGGACGTCGCCAAGGCCATCATCGAGCAGCTCTCGCCGAAGAAGTCCTGACGCCGCGCGCGGTCTCCCGCGGCTCGGCGCCCCGCTGAGGGGGTCAGACCGCCGGGCGATCCGTGATCATGTTGGTGATCCGGATCGTGGAGCATCGCCGTCCCTGTTCGTCGGTCACGACGATCTCGTGCACCGTGATGCTGCGCCCGAGGTGCACCGGCGTGCACACCCCCGTCACGATGCCGCTGGTCGCCGACCGCGTGTGCGTCGCGTTGATGTCGACGCCGACGGCCAGGCGCGTCGGCCCGGCGTGGAGGTTCGCGGCCATCGAGCCCAGCGACTCGCCGAGCACGACGTAGGCACCGCCGTGCATCAGCCCGACGGGCTGCGTGTTGCCCGCCACGGGCATGGTCGCGACGGAGCGCTCGATCGTGAACTCGACGAACTCGATGCCCATCTTCTCGGCCAGCGCGCCCATCCCGCGCTGCCGCGCCCAGGCCATACCGTCGAGGTCGGCGGGGGTGTTCTCAGCGGTCATCATCCACCTTCGGAAGCGATCGGATCGGAGGCTGCGGTGTCCATGCCCCCGTCTAGAGTTGCAGGGTGACGGACTCCGCAAAGCCTACCCTTCTCGTCGTGGACGGCCATTCGCTCGCCTACCGTGCGTTCTTCGCCCTCCCGGTCGACAACTTCACGACCCGTGACGGGCAGCACACGAACGGCATCTACGGCTTCCTGTCGATGTTCGTCAACCTCGTCAAGGCGGAGCAGCCCACCCACCTCGCGGTGGCCTTCGACACCTCGCGCCACTCGTTCCGCACCGACGTGTATCCGGAGTACAAGGCGAACCGGTCCGAGTCGCCGGCGGAGTTCAAGGGCCAGATCCCGCTGCTGCAGGACTGCCTCGCCGCGATGAACGTCCCGGTGCTCACCAAGGAGGGCATCGAGGCCGACGACATCCTCGCGACGCTCGCGACGCAGGGAGCCGCGGAGGGCTTCGACGTGCTCGTGTGCTCGGGCGACCGCGACACGATCCAGCTCGTCACCGACGACGTCACGCTGCTCTACCCGAGCGTGCAGGGCGTCTCGCAGCTCAAGCGCTACACGCCCGCCGCGGTCGTCGAGAAGTACGGCCTCCCGCCCGTCAACTACCCCGACATCGCCGCCCTCGTCGGCGAGACGAGCGACAACCTGCCCGGCGTGCCGAAGGTGGGGGAGAAGACCGCCGTGAAGTGGCTCACGCAGTGGGGCACGCTGGATGCGCTCATCGAGAACGCCGACAAGATCACCGGTGTCGTCGGAGGAAACCTCCGCGACCACCTCGACGACGTGCGCCGCAATCGATCGCTCAACGCGCTCCTTCGCGACGTGGAGCTCGGCGTCGAGCCGTCCGACCTCGTGGTGCAGCCCATCGACGCGCAGGCCGTTCGCGACATCTTCGCGCGGCTCGAGTTCCGCACCCTCCTGCCGCGCGTTTTCGAGGCCGTCGGCGCCGACCCCGACGAGGGCGCCCACGACGCCGCGGCCGCGGTCGCCGCCCCGAAGCCCGCAGAGGCGGATGCCGCCGCGCTGGCCGCCTGGATCGGCGCCCGCGATCTCACCCCGGATGCCGCCGACGTCGCCGTGACGGTGACGACCGACGCCGGCCTTCCCGCCCGCGTCGGACTCGCCCTGGCCGACAGCGCCGTCGAGACGACGTGGTCGCCCGACACGGCGGCCGTGCTCCGGCCGTGGCTGGAGAGCGCGGCGCCCAAGGTCATCGCCGACGCGAAGCCCCAGGTGAAGGCCCTGCGCCGCGCGGGCGTGCGCCTGCGGGGGCTCGTCTTCGACCCGATCCTCGCCGGCTGGCTGCTGCGTCCGAGCTTTCCCGACAAGGGGCTGTCCGACCTCGTCGACCGTTACCTCGACGAGAAGCTCCCCGAGGCGGATCCCACCCAGCTCGTGCCCGAGACCGAGGGCGCGACCCCGGGCCAGCTCTCGTGGTACGCGCTGCGGGTCGCCGACGAGATGCGCGCGCAGATCCCGGCATCCGTCGCCCGCGTCATGACCGAGATCGAGCTGCCCACCCTCGACACCCTCGCCGACATGGAGCTGGCCGGCGTCGCCGTCTCGCACGAGAAGCTCTCGGCGTTCTCCGCGGAGCTCGGCGCGCGGGCCGACGCCGTGGCCCAGCTCGCCTACGCGGAGATCGGGCGGGAGGTCAACCTCGGCTCGCCCAAGCAGCTGCAGGACGTGCTGTTCGAGCAGCTCGAGCTGCCCAAGACGCGCAAGACGAAGACCGGGTACTCGACCGATGCCGCGGTGCTCGCCGACCTGCAGGAGTCGCACCCGCATCCGTTCCTCGATCTGCTCCTGCAGCACCGCGAAGCCACCAAGCTGCGGCAGATCATCGAGTCGCTCGACTCGTCGATCGGCAACGATCGCGCCGCGGGCTCCGACGGCCGCATCCACACGACGTACGTGCAGACGGGCAGCCAGACGGGGCGTCTGTCGAGCACCGACCCGAACCTGCAGAACATCCCCATCCGCACCGAGGAGTCTCGGCGCATCCGCGCCGCGTTCGAGGTCGGCGAGGGCTACGAGACCCTGCTGACGGCGGACTACTCGCAGATCGAGATGCGCATCATGGCGCACCTCTCGGGCGACGCCGGTCTGATCGAGGCGTTCAACTCGGGCGAGGACCTGCACCGGTTCGTCGGGGCACGGGTGTTCGGCGTCGAGCCGGCCGACGTGACGTCCGCCATGCGCACCAAGGTCAAGGCGATGAGCTACGGCCTGGTGTACGGCCTGAGCGCGTTCGGCCTGTCGAAGCAGCTGCGCATCGAACAGTCCGAGGCGAAGCTGCTGATGACCGAGTACTTCGCCCGCTTCGGCGCGGTGCGCGACTACCTGCGCTCCTCCGTCGAGCAGGCGCGCATCGACGGCTACACGGAGACGATCTTCGGGCGCCGCCGCCCCTTCCCCGATCTCGCGAGCCCCAACCGCGTGCTGCGCGAGAACGCGGAGCGCGCCGCGTTGAACGCCCCGATCCAGGGCAGCGCCGCGGACATCATGAAGATCGCGCTGTTCCGCATCCACGACGAGTTCCGCGCGCAGGGCGTCGCATCGCGGGTCCTGCTCCAGATCCACGACGAGCTCGTGGTGGAGGTGGCACCGGGGGAGTGGGACACGGTCGAGAAGATCGTCCACGACCGCATGGGCGACGCCGCGGAGCTGTCGGTGCCGCTCGACGTCCAGATCGGCCGGGGCGAGAACTGGGACATCGCGGGGCACTGAGCGGGCGCGGCCGCGGTGGCATCCGGTTCCGCGGTCGTCGGCATCCCGCCCCACGTCGAGGCCGTGTCGGGATTAGGCTCGAAGAATGACTGATTCCCCCCGTACCCCCACGCCGATCGACGCGATCGCTGAGGCATGGGTCGACACCTGTGCCGAGCTTTCCCCGGGATTGGCCACCTACATCGGACGCTTCGAGCACAACGGCCGACTCGACGACTACTCGCTGGCCGGCGCCGCCGCGCGCGTGGACGCCGCGCGTGCCGCCCTCGCCGCCCTGCAGGCCGCCGAGCCGGTCGACGACGTCGACGTCGTCACCAAGGCCGACCTGAGCGGAGACCTGGAGCTCTCGATCGCGCTGTACGAGGCGGGCGCCCACCTGCGCGACGTCAACGTCATCGCCTCGCCCGCTCAGGAGCTGCGCAGCGTCTTCGACCTCATGCCCACCGACACGATCGACGACTGGTCGGTCATCGCCACGCGGCTGTCCGCCATCCCCGAGGCGATCGGCGGCTACATCGAGACCCTCCGCGAAGGGATCGCGACCGGGGTCGTGCCGGCCCGCCGCCAGGTCACCGAGGTCATCGGTCAGATCGCGCGGTACACGTCGGACAACGGCTTCTTCGCGACCTTCGCCGCCGATGCCGCCCCCGCCGAGGGGCAGCTGCCCGCCTCGCTCGCCAAGACCCTGTCCGGTCATGCCGGTGCGGCGCGGGTCGCGTACGACGAGCTCGCGAACTTCCTGCGCACCGAGCTCGCTCCCGCGGCCTCCGAGGTGGACGGCGTCGGTCGTGAGCTGTACGCACTGCACTCCCGGAGCTTCCTCGGCGCGGTCATCGACCTGGATGAGACCTACGAGTGGGGTCTGGAAGAGCTCGCCCGCATGGTCGCCGAGCAGGAGGCCATCGCGAACGAGATCCTTCCGGGAGCCAGCGTCGAGGAGGCCGTCGCGTTCCTGGAGAACGACGAGGCCCGCAAGCTTCGCGGCACCGTCGCGCTGCAGGAGTGGATGCAGGCGACGAGCGACCGCGCGGTCGAGGAGCTCGGCAAGACCCACTTCGACATCCCGGAGCAGATCCGTCGCCTGGAGTGCATGATCGCGCCCACCAACGAGGGCGGCATCTACTACACCGGTCCCACGGACGACTTCTCCCGTCCCGGTCGCATGTGGTGGTCGGTGCCCGAGGGCGTCGACTCCTTCGACACCTGGCGCGAGCTGACGACGGTCTACCACGAGGGCGTCCCCGGTCACCACCTGCAGATCGCGCAGGCCGTCTACAACCGTGCCGAGCTCAACTCCTGGCGCCGCCTCCTCGCGGGCTCCAGCGGTCACGCGGAGGGCTGGGCCCTGTACGCGGAGCGCCTCATGGAGCAGCTGGGCTACCTCGACGACCCCGCCGACCGTCTCGGCATGCTCGACGGTCAGCGCATGCGCGCCGCCCGCGTCGTCCTCGACATCGGCGTGCACCTGGGCAAGCCGCGCCCCGACGGCGAGGGCATCTGGGATGCCGACTTCGCGCTCGAGTTCATGCGCCGCAACGTCAACATGTCGGACGAGTTCATCCAGTTCGAGGTGAACCGTTACCTCGGCTGGCCGGGTCAGGCGCCCTCCTACAAGGTCGGACAGCGTATCTGGGAGCAGATCCGCGACGAGACCGCCGAACGCGAGGGCGCCGACTTCGACATCAAGCGCTTCCACATGCGGGCGCTGCGCCTGGGCGGTGTCGGTCTCGACACCCTGCGGATGACCCTCGCGCAGGGCTGACGGGGAATGCGGCCGACGCGCGGAAGGTTCTCATTCACATGAATGCAGAGTTGGGACTGGACACCTTCGGCGACGTCACGGTCGGCGACGACGGCACGCGCCTGAGCGACGCGCAGACGATCCGCGACATCGTCGATCAGGCGGTGCTGGCCGATCAGGTCGGCCTGTCGTTCTTCGGCGTGGGGGAGCACCACCGGCACGAGTTCGCGGTGTCGAGCCCTGAACTCGTGCTCGCCGCGGCGGCGGCCCGTACCGAGAAGATCCATCTCGGTACGGCCGTCACCGTGCTCTCCAGCGACGATCCGGTGCGTGTCTACGAGCGCTTCGCGACCCTCGACGCACTGTCGTCCGGTCGCGCCGAGGTGATCCTCGGACGGGGCTCGTTCATCGAGTCGTTCCCGCTGTTCGGCTACGACCTCAGCGACTACGAGGTGCTGTTCGAGGAGAAGCTCGACCTCTTCTCGCAGCTGCTGACCGAGAAGCCCGTGACGTGGCAGGGGACGACACGCGCGTCGCTCACCGCCGCGGACGTCTACCCGAAGACGGAGAACGGTATCCGCGCCTGGGTCGGTGTCGGCGGCTCGCCGGAGTCGGTGGTGCGCACCGCGCGGTACGGGTACGGCCTCATGCTCGCGATCATCGGCGGGTCCGCGGACCGCTTCCGTCCCTACGTCGATCTCTACCACCGCTCGCTCGCCTCGTTCGGTCACACCGCCCCGATGCCGGTGGGCGTGCACTCGCCGGGCCACATCGCCGACACCGACGCCCAGGCCTGGGACGAGCTGTACCCGGCGATGGAGATCAACCGCAATGCGATCGGCGCCGAGCGCGGCTGGCCGCCGTACAGCCGGCTGCAGTTCCAGCACGACATCGGGCCCGAGGGCTCCGTCTACGCAGGCTCGCCCGAGACCGTGGCCCGCAAGATCGCGGCCACGATGAAGACCCTCGGCGCCACGCGTTTCGACCTGAAGTACGCGAACGGCACCCTGTCGCACGCGAAGCTGATGCACTCCATCGAGCTGTACGGCACCCGGGTCGCACCGCTCGTGAGCGAGATGCTCGCGGCATCCTGAGAAGGGTTCAGTCATGACGGATGCTGCGGCCGCTCCCCGCGTCTCGGCGCGCGCCGACGTGGGCGAGAGGCTGGACGCGCTGCCGTTCACCCGTCGGCACCTGAAGGTGCTCACCGGTTCCGGCCTCGGGTGGGCACTGGATGCGATGGATGTCGGCCTGGTCTCCTTCGTCTTGACGGCGCTCATCGCGCAATGGTCGCTGACGGGGGAGCAGGCGTCGTGGATCGCCTCGGCGGGCTTCGTCGGCATGGCGATCGGGGCGAGTCTCGGCGGCCTGCTCGCCGATCGGTTCGGCCGTCGGTCGGTGTTCGCGATCACACTGCTCGTCTACGGCGTCGCGACGGGCGCGAGCGCCCTCGCCGGCGGGCTGGCCGCCCTGATCGCCCTGCGGGTGCTGGTCGGGCTGGGACTCGGCGCGGAGCTCCCCGTGGCGAGCACCTACGTGAGCGAGATCGCCCCGGCGCGGATGCGCGGACGGCTCATCGTGATCCTCGAGGCGTTCTGGGCCGTCGGGTGGACGGCGGCGGCCCTCATCGGCTTCTTCGTGGTCCCGGCATCCGCCGACGGCTGGCGCTGGGCGTTCGCGCTGGGTGCGGTTCCGGCCGTGTACGCGCTCGTGGTGCGCTGGGGCCTGCCTGAGTCGCCGCGCTGGCTCGTGCGCCGCGGGCGCGTCGCGCAGGCGGAGGCGATCACGGCCGGCTTCGAGTCGTCGCCCGTGCTCGGCGGGGGACACCGCCGCCACGCCCCGGCGGGGTCGGCGGACGGCCCCGCACTCGCGACGGGAGGCGTCCGCGCGCTCTGGTCGAGCGAGTTCCGTGTGCGGACCGCGGCGCTGTGGACCGTCTGGTTCTGCGTCAACTTCGCCTACTACGGCGCTTTCATCTGGATGCCGACGATCCTCTTCGCGCAGGGCTATGGCCTCGTGAAGTCGTTCGGGTTCACGCTGATCATCACCCTCGCACAGCTGCCGGGCTACGCGGTGGCGGCCTGGTTGATCGAGGTCTGGGGTCGCCGCCTCACGCTCTCGGTGTTCCTCGCCGGATCCGCCGCGGCCGCCGTCGTCTTCGGAACCGCATCGACCGAGGGCATGATCATTGGGGCGGGGATGGCCCTGTCGTTCTTCAACCTGGGCGCGTGGGGGGCGCTGTACGCGGTCACGCCCGAGAACTATCCGACGTCGCTGCGCGCGACCGGGGCCGGATGGGCGGCCGGCGTCGGACGCATCGCGTCGATCGTCGCACCGCTGAGCGTGCCGCCGCTGCTCGCGGGCGGCGGAGCCCCGCTGCTGTTCGTGGTGTTCGCCGCGTTCTTCGTCCTCGCCGCCGCTGCGGCATGGGGGTCGGCCGACCACCGCGGCGCGGCCCTCGACGACCGCTGACGCCCCGGCATCCGCTTCATCCGTCCCCTGTGGTCGCTCTGCGCACAGGGATGCGACCACGGGGGACGGATGAAGGAGACGTGTCGGGTGACGCGCGGCGTAGGCTGAGCGGGTGACAGACGTGCGTTTCGTGGCGATCGGGGACTCGTTCACGGAGGGTGTCGGCGACGAGCTTCCCGACGGCCGGGTCCGCGGCTGGGCGGATCTCGCGGCGCAGGGGTGGGCCGACTCGCGTGGGGAACCCCTTCAGTACGCGAACCTCGCGATCCGCGGGAAGCTGATCTGGCCGATCGTGCGTCAGCAGCTGGAGGCGGCACTGGCGCTGAAGCCGACGCATCTGTCCTTCAACGGCGGCGGCAACGACATGCTGCGCCCGCGGACGTCCATCGCGCACATCGCCGACGCCTTCAGCCAGGTGCTGCGCCGCTGCGACGAGGAGGGCGTCACGCTCGTCCTCCTCTCGGGCGCGAACCCGTCGGCGCAACTGCCGATGGGACGCCTGATCCAGCGGCGGGGCGATCTGATGTCGGATGCCGTCATCGACCGTGTCGGCGACCGTGATGACGTCGTCCGCGCCCTCAACTGGCCCGACGCCGAACTGTCCGACCCGTCCTACTGGTCCGAGGATCGCCTCCACATGAACAGCCGCGGCCACCATCGGGTCGCCGCCCGCGTGCTCGACGCCCTGGGGGAGGCCGTGCCCGACGGATGGTGGAGCATGCCGGCCATCCCCGATGCCGTGCGGCTCGCTCAGCGCGACTACGTCCGCGAGCACCTGGGCCCCTGGGTGCGCCGGCGGCTGACCGGAACGTCGTCGGGGGATGGACGCGAGCCGAAGTTCGGCGGCGGATGGGTGGAGATCGCCCCGCGCTAGCGTCGCGCTCCCGTGACTGTCAAGGGCATGGGCACGCGATCACGGGTCGGCCACGATGGAGACGTCCCATCCCGCCACCCGGAACGCCACCCAAGGAGCACGCCATGAGCATCGGAGCCGGCATCGCGCTGTTCGTCATCGGAGCCATCCTGGTCTTCGCGGTGAACGTCGACGTCCCGTACGTGGACCTCGACATGATCGGCTACATCCTGATGGGCGCCGGTGTGCTCGTCTTCATCATCGGGCTCGTCCTCCTGCTTCGTCGTCGCTCGACGCAGCAGGTGACACGCACCGTCGAGCCCGGGGTGGGGGAGCGGATCACCCAGACCGAGTCGCGCACCTCCGGCGACGGCACCGTCTGAGCGCGCTCACCCTCGCCCCGTTCAGCCCTTCGCGCGCGGGCGGCGCGGCGGGTCCATGCCCAGAAGAACCCGGGTCTTGCGCCGTTCGACGACGATGAAGGTCCATCCGAGCGCCCACAGCGGCACCTGGGCCAGGAAGGCGATGCGGAACGCGTCCAGCCGGTAGGTGTCGGGGGTGCCCGCGCCCTGCAGGTCGAGGGCCAGACCGATCGCGAAGATCGCGATCAGCGCGGCGAGGAAGCCGCCGACGTTGGTGATACCCGTCGCCGTGCTCAACCGGTGCGCCGGGTTGTGCGTGCGCGCATGGTCGAAGGCGATCATCGAGGCGGGACCGCCCATGGCGAGAGCGACCGCCAGCGCGTACAGCAGCCAGAGCGGCGCAGGTCCGGGCCAGGCGACGACCACCATCCACACGCTGAACTGGGTCGCCACCGCCGGCAGCACCAGGGCGCGCGAGCGCAGATGCGGGATGCGGCGGGAGATGTCGCCCATGATCGGGCCGAGCGCCATGCCCACGACGACGTACGTGGACAGCACGCCCGCCGACTGGGCGGCGCTGAGCCCCTCGCCGGCCGTCAGGAAGGGCGTTCCCCACAGCAGCACGAACGCCGTGCCGGCGAAGGGGGCGGTGAAGTGCGACCAGAATGCGAGGCGGGTGCCGGGGTGCGCCCAGGCGGCGCGGATGCCGACGCCGGTGTCCATGGACGAGCGCACCACCCTGATCGCCCCGGTGCTGGTGTCGACCGAGACATCGGCGCGCAGCGCGGGCGGATGATTGCGGATGACGGCCCACACCAGGATGCCGAACAGCACGCACAGCCCGGCGATGCCGCCGAACACGATCTCCCAGCTCGTGGCGTGGAGCATCACGGCGAGCGGGGCGAGGGCCAGGAGCTGTCCCGCTTGTCCGACGAGTCCGGTGAGCTGACCCATCAGCGGACCGCGCTGCGCCGGGAACCACACGGCGACGAGGCGCAGCACCCCCGGGAAGATCGCCGCATCGCCGGCGCCGAGCAGCATCCGGGCGAAGATCGCGACGCCGACGCTGGGGGAGAAGGCGAGAGTCAGCTGTCCCGCCGCCATGAGCAGCATCCCCGCTGTCATGATCGGGCGGGCGCCGTAACGGTCGAGCAGGAGGCCGATCGGAATCTGCATGCCGCCGTAGACGGCGAGCTGGACGACGGCGAACATCGAGAGCGTCGCGGCATCCGCCCCGAATCGCTGTGCGGTGTCGACGCCCACCGCCGACAGCGAGGAGCGGTTGATCACGGCGAGCATGTAGGCCGCGACGCCCACGCCCCAGATGAGCCAGGCTCTGGCATCCGGCCCGACGGACGCGGGGGAGAGGCGGGGCGAGCTCACCCCTCAACGCTACTCGCGTGCGAGCGCGTATTCGGACCCGGACGGCGTGCGGACGAGGAGGCCGTGATCGACCAGGTGACGTCGGAGCACGGCGACATCGCCGCTCGGCGCGTACGGCTCGAGCCGCTCGTTGACGTCGCGCTCGCTCATGAGGACGCCGGGGGAGAAGGCGCGCTCCGTGACGAGACGGAGCAGCGCGACACGCTCACCCTGCTGCGAGGGATACCGATCGATGCGACCGTCGCGGTCGAGGAAGCGCTCGGGCCCGCGCGGGCGAGGCGGCGCCACCAGAAGAGCCCGCAGCGGGGCATCGTCGAAGCGGATGCCGTCGCCGCCGCGCACCACCAGGCCGAGAGCCGTGAGGCGGTCGAGGGCTCGCTCGCGCGCTCGTGGCGTTCGTGGCGGGGACGCCGTCTCCGCGAGGACCGCACGGACGTCGTCGTCGCGCAACGCCGCGATGATCGCGCGCCAGGTCTCGGGGGAGTCCGTCATCCGTTCAGGGTAGCGAGGCGGGGGTTTTACAGGGCTCCTCACACGGCTTCCTGCGGCGACCCCGTGAATCCACCGTCGACTGTCGTTCGCCACGTGACACGAAGGACGTCGATGACATCGTCGAGCTCGGCGCCGGCGGCGTCGGCTGCGGTCACCAGTTCGCGTATCCGCCGGGCGACCGAGAGAGGAAGGCGTGCGGCCGACTCGGCGACCCGCGTGCCGGCGGCGGTCCGGGTGACCACGAGTCCGTCCTGCTCGAGCATCTTGTACGCCTTCGCGGCGGTGCCGGCCGCAACGCCGAGGTCGCTGGCGGTCTGCCGCACGGTAGGCAGCCGCTCGTTGGCCCCCAGCTGGCCGGAGACGATGAGACCACGGAACTGCCGGTAGATGTCCATCGTGGGGCTGCCGTCGTCTGCCGGCGACAGCGCCCGGTGGGCGCTCACCGACCCGTCCCCGCCGCGTCGGCCAGCTCGTCGATGCGCGCATCGGGGGAGGAGGGGCGCTTCTTCCCCATCTTGGCGGCGACGACGAAGAGGAGGCCGAACGCGATGAGCTCGAGAATGGGAGCCGCCCAGCCGGCGACGGAAGCGAGTTCCGCGTACCGCCATGTCGCGTCGTACGGCTCGCCACCGTTCTGGCCGTCAATCCACAACTGCGCCGGTGAGCCCGCGCGGGCGATGAGCCGCCATGCCCCGCCCATCGCCAGCAGCATCCCGGCCGTCGACAGTGCGACGGCGCCGCTCGCGACATCCGCGCGAAGTCTGCGTTCCGCTGCGACCGTCTCCGGTCGGATGAAGGGCCGCGCGGCGTTGCGACGCAGTGCGATCACTGTCGTGACGAGCAGAGCCGCGACGGCGATCAGGACCGGCGCACCGAACGCCCATCCGTAGTACCCGAGCCGGATCGGATCGATCGCGGCTTCGTTCGGGATGGGAATCTCGAGCCAGATGTGCTGACCGCGGTCATCAGCAGACGACGTCAGCCCGGCGCCGATCGTCGTCGCGATGAGAAACACGGACACGACACCGCACAGGATGAGGCCCACGCGGGGACCGAAGGTCGTCCACGTCCGCCGCGCTCCTGTCATGACCGCAGCTTCGGCGGGCCCGGATCCTCGCCGCGTGATCACGGCAGCGAGAACACCGACGGCGAGAGCGCTGGATACGACGGGGGTGGCGAATCGCCACCATGACACCGCGCCGTCCGCATGGAGCGCAGAGCCGCGCACGATGTCCTCAGCCGCGAAAACAGCGACCACCGCGAGGGCAGAGATCGCCAGAGCGCGACGCTCACGTGCGTATCGCTTGTTCACCGACCGCTCGGCGGCCCCGTGCAACACCATCGGGGCGTGTCGGCCAGACCCCGCAAAAGCGACATACCCGCCGACGGCGATCATCGCCAGAACCAGAGACGTGAGGGGCGTCGAGAACGCCGCCGCCAACCAGTCGATCGGAGCGAAGCCCGCGATCCTCAATCCGTACATGATCTCTCCCGCCACTCTTGTGTCATAGTTCTATCACAAGTTGTACCACGGTTGAGATACAAGCAGGGTTGCGGCTCGGCTTCGAACTCGCGCGATCGCGACAACGGCGTCAAGAGCAGGCGACAGGCCTCGCGTCCGTTGTCCGCGACGTCATGACTAGACCGGGCTCATGTCCGCCACCGGCAGCACGGCGCCGACGACGCACGGCCGGAGGGGGGAGCGACCGCTGCGCGAGAGACGCGACGACACTCTCTTCGAGTTGACATAATGTGCATTATCGGCGTTACACGAGAAGGCCGAGTGGGAACGCGACGGGTGCCACCGAGCGCCCCGTGCGCGACCCCCCGGGCGCGTCAGTACGACGCGGCATCCCCGCCGACGGGTGCGGCGTCCGCAGCTGCGTCGGCGAGCAATGCGCGTGTCGACGAGACGCCGAGGCGGGAGGCTCCCGCGTTCACGAGCGCGATCGCCTGCGCCCGGGTGCGAATGCCGCCCGACGCCTTCACTCCGACGTGGGGCCCGACGATCCGTGCGATCAGGGCGACGTCGGATACCGAGGCCCCGCCGGCGGGATGATAGCCCGTCGACGTCTTGATGTAGTCGACACCCGCCTCGGCACCGATCTCGCTGCAGCGGATGATCTCGTCCTCCGAGAGCGCCGCGGACTCGATGATCACCTTCAGCGTCTTCTCGCTCGGCACGACCGCGCGGACGGCATCGATGTCACGACGAACGGCAGCCCAGTCGTGCGAAGCCACCGCGCCGAGGTCGACGACCATGTCGATGTCGTCCGCACCCCGCGCCAGCGCCAGCTCGGCCTCGAGCGCCTTCACCCTCGGATCGTGGGCACCCGACGGGAAACCGCACACCGTGACCACACGGAGCCCGTACGCATCGGCGGGAATCAGCGTCGGACTGATGCACACCGCACCGACACCCAGGTCGAGCGCCTCGCGGAGATGCGCGTCGACCTGGGCGGCGGTGGCCTCCGGCGTCAACAGCGTGTGGTCGATCATCCCCCGCAGATCGCAGTCTGCGGAGGGAGGGAGAGTCTGGTCGGTCATGCTCATCTCGGCTGGGGGTCGCCGGCGGGGTCGTGATGACACCCGCGCAGATCATTAGTTAGTACACTAATAGTACGCACACGAATCACCTGCGTGCGATCGCTTCCCTCCGAAGGAGACTCCCCCGTGTTCGTCCTCTACCTCGTCCTGTTCCTCGGCGGCATGTACCTCATGGGGTTCGCTTTCAACGTCACCGAGTACGAAGGGCTGGTCTTCATCGGAGGCCTCCTGCTGACCTCCCTCGCCGTCGGCCTTCCGTTCGCCCTCGGGGCGATCGAGCGCCGCGGCGAGCCAGAGAAGGATTCCGGCTCCGCGAGGCTCTGACCCCCTCTCCCCCATCGGCGAAACCGTCGCGTACTCCGCGCGTCACTTTCCGCACCGTCCGCGCAACAGCGCTACCCTGAGAACATCTCCGCTCACAGGAGATTTTCAGAAAGGGCTTCGCCATGACTGCTGAACCGTCCCTCGAGAAGACGGCAACGAACGGCATCCGGACCGCACTGGGTCTGGGTGGTGTGTTGTCGGTCATCCTCGGCATCGTCATCCTCGTCTGGCCCGGCAAGACCGCGATGGTCGTCACCGCGCTCATCGCGGTCTACGCGATCATCGCCGGTCTCGTCTACGCGGGCCTGGGCATCTTCGCCGCCGGCAAGGGCGGCTGGTCGCGGATCGGACACGTGCTGCTCGGTGTCCTGTTCGTCGTCGCCGGCATCGTCGCGTTCACCAACCTCGGTACGACCGCCGTCACCCTCGCCGCGTTCCTCGGCATCCTCGTCGGCATCATGTGGATCATCGAGGGCGTCGTCGCCTTGTCGACCCTCGACCTGGCCCCGTCGCGCGGCTGGACGATCTTCTACGCGATCATCTCGATCATCGCCGGCGTCACCCTGCTGTTCTCGCCGCTCTGGGGCGCCGTGGTGCTGTGGTGGCTGCTGGGCATCTCGGCCGTCGTGATGGGTGTCATCCAGATCGGACGTGCCTTCTCGTTCGGCAAGTGATCCGACGCAGAAGCGCCCCGCCGACCGAGAGGTCGCGGGGCGCTTCTGCGTCGCGGATGCCGTCGGTCAGCCGGCCGGCAGGTGGCGCGCCCACCAGTCGAGCACCGCGTCGAAGCGCTCGACGCGGTGTCGCGGTCGACCCGACCGGGTGAGCTCGTGGTTCTCGCCGGGGAAGATCAGCATCTCCGCCTCGGTGCCCTGCCGCTTCAGGGCGGTGTAGTAGCGCGTCGCCTGCTCCAGCGGGCACCGGAAGTCGAGCTCCGAGTGCATCACCAGCGTGGGCGTGCGCACCGCACCGACGACGGCCATCGGACTCTGCCGCGCCATGTCCTCCGGGTCGGTGCCGACGTACTCGTCGCCGAAGAACGAGCCGATGTCGCTCGTTCCCTGGAAGCTGACCGGATCGAGGAATCCGCGCTCGACGATCGCCGCCGCGAACCGATGATCGTGAGCGATCGTCCACGCGGTCAGATAGCCGCCGTACGAGCCGCCCTGGATACCGACACGGGCACCGTCCAGACGGTCGTCGCCGTCGACCACGCCGTCGAGGAAGTCGAGGACATCGGCCAGGTCGAGCGTGCCCATCGCGCCACGGATGCTTCGTCCGTGCGCGCGGCCGTAGCCCGCACTCCCCCGCGGATTGCAGTACACGACCGCGTAGCCGGCATCGACGAGCACCTGGGTCTCATCGAAGACGTGTATGCCGTAGGACGCATACGGTCCTCCGTGGATCTGCAGGATGACGGGGAAAGGCCCCTCACCCGCCGGGACGGCGACCCAGCCGTGCACGGGATAGCCGTCGCGACCGACGATCTCCCGCTCCTCCGGACGCACCACGATGGAGCGCTCCGTCGCGTCTCCGAACGCGGTGAGGGCACCCTCGCCGACCAGCGAGAGCTCGCCGAGGCTTCGTGGGGTCGCGTGGGCGTAGACGATCCGCTCCCCCGCCGCCGCGTGTCCACCGACCTCGACGTCGCCGTCGACGAGCACCGAGACGTCGCCGTCACGGGTGACACGAAGCAACTCGACACGGCCGCGCGTGCGGTTCTGCACGAGGAAATCGGCACCGATGGGCGTGATGTGCGAACCGACCTCGCCGAGGTCGGTCGCCTCGGGATCGGTGAGTCGACGCGGGACGACCGCCGACACCGGACCGTCGAGGACGTACAGCGCGACGTCGGGGGCGATGAAGTCGATGCCCGACGCACCCGGCCGCGAGGCCAGCATCGCGATCGTGCCGTCCGCCGCGACGGCGACCTCGTCGACGGAATAGCCGGCCTCGCGCGCGATCACCTCGACGCTGCCCGAGCCGTCGACGGCGACCGCGATGAGGGGGGTGCGCAGGTCGCGACGGTCGTGCTCGATCTCGTCGACCACCGTGAGCACGTGGGAACCGTCGGCGGTGAAGACGACGCCATGGTGCGATGCCGCCCCCGAGGTCAGGGCGACGGCATCCGCTGCGACCCGCTTCGCCTTGGCGCCCGCGTTCTCGCCGTCCGCGGTCGGCGCGGGCGTGTAGAACGGCTCCGCACCGGCATCCGGCGCATCGACGACGAAGACGTGCGACGGACGGTCGCCGATGTAGCCGAGACCGTTCGCGTGCCAGCGCACCCCGGTGATGCGCCGCGGCGACTCCGCGTCGGCGGAGCGGCCCTCGACGGTGCCGTAGCGGCCCTGCTCGGGTACGCGGGCGGTGAAGGCGATGCGCGTGCCGTCGGGAGACCAGGCGTACGAGCCGACGCCGCTGCGGGCGTCGGTCGCCTGCACCGGCTCGCCGCCCGTCGCGGGGAGGACGAACACCTGCGGGGTACCGTCGGCGTCGCCGCGGACGAAGGCGATGCGTCCGCCGTCCGGTGACACCTGCGGCTCGGCGTCGGCCGTGCCGCGCGTCAGTCGACGCGGCTCGCCGTCGGGCAGGTCGATCCGCCAGATCTGGCCGACGTTGCGGTCGGCGTCGAGGTCGGGGCGCGAGGTCGCGAAGACCGAGAACGCGCCGTCGGGGGCGATGCTCGGGCGACCGACCGTGGTCAGGGAGGTGATGTCGACGGCGCGCATGCTCACTCCCCGCCGAACGAGCTCACGTCTCCGACGAGCCTCGTGTTGTCGGCGGGAACGGGTTCGACGGCGGCCAGAGCGACCTCCGCGGCGAACTCCGACACGTTGTAGAGCTTGCCCGCCGACTCGCGACGGTCGGCGATGGCCCCCGGGTTGGCGCGCTCGAGCAGCGTCGCGGTGATCGTGCCCTCGATCATGTCGCCGGAGACGACCACGAAGTCGATGCCGCGCTCCGCGAGAGCCGGAATCCGCTCACGCAGCGCATCCTCGCCGGCGCGCTTGGACAGGGCGACCGGCTCGTACTCGGGCATGGTCGGCGTCGTGCGGATGAAGTGGGCCTGGTGGCTGGTCACGAAGACGACGCGGGAACCGTCGTGCAGCAGCGGCAGGGCCGCATCGAGCACGTTCAGCTGCGCATCGCGGTTGAGCACGAGCGCGTAGTCCTCGCCCATGCCGCTCTCCATCCCGCCGGAGGCGTTGAGGACGAGCAGATCGAGCTGCCCGAAGGTCTCCTGCACGGCGGTCATCATCGCCTCGACGGAACCCGGGTCGGTGAGGTCGGCCCCCACGACGAGCACCTCGACGCCCAGTTCGCGCAGCTGCGCGGCGAGCTTCTCCGCGCGCGGCGCCTTGTTGCGGAAGTTGATGACGACGTTCGCGCCGCCTTCGGCGAGGTAACGGACCGTGTCGGCGCCGATGCCGCGCGAGGACCCGGTGACGAGCGCCGTCCTTCCGGCGAGCGAACCGGCGGGAATGGGCTGGGACATGATTGCTCCTGCGAAATGACGGATGCCGGGCGGAGTTCGCCGTGGCCTTCTCGACACTATCAATCGGGGCCCCGCGCCGACCGGCGAGCGGCCACCGCAACGGAGAGACCGGGTGTTAGGGTTCGAACAAGAACTCGAAGGGAGCTCGCATGCTGCCCGATCTGACGCAGTATCTGTGGATCGCCTGGCTCGTGCTGGCCGTGATCTTCGTGATCATCGAGCTGCTGACCCTCGAGTTCACCTTCCTCATGCTGGCCGCGGGCTCGCTCATCGGCGGCCTCGGCGTGAACCTCCTCGGCGGCCCCTGGTGGCTGCAGGTGCTCATCGCCGCCGCCGTGTCGGCCCTGCTCCTGTTCACGATCCGCCCGCTCCTGCTGCGCGCACTGCACCGCTCCAGCCAGCCGCACCCGACGAACGTCGACGCGCTCTACGGGATGGGTGCGCGCGTCAGCGCCGCCTTCGTCGACGGGGGCGGATACGTCCGCCTCGACAACGGAGAGCAGTGGACCGCCGAGCTCGCGCCGTCCGCCGCGCCGCTCGGCCCGGGCGACCGTGCCGTGGTCACCGCCGTGCGCGGGGCGACCGTCGAAGTCGCGCCCGCCGCCCCGCTTCCCGCCCCGGGGTCCCCCGCGGCATCCGACTCCCCCGAAAGGAGCACCGACTGATGGTCGACGTCGGAGCATTCGTCGGACAGATCTTCGTGATCGTCCTCCTGGTCGTCGTCGCGATCTTCGTGATCGTGGTCCTCTTCCGGTCCATCCGCATCATCCCCCAGGCCTACTCCGGTGTCGTCGAGCGCCTCGGCCGCTACCAGCGCACCCTCTCCCCCGGCCTGAACCTGCTCGTCCCGTTCATCGACCGCCTGCGCCCGCTCGTGGACATGCGCGAGCAGGTCGTCTCGTTCCCGCCGCAGCCGGTCATCACCGAGGACAACCTCGTGGTCTCGATCGACACGGTCGTCTACTTCCAGGTCACCGACGCACGCGCGGCCACCTACGAGATCGCCAACTACCTGTCGGCGGTGGAGCAGCTCACCACGACGACACTGCGCAACGTCGTCGGCGGGCTGAACCTCGAGCAGGCCCTCACCAGCCGTGACAACATCAACGGCCAGCTGCGCGTCGTGCTCGACGAGGCGACCGGGAAGTGGGGTCTGCGGGTGTCGCGCGTCGAGCTCAAGGCCATCGACCCGCCCCACTCGATCCAGGACTCGATGGAGAAGCAGATGCGCGCCGAGCGGGAGCGCCGCGCGACGATCCTGACCGCCGAGGGCTCGAAGCAGTCTCAGATCCTCGAGGCGGAGGGACGCCGTCAGGCCGCCATCCTCGGGGCGGAGGGCGACAAGCAGGCGGCGATCCTGCGGGCCGAAGGTGAAGCGGCCGCCATCCAGAACGTCTTCTCCGCGATCCACGCCGGACGCCCCGACGACAAGCTGCTGGCGTACCAGTACCTCCAGACGCTGCCGAAGATCAGCAACAGCGCATCGAGCAAGCTCTGGATCATCCCGAGCGAGTTCACCGAAGCGATGAAGGGCCTGGGCGGCGCGTTCGCCGCACGCACCGACGCGGCCGCGGGTGCAGCCGGGCCGACCCCGCCGCCGAGCGCCGCGCCCGCACCGCACACGCCTCCCGTCGACCCGTCGTGACCCACCCCTGGTTCACGGGGACGTCGTCGCCGCGGGTGCTCGCCCACCGCGGGTTCGTTCCCCCGGATGCCGAGGGCATCGTGGAGAACAGCGTCGCCGCGTTCGCGGCGGCCCATGCCGCCGGAGCGGTCTACGTCGAGTCGGACTGCCACCTCACGGCCGACGGCGTCGTGGTCTTCTTCCACGACGACGACCTGCGACGCGTGACCGGCGACCCCCGCGCGATCGCGGCGGTGCACCACGCGGAGCTCGAACGCATCATGGCCGATCGGGGTGGGCTCGCCACCGCGGCGGACACCCTCTCGGCGTTCCCGACGCTGCGCTTCAACCTCGACGTGAAGGCGGCGGCGGCCGCGCGGCCCGTGGGACGCCTCGTCGTCCCCCACGCGGCTCGCGTGCTGCTGACGAGCTTCTCCGACGCGCGTCGCCGAGACGCGCTGGACGCGGCGCGCCACCTCGGCGGCGAGCCCGCCACATCCGCCGGCCGGGCCACCATCGCGCGTGTCCTGGCGGCGGTGTCCACCGGTTCGGCGGGCCTTGTCGCCCGCGCGCTGCGCGACGTCGACGCGCTCCAGGTTCCGGAGCGCCAGGGTGCGGTGCGCATCGTCACCCCGCGCCTGCTCCGCGCCGCGCACGCGGCGGGCGTCGAGGTCCACGTGTGGACGATCAACGACCGCGACGACATGGACAGGCTGCTCGATCTGGGGGTGGACGGCCTCGTCACCGACCGTGCGGACCTCGCACTGCAGGCGGTCGCCGCGCGGCACTGACCCGGGCTGAGCATCCCCTGTGAAAGGGGGTGGCCGGACGCCCGTTCGGATGATGCACACAGGTGCGCGCGTTATACCTGACACGACGAGAGGACCACACAATGGCAGATCGCAGCCTGCGCGGCATCCGACTCGGCGCCTCCAGCCTACAGAGCGAGGAAGGCGTCGTGTTCCATGAGCGCGCCAACCACACGTATGTCTGCACGCAGTGCGGACGCGAGACCGTGATGACCTTCGCGGCGGACGCCGAGCTTCCCGAGGCCTGGGAGTGCCGCACCTGCGGCGCCGAGGCCGTGCTCCGCGTCGGCGACTCGGTCGTCGAGATCGACCACTCCGGCGACAAGGCTCCCCGCACGCACTGGGACATGCTCCTGGAGCGTCGCACGGTGCCCGAGCTGGAGGAGCTGCTCGAGGAGCGCCTGGCTCTGCTGCGCGCCCGCCGCGGCGCCACGGGCGACGCTCGCCTCAGCGCCTGACGCTCACTCCCCCGTGATGACGCCGGCCCCTTCGGGGGTCGGCGTCTTCGGCGTGCGCGCGCGGCGCCGCGCGACGAGGCCGACCACCGCCAGAGCGAGGACGCTCCCCCACCCGAGCAGGGTCTGCAGAGCCTCGCCGAGCAGGATGCCGGGCGTCAGACCGGTGCGCAGCGGCACGTCGGTGACCATCGCCCCCGGCTCGTCGGCGGGCAGGGCGTCGATCGTGCGCCCGTCCGGACCGATGACCTGACTGGTTCCCACGGTGGAGAGGTTCACGACCGCCCGACCGGACTCCACGGCCCTGATCCGCGCGAACGCGAGCTGCTGCAGGTTCTCGTCGGTGCCCCGGAAGTCGGCGTTGTTTGTCTGGAACATGAAGACCTGAGCACCGGCCAGAGCGCCCTCGCGGATCACGTCGTCGTAGATGACGTCGAAGCAGATGGCGAGACCGACGCCCACACCGTCGACGTCGAACATCGGTGTCGACGTGCCCGGCGTGTACTCCCGCTGGATGAGCCCGATGAGATCCGGGGCCAGCATGTCGTAGAACCAGCGATCGGGCACGTACTCCCCGAAGGGCACGGGATGCCGTTTGTCGTACAGGGCGACGGGGTTGTCGGCCCCGTCCTTCCAGAGCATCGACGAGTTGAAGTACTGATCGCCCCGCTGGGTCACGCCGCTCACGAGCAGCGGCGCGCCGATGCGGCCCGCGAGCGCGTCGAGCGCGGCACGCACCGACGTGTTCGACAGGGCGTCGGCGTCGATGCCGCCCTCCGGCCACAGCAGCACGTCGATGTCCTCGTCCTCGATCGGCGCCGTCGCCGCCAGCTGAGCCCGCAGCACGTCGTAGGCCGCCCGCTGGTCGAAGTAGCCGGCGGGCCCGTTGCCCTGCACCGCGCCCACGCGGATGCTGCCGGCATCCGTCGTGGGGAAGGCCGGCAGCAGGAACATCACGAGCACCGTGAGCGCCGCCGGCAGCGCGGTGCGCAGATCGCGCAGGCGCCCCAGACGCACGGCCTCGACCGCGGCGGCGCAGGCGAAGACGATCAGGAAGGACAGCCCGCTCATCCCGGCCCACGACGTCACGTCGACCAGGGGAGAGTCGGCCTGGGTGACGGCGATCCGCGTCCAGGGGAACCCTCCGTAGGGGAATGTCCCCTGCAGCTCCTCCCGCGACACCCACAGTCCCGCGACGAGCGCCGGAAGCGCCACCAGACGACCCGCCGTTCCCGGCGCCCACCGCGGAAGCCAGCGGTAGGCCAGGGCGATCGGCACCGCCATCACGGCGGTGAGGACGGACTCGAGGCTCGCGAGCGCGATCCAGGGCACCGGACCGAGATAGCGCGCCGTGAAGGAGAAATTCACGAAGAACAGCCCGGCTCCGAACAGCAGCCCGACCAGGAGCGCACCGCGCACGCTGCGTCCGATGAGCCCGACCAGCGCAAGGGGCACGGCCACGAACACCACCGGCCACCACGAGAGGGCGGGGAAGGCGAGCGTCAGCAGCAGCCCCGCCGCGGCCGAGGTCACCGCCGCAGCCCACAGCGGCAGAAGCGGCCTCGGGGGCGGCGAGGACGGTCGCGGGCGTCGGGGCACGGAACGAGCCTAAGCGAGCGGGATCAGAACGAGCCGTAAGCGACGATGCCGCGACGAACGGCGTCGAGCGCCGAGCGCGCCGTGGTCGCGATCGGCGGGTCGGCGACCATCGACAGCTGATCGAGCAGATCGATGGTCTGCTTCGTCCAGCGCACGAAATCGCCCGCGGCGAGGTCGGCCTCCTGCAGCACCCGGTCGAGGCTCGCGCCGCGCGCCCACGCGTGCATCGCCGGGGCGAGGCCGGTGGCGACGGGCGCGGACCCGGGAAGGCGATGGTCCTGCTCGAGGTCGTCCAGTCGCGCCCAGAGCTCTTGGGTGGCCGCCAGCGCGTCGCGGAACGCGCCCCGCGGCAGCCCGCGCTCCCCCGGGCCGCTCTCGTCGCGGCGCGGCTCGTAGACGAGGCTGCAGGCCAGCGCGGCGAGCCCCGCGGCATCCAGATCTGCCCAGATGCCGGTGCGCAGCGACTCGGCCACGAGGAGATCGCGCTCGCCGTAGATGCGCTTCATCGTCGCGCCGGCCGCGGTGAGCGTGGTCACGCCGTCGGCGTCCACCGCGACGTAGTCGAGCGCCGCGAGCACGTCGACGACGCGATCGAAGATGCGCGCGACGGTGCCGGTGCGCGCATCGATCTGCTGGCGCACCTTGTCGGTGTGCCGCCGCAGCTTCCAGAACCGCTCCGCCCACCGGGCGTGCTTCTCGCGATCGGGACAGGTCTGGCACGGATGCCGCTTCAGACGCCGTCGCAACGACTCCAGCTGCTCCTGCCGCTGCTGGCGGAGCTTCGGTGAGCTGGACCGGTCGCCCTTGCGCTCCAGATCCGTGAGCTCACGCCGCATCCGCGCGAACTCGGCGAAATCGCCGCGATCGCACGTCATCGCCGCCGTGTACCCGGCGAGCGAGTCCTCGGCCTCCTTCACCTCGCGCGCCAGGCCGACGACCGCGCGGTCGGCCTGGAACTGGGCGAAGGAGGATTCGAGGATCTCCCGCGCGCGGGCGCGTCCGAACTGGTCGATGAGGTTCACGGCCATGTTGTAGGTCGGGCGGAAGCTGGAATTGAGCGGATAGGTGCGCCGCGAGGCGAGCGCGGCCACCGCCTGCGGATCGAGGCTCTCGGTCCACTGGATCACGGCGTGACCCTCGACGTCGATGCCACGGCGTCCCGCGCGTCCGGTGAGCTGGGTGTACTCCCCCGAGGTGATCGCGACCCGCGCCTCGCCGTTGAACTTCTCGAGCTTCTCGAGCACGACCGTGCGCGCGGGCATGTTGATGCCGAGGGCGAGGGTCTCGGTCGCGAAGACGACCTTGACGAGCTTGTGCTGGAAGAGCTCCTCGACGATCTCCTTGAAGGCGGGCAGCAGACCGGCGTGGTGGGCGGCGATGCCGCGCTCCAGGTTCTCGCGCCACTCCCAGAAGCCGAGCACGGCCAAGTCCTCGTCGGGAAGCGCGGCCGTGCGCTCGTCGACGATGCGCCGGATCTCGTCGCGTTCGTCGCGGTCGGTGAGCCGCACGCCGGCACGCCGGACCTGCTGCACGGCGCCTTCGCACCCCGCGCGGCTGAAGATGAAGAAGATCGCGGGCAGCAGGTTGGCGCGCGCGAGCAGCTCGACGACCTGCGGGCGATCGATGCGCTCGATGCGCTGGGCGTTCGCCGCGCGCATGGGGCGCCGCCCGCCGGAGGACGGTCGCTGTCCCGGCGCACGGTCGCCTGCGGACCGCTGACCGTGGGCGCGGTGTCCCTGCGAACGGTGCTCCTGCGAGCGGTGCTCCTGCGCGCGCCGGTTGCTCTCGAACGACGAGCCGCGCACGGACCTCAGGCGCATCAGCTCCTGGTTCACCTGCGCGGTCGCGATGCCGGCGCGGTCGTCGAACAGGGGCAGCAGGTCGCCGCGTACGAGAACGTGCTGTTCCAAGGGCACCGGTCGTGTCTCGGACACGATGACGGCGGTGTCCCCCCGCACGGTGTCGAGCCAGTCGCCGAACTCCTCGGCATTCGAGACGGTCGCCGACAGCGACACCAGCCGCACCCGCGCGGGCAGGTGGATGATGACCTCTTCCCACACGGCGCCGCGGAAGCGGTCGGCGAGGTAGTGGACCTCATCCATCACGACGTACCGCAAGCCGCGTAGCGCCGGCGAGTCGGCGTAGAGCATGTTGCGCAGCACCTCGGTGGTCATCACGACGACGCGCGCGTTCCCGTTGATGTTGGTGTCGCCGGTGAGAAGTCCGACCTCGTCCTCGCCGTAGACCTGCTGCAGCTCGCGGAACTTCTGGTTGGACAGCGCCTTCATCGGGGTCGTGTAGAAGGCCTTGTCGCCCGGCTCGCGCATGGCGAGGTGCACGGCGAACTCTCCGACGATCGTCTTTCCCGCCCCGGTGGGTGCGGCGACGAGCACGCTGCGCCCCTCTTCCAGAGCGTGGCATCCGGCGATCTGGAACGGGTCGAGCTCGAACCTCTGCTCGTCGGCGAAGGCGGCGGTGAGAGGGTGGGCCTGACGCGCCTGCGCCTGTGCGTAGCGGGTGGCGGGATCCGTCACAGCTCGAGACCGAGGGCCTTCTCGCGCTTGGCGCGTCGACGGTCGAACAGCACGGACAGACCGGCGGCCGCGAAGAAGAGGACGGTGAGGATGCCGGCCAGCATCAGCATGCTCACGATGTCGGCGGCCGGTGTCGCGAGCGCCGCGAAGACCGAGGCGACGAGGATGGCCACGCGCCAGCCCTTCAGGATCGCCATGCCGCTCATGACGCCCGCGAGGTTCAGCGCGACGAGGAACACCGGCAGGACGAACGAGACGCCGACGACGAGCAGGAGCTTGAAGACGAAGTCGTAGTAGTACTTCGAGTCATAGATGTTCGAGGCGCCTTCGGGCGTGAACGACGCCATCAGCTCGACGATGTGGGGCATGATCAGCCACCCGACGAACACTCCGGCGGCGAACAACGGGATCGCCGCGGAGACGAAGCCGATCGTGTAGCGGACCTCCTTGCGCGTGAGGCCGGGGACCAGGAAAGCCCACACCTGCCACAGCCACACGGGGGCCGAGATGATGACGCCGACGGCCAGCGAGATCCGCAGCCGCATGTCGAACGGGCCCGTGATGCTCTGGTACATGAGCGTGACGACGTCGGCGTCGCCGCGCTGCTCTGCGACGACGCGGATCGGCTCGGTCATCGCCCAGATGATCGCATCGGTGAAGATCCACGCGACGACCATCCCCACGACGAGCGCGATGATCCCGATGATGAACCGACGGCGCAGTTCCTTGAGGTGCTCGCCCAGCGACATCCGCCGGTCACGGCGCGGACCCTCTTCTTCGGCGATGCGCGCGGAGTCGACCGTGGCCACGAGTGTCAGGGCTTGGTGTCGGTACCGGGTTCCGCCGTCGGGGCGGGGCTGGTGCCGTTGGGTGCGGTCGGCGCGGCGGGCGCGTCCTCTTCCTTCATCGCCTTCATCTCGCCCTTGAAGACACGAGCGGACTGTCCGACGCTCTTGGCCAGAGCCGGGAGCTTCGCCGCCCCGAACAGGAGCAGGATGATGATGACGAGGGCCAGCAGGTGCCAGCCGGTCAAGCCTCCGAGCATGAGGGTCTCCTCGGGTGTGGGGTTGCTGGCCAGTCTACCTGCCGCCCCGACGGATGGGTTCAGCGGTACTGGGCGAGCCCCGCTTCGGCCCACGCGGCGGTCGCGCGGCGTGCGGCATCCGGGGAGACGACCTCGAGGTCGCCGCCGAGCCGCGTCGCGACCCGCTTGAGGCTCCGCGCGTCGCCCACCCGGACGCGGGCCGACCGGATCTCCGCGTCGATCGTGGCCGGGTCGTCCAGCACGACGTAGTCGGCCAGCAGCGGCGCCGCCGACGCGCGATAGCGGACCTCGACCTCGACGTCTCCCGCGGCGCCCTCGAACAGCGCGGGCACCGAGTCCTCGCCGTGGGTGCTCGCGATGTCGGTCAGACGCACGTCGGAGACGCGGTCGAGATGGAAGGTGCGCATCGCCTGGCGCAGATGGCACCATCCCTGCAGGTACCACTGGCCACCCGCGATGTGCACCTTGACCGGGTCGACCGTGCGGGTCGTGGGCGCGGCATCGGGAGCCTGGTAGGAGAAGGCCACGGCGACGTGCTCGCGGAGAGCCTGCGCGACGGTCAGGCGCACGTCGTCGACCGTGTCGGGGGCGACGATGACATCGGCCGGCACGCCCGACGCGCCCCGTGCGAGCTTGGCGAGCAGGCCCTGGACGACGCCGCTGTCGCCGACGCCGGGCAGGGTCGCCGCGACACGCAGCCCGGCCAGCAGCGCGGCCGCCTCCGGTGCGGTCAGCCGTGGGGTGCGCTCCAGACCCACCGTGTTCGTGATCACGATGAGGTCCTGTTCGTCCAGGAGGTCCCAGTCGATGTCGAACAGGTCGTTGGCCATCTGCCAGAAGCCGCCGTCGCCGGGCAGGCCGATCACGGTGAGCTTCTCGACCATCCCGCGCATCTGCTCGACGGTCACGTCGAATTCGTCGGCGGCCTCGGTGAGCGACACCTCGCCCTTCCCGATCAGGTAGGGCACGAGCTGCAGGATGAGCGCCGCCCGATCGGTCGCCAGCAGCGGCTTGCGACGACGGCTCATGATCCCGCCCCCTCGTCGGTCGCGGCGTCCGGGCCGGCGTGCAGCCGGAGCGTGCGCTCGAGTCGGGCGATGACCTGATCGCGCAGCGCGGCCGGCTCGACCACGCGCACCTCCGGGCCGTAGGAGGCGAGCTCGTCGGCGAGGATGTGGACGTCCACGTACGGCACCCGGATCCCCTGTTCGGCATCCGTCGCGCGGCGGGTCAGACGCAGGGCGGCCTCGGTGCCAGGCGCGATCTCGAGCAGCGCCTGCTGACGGGCCGCGAGGGCCTCGAGACCGGCCAGCGCGCGCTCACCGGCGCCCTCGCGCAGCGCGAGATCGAAGCCGGCGCGGGTGATCGCGACATCCGACACGATGCGCGACAGCAGGAAGGTGCGCACGTCGTCCTGCGCGAGGTCGAACCCGTACACGTGCCAGCGCGCCTCGTACTCGACGAGGGCGTACGGCTGCACGCGGCGCACCCGTGCAGTCTCGTCGCCGGCCTTGAGGTAGGCGAACTCGACGACGCGCCCCTGCTCGATCGCCCGCTGCAGCGGCCCGAACGAGGCCTCCCGCAGGTTGACGCGCGGCGAGTATCCGATGATCGGCGCGTCGACCTCGATGCCGAGCGCACGGATCTTGCGCAGACCGCTGCGCGCATCGGCCGACATGGAGCTCTCGCTCCACACGCCGCCGGCGAGGTTCAGGACGGCGAGCTCGGCGGGGGTGAACTCGATGTCGGCGGGCAGCTCGTACTCGGCCGTCGGGATGCGGTAGCGCGCCTCGCGGAGGTCGTCCGGGTCGGCGTAGTCGCCGATCGTCTCGACCGGGATGCCGAGCGAGCGCAGGTTCTCCTTGTCGCGCTCGAACATCTTCTCGAGCGCATCCTTGGACGCGCCGGCGCTGCTCTGCTCGCGGTAGCCCGCGACGGAGGCGAGGATGGTGTCTTTCGTGAGCCCCTGCTCGGTCGCCATGAGGGCGACGACGAGGTTGACCAGACGCTCCTCGGGCGCGCTGCGGACGGTCTCGGTGGGCACCCGACAATCTTAGGCGTCGCCTGTGCGCCGGCGGCGCTGCCGCGCGGTCGCGGTCGTCAGCTCGTCGCGGGCGTGTCGACGCCGAGGATGTCGATGACGAACACGAGCGTCGATCCTGCGGGGATCGAGCCGCTCGCCGTGTCGCCGTATCCGAGCGCCGGCGGGATCACGACGAGGATCTGCGACCCGACCGTCTGGCCGTCGAGCGCCTGAGCGAAGCCGGGCACCACCGCGTCGAGGGTGACGGCCGCCGAGGCGCCGTTCTCCCACGTCGAGTCGAAGACCTTGCGATCGGCCCACGTGACGCCGGTGTAGTTGATGCGGATGCTGTCGGTTCCGCCGACAGCCGGGCCGTCGCCCTTCTTCAGCACCTCGACCGCGAGATCGGTGGGCGGGGCCGTGTCGGGGATGATGACGCCGGGTGTGCCGTCGGGCGCGAGTACGACCGACGGCATGCCGCGGCGGTCGTTGTACTGCGGGACACCGTCGGCGGCGGCGAGGTACACCTTCTGGAGGTCGATCGCGACGACGATCGCATCGCTGCCGCTGAGGCCCCAGCCCTGAGCCGCGGCGTCGGAGAGGTCACTGGCCGGCACGGCCCCGACGATCCGCGAGCCCTCCGTCGCGCACATCATCATGTCCGCGAAGCCGGCGTACTGCTCGCGCCACTTCGACAGCGGGGTGACCTGCGTGCCGGAGGTCAGGATCTTCTGCCCGGTCGAGCCGCTCATGATCGTGATGGCGAACTGCACGTCCTGCATGTCGGAGGTCACGCGCTGGCCCGAACCCACGGTCTCGTCGACGGCGACGGTGTGATCGACGTAGACGGGAGCGCTCAGGGTCACCTCGGGGGTGCCTTCGGCGCCGGAGACGCTCACGGTGTCGAGCACGCCGGACGGGTCGGTCCCACGGTCGCACGCGGCGGCCGATGGGGATGCGGACGCGCACCCGACCAGGGTCAGGACGGAGAGGCCGACGACGGCGAGGGCAGCAGGGATCCGGCGCACCGGATCAGTCTACGTCGTCCGCGGCCCGCTCCCCCGCGCCGTCGGGGCCGGTGTCCGCGTCGGCGCCGGCGGTGGCCTGTCGCGCCCCGTCGGCGGCGCGCTGCGCCTCGCGCACCCGCTTGCGGAGGTTCTTGTCGGTGATCTCGCGGTCGCCGACCGCACCGGGGGTCCACGCCTCGACATCCGCGTCGGCATAGCTCGGCTTCTTGAGCGCACGCTTGCGCACGTCGGGCGGCATCGCTCCGGGAGCCAGACGGCGCGCCGTGATGAGGAAGCCGGTGTGCGCCACCATCCGATGGTCGGGGCGCACGGCGAGACCTTCCACGTGCCAGCCGCGCACCATCGTCTCGGTGGCCTCGGGGTCGGTGAACAGACCCGTGCCGCGGATGTACTCGGCGACGCGGCTGAGCTGGGTGGCGGTGGCCACGTAGCACAGCACGACACCGCCGGGCGTGAGGGCGTCGGCGACAGCGTCGATGCACTCCCAGGGCGCCAGCATGTCGAGGACGACACGGTCGACGGATGCCGCGTCCACCGCGCCGGGCAGTTCCGCGACGAGGTCGCCGACCACGACCTCCCAGGCCTCGGGCGCATGGCCGAAGAAGGTCTCGACGTTGGCGCGGGCCACCTCGGCGAACTCCTCGCGACGCTCGAAGGAGACCAGGCGGCCGGCCGATCCGATCGTGCGCAGGAGCCACATCGACAGCGCGCCCGAGCCGACGCCCGCCTCCACGACGGTGGCGCCCGGGAAGATGTCGGCGGAGGCGAGGATCTGCGCCGCATCCTTCGGATAGACGATCGCCGCGCCGCGCGGCATGGACATGACGAAGTCGCGCAGCAGCGGGCGCAGCGCCAGGTACTCGTGGCCGCCCGAGTTGGTCACGACCGATCCGTCGGGCTGGCCGATCAGCTGCGCGTGCTTGAGGACGCCGTGATGCGTGTGCAGCTCGCCGCCCTCGCGGAGCGTCACGGTGTGCAGACGCCCCTTCGGGCCGGTCAGCTGCACCCGGTCGCCCAGCCGGAACGGCCCGCTCGGTCGGAGGTCGACGAGGGGGGTGGGCGTTGTCATGTGCGATCTCCTGTGCGGTGTGCCGCGTACACGGCGGCGATGTCATCGGGCGTGCGCTCGGCGAGCGTCGACCAGAGGGTGTGGGCGCCGGCACCCACCAGCGAGACCATCAGCGGGACCCCGATGGTGGTGACCCCGGCGGCGACCGCGGCGCGCACCCCCGTCGGCGAGTCCTCGATCGCCACGACCTCCGACGGATCGACGCCGAGCGCCCGGCAGGCCTGCAGGTAGGCGTCGGGGTAGGGCTTGGGGCGGGTGACGTCGTCGCCGGCGACGATCAGCTCGAAGGTGTCGCCGAAGGGCGCCACCACCTGCTCCGCCATCGACCGCAGTGACATCGTCACGAGGGCGCACCGCACCCCGGCCGAACGCAGAGCGCTCAGCAGGTCGGCCGCGCCCGGCCGCAGGGGGTTGCCGCGCTCGGCCAGCATCCGGGTGACCTCGGCGGTGAGGTGGTCGACGATGTCGCGGACCGACATCCGCACGCCGGCCTCCTGCAGGATCGCTCCCGACGTCTCGAGGCCCTGCCCCACCAGCGTCAGCGCCTGCTCGTGGGTCCAGGTGCCGCCGAAGCTCTCGACGAGCGCGGTCTCCGCCTCCATCCAGTACGGCTCGGTGTCGACGAGGGTGCCGTCCATGTCCCACAGGACGGCGACGGGAAGGGCGGGGCTCACCGGACCATGCTACCGACGCGCCCCGCGGCGTCCCGCCGGCACCGCGCGTCGCGCGCGGGCGCCGCCCCGTCGCCGGTCGCGACGCGTATCGTTGAGGGATCGATTCACCGTGCGAGAGGGGCGGAGTGGACGAACTCGGAAACCGCGTACTGGTCGTGGCCTTCGACGGATGGAACGACGCGGGCGAGGCCGCTTCCGCCGCCGCGGCGCACATCCGCGAGTCGGGCGCCTACCGCGAGGTCTTCTCGGTCGACCCGGAGCTCTACTTCGACTACCAGTACACGCGACCGCAGCTCAAGGTGGAAGCCGACGGCTCGCGGACCCTCAGCTGGCCCGACGCGACCGTGTGGCGGCCACTGCATCCCGCCGAGGGCACACGGCTGTGGGTGCTCTCCGGCGTCGAGCCCGCCCGCGCCTGGCAGTCGTTCGCGGCCGAGCTGATCGACGCCGCCCTCAGCGAGGACATCACGGGCATCGTGGCGCTCGGCTCGATGATGTCGGATGTGCCCCACACCCGCCCGATCTCGGTGTTCGCGGGAAGCGACAACGAGAAGCTGCGCGCCGCGCTGGGACTGGAGAAGCCGACGTACGAGGGGCCGGCCGGCATCCTCACCGTGCTCTCCGCGGCTGCCGAGGCGGCCGGCATCCCGACCGCGGCCCTGTGGGCGAGCGTCCCGCACTACGTCGCCGGCCACACGCCGTCACCGAAGGCCACGCTCGCGCTGCTCGATCGCGTCATGGCGCTGACCGGAGCGGTGGTCGCCCGCGGCGAGCTGCCCGCCGAGGCCCTCGCCTGGGAGGCGTCGATCGATGCCGCGGCGGCGGACGACGAGGAGATGACCGAGTACATCCACCAGCTGGAGCAGACCCGCGACACGTGGGACTCCCCCGAAGCGTCCGGAGACGCCATCGCGCAGGAGTTCGAGCGCTATCTGCGCCGCGGCGGAAGCGGCGAGGGCCCCGGCAAACCCGGTCGCGACGACCCCCGCCGCTCCTGATCAGTACGCCTGCAGCACGCCGAAGCTCAGCAGCACGATGAGCACGAGTCCGAGCGCCAGGCGGTAGAGCACGAACGGCAGGAAGCTGCCGCGCTTGAGGTAGCGCATCAGGAACGCGATCACCGCGAGGCCCACGCCGAACGCGACGACCGTGGCGACGCCCGTCTCGAACATGTTGTACACCTGGTCGCCCGGGTCTTTGATGGCCTGCACCAGCTCGTAGAGGCCGCTGCCGAACACGGCCGGCACCGCGAGCAGGAACGCGACCTCCGCCGCGGCCGGACGGGTGTAGCCCAGGGCCAGGCCCATCGTCGTCGTCGCACCGGAGCGCGAGACACCCGGGACGAGGGCGAGCATCTGCGCCAGGCCCAGAGCGAGGCCGTGCCCGTAGGTCAGGTCCTTCTCGGTGCGGGTGCGGCGCCCCAACGCGTCGGCGGCGCCGAGCAGGAGACCGAAGACGATCAGCACGATCGCGACCAGCCAGAGGTTGCGGAACGTGTTGCGGATGGACTCCTGGAACAGGTATCCGGCGATGCCGATCGGGATCGTGCCGATGATGACGATCCACCCCATGCGGGCGTCGGGGTCGTCGCGCGGCACGCGGCCGGTCAGCGACTTCGCCCACTGGGAGATGATCCGCACGATCTTGCCCCAGAAGTAGACGAGCACCGCGAGCTCGGTGCCGATCTGGGTGATGGCGGTGAAGGTCGCGCCGGGGTCTTCGGCGGACGGGAGGAACTCGCCCATGATGCGCAGGTGGGCACTGGAGGAGACGGGGAGGAACTCGGTGAGTCCCTGGACCAGGCCCAGGATGATCGCCTCGAACAGGTGCATGGGGGCCCTTTCAGTACGTGCGGATCAGATCGGTGAGCACGCGCTGCCCGAAGACCAACGCGTCGATGGGGACGCGTTCGTCCACACCGTGGAACATACCGGTGAAATCGAGATCCGTGGGAAGCCGCAGCGGCGCAAACCCGTATCCGGCGATGCCGAGCTCGGCGAGGGCCTTGTTGTCGGTGCCGCCGCCCATCAGGTAGGGCAGCACCGGAACCCCCGGATCGTGCCGCTCGAGCGCCCCGACCATCGCCTCCACGAGCTCTCCGCGGAAGGGCACCTCGAGCCCGATGTCGCGATGCGAGATCTCGACCTCGATGTCGTCGCCCACGATGCGCTGGATCTCCGCGAGCACCCGCTCCTCCTGGCCCGGGAGCGTGCGCACGTCGATCGTGGCGACCGCGGCATCCGGGATGACGTTGTGCTTGTATCCCGCGACGAGACCCGTGGGGTTCGTCGTCGTGCGGAAGGTGGAACGCAGGAAACCGGATGCCGCGCCGGTCGCGTCCGCCACGGCATCCGGATCGGCGGGGTCGACGCCGCACAGGGCCGCGAGACCGTCGACGGTCTGGCGCGTGGTGGCGGTGAGCTCGAGCGGCCAGACCGACCGGCCGAGGGCGGCGACGGCCTCGGACAGCCTCGTCACGGCGTTGTCCGGGTGGAAGCGGCTGCCGTGGCCGGCGGTGCCGCGAGCGCGCAGCCGGAGCCACACGAGGGCCTTCTCCCCCACCTGCAGCAGATAGGCGCGCTGCTCGCCCACCGGGATCGAGTAGCCGCCGACCTCGCTGATGGCCTCCGTGGCGCCGTCGAACCAGTGCGGCCGATCCCGCACGACCAGCTGCGAGCCCTCCACCCCGCCGTTCTCCTCGTCGGCGAAGAACGTGAGGATCAGGTCGCGCTCCGGCTGCTCCCCCGCTCTCAGGAGCTCGGCGACAGAGGTGAGGATCATCGCGTCCATGTCCTTCATGTCGACGGCACCGCGCCCCCACAGCATCCCGTCCCTGATCACGCCGCCGAACGGGTCGACGCTCCAGTCGTCGGCGACGGCGGGGACCACGTCGAGGTGGCCGTGCAGGACGAGGGCGGGCTTGTCGCGATTGCGTCCCGGCACCCGCACGCTGAGGTTGGTGCGGCGCGGGATGGGCTCGTAGTACTCCGGGCGGAGTCCGAGACCTTCGAGGTAGGCCCCGACGTACTCCGCGGCCTCGCGTTCGCCGTGCGAGCGCCCCTCGCCGAAGTTGGTGGTGTCGAAGCGGATCAGATCGCGCGCGACGGCGACGACCTCGGGCAGCTCGGTCTCAGGCAGCTCGGATGCGGACATGCTCACCACGGTACTGCGATCGGGAGGGGGCCTCCGCGCGGTGACACACGAGGACACGGGACCTCGCCCCGGCATCCATCGGTGCAAAAGAAAAAGGCCCCTGACGGGACCTTCTTCTCTCTGTGCGCGAGGGGGGACTTGAACCCCCACGCCCTATACGGGCACTAGCACCTCAAGCTAGCGCGTCTACCTATTCCGCCACCCGCGCAGGTGGTTTTCGGTTTCGCAACCGAAGATCGACAGTACCAGATCCGACGCCAGACGTGGAATCGAGGTCGCGCTCAGCCCGCCGACACGCCGAACAGCAGACCGAGCAGGTAGGTCACGGCGGCCGCTCCGAACCCGATCGCGAGCTGGCGGAGCCCGCGACGCAGCGGCGGCGCGCCCGACAGCAGCCCGACCATCGCGCCCGTCGCGGTGAGCGCCGTGCCGACCAGCAGCAGCGCGACGGCGACCGCGGGCAGGCCGCTCAACCCGAAGATCCACGGCAGCACGGGGATGATCGCACCGGACGCGAAGAAGAGGAAGCTCGACCCGGCCGCGCCGAGCGCACTGCCCACGACCTCGTGGTCGGCACCGGCGGCCCGCGGCAGACGGTAGGGCTCGCCGCGGTCCGCGGCGTGCGCCGTCTCGACGACGCGGCGTGCGAGATCGTGCGCCTCCTGCTCGTCCATGCCGCGGGTGCGGTAGACGAGAGCGAGCTCGTTGGCGTCGAGGTCCAGATCGGGGAGCACGTGATCGGCGTATCCGCTGGGCTCGGTCGCGTCGAGCAGCTCGCGTTGCGAGCGCACCGAGACGTACTCGCCGGCGCCCATCGACAGCGCGCCCGCGAGAAGTCCCGCGATCCCGCTGAACAGCACGAACTGCGCGCCGACGCCGGTCGCCCCGATGCCCATCACGAGGGCGAGGTTCGAGACGAGTCCGTCGTTGGCGCCGAAGACGGCGGCGCGGAAGGTGCCGGACAGCCGGCGTCGCCCGCGAGCCGCGAGCCCACGGACCACCTCGCGGTGGATCTTCTCGTCGGCGACCATCCGCGCGGTCGCGAACGGCTCGCTGTCGTAGGGCGATCGTCCCTCCGCGTTCTGGGCGAGGGCGAGCACGAAGATCGACCCGAATCGGCGGGCCATCCACCCGAGCACGCGCGAGCCGAACCCGGGTGCGGGAAGGCGGACGGGCTCCCCGCCGAGCAGTTCGAGCCAGTGCGCCTCGTGTCGTCCTTCCGCCTCGGCGAGCGCGAGCAGGATCTCACGCTCCTCCCCCTCGCGCCGTGCGGCCAAGGCGCGATAGACCTGCGCCTCGGCACGCTCGTCGGCGAGATAGCGCGCCCAGCGGCGCCGGTCTCTCTGCGTGGGTTTCGGGGTCGGGCTCACGGGGCTTCACGGTACCGTCGACGGCGGCGGCGCCGACCGCTCACGCCGGTATTGTCAGGATTTCGGATCTCCGAAGCACCGGCGAGCGCAGCCCTCAGCCCCCGCTCACCGCGGCGCATGACCAGACGGTGCGCGGCGACGAACGCGGGGCGCAGCACGGGAGCGGCGAGGCGCATCCATCGCCGCGTGAGCTCGACCCGCCAGATCCAGGTGAGCGCGGCGCCGTCTGCGGGCGATCCCGGCCGCGCCGCGATGGCGAGCCGCCCGATGCCGACCAGATCGCCCGTGCTGGTCGCGGCGAGCAGGTGCGGGGGTCGCACCTCCGTGACCGTCAGGGCGACCCGCAGACGGTAGCCCCAGGGACTGCGCACCTCCAGATGCCGCACGTCTCCGACGGCGGGAGCGCGCGCCCCGGGCACGATCCGCACGGAAGGCCACCACGGCACCTCGCCCGAGACGAGACTCTGCTCGCACAGCGCCCAGCACCGCTCGACGGATGCCGGGACCACCCATCGCGAGGTGAAGTCGTAGCCGCGGCGCATGGGCGCGAGTGTACGCGCGCCGGTGTCGGCGTGGTGCGATGTCAGGACCGGACGCGGGCGCGGAGGACCTCGATGCGGGCCTGCAGCTGCGCGACGGTGGCGCGGGCCACCTCCGGTCCCCCGCACACCCGTCGCAGCTCGGCGTGCACGGCGCCGTGCGGCTCGCCGCTCTGGCGGGCGTAGAGGCCGACGAGACTGTTCAGCAGCTGGCGCTGTTCGCGCAGCGTGCGGTGGAGGGCGGGCGGAAGGGACGCCTCGCCCGCATCCGTGCTGTCGGTGGCGACCGCGCCCTCCTTCGCCTCACGGGCGCGACGGTGACGACTCTGGCGGGACTGCCGCTGCATCAGCAGCTCGTGGACGTGCTCGGGTTCGAGCAGGCCCGGAAGGCCCAGGAACTCCTCCTCCTCGAGGGTGCCCGGTACCGCGAGCTGCCCGAACTCCTTGCCGTCGTAGAGCACCCGGTCGAAGTGCGCCACCGAGCCGAGGGCCTGATAGCTGCCCTCCTCGATCAGCGCGTCCGAGGCCTTGTCCTCTCGTTCGGCCTCCTCGAGCAGGGTGTCCTCGAGACCGTCGTCGTCCGATTCCTCGCGGTCGAGGGCGTGGTCGCGCTCACGCTCCATCTCGTTCGCCAGGGCGAGCAGCGGCGGCACGTTCGGCAAGAACACGGATGCCGCTTCACCCCGCCGGCGGGCGCGGACGAAACGACCGATCGCCTGGGCGAAGAAGAGCGGTGTCGAGGCGCTCGTCGCATAGACGCCGACGGCGAGCCGCGGAACGTCGACGCCTTCCGACACCATGCGGACGGCCACCATCCACCGCGACGTCGAGGTCGCGAAGGTCTCGATCCGGCCCGACGCCGCCTTGTCGTCGGACAGCACGACGGTCGTCGGCTCTCCCGTGATGTCGCGGAGGATCGCCGCATAGGCGCGCGCCGCCGTCTGGTCGGTCGCGATGACCAGACCTCCGGCATCCGGCACGTCCTGTCGCACCTCGGTGAGTCGCCGGTCGGCGGAGCGCAGGACGGCGGAGATCCACTCGCCCTCGGGGTTGAGCGCCGTCCGCCAGGCCTGCGCGTTGATGTCCTTCGTGTTGTCCTGACCGAGGTGGGCCTCGTACTCGTCGCCCGCCTTCGTCCGCCACTTCATCTGCCCCGCGTAGACGTGGAAGAGCACCGGACGCACCACGCCGTCGGCGAGCGCCCGCCCGTAGCCGTAGTTGTAGTCCGTGCGGGAGAGGCGGATGCCCTTCTCGTTCGGGTGATACTCCACGAACGGGATGGGAGCCGTGTCGCTGCGGAACGGGGTGCCCGACAGCAGGAGCCGGCGCGTGGCGCGCCCGTACGCCTCGCGAAGCGCGTCGCCCCAGCTCAGCGCGTCGCCGCCGTGGTGCACCTCGTCGAGGATCACGAGGGTGCGGGCATCCATCGTCAGCCGCTGGTGCACCGACGCCTTGACGGCGACCTGCGCGTAGGTCACCGCCACGCCGTGGTAGTGGCGCGCCGGGGCGCTCTGGCGGTTGGTGAAGCGGGGATCGAGACGGATGCCGACGCGGGCCGCAGCATCCGCCCACTGCGTCTTCAAGTGCTCGGTGGGCGCCACGACGACCAGGCGGTTCACGATCCCGCGGCGCAGCAGCTCGCTCGCCAGGCGCAGGGCGAAGGTCGTCTTTCCGGCGCCGGGCGTCGCGGCGGCGAGGAAGTCGCGCGGGCCGCCGCCCACACCGTCGGGGCCGTCCTGGGCGAAATAGGCCTCGAGGGCCTCGGCCTGCCAGGCGCGCAGGTTCTGGGCCGTCCCCCACGGGGCACGCTGGGGGAAGGCGGGCGAGAGGTGCTCTGCGGCAAAGCTGCCGAAGTGCTCCTGTCCTCGCTCGTCCGTCCCGTCCACGACTGACCACCCTAAACGACGCCTCCCCCACGCCCGCCCTCGGCAGTGACCTCCGACCCCGGTAGCCTCGGAGAAGACCACGAGTCAGGAGAGTCATGCGCAGGAACGAGCCCACCCCCGACGACCACCGCTCACCGTACGTCCCCAACGAGAGCGCGCACCCGTGGCGCCGGATGGTGTCGATCGGCGACTCGTTCACCGAGGGCATCGGCGACCCCATCCCGGGCACGGTCGACGGCCACCGCGGCTGGGCGGACCGGGTCGCGGAGGTCCTCGCCGCGCAGGTCGACGATTTCGCGTACGCGAACCTCGCGGTGCGGGGAAAGCTGATCGCCCAGATCATCGCCGACCAGGTCGAGCCGGCGCTCGCCCTCAGCCCCGACCTGATCACGTTCTCCGCGGGCGGCAACGACGTGATCCGCCCGGGCGGCGATCCGGATGCCGTGGCGCAGCAGTTCGAGGACGCCGTGGCGCGCCTGAGCTCGCAGGGCGCGACGCTCGTCGTCTTCACGGGGGTCGACACGGAGTTCACACCGGTGTTCCGCGGCATCCGCGGACGAGTGGCGATCTACAACGAGAACATCCGCGCGATCGCCGACCGCTACGACTGCATCGTCGCCGACCAGTGGGCGCTCAAAGAGGTGCAGGACATGCGCTTCTTCGACGACGACCGCCTGCACTACAACGCGCTCGGCCACCACGAGATCGCCCGGATGGTGCTGCGCGCCCTCAACGTGCCCAACGACCTGCAGCCCATGCAGCCCGACCCGCTGCCGCGTCTGACCTGGCGCGCCGCCCGGACGAACGACCTCGTCTGGGCGCGCACGCACTTCGTGCCGTGGGTGCTGCGGCGCCTGCGCCACCAGTCGTCGGGCGACAACATCACCGCCAAGCGCCCCGAGCCCCTGCCGGTGACCGTCGAAGCCCCCGGGCGCGACCGCACCGCGGCACCGGGCGAGCAGGTCTGATCCGAGCGGCTGCTCGCCGCCGCTCTACCGCAGCGCCCACAGGGCGACGGCGGCGGCAGATGCGACATTGAGCGAGTCGACGCCGCCGGCCATCGGGATCGTGACGACGGTGTCGGCCGCGGCGAGCGCACGCCGCGACAGGCCGTCTCCTTCGGCGCCCATGAGCAGCGCGACCTGCGGCGGGCGGGCGGCGACGAACGCGTCGAGCCCGACCGCGTCGTCGGCGAGCGCGAGAGCTGCGAGGTGCAGTCCGGCGTCGTGCAGGAGGGCGCGCCCGGCGGTCCACCCGCCGTCCGCCTCGTCCGGAAGCCGCGTCCACGGCACCTGGAACACCGTGCCCATGCTCACCCGCACACTGCGCCGATAGAGCGGATCCGCGCAGCGCGGCGTCACCAGCACGGCATCCGCGCCGAGCCCGGCCGCCGCGCGGAACGCGGCGCCGACGTTGGTGTGATCGACGATGTCCTCCAGCACCAGCACGAGGCGCGCGCCGGCGACCACCTCGGCCACGCTCGGCAGCGCGGGCCGGTGCATCGCCGCGAGCGCACCGCGGTGCACCGTGTACCCGGTCAGTCGCTCCGCCACGTCGTCGTCGACCAGGTACACGGGGGCGTCGCCGGCGAGCGGCAGCGCGTCATCGAGCCACTTCTGCTGCACGAGGACGGACCGCGGACGATGTCCCGCGGCGACGGCGCGCGCGATCACCTTCGCCGACTCGGCGATGTAGAGCCCTCCGGCCGGCTCCAGCACACGACGCAGCGCGACGTCCGTGAGATCGCGGTAGTCGGCGAGACGGTCATCGGCGGGGTCGTCGATACGAACGACAGGCATCCGCCCATGCTGTCACGCCCGACCGCGCCCGCGCGCACTCCCCCACCCCGCTGTAACCTCCGCGAAAAGCGGGGCGCGTAGGCTCGGGGTAGGTCTGAGGGAGGGAGGACGCCATGTCGACGGTTCTCGATCGCACGTCCGGGGCTGCTCCCGAGCTCGACCCCGAGACCACCGCGGCGGTCCGCCGCGCCGTGGACGCGCTGGCCGGCCGTCGCATCGCCGTGCTCACCGGCGCCGGGGTCTCCACCGATTCGGGCATCCCCGACTACCGCGGCAAGGGGGCTCCCACGCGCACCCCCATGACCGCTCAGCAGTTCCTCTCGAGCGACGCGTCGCGACGCCGGTACTGGGTGGGCAGTCACCTCGGGTGGCGCGCATTCGCCGCCGCACAGCCCAATGCCGGCCACCGCGCCCTCGCCGATTTGGAGGAGCGGGGCGTCGCGAACGGCGTCATCACGCAGAACGTCGACGGCCTGCACGTGCGCGCCGGCAGCCGCCGGGTCGTCGAGTTGCACGGGACGATGCGACGCGTGCTGTGCACCCACTGCGGTCAGGTGTTCGACCGCCGCGACCTCGCGGCGCGGGTCGAGGCGGACAACCCATGGATCACGGTTCCCGACGCGGTCGAGCTGGGGCCCGACGGCGACGTGCTGCCGTCCACGAGCGATGGCTTCGTCGTCCCCGACTGCAGCGTCTGCGGAGGCATGCTCAAGCCCGACGTCGTCTTCTTCGGCGAGTACATCCCGCTCGTGAAGTTCTCGGAGGCCGAGCAGCTGGTCCAGACCAGCGAGGCACTCGTCGTCGCCGGGTCGTCACTCGTCGTCAACTCCGGCATCCGCCTGCTGGAGCGCGCCCGGCGCCGGCGGCTCCCCGTCGTGATCGTCAATCGCGGACAGACGCGCGGCGACGTGCACGCGAGCGTCAAGATCGACGCCGGCACCTCCGAGGTGCTCCGGGCGCTCGCGCACGCCCTGCCCGACGTGCGCTGAGGCTTCCCCGCTCGCATAGGCTCGATGGGTGACGACTCTCATCCTCGTGCGCCACGGCGAGACCGACTGGAACGCGGCGCGCCGCATCCAGGGATCGACCGACATCCCGCTCAACGACACGGGACGCGCCCAGGCGCGCGAGGTCGCCGAGCGGCTCCGAGAGGAGCTCGAGGGCGTCGGACCCGTCGTGGTCGCATCCAGCGATCTGTCCCGCGCGGCCGAGACCGCGCAGATCATCGCCTCGACGCTCGGCGTCGCCGCACCGCGCGCCTACCGGCAGCTCCGCGAGCGCTCGTACGGCGTCGCCGAGGGTGCGGGCGTCGACGAGTTCCGTGAGCGTTGGGGCGAGTGGGCACAGGCGGAGGTTCCCGACGCCGAAAGTTGGGCCCAGGTGCGCCAGCGCGCGCTCGCCGGTCTGCAGCGGGCCGTCCGCGACGCCCGCCGGGCGACCGCGCCGCTCGGACCGACGCTCGTCATGGTCTCGCACGGCGCCCTCATCCGCGAGGTGATCCGTCACGCGTCGGCGGGCGCCTTCCCGCACGAGGGCGAGCGTCTGGCCAACGCCTCGACGCACACGTTCCTGCTCGAGCGCGACCGCCTCAGCGTCCGCTCCTACGCGGCCGTCCCGGTCGGCTGAGCGGATGCCGCGGGCTCAGGCGCCGCGGGCGACGACCGTGCGCGCATGGCGGAGCACGGGCTCATCGATCATGCGTCCGCGGTAGCGGAACACCCCGCCTTCGCCCTCGGCGGCCGCCAGCACGCCGCGCGCCCAGGCGAGCGCGTCGTCGTCGGGCCGGTAGGCCGCCCGGATCGTCTCGACCTGCGCGGGATGGATGCACGCCGTCGCGGCGAACCCGCTGGCCGCGGCATCCCTCGCCTCGCGTGACAGCCCCTTCTCGTCGGCGATGTCGAGATGCACCGCGTCGATCGCGGCGATGCCGGCCGCGCCGGCGGCGAGCAGCACCCGTGCCCGAGCGACGCGGGCGACGTCGCGGTACTTGCCCTTCGGGGTGCGACTGGACGTGCCGCCGAGTGACGCGACGAGATCCTCCGCGCCCCACATCACCGCGACGACCCGGTCCTGCGCCGCGATCTGCTCGACGGCGGCGACACCACGGGCCGTCTCGCACAGGGCGATGACCTCGAACCGCGGATCCAGACGTGCGATCGCGGGGGCGGACTCCGCCTTTGCGACCATCACGCGCCGGTAGTCGGTCTGCGACAGCGTCGCGAGGTCGGAGGCGATCTCGCGCGAGTCCAGCGGGTTGACGCGGACGATGACGCGGTCGGGGTCGAGATGCGAGTCGATGAGCGCCACCCGCGCGGCGACCTTGTCCGCCGGAGCCACGGCGTCCTCGAGGTCGAGGATCACCGCGTCGGCGCGCTCGAGGGCCTTCGCGTGGCGCTCCGGGCGGTCGGCCGGGCAGAACAGCAGCGCAGGTCCGAGGTCGAAAGCGGCGGTCATGCGTTCACGCTACCGGGCCGGCCGCGACCGGCGGCAGCGCGGTCAGTCCCAGCGCGCGGGCGATCACGAGCAGCTGCACCTCCGTCGTCCCCTCCCCGATCTCGAGGATCTTCGCGTCGCGGTAGTGACGCGCCACCGGGTACTCGTTCATGAACCCGTTGCCGCCGAAGATCTGCGTCGCGTCGCGCGCATTGTCCATCGCCGCGTCGCCGGCGGTCAGCTTCGCGAGCGCCGCCGCCGACGCGAACGGGCGCCCCGCGTCGCGCAGCCGTGCGGCGTGCAGCCAGGCCAGCCGCGACAGGTGCACGCGCTGCTGCATCCTCGCCAGCGTGAACTGGATCGACTGGCGCGTCCCCAGCCGTTCGCCGAACACGATGCGACTGCCGGCGTAGTCGAGGGCCGCCTCCAGGCATCCTTCCGCGGCTCCGGTGGCGAGAGCGGCGATCGCGATCCGGCCCTCGTCGAGGATGCTGAGGAAGTTCGCGAACCCGCGTCCCCGCTCGCCGAGGAGGTTCTCGGCGGGCACCCGCGCGCCGTCGAAGCTGAGCGGGTGGGTGTCGGAGGCATGCCACCCGACCTTGTCGTAGGCGGGACCCACGGTGAAGCCGGGCGTGCCGGAGGGGACGATGATCGTCGAGATCTCCTTGCGCCCGTCCTCGACGCCTGTGACGGCGGTGACCGTGACGAAGCGGGTGATCGCGGTGCCCGAGTTCGTGATGAACTGCTTCGCCCCGTCGATGACCCATTCGTCACCGTCGCGCCGCGCGGTCGTACGGGTGGCCCCGGCATCCGATCCCGCCTCGGGCTCGGTCAGGCCGAACCCCGCCAGCGCGCGACCGGCGAGCAGGTCGGGAAGCAGTTCGGCGCGCTGGGCGTCGGTGCCGAAGCGGTGGATCGGCATCGCCCCGAGGCTCACGCCGGCCTCGAGCGTGATGGCGATCGACTGGTCAACCCGCCCCAGCGCCTCGATCGCGAGCCCCAGCGCGAGGTAGGTGCCGCCCTGACCGCCGACCTCTTCCGGAAATGGCAGACCGAACAGTCCCATCTCCCCCATCTCGGCGACGATCCCGAGGGGGAGGGTCTTGGTGCGGTCGGCCTCGTAGGCCTGCGGGGCGACCCGTTCATCCGCGAAGGCGCGCGCCATCCGCGCGAGCTCGCGCTCCTCGTCGGTCAGTCCGTGGTCGTACGGATCCAGAATCGCCATGGCATCCCCTTCGATGTCGCGGTCGCATAACGCCTCCCGCAATCTCGTGGCGCGCGGGCGAGCGGGTGGGTTAGTGTGCACTAACCCACAGGTCCAGGTTAGCGAGGATTAACTGGAATGACAACGCGTTCTGCGGCATCGCGCACCTCGCGCGAGCGAGCCAAGGCCCAGCGCGCCGACTCCCTGCTGCAGGCCGCCGCCCGCCTGTTCGCCGAGCACGGTTTCGACGGTGTGAGCCTGGAAGACCTCGGCACCGCCGTCGGCATCACCGGGCCCGCCGTCTACCGCCACTTCGACAGCAAGCGCGCCCTGCTCGGCGCCATCCTCCTGCGCGCCAGCGACGATCTGCTCACGGGCGGGCGCCGCGTCATCGACGCCGGACACGGACCCGACCGGTCGCTGCGCGACCTCGTCGACTTCCATGTCCAGTTCGCCGTCCGCGGCGCCGACGTCATCCGCGTGCACGACCGCGATCTCGCCCGCCTGAGCGAGGAGGACCGCCACGAGGTGCGCCGGCTCCAGCGAGAGTACGTCGAGCTGTGGGTCGGCGTACTGCACGCCGTCCACCCCGACCTCACCGAGCCGGAGCTCCGCGTCCGCGCGCACGCGGGGTTCGGTCTCATCAACTCGACGCCCTACGCCGTGCGCACCCGGCGCGACGCGGCGGTGGATGCCGGCGACGACGGGATGCTGCGCGACGTGCTGGCCGACATGGCCTACGCCGCACTCGCCGCCCGGTGACCTCTCCCCCGCGTCAGCCCAGCAGCATGGCGCGGGCGGGCTCGCGGAGGACGTCGCCGACGATCGTCAGGAACCGCGACGCCTGCTCGCCGTCGACCAACCGGTGATCGAACGACAGGCTCAGGGTCATGAGGTCGCGCAGCACGATCGCCCCCTCGTGCTCCCACGGTCGCCGCCGCACCGAACCGAGCCCCAGGATGCCCGCCTCACCGGGATTGAGGATCGGTGTGCCCGCATCGATGCCGAAGACGCCGAAGTTCGTGATCGAGAACGTCCCGCCGCTCAGCGCGGCCGGTGTCGTCCGGCCGGCGCGCGCGGTCTCGGCGAGGCGGCCGATCTCGTCCGCGAGGTCGACGAGCGAGAGCCGGTCCGCGTCGGGCACGTGCGGCACGACGAGGCCGCGCTCGGTCGCCGCGGCGATCCCCAGGTGGACGTAGCCGTACTGGACGATCTCCCCGGCGGCCTCGTCCCACGACGAGTTGAGCGTCGGCTCGGCGCGCAGCGCGAGGCACACGGCCTTCGCCGCCACCGCCATGATCCCGATGCGGTGACCCTCCAGACGACGATCGGACCGGAGGCTCTGCACGAACCGGGTGGTCTCCGTGACGTCGACCTCCAGGAAGGTCGTCACGTGCGGAGCGGTGAAGGCGCTGCGCACCATCGCGGCCGCCGTGTGCTTACGCACCCCGCGGATGGGGATCCGCGTCTCCCGCGGGGCGTCGCCGCTCGCCGCGGCGGTGTCGGCCGGAGCCTCGTGCGCACCGGGCGCGCGATCGTCCAGCGTTGCGGCGAATCTGTCGACGTCCTCGCGGCGGATGATGTCGGTGACGCCGGAGGCCTCGACGAGGGCGAGGTCGATGCCGAGCTCTCGCGCATACGCGCGCACCGGGGGCGTCGAGCGCGGTCGTTCCGGCCGCAGCTCCTGCGCCGCGGGGGCGACGACATCGTGCGGGGCATCCGTGAGGACGCGCTCGGCCGCCGTCGCGGCGGTCGAGCGGGCGCTCGAGGGCGCACCGCCGCCGATGCGCCGGCGGCGTTGCGGGCGCGCGGTACCCCGGGGCGCTGCGCCGTAGCCCACGAGGTTCGGCACGGCGGCCTCGGCCGGCGCCTCGGACGGGTCCTGCGCGCCGGCGGCCGCGGACGTCCCGCCGGGTGCGGCGGGTGCGGCGGGTGCGGCGCTGGCGGCAGCATCCTCCGAGGATTCCGCCCCCGCCACCTGGAAGGCGATCAGCGGCGCTCCGACCTCGACGACGTCTCCCGCTTCGGCATGGAGGGTGCTGACCGTGCCCGCGAACGGCGACGGCAGCTCGACGATGGCCTTCGCGGTCTCGACCTCGGCGATCGGCTGGTTGAGCGCCACCTCGTCGCCCTGAGCGACGAGCCACTGCACGATCTCCGCCTCGGGAAGCCCTTCCCCGAGGTCGGGCAGCCGGAACTCCGCGATCACAGCTCCACCCCCGTCAGGCTGTGGGGGCGGTCGAGGACGCGGTCGACGGCATCGAGGATGCGGTCGAGGTCGGGGATGTGATGCTTCTCCAGCTTCGCGGGCGGATACGGGATGTCGTGACCCGTCACCCGCTGCGGCGGAGCCTCCAGGTAGTGGAAGCACTGCTCCGTGACGCTCGCCACGATCTCGGCGCCCACCCCGGCCTCCCCGCCGGCCTCGTGGGTCACGACGAGCCGTCCCGTCTTGCGCACCGACGCTCCCACCGTGCGGTAGTCGACCGGCGACAGCGACCGCAGATCGATCACCTCGATCGAGATGCCCTCGTCCTCGGCCGCGACGGCGGCATCCATCGCCGTGGCGACCTGCGCCCCGTAGGTCACGATCGTGACGTCGGTGCCGTCGCGGACGACGCGGGCCAGCCCCATCGGCGCCGCGTCGGCGACGTCGGCGTCCAGGTCGACCTCGCCCTTGGAGTGGTAGAGGCGCTTGGGCTCGAAGAAGACGACCGGATCGTCGCACGCGATGGCCTGCTGCAGGACGGTGTACGCGTCCTGCGGATTCGAGACGGCCACGACGCGGAGGCCCGCCGTGTGGACGAAGTACGCCTCGGGCGACTCGGAGTGGTGCTCCGCCGCACCGACACCGCCCGCCCAGGGGATGCGGATCGTCAGGGGCATCTTCACGCGGCCGCGCGTGCGATAGTGCAGCTTCGCGACCTGGCACACGATCTGGTCGAACGCGGGGTAGACGAAGCCGTCGAATTGGATCTCCACGACCGGGCGGAAACCGCGCATGGCCAGGCCGACGGCGGTGCCGACGATCCCGGACTCGGCGAGCGGGGTGTCGATCACGCGCTTCGGCCCGAACTCGCCGAGGAGGCCGTCGGTGATGCGGAACACGCCGCCGAGGCGACCGATGTCCTCCCCCATCACGATCAGACGGTCATCGTCCGTCATGGCGCGGTGCAGCCCCGCGGTCAGCGCCTTGCCCATCGTCAGCTGCGTCATCGGGACACCTCCGCATCGCCGTCGGCGAACGAGTCGAGGTAGGCCGCGAAGCGCTGGCGCTGACGTGACAGCCCGCTGTGCGGTTCCGCGTAGACGTCGTCGAGGACGGCCAGCGGCGGGCGGGTGACCGCCGTCAGCACGGCCTCCCGCATGGCTCCCGTCAGCGCGTCCGCCTCCTGCGAGATCGCGGCGAGCGCCGCGTCGTCGAGGTCGCCGGTGCTGCGCAGCAGCGCTTCCAACCGGGTCAGCGGGTCACGGGCGCGCCACCGCTCCACCTCGTCGCGTTCGCGATAGCGGGTCGGGTCGTCCGAGGTCGTGTGGGGGCCCATCCGGTAGGTCACGGCCTCCAGGAACACCGGGCCCTCCCCCCGGCGGGCGTGGTCGAGGGCCCACCGCATGGCGGCCGTGCACGCGATCACGTCGTTGCCGTCGACCCGCATGCTCGGGATGCCGAAGCCGGGTGCGCGACCGGCGATCGGGAACCGCGACTGCACCGTCACCGGCTCGGAGATCGCCCACTGGTTGTTCGAGCAGACGAAGACGACCGGCGCGCCGAAGGACGATGCGAAGACCATCGCCTCGTTCACGTCGCCCTGGCTGGTCGCACCGTCGCCGAAATAGGCCACGGCGACCTGGTCGCCGCCGTCGCGCTGCACGCCCATGGCGTACCCGACGGCGTGCAGGGTCTGCGCGCCGATGATGATCTGCGGCGTCGCGAGGTTCAGCTCGAAGGGGTCGTAGGTCGAATGCACCTCACCGCGCCACGCGAGCACGAGATCGGCCGGAGGGCCGCCGCGCACGATCGTCACGCCCACCTCGCGGTAGCTCGGGAACAGGAAGTCGTCCTCCCGGCAGGCGCGTGCCGTGCCGACCTGGATCGCCTCCTGGCCCTGGGCCGGAGCCCAGAGTCCCAGATGACCCTGGCGCTGGAGGGCGACGCCTTCGGCATCCATCCGACGGACGATCGCCATGTCGCGGTACAGGGCGCGCAGCGCGGCGGCGTCCAGATCTTGCACCCACGGGTCGAGGCGGGGGTCGGCGACGCGTCGCCCCTCGGGGGTGAGAAGTCGCGCCGTGTCGTCCAGCGCCGTCATCGCTTCGTCTGTGGTCAGGGTGTACATCGTCGTCATCCCTCTCTGGCCGTGCCGCTCTCTCGTGGAGAGCGACCGCCGCCCGGGCCGGCCTCGTCGCCGGTTGCCTGGAAGGCTACGTCCGTCTGGCACCTAGCTCAAGCATTCACCCGTGGCCTGAGCATGTTGCGCAGACCGACCCGAAGGCCCCTGGTAGAGTTGGGCACTATGGGACCTCTGGACCGCGTCGACCTCGACCTCCTGAATGCGCTCGCCGATGACCATCGCGCCACCGTGGTGGCCCTCGCCGAACGCCTGGGTCTGTCCCGCAACACCGTCCAGGCGCGCTTGGCCCGCCTGGAGCGCGGCGGCGTCTTCCAGTCCTTCGAACGCGCGATCCCCCCGGTCGCCCTGGGCCTGCCCATCGAGGCCATGGTGAGCGTCACCGTGCGGCAGGCGGAACTGCCGCGGATCACCCATGCGATCGCGAGCATCCCGGAGGTCGTGCAGGCCTACGGCATGAGCGGTCAGGTCGATCTGCTCGTGCGGGTCGCGGCGCGCGACACCCAGCACCTGTTCGACGTCGACGCGCGCATCCTCGAGATCGACGGGGTGGAGCGCACCGAGACCTCCCTCGTCATGGGCGAGGTCATCGGCTATCGGATCCGGCCGCTCCTGGAATCGGCTCGCGACGACGCGACGCGCTGAGCGCGCTCGCGTCCACCGGCGACGCGTCCACCGGCACGACGTCGGGACGGAGGGCGTCCGCCGGCAGCGGCACCACGGGCACGGGCAGCACGGCGTCGGCGGCGACGCCGACGGCATCGGCCTCGCGCGCATCCATCCGCACCAGGACGACTCCCGCCAGCAGCAGCGCACCGCCGAAGATCTGCACCGCGGAGGGAGCCTCCCCGAGCAGGAGCCAGGCGAAGCCGAGCGCGAAGAGCACTTCGCTGAGACCGATGAACGAGGCCAGCCGCGAGCCCACACGCGGCACCGCCATGACGCCCAGCGCGTAGCCGAGCGTCGTCCCCACCGCCCCGACCCACAGCAGGGCCAGGATGCCGGGCACCTCGACGCCGCGGAAGGTCACCGACACCGGCGGCGCGGCGAACGGCATGGCCCCCGTGGCGCCCAGCAGCGCCATCACCACGGCGCCGACGAGCAGCCCTCCGGCGGCGAGGGCCAGCGGCGGCAGGCCGTCGCCGGTGCGCTCGCTCATGACGAAGTACACGCACACGCACACCGCCGCTCCGAGCGCGAGGAGCGTGCCGAGCAGGTCGAAACGCGCGCCGGCGATGTCGACCACGAGCACGAGACCGACGATCGCGACGACCGAACCGATCATGACGAGCCGCGAGGGGGCCCGGCGCGTGCGCAGCCACACGAAGCCGACGAGCAGAACGGGTGCGAGGTATTGGATCAGCAGCGCGACGGCCACCGGCATCCGCTGCATCGCCGAGAAGAACAGCAGCTGGCAGCCCAGCACCGGGATCAGGCCGAACGCCAGGAGGGAGAGCCCGTGGCGGCGGACGAAGCCGCGCTCGCGGCGCATCGCGCGCACGAGCGCGGGCGACAGGATGAGGCCGGCGAGCCCCATGCGCACGACGAGCGCCGCCGACAGCGACCAGCCCGCCTCGAGGAGCGGCTTGACCAGAGGGCCGCTCGACGAGAACGCCAGCGCGGAGAAGACGGCCATGACGATGCCTGCGGTGCGGGCGGGTGGAGCGGTGCGTGACACCGGCGTTCCTTCGGATCGAGCAGGAGGACTGTCAGGACTCAACAGCAATTACACTGGTGACACTAGCGCCCACCGAGGTCAGGAGTCAACGTGGTTTTCATCCATGACACCGAGATGTCGCTGCGCGCCGCGGCGGCCCTCGTCAACACCCTCCCCGAAACCGACGGTGCAGGCCTCGACCGCCTGCGGACGCAGGAGGATCTCGACGCCTACCTGTCGGAGTTCTCCTACACGGGCAGCTTCCGACGCGACGACGCCGAGCTCGACGCCGTGCGCGCGAACCGGCGGCGTCTGCGTGAGCTCTGGGCCACCGACCGCGACGGCGCGGTGCCCCTCGTCAACGCGATGCTCCGCGACGGGCGGGCGCTTCCGCAGCTCGTGATCCACGACGAATTCGACTGGCACATCCACGCCACCGAGCCCGACGCCCCCCTGGCGATGCGCATGCTGGTCGAGTCGGCGATGGCGTTCGTCGACGTCATCCGCTCGGACGAGTGGAAGCGGGTGCGGGTGTGCGCGGCGGACGACTGCGACTCGGTCTACGTCGACTTCTCGAAGAACGGCTCCAAGCTCTACTGCGACACCGGCAACTGCGGGAACCGCATGAACGTCAACGCGTACCGTCGCCGGAAGGCCCGAGAAAGCGCATGATCGCCGCCGCCGCCTCGCGCGGCGTCTCGTAGTGGATGAGGTGGCCGACGGCGGGGATCTCCACGAGCCGGGCGTCCGGGAAGAGCGTCTGCAGGTGGCGTTCCGCCTCGATGGGCGTGATGTCGTCCTTCTCCGCCGCGATCAGGAGCGTGGGTTGCGCGATGGCAGGTGCGAAACGACGCACGTCGTTGGACACCGACGCGACGAAGCCGTCGTGCAGCACGTCGCGGTCGTGGAAGAGCGAGAAGTACGTGTCGTGCTGGTCGTGGATGAAGCGGCGCAGCGCGGGCTCACGCGTCTTCGCCATCGACACGCTCATGACCCGCACGATGACGCGGTTGCGCAGCAGTGCGTCGCCGAGACGCTTCGGCAGGCGGGCCCCGGCCCAGTAGTAGAACACCGCCAGGCGGGTGAGGATGCCGCGGGGGCCCTCCAGCGCGGGCGCGCCGATCGGGTTGACCAGGATCACGCGCGGCGTCGGGAGCCCTGCCGCCACGGCGGCGGCAACGACGATGGAACCGAACGAGTGCCCGAGGATCACGGCCCCGGGCGCCACCGCGGCGACGAACGCGCGCAGCCATCGGGCATACGTGTCGAGGGTGTGCACCGCACCGGGGACCGGCACGCTCTCCCCGAACCCCGGAAGGTCGGGAGAGATCACCCGGACGCTCGGAAGGAAGGCGACGACGGGCTCCAGGCCGTGGTGGTCGCCGCGATAGCCGTGGACGGCCACCATCGTGACCGGGGCGTCGGCGGGCCCGTACTCCCAGTACGCGGTCACGGCGCCGTCGATCTCGATCTCGCGCCGCGACACGGGCACGGCGGCGAGGGCCTCGGCGTAGGGAGAGTCGACGGTCACCCTTGAAGTCTAGGAGGGGCGCCCCGCGACCGACGCCGCGACCGTCCTCCTCCGCGTGCCTGCACGCCGGTGTCGGAACCGGCGCATACCGTCGGAGGCATGGAACAGTGGCAGGCCGTCCCGCTCTGGGAGGACGACGTCTCCACCGTCGAGACCACCCCCGTGCGACCGCCGAGATGGGTGGATGCCCTCGGCGTGTTCGATCTGGAGACGACCGGCATCGACGTCACGACCGACCGCATCGTCACGGCCCACGTCGGCCTGCTCGACGCCGACGGCGCGGCGGTCCGGGCGCAGTCGTGGCTGGCCGATCCGGGAGTGCCGATCCCCGACGGGGCGACGGCGGTGCACGGCATCACGACCGCGCACGCCCGGGAGCACGGTGCTCCGGCGGCGCAGGTCGTCGCCGCGGTCGTCGCCGCGCTGCGGGAACTGCTGGACGCGGGCATCCCGGTCGTGGCCTACAACGCGCCGTTCGACTTCTCGCTGCTGAAGTACGAGGCGCTGCGCCACGGCATCCCGCCCATCCTCGACCCCTCGGCCGTGATCGATCCGCTCGTGCTCGACAAAGCGCACGATCGCTTCCGCAAGGGCAAGCGCACGCTCGAGGCCGTCGCGGCGCACTACGCGGTTCCCCTGGTCGGCGCCCACGACGCGTCCGCAGACGCGATCGCCGCCGGGCGGGTCGCTCAGGCGCTCGCGCGGCGCTATGCGATCGACGCCGCGCTCGACGAGCTTCACACCCGACAGATCGGGTGGGCACGCGCTCAGGCCGACAGCCTCACGGAGTACTTCATCCGCATCGGACGGCTCGACCCCGAGGACCGCGTCGACGGCAGCTGGCCGATCCGCTGACGGCGGAGGCGAGGTCGCCCCGAAACGACGACAGCCCCGCCGAAGCGGGGCTGTCTCGCGGGACCGGGCTTACTTGCTCGAGCCGCCGAAGTTCTTGAAGCGCTGGTTGAACTTCTCGACGCGACCGGCCGAGTCCATGATGCGCTGCTTGCCCGTGTAGAACGGGTGCGAGGCGGAGGAGATCTCGACGTCGATGACGGGATAGGTCTCGCCGTCGAGCTCGATCGTCTTGTCGCTCGACACCGTCGAACGGGTGAGGAAGGTCTCGCCGGAGCCGAGGTCGCGGAAAACGACCGCCTTGTACTCGGGGTGGATGTCAGTCTTCATGGGTTTCCTTACGTGGTGCCCTGGATTTTGCCAGGGCGAGGGAAGTCTGCGGTGCGAATGCACCAAGGATCGATCATACCAGCAGCCCGCACCCGGCGGGAACGGGGATGTTTCAGGCGCCGCCGGTGGCCCGCGCGGCGAAGCGTCCGGCCTCCGACGTGAGGGCGATCGGCATGCCGAAGGTCGCCGACAGGTTCTCCTCGGTGAGCGTCTCCGCCAGCGGGCCGGCGGCGACCGCGGTCCCCTCGCGCAGCAGCAGCACGTGCGTGAACCCGACAGGGATCTCCTCGACGTGGTGGGTGACCATGACCATCGCGGGCGTCGTGGGCGCCAGGGCGTAGCCGCTGAGCAGCCCGAGCAGCTCCTCCCGGGCCCCGAGATCGAGGCTCGCCGTCGGCTCGTCGAGCAGCAGCAGCTCCGGATCGGTCATGACCGCGCGGGCGATCTGCACGCGCTTCTGCTCTCCGTCGGAGAGCGTGCCGAACGTGCGCTCGGCGAGATGCTCGAGCTTCCACTCCGCCAGCACGCGACGCGCGCGGCGCTCGTCGATGGTCTCGTAGGTCTCGTTCCAGCGGCCCAGCACCGAGAACGCCGCGGTCAGCACGACATCCAGCACGGTCTCCTCGGGCGGCACGCGACGCGCCATCGCCGACGAGGCGAAGCCGATGCGCGGGCGCAGGTCGAACACATCGGTGCGGCCCAGGCGCTCGTCGAGGATGGTCACCTCGCCCGAGGTGGGGTGGATCAGCGTCGCCGCGAGCTGCAGGATGGTCGTCTTGCCGGCTCCGTTGGGCCCGAGCACCACCCAGCGCTGGTCGTCCGAGACCGCCCAGTCGATGTGATCGATGATGTTGCGGGCGTTGCGGCGGACGACGACATCGAGGAACTCGAGCACCTGGGGCATGCTCCCAGCCTATCGGGAGTGCCCTCGCGCGCCGGGCGGCACGCGCCGGGTCTTCGCCTCAGCCGACGCGCCCCGACACCTCCCGATACAGGGCCTCGGTCGCCTCGGCGATCGCCTGCCAGCTGAAGGCGCTCGCGGCACGCTCGCGCCCGGCCGCCCCGTACGCGCGGGCACGCTCGGGGTCCGAGACGACCTCGGTGAGCACGTCCGCGAGGTCGGCCACGAAGCGCTCGGGATCCACCGGTGTGCCCGTCCCGTCCTGCACCTGCTCGATCGGCACGAGACGGCCCGTGACACCGTCCACCACGACCTCCGGGATGCCGCCGGTCGCGGTGCCGACCACGGCGGCTCCGCACGCCATCGCCTCCAGATTGACGATGCCCAGCGGCTCGTACACGCTCGGGCAGACGAAGGTCGTGGCCGACGTGAGGATCGCGCAGAGCTGATCGCGCTGCAGGAACTCGTCGATCCACACGACGCCGTCGCGCTGGGCCTGCAGCTCGCGGACGAGGCCCTCGACCTCGGCCATGATCTGGGGGGTGTCGGGCGCTCCCGCGCAGAGGACGATCTGCACGTCGGCGGGCAGGCGCGTGGCGGCGCGCAGGAAGTACGGCAGGCCCTTCTGGCGCGTGATGCGACCGACGAAGACGACCGAAGGCCGGTTCGGGTCGATGCCGTAGCGCTCGAGGAGGGCGTCGTCCTGCTGCGGATGCCAGGCCTCCACGTCGATGCCGTTGTAGATGACGCGCACCTTGGCGGGGTCCAGCGCCGGGTAGCTGCGCAGGATGTCGCGACGCATGCCGTCGCTGACGGCGACCACGGCGGCGGCGTTCTCGTAGGCGGTCTTCTCGACGTAGCTCGACACCGCGTAGCCCCCGCCCAGCTGCTCCGCCTTCCAGGGACGCAGCGGCTCGAGGGAGTGCGCCGTGATGACGTGCGGGATGCCGTGCAGCAGCGAGGCGATGTGTCCCGCGAAGTTGGCGTACCAGGTGTGGGAGTGGACGACGTCCGCCCCGGCGACGTCGCCGACGATCTCCAGGTCGGTTCCGAGCGTCTGCACCGCGGGGTTGGCCGCGGCCAGCTCGGCGGGCACGCCGTAGGCCGTCGTGTCCGCTTCGTCGCGGTCGGCGCCGAACGCCCGCACCTGCACCTCGACCCCTACGCGCAGGGCCTTGACCAGCTCGGTGACGTGGACCCCGGCTCCCCCGTAGATCTCCGGCGGGTACTCCTTGGTGACGATGTCGACGCGCATGTCACGAACGCTAGTACAAGGGCGAACGGGGGCCTAGTGTGGTGGCATGCCTGCAGCGCCGAAGGTCTTCGGAATCATCCTCGCCGGGGGCGAGGGAAAGCGCCTCATGCCTCTCACGGAGGACAGAGCCAAACCCGCGGTGCCCTTCGGCGGCCAGTACCGCCTGATCGACTTCGCCATCTCGAATCTCATCAACTCGGGTCTGCGCCAGATCGTCGTGCTCACGCAGTACAAGTCGCACAGCCTCGACCGCCACGTCTCCCAGACCTGGCGCATGTCGGCGCTGCTCAACTCGTACGTGGCTTCGGTGCCGGCCCAGCAGCGCCTCGGCAAACGCTGGTTCTCCGGCTCGGCCGACGCCATCCTGCAGTCGCTGAACCTCATCCACGACGAGAAGCCCGACATCGTCGTGGTCATCGGCGCCGACCACGTGTACCGGATGGATTTCGAGCAGATGCTCGCGGCCCACATCGAGTCCGGCGCCAAGGCGACGGTCGCCGGCATCCGTCAGCCGATCGGGCTCGCCAACCAGTTCGGCGTCATCGACCTCGACCCGACGGACAACATCACGATCCGTGACTTCCTGGAGAAGCCCCAGAACCCCACGGGGCTCTCCGACGCCCCCCACGAGGTGCTCGCGTCGATGGGCAACTACATCTTCGACGCCGACGCGCTCATCGCGGCCGTCGAGGCGGACGGCGAGCTGCCCGGGTCGAACCACGACATGGGCGGCGACATCATCCCCTACTTCGTGGGGCGCGGTGAGGCCGCCGTGTACGACTTCAAGCGCAACGACGTCCCCGGCTCGACCGATCGCGATCGCGACTACTGGCGCGACGTGGGCACGATCGACTCGTTCTTCGACGCCCACATGGATCTCATCTCGACGCTGCCGATCTTCAACCTCTACAACGTCGACTGGCCGATCCACTCGCAGTCCGTGAACTCCCCGCCCGCCAAGTTCGTCCGCGACGGCGTCGGCCGCATGGGCAATGCGATCGACTCGATCGTCTCGCTCGGCTCCGTGCTCTCGGGGACGCACCTGGAACGCTCCGTCGTGGGTCCGTGGACGCTGTCGGGAGGGGGATCGACCATCACCGACTCGGTGCTGTTCGATCACGTCCAGGTCGGCGCCGGGGCGCGCGTGCATCGCGCGATCCTCGACAAGAACGTCGTGCTCGAGCCGGGCGCGACGGTCGGTGTCGACCGTGCGTTCGACCTCTCGCGCGGCTTCACGGTGACCGACAGCGGCATCACGGTGGTGGGCAAGAACGCGTACGTCGCCCGCTGACGGACCGCTAGGTTGGACGGGTGCCTGACGCCCGTTTCCTCGTCGTGTTCGACGCCGATTCCACCCTGCTGCGCAACGAGGTCATCGAGCTCATCGCCGACGAGGCGGGCCGCGGCGCCGAGGTGGCTGCCGCGACCGAGGCGGCGATGCGCGGCGAGGTCGACTTCGCGACGAGCCTGCGCTCGCGTGTGCAGGCGTTGCGCGGCGTGCCGCTGAGCGCCTTCGATCGGGTGCGGGCCCGGGTCGAGCCGACGGCGGGGGCCGCCGAGCTGGTCACGGCGATCCACCGGCGCGGCGGGCGGGCCGCGGTCGTGTCCGGCGGATTCCACGAGATCCTCGACACCGTCGCCCCGGCGTTGGGGATCGACGTCTGGCGCGCCAATCGCCTCGCGGTCGACGGCGGGGCCCTTTCCGGGCTGGTCGACGGCGAGATCGTGGATGCCGCCGGCAAGGCGTCCGCGCTGCGCGAGTGGGCCGCGGCATCCGGTGTCGCCCTCCACCGCACGATCGCCGTCGGCGACGGCGCGAACGACCTGCAGATGATGGCGGCGGCCGGGCTCGGCGTCGCGTTCAACGCGAAGCCCGCCGTGCGGCGCCAGGCCGACCTCGTCGTCGGGCCCGTCGATCTGCGCGAGCTCATCCCCCTGCTGCCTTGACGCACCGCGGCGTCGGCCACGCCCGCTCGGATGTCGGGGACCGGGCGTAGCGTGACCGCATGGACGTCATCATGATTCCCGGTCTCTGGCTCGACGCGTCGTCGTGGGACGACGTGCTGCCGCCGCTGCGCGCCGCGGGGCTGACCCCACGACCTCTGACCATGCCGGGACTCGGAGCCCCCGCCGCCGAGAGCGCCGACATCGGCATCGCCGACTGGGTGGCCGCGACCGTCGAGGCGATCGACGCGGCCGAGGGGCCCGTCGTCGTGGTCGGCCACAGCGGCGGCGGCAACGTCGCGTGGGGCGCGGCCGACGCACGTCCCGACCGGGTGGCGCGCGTCGTGCTGGTCGACACCGCGGTGCCCTACGACGGGGGCATGATCTCCGAGTTCGACCTCGTCGACGGCGTCGTGCCGTTCCCCGGCTGGGACTTCTTCGACGCCGACGACGTCGCCGATCTCGATGAGCAGACGCGGGCGCGGACCGCTCCCCTCACCCACGACGTGCCGGCGCGGGTTCCCACCGACGCCATCGCGCTGCACGACGAGCGTCGCTACCGCGTTCCCGTCACCGTGCTGTCCGGTTCACTCGGCGACGAGGAGTTCCGCGGTTTCCTGGCGCAGTGGGGCCGGTACGCCGACGAGTTCTCGGCCATCGACGACACCGAGATCGTGCGCCTGGGCAGTGGTCACTGGCCCCAGTTCTCCCAGCCGCAGCACCTCGGCGAGGCGATCGTCGCCGCCATCTCGCGCTGAGGCTCCACCGACCCTCGAGCGGACGGCGCCCCCGCGAGTCGAAACGCGCTCCCGGTCAGTGGCCCATGCCCAGGCCGCCGTCGACGGGGATCACCGCACCGGAGATGTAGCCGGCATCCTCCGAGGCGAGCCACGTCACCACACCGGCGACCTCCTCCGGCGTCGCGAACCGGCCCGCGGGGATGTTCCGCTTGTATTCGGCCTGCGTGTCCTCGGGCAGTTCGGCGGTCATGTCGGTCTCGATGAAGCCCGGGGCGACCACGTTGGCCGTGATGCCGCGGCCGCCGAGCTCGCGCGTCAGCGAGCGCGCGAAGCCGACCAGCGCCGCCTTCGACGACGAGTAGTTGATCTGTCCGGGCGAGCCGTAGAGCCCCACGACGCTGGAGATGAGGATGACGCGTCCCCACTTGGCCCGCAGCATCCCCTTGGAGGCGCGCTTGACGACGCGGAAGGTGCCGCCCAGGTTGGTCGCGACGACCGAGTCGAAGTCGTCCTCGGTCATGCGCAGCAGGAGGGTGTCCTTGGTGATGCCCGCGTTCGCGACGACGATCTCCACCGGGCCCAGCTCCCGCTCGACCTCCGCGAAGGCGGCGTCGAGGGAGGCGGCGTCGGTGACGTCGGCGCGCACCGTCAGCGTGCCCTCGGGGCCTTCCCCGGAGCGCGCCGTGACCGCCGTGCGGTAGCCCTCGGCGACGAAGCGGGCGGCGATCGCGCGGCCGATGCCGCGGTTTCCACCGGTGACGAGGACGACGCGGTCGTGCGACATGGGGGCTCCGTTCGCTGGGGATGTGACCGCCTCAGCCTAGTCGGCGCACGCCCGCTCCTCCCCCGCGGCGACGGCTCCCGATAGGCTGACATCGCGAGACAGGAGAGATCATGACCGATGCGACGAACCCTCAGTCCCCGGATGCCGCGGCCACCCCGCCGGTGACGCCGCCCACGCCCGCTCCCGCCTCCGCGCAGCCGGCGGCCCCGTACACGCCTCCGCCCGCGGCGGCTCCGGCGCCGAGCTATCAGCCGCCCGCCTACCAGCCCCCGACCTACCCGGCCGCACCGCCCGCCTACGGCGCGACCACCGGCGCTCCGATGCAACCGGCTCCCGGCGCCCCGCCCGTCTACGGCGCCGCCGCGCCCTACTACGGCGCCCCCGCACCGAAGACCAACGTGCTCGCGATCATCTCGATGATCGCCGCGATCCTCGGCTTCGTCTGGATCCTGCCCTTCATCGGCTCCCTCGGCGGCGCCATCATGGGGCACATCTCCCTCAACCAGATCAAGAAGACGGGCGAGGGCGGTCGCGGCATGGCCCTGGCCGGCGTGATCGTGGGGTGGATCGGGGTGGCGATCGCCGTCATCGGCATCGCCTTCTTCCTCTTCTTCGTGATCCTCGGGGCGACCGCGGGCACGCGCTACAGCTCGTACTGACGAGGGCCGCGCGCCGCCGATCGGCGTAGGCTGAGGGGACCGTGAAAAGCTCTCGTCCCCAGTCCGCCACCTCGTTGCCGCGCGCTCCGCGCGACGACGCGAGCGCGCGGATGACGAAGTACTTCACGATGATGGTGATCCGTGTCGCGTGCTTCGTGCTGATGGTCGCCGTCACCCCCTACGGGTGGTACACCTGGCTCTTCGGCGCGGGCGCGATGTTCCTGCCCTACTTCGCCGTCGTGATCGCGAACGTGGCCGCCGGTCCCGCCGAGCGGGCGATCCCGCCCGAGCGCGCGATCGAGTCGCCTGCCCCGCCGCCCGCCTCGGCGCAGCCGACATCTCCGGCCGCGCCGACCGTCATCCGCATCACCGAGTCGCCCGCACCTCCGACGACATCGACGGATCCGACGTGAGCGCCGCGATCTGCTCGCGCGCGGGCTGCCGCTCCGACGCCCGCTGGCAGGTGGTGTGGCGCAATCCCCGCATCCACACCGCCGACCGGCGCAAGACGTGGGCCGCGTGCGACGAGCACGTCACCTACCTGCGCGACTACCTCGCCGCCCGCGACTTCCCCGTTGACGTGATCGCCTGGGAGACGGAGACCACCGCATGAGCCCGCGCACCGCCCGACAGTCCACCGCGCTGCGCTGGGCAGGCTACGTCGCGATCGCGATGGTGTTCGCGATCGTGTGCGCCTTCCTGTCGAACTGGCAGTTCACGCGCAACGCCGACCGCGGCCGCCAGCTCGCGCTCGTCGCCGCGAACTACGACGCCGCCCCGGTGCCGTTGCGCGAACTCATCGGCCCCGACGGCGCGTTCGATCCGGACGACCAGTGGCATCCGGTGTCGCTCACCGGCGAATACCTCACCGACCAGACGCTGCTGGCCCGCAACCGGGCGCACGGCGGTACGAGCGCGTTCGAGGTGCTCGTACCCTTCCGCACCGTCGACGGCGACGTCTTCCTCGTCGATCGCGGCTGGCTGGCCCCGGGATCCGCGCAGCCGGAGCCCGACGCCATCCCCGCACCGCCGTCCGGTCAGGTGGAGGTGGTCGTGCGCCTCAAGCCGGGCGAAGCGCTGCCGAACTCGGGACGGTCGGCCCCGGACGGCCAGGTGCCGACGATCAACCTGCCGCTGGTGGCCGAGACGACGGGGCAGGCGGGACTGATCACGAGCGCGTACGGCCTCCTCGTGTCCGAAGAGCCGTCCGTCGCCGACGTGCCCAACGCGCTCGAATCGCCCTCCGACGATCCCGGACCCTACCTGTCGTACGCGATCCAGTGGATCCTCTTCGCCGTGATGGGCTTCGTGTTCATCTGGTACATGATCCGCACCGAGATCCGCCACCGTCGTGAGGACGCCGAGGATGCCGCGGCCGACGAGGCGAACGGCGCCGGTGGGAGCGGTGCGGCCGGTGGGAGCGGTGGCCCCGACGGGCCGGACGCGCCTCGCGCCCCCGCGCCCGCGGATTCCGCTGCGGCACGCCGTCGGCGGCGCCGGGAGCAGCGTCCGCGCGACCGCGACATGCAGGAAGAGGACGCCCTCCTCGACGAGCTCACCTCCCGCTGACGCGTCCCGCGCGCGGCGGGAGTCAGGCGAGGGTGATCAGGTCGACGTAGTCGCGGCCCCAGATGTCTTCGACACCGTCGGGGAGGATGAGGACGCGCTCGGGGTTGAGCGCCTGCACCGCACCCTCGTCGTGCGAGACCAGCACCACGGCGCCCTCGTAATGCGCCAGCGCACCGAGGATCTCCTCGCGTGAGGCAGGATCGAGGTTGTTCGTCGGCTCGTCGAGCAGCAGCATGTTCGCGGAGGAGACCACGAGCGTCGCCAGCGACAGCCGCGTCTTCTCTCCACCGGACAGGACTCCGGCGGGCTTGAGCACGTCGTCTCCCGTGAACAGGAACGATCCCAGCACCTTGCGGGCCTCGGTCGCGTTGATGTCGGGCGCGGCGGACATCATGTTGTCCAGCACGGAGCGGTCGACGTCGAGGTTCTCGTGCTCCTGCGCGTAGTACCCGATCTTCAAGCCGTGGCCCGGTTCGATGACACCCGTGTCCGCCTTGTCCACGCCGGCGAGGATGCGCAGCAGGGTGGTCTTGCCGGCACCGTTCAGCCCCAGCACCACCACCTTGGATCCGCGGTCGATCGCGAGGTCGACATCGGTGAAGATCTCCAGCGAGCCGTACGACTTCGACAGGTTCTTCGCCATGAGCGGCGTCTTGCCGCAGGGCGCCGGCTTCGGGAAGCGCAGCTTCGCGACGCGGTCCTCCTGGCGGGCCTCCTCGAGGCCGGACAGCATCTTCTCCGCACGGGCGACCATCTGGTGCGCCGCGGCGGCCTTCGACGCCTTCGCACCGAAGCGCGCGGCCTGCAGCTGCAGCGCCGTGGCCTTCTTCTCGATGTTGGCGCGCTCCTTCTTGCGGCGCTCCTCGTCGGCCACCCGCTGGCGCAGGTAGTTCTTCCAGTTCATGTTGTAGACGTCGATGACCTGGCGCATGGCGTCGAGGTAGAAGACGCGGTTGACCGTCTCCCCCACGAGCTCGACGTCGTGGCTGATGACGATCAGGCCGCCCTTGTAGTTCTTGAGGAACTCGCGCAGCCATACGACACTGTCGGCGTCGAGGTGGTTGGTGGGCTCGTCGAGGATCATCGTCTGCGCGTCGGAGAACAGGATGCGGGCGAGCTCGATGCGGCGGCGCTGACCGCCGGACAGCGTCTTGAGCGGCTGGTCGAGGATGCGGTCGGGAAGCGACAGGTTGTGGGCGATGGATGCCGCCTCGGACTCGGCCGCGTAGCCGCCCAGAGCCTCGAAGCGCTCCATGAGGTTGCCGTAGCGACGCATCGCCTTGGCGGCTACCTTCTCATCGGCATCCCCCATCTGCAGGGACGACTCCTGCATCTGCAGGGCGAGCGTCCCGAGACCGCGGGCGTCCAGGATGCGGGTTCGCGCGAGCATCTCGGGGTCGCCGGAGCGCGGGTCCTGAGGCAGATAGCCGAGCTCGCCGGAGCGTTCGACGCTGCCGTCGGCCGGGAGGAGGTCGCCCGCGAGCACCTTCGTCAGCGTCGTCTTGCCGGCGCCGTTGCGACCGACCAGACCGATCTTGTCGCCGTCCGACACGCGGAACGACACCTCCGACATGAGCGTTCGAGCGCCCACGCGGATCTCGAGATCGTGCACGGCCAGCACAGCAGACGTCCATTCTTCAGTGAGGGAGAGCGACCCGGAGGCGGGCCAGCCTCCCAGTCTACCGTCGCGACGGGTACGGTCCGCCCGGCGGTGTCTCCATCCCGTCTCCGACGAGCCGGTACGGTGCCAGACTCGATCGCATGCGTGTGCGCCCGTTCGCCGATGACGACCTGTCGCTGCCCTTCCTCGGCATGATCCCTTTCCGCGCCGATCGCTGGCGCGACGCACACACGCGCTCGGCAGTGCTGGAGATCGACGGACGGCCCGTAGGCGCCGGCATCATGTGGACGTCGCGCGTGCACGGCGACCGGTATTGGGTGACGATCGTCGTCGATCCGGCGTCGAGACGCCGCGGCTACGGAACGGCGACCTACGCGTGGACCCACGCCGAGTGGTCACCGGTCGCGTCGACGGCGACATCGTCGCCCTCTCGCTCGTGTATCGCGACTCCACTCCCCCGATCCTCACCGCGGAGACGACGTCCCGGGCCGCGTCGGACGGCGAGAGGCTGGTCGAAGCGAGCGTCCGACGCTCGCTGGACGTCCTCGCGGGTCGCGGCATCGATCTCGTCACGTTCGACGGACACGTCACCGACCCGCACTTCCTCCCCGTGTGGGCCCGGCTCGCTCCGGCCGGACGATGGTTCCGGTTGGTGGAGATTCCTCCCGCCGGCGGTGGTGGCTGACTCGGCTCGCCTGCTGTTGTCCCTCAGCGACAACGAAACCGCGCCTCTTCCATCGATGTCGGCCAGGTGCCGGTGATGGTGACGCCCTAGGCTGAGCCGTGACCCGTCCGCCTCTCGAAGGAGACCGCATGTCCCTCGCCGCCGCCGGCCGCCGCCCCGTCCTCGCCGACCTCATCGCACGCCCGACCGATCGCGCGCGCGCCGTCGCCCTCGACGCCGCCCTCGTGCTCGCCGGCGCGGCCTTCGTCGCGATCCTGGCGCAGGTCGAGGTTCCGCTCTGGCCCGTGCCGATCACCGGTCAGACCCTCGCCGTGGTCGTCGTCGGCGCCGCACTGGGCGCACGCCGCGGCGCCGCCGCCCTCGCGACCTACCTGGTGGCGGGACTGGCCGGCCTCCCCGTCTTCGCCGGCTTCACGGGGACGATCGCCGCCGTCGCCAAGCCGAGCTTCGGCTTCATCATCGGCTTCGTGTTCGCCGCCTACGTCGCGGGCTGGTTCGCCGAGCGCGCGTGGGACCGCAAGCCCGTGCTCGCTTTCGTCGGCTTCGTCGCCGCCAGCATCGTCCCCTTCCTGTTCGGCGTGCCGTACATGGCGTTCATCCTGAACACGGTGCTCGGGATGGACCTCGGCGTGCAGGAGATCCTTGCGGCCGGCGTCACGCCGTTCATCGTCGGCGGCATCGTCAAAGCCGCGCTCGCGGCCCTGCTGATCCCCGCCGCCTGGGCCGGCGTGCGAGCGATCGAGCGCAACGCGCGACGCTGACACCCGCGCGAACGAGGAAGGCCCCGACCATGCCGGTCGGGGCCTTCCTCTCTTTCCGGCGACGAGCTCAGCCCTTGGCCGCGGCGACGGCCGCGGCGAGCTTCTCGGTCAGCGTCGGCAGCGCCCAGGGCAGGGTCAGCGCGGTCGGCGACACGGCCGCCACGTTCTCCGCGCCCACCATCGCCGCGACGGCGCCCTTCTGCACCGCCGGAATGAGCGACGCCCGCGACGAGCCGAGGAACTCGTCGAGAGTGGCCTGGTCCTCGGCCTGGGTGAACAGCACCTGGGAGTCGATCTTGTCGAGGTTCTCCTGGCTCACGGTCGTGTAGAACGTGCCCTTGCCCGTGTCGAGAGCCGACACGCTGGGCGGCGAGACGAAGCCGAGGTCCTCGAGGATCTCCACCCGCGGATCGGAGGGCAGATAGAGGTAGAACGTGTCGACGTCGTCGTCCACGTAGGCGATGGTCGTGCCCGCGAACTCGGGGTGGGCCGCCGCGGCATCCGCGACCTGGGCATCGAGGCTCGCCAGCAGCGCGCTCGCCTCGGTGCTCATCCCGAGGGCCTTGCCCGTGATCGTGACGACATCGCGCCACGGGGTGGTCCACGGCGCGTCCGGATAGGCGACGACGGGGATGCCGGCGGCCGTCACGGCGTCGTACTCCTTCTGCGTGAGCCCGGAGTACGGGGCGAGCAGGACGTCGGGGTTCGTCTTCAGGAGCGCCTCGACCGGGATCTCGTTCGCGCTCGCGTCGAGGATCTCGGGCTTGGTGCCGCCGAGCTTGTCGACGGCCTCGGCGATCCACGGCGGCATCTTGTCGTCGCCGCCGGAGTAGGTGTCCGCCGGGATCGCGACCGGCTGGATGCCGAGGGCGAGCACCGCGTCGGTGGCACCCCATCCCCACGTCGCGATGCGTTCCGGCTTCTTCTCGATCGTCGTGGATCCCAGCGCGGAGTCGATGGTGACGGGGAATCCGTCGCTCGCGGCGGCGGAGTCTGTCGGAGCGCTCGCCGTTCCGGCGGCGCAGCCCGACAGCAGGAGCGCTGTCGCGGTGACGATCGTGGCAAGGCCGAGGGCCGTGCGGAGTCTTCTCATGGGGGTTCCTCTCTCAGGGACGTTCTGACGGTGCGGCATCCGCGGCGACGGGTGCGCCGGAGGCCGCGGGGACGGGGATGATGAGCGGGGTGGCGGTGAGCGGGTCGGGCATCACGAGCGCGCGCAGGCCGAACGCGGTCTGCACGACCTCCGCGGTCAGCACGTCCGCGGGGGTGCCGTGCGCGACCACCGCGCCGTCGTGCATCACGACGAGCTCGTCGGCGTAGCGTGCGGCGAGGTTGAGATCGTGCAGGACGGCCACGACGGTCGTGCCGCGGCTGCGGTTGAGCTCCCGGAGCAGGTCGAGCACGTCGAGCTGGTGGCTGAGGTCGAGGAACGTGGTCGGCTCGTCCAGGAGGAGGATGCGGGGGTCCTGCGCGAGCGCCATCGCGATCCACACACGCTGGCGCTGACCGCCGGAGAGGTCTCCGACGGGTCGCGCCGCGAGGTCGGTCACCCCCGTCCACGCCATCGCCTCGTCGACGCGGGCGGAGTCCTCGGCGCTCCACCGCGCGAGCAGTCCGCGATGCGGGTGGCGTCCGCGACCGACGAGCTCCGACACCGTCACACCGTCCGGAGCGGTCGGATGCTGCGGAAGGAGTCCGACCGTCTGCGCGAACCGGCGACGAGGCACGGAGCGCACGTCGACGTCGTCCACCTCGACCCGACCGGCGAGCGGCGTGTGGAGACGGGCCAGGGTTCCGAGGAGGGTCGACTTGCCCGACGCGTTCGCCCCGATGATCATCGTGATCCGACCGGGAGCGATCTCGAGGTCGAGGCCGTCGATCACGCGCCGACCGGGGTATCCGGCGGCGAGGCCGCGAGCGGCGAGGCGGGGAGAGGCGGATGCCGGGATCACAGCTGCCGTCCTTTCGAGGTGGCGAGGAGCCAGAGGAGGAAGAGGGCGCCGACCGCACCGGTCACGATGCCGACGGGGAGCGACATGCCGGGGATCGCGAACTGCGCGACGAGGTCGGCCGCCAGCAGCAGCACGGCGCCGACCACACCGCTGGTGACCACGCCGACCGCGCCCTGACGCAACAGGGCGCGCGCGATCGCCGGGGCGCACAGCGCGATGAAGGAGATCGGGCCGACGAAGGCGGAGGTCGCGGCCGTCAGCAGCACCGCTGCAGCCACCACGACGATGCGGACGGCCCCGCTGGCGACGCCGAGGCCGTTCGCGGTCTCGTGTCCGAGCTGCGTGATCGGAAGCCACCGGCCCGCGACCACGAGCGCGGGGACGAGCAGGATCAGGATCCCGCCCACCGTCGCCACCTGCCACCAGGGTGTGGAGGCCAGGCTGCCGGTCAGCCACAGCAGGGCGAGCCGCGCTTCCTCGACCTTCGCGCGCACCATCATCAGGTTGATGAGGGCGGCCGAGAGGAACGAGATGCCGATACCGGCCAGGATCAGGCGGAATCCTCCGTCGCGCAGGGTGCGTCCCGCGACGAGGAGGAGCGCGGCGACCGCGATCCCGCCCGCGAACGCGAACGCGACCAGCACGGGACCGGTGGTGCCGAAGACGAGGATCGCGGTGACCGCGGCCACGCCGCTGCCGCCGGAGATGCCGAGCAGGTCAGGGCTGGCGAGCGGATTGCCGAGGTAGGTCTGCAGGAGGGCCCCCGCGACCCCGAGCGCCGCGCCGGCGACGACCGCCATGGCGGCGCGCGGCGCGCGCACCTGGAACACGACGTACTGCTCGATGCGCGTTCCGGAGCCGGTCAGCGTCTGCCACAGCCGGTCGGGGGCCAGCGGGTAGTCGCCCACCGACAGGGCGACGGCGATGACGACGACCGCGACGAGCGCGAGGACACCGACGACCCGCATCCGCCGTCGGGCGACGGTGCGGCGCACGGCGAGCGACGCGCTCACAGGGCGCTCCGGCGGGGCTGGAGGACGAGTGCGATGAGCAGCGGAGCGCCGATGACGGCCACCACGATGCCGGCTTGCACCTCGCCCGGCAGCGCGACGACGCGTCCGACGATGTCGGCCAGGAGCAGGATGGCCGCGCCGTACGGGATCGCGAGGGCGAGCAGGCGGCCGTAGCTGCCGCCGACGAGCGGGCGCAGCGCATGCGGGACGAGCAGCCCGAGGAACACGATCGGACCGGCGATGGCGGTCGCTCCCCCGCACAGCAGCACGGTCGCCAGGATGCCGAGGGCACGGCTGCGGGTGACGTCGTGTCCGAGGCCCGCCGCCGCTTCCGGGCCGAGAGCGATGAGGTCGAGGCCGCGCGCCGCAGCGAGGGCGAGGACGGCCCCGACCAGGATCGCCGGGAGGACCAGGAGCACGGCGTCGAGCCCGCGGGCGGTCAGACCACCCACCGACCAGTAGCGGTAGACGTCGAGCGCGTAGACGTTCGTGTTGAGGATGAGGAAGGTCACGGCGGTGAGTCCGGCCGTGACGGCGGCGCCGGTCAGCGCGAGCCTCGCCGGGCTCGACGCATCCGGCCCGCGGCCGCCGATCGCGGTGACCACCAGGGCGGCCAGAGCGGCCCCGACGAACGCGAACCAGACGAACCCGTCCGGACGCGACAGCCCGAACAGCGTGATCGCACCGAGGACCGCGACCGAGGCCCCGGCGTTGATGCCGAGCAGACCGGGGTCGGCGAAGGGGTTGCGGGTGAGCCCCTGCATCACGGTGCCCGCGAGCGCCAGCGCGGCGCCGGCGCAGACGCCGATGATCGTGCGCGGGATCCGCTGCGTGAGGACCACGACCTGATCGGCGTCGGCGGTGCCTCCCCCGACGAGGGCCTGCCACACCGCGGCAGGCGCGATCGGACGGGCGCCCACCGTCAACGAGAGGATCACGAGCACGGCCAGCAGGGCGGCGCCGATCACCGCGACGACGAGGGTGCGTCGCGGTCGTCGCGGCGCGGTCATTCGACGCGCTCGGCCTGGCCGAGGCGCCAGTAGCCCATGAAGGCGACCCGCTTGCGGTCGACACCGCAGCCGGAGACGAGCAGCCGGCGCAGCGTCTTGACCGTGCCCGCCTCGCCCGCGATCCAGGAGTAGAACTCGCCGTCGCCGTCTTCCGGGCTGTCCCACAGCAGATCGCGATCCACATCGATGTCGTCGAGCACCTGCGGCCGCGGCGAGGCGGCGCGCGCCAGCACGTCGCCGTGCGCGGCGGTCCAGGTCGTGATCGCATCGATGAGCGCGAGACCGTGGGCGCGGTCGCCGCGGGCGATCCAGCTCAGCCGCGTCGCGGAGGTCGCCGGCAGCGCGGGGCGCAGGGCGTCCTCCGCCGTGGGCACCTCGATGAACGCGTCGACCTCGCAGCGCGGGTCGAGCGACTCCAGGATGCCGCAGATGGCCGGCGCCGCGGTCTCGTCGCCGGCGAGAAGGAGACGGCGCGCCGATCCGGGGTGCCAGTCGATGCCGACCCGTGACTGGGGACTGCGCTCGTCCGGACCGACGATGATCAGCTCGTCGCCGATGCGAGCACCGTCCGCCCAGGCCCCGGCCGGGCCGGCATCGTGGTGGATGACGAAGTCGACGTCCAGCTCGCGCGCCGCGGCATCCACCCGGCGCACGGTGTAGGTACGGAACGGATTGCGCTGATCGGCGGGCAGCGCGCGCCACCGGTCGTACCAGTCCCCCGCCTCCTCGTCCTGGCCCAGGTCGGCGAAACCACCCGGGATGCCGGGGAGCGGCAGCACGATCTTGATGCGCTGGTCGAGTCCGGCGGTGCCGAACCATTCGAGCTGCGGACTCGTGAACGTCACGCGCACGTAGTGCGGGGCGAGTCTGCGGACGGCCTGCACGCGGACGGAATACGGGCGGTACGCAGGGCGGACGGCGGTCGGGGCGGCAGACACCCTCTAAGGGTAGCCTTACCTTCCGGCGTTGTCACACCGGCCCGGGTCAGCGCGTCGTCAGGGCACCGATCCGCTCGACGGCGGCGGTGAGCACCTCGGGCGCGCAGCCGAAGTTGATGCGCACCCACCCGTCCCCCTGGCGCCCGAACTGCGGGCCGTGATGGAGCGCGACTCGCGCCTCCGCCAAGATGCGCGCCGCGGGATCCTCGCCCCACCCGTAGGCGCCGAGATCGACCCACGCGAGGTATCCCGCCTCCGGCACCCGGTAGCGCGCGGCCGGCAGCTGCTGGGCCAGCAGGTCGGCGAGAAGGCGGCGGTTGAGGTCCAGCCGCGTGCGCAGGCCGTCCAGCCAGCCGTCGGATGCCGCGTCGAACGCGGCGATGCTCGCGATCGCGCCGAACAGGCCCGTGCGCCACTCGACCTCGGCGGGCAGGCCGGCGACCACGGCCGCGGTCCGCGCGTCCGCCGTGATCATCAGCGCGCACTTGAGGCCCGCGAGGTTGAACGCCTTGGACGAGCTCGTGACCGTGTAGCCGACCGCCGCCGCCGTCTCCGACGCGGCGAGGAACGGCGTGTAGGGCACCTCGTCGTAGGTCAGCGGCGCGTGGATCTCGTCGCTGATCACCACGGCATCGTGACGGGCGACGACCTCCGCGAGCGCTGCGAGGTCGGCGGCGCGGTGAACGGTCCCCGTCGGATTGTGCGGGTTGCACAGCAGCACGGCGCGGGCACCGGCGGCGAGGGCCGCCTCGATCCCGTCGAGGTTGAGCTCCCACCCGGCCCCCGTGTCGGTCAGCGGCACCGCCTCGACGCGGCATCCCGCCTCTTCGACGCACATCGCGAACGGCGGGTAGACCGGCGGCGTGATCACCACCGCATCGCCCGGAGACGTGACGGCGCGGATGATCTCGACCACGCCCATCATGACGTCGCCGGTGGAGCGCACGCGGGCGGGGTCCACGTCCCAGCCGAACCGCCGCCGCGCGAACGCCGCGAACGCATCCCGCAGACCGAGGTCGGGCGGCGTGTACCCGGTGTCGCCGAGTTCCACGGCCGTCGCTAGGGCCCGCGTGATCGGGGCGGCGAGCGGGAAGTCCGTCTCCGCGACGAAGAGCGGCAGCACATCGGCGCCGAAGGTGCGCCATTTCGTGCTGGACCGGCGTCGCAACGTCTCCAACGGCAGGGCCTCGAGGGGAAGGGTGCTCACCCGTCGAGCCTATCGAGGCGCGGCGCCGCGGCCGGTGCCCGACGTCACGACATGACGCTCAGATCGCGAAGCCGAGGGCCCGCATCATGTCGCGGCCGTCGTCCGTGATCCGCTCGGGGCCCCACGGCGGCATCCACACCCAGTTGATGCGGAACCGTTCGACGACCTCGTCCAGGGCCTGCGCGGTCTGCTCCTCGAGCACGTCGGTGAGCGGACAGCCGGCCGAGGTCAGCGTCATGTGGATGACGAGCGCGTCGTTCTCCTCGTCCCAGCTGAGGTCGTAGATGAGTCCGAGGTCGACGACGTTGATCCCGAGCTCGGGATCCATCACGTCCTTGAGGGCCTCGGTGACCTCGTCGTACTTCTCGGGGTTGAGCGTCGCGGTCATGCCTTCGATCCTAGGCCTCGACGACGTCGGAGGGCTCGAGGTAGCGGTCGTAGCCCTCGTCCTCGAGACGCTCGGCGAGCTCGGGGCCGCCCTCCTCCGCGACGCGGCCCTTGACGAGCACGTGCACGTAGTCCGGCGTGATGTAGCGGAGGATGCGGGTGTAGTGCGTGATCAGCAGAACGCCCAGGTCGGTCGCCTCCTTGGCGCGGTTCACGCCCTCCGAGACGATCTTGAGCGCGTCGACGTCGAGGCCCGAGTCGGTCTCGTCGAGCACCGCGATGGCGGGCTTGAGCAGCTCGAGCTGGAGGATCTCGTGACGCTTCTTCTCGCCGCCCGAGAAGCCCTCGTTGACGTTGCGCGCCGCGAACTTCGGGTCCATGCGGAGGTTCTTCATGGCCGCCTTGACGTCCTTGGTCCACGTGCGGATCGCCGGGGCCTCGCCGTCGATCGCGGTCTTGGCGGTGCGCAGGAAGTTCGTGACGGTGACGCCCGGGATCTCGACCGGGTACTGCATCGCCAGGAAGAGGCCGGCACGCGCGCGCTCGTCGACCGACATCGCGAGGACGTCTTCGCCGTCGAGGGTGATCGTGCCCTGCGTGACGGTGTACTTCGGGTGCCCGGCGATCGTGTACGCCAGCGTCGACTTGCCCGAGCCGTTGGGGCCCATGATCGCGTGGGTCTCGCCGGTGCGGACGGTGAGGTCGACGCCGTTGAGGATCGGGGTCTGGCCCGCGTCGGTCTCGACCGTCACGTGGAGGTCGCGGATCTCGAGAACAGCCATGTCAATTACCTTCTTCAGTTCACTTCTTTGAGGACGGTGGGATCGATGAGGACGTCGTCCCCGTCGATCGTGACCGCATAGACGGGCACCGGCTCGTAGGCCGGGAGGTTCAGGGGCCGGCCGGTGCGCAGGGAAAACGCCGAGCCGTGGGCCCAGCACTCGAGCGTGTCGCCCTCGACGAAGCCGTCCGACAGCGAGATGTCGCCGTGCGTGCAGGTGTCGCCGATGGCGTGCACCTCGCCGTTGGAGTCGAGGACGACCGCCATCGGCACACCGTCGATCTCGACGCGCACGGCCGTGTCCTGCTCGAGGTCGCTCAGGTTCAGCACTTTCTGCGCGGTCACTCGGCCGCTCCCTCGGCGTCCGACGCGAGGGCGAGCTCGTCCTCGATGGCGGCGATCAGCTCGTCCTGCAGGTCGGCGACGTCGATCTTCTGGACGATCTCGGCGAGGAAGCCGAGCACGACCAGACGCCGCGCCTCCTCCTCGGCGATGCCGCGGGCCTGCAGGTAGAACAGCTGCTCGTCGTCGAACCGCCCGGTGGCGCTCGCGTGACCGGCGCCGCGGATGTCGCCCGTCTCGATCTCGAGGTTCGGGATCGAGTCGGCGCGCGCCCCGTCGGTGAGCACGAGGTTGCGGTTCGCCTCGTAGGAGTCGGTGCCCACGGCATCCGGCCCGATGAGCACGTCGCCGATCCAGACGCTGCGCGCGGACTCGCCCTGCAGCGCACCCTTGTACAGCACGTCGCCGACGGTCTGCGCGCCCTTGTGGTGCAGGTAGACCTGGCTCTCGAGGTGCTGGCCCGCGTCGGAGAACGCGAGGCCGTACAGCTTGCCCTCGGCGCCCGTACCCGCGAGCTCGACCGAGGGGTTCACGCGGACCACGCGTCCGCCGAGGCTCACCACGACGTGCGTGAGCGTGGCGTCGCGGTCGACGCGCGCCTGGTGCGACGCGAGATGGATCGCATCGTCGTCCCAGCGCTGCACGGACACGACGGTCAGCGCGGCGCCGTCGCGGACGATGATCTCGACGTTCTGGGCCTGCTGGGCGCTGCCCTCGTGACGCAGCACGACGGTGGCGCGCGACTGGGCCTGCGCTTCGATGACGACGTGCGCGTGGGCGACGCCGCCGCGGCCGGTGAGTCGCACGAGCACCGGCTCGTCGAGCTCGACGCCCGCGGGGATGCGGATGAGGGGCGCGTCGGCCTCCTGCGTCCAGGCGATCGCGCTCACGCGATCCTCGGGACGGAACACCTCGCCGCGCGGAGCCTCACCGATCGCGAGACGCGACTGGTGGACGGCGTCGGGCGCGCTCACCTCGACGCCGATGACGTCGTGCGGGGCGGGCTCGTCGCGCAGCAGGTCGCCCAGGAGGGCCACCGGCGTGTGCTTCCAGTTCACCTCGCGTCCCGTCGGCATGCCGAAGTCGGCGGGGTCGAACGAGGTCGGTCGCTCCGACCGGGTCTGCACCGGCACCACCTTGGAGACCAGCGAGGCCGCAGGGTCGATGTGACCCTCCGCCCGGGTGCTCGCATCGGCGGGGGTCTGCGTCACTGTCGTCATCAGCCGACGGATCCTTCCATGCCCATCTCGATGAGCTTGTTCAGCTCGAGGGCGTACTCCATGGGCAGCTCACGCGCGATCGGCTCGATGAACCCGCGCACGATCATCGCCATCGCCTCGTCCTCGGGCATGCCGCGGCTCATCAGGTAGAACAGCTGCTCCTCGCTCACCTTCGACACGGTCGCCTCGTGACCGAGCTGGACGTCGTCCACGCGGATGTCGATGGCGGGGTACGTGTCGGAGCGGGAGATCGTGTCGACCAGGAGCGCGTCGCAGCGCACGGTGTTGGCGGAGTGGTGCGCCTCCGGCGACACCCGCACCTCGCCGCGGTAGCCGGCGCGGCCGCCGCCGCGCGCGATCGACTTCGAGACGATCGAGGACTGCGTGTACGGCGCCATGTGGATCATCTTGGCGCCGGCGTCCTGGTGCTGACCGGGGCCCGCGAAGGCGACCGACAGGGTCTCGCCCTTGGCGTGCTCGCCCATGAGGTAGATCGACGGATACTTCATCGTCACCTTGGAGCCGATGTTGCCGTCGATCCACTCCATCGTCGCGCCCTCGTGGGCGATGGCCCGCTTGGTGACGAGGTTGTAGACGTTGTTCGACCAGTTCTGGATCGTGGTGTAGCGCACCCGCGCGTTCTTCTTCACGATGATCTCGACGACCGCCGAGTGCAGCGAGTCGCTCTTGTAGATCGGCGCGGTGCAGCCTTCGATGTAGTGGACGTAGCTGTCCTCGTCGGCGATGATGAGCGTCCGCTCGAACTGGCCCATGTTCTCGGTGTTGATGCGGAAGTACGCCTGCAGCGGGATCTCCACGTGCACGCCCTTCGGCACGTACACGAACGATCCCCCCGACCACACGGCCGTGTTGAGGGCGGCGAACTTGTTGTCGCCGGCGGGGATCACGGTGCCGAAGTACTCCTGGAAGAACTCCGGGTGCTCGCGCAGGGCCGTGTCGGTGTCCATGAAGATGACGCCCTGGGCCTCGAGGTCCTCACGGATCTGGTGGTACACGACCTCGGACTCGTACTGCGCGGCGACGCCGGCGACCAGTCGCTGGCGCTCCGCCTCGGGGATGCCGAGCTTCTCGTACGTCTCACGGATCTCCGCGGGGAGGTCTTCCCAGGACTGCGCCTGCTTCTCGGTGGAGCGCACGAAGTACTTGATGTTGTCGAAGTCGATGTCCGACAGGTCGGCACCCCAGGTGGGCATCGGTTTGCGGCCGAAGAGCTGATACCCCTTCAGACGGGTCTTCAGCATCCACTCCGGCTCGTCCTTGAGGGCCGAGATCCCCCGGACCACGTCCTCGTTGATGCCGCGCTGCGCGACGGCGCCCGCGGCGTCGGTGTCGTGCCAGCCGAACTCGTAGACGCCGAGCCCCTCGAGTTCGGGGCGGTCGATGAGCACATCCGACATGGGTTTGCCTCCTTCGTGCCCGGCGGTGTCATCCGCTCCGGCATTCCTGCGCCTGCGCCTGTCTCACGATCGGAGTGTCGTGGGCGAAGGTCGGATGCCGCTTTCAGGGCCGTTTTCGTGTCGTTTTCTCCGACGTGGTCTGCGTCGGGGCCCGCACCTCGCGCGCCTAGACTGTAGGGGGCGTGACGCGCTTCGCGCGCCGCTGTTCCCACCCCTTCAGTCTACAGGCAACACCCCGACACGGGCGTGGCCGGCGCCCGTTCGGGCACGCATCCGGGAGGCGACCCCACCATGTCCGCACCGCAGACCTCCGCTCCTGACGCCCCGACGACCGCGAGCGGTTCGGGCTCCGGCCGCTCGCTGGCCTCGCGCCTTCCCGCGCGTGTCGGACGCAGCACCCGTGTCCTGGCCTGGCTCGTCCTCGTCAGCAACGTCGTCATCGTCGGCACCGGTGGCCTCGTGCGGCTCACCGGCTCGGGGATGGGATGCGAGACGTGGCCGTACTGCACCCCCGAGTCGCTGGTGCCGACCCAGGAGCTCGGCATCCACGGCCTCATCGAGTTCGGCAACCGCACCCTCACCGGCGTGCTGGTGATCGTGGCCCTCCTCGCCTTCCTCTCCGTCGTGCGCCTGTGGCGCACCCGTCCCGAGCTGCCACGTCTCACGCTCGCCATCGGCATCGGCATCATCCTGCAGGCCGTCATCGGCGGCATCACCGTGTGGCTGCACCTGCACCCGAGCATCGTGGGCCTGCACTACCTGCTGTCGGCGGCCCTGGTGGCGATCGCGGCCGCGTACGTGGTCCGCGTGTACGCGACACCCGGGCCGCGGGAGCGCGCAGTCGCCCGGGGCTACGCGATCCTCACCCACGTCACCAGCGCGGTCGTGCTGATCACGGTCGTGATCGGCATCCTCTTGACCGGCTCGGGACCGCACGCGGGCGACGACGCGGCCGCCCGCAACGGTCTGGACCCGATCTTCTGGCAGCACGTGCACAGCTGGCCCGCCTACACCCTGTTCGCCCTGACGATCGTGCTCTTCGCCTGGTCCTTCCGGATGCCGGGCGCCCTGCGCCTGCCGCTGTGGACGGGGCTGCTGCTGGGCGTGGAGCTCGTGCAGATCGCGATCGGGCTCTGGCAGGCCCGCACGGGTCTGCCGATCGTGCTGGTCAACATCCACATGGTGCTCGCCGTCTGCCTCGTGGCGGCGATGACGGCCGTGGTGCTGCACCTGAAGGCTCCCCGTGCCATGCTGGCTGACGGCGTGCGGTCCACAGCGACCTCATAGCCCGCGCATCACTCCTCCCCTGGTGGTTCGCAGATAGTCGATCTGTCGCCGCGCGTGCGGTGACGTGACAGAAGGAGCTTTCCCATGCCCAACACCGCCCGTGTGAACCGCAGCATCCCGTTCTGGGTGCTCGTGGGCGGTTCGGTCGTCGCCATCGGCGGCGGCGTGTACCTGCTCGTCGACAAGCTCACGATCATGGCGAACACCCTCACCGACGGCACCGCCACCGGCGTCGAGGTCTACGCCGGTCAGATCTGGGCCGTGCTCGGCGCGATCCTCATCGGCGCCGGACTCATCGGACTCGCGCTGGCCCTCACGCTCGGCACGCTGGGCGCTCTCGTGCGTCGCACCGAGATCGAGCCCGTCGTCGCCGCCGAGGAGATCGAGGTCGTCGAGGTCGTCGAGTCCGTCCCCGCGACGGAGACGGTCGCCTCCGCGCCCGTCGAGACCGTCGACGCCGGTACCGACCGCCCCGCGGTCTGATCCGCCCGCACCGCGTCATCGAGAAGGCGCCGGTACCCCACGGGGGCCGGCGCCTTCTCGCGTGTGCACGCACACGTGCCGGCGCCGCCCGCGCCGTCGGGGATCAGAACGGCAGCAGCGGATCGATCGCGATCGCGACGAACAGCAGCGTGAGGTACGTGATCGACGCGTGGAAGACGCGCATCGGACGGATCTGCTCGCCCCGGACGGCGCGGTTGTACAGCACGTGGGACTCGACGATGAACCAGCCGCCGAACACGAGCGCGGACGCCGTGTAGACGAGTCCCATCCCCGCGACGGGGATGAGCAGCAGCGAGGAGGCCACCGTCGCCCAGGCATAGAGGATGACCTGCAGGCCCACCTGGAGGCCGTCGCGGGTCGCGCCCAGCATCGGCACGTCCGCCTCCTGGTAGTCGCCCTTGTACTTCATCGAGAGCGGCCAGTAGTGCGGAGGCGTCCACAGGAACACCAGCAGGAAGAGGATGAAGGGCGTCCAGGTCAGCGAGCCCGTGACGGCCGACCATCCGATGAGCACCGGGAAGCAGCCCGCGATCCCGCCCCAGACGATGTTCTGCTCGGTGCGCCGCTTGAGCAGGATCGTGTAGATCACCACGTAGAAGAAGATGGCGACGGCGCTGAGCGCGGCCGCGAGCGCGTTCGTCGTGACCAGCAGCCACACCGTGGAGGCGACGGCCAGCGTCCAGGCGAAGATCAGCGCTCCGCGCGGAGACACCTCACCGGTGACGAGCGGCCGGTTCTCGGTGCGTCGCATGTGGGCGTCGATGTCGCGATCCAGGTACATGTTGAAGGTCGCCGCCGACCCCGCGCTCATCGCGCCGCCGACGACGGTGGCGAGGACGAGCCAGAGGTCCGGCATCCCGCCCTGGGCGAGGATCATGACCGGCACGGTCGTCACGAGCAGCAGCTCGAGCACGCGAGGCTTCGTGAGCGTGACGTAGGCGCGGATCTTCCGACCGACGGCCTGCCGCGCGATGGGGTCGCTCACGGCGGACACGCTCGACTGCACCATGCCCCGGATCCCCTTTCTCGGTAGAACCCAGTCTAGGTCACGCTCTCCCCGCCCTTGCATCCACTCCACTGGACATGATTCACTATGTTGAACAATGAGGTCAGGTCGGGATTGTCACGGATGACATACGGGGCTTCGGGCCCATGCCTCTTCGCTAAGCTGAAATCACAGGCGTCGCCGAGCGCCGGCAGGGTGCGACCGACGTCGCCGAGGCCGGTTCGAGTGTCGGACGCACTCCCCCTCTTTTCGAAAGGGCACCACGTGTCGGAACTGGCTTGGGATGAGATCGATCGGCGCGCGGTGGACACCGCTCGCGTGCTGGCCGCGGATGCGGTCGAGAAGGTGGGCAACGGCCACCCCGGCACGGCGATGAGCCTTGCGCCGGCCGCGTACCTGCTCTATCAGCGCGTCCTGCGCCACGATCCCTCCGACACCCACTGGCTGGGCAGGGACCGCTTCATCCTCTCCGCCGGTCACTCCTCGCTCACGCAGTACGTGCAGCTCTACCTCGGCGGCTTCGGCCTCGAGCTCTCCGACCTCGAGGCGCTGCGCACGTGGGGATCGCTGACCCCGGGCCACCCCGAGTACGGACACACGAAGGGCGTGGAGATCACGACCGGCCCGCTCGGCCAGGGCCTGTCCTCCGCCGTCGGCTTCGCCTACGCGGCCCGCTACGAGCGCGGCCTGTTCGACCCCGAGGCCGCAGCGGGCACGAGCCCCTTCGACCACTTCGTGTACGTGATCGCCGGCGACGGCGACCTGCAGGAGGGCGTGACCAGCGAGGCCTCGAGCCTCGCCGGCCACCAGAACCTCGGCAACCTGATCGCGATCTACGACTCCAACCAGATCTCGATCGAGGACGACACCAACGTCGCCTTCACCGAGGACGTCGCGGCGCGCTACGAGGCCTACGGCTGGCACGTGCAGACCGTCGACTGGAAGAAGACCGGTGAGTACGTCGAGGACGTCGCCGAGCTGTACGCCGCCATCGAGGCGGCCAAGGGCGAGACCGACAAGCCGTCGCTCGTCATCCTGAAGACCATCATCGGCTGGCCGTCGCCCGGCAAGCAGAACACGGGCAAGATCCACGGCTCCGCCCTCGGCGCCGACGAGCTCGCCGCGACGAAGAAGGTGCTGGGCTTCGACCCCGAGAAGTCCTTCGTCGTCGCCGACGACGTCATCGCGCACACCCGCGCCCTGCGCGACCGCGCCGCCGAGGCGCGCGCCGCCTGGCAGGCCGACTTCGACGCCTGGGCCGCCGCCAACCCCGAGCGCAAGGCGCTGCTGGACCGCCTCGAGGCGGGCGAGCTGCCCGCCGACCTCTCGGTGCCGAGCTTCGAGTCGGGCAAGGAGGTGTCCACCCGCGCGGCGTCGGGTCAGGTCATCAACGCCCTCGCGGCGCAGCTGCCCGAGCTGTGGGGCGGTTCCGCCGACCTCGCGGAGTCGAACCTCACGACCATCAAGGACGCGAAGTCGTTCATCCCCGCCGAGTGGTCCACGCACGAGTGGTCGGGTGACCCCTACGGCCGCGTGCTGCACTTCGGCATCCGCGAGCACGCGATGGGCGCGATCGTCAACGGCATCAAGCTGCACGGACCCACGCGTCCCTTCGGCGGCACGTTCCTGATCTTCAGCGACTACATGCGCCCCCCGGTGCGCCTGGCCGCGCTGATGGACATCCCGTCGATCTTCGTCTGGACCCACGACTCCGTCGCCCTCGGCGAGGACGGCCCGACGCACCAGCCGATCGAGCAGCTGTCGACGCTGCGCCTCATCCCGAACTTCACGGTGGTGCGCCCCGCCGACGCCAATGAGACGTCCGCGGCCTGGCACGAGATCCTGCGCCGCACCAGCGGCGGTCCGGTGGGCATCGCCCTGACGCGACAGAACATCCCGGTGTTCCCGCGCGGCGAGGCGGGCTTCGCCACGACCGACGGCGTCGCCAAGGGCGCCTACGTGCTGATCGACGCCGAGGGCGGCGAGCCCGACGTGATCCTCATCGCGACCGGTTCCGAGGTGCAGCTGGCCGTCGCGGCGCGCGAGACGCTCGCCGCCGACGGCATCCGCGCCCGCGTCGTCTCGGCTCCGTCGCTGGAGTGGTTCGCCGAGCAGGATGCCGCCTACCGCGAGTCCGTGCTGCCGAGCGCCGTGAAGGCGCGCGTCTCCGTCGAGGCCGGTTCCACGCCGCTGTGGCGCAGCATCGTCGGCGACACCGGCCGCACGGTCGGCATCGACCACTTCGGCGCCTCCGCCGACTACAAGACCCTGTTCGAGAAGTTCGGCATCACCGCCGACGCGGTCGTGGAAGCGGCCCGCGCAACCGTCAAGGAGAACGCATGAGCACCCCGACCCCGACCCAGCAGCTCGTCGACGCCGGCGTCAGCATCTGGCTCGACGACCTCTCCCGCGCGCGCATCGACTCGGGCAACCTCGCCCAGCTGATCGACACGCGCAACGTCTCCGGCGTGACGACGAACCCCTCGATCTTCCAGGCGGCCATCGGCAACCAGGACGACGACTCGTACGACGCCCCGCTGGCCGCGCTCGCCTCCTCGGGCGCCGACGTGGACACCGCGATCTTCGAGCTGACCACGACCGACGTCCGCGACGCGGCCGACATCTTCCGCGGTGTCTACGACGCCACGGGCGGCGTCGACGGGCGCGTGTCGATCGAGGTCTCCCCCGATCTCGCGCACGACACCGACGGCACGATCGCCGAGGCCAAGAAGCTCTGGGCCAAGGTCGATCGGCCCAACGCGCTCATCAAGATCCCCGCGACGAAGGCGGGCCTGCCCGCCATCACCGCGGTGATCGCCGAGGGCATCTCCGTCAACGTGACGCTGATCTTCTCGCTCGAACGGTACGAAGAGGTCATCGACGCCTACCTGGCCGGCCTGGAGCAGGCCGCGGCGAACGGTCACGACCTGTCCGGCATCCACTCGGTCGCCTCCTTCTTCGTGTCCCGCGTGGATACCGAGGTCGACAAGCGTCTGTCGGCGTTCGAGAGCGAAGACGCCGAGGCGCTCAAGAGCCGCGCCGGCCTGGCCAACGCCCGCCTCGCCTACGAGCTGTTCGAGAAGAAGTTCTCGGCTTCGCGAGCGCAGGAGCTGGTCTCCGCCGGCGCCACCGTCCAGCGCCCGCTGTGGGCCTCGACGGGCGTCAAGGACCCGGCGCTGCCCGACACGCTCTACGTCACGGAGCTCGTGGCCCCGGGCACCGTCAACACGATGCCGGAGAAGACCCTCGAGGCGACCTTCGACCACGGCGTCGTCACGGGCGACACCGTCACGGGCGCCTACGAGGACGCGCATCTCGTCTTCGCGCAGCTGGCCGACCTCGGCGTCGACATCACCGATGTCACCCAGACGCTCGAGGACGAGGGCGTCGCGAAGTTCATCGCCTCGTGGCAGGACCTGAAGAAGACGGTCGCCGAGGCGCTGGCCGAGGCCCCGGAGACCAGCCGGTGAGTTTCGAGATCCACGTCTCGGGACACGTCAAGGACGTCGTCGCGCAGACGCTGCCGGGTCTGGTCGACAGCCTGGTCGCGAGCGGGATCACCGCGGGGGACCCCGATCTCTGGGGTCCGGATGCCGCAGCCGAAGCCGCCGTGCGTCTCGGCTGGGTCGAGGCCGTGAGCGTCTCGCGACCGCTGCTGCCCGAGATCGCCGCCCTGCGGGAGGACTTCGTCGCCCGCGGGCTCACGCGCATCGTCCTCGCCGGGATGGGCGGATCCTCGCTGGCCCCCGAGGTCATCACGCGGACGGCCGGTGTGCCCCTCGTGATCCTCGATTCGACCGATCCCGCCCAGGTGCTCGCCGCGATCGACGGCGATGCCGAGAGCGGCGGCCTGGAGCGGACCGTGCTGGTCGTGGCCTCCAAGTCGGGTTCCACGATCGAGACGGACTCGGCGCGACGCGCGTTCGAGGCCGCCTGGTCCGATCTCGGGATCGACCCCGCCGAGCGGATCGTCGTCGTCACGGACCCGGGTTCCCCGCTCGAGCAGTCCGCGCGCACATCGGGCTACCGCGTGTTCACGGCCGACCCGAACGTGGGCGGGCGGTACTCCGCCCTCACCGCGTTCGGCCTCGTACCGTCGGCACTGGCCGGCGCCGACATCGCCGAACTGCTCGACGAGGCCGAGGCCACCCTGCTCGAGGTCGCCATCGACGACCCGCGCAACCCGGCGCTCACCCTCGCCGCGGCGATCGCCGGCGGCGATCCGCGCCGCGACAAGATGGGGCTCGTCAGCGACGGCACGCACATCGTGGGTCTGCCCGACTGGATCGAGCAGCTCGTCGCCGAGTCCACCGGCAAGAACGGAACCGGCATCCTGCCGGTCGTCCTGCTGCCGGTGTCGCCCGAGGTCGACCGCACGCCCGCCGATCTGCAGATCGTGCGCCTCGTCGACGACGCGGTGCACTTCCGCCTCATCGAGCAGCACCCCGACGAGGTGCTCGTCAGCGGTTCGCTCGGCGCGCAGTTCGTCGTCTGGGAGTACGCGACCGCGATCGCGGGCCGCATGCTGGGCATCGATCCGTTCGATCAGCCCGATGTCGAGTCGGCGAAGGCGGCCGCGCGCGGTCTGCTCGAGACGCGGCCCGAGATCGGCGCACCCGCGTTCACCGTCGACGGCGTCGAGGTGCGCGTGTCCGACCCCGCCCTCGCCGCCTCCGGCACGCTCGCCGGCGTCCTCGACGCGCTGTGGGCGCGGCTCGGCGCCGACGGCTATGTCGCGATCCAGGCGTACGCGGACCGCACCGCGGTTCCGCAGCTCGCCGGAATCCGCGAGCTCATCGCCGCCGACAGCGGGCGTCCGACGACCTTCGGCTGGGGTCCCCGGTTCCTGCACTCCACGGGTCAGTATCACAAGGGCGGGCCGGCGAACGGCGTGTTCCTGCAGATCATCGGCGCCGGAGAGGTGGATCTGGAAATACCGGGCCGCCCCTTCACGTTCGGTCAGTTGATCGCCGCTCAGGCGGCCGGCGACGCCGACGTGCTCGTCGCGCACGGACGACCGGTGGTCACCCTCACCCTGACCGACCCGCAGGTCGAGGTGCTTTCGCTGTTCGAGGCCGCGCAGTAGCCGCGGCCCAGGAGGAGTCTTTTCCCGATGACTGCCGAGATCTCGCGCGAGCACAACCCGCTCCGCGACCCCGATGACCGACGCCTCAATCGCATCGCCGGACCGAGCGCGCTCGTGATCTTCGGCGTGACGGGCGACTTGTCGCGCAAGAAGCTCATGCCCGCCGTCTACGACCTCGCCAATCGCGGGCTCCTGCCGCCGGGGTTCGCCCTCGTCGGCTTCGCGCGCCGCGACTGGGAGGACCAGGACTTCGCGAACGTCGTCCACGACGCCGTCCGCCAGCACGCGCGCACGCCGTTCCGTGAGGAGACGTGGAAGCAGCTGCTGCAGGGCATCCGCTTCGTCTCCGGCGAGTTCGGCGACGACGACGCGTTCCGCCGGCTGCGCGAGACGGTCGAGAAGCTCGACGTCGAACGCGGCACCATGGGCAACCACGCGTTCTACCTCTCGATCCCGCCGCGCGACTTCCCCATCGTCGCGAAGCAACTGAAGGACTCCGGACTGGTCGACGACCGGTCCAACAACCCCGACGCGTGGCGTCGCGTCGTCATCGAGAAGCCGTTCGGCAGCGACCTGCAGACGGCGCGTGAGCTGAACGCCGCACTCGAGGTCGCCTTCCCGGCCGACTCGATCTTCCGCATCGACCACTACCTCGGCAAGGAGACGGTGCAGAACATCCTCGCGCTGCGCTTCGCCAACGAGCTGTACGAGCCGATCTGGAACGCCAACTACGTCGACCACGTGCAGATCACGATGGCCGAGGACATCGGCGTCGGCGGCCGCGCGGGCTACTACGACGGCATCGGCGCGGCACGCGACGTCATCCAGAACCACCTCCTGCAGCTGCTGGCGCTGACCGCCATGGAGGAGCCGATCTCCATGGACGCGAAGGACCTGCGCGCCGAGAAGGAGAAGGTGCTGGCCGCCGTCCGGCTGCCGGAGGACCTGTCGACCGCCACCGCCCGCGGGCAGTACGGCGGCGGCTGGCAGGGCGGCGAGAAGGTCACCGCCTTCCTCGAGGAGGACGGCATGAACCCCGCCTCGACCACCGAGACGTACGCCGCCATCAAGCTCGAGATCGGCACGCGGCGCTGGGCGGGAGTGCCGTTCTACCTGCGCACGGGCAAGCGCCTCGGGCGCCGCGTCACGGAGATCGCCGTCGTCTTCAAGCGCGCTCCGCAGCTGCTCTTCCAGCGCAACCAGACGCTCGAGCTCGGCCAGAACGCGCTCGTCATCCGGGTGCAGCCCGACGAGGGCGTGACGATCCGGTTCGGATCGAAGGTGCCGGGCGCGGGCAACGAGGTACGCGACGTCACGATGGACTTCGGCTACGGCCACGCGTTCACCGAGTCGAGCCCGGAGGCGTACGAGCGCCTCATCCTCGACGTCCTGCTCGGCGACCCGCCGCTGTTCCCGCGCCACGAGGAGGTCGAGCTCTCCTGGAAGATCCTCGACCCGGTCGAGGAGTACTGGACCCAGCAGGGCGGACCTCTCGAGCAGTACTCCCCCGGTTCGTGGGGCCCCCCGTCCGCCGATGAACTCCTGGCCCGTGATGGCCGCGTCTGGAGGCGCCCGTGATCGTCGACCTGCCCGACACCACCGTGTCGAAGATCGCCCGCTCGCTCGTGAGCGTGCGGGAGGAGGGTGGCGCGGTCGCGCTCGGCCGCGTGCTGACGCTCGTGATCGTGACGACCCACGGCCTGCACGAGGAGGCCATCGAGGCCGCGAACGACGCCTCCCGTGAGCACCCGATGCGCGTCATCGTGCTCATCGCCGACCCCGAGGGCGACGCCAAGCTCGACGCGCAGATCCGCGTCGGCGGGGATGCCGGGGCCAGCGAGGTGGTCGTGCTGCGCGCCCGCGGCGACGTCGCGACCAACCAGGAGGGACTCGTCACGGGTCTGCTACTGCCCGACGCCCCGGTCGTCGCCTGGTGGCCCGACTTCCCGCCCGCCGAGCCTGCGGCGTCCGACATCGGCCGGATGGCGCAGCGGCGCATCACGGATGCGTCGACCAAGCCCTACGCGAAGGATCGTCTCTCGCGTCTCGGGCCCTCGTACGCACCCGGAGACACGGACCTCGCCTGGACCCGGCTCACGCACTGGCGCGAGCAGCTCGCCGCCGTGCTCGACCAGCCGCCCTACGAGCCGGTGACGGCCGTGGAGGTCGTCGGCGCCGGCAGCTCGCCGTCGACGGGGCTGCTCGCCGCGTGGCTGCGGCTGAAGCTCGACGTCCCCGTGCAGTGGCGCTATTCGGCCCCCGAGGAGTGGGAGCACGGCATCCAGAAGGTGCGTCTCGTGCGCGCGACGGGAGACATCGTCCTCGAGCGGACGAACGACATCGACGCGACGCTGACGCAACCCGGACAGCCCTCGCACGACATCGTCCTGCCGCGCCGCACGCTCCGCGAATGCCTCGCCGAGGAGCTGCGTCGGCTCGATCCCGACCTCCTGTATGGTCGAGTGATCACGGAGGGCTGGGAGCTGCTGGGGCCCCCGACCACGACCGAGTCCTAGGAGTTCCGATGGCGCAGATGTGGACCGAGAAACGGGTCGTGATCAGTCCGGACGCTCCGACGCTCGCCGCCGCCGTCGCCGACCGCCTGCTGGCGCGCCTGGCGCGCCGCTCGGCGGCCGGCAAGACCACCCACATCGCCCTCGCCGGCGGTCAGATCGGCACCGCTGTGCTGCGCGCGGCCGGCGCGAGCCCCCGACGGGCGGACGTGGACTGGTCGCACGTGCACGTCTGGTGGGGCGATGAGGTCTTCGCGGCGGCCGACGATCCCGAGCGCCACGAGCGCGCGGCGCGCGAGGCGCTCCTCGCGCGCATCGACGTCCCCGCGGCGAACGTCCACGCGATCGCGGCGAGCGGCGACGCTCCCGACGCGGATGCCGCGGCATCCGCGTACGCCGACGAGCTCGCGCGCTTCGGCACCGACGAGCACGCGTGGCCAGAGTTCTATGTGTGCTTCCTCGGGGTCGGCTCCGACGGTCACATCGCCTCGCTGTTCCCCGACCGCGGCGAGATCCAGGTGACCGACCGCACCGCGGTGGCCGTACGCGACGCGCCGAAGCCGCCGGCGGTGCGTGTGACGATGACGCGACCGGTGATCAACTCGGCACGCTGCGTGTGGCTGGTCGTCTCGGGCACCGACAAGGCGGCGGCCCTGGGCCTCGCCCTCGCCGGCGCCAGCTACGAGACGGTGCCCGCCGCCGGGGCGAAGGGGCGCAAGAAGACGGTGTTCTTCGTCGACGACGCCGCCGCCGCGAACGTGCCCGCCGAACTGATCGACCAGGACTTCTGAGCGGACGCCGTCCTCGCGGACACGTCGGCGGAGGCGGCCGCCGCGATCAGGCCTGGCCGCGGCGCTCGCGCAGCTGCTGGAGGGCGTCGTCGAGGAGGGCGTCGGCCTCTTCCTCGGTGCGCCGCTCCTTCACGTACGCGAGATGCGTCTTGTAGGGCTCGGTCTTCGCGAGCGCCGGAGGGTTCTCCTTGTCGCGCCCCGCGGGAAGCCCGGAGTGCGGGGAGTCGATGACCTCGGGGATCTCCTCCTCGGCGATGCCCGCGGCGAAGTAGCGCACGGTCTCGTTGCCGAGCGCGTCCCAATACGACACGGCGATACGGTCGGCGTGGTGACCGTGGTCCTGCTCACCCATCGGACCGGCACCCACACGAGTGCCGCGAATAGCGTTTCCGCCCGTTGCCATCAGAGCCCCTGGAACTTGGTGATGAGTCCGAGCGCGACGATCGCGACGAACCAGACGAGTGCGAGCACGACCGTGAAGCGGTTCAGGTTGCGCTCAGCGAGACCGGACGACCCGAGAGCAGAGCTCATGCCGCCGCCGAACATGTCCGACAGACCGCCGCCGCGTCCCTTGTGCAGCAGGATCAGGAGGGTCAGCAGGAGGCTGGTGATGCCCAGCAGCACCTGCAGCACGAACTCGAGGATGTCCACAGTCGATGAAGCCTTTCGCGGCGCCCGCGTCGTCGGGCGCACAAGGGTCGAGTATACCTGCGTTTCGGCTCGCACCCCGCGGTGCCCGCCCAACGACCGGGGGGTCGCCCCCACCGGTCGTTGAGCGAGCGAAGCGAGTCGAAACGCAGAGCGAAGCGCGTCGAAACGCAGAGCGAAGCGCGTCGGACGGCGTCAGACGCCGACGTGCTTCTGGTAGCGGATGATGGCCGCGAACTCGTCCGCGACGAGGCTCGCACCACCCACCAGCGCGCCGTCGACGTCGGGCTCGCGCATGAAGCTGGCGATGTTGCCCGACTTCACCGACCCGCCGTACAGCACGCGCGTGCGAGCGGCGGCATCCGCGCCGAGCACCTCGGCGAGCACGCCGCGCAGCGCGACGCACACCTCCTGAGCCTGCTCGGGAGACGCCACCTGTCCGGTGCCGATGGCCCACACGGGCTCGTACGCCACGACGATGTCGGCATCGGCCGGCACGCCCTCCAGCGCGGCCCGCAGCTGAGCGACGGACACGGCCGTCGGCCCCGACTCCTCGCGCTGCTCGAGCGTCTCGCCCACGCAGATCACGGGGACCAGACCGTGCTTGAGCGCAGCCTGCACCTTGGCGGCGACGATGGCGTCGCTCTCGTGGTGGTACTCGCGACGCTCGGAGTGCCCGATGATGACGTAGCGGCAGGCCAGCTTGCTCAGGAACGCGCCGGACACCTCTCCGGTGTAGGCGCCGGAGTCGTGCGTCGACAGGTCCTGCGCGCCGAGCGCGAACGGGATCTTGTCGGCGTCCAGCAGCGTCTGCACGGTGCGGATGTCGGTGAAGGGCGGGAAGACCGCGACCTCCACCGAGCCGTCCTCGTGTCCGGCGTCCTTCAACGTCCAGTGCAGCTTCTGCACGAACGCGACCGCCTGCAGGTGGTCGAGGTTCATCTTCCAGTTGCCGGCGATGAGCGGTGTGCGCGCCATCAGCTCTCCCATCCGAGGATCTCCAGCCCGGGGAGCTTCTTGCCCTCCAGGAACTCCAGGCTCGCGCCGCCGCCGGTCGAGATGTGACCGAACTGGTCGTCCGCGAAACCGAGCTGACGCACGGCCGCGGCCGAGTCGCCACCGCCGACGACGGACAGGCCGTCGACCTCGGTGAGCGCCTGGGCGACCGTCTTGGTACCGGCAGCGAACGCCGGCATCTCGAACACGCCCATCGGGCCGTTCCAGAACACGGTCTTCGCGCTGCGGATCGCGTCGGCGAAGATCTCCGCCGTGCGCGGACCGATGTCCAGGCCCATGCCGTCGGCGCCGAAGGGGGTGTCCTCCAGCGCGTCGGCGGCAGCGACCACGTGGTCGGCGTCGGCCGCGAAGCCCGACGCCATGACCGCGTCGACCGGGAGGATCAGCTCGACGCCGCGCGCGGCGGCATCCGCGATGTAGCCCTTCACGGTCTCGATCTGGTCGGTCTCGAGCAGGCTCTTGCCGACCTTGTGCCCCTGGGCCGCGAGGAAGGTGAAGAGCATGCCGCCGCCGACGAGGATCTTGTCCGCGCGCGGGAGGAGGTGCGCGATGACACCCAGCTTGTCGCTCACCTTGGAGCCGCCGAGCACGACGGCGTAGGGACGCTCGGGGTTCTCGGTCAGGCGGTCGAGGACGTCGACCTCCTTCTCGATGAGGTACCCGGCCGCGGAGGGCAGCAGCTCGGCGAGGTCGTAGACCGACGCCTGCTTGCGGTGGACGACTCCGAAGCCGTCGGAGACGAGGGCGTCGCCCAGAGCGGCGAGCTCCTCCGCGAACGCACGACGCTCGGCGTCGTCCTTCGCCGTCTCCCCCGGGTTGAACCGCAGGTTCTCGATGACGGTGACATCGCCGTCCTCGAGGGCCGCGACGGCCTCCTGTGCGGAGGTGCCCACCGTGTCGCGCGCGAACACGACCGGCTTTCCGAGCAGCTCCGACAGGCGCTGGGCGACCGGCTCGAGGCTGTACTTGGCGTCGGGCGCGCCGTCGGGGCGTCCGAGGTGGGAGCACGCGATGACCCGCGCCCCCTGGTTGATGAGCTCGTTGAGGGTCGGAAGAGCCGCCCGGATACGGCCATCGTCCGTGATGACGCCGTCCTTCAGAGGGACGTTGAAGTCAACACGGACGATGACGCGCTTACCGGCCAGCGACCCGAGGGATGCAAGGGTGCGCAAAGCCATGGCGAAGCCTCAGAGCTTGTCGGCGACGAGCTCGGTGAGGTCGACGAGGCGGTTCGAGTAGCCCCACTCGTTGTCGTACCACGACGAGACCTTGACGAGGTTGCCCGAGACGTTCGTCTGGCCCGCGTCGAACACCGACGAGTGCGGGTCGAGCTGGATGTCGCTGGAGACGATGGCGTCCTCGTTGTACTTGAGGTAGCCGACGAGCTCGCCCTCCGCGGCAGCCTTCTTGTAGGCCGCGTTGATGACCTCGGCGGTCAGGCCCTCGGTGGGCGTGATGATCGTGAGGTCGACGATCGAGCCGGTGGGAACCGGCACGCGGTACGACGAGCCGCTCAGCTTGCCGTTGAGCTCGGGCAGCACGAGGCCGATGGCCTTGGCGGCACCCGTCGAGGCCGGGACGATGTTGATCGCGGCGGCGCGCGCACGGTGCAGGTCGCTGTGCGGGCCGTCCTGCAGGTTCTGGTCGGCCGTGTAGGCGTGCGCGGTCATCATGAAGCCGCGCTCGATGCCGAAGTTGTCGTTGAAGACCTTGGCCAGCGGCGCGAGGCAGTTCGTGGTGCACGACGCGTTGGAGATGATGTTCATCGTCGCCGAGTCGTACTCGCCGTCGTTGACGCCCATGACGAAGGTGCCGTCGACATCCGTGCCGGGGGCCGAGATGATGACCTTCTTGGCGCCGCCGTCGAGGTGCTTCTTGGCATCGGCGGCCTTGGTGAAGCGGCCGGTCGACTCGATGACGATGTCGACACCGAGCTCGCCCCAGGGGAGGTTCGCCGGGTCACGCTCTTCGAAGACCTTGATGGCCTTGCCGTTGACGGTGATGGAGTCGGCGTCGTACGAGACCTCCGCGTCGAGGCGGCCGCCGACGGAGTCGTACTTCAGCAGGTGGGCGAGGGTCTTGTTGTCGGTGAGGTCGTTCACCGCCACGATGTCGAGGTCAGCCCCCTGCTCGAGCGCGGCACGGAGGAAGTTGCGGCCGATACGGCCGAAGCCGTTGATTCCGATCTTGACAGACACGTTGTCTCCCGGTTCATGTCGCGACGGCGACGGCGTTTCGACGCGCCAGTCGCGAACTTGGTGTGTGAAGGAAAAAGGATGCCGGGTCACCTGCCCGTCGCCGGGAGGGACCCGGCATCCTCACCTGGTCATGAGACTACTACTTGAGCAGTCCGGCCGTCTTCTCGCGCGCCGTCGAAAAGCGCTCTGCGACGTTGCCCCAGTTCGCGATGTTCCACACGGCCTTGACGTAGTCCGCCTTGACGTTGAGGTAGTCGAGGTAGAAGGCGTGCTCCCACATGTCGAGCTGGAAGATCGGGACGGTGCCCTGCGCCGTGTTGGACTGCTGGTCGAAGAGCTGCTGGATGATCAGCTGCTCGCCGATCGGGTCCCAGCTCAGCACCGCCCAGCCGGAGCCCTGGATGCCGGTCGCGGCGGCCGTGAAGTGCGCCTGGAACTTCTCGAAGCCGCCGAAGAACTCCTCGATCGCGGCCTTCAGCTCGCCCTCCGGCTGTCCGCCGCCGCCGTCGTTCGCGGGCGCCAGGTTGGTCCAGAAGATCGAGTGGTTGACGTGGCCTCCGAGGTTGAACGCGAGGTCCTTCTCGAGCTTGTTCACGTTGGCCAGGTTGCCGCTCTCGCGGGCCTCCGCCAGCTGCTCGAGCGCCGTGTTGGCTCCCGTGACGTACGCCTGGTGGTGCTTGTCGTGGTGGAGCTGCATGATCTTGCCGCTGATGTGCGGTTCGAGGGCTGCGAAGTCGTAGGGGAGGTCGGGCAGCGTGTAGATCGCCATGTTCTCTTCTTCCTGTCGTCGGCGCCGCAACTGCGCTGCGGCGATGGGACATTGCCATCCTATTGAGGTGCAACACTGCCGGCAGGGGGTTGTTCCCACCGCGACCGACGTGTACCGCCGCGCACGCGCCCCGTGACGCGGGGGTCAGTCCTCGAGGCCCTCGGGCACGGCGGAGTCCGTACCGGGGATGCCGGTGCTCACGGCCTTCTTGTCGGCCATCGCGAGCAGACGCCGGATCCGGCCGGCGACGGCATCCTTCGTCAGCGGGGGGTCGGCGTGGTGGCCGAGCTCGTCGAGGCTCGCGTCGCGGTGGGACAGCCGCAGCTCCCCCGCCTCGCGCAGATGCTCGGGGACGTCGTCTCCCAGGATCTCCAGTGCGCGCTCGACGCGGGCGCAGGCCGCGACGGCCGCCTGCGCGGAACGACGCAGGTTGGCATCGTCGAAGTTGACCAGACGGTTGACGCCGGCGCGCACCTCGCGGCGCTGACGCATCTCCTCCCAGGCCTGGGCGGTGCGCACGGCACCCATCTCGGCCAGGGCGATACGGATCGCCTCGCCGTCGCGGACGACGACCCGGGGAACGCCGCGGACCTCGCGGGCCTTCGCCGCGATGCCGATGCGATGGCCGGCGCCGACGAGCGCCATGGCCGCCTCGCCGGAGGGGCAGGCGATCTCGAGCGCCGCCGAGCGTCCGGGGTCGGAGAGGGTGCCGCTGGCCAGGAACGCGCCGCGCCAGACCGCCGCGAGGTCGTGGCGCGCCCCCGTGGTGAGCTTGTTGGGCAGGCCGCGCACCGGGCGACGGCGCGCGTCGAGCAGTCCCGTCTGTCGGGCGAGGGTCTCGCCGCCCTCGATGACGCGCACGGCGAAGTGCCCGCCGGCGCGGCCGCCCGAGGCCTGCACGCGGTGCAGCTCGGGGCGCACGCCGTACAGCTCCATGATGTCGCGAGCGACGCGACGGGCGAGCGGATCCGTCTCGAGCTCGGCCTCCACGGCCACGCGTCCCGCGATCGAGTGCAGGCCGCCGGAGAAGCGCAGGATCGCGGTGAGTTCGGCCACCCGCGCCGTGGGACGAGGGTCGCGGACCGCGGCCAGCTCGGACTTCACGTCAACGGTCGGCGACACGGCGATCCTTCGTTCGGGGGGCGGGGACAAACATCCAGCCTACTCGCGACCGAGGTCGCGATGCTTCACCCGTACGGCCACACCCGGCACCTGCGACAGGCGGTCGGCCAGCTCGATCGCCGTCACGACCGAGCGGTGCTTGCCGCCCGTGCACCCGACGGCGATAACGGAGTGGCGCTTGTTCTCGCGCTGGTAGCCCGCGAGGACGGGGCGCAGGGCCGTCGCGTACGCGTCGATGAACTCGCGCGCGCCCTCCTGCGCGAGCACGTAGTCGCGCACGGGCTCCTCCTCGCCGGTGTGCCCCTTCAGCTCCGGGATCCAGAACGGGTTCGGCAGAAAACGCATGTCGGCGACGAGGTCGACGTCGGTGGGGAGGCCGTACTTGAAACCGAAGCTCATGACGGTGATCGTGTGCCGCGCCGCGCCCTCCTCGCTGAAGAGGTCGACGACGCGGTTCGCCAGCTGGTGGATGTTCATCGCGCTCGTGTCGATGATGACGTCGGCGCTCTCGCGGATGACCGCCAGCCGCTCGCGCTCGCGCTGGATGCCGTCGAGGATCGTGCCGTCGCCCTGCAGCGGATGCGGGCGCCGGACCGACTCGAATCGGCGCACGAGCACGTCGTCGCCCGCGTCGAGGAACAGCACGCGCAGCTGACGACCCGCGCGCAGGGCGCTGGTGACCGCCGGCAACGCCTGGAAGAGGTCGCGGCCGCGCACATCGACGACCGCCGCGAGCTTCGGCAGCGCCCCGCCGGCCATCTCGGTGAGTTCGAGCAGCGGCCCCAGCATCTGGGGCGGGAGGTTGTCGACGACGTACCAGTCGAGGTCTTCGAGGGCGTTGGCCGCGGTCGTGCGACCGGCACCGGACATGCCCGTGACGATCAGCACCTCGCCGGCGGGCTGGTCATCTGCCACGTGCACTCCCCAGGACTGATCGCATGCCGATCCGGATACGAACAGCCTATCGATTCGCGAGGCGCTGCTCGATCGCCGCCGCGAGCTTCGGCCCGATGCCGGGTAGGGCGGTCATCTCGTCGGCCGTCGCGGCGCTCAGCGCGGTGACGGAGCCGAAGTGACGCAGCAGGGCCTTGATGCGCGCGTCACCGAGTCCCGGCACCTCACCGAGCACGGTCGAGATGTCGCGCTTGCGACGCTTGCGCTGGTGCGTGATCGCGAAGCGATGGGCCTCGTCTCGCAGGCGCTGCAGGAGGTAGAGCGCCTCGGAGGTGCGCGGCAGGATCACGGGGTAGTCCTCCCCCGGCAGCCAGATCTCCTCGAGCCGCTTCGCGATGCCGCACAGGGCGATCTCGGTGTGCCCGGCATCCTCGAGCGCCCGCGCCGCCGCCGCGACCTGCGGCGCGCCGCCGTCGACCACGAGTAGCTGCGGGCGGTAGGCGAAGCGCGGACGCTTGCGCTCCGTGACGACGGGGGCGTCCGGATCGGCATCCGGGTCGCCCTCCACGGCGACCGTGGCGGCATCCGGCAGCGCCTCGTCGCGGTCGATGTGGGCGAGCCGACGAGTCAGCACCTGGTAGAGCGAGTCGGTGTCGTCCGTGGTCTCGGGAACGCCGAACGATCGGTACTGGTCCTTCCTCGGCAGACCATCCTCGAAGACGACCATGGAGGCGACCACGTTCGTGCCGGACAGGTGCGACACGTCGTAGCACTCGATGCGCAGCGGCGCCTCGTCCATCCCGAGCGCGATCTGCAGATCGGTGAGGGCCTTCGTGCGCGCCGTGTAGTCGGACGTGCGGCGGGTCTTGTGCAGCAGGAGCGCCTGCTGCGCGTTGAGCGTCGCCGTCCGCATGAGATCGGCCTTGCGACCGCGCTGCGCGACCTGGAGGGTGACCCGCTTGCCCCGACGCTCCTGCAGCCACTGCTCGAGGTCGGCGGCGTCGTCGGGCAGCGTCGGCACCAGCACCTGCCGCGGGATGTCCGCCGCCGTCGCGGAGCCGTAGGTGCGCTGCACCACCTGGTCGACGAGGTCGGCGCCCGAGATGTCGAGCTCCTTGTCGATCGTCGTGGCGCGCACACCCCGCACCCGGCCGCCGCGCACGACGAAGTGCTGCACGGCGGCCGACAACTCGTCTTCGGCGATGCCGAACAGGTCGGCGTCCGTGTCCTCCGCGAGCACGAGCGAGCTGCGGCTGAGGACGGCGTCGATCGCCTGGAGACGATCGCGGTAGAGCGCCGCGGACTCGTAGTCCATCTCCGCCGAGGCCTCGCGCATGCGGGCGGTCAGCTCGCGCGCGAACCGCTGGTCTCCGCCGGACAGGAACGCGACGAAGTCGTCGACGATCGCCCGGTGCTCCTCGATCGTCACCTTCATCGAGCAGGGGCCCCCGCACCGACCGATCTGCCCGGGGAAGCACGGCCGCCCGGTGGCCATCGCCTTCTTGTACGAGGCGTCGGAGCAGGTGCGGATCGGGAACACCTTGATCATCAGATCGATGGTGTCGTGCACCGCCCACACCTTCGGATAGGGCCCGAAGTAGCGCGCTCCGGGGATGCGCCGATTGCGGGTCACGATGACGCGGGGCGCCTCGTCGGCCAGCGTGATCGCCATGTACGGGTAGGACTTGTCGTCCTTGTAGCGCACGTTGAACGGAGGCGAGAACTCCTGGATCCACATGTACTCGAGCTGCAACGACTCGACGTCGCTGGCGACGACGGTCCACTCCACGGATGCCGCGGTCAGCACCATCCGGCGCGTGCGCTCGTGGAGGGTGTGCAGCGGGGCGAAGTAGTTCGACAGCCGCGCCCGGAGGTTCTTCGCCTTGCCGACGTACAGCACGCGGCCGTCGGCGTCGCGGAACCGGTACACGCCGGGCTGGGTCGGGATCTCTCCCGGCCGCGGCTTGTACGGCAGGTCGGACGCCACCTCAGCCCGCCTTCCGCACCGGCCCCCGAGCCTTCGCCGCGGCGCCGGCCCGCTCGCGCTCGGATGCCAGGATCTCCGCGAGGAAGGCGCCGGTGTGGCTCTCCTCGACGCCGGCAACCTGCTCGGGCGTGCCCGTGGCGACGATGCGACCGCCGCCCGATCCGCCCTCGGGCCCCAGGTCGATGATCCAGTCCGCCGACTTGATCACGTCGAGGTTGTGCTCGATGACGACGACCGTGTTGCCCTTGTCGACGAGCCCGCCGAGCACCTGCAGCAGGCGCGACACGTCCTCGAAGTGCAGTCCGGTCGTGGGCTCGTCGAGCACGTAGATGCTGCGGCCGTTCGAGCGCCGCTGGAGCTCGGTGGCGAGCTTGACCCGCTGCGCCTCACCGCCGGAGAGGGTGGTGGCCGACTGCCCCAGCCGTACGTATCCGAGGCCGACGTCGACGAGGGTCTTCAGGAAGCGGTGGATGGCCTGGATGGGTTCGAAGAACTCCGCGGCCTCGGAGATGGGCATCTCCAGCACCTCGGCGATGTTCTTGCCCTTGTAGTGCACCGCGAGCGTGTCGCGGTTGTACCGCTTGCCGTGGCAGACCTCGCAGTCGACGTAGACGTCGGGCAGGAAGTTCATCTCGATCTTGATCGTGCCGTCGCCGGAGCACGCCTCGCAGCGTCCGCCCTTGACGTTGAAGCTGAACCGGCCCGGCTGGTAGCCCCGGGCCTTCGCCTCGGGGGTCTCGCTGAACAGCGTCCGGATGCGGTCGAAGACGCCCGTGTAGGTCGCCGGGTTCGAGCGCGGGGTGCGGCCGATCGGCGCCTGGTCGACGTGCACGACCTTGTCGAGGTTGTCGAGCCCGGTCACGCGGGTGTGCTTGCCCGCCACGCGACGCGCGCCGTTGAGCTTGGTGGCGAGCACCTCGTAGAGGATGCCGTTGACCAGCGTCGACTTGCCGGAGCCGCTGACGCCGGTGACCGCCGTGAGGACGCCGAGCGGGAACTCCGCGGTCACGTTCTGGAGGTTGTTCTCGCGCGCGCCGACGACGGTCAGCATCCGCTTCTTGTCGATCTTGCGGCGCTTCTTGGGGGTCGCGATCGCCCGACGGCCGCTCAGGTAGGCGCCGGTGAGGGATCGTTCCTCCTCGAGCAGGGAGGCCAGGGGGCCGGAGTGCACGACCTCGCCGCCGTCCACACCGGCGCGCGGTCCGATGTCGACGACCCAGTCCGAGGCGTGGACCGTCTCCTCGTCGTGCTCGACGACGATCAGCGTGTTGCCCAGGTCTTTCAGGCGGACCAGGGTCTCGATCAGGCGCCGGTTGTCGCGCTGGTGCAGACCGATCGACGGCTCGTCGAGGACGTACAGGACGCCGGTCAGCCCCGACCCGATCTGGGTGGCGAGACGGATGCGCTGCGCCTCGCCGCCCGACAGCGACCCGGCCGATCGGCCCAGGCTCAGGTAGTTCAGTCCGACCTGGACCAGGAAGTCCAACCGGGCGCGGATCTCCCGCAGCACGGCCGCGGCGATCTTGGACTCACGATCGGTCAGCTCGAGCTGCGCGAAGTAGTCCTGCGCCTCCGCGAGGCTCATCCGCGAGGCGTCGGCGATCGAGCGGTCGTGCACGAGCACGGCGAGCACCTCGGGCTTGAGCCGGTCGCCGTGGCAGACGGGGCAGGGCACCTCGCGCAGGTACTCCGCCCATCGCTGACGCTGCGTGTCGGTCTCGGCCTGGGTGTACTGCCGCTCGATGTACGGCACCACGCCCTCGAAGCCCGAGGAATACCGCATCTCGCGGCCGTAGCGGTTGCGCCACTTCACGGTGACCTTGTAGTTCTCGCCGCGCAGGATCGCGTCCTGCACGTCGGTGGAGAGGTCGCGCCAGGGGGTGTCGAGGGAGAAGTCGAGGTCGTCGGCGAGACCCACGAGCAGTCGCTCGTAGTACTGGTAGAGGCCCTTGCCCTGCGTGGTCCACGGGATGATGACGCCCTCGTTGATCGAGAGGTCCTCGTCACCGAGCATGAGCTCGACGTCGACCGACATCCGGGTGCCGAGCCCGGAGCACGCCGGGCAGGCGCCGAAGGGCGCGTTGAAGGAGAACGTGCGCGGTTCGATCTCCGTGAGCTGCAGGGGGTGGCCGTTCGGACAGGCGAGCTTCTCGCTGAAGCTCACCCAGGCGTCATCGCCCTCCTCGTCGACGAAGTTGACCTGGACGATGCCGCCGGCCAGCCCGAGGGCCGTCTCGACCGAGTCGGTGATGCGGCCCAGGATGTCGGGGCTCGCGACGAGGCGGTCGACGACGACCGCGATGTCGTGCTTGTAGCTCTTCTTGAGGGTGGGCGGCTCGGCGAGCTGGATGAGGTCGCCGTCGACGACGGCGCGCGCGTAGCCCTTGGCCGACAACTCCTTGAAGAGGTCGACGAACTCGCCCTTCTTCTGCGAGACGACGGGCGCCACGATCTGGTAGCGCGTGCGCTCCGGCAGCTCCATCAGCTGATCGGCGATCTGCTGCACCGTCTGCCGCTGGATCTGCGCGCCGCACTCGGGACAGTGCGGGATGCCGATGCGCGCCCAGAGCAGGCGCATGTAGTCGTGGATCTCCGTGATCGTGCCCACGGTCGAGCGGGGGTTGCGGTTGGTCGACTTCTGGTCGATGGAGACGGCGGGGCTCAAGCCCTCGATGAAGTCGACGTCGGGACGGTCGACCTGGCCGAGGAACTGACGCGCGTACGCGCTGAGCGACTCGACGTAGCGGCGCTGACCCTCCGCGAAGATCGTGTCGAACGCGAGGCTCGATTTGCCCGAACCGGACAGCCCGGTGAAGACGACGAGGGCGTCCCGAGGGATGTCCAGATCGACGTTCTTGAGGTTGTGGACGCGGGCTCCGCGGACGCTGAGTTTCGACGAGGCGACAGGGACGATGGGCACCGCACAAGTCTAGGTGGGGCCTCCGACACCGGATCCGACGTGCGCTGTCGGCGTAGCCGGTTCAGTCGATCCGACGCCCCGCGAACGGCGCGAGACCGTCGCGGAGCGCCGCGAGCTCGGTGGCGTCGACCCCCACCCGTGCCATGATCTGCCCGGGAACGTCGAGGGCCTCGGTGCGCAGGGCACGCCCCTCGGCCGTGAGCGCGATCTCGAGGACGCGCTCGTCATCCGCCCGGCGCGTGCGCGAGACCCTGCCCTGCGCCTCCAGACGCTTGACGAGCGGCGAGAGCGTCGCGGGCTCCATCGCGAGCTCGTCGGCCAGCGCGCTCAGCGAGCGCGGTGAGCTCTCCCACAGCGCGAGCATCACGAGGTACTGGGGATGCGTCAGGCCGAGGGGCTCGAGCACGGGCCGATAGATCGAGACGACGTTGCGGGCCGCCGTCACGAGCGCGAAGCAGAGCTGGTTCTCCAGCTTCAGGAGGTCGTCGCGAGAATCCACGCCGCCAGTCTAGTCGAATCGTTAGTACACTAATCTTCATGACACGAAACGATCCGGATCGCCCTCCGCTGCGCGAGCGGGTCCGCGAGGCCGGCGGCTGGTACACGTACCTCAACACGCGCCTGATCCGTTTCGCGGGACCGGCCTCGGTGGGCCCCTACGACGTCGAGCCGGAGCCCCCCCGCGCCGAGCGCGCGTGCCCGCTATGCGGAGCGCCGATGTCGCAGCACACGTTCGACCGCAGCGGCCCGAAGCCCCTCATGCACTGCCCCTGACGCACTGCCCCTGAGGCACTCCCCCGACGCCGGACGACCGCCGGACGGTCAGCCCTCGGATGCCGCGGCCGCCGCGGCGGCACGCCGCCGCTGCAGGGCCCACTCGACCTCGTCGGGGTCGCTGTGCGGGACGATCACGCCGTCGCGCATGATCTGGTGACGCTCGTCGCCCTTGCCGACGATCGCGATCAGGTCCCCCTCCTCCGCCAGCTCGACCGCCTTGTGGATCGCCTCGGCGCGTCCCGCGACGTCGAAGACCTGTGCGCGCGAGCCCCGGGTGCCCGCGACCACCGCGCGGCGGATCGTCGCGGGATCCTCGTCGGCCGGGTTGTCGTCGGTGACGATCACGATGTCCGAGGCCATCGCCGCGAACCGGCCCATGAGAGGCCGCTTGTGCATGTCGCGGTTGCCGTTGGAGCCGATCACCGTGATGATCCGCGCCGGAGTGAGCGGGCGCATGGCGCGCAGGAGGGCGTTGATCGCCTCGGGCTTGTGACCGGCGTCGATGACGACCTGGAAGGGCGCGTCGACCGGCACGAACTGCACGCGGCCCTCGACGCCGGTGAACGTCGCGATGCCCGCGACCGACGCCGACAGCGGATGCCCGACGATGTCGAGCGCCGCTACGGCGGCGACGATGTTGCTGACGCTGAACTCGCCGACCATCGGCGTCGTGAAGCGGGCCGACTGCCCCTCGGGCCCCACGACCGTGAAGGAGGATCCGTGCAGGCCGAGCTCGACGTCGACCGCCCGCCAGTCCGCCTCTCGGCCGGTGACCGAATACGACTGCGTGTGCAGCTCGGGGTCGGCGTGCAGGCGACGGCCGGCGCGGTCGTCGACGTTCACCAGGCCGACACCCGACATCGCGCTCGTCAGCAGCTCGCGCTTGGCCAGGAGGTAGGCCTCCTGCGTGCCGTGGAAGTCGCGGTGGTCGTGACCGAGGTTGAGGAACACGCCGACGTCGAAGTGGAGCCCGGCGACCCGATTCATCGTGATCGCGTGGCTGGACACCTCCGACGACACCACCTCGACCCCGCGCTCGCGCATGAGAGCCAAGAGGGCCTGCATCTGCGGAGCTTCCGGGGTCGTCAGCGTGGACGGCACCGCGACGCCGTCGATGCGGGTCCCCATCGAACCGATCACGCCGCTGCGGACCGAGCCGCGCGCGGCGTCCACGAGATAGGTCGTCGAGGTCTTCCCCTGCGTGCCGGTGATGCCGATGGTCTTCAGCGCCTGCGCGGGGTACCCGTAGAACCAGGCGGCGAGCCCACCGAGGAACCGGCGCGGGTGCTCGTCGACGACGATGCGGGCGAGCTGGTCCAGGCCGGGTGTCTCCGCGATGATCGCGGCTCCCTCGGCATCCGTGAGCACCGCGGCGGCGCCGGCGGCGACCGCGTCCGCCACGAAGCGTGCGCCGTGGGTGCGCGCTCCCGGCTGGGCGAGGAAGAGGTCGCCCTCGCGGGTCGACGCGGTCGTCAGCGAGATCCCCGTCACGGTCGCCGACTCCGTCACACGTGCGCTCGGAAGCCGGGCCGCAACCTCATCCAGGGTGCGCGGCCTCACGTGGTCGGGTCGGTTGACGACGGCCGCGACGGCCCCCGCCGTACTGCTCGTTCCCGCGTCCGAGGGTTCCGGCGCGCAGGACTGCTCGATACTCACTCGGTGACGATAGCAAACCGATAGCCACCTCCCATGAACGCGCGCCGTGCGTTCCTGGGCGTGCCGCTCAGGCGTGTCCGGCGCGCTCCATCGCGCGCAGCTCCTTCTTGAGGTCCTGCACCTCGTCGCGCAACCGGGCGGCGAGCTCGAACTTCAGCTCGCCCGCGGCCGCCAGCATCTGGTTGGACAGATCCTCGATGGTGGCCTCCAACTGCATCGCGCCCTCCGCCGCGATGCCCTCGCGCCGCAGACGCGGCGTCGGAGAGCCGGCGCGACCGCCACCGCCCTTGCGAGCGAGCATCTCCCTCGTGTCGGAGGCCTCGCGGGCCAGCACATCGGTGATGTCGGCGATCTTCTTGCGCAACGGCTGCGGGTCGATGCCGTGCGCCGTGTTGTAGGCGATCTGCTTCTCTCGCCGACGCTCGGTCTCGTCGATCGCCAACCGCATCGAGTCGGTCATGTTGTCCGCGTACATGTGCACCTCGCCCGACACGTTGCGGGCCGCACGTCCGATCGTCTGGATGAGCGACGTTCCGCTGCGAAGGAAGCCCTCCTTGTCGGCGTCGAGGATCGCGACGAGCGAGACCTCGGGCAGATCCAGGCCCTCGCGCAGCAGGTTGATGCCGACCAGCACGTCGTACACGCCCTGCCGCAGCTCCGTGAGCAGCTCGACGCGTCGCAACGTGTCGACGTCGGAGTGTAGATACCGCACGCGGACCCCGTGCTCACCCAGGAAGTCGGTCAGCTCCTCCGCCATCTTCTTGGTCAACGTCGTGACCAGGACGCGCTCGTCGCGTTCGACGCGCCGGCGGATCTCCTCCAGGAGGTCGTCGATCTGTCCCTTGGAGGGCTTCACGATGATCTGCGGATCGACCAGACCGGTGGGGCGGATGATCTGCTCGACCACGCCGTCCGCGATGCCCATCTCGTACCGCCCGGGAGTCGCCGAGAGGTAGACCGTCTGTCCGACACGGTTCTTGAACTCGTCGAAGCGCAACGGCCGGTTGTCCAGGGCGCTCGGCAGACGGAAGCCGTGATCGACGAGCGTGCGCTTGCGCGAGGCATCCCCCTCGTACATCGCACCGATCTGCGGCACCGTCACGTGCGACTCGTCGATGACGAGCAGGAAGTCGTCGGGGAAGAAGTCGAGGAGGGTGTGGGGCGGCTCGCCCGGCTCGCGACCGTCCATGTGGCGCGAGTAGTTCTCGATGCCCGAGCAGAAGCCGAGCTGCTGCAGCATCTCGAGGTCGAAGGTCGTCCGCATCCGCAGCCGCTGCGCCTCCAGCAGCTTCCCCTGCCCCTCCAGCTCGGCCAGTCGCTCGGCCAGCTCCGATTCGATGGTGCCGATCGCCCGGTGGACGGTCTCGGTGCCGGCGACGTAGTGCGACGCGGGGAAGATCGGCACGCTGTCGAGCTTCTGCACGACGTCACCCGTCAGCGGGTGCAGCATGTACAGCGCCTCGATCTCGTCCCCGAAGAGCTCGATGCGGACGGCGTACTCCTCGTACACGGGGATGATCTCGATCGTGTCGCCGCGCACGCGGAAGTTGCCGCGGGAGAAGTCGACGTCGTTGCGGTTGTACTGCATCGCGATGAACTTGCGGATGAGGGCGTCGCGGTCGTACCGCTCCCCCACCTGCAGGGCCACCATGGCGCGCAGATACTCCTCGGGCGCCCCGAGGCCGTAGATGCACGAGACCGTGCTGACGACGATGACGTCGCGTCGGCTCAGCAGGGCGTTCGTCGTCGAGTGGCGCAGCCGCTCCACCTCGGCGTTGACCGACGAGTCCTTCTCGATGAACGTGTCCGTCTGCGGGACGTAGGCCTCGGGCTGGTAGTAGTCGTAGTAGCTGACGAAATACTCCACCGCGTTGTGCGGCATGAGCTCACGGAACTCGTTGGCCAGCTGCGCGGCGAGCGTCTTGTTGTGGGCGAGCACGAGCGTCGGCCGCTGCACCTGTTCGACGAGCCAGGCGGTCGTCGCCGACTTGCCGGTTCCCGTCGCGCCGAGCAGCACGACGTCGGTCTCTCCCGCGTTGATGCGCGCGGCCAGGTCGGCGATGGCCTGAGGCTGATCGCCGCTGGGCGCGTACTCGCTGACGACCTCGAACGGCCGGACGGATCGCGTGGTCTGCATTCCTCCAGCGTACGGTCGGCCTCCGACATCGGGCCCGCCGTTCGCCGTCGGCGTCGGCATCGGTGCCGCCGCGTACCCTGGATCCATGCTGGAGTTCCTCGTCGGATCGGGCCTCGCCGCGGCGGCGGGCCTGAACGCGTGGATGCCGCTGTTCGCCCTGGGCCTGATCGACCGGTTCCTCCCGTCGATCCTCCAGCTGCCGCCCGCGTGGGCGTGGCTGTCGAGCGATGTCGCGCTCTGGATCACCGGCATCCTGCTGGTCGTCGAGATCGTCGCCGACAAGGTGCCGGCGGTCGACTCCGTCAACGACGTGCTGCAGACCGTCGTGCGCCCGGCATCCGGCGGGATCGTCTTCGGAGCCGGCGCGAGCGCCGAGACCGTCCGCGTGGACGACCCCGCACTGTTCGCCGGAACGGCCTGGGTGCCCGTCGTGGTGGGTGTCGTGATCGCCCTCGCGATCCACGCGCTCAAAGCCTCGATACGGCCGATCGCGAACGCCGCGACCTTCGGCCTCGCCGCGCCGGCGCTCTCGGCCGGAGAGGACGTGTCCGCGGTGGGGCTCATCCTCGCGGCGATCTTCGCGCCGCTGCTCGCCGGGGCGCTGATCGTGGGCATCGTCGCGACCGCGATCGTCGTGCTCCGCCGGCGACGACGCCGCCACACTCCGCACGCCGCCGCGGCGCCCGCGTCATCCGGGTGAGGCCGCGGGGTCAGCGCTCCGCGCGGACCCCGTCGGTCAGCCGATCCCACAGCGCGTCGGTCTGCGCGTGCGTCTGTTCGAGTGTCCCCGACGTGTCGATGACGACGTCCGCGACCGCGAGACGTGTCTCGTCGTCGACCTGCGCCGCGATGCGCGCCCGCGCCTCGTCGGGACGGAGCTCGCGCAGGGTCACCAGGCGCTCCGCCCGCAGGGATGCCGGGGCGTGCGCCACCACGACGAGGTCCCAGGGATCGTCCGCGCGGGCCTCGACGAGAAGCGGCACGTCGTACACGACCACGGCGGCCGGGTCGGCGGCGAGGGCCGCGGCGAAGCGACGGCCGGACTCGGCCTTGACGGCCGGGTGGACGATCGCGTTCAGCCGCTCGCGCGCCGCGGGGTCGGAGAACACGATCGCGCCGAGCGCGGGCCGATCCAGCGTGCCGTCACCCGCGATCACGCCCGCACCGAACGCCTCCGCGATGTCGGCGAGGACCGCCGATCCGGGCTGCTGCACCTCGCGCACGATGGCGTCGGCGTCCACGACGACGGCGCCGCGGCCGGCGAGCCGACGGGCGATCGTCGATTTGCCCGACGCGATGCCGCCGGTGAGCGCGATGAGAGGCATGACTACGAGGATGCCATGCCGGCCGACGGGGACGGCGATGCGGCGCCCGCGACGATCACCGACGCCTCGGCGATCTGCGCCGCGCGCCGGGCGGCCTCACGCGCGGCGGTCATGAGCACCTCGGGATCGTGCCCCAGCACCTGGGTCAGCGCGACCCCGACGCCGACCGACGCGAGGCGCCCGTGGTCGAGCGCGGTGAGCTCGTCGATCAGCCCGCGGAAGAGCGCGCCGCCGATGCGGCGCGCGTCGGCGGTCGACTCGGCCAGTGCGCAGATGACGAGCTGCCCGTCGCCGTCCTCGCCGACCAGGGCCGCGGCCGGCGCGTAGGAGCGCGCCGCGTGGCGGCAGGCGGCGGAGATCGTGTCGACGACGTCGCCGCCGAACGCGTCGCCGATCTCGTCGACCCCGTCGGCGCGCATCACGATCACCGCGATGCCCTCGCGGCGCCACGACGCCCGCTCGACGATGTCGGCGAGAGCCCCCGCGAAGGTGCGTGGCAGCATCACGCCGTCGGCGGCGACACCGTTCGACGTCAGCCACTCGTAGCGCTGCAGCGTGGTGCGATGCGACCGCAGCACCGACGTCACGATCGCCGCCACCATCGTGAGGATGACCGTCACGATGTTCGCGCTGATGGAGCCGAGCCAGCGCGAGAAGATCTCGCTGTACGGCCCCGCCGCGAGGAAGACCACCAGCCGCACGGCGTAGAACACGCCCGCGAGGCCCAGGACGACCGAGAGGGCCCACGCGCTGCGCAGACCCCGCATGGGCGTTCGCAGGGACTCCGCCGCACCGCATCCGAACAGCACGACGAGCGCGGCGGCCATCGCCCACCAGCCGCCCCAGCTGCCACGGCTGGGGTACTCGATCAGCACGGCGACGAACGTCACCGCCGCCAGCACCCCGACCGCCACCGACACCGCGGTCAGCGGACGGTCGTTGAACCGCCGGCTGCCGAGCAGCATGAACCCCGGGACGCAGACGAACAGCGTGTTGCCGACGGCGACCGACACCGCGGCGCCCACCCCCGCCGACCACGCCATGTAGGCGACCGTCGTCGCGAGCCCGCAGAAGAAGGCGACCGCCCACAGGCGCCCGGGACCCGTGTCACGGCGCAGGAGGGTGTCGAGGATGAAGGTCAGGCCCGCGACCGACGCGACGATCGCGGTCATCACGGTCACGCTGAACAGGTCGAGGCTCATCGCGGCTCCCCCACGGCGGAATCGTCCTGACCGGCCAGTCCGAGAGCCGCGACCTCGCGCTCGTAGACGTCCCGGGTGGCCGGCAGCACCACGGTGAACACGGTGCCCTCGCCGGCCGTCGACTCGACCGTGATGGTGCCGCCGTGGGCCGTGACGAGATTGCGCGTGATCGACAGGCCGAGGCCGTTGCCCGGCACGCTCGGGGTCGCGCGGAAGAACCGCTCGAAGACGCGGGAGGTCGCCTCGGGAGTCATGCCGATGCCGGTGTCGGCGACACGGATCACGGTGTGCACGCCGTCGGTGGACGTCGACGCGGTCACCGTGCCGCCGTCGCGATTGAACTTGATCGCGTTGGCGAGGAGGTTGTCGACCACCTGGCGGATGCGGGCCGCATCCGCGTAGGCCTCCGCCCAGCCGGCCTGATCGACGCGGATCGTGACGAACCGGTCGGCCGCGACGGGCTCCAGCCCGGCCGCCGCCGCGCGGACGACGTCCGCCATGTCGAGGGCGCGCGGACGCAGCCGCGTGTCGATCGACGAGCCCGAGCGCGACGAGGCCGAGAGGATGTCGGTGACGATGCCGAGCAGGCGCTCGCTGTTGCGGTACGCGGTCTCCACCTGCCGCCGCGCCTCCTCCGACAGCCCCCCGCCGTCGAGCGCGAGCTCCAGATAGCCGAGGATCGAGGTCAGCGGAGTGCGCAGCTCGTGCGAGATCGACGCCACGAGATCGTCGCGCACCCGCTGGGCGTCGCGCTCGGCGGTGACGTCGCGAGCGATCAGCACGGCCCCCGCCGACGCACCGTTGTGGTCGGTCAGATGGCGTCCGGAGAACGCGATCGCGCGGCGGCTGCCGTCGGCGAGGGCGAACCAGAGCACGACGTCGTCGAACGACTCCCGGCGCTGCAGTCGCACCAGCGGATGCTGCTCCGCCACGAGCGGCGCGAGCTTCTCGTCGAGGACCTCGGCGTCGTCGGCGCCGGCGGGCAGGAAGCCGGGGATGTGACCGAAGCGGATGAGCGCATCGTTCTCCAGCACCACCTCCCCGCTCTCTGCGAGGCGGATCACACCGAAGTCGACGGTGTCGAGCACTTCGCTGACGAGCTGCTCCTGGCGAAGCGCCTCCCGGTGGGCCGCGGACACGCGGACGGCCTGGCGGTCGAGCAGGCTCCGCTGCGCGCTGTATCGGCGCGCAGACGCGTAGCTGGCCGCGCTGACGGCGATGACGACGATCGGCAGGAGCACGACCGCGTACGTGCCGCTGGACGAGGAGCCGGTCGCGAGCACCACCCAGTACACGGCGGGGATGCCGAGGGCCGCGACCGCGAAGCCGAGCCTGCCGAGGGTCGACAGCCACATCGCCGGGAAGACCCAGAGCAGCCCGAACGCCGCCGCGGGGTCGGAGATGCGCAGCAGCGTGATCGCGACGATGTCGACGACGGGGATGACGGCGACCGCGGCGGGCGGGAGGCGGGACCAGGGCACCGCGAGCGCGGCGACGCCTCCGAGCACCACGAGCAGCACGGCGACGCCGAACAGACCGCCGTCGGCCAGGGATCCGGTCGCGATGCCGACGACGAACAGCACGCCGACGACGGCGCAGAGCACCAGCTGGTTGTTCGCTGCGACGCGGTCGCGCAGTTCGCCGCCGATACGGCCGTCGGCGGAGCGAGGGGGGTTCGCCATGGGACGACGTTACCGCCGAGCGAGGCGGTCAGGTGGGAGGGGACGGCGCAGGGCCGCCGCCCGGACGATTCCGGTGCGACGGCCCTGTGCGGATGCGGTGCGGTTCAGCGACCCGACAGCTTCTCGCGGAGAGCCGCGAGAGCCTCGTCGTCGGCGAGCGTGCCGCCGCCGTTCGAGGAGTCGGACGAGAACGACGACGAGCCGGACTCGATGGGAGCGGCGGCCTCGGCCTCGAGCGTCTTGGCGACGGCGAGCTTGTGCGCCTCCCAGCGAGCCTGGGCAGCGGCGTACTCCTGCTCCCACTTCTCGCGCTGGGCGTCGAAGCCCTCGAGCCAGGCACCCGACTCGGGGTCGAAGCCCTCGGGGTACTTGTACTCGCCGTTCTCGTCGTACTCGGTGGCCATGCCGTACAGCGCCGGGTCGAACTCGGTGCCGTTGGGGTCGACCGACTCGTTGGCCTGCTTGAGCGACAGCGAGATGCGGCGACGCTCCAGGTCGATGTCGATGATCTTGACGAAGACCTCTTCACCGACGGAGACGACCTGCTCGGCGAGCTCGACGTGCTTGCCCGACAGCTCGGAGATGTGCACGAGGCCCTCGATGCCGTCGGCGACGCGGACGAACGCACCGAACGGGACCAGCTTGGTGACCTTGCCCGGAGCGACCTGACCGATCGCGTGGGTACGGGCGAAGACCTGCCACGGGTCCTCCTGCGTCGCCTTCAGCGACAGCGAGACGCGCTCGCGGTCGAGGTCGACCTCGAGGATCTCGACGGTGACCTCCTGGCCCACCTCGACGACCTCGGAGGCGTGCTCGATGTGCTTCCAGGACAGCTCGGAGACGTGGACGAGACCGTCGACGCCGCCGAGGTCGACGAACGCACCGAAGTTGACGATCGACGAGACGACACCCTTGCGGACCTGACCCTTGTGCAGGTTGTTGAGGAACGTGGTGCGCGACTCGGACTGCGTCTGCTCGAGCAGGGCACGGCGCGAGAGCACGACGTTGTTGCGGTTCTTGTCGAGCTCGAGGATCTTGGCCTCGATCTCCTGGCCGAGGTACGGCGTGAGGTCGCGGACGCGGCGCAGCTCGATGAGCGACGCGGGCAGGAAGCCGCGCAGGCCGATGTCGACGATCAGACCACCCTTGACGACCTCGATCACGGAGCCGGTGACGACACCGTCGTTCTCCTTGATCTTCTCGACGTCGCCCCACGCACGCTCGTACTGCGCGCGCTTCTTGGACAGGATGAGGCGGCCTTCCTTGTCCTCCTTCTGGAGAACGAGGGCTTCGACCTCGTCGCCGACCTTGACGACCTCGTTGGGGTCGACGTCGTGCTTGATCGACAGCTCGCGCGAGGGGATGACGCCCTCGGTCTTGTACCCGACGTCGAGGAGGACCTCGTCGCGGTCGATCTTCACCACGGTGCCTTCGATGAGGTCGCCGTCGTTGAAGAACTTCAGGGTCTTCTCGACCGCGGCCAGGAAGTCCTCAGCAGATCCGATGTCGTTGATGGCGACCTGCTTGGTGGCCGGGGCGGTCGTTGCGGTAGTCATGTAGTGGGTTGTCCTTGTTGGGTTGGATGTCGGGCTCCGACGCGGAAGATCGCATCGCGGCATCCGTACGAAGACGAACGGATGCCGCCGCCGGAGCGGTCGGTCAGGGATTGCGTGTCAGGAACATGCGGCAGGGCCACACGAATGACACTCCAGGGTATCAGAGTCACCGGGTTCCCGCCGGGTCGCGGGCCTCAGCCGCGCAGCGGGTCAGCGGGGTGGTCGGGATCGAGGGCGGGCGCCCCGGGACGCGACAGTGTCAGCACGGCCCACGCGACGCGCGGGCTGGCGGCGAGCCGGTCTTCGATGGCGTTGAGCTGCTCCGCCACGACGTGCTCGGGGATGTCGCCGACCAGATCGACCGCGGCGACGACGAAGACGCGCCCGGGGCCGACGTACTCGATGTGGAGGTAGGTGATCTGAGCGATCTCCGGCTGGGCGAGCAGGCGCTGGAGAGCGGCCGCCCGCACCCGTGGATCGACCGCGACACCGACCAGGAACCGACGGTTCTGGCGGATCAGCACGACCGCGACGACCGCCAGCAGGACGCCGACGAGGATCGAGCCGATCGCGTCGGGGACCGCCGACCCCGTGAGCTGATGCAGCAGGATGCCGCCGAAGGCGATCACCAGACCGATCAGCGCCGCGGCATCCTCGAAGAACACCGCCCGCAGCGTGGGATCGGACGTTCCCATCACGTAGTCGAGGACGTCCTGCGAGCTCTCCTTCGCATGCCGCCGCGACTGACGCAGCGCCTGCAGGAACGAGATCCCCTCGAGGACGAAGGCGACGGCCAGCACGGCGTACGACACACCGAACAGACCGGCCGGCTCCGGGGAGAACAGCTCCTGCACGCCGTGCATGATCGACACGCCCGCACCGACCGCGAACAGTCCGAACGCGGCGAACAGCGACCAGACGTACGCCTCGCGTCCGTAACCCGTGGGATGCCGCGCGTCGCGCGGGCGCACCGACCGCCGCGCCGCGACGTACAGGAAGATCTCGTTGCCGGTGTCGGCCCACGAGTGCGCCGCCTCCGCGAGCATGCTCGCCGCGCCGGTCAGCATCGCCGCGATGGTCTTGGCGATCGCGATGACGAGGTTGGCGCCGAGGGCGATCAGCACCGTGAGCAGCGACGCGCTCTGTCCCTCCGGCGCGCCGGCATCCGTCGATGCGGGACGGGCGCCGGGCGGACGGGCGGGGGTCATGCTCACACGCTACGCCGGTCGACCACCCCGTCGAGGTACGTCCAGCGTCCGTCGACGAGGCGGAACCGGCTCGTCTCGGCGAGGACGCCGCGATCCCCGCTGCTCCGATCGGCCCACCGGGCGCGGAACGAGACGACACCCCGGGTGTCGCCCGCACGCCCCTGCTCCGTGGAGAGGATCTCCAGCCCGCGCCAGTCGGTCTGCGCGTCGAGCTCGAGCCGATCGGGCCTCGTCGCCGGATGCCAGGAGGCCAGCAGGTGCGCGCCGTCGCCGAGCGCGAACGCGCTGTAGCGCGAACGCATCAGCGCCTCGGCGGTCGGCGCCGCCTCGCCATCGAGAACGGGCCCGCAGCACGCGGCGAAGGCGTCGCCGCTGCCGCACACGCACCGCGATCCCGGCGCCGGGCGGCGCCCGTGCGACGGAGAGACGGCGCCGAACGACATGCCTCGACTCTACGGCGCGGCTGTGGATAACCGGGATGGGCAGCCGGTGCCGTGACTAGCGTGGTGGCATGGTGACGCGGCGACAGGCGGGGGCGGCGATCGCCCTCGCCGTCGTCTGGGGCCTGACGATGAGCGGCTGCACGCCTCAGCCCGAGCCCGCGCCGAGCGCCTCCGCGACGGGCTTCGCGTCGGACGAGGAGGCCTTCGCCGCCGCCGAGGCGACCTATCGCGCCTACGTCGATGCGACCAACGCGAGAAGGCTCGACCCGGACTCGCGACCCGACCCGACGGACTTCCTCACCGGCCAGGCGCTCACCTCCAGCATCAACGCTCAGCGCCGATTTGAGGAGGAAGGCATCCGGCTAGTCGGCATAACCGCAGTTGAATCAGTGAGCCGGGTCAGTCGAACAGCAACCGCGACGACGATTCAGGTGTGCCTTAACAACTCTGGGACCAAGGTGCTCGACACCGGAGGGACTGACGTCACGCCGCCAGACAGACCGACGTCGGGCGGGCTTGAGGTCGTCATAGTCAACGCCAACCAACAGGTCTCCCTAAGCAGCACGAACGATTCAGGATGTTGATAGCGCTTCTGCTCGCCCTCTCCTCCGCATCCTGGAGTGCAGCTGATTGCTCCTTGGATGAGAAAGCTGCGGGCTTGTGCTCGATCTCGAACACGGGGTCTTCCGTCGAGGTCGGCGCAACTCGTCCGGGCGGGTCGGAGGGCTCTCACGGCTCGCCCAACGGTTCGCGCGACGGCGGGAACTCCGGCGGCACGGCCTCTCCCCCGCCGGCGTGCACCGACAACCTGTGCCGCGGCAACTATTCCGTCGCGGTACTGCGGCCCACTCTCGCCGACGTGGCGTCGTTCGCCCCGGCATCCACGCCCCTCGTCGACGAGCCCGACGGCGTCGGGATCGTCGGCATGCCCGTCAACTTCGTGGTCTCCGCCGGCGCCCACGAACAGACCGGGGTGCTGTTCGACCTGCCCGTCACCGTGCGTTTCACACCGACCTCGTATGTCTTCGTCTACGGCGACGGCACCGTGCGCGAGACCGTCACGGGCGGCCGCACGTGGGCGCAGCTGGGCCGCGCGCAGTTCAGCGCCACCGACACGAGCCACGCCTACTCGACCCGCGGCACCTATACGGCCACCGCGACCGTGCGGTACGCGGCCCAGGTGGACTTCGGCGGGGGCTGGACGGATGTCCCGGGCCTTCTCGAGATCCCGGCCGGCGCCACGACACTGCAGATCGTGGAGGTGCGGACCGCCCTGGTCGAGCGGACCTGCGGAGAGAACCCCACCGGCCCGGGATGCTGACCGCGACGCCGACGCGACCGCGTGACAGGATGAGCGCGTGGCCGATCGCCTGATGCTCCTCGACACCGCGTCCCTCTACTTCCGTGCGTTCTACGGCGTGCCCGACACGGTGAAGGCGCCGGACGGCCGCCCCGTCAACGCCGCGCGCGGGCTCCTCGACATGATCGCGAAGCTCGTGACGACCTACGAGCCCACGCATCTCATCGCCTGCTGGGACGACGACTGGCGCCCCCAGTGGCGAGTCGACCTCATCCCGACCTACAAGACGCACCGCGTCGCCGAGGTCGTCGAGAGCGGCACGGACGTCGAGGAGGTGCCCGACCCCCTCACGATCCAGCTCCCCGCGATCCGCGACGAGCTCGACGCTCTGGGCATCCCGATCGTCGGTCACGCCCATCACGAAGCGGACGACGTCATCGCGAGCTACGCGACCCAGTCGACGAGGCCCGTCGACGTCGTGACCGGAGACCGCGACCTCTTCCAGCTCGTCGACGACGACGAGGACGTCCGGGTCATCTACACCGGACGCGGCATGAGCAAGCTCGAAGTGCTCGACGGCGCCGCCGTGGCAGCGAAGTACGGGGTGCTCGCCGAGCAGTACGCCGACTTCGCGGTGCTGCGCGGCGACGCCTCGGACGGGTTGCCCGGGGTCGCCGGCATCGGGGAGAAGACCGCCGCCACCCTCCTCGCCACCCACGGCGACCTTGCCGGCATCCTGGCGGCGGCCGCATCCGGCGAGGGCGTCACCGCCGGCATCCGCGCCAAGCTGCTCGCCGCGGCCGACTACGTCGCCGTCGCCCCGCGCGTCGTGGAGGTGGTCCGCACGCTCGACCTGCCCGACGTCGACGCGCGGCTCCGCACCCCCGATGCGGCGGAGGCGGCGCGTGTGGATGCCGCGTGGAACCTGGGCACGCCCCTCGCGCGCGCGGTGAGCGCGGTCGCCGCGCGCGCCTGACGTCGGCCGGGCGTGGCAGCCGCCGCCACCACACGACGACCCGACCGCACCACCGCACGACCCCTTGCCGCACGACCGTACGCCGGTGACGTTCGTCGGACTTTCCGCGACGGTCCCACCCCTGGGCACCCACAGCCCGCGGTGACGACCGGGAAATCCGACGGTCGTCACGGACGCCTCCGCAGGGCATGGCAGCCGCCGCCACCACACGACGACGCGACCGCACCCCCGCACGTCGGTGACGTTCGTCGGACTTTCTGCGAAGGTCCGACCCCTGGGCACTGACAGCCCGCGACGACAATCGGCGAATCCGACGGTCGTCACGGACGCCGCGGGCACGGTAGCCCCCGGCGGGCACGGCAGCCGCTGGCGGGCACCGCCGGCGGCGCCGCCCTCAGCGGTCGAGCCAGTCGCGCAGGCGCGGGAGGGGCCAGGTCGTGACGATCCGCTCGGGCGGCACGCCGGCACGCTCGGCGCGCGCCGCGCCCTCGTCCAACAGTCCGAGCTGGCCGGGAGCGTGCGCGTCGGAGTCGATGGAGAACAGGCACCCCTCGCTCAGCGCGAGCGCGATGAGGCCGTCCGGCGGATCCTCGCGCTCGGGCCGGGAGTTGATCTCCACCGCCACGTCGTGCGCGGCGCACGCGGCGAACACCGCGCGCGCGTCGAACGCCGACGGCGGACGGGTGCCGCGGTCACCGCGCACCAGACGCCCGGTGACGTGACCGAGCACGTGGACGTCACCGCTGGAGACGGCGTTCACCATCCGTCGGGTCATCGCCGGAGCCTCCATCCGCAGGGCGGAGTGCACCGATGCGACGACGACGTCGAGCCTGCGCAACAGGATGCGCTCCTGGTCGAGCCGCCCGTCGTCGAGGATGTCGACCTCGATGCCGCTGAGCAGCGTGAAGTCGTCGTCGCTGTACGCCGGCAGCTGCGCCAGCTGCGCACGAAGGCGCTCGGCGGTCAGTCCGTTCGCGACCCGCAGCCGTGGCGAGTGGTCGGTCAGCGCGAGGTATTCGTGACCGAGGGCCCGCGCCGCGTCGACCATGTCGCCGATCGGCGTCGTGCCGTCCGACCAGTCAGAGTGGCAGTGCAGGTCGCCGCGGAGCGTCGCGCGCAGCGCTGACCGCGCCGGGGCGAATCGTTCCCGCAGTTCGGCGAGATAGTCGGGCACCTGCCCGGCCAGCGCCTGCTGGATGACGCGGAACGACGAGTCGCCGATCCCCTTCCGGCGGCGCAGGGCGGCGGTGTCGGCCAGCTCCTCCGCGCGGAGATCGGAGATCGCCGCCGCCGCCGCACGGAAGGCAGCGGAGCGGTAGCGCGAGGCCCGCTCGCGCTCGAGCAGGCTCGCGATCTCCCTCAGGGCATCGATGGGCTCCATGTGCAAGACATCATGACAGCGGAACGGGCCCGCGCGCTGCGCGGGCCCGTTCCGAGGGAGACATCGATCGATCAGGCTCTCGTGACCGCCGAGCGGCGGACGACGACGGGCACGGAGGCCAGCCTCGTGAGCGCGGCGCCGAAGAGGATCGACAGGATGCCGACTCCCATCGCGAACGCGGCGACGCCGAAGGACACGACGGACGTGAACAGCGACGCCCGCAGGAACGACGCGTTCATCATCGTGGCGCGCACCGGGTCGTCCTTGTCGAGCTCGGCGTAGGTCTTGCCGCCGGAGGCCGTCAGCGCGTGGTGCTGGATGATGTCGGCCTGCACGTACGCGGTGAACGGGCCCTGGACGGTCTGGCCCTGGAAGGCGATCGCGTCATCGGGGACGGTGATGTTCTCGGCGCGCAGCTGGCTCGAGACCGTGACCCACACGACGAGACCGACGACGATCAGCGCGATTCCGCCGAGGATGCCGAGGATTCCGGCGATCTTGACGAATCCGACCTTCTTCTGCGGAGGTTCGAGGGTGTCGGCGGTGGCGGTGTTCTCTGACATGGTTGGGGGTCCTCTCTTTGGTGCCGGGCCGTTGCCTCACGGTATCGCTCACATCGGCGCGGCAACCAGAGGACGAGCCAGAGAAAACCCTGTGGTCAGTCCACAGTGCGCGTGGTCGCCTCGACCCACCGTGCCAGGACCCCGGCCGCGGCACCCTCGTCGATCGCGGCGGCGGCCCGCGCGCACGCCGCAGCGAGGCGCTCGACGATCGGGTACTGCACCTGCGTGGCGTCGCGGAACAGCTCGTACGAGACGATGCCCGCGGCCGCGTTCAGCAGGACGATGTCGCGCACGGGACCCTTCTGCCCGTCGAGCACACGGCGGACGACCTCGGCGTTGTGGTGCGCGTCGCCGCCCAGGAGGTCGGAGATGTCGGCGAGCGGGATGCCGAGGTCGCGCGGGTCGAGGTCGTGCTCGTGGATGTCGCCGCGGCTGATCTCCCACACCCGGCTGTGCCCGGTCGTCGTCAGCTCGTCCAGCCCGTCGTCGCCACGGAAGACGAGAGCCGTCGCGCCGCGCGTCTGGAACACGCCGGTGATGAGCGGCACGCGGTCCAGCGCCGCCACGCCGACGGCGTTCGCCTCGGCGCGGGCGGGGTTGCAGAGGGGCCCGAGGAAGTTGAACACCGTGGGGACGCCGAGCTCGGCGCGCGTCGGGCCCGCGTGGCGGAACCCCGGGTGGAAGGCCGACGCGAACGCGAACGTGATGCCGGCCTCGGCCAGCACGTCCGCCACCCGCTCCGGCGGCAGCGTCAGGTCGATCCCGAGCGCGGCCAGCACATCGGAGGATCCGGATGCCGAGCTGGCGGCGCGATTGCCGTGCTTGACGACGGGGATGCCGGTGGCTGCGGCGACGATGGCCGACATCGTCGACACGTTCACCGTGCCGAATCGGTCGCCGCCCGTTCCCACGATGTCGAGGACGTCCGCCGGCACCGGAAGCGGCAGTGCCGCCTCGAGGATGGCGTCGCGGAACCCGACGATCTCGTCGACCGTCTCGCCCTTCGCCCGCAGAGCAAGGAGGAATCCGCCCAGCTGGGAGGGGGTCGCGGAGCCCTGCATCACCTGTCGCATGGCCCACGTCGATTCCGACACACTGAGGTCGCGCCGGTCGAGAACGGCCGTGAGGATCTCGGGCCAGGAATAGAGCTCCACCATGAGCCCCGATCCTATCGGCACTCTGTCAGGGAACTCCCGGCGCGCGCGAAGCGCCCTCCGATCCCTCCGAAAGTCGAACGCACCTTCAGTGATGCGAAAACCCGGCCCGGAATCAGCCATAATGGGGAGCGTGACGACCACTCCAGCGACCTATTCCCAAGCCTTGCGTTCCGTCAAGCGGCCGGATCCGGTCGCCGTCGGCACCATCGTGTGGCTCGGCAGCGAGGTCATGTTCTTCGCGGGTCTGTTCGCGATCTACTTCACGCTGCGCAACGCCTCCCCCGACCTGTGGGCCGAGAGCACCGGAGACCTCAACGTGCCGTTCGCGGCCGTGAACACGGGGATCCTGGTGCTGTCGTCGTTCACCGCCCAGGCCGGCGTGTTCGCCGCCGAGCGCTTCCAGCCCTACCGCCGAGGCTCGTTCTGGCAGTTCCGTCAGTGGGGCATGGTCGAGTGGTTCTTCCTCACCTTCCTCATGGGAGCCGTGTTCGTCTCCGGCCAGGTCTGGGAGTACGCGACGCTCGTCGCCGAGGGTCTGCCGATCAGCGCGAACTCGTACGCGTCGGCCTTCTACATCACCACCGGTTTCCACGCGCTGCACGTGACGGGCGGTCTGCTGGCCTTCCTCCTCGTCATCGGGCGCGCCTACGCCGTCAAGAACTTCGGACGCAAGGAGATGACGTCCGCGATCGTCGTCTCCTACTACTGGCACTTCGTCGACGTGGTGTGGATCGTCCTGTTCTTCGTCATCTACGTCGTCAAGTGAGAGCGGAGCTGAGTTCCTCCATGGCATCCAAGACCACCCGCCCGAAGACCGGTCGTCGCAGCAAGTGGGCTGCCGCCGCGCTCATCGGCATCGGCCTGCTCGTCACCGGCGGCGTCTATGCCGGCGCCTCCGCGGCGATGGCCTCGACCGAGCCGGCGTCGGCATCCACGACGCTGACGGTCGACGACGGCAAGAAGCTGTTCCAGGCCAACTGCGCCACGTGCCACGGCCTGAACATGGAGGGGACGGCCGACGGCCCGTCGCTCTACGGCGTCGGTGAGCTCGCCGTCGAGTTCCAGATGTCGACCGGTCGCATGCCCCTGCAGATGCAGGGCCCCCAGGCGCCGCAGAAGCCGGCCCAGTTCACCGAGGACCAGATCCGCGCGATCGCCGCGTGGGTCCAGTCGGTCGCTCCCGGCCCGACCTATCCCGACGAGCGGATCCTCGACGGTCAGGGCGACGTCGCCAACGGCGCCGAGCTGTTCCGCATCAACTGCGCGATGTGCCACAACGTCGCCGCGGCCGGCGGTGCGCTCACCGAGGGCAAGTACGCCCCGGCCCTCACCAAGACCAGCCCGCTGCACATCTACGCCGCGATGGTCACCGGCCCGCAGAACATGCCGGTCTTCAACAACATGACCATCACCGACGACGAGAAGCGCGACATCATCTCCTCGCTGATGTACCTGCAGGAGAACGAGTCGGCCGGTGGCTTCAACCTCGGCTCGCTCGGCCCGGTCTCGGAGGGTCTGTTCATCTGGATCTTCGGCATCGGCGCCCTCATCGGCATCACCGTGTGGATCACGGCGAAGTCGAACTGATCGGGCATACGTGGACAACGGCACTGACGTAGGGAACGGACGAGACATGGCACACGAGGAAGACGCACTCGAGCACGAGAGGGCTTCATGGAAGCCCTCCCCCGGGCTCGCCGTCGCCGTCCCCGACCCCGTGCAGAACCCGGGCCTCCCGCCTCACCGGGAGCGCATCACCGACAAGGATCCGGCCGCGATGCAGCGCGCCGTCCGCACGGTCTACACCCTGTTCTACCTCTCGCTCGCGGGGAGCATCTGGGCGGTCGCCGCCTACATGCTGTTCCCGATCGAGAGCGGCCGGATCATCGACATCCGCCACAACAACCTCTTCATCGGCCTGGGCATCGCGCTCGCGCTGCTGGCCATCGGCATCGGCGCGATCCACTGGTCCAAGGCCGTGATGAGCGACAAGGAGTACATCGAGCCTCGCCACGCGACGCGCGGCCGCGACGTCACCCGCGAAGGCGCCGTCCAGGCGTTCCGCGAGGCGAACGAGGAGTCGGGCTTCGGGCGTCGCACCGCCATCCGCGGTTCGCTGATCGCCGCCCTCGTGGCCTCCGTGCTCCCCGGCATCACGCTCTTCCGCGGCCTCGCTCCCGAGTCCAGCACGGCGCACCCGGATGCCGGTGACCCGGTGGCCCTGCTGAGCCACACCATGTGGAAGAAGGGCGAGCGCCTCGCCCACGACCCGACGGGCGAGCCGATCCGCGCCGCCGACCTGACGCTGGGATCCGCCGTGCACGTGATCCCGCAGTCGCTCGCAGACCTGAGCCACCACGACGGCTACCTCGAGCAGAAGGCCAAGGCGATCGTCCTGCTCATGCGTCTGCTGCCCGAGCAGCTCGTCGAGGCCGAGGACCGCAAGGACTGGTCGTACAACGGCATCGTCGCGTACTCCAAGGTCTGCACGCACGTCGGCTGCCCCGTGGCCCTCTACGAGCAGCAGACCCACCACCTCCTCTGCCCGTGCCACCAGTCGCAGTTCGATGTGACGCACGGTGCCGCGGTCATCTTCGGCCCGGCGGCCCGCCCGCTGCCGCAGCTGCCCATCGCCGTGGATGCGGAGGGCTACCTCGTCGCGCAGAGCGACTTCACCGAACCCGTCGGCCCGAGCTTCTGGGAGCGCCATTGAGCACCGCGACTGTCACCGAGACAGGCCCTGACACCAGCCAGCCCCAGGCGACCCGCGACGAGAAGCCGCTGGGCGGCCGTTTCGTGGCCGGCGCGGCGAACTACATCGACGAGCGCACGAGCATCTCGGGTCTCGTCAAGGAGCTCGGCCGCAAGATCTTCCCCGACCACTGGTCGTTCATGCTCGGCGAGATCGCGCTGTGGAGCTTCGTCGTCGTGCTGCTGTCCGGCACGTTCCTGACGTTCTTCTTCCAGGCCTCGATGGTCGAGACCCACTACAACGGCGCCTTCCTGCCGCTGCGCGGCGTCGAGATGTCGGCGGCGCTGGATTCGACGCTGCGCCTGTCGTTCGACATCCGCGGTGGCCTGCTGGTGCGCCAGATCCACCACTGGGCGGCCCTGGTGTTCGTGGCGGGCATCGGCGTGCACATGCTGCGCGTGTTCTTCACCGGCGCCTTCCGCAAGCCGCGCGAGCTGAACTGGCTCATCGGTTTCGTCCTCTTCATCCTCGCGATGGCCGAGGGCTTCACCGGGTACTCGCTGCCGGACGACCTGCTCTCGGGCAACGGCCTGCGCATCATCGACGGCATGGTCAAGGGCATCCCCGTCATCGGCACATGGACCTCGTTCCTGCTCTTCGGCGGCGAGTTCCCCGGCACGCAGATCGTCGGCCGCCTGTACACGCTGCACATCCTGCTCCTGCCGGCCATCCTGGTCGCCCTGCTGGCGGTGCACCTCATGCTCATGATCGTGAACAAGCACACCCAGTTCGCCGGCCCCGGCCGCACGAACAGCAACGTCGTCGGCTACCCGATGATGCCGGTGTACATGTCCAAGATGGGCGGCTTCTTCTTCATCACGTTCGGTGTGATCGTCCTGATCGCGTCGCTGTTCACGATCAACCCGATCTGGAACTACGGCCCGTACGACCCGTCACCGGTCTCCGCCGGCACCCAGCCCGACTGGTACATCGGCTTCGCCGACGGCGCGCTGCGTCTGGTGCCCCCGCACCTCGAGGCCGTGTTCTGGGACCGCACCTGGTCGTTCAACATCCTGATCCCGCTGGTCACCCTCGGCCTGTTCATCGTGCTCGTCGCGATCTACCCCTTCATCGAGGCGTGGATCACGGGCGACAAGCGCGAGCACCACATCGCACAGCGTCCGCGCAACGCGGCCACCCGCACGGCGATCGGCGCCGCCGGCGTGACCTTCTACGCGGTGCTGTGGGCCGCGGCATCCTCGGACATCATCGCGACCCACTTCTGGCTCACGATGGAGGGCGTCATCCACACCCTCCAGGCGCTGCTGTTCGTCGGGCCCGTCCTCGCATACTTCATCACCAAGCGCATCTGCATCGCGCTGCAGAAGAAGGACCGCGAGATCGCGCTCCACGGGTACGAGTCCGGACGCATCGTGCGCCTTCCGGGCGGCGAGTACATCGAGGTGCACCAGCCCGTCGACCAGTACGAGGTCGTCAAGCTCGTCGACTTCGAGACGAACGAGCCGCTCGTCGTGCGTCCCAACGACCAGGGACGCATCCCGTGGCACGAGAACTTCCGCGCCTCGCTGTCGCGGTGGTTCTTCGAGGACCGCCTCTCCCCCGTCACCCAGAGTGAGCTCGAGGCGGCGCGCGCGCACCAGCACCACACGCTGGACCACATCGCCACCGAAGAGGACGCGGAGATCCAGGGCATGCACGAGCGTGCCGGAGTGCCCGACGCGCCGCACCACCCGATCGACGACGGCCACAACAGCGAGACGGCCGTGCGCCCCTCGAACGTGATCGTCCCCGATGACGAGGCGAAGGACGCGAAGGACTGACGTCCGCCGCACGCTGGCAGTCAAGCGGCGAGGAGTGACCGTTCCGGTCCTCCTCGCCGCTTCGTCGTTGCCGTAGCGTCGACGCCATGACCGATGACACCCTCGCCTACTTCTCGGCGAAGCTCGCCCACGAGACCGACCCCTCCGACGTCTACGCCGCGCAGAAGGCCGGCGAGCAGTTCGTGCTCGTCGACGTGCGCGGAGCAGAAGCCTGGGAGCAGGGTCACGCGGTCGGCGCGCTGCACATGCCCTACCGCGACATCGAGGCGCGTGCACCCCGCGAGATCCCGCTCGACACCCCCGTCGTGGTCTACTGCTGGAGCCCGGGGTGCAACGCCGGCGCCAAAGGCGCGGTCGCGTTCGCGCGCCTCGGATACCAGGTGCGCGAGATGATCGGCGGCTACGAGTACTGGGTGCGCGAAGGACTGCCCGCGCAGGGCGCTCAGGGCCCGCTCCCCCGCGTGTTCGACGCCCAGGTCATGGTGGTGCGTCCCGCCTCCGACTGACCCGGGACGACGGCGCTCACCCGGCGAGGGTGTCGATGCCCTCCGCGAACCGATCGGCGGCGGCGCCCGCGAAGCTCGGACGGTCGCCGCGGGGTGCGCCGTTCGCGACGTCGGCGACGACGGCCGTGACGTTGTCGCGGGCGCCGGCCTGAAGGGATGCCGCGACCACCGTCTCGGCGGCCGTCTGAGGACGCGTCACGGTGCGGAGGATGTCGGCGATCGCATCGTCCGGGAGATAGTCGCTGACGCCGTCACTGCACAGCAGCCAGCGATCTCCTCGCACGGCGATGCGCTCACTGACGCGGACGAGATCGGAGGGCTCACCGCGCAGGGATGCCGTGATGATGTTGCGGCGCGGGTGCGTCATCGCATCCTCTTCGCGCACGATCCCCTGGTCCACCAGCACCTGGACGAAGGAGTCGTCGCGTGTCTGACGGATGAGGTGCCCCTCGCGGAGCAGGTAGCCGCGGGAGTCGCCCGTGTGCGCGAGCAGCAGCGCCCCGCCGCGGCCGAACCACAGACCCGTGAAGGTGGTCGCCATCCCGGCCAGCGAGGGATCGCGCCGCACGTGCGCGCCGAGGTCCCAGTTCGCGATCCGCACGCGAGCCGTGAGCTCGTCGGCATCCTCGAGGATCGCCCCGCCCGCCACGAGCCGGTGCAGGAACGCGGCGGAGGCGAGATCGCCCGCCGGGCCCCCGCCCACGCCGTCCGCGACGCCCACGCCCCAGGAGGCGACGAAGGCGGCGTCCTGATTGGCGTCGCGGTATCCGCCGACGTCGCTGGAGACGCCGGCCCGCAGGGAGAGAGCCGTCACGGCCGAGGTGGCGTCGCCGCTCAGCGCGCGAAGTACCCGCGGTAGTACTCGAACACCCAGCCCACGATCGCGATGACGAAGACGCCGAGACCGATGGGAAGGAGGAACGTGCCGACCGCGAGGCCGAGGATGCCGAGGGCCGCCGAGAAGGCGAGCACGAGCGGCCACCACGACCACGGGCTGAACTCACCCATCTCGGGGTCGCCGTCGTCGATGTCGGCCGTCAGCGAGTCCTCGGGGAGCTCGCCGCCCTGGGCGCGGTGCACCCGGTCGACGTAGAAGCCGATCATGGCCGCCATGAAGACCGTGAACAGCAGCGCGACGCTGCCGACCCACTCGATCGCGTGGAACCACGGACGATCGGAGTGCTCGATGATGTTCCACCCCGTGTAGAGGGCGAAGCAGAGCAGGAAGAACCCGGAGAGGATCCACCAGAGGTTGACGTTGGTCTTCACTTACTTGACCTTCCCCTCGGCCACGTCGACGACGGGCGCATCGGGTGCGTCCTTCGCCGGTCCCACGCCCACGGGCAACGCGGCCTCGGGGTGGTTGAGGTCGAACGCGGGACGCTCGCTGCGGATCCGCGGGATCGACGTGAAGTTGTGACGCGGCGGCGGGCAGCTGGTGGCCCACTCGAGCGAGCCGCCGTAGCCCCACGGGTCGTTCACGGTCACGCGCGGCGCCTTGCGCGAGGTCAGCCACACGTTGAGGAAGAACGGGATCATCGACGCACCGAGGATCATGGCGCCGATGGTGGACACCTGGTTCTGCCACGTCCAGCCGTCGGCGGCCGAGTAGTCGGCGTAGCGGCGGACCATGCCGTCGACGCCCAGCCAGTGCTGGATGAGGAAGGTCATGTGGAAGCCGATGAACAGCATCCAGAAGTGCACCATGCCGAGCCGCTCATTGAGCATGCGACCCGTCCACTTCGGCCACCAGAAGTAGAAGCCGGCGAACATCGCGAACACGACCGTGCCGAAGACGACGTAGTGGAAGTGGGCGACGACGAAGTACGAGTCGGAGAGGTGGAAGTCCAGCGGCGGCGAGGCGAGGATGACGCCGGTGAGGCCGCCGAAGACGAACGAGACGAGGAAGCCGAGCGAGAACACCATGGGCGTCTCGAACGTGACCGAGCCGCGCCAGAGCGTGCCGATCCAGTTGAAGATCTTCACGCCGGTGGGAACCGCGATCAGCATCGTCATCAGCGCGAAGAAGGGCAGGAGCACGGAACCCGTGACGTACATGTGGTGGGCCCACACCGACACCGACAGGGCCGCGATCGCGATCGTCGCGTAGACCAGGGTCTTGTATCCGAAGATCGGCTTGCGGCTGAACACCGGGAAGATCTCGGAGACGATGCCGAAGAACGGCAGGGCGATGATGTACACCTCGGGGTGGCCGAAGAACCAGAAGAGGTGCTGCCACAGGAGCACGCCGCCGTTGGCCGGGTCGTAGATGTGCGCACCGAGCACGCGGTCGGCCGCGGCCGCCAGGATCGCCGCGGCGAGCACCGGGAAGGCCATCAGGATCAGGATGCTGGTGACCAGCGTGTTCCACGAGAAGATCGGCAGACGCCACATCGTCATGCCGGGCGCGCGCATCGTGATGATCGTCGTGATGAAGTTCACGGCGCCGAGGATCGTGCCGAAGCCGGACATGCCGAGCCCCAGCATCCAGAGGTTTCCTCCGGCACCCGGGGAGAACGTCGCGCCGGCGAGCGGCTGGTAGGCGAACCATCCGAAGGCGGCGGCGCCCTGCGGCGTGAGGAAGCCCGCGACGGCGATGACCGAACCGAAGATGAACAGCCACAGCGCGAAGGCGTTCAGACGCGGGAAGGCCACGTCGGGGGCACCGATCTGCAGCGGCAGGATCGCGTTGGCGAAGCCCGCGAACAGGGGCGTCGCGAACATCAGCAGCATGATCGTGCCGTGCATCGTGAAGAGCTGGTTGTACTGCTCCTTCGTGGGAAGGATCTGCATGCCCGGCTCGAACAGCTCCGCGCGGATGATGAGGGCCATCACGCCGCCGAGGAGGAAGAAGATCACCGAGGCGATGAGGTACATGTACCCGATCGTCTTGTGGTCAGTGGAGGTGATCCACTTGACGATGATGTTGCCCTTCTGCTCCACGCGGGTCGAGCTCATGAGCGCGGCCTGACGCGGGGGCAGAGTGGTCGGGCGAGAGGAGGTCTCACCCTGGAGAGGAAGCGTCGTCGCCATCAGTGTTCTCCCTCGGCTTCGGTGGAGGCGCCCGTACCCGGGAAGTTCTGGAGCCGGTCGTAGGCCTTGTTGATGTCACCGGTCTGTCCGGCAGCGCGCAGACCCGCCAGGTACTCCTGGTACTCGGCCGGCTCGACGACCTTCACCTTGAAGAGCATCATCGAGTGGTACTGGCCGCAGAGCTCGGCGCACTTGCCGTCGTACTCGCCGACACGCGTCGGCGTGAAGGACCAGTAGTTGTCCTTCCCGATGTACATGTCCTTCTTGTACAGGAAGTCGATGATCCAGAACGAGTGGATCACGTCGCGCGAGGTCAGCTTGAGCTTGACCGTCTCGTTGACCGGGAGGACGAGGGTCGGCAGTTCGCTGGTGATGTCGCCCTTGGCGTCGGTCTGCGCCTGGACGCCCATGGTCCAGACGGCGTCGTCGCCGGCCTGGCAGTCGGCCGTGTCGTCGTTGTACTGGAAGTCCCACGCCCACTGCTTGCCGATCGCGGTGACGCACACGTCGGGGTTGTCGTACTGGGTCTCCAGGATCGCCTGGTCACGGGCGGTGAAGGCGAAGAAGCCGAGCACGAGGATCAGCGGGACGACCGTGTAGAAGATCTCGACCGGCATGTTGTAGCGCAGCTGCACCGGCAGACCCCGCTGGCCGCGACGGCGACGGTACGCGATGGCCGCCCATCCCATGAGGGCCCAGGTGATCACACCGACGGCGAGGAGGACGATCCACGAGTTGACCCACAGCCCCGACACCATCTCGGTGTGGTTCGTGGCCTGCGTTCCATCGTCGGTGAAACCCGGCAGGAAGCCGTTCAGCTCGGTGGGAGTGCATCCCGCGAGGGCGATCGCCGAGGCGATCCCGATCGGGATGACGGCGAGCCGGAGTCGGCGTTTGACGCGCACGGTGCACCTTTCGGGGTCATGAAGGTCGAACACCGTTCAGTCTAGGGCAACCTCCCACACGATTCAGGCCATCCGCCCAGGATGTCTGCCACTATCGGAGGGGTTTTCCCGGCCTGATCTGCGCCGACGTCAGGACTCAGTGGAAGCTGTCACCGCACGCGCAGCTGCCGGCCGCGTTGGGGTTGTCGATCGTGAAACCCTGCTCCGAGATGGTGTCCTTGAAGTCGATCGTCGCGCCGTCGAGATACGGCACCGACATGTCGTCGACGATGACCTCGACACCGTCGAAGTCGACGGCCTGGTCGCCGTCGAGGAAGCGCTCGTCGAAGTAGAGCTGGTAGATGAGGCCGGAGCAGCCGCCGGGCTGCACGGCGACGCGCAGACGCAGGTCGTCGCGTCCCTCCTGCTGCAGGAGGCTCTTGACCTTGTCGGCCGCGGCATCCGTGAGCAGCACGCCGTGGGCGGCCTCGGTGGCGGTGGCGGGGGCGTTCGTGGCGATGTCGGTCATGGCACTCTCCGGAACCTCGGTGATCGAAGCCGTGATGAGACGGCGGGTCTGCTCGATTCTACGCCGCGGGAGCCGACCGGGGCCCGGTCCGGCTCAGCCCTCCGCTGCCGTCCGGCCGTCCAGTTCCTCCAGCAGCAGCGCCTCCGACACGAGCGCGTGGCGGAACGTGTCCAGGTGCAGCGACTCATTGGGGCTGTGCGCACGCGCGTGGGGGTCCTCGACGCCGGTCACCAGGATCTCGGCGCCGGGGAACTCGCGCACCAGGTCGGCGATGAACGGGATCGACCCGCCGATGCCGATGTCGACCGGCTCGACGCCGTAGCCCTCGCGCAGGGCGGTGCGCGCCGCGGTGACCGCGGAGCCGCTCGTGTCGACGAGGAAGGCGTCGCCGCAGTCGACGTCGCGGAACGTCAGCTCCGCACCGAACGGCGCGTGCGCGCGCAGATGGGCCTCCAGGGCGGCGTACGCCTCCCGTGCGGGCTGGCCGGGGGCGACGCGCATGCTGATGACCACCGAGACCTCCGGCGCCAGCGTGTTCGACGCGTTCTTCACGCTCGGCGCGTCGATGCCGGTCACCGTGATGGACGGCTTGTTCCAGATCCGGCTGAGGATCGTCCCCCGCCCGATCGGGCTCACGCCGTCGGGCAGGCCGGCCTCGTCGCGGAGCGTCTCCTCCGTGTACTCCGGCGTCGCGGCATCCCTCTCCGCCAGGCCCGCCACGGCGACGGCGCCGTCGCCGTCCCAGAGGGTCGACAGCAGCGTGATCGTGGCGAGCATCGCATCGGGCACGGCTCCGCCGAACATGCCCGAGTGCGAGGCGTGCTCGAGGGTGCGCACCGTGAGGGTGAAGCGGGCGTTGCCGCGCAACGAGACGGTGAGCGCCGGTGTGACGGCGTCCCAGTTGCCGGAATCGGCGACGACGATGACGTCGGCGCGCAGCGCGTCGGCGTTCTCGCGGAGGAACGCCGCGAACGACGCGGAGCCGGCCTCCTCCTCGCCTTCGATGAACAGGTTGACGCCGAGGTCGACGTCATCGCCCAGGACCTCCACGAGCGCACGGAGCGCACCGACGTGGGCCATGATCCCGGCCTTGTCGTCGGCGGCGCCGCGCCCGTAGAGGCGTCCGCCGCGCACCGTCGGCTCGAACGGCGCCGTCTCCCACAGCGTCTCGTCGCCCACGGGCTGCACGTCGTGGTGGGCGTAGAGCAGGATCGTGGGGCGGCCGTTGCGCGCCGCGCGGGAGGCGAGCACGGCCGGCATCCCCTCGATGCCCGTCTCGGGGACCACGGCGGTCTTGACCTCGACGCGGTCGAAGATGCCCAGGTCGTCGAGGAGCTCCTTGACGGCCTCCGCGCTGCGCGCCACCTCCGCACGATCGAAACCCGGGAAGGCGACGGAGGGGATCCGCACGAGGCGCCCCAGATCGGCGAGGGCGGCGGGGACGGCCGCTTCGGCGGCGTCGCGGACGGCGTGACGGCGGGACAGGTCCGAACTCATGCGGGTAATCTTAGGGGGCAGCTCTCGCGCATCCACGTGCGTGCGCACCACCCGTGAAGACAACGAGGATCCACATCGTGGCCAAGAACCCCGCCGCCCCCGACGCCGCCGCAGACGTCCCCACCGGTCCCGGCAAGAACCGCCCGACGCCGTCGCGCGCCGAGCGGGAGGCGGCCCGCAAGCGCCCTCTCGTCGCCGACACGAAGGAAGCGCGCGCCCGCGCGAAGGCCGAGCTCGCCACGCAGCGGGAGAAGGCGCGGATCGGCATGGCGAACGGGGAGGACCGCTATCTCCCGGCCCGCGACAAGGGCCCGCAGCGCCGGTTCGTCCGCGACGTCGTGGACGGCGGCTGGCACGCGGGCGAGCTGCTGATGCCCCTGATGCTCATCGTGATCCTGCTCAGTCTCACCCCGAACACGGCGATCGTGTACTACGGGTTCGCGGCCCTGTGGCTCTACATCCTCTTCGTCGTCATCGACATGGTGATCACCAGCATCCGGGTGAAGAAGCTCGCGCGCGCGAAGTTCGGCGACCGCATCGAGAAGGGCCTCGGCTGGTACGCGGCGATGCGCACCATCCAGATGCGCTTCATGCGTCTGCCGAAGCCGCAGGTCAAGCGCGGCGGCCGTCCCGCCTGACGTGCCGGTGCGCCCGGACCGCAGCTGGCGTCGCTGGTTCGTCGTCGCTCCGGCGCTGGCCGGGCTCGCGCTCGTCATCGTCGGCATGACGCTGGCCGCGCGGGATGCCGACGGCTTCCCGGCCTACCTCAGCGTCATCGTCGGCGGATGGGCGCTCGCCTTCGCCGCCGTCAACTCCCTGAGCGCACTCCCCCCTCGCCGGCAGTGGACGCTGCACGTGATCCTGGCCGTGTGCGCGATCGCGCTGCTGCCCACGAGCATGGCCGTGCTCGACGCGATCCGAGGCCTTCCCGAGCCGTGGCGGCGTCCCCTCTTCCAGGCGGCGCTCGGCGTCCCCCCGGCCGCCGGCTGGGTGCTCGTGACGCTGCTGGGACGGGTGTCGAGTCAGATCGACCGCAGCGCATCCCGTCGGGCGCGGGCGATGGCGACGCCCGCCTGGGGCGGAGCCGACAGCCGTCCGGAGCTCACGGTCACGGCATCCCGGCTCTCCCCGCGGCGGCTGACCGCCCTCATCGTGGGGGCTGTCGCGCTGGGCGGCGCGCTCGCGCTGACGATCGTGATCCTCGCCGAGCGGTGGGTGCTGCGCCTGCCGCCGCTGATGCTGGTCGTCCTGTTCGGCGGGCTCATCGCCCTCCCCCTCTACGCCGCGGTGCGCGCCCTCGTCAACCGCCGCCGCTCACGCCTGACCGTCCGCTGGAGCACGGGCGCGATCGAGGTGCACACGGCCGCCGGACCGCCCTGGGTGGTCCCGTTCGCGATGATCCGACGGCTCGTGTGGTGCGCACGCGGCGACATGGCGCGGCTCGAGATCCACACGGCGAGCCGGAGCGAGACCTTCCTCGTCGGGATGGTGCGCCAGGATGCCGGTGCGGCGTCCGAGCTGCCGCCGCTGCAGCACCGCATGACCCGTGCGCTCGAGCACGCGGGACTGCGCCCGCGTACCCGGCGGGAGACGGCGCGCTTCGATCGGGCGCCCGAAGGCCGGCCGAGCGTCAGCGTCGCCGACGCGCAGCCAACCCCCGGTTGATCTGACGCGCCCAGAGCGGCCCGCGATAGATGAAGCCCGTGTAGCCCTGCACGAGGTTCGCACCGGCATCCAGTCGCTCCTGCACGTCGTCCGCGGTCTCGACGCCGCCCGCCGCGATGATGCAGAAATCGTCGGGCACCGCGGCACGGACGATCCGCAGCACCTCGAGGGATCGGCGGCGCAGCGGGGCCCCGGACAGTCCTCCGGCGCCCATCGCCGCGACGGTGCGGGCATCCACGGTCAGTCCGTCCCGCGCGATGGTCGTGTTCGTGGCGACCAGTCCCGCCAGGCCGAGATCGACCGCGAGACGGGCCACGGCGGCGACCTCGTCGTCCTCGAGGTCGGGCGCGATCTTCACCAGCAGCGGCGTGGAGCCCGCGGCATCCCGCACCGCCTCGAGCAGCGGGCGGAGCGTCTCGACGGCCTGTAGGCCGCGCAGACCCGGCGTGTTCGGCGACGACACGTTGACCACGAGGTAGTCCGCCTCCCCCGCGACGAGCTTCGTGCTGGTGACGTAGTCGGCGGTGGCGTGCTCGACGTCGACGATGCGGCTCTTGCCGATGTTGGCGCCGAGGACGGTGCGCCGAGCCCGGCGCCGCGAACGCTCCAGCCGCGCGGCGGCCGCCGCGGCCCCGGCGTTGTTGAAGCCCATGCGGTTGATCAGCGCGCGGTCGGGGATGAGGCGGAACAGTCGCGGGCGCGGGTTGCCGGCCTGCGGGACCGTCGTGACGGTGCCCACCTCGACGTGCCCGAAGCCGAGCGCGTAGAGCCCCTCGCTCATGACGGCGTTCTTGTCGAAGCCGGCCGCGACACCGAACGGCGAATCGAAGACGCGCCCCAGCGCGGGCGTCCGCAGCACGGGGTCGGGCGCCGTCAGCGCCCGGACGATCGGCCGCAACGGCCACACGCCGAACGCGCGGATGACGGGGATCACGAGGTGGTGGGCACGCTCGGGATCCATGTGGGCGAACACGGTGCGGAAGATGAAGGGGTACATCGGCTCCCAGCCTAGGGCTCGCGTCCCGGCGTGCCGCGCGCGGGCGCCGTGTCTAGTCGGCGGCGTCGCGCGCGTGGTCGGCGCGCAGCTGGGCGATCGAGGCTTCGAAGTCCTCCAGCGAGTCGAACGCCTGGTAGACGCTGGCGAATCGCAGGTAGGCGACCTCGTCGAGATCGCGGAGGGGACCGAGGATGGTCAGCCCGATCTCGTTCGTGTCGATCTGCGACGCGCCGGTCTGGCGAACCGCCTCCTCGACCGCCTGAGCGAGCACCGCGAGGTCGGCCTCGGTCACGGGGCGACCCTGGCAGGCCTTGCGCACGCCCGACATGACCTTCTCACGACTGAACGGCTCGATGACCCCGGAGCGCTTGATGACGTTGAGGCTCGCGGTCTCGATGGTCGTGAACCGACCGCCGCATTGCGGGCACTGCCGGCGGCGGCGGATGCTGAGTCCGTCGTCGCTCGTGCGGGAGTCGATGACGCGCGAGTCGGCGTGTCGGCAGAAGGGACAGTGCACGAGCTACTCCCCCGCCCGCACGTCGGCGAATCGGGCCGTCACGGCTTCGCCGTGCGCCGGCAGCTCCTCGGCGACTGCGAGGGCCACGATCCCGTCGTGCACGGCGCGCAGGGCCTCACGGTCGTACGCGATCACCTGCTGCGGCCGCAGGAACGTGGATGCCGACAGCCCGGCGGCGTACCGCGCCTGACCACCGGTGGGAAGCACGTGGTTACTGCCCGCGAGATAGTCGCCGAGGCTCACGGGCGAGTTCTCGCCGACGAAGACCGCTCCCGCGTTGACGAAGTCCTCGGGCCGCGGGGCGCGCAGGTGCAGCTCGAGGTGCTCGGGGGCGTAGGCGTTGCTGAACGCGGTCGCCACCGCGAGGTCGTCGACGAGGACGACGGCGGACTGGGGGCCGTTCAGCGCCACGCGCGCGCGAGCTCCGTTGCGCGTGCGCTCGACGCGCTCGGCGACCTGCGCCCGCACGCTCTCGGCGAGCTCGGGCGACCAGGTCACGAGCACCGCGGACGCCTGCTCGTCGTGCTCGGCCTGGCTGATCAGGTCGACGGCGACGAGCGCGGCATCCGCCGACTCGTCCGCGACGATGAGGATCTCCGTCGCGCCGGCCTCGGAGTCGGTGCCGACCAGGCCGCCGACGGCGCGCTTCGCGGCGGCGACGAAGTTGTTGCCCGGGCCCGTCACGACATCCACGGGATCGAGTCCGATGCTCTCCACGCCGTACGCGTAGGCCCCGACGGCCCCGGCACCGCCGATCGCGTACACCTCCGTGACGCCCAGCAGCCGTGCCGCCGCCAGGATGTCGGGGTGCACCCGCCCGCCGAACTCGGCCTGCGGCGGCGACGCCAGCGCCACCTCGCCGACGCCGGCCACCTGCGCCGGGACGACGTTCATCACGACGCTCGACGGGTAGACCGCCTTCCCGCCGGGCACGTACACGCCGGCGCGCCGCACCGGTTGCCAGCGCTGCTCGACGCGTGCTCCCGGCCCCAGATCCGTCGTCGTGGGGGGCGGCACCTGCGCGGCGGAGGCGATGCGCACGCGGCGGATCGCCTCCTCGAGCGCACGCCGGACGGTCGGGTCGAGGTGCTCGAGCGCCTCGTCGAGGTGCGCGGCGGGCACCCGGATGTCGTGGTCGGTGACGCGGTCGAAGCGGGCAGCCTGGTCGCGCAGCGACGCCTCCCCGCGCTCGCGCACGTCCGCGACGATGTCGGAGGCGGCCTGCAGCGCCTCGGCGCGGGCGGCCTGTGCACGCGGCACGGCCGAGAGCAGCTGCGCGGTGGTCAGGTCACGACCGCGCAGATCGATGGTGCGGAGCATCCGTCCAGGCTACCCGCGTGTGACGCCGGAGACGTCGGTGAGGTAGCCGATGCGTCCGTCTTCGTGGCGCACGACGTACGTGTCGCCGCGATCCTCGATGACGAGCGCCCACGCCGTCGGTCCGATGCGGAACAGCGGGGCGCCGTTCTCATCGACGACGTCGCGCTCGACGGGGGCGAGAGCCCAGAACGCCTGCGACGCGGCGGGGGCGACGACGGTCTCGTCGAGGACGGTCGTCTCGGTGACGGGCTCGACGACACCGGTGGCGGTGCCCGCCGCCGCGTCGGCGCCGGTCTCCGCGGCGGTGGTCGGTGCGGCGGCGAAGGCGGGACGGGCGGCCGCGGGCCGCGCGACGACGGGACGCGCCGGGCGCGCGTAGCGGTGGGCCGGAACCTCGGTCCGGTAACGGAAGTCCTCCCCGACCGTGGGCAGCAACGGCGCGAACACGGTGAGTACGACCCCGGCGAGCATGAGGATGAACTCCACCCAGACGACCCAGGTGGCCAGGAAGACGCTTCCGCCGCCGAGCGAGACGAACGAGCTCCACAGGATGCCGAGCCAGACGACGGACGAGACGGTGAAGGCCACCGAGGCGAACTGGTCGATGCCGAGCGAGCCGACGCGACGGATGCCCTGCGGCGAGAGCCGGCGCAGACCGATCAGGAAGACGGCCACGGTGGGCACGCCGATCGTCAGCACCCAGTCGATGCCCGTCCAGACCGAGGGGCCCCAGCCGCGGTTGCCGTAGCTGTAGATCGGGAAGAACGAGACGACGAACGCCACCAGCCAGATCGCGCCCAGCGAGACCTCCCGCACCGAGAAGGGACCGACGCCGTACTGCGGCGACGCGGCCTCGTCGACGCCGTCGGGCCCGTCGGTGATCGCCTGGAACGCCTCGGAGAAGGTCGCGTAAGACACGTCGGGGTCGTCGTCCGACGCCGCGGGCCGGGCAGCGGGCTGCTCGTCGGACTGCGCGGCGGGCTGCTCTGCGGGCTCCGTGGCCGGCTGCTCCGCGTGCGCGGCCGTCGGCTCGTCGTCCGGGCCGGCCGCCGCAGGGACGGAGACGGTGGCGTCCTCCGTCGCGCTGTCGTCGGCGGGGTCGGGGGTGGGCTTATCGTCGGTCACGTGACGCATCCTTCCGGATCAGAACTCGACTGCGATCCTACTCGGACCGTCGCGGCGTCAGCCGAGACATTGCGGTCCGAGAAGGCCCTTCAGCTCACCGTAGAGATCGACGGTCACGCGCACCTGGGCGGGCACCTCGAACACCTTCGCCACGCCGCTCTTGTGGAGCTTGAGCGTCACCTCGGTGTCGCCCGGATGCCGCGAGAACACCTGGGCCAGTTCGGTGACGATCCGCTCGGTGGCGCGATGTTCCGGCATGAGGAGCACGAGCGAGCCGGTGGCGTCCACGGAGCCGAGATCGGGCGAGAACGCGGACTGACCGTGCAGGTTGAGGCCGTCGTCGCGCCGCGACACGCGCCCCCGCACGACGAGGATGCTGTCCGCCACGAGCATCGACTGGAACTCCGTGTAGGTCTTCCCCATGAACATCACGGTGACCTCACCGTCGAAGTCTTCGACGGTGATCATGCCGTACGGGTTGCCGCTCTGCTTCGCGACGCGGTGCTGCACGCTCGTCACGAGCCCGGCCACCGTCACGATGTCGCCGTCGTTGATGTCGTCGGAGGAGAGCAGATCGTGGATCGAGAGCGACGCGTGCTTCGCGAGCGGGATCTCCAGGCCGGCCAGCGGGTGATCGGAGACGTACAGGCCGAGCATCTCGCGCTCGAAGGCCAGCTTGTCCTTCTTCGTCCACTCGGGCCGCGGCGGCACCTTCGGCGGGACGACTTCCTCGGCGGCGTCGTAGAGACTGTCGAAGTCGAACCCGATGGCGCCCTGGGCCTCGTTGCGTTTGCGGTCGACGGCGGCCTCGACGGCATCCTCGTGCACCTCGAGCAGCGCGCGACGCGTGTCGCCCATCGAGTCGAAGGCGCCCGCCTTGATGAGCGACTCGACGGTGCGCTTGTTGGCGACGTGCATCGGCACCGTGTCGAGGAAGTGGTGGAAGCTCGAGAAGCCCTCCTCACCGCGCGCCTCGACGATGCCGTCGACGACGTTGGCGCCGACGTTGCGGACGGCACCGAGGCCGAAGCGGATGTCCTCGCCGACGGCCGCGAAGTAGCGGATCGACTCGCTCACGTCGGGCGGGAGCACCCGGATGCCCATGCGGCGGCACTCGTTGAGGTACACCGCCATCTTGTCCTTGGAGTCGCCGACGCTGGTCAGCAGGGCGGCCATGTACTCGGCCGGGTAGTGGGCCTTGAGATACGCCGTCCAGTACGAGACGAGTCCGTAGGCCGCGGAGTGCGCCTTGTTGAACGCGTAGTCGGAGAACGGCAGGAGGATGTCCCACAGCGCCTGGACGGCCGCCTCGCCGTACCCGCGCTCCTTCATGCCTCCGGAGAAGCCCTCGTACTGCTTGTCGAGCTCGGACTTCTTCTTCTTGCCCATGGCGCGACGCAGGATGTCGGCCTGTCCGAGCGAGAACCCCGCCACCTTCTGCGCGATCGCCATGACCTGCTCCTGATAGATGATCAGGCCGTAGGTGGTGTCGAGGATGTCGCGCAGCGGCTCCTCGAGCTCCGGGTGGATCGGAGTGATGGGCTGCTGGCCGTTCTTGCGCAGCGCGTAGTTGGTGTGCGAGTTCGCGCCCATGGGACCGGGGCGGTACAGCGCGATGACGGCCGAGATGTCCTCGAAGTTGTCGGGCTTCATCAGCCGCAGCAGCGCCCGCATCGGTCCGCCGTCGAGCTGGAAGACGCCGAGCGTGTCACCGCGGGTGAGCAGATCGTAGGCGTCGCGGTCGTCCAGGGTCAGGTGCTCGAGGTCGAGCTCCTCCCCGCGGTTCAGGCGGATGTTGTCGAGCGCGTCGGAGATGATCGTCAGGTTGCGAAGGCCCAGGAAGTCCATCTTGATCAGCCCGAGGGCCTCGCACGACGGATAGTCGAACTGGGTGACGATCTGGCCGTCCTGCTCGCGGCGCATGATCGGGATGATGTCCAGCAGCGGCTCGCTGGACATGATGACGCCCGCGGCGTGCACGCCCCACTGACGTTTCAGACCCTCCAGACCCAGCGCGCGATCGAACACCGTCTTGGCCTCGGGGTCGGTGTCGATGAGCGAGCGGAACTCGCTCGCCTCCTTGAAACGCGGGTGGGCGCTGTCGTACATGCCCGACAGCGGCATGTCCTTGCCCATCACCGCCGGAGGCATGGCCTTGGTCAGCCGCTCCCCCATGCTGAACGGGAAGCCGAGCACGCGGCCGGCATCCTTGAGGGCCTGCTTCGACTTGATGGTGCCGTAGGTGACGATCTGCGCGACGCGTTCGGAGCCGTACTTCGCGGTCACGTAGTCGATCACCTCGCCGCGGCGACGGTCATCGAAGTCGACGTCGAAGTCGGGCATGGAGACGCGGTCGGGGTTGAGGAAGCGCTCGAAGATGAGGCCGTGCTCGAGCGGGTCGAGGTCGGTGATGCGCATGGCGTACGCGACCATCGACCCGGCGCCCGAGCCGCGCCCCGGACCCACGCGGATGCCGTTGTCCTTGGCCCAGTTGATGAAGTCGGCGACGACGAGGAAGTAGCCCGGGAAGCCCATCTGCAGGATGATGCCGGTCTCGTACTCGGCCTGTTTGCGCACCTTGTCGGGAATGCCGCCGGGATAGCGGTAGTGCAGCCCCGCCTCGACCTCCTTGATGAGCCAGCTGTCCTCGGTCTCCCCGGCGGGGACCGGGAAGCGCGGCATGTAGTTGGCAGAGGTGTTGAACTCGACCTCGCAGCGCTCGGCGATCAGGAGCGTGTTGTCGCACGCCTCGGGGTGATCGCGGAACAGCTGTCGCATCTCGGCGGCGGTCTTGATGTAGTAGCCGTCGCCGTCGAACTTGAACCGGTTCGGGTCGTCGAGCGTCGAGCCGGACTGGACGCAGAGCAGGGCCTCGTGCGCGTCGGCCTCGTGCTGGTGTGTGTAGTGCGAGTCGTTCGTCGCGACGAGCGGGATGTCGAGGTCCTTCGCCAGCCGGATGAGGTCGGTCATCACGCGGCGCTCGATCGAGAGGCCGTGGTCCATGATCTCGGCGAAGTAGTTCTCCTTGCCGAAGATGTCCTGGAACTCCGCCGCCGCCGCGCGCGCGGCGTCGTACTGCCCGAGTCGCAGCCGGGTCTGCACCTCGCCGGAGGGGCACCCCGTCGTGGCGATGAGCCCCTTGCCGTAGGTCTGGAGCAGCTCGCGGTCCATCCGCGGCTTGAAGTAGTAGCCCTCCATGCTCGAGAGCGAGCTGAGCCGGAAGAGGTTGTGCATGCCCTCCGTGCTCTGGCTCCACATCGTCATGTGCGTGTAGGCGCCCGAGCCCGACACGTCATCGCTCTTCTGGTCGGGCGAGCCCCACGCGACGCGCGACTTGTCGCTGCGGTGGGTGCCGGGCGTGACGTAGGCCTCCAGGCCGATGATGGGCTTGACCCCCGCCGCCTTGGCGGCGTTGTAGAACTCGAACGCGGCGAAGGTGTTGCCGTGGTCGGTCACCGCGATCGCCGGCATCCCGTACTCGGCCGCCGCCTGGGTCATGGCGCCGATCTTCGCCGCCCCGTCGAGCATCGAGTATTCGCTGTGCACGTGCAGATGAACGAAGGAGTCGGTGGCCACCCATCGAGTCTACGAACACCGCCGACATCGCCGGCGGGACGCTCGGGGCTGCGCGTCAGCTCACCTCACCCTCAACCTGAGGGTGAGAGACCTAGGCTGAGCGTATGGCCACCCCCGAGTTCGTCCTGTCCCTCCGCGAGAAGATCGGCGGCGCCCCGCTGCCGCTGGTGGGAGTGACGGCGGTCGTCTTCAAGGACGAGAAGGTGCTGCTCGGAAGACGCGCCGACAACGGTGCCTGGCAGAGCGTCTCGGGCATCGTCGACCCCGGCGAGGAGCCCGCGGACGCCGCCGTCCGGGAGTGCCGCGAAGAGGCCGGTGTCACGGTGCGCGCGACGCGGCTCGCGCTCGTGCAGCAGCTGCCCCGCATCACGTACGCCAACGGCGACCAGGTCGACTACCTCGACCTCGTGTTCCGCTGCGACTGGGTCTCGGGCGAGCCCCATCCCGCCGACGGGGAGCTCACCGAGGTCGGATGGTACGGGCTGGGCGAGCTCACCGACGTGGAGCAGGCCCACGTCCGCAAGATCGCCCTCGCCCTGGCCGAGGACGATCCGGCCGCCTTCGCGGGCGGCCGCTGACCGTCACGGCCGCCGGCGCCGGAGGACCTCCTCGCGCACCTCGCGGCGGATCACCTTGCCGACGAGCGAGCGCGGCAGTGCGTCGAACTCCACGACCGCCCGCGGCACCTTGTACGCCGCCAGATGCGCCCGCGTGAACGCGCGGATCTCGTCGGCGTCGAACACCGACCCCTCCCGCATCACGACGGCCGCCGTGACCGTCTCCGAGCCGTCCGAACGGGGGATCCCCACGGCGGCCGCGTCCGCCACATCCGGATGCAGCAGCAGCGCGTTCTCCACCTCGCTCGGGCTGATGTTGAAGCCACCGCTGATGATCAGCTCCTTGAGCCGGTCGACGACGGTCACGAATCCGTCGGCATCCACGGCCACGATGTCACCGGTGCGCAGCCATCCGCCCGCCAGGAGCGCGGTCGCCGTCTCGCCGGGCTGGTTCCAGTACCCCTGGAACACCTGCGGACCGCGCACGAGCAGCTCCCCCTCCTCACCGACCTGGAGGTCGCGTGCCGGATCGGCGGGGTCGACCACGCGGATCTCGGTGCTCGGGAACGGGACGCCGACCGTTCCGGGCCGACGCCGCGGCCCCATCGGGTTGCCGAGACTGATCGGCGACGACTCCGTCATCCCGTAGCCCTCGACGATGAGACCGCCCGTGGCCTCCTCCCACCGCAGCACCGTGGACGGCGGCAGCGACATCGCCCCCGAGATCGCGTTGCGCAGGCTCGAGAGGTCGACGCCCTCGCGCGCCGTCGCCCGGGCGAGGGCGTCGTAGATCGGCGGGACGGCGGCGAGGAAGGTCGGCGGCGTCCGTCGGATCGCGTCCAGCGTCATCCCCACATCGAAGGTCGGGAACAGCACGATGCGGGCGCCGACCGACAGCGCCGTCGTGAGGCACAGCGTGAGCCCGTAGGCGTGGAAGAGCGGGAGGACCGCGTAGAACACCTCGCGCCCCGGCACGAGGTCGGGCACCCACGCGGCGGACTGCGCCGCGTTCGAGCGCAGATTGCGGTGGGTGAGGATCGCGGCCTTCGGAGTCCCCGTGGTGCCGCTGGTGAACTGGAGCGCGGCGACGTCGTCCACGGCGGGACGGGGGTGTCGCCGCGCGAGCGGACGCGACGAGGCGAGCTCCGCCCACGTGCGCACCCCCTTCGCCCGGGGACGCGCCGAGAGTGCGTTCCGCGCGTCGCGCGCCTTCTTCACCGGCAGCCGCAGCGCCAGGCGGGTGCGGCGCGGCATCGCGTCGATCATGCGCACGGCGACGATGTGGTTCGGACGGATGTCCGCGGGGAAGTCGGCGACGGTGTCCGCCACGGCATCCCACACGACCGCCACGCGCGCGTGGTGCACCTCGAACTGGTGCCGCAGCTCCGGTGCCGTGTAGCGCGGATTGTGCTCGACGACGATCGCCCCGAGGCGCTGCACCGCGTAGAACGCGACGATGTGCTGAGGGCAGTTGGGCAGGATCAGCGCCACGCGGTCGCCGGCGACCACGCCGAGTCTGCGCAGGCCCTCCGCCGCACGCGCGACCTCACGCCCCAGGTCGCGGTACGTCGTCACGGCCCCGAAGAACTCGAGCGCGGGCCGGCTCGGATGCGTGCGGACCGCCTCGTCGAGCATGTCCGGAAGGGTCTGCGTGACGGGCTCGATCTCCGACGGCACCCCCGGCGCATAGGAGGACAACCAGGGACGTTCGGAGAGAGTCACTCCTCCAGGCTAGGCACCGGCATGTACGCCGGTCGGCATGGGACCGGCGTCCGACCCCGCGTCAGCCGCGCAGCACGTCGAGCGCGTGGGCCAGGTCGGCCGGGTAGTCGCTCGAGAACGTGACCCACTCCGTCGTGGCGGGGTGCGAGAACGACAGCTCGTGCGCGTGCAGCCACTGCCGCGACAGGCCGAGCCGCGCCGAGAGGGTGGGGTCGGCCCCGTACAGCGGATCGCCGACGCAGGGATGCCGGTGCGCCGCCATGTGCACGCGGATCTGGTGGGTGCGTCCCGTCTCGAGGTGGATCTCCAGCAGCGCGGCCGACGGGAACGCCTCGAGCGTCTCGTAGTGGGTGATCGAGTCCTTGCCGTCGGGGGTCACGGCGAACTTCCACGAGTGGGAGGGATGGCGGCCGATCGGCGCATCGATCGTGCCCGCGAGGGGGTCGGGGTGGCCCTGGACGACGGCGTGGTAGATCTTGTCGACCTCGCGCTCCTTGAAGGCCCGCTTGAGCGCGGTGTACGCGCGCTCCGTCTTGGCGACGACCATGAGGCCGCTCGTACCGACGTCGAGGCGATGGACCACACCCTGGCGTTCGGCGGCGCCCGTCGTGGCGACCCGGAAGCCCGCCGCGGCCAGCGCGCCCAGGACCGTGGGCCCCTCCCAGCCGAGCGACGGATGCGCCGCGACACCGGCGGGCTTGTCGACGACCACGATCTCGTCGTCGTCGTAGACGATCCCGAGGTCGGGCACCGCGAGGGGGACGATCTCCGGCTCGCGGCGGTCTTCCCACTCGAGCTCGAGCCATCCCCCGGCGCGCAGACGATCCGATTTACCGAGCGGGCGCCCGTCCATCCGCACGCCGCCGGCTTCGGCGACCTCGGCCGCGAAGGTGCGCGAGAACCCCAGCATCTTGGCGAGGGCGGCATCCACCCGGACGCCGTCGAGACCGTCGGGGATGGGAAGGGTGCGTGACGGCATCAGTCCTCGCGCAGCCCGGTGGGCGCGTCATCCGCGTCGGACGCCGCTGGCGCGGTCGCGTCGCCGCGGCGCTCACGCGTGCCGTCGAGGCGCACGCCGACGACCACGAGCAGGGCGACACCGATCATCATCGTCACGATGAACATGTCGGCCACGTTGTAGATGGCCGGATTCATGCCGAGCCACATCCAGGGCGTGTTGATGAAGTCGACGACGTGACCGACCAGGAACCCCGGGTCGCGCAGCACGCGATCGGTGAGGTTGCCCAGGATGCCGCCGAGCAGCAGGCCGAGGACGATCGCCCAGACACGGGAGCGCACGCGCATCACCGTGAGCGAGACGATGACCAGCGCAGCGAGGGTCATCACGACGGTGAAGATCCACGTCTGACCCTCGAGGAGCGAGAACGCCGCGCCCGGATTCCTCGTCAGATAGAACTGCAGGACATCGCCCCACACCGCCACCGGTTCCTGATACGGCAGCGACGTGAGAGCCAGATGCTTGGTGAACTGGTCGGCGGCCAGCACCAGCGCCGCGAGGATCGCGACGAGGGCACCGGCCGCCGCCCTATTCAGGGTCTTGTGCTGAGGGGACGGGTCCGTCACCGGGCTCAGGAAGCCGAGACCGGCGAGGCGCCCGAGGTGGTGCCGGCGACGTCGAGGTCGCGCAGCTTGTCCTCGATGAAGCCGCGCAGCTGCGAGCGGTAGTCGCGCTCGAACTGGCGCAGCTCGCTGATGCGGCTCTCCAGCGTGACGCGCTCCGCCTCGAGGCGGGCCATCTCGTCGCGGCCCTTGGCCTCGGCCTCGGCCAGGATGGACGCGGCCTTGGACTGGGCCTCGGAGATGAGCTTGTCGCGCTGGGCCTGGCCTTCGGCAACGTGCTCGTCGTGCAGGCGCTGAGCGAGCTCGATGATGCCGGCGGATGCCGCGACGCCACCGGCGGCGGGAGCCTCCGCAGCGGGCACGGCCTCCACGACGGCGGGAGCCGGCTCCTCGACGACCGCAGCCTCGACGACCTCGGCGGGAGCGGCTTCACCGGACTCGTACGCGGCGAGCTTGGTCTTCAGCTCTTCGTTCTCGGCGATGGTCTTGCGCCACTCGACGACGATCTCGTCGAGGAAGTCATCCACCTCGTCGGGGTCGAAGCCCTCCTTGAACCGCACGTGCTGGAACTGCTTGGTGACGACGTCTTCCGGGGTCAAAGCCATGGTGTTTCCTCTTTCGGGGCTCACGACGCGGGCCGATTCGGTCGGCCCGCCATCGGCGAACCGTACTGATCAAGCATAGTCGGCGCTCGTGGGGCGTGCGACGGGGGCTACAGGCGCTCGATCACCCGGACGATCGTGAGCAGCACGAAGCAGCTGAGCATCGTCACCGGGAATCCGAGGTCGAGAGCGATGGGTCCGAGCCGCAACGGAGGGATCAGCCGACGGAAGAACCGCAGCGGCGGATCGGTCAGCGTGAAGACGGCCTCGGCGAGAACGAGCCCGAAGCCCCGCGGCCGCCACTGACGGTTGAACATCGGGATGTACTCGAGAACCAGCCTCGCCAACAGCAGGAGGATGTAGATGAGGAGAAGGACGTCGACGACGAAGGCCGCCAGGCGCACGATCTCCACGACTACTGCGAGAAGGGTGCGGACTCGGGGTCGGCGTTCGCCACCGACCCGTCACCGGAGATCGCGACGTTCTCGGGCGACAGCAGGAAGACCTTGCTGGTCACGCGCTCGATACGCCCGTACAGGCCGAGGGAGAGTCCGCTCGCGAAGTCGATCAGTCGACGCGCGTCGGCGTCGCTCATCTGCGACAGGTTGATGATCACCGGGATGCCGTCGCGGAAGTTCTCCGCGATGATCTGCGCGTCGCGGTACTGCTTGGGGTGCACCGTGAGGATCTCGCTGACGGTGCCGGCGGTCGGCTGGCGGACGACGGCGGGACGGTGCAGGGGCGTCACGGGAGCCGCCTTCTCGATCGGGCGGTCGCTCGTGCGCTCACGGCGCGCAGGCGTCTCGGCGGCGGGCTCTTCGTAGACCTCTTCCTCGTCGGCGAGGCCCAGGTACACCATGGTCTTCTTGAGCGGGTTCGACATCGCATTCCTCCGTTTGCTCGTCTGGTCTGAGGCTAGCCGCGGTCCGGTCGCGGTCCCGTGATTGCCGTGCCGATCCGCAGGTGTGTCGCGCCGGCGGCGATCGCCTCGGCGAAGTCGCCCGACATCCCGGCGGACATCCACGACGCGTCCGGGACGACGCGTCGTACGGTCTCGCCCGCCGCCGCGAGACGCGCGAACGCCGCGCCCGGCGCCTCGTCGAGGGGTGCGACGCCCATGACGCCGCGCACGCGCAGCGACGGACAGCGATCGGCGGTGTGTGCGGCGAGGGCCTCGACCTCCGACGGCGACACGCCTCCGCGGCCGGGGTCGGCGGTGAGGTTGACCTGGAGGAACACGTCGAGCGGCGCCCCCTCGGGATCGGCGGCGTGCAGCGCGTCGGCGACGCGGTCGCGGTCGACGGAGTGGACGCAGTCGGAGGCCACGCGCACCGCGCGGGCCTTCTTGGTCTGCAGCTGCCCGATGAAATGCCAGCGCAGCCCGTCCAGCGCGGAGCCCTCGAGTTCGGCGCGCTTCGCGGTGAGCTCCTGCTGGCGGTTCTCCCCCACATCGCGCACGCCGAGCGCGGCGAGATCGGTCACGAGGCGCGCCGGGTGGAACTTCGTGACGACGATCCGCGTGATCTCGCCGGGGTCGCGCCCGACCGCCCTGGCCGCGTCCGCGAGGCGGGCGTCCAGGGCGGTCAGGCGTTCGGCGAGAGAGGTCACTTCAGGAAGTCGGGGATGTCCAGGTCGTCGTCGCCGTAGACCGAGTCGTACGACTCGGCGACCGGTGCCGACACCGTGACCGGCTGCTTCTCCTCGACGGCGGCGATCTCGCGCGCGGCATCCTCCGCGGGCACGGACGGCAGCACGGGCGCCGCGGCCGCCGGGCGCGCCGCCGTGATCGGCTCGATGCGCGTCTGCGGTTCGCCCCCGTCGAAACCGGCGGCGATGACCGTGACACGGACCTCGTCGCCGAGCGTGTCGTCGATGACCGTGCCGAAGATGATGTTCGCCTCGGGGTGGGCGGCTTCCTTGACCAGCTGGGCCGCGTCGTTGATCTCGAAGATGCCGAGGTTCGATCCACCCTGGATCGAGAGCAGCACACCGTGCGCACCCTCGATCGACGCCTCCAGCAGAGGCGATTCGACGGCCAGCTCGGCGGCCTTGATCGCCCGGTCGGCTCCGCGCGCGGAGCCGATGCCCATGAGAGCGGAGCCGGCGCCCTGCATGACGCTCTTGACGTCGGCGAAGTCGAGGTTGATCAGACCCGGCGTGGTGATGAGGTCGGTGATGCCCTGCACACCGGCGAGGAGCACCTGGTCGGCGGTGGCGAACGCCTCGATCATCGAGATGCCGCGGTCGCTGATCTCCAGCAGACGGTCGTTCGGCACGACGATGAGGGTGTCGACCTCTTCCTTGAGCTTCGCGACGCCGGCCTCGGCCTGGCTCTGGCGGCGCCGACCCTCGAAGCTGAACGGCTTGGTGACGACACCGATCGTCAGCGCGCCGATCGACTTGGCGATGCGGGCGACCACGGGGGCACCGCCGGTTCCCGTCCCACCGCCCTCGCCGGCCGTCACGAAGACCATGTCGGCTCCCGCGAGAGCCTCCTCGATCTCCTCGGCGTGATCCTCGGCGGCGCGGCGGCCGACCTCAGGGTCGGCCCCGGCGCCGAGCCCGCGCGTGAGCTCGCGGCCCACGTCGAGCTTGACGTCGGCGTCGCTCATCAGCAGCGCCTGGGCGTCGGTGTTCACCGCGATGAACTCGACACCCCGCAGCCCGAGCTCGATCATCCGATTGACGGCGTTCACGCCGCCGCCGCCCACACCCACGACCTTGATCACCGCGAGGTAGTTCTGGTTCTGGCTCATGCCGGCCTCCATTGTGTCCCGAACCCTGACTGCTAAACCTTGAACCTCTAGTTGAGGTTTAAAGAATTGCTCAGTATGCAATTCCTTGATTGAAGGTATGCGGCAGCGAGGCCCGCGCCCGCCAGGCACGGGGCGTGTCGCGCAGAAACGCGTCGTGACCGCGTGTCAGCGCACGACGACGGCCGTGGCCGACGAGACGTCGTAGCTCGACACCTCGGACGGCGGCCGGGCGGCCATGATCGCCGCGAGGCTCTTGGCCTTCAGCACGGAATCGTCGGCGTTGCCCCAGACGACGGTCGTGCCGGTGCCGCCCAGGGTGAGCGTGACGTCGTTCGCCGAGGTCGCGCTCATCGCGGTGACCTGGTCGCGGATGTCGGTGGGCAGCGTACGGAAGACGGTCCCCACGGCGGTGAAGGCGGGCGAGGAGAGCCCTCCCTCCACCGAGAGCATGGGATGACCGGCGGCAGGTTGCGGGGTCGTGGAGAGCGCCACCCCGGCGGCGTCGACGAGGGTGTAGCCGGCCGACGACGGGATCGAGCCGATCGGCGTGCGCTCGACGATGCGGACGACGAGCTCGTGCGGCGGCCGGGCCTCGAGCGTGTAGGACTCGACGAGGGGGAAGGTCACGAGCGCCGCTTTGACGGCCGAGGAGTCGACGAGGGGAAGAGGCGTGCCGATCTGGCCGGCCAGCGCCTGCTCGACGGCTCCGGCGTCGAGGGTCGAGGCGCCCACGACGCTCACCTTCTCGACCGCGAAGAGCGGGCTGTACGCGGCGCCCAGCGTGCCGAGCACCAGCAGGAGGACGGCGGCGCCGACCCCGAGCCAGATCATCCGACGGCGGCGCTGACGCGCCGTGAAGCGCCGCACCTCCGCACGCAGGGCGCGCCGCCGGGCGCGTGCCGCCGACCACACGTCGCGCACGCCGATCGCATCGGCGTCCTCGGCGGCCTCGGGTGTCGACCCGGGCGTCGCCTCGGTCACCGTCGACATCGGCGCACGCTCGGACGATCCCACCCACAGCGGGGTCAGCGGGGCCGTCGCATCGGCGTCCTCCACGAGGTCGGCAGCGGCACCGGCATCCTCGCCCCGACGCGGCGGATCGACACGGCGCACGGTCGACGCGTCGACCTCATCCGCGGTCGCCTTCGCGGCGGCCGGGTCCTGCTCCGGCGCCGGCAGCGGCGTCGGCCGACGCATCGGCTATGCCTCGGCCTTCGTCGCGGACAGCGCCCCGAGCACCTGAGGGATGATCTGGTACACGTTGCCGCAGCCGAGGGTGATGACGTAGTCGCCGGCGCGCGCCACCGTCGCGGTGTAGTCGGCCGCCGCCTGCCAGTCGGGGACGAAGTGCACCTTCGCGGGGTCGCGGAACGCGCCGCTGACGAGCTCGCCGGTCACGCCGGGCACGGGGTCCTCACGGGCACCGTACACATCGAGCATGACCGTGTGATCGGCGTACTGCTCGAGGACCTCGGCGAACTCGCGATACATCTCCTGCGTGCGCGAATACGTGTGCGGCTGCTGGATCGCGATGATGCGCCCCTCGCCGACGACGGTGCGCGCGGCCGCGAGCGCCGCGGCGACCTCGGTCGGATGGTGGGCGTAGTCGTCGTAGACGCTCACCCCGCGCTCCACGCCGTGCAGCTCGAACCTCCGGACGGTGCCGCCGAATCCCTCCACCGCGCGTAGCGCCGGCTCGAGGGCGTATCCGAGCGTGAGGAGCACGGCGACCGCGCCCGCCGCGTTGATGGCGTTGTGGGCGCCCGGCACCGCCAGCCGGCCCGGAACGCTGACGCCGTCGTGCGTGAGGGTGAACGAGACCGGACCGTCGGTCACGATGTCGCTGACGCGCACGTGGGCCGCGGCATCCTCGCCGAACGTCACCACCGTGGGGTGATCGAGCGCGGCCGTCACGCGGCGGGCGCCGGCGTCGTCGGCGGAGATGACGACCGCCTCGCGGGCCGCGTCACCGAAGCGCACGAAGCCGTCGTAGAACGCGTCGCGCGACTCCCAGTGGTCGAGGTGATCGGGGTCGACGTTGGTGATGAGGGCGACGGAGGTGTCGTAGAGGAGGAACGTGCCGTCCGACTCGTCTGCCTCGATGACGAACAGCTCGTCGGATCCCGTCGCACTGGACACGCCGAGGTCGGCGATCACTCCCCCGTTGACGAACGTCGGCGCCGTGCCGAGCGCACGCAGCGCGGTGACGATCATGCCCGTGGACGTCGTCTTCCCGTGCGCGCCCGCGACGCTCACGAGGCGGCGGCCGCCGATGAGCCAGTGCAGGGCCTGCGAGCGGTGTATGACGTGGAGGCCGCGTTCCTTCGCGAGCAGGAACTCCGGGTTCTCGGGCCAGATCGCCCCGGTGTGGATGACGGTGTCGGCGTCGTCGGGCAGGTGCGCCGCGTCGTGGCCGACGTGCACGTCGGCACCGCGCGCCGCGAGGGCGCGCAGGGCGGCGCCGTCGGCGCGGTCCGAGCCCGACACGCGGATGCCGCGGTCGAGGAACATGCCGGCGAGCCCGGACATGCCCGATCCGCCGATGCCGATGAAGTGCGCGGCGGAGATGTCCTCGGGAATGGGCAGGCTGAGATCGGGTCGAATCATGGCTCGACAAGTCTAGGTCGGCTCTCCCTGGGGGGATGCTGCGGCGCGCTGCGCGGCGGTCCGGGGCCTTGACTTATTGATACATTGCATGATACAAAAGCGGGATGCAGATGGTCATCGACCCGGCATCCCCCGTCCCGCCCTTCGAGCAGCTGCGCCGCCGGCTCATCGACGCGATCGACACGGGCGAGCTCGCTCCCGGGGCCCGACTGCCCACGGTGCGACGGCTGGCGGAGGACCTCGGCCTGGCGCCCGGCACCGTGGCACGCGCCTACCGTGAGCTGGAGGCCGCCGATGTGATCGAGACCCGGGGGCGCAACGGCACGTTCGTCGCTCCGCAGGGCGATGCGGCGCTGAAGGAGGCGCAACGCGCGGCATCCGCGTTCGCCGCGCAGATCCGCGCGCTCCGCCTCGATCCCGAGCAGGCCCTCGCCCTCGCCCGCGCCGCCCTTCGCGACGCGCCGTCGACCTCCTGACACGCGTTCGTCCGTCCCGTCCTGCCGCATCGCCGACGCGATACCGGCACGAGGGGACGGGTGAGCGGGGGGGTCAGCGCAGCGCGCCGTCGAGCATCGCCATGACGTTGGCCGTGCCCGCCCGCGCCGCCGCGGAGCGTGAGGCGGCCGCCGCGCGCATCGCGCCGAGCGCGGCCCCGTCGCCCAACAGGGGCACGATCTCGGTACGCACCCGGTCGGCGGTGAACTCGGCATCCGGGATGATCCGTGCGGCGCCCGCCGCCACCGCGTCGGCGGCGTTGAGCGCCTGCTCGCCGTTGCCGACCGCGTAGGGCACGTACACGGCGGGAACACCGAGCGCCGACAGCTCGCTGACCGTCGCGGCACCGGCGCGCGACACGACGAGATCGGCCAGCGCGAGCGCCAGATCCATCCGGTCCAGGTACGGGACGATGCGGTAGTCGGGATGCCGCGGGTCGACGATCTCGTCGCGCTCCCCCGCCGCGTGCAGCAGCTGCCAGCCCGCGTCGACGATCGAGGACCACGCCTGGGCGAAGGCCTGGTTGAGTCGGCGGGCGCCGAGCGAGCCGCCGAAGACGAGGAGCACGGGCCGCGCCGGGTCGAGCCCGAAGGCCGCGGCGGCCTCCGCCCGTGCCGCGACACGATCGAGCTCGACGATCTCGCGCCGCAACGGCATCCCCACCGTCTGCGCGCCGCGCAGCGGCGTCCCGGGGAAGACGGCGCCCACCGCGGCGGCGCGCCGGGCGCCGAGGATGTTGGCGAGGCCGGGGCGGGCGTTCGCCTCGTGGACCACGTACGGGATGCCCTCCCGCCGCGCCGCCACGTACGCCGGCGCCGACGCGTACCCGCCGAAGCCCGCGACGACATCGACCCGTCGCGTCCGCAGGTGCGCGCGCACCTGGCGGACGGCGCGCGTCCACGCGGCGGGGAAGCGCACGGCGGCGAGGTCGGGACGGCGCGGGAAGGGCACCTTGTCGACGAACAGCAGCTCGTAGCCGCGCTGGGGCACGAGGCGGGCCTCCAGCCCCTCCCTCGTACCGAGGACGAGGACACGGGCCGCGGGGTCGCGCTCGCGCAGGCCGTCGGCGACGGCCAGGAGCGGGTTGACGTGGCCGGCGGTGCCCCCGCCGGCGAGCAGGTACGTCGTCGATTCCGGGGCGGTCGTCACCCGATCGAGCCTACCGTCGAGCCCTGTCAGCGGCGGCCGGGGCGGCGCTCGGCGGGCAGCGCGACCGAGGGCGCCGGAGCGACCGGGAGCGTCCGGGCGAACGAGAGCAGCACGCCGCATCCGATCAGGACGGACAGCAGCGACGTTCCGCCCTGCGACATGAACGGAAGCGGCACGCCGAGCACGGGCGCCAGCCGCAGCACCACCGCGATGTTCAGCAGCGCCTGGCCGACGATCCAGACCGTGATGCCGCCGGCGACGATGCGGATGAACGGATCGTGCGTCTTGCGGATGATGTGGAACGCGCCGACGGCGAAGAGGGTGAACAGGGCGAGCACGACGAGGCATCCGATGAGCCCCAGCTCTTCGCCGAGGATCGCGAAGATGTAGTCGTTGGACTGGGCCGGCAGCCACCCGTACTTCTCGCGGGAGTTGCCGAGTCCGAGCCCGAAGATCCCCCCGTTGGCGAGGCCCCATACGCCGTGCAGCGGCTGGTAGCACGTGGTGTCGTAGCAGGAGAGCGTGTCGACGTCGAGGAAGCTCATGATCCGCGCCATGCGGTTCGGGCTGGTCACGGCGAACACGCCGGCCGCCCCCACGACGAGGATCAGCGGGATCAGGAAGATCCGGAGCTTGACGCCGGAGAAGAACAGACACGCGAGCAGGATCACCATGAGGATCATCGCCGTGCCGAGGTCGTGGCCGGCCATGACCGTCCCGATCACGAGGGCACCGACCGGCACCACCGGGATGAAGACGTGCCGCCACAGGCCCAGGAGCGTCTGCTTGCGATAGAGGACGTACCCCAGCCACAGCGCGAGGGTCACCTTGAGGAACTCGGACGGCTGCGCCTGGAAGCCCGCGATCTGGATCCAGTTCTGGTTTCCGTCGTTGGCCACGCCGAGTCCCGGAACGAACACGAGCAGCTGGAACAGGGTCGCGAGGATGAGCCCCGGCCAGGCGACCCGTTTCCAGAAGGTCACCGGCAGCCGGCTCGCGACGAACATCAGCGGGATGCCGATGACGGCGAACACCGCCTGCTTCATCACGACCTCGAACGGGCTCTGGCCGCCGGCCAAGGCGGTCGCCATCGTCGCGGAGAGGACCATCGTCAGACCGAATCCGGTCAGCAGCAGCGCCGTCGAGGCGATCAGCAGGAACTCGCTGGGGACGGGCGCGAAGACCCTCCCCAACGAGACGCGCGCGGCGAACCCGGTGGACGCCGCGTCGTCGGCGCCGTCAGCGGCCGGACGGGTCGGCGGGGTCGTCGTGGTCATCGGCTCCCCCTGCGTCTGTCGTGCCGGTCTCGGTCGGTGTCTGCGTCGCCGCGTCGGGTGGCGTCCAGGCCTGTACGGCGCGGGCGAACCGGTGTCCACGGTCGGCGTACGAGTCGAATTGGTCGAAGGATGCCGCGGCGGGGGCGAGGAGGACCACGTCTCCGTCACGGGCGATCTCCGCCGCCGCTGCGACGACGTCCGCCATGACGTCTTCAGTCTGTGCGTGGTCCACTTCGAAGACGGGAATGGTCGGCGCGTGTCGCGCGAACGCCTCGGTGATCGGCGACCGCTCGACCCCGATCACGATGACCGCCTTCACGCCCGGGCCGCGCGCCGCGATCAGCTCGCCGATGTCGACGCCCTTCAGGTCGCCGCCGACGATCCACACGGCGCCGGGGAACGCCGCGAGCGACGACGCGGCGGCGTGGGGGTTGGTCGCCTTCGAGTCGTCGATCCAGGTGATGCCGCCGACCGTCGCGACCACTTCGATGCGGTGCGCGTCCAGGCGGAAGGCGCGCAGAGCGGAGGCGATGTCCGCGGGGGCGACGTCGAGCGACCGCGCGAGCGCCGCCGCGGCCAGGATGTTGGCGACGACGTGCGGCGCCGCCAGCCCGTGCGCGGCGAGTTCGCCGACCGTGGTCAGCTCCAGCGCGCTCGTGCGACGGTCGTCGAGGAACGCACGGTCGACCAGGATGCCGTCGACGATGCCCAGATCGCTCGGGCCGGGCACACCGAGGTCGAAACCGATGGCGCGGCATCCGTCGACGACATCGGCCTCCTCCACCATGACGCGCGTCGCGACGTCGGACTTGTTGTAGACGCAGGCCACGCGCGTGTGCTGGTAGACGACCGCCTTCGCGTCGCGGTACGCGGCGAACGACCCGTGCCACTGCAGGTGGTCGTCGGCGAGGTTGAGGCACACGCTCGCGTGCGGGGAGACGGGCTGCGTGCCCTCCTGCAGCGAGAGGTACCAGAGCTGGTGGCTCGACAGCTCGACGACCAGCGCGTCGAACCCGCCGGGATCGCGCACCGCATCGAGGATCGGGACGCCGATGTTGCCGCACGGGGCGGCGCGCAGCCCTCCCGCGACGAGCATCGATGCCGTGAGCTGCGTGGTCGTCGTCTTGCCGTTGGTCCCCGTGATGAGCAGCCACTCGGCGGGGGTGCCGTCGGGCCGCACGACCTTGTCGCGCACGCGCCAGGCCAGCTCGATGTCGCCCCACAGCGCGATGCCGTTCGCGCGGGTCCACGCGACGATCGGGTGGTGGGGCGCGAAGCCGGGCGAGGCGATGACGACCTCGGGTGCGAACTCGACGAGGGCATCCGGCACGGAGCCCAGGGATCCGAGATGCAGCCGTGCGCCGATGACGGGCAGCAGCCGTGCGTACTCCTCCGCGGCGGTCTCGCTCAGCACGAGCACGTCGGCGCCGAGCTCGGCAAGCGTGTCGGCGACGGAGAAACCGGTCACCGACAGGCCGAGCACGGCGACGCGCAGCCCACGCCAGTCCGCGTGCCAGCTGCGCAGCGCATCCAGGTCGCGCACCCCGCTCACAGCGCCGAGAGCCATTCGACGTAGAAGAGCGCGACGCCGGTGACGGCGAGCATGCCGGCGATGATCCACATCCGCACGACGATCGTGATCTCGGGCCAGCCGCGCATCTCGAGGTGGTGGTGGAACGGACTCATCAGGAAGAGGCGCTTGCCGCCCGTGGCCTTGAAGTACATGCGCTGCAGGATGACCGAGCCCGGGCCGATGATGAAGACGCCGGCGATGATGACCGACAGCAGCTCGGTGCGCGAGAGGATCGCCATCGCGGCGATCACGCCGCCGATCGCCATCGATCCCACGTCGCCCATGAAGATCTTCGCCTTCGGCGCGTTCCACCACAGGAAGCCCACGAGAGCGCCCACGAAGGATGCCGCGATGATCGTGAGATCCATCGGGTCGGGCGTCGGGTAGCAGCCGTTGACATACGCCGTGACGAGCGCCCCGCTCGCGCACCGCTGCTGGAACTGCCAGAACGTGACGAGGCTGAGGGCCGACACCGTGAAGATCCCGGATCCGGTCGCGAGGCCGTCCAGGCCGTCGGTCAGGTTGGTCGAGTTCGACCAGGCCACCGAGATGAAGGTGATCCACACGAGGTAGGCGATCCATCCGACGACGGCGCCGAGCGCGAGGAAGGACAGCATCGGGATGTCGCGGAAGAAGGAGATGTAGGGCGACGCGGGCGTCTCCCCGCGGGCGTCGGGGAAGTTCAGCGCCATGATGCCGAACGGCACCGCGACCAGCACCTGGCCGACGATCTTGCGCCACCCGGACAGACCGAGGCTGCGCTGCTGACGGACCTTCATGAAATCGTCGATGAAGCCGACCACGCCGAAGCCGACCATCATCCAGATGACCAGCAGACCGGAGATCGACGGCGGCGCTCCGCCGGTCAGCGTGCCGACGAAGTAGCCCACGATCGAGCCGACGATGAACACGATCCCACCCATCGTGGGCGTGCCGCGCTTGGTCTGATGGCTCGGGTTGTTCACGTTCTCCGGCGTGCGGATCACCTGACCCCAGCCGAGCTTCTCGAACAGCCGGATGAACAGCGGTGTGAGAAAGAGCGTGAACGCCAGGGAGATCGTCGCAGCCGCCAGCAGGGATCTCACGAGAACGATTCTCCCAGACGATCGCCGAGGTGCCGGAGCCCGGCGGAGTTCGACGACTTCACCAGCACGCGATCGCCGTCGCGCAGCTCGTGGAGGAGGTAGTCGAACGCCTCGTCGGCGGTCTCGAAGAAGACGGCCTCCCCGTCCCACGACCCCTCGCCGACGGCGGCGAGGAAGAGGCGGCGCGCGTCGCGCCCCACGACGACGATGCGCTCGATGCGCAGCCGCACCGCGAGCAGACCGACGCGGTCGTGCTCCTCGCCCGCGAACTCGCCGAGCTCGCTCATGGCGCCGAGGACGGCGACCTTCCGCTCGCCCGGGCCCGCGATCTGCGCGAGCGTGCGCAGCGCGGCCGCCATCGAGTCGGGGCTCGCGTTGTAGGCGTCGTTGATGATGCGCACGCGGTCGGAGCCGAGCGGCTGCATCCGCCAGCGCTCCGCGATCTCGAGCGTCTCCAACCGAGCGATGGCGGACGGCAGCGGCACGCCGAGCTCGCGGGCGGCCGTCAGCGCGGCCAGCGCGTTCATGACGTGGTGCTCGCCGAGAACGCGGAGCCGGAGCGGGAAGCGCTCGTCCCCGGCCACGATCGTGCACGTCGTGCCGGCGGCCGTGACCTCGACGTCCTCGGCCCGGATCTCCGCGGCGGCGCCGCGACCGAACCAGCGGACCTCGACGTCGCGCGACGCGGCGACAGCCGCCATCGTGACGACGCGAGCGTCGTCCGCGTTCAGCACCGCGACACCGCCGGGGCGGACCGCCTCGACCAGCTCGGTCTTCGCCTTCAGTGTCTCCTCGACGCCGCCGAAGCCGCCCGCGTGGGCCAGGCCCACCATCAGCACGACGCCCACGTCCGGGGAGACCAGACCGGCCAGACGCGCGATCTCGCCGGGTCCGGAGGCGCCGAACTCGCTGACGAGGAAGCGGGTCTGCGCGCGGACGCGCAGCATCGTCAGCGGCGCGCCGACCTCGTTGTTGAACGAGCCGCGCGGCGCGACGGTGTCGCCCTCGTCCTGCAGGATGCGCGCCAGCATGTTCTTGGTGGTGGTCTTGCCGTTCGAGCCGGTGATGCCGACGATCCGCAGCTCCCCGCCGGCACGGACGGAGGCCACGACCACCCTCGCGAGGTCGGAGAGGGCCGCGACGGCATCCGCGACGACGATCTGGCTGACGGGCGCGTCGACGCGTCGCTCCACGATCGCCAGCACCGCGCCGGCCTCGACGGCGGCCTCGACGAAGTGGTGGCCGTCGGTGACCTCGCCGGGTTTCGCGACGAAGATGTCACCCGCCCCGATCATGCGGGAGTCGGTGTCGACGTCGCCGTCGACGAACGTCTCAGGAGTGTCGTGGTGTGCCGGGTGCAGAGTTCCCGTCACGGCGGCGGCCACCTCGGCCAGCGTCATCCGGATCATAGGGTTGGTTCCTCACGCGCGGTGGCGCGTCGCGGTCTCGTCATTGTGTCACGGGCAGCAGAGGGGTGTCCGAGCCCGAGGGCATGACGCGGTAGTGCGTGAGCACCTGCGTCATGGCCTTCTTGAAGACGGAGCGGTTGGCCGAGGACATGGTGTTGGTCTTCGGCTCGTTGAACAGGGTCAAGACAACGTACTGCGGATCGTCCGCCGGGGCGTAACCGGCCAGGGACGTCATGTAGAGGTTGTCCTTGTACCCGCCGTTGCCGTCGGGCACCTGCGCGGTACCGGTCTTCACCGCGAGCCGATAGCCGGGGATGCGGATGTCGTCGGCGAGCGTCCCCTGTGCGTAGACGTTCTCGAGCATCTGCGACACCTCGGCGGCGGTCTCCGGCTTGATGACCTGGACGGGGTCGGGCAGATCCGGTGTCACGACCGTGCCGTCGGGCTTGGTGCACGACTCCACGAGCTGGGCCGGCATCCGCACGCCGCCGTTCGCGATCGTCTGGAAGAGGCTCGTGACCTGGGTCGGCGTGACCGTGAAGGCCTGACCGAACGTCGTCGTGTAGTAGGTCTGGTTGTCCCACGTCGACGGGTCGCGGATCTCGCCGCTCGGCTCCGCCGACCAGTCGAGCGCGGTGCCGCCGCCGACGCCGAACTTCTTCAGGTAGTCGTAGCGGACCTCGGGGCTCACGAGCGAGCCGAACTGCGACATCGCCACGTTGGACGACTCCACGAGCCCGCCGGTCAGCGTGAGGTTCTGCGTCGGGTGGCTCTCCGAGTCGTTGATCACGGCACCGTTGGGGAACCGGATCCGATCGGGCGTCTCGACGGTGGATGTCGGGCTCAGGCCGGCCTGCTCGATCGCGGTCGCCGCTGTGACGGGCTTGAACGTCGATCCGGGCTCGTACGACACGCGCAGCAGGCGCGACCCGCGGTTGTCGGGGTCGGAGGCGCCGGGGTCGTTGGGGTCAACGGTGTTGGTCTCCGCGAGCGCGCGGATCTTGCCGGTCTTGGCCTCCATGACGATGATGCCGCCCCAGTCGGCCTGGTAGCGCGCCGTCTCCTCGGAGATCAGCTGCTGCATGAACCACTGCAGGTCGCTGTCGATCGTCAGCTTCAGCGTGCCGCCGTTGACCGCGGGGTCCTCGACCTCGGTGCCGGGGATGATGACCCCGTCGGCCCCGCGCTGATACGTGAGGGTGCCGTTGGTGGCCTGCAGACACGAGTCCTGCAACGACTCGAGCCCCTCCAAGGGGGTGCCGTCCGAGCCGACGAACCCGATGAGGTTTCCGGCGACGGCGCCGTCGGGGTAGGTGCGGGCGGGGTGGAGCGGGAAGGTCAGGAACGGCAGCTTCAGCTCGGCGAGCGCCCGGTACTCCTCGGTGGAGACGTACCGCTTCACGTAGGCGAATCGGGAGCCCGCGTCGGCGGCGAGGGCGTCCGCGACGATCTTCTCCACGTCGGCGGCGGACTGGCCCGTGATCGCCGCGATCTTGGGCGCCACCTCGCTCCACGGGGTCATGACGTTCTTGCCGTCGTCGTCCTTGATCGTCCTGCCGTCGGCGTCGACCGTGGCGACGCCCTGCGCGGCGAGGAGCGGATCGATCTGCACGTCGTACAGCGTCGTGCTGCTGGCGAGGACGACGCCGTTGTCGTCGACGATCTCGCCGCGCGCGCCGTAGAGGGTGCTCTTGGCTCCGGTCGCGTAGGCCTGCGAGTCGTCGATGTGCTCGCGCGCGTTGACGACCTGGATGTCGACGAGGCGCACGACGAAGGCGCAGAGCACCGCCAGGACGACGGCGAGGGCGACGACGGTGCGCCGACGAGGACTGCGGGTGGCTCGTGTCGTCATGAGATCAGTGTGTGGCGGGGGTCGGCAGACCGTCGGCGATGGCAGGGGGTGTCGGTGTATCGACGATCGCCTTGTCGACGACCGAGGTCGTGCCGCCGCCGAGGCTGGCGGCCGGATCGCCGACAAGCGGCTGGCCGCTGACGAGGGCGTTGCCCACGGCCGCTTTGCTGAGGGCGTTGACGGCGCTGGCGCCGGTGAGACCGGCCGCCGTGCCGATGATCGCGTTGTCGCTCAGACGCAGATAGGTCGGTGCCTGGCCGGTGACCATGCCGAGGGCTTCCGCATTGGCGGCGAGGTACTGCGGCGAACTGAGGCCCGCGATGCTGTCCTGCAGCATCTGCTTCTGCCAGTCGAGGTCACGCTGCTGGTCGCTCAGCGTCGACAGTTCGTACGACGACTGGGTCGTCAGGATCGACAAGCCCATCTGGGCGCCTCCGATCAGCAGGGCGCCGGTCACCGCGATGATGCCGTAAACCAGACGCGGGCGGCGCCGCGGCTGCGGCTGCTCCAGCGCCTGCAGCCGACGCGCGGGTTCGCGACGCGGCGCGGACGGCAGGGCGGGCAGCCCCGCGAAGGGGTCGAGTGTGCTCTCTGCGGACATGCTCATGCCGCCTCCCGGATGCGTTCGGCCGCGCGAAGCCGCACGGGGGTGGCACGCGGGTTGCGCGCCCTTTCGTCGTCGGAGGCGAGCTCCGCTCCCTTCACGACCAGACGGAAGCGCGGGGCGTGCTCGGGCAGCTCGACGGGAAGCCCGGCGGGCGCGGTGGATGCCGCGGCATCCGCGAACACGCGCTTGACGAGCCGGTCCTCGAGCGACTGATAGCTCATGACCACGATGCGACCCCCGACGCGGAGGAGGTCGAGACCGGCCGGCAGGGCGCGCTCGAGCACCGACAGCTCGGCGTTCACCTCGATGCGAAGCGCCTGGAAGACCCGCTTGGCGGGATGCCCGCGCCCCTCGCGCTGCACCGCCACCGGCGTCGCGGCGACGAGCACGTCGACGAGCTGACCGGAGCGTTCGATGGGAGCGACGCCGCGCGCCGCGATGATCGCCCGCGCGTAGCGGCCCGCGAGCTTCTCCTCCCCGTAGCGCTCGAAGATGCGCCGGAGATCGCCCTCCCCGTAGGTCGCGACGATGTCGGCGGCGGTCGTCCCGGAGGTCTGGTCCATCCGCATGTCGAGGGGGGCGTCCTGGGAGTATGCGAACCCGCGGTCGGCCTCGTCGAGCTGCAGCGAGGAGACGCCGAGGTCGAAGAGGATGCCGTCGACGCGGTCGACGCCCGCTCCGCGCACCGCCGCGGCGATCCCGTCGTACACCGTGTGCACGAGCGTCACACGGTCGCCGAAGCGCGCGAGCCGCTCCCCCGCGATGCGCAGGGCGTCGGTGTCGCGGTCGAGGCCGATCAGTCGGACGTCGGGGAAGCGCTCCAGCAGGGCCTCGGAGTGACCGCCCATGCCCTCGGTCGCATCGACCAGCACGGCATCGGGCCGCTGCAGCGCCGGGGCGAGCAGCTCGACGCAGCGCTCGAGCAGGACGGGGGTGTGGATCTCGGAGTAGCTCATGATTCTTCGGGTCGGTGGTCCGGAGTCGTGATCCCCATCCGCCTGACCTGACACCGGGGAAGTGCGTCAGGGCGTGCGGCTGGGAGTCACGGCCACGGCTCAGAAGAGGCCCGGGATCACCTCCTGCTCCATGTCCGAGTAGCTGTCCTCGTTGCTGTCGGCGTAGGCGTTCCACGCCTCCGCGTCCCAGATCTCCGCGTGGGCACCCACACCGGTGACGATCAGTTCGCGGCCGAGGTTGGCGTAGGCGCGCAGGTGCGGCGGGATGGTGATGCGGCTCTGGCTGTCGGGCTTCTCGTCGCTCGCGCCCGAGAGGAACATGCGCTGGAAGTCACGCGACTGCTTGTTCGTCAGCGGTGCCTCGCGGATCTTCTCGTAGACCCGCTCGAACTCCTTCGTGCTGAACACGTAGAGGCAGCGCTCCTGACCGCGGGTGACCACGACACCGTCACCCAGGTCGGTGCGGAACTTGGCCGGCAGGATGACGCGGCCCTTCTCGTCCAGCTTGGGGGTGTAGGTGCCCAACAGCATCGACCACTCCCCCTTCCTCCGGCCCGATCCAGGTGCGCACCACTTTACTCCACTTTCCTCCACCTGACTATGGTTTCGTGGGCGCAGCGCTCCCCCGGCGCTCCCCGGCGTCCTCTGACGGCGGGGAGCGTCGCGCAGCGGGCCGCGAAAACAAGAAAGCACCGGCCCGATGGGCCGGTGCTTTCTTCTCGTCGCCGAAGCGACGTCAGCTGGGGGTCAGGCGCCGTCTTGGCGGCGGTCCCAACGATCGTTCATGCGATCCATGAAGGAGGACGAGGATGCTGCGCCGGACGTCTTGCGCTGACCCTTGGGCTCTCCCGCCGGGCGCACCGCGGCGACGCCCTTGGCCGGGGTCGCCGCGAGGACCACGCCGGCGACCATCACGAGGAAGGCGACGACGCCGATGGCGATGATCCCGGACGAGACGCCGGCGATCAGCCCCCCGAGACCGACGAGCACCAGGACGGTGCCGTAGACGATGTTGCGATAGCTGAGGGAACGGCCGTCTCGAGACGCGCTGACCACATCTGCGTCCTTGTTCATGAGATGGCGCTCCATCTCATCGAGCAGACGCTGCTCCTGCTCTGACAGCGGCATGCTGCCCCCTCCTCGCCGTTTCGGACCGGCATCGTGTGCGGTCGATTGTACGCGTGCAGTCGAGAACTAGGCTAGGCCCGTGGACGCTTCCCTCGACCCGATAGAGCCGGTTTCTCAGCGACTGGGAAGGTTCGTCGAGGCGCAGCGGTCGTCATGGGCCGATGCGGGCCGTGAGACGCAGCTGTTCCTGGACGCCGCGGCCCGCACTCTGGAGGGCGGCAAGCGGCTGCGCGCGCGCTTCTGCGTGACGGGATGGCAGGCCGTCGCCGAGGCGAGGGGTCCCGTCGCCGCCGCCCCCGACAGCGTCCTCGACGCCGCCGCCGCCCTGGAGATCTTCCATGCGGCCGCGCTCGTCCACGACGACATCATCGACAACTCCGACACGCGCCGCGGCCAGCCGGCGGCGCATCGCGGACTGGAAGCCGCCCATGCCCGCGCGGGCTGGGCGGGCGACGCCGCGGCCTTCGGCCGCTCGGCCGCCGTCCTGCTCGGAGACCTCCTCGTGGCATGGAGCGACGACCTGCTCGAGCAGGGGCTGCGGGCGGCCGAACACGCGGCATCCGCTCGCGAGGTCTACGCCCTGATGCGTCGCGAGGTCACCGTCGGGCAGTTCCTCGACATCGCGGAGGAGGCCGCCTTCACGACCGCACCCGATGCGGAGCACGCCGAGCGGGCGCTGCGGGTCGCCTCGCTCAAGTCGGCCCGCTACAGCATCCAGCATCCGCTTCTGCTCGGGGCTGCGCTCGCCGGCGGCGACACGGCGCAGACGGCGGCGCTCGCGGCCTTCGGTCACCCGCTCGGTCTCGCCTTCCAACTGCGCGACGACGTGCTGGGCGTGTTCGGCGACAGCGCCGTCACGGGCAAGCCGTCGGGCGACGACCTGCGCGAGGGCAAGCGCACGCTGCTGATCGCCTACGCCCGCGAACGGCTCGACCGCCCGACGAAGCGACTCGTCGACGAGCTCATCGGCGATCCGGGGCTCGACGCCGCGCAGATCGCATCGTTGCAGCAGACGATCATCGACACCGGCGCCCTCGACCGCGTCGAGACGGCGATCTCCCACTACGCGGCGGAGGCCGACCGTGCACTGCGCGGCGCCCCCCTGTCGACGCCGGCGGTCGGAGCGCTCCGCGATCTCGCCCAGGCGGCGATCGCCCGTTCCTCGTGACGCGCGTCGCCCGGCGCACCGGGCGGCGACGGCGGCGTCAGGCGAGCGTCTGAGCGACCCGACGCACCTCGCTCTTGCGCCCCTGACGAAGCGCGGAGATGGGAGCCTGTCCGATCGACTCCTCCTCGGCGAGCAGCCAGTCGATCACCTCGTCGTCGCTGAACCCCGCATCCTGCAACACGATGATCGTGCCGCGGAGGGCGGAGAGGGGTCGGCCCTCGGCGATGAAGATCTCCGGCACCGCGAACGCACCGCCGCGGCGAGAGCCGACGAGGTGCTTCTCGTCGAGGAGGCGGCGGACACGACCGAGCGGTTCGCCGAGGACCTCGACGAGTTCGGGGAGGGTGAGCCAGCCGGTGGACGCGGGGACGATGTCGTCGGTCACCCCTCCACTATCGCATCCCCCGCGCCCGACGTCGGCCCCCTGTGCGAATCACACTGGTCACAAACGTCACAGCAGCCACTCCTTATAGCACCAGTTGACACGACTTGCCTTCCGTGACACGGTGACGTGGGTGAGAACACACGTGCACACCGCTTCCGCCGGCTTCCTCGGCACGCTCGGCACGCTCGCGCTCGCACTGAGCACGACGCCCGCGGCCGCGGCCGAGAACCGCGCCGCCGCCGAGCGCCATCCCGTCGTCGACCTCCGCGCACGCACCGCCGCGCCGTCACCCGACACCTACACCGTGCAGGACGGCGACACCCTCTGGGACATCGCCCGCACGCACGGCGTCGATCTCGGGAGCCTGCGCGCGGCGAACGGGCTGCAGGACTCCTCGCTGATCCACGCGGGACTCGTGCTGGTGCTGCCCTCCGAGGGCGCCGCGTCCGCCACCGCGGCCCCCGCGGCCCCCGCCGCACCCGCGCCCGCGCCCGCGCCCGCCGCGGCGTACGAGGTCGGCGCCGGCGACACCCTCTGGGCGATCGCCGAGGCGCACGGACTCACGCTCGACGCCCTCCTCGGCGCCAACGGCCTCACGCGCGACGCCATCATCTACCCGGGCCAGGTGCTCTCGCTGCCGGCGGCGCCGCTGGTCGCGACGCTCGCCGCCGTCGAGGCGCCCGCACCGGCCACGTCTGCGGTCACGGGCCTCGATGCCGAGCAGACCGAAAACGCCCGCATCATCATCGAGGTGGGCCGATCGCTCGGCGTGCCCGACCGCGGCATCGCGATCGCGCTGGCCACCGCGATGGTCGAGTCCTGGATCCGCAATCTCGACTGGGGCGACCGCGACTCGCTCGGCCTGTTCCAGCAGCGTCCGAGTACGGGCTGGGGCACTCCCGACGAGGTGCGCGACCCGCACCGTTCCGCCGAGGCGTTCTTCACCGGGGTCTCCGGCCCCGACGGCATGCTGACGCGCGGACTCCTCGACGTCCCGGGATGGGAGTCGATGGACTTCGGCGCGGCCGCCCAGGCCGTGCAGGTGTCGGCGTACCCCGAGCGCTACGGCCCGTGGGAGCAGGACGCCTACGCCTGGCTGGCCGCACTCGGCTGACCCCGGCGGCGTGCGCCGCACCCCCGTGGTCGCTGCGCACATGCCGTGAGGGGTGAGGCGCTCCCGGGACACGGCGCTCCGGCTCCCTAGAATCACAGAGTGAGCACGAGTCAGCAGACCGACCCGCTGATCGGCCGTCTCGTCGACGGCCGATACCGCGTGCGTGCTCGCATCGCCCGCGGAGGGATGGCCACGGTCTACGTGGCGACGGACCTGCGACTGGAGCGCCGCGTCGCCCTGAAGGTGATGCACAGCCACCTCTCCGACGACACGGTCTTCCAGAGCCGCTTCATCCAGGAGGCACGCGCCGCGGCCCGCCTCGCCGACCCGCACGTGGTCAACGTGTTCGACCAGGGCCAGGACGGCGAGATGGCCTATCTCGTCATGGAGTACCTGCCCGGCATCACGATGCGCGAGCTGCTGCGCGAGCAGAAGCGACTCAGCATCCCGCAGACGATCACGATCATGGATGCCGTGCTGTCGGGCCTGGCCGCCGCGCACCGCGCGGGCATCGTCCACCGCGACGTCAAACCCGAGAACGTGCTCCTCGCCGAGGACGGCCGCATCAAGATCGGCGACTTCGGGCTCGCCCGCGCCACCAGCGCGAACACCGCGACGGGGCAGATGCTGCTCGGGACGATCGCGTACCTCGCGCCGGAGCTCGTCACGCGCGGCACCGCCGACGCCCGCAGCGACATCTACGCCCTCGGCATCATGCTCTACGAGATGCTCGTCGGCGAGCAGCCCTACAAGGGCGAGCAGCCGATGCAGATCGCCTACCAGCACGCCACCGACTCGGTGCCGCGTCCGAGCGCACGCAACCCCGGCATCCCGGAGCAGTTCGACGAGCTGGTGATGTGGGCGACGGAGCGCAACCCCGACGAGCGCCCGGTCGATGCGCGCGCGATGCTCGACCGCCTGCGCGAGATCGAGAAGGAGCTCGGCGTGTTCCCGCACGTCGTGCGGGCGCCGAGCCCGGGCATCGTCGCGGTCGACGACGGCGTGGACTCCGGTGAGCTGACGAAGGTCATGCCCGGCACGTTCACGGCCCCGACCGTGACGGAGCAGGTCGACAACGCCACCCGGCTGCGCGTGCGGTCGCGGCGGCGCGCACGGGCGGGCGGCTGGCTGGTGGTACTCGTGCTGCTGCTCGCGGCGGTCGCGGGCGGTGCCGGCTGGTGGTTCGGATCCGGGCCGGGCTCGCTCGTCGGCGTTCCCGACGTGTCGGGGTCCTCGCTCGACGAGGCGACCTCGCAACTGGCCGAGCTCGGACTCAGCGCGGTGCCCGCGCAGGACTACAGCCGCGACGTGCCGATCGACGCCGTCATCCGCACCGACCCCGGCGCCGGGACGCGCGTCGACAAGAACAGCGCGGTGACCGTCGTGGTCTCGCTGGGCCCGGCATCCCACGAGATCCCCGCCCTGGCCGGGCAGAGCCTCGACGCGGCGACGTCGTCGCTGTCGGAGATCTACATCTCCCCGTCCGGCGACCCGGCGCAGGTGTTCACGGATGCCGCGCGCGACACCGTGGTCAGCGCCTCGATCACCCCGCCCGGCGGCGGCGAGGCCGTGGACTGCTCGCAGGGATGCACGGCGCTGGAGGGATCGACGGCATCGTTCGAGATCTCGCTCGGCCCGGTGCCCGACGTCGCCGGCCAGAGCGTCGACAAGGCCACCGCCGCGCTCGAAGCCGTTCAGCTCGGCGTGACCACGACGCAGGCCTACGACGACGACGTCGCCGAAGGTCGTGTCATCCGCATCGCGGACCGCGACGGCGGCGGACTCTTCCGCCCCGGCGACACCGTGACCCTCGTCGTCTCGAAGGGACCGCAGCCGATCGAGGTGCCCGACGTGACGGGTCAGACGGTGGCCCAGGCGATGGAGCAGCTCCGTGCGGCCGGATTCGAGCCGGGCACGGCCCTGCCCGAGATCGTCTGGGGCATCTTCACGGTGTCCAGCACCAGCCCCGCCGGCGGCACCATGCAGTTGCCCGGCACCAAGATCACCGTCCGCTCGACGGGCTGACGCACGCGCGGCGGCGCGCCGGGGCGCTCACCCCGCGTCTGGGCACGGCAGCCGTGCCCAGACGCGATCGGTCAGCGCTTCTCGAGCTCTTCGGCGACGAGGAAGGCGAGCTCGAGGCTCTGCATGTGGTTCAGACGCGGGTCGCACAGGCTCTCGTAACGCGTCGCGAGGGTGGCCTCGTCGATGTGCTCCGATCCGCCGAGGCATTCGGTGACGTCGTCGCCGGTGAGCTCGACGTGGATGCCGCCCGGGAACGTGCCGACCGCGCGGTGCGCCTCGAAGAACCCGCGCACCTCGTCGACGACGTCGTCGAAGCGACGCGTCTTGTAGCCGGTGGGCGTGGTGATGCCGTTGCCGTGCATCGGGTCGGTGACCCACAGCGGGGTGGCACCGGAATCGCGGACGGCTTCGAGCAGCGGCGGCAGCGCGTCGCGGATCTTGCCGGCGCCCATGCGCGTGATGAAGGTCAGCCGGCCCGGCTCGCGCTCGGGATCGAGCTTGTCGATCAGCTCGAGCGCCGTCTCCCGCGAGGTCGACGGGCCGAGCTTCACGCCGATGGGGTTGCGGATCTTGGAGAAGTAGTCGACGTGGGCGCCGTCGAGCTCCCGCGTGCGCTCCCCGATCCACAGGAAGTGGGCCGAGGTGTTGTACGGCGTGCCCGTGCGGGAGTCGATGCGCGTCATGGGGCGCTCGTAGTCCATCAGCAGGCCCTCGTGACCCGTGTAGAACTCGACGCGGCGCAGCTCGTCGAAGTCGGCGCCCGCCGCCTCCATGAACTTGATGGCGCGGTCGATCTCCGTGGCGAGACGCTCGTACTGCTGGTTGGCGGGGTTCTGGGCGAACCCCTTGTTCCAGCTGTGGACCTCGCGGAGGTCGGCGAAGCCGCCCTGCGTGAAGGCGCGGATGAGGTTGATGGTGGACGCCGCCGTGTGGTACCCCTTCAGCAGTCGCTGGGGGTCGGCGGTGCGCGAGGCCTCGGTGAAGTCGAAGCCGTTGACGATGTCGCCGCGGTACGCGGGCAGGGTGACGTCGCCGCGGGTCTCGGTGTCGCTGGAGCGCGGCTTGGCGAACTGGCCGGCCATCCGCCCCATCTTCACGACGGGCATCGACGCACCGTAGGTCAGCACGACGGCCATCTGCAGCACGGTCTTGATGCGATTGCGGATCTGCTCCGCCGTCGCGCCGGCGAACGTCTCGGCGCAGTCCCCACCCTGGAGCAGGAATGCACGCCCGGAGGCGGCGCGGGCCAGGCGATCGCGCAGGTTGTCGACCTCGCCGGCGAAGACGAGAGGAGGCAGCGTCGCGAGCTCGGCGGAGACGGCCGCGACGGCGTCGAGGTCGGTCCAGGAGGGCTGCTGTTTGATCGGGAGCGTGCGCCAGTGATCGAGATCGGCGTGCAGGGTGGGCATCCGCTCAGTCTAGCGGCGCGCCAGGATGCCGCGGCCCCGCGCGCCGCTACCCTTTCGCGAGCCGCCATCCTTCGGGCGAGCCGCCATCGCGCGGCCCGCCCGAAGCATGGCGGCTCGGCCGCGGCATGGCGGCTCGCGCAGATCAGGCGCGGGCCGCGCGCTCCTTCACCGTCGACGCGTACACGTCGTCGTACTGCTGTTCGCCGAGCCGCTGGAGGGCCACCATGATCTCGTCGGTCACCGACCTCAGCACGTAGCGATCGGACTCCATGCCGTGGAACCGCGAGAAGTCCAGCGGCTCGCCGATCACCATGCCGACGCGACCGACGCGCGGAATGGATCGGCCGATGGGCATGACGGCATCCGTGTCGACCATGACGACGGGGATGACGGGCACACGGGCCTCCAGCGCCATGCGCGCGAGACCGGTGCGACCCCGGTAGAGCTTGCCGTCGGGGCTGCGCGTGCCCTCGGGGTAGATCCCGAGCAGGTCGCCGCGGCCGAGCACCTGCAGGCCCGTGTTCAGCGAGGCCTCCGACGCCTTGCCGCCCGTGCGATCCACCGGGATCTGGCCCGTGGCCTTCATGAACATCCGGGTGGCCCAGCCCTTCAGCCCGGTCCCGGTGAAGTAGTCGCTCTTCGCGAGGAAGCTCATGGGCCGGTCGATCATGAGCGGCAGGAAGATCGAGTCGCTCACCGACAGGTGGTTGCTCGCGAGGATCGCCGCGCCGGAGGACGGCACGTGGGAGCGGCCCACGATCCACGGGCGGAAGATCGCCTTCACGATCGGCCCGATCACGATGTACTTCATGACCCAGTAGAACATCAGGCTCCTCCCCCGCTCATCGGCGTGGGCGTCTCATCGGCTCCGCAGGCCCGCGAGGTCGGCGACGCCCACGAGCCCGGCGTCGTTGCCGAGCGTGGCCACGGTGAAGCGGGCGGTCGGCCGATCGCCGAAGCCGGGAAGCGACGTCTCGTAGGCGATCCGCGTCGGCTCCAGCAGCACCTCGCCCAGATCCGCCACCCCACCGCCGATGACATAGAGGTCGGGGTCGAGCACCGCCTGGAAGGCGCCGCAGGCCTCGCCGAGCGCCGTGGCGACACGGCGCACGGCCTCGACCGCCCCGGCATCCTCTTCGCTGAGCAGGAGCGCGAGATCGGCTGCGGGGACGATCCCGTCCGCGCCGCGATGCGCGGCCAGCCGGGCGCCGATTCCGCCGCCGTCGGCGATGTCGCCCAGCTCCCGCTGGAGCGCACGGCCCGACGCGTACTGCTCGAGGCAGCCGTTCTGTCCGCACCCGCAGGGGCGCCCGCCGCGCACGAAGCGCAGGTGGCCGAGCTCCGCGGCGCTGCCGTTCGCGCCGATGAGCAGTCGCCCGTCGTTGATCACGGCACCGCCGACGCCCGTGCCGAGGGTGACCATGACCATGTCGGTCGATCCCCGGCCCGCTCCGAAGCGGTACTCGCCCCAGCCGGCGGCGTTCGCGTCGTTCTCCAGGGTGACCGGACGGCCGATCCGCGCCTCGAACTCGGCGCGCAGCGGTTCGTTGTGCCAGTCGATGTTCGGCGAGTGCAGCATGACCGACCGCGTGCGGTCGATGTAGCCCGCGGCGGCGACGCCCACCGCGCCGACGTCGTGCCGCGACGCGAGGTCGTGGACCATCGCCGCGACCGCCTCGGCGAGGGCGCCGGTGTCGACGGGCGTCGCGACGCGCGTGCGCTCGATGATCGCACCGGTGTCGTCGACGACACCTCCGGCGATCTTCGTCCCGCCGATGTCGATGCCGACGTTGAGCACGGCGCTCCCTTCCGGCCGGCCCGGGCGGCACGGCATCCGAGAGTCTAGTGTGGACAGGACAGACCTACGGTCCGGGCAGACCGTGCTTTTGGACGGACCCTGTCCACTGTGGGACTGAGTGTCACCAGCAGTTAGACTCGATTCCAGCCGTCGATCGCCGACGCCACCCGGTACCGAAGGAGTTGCCGCCCATGAGCGCCGTACAGTTCGAAGTCCCCGCGGTCGTGCCCGCAGACCCGCAGGCCAATGTCGCCGACCTGCTCGTCGAGCGGGTGAAGGCCACGCCGTCCCTCGCGCTCTTCGCCGTCCCCGACGGTGACGGATGGCGCGACATCACCGCCGCCGCGTTCGAGCGTGAGGTGATCGCGCTGGCGAAGGGCTTCGCCGCGGCCGGCATCGCCCCCGGCGACAAGGTGGGTTTCGTCGCCCGCACCACCTACGAGTGGACGCTCGTCGATTTCGCCCTCTTCTTCACGGGCGCCGTCATGGTGCCCATCTACGAGACCAGCTCGGCGGCGCAGATCAGCTGGATCCTCTCCGACTCCGGCGCGATCGCCGTGATCGCCGAATCCGCCGAGCACGCCGCCCGCATCGCCGAGATCCGGTCGGAGGTGCCCCTGGTGCGCGACGTCTGGACCATGGCCGACGGCGACCTCGACACGCTGCGCGCCGGCGGGACGGGCATCGAGGATGCCGAGATCGAGCGCCGCCGGAGCATCGCGGTGGGCTCGGACATCGCCACGCTCATCTACACCTCCGGGTCGACGGGACGGCCGAAGGGATGCGTGCTCACGCACAGCAACTTCGTGGAGCTGTCCCGCAACGCGGCGAAGGCCCTCGCCGAGGTCATGAACACGCCGGGCGGCGCATCGACGCTGCTGTTCATCACGACCGCGCACGTGTTCGCGCGGTTCATCTCGATCCTCGACGTCCACGCGGGCGTGAAGACCGGTCACCAGCCCGACACGAAGCAGCTGCTGCCCGCGCTGGGCTCGTTCAAGCCGACGTTCCTGCTGGCCGTCCCCCGGGTGTTCGAGAAGGTCTACAACTCCGCCGAGCAGAAGGCCGAGGCCGGCGGCAAGGGCAAGATCTTCCGCGCCGCGGCCCACACCGCGATCGAGCACTCCCGCCTGCTGCAGGACGGCAAGAAGATCCCGCTCGGCACCAAGATCAAGTTCGCCCTGTTCGACAGACTCGTCTACTCGAAGCTCCGCGAGGCGATGGGAGGCCGCGTCACCTACGCCGTGTCCGGCTCCGCGCCGCTCGGCCCGCGTCTCGGCCACTTCTTCCACAGTCTCGGGGTGACGATCCTCGAAGGCTACGGCCTCACCGAGACCACCGCGCCGGCGACCGTGAACCTCGCCACGAAGTCGAAGATCGGCACCGTGGGTCCGGTGCTCCCCGGCGTGGGCGTGCGTCTCGCCGACGACGGCGAGATCGAGGTCCGCGGCATCAACGTGTTCAAGGAGTACTGGCGCAACGACGAGGCGACGGCCGCCGCCTTCGACGACGGGTGGTTCAAGACCGGCGACATCGGCTCGTTCGACAGCGAGGGCTTCCTCACGATCACGGGGAGGAAGAAGGAGATCATCGTCACCGCGGGCGGCAAGAACGTCGCCCCCGCCGCACTCGAGGACCCGATCCGCGCCAACCCGATCATCGGGCAGGTCGTGGTGGTCGGCGACCAGAAGCCCTTCATCTCGGCGCTCGTCACGCTCGACCCCGAGATGCTGCCGACGTGGCTGGCCAACAACGGGCTGCCCGCCGACATGTCGCTCGCGGAGGCGGCGCAGAACCCGGAGGTGCGCGAGGAGGTGCAGCGGGCCGTCGACATCGCGAACAAGAACGTGTCGCGCGCCGAGTCGATCCGCAAGTTCACGATCCTCGGCTCGGAGTGGACCGAGGCCAGCGGTCACCTGACTCCGAAGATGAGCATCAAGCGGAACGTCATCCTCAGCGATTTCGCCGATGCCGTCGACGACATCTACACCGTGCCGGTCACCACGACGAACGTCTCGCTCGGCTGAGCGTCGCGTCCGCAAGGAATGGGGCCGGTCGCGCACGACCGGCCCCATTCCTCGTCAGAACCAGTTCGACTCGCGGATCCGGCGCATCGCGATCTTGCGCTCTTCGGGACTCAGACGCGAGATGTAGAGCATCCCGTCGAGGTGATCGGTCTCGTGCTGCAGCGCCTGGGCCATCAGCCCCTCCCCCTCGAGGACGAGCTCGGCACCGTCGAGGTCCATGCCCACGACGCGGGCCCAGGGGTAGCGCAGTGTGTCATGCCACAGATCGGGCACCGACAGGCAGCCCTCGCCGACGAGCTGCGGCTCGCCGGCGACGTCCGTGAGCACCGGATTGAGCACGTATCCGATGTCGCCGTCGATGTTGTAGCTGAACGCGCGCAGCCCCACGCCGATCTGCGGCGCCGCCACACCGGCCCGCCCCGGCAGCTCCACGGTGTCGAGCAGGTCCTGCACGAGGCCGCGGATGCCGTCGTCGACGACCTCGATGGGCGCGCTGGGTGCGCGCAGCACCGGGTCGCCGAACAGGCGGATCGGCCGGACGGCCATCAGGCGGCGGCCCGCTGACGCAGGCTCTCGACGACGATCGCGGCGAGCTCGCGCGCGGCCGCCCGCGTCTCGGGCTGCAGGTCGCGGAAGACGATGGCGCTGCCCGACGCGATGTGCGGGTCGTACGGCATCCGCACGACGCGCCCCACGCGGGTGGCGAAGTGCGCCTCGAGCTCGTCGGCGCGCACGAGCGGCGCCCCCGGGCGGGCCGTGTTGAGCACGACGACCGCTCCGCGGACGAGATCGGCGAAGCCGTTGCTCTCCAGCCACGTGAGGGTCTCCGACGCGAGCCGCGCCTCGTCGACGCTCAATCCCGCGACCACGATGATCTGGTCGGCGCGGTCGAGCGTCGCGCCCATGACCGCGTGGACGATGCCGGTGCCGGTGTCGGTGAGCACGAGCGAGTAGAAGTGCGCCGCGACGTCGGCGACCGCGTTGTAGTCGGAGTCGTTGAACGCCTCCGACACGTGCGGGTCGGTGTCCGACGCGATGACGTCGAGCCGGGTGTGGTCGCGGGCGACGATCTCCGAGATGTCGTTGAACCCGCGCACGTCGGCGTGGGCGCGGACGAGGTCGCGCACGGTCTTGCCGCTCGAGCGGCCGATGCGCTCGGCGAGCGTGCCGCGGTCGGGGTTGGCGTCGACGGCGATGACGCGATCCTCCCGCGCATCCGCGAGCGCCATCCCGAGCAGCGTCGTGACGGTCGTCTTCCCGACGCCGCCCTTGCGCGAGAGCACCGGCACGAACTTGGCTCCGCCGTGCAGCGGAGCCGCGATCCGGCGATCGAGATCCTTGCGCGCTCGGGCGCGCTTGCCGTCACCGAGGTTGATGCGCCGCCCCGACAGCGTGTACACCAGGTGCTGCCAGGTGCCCTCCGGCTCGGGCCGCGTCGCGCGGGCGGGGTCGAGCAGACGGTCGGCCGTCAGCAGGTCCGAGCTCTCGCGGCCCGCCTCGAAGTCGCCCAGCCGGCGCGACTGCAGCGTCACCTCGGACGTGCGCGGACGCACGCGTTCGTGATGCGCGAGATCGGTGGATGCCGCGACCGCGACCGTGACGGCGGCGATCTCGTCGGCGTCCTCGACCGTCGGAGCCTCGGCCGGCCCCTCGGCCGTCGTCGACGGGTGCTCCTCGTCGTCGTCCTCGTCGTCGTCGTCCACGACGGCTTCGTGGATTTCGTCGTCGGCGACGAGGTCGGAAGCCTCGACGCTCGCCGGCGCCGCGGCGGCGGCGGCGTGGGTCAGGTCGTCGTCCAGCACGACGTCGTCGTCGAGGTAGTCGTCCTCGTCGGCCGCGACGGGCAGGGCGACATCCACCTGAGCGGTCGCACCGTCGACGATGCCGATGCCCGTCGTGTCGATGCCGGCAGGCGTCTCCAGCACGCCGTTGTCGACGTCCTCGGTCGCGTTCTCGTTGCGGTCAGGCACGGATGCACACTCCAGATTCAGGCCGTCACCGCGGCGGGCGTCGGCCGGTTCGGGGCCCTCGTGAGGACCGCGCGATCGCGGCGTCGCCGCCCGATCGACGGGTCGATCCCCGACCCCCATGGCTCGCGGGACGTCACGCGCCCCCGACCCAGGCTACTCGGCGGGTCGGACGACGAGCAAAAGGTCGCCCGCCTCGACGGGCGCCGGCGACGCGATCGCCAGCCGCTCCACGACGCCGTCGACCGGCGCCGTGATCGCCGCCTCCATCTTCATCGCCTCGATCGAGGCGACCGGCTGCCCGGCCGTCACCCGCTCTCCGATCCCGGCCGCGAGGGTCACCACCCCCGAGAACGGCGCGGCGACCTGGCCCGGGATCGACGTGTCGGCCTTCTCTGCCTGCCGCGTCTGGACCGCGATCGCGCGGTCGCGCACGAACACGGGACGCAACTGGCCGTTGAGGGTCGTCATGACGGTCCGCATACCCTTGTCGTCGACCTCGCCGATCGCCTCGAGCCCGACGTAGAGCTGCACCCCGCGCTCGATCTGCACGACGTGCTCGGTTCCCGGCGTGAGGCCGTAGAGGTAGTCGGCGGTGTCGAGGACGCTGAGGTCGCCGTAGGTCTCGCGCACCTCGCGGAACGCGGCCGTCGGCGCCGGGAAGAGCAGGCCGTTGAGGGTGGCGCGTCGCGTCGCCGAGTCGGCATCCAGCGCGGCGGCCTCCTCCGGCGAGATCTCCGTGACCCCCGTGCGCACCTCGCGGCCGCGCAACACCTTGGTGCGAAAGGGCTCGGGCCAGCCTCCGGGCAGGTCGCCGAGCTCGCCGGCCATGAAGGCGACGACGGAGTCGGGCACGTCGTACTTCTCCGGGTTCTGCTCGAAGTCGGCGGGGTCGGCGCGGACGGCGGCGAGGTGGAGTGCCAGGTCGCCGACGACCTTCGACGACGGTGTGACCTTTGGAACGCGTCCGAGGATGGCGTCGGCGGCGGCGTACATGTCCTCGATCAGCTCGAAGTCGTCCGACAGGCCCAGCGCGATCGCCTGCTGCCGGAGGTTGGACAACTGGCCGCCGGGGATCTCATGGCGGTACACCCGCCCGGTGGGTCCGGGAAGGCCCGACTCGAAGGGACGGTAGAGATGGCGGACGGCTTCCCAGTACGGCTCCAGGTCGGAGACCGCGTCGAGGTCGAGGCCCGTGTCGCGCTCCGTGTGGGCCAGGGCGGCCACGAGGGCCGACAGCGACGGCTGACTCGTCGTGCCCGCCATCGGGGCCGCCGCGGCATCCACCGCGTCGGCACCGGCGGCGCCGGCGGCCAGCAGCGTCGCCAGCTGTCCGCCCGCCGTGTCGTGCGTGTGGACGTGGACCGGGAGGTCGAAGCGCTCGCGGAGGGCGCGCACGAGGCGCGCGGCCGCCCCCGGGCGCAGGAGCCCGGCCATGTCCTTGATGGCGAGCACGTGCGCCCCGGCATCCACGATCTGCTCCGCGAGGCGCAGGTAGTAGTCGAGGGTGTAGAGGTCTTCCGACGGCGAGAGCAGGTCGCCGGTGTAGCAGAGGGCGACCTCCGCGACGGCGGTGCCCGTCTCGAGCACGGCATCGACGGCGGGACGCATCTGGGAGACGTCGTTGAGCGCGTCGAAGATGCGGAAGATGTCGACGCCGGATGCCGCGGCCTCCCGGACGAAGGCGTCGGTGACCCGGGTGGGGTAGGGCGTGTAGCCCACGGTGTTGCGTCCGCGCAGCAGCATCTGGATCGCGACGTTCGGCAGCGCCTGTCGGAGCGCGTCGAGACGCTCCCAGGGGTCCTCCCCCAGGAAGCGCAGCGCGACGTCGTACGTGGCGCCTCCCCAGGCCTCGACCGACAGCAGCTGCGGGGTCAACCGGGCCACGTAGGGCGCGACCGTCACGAGGTCGCGCGTGCGGACGCGCGTGGCGAGCAGCGACTGGTGGGCGTCGCGGAACGTCGTCTCGGTCACCGCAAGGGCCGTCTGCTCGCGCAGGGCCCGGGCGAAGCCGGTGGGGCCGAGCTCGCGCAGGCGCTGGCGCGAGCCGGCGACCGGCGCGGCCGACAGGTCGATGCGCGGCAGCTTCGTCGCCGGCTCGACCGTCAGCGGGTTCTCGCCGTTCGGCCGGTTGACGGTCGTGTCGGCGAGCCAGGCGATGATCTTCGATCCGCGGTCCTTCGACTCCCGCCCCCGCAGCAGCTCGGGCCGCTCGTCGATGAACGCGGTACTGACATCGCCCGCCACGAACGCGGGGTCGTCGAGCACCGCCTGCAGGAACGGGATGTTGGTCGAGACACCCCGGATGCGGAACTCGGCGAGAGCGCGCCGCGAGCGCACGACGGCCGCCGCGAAGTCACGTCCCCGGCACGTGAGCTTGGCGAGCATCGAGTCGAAGTGCGGGCTGACCTGCGAGCCGGCCGCGGTGGTGCCGCCGTCGAGGCGGATACCGGCGCCTCCGGGCGAGCGGTACGTGGTGATCTTGCCGGTGTCGGGCCGGAAGCCCTGCGTCGGGTCCTCGGTCGTGATGCGGCACTGCAGGGCGGCTCCGCGCAGGCGGATGTCCTCCTGGTGCAGCCCGAGGTCGGCGAGGCTCTCCCCCGCGGCGATGCGCATCTGCGACTGCACGAGGTCGACGTCGGTCACCTCCTCCGTCACGGTGTGCTCGACCTGGATGCGGGGGTTCATCTCGATGAAGACGACCTCACCCGTCCGCGGGCCCGCCGTCTCGAGCAGGAACTCGACGGTGCCGGCGTTCTCGTACCCGATCGAGCGGGCGAACGCGACCGCGTGACGGTGCAGGCTCTCGCGGACGTCGTCGGCGAGGTTGGGCGCCGGGGCGATCTCGATCACCTTCTGGTGCCGACGCTGCACGGAGCAGTCGCGCTCGAACAGGTGCACCGTCTCACCGGTCTTGTCGGCGAGGATCTGCACCTCGACGTGGCGGGGCCGCTGGACGGCCTGCTCCAGGAAGACCCGGGCGTCGCCGAACGCGCTGTCCGCCTCGCGCATCGCCTCGGCGATGGCCGGTGCGAGCTGCTCCTTCTTCTCCACGCGACGCATGCCGCGGCCGCCACCGCCGGCGACGGCCTTGACGAAGATGGGGAAGCCGATCCCGTCGGACTGGCTGACGAGCAGCTCGACGTCGTCGGATGCCGCGGTCGAGCGCAGCACGGGCACTCCCGCGGCGATCGCGTGCTCCTTCGCCGTGACCTTGTTTCCGGCCATCTCCAACGCCCGCGACGGCGGCCCGATGAAGACGATGCCGTTCTCGGCCGCCTTCGCGGCGAGCTCGGGGTTCTCGGACAGGAATCCGTACCCGGGGTAGATCGCGTCGGCGCCGGACTCCTTGGCGACGCGGATGATCTCGTCCACGTCGAGGTAGGCCCGCACCGGCTGACCGGCGGCGCCGATCTGATACGCCTCGTCGGCCTTCAGACGGTGGAGGGAGTAACGGTCCTCGTAGGGGTACACCGCGACGGTGCGCGCGCCGAGCTCGAACGCCGCGCGAAACGCCCGGATCGCGATCTCTCCGCGATTGGCCACCAGGATCTTGCGGAACATGCGCACCTCTTCTCCGAGCGGCCCTCGCGTGCCGAGAGACCCTGATTCCCCGACGGGCCCACTTTTCACGAGGGCCTGAGTGTCCTCACAGCCTAGGGGACGGTAACGTAGAGCCTCGTGCACGTACTCTCCGTCTCCTCGCTCAAGGGGGGTGTCGGCAAGACCACCGTGACTCTCGGCCTCGCCTCCGCGGCGTTCGCTCGGGGAGTGCGGACTCTCGTCGTCGACCTCGACCCGCAGTCTGACGTGTCGACGGGCATGGACATCCAGGTCGCGGGACGCCTCAACGTCGCCGACGTGCTCGCCAATCCGAAGGAGAAGGTGGTCCGTCAGGCCATCACCTCCAGCGGGTGGGCCAAGGTGCATCCGGGCACGATCGACGTGATGATCGGCAGCCCGTCCGCGATCAACTTCGACGGTCCGCACCCCAGCGTGCGCGACGTGTGGAAGCTCGAGGAGGCCCTCGCGACGATCGAGGCGGACTACGACCTCGTTCTCATCGACTGCGCTCCCTCGCTCAACGCGCTCACGCGCACCGCCTGGGCGGCATCCGACCGCGTCGTCGTGGTCACCGAGCCCGGCCTGTTCTCGGTCGCCGCCGCCGACCGCGCCCTGCGCGCGATCGAGGAGATCCGCCGCGGCCTCTCGCCGCGGCTGCAGCCTCTGGGCATCGTCGTGAACCGGGTGCGCCCGCAGTCGATCGAGCACCAGTTCCGCATCAAGGAGCTCCGCGACATGTTCGGCCCGCTCGTGCTGTCGCCGCAGCTGCCGGAGCGCACCTCGCTGCAGCAGGCCCAGGGCGCCGCCAAGCCGCTGCACATCTGGCCCGGCGACTCCGCTCAGGAGCTCGCGGGCGACTTCGACGCGCTGCTGGACCGCGTCATGCGCACCGGCCGCATCACCGCCGGCGAACAGCGCGCCTGACCCTCACCCGCCCGCTCGTCGAGCGAGCGCCCCACCGGTCGTTGAGCGAGCGCCCACCCGGTCGTCGAGCGAGCCACCGGTCGTTGAGCGAGCGCCCCACCGGTCGTTGAGCGAGCGCCGCACCGGTCGTTGAGCGAGCGCCGCACCGGTCGTTGAGCGAGCGCCCCACCGGTCGTTGAGCGAGCGCCGCACCGGTCGTTGAGCGAGCGCCGCAGGCGCGAGTCGAAACGCAGCGAGTCGAAACGCAGCGAGTCGAAACGCAGCGAGTCGAAACGCAGCGAGTCGAAACTCCCCCCGCGTCGACGCGTCTCAGGCGGACTTGACCGCGCGGCGGGCGGCGAGCTCGTCGACGGGGTCGGGAGCCTGCGGGTCGAAGTCCAACAGCGTCGACTCCACCTCGTGCAGCACCTTGCCGACCGCGATGCCGAACACGCCCTGACCGCGGCTGACGAGGTCGATGACCTCGTCGTTGGAGGTGCAGAGGTACACCGACGCCCCGTCGCTCATCAGGGTGGTCCCGGCGAGGTCGCGGATGCCGGCGGCGCGCAGCTGATCGACGGCGGTGCGGATCTGCTGCAGCGAGATGCCGGTGTCGAGCAGGCGCTTGACGAGCTTCAGCACGAGGATGTCGCGGAAGCCGTACAGCCGCTGCGATCCCGAGCCGCTCGCACCGCGCACGGTCGGCTGCACGAGCTCGGTGCGTGCCCAGTAGTCGAGCTGACGGTAGGTGATGCCGGCGGCGCGGGCGGCGACGGCTCCGCGGTAGCCGACCTCGTCGTCCATCTGCGGCAGGCCGTCGGTGAACAGCAGGTCGGTGGCGAACCGGATGTCGCCCGGCGCATCGTCGTGCGCGGTCATGCTCGCCTCCCACCGATCTGTCTGTCGTTTCCTCCACGGTAGATCAGCACCGTGCCCGCGGCAACGACATCCGCTTCCACGGCCGCGGCGTGTCGCGCGCGCGTCACGGCACGATGCGGTCGAGGGCCGCGTGCACGAACGCCGTCCGCACTTCGTCGAGTCGTCGCAGCAGCTCCGGGGCGAGCTCGCCCGCCCGGGCGCGAGACGCGGCATCCATGCGCCGCAGCAGCGGGGTCAACGCGCTCTCCACGAGCGCGACCTCCCGCTCGGCGGCCTGGCGGACGCCGCGGACGTGTCGGGGCTGGATGCCGTGGCCGTCGAGCGCCACGAGTGCGCGCAGCACGCCCAGGGCCTTCTCGTCGTAGCTCTCGGAGGCCGGGACCAGGCCGGCGCGCACGGCGTCGTTGAGCAGGGCTGCAGGCGCCGAGGCCGCCTGCAGCAGCTCGTCGCGGCGGTAGCGGCGCGGCGCGGTCACGATCGACGCCGGTGCGGGCGGCGCCACCGTCCCGCCCTGCTGCTGTTCGTCGAGGTACTCGCGGATGCGGGCCAGCGGCATGTAGTGGTCGCGCTGCAGCGTCAGCGCCGTGCGCAGCCGGTCGACGTCCAGCGGCGAGAACTTGCGGTAGCCCGACTCCGTCCGCAGGGGCGTGACGATCCCCTGGACCTCGAGGTAGCGGAGCTTGCTCGCGCTGAGGTCGGAGAACTCCGGGGTGAGGCGGGCGAGGACCTGACCGATGCTGAGGTAACCCGTGGACGACGCGCGTCCACGGGGCGATGCGGCCGGGCTCACCCGCTCGTCACCTGTGCACGGTCGACGGGCGACGCGAAGAAGTTCAGCCGGAACTTGCCGATGCGCACCTCGGACCCGTCGACGAGCACGGCGCGGTCGACGCGCTCCCCGTTGACGTAGCTGCCGTTGAGCGAACGCTGGTCGACCAGCTCGAAGACGCTGCCGGTGCGGGTGATCTCGGCGTGACGACGCGACACGGTCACGTCGTCGAAGAAGATGTCCGCCTCGGGGTGCCGGCCGACCGTCGTGACGTCGGCGTCGAGGAGGTACCGGGCGCCCGCGGTCGGACCCGACCGCACGAGCAGCAGTCCCGCACGAGCCGGGAGGGCCTCGATGGCCTCGCGCTCGACATCGGTCAGATCGGTGCCGAACGGGACGAAGGAGAGGTCGGAGTCATGGCCGAACGTCTGCGTCGAGTCGGCGGAACCACCGTCCCCGGCGTCGCGTCGGATGCCGCTGCCACCAGCGTCTCGCGCATTCTCTTCCACCATGGCCTCCTTCCCTTTCACCCTAACGGATCGGCTCGCGCTGCGAACCCCCGACCGCGAGTCGGTTTCGTCGATCGACCCGCATCCGGGGCGCCCCGTGTGTCGTCGTGTGACGGCGAGCGGGCGTCCGCGGGAGGACCGACCTAATCTGGCACGACCGCCTCCGCATTCCCGCGTCGGCGCCCGAGGAGAGGAACACCCCGTGTCCACGCCGCAGAACCGCCTCACGCCCGCCCCGGTGCGTCAGGACGCGATCTGCATGTGCGCGACGGGCGGAGCCTGCTCCTCGTTCGCCCCGGGCCACGCCGTGCACCTCATCCAGGCGCGCCTGGTCTCCGCGACGCCCACCGAGTGGGTCGACGCGATCGTCACGCACACCGATGCGGACGGCACGGTCGTCGTCGCCTCGCTCGACGGCGACGTCATCGAGCTCTGGAACGGCGCCGGGGCCGCGGCGGAGCTCCCGACCGGCTCACCGGTCGCGTACCACCGCCGCTACCACGTGCTGAACGCGGGCGGTCGCCTCTTCAACGCCCTGCCCCTCTAGACCTCTGCGGGAGAGCGGGGCCGCTCAGGCGGCCGCCATCATGGCGTCCTTGACCGCCATGCAGGCATCCATGCACGCCCGGCAGGCCTCGGCGCACATCGCACACACGGGGCTCTGGTCCGCGTGCATCATGCACATGTCCATGCAGGTCTGACACATCGCGATGCAGGCGTCGAGCATCGCCATCATCGACGCCGGCGTCATCCCCGGCATCCGCAGCATCGCGCGCATCATCGTGTTGCACATGTCGGCGCAGGTCATGCAGGCCGAGGCGCAGTCCATCATGTGCCCGTCCATCATCTGCACCGAGCAGATCGTGCACGCCTGCTCGCACGCGGCGCAGGCGTCCATACACGCCTGCATCACGGCAGCATCCATCTCCGGCATGCCCGACATCGAGGTCATCTCCGCCGACATGGCATCCATCATCCTGGCGTCCATCACGCACCGTCCTCCCGGTCACGGCGAGCGGCGTGCCCGCCTGCCGCCATGCTAGGACGCGGGGCGCCCCGGCGACACCCGCGGATAGGCTCGGGAGGGTGATGTCACACAGAGTTCACACGTTCCGCCCGCTCGCCCTCGCGTTCTCCGCCCTGCTCGCGGGCCTGTTGTCGCTCGCCGTCGCCACGCCCGCGTGGGCGCACGACGAGCTCATCGGCTCCTCCCCCGCCGCGGGCGCCCAGGTGGACGCGATGCCGGACGAGCTCACGATGACCTTCAGCGGGGTGCTGCTGGACGAGCCGGGAGCCACCGAGGTCGTCGTGACGGATGCCGCGGGCTCCTCGCTCACCGACGGCGACCCCCGCCTCGACGGAACGCGACTGACGCAGCCGCTGTCCGGCACGGCCAGCGGCGCCGTCACCGTGATCTGGCGCGTCGTGTCCAGCGACGGCCATCCCGTCTCTGGCCAGTACAGCTTCACGGTCGGCACCGCCGGGGCGGGGTCGGAGACGGCACCGAGCACTCCCGCGGCCTCGCCCTCCGCGGCGGTGTCGGCGGAGGCGGACGGGGGCGTTCCCGTGCTGGTCTGGATCGTCCTCGGCATCGCCGTGGCGGCGGCGCTCGGAGCACTCGTGGCGGTGCTCCTGCGGCGGTCCGCGCCCACCCCCGAGGACTAGGCTGGAACCATGCCTCATTTCAACGTCGTCGTCCTCGGTGCCGGCCCTGGTGGCTATGTCGCGGCGGTCCGCGCCGCTCAGCTCGGCCAGTCCGTCGCCATCATCGAAGAGAAGTACTGGGGCGGTGTCTGCCTCAACGTCGGCTGCATCCCCTCGAAGGCGCTCCTGAAGAACGCCGAGATCGCCCACACTCTGAAGCACAAGTCCGAGTTCTTCGGCATCTCGGGTGAGTTCACGCTCGACTTCGGCAAGGCGTGGGATCGCTCGCGCGTCGTGGCCGACGGCCGCGTCAAGGGCATCCACTACCTGATGAAGAAGAACAAGGTCACCGAGTTCGAGGGTCGCGGCTCCTTCACGGGCCCCAAGGCCATCACCGTGACGAAGTCGGACGGGTCGACCGAAGAGGTCACCTTCGACAACGTGATCATCGCGACCGGCTCCACCGTGCGCCTGCTGCCGGGCGTGACGCTGAGCGAGAACGTCGTGACGTACGAGGAGCAGATCCTCACCCGCGACCTGCCGGGATCGATCGTCATCGTCGGCGCCGGTGCCATCGGCATGGAGTTCGCCTACGTCCTCACCAACTACGGCGTGAAGGTCACGATCATCGAGTTCCTCGACCGCGCCCTCCCGAACGAGGACGCGGACGTCTCGAAGGAGATCGCGAAGCAGTACAAGAACCTGGGCGTCGACATCCTCGTCTCCACCAAGGTCGAGTCGGTCGTCGACAGCGGCGACAAGGTCACGGTCACCTACACCGACAACAAGAGCGGTGCGCAGGGCTCGATCGAGGCCGACAAGGTGCTCATGTCGATCGGCTTCGCCCCCCGCGTGGAGGGCTTCGGCCTGGAGAACACGGGCGTGAAGCTCACCGACCGCGGTGCCATCGAGATCGACGACTTCATGCGCACCAACGTCGAGGGCATCTACGCCATCGGCGACGTCACGGCCAAGCTGCAGCTCGCCCACGTGGCGGAAGCGCAGGGCGTCGTGGCCGCGGAGACGATCGGCGGCGCCGAGACCATGGCGCTCGGCGACTACCGCATGATGCCGCGCGCGACCTTCTGCTCGCCGCAGGTGGCCTCGTTCGGCTACACCGAGGCGCAGTACAAGGAGACCGGCCGCGAGTACAAGGTCGCGACGTTCCCCTTCATGGCCAACGGCAAGGCCCACGGCCTGGGCGAGCCGGTCGGCTTCGTGAAGCTCATCGCGGATGCCGAGCACCTCGAGCTCGTCGGCGGCCACCTCATCGGCCCCGACGTGTCGGAGCTGCTGCCCGAGCTGACGCTGGCGCAGAAGTGGGACCTCACGGCCCTCGAGCTCGCGCGCAACGTGCACACCCACCCGACCCTGTCGGAGGCGCTCCAGGAGGCCTTCCACGGCCTCGCCGGTCACATGATCAACCTGTGAGCCCAGGAGTACGCTGACTCCTGCGACTGACGCCGCCCCATCCGAAGCCGGGGGCGGCGTCAGTGGTTTCCGGCATCCGTGCGCGTTCGTCCGTCCCGCGATGTCGCGATCGCGGCGCGATACCGCCCACACGGGACGGACGAAGGCGCGTCAGAGACCCAGCGCGCGGGCGAGTTTCGAGTCGGATGCCGCGGGGCAGCCGCCCGCGGCGGTGACCGCGGCGGCGGCGGCCGCGAGCAGGGCGGCGCGGGCGGCGGGTGCCGTCGGCGCCGCGGGGCCGAGCTCGAACTCCCATTCGCGCCACCTGGTCTCCACGCGCCGGCGCTCATCGGTGGCGATCACGTGGTCGTCGACGAACTCGGCGACGACGCCGCCGTCGGCGTCGCGCAGCAGATAGGCGTGGCGGTCGTTGCGGATCCGCGCGATGGGCGCGAGAGCCCCCGGGACGAGGTGTGCGACGGCGGATGCCACGGCATCCGGAACCGCGATGTCGTCGAGGCCCGCGCCGTCCAGCGGCCAGTGCGTCTCGATGCGGCCGCCGTCGGCCCCCTTCGGCCCCTTGATGTGCCAGCCGGCGTCGGGACCTCCCGTGCGACGTCGGACGGCATAGCCGGCGCGACCGAGCGCGTAGCCCTCGACGTCGAGGTAGCGGGCGTCGAGCTCGCGCCGATCCGGACCGTCGACGACGGCGACACCCGGCAGACCCGACAGGTCGGGCAGCGGGGTGTCGCCGTGGACGTCGAAGGTGAGCTCGATCTCGAGCGAGCGGGAGGGCTCCGTGCTCACTCGTCCCGGCCGTCGGGGTCGGGATCGATGTCGTCCTCGGCCTCGACGAAGTGGAAGTCGGCCGACGTCGGGCCGTCGCCCTCGCCCGTGTTCTCCGCGGCCCCGGCGCGCTCGTAGACGATCTGGGTCTCGCTGTAGGGCATGATCAGGCGGTCCTGGCTCTCGTCGTCCAGGGGAAGGACCTGCCCGTCGAGCGGGCCTCCGTGCAGTCGTGCGATCGCCATGGTGTACCTCCGACGATGAAGCGGAATGTGGACTCCCAGCCTATCGCCGGGGGCTCAGTGCGTCGGGAAGCCGAGGCTGATCTGGCTCTCGCTCGGGTCGGGCCAGCGCGTGGTGACGACCTTGCGACGCGTGTAGAAGTTGAACGCCTCCGGCCCGTACATGTGCGTGTCGCCGAAGAGCGAATCCTTCCAGCCGCCGAACGAGAAGGCGCCGATCGGGACCGGGATCGGGACGTTCACCCCGACCATGCCCACCTCGATGTCGTACTCGAACTGTCGCGCCGTCTTGCCGTCGCGGGTGAACACCGCCGTGCCGTTCGCGTAGCGGTTGCCGTTGACCAGGGCGACCGCCTCGTCGTAGCTCGCGACGCGGACCACCGACAGCACCGGGCCGAAGATCTCCTCGTCGTAGACGCGCATCCCGGGCGTGACGCCGTCGACGAGCGAGGGGCCGATGAAGAACCCGTCCGCGTCGACGGAGAGGTCGCGGCCGTCGACCACGACCCGCGCGCCCTCGCCGGCGGCGCCCGCCACGAACCCGCTCACGCGGTCGAGGGCGTCGCGGGTGATCAGCGGCCCCATGTCGCTGTCGGGGTCGGTGCCGTCGCCGACGACGAGTCCGCCGATGCGCTCGGCGACCTTCGCGATCAGCGGGTCGGCGACGTCGCCGACCGCGACGACGACCGAGACCGCCATGCAACGCTCCCCCGCCGAGCCGTAGGCGGCGGACACCGCGGCATCCGCGGCGGCGTCGAGGTCGGCATCCGGCATGACGATCATGTGGTTCTTCGCCCCGCCGAGCGCCTGCACGCGCTTGCCGTTCTCGGCGGCCCGCGCGTAGATGTACTTCGCGATCGGCGTCGAGCCGACGAACGACACGGCGCGCACGATCGGATCGTCCAGGATGGCGTCCACGGCTTCCTTGTCGCCGTGGACGACGTTGAGGATGCCGGCGGGAAGACCGGCTTCCGCGAACGCGTCGGCCAGCCAGACGGCGGCCGAGGGGTCGCGCTCGCTGGGCTTGAGGATGACCGCGTTGCCGGCGGCGATCGCCGTCGTCACCATCCACAGCGGAACCATCGCCGGGAAGTTGAACGGCGTGATGCACGCGACGACCCCGACGGGCTGGCGCACCTGATGGACGTCGACGCCGGAGGCGACCTGTTCGGAGTAGTCGCCCTTGAGGTGATGCATGAGGCTCGTGCAGAACTCGACGTTCTCGAGTCCGCGCGCGACCTCGCCGAGCGCGTCGTCGACCGTCTTGCCGTGCTCGGCGGTGATGAGGCGCGCCAGCTCTTCGGCGCGTGCCGCGACGATCTCGCGGAGGCGGAACATCACCTGCTGGCGCTTGCCGAGGCCGGTGTCGCGCCATCCGCGCTGCGCGGCCGCGGCGACGCGCGCCGCCTCGTGCACGAAGGCGGCCGAGGCCAGGGCGACCTCTCCGGTCTGCCGGCCGGTGGCGGGGTTGAAGACGGGACCGGTCCGACCGTCGCCGGTGACGCGTGCGCCGCCGACGACGTGCGGGATGGCGGTGAGAGTCCCGGCGGTGGACGAGGCGGTTGACGAGGCGGTGGAGGCGATGCTCATGAGGATGCTCTCTCGGGATCGGTGGCGGGCAGGTACGGGGGGTCAGGCCACGGCGGCCGCGCCGTCGCGCGCCGGGTCGTAGCCGCGGAGGGTGCCGTCCGGCGAGGCGAAGCGCGCGACGAGCGTGCAGTCCTTGCCTCCGAGTCCTTCGGCGATGAGCTCGTCGAGCTGGCTCAGCGCGAGACGCGCCGCCGGCAGGTGCACGCCGGTGTCGTCGCCGGCCTGCACGGCCAGGCCGCAGTCCTTGCGGGCGAGGTCGACCGAGAACGTGGCGTCGAAGTTCTTGTTCGCGGCCGCCTTCTCCACGATGCCCGGCACCGGGTACCAGGTGCGCAGCGCCCACGAGTCGGCGGACGAGACGCGGGCGACGTCCCAGAACACCTGCGGGTCGAGCCCCAGCTGCTCCGCGAGCTGGGAGCCCTCCGACACCGCCATGACCGAGATGAAGAGCATCATGTTGTTCACGAGCTTCGCGGCGATGCCCGCACCGGCCTCGCCGCAGCCGATGACGTTGCCCGCCATCGGCGCCACGATCCCCCGGGCCCGCTCCACGTCGGCGGCGTCGCCCCCGAGCATGAAGGTCAGCGTGTGCGCTTCGGCTCCCGCGGTGCCGCCGGAGATCGGCGCGTCCACGAAAGCGAGACCGCGGTCCGCGGCTTCCCGGTGGCACCAGCGGGAGGTCTCCACATCGACGGTGGAGGTGTCGAGCAGAAGAGTGGATGCCGCCGCGTGCGCGAGGATGCCGTCGGCTCCCCCGTACACGGCGCGGACGTGCTCCGGCTTGGGGAGGGACGTGATCGCGGCATCCGCGCCGTCGAGCGCCGCGGCCACGGACGCGACGATCTGCACCCCGCGCTCGGCGGCGGACGCTGCGGCCGCGGGGTTGAGATCGACGCCGCGCACGGTGTGGCCCGCGGCGACCAGGTGGGCCGACATGGGGGCGCCCATGTGGCCGAGTCCGATGAAGGCGATCGTGGACATGACAGCTCCCTTCGACCGGCGACGGTCGTCGTCGCGGGCGGCGGCCGTCGTCCTCGAGGGCCGCCACCGTCAGCGTAGGCAGCCGCGAGTCATCGATCAATGCACACGTCAGCGGCAAACTTGCACCACTGGTGTGCACTGGTGCACACTCGTCGGCATGCCCCTCGCTCCCCCCGACCCGCCGCTGGACGCGCTGATGACCTTCCTCTCGGTCGCGCGCCTCGGCCGCTACACCGCCGCCGCCGAGGTGCTCGGCGTCAACCACTCGACCGTCTCCCGCAGGATCGCGGCACTGGAGAGCGCGATGGGCGGGCGCGTGCTCGTGCGGACGGTGGGCGGATGGGAGGTCACCGACCTCGGTCACCGCGCGGTGACCATCGCCGAGCGCATCGAGGCCTCGCTGCGGGAGCTCGTCGACGGCGACGACACCGACGCCGTGCACGGCATGGTGCGCATCTCCGCCCCCGACGCCTTCACGTCGGTGTTCCTGGCGCCCGCGATGACCGCGCTCCGACGCGAGCACCCCCAGCTGGCGGTGGAGCTGCTGTCGGCGACGCAGCGCGTGCGCCAGAACCGCTCCGGCGTCGACCTGGAGATCGTCGTCGGCCGGCCGCAGGTGCTGCGCGCGTACGCGACGCCGGTGTGCTCCTACGCGTTGCGTCTGTACGCCGCCCCCGACTACCTCGCCGCCCAGGGCACCCCCGCCGCCGTCGCCGACCTCTCCGCCCACCCGCTCGTGTACTACGTGGAGAGCTCGCTGCAGGTCGACGAGCTCGATCGCGCCCTCCAGGAGCTGCCCGACTCCCCCGCGTCGGTGCGCTCGACGAGCGTCTTCGCGCATGTCGAGGCGACCGCGGCCGGGGCGGGCGTCGGCATCCTGCCCGACTTCCTCGGCGATGCGGACCCCCGCCTCGTGCGCGTGCTCGACGGCGCCTACGCGCACCCGCTCGCGTACTGGGCCGTCGCGCGCGACGAGGGCCCGCGCAACCCCGCCGTCGCGGCGACGCTCGCGGCGATCACGGCCTACATCGAGCAGGGCCGGCGATGAAGCCGTTCCTGCTGCTGGCGACGCGGGCCGAGGATCTGCCCGCCGACGAGGAGTACGCCCTCTTCCTCCGCTTCACGGGACTGTCGGCGAACGAGCTGGTGCGGGTGCGGATGGAGGCGGGGCCCCTCGGCGAGGTCGATCTGGACGAGTATTCGGGCGTCTTCGTCGGCGGCGGCCCCTTCAACGCCTCCGATCCGCTCGAGAAGAAGTCCCCCGTGCAGCGGCGGGTCGAAGCGGAGATCGCGGGGCTCCTCGACGAGGTCGTGGCCCGCGACTTCCCGTTCTTCGGCGCCTGCTACGGCGTCGGCACGGTCGGCGCGCACCAGGGGGCGGTCATCGACGGCACCTACCGTGAGCCGATCAGCGTGATCGAGGTGGAGAAGACGGATGCCGGGCGCGACGACCCGCTGCTGGCGACGCTGCCCGACGGGTTCACCGCGTTCGTCGGGCACAAGGAGGCGATCTCGCGACTGCCGGAGTCGGCCACCCTGCTCGTGCGTGGCGAGGCGTGCCCCGTGCAGATGTTCCGGGTGGGCCGGAACGTGTACGCCACCCAGTTCCACCCGGAATGCGACGTCGAGGGCATCTCGACACGCATCCGCGCCTACGCGGACTACGGCTACTTCGGCCCCGGCGAGCTCGACCTCACGCTCGCGGCCGTGCGGCGGCTGCCCGTCGTGCACACAGGCGCCCTCCTGCGCGCGTTCGTCGAGCGCTACGCCCGCTGACACCGCGTTTCGACTCGTCGCTGCGCTCCTCGCTCAACGACCGGGACGCGGGGCGTGGGGGGGCGCGGCGCGTGGCCGCGGCTGTGTGCCGCGGCCCGGCCGCGAGCCGAAATGCAAGGGATGCCGGGCGACACGCCGCCGCATCCCCCACGGACACGGCGTGCCGGGCAGCCCGCCTTGCAGTTGCGGACAGGGCGGGGCGGGGGCGGGGCGGGGCGGGGCGCGGCTATTTGCCGTCGCCAGGTCGCGAGCCGAAATGCAAGGGATGCCGCGCGACACGCCGCCGCATCCCCCGCGGACACGGCGTGTCGGTCAGAGCGCCTTGCAGTTGAGGACGGGGCGGGGCGTTTCGACTCGTCGCTGCGCTCCTCGCTCAACGACCGGGGGCAGGGCGGGGCGCGGCGGCTGCGGGGCGCGGCCGCGGCTGTGTGCCCTGGGCCGGTCGCGAGCCGAAATGCAAGGGATGCCGCGCGACACGCCGCCGCATCCCCCGCGGACACGGCGTGTCGGTCAGAGCGCCTTGCAGTTGAGGACAGGGCGGGGCGTTTCGACTCGTCGCTGCGCTCCTCGCTCAACGACCGGGACGCGGGGCGTGGCGCGGGGCCGCGGCTGCGTGCCGTGGCCCGGCCGCGAGCCGGAATGCAAGGGATGCCGCGCGACACGCCGCCGCAACCATCGCGGAGGCGGCGTGTCGGTCAGCGCGCCTTGCAGTTGAGGACGGGACGGGACGGGGCGGGGCGTTTCGACTCGTCGCTGCGCTCCTCGCTCAACGACCGGGACGCGGGGCGGGGCGCGGCGCGGCGCGTGGCCGCGGCTGTGTGCCGTGGCCCCGTCGCGAGCCGAAATGCAAGGGATGCCGGGCGACACGCCGCCGCATCCCCCGCGGAGGCGGCGTGTCGGTCAGAGCGCCTTGCAGTTGCGGGCAGGCAGGGCGCGCGGCGGCGCGTTTCGACTCGCTGCGCTCCTGCTCAACGACCGGGACGCGGGGCGGGCCGGTCGTCGAGCGAGCGAGCGCAGCGAGCCGAGACGCGCCCGCGTCAGAGGATCGGCGGGGTGTGCCAGATGCGCTCGATGTAGTCGCGCATCGAGCGATCGGACGAGAAGAACCCGCAGCGGGCGACGTTCAGGATCGCCGAGCGCGTCCAGGCATCCTGATCGGTGTAGGCCGCATCCACCCGTGCCTGCGCGGCCACGTAGGAGGAATAGTCCGCGAGCACCATGAAGCGGTCGTCGTAGAGCAGGTTCGACACGATCGGCTCGAACACGCTGCGGTCGCCGCCCGAGAACGCGCCGGAGGCGATGAGATCCATCGCCCGGCGGAGGTTCTCGTCCCGCTGATAGAAGTCCGCCGGCTTGTAGCCGCGGGCCCACAACGCTTCCACCTCGGGCTCGCTCATGCCGAAGAGGAAGAAGTTCTCGTCGCCGACCAGCTCGCGGATCTCGACGTTCGCGCCGTCGTCGGTGCCGATCGTCAGCGCGCCGTTGAGCGCGAACTTCATGTTGCCGGTGCCCGAGGCCTCCTTGCCGGCCAGCGAGATCTGCTCGGACAGATCGGCAGCCGGGATCAGCCGCTCGGCGAGGGTGACGTTGTAGTTCGGCGGGAACAGCACCTTCAGGCGCCCCTCGACCCGCGGGTCGGCGTTGACGACCTCGCCGACGGCGTTGATGAGGTGGATGATGCGCTTGGCCATCACGTAGCCCGGAGCCGCCTTCGCCCCGAAGATCACGGTGCGCGGGAGGATCTCGGATGCCGCGACCCGGCCCGACACGATGCTCTCGTACTGCGTGACGACGTGGAGCAGCTTCAGCATCTGGCGCTTGTACTCGTGCAGGCGCTTGACCATCACGTCGAGCATGTGGCCATCGCTGATCTCGAAGCCGTCACGGGCGCGCAGCACCTCGCCGAGGCGCCGCTTGTTCGCCGCCTTCACGTCGGCGAAGGCCTGACGGAACTGCGGATCCTCCGCGTACGTCTCGAGCTCACGCAGGCGCTCGAGATCGGTGAGCCAGCCGGTACCGATGGCCTCGGTGATCAGCTCGGAGAGCCCCGGGTTCGCGAGCCGCACGAAACGGCGCGGCGTGATGCCGTTGGTGACGTTGGTGAACTTGCCCGGGAAGAAGTCGTTGAAGTCGGGCAGCACCTTGTCGCGCAGCAGCTGCGAGTGCAGCTCGGCCACGCCGTTGACCTTGGCGCCCGCGACGGTCGCCAGGTACGCCATCCGGACGCTCCGCTCGGGGAACTCGGAGATGATCGACATGTTGCGGATGCGCATCTCGTCGTCGCCGTAGCGTTCGCGCACCGCGTCGAGGAACTCCTCGTTGATGCGGTAGATGATCTCCAGATGCCGCGGCAGCAGGCGCCCGAGCAGGTCGACCGACCACACCTCGAGCGCCTCGGGCAGCAGCGTGTGGCACGTGTACGCGAAGCACTGCTGCGTGATCGCCCACGCGGCATCCCACTCGAGCTTCCTCTCGTCGATGAGCACGCGCATGAGCTCGGGCACGCCGATGACGGGGTGGGTGTCGTTGAGCTGGAAGATCACGCGATCGGGCAGCTTCTCGAGGTCGAAGTCGTCCGGCAGCGTGTTCTCCAGGAAGTCGCCGATGGATGCCGCGACGAAGAAGTACTGCTGCTGGAGGCGCAGCTCCTTGCCCTGCGGGGTGGAGTCCTCCGGGTAGAGGACCTTGGAGATGTTCTCGGCGAACGTCTGGGCGCGCACGGCCTCCTCGTAGTCGCCGGAGTTGAAGACGCGCAGGTCGAACGAGTCTGTGGCCTTCGCGCTCCACAGCCGCAGGGTGTTGACGCGGCCGTTGAGGTATCCGGGCACCATGTAGTTGTAGGGCACCGCCTGAACGTGCCAGCCCGGAACCCAGCGGTTGCGGATGACGCCGTCGTCGTCGTAGGTCTCGGTGTGTCCGCCGAAGGAGATGCGGCGAGCGGCCTCGGGGTGCGGGAACTCCCACGGGGAGCCGAGGGTGAGCCACGCGTCGGGCTGCTCGACCTGCTGACCGCCGACGAAGGTCTGACGGAAGATGCCGTACTCGTAGCGGATGCCGTAGCCGACGTTCGGCACGCCCATCGTCGCGAGCGAGTCGATGAAGCACGCGGCGAGGCGTCCCAGACCGCCGTTTCCGAGGCCCGGCTCCACCTCCTGCGCCCGCAGCTCGTCGATGTCGATGCCGCAGGCGGCCATCGCCTCGGTGGCGATCTCGGTCAGACCGCTCGCGAGCAGGTTGTTGTCGAGCTGGCGGCCGAGCAGGTACTCCGCCGAGAGGTAGCACACGCCCTTCGCCTGCGCGACGCGCTGACGGCGCAGGTCTTCCAGCCAGCGCGCCATGAGGTAGTCGCGCACGGTCATCGCGAAGGCGAAGTAGCGGTCGTTCGGGCTGGATGCCGACAGCGGCACGCCCCGCTCGTAGTTGAGGTTCCGCAGGAACTGGCGGACGAATCCGTCGACCGAGCTCGCCGGACCGGTCACCGGCGCGAGAGCCAGCGGGTGCGTCGCGTGGAGCGGGTGGGGCACGGAGGTGGGACCGGTCACAGATTCGGGTTCTGACACAGTTCACACGCTAACGTGCGCCCCCGCCCGATGCACATCGGCGGGGGTCTTTTCACGCGGCTCTTACCTGGCCGTTACACGCGACCGTCAGGACGCTCCGGCGCCGTCACGTTCCTTCTGCTCCGCCCGCCGGGCCTCCTCGAGTTCGGCGGCCGCGAGAGCGAGGACGTTCTCCGCGGAGCGCACGCGTCGCTGAGCGAACGTCGCGGCGCCGTGGCGCGCACGTACGCGGTCGTCGCCTTCCTCGACGAGCGTGAAGATGTACGCCGTGGCGATCAGGATCACCTGCGCCGAGAGGTTGATCCACAGCAGCAGCGCGATCAGCGCCGCGAAGGACGCGAGAAGCGGGTTGGACGCGGCGCCGCCGACGAACAGCCCGGACAGCTGCTGGAGGACCGTGAGCCCCACCGCGGCCAAGAGGGCGCCCGTCCAGAGCGCCTTCGCGGGGGCGCGCACACCCGAGAGCACGCGGAACAGGACCGCCACCGCCGCGGCATCCAGAACGAAGGTCACCACGATCGCGAGCACCCGCGTGCCCCAGGCGATGGCGGGGTCCTCGCGTGTGAGACCGAGCCACTGTGCCACGACGTCCAGGCCGGCGGTCCCCAGCATCGTGACGACCGCGGAGGCGAGCAGGGCGCCGCCGACGGCCACGGCGAGACCGACGTTTCGGAGGAGCACGATCCAGATGGGCACGTCATCGGTGAGCTTGTCGCACACGACGCGCATCGCCGTGCGCAGCGACCCGATGGCACCGATCGCCGCGCCCACGAGACCGATGAGCGAGAGCACGCCGGCCACCGAGAGGCCGACCGACAGGTCGATCTCGTCCACCTTGATGAGGCCGTTCTCGCCCACGAGGCCGGGGATGGCCCGGTCGACCGCCGCGATGAGCGCCTGCCACGCCTGCGGGTCGCCGGAGAGCCACAGGGCCGCGACGGAGAAGCCCAGCAGCGCCGCCGCGAAGACGCTGAAGAGCGTCCGATAGGTGACGCTGTCGGCCAGCATCGCGCCGCGCCGCTCGCCGTAGCGCAGGAACGCGCGGACGGGCGTCAGCGACAGCGCGCGGGCGATGACGCGGGAGATGTCCATCCCGCCAGGATAGGCGGCGACCTCCGCCGGCCGCGGGGCCTTGACAGCGACCGGCCGGGGTCACACCCCTTCGGCGAGGACCCCGATCCAGGTTCCGGCGACGAGGAAGGGCCCGAAGGGGATGCGCGTCGACCGGCTCGCCCGGCGGGTCACCAGAAGCGCGACGGCGACGACGCCGCCCAGCAGGAAGGCCGCGAGGACGCCCAGCACGACCGCCGACCACCCGGCCCAGCCGAGGAGGACGCCGACCAGCGCGGCGAGCTTGACGTCGCCTCCGCCCATCGCCCCGCCGCCGAGCATGCGCAGGAGGAGGAAGAGCACGAACAGCACGGCGCCGGCCGTGAGCGCCCGCAGGAGCGCGCTCCAGGGCGCGCCGAGCAGGCAGGATGCCGCGAGCAGCGCGACGGTGACGGCGAGCGCGGGAAGGACGATGGCGTTCGGCAGGCGATGCGTGCGCAGGTCGACGACGGCGAGGACCACGCCGACGACTGCCGCCCCGAGGTAGGCCGCCGCGACGAGGACCACGGCCGCGTCAGCCATGGAGCACGTCGAGTCGGACACGCACGCTGCCCGCGGTGTCGATGCCCTCCGCCTCACGCACCGCTCGCTTCAGCGGCAGCACGTAGCGTCCGCGCTCCGCGTCGGGGAAGACGGAGGTGCGCCACTGCGAGCCGCCGATGACCACGTCGACGCGCACGGCGCCGAATCCGCGCGGCGGACGCGGGAGCTCGCGGATGTCGGCGCTGACGGCGGCGGGCAGCTCGACGAAGTACCAGTCCTCCCGTCGGGCGGACCAGCGGAAGATCTCACCGTCGAAGTCGAAGCGCACGCGGTCATCGTAGCGACCTCGCCTCGGGGTCTCCGTCCGCCTGTGCACAACCCGGCGGGCCCGCACACGGCAGCGCGCGCGAGGCATCCTACGGGGAGACGATGACGGGTGTTCCCGGCGGCAGCTGCGCGAGCCGATCGGTCGCGGCCCCGTCCAGATAGATGCAGCCGAACGACGTCGCTCCCGAGCGCTCCCGGTAGTAGTGGAACGCGGTCACCGCGACCGTGCCGCCGTCGAATCCGGCCATCGACGACGACTGCACGCCCAGGTAGACGAGCGGATGGCCCTGGGTGTACGCGAACTCCGGCACGACGCGCGTCAGCATCACGAACGTGCGGCCCACCGGCGTGGGCGTCGACGGCTTACCCCACGCGAAGTCGTCGGCGACCCGCTCGACACCGGATGCCGAGACGATGTCGATCGTGTGCTGCGCCAGGTGCACCTCCACGTACGCGGTCACGGGCGTGAGCTCGACATCCGCGGCGCGCAGCCAGCCGACCGTCTGCGCGGGGTTGCCGTCCGGCGGAACGCCCTGCCGGCCCGCGAGCAGGACCTTGACCCAGTGCTGCTGGCGGACGACGACCGGCACCGTCGTCCCGCCGTAGGCGGCGTCGCGCGGGAGGTATCCCAGCGGCTCGCCGGCGGGATCGGCGAAGATCGGCGCCGCCGTCACGGGGCGCGCGAGCTCTCCGGTCATCGGCGCGAAGGGCGCATCGTCGACGGGGATGCCGGGCGTCACCGACCACACGTCGATCTGGGGCAGGGCGGCGATGTCGTAGGCGGTCATGTTCTCCGGGGCATCCGCGGGAGCATCCGTCGCCGCTGTGCCCGCCGCCGTCGCGGCCGGCGCCGTCGCCGCGGGTGGAGCGGCGTCCGCGGTGGGGCGCGGGTCCTCGCCGGCCGTCCCCGCCACCGCGACGGCGGTCGCGACGGCGATGCCGCCGACCACGGCGAGCGCCGTCACGACCCAGGGGGCGATGTCCCCGACCCGTACGCGGCGCGGCCTGTGCATGGGTCCAGGGTACGGAGATCGTGCGGGCACGGAGAAGGGGGCCGGGTATGCTCCCCCGACCCCCCTCGTTCCGCAGCGTCGATCAGGCGCTGGCCTTGGCCTTCTTGGCCGCTCCCTTGGCGGGCGCCGTGCGGACGGTTCCCGTCACGGCCTCGCTCTCCGCGTGCGCGACCTTCCGCGCGGCGCGGACCTCGGCGAACGACGTGCCGTAGTACGCCGCCTCCATGAGGGTCTTCATGTCCTCGATCATCGGCATCCGCGGGTTCGCCGGGGCGCACTGGTCGCGGTAGGCGGCCAGGGCGAGATCCTGCAGGCCCGAGATGAAGGTGGTCTCGTCGACGCCCTGCTGCTGGAACGAGCGCTCGATGCCGACCCGGTCGCGCAGCTCCTCGACGGCGCGGGCGTAGCTCTCGACGCCCTCCTCCGGGGTGGATGCCGGCAGGCCCAGGTGCTTGGCGATCTCCTGGAACCGCTCGGGGGCGATGTAGCGCTCGTACTTCGGCCAGCTGGTGAGCTTCGTCGGGACGGTGCCGTTGTAGCGGATGACGTGCGGCAGGTAGACCGCGTTCGTGCGGCCGTGCACCAGGTGGTACGTCGCACCGGTGACGTGTGCCATCGCGTGCACGATCCCGAGGAACGCGTTGCCGAAGGCCATGCCCGAGATGGATGCCGCGTTGTGCATCTTCTCGCGGGCCTTGATGTCCTCGGCATCCGTCGAGTTCGGCTGGGCCTTCGTGCTGCGCTCGATGTTCTCGAAGATGAGCTTGATCGCGTGCAGGCACAGGCCGTCGGTGTAGTCGTTGGCGTAGACGGAGACGAACGCCTCGGTGGCGTGGGTCAGGGCGTCGAAGCCGGCGTCGGCGACCAGGAAGCCGGGCAGCACCTTGGTGAGCACGGGGTCGATGATCGCGACCGACGGGGTCAGCGCGTAGTCGGCGAGCGGGTACTTCATGCCGCTCTCGTCGTCGGTGATGACGGCGAACGGGGTCATCTCGCTGCCCGTGCCCGACGTGGTCGGGATGCAGACGAGCTTCGCCTTCTTGCCGAGCTCGGGGAACTTGAACGCGCGCTTGCGCACGTCGAAGAACTTCTCGCACATGTCGGAGAACTCCACCTCGGGGTTCTCGTAGAGCAGCCACATCACCTTGGAGGCGTCCATCGGCGACCCGCCGCCGAGGGCGATGATCGTGTCGGGCTGGAACTGACGCATCAGGTCGGCGCCGGCACGCACCTCGGAGACCTTGGGCTCCGGCTTGACCGTGTTGATGAGCTGCACCTGCACGCGGTTCTCGCGACGGTTCAGCACATCCATGATCTTGTCGACGTAGCCGAGCTTGGTCATGGTCTCGTCGGTCACGATCGTGACGCGCTCGACACCGCGCATGTCGGCGAGGTAGCGGATCGCGTTCGGCTCGAAGTAGGTCTTCGCGGGGATCTTGAACCACTGCAGGTTGTTGTTGCGACGACCGATGCGCTTGACGTTCAAGAGGTTCACCGCCGAGACGTTGTTGGAGACCGAGTTGTGACCGTAGGAGCCGCAGCCGAGGGTGAGCGACGGCATGAAGGCGTTGTAGATGTCACCGATGCCGCCCAGCGCCGACGGGCTGTTCTCGATGATGCGGACGGCCTTGACGACCTTGCCGAACTCGGCGATGACGTCCTGGTCGTTGGAGTGGATGGCGCCGGAGTGGCCGAGACCGTCGAAGTCGACCATCTGGCGGGCCAGATCGATGCCCTCGGCGGGGCTCGAGGCGCGCAGCACGGCGAGCACGGGTGCGAGCTTCTCCCGCGTCAGGGGCTCGTGGGGACCGACCCCGGAGACCTCGGCGAGGATGATCGACGTGTTCTCGGGCACCGTGAAGCCGGCGTGCTCGGCGATCCACTGCGGCGACTGGCCGACGACGGTGGGGTTGAGCTTCGCGCCGGCGCAGTTCTCGCTGCCGGCGGTGACGCCGAAGATGAACTCCTCCAGCATCCGCTTCTCGTCCGCGGTCGCCATGTAGGCGTGCAGACGGGCGAACTCGGCGAGCGCCTCGGCGGCGATCGGCTCATCGAGGATGACCGCCTGCTCGCTGGCGCAGACCATGCCCATGTCGAACGACTTCGACAGGACGATGTCGTTGACGGCGCGACCCACCTTGGCGGTGCGCTCGATGAAGGCGGGCACGTTGCCGGCGCCGACGCCGAGGGCGGGCTTTCCGCAGGAGTAGGCGGCGCGGACCATCGCGTTGCCGCCGGTGGCGAGGATGAGCGCCACACCCGGGTGGTTCATGAGCTCGCCGGAGGCCTCCATGGAGGGCTCCTCGATCCACTGGATGCAGTTCTCGGGGGCGCCGGCGGCGACCGCGGCGTCCCGGACGATCTTCGCCGCGGCCACGGAACACTTCTGGGCGGCGGGGTGGAAGCCGAAGACGATGGGGTTGCGGGTCTTCAGCGCGATGAGCGACTTGAAGATCGCGGTCGAGGTCGGGTTGGTGACCGGCGTCAGCGCGCAGATGACGCCCACGGGGTCGGCGATCTCGGTGATGCCGGTGATCTCGTCGTGCGAGATGACGCCGACGGTCTTCTGGTTGATGATCGAGTTCGTCACGTGCTCGCAGGCGAACATGTTCTTCACGGCCTTGTCCTCGAACAGACCGCGACCGGTCTCCTCAACAGCCATGAGGGCGAGTTCGCCGTGGAAGTGCAGGGCCGCGACGCTCGCCTTGCGAACGATCTGGTCGACCTGCTCCTGGGTGAAAGATGCGTACTCTGCGAGCGCGGCTTGTGCGCCTTCGACCAGAGCATCGATCGAGGTGGACATTGTGGGTCTCCTACCCGGCGCGGACACGGTGTCCGCGTCATCGCTTTCCGGGTCCGAGGGCTCTCGGGCCTGTCTGCGATCAGTATGGCAGATGTGGTCTGACCACACAAGGCCCGCGCCGCTCGGCCACTAGGCTCCGGCCATGAGAAATGATCGCGCCCGTGTCCGCCGGCGCCACCCGATCGCGCGCGCGATCCTCGTCGTGACGGCCCTCGTGCTCGCGTGCGTGGCCGCCGTGGTCGGCGCGCGGCTCATCGGCGACGACATCGAGCGCCGCGACGAGGCCGCGTTCTACGTCGCGCCGGCGGGGGCGACGGACGGCCCTGCGGGCACGCTCGTGCGATCGGCGGAGCTGGTGGGGGTGCCGTTCGACGCCCGCGCCTGGCGGGTGATGTACCGCACGACCGATGTGCACGGCGCCCCCGTCCTGTCCACCGGCATCGTCGTCTCCCCGCGCGAGGGAGCGCCTCGCGCGGGGCGGACGGTGCTCGCCTGGGGGCATCCCACCACCGGCGCCGCCGCGGACTGCGCACCCTCTCGCGCGTTCGACCCGTTCGAGCTGATCGAGGGGATGCGCGCGCTGCTCGACCGGGGCTACACGATCGCCGCGACCGACTACGTCGGCATGGGCACCGCGGGTCCCGACTCCTATCTCGTCGGCGACACCGGCGGCAACGCCGTGCTCGACGCCGTGCGGGCGGCGCGGGAGCTCTCCGACGCCCAGGCATCCGACCGGGTCGTGCTGTGGGGCCACTCGCAAGGCGGCCAGGCCGTGCTGTTCGCGGCGCAACGCGCGGCGGCCTACGCGCCCGAGCTCACGATCGAGGCCGTCGCCGTCGCCGCACCCGCGGCGGATCTCACCTCGCTGCTCAGCGCCCACCTCGACGACATCTCGGGGGTGACGATCGGCGCGTACGCCTTCACGGCGTATGCCGGGGTGTACGCCGACCGCGGCGCCGACCTGGACGGCATCCTCACCCCCGCGGCGCAGGAGATCCTCCCCGAGATGAACGGACTGTGCCTGCTGACCGACATCTCGCGCCTGCACCGGATCGGCCAGCCGGTCGTGGGGCGGTTCGTCACGGCCGACCCGGCCACGGTGCAGCCCTGGGCCGGCATCCTGGCCGAGAACTCGGCCGGCGGGGCGGCCTTCGCCGCTCCCCTGTTCGTCGCGCAGGGGCTCGACGACACGCTGGTCGTGCCCTCCGCGACGGAGGCGTTCGTGGCCCACGAGAGGGCGCTCGGGATCGACGTGGAGTTCCACCCCGTCCGCGACGCCGACCACGGCACGATCGCCTACCTCGCGCTCCCGGCGCTCCTGGAGTGGCTCGACGCCCACCGCCTGTGAGCGCATCGGGTTTGTCACGCCGATGCGGCGAGCGCGCGCCATCCCGTCCGATCAGACTGTCGGCATGCGGAAGATCCCCGTGTACTACTATTCCTCGTCGTCGAACCTGACCGGCCGGTTCGCCGAGGCGCTCGCGCGGATCGACGGCCGACGGGTGCTCAACCTCGCACGCTCGGACGTGCGTCGCACGGAGCCGACCGGACCGTGGGTACTGCTGACGCCGTCGTACAAGGCGGGCAACGCCGAAGAGGTGACCCTGCCCGCGGGGGTGCGGGCGTTCCTGCGCTCGCCCATGACGCGCCGACGGATGGTCGGGATCATCGGGTCGGGCAACCGCAACTTCGGCGACTACTACCAGGCCGCCGCCCGCCAGCTGTCGCAGACGTCGGGTCGGCCCGTGCTGTTCGAGTTCGAGCTGTCGGGCACGCGGGAGGACGTCGAGCGGTGCGCGGCGATCCTCGCGACCCTCGACGCGGCCCTCGACGACGTGCGCAGCACCGGATGAGCGGGCCTGCGCGCTAACGTCGCTCCTACGACGCCGAGGGAGGCGCCGCCGGGAGGAAGGGACGCGCCGTGGCCGCATTCGATTCGATCGTCATCGGTGCCGGGATCTCGGGGCTCGCCGCGGCGCGCCTGCTGACGGATGCCGGACGGCGCACCGTCGTCCTCGAGGCGCGCGATCGCATCGGCGGCCGCGTCTGGACCGATCGGTCCGACGGGCGCGTCACCGACCGGGGCGCCTCGTGGATCCACGGGATCACCGACAGCCCGGTGGCCGCCGCGGCGAGCGCATTCGGCATGCGCACCGTGGAGTTCACGGTCGGCGGCTACCAGCCCGACAGTCGACCGATCGCGCACTACTCCCCCGACGGGCGGCGATTGAGCACCGACGAAGCGGCCGCGTACGTGGCCGACATCCGGGCCGTGGATGCCGCCCTGGTTCCGCTGATCGCGGCATCCGCGCCCGACGCCACCTACCGCGACGTGACCGAGGCGGCCCTCGCCGCCCAGGGCTGGGAGGCGGAACGGGCCGAGCGCGTGCGCGAGTACCTGGCGCACCGCAGCGAAGAGCAGTACGGCGCGGCGATCGGCGATCTCGCGGCCCACGGCCTCGACGACGACCAGATCGACGGCGACGAGGTCGTCTTCCCCGACGGCTACGACGCCCTCGCCACGGGCCTGGCGCGCGGGCTCGACATCCGGCTCGCCCACGTCGTCTCCCGCGTGCGATGGGGCGCCGACGGCGTGACGGTGACGACCGACCGGGGCGCGTTCACCAGCCGGGATGTCGTGGTGACCGTGCCGGTCGGCGTGCTGCAATCGGCCTCGTTCGCGATCGAGCCGCCCCTGCCCGAGCCGGTGGCCGGCGCGCTCGGCTGGCTGCGCATGAACGCGTTCGAGAAGCTGTTCCTGCGCTTCCCGGAGCGGTTCTGGGACTCCGACGTGTACGCCGTCCGCCAGCAGGGGCCCCAGGGGCGGTGGTGGCACTCCTGGTACGACCTGACCGCGCTGCACGGCGAGCCGACGCTGCTGACCTTCGCCGCCGGACCGGCGGCGGTCGCGACGCGGCACGAGGCGGATGCGGAGGTCGTCGCCTCCGTGATGGCGCAGCTGCGACGCCTGTACGGGAGCGACGTCCCCGATCCGGTGGCCGTCCAGCGCACCGCATGGCAGGACGACCCCTACGCGCGCGGCTCGTACGCCTACATGCGTCCGGGGTCGACGACCGACGACCACGACACCCTGGCCACACCGGTCGGCGGTGTGCTGCACCTGGCCGGCGAGGCGACGTGGACCGACGACCCGGCGACCGTCACGGCGGCGCTGTGCTCGGGGCACCGCGCCGCGCAGAACGTGCTCGGCACGGGCGTGCCGATCGAGCAGCTGTGGCGCGCCCGCGAAAACCTTCAACACAACTGAAGGATTCGGCGTAGAGTGGCGGCATGCTTCCACTTTCCATCGTCATCATCACCGCCGCCCTCGTCTTCTACAGCGTCGGCGTCTGGGCGGAGCGGATCCAGCGCACGCTGCGCTGGTGGCACGCCGGCATGTTCGCCCTCGGCCTCGCCGCCGACACCACCGGCACCCTGCTCATGACGCAGATCGCGGCCGACCGGCGCGCGGACGGCGTCGCCGAGACGGCCGCGGGAACGCTCATGGCCTGGACCGGAACCGCCGCGATCGTCCTCATGGCGATCCACCTGATCTGGGCGATCATCGTGCTGGTGCGGGGCCGCGAGAACGAGAAGCGCGCGTTCCACCGCTTCAGCATCGTCGTCTGGGCGATCTGGCTGATCCCCTACGTCGCGGGCGCGGTCAGCGCGATGGCGGGCTGACGTTCGACGCGGCATCCGTGCCGTCGGCGGCATCCGCGCCCTCGGCACGAACCGCCGTGCGCCGGGAGGCGACCGCGGTGGATGCCGCCAGCGCCGCGATCGTCACGATCGCCCCGAGCACGAGCGCCGCCTGCTCCCCCGCGGTGAGCGCTCCCGTCTCGGCTCCGATCGTGGCGGCGGCGATCGGGACGCCGAGTTGGGCGGCGGCGATCACGGCCCACAGCGGACGCTGCCGCAGCAGCACCCCGGACAGGTGCGCGAGGAGCGCACCCGCCCCCAGCAGCACACCGAGCCAGAGGTACGCGGGCGCGTCGACGAGGCTGCCGAGCGAGAGCGACGCGCCGAGCCACACGAAGTAGAGGGGCGAGAGGAAGCCCTCCGTCACCGCGAACAGCTGTCGGGCGAGCCGCCGCGGCTCCCCGGCGCTGGCGACCGCCAGGCCGCCGGCGAAACCGGCGAGCAGCACGGAGACGTGCGAGACGGTGGCGAGGGCGCCGAGTGCGCAGACCAGGATGAGGCTGACGCGCAGCTCGATCGCGAGCTCGTGCGTCTTGCTGGTCTCGCGCAGGCGCTTCCACCGGTCGCCGCGCGCGCCCCACCGCAGCCCCAGCGCCAGCAGGAGCGCCACGGCGGCGATGCCGAGCGCGCCGAGGGCCGCGACCGGTGCACGCTCCGGGTCCATCGCGAGGGGCAGCGCGACGATGCAGGCCGTGTCGGCGATCGCGACCTGCGCGATGGTGGCCAGCAGCGGCGGACCTCCGAGACGCGTCTGCTGGACGGCGGGCAGCACGAGCGCGGCGGAGGACGACGCCATGACCACGGCGTAGACGGCGGCGTGCCCCGTGTCGAACAGCGTCGCGAGTCCCCAGCCGGCGAAGGCGGCGACCACGCCGACCACGACGGCCTGCAGCGCGCCCCGGCCGAGCGCCGGGCGCAGGCGCGCGTCGCGAAGCGGCACGTGGGTGCCCGCGACGAACATCGTGAGACCGAAGCCGAGCGTCGCGAGGAAGCTGAACGTGCGGTCGGTGGGGTCGACCAGGTGCAGCCCGGAGACGCCGATCACCATGCCCGCGACGAGCTCACCGATCACGACCGGTACGCGCCACCGACTGCCGGCGGACAGCAGCGGACCGAGCAGCGCGACCGCACCCACCAGCGCGAGCGTCTGCAGGTTCATGCGTTCACGCCGCGGCGGCGTCCGGCCCGACGATGCGGCACGGGATCTCCGTGTTCTCGTCGAGGTACCAGCTGGCGCAGACGCGGTGATAGCCGTCGGCGATCTGCGCGGGCAGCCCGCGCGTGAGGTCGCCGTGGACGATGAGCACGGGCGACAGCGGCTTGCCCGCGCGCACCTTGCGGAGGTCATCGGCGACGTGCGGGTTGTCGATCGGAAGCAGCGGCAGGTTCGCCGCCCGCAGGATGTCCTTCGCCTTCTTCACCACCGTCGCCCGCGTGCGCAGGGCCGCGACGAGAGAACGGGCCCGCTCGGGATCGGCGACGAGGCGGAGATAGTCCTCCGCCGCGGGGAAGTCATGCTCGTCGGGGTCGTTCTTCCAGATGGGGTCGGCCATGAGGACATTGTGCTCCGCGGCGGGGCCGGCGCCCGGCGCGACGCGTCACGAGTCCTGCGCCGCTGCCCCGTCGCGCTGCAGCGCGAAGTCGCCGAGGGCGGCGGAGGTGGGCAGATCGACCCACAGCCGGAGGCTGCCGGGGCGCGCTCCGGCGCCGTTGATGATCGCCGCGCCGCCGATACGGCGCAGGAGCGGAGCGATGGACGCGGCGACCTCGCGCGGAAGCGAGCCGACGCCGCGGCCGTTGGAGGTCACGGCCACCGTGGTCGTGTCGTGCCGGGTCGAGGCGACATGGCGCATCACGTAGGTGCGCCGCTCCTCACCGCGACGCTCACGGTCGTTGACGAGGAAATGCGTCTTCTCGAGAGCGACCCGCCGCGTCTCGAGCCCGCGCAGATCGGGGAGATCGTCGTGCCGGCTGACACGACCGGTCACGACATGGAGCACTTCTTCCCACCACGCTGGCATGGCACCTTCCTTTCGGGTCGGTATGCCATCACCGCAGTGGAGCATGTGTCCACCGTCTCACACCGGACTGTGGGAGTGCTGACCGCCTCAGTCCCGGGTCGATCGGACCGTCGGCACCGTCGTGTTCGGCATCATCCGGCAGCGGTCACGGCGCGCTCGAAGCTGACCGACGCGGCGAGGGCCACGACGGCGGCGGCGCGCTCGCGCTCTCCCTCGGCCGTCTTCTCGTCGCGCAGGGCGGCCGCGTCGCGGCGCTCGACGGCGCGGTCGCTGATCTCCGCGAGCCGGTCGGCGAGCACCGTTCCGAGACCGTCGCGCAGCTCCTCGAGGTTGGTGTTCGCGATCTCCAGGCGGCGATCGGACACCGTCAGCTCGACCACGGGGTATCCGTTGCGGATGAGCATCTCGCGCGTCTCGTCGCTCAGCAGATCGGCGATCTCCTCGCGCTGCGGCCGACGGGTGAACACCGCCTCGACGGTGTAGCGGGCCGGGGCATCCGCTGTCATCAATGCGGACGGCAGCGAGCCCGCCAGCACCGATCCGAGGCCGAGGGCGGCACTGTCGGACGGGCTCTTCGTCGTGCTCTGTGTACTCATGACCTGACGGTACGCCCCGAAGATGTGCGCCTCACAGCTTCGGGGCGTACTCCCGCGCGTCGCTCAGGCGTCGGCGCGGGACGGCAGGACCCACCCCGCACGCGGGAAGTGGCACGTGTAGCCGTTGGGGTAGCGCAGCAGGTAGTCCTGGTGCTCCGGCTCGGCCTCCCAGAACGCACCCAGCGGCTCGATCGTGGTCACGGCCGGCGCCGGCCACAGCCCCGACGCATCGACGTCGGCGATGGTCTCGCGCGCGACGTGCTCCTGGTCGGGCGTGACGGGGAAGATGGCGGAGCGGTAGCTCGTGCCGATGTCGTTGCCCTGGCGGTTCAGCGTCGACGGGTCGTGGATCTGGAAGAAGAACGCCAGGATGTCGCGATAGCTGGTCGCATTCGGGTCGAAGACGATCTCGACCGCCTCGGCGTGCCCCGGGTGATGACGGTAGGTCGCGTGATCGTTCTGACCGCCCGTGTAGCCGACGCGGGTGCTGATCACGCCGGGCTGACGGCGGATCAGATCCTCCATGCCCCAGAAACAGCCGCCCGCGAGGATGGCCGTCTCGGTGCCGGCCGGCTGGGTGATGGCTCCGGTGTCGCTCGGTCCGCTGGTCATGCTGCATCCTCCTGAGGGGTGGGGTCGGTGGTGGGGGCGTTCGGGAAACGGTCGAGGTACTCACCGTAACCCTGGGCGGCGAGGTCCTCGACGGGCACGAACCTCAGCGCGGCCGAGTTCATGCAGTAGCGCAGGCCGCCCTCCGCGCGGGGGCCGTCGTCGAACACATGGCCGAGGTGGCTCTCGGCGCCCGACGAGCGCACCTCGGTGCGCGTCATCCACAGCGTGCGGTCGGTCGTGGTGACCACGGCATCCGGCTCGATCGGGCGGGTGAAGCTCGGCCATCCGGTGCCGCTGTCGAACTTGTCGGTCGATGCGAACAGGGGCTGGCCCGAGACGATATCGACGTAGATGCCGTCGTCGTGCAGGTCCCAGTAAGCGTTGCGGAACGGGGGCTCGGTGCCCTCTTCCTGTGTCACGGCGTACTGCTGATCGGTGAGGCGGCCGAGCGCCTCGGGGGTCTTGCGGTAGTCCTTCGACATGATGTCTCCTCTGCGACACCGCTGGCTGCGGCGTCACCTGATCAAACAGAGGATGCGCCCGATTTGGTCCCGCCAGGCTGGATGCCGGCTGTGAGTTCCGGCGAGGCGCCGCCCGCCGACCGATCGGAGATCGCCCGCACGACGGCCGCCATGTCGAGGTCGCCGTCGCCGCGCGCGACGGCGTCGGCGTACAACTCCCGAGTCACGTCGAGGAGCGGGCTCGCGATGCCGGCGGTGCGCGCGGACTCGGTGATCAGCTCGTTGTTCATCAGCACGTCACGGATGGATGCCTGCGGCGTCCAGTCCTCCGCCGCGAGCTTGGCGGTCTTCACGCGAGAGATGGGCGAGGACATCTGCCCGGCATCGAGCACCTGCCGCAACAGGGTCGCGGGCACGCCGTGCTGGGCGGCGAAATGGAAGGACTCGGCCAGCCCCGTGACCACCGCGATGAGGAAGACGTTGACGGAGAGCTTCATCGTCAACGCCGACGGGACGTCCCCGCAGAAGGTGAGCGCGCCGCACAAGGGCTCCAGGATCGGTGTGACGCGGGCCACCGCATCCTCGGGCCCGGCGAGCATGCCGACGAGAGTCCCCTCCTCCGCCGGGCGTCGCGACCCCGACACGGGCGCCTCCACGAAGACGCCGCCGGCGCCGGTGATCTCGGCGGCCAGCCGGGCGGAGTACTCCGGCGGCACGGTGCCCATGTTGACCACCGTGCGCCCGGTGAGCATCTCCGCGCGCCGGGCGCCGTCGGGACCCAGCACGTCGTCGATCGCCGACGTGCCGGCCAGCATGAGGATGACGATCTCCGACCGCGCGAACACCTCCGCCGGTTCCGCCGCGGCCGTCGCCCCGGCATCCACCAGCACCCTTCGGGCGCGCTCCGACCGGTTCCACACTGTCAGCGCCACGCCAGTGCGCACCAGGTTGAGCGCCATGGGCTCCCCCATGATCCCGAGGCCGATGAATCCGACTCGCGCTCCCACGCTCACGGCGTCGACGATATCTCCGACGCCGGCACGGAGAGCGAGGCACGCGCGTCGCGCACCGATCTGGCAGGAATGCGACGAGGCTCGACGCCCACGCGGCGGCCGGTGCGCATCGGGCGCGCGGAGACTGGAGGCATGCACCTCACCGACTTCCGCGCACCCGACACCCTCGCCGCGCGAGGAGCGCTCGAGCTCGCCCGCCAGTACCAGTCCCCCGCGATCACGGCCCACGCGCTGCGCTCGTGGCTCTGGGCCGAAGCGTTCGCGCGCGTCGACAGCATCGCCGAGGTGGACCACGAGCTGCTCTACGTCGCGGCGGTGCTGCACGACATCGGCACCGTGACCGCGTTCGACAACCACACCGTCTCATACGAGCACGCCGGCGGACACGTGGGCGTCGCGCTCACCGCGGGGGCCGGCTGGCCCGCCGAGCGACGCACCCGGGTGCTCGAGGTCATCATGCGGCACAACTGGCCGCAGGTCGACCCGGCGATGGATGCCGAGGGCCACCTCCTCGAGATCGCCACCGGCCTCGACATCTCCGGCGCGCGACCCGACGCCCTTCCGGAGTCGTTCGTGCGCGAGGTGCTCGCGGTGTACCCCCGCGGTGGACTCGCGGCGGAGTTCGGCGCGTGCGTCGCGGACCAGGCCGCGCGCAAGCCCGACACGGCCGCGCGGCGCCTGCTCGACGGCGGCATCGTCGCCAAGCTGGCCGCCAACCCGTTGGAACGGATGTAGCGGTATCCCGAGAGTGCGGATGCCGAGGTCAGGCGACCGGGCGCGACAGGACCTCGGTGAGGGCCTCCGCATGGGTCAGCTGCGGGTGGTGACCGGCACCCGGAAGCGACACGATCTCCACTCGGGGACCGAGGTCGTCCCGGAAGCGTGCATCAAGCGGATCCTGGCTGCCGACGACGATACGCACGGGCCCGTCGAACCCCCTCAGCGCGTCCCGCAGCTGCGCCCGCCACCTCGCCGAGCCCGCGCGCGACAGCTGGGCCGCGGCGTGCTTCGCGCCGGTGCGCCTCAGGTCGCTCACGCTCGACTCCAGCGCCGCCGCCCCCGCGTCGGTTCCGGTCAGCCGGCGCGACAGCCGCACCGCGTCGGCGTGCCTCAGGAACGCGCGCACGACAGGTGAGATCCGTGCCGCACCGCGTGGCGGGACCTGCAGGAAGAACGGCGACACGAGCGTGAGCGACCGGAGACGCCCGGGGAATCGCCGGGCGACCGCGAGCGCGGCGGCGGCGCCCAGAGAGTGGCCGATGAGCTCGAGCGGCTCCCCGCTCGTCAGACCCGCCAGCCACCGGGTCCAGTCCCGAAGACCGGTACCTCCGGACAGGCCCAGGCCGGGAAGGTCGACCGCGCGAGCCCCCGTGCCTGCGGCGACCCGCGCCCAGGTGTCGGCGTTCACGGGCAGGCCCGGCAGGATCACCCGACGCGAACCCGCGCGTCCGATCTCGAACGTGCGGATGCCGCCGTGGTCGACGAATCGCCGGTCGCCGCCGGGCGCGTCGCCGAACCGGTGCGCGACCAGGTGATCCGCCCACCGGTGAAGCGACAGCCGCACGTCGGGCGTCGAGATCCCGTGGGCGGCGGCGAGCGCGTCCGCGGACCCCGTCGGATAGCGGTCGGAAGACATGAAGGACAACGTCTCGGGGTCGACGCGGGTCACGCGCGCCGGGAGACGCCGGATGACACCGACCGGGACCGTGAGCCGCGGTATCGGCACGCCCAGGTGGCGCCCGACCGTCGAGAGCAGATCTCTGAGCGGCGGGGTGTCGTCGTCGAGGAGCCAGTAGGCCCGGCTCTCCGCCGCCGGATCGACGGCCACGCGTTCCATGAACGCGGCGAGGTGGTCGACGGTGACGACGGGGAGGAAGGTCGCGTCCCCTCCCGGCAGGGCGGCCATCCTGCCGCGCCAGAGCTGCTGGATCGTGTCGGCGAGGCCGATCTGCTGGTCGGATTCGCCCGTGACGCTGTCGCCGATCACGCTGGCGGGATTGACGATCGTCCACGGGATCCCACGCTCGCTCGCGCGCGCCTGGAAAACCGCGTCGGATTCGACCTTGGACGCTTCGTAGGCGCCGAGGCGTGCATAGACCGCTGCGCGATGGTCGTCCGACCACGGCACCGTCGCGGGATCCTGGCCGCCGACACGGTAGCCGGACACGTGGACGACGCGGCGCAGCGCAGGAAGCCCCGCGGCGACGTCGATCAGCCTCTCGACGATGCCGACGTTGGCCTCGCGCGCCTCCTGCGCGGACATGCCGAATCGGTAGGAGCCCGCGCAGTTGTGGATCTCGGTGACCGTGGCGAGAGCCGACCGGTCACCGGGCACGAGCTCCGCGGAGGCGAAGTCGACGATGACGGTCGCCACCGGTCGTGTCACGCCGTGCTCGCGGAGCCAGTGCTGCAGGCGAGCTGCCGACGCGGGCGTGCGCACGGCCGCCGTGACCTCTCCCCCGGCACCCGCAAGGGCACGCAGGAGGTGGCGGCCGACGAACCCGGATGCGCCGAGGACCAGCGCGTGTCGACCGTGGTCGGGGACGCTCACGAGGTCGACGCCGAGACGCGCTGAGCGATGAACGCCGCGATGCCGTCGGCCGCATCCATCAGCGGCCCCGTGCTGCGCAGGGCGCGCGAGACGATCACGGCCCCCTCGATCATCGACACGACGACGGTGGCCATTCCCCGCGCCTCGGTCGGGGAGAGCCCGTCGGCCTCCAGGAGCGCCGCCGCCGACGCGATCCACGATTCGAAGGCGTCGGCACAGGCGCGGCGCAGTCGCTCGTTGTGCGCTCCCATCTCCAGGGTGACGACCGACACCGGACACCCCAGCTGGAAGTCGCTGCCTGCGACGAGATCGGCCACCCCCGCGATGACGGTGCGGGCGGCCTCGGCAGCTCCGGCTCCGGATGCGGCGGCATCCGTGATCAACGTCTCGAACTGCGCGGCCGCGAGTTCGATCGCCGCCGCACCGAGCCCTTCCTTACCGTCCGGAAAGTGGAAGTACACGGAGCCTTTGGGGGCCGAGGAGTGTGCGATCACGGCGTTGACGCCAGTGCCGCTGTAGCCGTGGGTCTGGATCAGTTCGAGCATGGATTCCGAGAGTCGGGCTCTCGTGCGGGTGCCTTTGGTCGTCACCTCTCGATAATAGACCGGTCTATATATTTCCGCGCAATCCGGAGACGGGACCGCGGACGCCGTCCGCCCCGAGGCCCCGCCCGGCCTGAACGACGCTCACGACGTCGGCGATCCCATCGCCAGCCATTGCTCGCCCGTGACCTCGGGATGATCGAGCCAATAGCTCCCGTAGTAGTCGATGAACGGCGCGTACCCGTCGAGGATGCGGCGAAGCTCGGCGACGGCATCGAGCCCCTGCGGAGCGAGATCGACGCGGAGATCCAGACGATGCCGACGCTGTCCGCGGACGGCTGTGATCATCGACGACGACAGGTGCTGGCGCCCTTCCCCACCCGCGCCGAGTCCCGCCTCCAGGGCGCGCATCAGCCGCTCTTCGAACGGCACGTCGGTGCACTCTCCGAACGATTCCTCCATCGCCACGAGGACTTCGGGGCCGACCAGCCCGTTCCCGAGGACGGCATAACCCTCCCCCACGCGGTGACCCGCGTACAGGCCGGGCTCGACGTGATCCCCGGTGTGGGCGGCGACGCGGCCGTCGTCGAGGACGACGCCGATCTGACGGTAGTGGTCCAGCGCCCGGAGCCCCAGCCTCCAGTCGGAGTGCCACTGGCTCGTCACCGCCGCCTCCCCCGATACCTGCGGGCACCGCGATGCGAGTGCGATGGACCCCGTGCCCTGGCAGACGCCGACCGCGCCGGTCAGCGGGTCTCGAGCGACGATGCTGAAGGTCATTTCGACGTGATCTCCCATCGCACGACGACCTTGCGAAGCACCCGCACGATGAGGTTCAGCACGATGCCGAGCACCGACAGGATGATGAGGAGCGCGAACACGGCCGCCGTCTCCATCCGACCCTGGGCTTGCAGAATCAGCACGCCCAGGCCCTTCTGCGCGCCGACGAACTCGGCGACGATCGCGCCGATCATCGAGTTGGCGACGGCCAGCTCCAGGCCCGAGAAGATCTGCGGGAGGGCAGCGGGGAGCATGAGACGCGTCTGGATCTGCCAACGCGTGGCACCGTTCACCCGGAAGAGGTCGACCTGGTCGCGATCCACCCCGCGGAAGCCGTGCAGCGCGTTGACGAGCATGGGGAAGAAGGCGAGCAGCACGACCACGACGACCTTCGAGGGCATCCCGAAGCCGAACCAGATGATGAACAGCGGAGCGATCGCGACCTTCGGAATGGACTCGATCGCCACGATGTAGGGGAACACCACGGCGTACACGGTGGGGAACTGCGCCAACACGACCGCCAACGCCAGGCCCGCTGCGACGCCGATCGCGAGCCCCGTCAGAACGATCGTCATCGTCGAGGCGGCGTTCTCCACATAGCGGGGGAACGCCCTCGGGTCGAAGAGGGCGGAGAGCACATCGCTCAGCGGCGGCACCACGTACTCGGGGGTGTTCGTCCAGCCGGGCACGAACTGCCAGACCAGGAGCAGCAGAGCCAACAGGCCGAGCGCGCCGACAGCGCGCTTCGTCGGCGTGTTCACCGCGCGACGCCTCGTCGTCACGATCTGAGTGTTGACGGTCATGAGTTCACCTCGAAGTGGCGTCGGATGTGGGAGGTCAGAGCGGCGAACTCGGGGTCGCCGAGCAGGTCGGGGGTACGCTCCTTGCCGAACGGCACCTCGACGATCTCCGCGATCCGTCCGGGCCGGGGAGTCATCACCACCACTCTCTCGGCGAGGAAGACGGCCTCGGCGATGCTGTGGGTGATCAGCACCGCGGTGGTGCCGGTCTCCCGCCAGATCCGATTGACTTCGACGTTCAGGGCGTCGCGGGTCATGGCGTCGAGTGCTCCGAACGGTTCGTCCATGAGAAGCACGGCGGGGTCGTGCACGAGTGCGCGACAGATGGCGGCGCGCTGCTGCATACCACCGGAGAGCTCGTGCGGGTGCTTACGGAGAAAGTCCTCGAGCCCCACCATCGTCAGCAGAGCGGTGGCATGGCGGCGATCGGATGCCGTCACGCGTCGCTTCAGGCTCAGCGGAAGCAGCACGTTGTCGAGGATGTTCAGCCACGGCAGCAGCGTCGCCTTCTGGAACACCATGCCCGCCTCGCCCCGCGGCGCTCCGATGGGCGTTCCGGAGATCGTGGCCTCACCCTCGGTGTGGCCTTCCAGCCCGGCGAGGATCCTCAGCAGCGTCGTCTTGCCGCATCCGCTCGGACCGAGGATGGAGACGAACTCGCCCTCCCCGATGCTGAGGTCGACGTGCGAGAGAGCCGTGACCGTGCCGGTGCGGGTCTGATAGACCTTCGACAGATCAGTGATCTCGATGAGGTCGTTCACGGAGCCTCCAACCCATAGACACGACAAAGGTTCTCGTTGAGCACGCGGCCCGCCAGCCACTCGGCCTGGGTGGTGCTCCACAGGCGGTCGGACACCCCGGCGGCGAGCGCGCGATCCAGAAGCAGCCGCCCGCGCGCGGTGGCCGCGACGTGGAACTCGGGCTGGCCGGTGTCGGTGCCGAACATGATCTTGTTGGCGGGCAGCAGCTCCAGCCACTCCTGCAGCATCCGCTCGAGAGCGTGATGGTGGAGGTACGGCATCCACGAATAGTCGACGTACACGTTGCCGTGCGCCTGCGCGATCGCCGCCAGGTAGGAGGTGTACGGGTAACCGCCGTGGATGAGGATCACCCGCAGCCGGTTGAGCGCCGGGTCGGACAGCAGCGGCTCGAGGTTGCGCGGGTCGGCGCCCGTGAGCAGCAGTCCGGGCTCGGCGTGACCCATGCCGGTGTGGATCTGCACCGGCAGCTCGCGTTCGACGGCCAGCTCGGCGATCGCGAAGACGAGGAAGTCGGCGACGATCGTGTGGGCCTCGCCCCGCAGCGCGGCCGGGTCGGTGCGCAGCTGCTCGTAAGCCGCCGTAGCCTCCTCCCGCGACCGTCGGACGAAGTGGAGGGAGCGCACGTAGGCCGAGGCGATCTTGAGCCCGACGAAACCGCTCTCCTGCCGGCGGATGATCGAGGACCGGACGAACGCCACGTACTCCCCCAGCGTCGCGGGTGGCGACGCGAGGCCCTGTGCGCTGAGCAGATCGGCGAGGATCGACGCGAACACGCGCTGGAAGCGCGGGCTGTCCGAACCCCGGCGCCGGAAGGGCGGGTGCCCGAACGGGTAGAGATAGGGATCGATGCGGGCGACCGGCTTGTACTGCGCGTGGGGCCACAGCGCGGAATCGATCCAGGGGATGTCGGTGAGCACCGCCGCTGTGTGGGAGAGCTCCAGCGCCTGCCCGTAGAGCCCCGGGAAGTCGGCCCGGCGGCGCTCCGCGCTCAGGCGCACCTGCTCCGCGTGGGGAATGTCGCCGTAGAGCGCCCGGCTTCCGTCGGCCAGGGCGACCGCGTGCACGGTCGTGGCCTGGAAGGCGATGCTCTCCTCGAACAGCGCCCGGATGCCGTGTTCCCGGTCGAGCCGGTCGAGTTCCTTCCCGTCGCGGCGCCCGCGCGCGGCGACGAAGGCGTCGAACACGTCGACCGGAAGCTGCGCCTCCACGTGTCCCATCGCGTTCTCCCGTTCGAGGGCGTCGATCCCCTCCAGCTCCTCGCCGGGCCGGACGTAGCCGGCGTGGGAGTGGTGGTCGATCGCGGGAACCCCCGCGGTGTAGGTCAGGGTCGTCATCCGGCAGCGCTCCAGTTCTTCGCCTCGGCGATGACGGCGTCGCCGTCGAAGTCGTTGTAGGCCTCGACGAAGGTGTTCGGCGCGGCGGCGACGGCGTCGACGGCGGAGTCGATGATCCCCGCGTCGAGGGCGAAGCTCGCCCAGGCGTTCAGCGCCGACTCGTCGTAGGCGCCCCAGGTGCGAGAGCCCTCCGGGTCGCCGGCCGTGAGTAGTTCGATGCGACGCTTCAGCGCCACCAGGTCGATCGCGAGCTGGTCATCGATGGAGTTGCCGGCCACGAGGGTGTCGGGGTACTTGTCGTACATGATGCGCAGCGCTGCTTCGGGGTTCGTCGCGGTGAACAGGGTGGCCTTGGCCATGGCGCGACCGAACCCTTCGATCGTCGCAGCGTTCTTTTCCGCATAGTCGGTGCTCGTGAAGTAGGTCGTCGAGAAGAGCGAGGCCACCTCGTCCGTCGTGAAGTAGCGCAGCGGCGTCCCCTGGGCCTCGAAGGCGGCGTACTCGGTGTCCCAGAGCGACAGCGCGTCGACCTGTCCCGTCTTCAGGGCCTGCAGGGCCGCCGCGCCGGTGCCGACCGCGAGGTGCGAGTAGTCGACGTCGGGAGCAAGACCGACCGAGGCGAGGATGCCCTCCGACAGGAGCATGTTCGAGGTGCCGAGGCTGGCCTGGCCGATCACGGCCCCGCGGAAGTCCTCGAGCGACTGGATGGGGCTGTCGTCGAGCACCGCGAGTGATCCGGTCTGCTTGCGGATGTAGTTGTAGACCAGCTGCAGGTCACTGCCCTTGGTCATGGCCTGCAGGATCGGCTCGGGAGGCGTGCTGCCGATATCGAGCGACCCGGCGTCGATCCCCTGGACGATCGACGTCGAGTCGCCGGTGACGACGATCTCGACCTTGAGCCCCTCGTCGGCGAAGTATCCCATCGCCTCGGCGACGGCCATCGGCGAGTTGTTGGCCCCCATGTTGGTGGGTAGGCCGAACTGGATCGTCGTGGAGGCGCTTTCGGCGCCGGGCGATGCGCTCGCGCACCCGGCGAGGGCGGCGGCGAGGGCAGCGGTGGCGAGCAGGGCGGCGGTACGGCGGACGTGCATGATGTTCTCCTAGCGCGGGACGGGTGGTGCGCGGATCCGGGAATCCGGGGAGGGAATGGAACTCGGACGGGGCGGTGCGTAGTGGAGCAGGTGAAACGGGTGGCGGTGCTGTTTTCGGCATCGCCGATCACCGGTGCCATGCGAACATCGCATCGGCGCCGGGAGTCTGAGGACGTGGTTCAGTCCACGGCGGGAAGCGGGGCGTCGGAGGGCGGGGTGACCACCCACAGGGCCTCGCCGGGAACGTCGCCGATGTTGACGATGCTGTGCGGCGTCGAGGATCGGTAGTCCAGGCTGTCGCCCGTCTCGAGGATGTAGTCCTGGTCGCCGAGGTGGAAGCGGAAGCGACCGCGCAGGATCACGCAGACTTCCTGCGAGTCGCCGTGGGTGTAGCTCTCGCTCCCCTCGCCGTGACCGGGCTCATACTCCGACACGAGCACTTCGACGTTGCCGAGCGGCGGTTGGGTGATGCGGAAGTGCCGCACGGAGTTGCCTGCCGCGAGCATCGGTCGCTCGGCGCGACGGAGGACGGTGCCCAGCGCGGGTTGCGCGCTGAAGAGCTCGGTCCACGGAACGCCGAACGCGGCGGCGATCCGTCGGACGACGTCCAGGCTCGTGTTGGCCTGGCCGTTCTCGATCTGACTGACATAGCCCGCGCTGATCGACGCGCGCCGCGCCAGCTCGCGCGTCGACATCTGGCGCAGCATGCGCAGTTCACGCACCCGGGCACCGAGATTGCTGTCGTCCACGGCGATCCTCTCATCACTAAGCAGCATGTTTACGTTGAGTAAGCACACTGTATACCGGGCCCGCTTTCGCAACAATGACCGCCGTGTTTCCGTGATGTAAAACGCTGTCGGAGCCGGCCGGATGCTGAGGATGTCGCGGTCGCGCAACGCGAGCGCGGCGCGACCTGGCAGGCGATCGGCGGCGCCTTGGGCGTGAGCCGGCGGCGGCGTTCCAGCGGTTCGGCAAGCCCATCGACCCCAGGACGGGAGAACTCATGAACACGACACCTTTGAGCGACGGTGCGGAGCTGGCTCGATCCGTCATCGACGACCTCGTCGCGGGCCGATGGCAGCTCGTGTCCGCGCGCTTCGATCCGACGATGCGCGAGAACCTGTCAGACGACGCGCTCGCGGCAGCCTGGGCGCAGATCGTGGCCACCTCGGGCGCGTTCGAAAGCCACGGCGATCCCGTCGTGACGCGAGCCGCCGACGTCACGGTCACGAGCACGGGCGGAGCGGGCCGGCTCCGTGGAACCGACATCCGTTCCATCGTGATCTTCGTCGTGATCGCCTTCGCCCTCGCCTGGCTCGTGGCGCTTCCGCTCTGGCTCGGCGACGGACTCGCAAGCCCGGCGTTCCCGATCATCGCGGTCGCCATGATGGCGACACCCACCCTCGCGGCGCTCACCGTGGTGGTCTTCGTCGAACGGCCGCCGTGCAAAGCCCGAGCCCTCGGGCCAGCAGACCATCACCGCGCAACTGCAGGCGCTCGGCAGAAACGAGCTGCCGCTCCCGATCGGCGTGCTCGTCTTGCTTCAACTCCTCGCACTGCCGATGGCAGCGTTCATCAACCTGGTCCCGGCGCTCGGCGAAGAGCTCGGCTGGCGCGGATGGCTTCTTCCGAAGCTCATGCCTCTCGGGGCGATCCCCGCGATCCTCACCTCGGGCGTCATCTGGGGACTGTGGCACGCGCCGCTCATCCTCCTCGGATACAACTACCCGGGCGTTCCGGGCTGGCTCGGTCTCACCGCGATGAGCGGGATGTGCATCGTCTTCGGCGCGATCTTCGGCTGGCTTCGCCTCCGATCCGATTCCGTCTGGCCCGCCGCTCTCGCCCACGCCGCATTCAACGGCGCCGGCGGCACCTACCTCCTGTTCGCGATGGCCGGTGAGCGCATCGACACCACGCAGGCGACCGTCCTCGGCTGGAGCGGCTGGATCGTGCCCCTCGCCCTCGTGATCGTCCTCGTCGCCACCGGCCGGTTCCGCCGTCCGTCGCCCGCACCGCTCCCGGACGAGCGGTCAACCACCCGTGCCGCGGCGGAAGCCTCCTCCCCGGAGAAGGCGAGCGGGCGATGAGCGGCAACCGACTCACCATCACCGATCGCCTCGTCCTCACCGTGACGAAGCCTCAATCCACGTAGAGCGACAGTCCGAACGGCAGGAGCACGGCGAGCGAGTCCGGATCGAAGAGCACTCCCCGCGCGAGTTCTGGGCCTGAGAGCGCCAGATGGAGGCGAAGTTCTCCGACGCCGAGCACGCCTCCCGGGCGCCCTGGCACCTGGATGCTGGTCAGGGCATTCGCGACGCCGCGGAGGAAGGCTTCGAACGCAGCCTGCCGCGCGACCGCGTCGTCTTCGACGATGCGCGCCGACCTCACGACGACCCCCTGCCACGAACCCCGCGTGAGCACTCTGCCGGCGAGCGCATCGGAGACGACGGCGACGACAGCGTGGTCTTCCGACCACCACATCGCACTGACGAGAACAGTCGGCTGCGCGTCGTCATCGGTCACGAGGGAGTATCCATCCGTCGCCGCTCTCTGTGAGGCGCTCCCGCGTCGTGCGCGTCGCCGGCCGTCGCGAGTCGCTGCGAACCGTGCGGAGGCTGCGGGCACGCCATCGCCCGTCACTGTGGTCGACGGCGATGGGGTGCTCGAAGGTCTGACTCACGAGGTCGGTGGTGAGCGTGTCGTGCACGGGTCCGGCGGCGACGACGGCGCCACGGGCGAGCAGGAGGGCGTGGGTGGCGGCTTCGGGGATCTCTTCGAGGTGGTGGGTGACCAGCACGGACGCGAGATCGGGATCGCTCGCGGCGAGTCGGTCGACCGTCTCCAGCAGCTGCTCCCTGGCGGCGACATCGAGTCCGGTCGACGGCTCGTCGAGCAGCAGGAGCGCGGGCTCGCTCATCAGCGCGCGGGCGATGAGCGCCCGCCCCCGCTCGCCCTGGGAGAGGGTCGGCCATCGTTCTTCGGCCTTCCCGCCGAGGCCGAGCAGGTCGATCAGCTCGGCGGCTCGGCGGCGCTCGGCGGCGGTGGGCTGCCAGCGCATCATGAGCTCGGTGGTGCCGGTGACCCCGGTGAGGACGACGTCGGTGATCGTGAGCGGCGAGTCGAGCGGATGCCGCGGGTCGACGTGCCCGATGCGGCGACGCAATGCGAGCAGTTCGACACGACCCACACGATGGCCGAGCACATCGACGGTGCCGGTGGTGGGGAAGGAGCGCGCGCCGAGAAGGCCGAGGATCGTGCTCTTGCCTGCCCCGTTCGGGCCGATCAGCACCCAGTGCTCGCCCGGCGCGATCCGCAGCGAGACGCGGTTCAGGATGCTTCTCCCGGCCCTGCGGAACGTCACCTCGTCAAGCACCACGACGGGCTCGACGACCGCCGCACTCACGCGAAACCCGCCTTGAGGGCATCGAGATGGGCGCGGCTGGCGCGGGCCGCGACATCCGGCATCCGGTCGGCGACCGCGGCGACCACGACGACGTGCGCGTCGTGATCCGCGTGCGTGTCGGGCACGGGGCGGAGGCGGAGCATGTCGACCATCGCGCGCCGCACCCGCGGCACGAACCCGTCGAACAGCTCGGTCAGCACCTCGTTGTGCGCGGCGACCACGATCGCGCGGTGCAGCGCCATGTCGGCATCCACATGCTCCTCGACGCTCTGCCCAGGAGCGGTGCGCAGGTCAAGCGCCCGTCGGATCGCGCGCAGATCGGACGGCGTGCGGCGCGTCGCTGCCAGGCTCGCCGCCTCGACCTCGATCGCGGTGCGGGCCTCGAGCACGGTGACGATGTCGGTGCGGCGCAGCACCTGCTCCCAGTCATCGGGCGCCTCCAGCGCCGTCACATACACCCCCGACCCCTGACGGGAATCGAGGATGCCGCGGCCGGCGAGCTGGCGGATCGCCTCCCGCACGGTGGACCGTCCGACTCCGAGCTGCGGCGCCAGCGTCGTCTCGCCGGGGAGCTTGGCGCCGAGCGCCCACTCCCCCGCGCGGATGCGCGCGAACAGCGCGTCGGCGGCCTGGTCCGCCAAGGGGACACGTCTGAGTTGAGTCATCTCGTCTCCTCTACTTGTCTGAGGACTTCTGCTAGATTCTACCCGTGCTCACCGCAAACCTCCTTCTTCTTCGCCGCCACGGCGGGGCGTAGCCGGACCGGCTCCCCGCCGTGGGGCTGAACACTGCGCCGGTCTTCCCCACGAGACCCTGAAGGACTCCTTGTCATGACCACCACGATCGCCCCCTCCTGGAATCGGCAGCGCCCCTCCGGCATGCCCTCGCACCGCTACACCGACGCCTACTCCCGTGTCGACGTGCCCCTGGGCGCAGACCGGCAATGGCCGAACCGACGGCTCACCCAGGCGCCGTTGTGGGTCCCCGTCGATCTGCGCGACGGCAACCAGGCCCTCGCGGAGCCCATGGACCCCACCCGCAAGCGCCGGTTCTTCGAGTTGATGGTGCGGATGGGCTACACCGAGATCGAGGTCGGCTACCCCTCCGCGTCGCAGACCGACTACCACTTCGTCCGCCTCATCGCCGAGACCGACATCGCCCCCGACGACGTCACGATCGTCGTGTTCACCCCTGCGCGCCGCGACCTGATCGAGCGGACCGTGGAATCGATCCGCGGCATCCGCAACGACGTCGTCATCCACATGTACACCGCGACCGCCCCGACCTGGCGCGACACCGTGCTCGGCAAGGACCGCTACGAGCTGCGGGAGCTGATCCTCGCCGGCGGACGGGACGTGCTCCAGTTCGCCGGCGACCTGCCGAACGTGCGGTTCGAGTTCAGCCCGGAGGTGTTCAACCTCACCGAGCCCGACTACGTCATCGAGATCTGTGACGCGATGACGGAGTTGTGGGATGCCAGGCCCGAGCGCCCCGTGATCCTGAATCTCCCCGCCACTGTCGAGATCGCCACCCCCAACGTGTACGCCGACCAGATCGAGTACATGCACACCCACCTCGCCCGCCGCGACGGCGTCATCCTCTCCGTCCATCCCCACAACGACCGCGGCACGGGGATCGCCTGCGCCGAGCTCGCCGTCCTCGCCGGCGCCCAGCGGGTCGAGGGCTGCATCTTCGGCAACGGCGAGCGGACGGGCAATGTCGACCTCGCCACCCTCGCCCTCAACCTGCACGCGCAGGGCGTCGACCCGATGATCGACTTCTCCGACATCGACGAGATCCGCCGTACCGTCGAGTACTGCAACCGCATCGACGTGCACCCTCGACACCCCTATGTCGGCGATCTCGTGCACACCGCGTTCAGCGGCACCCATCAGGACGCCATCAAGAAGGGCTTCGCCGAGCATCGCGCCCGCGCTGCAGCCGAAGGGCGCGACGAGAGCGAGATCGCCTGGCGGGTTCCCTACCTGCCCATCGACCCGGCCGACATCGGCCGCAGCTACGACGCCGTCATCCGCGTGAACTCCCAGTCGGGCAAGGGCGGCATCGCCTACCTGCTCCAGACCGAGTACGGCATCGAGCTCCCCCGCCGGCTCCAGATCGACTTCGCCCGCCACGTGCAGCATCACACCGACACCACCGGCGGCGAGGTCACCGCCGAACAGCTCTGGGGTGTCTTCTGCGCCACCTACCTCACCACCCCCGTCGACGCTCCGATCCAACTCGTCGACGTCGTGACGACCGACAAGAACACCCGCATCACCCTCCGCGCCGGCGGCATCGAGGACACCACCACCCACGACGGCAACGGACCCGTCGACGCACTCACCACGGCGCTTGCACGATACGGGTTCGCGATCGAGATCCTGAGCCTCTCCCAGACCAGCATCGGCACCGGAGCAGACAGCGAAGCCCTCACCCTCATCGAATACCGCCGCGGCTCACGTACCGCATGGGTCGCCGGCAAGGACCGGTCTGTGCTCACCGCCTCGTTGACCGCCGTCATGAACGCGATCGCGAGCGCCGAGGATCGGATGCGGCCGGGGTCCATGGTCACCTCAGCCGTCACGCCGGATCGACGCGAAGACGCCCGGGAGTGACGCGACCCGGGCCTCTCAGTCGAACACCTCGTTCAGGAAGGTCTTCATCGCCGTCCAACTGCGGCGCTCGGCGGTGGCGTCGAAGAGGGCGCCGTGCTCCGGTGCGTTCGCGTCGGGGAGGGTGAAGGCGTGCATCGCATTGGCGTACGTGACGACCTGCCAGTCGATCTCGGGAGCCGTCCGCAGATCGTTCTCGAAGGCGAGCAGCGCATCGTCCGGGGCGACGGGGTCGGCCGCCCCGTGGAGGACGAGCACCTTGGCTGTGATTCGCTTCGCCTCCCCCTCCGGACCGGTGAGCAGGCCGCCGTGGAAGCTCACGACGGCGCCGACGGAGGCGCCCGTCCGGGCCAGCTCCATCACAGAGGTTCCGCCGAAGCAGTAGCCGATCGCCGCGGTGCGCGCGGGATCGACGGACGGCTCGGCGAGCAGCCGCTCGAACGCGGCCGCGAGCCGCTGTCGCCACAGCGCGCGATCCTGGTAGAAGCCACTGGCGACGGCGGCGGCATCCTGAGGTGCGGGGCGGATGTCCGCACCGTAGACGTCCGCGGCGAACGCCACGTAGCCGAGACGGGCCAGCATGTCGCAGCGCATCCGGACGTAGTCGGTCACACCGAGCCAATCGTGTACGACGAGAACGCCTGGGTAGGGGCCGCCCCCGGCGGGACGGGCCTGGTACCCACGAAAAGCGACACCGTGCGCGACGTAGTCGACGTCGCCGGAGACGACCCCGCCCGCGGGAAGAGCCTCGCGGTCGAGGATCTCGTTCAGGTTCTGGGCGTAGGTGGTCATCTGGTGCTCCTCTGCAAGGGAAGACAAGGCGGCGTCCGCGCGTAGGCGACCGTGACTCCCATCCTCCAAAGGATAGGAGTCACGCACGGGCCCTTCTTCCGATCAGGGACCCTCGTACGATCAGCACGATGAGCGCCACGAGACTCAGCGGCACCGAAAAGAACGCGAGATCGAAAGAAGCTCGCCAGCTCCCCTGCCCCCAATACTCGTAGTCCCAGTACGCATCAGCGAACGCCGTCACCGGCCACACCAACGAGCCCCACACGAAGAGCACGAGAAAGGTCACGTGATCCCCGCGCACGCGTCGGTCGAGAACGTGCAGATGCCAGTGCAGAACACCGATGACGGAAGCCTGGAAGACGGCGACGAGCGCAACTTGCCCGAAAAGGTACTCCCGCTCGCCGGCCGAGAACGTCGCTGCATTGCGAAGGACGAGGAACTGATCGGGAACTCCTTGGAGCACGAAGATCGTCGCGAAGACCACGAACGCGACCACCGCGATCAACCACAGACTGGGGCGTGGCACCGACATCCTCTCCCTCCTCACCCGCGCATCGCTATCCACGGGACACGTTTCAGGCCGCGCAGTTCGCGCGGCGCCGGTCGCCCATCACGTCAGTGAGATGCGCCATGATACCGACACCGTGCCGTACAGCCCTGCCCTCCCCTCCTCGGGCAAACTACCTTCTGGATGGAGGAAATCAGTGTCTCAACGACCTCGAGGTGGCCGCGAACGTCGAGTACGGCAGCTACCGATGCTGAGCAGATTCCTGGGCCCGGCGGTGGCCTGTACCGCGGGAGCACTTGGCCTGACGGGGTGCGAGACGGGTGCGGGTTATGGAGTCGCTGCTCTGCGCCAGGCGAGCGGCGACTCAATCCGAGTCGCCATATGTGCCCCGACAGACGCAAGCAGATTGAGTTTCAGCGTCCGCGACCTCACCGCGGCGAAGGACTGGACGATCGTCGCCGAGTACGAAGGGAAGCACACGTTCACACGTGGAGAGGAGATTGAGCTCGGCGAACCAGTCGCCGGCATGCAGCTGACCCATAGCGCGCAGCTCTCCGCCCAAAGCGGTCAGGAGTACACCCTTCTCGTCGACGGGCAGTCCGAGCGGATGGTGTATTGGAGCGCTGTCGACTGGACCAGCGTCGGAAGCGGTTGGCTCCAGGTGAATCACTCGGCGAACCTGCCGGCCGTGACGGCCCACGCATGCCCGGACAGGTGACGCAGTTTCGAGCAAGCCGTTCTAGCCCGAGGGTCTCGTGGATTCTCAGGATTGTGGTGAATCACCACCGGGAGGGAGATCGATCTCGGTACGCGGCAACGCTGAGCGGATTCCGGCATCACGACGACGCCGCCGCCTGTACCGGTGGCAGGCCGAGAGCGCCTGGTCCATTCCAGGCACGTTCGACGGTCCGCGCCGGCCCTTGGCGAGGGGACCGGAGGGGGCTAAACGGAACCGGTCGCCAGACACGAACCATCCTCGCAACGCTTGCCGACACCGGAGCGAGGTGTCCCGGAAGTCAGGCCGCTTCAGCCGCACTCATGCGCAGCGAGCCGCGCTCAGCTGGGTAGCCATTCGGCCCCGCCGCGGAGAGGCCTCCACCCGAACCGAGCTCGCTCCAACTCAACTTCGTCGGAGTCGCGGGGCAGCCACTCGACACCCCACTCATCGAGCAGCGATGCGACCTCATCGTTGCCTTTGAAATACATGTCACCCGGAACTCCGGCCACGGGCGGTGGGTCCACCACCAACGTCCACCACTCGATCATGGTGTCTGGGTAGACGAACAGAAGGCGGCCGACCCAAGGGCCGGATGTCACGCGCCCTATTCGGCCCTGATGACCCCAGAAGCTATTCGTTAGTTCCATGTCAGAACCTTCTCGGGTAGATCACGTGGAGATTTGCGTACTGGGTGTTGCCGCGGAAACCATACGTCAGATCGGAGGAGGCCCCAAACCTCCCCATCCAGGCAGAAGCGCGATACCCGTTCAACGCATCCTGGTGCGCTTCGTGGCCGACGACACGGAAGCGGAGCGGTGCATTCCATCCGCGGACGGATCGAGATCGAGCGATTGGACAACCCAGTGCCCACCCTCAGATACGACGAAGCCCCGACGAGAAACGATTCCTCATCAGGGCTTCAGACCGTCGGGATGACAGGATTTGAACCTGCGACCCCTTGACCCCCAGGTAGACGGTTCGGCCTGGTTCCTTGATTTTCCGGGGACCCCTGCGACTCAAACGGCGTCATTTCACGTCATGGATTGCATGGTTTGCATGCTTCAGGTCCCGGCCAGGTCCCGGCTCTTGGCAGCTGGCAACAACTCCGTCGGCGTTTTCGGGGGGTTTATGGAGGAACTCTCGAAGAGCGTCACACAGGAAGGTGCGTCCCGGGTCGCGCGTGATCAGAGGAGTTCGCGCGCGTTCCTGTTCCTCTTCTATAGAGAGCGGTGAATAGGGAGGTTCCCCTTCGCGCCCGCTTACACAGAGGTGTGCCAAGGTCTCGCGACGATTGAAAGCCGCTCAGCCGAAGGCGCCGCCGACGGCGAGCGATGTGAAGGCTTCCACGACTCCGCCGACGGCAGCGGTGAGCACGGGCAGCCCGATCTTGTCGGCGGCGGCCCGCAGTTTGCCGACCTTCCTGACAACCTCACCCGTTTCCGGCGCTTCATGCTCGGCTGCAGCGCGCAGTTCCTCAACCGCACGGAGCAGCTCGGCACTGTCGGTGCCGGGGACCTGCTCGGCGGCTGCGCGCACCCCGTCGAGCAGCTGAATCGCTTCCTTGAGACTGATCCCCTTAGTACTGGCACGAGCCTCGGTACCGATCGCCGTCGGGCCGTTGGAAGCGTGGATCGTCGTGTTGTACTGCGTGCCGATGTGCTGACTCACGGCGGCATCAACCTGATCCTTGCGAGGCAGTTCGGTGAGCGGGGTGGAGGCCGTCAGGTCGGCTATGACGTCGACGAGCTGGGTTCGAATCTGGCCGAGCACGCCAGCGATGGCCGATCCGGAGATCGTGAAGGACATACCGATGATTTGTTGGAAAGGCGATTCGAGCTCCTGGTTCCACACCATCTGCGCATACGCCAGGCCGGCGCTCGTGAATGAGACATCGCCCAGGGTCACTAGTCGTTCGAGCTCCTCAACGGGTTGCCGTAACGGAAAGTGCTCGGGCACACCCTTCTGAGCCTTCTGAGGCAGCTCGATGCGATGGAACTTCTGGCCCTGGACGTGGGTGTTGCCGCTGATCGAGTTGACGGAGATCGGCGGAGTGGGGAGGCTCCGGTAGGGCGGTACGTCGACGCCTTCTTCGTAGCCATTCAGCTCGTTCCGTGCCCATTGGCGCAGGGAGTCCGACCCCGTCTCGGCGCCGAGCAGCAGGCACTTGCGCAGCAGGCCGGCGAGCGGCTCGGACTCATCGAGCGCCGTCTCGCGGAGGGCACGCAGCAGAGAGTCGGTCATGTCGGCTTCCTCCCTCTGTGAGTCGAGGCTGACTCTATCGGCAGACTCGAGTCCTGGGGCACGGTGTTGCCCTTCGCGCGAAGTGGAGTTCTGCGCTCATCCGTCGGCTAAGGTCTCTTCATCGCTGACTCCCTCTGGGAGGGCGCGCTGCTCGGTGGTGGCGGTCTGGATCCAGTCGCGAGGGACGAGGGCGTCACCGTCCCGCCAGGCTTCGATGATGGAGTCTTGGAACCAGTCGTCGCTGAAGTCGGCGTGGTCGAAGGCGATGATCTGGAGCTTGCCATCCAGCTCCTGAACGGTGTCGAACATCAACTTGTAGAGCTTGCGCGTGTTGTGGCGGTCAGTGTCGTTGAGTTCGGTGAGGTCGCCGCCGCTTTCGCGGTCGCGGGGGAAGAACGCCTGGCTGGGCTGGTCCAGGACGATGAAGCGAGGCACTGGGCGGTTCGTTTCGATGAAGAAGTGCTGAAGGGCGAGGTAGGCGGTCAGGTGGTAGCCGACCCAGCTCATGCCGCTGCCGATGGCTCCGGCGTCCATGTAGGCCGGGCCCTCTGGTGTGTCGGCGACCACCGTGAGCCGGTAGGGGTCGATGCGAACGCTGTGGTCGGAATGCTCGAGAGGTAGGGATCGCGCAAGCTCTGTCATCCGCCGTCCGACTATGGCCAGCTGTGAGTCCACTCGCGATCGCAGCGCCTCGGGGTCGAGGGCGTCTGAGAGCCGCTCGGCCTGCGCTTCGAGGGTTTCGATCGTGCGCTCCAGCGACTGGATGGTGTCGTCCGTCTCCAGGGTCGTGGTGTCGAGGTACTGGGCGATGCGGCCGCGGACGAAGCTCTGGTGGTCCCAGGCGCGTTGCGCTGCCGCGCGGATGTCATCGGTTCGGGCCAGGGCGTCAAGGGCGGCCTCGATGTCGGTCAGCTCGGCGCGCACTTGCGCGCGTTCTTGGACGAGGCCGGCGCGCGCGGCGCTGACGCGGGGTTGGTCGCGCTGAGCGAGCTCGAGCCGGCGGGAGACTCGTCCGAGGTTGTGCTCGAGGGCATCATGGACGCCGGGATCGCTCAGCGGTGTCTGGCAGATCGGGCACGCGGGGTGCTCGTCGATCGCGTCGGGGATCAAGCCGATGGAGGCCAGACGGGCACGGTGCTCGTTGAGCTCGTCGCTGTAGTCGGAGTCGACTCTGGCGAACTCCTCGAGGCCGTGGATCTTGTCGTTGAGCTCGCGCACACTGTTCCGCAGCGTGGTGCGCCGTTCGAGGAGGCCGTTGGCTTCGGAGGCACTGTCGACGGTGTCCACCCTGGGTGGCGGTTCCTCGGCGTTCAGGATCTCGGTGAGCAGCCGGAACGCCTCACCGGCGTCGGTGGGGACGGTGTCGATAGGGAGCAGTCCGGCGTCTTTCGCGTCGGCGATGAGCCCGGCGGCGCGGCCTACGCCGAGCTGCCGGGTGAGGCGGGCTTCGTCGAGCTGGAGGCTGTGTCGCCGGATGTCGCGGCGCAGTGCGGCGAGATCCTCTCGCTTGCGCAGCGCGTCTGGGTCCTGTGCGCCGAGGAAGTACGGCAGGGTGTCGCGGATGGCCTGCTTCTGGAATTCGCGGTTCTGATGGTGGAAAAGGATGTCGGGGTTAGCGACTTCCCCTTGACCTTGGAAGACGTAGTAGAGCGCGTGGCGCAGGTTGGCCGCCAAGGCTCGGCGAGTCTGCCCTTCGGCAGGGACGTGCAGGTTCTCCTCGATGCCGATGAGGCCGCCGAGGTAGTCGACCAGGTCGTCGGTGTTCGAGTTGGTGTCGAGCTCTTCGAAGGGCGGGGCTTGGTCCTGGCCGACGATGAGCATCACTTGTGCGGTGGTTGCCCCGTGCGCAGGTGCGGGGCGTCCGATGAAGAACTTGGTGTCATCGACGTTAGCGAGCAGCCCGTACCAGGCGACGGCGCTCTGGATGGGACCGAGCGGCACGTGGGGGCTGTCGCCTCCGAGGAGGAAGCGGAGGATGCCGATCAGGCTGCTCTTTCCGGTACCGGATTCGCCGCTGATGATGTTGAGCTCGCCGGGCCGAAATTGGAGTTCTCGGGTTTGCCCGGTTCGGCTGTAGAGGACGAGGGTGTCCAGTTGCATCATGGTCGCACTCCCCACTGGGCGAGGGTCGTGGGCTCGTCGGCATCGGTGCCGGCGAACCATTTGCCGAGGAAGCCAGCAGCCTTCTGACACGCGATCCAGTCCGCGGTGGGCTGAAGATTAGCGCGCCGGCGACTGAGCGTCCCCGCGGCGATCGTCCCGGGGCCACTGTTGAGGATCGTGTGAGTAAGGCCATAGATGATAGCGGCGGCGGTGTAGGGGCGGAAGCTGCGAGCCCGGTCGGGAAGGTCCATCAGCAGCAGCGGGTGGTCACGCAGCCACGGCCACATCGATGCTGAGGTCCTCCCAGGAAGGGCGTCCCGCGTGGGCTTGTGCAATGCGCTGGGCAAGATCAGGAAGGCGTAGACGATGGGGAGCGCTTGCTGCGCCTTCGCCGCGTACTCGGTGCACGCACGCTGGAGTAGTACCGAGCAGAAAGCGGGGTTGAATAGCGCGCTGGATTCGGAGTCCAGCGCGGCGGGGACGGCAGCGACGGTCATGCGGCACCCTCGGCTGCGCCAGCGAGGCGGACTTCATCGAGGCGGTGACGGAGCAGCTCGACCCAGTCGGGGTGCCAGCCGATCTCGAGCCTGTCGGCGAGGATGTGGAGCGAGCCGAGCGGGATGTAGCCGGAGCGGACATCCCTGCGAATCTCGGGGAGGTCGCGTCCCTGGAGGATCATGTATTGCTCTCGAGCGCGGCGGTGCTTGTCGGCGTCGGCGTCGGCTTGTTCCGGGACGGATTCGCTAACTGGGAGGAACACCCGGTTCCATTCTTCGATAAGGCGTCGGTCGTAGGTGTCGAGTTCTCCGATGTTCAGCAGTTGCTCGCGCTGCCAGCGGGAGCGTTGCAGGAAGGCGCGGTTGTGATCGTAGACGGCATGCCGAATCCGGTCATGGTGCAGCAGGATGAGCTTGAGCTGCTCGACGAAGATCCGGTCATCCTCGTGGACTTCCTGTTCGGTCGGCTGAGGGGCATCCCCGAAGTCGAGCGGAAGGTTGTCGTCGCGCAGGGAGTCGGCGATCAGCAGCAGACGTGCCTCGATCTCCTCCAAGTCGATCCAATCCGCCGTCCCACCGGCGACACGGGTGAGATGGTTCATCGCCCGTCCGTGCCACCAGCCACGCAGGCGCTCCACGAGCGGCAGTCGTCGCGGCGCCGTTGTGGTCTTTCGCACTGTGCCGAGAAGCCGTTCGGTGAGGGTCGCAGCGTCGACGGCGGCGTCAAGCACGGTGACCCGGGCCAGCAACGCCCGCCGCTGATCTTCATTCAGCGAGAGATACTTAGCGTGGTAAGCGGCGTGCCCCTGATTGCCCCCCGCGCGGGCGACCGTATCAAGCTTCGCCCGCGCCGCGGTGACGTCGCGATCGCTACGGTCAGGGGCGAGCAGACTGGAGGCGGATCCGGGTGGCGCGGTCGTGGTAGTCAGGAGGAAGAAGGCCGCGTTGTCGCCGTCGGACTCGATCCAATTGTGCAGGGTCTTCCAAAGGTCGGTGCTGGCGTCGCTCAGGGAGCCTCGGCTATTGACATGGTGCTTGATCTGCCAGAGCTCGCGAGCGTCGCCGTCATCTTCGAAGGTGATGTCGTCGATCGTCTCTAGCGAGATGCGGAAACTGACCTCGCCCTCCATTCGCTGTAGCGGGATCAGCAGAGCATACTCAACCTGCGCGAGATAGCCGAGAGCAGACCCGGCCGCGCTGAATCGGTTGGGGGCGGCGATGCTCATGAGCATGACGGTAGCAGCGAGCTCCGTCATGCCGCGGTCCCTCACTGGTGCGTGTCGCTGCCACCCCGAACTATTGCAGACAGCTCCCCTAGCGTCCCTTTTCTTGCTTCCGCGGTCGCTTCATCGTGTCGCTCGACTCCCACACAGCATGCCGAGACCATCGCCGACACCGGAGGGGTGATCCTCACGATCTGCGGCGAGGGCACGCGTGCATGAGATCGCGCTAGACGGAAGCTTGCGTGGAGTCAGCCTCCGTTGCGAGGACGTTGACGAGGTCCGCTGTGTTGCTGAGCAGCACGGTGTCGTAACGCTGATCAACGTGGCCCTGACGCAGCCGGTGGACCCACTGCCGCTCGGTGACGACAACGTCGCAGTACACCGCCGCGACAGGAAGGGCAACAACATCGATGAAATCGTTCGGCTCCCACTTCTGCTCGGTCTGGCGGTGCTTATCGGAGCGCATGACGTTGCTGACGTAACGAGTGGGCAGGTCGTCCATGAATCTCATCAGGTCAGCAACGGTGGCGTGGTCGACAAACTCGTCCCAGGTAACACCGATGCGCCCGAGCGCCTGGGTCACCGCCGGTCGGATGTCTCCGAGGTCTGCGCCGCGAACCGCTTGGTCGACGGCTCCTCCCGTCAGCCCGTATTCCGCGATGGAGGCGGCAACCTTGTTCTCGAACTCGACGAAGCGCTTGCCGTGGTCGGCGGCGGCAAGATCGAAGCCCGCAGCGCGGAACGTGTCGGGACCAGCGCGATGCAGGTGTTCTTCGATCACTTCGATGAGAGCGAGTTCCAAGTGCGATCGTCGATCGCCAGGAATCGATGCACCACCGCCCGGCAAGGCACTGTAGTCGGGCTCGGGCCAGTTGATCCGGTCTCCGGTGATGTGCCGTAGCCCGGTTCCGAAGACCGTCTGCTGGCGCAAGCTTTCAGGGCGTCCGAAGCGGCGCTGTAGCGCAGCATCCAGTTCCATATCCAGGATCCCCAGAGGGAGCGCCATGGTCTGCTGCTGAGCAAGTTCGCGCATCACATCTACGACGTCATTCCGAGATCGATCGTGGCTACGCTTGCTCGTCTCCCAGTAGCGGTACAGATCGAGGGGGAACACCACCGTGCCTGCTACTACCGCGGCGCGTGCGGCAGCCAGAGCCTCGATGAACGCTGTGCCCTGGGGGTGACCTGTCGCTGCGCGAGCGAGGTCGATCCACTTGTTCTGGTCGAGGTAGACGCGCAGCACGCCCTTATACTGACGTCCGCAACCGTGGCTCTGCTGTCAGACTTGCCGACGTCTTCAGCCTCTCGGATACATATCTGATTCGCCGCCCGCTGGCGCCGGTAACGCGATCTGAATCGGCCTGACTTTCGTTCCTATCGGGAGGCTTGTCCGGCAGGTGCCGGTTGGCCTGATTCTTGGTCAGCGTAGTACGCGTCCTCGACCTCGATCGGGGTGCGCATGTCGAGCTCTCCGTGGAGGCGCTCCCCTATCGCGACGCAACGGAACCCGGCCCCCGAAGGTCCCCGTGAACCCTCAGACACCAACGACGAAGCCCAGGCAAGAAACGTGCTCTCACCTGGGCTTTTCTGTCGGGATGACAGGATTTGAACCTGCGACCCCCTGACCCCCAGTCAGGTGCGCTACCAAGCTGCGCCACATCCCGTTGTTGAATTTTCGAGGCTGTTCGTGACCGTCGAGGACAACGTGTCCCCCAGTCAAGTGCGCTACCAAGCTGCGCCACATCCCGGTCTGTCGTCCGCTCGCGGACAACTCCCCTATCCTACCGGTTTCCCGGAGTGCTCGCGAACGCGTGTCCGTGACCGGGAGTACGGTCTGGTCATGAGCCAGATCGAGATCGTCCCGGCATCCGCCGATCGCTTCGCCGATGTGGAGCACGCCCTCACCGGCGGAGGCGACGGCGCCTCCTGCTGGTGCCAGTGGTGGATGCTGCGCAACAAGGACTTCCAGTCCGCGACGTCCGCCGAGCGGCGCGAGCTGCTCCGCGGCGACCTCGCCGCCACACCCGCCTCCGCGCTCATCGCCTACGTCGACGGTGAGGCGGCCGGCTGGGTCAAGGTGTCGCCGCGCCCGGCGCAGCCCCGCCTCGCCGTGACGCGTGCGTTCCAGCAGTCGCCGGAGCCCTTCGACGATGCGTCGGTGTGGGCGGTGACCTGCTTCGTCGTCCGCCGGGAGTTCCGCGGCGACGGCCTCGCGAACCGCCTGCTCGACGCGGCCGTCGACCACGCCCGCGCACACGGCGCGCGCGTCATCGAGGGCTACCCGGTCGACACCGATGCCGGCAAGACGTCGTCGAACAACCTCTTCCGCGGCGCCCTCTCGAGCTTCGTGGATGCCGGATTCGTCGAAGTCGCCCGCCCGAAACCGGCGCGCCCCATCGTCTCGCTGACGGTGGCGTGACCTCGCGGCTTCGACACGGCAGAATCGAGAGGTGAGCGAACCGTCCGTCCGCGTGGACTCGTGGCTCTGGGCGGTCCGCGTCTACAAGACCCGCTCCGCCGCGACGACCGCCTGCCGCGCCGGCCACGTCCGCATCGGCGGCGAGAAGGCCAAAGCCGCGCAAGCCGTGCGCGTCGGAGACGAGCTGCGGGTGCGGATCGCGGGATTCGACCGCATCCTCGTGGTGCGCCAGCTGCTCACCAAGCGCGTCGGCGCGCCCGTCGCGGCACTCGCCGCCGAAGACCGCACACCGCCGCGCGAGCCCGTCGCCCAGCTCGCCGTCCGCGATCGCGGTGCCGGCCGTCCCACCAAGCGCGAACGGCGCGAGATCGATCGCCTCCGCGGGCGCGATGCGCTCAGCGGCCCCGGCGACGAGAGCGACTCCTGACCGCAGCGCGCGTCAGACGGAGCCCGGTCAGACGGCGTCCAGCCACGACGTTCCCCGACTGATCGCGCCGTGGACGGCGACACGCTCGCGCAGCTCACGGTCGCTCGTGACCACGACGACCGACCGCCCCGCCGCGGCGAGCGCCGCCGCCTCGGCGACGATCGCGTCGTCGCCCTCTCCGACCGCGCGCACGACCGCGATGCCGGGAACGTCGTCGACGGCCCGCGCCTGACCCTCGACCACGACGCGCACCTCGGGGAACCAGACATCCCCGGGCAGCTCCAGCCGAGCGGCAGCCATGCCCTCGACGACCAGCGGACGCAACCGTTCGAGCAGTCGCCCCGTCGCCGCCGCACGATCCTTCCACCAGCCGTCGGGCACGGATCCCACCACGTTCGCGGCATCCACCACCACAGCCGGACGCACGTCGAGCAGTCCGCGCAGCATCGGCCACGACGCGGCGAAGCCGGGGTGCAGCGGATACGAGTCGACAGCTTCCACCGGCACCCACGCGAGCTCGCGGCTCTCGGGATCGCTGATCACCGGCGTGAACGGCTCGACGACGTCGGCGACCACCGTCGCGTACGTCCACACGCCCACGTCGTACACGCTGATCAACCGCGGCCGTACGGCCGACGCGGGAACCCCGGCTTCCTCCGCCGACTCCCGCAACGCCCCGTCGCACGCCGACTCGCCCTCGTGCCGCGCGCCTCCCGGGAGCCCCCAGGTGTCGCCGAAGTGGCTCCAGGCGACCCGGTGCTGCAGCAACACCCCTCGCTCAGCGTCGACCGCGAGCAGACCCGCGGCCCCGAACCGGCCCCAGTACCGGGCGCCGTCGTCGGCGACGACCCAGGCGTCGCCGGGATCGCGCGGCCCGTCGGGTCGGCGCGGCTCGCCGGGAGCAGGAGGCACGATCGTCACCCGTTCAGCCTGTCACACCCCCGGCATCCCGCCGCCTCCGCGTGACGAGATTTTGCACGGTGCATCACTCTCCGACACGCCCACATCTGGGCACGACAGCCCCCACAGACCCCACATATTGTGGTCAGACCAAGCCCACCCCACGAGATATCGAAAGCAGGATCCCCATGTCCTCCTCCCCCAGCGACACCGTCGTCTCGGCCCGCGCCACGATCGACGAGTATCTCGCCCGCTCCGACTGGCGCATCAACGCGAACGCCAACCAGGGCTACTCGCTGGGCGGAATGATCCTCAACTCCGCCGGAAAGCTCGTCGCGAACTACTGGCTCGACGAGGTCTACGACCCCGCCGCCGGCACGGCCCACCGCGAGGGCGACCTGCACATCCACGACCTCGACGTCTTCGCCGGCTACTGCGCCGGCTGGTCGCTGCGGATGGTGCTGGAACAGGGCTTCAACGGTGTCGCGGGCAAGATCTCCAGCACGCCGCCGAAGCACTTCTCCAGCGCGCTCGGCCAGCTCGTCAACTTCCTCGGCACGCTCCAGAACGAGTGGGCCGGTGCGCAGGCGTTCAGCTCGTTCGACACCTACCTCGCCCCGTACGTGCGCGTCGACGCGCTGAGCTACGACGACGTGCACCAGGCGATGCAGGAGTTCGTCTTCAACCTCAACGTCCCCTCCCGCTGGGGCACCCAGACCCCCTTCACCAACCTCACGTTCGACTGGGTCTGCCCCGACGACCTGCGCGCGCAGCATCCGCTCCTCGGCGGCCGGGTGCAGGAGTTCACGTACGGCGAGCTGGCGCCGGAGATGGCGATGATCAACCGCGCGTTCATCGACGTCATGACCACGGGCGACGCCGACGGCCGCGCCTTCACCTTCCCCATCCCCACCTACAACATCACCCGCGACTTCGACTGGGAGGGTGAGAACGTCGAGGCCCTGTTCGCGATGACCGCGAAGTACGGCCTCCCCTACTTCCAGAACTTCCTCAACTCCGACCTCGACCCGCACATGATCCGTTCCATGTGCTGCCGCCTGCAGCTCGACCTCACCGAGCTCCTCAAGCGCGGCAACGGCCTCTTCGGCTCGGCGGAGCAGACCGGCTCCATCGGCGTCGTCACGATCAACTGCGCGCGCCTCGGCTTCCTGCACTCCACCGGCACGGGCGACGACACCGCGGCGCTCGCCCGCCTCGACGAACTGCTCGACATCGCCCGCGACAGCCTCGAGGCCAAGCGCGAGGTGATCGGCCACCATCTCGCCGGCGGGCTCTTCCCCTACACGCAGCGCTACCTCGGCACCCTCGAGAACCACTTCTCCACCATCGGCGTCAACGGCGTGAACGAGTACGTCCGCAACCTCACGCGCGACGCGCACGACATCACGACGGATGCCGGGGCCACCCTCGCCACGCGCCTGCTCGACCACGTGCGCGCACGTATCACCGCGTTCCAGCAGGAGACCGGACACATGTACAACCTGGAGGCGAGCCCCGCCGAGGGCGCCACGTACCGCTTCGCCAAGGAGGACATCGCCCGCTTCGGCTCCGCTCAGGATGCCGCGACGAGCGCGGACGGCACCGACCCCGGCATCCGGCACGCCGGCACCCGGGCGAACCCGTACTACACGAACTCCTCGCAGCTGCCCGTCGGCTACACGAGCGACCCGTTCCTCGCGATGGCGATGCAGGAGCCGCTGCAGCAGAAGTACACCGGCGGCACGGTGCAGCACCTCTACCTCGGCGAGGCGCTGCCCTCGGCATCCGCCTGCCGTGACCTGGTGCGCCGTTCGCTGGAGCGCTTCCGCCTGCCGTATCTGACGATCACCCCAACCTTTTCGATCTGCCCGCGCCACGGCTACCGCTCCGGCGAGCACGAGACCTGCCCCGACTGCGGCGCCGTGTGCGAGGTGTGGACGCGCGTCATGGGTTACTTCCGGCCGATCGCCGGGTTCAACATCGGCAAGAAGGGCGAAGCTCAGGAGAGGACGTACTTCGTCGCGCCCCACGACGGCGCGGCGACGGCATCCGCGACACCGCAGGAGGAGTCATGGTCCGCACCGCTGCAGCCAATGAGCTGAACATCGCCGGGGTCACGGCGTTCTCTACCGTCGACTGGCCCGACACGATGACCGCGACCGTGTTCCTGCAGGGCTGCCCGTGGAACTGCTTCTACTGCCACAACCCCGCCCTCATCGACCCGCGCGCCGAGGGCGCCGTCACCTGGGCCGACGTCACCGACCTGCTATGCGAACGCATCGGGCTGCTCGACGGCGTCGTGTTCTCCGGTGGCGAGCCGACGCTCCAGCGCGCCCTCGTCCCGGCGATGCGGATGGTGCGCGCGCTCGGATTCCGGGTGGGGCTGCACACGGCGGGGGCCTATCCCGGGCTGCTCGCGCAGGCGCTGCCGTTCGTGGACTGGGTGGGCCTGGACATCAAGGCTTCGCGAGAGGACTACGCCGCCGTCACCGGTCGCGGCCCGAGCGGCGGCCACGCGTGGCGTTCGCTCGAGCTGGTGCTGGGCAATCGGCTGCTGCGGGCCGGCTCCGACCACCCGCTCGACTACGAGGTGCGCACCACGGTGCACCCCGCGGCGATCGACGACGCGGGGCTGCGCGAGCTCGGATGCCGGCTCGCCGACGCGGGCGTCGACCACTGGGCCGTGCAGCGGTTCCGCGAGACGGGGGCCCGACAGCCGCTCCCCCGTGTGGCGGATGCCGAGGCACCGGTGCTCCGGCTCGACGACCTGCCGACGGAGCGGTTCCGCTCGCTGGTCATCCGCTGACGGGGCCGCGTTTCGACTCGCGGCTGCGCCGCTCGCTCAACGACCGGGACCGGGGTCGAGCGCGCGTGGCCCCGTCGCGCTGGCCGGGCGCGGGCGCGGGCGCGGGTCAGCGCCACCCGCCCGAACTGCCTGACCTCCGCCCGGCTGCCTGTTGTCCCGCGCGCCTGTCCGCCCACCCTCCCGAACTGCAAGGGATGCGGGGCGACACGCCGCGGCATCCGCGCCGCACACCGCGTGTCGGCGCAGAGGCCTTGCAGTTCGGGTCGGACCGGCCGGCGCCGTCCACTCGACGACCGGTACGACGCACCAGTCGTGATCAACCCCCGCGAGCCGACAGGCCAGCCGACTCGGCGGAGCCCGCTCGGGGCGCGGCTCGTCCGCCCACCCTCCCGAACTGCAAGGGATGCGGGGCGACACGCCGCGGCATCCGCACCCCACACCGCGTGTCGGCGCGGAGGCCTTGCAGTTCGGTCCCCGGCGCAGACGGCCCGCAGCAGCCCAGCCGCCTCAGCGCTGGCGACGCTCGCGCACCCGCATGTTGGTGACGATCGGCGTGCCCTCGAAGCCGAAGATCTCGCGCAGACGGCGCTGGATGAAGCGCCGGTACCCGGGGTCGAGGAAGCCAGTGGTGAACAGCACGAACGTCGGCGGCCGGGTGCCGGCCTGCGTGCCGAACAGGATGCGCGGCTGCTTGCCGCCGCGCAGCGGATGCGGGTGCTCGGCCACCAGCTCGGCCAGGAACGCGTTGAACTTGCCGGTCGGGATGCGCTGATCCCACGACTCGAGCGCCGTCTCGAGCGCCGGCACGAGCTTGTCGAGGTGACGGCCGGTGCGCGCCGAGATGTTGACGCGCGGCGCCCACGTGACGTGGGCGAGGTCCTGCTCGATCTCACGCTCGAGGTAACGGCGACGGTCGGCGTTCTCCATGTCGTCGTCGTTCAGGCGATCCCACTTGTTGAACGCCAGCACGAGCGCACGGCCCGACTCGAGCACGAGGTCGATGATGTTGAGGTCCTGCACGCTGATCGACTGCGACACGTCGAGCACGACGACGGCGACCTCCGCCTTCTCCAGCGCCGCGGAGGTGCGCAGCGACGCGTAGAAGTCGGCGCCCTGCTGCAGGTGCACGCGGCGGCGGATGCCGGCGGTGTCGACGAAGCGCCACAGCTTGCCGCCGAGCTCGACGATCTCGTCGACGGGGTCGCGGGTCGTGCCCGCGAGCTCGTTGACGACCACGCGCTCCTCGCCGGCGGCCTTGTTCAGCAGCGACGACTTGCCGACGTTGGGGCGACCGAGGATGGCGACACGACGCGGCCCGCCGAGCTCGCCCTTGGCGACCGCCGAGACCTCCGGCAGCACCTTCATCACCTCGTCGAGCAGGTCGGCGACACCGCGGCCGTGGATCGCGGAGACGGGGTGCGGCTCGCCCAGACCGAGGTTCCACAGGGCCGCGGCCTCGGGCTCCTGCCGGGCGTCGTCGATCTTGTTCGCGACGAGGAAGACCGGCTTCTTCGTCGTGCGCAGGAGCTTGACGACGGCCTCGTCGGTCGCGGTCGCGCCGACCATCGCGTCGACGACGAACAGCACGACGTCGCACAGCTCGATCGCGACCTCGGCCTGCGCGGCGACGGAGCGGTCGATGCCGCGCGCGTCGGGCTCCCACCCGCCGGTGTCGACGAGGCTGAAGCGGCGGTCCATCCACTCGGCCTTGTACGTCACGCGGTCGCGCGTGACACCGGGGGTGTCCTCCACGACGGCCTCGCGACGGCCCAGGATGCGGTTGACCAGCGCGGACTTGCCGACGTTGGGCCGTCCTACGATCGCGACGACCGGCAGCGCCGGCAGCATCTCGACGACCTCGCCGCCGGCGGTGAAGCCCGCGAGCAGCTCATCGTCCTCGTCGTCGAGCTCGTAGTCGGACAGGGAGGCGCGCAGCGCCGCGGCCCGCTGCTCGGCGAGCTCCTCATCGAGGTTCGCGAGCTTCTCCTCGATCTGGTCGGGTCCGGCCTCGTAGTCGTCTTCAGCGGCCATCGGGATTCTCCTGTGCAGTGGGGGCGACTGCGGAGATCACGTCGAGGACGGCCTCCACGGTCTGCGTGAAATCGAGTTCGGTGGAGTCGACGACCGTCACGCCGTCTGCGGCGGTGAGGAAGTCGACCACGGTGCTGTCGGCGGCATCCCGTCGGTGCAGCGCCGCGGCGACCGCGTCGGCGTCGTGCGCGCTCAGCTCCGCGCTGCGACGCGCGGCGCGCACCTCGGGCGCGGCGGTGAGGAGGATGCGCACCGGGGCGTCGGGCGCGACGACCGTGGTGATGTCGCGGCCCTCGACCACGACGCCCGGGCGACCCGACTCGCGCACGAGGCGGCGGAACAGCGCGTTGACCTGTTCCCGCACGGCGGGCACGCGTGCGACGCCGCTCACGGCGTCGGTCACCCGCGGCTCGCGGATCGCGGCGGTCACGTCGGCGTCGCCCACACGCACCCAGTAGTCGTCGGGGTCGAGCGAGATCGCGTAGGGGAAGTCGGATGCGGCGGCCACGACGGCCGTCTCGTCGGCGGTGTCCTGGGCCGACCCGGTGCCGCGCGCCAGCACGTGCCACGCGAGGGCGCGGTAGGCCGCCCCGGTGTCGAGGTAGCCGTAGCCGAGTGCGCGCGCGGCCTGCTTGGAGACGCTCGACTTGCCGGAGCCGGCGGGCCCGTCGATGGCGATCGTGACGGTCATGAGGGCAGGCTCGCAATCTTCCAGCCGCGCGCCACGAGGCCCTCCTCGGCCTGGCGCACGATCGTCGGGTCGACACTGATCTCGGCGAGGCCGAACTGGGCGCCCGGTGAGTGCTCCAGCCGCAGGTCCTCGACGTTGACGCCGAGCTCACCCAGCTCTCCGAACAGGCGGCCGAGCTGGCCCGGGGTGTCGTCGACCATGACGACGAGGCTCTCGAAACGCCGGTTCTGGCCGTGCTTGCCGGGCAGGCGCTCCACACCGTCGTTGCCGCGGCGGATGGTGTCGGCGAGGGCACGCCGCGCGCCGGGGGCCTCGGGGGCGCGCAGGGCGTCCGCGACGGCGCGCAGGTCGTCGGAGAGAGCGTCGAGCACGTCGACGACGGGTGCGGAGTTCGCACCGAGGATCTGCACCCACAGCTCCGGTGCCGAGGCCGCGATGCGGGTCGTGTCGCGCACGCCCTGTCCGGCCAGCCGCAACGAGCCGTCGGGCGCGTCGACGAACCGGCCCGCGAGCAGCGACGCCACCAGCTGGGGCACGTGCGACACGAGCGCGACCGCGCGGTCGTGCTCGTCGGGAGTCATCTCGATGGGCGTCGCGCCGAGATCGAGCGCGAGCCCCTCGACGAGCGCGAGATCGGATGCCGGGGTCTCCTCGTCACGGCACACGACCCAGGGGCGGCCCACGAAGATGTCGGCGCGCGCCGAAATGGCGCCGCCCCGCTCGCGCCCGGCCATCGGATGCGAGCCGATGTAGTGCGTGAGGTCGACGCCGCGTCGGCGCAGTTCGCGGAGCGGGTCGAGCTTCACGCTCGCGACATCGGTGACGACGGCATCCGGGAACGCGGCGAGCTCGCGCTCGACGACGTCGGCGACGACGTCGGGCGGAACCGCGACCACCACGAGCAGCGGGCGGTCACCGTCGGCGGCCGCGCGACCCGCGCCGTAGTCGACGGCGAGCCGCAGCTGCGCCGGCGACGCGTCAGCGAGCGCGACGTCGACACCGAGCGCGCGCAACGCATGGCCGATGCTGGCGCCGAGCAGCCCGGCACCGACGATCCGGACCGTGCCGGAGGTGCGAGCCGCACGCGCGCGTGCATCGGCAACGGCCTGTTCGGTCACTGTTCTCCGCCTCAGCTGTCCCCGGGCGGCGTGGGCGCCGCCTGACGCGCCACCGTGAGCAGCGCGCCGCGTTCCACTGTAGTCAACTCCCGCGCCCGTCCCGCCGGGAGGGTTCCCAGGTGGAGCGGTCCGAACTGTCGGCGCACGAGCTCGACGACGGGGTGACCGACGGCGGCCATCATGCGCCGCACGATGCGGTTGCGGCCCGAGTGCAGCGTCAGCTCGACCAGCGACGTGTCGCCCGAGGTGTCGAGCAGACGCGCCTTGTCGGCGGCGATCGGGCCGTCGTCGAGCTCGACGCCCTTCGTCAGCCGCGCGATGGTCTGCGGGGTCACGCGACCGGTCACCTTGGCGATGTACACCTTGGTGACGCCGAACGACGGGTGGGCGAGCACGTGCGCGAGCTCGCCGTCGTTGGTCAGCACCAGCAGCCCCGACGTCTCGGCATCCAGTCGCCCGACGTTGTAGAGCCGCTCGTCCCAGTCCTTCGTGAAGCGGCGGAGGTCGGGGCGGCCCTGCTCGTCCTTCATCGACGACACGACACCGGTGGGCTTGTTGAGCATCACGTAGCGCTTCGTGGTGTCGAGCTGGATGGCGGTGCCGTCGACGTCGACCAGATCGGATGCCGGGTCGATGCGCCGCCCGAGCTCGGTGACCACTTCGCCGTTGACGCGGATGCGCCCCTCGACGATGTACTGCTCGCAGACGCGGCGGGAGGCCACGCCCGCGTTCGCGAGCACCTTCTGCAGCCGCACGCCCTCGGCATCCGGGGTGTTCGTCGTCATCGGAGCACCTCCGCGTCGAAGCCGTCGGATCCGTCGTCGAGCAGCGGCGAGATGTGCGGCAGCTCGTCGAGCCCGTTGATGCCGAGGTTCACGAGGAACGCCTCGGTCGTCCCGTAATTGATGGCGCCGGTCTCCGGATCGGTGAACAGCTCGGTGATCAGCCCTCGTGCCAGCAGGGTGCGCACGACCGAGTCGACGTTCACCGCGCGGATCGAGGCGACCTGGCTGCGGGTGACCGGCTGCTTGTAGGCGATGACCGCGAGGGTCTCCAGCGCCGCCTGCGACAGGCGCGACGGGGCCTGTCCGCCGACGAAGTCCGCGATCAGGTCGTCGTGCTCATCGCGCACGTACAGGCGCCAGCCGCCGCCGACCTCGCGCAGCTCGAAGCCGCGGCGCGGACCGCCGGTCTCGCCGTCGTAGTCGGCGACCAGGCCCGCCACCGCCTGCCGGACGGCGGGCACGGGCGCTCCCACGGCGGCGGCGAGCGCGACGAGGCTCTGCGGCTCGTCCACGATCAGCAGGATCGCCTCGATCCGGCGCGCGACGTCGGCGGGCTCCGGCGAGCGCGGCGGCGCGTTCGTGTCGGTCTCGGTGTCAGCGGTCATAATCGGCTCCCAGGGTGGCGAGGTTCTCTTCGGACCAGCGTTCGGCGGTCCAGCGCAGGGTGAGCTCGCCGAGCGGTTCCAGCTGCTCGAACGAGAGGGCGGCGTGGCGGTACAGCTCCAGCACCGCGAGGAAGCGGGCGACGACGACGCCGGTCTGGGCGACCCCGGCGACGAGCTCCCGGAAGTTGAGGGTTCCCGCGTCGCGCAGCAGGGTGACGACGATCGCGGCCTGCTCGCGGATGGACACCAGCGGCGCATGCAGATGGTCGAGCCCGACGTGCGGGATCTCCTTGGGCGCGAAGGCGAGCATCGCGAGCGCCGCGAAGTCCTCCTTCGACAGCGTCCAGACCAGTTCCGGCACCGCGCGGCGGTACTTCTCGTCGAGGCGCACGGCGCGCACGTGGCGCCGGTCCTCGCGCCGGAGGCTGCGCTCGAACCAGGCCGAGACCTCTTTGAACGCGCGGTACTGCAGCAGACGGGCGAACAGCAGATCGCGTGCCTCGAGGAGCGCGACCGACTCGGCATCCACCAGCTCGCCCTGCGGGAGGAGCCCCGCGACCTTCATGTCCAGCAGCGTCGCGGCGACGACCAGGAACTCGGAGGCCTGATCGAGATCGTCATCGGAGTCGAGGCCCTTCAGGTACGCGATGAACTCGTCGGTGACCTTGCTGAGCGAGATCTCCGTGATGTCGAGCTCGTGCTTGCCGAGCAGCGTCAGCAGCAGGTCGAACGGACCGTCGAAGTTGCTGAGCGAGACGCGGAATCCGGTGTCGTCGGCCTCCGCGGCCGCGTCTGCGACCGGCGCGGCCGCCGCGACGTCCGGCTCGTCAGGCGACGGCGCCACGAGCCACCAGCTCCCGCGCGAGGCGCAGGTAGGCCTGGGCGGCGGCGTGCTCGGGGGCGAACGTCGTGATCGGAACGCCCGACACCGACGCGTCGGGGAACTTCACCGTGCGCCCGATCACCGTCTCCAGGACGTCGTCGCCGAACGCCTCGACGACACGCTCGAGCACCTCGCGCGAGTGGAGCGTGCGCGGGTCGTACATCGTGGCGAGCACGCCGTCCAGCTCGATCGAGGGGTTGAGGCGGTCGCGCACCTTGTCGATCGTCTCGATGAGCAGCGCCACTCCGCGCAGCGCGAAGAACTCGCACTCCAGCGGGATGAGCACGCCGTGGCTCGCCGTCAGGGCGTTGACCGTGAGCAGGCCGAGCGAGGGCTGGCAGTCGATGAGGATGACGTCGTACTCCCCCGCGACCTTGCGCAGCACGCGCGCCAGGATCGTCTCGCGGGCGACCTCGTTGACGAGGTGCACCTCGGCGGCCGACAGGTCGATGTTGGCGGGGATGACGTCGAGACCGTCCACCGACGTGTGCACGATCGTCTCGTGCGGGTCGCGCTTGGTGTCCAGCAGCAGGTCGTAGATCGTCGGGATGTCGTGGGTGGCGATGCCGAGACCGGCCGACAGCGCACCCTGCGGGTCGAAGTCGATCGCGAGCACCTTGCGCCCGTACTGCGCGAGGGAGGCGGCCAGGTTGATGGTCGTCGTCGTCTTGCCGACGCCGCCCTTCTGGTTGCACAGCGCGATGATGCGGGCGGGGCCGTGACCGGTGAGCGCGGGCGGGGTCGGGAAGCCGTGGTACGGCCGACCGGTCGGTCCCATCGGAACGTCCTCCGAGAGGGCCTTCTTCGTCCCCCGCGTCTTCTCCGCCACCGACACTCCTGCTCCGTGATGCCCTTCCCAGGGCCTGGCGGACGTGCGCCGCCGTGCTCCTCGATTCTCGCACAGGGTGGGGTCGGCTCAGCCGAGGCCCCGCAGGGTGTCGACGTCCATGAGGCCCGCGTGCAAGCCGCCTCCCGCGATCAGCGACGGGATCGAGACGGTGCGGATCTGGTCCTCGACGACGTCACGGGTGTGCGCGAGGGATGCCGCGACCTCGGGCGAGGTGGTGAGCTGCGCGATCTGCTCGATCTGCGCGGGGGTGTAGCCGTCGAGGCCGAGCCATTCGTGCAGGCGGGCGGTCGCCGCCTCCGCGGACGCGGCGTTCATCCACTCCTGCGTCGGCTGACCGTCGGCGGTCTCGGTCGTGAACAGTTGCTCGAGGATGAACCAGTCGCCCGTCTCGACCTCCGCTGTGTCGGCCGCGGCGTCCGCCGCCGTCCGCTGCGCCTCGAAGGCGCGCACGGCCGTGAGGTAGGTCGCGATGAGGTGCGAGTTGGCGAACTTGTCGCCGAAGCCGCCGCGGATCGGATAGACGAGGTAGGTCACGTTGTGCGTCTCGTCGAAGCCCGCCTCCCGCATGTTGCGGAAGAGCTCGGCGCAGAAGCGGCATCCGGGGTCGAGGACGTCGAGCGCCGTCGGCCGTCCGTCGACGCGACCACCGAGGTAGGTGGCGTCGGGCGACGCGAAGTCCTCGGCATCCCACGTGCGCAGCCGGCTCGGGACGGTGGCGATCGTGTCTCCGACCGAGGCGAACTCGCGGCCGAACGCGCCGAGGACGTCGCCGGTGCCGATCGACTCCCAGAAGCCCGGCTCGACGGCGTCGATCGAGCAGGCCTGCGCGGCGAGCGTGCACGCCTGGGCGTTCTGCTTGTCGCACGTCCCGTAGACGAAGAGGTTGAGACCGCTGCGGCCGAGCAGATAGAGACTGACGATGAGGCTCAGGACCATGATCCAGGCGACGACCTCGATGGCGATGCTCGCCGGGCGCACGAGCCGCGGCGCGCGCACCGCCAGAGGAGCCAGCAGCGAGTTCTTGACGTCGTCGCGGAACGTGGTGTCGCAGGGGCGCAGCGTCACCCGGCGCCACGCGCACCCCCATGCCTTACCGAGCAGCCGGCGGTACTTCGCGGAGACCGCGGACAGCACCAGGACGACGATGAAGGCGACGATGCAGACCACGTCACAACCCCGCCATCATCGCGGTCATGACCTCGAGCGTGCGATCGACGTCGGCGTCGGTGTTGTGCGCCCCGAGGCTGAAGCGCACGAGGGGTCCGAACCCCCGCCGCTCGATCAACCAGTGGTGGGCGCAGAACGACCCGCTGCGCACGGAGATGCCGGCGTGCGCCAGGAACGCGGCCAGCCGGTGTCCGTCGACCCGCTCCGGCAGGATCGAGATCACCGGCGTCGGCGCGTCGCCGATCATGCGCAGCCGCGGCAGGGCGGCGAGCCCGTCGTACAGGCGCGTCGCGAGACGCTGCTCGTGCACCTCGAGCGACTCGCCGGCGGCGCTGCGGAACCCGGCCAGCCAGTCGAGGGCGGCGCCGAAACCGATGATCTCGGCCCACGCCTGCAGGCCGGGCTCGAGGCGGGTGTGCGGATCGGGCAGCAGGGTGAAGTCGTCGGCCGAGACGGCGCTCACCTGGCCGCCGCCGACGATGACGGGATCCAACGCGGTGAGCAGCTCCCGCGTGGCGACGACGACGCCGAGCGAGGGACCGTACATCTTGTGCGCCGAGAAGCAGACCGCGTCGGCGTCGAGACCGCGGAGGGTCTCGAGGGCATGGGCGGCCGCCTGGGCGGCGTCGACGATGACGATGCCGCCGACGCGATGCGCCGACGCGATCAGCTCCGGCAGGTCCGGGGTGACGACGCCCGCGACGTTGTCCATCGCCGACACGACGACGATCGCGTCCCGAAGGCCCTCCTCGTCGGTGAGCACGCGGCCCTCGTCGTCGCGCTCCAGGACGATGCGCGGGATGCCGCGGCGACGCGCGGCCGCGATGGTCGACAGGAACACGGCGTTGTGCTCGGTGGCCGTCGTGACGATCCGGGCGTGCCCTCCCGCGGGCAGACCCGCCAGGAGCAGCCCGAGACCGTACGTCGTGTTGAGCGTGAAGGCGCAGGCGTGCCGCCGCGACGTGAGCCCGAGGGCGGCCAGGGTCCGCTCGCGGGTGCGCGCCACCTCGGCATCCACCCGCCGGCCGGCGTCGTACCGCACGCGCCCGCCGCAGGCGTTGCTGTGCAGGTAGTAGTCCTGCACGGCGTCGATGACCGGTTGCGGCCGCAGCGTCTGACACGCGGAATCGAGGTAGACCTCGCCCTCGGGAAGATAGGCGAACCCGGGTCGGGCCTCGGCGGCGGCGTCTCGCTGCGCGTCGGCGCCGCGACCGCGTCTGCCGAACAGGCCCTTGCGTTCGGGGCGACCGGCGGCATCCATGCGGCCCATTGTGGTCGGACCACCCGGCCGTGCGCCGCCTCTTCCGCCGTGAAAGATCGAGCGCCGACCCGGCTCCGGCCTCAGAAGAGGCTGCCGATGACGTCCAGCCGCAGCTGGGCGGCGACGGCGATCACCAGGTAGTCCGCCACCACGATCAGCGGCAGCCACGACAGCACCGCCGCCCCGACGCGTCGCACACCGGGCCCGCTCCCCCACACCCCGTCGCGGAGCGTCCAGCCGGTGACGGTCCAGAAGAGCGGGATCGTGACGAGCCAGATCACCATGCACCAGGGGCACAGCGAGCCGTACTCGAAGACGCTCCGGTACGCCAGGACGTGCACGAACACGAAGGCGCCCGCCACGAACAGCCCGTACACGCGCCAGAACCACGACCGCAGACCCGCCGGAGCGGCGAACGCTGCGGCACCCGCGTAGATGGGGCCGAAGAAGAGCATGATGCCGATGATCGAGTTGCTGAACCCCAGCAGGTTGCCGCCGGGCGAGAGCAGGTTGGGGCCGCACGTGACGATCGGGCTGATGCTGCAGCTGATCAGCGGCGTGGCCCCCGTCAGCTGGCCGATGTACTCCAGGTAGAGCAGGAACGCCACGATGCCGCCGGTCGCACCGGCCACGATCCACCAGACGGACAGCGCGCGTCCGGGACGGTGCCCGGCGGGGATGCTCTCGCGGTTCATCCCGCCATCGTCCCTCGCCGTCCGCGGCGGGAACCGCCCGATGCGCCGGAGAAAATCAGCGGGCGCGGGGGTGAGAGGTGAGATACACGTCGCGCAGTGCGTCGACCGTGACGTGGGTGTAGATCTGGGTCGTGGCGACCGACGCGTGGCCGAGGAGTTCCTGGACGACCCGCACGTCGGCGCCGCCCTGCAGCAGGTGCGTCGCGAACGAGTGTCGGAAGGTGTGCGGCGACACGTGCGCCGTGAGACCGGCGCGCCCCGCCGCGTCCTGGATGATCAGCCACGCCCCCTGCCGCGACAGCGGCGCGCCGCGCGCACCGAGGAACAGGCGCGCGGTCGCGCGACCCCGCCGCGACAGCTCCGGGCGGGCGCGGGCGAGATACGCGTCGAGGGCCGCCCGCGCGTACGAGCCGACCGGCACGATCCGCTCCTTGCGCCCCTTGCCGCGCACGCGGATCACCTCGCCGCCCGAGCCCGCGACGTCGTCGACGTCGAGCTGCATGACCTCCGAGACGCGCGCGCCGGTCGCGTACAGCAGCTCCAGCAAGGCCCGGTCGCGCAGTCGGATGATGTCGGTGTCGCCGGTGGCTCCGGGCGCGGGGCCCGCGGCATCCAGCAGCGCCTCGATCTGGTCGATGGACAGTGCCTTCGGCAGTCGCTGCGGCGTCTTCGGCGGCCGCAGCCGATCGCTCGGGTCGGCCTGCTCGATCCCCTCGCGCACCAGGAAGCGGTGCAGCCCACGCACCGACGACTGCAGCCTCGCCAGCGACGTCGCCGCGGGCGGGGGCACGGCCGACGCGCGCTCCGCGGCGAAGGCCGCCACGAGCGCCGGCGTCACCTCCGCCGTCTCCTCGACGCCCTGCGCGGACAGCCACGCGCGGTAGCCGGACAGGTCGCGGCGGTACGCCGCGACGGTATGCTCCGACAGGCCGCGCTCGATCGTGATGTGCCTCAGGTAGGCGTCGATCGCGCGGTCGACCTTCACCGCGAGACCGCGGGTCCGCTCTCGCCGATGGCCCGCGGGCGCCGCGGCCACGGAGCGTCTCCCGCCGCCAGCGTCGACCACGCCCGCGCGCGCGACGCCTGCGCCGCGAGGGCAGCCACGATGAGCGACGGGTTCTGCACGCGCCGGTCGAGGACGGCGTCCACGACCTCGTCGAGCGCGACCCAGCGCACCTCGATGTCGGCCTCCTCGGCCTCCCGGGCGAACGTCTCGTCGGCCGCGCGCAGGTCGCGTGCGAGGTAGATGCGGATGGCCTCGTCGCTGCCGCCGGGCGAGGTCATGAACTCCCCGAGCACGTGCCAGGATGCCGCCACGAGGTCCGCCTCCTCGGCCAGCTCACGCTGCGCCGCGACGAGCGGCGACTCCTCCGCGATGTCGAGCAGGCCCGCCGGGATCTCCCAGTCGCGCAGGCGCACCGGATGCCGGTACTGCTTGATCAGCAGCACGCGGTCCTCATCGTCCAGCGCGAGCACCGCGACGGCCCCGGTGTGGTCCATGTACTCGCGCACGATGGACTCGCCGTTGTAGGAGACCTCGTCGCGGCGGATGTTCCACACCCGCCCGACGAACGGCGTCTCGGTGCGGACGACCGCGGCCTCGACCGGGTCGTCCGCGAGCGGTGACGCGTCAGTCACGCTCGACCTCGAACAGCTCGCTGGCGCGGTGCCGCTCCAGCGCCGCGGCGATGAGGCCGCGGAACAGCGGGTTGGCCTCGGTCGGGCGCGAGCGCAGCTCCGGGTGGGCCTGGGTCGCGATGTAGTACGGGTGCACGTCGCGCGGCAGCTCGACGTACTCGACGAGCCCGTGGTCGGGCGACAGCCCCGAGAACCACATGCCCGCCTCGGCGATCTGGTCGCGGTAGCGGTTGTTGACCTCGTAGCGGTGCCGGTGGCGCTCGCTCGCGCGGCCCGCGCCGTAGACCTCGGCGGCCAGCGACCCCTCGGCGAGCTCGGCCTCGTACAGGCCGAGCCGCATCGTGCCGCCCAGGTCGCCCCGGTCGATGATGTCGACCTGCTCGGCCATCGTGGCGATGACGGGGTGCGTGGTGTCGGGGTCGAACTCGCTCGAGGAGGCGCCCTCGATGCCGGCGACGTGGCGCGCGTACTCGATCACCATGCACTGCAGACCCAGGCAGATGCCGAGCGTGGGGATGCCCTGCTCGCGCGCGAAACGCAGCGCACCGAGCTTGCCCTCGATGCCGCGGATGCCGAAGCCGCCGGGCACGACGATGCCGTCGAGCGCGCCCAGCGCCTTCTCGGCGCCCTCCGGCGTCTCGCAGAGGTCGGACGCGATCCACTTCACCTGGACCTTCGTCTCCTGTGCGAAGCCTCCGGCCTTGAGCGCCTCCGTGACCGACAGGTAGGCGTCGGGCAGGTCGATGTACTTGCCGACGAGGCCGATCGTCACCTCGTGCTTGGGGTTGTGGACGGCGTCGAGCACCTTGCTCCAGCGCGTCCAGTCCACCTCGGCGGCCTTGCCCGACAGCCCCAGCGCGTCGACGATGTAGCTGTCGAGTCCCTGCTCGTTGAGCATGGTGGGGATGTCGTAGATCGAGGGAACGTCGATCGCGTTGACGACGGCATCCTCGTCGACGTCGCACATGAGCGCGATCTTGCGCTTGTTCGACTCGGTGACGGGACGGTCGCTGCGCAGCACGAGGGCGTCCGGCTGGATGCCGATGGAGCGCAGGGCCGCCACGGAGTGCTGCGTCGGCTTGGTCTTCTGCTCGCCCGAGGCTCCCATGAACGGCACGAGGGAGACGTGCACGAAGAAGACGTTCTTGCGTCCGAGCTCGTGACGGATCTGGCGCGCCGACTCGATGAACGGCTGCGACTCGATGTCGCCCACGGTGCCGCCGATCTCGGTGATGATCACGTCGGGCTTCGGCGTCTCATCGGCCTGCAGGCGCATCCGACGCTTGATCTCGTCGGTGATGTGGGGAATGACCTGAACCGTGTCGCCCAGGTACTCGCCGCGGCGCTCGCGCGCGATGACCTGGGAGTAGATCTGGCCCGTCGTGACGTTGGCCGCCTGGCTCAGCTCGATGTCGAGGAAGCGCTCGTAGTGGCCGATGTCGAGGTCGGTCTCCGCGCCGTCGTCGGTGACGAAGACCTCACCGTGCTGGAACGGGTTCATCGTCCCGGGATCGACGTTGAGATACGGGTCGAGCTTCTGCATCACCACGCGCAGTCCGCGCGCCGTCAGCAGATTCCCGAGGGAGGCGGCGGTCAGGCCCTTCCCCAACGACGAAACGACACCGCCCGTCACGAAGATGTGCTTGGTGGTGTCGTTCGAAGTCTTGCCCGCCGTCTTACCTGCTGAATGAGTGTCCGTCACGGGCTTTCATCCTATCAGCCCGGAGTGGGCCAGGCTCAGAAGCTCCCGGGCGTGGTCGAGAGCGGTGGTCGAATCCGACAGGCCGGACAGCAGGCGCGCCATCTCGGCCTCCCGATCGGCGCCCACGAGCGCACGCACGCTCGACGCCGTCACCGAGCCGTCGCCGGACTTCACGACGCTCAGGTGGTTGGAGGCGAACGCGGCGACCTGCGCGAGGTGGGTCACGACGATCACCTGGCTCGTCTCGGCGAGCCGCGCGAGGCGTCGACCGACCTCGATCGCCGCCGCGCCGCCGATGCCCGCATCGATCTCGTCGAACACGAACGTCGGAACCCCGCCGGAGCCCGCGATGACGACCTCGATCGCCAGCATGACGCGACTGAGCTCGCCGCCCGAGGCGGTCTTGGCGACGGGACGGGGCTCCGCGCCCGGATGCGGCGCGAGCAGGATCGTGACGTCGTCGCGGCCGGATGCCGTGGGTGCCGCCTCCTCGACGGCGACGACGACGCGCGCGTCGGGAAGGGCGAGCGCGTGCAGCTCCTGCGTGACCGCGTCGGCCAGGCGCACGGCCGCGGCGCGGCGCGCGGCGGTGAGGCGGGACGCGAGGGCGTCGAGGGCGGCGGCGGCCTCGGCCTCCTCCTCCCGCAGGCGGGCGATGCGCTCACCGTCGTCGTCGAGCTCGGCGAGACGGAACGCACCGGTGCGCGCCAGCTCGAGCGCGGCGTCGAGGGTGCCGTGCGCGCGCACCAGGGCGGTGACGGCGGCCCGGCGCTCCTCGACCGCGGCGAGCTCGTGCGGCCCCGAGTCGTCGAGGTCGGCGAGGTACGCGCTCAGCTCGGTGGCGAGGTCGGCCACGCGGTACGAGATGTCGTCGAGGCTCGCCGCGTGACCCGCGAGGATCGTGTCGCTGCGCGCGGCCCGGTCGAGTGCGCGCCGCGCCTCCGTGACGAGCAGCGTGACATCCGGCGCCTCGCCGCCGCCGGAGAGGGCATCGTGGGCGATCGCGGCCGCCTGTCGCAACTCTTCGACGTTGGCCAGTCTCTCGGCGCGCTGCGCCAGCTCGAGGTCTTCGCCGGGCTGCGGATCGACCTGCTCGATCTCCGTGAGTTCCGCGCGCAACCGTTCGGCCTCCGCGGCGCGCTCCGCCGCGTGGCCGGTGATGTCCGCGATCTGCGCCGACAGCTCGCGCAACGCGGTGTATGCCTCGCGGTATGCCTCCCACGCGGGGAGGATCTCCGCGGCGCCGAAGCGGTCGAGGGCGTCGCGCTGGGCGGCGCCGGAGCGCAGACGCAGCTGATCGGATTGGCCGTGCACCACGACGAGCTGCTCGGCGAGGTCGGCGAGCACGCCGGCCGGCGCCGTACGCCCGCCGACGCTGGCGCGGCTGCGACCCTCCGCCGTCACGGTGCGCGCCAGGTAGAGCTCGGCGAGGCCGTCGCCGATCGGCTCCACCTCGCCGCCCGCCTCCGCGACGCGGTCGGCCACGGCACCGGCATCCGGCACCACCCACACGCCCTCTACGGCCGCTTGAGCGGCCCCCGCGCGCACGACGCCCGAGTCCGAGCGGGCGCCGAGGAGCAGCCCGAGTCCGGTCACCACCATGGTCTTGCCCGCACCGGTCTCACCGGTGATCGCGGTGAACCCCGGCCCCATCGGGAGGGTCGCCTGAGCGATCACGCCCAGATCGCGCAACGTCATCTGCTCGATCACGTCGAGCCCTCCCCCGCCGCCACGGCCGCCGACCCTTCGGCGGGGCCCCGCCAGCCGGTCACGGGGAGCTGGAACTTGCGCACCAGCCGATCGGTGAACGGTGCCGGGTGCAGACGCGCCAGCCGCACCGGCTGAGCGGATCGGCTCACCACCACGCGCGCGCCCGGCGGCAAGTCGTGGGACCGCCGCCCGTCGCACCAGAGGATGCCGGTGCCGTCGGTGCGGGCGAGGACCTCGATCGCCACCGTCGCTTCCGGGCCGACGACCAGGGGGCGCGCGAACAGGGCGTGCGCCGAGAGCGGGACCACCGCGATCGCCTCGACGGTGGGCCAGATCACCGGCCCTCCGGCGGAGAAGTTGTACGCCGTCGAGCCCGTGGGAGTCGCGATGACCACGCCGTCGCAGCCGAAGCTCGACAGCGGGCGGCGGTCGATCTCGATGACGACCTCCATCATGCGCTCGCGCGCGGCCTTCTCGACGGTGGCCTCGTTGAGCGCCCACGTGTCGTAGATCACGGCGCCGTCAGCATCCTTCACGCGCACGGCGAGGGTCATCCGCTCTTCGACCTGATAGTCGCGCGCGATGATGCGGCGCATGGCGTCGTCGATGTCGTCCGGCTCGATCTCGGCGAGGAAGCCGACATGGCCCATGTTGATGCCGAGGATCGGCGCCGTGCCGTCGCGCACCAGTTCGGCCGCACGCAGGATGGTGCCGTCACCGCCCAGCACGATGGCGAGCTCGACGTCGGCGACGTGCACATCCGTGCCCAGGGCCGCCAGCGGACCGAGATCGGTCAGGGCCGCGACCAGCTCGGGATCGTCCACGGCGAGCACCGGCCGCGCACCGGCCGAGGTCAGCGCGGCGATGACGCGACGAGCGGCCGCGACGGTGTCGTCTCGCCGGGCGTGGGCGACCACCAGGATGTCGCGCGTACGTGTCGCGTCGGTCATACCGCTCCCGTCAGCTCATCGATCGTCCTCAGCCATTCTGTCGGATTGCCGGCCGTCGCCGGGCGGTCGACAGAGGCGGCGGCGATCGGCCGGAGGTGCACGAGGTACTCCCGGTTGCCGTGCGTGCCCGCCAGCGGCGAGGCGATGAGGCCGGCGGTGCCGAGCCCCAGGTCCCACGCCGCCCACAGCACGCCCGCGACGGCGTCGGCGCGGGCGGCCGGGTCGGTGACCAGGCCCTCACGCACCCCCGTCCGACCGACCTCGAACTGCGGCTTGATCAGCAGCACGATGTCGGTGGCGGCGCTGACCAGCGTCGCGATCGCCGGGAGGACGAGCCCCAGCGAGATGAACGAAAGGTCGGCCACGACCACCTCGGGCACGCGATCGTCGCCGGATGCGGCGGCCAGCGCTGCCGGCGTCATGTAGCGGACGTTGAAGCCCTCGACGACCGTCACGCCGGGGTCGGCCGCGACGGAGGCCGCGAGCTGCCCGTGTCCGACGTCGACGGCGAGGACGTGCGCCGCCCCGCGCTCGCGGAGCACCTGGGTGAAGCCGCCCGTGGACGCCCCCAGGTCGAGGCACCGCCGTCCGTCGACGCGGATCGGGAAGGCGTCGAGGGCCGCGATGAGCTTGTGCGCGGCACGACTCACGTAGTGGTCCGCACCGGCCACCGCCAGGACCGCATCGTCCGCGACCGGCGTCGACGGCTTGACGACCGCCACACCGTCGACGGTGACCAGACCGGCCTCGATGTCCCGCGCGGCCTGGGTGCGAGAACGCGACAGCCCTCGCGCGGCGAGGGCCGCATCCAACCGCACCGTCACTGGCCGCCGTCGCGCGGGCCGGATTCGAGGCGGCGCGCCAGCTCGTCGTGCAGGGCGGCGTAGGCGGCGGCGCGCTCGCGAAGGGGCTGCTCCTCGATCACCTCGAGGGCGGAGAGCAGATCCTCGCGGCGCAGCTGCTGGTCGTCGCCATCCATCGACATACCTCCACGATAGTCGCCGCGACGACGACGGCCGCGTCACGCGACGCGTCTGTTAACGGGAAATGGCCACCCAGCGTTGGGTGGCCATTTCCTGAAATGAAGTCCGGCGGTGTCCTACTCTCCCACAGGGTCCCCCCTGCAGTACCATCGGCGCTGTGAGGCTTAGCTTCCGGGTTCGGAATGTGACCGGGCGTTTCCCTCACGCTATGGCCGCCGAAACACTATTGATGTTTCATCAAGCACACAACGATCGAAGATCAGTTGTGCAGTTCTCGACCGTACATCGAGAACCACTCAGTGGACGCAAGCACCAAAACGGTGTGTTATCAAGTCATCGGCTTATTAGTACCGGTCAGCTTCACGTGTTGCCACGCTTCCACATCCGGCCTATCAACCCAGTAGTCTGGCTGGGAGCCTCTCGCCCGAAGGCATGGAAATCTCATCTTGAGGCCGGCTTCCCGCTTAGATGCTTTCAGCGGTTATCCATCCCGAACGTAGCTAACCAGCGGTGCTCTTGGCAGAACAACTGGCACACCAGAGGTTCGTCCAACCCGGTCCTCTCGTACTAGGGTCAGATCCTCTCAAATTTCCTACGCGCGCAGCGGATAGGGACCGAACTGTCTCACGACGTTCTAAACCCAGCTCGCGTACCGCTTTAATGGGCGAACAGCCCAACCCTTGGGACCTACTCCAGCCCCAGGATGCGACGAGCCGACATCGAGGTGCCAAACCATGCCGTCGATATGGACTCTTGGGCAAGATCAGCCTGTTATCCCCGAGGTACCTTTTATCCGTTGAGCGACAGCGCTTCCACAAGCCACTGCCGGATCACTAGTCCCGACTTTCGTCCCTGCTCGACCTGTCAGTCTCACAGTCAAGCTCCCTTGTGCACTTACACTCGCCACCTGATTGCCAACCAGGTTGAGGGAACCTTTGGGCGCCTCCGTTACTTTTTGGGAGGCAACCGCCCCAGTTAAACTACCCACCAGGCACTGTCCCTGAACCGGATTACGGTTCGAAGTTAGATATCCAGAGTGACCAGAGTGGTATTTCAACAATGACTCCACGGTAACTGGCGTCACCGCTTCAACGTCTCCCACCTATCCTACACAAGCCACACCGAACACCAATACCAAGCTGTAGTAAAGGTCACGGGGTCTTTCCGTCCTGCTGCGCGTAACGAGCATCTTTACTCGTAGTGCAATTTCGCCGAGTTCGCGGTTGAGACAGTTGGGAAGTCGTTACGCCATTCGTGCAGGTCGGAACTTACCCGACAAGGAATTTCGCTACCTTAGGATGGTTATAGTTACCACCGCCGTTTACTGGGGCTTAAATTCTCAGCTTCGCCTTACGGCTAACCGGTCCTCTTAACCTTCCAGCACCGGGCAGGCGTCAGTCCGTATACATCGTCTTGCGACTTGGCACGGACCTGTGTTTTTAATAAACAGTCGCTACCCACTAGTCTCTGCGGCCACCACACCCTTTTTGAGGCAAGCTCATATAAGTGGATGGCCCCCCTTCTCCCGAAGTTACGGGGGCATTTTGCCGAGTTCCTTAACCACGATTCTCTCGATCTCCTTGGTATTCTCTACCTGACCACCTGAGTCGGTTTGGGGTACGGGCAGCTAGAACCTCGCGTCGATGCTTTTCTTGGCAGCAGAGGATCACCCACTTTTTATCCGCATCGTGTCTCAGCCTGTAAGAGTCACGGATTTGCCTATGACTCGGCCTACGCACTTGCCCCGGGACAACCATCGCCCGGGTTGGGCTACCTTCCTGCGTCACACCTGTTAATACGCTAACCGCACCAGCATGGGGTCATGCGCTAGCTCCAACGCTCTCACCCCGAAGGGATCGATACAAAGGAATTCGGGCACTTAGCACCACTGGATTAGTTTGGGCGGTTCTTCGCCGGTACGGGAATATCAACCCGTTGTCCATCGACTACGCCTGTCGGCCTCGCCTTAGGTCCCGACTTACCCAGGGAAGATTAGCTTGACCCTGGAACCCTTGGTCTTTCGGAGGACGTGTTTCTCACACGTCTTTCGCTACTCATGCCTGCATTCTCACTCGTGTGGCCTCCACGGCTGGTTCACACCGCCGCTTCGCTGGCCACACGACGCTCTCCTACCCATCAACACGGCTGGACCACGAAGGCCTACCAATAATGTCAATGCCACAACTTCGGTGGCGTGCTTGAGCCCCGTTACATTGTCGGCGCGGAATCACTTGACCAGTGAGCTATTACGCACTCTTTCAAGGGTGGCTGCTTCTAAGCCAACCTCCTGGTTGTCAGAGCAACTCCACATCCTTTCCCACTTAGCACGCGCTTTGGGACCTTAGTTGGTGGTCTGGGTTGTTTCCCTCTCGACTATGAAGCTTATCCCCCACAGTCTCACTGCTGCGCTCTCACTTACCGGCATTCGGAGTTTGGCTGACGTCAGTAACCTTGTAGGGCCCATCGGCCATCCAGTAGCTCTACCTCCGGCAAGAAACACGCAACGCTGCACCTAAATGCATTTCGGAGAGAACCAGCTATCACGAAGTTTGATTGGCCTTTCACCCCTATCCACAGCTCATCCCCTCAGTTTTCAACCTAAGTGGGTTCGGCCCTCCACGACGTCTTACCGTCGCTTCAGCCTGGCCATGGATAGATCACTTCGCTTCGGGTCTAGGACACGCGACTGAATCGCCCTATTCAGACTCGCTTTCGCTACGGCTACCCCACACGGGTTAACCTCGCCACGTATCGCTAACTCGCAGGCTCATTCTTCAAAAGGCACGCTGTCACCCCTACTAAGGAGGCTCCAACGGTTTGTAAGCAAACGGTTTCAGGTACTATTTCACTCCCCTCCCGGGGTACTTTTCACCTTTCCCTCACGGTACTTGTCCGCTATCGGTCATCTGGGAGTATTTAGGCTTATCAGGTGGTCCTGACAGATTCACACGGGATTTCTCGGGCCCCGTGCTACTTGGGATACTCTTCGCGCCAAGAGAGACATTTCGACTACGGGGTTGGCACCCTCTATGACCTGGCTTTCAATCCAGTTCGTCTATACCTTCTTGTAACGCCGGCTGCTCGGCAGAACAACCAGAAAAGTCCCACAACCCCGAATACGCAACTCCTGCCGGATATCACACGTACTCGGTTTAGCCTGTTCCGGTTTCGCTCGCCACTACTAACGGAATCGCGGTTGCTTTCTCTTCCTGTGGGTACTGAGATGTTTCACTTCCCCACGTTCCCTCTACCCGCCCTATATATTCAGGCGGGAGTCACTGGGTCGGCACGCCGCCCAGCGGGGTTTCCCCATTCGGACACCCTCGGATCACAGTGTGCTTATCCACTCCCCGAGGCTTATCGCAGATTGCTACGTCCTTCTTCGGCTCCAGATGCCAAGGCATCCACCGTTTGCTCTTAAAGACTTGAAATCACATGAGTTTGAATCGTCAATCGAAATTGACTAATGATCTTTAAGATCATCTTCACGAGATGATTACTCATCTCGAAGATGCTCGCGTCCACTGTGTAGTTCTCAAAGTACGGGCGGTACCCTCCCCGCACCAGCACCAGCCGGCAACAGAAAGAGTCCTGAGGTTCGTCTGCTCCCAATCCGAAGATCAGAGCGCATCCGGTCCCTCAGGACCCAACAGCGTGCATGTGCCGGCTCACTCACCCCCAGCTTTCCCAACCCGAAGGCCGTACTAACTCGAAGATCACTCCCCCACACCTCATCAAACGTTCCACCCATGAGCGAACCGGCAAGACACATTCGGCCCTGATCCGGCGCCTGGACACCCCAAAGAGTGCCAGATGCTCCTTAGAAAGGAGGTGATCCAGCCGCACCTTCCGGTACGGCTACCTTGTTACGACTTAGTCCTAATTACCGATCCCACCTTCGACGGCTCCCTCCACAAGGGTTGGGCCACCGGCTTCAGGTGTTACCGACTTTCATGACTTGACGGGCGGTGTGTACAAGACCCGGGAACGTATTCACCGCAGCGTTGCTGATCTGCGATTACTAGCGACTCCGACTTCATGAGGTCGAGTTGCAGACCTCAATCCGAACTGGGACCGGCTTTTTGGGATTCGCTCCACCTCACGGTATTGCAGCCCTTTGTACCGGCCATTGTAGCATGCGTGAAGCCCAAGACATAAGGGGCATGATGATTTGACGTCATCCCCACCTTCCTCCGAGTTGACCCCGGCAGTATCCCATGAGTTCCCACCATTACGTGCTGGCAACATAGAACGAGGGTTGCGCTCGTTGCGGGACTTAACCCAACATCTCACGACACGAGCTGACGACAACCATGCACCACCTGTTCACCAGTGTCCAAAGAGTCCCGTATTTCTACGGTGTTCTGGTGTATGTCAAGCCTTGGTAAGGTTCTTCGCGTTGCATCGAATTAATCCGCATGCTCCGCCGCTTGTGCGGGTCCCCGTCAATTCCTTTGAGTTTTAGCCTTGCGGCCGTACTCCCCAGGCGGGGAACTTAATGCGTTAGCTGCGTCACGGAATCCGTGGAATGGACCCCACAACTAGTTCCCAACGTTTACGGGGTGGACTACCAGGGTATCTAAGCCTGTTTGCTCCCCACCCTTTCGCTCCTCAGCGTCAGTTACGGCCCAGAGATCTGCCTTCGCCATCGGTGTTCCTCCTGATATCTGCGCATTCCACCGCTACACCAGGAATTCCAATCTCCCCTACCGCACTCTAGTCTGCCCGTACCCACTGCAGACCCGAGGTTGAGCCTCGGGATTTCACAGCAGACGCGACAAACCGCCTACGAGCTCTTTACGCCCAATAATTCCGGATAACGCTTGCGCCCTACGTATTACCGCGGCTGCTGGCACGTAGTTAGCCGGCGCTTTTTCTGCAGGTACCGTCACTTTCGCTTCTTCCCTGCTAAAAGAGGTTTACAACCCGAAGGCCGTCATCCCTCACGCGGCGTTGCTGCATCAGGCTTGCGCCCATTGTGCAATATTCCCCACTGCTGCCTCCCGTAGGAGTCTGGGCCGTGTCTCAGTCCCAGTGTGGCCGGTCACCCTCTCAGGCCGGCTACCCGTCGACGCCTTGGTGAGCCATTACCTCACCAACAAGCTGATAGGCCGCGAGCTCATCCCTGACCAAAAAATCTTTCCAGCTACTGACCATGCGATCGCAGCTCGTATCCAGTATTAGACGCCGTTTCCAGCGCTTATCCCAGAGTCAGGGGCAGATTGCTCACGTGTTACTCACCCGTTCGCCACTGATCCACCCAGCAAGCTGGGCTTCACCGTTCGACTTGCATGTGTTAAGCACGCCGCCAGCGTTCATCCTGAGCCAGGATCAAACTCTCCAAAAAGAAAAAATGCATACACCACCGGGAAAACGACGATGCAGCGAGTTCGAAACTGACCAAAAGGATGCCATTACTGACAATCCATACGCCAACCCCAAAAGAGGCTGGACTTGATCCAAAGGAATCTCACCCAGCCGAAGCTGAGACGAGGTTATTTGGCATTTGACAAGTGCACGCTGTTGAGTTCTCAAGGATCGGATGCTCCCGTGTTCCAGCCTCTCGGCTCTCTTCACGGGGCAACGTCACGTGTGCGACGAGCTCGGCACGGACACATCCCGAAGGAGGGTCCACGCAGGACTCGCTGCGGCGGCAGAGTCGCTCTCGCGTCTGCCGCACTCACTCCCACGATCCGTCTGCGACGATCTCGAGGAGGGAGGATTCCCATCCTAGACCAGAAGTCCTGTTCTCTCTACCGAGAGGTTTGGGATGGGGGTGGTTCTCCGCTTGAGGGGGCGAGGCCTTCCGGCCCTTCGCTCTTCCCTGTGGGGCGAACAAGTAATAACTTACGCGGCGTGCCGACATCGGGCAAATCTGGGCTGCATCTCGGGCGTGTCGCGCCCTCCGCGCCGCCGTCCTGCGGCGTCGCGGGTCGTAGGCTCCCCACATGGACACCCGTCCGCTCCACGCGCGTCTCCCCGTCGGCCGCCTCGCCCGCGCGGCCGTCCGCGCCGCGGGCGACGAAGCCGCCAGATGGGCGGGCGCGGCGCCGGTCGACCCGGATCCGGCTGCCGTGACGGTCGCGTACACGAGCGAGCGGTGGATGCGTCTGGACGACGCACCGATCACCGCGTTCGCCCCGCTGTCGGGCTTCTTCCGCACGCGGGACGGCTGGGTGCGCACGCACGCGAACTATCCCCACCACGCCCGCGCGCTGCGCTCCGCCCTCGGGATCGACGCCGCGGGCGCGGCCGAGGCCTCCGCCGCCGCGGATGATGCCGAGCGGGTGCGGGAGCGGCTGGCGACGCTCTCCACGGCGCACGCGGAGGCGTCGATCACGGCCGCGGGCGGGCTGTGCGTCGCCGTCGTCCCGGCGCAGCACGCCACCGACGAGCGCCTGCGCGCCTCCCCCGCGGTGTCGGTGACACGCATCGGGGCGGCGGCCCCGCGCTCCGGGCGCGCGTCGCCCGCCGATGCGCCGCTGCGCGGCATCCGCGTGCTGGATCTGACCCGCGTCATCGCCGGCCCGGTGGCGACGCGCACCCTGGCACTCCTGGGCGCCGACGTCCTCCGCGTCGACTCCCCCCGTCTGCCCGAGCCGGCCGCCCAGCACCTCGACACGGGCCACGGCAAGAGGAGCACCCTCCTCGACCTGGACCGTCCCGCCGATCGCGCGGTGTTCCGGCGCCTCGCCGCGGATGCCGACGCGATCGTGCTGGGCTATCGTCCGGCCGCGCTCACGCGCCTGGACCTGTCGCCCGACGCACTGGCCGCACTGCGGCCGGGTGTCGTGGTCGTACGGCTGAGCGCCTGGGGCGAGAGCGGAGGGCGGGGTTTCGACAGTCTCGTCCAGGCGGCATCGGGAATCTCGTGGATCGAGTCCACGACGGCCGACGTTCCCGGAGCCCTCCCGGCGCAGGCACTGGATCACACGGCGGGCTACCTGCTGGCCGCCCACACGATGGCGACGCTACGCCGCCGGCGCGAGGAGGGCGGGAGCTGGCTCGTCGAGACGTCGCTGCGGCGCATCGCCGCCGAGCTCCTGGGGATGCCGCGCGCACGACCGGGGGTGGACGATCTGGCCCCCGTCCCCGACCCCGATCGCCATCTGCAGCGCTTCACGGTGCGCGGCCGGAGCGTCGTGACGGCGGCTCCCGCGATCGCCTACGCGGGCGCTCCCCTGCGCTTCGCCGCGCCGCGGGAATGGGGCGGCGACGCTCCCGCCTGGCTGCCGCGCTGAACGGCGACGGCCCCCGCTCCGCAGAGCGAGGGCCGTCGTGAGAGGCAGGGTCGCTTACTGGGCGGCCTTGACGATCTCGAGGAGCTTCGGGCTGTTGGCGTAGGCCTCGGCCGCGTTCTCCTTGGTGACGATGACAGGCGGCAGCAGGTACGCCGGGACGACCTTGACACCGTTGTCGTACTGGGTGGTGTCGTTGACCTCCGGCGCCTCGCCCTTCTGGAGCGACTGGATCATCTTGATGGTCTGGGCGACCAGCAGCGAGGTGTCCTTGTTGATGGTCGAGTACTGCTCGCCCGCCATGATCGACTTGACCGACTCGGCCTCGGAGTCCTGACCGGTCACGGTGAACTGCGAGATGTTCTTGCCGGCCTGCTTCACCGAGGTGATGATGGCGCGCGCCAGCGTGTCGTTCGGCGACAGGACGCCGTCGATCGTCGCCGACGTGTAGTTGGCGGCGAGGAGCGAGTCCATCCGGCTCTGCGCGTTCTCGGCCTTCCAGCCCTGCGTGGCCGTCTGCTGGATGTCGGTCTGACCCGACACGACCTTGAGGGTGCCGTCGTCGATCTTCGGCTGCAGCACCTTCATGGCGCCGTTGAAGAAGACCGCCGAGTTGGCGTCGTCGGGCGAGCCGGAGAACAGCTCCACGTTCCACGGCGCACCGTGGCCCGAGCGCTTCTCGAGGCCGTCGAGCAGGGCCTGGCCCTGCAGCTCGCCGACCTTGAAGTTGTCGAACGCGACGTAGTAGTTCACGTTCGGCGTGTTCTCGATGAGGCGGTCGTAGGCGATCACCGTGACACCGGCATCCGCCGCCTGCTGCAGCTGCGTGCCGAGCTGCTTGCCGTCCTTGGCGCCGATGACGATGACCTTGGCGCCGTTGGTGATCATGGCCGAGATCTGGTTCTGCTGCTCGGCGACCGTGTTGGATGCCGGGGCGTACTGCACGTCCGCCTTGAAGCCGGCCGCCTTCAGACCGTCCTCGAACAGACCGCCGGCGAGCACCCAGTTCTCCGACGTCTTGTCGGGCAGGGCGATGCCGATCGTGGCGTCCGCGGCGAAGCCCGCCGCCGCGCCCGCCGATGCGGTCGCGTCGCCGCCGCGCCCGGAGCTCGAGCAGCCGGTGAGCGCGAGTGCCGTGACGGCGGCCACCGTGGCTGCCGCAAGAGCGATTCTCTTCATTGATTCATCACTTTCTCTGGTGAGGGTGAGGCGAGTCGGTCCCGGACCTACACCTTGGGGAGGTCGGCCGGCTGGCTCGACTCGTTCGTGCCCGACGTCGGTATGACGGCGGGGACGTCTGTGATCAGCTCGGTGCTCCGGTCGCGACGGCGCATGAGCAGACCGATGATGGACGGGCCGCCGCGACGCTTGCTGATGACGTCGACGGCGACGGCGAGCAGAAGGACGAGGCCCTTCGTGATCGACACCGAGTCGGCGCCGGCGCCGATGAGCTGGAGCCCGTTGTTGAGGAAGGCCATGACCAGGCCGCCGATGATCGAGCCGATCACCGTGCCGATGCCGCCCGACACCGCGGCGCCGCCGATGAAGACGGCCGCGATCGCGTCCAGCTCCCAGCCGTTGCCGTCCTGGGGGCCGGATGCCGTGGCGCGACCGACGTAGATCATCCCGGCGATCGCCGCGAGCACCGACATGTTCATCATCACGAAGAAGTCGACGCGACGGTCCTTCACGCCCGACAGCGCGGCCGCGAGGCGGTTGCCGCCGACGGCGTAGATGTGGCGGCCGAACACGGTGCGGTTGGTGACGAAGGAGTAGATGACCACGAGCACCAGCAGGATGACGCCCGAGATCGGGAAGCTCGTGCCGGGGCGGCCGGTCGCGAACAGCCACGCGGCCCAGAGGATCGCGGCGGAGAGGATGACCACCTTGACCACCGACACCCACACGGGGGCGGACTCGGCGCCGATCTTGGCCTGCTGGCGGCGCAGGCGCCACTCGTTGTAGACGATCCAGGCCACGCCGATGAGCCCCAGGAGCATCGTGAGCACGTTGAAGTCGACCGCGATGGGCAGCTCCGGGAGGTAGCCCGAGCCGATGTAGCTGTACTCCGGCGGCACGGGGGTCGTCGTCGACTGCCCGATCCACTGGTTGCCGCCGCGGAAGATGAGCATGCCGGCGAGGGTCACGATGAAGGCGGGCACGCCCACGTACGCCACCCAGAACCCCTGCCAGGCGCCGACGAGCGCGCCGACGACGAGGCCGATCGCGATGGCGAGCGGCCACGGGGTGTTCCACTCGTTCATCGACTTGGCGACGATGATCCCGACGAAGGCGGCGACCGAGCCGACCGACAGGTCGATGTGGCCCATGATGATGACCATCACCATGCCGATCGCGAGGATCAGGATGTAGGACTGCTGGCTGACGACGTTGATGAGGTTCTGCGGCGAGAGGGTCGTGCCGCCGGTCCAGATCTGGAAGATCAGGATGATGGCGATCAGCGACGCCAGGATGCCGAACTGTCGGAGGGAGGACGTGCTCCCCCCGAACATCTTCTTCAGGTCGGAGAAACCGCCTGAGCTCTTGGTGGGTACCGTCTCGGTGCTCATCGTTGTGCCTTCTGTCGTGCGGAGGTCATGCTGCGCATGAGGTTCTCGGGGGTTGCTTCGGCGACGGGCAGATCATCCGTGATCTGGCCCTCGAAGATCGTGTAGATGCGGTCGGAGATGCCGAGCAGCTCGGGCAGCTCGCTGGAGATGAGGATCACGCCCTTGCCCTGTGCGGCCAGCTGCTGGACGATCGTGTAGATCTCGTACTTGGCCCCGACGTCGATGCCGCGTGTCGGCTCGTCGAGGATGAGCAGCTCCGGGTCGGTGAACATCCACTTCGCCAGCACGACCTTCTGCTGGTTGCCGCCGGACAGCTTCGAGACGCCGACGTCGACGCTCGGGGTCTTGATCCTGAGCTTCTTGCGGTAGTCGTCGGCGATGTCGTTCTCGGCGTACGGGTCGATGACGCCGTTGCGCGCGATCTTGGACAGCTTCGCCGCGACGATGGAGCGCTTGATCGTGTCGAGGAGGTTCAGCCCGAGGACCTTCCGGTCCTCGCTCACGTAGGCCATGCCGTGATCGATCGCGGACTGCACGTCCTTGATCACGACCTCCTTGCCGTCGATGAGGATCTGGCCCGACTCGTACACGCCGTACGAGCGGCCGAACAGGCTCATCGCGAGCTCGGTGCGGCCGGCGCCCATGAGGCCCGCGATGCCGACGATCTCGCCGCGGCGGACGTGGAGGTTCGAGTGCTTGGCGACCAGCCGCTCGGGGATCTGCGGGTGGCGCACCGTCCAGTCGCGCACCTCGAAGAACACCTCGCCGATGTGGGGCGTGCGGTCGGGGAAGCGGCTCTCCAGCGAGCGCCCCACCATCCCGCGGATGATGCGGTCCTCGTCGACGGTGCCGGAGGCGACGTCCAGGGTCTCGATCGTGCGCCCGTCGCGGATGATGGTGATCGAGTCGGCGATCTGCTCGATCTCGTTGAGCTTGTGGCTGATGATGATCGAGGTGATGCCCTTCCCCTTGAGGGAGAGGATCAGATCCAGCAGGTGCTGGGAGTCGTCCTCGTTCAGGGCCGCCGTCGGCTCGTCCAGGATCAGGAGCTTGACGTCCTTGGCGAGGGCCTTCGCGATCTCGACGAGCTGCTGCTTGCCGACGCCGAGGTGCTTGATCTGCGTGTCGGGGTCGTCGCGCAAGCCGACGCGGGCGAGCAGGTCCACGGCGCGCAGCCGCGCCTGGGCCCAGTCGATGACGCCGCCGCGGCCGATCTCGTTGCCCAGGAAGATGTTCTCCGTGATCGACAGCTCGGGGATCAGCGCGAGCTCCTGATGGATGATCGCGATGCCGGCGTTCTCGCTGGCACGGATGTCGCGGAACTGCACGACCTCCCCGCGGTACCAGATGTCGCCGCTGTAGGTGCCGTAGGGGTAGACCCCCGAGAGCACCTTCATGAGCGTCGACTTGCCCGCGCCGTTCTCGCCGCAGATCGCGTGGACCTCGCCGGCCGCGACCGTGATCGAGACGTCGCTGAGGGCCTTCACCCCCGGGAACTCCTTCGTGATGGAGCGCATCTCCAGGATCGGCACTGCATCCGCCATCGTGCGCGACCTCCTCGTCGTCGGTTGTCGTTCTTCTTTGATCGAGCGTCAATGTGACCGTTCACATCGCTTGAACATCGTGCACCCTCCGAGCGACGTTGTCAATCGCCCGAATCCGCCGTTATCGAAGCGTCATCTTCGGGCGGAGATCGGCGCCGCGCACGACTCGCGGACGACGAGGGACGGCTCCAGATTCATGCCGTCAACGGCATCCACCGCGACGTCCGGCGCGCCGATCGCGCGCAGCAGCGCGATCATGGCGCGCTCCCCCAGCCCCGCGAACTGCTGGTGCACCGTCGTGAGCGGCGGCCACCCGTGGGCGGCGAGCGGGATGTCGTCGAAGCCCACGACGCTCACCTGACGCGGAACGTCGACGCCCACGTCGCGGAAGCCGTGGATCATGCCCAGCGCCATGGCGTCGTTCGCCGCGAAGACGGCGGTGAAGTCGAGCCGCCGCGACAGCTCCACGGCGGCGTGATAGCCGAAGTCCGCCGTCCAGTCGCCGAGGATGGGAGGTCGCGTCGGCAGATCGGCGTCGGAGAGCGCGTGCAGGTAGCCCTGCATCCGGCTCTCCGCCTCGATCCAGTCCTGAGGGCCGGCCAGATGCACGATCTCGGCATGGCCGAGGCCGATGAGGTGCTCGGTCGCGAGGCGGGCCCCCCGCACCTGGTCGTCGGCGAGCTCGGCGATCCCGCGCTCGGCGCTGTGCAGTCCGAGGTAGGGGATGTCCACGTCGAGCTCGGCGAGCACGTCGAACACCCGCACTTGCGGCGCGTGCACGATGATGCCCTCGACCGATTGGCGTCGCAGGTGCTCGACGGCGGCGGCGATGGTCTCCGGACGCGTGTCGCGCAGATAGGCGGAGTTCACCCAGTAGCCGCGTTCGCGGGCCGCATCCTCGAGCGCGGCGAGACTCGACGACGGGCCGTACTCCCCGCGCGAGCCCAGCACGACGCCCAGCGTCTGCGATCGGCTCGTGACGAGGGCGCGCGCGGCCTGGTTGGGCCGGTACTTCAGATCGGCCATCGCGTCGAGCACGCGCTGCTTGGTCTCCGGCCGGATCGAGGGGTGCCCGTTGAGCACTCTGGAGACGGTCTGGTACGACACGTCGGCGGCACGCGCGACGTCGCGGATGCTCGCGCTACGCGCCTTCTCCTCGCCAGCCGACACGGTGCCCTCGCCTTCGATGTGCACGTTCACATTACCGCGGTCGCGGGCTCGCCGTCACGCCGCACGGCGCCGGCGCACCGCGATGGCGATGCACAGGACGAGCGTCGCGGCGCCCCACACGGCGCACGCCGGCGGCAGCACCCGGTAGGCCAGGTGCTGCACGGTCCACGCGGACGTGAACGGACCGTGGACGACGACGCCGATCGCCCAGGCGCACACCAGGACGAGCGGCAGCGACAGCCACCACGACCAGCGGACGGCCGCGGGGATGCCGGTGGCCGGGGTGGACGGCGGACGACGGCGCAGCCACAGGAACGCGGCCACGGCCAGCACGATCAGACCGAACGCGCTCGAGCCGTACTGCAGCCACTTGAGGCCGAGCAGAGGCCCCCAGCGCTCGTCGAGGGCGGGGAACAGAGTCGTCCCCCATCGCCCCTCGTGCGTGAACGCGTCCCACGCGATGTGGGAGGCGACGCCCAGCAGCAGCGAGAGCGCGGCCAGCAGTGCCGAGGCCCACGCGGGCCGGCGGCTCCACCACGTGGGGATGCCGACACGGTCCCACTCCACCGGCAGCCGCGCGGCGAGCCAGGTCGGCGACAGCGCCCGGACGGCGGGACGCAGCAGGAGGTACCACAGCACGGTCAGTCCGGCGGCGATGAGGGTGGACACGGCGAGGTTCGTGTGCGTCAGCTGGTACGACACCGGCGTCCCGCGGACGAACAGCGGGAGGTCGGGCGTCATCGCCCCGATCGCGATCGCCGCGGGCAGCAGCGGCGTGCGCACGAACGGCAGCGCCACCACGGCGTGCGAGACGGTGAACGGCATGCGACTCCCGGCGTTCGGTGGCGAACCGGATCAGACCGCGGGCGCGACGAAGAGCCCGGCGAGGGTCTTCTTGCCGCGGCGCAGCACCGCGACTCCACCCGGCAGCGTGCCCGTGATCGCCGTGGACTCGTCGTCGATCTTGACCCCGTCGAGGCTGACCCCGCCCTGGGCGATGGAACGGCGCGCCTCGCTGAGGCTCGTGCACAGGCCCGTCTCCACGAGCGCCTGCACGACCGTCGTCCCGGCGGCGATGGCGGCGTGCGGCAGCTCCTCCAGCGCGGTGCGCAGCGTCGCCGCGTCGAGCGCGGACAGATCCCCCGCTCCGAACAGCGCCTCGGATGCCGCGATCACGGCGGCCGCGGCCTCCGGGCCGTGCACCGTCGTGGTCACCTCGAGGGCGAGACGCTTCTGCGCCGCGCGACGGAACGGCTCCGCCGCGACGAGCTCGGCGTACTGCTCGATCTCGGCGCGGGTGAGGAACGTGAAGATCTTGAGGCGCTCGACGACATCCGCATCGTCGGTGTTCAACCAGAACTGGTACATGCGGTACGGGCTGCACATCGCGGCATCCAGCCAGATGGCGTTGCCCTCGCTCTTGCCGAACTTCGTGCCGTCGCTGTTCGTGATCAGCGGGGTGCCGATCGCGTGCACGGAGGTGCCCTCGACGCGGTGGATGAGGTCGGCGCCGCTCGTGAGGTTGCCCCACTGGTCGGATCCGCCGGTCTGCAGCACGCACCCGTACTGGCGGTGCAGCTCGAGGTAGTCCATCCCCTGCAGGATCTGGTAGCTGAACTCGGTGTAGCTGATGCCGGCTTCGGAGTTCAGGCGGGCCGCGACGGCATCCTTCTTGAGCATCGTGCCGACGCGGTAGTGCTTGCCGATCTCGCGGAGGAAGTCGATCGCGCTCATCGGCGCGGTCCAGTCGAGGTTGTTCACCATGCGCGCGGCGTTGTCGCCCTCGAAGCTGAGGAACCGCTCGACCTGCGCGCGCAGCGCGGCGACCCACTCGGCGACCGTGTCCTTGGTGTTGAGGGTGCGCTCGGCGGTCGGGCGCGGGTCGCCGATCAGTCCGGTCGAGCCTCCGACGAGGCCCAGGGGGCGGTGCCCGGCGAGCTGCAGACGGCGCATGAGCAGCAGCTGCACGAGGTTGCCGAGGTGCAGGCTGGGCGCCGTCGGGTCGAAACCGCAGTAATACGTGATCGGCTCGCCGCCCAGCAGATCGCGCAGAGCGGTCTGGTCGGTGGACACGTGCACGAGTCCGCGCCAGACGATCTCGTCCCAGACGTTCTCGAACGACGGATCGTTGGCGGGGGCCAGTGCGCGCGCGGGCGCGGAGGCACTCACGAAGGCGGTTTCAGACACGCGACCCAGGCTATCAGCGCCGGATGCCGGGGCCCGGGCCCGCCGACGCCGCCGGGTCGGAGGCGCGTGCGAGACTGACGGGCATGGACCCGCAGACCGACGCGATCGTCACGACGATCGTCGTGATCGCCGTCTTCGCCGCACTCTGCGCCGCCCTCGTGCTCGTCACGCTCTCCCTCCGCCGCCCACGCGGCGCGATGCTGGCGGCCGCGGCGGCGATCGTGGCGGTGGCCCTGGTCGTCCTCAGCATCCTCCCGTTCACGGTCCCGGTCGTCTTCGGCGTGCTGCTGGCCCTTCCCGGCGTCGCGCTCGCGGTGGTCGGCGGCGACCCGTTCACCCGCTGGGTGCTGGGGATCGCGGACGGCGGACGCACCTCGGTGGGGCCGCGCGGCGGCATCCTCGTCGAGATGATGGCCGAGAGCGCGGGCGGCCCTCCGCGCGAGGAGGAGATCCTCCGCGGCGGCACGACGATCGGCTACCTCGAGCGCGCGTGCACCGCCCTCGGGATCGTGGCGGGCTTTCCCGGCGCGGTCGCGGTGGTCGTCGCGGTGAAGGGCGTCGGCCGCTTCACCGAGCTCGCGACCCCCGCCGCGCGCGAGCGGTTCATCGTCGGCACGCTGGCGAGCCTGCTCTGGGCGTGCGCCGTGGCCGGCGTCGTGTGGCTCGCGATCTGGTGACTCAGCTGCCCGGTTCGACGTCCGCGGCCTCGATCAGCTGGCGGAACCCCTCGATCAGCGCCGCGGCGCCCGCGGAGCCGAGGGCCTGCGAGACGGCCGACTGGGTGATCCCCTCGGTCGATGCGAGCTCGGCCTGCGTCGCTCCGCGCAGCCGGCCGTAGGTCAGGCGCCGGGCGCGCGCGGTCATCTCGCTGACGATGCGATCGCGGGCCAGGAGGTAGGCGTTCGCGACCCGGATGCCGGGGTCGGCGGCATCCGCGGCGGCGGCGATCCACGTGCGCGCGCCGGGGATCGTCCGCGCCTGCTTCGCGTGGATGACGTCGATCGCCTCCCGCGCCGCCCACCAGCCGGGGCCTTCGGCGAGCGCGCCGACGCGGGAGGGGACCTCGCCGAGCGCGCCGACGCCGATGCCGAACCGGCAGTCGATGCCGTCCGGCAGGGCCAGCCGGAGCATGAGCAGGGCGGACATCGCGGCCTCCAACGACGGATAGACGCCCTGCAGCTCGTCGCCGACCGTGGGACGCAGGGCGCGCTCGGCGAGCGGGAGATCCTCCTCGACCCGCGCCACGGCGTCTTCGAGCGCGCGTTGCGCACCCGCCCGATCGGGGAGGGTGCGCGATCCGACGATGTCGGCGATGACGGCGACGCTCATGCGACCAGCATATAGCTGATATTCCTGAATTATCAGGCTCTGGCTGTTATTTCGGATCGATCAGCGTATGCGCCGCGCTCTGCGCCCGCGCCACGAGCTCGGCGCGCTGCTCCGCCACCCGCACCCCGGCGGTGCCGCCGGCCCCCGTCCGGCTGGAGACCGACCCTTCGATCGAGAGCACCTGCCGCACCGCCGGTGTCAGCTGCGGCGACACCTCGGCGAGGAGCGCGTCGTCGGCATCCTCGAGGCCGATGCCCCGGTCTTCGCACGCCCGCACGAGGGCGCCGGAGATCTCGTGGGCGTCGCGGAACGGCACGCCCTGCTTCACGAGCCACTCCGCGACATCCGTGGCGAGGGAGAAGCCGGCCGGCGCAAGCGCCGCCATCCGCTCCGTGTCGAAGCGCAGCGTGGCGATCATCCCGGCGAAGGCGGGGAGCACGGTCTCCAGCGTGAGCACCGAATCGAAGACGGGCTCCTTGTCCTCCTGCAGATCGCGGTTGTAGGCCAGCGGCAGCGCCTTCAGCGTCGCGAGCAGTCCGGACAGGTTGCCGATGAGCCGGCCCGCTTTGCCGCGCGCGAGCTCGGCGATGTCGGGGTTCTTCTTCTGCGGCATGATGCTCGAGCCCGTGGAGTAGCCGTCGTCGAGGGTGACGAAACCGAACTCGCGGGTGTTCCAGATGATAACGTCCTCGGCGAAACGCGAGATGTCGACCGCGATCATCGCGGCGATGAAGGCGAACTCGGCGACGACGTCGCGCGCGCTCGTGCCGTCGAGGGAGTTCTCGGCGGGCCGGTCGAGCCCCAGCCGATCGGCCACCAGCTGCGGGTCGAGACCGAGCGTCGCGCCGGCGAGCGCTCCCCCGCCGTAGGGCGAGACGGCGGCACGCGCCGACCAGTCGCGCAGGCGCTCGAGGTCGCGCACGAGCGGCCAGCCGTGGGCCTGCAGGTGGTGCGCGAGCAGGATCGGCTGCGCGTGCTGCAGGTGCGTGCGACCGGGCATGATCGCGTCGGGGTGCGCGTCCGCCTGCGCGACGATCGCGTCGATCACGCGCAGCAGATCGCGGGCGATGACGCGCGCGTGGTCGAGCAGATAGAGCCGCACCAGCGTCGCGATCTGGTCGTTGCGGCTGCGACCGGCGCGCAGCTTGCCGCCGAGCGCGGGGCCGATCTCCGCGATGAGCGCGGCCTCGAGGGCGCCGTGGACGTCCTCGTCGCCGGGCTGCGCGACCAGGGTGCCGTCCTGCACGGCGGCGGCGAGGGCGTCGAGACCGGCGTGCATGCGGGCCTCCTCGTCGCCCGTCAGGTAGCCCGCCGCGGCGAGCGCAGCGGCGTGCGCGTGCGAGCCGGCGAGGTCGTAGGGCGCGAGCACCCAGTCGAAGTGGGTCGAGCGGCTGAGCGCCGCCAGCTCCGGCGAGGGTCCGGAGGCGAAGCGCGCCCCCCAGAGGGCGCCGTCGTTCGTGCCGTGCGGTGTCGTTTCGCTCACCGCACCAGCCTACCGAGCGCCGCGTCGCCGCCCGCCGCACCTCTTCATCCGTCCCGTGTGGTCGCGTCCCGGCATCCGAGACGACCACACGGGACGGATGAGCGAGCGGCGCCGCCTCCTCCCCCGCGCCAGTGCGGCGGATGGCGTCCACGGAGGAGGAAGGAGAGGGAGGGCGCGGGGGGGGTGGGCGGGCACGCTCGCAGGCATGAGCCGCGAGCCGTCGCCGTTGCCGCAGACCCTGCCGGACGCCTTCGCGGTGCGCGCCGCCCGGGATGCCGGGGTCACGGTGCGGCGCCTGCGCACGGGATCTGGACGCTCCGTTCCGCGGCGTGCGGATGCGCCGCTCCGCGGAGGATCGCGACGCCGACGATGCGTCGCCGACGGCGCACGAGAGCAGCCGGATGCGGCGGAAGATCCTGCGTACGCGCGCATCCGCGACGCCCTGCGGCGCGGAGCGGGTTCGTCCGACCCGAGTGGTCGTGTCGCGGCATCCGAAGCGACGTGAGGGGACGGATGAACGCTCAGGCGGGGACCGCGAGACGCGTCGCCAGCGCGAGGGCGCGCTCCAGCGGGCCGCGGCCGAGCAGCAGCGCCCACGCGGTGCAGAACACGACGGTGACGACGACGAACGGCCAGAACGGCTGGAGGGCACGGAAACCCGAGAGGTCCCCGACATCGCCGAGCGCAAGGGATGCCCACGCCGCCCAGACGAGGATCTGCCCCACGTATGCCGTCAGGGGCATCGAGCCGACCGCACGGATCGGCAGCAGAACGGACGACGCGACCGGCAGACGGCAGACGAGCAGGCAGAGCCCGATCACGGCGAGCGCGAAGCCGCCCGACCCGACGGCTTCGAGGAGCCCTCCGGAGTGCGCCGCGTCGGAGAGCACGAGCCCGAGGTACGAATCGGGCGGGAACGACGTCACGGCGGATGCCGCGCCCGCCGCGACCGCGCAGCAGACCCCGACCGCGACGAGGGCCACGACCGTGCGGGTGGCGCGCAGGTCGGACCGCGCCGCCGCGATGCCCGCGATCATGAACGCGGCCCAGAGCGGGAACGGGTAGTGCCAGCCGAGCAGCAGCACGAGGTCGCCGCCGACCGGACCGGCCGCGGCCAGCGCGCCGTCGAGCACCGGCAGCAGCCACGGCGCGACCAGCGCGATGGCGGCCGCGATCGTCCACAGCGTCCGCGCCGACAGGCCCACCAGCGGCAGCGCCAGCAGGAACAGGATGCCGTAGGCCTGCAGGATCACGTAGACGGGGACCCCGGTCGCGTTCAGGAGCATGCCGATGGCCCAGATGATCGCGGCGCGCACCGCGAGGCGGCGCCGTGCCACCGAGAGCGCGGCACCGGATGCCGGACGCGTGCCGGCCGTGCCCGGGGTCGCCGTCATCAAGGCGATCGAGATGCCCGCGACGGTCGCGAACAGGATCGACGAGCGCCCGTTGACGACATCGACCCACGTCGACGGCTGCCAGGGGTCGAACGCGTCGATGACCAGCAGATGGGCGGCGAACATGCCGAGCACCGCCAGGCCGCGCGCGAGATCGACTCCCGCCAGGCGCCCGGACCCGCCCAGGCGGCGGTCCCGGTGCGCGGGGGCGGTCGTCATCGTCTCGGGTCTTCGCCGCGCGCCCCGGTCACTGCTGACGCAGCAGCCAGACCAGCAGGGCCTTCTGGGCGTGCAGGCGGTTCTCGGCCTCGTCCCAGACGACGCTCTGTGGGCCGTCGATCACGTCGGCATCCACCTCGTAGCCGCGATCTGCGGGCAGGCAGTGGATGAAGATCGCCGCGGGATCGGCCAGCGACATCGTGTGCTGCGTCACCTTGTAGCCGCCGAGGTCGTGGACGCGCTGGATCTTCTCCTCCTCCTTGCCCATCGACACCCAGGTGTCGGTGACGACGACGTCCGCTCCCGCGGCCGCGGCCTCGGGGTCGGTGAAGAGGGTGACCGAGCCGCCGGTGGTCGCCGCGATGCGGTCGGCGTCGGCGACGACATCGGCACGCGGGGCGTAGGCGGCGGGCGAGGCGACGCGCACGTGCATCCCCGCCGTCACGCCCGCCAGCACGTAGGAGTGGCCCATGTTGGAGGTGCCGTCACCGAAGAACGTGAGCGTCAGCCCCTTCAGCTCGCCCTTGTGCTCGCGGATCGTCAGCAGGTCGGCGAGCAGCTGACAGGGGTGGAAGTCGTCGCTGAGCGCGTTGATGACCGGCACGGTGGTGCCGCGCGCCATCTCCTCGAGCCCCGCCTGCGCGTAGGTGCGCCAGACGATCGCGGCGACCTGCCGCTCCAGCACGCGCGCGGTGTCGGAGGGGGTCTCCTTGCCGCCGAGCTGGCTGTTCGCCGTCGAGATCACCAGCGGCGAGCCGCCGAGGTCGGCGATGCCGACCGCGAACGAGACGCGCGTGCGGGTGGAGCTTTTGTCGAAGATGACCGCGACGGTCTGCGGCCCCTCGAGGGGCTTCAGCTTCCAGCGGTCCTTCTTGAGCGAGACCGCGAGGTCGAGGATCTCGGCCTGCTCGGCCGGGCTGAGGTCGTCGTCGCGGAGCAGATGGCGGGTCATGCGGAGGCCTCCGGGGTCGAGGTGGGGGTTTCGGTGTCGTCGAGCACGAGAGCGTCGGCGACGGTGCTGAGGGCGCGCGCGAAGAGGTCGACGAACTCGTCGATCTCCACGTCGCCGATGGTGAGAGCCGGCGCGATGCGCACGGTGCTGTCGTTGGCGGCGTTGACGATGAGCCCGTGCTGCTGGGCGGCCGCGACGACGGCGCCGGCGACGGGGTGGCGCAGGGCCACGCCCAGCAGCAGTCCGCGTCCGCGGCATCCGTCGATCAGCGGCGAGGCGAGGGACTCGATCGCCGCGCGCAGCTGCACGCCGCGGACGGCCGCGTTCTCGACCAGGCCCGCACGCTCGATCTCGCCGAGCACGGCGAGCGACGTCGCGGTCGCGAGCGGATTGCCCCCGAAGGTCGAGCCGTGCGTGCCCGGGTAGAAGAGGTCGCTCGCCGCGCCGAACGTGATGAGCGCACCGATCGGGAAGCCGCCGCCGATGCCCTTGGCGACGGTGATGGCGTCGGGGACGATCCCCTCGTGCTGGAACGCGAACCAGGCTCCGGTGCGTCCGGCACCGGTCTGGATCTCGTCGATGATCAGCAGCGCACCGTGTCGCGCCGTGATCTCCCGCGCCGCCGCGAGGTAGCCCTCCGGCAGCGGGACGACCCCGGCCTCGCCCTTGATGGGCTCGACGAACAGCGCGGCGACGTCGTCGCCCATCGCGGCCTCGAGGGCCTCCACCGTGGAGTCGAGGAACTCGACGCCGGGGACCATCGGCAGGAACGGCGCCTGCATGTAGGGCTTGCCGGTGAGGGCGAGGGTGCCCATCGTGCGGCCGTGGAAGGCGTCCTTCAGCGCGAGGATGCGGGGGCGCGGCGCGCGCGCACCGTCCGCCGCCCCGCCCGCCGCTCCGTGGAGGCGCGCGAGCTTGAAGGCCGCCTCGTTCGCCTCGGCTCCCGAGTTGGCGAAGTAGACGCGTCCGGCGGCGCCCGCGCCGGTGAGGCGCTTGAGCTCGGCGGCGAGCGCCAGCTGCGGCGGCGTCGCGAAGAAGTTCGACACGTGCGAGAGGGTCGCGGCCTGGCGCGCGACGGCATCCACGAAGACGGGGTGGGCGTGACCGAGCGAGGTCACGGCGATGCCGCCGAGGAAGTCGAGGTAGCGGCGGCCGTCGGCGTCCCACAGCGACGAGCCCTCACCGCGGACGAAGAGGGCCATCCGGTCGCCGGCGTTGCGGACGAGATCGCGCCCGGCATCCTCCTGCCACATCGTCGCTGCCGTCGTCTGCTCCTGCACGCCGCTCACTGCGCCACCACCTCTGTTCCGATTCCCTGTTCCGTGAAGATCTCCACCAGCACCGAATGGGGCTGGCGTCCGTCGATGATCGCCGCCGTGTCGACGCCGCCGTCGACCGCGTCGAGGCACGCCTGCATCTTCGGGATCATCCCCGACTCCAGGCGCGGCAGCATCGCGCGCAGCTCGTCGGCCGTCAGATGCGAGACGAGCGAGTCGCGATTCGGCCAGTCGGCGTAGAGTCCCGCCACGTCGGTCAGCACGACCAGTTTCGCGGCACCGAGCGCGACGGCGAGGGCGGCGGCCGCGGCATCCGCGTTGACGTTGAGCGACTGCCCGGGGTGGTCGAGATCCGGCGCGATCGAGGACACCACGGGGATGCGGCCGGCGGCGAGCTGGTCGAGCACCGGCTGCGGGTCGACGCGCACGACGTCGCCGACCGCGCCGAGGTCGTGCTCGGTGCCGTCGATCACGACACCGCGGCGGCGGCCGTGGAACAGTCCGGCATCCTCGCCCGAGAGCCCCGCCGCGAACGGACCGTAGGCGTTGATGCGCGCCACCAGCTGCGGGTTCACCTGCCCGGTGAGCACCATCCGCACGACGCTCATCGCCTCGGTGGAGGTGACCCGGTACCCGCCCTTGAACTCGCTCGGGATCGCGAGGCGGTCGAGCATCTGCGAGATCTGCGGACCGCCGCCGTGCACGACGACGGGCTTCACGCCCACGAAACGGAGGTAGGCGATGTCCTGCGCGAACGCGTCCTGCAGCTCCTCGGAGACCATGGCGTTGCCGCCGTACTTGATGACGATGATCTGGTCGCGGAAGCGCTGCAGCCAGGGCAGCGACTCGATGAGGACGGCGGCCTTCTCGGCGGCCTCCTCGGGCGTCGTGTGCTGGATCTTCTCGGTCATGAGCTGTACGCGCTGTTCTCGTGGACGTAGTCGTGCGTCAGGTCGTTGGTGAAGATGGTCGCCGCAGCCTCTCCCGCTTTGAGGTCGATGAGCACGTCCGTCGCGCGCGGGGTGAGGTCGACCTCCTCGCGCGGGCGGTCGGGGGCACCCGCGCTGCACAGCCGCACGCCGTTGAAGCTCACGTCGACCAGGTAGGGGTCGAAGGCCGCCTGCGTCGTGCCGATCGCGGCGAGGACCCGGCCCCAGTTGGGGTCGTTTCCGAAGATCGCGGCCTTGAAGAGGTTGTTGCGGGCGACCGAGCGGCCGACCTCGACGGCGTCGTCCTCGGATGCCGCGCCCACGACCCGGATCGTGATGTCGTGGCTCGCGCCCTCGGCGTCCGCCTGCAGCTGGACCGCGAGGCTCGTGCAGACCTCGATGAGCGCCGCGCGGAAGGCGGCGGCATCGGGCGTCACGCCGCTGGCGCCGCTGGCCAGGAGGGTGACCTGGTCGTTGGTGGACATGCAGCCGTCCGAGTCGAGTCGGTCGAAGCTCACGCGCGTCGCCGCACGCAGGTGCGCGTCGGCGTCGGCGGCGGCGAGCACCGCATCGGTCGTGAGGACGACGAGCATCGTCGCCAGGCCCGGGGCGAGCATGCCCGCGCCCTTCGCCATGGCGCCGATGCTCCACCCGTCCCCCTCGAACACGCTGGTCTTGGGCACGGTGTCGGTGGTCATGATCGCGCGCGCCGCGTCGTCGCCGCCGTCGCCCGACAGCGCCGCGATCGCCGCCTCGGTGCCGGCGAGCACCTTCGCGCGGAAGACCTCGTCGCCGGTGCCGATCAGCCCGGTGGAGCAGACGAGCACATCGCCGGGGCTCACGTCCAGCAGCTCTGCGGCCTTCTCGGCCGTCTGGTGCGTCGTCTGGAAGCCGAACGCGCCGGTGAAGCAGTTGGCGCCGCCGGAGTTCAGCACGACGGCCTCGACCGTCGCGTCCTGGATGGCCTGCTGCGACCACAGGATCGGGTTCGCCTTGGCGCGGTTGCTCGTGAACACGGCGGCACCGACCTTGAGCGGGCCGCGGTTGACGACGACGGCGACGTCGGGCTTGCCGGTCGATTTGAGGCCGGCGACGACGCCGGCGGCGGCGAATCCTGCGGGGGCGGTGACGCTCACGGTGCCACTCCGTTCACGGTCAGGCCCGTGGCCTCGGGAAGGCCGAGGGCGATGTTCATCGACTGGATGGCGGCACCCGCGGTGCCCTTGACGAGGTTGTCGACCGCTGTCACGACGACGACGCGGCCGGCGGGGCGGTCGATCGCGAGTCCGACGAGCGCCGTGTTGGCGCCGAGGACGTCCGCCGTCCGGGGGAACTGTCCCTCGGGAAGGAGCTGCACGAACGTCTCCGACCCGTAGGCGTCCTCCCACGCGGCGCGGATCTCGGCATCCGTCACCCCGTCGACGATCGGCGCCGTGGAGGTCGCCAGGATGCCGCGGGCCATCGGCACCAGCACCGGGGTGAACGAGATGCGCACGTCGGCGGCGGCGGGCGCCGCAGCGGTGAGCGCCTGCTGGATCTCCGGAATGTGGCGGTGCGTGCCGCCGACGGCATACGGGTTGGCGGAGCCGAGGATCTCGGACGCGAGCAGGGTGGTCTTCAGGCTCTTGCCGGCCCCGGACGGGCCGACGGCGAGGACGCTGACGATGTCCGACGGGTCGATGACGCCCGCGGCGACACCGGGGGCGAGGCTGAGGGCGACGGTCGAGGCGTTGCAGCCGGGGGCCGCGATGCGCGAGGCGCCGACGAGAGCGTCGCGCTGCTTGGCGCCGCCGGGCCCGACGAGGAGCTCGGGCACGCCGTAGGTCCACGGCTCGTGGAAGGCGCCGCCGTAGAACGCGTCCCAGGCCGCCGGGGAGGTCAACCGGTGGTCGGCGCCGGCATCGATCACGAGGGGCGTGTCGGCGAGCGCGTCGGTGTACTGGCCGGACTGGCCGTGCGGGAGCGCGAGGAAGACGACGTCATGGCCGGCGAGCACGTCGGGCGTGGTCGGCTGGAGCGTCAGGTGTGCGAGGGAGCGCAGGTGCGGCTGGTGTTGGACGAGCGCGTCGCCCGCGTTGCTGTGCGCGGTGACGGTCGTGATGCGGATGTCGGGATGAGCGGCGAGCAGGCGCAGGATCTCGCCGCCCGCATAGCCGGAAGCGCCGGAGACGGCGACCGAAAGGGTCATTGTTCAACCTTATTGTGACTGTGGTCTGCAGACGGTGGGCTCGAAACGGCGACACCGGCGGCTCGACCCGTCACGGCGACAGGGAGCTCGCGGGGTCGCCTAGAGTCGGCGGCCGGCCTGGCGTCGGCGCGCGCGTCGCACCGTGGTGACGGTGAGAGGAGCGGCCGGATGCATGCGGCGACCGTATCGCGCGGACGGGGTGCGTCGCAAATCGGCTTCAGCCGCCCGCGCGGGCGGCGAGCAGCGCGCGCTCGTCGGCGCGGGTGAGGCCGGCCCGGCGCGGGCGATCGAGTCCGCGGGCGCGCTCGTCGGCGAGCACACGCTCCAGCGTCGCGCCGAGCGGCGTGAGCCGCCCGCCGAGCAGACGGAAGACCGCGTTCGATCGCGTCGCGAACCCGGGCATGCCCTCCGGCAGCCACAGCGGCAGCGAGCGCTCCCCCGCCCAGTGGGCCACCCCCTGGGCGACCAGCCAGTCGGGGGATGCCGCGACCACCTCCCCCGTGTGTCCCGCCGTCGCGCGGGCGGCCGCCAGCACCGTGTCCAGCGGCAGGGCGTCGCCGACGGCGTTGACGGCGCCCGTGAACCGCGCACCGCCCAGGGCGACGACGAAGCTCGCGAGGTCGTCGACGTCGATCACCTGCACCGGCGCCGCCGGCACGTCGGGCACGAGCACCGGCTCGGCTCCCGCGGCCGCGAATCGCGCGACCCAGTAGCCGAAGCGGTCGGTCGGATCGCCCGGTCCGACGATGAGCCCGGGTCGTACCACGGCGGCACGGTGGCCGCACGCGGCGCGGACCGCGGCCTCGGCGGCCGACTTCTCCCGCCGGTAGTCGCCTTCCTCGCCCGGTCCGGCGGGCGGCGCGAGCGGCGCGGTCTCGTCGGCGCCCACCACGTCGTCGTCCGCGTACGCCGACACGCTCGACACGTAGGTCCAGTGCCGGGCGCGACCGCCCAGGGCGTCGACGGCCGCGCGCACGTGGGCGGCCGTGGAGGAGATGTCGACGACCTCGTCCCACTCGCGGTCCGCGAGGCTCTCGTAAGCGGAGGCGGAGTCGCGGTCGCCGACGACCAGCCGCGTGCCGTCCGGCACGGGGCGGCCTCCGCGCGCGAGACAGGTCACGGCGGCGCCGGCATCCCGCCACCGCCGAGCGATCCGGCCCGACAGCCACCCGGTGCCGCCGAGGACGAGGATCTCGGTCATGTCGTCGGGAACGCCTTGATGCGCTGCAGCAGATCCGGTCCGCTGCGATCGAGCGCGCGGCCGCCGAGCCACACGCCCAGCGCCGCCGCTCCCCCGCCGACGCCGATGCCGACGGCGAGCGCCACCCAGCCCCACAGCGGTGCACCCGTGACGAGGCCGGCGATGGCGAACGCGATCGCCGGGGCACCGAGCACGAGGCACGCCCCCATCACGACGAAGACGAGCAGACCCGTGAGGAAGGTCTGCCCCGGCACGCTCTTGAAGGGGCTGTCTCCGGGCGCGGCGACGGGGCTGACGATCAGCGCCGACGAGACCGCGCTGACGCCGTACCCGCCGAGGAGCAGCCCGAGCGCGGCGCCGAGGATCGCGGGGAGCTCCGCCGAGCGACCGCCGACCGCGGTGGTGACGACCGCGACGAGGACCACGAGCGGGATGCCGATGCTCGCCGCACCGAGCGCCCGGCCGAGCCGGTCGTCGCGGCCGCGGATGCCGGTCGCGAGCACCGAGGCGAACGCGGTGCCGTCGTAGGACACGTCGGTGTAGCCGGCGAGGCAGAGCACGAAGGCGACGAGGATCGCCGACGACGAGAACATGAAGCCGTCGATGCCGCCGGTGAAGGCGAACAGCAGCGGGAACAGCGGCACCACCAGCAGCTGCCGCAGGTAGCGGGGATCGCGCAGCCACGCCGTGAGGGAGCGGGCCCAGGTCGCGCCGATGCCGCCGGTCGGCATCCGACCGAACAGGCCCAGGGCACCGGAGCGGGCGACCTTGGCGGCGCGCTGTCGCGGCGCCGTCGTCGCGCCGTGCAGCGCACGCGCCCACAGCATCCAGAGCACTCCGAGCGTCGCGAGGGCGATCAGCAGCTTCAGCGCCGCGCTCCCCCACGCACCGGCCGCCACGTCGCCGGGGACCGCCCAGGTGGCCCCGATCGGGGTCCACGAGAGCACGCCGGCGATCTGCCGCACCTGCTCGCCGAGGTCGCGCGCCGAGCCCAGCAGCGCCAGCGTCCCCGTGATGATCGGGCCGGACATGATCAGCAGCACCAGCACGACGGTGCCGACGAGCTCGCGGCCGCGCCGGTTGCCGCCGAGCCCGGTCGACAGCGCGGAGACGAGGCGCGAGGCCACGACGCACGTCAGCACGGCGAGCGCGAGGCACGGCACCGCGACGAGGGCCGCGAGGGGCCAGCGCACCCAGAGCGCGACCGTCGCGAGCGCGGCGATGGAGGTCGCGATGCCCGGGATGCCGGTGAGCCCCGTGGCAGTGAGGGCGAGCATGACCTGACGGGTGGTGAGCGGGAAGGGCGCGAGCTTGTCGGCATCCACCGTCGTGTCCATGCCGGTGACCAGCACCGGGCCGAGCACCCAGCCCAACAGCAGCGCGGAGCCGCCGGTCACGGCCACCGCGCGGGCGACGTCGAGGCTCTGGAAGACCGCGATCGCGACGAGGCCCGTGATCACCGACCCCAGGATGCCGAGCGCCCAGAGGATGCCGAAGCAGAAGCCGACGAGCTGCCACGGCCGGCGGGCGAGCGTGTTGCCGAGGATGCGGTAGCGCAGCCTCAGGACTGTCGCAACCACTGCGGGCCCTCCGAGGTGTGGCGGCCGCCGACCAGCGACAGGAAGCGGTCCTGCAGGCTCTCGCCCGCGCGCACCTCGTCGACCGTGCCGGCGGCGAGGACGCGGCCGGTCGCGATGATCGCGACGTGGTCGCACATGCGCTGCACGAGGTCCATCGAGTGGCTCGAGACGATGATCGTGCCGCCCGAGGACGTGTACGAGCGCAGGACGTCCTCGATGTTGGCGGCCGACACCGGGTCGACCGACTCGAACGGCTCGTCCAGCACGAGCAGGCGCGGGGCGTGCACGAGCGCGCAGGCCAGCGCCACCTTCTTGGTCATGCCGGCCGAGTAGTCGGCGACGATCGTGCCGGCGGCCTCACCGAGATCCATGAGCGCGATCAGGTCGGACACGCGCCCGGCGATCTGCTCCCGGGGCACCGAGAACATCATCGCGGTGTACGTGAGCAGCTGCTCCCCCGTCAGGCGGTCGAACAGACGCACGCCGTCGGCGAGGTTTCCGATCATCGCCTTGGCGCGCACCGGATCGGCCCACACATCGACGCCGTGCACCCACGCCGTCCCGGCATCGGGGCGCAGCAGTCCCGTCGCCATCGACAGGGTCGTCGTCTTCCCGGCGCCGTTGGGACCGACGAGTCCGTAGAACGAGCCCGGCGGGACGAGGAGGTCGACACCGGCGACCGCGGTCTTGTCGCCGAAGCGCTTGACGAGGCCCGCGAGCTGCAGGGCGGGGACCAGCTGGGTGTCAGTCATCCCCACCGAGCCTAGCCCGACCGGCGCGCGCGGTCACAGCCCCGTCGCCGACGCCGCGGCATCCGCCGGTGTCGGAGCGCGCCGGCACGATGGCCGCATCGCCGAAGCCCGAACTGCAAGGGCCCCGACGCGACACGCGGGACGCTCGACGCTCGACTCCGGCGTGTCGCGCAAGAGGGCTTGCAGATCCGTCACGAGGGCCACGCGACGGCCCCGAGCGGGCGCTACTCCCGGATCGTCGCCGCGTAGCGCTGGCTCGCGACGGCGACACCGGCGAGCTTGGCCTCCGTGGCCTCGGCCGCGGTGAGCGTGCGATCGGGCGCCCGGAACCGCAGCGCGAACGTCAGGCTCTTCGTGCCGTCGGCGAGTCCCGTTCCGCGATAGTCGTCGACGAGACGCACGGTCTCCAGCAGCGGGCCCGCGCCGTCGACGAGCGCCGCCTCGACGTCGCCGGCGACGACGTCCGCGCCCACGACGAGCGAGACGTCCTGCGTCGCGGCCGGGTAGCCCGACAGCGACGGCGCGACCGCGGGAGCGCCCGCGAGGGCGAGGATGCGATCGAGATCGAGCTCGGCGACGTAGACCCGCCCGTGGAGGTCGGCGTCGGCGGCGACCTGCGGCAGCACCTCGCCGACGTAGCCGACCTCGACGCCGTCGACGGAGAGGATCCCGGTGCGTCCCGGGTGCAGCGCGGCGCGCCGGCCCTGGGCCACGTCGATGCGCACGCCCGCGGCGGCGGCGATCGTCTGCACCGCGAAGAGCGCGTCCGACAGCTCCGCCGCGACGGCCGGCTGACCCGGCTGCTTGGCGACGATGTCGCCGCCGAGGAGGACGGCCGCGTGGCGCGGCTGCGGCGGCAGCGAGGCGTTGAGGGCCGCGAGGGTCTCGTCATCGGGACGCACGGCGAGCGGCGGCACGGTCACCGTGCCGTAGACGACGCCGTCTTCGGGGGTGAAGACGAGTCCCGTCTCGAACAGGGCCAGGTCGGTGAACCCGCGGGCCTGGTTGCGGTGCGCCACGGCCAGCAGCCCGGGGATGAGCGAGCGGCGTAGATACGGCGCCTGTCCGTCCAGCGGGTTCGCGAGCCGCACCGAGGCCACGGGCTCGCCGGAGGCCGAGCCGTGCAGCGCGTTCGCCTCGGCGGTCGAGAACGGGAACGACGGCGTCTCGACGTAGCCGGCGGCCGCCAGGGCGTTGGCGACCCGACGACGCCCCTTCTGCAGCGCGGTCAGGCCGCGACCCGACGGGGGAGTCGGCAGGATCGACGGGATGCGGTCGAGCCCGTGGATGCGCGCGACCTCCTCGGCCAGCGTCCACTTGTCGGTGAGGTCGGGGCGCCACGTCGGCGGGATGACGATCCATCCGCCGCCGGGGATGTCGGCGGGCACGGCCTCGTCGAACACGACCCCGTCGACGAACGCCTCATCGACATCCGTCACCTCGCAGCCGATCATCTCGAGGGCGTCCGTGATCTCGGCATCCGTGTAGTCGACGCCGATGAGGGTCGGCACGAACGCACGCGGCAGGTCGATGCCCTCCACGAACACCTCGCCGAACAGCGCGCCGCCCAGCTCGGTGTCGAGAGTTCCGCCGGCGAGGTCGACCATCAGGTCGGCGACGCGGCGGGCGGCGACGAACGGCAGCAGCGGGTCGACGCCGCGCTCGAAACGGCGCGAGGCCTCGGACGGCAGCTTGTGGCGACGGGCCGTGCGCGCGATCGTGATCGGGTCGAAGGTCGCCGCTTCGATGAGCACGTTGCGCGTGGCATCCGTCATCTCGGTCGTCCCGCCGCCCATCACGCCGGCGAGGCCGATCGGGCCCGACTCGTCGGTGATGAGGAGGTCCTCGGCGCTGAGCGTCCGCTCCTTGCCGTCGAGGGTCGTGAGCTTCTCCCCCTCGCCGGCGCGCCGGACGGTGATGCCGCCCTGCAGCCGGTCGAGGTCGTACCCGTGGATCGGGTTGCCGAGCTCGAGCATGACGTAGTTGGTGATGTCGATCAGGATGCCGAGGGAGCGGATGCCCGCGAGGGTCAGCCGCGCCACCATCCAGGGCGGCGTGGGGCGGGTCGGATCGACCCCGCGCACGACGCGGGCGACGAACTCGCTCGCTCCGACGCGGCCCCGCAGCGGTGCCCGGTCGTCGACGACGATCGGGAATCCGCTGCCGGGCGCGACGTCCGCCCACTCGTGGTCGGCGGGGTCGCGGAAGGCGGCTCCGGTGGCGTGCGAGTACTCGCGCGCGATCCCGCGCAGCGACAGGGCGTAGCCGCGGTCGGGCGTGACGTTCACGTCGACCGCGACGTCGTCGAGGCCCAGCAGGGCGATCGCGTCGGCGCCCACCTCCGGGTCCAGTCCGAGCTCGACCAGACGCAGGATGCCGTTGTGCTCCTCACCGAGGCCGAGCTCGCGCGCCGAGGCGATCATGCCGTCGGAGACGTGGCCGTAGGTCTTGCGCGCCGAGATCGGGAACGGGCCGGGCAGGACGGCGCCGGGCAGCGACACGACGACCTTGTCGCCGTCGACGAAGTTGGAGGCGCCGCAGACGATGCCGCGGACGCCGCCGTTGGCCGCGCCCACGTCGACCTGGCACCACCGGATGGTCTTGCCGTTGGACTGGGGCTCCGCCTCGAAGGAGAGCACCTGGCCGACCACGACCGGACCGGTGATCTCGAAGCCGATCGCCTCTTCCTCCTCGAAGCCCACCGACACGAGCGCCGCGAAGACGTCGTCGGTCGTGGCATCCTCGGGAAGCTCGACGTACTCACGCAGCCACGACAGAGGGACGCGCATCAGACCACCATTCCGAACTGCTCGCTGAAGCGGACATCGCCCTCGGCCATGTCCCGCATGTCCTGCACGTCGGAGCGGAACATGAGCGTGCGCTCGATGCCCATTCCGAAGGCGAACCCGGAGTAGACCTCCGGGTCGATCCCGGCCGCGCGCAGCACGTTCGGGTTGACCATGCCGCAGCCGCCCCACTCGATCCAGCGCGCGCCGCCCTTGAAGGTCGGGTGCCACAGGTCGAGCTCGGCCGACGGCTCGGTGAAGGGGAAGAAGTTGGTGCGGAAACGCGTCTTCGCCTCGGCGCCGAACAGGACCTTCGCGGCGTGGTCGAGGGTGCCCTTGAGGTTCGCCATCGTGATGCCCTTGTCGACCACGAGGCCCTCGAACTGGTGGAAGGCGGGCAGGTGCGTGGCGTCGAACTCGTCGGTCCGGTACACCCGTCCGGGCGACAGCACGTAGATCGGCAGCTCACGCTCGAGCATCGAGCGCATCTGGACGGGACTGGTCTGCGTGCGCAGCACCAGGTGGCGCTCGACGGGATCCACGAAGAACGTGTCCTGCATCTGGCGCGCCGGGTGGTCGATGTCGAAGTTCAGCGCATCGAAGTTGTACCACTCGTGCTCGAGCTCGGGGCCCTCGGCGATCTCCCATCCCATGCCGACGAAGAGGTCGGCGATCTCCTCCTGCAGGAGGGAGATCGGATGCCGGGCGCCGACGCGTCCGCGCGGTGCGATGGCCGTGATGTCCACCCGCTCGGCCTCGAGCTTCGCCGCATTCTCCGCGGCCGCGAGCTCCTCCTCCCGAGCGACGAGCGCCTGCGTGACGCGCCCGCGCGCCTGGCCGACGAGCTTGCCGAACGCGGCCTTCTGCTCGTTCGGCACGTGACGCAGCTGCGCGTTCAGCTGCGCGAGGGGCGACCCCTCGCCGGCGTGGGCCGCGCGCGCCGCCTTGAGCTCGGCCGTGGAACCGGCCGCGGCGATCGCCGTCAGGGCGTCGGCGACGGCGGCATCCACGTTCTCGGCGGTGATCGCGGGAGTGATCTCGGGTGCGTCAGACACAAGAGAGGAGTCTACCGGCGGCGGCGCGGGCTGCCGGGACCGCGCCGGCGACCGCCCCGCGGATCACATCTGCGACGTGTTCCCCGGATCGAGCTTGCCCGCCCGCGCCTGCAGGGCGATGAGCTCGGTGTCGGTGCCACCGGTTCCCATCGGATGATGGGGCGCGCCCCCCTCGGCCGCCTGCTGCTGCTGACGCCGCTGGGACCGCTGTTCGATGCGGTACGCCACATAGCTGAGGGCCAGGCACATCGCCACGTAGATCGAGCCGCCGACGATCGCGGTCTGGATGAGAGGCGAGCTGTACACCGCGTTCGAGCCCAACAGCTTGATGACGTAGAGCAGCTCGGGGTAGGTGATGATGAAGCCGAGCGCCGTGTCCTTGAGCGTGACGACGAGCTGGGCCACGATGACCGGCATCATGGCGCGGATCGCCTGCGGAAGCAGGATCAGGCGGAGCACTCCGGCCTTGCGCAGACCGATCGCGTAGCCCGCCTCGCTCTGGCCGCGCGGCAGCGACTCGACGCCCGCACGGATCACCTCCGCCAGGACCGAGCCGTTGTACGCGACGAGGGCGATCACGACCGCCCAGTACGGCTCCATGCGGATGCCCACCACGGGCAGACCGTAGTAGAGCAGCATCATGAAGACGAGGACGGGGACGGCGCGCAGGATCTCGGTGATCCAGCCGACGGGCACCCGGATCCACGCGTGCGCGGACAAGCGCCCGATCGCGAGGACGAAGCCGAGCACGAGCGCACCGGCCGCCGCCGCGGCGAAGGCCGCGAGCGTCGCGAGCGCGCCGTCGAGCAGCCGCTGCCAGATCGTCGCGTACGTGAAGATCTCCCACTTGTCGGCGGAGAACTGCCCGGTCGCGGCGAAGCGCCAGATCACCCACCCGGCGATTGCGAGGACGAGCAGGATCGTGGCGAGCCCCAGCGCCCGGTTGCGGGCGACGGCGCGGGGACCCGGGACGTCGTAGAGGACGGAGCTCATCGTGCGACCTTCCATCGGCGTTCCATCGCTCGCTGCAGCCACGCGAGCAGCAGCACCAGGGCGACGAAGATGACCATGACCCACAGGAGGGTGACGAGCTGGTTCTCGCCGCGCTCGCTGAGGTTGCTGCGGACCGACCCCAGGTTGAGGACGGAGAAGCCGGCGGCCACGGTGGTGTTCTTCAACAGCGCGATGAGCACGCTCATCATCGGCGGGATGACCGAGCGGGTGGCCTGCGGCAGCACCACGAGCGTCATCACCTGACCGAAGGTGAGACCCAGCGCGCGGGCGGCTTCGGCCTGACCGACCGGCACGGTGTTGATCCCGGAGCGCAGCGTCTCGGCCACGTAGGTCGCCGTGTACACGCCGAGGGCGAGCGTCGCGAGCAGGATCGCGTCGATGCGCTCCCGCAGCAGGATCGGCAGGCAGAACGCGAAGAAGAACATGACCAGCGTCAGCGGGGTGTTGCGGATCCAGTTGACGTAGACGGCGCCCACCGCGCGCGCCGCCGGAATCGGCGAGACGCGCATCGCGCCGACGACGAAGCCGAGCACGAGCGCGAGGACGCCGCCGCCGAAGAACAGCACCAGCGTGCCGGTGAGGGCCTCTCCCCACAGGTCCAGGTTGTCGGTGATGACCTCCACCGCTCCGCCTTCCGTCGTTGTCGTCGTGGTCGGGTTCCGGCGGCGGCGCCGCAGCGCCGCCGCCGGGGCGGATCAGTCCGCCGCGTCGACCTGCGGCTGGGTCGCCTTCACGCCCGAGGCGCCGAGGTTCTTGTCGAAGATCGCCTGCCAGGTCGATCCGCCGTCGGTGAACATCGTGTTGATGAACGTCTGGAAGGCGGTGTCGCCCTGCGCGATGCCGACGCCGTAGCGCTCCTCGCTGAAGGGCTCTCCGACGACCTTCAGCTGGTCGGGCGCCTGCGCGGCGTATCCGATGAGGATCGCCTCGTCGGTGGTGACGGCGTCGACCTGGCCGTTCTTGAGATCTTCGACGCACGCGGAGTAGGTGTCGTACTCCTTCGTCTTGGCCTGCGTCTCCTCCTTGATGCGCTGGATCGAGGTCGAGCCCGTGGCCGAGCAGACGGTGTCGTCCGCGGTCAGCGCGTCTTTACCCGTGATCTTGTCGTTGTCGGCGGCGACGAGCAGGCCCTGACCGGTGATGAAGTAGGGACCGGCGAAGGAGATCTGCTGCTTGCGCTTGTCGGTGATCGAGTAGGTGCCGACGTAGTAGTCGATGTCGCCGTTCACGAGCGCCTGCTCGCGGTTGGCGGAGGCGATCGCCTGGAACTCGATCTTGTCCTCGTCGTAGCCGAGCGACGCCGCGATCCACCGCGCGATGTCGACGTCGAAGCCGCTGCGCGTGTTCGTGACCGGGTCGAGGTAGCCGAGACCGGGCTGGTCCTCCTTGACGCCGACCTTGACGACGCCGGCGCTCGTGATCTTGTCGAACGTGGGGCTGCCCTCGAGCGTCACATCCGTGGCGACCGTCCACGGGGTCTCGGCGGCGCCGCCCGCGCCCTCCGTCGCGCCGGGCTCTGCACCCGGGGTGCCGCTGTTGCACGCCGTGAGGGCGAGGGCCGCGACGGCCAGACCAGCGAAAGCGCCGGCGATGCGATTCTTCTTCAGCATGTGATCCTCCTGTTTCGTATCCATCTCTCGTTGACCGCGCCGGTGCCGGGCGCGGACGTCTTCATCAGTGCGTGATCAGCTTGGAGAGGAAGTCCTTCGCGCGGTCGCTCTTCGGTGCGGTGAAGAACTCCTCGGGCCGGGCCTGCTCGACGATCTGCCCGTCGGCCATGAACACGACGCGGTCGGCGGCCTTGCGGGCGAACCCCATCTCGTGGGTGACGACGATCATCGTCATGCCGTCCTGGGCGAGGCCGACCATGACGTCGAGCACCTCGTTGATCATCTCCGGGTCCAGCGCGCTGGTGGGCTCGTCGAAGAGCATCACCTTCGGCTTCATCGCCAGCGCCCGCGCGATCGCGACGCGCTGCTGCTGACCTCCGGACAGCTGAGCCGGCAGCTTCGCCGCCTGGTGGCCGACACCGACGCGCTCGAGGAGGACCTTCGCCTCCGCCTCGGCATCCGCCTTCTTCATCCTCTTGACCTTGATCGGCCCGAGAGTGACGTTCTCGAGGATCGTCAGATGCGAGAACAGGTTGAACGACTGGAAGACCATGCCGACGTCGGCGCGGAGCGCGGCGAGGGCCTTGCCCTCCTTCGGCAGCTCGGTGCCGTCGATCGAGATCGTGCCGCTGGTGATCGTCTCCAGCCGGTTGATCGTGCGGCAGAGCGTCGATTTGCCGGAACCGGACGGCCCGATGACCACCACCACTTCGCCGCGGTTCACCGTCAGGTCGATGTTCTTCAGGGCGTGGAAGTCGCCGTAGTGCTTCTCGACCGCATCGATCACGACCAGGGGATCGCCTCGACGGACCGTGATGTTGGACGTCGCCGGAGCCGGGTGGGGAGTCGACATGCGGGCCAGCCTAGGCAGATCACCTCGACGTGGCACAACTTATGCACAGGATCTTGACCGAGTCGTGACCGACCCGCGACAATGCGCGTCAGCGCCCTCCGCGCTGCGCGAAGGCGGTCTCGTACAGGCAGACGCTGGCTGCGGTGGCGAGATTCAGGGACTCGGCGCGCCCGTAGATCGGCAGGCGCAGCGAGAGGTCCGCAAGGCCCAGCGCGGCGTCTTCGAGGCCGCGCGCCTCGTTGCCGAACAGCCAGGCGGTGGGCTCGGCGAGCACCTCGCGGCGCGCGAGGAAGTCGTCGCCCCCGACGTCGGCGGCGACCACCCGCATCCCCGCGGCGTGGGCACGCTCGACGGTCGCGGACAGCTCGGCGCCGACCGCGACCGGCAGGTGGAAGAGCGACCCGGTGGTGGCCCGCACGACCTTGGGATTGTAGGGATCGACGGTGCGCCCGGTCAGCACGACGGCATCCGCGCCCGCCGCGTCGGCGGCGCGGATGATGGTGCCCAGGTTCCCGGGATCGCGCACCTCCTCGCAGATCGCGATGAGCGTCGGGGATGCCGCGAACACGTCCTTCAGCGACGTCGGCGACTGGCGCGCGACCGCGACGATGCCCTGCGGCGTGACGGTGTCGGCCATCGCGTCGAGCACCGCCTCCGTCGTGAAGACGATCTCCAGCCCCGCGTCGCGCGCGGCGTCGCGGATGTCCTGGTGCCGTTCCATCGCCGTGGGCGTCGCGAAGAGCTCGACGAGGGTGTCGGGGCGGAAGGCCAGCGCCTCGCGGGCGGCCTGCGGCCCTTCGAGCAGGAACAGCCCGGTCTCCTGACGTGCACTGCGCTTGGTCAGTTTGGCGACGGCGCGCACGCGCGGAGAGCGAGGGTTTTCGAGCACGCTCTCATCCTAGAGAAGAAGAAGGGGTGTCCCCCGTTCGGAGGACACCCCTTCTGTGTGCTGTGTTGCGGTGATTACGCCTTGGGCGCGTTCACGTCCGCCGGCAGCGCCTTCTTGGCGGTCTCGACGAGCGACGCGAAGGTCTTCGGCTCGTTGACGGCCAGCTCGGCGAGCATGCGACGGTCGACCTGCACGCCGGCCAGGCCCAGGCCCTGGATGAAGCGGTTGTAGGTGAGGCCGTTCGCACGGCTCGCGGCGTTGATGCGCTGGATCCACAGGCGGCGGAAGTCGCCCTTGCGCTTGCGACGGTCGCGGTACGCGTAGACCAGGGAGTGGGTGACCTGCTCCTTGGCCTTGCGGTACAGGCGCGAACGCTGACCGCGGTAACCGGAGGCGCGCTCGAGGATGACGCGACGCTTCTTGTGGGCGTTGACGGCCCGCTTGACTCTAGCCATTTTCTTCTACTTTCTCGTCTGCGTCAGCGCTCAGATGCCGAGGAGCTTCTTGGCGACCTTCGCGTCGCCGGGAGCCAGGATCTTGTCGGCCGACAGGCGGCGCGTGCGCTTGGTGGGCTTGCCCTCGAAGTTGTGGCGGAGGTTCGCCTGCTGCTTCTTGATCTTCCCGCTACCGGTGACCTTGAAGCGCTTCTTGGCACCCGAGTGGGTCTTCTGCTTCGGCATGTCTCTATCCTTCGTTGTGGTTCCCGCGGGGCGGGAGCTCGTGGGGCCGACGCGGCGGGGCCGCGGGCCGGGCGACCTACTCTGCGGGAGCGGTCTCGGCGGGGGCGGACTCGGGCTCGGCGCCCGGGGTCGTGCGCGCCTGGCGCGCCGCCTCCTTGTTGGCAGCACGCTGGGCGTTCTGCTCGGTCTTGACCTCGGACTTGTTCTTGTGCGGGGCGATGACCATGACCATGTTGCGACCGTCGATCGTCGGGTTCGACTCGACCGTGCCGTACTCGGCGACGTCCTCGGCGAACTTGCGCAGCAGACGCACACCCTGCTCGGGACGCGACTGCTCGCGACCGCGGAAGAGGATCATGGCCTTGACCTTGTCACCCGACTGCAGGAAGCCCTCGGCGCGCTTGAGCTTGGTCGTGTAGTCGTGAGCCTCGATCTTCAGACGGAAACGGACCTCCTTGAGGACCGTGTTGGCCTGATTGCGACGCGCTTCCTTGGCCTTCTGGGCGGCCTCGTACTTGAACTTGCCGTAGTCCATGATCTTGACCACGGGCGGCTTCGAGTTGGGGGCGACCTCGACGAGGTCGAGATCTGCTTCCTGAGCGAGGCGCAGCGCGACCTCGATGCGGACGACGCCGACCTGCTCACCCGCGGGTCCGACGAGGCGGACCTCGGGAACGCGGATGCGGTCATTGGTGCGGGGATCGCTGATGCGGAACTCCTTAGTCGTACGGGTGGGTGCCACCGGACACAGGGATGTGTCTCGGGCGGAAGATCGTCACGTCCACCCCGCACGACGCGCACGTCGGCTTCGTTCCTGCACCCTCACCCGCAACGGATCCCGTCGTGGCGGCCCCGTCGGACGGGGCGGAGTGCGTGACCCGGTAGCCTGGAGCGGCAAGCGCGGGTGGGATGTGATCCTCTTTCGATCCGGAGCAGAACACTCCGGCGCCCGCACAGTCTAGCAGAGAGCAGCACGTGGACACGATTCCCTCCTCCCCCGACCCCCACGAGGCCGAACGGCTCGCCCGATGGGAGGAGCGCGAGCGCGCCGCCGCGGCGGCGAGCCGCGACATCGCCGACGTCCCGGCCGTCGAGGTGATCACGACGGCGGCCGTGCATCTCATGAGCGCCGCGGCCGTCAAGACGGGACTGGCCGACGACCCGGCCACGCAGCTCGACCTGGATGAGGCCCGCAAGCTCATCAACGCCCTGGCGGGTCTCATCACCGCCGGCGCTCCGGAGATCAGCGACATGCATGCGCGGTCGCTGCGCGACGGGCTGCGCTCCCTGCAGCTCGCCTTCCGTGAGGCATCCGTCATCCCCGATCCGATCGGCAAGGGACCGGGCGAGAAGTGGACGGGCCCGGTCACCTGACCGACGGCACGGTCAGCCGCGGACGAGCTTGACCGTCAGGGAGTCGACGAGCACGGCGATGCGGTCGTCCGCCGCCCAGCGGGCGGCGAGGCGCTGCAGGATCGCGTCGAGCTGCGTCTGGTCCAGACCGTCGACAAGGTGCAGGCGCACGATCAGTTCCGGTCCGCGCAGGCGCGCCTCCGGGTCGCCGCTGGCCACCGAGAGGTCGAGCACGCCGAGCTCGGCGCCGATCGACGCGTGCAGACCGGCCATGACCTCGGGTGACAGGTGGGCGGGCTCCCACGGCAGCGCCTGACCGATCGCCCACACGGCGGGTCGGCGCAGCACGAACTCGGTCGCGGATGCCGGGTCGATCACGATCAGGTCGGTGTCGTCGGCCGCGGCCGACAGGGCGGTGCGGATGCCGTCGGCCGGCACCGGCCGCGCCTTCGGGTCCCACGCGGCCATCGTCGCGACGGACGTGAACACCGGCAGCACCGTGCGCCCGTCCGGTCCCGCGACGGTCACGATCGAGAGCTCCTGCGTCTTGTCGACGAGGTGGCCCGACGGTGCGACGCCGACCTCCCCCGCCTCGGCGACCAGGGGGATGAGCAGCCGAGCCGAGCGGTAGGCGTCGACGACGGCGACCGCGTCGCCGCTGCCGTCGCGGAACGCGGTCAGTGCCGCCAGCAGCGCGGGATCGGCCGATCCGTCGTCACCGGCGTGCGGGTTCGCCTCGAACGAGCGCCCTTCCCAGGGCACGCCCGCCGAGTCGGCGGCGCAGGAGTGGCCTCCCGCGCCGTCCCCGGGCCGTTCAGCCTGCGGCGACATCCAGCGCCTCGGCGAGCGTGAACGCGCCCGCGTACAGGGCCTTGCCGACGATGGCTCCCTCGACGCCGAGCGGCACGAGCTCGCGCAGCGCGGCGATGTCGTCGAGGTTGGAGATGCCGCCGGATGCGACCACCGGCTTGACCGTGCGCGCCGTGACCTCGCGCAGCAGCTCCAGGTTCGGTCCCTTGAGCGTGCCGTCCTTGGTGACGTCGGTGACGACGTAGCGGCTGCAGCCGGCGTCCTCGAGGCGCTCGAGCACCTGCCAGAGGTCGCCGCCGTCGCGCGTCCAGCCGCGCGCCGCGAGGGTGGTCCCGCGCACGTCGAGGCCGACCGCGATCGCGTCGCCGTAGCGGCCGATGACGTCAGCCGCCCATTCGGGGTTCTCCAGCGCCGCCGTGCCGAGGTTGATGCGCGCCGCACCGGAGTCCAGCGCCGCCTCGAGCGTGGCGTCGTCGCGGATGCCGCCGGACAGCTCGACCTGCACACCCTTGAGCTGCTTGATGACCTTTCGGAGCACGGCGGCGTTGCTGCCACGGCCGAAGGCGGCGTCGAGGTCGACGAGGTGGATCCACTGCGCACCGTCGCGGGCCCAGGTGAGGGCCGCCTCGACGGGATCGCCGTAGCTGGTCTCGGTGCCGGCCTCGCCCTGCGTGAGGCGCACGGCCTTGCCGTCGGCGACGTCCACGGCGGGAAGCAGGATCAGTTCAGGGGTCGACGCGAAATCGTTCATGGCTCCAGGAAGGGGTTCAGTGACCGCGCACTGCGGACACGGTGACACACAAGCAGAGAGACTACCGGGCCGACGGCAACGCCGAGATCCAGTTGCCGAGCAGACGGATGCCGGCTTCGCCGCTCTTCTCGGGGTGGAACTGGGTCGCCGACAGCGGACCGTTCTCGACCGCCGCGAGGAACGGCGAGCCGTAGTCGCACCAGGTGAGCGCCGGCTCGCGGAACGGCCGCGTGACCTCCAGGGTCCAGTGCTGCGCCGCATAGGAGTGCACGAAGTAGAACCGCTCGTGCTCGATGCCGCGGAACAGCGTCGTCCCCTCCCCCGCGCGCACCGTGTTCCACCCCATGTGCGGCAGCACCGGGGCGTCGAGTTCGGTGACCGCGCCCGGCCACTCGCCGAGCCCCTCGGTCTCCTCGCCGCGCTCCACCCCGTGCTCGAACAGCACCTGCATGCCGACGCAGATCCCCAGCACGGGCAGGCCGCCGGCGAGGCGCCGCTCGATGATCTCGTCGCCGCGGGTCGCGCGCAGCGCGTCCATCACGGCACGGAAGGCGCCGACTCCGGGCACCACGAGACCCGCGGCATCCTGGATCAGCCCGCGATCCGCCGTCAGTCGCGCGTCCGCCCCGGCGGCGACGAGCGCCTTGACGGCGGAATGGACGTTGCCGGATCCGTAGTCCAGCACCGCGACCAGCGGTCGCGTGCCGACCTGCGCGTCGCCGTCCGTCACAGGGCTCCCTTCGTACTGGGGATGCCGTGCACGAGCGGATCCTGCGCCTTCGCCTGGCGGAACGCCCGGGCGAACGCCTTGTACTCCGCCTCGGCGATGTGGTGGGGGTCCCGCCCGCCGAGGACCGTCACATGCACTGTGAGCCCGGCGTTGAAGGCCAGCGCCTCGAAGGTGTGGCGCACGAGCGAGCCGGTGAAGTGGCCGCCGATGAGGTGGTGCTCGAAGCCGACGGGCTCCCCCGTGTGCACGAGGTAGGGCCGTCCGCTGATGTCCACGACGGCCTGCGCGAGCGCCTCGTCGAGCGGCACGAGCGCGTCGCCGTAGCGCGAGATGCCGCTCTTGTCGCCCAGCGCCTGCCGGATCGCCTGGCCGAGCACGATCGCCGTGTCCTCGACGGTGTGGTGGGCGTCGATGTGGGTGTCGCCGGAGGCGCGCACGGTCAGATCGGTGAGCGAGTGCTTCGCGAACGCGGTGAGCAGGTGATCGAAGAACGGGACCGTCGTGTCGATGCGGCTCTGCCCCGACCCGTCGAGATCGAGCTCGAGCTCGATCGTGGACTCGCTCGTCGCGCGCCGGAGGGAGGCGGTGCGGGGGGCAGAAGTACTCATGCGCCGAGTCTACCGAGCGCCCGCGCGACCGCTTCCGCGTGTTACCGGCGCGCGCTAGCGCGCGGTGGCTCCGCCCGGGCCCAGCGAGGCGAGCGCGTCGAGGAACGCGGTCGACTCCTCCTCGGTGCCGGCCGTCACCCGCAGGCTGTGCGGGATGCCGACGTCGCGGATGAGGACGCCCCGGTCGTAGAGGGCCTGCCACGTGGCGGCCGGGTCTTCCACGCCCGCGAAGAGGACGAAGTTCGTCCAGCTCTCGAACGGGCGGTAGCCGAGCGCGTCGAGGGTCGCCGAGATGCGGTCGCGCTGACCGACGATGTCGTCGACCATCGCGAGCATCGCGGGCGCGTGCCGCAGCGCCGCTGTCGCGGCGGCCTGGGTGAGCGCGCTGAGGTGGTACGGGAGGCGCACCAGGCGCAGGGCGTCGATCACAGCGGGGTCGGCGGCGAGATAGCCGACACGGGCACCCGCGAACGCGAAGGCCTTGCTCATCGTGCGCGACACCACCAGACGCGGACGATCGGGCAGGAGCGTGAGCGCCGAGCGCGAATCGCGCGGCGCGAACTCCTGGTACGCCTCGTCGACGATCACGATGCCGGGCGCCGCGTCGTACACCGCCTCGATGACGTCGAGGCCGAGCGGGGTGCCGGTCGGGTTGTTCGGCGCGCAGAGGAAGACGATGTCCGGCTGGGCGCGCTCGATCTGGGCAGCGGCGTCCTCCGGGGCGAGGGTGTAGTCGACGCCCCGGGTGCCGTGCGCGTAGGTCGCCCCCGTCGCCCGCGTCAGCAGCGGGTACATCGAGTAGGTGGGAGCGAAGCCGAAGGCGGTGCGTCCCGGACCTCCGAAGGCCTGCAGCAGGTGCTGGAGGACCTCGTTCGACCCGTTGGCGGCCCAGATCTGAGCCGCCGACAGGCCGTGACCCAGATACTCCGCGAATCCCTCGCGCAGAGCCGTGAACTCCCGGTCGGGGTACCGGTTCACCTCGCGCAGCGCGCGCGCGACGCTGTCGAGGATGTCGTCGGCGACGTCCTCCGGCACCGGGTGGGTGTTCTCGTTGACGTTCAGCGCCACCGGCAGCGGCGCCTGGGGCGCCCCGTAGGGTGTCAGCCCGCGCAGATCGTCGCGGAGGGGAAGGTCATCGAGTCGGACGCTCACCCTGAACATCGTAGACGGCGCACTGCACGGCGCGGCGCCCCGAGAGGGCTCCCGGCGCCGGGAGCATCAGCGCCCGGCGCTGTACTCCGCCGGGATCGCGACGCTCTGGCCGATGTCGAGGCTTCCCGACGGCAGCGCGTTCAGCCGCATGATCGCGTCGACCACGTCGCGCGGATCGGCATCGGGCGCGACGGCGTGCGCGATCGACCAGAGCGTGTCACCGGGCTGCACCGTGACGTGGGCGAAGGAGACCCCGGAGCCGTTCTCGTTCGAGGCGAGCGCGCCACCACCGGACAGGATCGCGATGCTGAGGGCGATCACCGCGGGCACGGAGGCGAGCACCGCGAGGACCCGCCGACCCCGTGCCGTGAGACGCAGTCGCGTCGGGGCGTTCGTCGTGCGGGCGTTCGTCGCGCGGACAGTCGTCATCGGGGTCGCCGCGACGAGACGGCCGCGGGGCGAGGCGCCGAGGATGTCGATCGTGGTCATGGGTTCCTCCTCAGGACGGGTGTCTCCGGGTGTCGAGAGATTCGCATCCGATCCTCGGCCGGGAGGGCCGGATGCGAATCTCTCTTCCGAATGTATCTTCGATGGTGTTCGGGTGTCAAGCACACGGTTCTCGCAGATGGATCGAAGGCGACACGCGGGCGCGTGCCGGTCGAGGCTGCGAAAACCGGATACGGTTTCGACAAGACGACCCCATCACCTACCTCCGACATTCGAAGGCGACGCCTTCGGGGGGACGCGATCGAAGGAGCGCGCGACATGGCCGAGAAGCCTCAGACACGCAGGCGGAAGAGCCTCAGCGACAAGCAGCTGAAGATCCTCGAGGTGATCCAGACCTCCATCGCCCGCCACGGCTACCCGCCGAGCATGCGCGAGATCGGCGATGCCGTCGGACTGAAGTCGCTGTCGAGCGTGACCCACCAGCTCAACCAGCTGGAGCTCAGCGGCTACCTGCGCCGCGACGCGGGCAAGACCCGCGCGATGGAGGTGCTCATCGACCTGCCCGGCGCGGCCGCGGAGAACCCCGCCGACCTCGCGCCCGCCCTCGGCGATGCGGCCCTCGTGCCGCTCGTGGGCCGCATCGCCGCCGGCGTGCCGATCACCGCCGATCAGCAGGTCGAGGAGATCTTCCCGCTGCCGCGACAGCTCGTGGGCAAGGGCGACCTGTTCATGCTCAAGGTCAGCGGCGAGTCGATGATCGACGCCGCCATCTGCGACGGCGACTGGGTCGTGGTGCGCTCGCAGCCGACGGCGGACAACGGCGAGATCGTGGCGGCGATGCTCGACGGCGAGGCCACCGTCAAGACCTTCCGCCAGCGCGACGGCCACACGTGGCTGCTCCCCCGCAACTCCGCGTTCGAACCGATCCTCGGCGACGACGCCGTGGTGCTCGGCCGCGTCGTCGCAGTTCTGCGCGCCGTCTGAGGATGGCCACCGCGCGCGGGGTGGCGTCGACGGCGGTGATCGTCGTCGCGGCGGTCCTGCTGCCCCTGTCGATCGTCAGCGGATGGGCGCGGACGCAGCTCGTCGACGAGGACGCGTTCGCGGCCACCCTCGCGCCGCTGTCGCAGGCCGTCGAGGTCCAGGACGCCGTGATCGCGGCATCGACCACGGCGATCGATGAGCGGCTCGACACGGCGGCGCTGACCGGCACGGTCATCGACGGCCTGATCGACCTCGGCATGGGCGACCGCGCGGCGCAGGCGCTGCGGCGCCTGGAAGGCCCGGCGGCGACGGCGCTGCAGCAACTCGTGCACGTCGCCGTGGCCGACGCCGTGCGCTCGGACGCGTTCAGCACCGTCTGGGAGCAGGTCGTCCGCCGCTCCCATCGGGCACTGACCGTCGCGGCGACCTCCGACGGCGGCGGCGTCGTCGTGCAGACGGCCGACGGCCTCGGCATCCAGATCGGCGCGATCGTCGCGGCCGTCGAAGAGCGCCTCGTCGCGCAGGGCGCTCCGCTGGCTCCGTTCATCCCCGAGGTCGACCACGTCGTGATCATCGGTTCGGGTGACACCCTTTCGGCGATCCGGACGGGTTACGCCGTCGGCGTCGCTCTCGGCGGGTGGATGCCGGTGGTCACGGCCGTGCTGTTCATCGGCGGGGTCGTGCTCGCGCGACGCCGCGCCGCCGCTCTCGCCCGGGCGGGCGTCGCCGCGGGGATCGGGACGGCGATCCTGCTGATCGCCGCGGGGGTCGGCCGCCCGTGGGTGGCGTCCTCCGCGACGCAGGCGGACTTCTCCTCCGCCGCGGCGCTCGCGATCTACGACCGGCTCCTCGCCGGCGCCGTGGGCACGGCCGTGGTGGTGCTGATCGTGGCCCTCGTCCTCGTCGGAGCGGGCTGGCTCGCCGGCGCGTCGCCGCGCGCCGTGGCGCTGCGCCGACGCGTGGCCCACCGGTGGGCTCACCGGACAGACGAGGCGGCCGCCGACGAGCCCACCGTGTGAGAGACGGCCTCAGTCCTCGTCGCGGTGCGGCTCCCGCTCCGGTGCGAGGACCGGCGCCAAGGCGACCCACGCCTCGGCGCGGACGAACACCGGGACGGCGGCCCGCGCCGACACGTCGACGGTGACCACGCGTCCGCCGGTCAGCGCCGCGCCGGTGCGCGCCTCGACCCACGATCCGGACGGCAGGTACACCGGCCACTCCCGCGCCCCGGGCTCGAGCACGGGGGCGACGAGCAGGTCGCTGCCCAGCATCCACTGCAGCGGATGCCGCCACACGGCCGCATCGGTCGGGTGGTCGAAGTACAGGGGGCGCATCATCGGCACCGCCGAGGAGACGGCGCGCGCCGCCGCCTCGGCGAGGTACGGCACGAGGCGCTCGCGCAGCCGGACGAGCGCGCGCACCTCGGGGATCACCGCCTCGTCGCCCGTCCGCTCGGCGATGTTCCACGGCGTGCGGTCGTTGGAGGGCAGGCGGTGATGGTTGAACTCGGAGTGGTACTGCATGATCGGCACGAACACGCTCGCCGCCATCGCGCGCACGTACAGTTCCGCGTCGGGGATGGGACCGGAGAAGCCCGCGATGTCCCAGCCCCAGTAGACGATCCCACAGGATGCCGCGGAGAGCCCCGCGAGCATCGACCAGCGGAACGCCTCCCACGTGGAGTTCTCGTCTCCCGCCCAGTACGCCCCGTGGGCGGGTGAGCCGGTGAAGCCGGCGCGACTGAAGGTGACGGGAGCCTTGCCCGCCGACTCCAGCAGCCGACCGTACGCGGCGGCGTAGGCCACGGGGAAGCGGTTGTTGGCGACGTCGCCGGACGAGCCGTCGAGGTAGACGAGATCCTCGCCCCACGCGTGCTCCCCGCCGTCGGTCTTGAAGCCGTCGATGCCGACCTCCTCCACGAGGTAGCGGCGCTTCTCGGTCCACCACGCGGCGGCACGCTCGTCGGTGAGGTCGGGCATGAGCGAGAGCGGGAACCACCACCCGCGGTTGCGGTACGGCCGCAGCGTCCCGTCCGGAGCGCTCTCCCGGATGACGACGCCCTCAGCGAGCGCGGCGCGCGCGTCCGCGGCCGCCTGGCCGGTGGGATGCGGTCGGAGCTTGAGCAGCGGGATCTGCCACAGGTGCACACGCACGTCGTGCGCATGCAGGGTGTCGACCATGCCCTTCGGGTCGGGCCAGGCGCCGTCGGCGGGGAAGGTGAAGTCGGCCAAGCGCATCGGGCCGCCGTCCTCGCGCACCGCGTACTGCGCGTCGCGGAAGATCGTGAAGCTCTTCTCGTCGCTCCATGCCTCGATCACCACGTTGCGCACGGGGATGTCGTGCTCACGGTGGAGCGCCATCTGGCGCTCCACCTCGGCCTGCGTGTTCCACTCGTTGCCACTGGCCCACAGCCCGAACACCCAGTCGGGAAGGACGCGGGGGCGTCCGGTCTCCGCGAGGAAGGCGTCGAGCACGGTCGTGGGATCGCCCGTGTACAGGGCGAGCGAGAGCGCGGCCGGCGCGCCGGAGGCGGCATCCACGTCGGCCTCGATCACCAGGCGATCGGAGACCTGCTCTCCGATGTCGAACCACACGCGACGCGACGTGCGCACGTGCAGCCCCCAGCCGGCGCCGCCCACGACGTGCGCGAACGGCATGGGCAGGTAGGTGCGCCGGTGCGCCCCCTGGCTCTTGTACTGCTCGAACACGACGGCGTCCAACTGCGCCCCGCGGTGATCGAGCGCGTCGTAGCGTTCACCGAATCCGGTGACGTGCTCCCCCGGCGCGAGCGGGAGGGCGAAGCGCAGGCGGTGGATCCGCTCGCCGTCGTCGAGCACCTGGAGCGTGCCCGGCACGACGTCCACGGCGGTCCCCTCGACCGCGAGCGCCGCGGCATCCGCGTCGCGCCACGCCGCGACCCGGGTCTCGAACCAGCGGGTGGAGCCGCCGCGGTCGGTGCCGGCGGCGGCGAACCGGTAGCGCAGCACGCTGCCGGCCGGCGGAGCCTGAAGCTCCACCTGCCATCCGCCCGCGGCCCGCGCGGTGCGCGCCTGGGCCGAGGCGAGGTGCCCGCCGTCGACGGCCTGTCCGCGCGACGACCGGGCGACGCGCGCGAGCGGGAGGATCACCGCGTCGGCGCCGTCCACCCGCAGCTCGACCGTGACCGCGTCGATGTCTCCCGACGTGCGCACGCCGAGGCGCAGCGGCTCGCCCGCCACCGGCTGCACCGGACTGCGCTGCTCGGTGTCGTCGGAGTAGGGATGCCCGGACCCGGAGGGACGATGACGGATCATGCCGCGAGCTCCCCCCGGTCGACACCCAGCTCGACGGCCAGGCGCAGCACCATCGCATGACTCCACAGCAGCGGGGTCGCGACCGGCCCCCATCGCTCGAGCCACTCCTGGCGGTACCCGGGCGCGAGCAGATGCCCGTCGACCTGCTCGGGCAGCATCCCCTCCGCGGTGGCGGTCGACGCGGCCCATTCCAGGAGGCGCAGGGCCTCGTCGCGCTCGCCCGCCGCCGCGTAGGCGAGACCGAGGAAGCACGACAGGAGCGGCCACCGTCCGCCGCCGAAGAACGTGTCGGCGCGGAAGCGGTAAACCCCGCCCTCGACCTCCAGCTGCTCCGACACCGCGCGGAGGGTCCCCGCCCCCAGTGCGGAATGCGCATCGATCACACCCAGCGGTGCGAGGAGCGCACTGAGGCTGCCGTCCACGGCATCCGAGCCGATCCACTTCACGAGGTGCCCGTCGACCACGGCGTCCCGCGTGAGACGGGCGGTGACCTCCGCCGCTCCCGCGCGGGCCCGCGCGGCGCGCTCGCCCGTGACCAGTCCGGCGTCGGCCGCCGCACGCAGGCCCGCGGCAATGCACCCGAGCGTCGAGGCGTGCACGGCCTCGTCGTGCTCCTCCCACCAGTCGTAGCAGGGGCGCGCCCACGAGCTCAGAAGGTAGTCGACGGTGAGCGCGGCGGCATCCGCCCACCGCGTGGGGTCGATGCCGTGTCGGTCGCAGTGAGTGGCCGCGGCCCAGAGCCAGGTGCCGTAGCCGTCGAGCTGGAAGTCCCACCAGTCGTCCGAGCCCAGTCCGCCGTCGAAGGTGAAACGGGCGGGCAGCATCTCTTCGTCGGGCAGCGGGGTGCCCGCATCCGCCGCTTCGACGATGTCGCGGATGCGGTCGGCGTAGCGGGCGACGACCATCGCGCACCAGTCATGGAACGCCGAGGCGGAGGCCGCCTCGCCCGCGGCGGAGGCGCCGTCGGCGATGAACGAGCCGTCGCGGAACCAGCAGTACCCGCGGTACGCCGAGAACGACGGCGACGCCGGGTAGGCGCCGTTGGGCTCCTGCAACGAGGTGATGACGGTGCGGGAGCGGTCGAGGAGGGCGTCGAGCGCGACGCGGGGTGTGGTGGTCATGGGTCCGTTCCGTGGGAGTCGCGGTGGTCGGGGCGGGCGGACCCGCCCCGACCAGAGGGGATGTCAGCCGAGGAGGGGCGTGATGCGCTTCTCGGCGTCGGCGAGGGCCGCTTCGACCGTCTTGCGGCCGGCGGCGGCCTCGGTCAGCTCCTCGGTGACGATGTCCTGCATCTCGGCCTGGCCGTCGCCGATCGACGGCGCGAGCGCGACCTCCTCGAGCGAGTCGAACACGGCCTGGCGGTTGGCCGGCGGGGTGATGTCGAGGTAGGCGGACAGCGCCGTCTGGTCGGCGATCGGCGGGAGCTCCCAGCCGGCCGTCAGACGCGTGTCGACGGTCGTCTTCGAGCTCGTGAGGAACTCGGCGAACTTCGTGGCCGCCTCCTTGTTCTTCGTGCCCGCAGACACGCCCACGGCGTTGGAGAACAGCGCGCTCGCGTGCTGCGTGTCACCCGGCTCGACGGCGATGTCCCAGGAGATGCCGGCGTCGGCCAGGCCCCCGAACATCCAGATGCCGCTGTGCCACATCGCCAGCTTCCCGTCCGCGAACAGCTTGCTGTCGAAGTCGGGGGTGCCCGCACCCTGCTCGGCCGTCGGCATGGTCGTGCCGCTCTTGCCGACGAGCCAGGTGGCGGCGGCGATGCCCTCCGGGCTGTTGAAGCCGACCTTGCCGTCGGCGGTGAGGAACTGCCCGCCCGCCTGGGCGACGGCCTTGTAGAACTCGTGGTACGAGATGGGCTGGTAGTCGCCCCACACCCCGGCGCCCGCGTCGGTGAGCTTCTCGGCGGCGGCCTTCTCGTCCGCCCACGTCCAGTCGGCGGTCGGGTACGCGAGACCCGCGGCATCGAACAGGTCGGCGTTGTAGAACAGCACGACGTTGGAGAAGGAGCTCGGCAGCGCGTACGAGGTGCCGTCGGTGGCGTAGGCGTCGACGAGCGAGGCCTGGTAGACGCTCGTGTCCACGCCGTCCAGCGCGGCGAGGACGCCGCTCTTCTGATACGCGGCGTAGTTCGCGAACTCGATGTCGAACACGTCCGCCGCCGTGCCGCCGGCCAGGTCGGTCTGCAGCGCCGTGAAGTAGTCGGTGTAGGGCAGCGTCTTCACCTCGACGGTGATGCCGGGGTTCTCCTTCTCGAAGGCGTCGACGATCGCCTGCAGGTTCTTCTCGTTGCCGCCGGCCGAGATGAAGTTCGAGTACGTGATGGTCACGTCTCCCCCCGCGGCGGGCGAGCCGGAGCCGGAGCATCCGGCGAGGGCGAGGCCGGCGACGGCGAGGACGCCGATCCCGGCGATGGGTGCTGTGCGGTTCATGCGATATCTCCTTCGATACGGGTGTGCGAGGTGAGGTCGTGCGGGTCTTACTTGATGCCGCTGGAGGCGACGCCCTGGATGACGTAGCGCTGAGCGAACAGATAGATGGCCAGCATCGGGAGGATGCTGACGACCGAGCCCGCCATCATCACGTCCCACTGGGTCGTGTACTGGCCCTGCAGCCCGGCGAGCGCCAGCGGCAGGGTCTTGAGCTCGGCCGAGCGCAGGATGATGAGCGGCCAGAGGAAGCCGTTCCAGCTGTTCATGAACGAGAACACGGCCAGCGTCGCGAGCGTCGGCCCCACCAGCGGCAGCACGACCGTGCCGAAGATGCGGAAATGGCCCGCGCCGTCGAGGGTCGCGGCCTCGTCCAGCTCGCGCGGCACGGCGTTCATCGCCTGCCGGAGCAGGAACACGCCGAATGCGCTCGCGACGCCTGGCAGCAGCACACCGAGATAGGTGTCGACGAGGCCGAGGTCTCGCATCTGCACGAACAGCGGCACGATGAGCACCTGGATGGGGATCATCATCGTCGCGAGGTACACCGCGAACACCACGGAGCGCCCACGGAAGGGCAGACGACTGAAGGCGTAGGCCGCGAGCGAGCTGGTGATCAGCTGGAGCAGCGCGGTGGCGACGGCCAGACCGAGGGAGTTGGCGATGATGCGGGCGAACGGCAGTTCCGCGAACAGCGTCTGATACGCCGAGAACGACGGCTCCTCCGGGATGAGGCGGGGCGTCGCGTCCAGGCCGGCGCCCGGCGAGAACGACGTCGACAGCGTCCACAGGAACGGGAAGAACATCACGACCGCGCCGGCGATCAGCACCGCGGCCAGGAGGGCGCGCTGGGTCTTCTCACGCATAGGTCACCCACTTCTTCTGGCCGACGATCTGCACGACGGTGACGCCGAGCACGAGGATGAACAGCATCCACGACAGGGCCGAGGCCTCACCGGCGGCGCCGTAGCGGAACGTCAGGTCGTAGATCTGCTGCACGACGACGGTGCTCGAGCCGGCCGGACCGCCGCCGGTCATCGCGTAGACCTGGTCGAAGACCTGGAAGCCGTTGATCAGCGAGATCACGACGACGAAGAACGTCGAGGGCGACAGCAACGGCAGGGTCACGTTGAACAGGCGCCGCCACGGGCCCGCGCCGTCCACCTTCGCGGCCTCGTACATCTCCTGCGGGATGGCCTGGAGCCCGGCGAGCAGGATGATCATGACGAACCCGAGGTCCTTCCACGCCGAGGCCAGGATGATCGAGGGCATCGACCACGCCGGGTCGGTCCACCAGCCCGGCCCGTCGATGCCGAACACCGCGAGGGTCGCGTTGACGATGCCGACGGACGGGTTGAGGAGCCAGCGCCACACCAGGGCGACCACGATCCAGCTCGTCACGACGGGAAGGAAGTACACACCGCGCAGGATGTTGCGACCGCGCAGCGGCACGTTGAGCGCGAGGGCGAGGGCGAGACCGCCGATGTAGACGAGCGGCAGGTAGCCGACGAGGTAGTAGAGCGTGTTGAAGAACGCCCGCTGCGTCGCCGGATCCTGCACGAGGTGGATGTAGTTGTCGAGCCCGACCCACTTCATGGGGGCGAGCAGGTTCCATTCGTGCAGGCTCGTCCACAGCGCGCCGAACATCGGGTAGATCGTGAAGAGGGCGAGCGGGACGGCGCTCGGCAGCAGGAACGCGAGCACCGTGAGCGCGTAGCGCAGTCGTCGCCGGGGCCGCCGCACGGGCCGGGTCCGGATCGCCGCGCGTCCCGTCGTGGCCGGGAGAGGCCGGGCCGTGAGGGTCATCTCGCGCCGCCGCCTTCTCCGGGCTCGACCGCACGCGCCACGGCGAGCCGCTCGCGCACGAGACGTCCCTGCTCCCCCGAGCGCCCCTGGTCGTCGAACGGGGTCGAGAGCACGAGCGAGGCCGCGCCCTGCGCCCAGCGGTCGTCCTGCCACGTCTCGACCGCCACCGGTACGGCGCGGTTGCGCGGGATGAGGCCGGCGCGAAACGCCGGCTCGAATCCGAACGACCAGTGTCGCCACGACTCGACGCCCTCACCGAGGAGGATCACGATCTCGGGGTCGACCACGTTGACGACGCCCGCGAGGACCCGACCGAGCAGATGTCCGGCGTGCGAGAAGAGCTGCTGGGCGCCCGCGTCGCCGGCGTCCGCCGCGGAGCGCAGCGCGCCGATGCCGGCATCGCGGCCGATGATCCCCTGCTCGCGGGCGCGGCGCACGAGGGCGTCCTGGCCGACGATGGCTTCGAGACAGCCGCGGCCGCCGCACTGGCAGAGCGGACCGTCCTCCTCCACCGGGACGTGCCCGATCTCGCCCGCCCCGCCGCTCCGGCCCCGCAGCACGCGGCCGTCGGCCACGAGCCCCGCACCGACGCCGGTGCCGATCGTGAGGACGAGGACGTTCTCGTGCCCCCGCGCCTGGCCGTGCAGCGCCTCGGCGATCGCGAGGGCGTTGACGTTGTTCTCGACGAGGACCGGGAGGTCGAGCTCGCGACGCAGCGCTTCGCCGAGGGGCACGCGCTGCCAGCCGAGCTGCGTGGAGTCGACGGTGCCGACCGCCTGCTCCTCGACGTTGCCGGGCACGCCCACCCCGAGACCGAGGAGCGGGGCGCCGTCGCCCCCGGCGATGAACGCGCGCAGCTTCTCGGCCAGGCGTGTCGTCGCGGTGCCCGAGGCCGCATCGAAGGGCTCGGTCGCGGAACGGACGACGGTGCCGTCGATCCCGACCTCCACGACGGTGATGTGGTCCGCGACGACCTTGACGCCGATCGCGCGACCCGCGTCGGCCACGAGTCCGAGGAGCCGCGCCGGGCGTCCGCCGCTGGAGGGGCTGTGGTCGAGCTCGACGAGCAGCCCGTCGGCGATCAGCTGACGCGTGTGCTGGGTGATGAGCGCGGGCGAGACGTCGAGCTCGCGCGCCAGGTCGGCCCGCGAGGTGGGACCGCTGCCGCCGATGAAGGCGAGCACGGCCGATCGAGTGACATCGGCTCGGGCGGATGAAGACGGCACGGGAACCCCTTTGTTTAGGCCTGAAAGAACATTAGGACACGACGCGCGCGAACGTCAACTCGATTCCCCTTCGCCCCGATCAGCCCGGCGCGCGACTGCTCGATGAGAACAAAGGGTTGATATCCGACGCACAGGTGGTCCATACTCTCCACTAAATTCAGACCTGAACAAAGAGGTTCCCATGTCTTCTGCTGCACGGACTGTTCCCCTCGTCGGCCCCCGGCGCGCGATCGTGCTCGCCGCGGGTCTGGTGACGGCTCTCGTCATCGCCCTTCTCGCGGCGACCCCGGCACAGGCGAGCACGCTGGACGGGGTGTGGCACGACCCGTACGGCGACGACGAGCTGTATGCCGCGCAACCGACGGAACGATCGCCGCGCGACCCGATGGCGGGCGAGGACGTCACGGTCCGCGCCACGACGTGGCCGATCGCCTCGGGCCAGTCGGTGTGGGTCACCTGGAGCGTCAACGGCGTCGCCCAGACCCCGCGCGGCGCGAGCTGGGACTACAACTCCGGCAACAACACGTACTGGAAGATCGATCTGGGATCCTTCGCCCGCGGCGACGACGTGCAGTACACCGTGCACGCCGACGTGAACGGCGCCGGCCAGCGCGACATCGGACCGTTCTCGTTCGCGACCACCTCGTGGAGCACCGTCACCGACGTCACGAACGTGATCGACAACGGCACCTCGGTCGACATCGTGACGGGCGACAGCGCCGGCGACTTCACTCCGAAGGTGCGTTTCGCCTTCCCCCGCCTCGACGGCTACGACGTGCAGATCGCGCCGAGCGGATCGGGCCTGAACCTGAGCGGGCTGACGGACTACACCCTCACCAACGGCGCGTCGCAGGTGACCATCGCCACGAGCCAGCTCGTCCTCAAGATCGACAAGAGCCCCTACCGCCTCTCGGTCTACAAGGGAGACGGCACGACGCTCATCACACGCCAGTACGACCCGGCGCAGTTCCGCAACATCGGCTGGGCCAGCGACGGCAGCTCCACCGTGACCAAGATCGAGGACCACTTCCTCAGCCCCGCGGGCGAGCGGTTCGAGGGCTTCGGCGAGCGCTACGACCGACTCGACCATCGCGGAACCGACGTGCACAACTACGTCTACAACCAGTACCAGGACCAGGGCGCGACCCGCCGCACGTACTACTCCGTGCCCTACTTCGCGAACTCCGCCGGCTACGGCGTGCACGTCCCCAGCACCCGGTACGCGATCTTCAACCTGGCGACCTACCGCTCCGACATGGCCGGGTTCACCGTCGACACGGGCGGCGCGGTGAACTCGACCATCACGTACCAGTTCTTCACCGGCGACCAGACCGAGATGCTCGACGACTTCACCGCCGAGACCGGCCGTCCGCTCCTGCCGCCCAAGTGGGCCTTCGGCCTCTGGGGATCGGCGAACGAGTGGAACACGCAGGCCGAGGTCGACACGTGGCTGAACCAGGTGGACTCCTCCGGCATCCCGCACAGTGCCCTCGTTCTGGAGCAGTGGAGCGACGAGGCCACCTTCTACCTCTGGAAGGACGCCCAGTACACGCCGACTGCGGGAAGCGGCAGCCTCGACTACGCCGACCTCACCTTCCCCTCCGGCGGGGCGTGGAGCGACCCGAAGCAGATGATCCAGGATGCCCACGACCAGAACATCAAGGTCATCCTCTGGCAGATCCCGGTGCTCAAGGAGAACTTCACCTCCAACCCCTCCACCGCTCCGCAGCAGCACCTCAACGACAAGGCCTACGCCGCCGCGCAGGACTTCCTCGTGAAGGACGGCGCCGGTCAGCCCTACCGCATCCCGACCGGCCAGTGGTTCGGCGACAGCACGGTGCCCGACTTCACGAGCACCGCCGCCACCGACTGGTGGATGAGCAAGCGCGCCTATCTGTTCGACGACCTGGGCGTGGACGGCTTCAAGACCGACGGCAGCGAGGCGCTGTTCGGCCGCGACCTCCAGGTGGCCGACGGACGCCGGGGCGACGAGATGCACAACGCGTACCCGAACGAGTACACCCGCGCCTACAACGACGTCGTGCAGCAGAAGACCGGGGGCGACGGCACGCTCTTCAGCCGCGCGGGCACCTCCGGCGCCCAGAGCCAGTCGATCTTCTGGGCGGGCGACCAGTCCTCCACCTTCGGCGCCTTCCAGGAGGCGGTGCGGGCGGGACAGAGCGCCGGGCAGTCGGGCGTCCCGTTCTGGGCGTGGGACCTCGCGGGCTTCACCGGCTCGTTCCCGAGCGCCGAGCTCTACCTGCGCTCGACGTCGCAGGCCACCTTCTCGCCGATCATGCAGTACCACTCCGAGAAGTCCGACCCCACGCCGTCCGAGGCCCGCACTCCCTGGAACGTACAGGCGCGCACCGGCGACACGAGTGTGGTCCCCACCTTCGCGAAGTTCGCGAACGTCCGCATGAACCTCGTCCCCTACCTGTACACCGAGGCCGACGACAGCGCCTCGACGGGCGTGCCGATGATGCGGGCCATGAGTCTCGCCTTCCCGGGCGACGCGACCGCCGCGACCTACGACCAGCAGTATCTGTTCGGCTCGCAGCTGCTCGTCGCCCCGATCACGACGCAGGGCCAGACCGTGAAGGACGTCTACCTGCCCGCCGGCGAGTGGTACGACTTCTGGAACGGCGGCCGCGCGCTCGGCGACGGCGTGAAGCCGTACTACGCCGCCACCGACAGCATCCCGGTGTACGCACGGGCCGGCGCGGTCATCCCCCTCAACCTCAACGACGCCTACGAGCTGGGCGGCACGATCGGAAACGACGTCGAGGCGTACGACAACCTGGTGTTCCGGATCTACCCGTCGGCCTCCAGCACGTACGACTACTTCGAGGACGCGGCGGACGCCCACCGCGCCATCGCGGTCACCTCCGACCGTGTGGCGCGCACCGTGTCGATCTCGGCTCCGGCGCTGACCACCGCGGCGACCTACCAGGTGTCGGGCACGAAGCCCACCGCGGTGGCGGTCGGCGGGTCGGCGCTCACCGAGGTCGGGTCGGTGGCAGCGCTGGCCGCCGCGAGCACCGGCTGGTTCTGGGATGCCGTGCAGCAGCTGACCTCCATCAAGGTCGCAGCGAGCACGTCCGCGCGCACGATCGCGCTGACCGGCGTCGACAAGGCCGCGTACGAGGCCGAGTTCGCCGCGCAGACGGGCGTGGGCACGAACACGGATCACCCCGGCTACACCGGCACGGGCTTCGTGGACGGGTTCGCCACGAGCGGCGACGCCGTGCAGTTCGACGTGTGGGCCGACGCGAACGCGACCCACCAGCTGCGCGTGCGCTACGGCAACAGCGCGGCGACCTCGGCCGTGCGCACCGTCCGCGTCGACGGGACGTCCGTCGGCACGCTGACCCTGCCCTCGACCGGCTCCTGGGACAGCTGGGGCATCGCCTCGATCGGCGCGAGTCTCGCTCCGGGCCGCCACACCGTGCGCATCGAGTACGACAGCGGCAGCGCCGGCGGCATCAACCTCGACAACCTCGTGCTCGCACGCTGAGCCGGATCCCGCGGAGAGAACCATGAACGCTCTGACCCTGCGGCGCCGCGTCGCCACCCTCGCGATCGCGTCGATCGCGGCGGCCTCCCTGACCGCCCTCGGCGGCTGGGCGGATGCCGCGCCCGCCCAGGCTGCACCGCTCGGCGTGCAGCGGGCCGAGTTCACCTCCGGATCGAGCTACCTCGTGGTCGAGGTGCTCGACGACGACCTCGTGCACTTCGAGGTCGCCGGCGGCGGCACGTCGCCCGGGACGTCGACGGCGCTGTTCACGACGCCGCAGATCGCGAAGACCGACTACCCCGGCCCGGAGACCTACACGCGCAGCGGCGGCACGATCCAGACCGCGGGGCTGCGACTCGACGTCGACACGTCGACGCTGTGCGTGACGGCGACCGACATCACCCGTACGCCGGAGCTCGTCCTCCAGACGACCTGCCCGGTCGGTCTCACGCAGGCGTGGAAGGGCCTGAACATCACGAAGTCGTCGATCGAGAACGCCTACGGCTTCGGGCAGCAGTTCTTCACGGGAGCCAGCGCCGACGGCGACTGGGTGGGGCGCGTCCGCTCCCCCGGCGGCACCTACGGCAATGCGATGGTCTACGACGCGGAGAACGGCCCGGTCGGCAACACGCAGATCCCGGTGCTGTTCGCCGTGGGCGACGCCAACGCCAACTACGGCCTGTTCGTCGACCAGCTGTACAAGCAGGAGTGGAACCTGACCGGCGACCCCTGGACGATGCGCACGTGGGGCGACCAGCTGCGGTGGTATCTCATGGCGGGGCCGGACCTGCCCGACCTTCGCGAGGACTACATGCAGCTCACCGGCACCCCGCCCGTGCCCCCGAAGAAGGCGTTCGGACTGTGGGTCTCGGAGTTCGGCTACGACGACTGGTCCGAGCTCGACGACACCATCTCCGGGCTCCGTGCCGCCGACTTCCCCGTGGACGGCGCCATGCTCGACGTGCAGTGGTTCGGGGGCGTGACCGCCGACTCCGACGACACCCGCATGGGCACCCTCGACTGGGACACGTCGAGCTTCCCGAACCCGGCGTCGAAGATCGCCGCGCTGAAGGCCGACGGCGTCGGCATCATCCCGATCGAGGAGTCGTACGTCGGCAAGAACCTGCCCGAGCACGCCGACATGGCCGCCGACGGCTACCTCGTGCGCTCCGGATGCTCGACCTGCTCCCCGGCCTACCTCACCGGCAACCCGTGGTGGGGCAAGGGCGGGATGATCGACTGGACGCAGCCCGCCGCCGGTGCCGCGTGGCACGACGAGCAGCGCCAGCACCTCGTGGACGAGGGCGTGATGGGGCACTGGCTCGACCTCGGCGAGCCGGAGATGTACGACGCGAACGACTGGACGGCCGGGATCCTCCCCGGCAAGCACGCGCACGCCGATTACCACAACGCCTACAACCTCCTGTGGGCGCAGAGCATCGCCGACGGCTACGAGCGCAACGACGAGGACGCCCGCCCGTTCCTGCTCTCGCGCGCCGCGGCCGGCGGCATCCAGCGTTTCGGGACGGCCATGTGGTCGGCCGACATCGGTTCCACGATGAAGGCCCTCGCGTCGCAGCAGAACACGCAGCTGCACATGTCGATGTCGGGCATCGACTATTACGGCTCGGATGTCGGCGGGTTCCGCCGCGAGATGCTCGACGCGGATGCCGACGAGCTGTACACGCAGTGGTTCGCCGACAGCGCCTGGTTCGACACGCCGCTGCGCCCGCACACCGAGAACCTCTGCAACTGCCTGGAGACCACGCCCGACGCGATCGGCGACGTCGACAGCAACCGCGCGAACCTGGTGCGCCGCTACGAGAACGCGCCCTACACGTACTCGCTCGCCCACCGCGCGAACCGGTACGGCGAACCGGTGGCTCCGCCGCTCGTGTACTACTACCAGAACGACGACAACGTCCGCGAGATGGGCCACCAGAAGATGCTGGGCCGCGACCTCATGGTCGCCATCGTGGCCGGGTCGGGCGAGCGCGAGCGCGACGTGTACCTGCCCGCCGGCGACTGGATCGACATCCACACGAACGAGCGCATCGCCAGTACGGGTCAGTGGATAGCGGACGTGCCCCTGTGGCGCAACGGCGTGTTCACGCTGCCCGCCTACGCCCGCGCAGGAGCGATCATCCCGCAGGCCTTCGTCGATGCCGAGACGAAGGACATCACGGGCCTGCGCTCGGACTCGACCGTGCACGACGAGCAGATCACGACCGTCTACGCCGACGACGCCGCGACCAGCTTCACCCTCTACGAGGACGACGGCACGAGCACCGCGTACCAGAGCGGTGCGGTGCGCACGACGCCGATCAGCCAGTCGACGTCCGGCGGCGTGGCCACCGTCACCGTGGGCGCGGCATCCGGCACGTACGCCGGCGCCCCGTCAACGCGGCCGACGATCGTCAAGCTCGTCACCGACGACACGCAGGCCGCCTCGGTGACCCTCAACGGCAGCGCGCTCACCGAGCACGCGAACAAGGCCGCCTTCGACGCCGCGGCCAGCGGGTGGTACAACGCCGGTGGCAACACGGTCATCGCCAAGGCCGCCAGCAGCGCGGTCGGCACCGCGAAGACCTTCGCCTTCACCCTGGGCGAAGACGCGGTGTGGGCGACCTTCGCGTGCGAGTTCGCGACGACGACGTTCGGCCAGTCGGTCTACGTCGTGGGGAACATCCCGCAGCTGGGCAACTGGTCGCCCGCGAGCGCGATCAAGCTGAACCCGAGCGCGTACCCGACCTGGACCGGTGTGATCGAGAACCTCCCGCCGTCCAGCGCGATCGAGTGGAAGTGCATCAAGCGGCAGGAAGCGGGCAATCCGAACACGGCCGACGCGTGGGAGCCCGGCGGCAACAACGTGCTGAACACTCCCCCGTCGGGATCGGCCGGGATCACGACGGGCGCGTTCTAGCCGTGCGGACCCGGTCCCCGCGCGGGGACCGGGTCGACGCGGGCTACGCGCCGACGCGCTCCCGCACGCGCGCGGTGGCCGTGACGAGGTTCTGCAGCGCCGCCACGGTCTCCTCGTAGCCGCGCGTCTTCAGCCCGCAGTCGGGGTTGACCCAGACCTGGTGCAGCGGAAGCTCGTCCGCGGCGCGCTGCAGCAGTTCCTCGATCTCGTCGACGCTCGGCACGCGCGGGGAGTGGATGTCGTACACGCCCGGCCCGACGCCGTGCGAGAAGCCCGAGGCCGCGATGTCGTTGATGACCTCACCGCGGCTGCGCGCCGCCTCGATCGAGGTGACGTCGGCGTCCAGCGCGGCGATCGCGTCGATCACGACACCGAACTCGGAGTAGCAGAGGTGGGTGTGGATCTGGGTGGCGTCGGCCGCCCCCGCCGTCGCGAGGCGGAACGAGCGCACCGACCAGTCGAGGTAGGCGGGCTGGTCGGCCCGCCGCAGCGGCAGGAGCTCCCGGAGGGCGGGTTCGTCCACCTGGATGATGCGGATGCCGGCGGCCTCGAGGTCGGCGATCTCGTCGCGCAGCGCCAGGGCGACCTGGTCGGCCGTCGCGGCGAGCGGCTGGTCGTCGCGGACGAAGGACCACGCGAGGATCGTGACGGGTCCGGTCAGCATCCCCTTCACGTACTTCTCCGACCGGGATTGCGCATACGTCGACCACCCGACCGTCATGGGCGCGGGACGCGACACGTCGCCCCACAGGATCGACGGGCGGGTGGCGCGCGAGCCGTACGACTGCACCCAGCCGTTCTGGGTGACGGCGAAGCCGTCGAGGTGCTCGGCGAAGTACTGCACCATGTCGTTGCGCTCGGCCTCCCCGTGCACGAGGACGTCGAGGCCGAGGTCCTCCTGCAGGTCGATGACGCGATCGATCTCGGCGCGCAGGAACTCCTCGTACTCCGCTGCCGACAGCTCACCGCGCGTGTGGGCCGCGCGCGCCCGGCGGATGTCCGCGGTCTGCGGGAACGAGCCGATCGTCGTCGTCGGCAGCGTGGGCAGACCGAGCGCCGTCTGCGCGGCGGATCGCCGGGCGAACGGCGCGCGGTCGGATGCCGCGGCGTCCAGCCCCTCCAGACGCGCGCGCACGTCGCCGTCGGCCACCCCGGGCGCCGACCGACGGTCGGCGAGGGCGGCGTCGGCCGCCGCGAGCTCGTCGGCGATCGCGGCGCGCCCGGCGACGAGACCGCGCGCGAGGGTCGCGACCTGGGAGACCTTCTGATCCGCGAACGCGAGCCATGCCGCGAGACGCGGGTCGAGCGCCGGCTCGTCGGCGACGTCGTGCGGCACGTGCTGCAGCGACGTCGAGGTGCCGACGGCGACCGCGGCCGCGCCGACCGCGCGGAGCCGCTCCAGCCGGTCCGCGGCGGCGGTCAGATCGCCGCGCCACACGTTGCGACCGTCGACGACACCGCCCACGATCGTCTTGCCGGCGAGGCCGGGATGCGAGGCGGGCGCCTCGCCGGCACGGTGCAGATCGATCGCGAGGGCCTCGACGGGCGCCGCGGCCAGCACGCTCCACGCGTCGGCCGTCAGCGGCCCGTAGGGCGCCGCCACGAGGATCGCCGGACGGTCCGCGGCGGCTCCCAGCACCGCGTACGCGCGCTCCGCCGCGGCGGCGAGTCGGTCGACGTCGATTCCCAGACTCTCGCTGACGAGCGCCGGCTCATCCAGCTGCACCCACGACGCGCCGGCCTCCCGCAGCGACTGCAGCAGCGACGCGTAGACCGGAAGGAGATCCTCGAGGCGGTCGAGCGGGGAGAATCCCGCGGGCGCGCCGTCGGCGGGCTTCGCCAGGGCGAGGAGGGTCACCGGACCGACCACGACGGGGCGCACGGTCACGCCGTCCGCGGCGGCCTCCGCGACCTGCCGGGCGAACCGGTCGTGCGAGAGCGCGAAGCGGGTCTCGGGAGCGATCTCGGGAACGAGGTAGTGGTAGTTCGTGTCGAACCACTTCGTCATCTCGAGCGGCTGACGATGACCGTCGCCGCGCGCGGCGGCGAAGTAAGCCGCGAGCGGCACGGCGCCGTCCTCGCCCCGGAGCGCGTCGAAGCGCGCCGGGAGGGCGCCGACGGCGGTCGCCGCGTCGAGCACTTGGTCGTAGTAGGAGAAGGTCTCGGGGATGGACGAGTCGTCGCGGCCGAGGCCGAGGTCGAGGAGCCGCGCGCGCGTCGCGCGGCGGAGGGCCGCCGCCTCGGTCTCGAGGCCGGCCTCGTCGAGCACACCGGCCCAGTGGCGCTCGACGGCGCGCTTGAGCTCGCGGCGGCGGCCGATGCGCGGGTAACCGAGGATCGTGCCGGCGGGGAAGGACGTGGTCATGGGGTCGTCTCCTCAGGGATGAGCCCGGCGGCGCGGAGCACGGCCAGGACGGTGTCGTGGTTGTTGAAGGCGTAGAGGTGGATGCCGGGCGCTCCGCCGTCGAGCACGGCGCGGGCGAGGTCCGCGGCGTGGGCGATGCCCACCGCGCGCTGCGCGGCGGCATCCGTCGCGGCCTCCAGGGCGACCGCGAGGTCGTCGGGCCGGGGGTCGCCGGTGAGCTCCAGGACGCGGCGCAGGCGTGCGGGCGAGGTGATCGGCATGATGCCGGGCAGGATCGGGATGACGACGCCGGCGGCGCGGGCGCGCGAGACGAAGTCGAGGTAGTCGGCGGAGCGGAAGAAGAGCTGCGTGATCGCCGAGGTCGCTCCCGCCGCCTGCTTGGCCAGGAGCGCATCGATGTCCTCGAAGCGGTGGCGCGAGCGCGGGTGGCCGTTCGGGAAGGCCGCGACGGCGATCTCGACCCGCTCCCCGGCGGCGACCTGCGCGGCCCCGGGAACGCCGGGGATCTCCTGCTCGCGGTACGGCGAGCGCTCCGCCTGCACCCGGTCGATCAGCTGCACGAGCTGCGCCGCCGACTCGAGGTCGCCGAGCGCGACCTCGTCCTCCGCGACCCCCGCGGGAGGGTCGCCGCGCAGGGCCAGGAAGCGGGTGATGCCGGCGTCGAGGAACTCCCGGATCACGGTGGTGGCCTCCGCGTAGCTGCTGCCGACGCACGTGAGATGGGCCACCGGGGGCACGGGCGTCTCGCGGAGGATGTGGGTGAGGACGGCGAGCGAGCGGTCGGTGGTCGATCCGCCGGCCCCGAACGTGACGGAGATGAAGCGCGGCCCGGTGGCGGCGAGCACACGGATCGTCTCGTGGAGGGCGGGGAGCCCCTCGGCCGTCCGGGGCGGATAGATCTCGAAGGAGAAGGGCACCGTCCGAGCGGACCTCGGGGACACGTCGTCGACGATCGGCGCGGTGGCGCGGGGCTCGTGAGACATCATGGCTCGGTTCGCTCTCGGGTCAGGGTCGTTCAGCCGGTCGGCCGCGGGGCGCACGAAGGTGCGGTTCTCGCGGGCGGGTGCCGGGCTCGGCTGTCGCTCCTGCCCGGGCGAACCGGGCGGCCCGCTGGCGCGGGCGTCGATGGCACCACTGTAGGGCCACGACGGCGGCATCCGGTGTTGTGTGACGACACGTTTCACTCCGGGCGGGGAGGATGCCGTCGCCCCGCGGCGTAGCGTGGGACGTATGGTCGACGCACGCCCCTACGGATCCTGGCCCTCCCCGCTGACCGCCGCGTGGGCCTCCGCCGCCTCCCCGCGCATCGACGGCGCCGCCGTCGTCGGCGACGAGGTGTGGTGGGGGCAGTCCGTCCCCGAGGAGGCCGGTCGCACGGCCGTCTTCCGCCGTGACGCGCAGGGCGAGGTGCACACCGTGCTGCCGGCGCCGTGGAACGCGCGCTCGGGCGTGCACGAGTACGGCGGCGGGTCATGGGCGGCCGATGACGAGGGCCGTCTGTTCTTCGTCGAGCGCAGCGATCAGCAGGTCTGGGTGATCGAGCCCGGTCACGAGCCGCGCCCCCTCACGGCGGAGCCCGACGTCCGCTACGGCGGTCTGCGCGTCAGTGCGGGAGTGCTCCTCGGCATCCGCGAGCGCGGCGGGCGCGATCGGGCGATCGTGCGTATCGAGCGGGACGGCTCCGGCGCGCGCGACCTCGTCGCCGGCAGCGACTTCGTCGCGCAGCCGGTGCTCTCGCCGCGCGGCGATCGCCTCGCCTGGGTCGCCTGGAACCATCCGGACATGCCCTGGGACCGCACGGTCCTGCGCGTCGGGCGGATCGACGACGGCGCCGTCGTCGAGTGGACGGACGTGACCGACGGCGCCTCCGCGGCGCTGCAGCCCGAATGGGCCGACGAGGACGACCTCGTCTACCTCGACGATGCGAGCGGGCACTGGAACCCGTGGCGGGTGCGGCTCGATGCGGATCTGCCGCGTACCGCACTCGCCCCCGCGGACGCCGACACGGGTGGGCCGCTGTGGTCTCTCGGCAGCCGCTGGTACGGGCTGCTCGACGACGGTGGGCTGATCGCCGTGCGGACCGAGGGTGCCGATGAGCTCGTGGCGGTGGATGCCGCCGGCACCGCGACCGCCGTCGACGTCCCCGCCACCGCGTCGCTGGCCGTCGAGGCCGTCGCCGGTCGTCGGGCGCTCGTGTCGGGGATGGCCCCGGGAGTCAGCGGGATCTGGCTCGTCGACCTCACCGACGGTCCCGACGCGGCGCATGTGACGCGCGTCGTCGGGGCGCCGGCGCAGATCCCCGGCGACGAGCTGGGCTCGTGGATGCCGCCGACGCGGCCGCTCACGGTGGAGGGACCGACCGGGCCGGTGCACGCGTTCGTCCATCCGCCGACGAACCCGCACGCCGCGGGCCCCGCCGGTGAGCGTCCGCCGTACCTCGTGCTCGTCCACGGCGGCCCGACCGGCCACGAGGGCGGCGTCGCCGACGGCAAGACGCTGTTCTTCACGAGTCGCGGCATCGGGGTGCTCGAGGTCAACTACGGCGGCTCCACCGGCTACGGCCGGGCGTACCGGCAGCGCCTGCGCGGCCAGTGGGGCGTCGTGGACGTGCAGGATGTCGCGGCCGCGGCATCCGGTCTCGCCGCGTCCGGCGCGGCGGACCCGCACCGGCTGGCGATCAAGGGCGGGTCGGCCGGCGGGTGGACGGTACTGGCCGCGCTCGCCCGCACCGACGTCTTCGCCGCGGGCATCTCGCGCTACGGTGTCGGCGACGCGCGCGCCCTCGCGGCGGACACCCACGACTTCGAGTCCCGTTATCTCGACGGCCTCATCGGCCCGCTGCCGGAGGCCGAGGACCTGTACGTCGAACGGTCGCCCCTGACGCACATCGCGGGCTTCGCGGTACCCGTCCTCCTGCTGCAGGGCGCGGAGGACGCGGTCGTGCCGCCGTCGCAGGCCGAGGCGATCCGCGATGCCCTCGCCGCGCGGGGGGTCCCCCACGCGTACGTCCTGTACGAGGGCGAAGGGCACGGCTTCCGGCGCGCGGAGTCGGTCGTGCACGCGTTGGAGAGCGAGCTCGCGTTCCTCGGGCAGGTGTTCGGCTTCGAGACCCCGGGGGTGCCGCCGATCACGCTCGCGTGAGTGCGGGCGTTTCGACTCCTCGCTGCGCTCGTCGCTCAACGACCGGGCCTGTCCCCCACCGCCCCGCCCGGTCGTCGAGCGAGCGCAGCGAGTCGAAACGCCCGACCGTCACCACCGGTCGTCGAGCGAGCGCAGCGAGTCGAAACGCCCGACCGTCACCACCGGTCGTTGAGCGAGCGCAGCGAGTCGAAACGCCCGACCGTCACCACCGGTCGTTGAGCGAGCGCAGCGAATCGAATCGCCCCACCGCCCCGCCCGGTCGTCGAGCGAGCGCAGCGAGTCGAAACGCCCCACCGCCGCCACCGGTCGTTGAGCGAGCGCAGCGAGTCGAAACGCCCGACCGCCCCGCCCGGTCGTCGAGCGAGCGCAGCGAGTCGAAACGCCCCACCGCCCCGCCCGGTCGTTGAGCGAGCGCAGCGAGTCGAAACGCCCCACCGCCCCGCCCGGTCGTTGAGCGAGCGCAGCGAGTCGAAACGCCCGACCGTCACCACCGGTCGTTGAGCGAGCGCAGCGAGTCGAAACGCCCGACCGTCAGACGGCGTAGGGCGCGAGCTCCGCGGCGAGACGCTCCGAGACGTGCGCGTGCACGGCCGTGCCGTCCTCCTCGTGCGACGTCGAGACGATGTGCCCCGACTCGTGCACGGCGTTGATCAGGTCGCCGCGGTCGTACGGCACGAGCGCACGCACCTCGACGGCGGGAAGCGGCAGCGCCTCCTCGACGACGGCACGGAGCTGGTCGATGCCCTCGCCCGTCCGCGACGACACGAACAGCGCGCCCGGCTCGAGACCGCGCAGCACGAGCCGGGTGTCCTCGTCGACGAGGTCCGCCTTGTTGAACACGACGATCTCGCGCGTGGAGCGCGCCCCGACGTCGCCCATCACGTCGCGCACGGTCGCGAGCTGCGCGGCGGGGTCGGGGTGCGAGCCGTCGACGACGTGCACGAGCACGTCGGCGTCGCCCACCTCCTCCAGGGTCGAGCGGAACGCCTCGACGAGCTGGTGCGGGAGGTTCCGCACGAACCCGACGGTGTCGGTCAGCGTGTACACGCGGCCGTCGGCCGCCTCGGCCCGGCGCACCGTGGCATCCAGGGTCGCGAACAGCGCGTTCTCGACGAGCACGCCGGCGCTGGTCAGCCGGTTGAGCAGGCTGGACTTGCCGGCGTTGGTGTAGCCGGCGATGGCCACCGAGGGGATCGTGTTGCGCTTGCGCTCGCTGCGCTTGGCCTCGCGGGCGGGTGCGAAGTCGCGCAGCTGCTTGCGCAGCTGCGCCATCTTGGTGCGGATGCGGCGGCGATCGAGCTCGATCTTCGTCTCACCCGGACCGCGCGAGCCCATGCCGGCGCCACCGGCGCCCACCTGGCCACCGGCCTGACGGCTCATCGATTCGCCCCAGCCGCGCAGGCGCGGCAGCAGGTACTCGAGCTGGGCGAGCTCGACCTGGGCCTTGCCCTCGCGGCTCTTCGCGTGCTGGCTGAAGATGTCGAGGATGACGGTGGTGCGGTCGATGACCTTCACCTTCACGACGTCCTCCAGCGCACGGCGCTGGCTGGGGGCCAGCTCGGTGTCGGCGATGACGGTGTCGGCGCCCACGGCCGCCACCAGGTCGCGCAGCTCCGCGGCCTTGCCGCGGCCGATGTAGGTGGCGGGGTCGGGGTGCGGGCGACGCTGCAGCACGCCGTCGAGCACGACGGCTCCCGCGGTCTCGGCGAGCGCCGCGAGCTCGCGAAGGGAGTTCTCGGCATCCTCGTGCGATCCCTGGGGGTACACGCCCACGAGCACGACGTTCTCCAGCCGCAGCTGGCGGTACTCGACCTCGGTGACGTCCTCGAGCTCGGTCGACAGCCCGGGCACGCGGCGCAGCGCCGCGCGTTCCTCACGGTCCCACTGGTCGCCGTCGGTGTCGCCATAGGCGACGGTCGCGGAGTCCTGCAGCGCCTGGGCGGCCCCGAAGACGCGCGCGCTCGAACGCCCCTCGGCGTGGGCCAGCACGCGATCCACCGGGTCGATCGGCGTCTCGTCGCCGTGCGCGTCGGTGGTCTCGGTGGTGTGGGTCATGGATTCCTTCCAGGTCAGCCTTGCAGTCTAGCCTCCCGCGGGGGCGGGTGGCTCCGGTACGCTCGCAGGATGGGGAGTGACCACTACTTCAGCGCCTCCCCGTCCAGCGCCGAGAACCTCCGCCGCATCCGTGTGTCCCTCGCCGGACGCTCTGGCGAGGTCACGACCGCGGGCGGGGTGTTCAGCCCCGACCACGTCGATGGCGGGACGGCCGTGCTCCTGGCGAACACGCCACCGCCTCCGCCGGGAGGACATCTGCTCGACCTCGGCTGCGGGTGGGGGCCGATCGCGTTGAGCCTCGCCGTCCAGTCTCCCCACGCCACCGTGTGGGCGGTCGACGTGAACGACCGGGCCCTCGATCTCGTCCGCCGCAACGCCGCGGAGTGGGGACTCGACAACGTCAACGCCGCACGCCCCGAAGATGTTCCGGAGGACGTCCGCTTCCGCGGCATCCGGTCGAATCCCCCGATCCGGGTCGGCAAGAACGAGTTGCACGGCCTCCTGGAGCGCTGGCTTCCGCGGCTCGACGAGCGCAGCGACGCCTGGCTCGTCGTGCAGCGCAACCTCGGCTCGGATTCTCTGCAGCGCTGGCTCGCGGCCACCTTCGACGACGGCTACTCCGTGACACGGGCCGCGACCGGGCGAGGATTCCGGGTGCTGAAGGTGCGCCGGCACGGCGCCGTGCGCACGGGCGCCATCGAGCTTCCCTGACGTGCCCCTGGCGCCGGCGCGGGCGGCGCGCCGGCCTCAGGCGAGACGGACCTCGCCCGAGTAGACGAGCGCCGCCGGTCCGGACAGCAGGACGTGGTCTCCGTCGGCCTCGGCGACGATGCGTACACCGAGCGTGCCGCCGGGCACCTCCACGCTCCACCGGTCCGGCGCCGCGGCCCCCGCCCAGTGCCGGACCGCCAGCGCGGCGGCGGCCACACCGGTGCCGCACGACAGGGTCTCCCCGACGCCCCGCTCGAACACACGCATCCGGATCGTTCCGACGCCGTTCTGCACGAGCGGATCGGCCGGGACCACGAACTCGACGTTGGCGCCCTCGACCGGGTCGGGATGCAGCTGCGGCTGCACCGTGAGGTCGAGTCCGTCGAGCTCCGCGGAGCTGGAGAGGGCAACGACCACGTGCGGGTTGCCGACGTCGACGCCCTGTCCGGGCCGGGCGACGTCGAGGCCCCTCGCCTTCACCACGACATCGCCGTCGACCCGGAACACGCCGAGGTCGACCTCGAAGCCGAGGTCGCTGCGAGTGAGGGTCTTCACGCCCGCGCGGGTGCCGATGCGCAGCGGCGCGTCATCGATGTTCGCGCGGCCGGTGTCGACGAGGTACTTCGCGAACACGCGGGTGCCGTTGCCGCACATCTCCGCGGCCGATCCGTCGGCGTTGCGGTAGTCCATGAACCACTCGGCATCCGCCGTCGCCTCGCCCTCGCGGAGGCGGGCGCTGCGGACGACGCGCAGGATGCCGTCGCCGCCGATGCCGAAGCGGCGGTCGCAGAGCGCGGCGATCTGGTCGGCCGACAGGTCGAGGGCACCGTCGTCGTCCGGGACGATCACGAAGTCGTTGCCCGTGCCGTGACCCTTGGTGAATGCGATCGGCTCTGCCACCCGGCCAGTCTACGGGCCGCGCGCTGTGCACCGGCGGGGTGGACGGCGGGCACGCGTCAGTCGGCGATCAGCCGCTTGCCGGTCATCCAGACATCGAACGGCTCGTACCCGAGGCGGGCGTAGAAGTCGTGGACCGCGGTGTTCTCCGGACGCACCATCAGCTCCACCTTCGGGCATCCGAGGGCGCGCAGGCCCTCCTCCGCCGTCTCCACGAGGCGGCGCGCGATCCCCTCGCCGCGACGCTCCGCGGCCGTCGCCAGGTAGTACAGCCACCCGCGATGCCCGTCGTAGCCGGCCATGACGGTGCCCACGGGGTCGCCCCGATCGTGGGCGACGAGGAACAACTCGGGCTGCACGGTGAGCTTGCGGGCGATGTCCCGGTACGGGTCGTTCCAGGGCCGCGTCAGCCCCGCCTCTCGCCAGAGCGCGACGACGGCGTCCGTATCGGCGGTGGCGAAGGGGCGGATCTCGACGGCGGTCACGCCATCGAGTCTGCCAGCGCGGCGGCGTCCGCGTCGGGCGCGACCCAGTGGATGCCGGGGTACCGACGGAACCACGACACCTGTCGCCGCGCGTAGCGCCGCGTCAACGCCTGGGTCTGCGCGATCGCCTCCGCCTGGTCGACGCGACCGGCGAGCTGGTCGACGGCCTGGGCATACCCGATGGCACGGCTCGCCGTGACCCCGCGCTCGAGGCCTCGCGCGCGGAGCGCCTCGACCTCGGCGAGCATCCCCTCGCGCCACATGCGCTCCACGCGCTCGTCGAGGCGTGCGACGAGCTGCGCACGGTCGAGCTCGACGCCGACGAGCATCGTAGGCTCATGCCACCGCACCGGTTCCGCGGGCAGTGCCGCGCCGTGCCCGCGGTCGCCCTGCAGAGCGATCTCGAGCGCACGGACGATCCGACGCCCGTTGCGGGCGTCGATGCGCTCGGCCGTCGTCGGATCGAGGACGCGGAGGCGTGCGAGCAGGGCGCCGGGGCCGTCCTGGGCGAGGTCCTGTTCGAGCCGCTCGCGCACCGCGTCGTCGTGCGGCGGGAAGCGGAAGTCGTAGACGACGCTCGACACGTACAGCCCCGAGCCGCCGACGAGGATGGCGTCGGCGCCGCGGGAGAAGATGTCGGAAATCGTGGTGCGCGCGGCATCCTGATAGGCCGCGACCGCGGCCTCGTCGGTCACCTCCAGCACGTCGAAGAGGTGGTGCGGGATGCCGCGACGCTCGGCGACCGGCAGCTTCGCGGTCCCGATGTCCATCCCGCGGTAGAGCTGCATGGCATCGGCATTGACGATCTCCGCCGCGCGTCCGCGGGCGCCCAGCGCCTCGGCGAGGCGCAGCGACAGGTCCGTCTTGCCGGTGCCGGTGGCTCCGACGACGGCCCAGAGGCGCCCGGTCACCCGAGGCGCAGCGTGGGAAGGCCCAGCGACACCGCGCGCGGCGCGCCGCCCTCCGCGCCCGCGGGAGCGGGAACGCCGCAGGACTCCGCCTGCGTCCGGTCCCACGCATCGCCCGCGCGTGTGCGGCGGATCTGCAGCGGGGCGCCGTCGGTGCTGTCGGCGAGCAGGTGGAAGGGAGCGGCGTGGGTGACGGTCACGGTGACGACGTCGCCCGGGCGGGGCACCGCGGAGCCGTCGGGCAGCTCGAAGTGCACGAGGCGGTTGTCCTCCGCGCGGCCGGTCAGGCGGCGCGTCTCGGCGTCCTTCTTCCCTTCGCCCGTCGAGACGAGCACCTGGAGCTCGCGTCCGATCTGGGCCTGGTTCTCCTCCAGGCTGATGCGCTCCTGCAGGGCCACCAGGCGCTCGTAGCGCTCCTGGACGACGGCCTTGGGGATCTGGTCGGGCATCGTGGCGGCGGGCGTGCCCTCGCGGATGGAGTACTGGAACGTGAACGCGCTCGCGAAACGGGCCTGCTCGACGACACGCATCGTGTCCTCGAAGTCCTCGTCGGTCTCGCCGGGGAAGCCGACGATGATGTCGGTGGAGATCGCCGCGTGCGGGATCCGCTCGCGGACCCGGTCCAGGATGCCGAGGAAGCGGTCGCTGCGATAGGAGCGCCGCATCGCGCGCAGGATCCGGTCGGAGCCGGACTGCAGCGGCATGTGCAGCTGAGGCATCACCTGCGGCGTCTCGGCCATCGCGTCGATCACGTCGTCGGTGAACGCCGCCGGATGCGGGCTCGTGAAACGGATGCGTTCCAGGCCGGGGATCTGACCGGCGGCGCGCAGCAGCTTGCCGAACGCCTGGCGGTCGCCGAACTCGACCCCGTAGCTGTTCACGTTCTGACCGAGGAGCGTGACCTCGATCGCGCCGTCGTCGACGAGGAGCCGGATCTCGTTCAGGATGTCGCCGGGGCGGCGGTCCTTCTCCTTGCCGCGCAGGCTCGGCACGATGCAGAACGTGCACGTGTTGTTGCAGCCCACGGAGATCGACACCCAGCCGCTGTGGACGGCGTCGCGCTTGGTGGGCAGCGTGGAGGGGAACACCTCGAGGGCCTCGAGGATCTCGAGCTCGGCGTCGCCGTTGTGCCGTGCGCGCTCCAGCAGGCGCGGAAGCGATCCCATGTTGTGGGTGCCGAAGACGACGTCGACCCAGGGCGCCTTCTCGAGGACGGCGTCCTTGTCCATCTGCGCCATGCAGCCGCCGACCGCGATCTGCATGCCCTCGTGGCGGTCTTTACGACTCTTGAGGTGTCCGAGCGTGCCGTACAGCTTGCCCGCGGCGTTGTCGCGCACGGCGCACGTGTTGATGACGACGACGTCGGCCTCGGTCCCCGCATCCGCACGCACGTATCCCGCGCTCTCGAGCGAACCCGACAGCCGCTCGGAGTCGTGGACGTTCATCTGGCAGCCGAAGGTGCGCACCTCGTAGGTGCGGGTGCGGCCGTCGGCGGCGACGGCGGCGAGCGACGGCGCGATCAGCGTGGGGGCGGCGGACGGAGAGGTCATGGTGCCTTCATTCTACGATCCGACGACGCGTCGGACTCCGGTGCGACTGCGGGCGCGGCGGGCGGCGGGCCCGCTCAGTCGAAGCGGACGGTACCCGCGGGCGGTCGCCGTACGGGCCGGCCGAGCTCGTCGAGCGCCTGCCGGGCGGCCGACAGCGCCGTCGCGCCGTAACCGCGCCGCGCAAGCTGGCCGGACAGTCGCCGCAGCGCCGTGTCGCGATCGAGGTCGCGCAGCGATCGCGCCTTCTGGCGCGCGAAGTCGAGCGCGCGTTCGGCCTCGTCGTCCGGCAACGCCCCGAGGGCCTCGTCGACCACATCACGAGGGATGCCGCGCTTGGCCAGCGCCTGCGCGAGCATGACCCGGCCCTGACCCTTCCGCTCGACGCCACTGTGGACGAGCTGCTCCGCGAGCGCCGCGTCGTCGAGATAGCCGAGGCCGCGCATCCGCGCCAGCACGTGCTCGATCGCGTCGTCTGCGAGGTCGCGCTCGCGGAGGAAGGCCCTCGCCTCCCGCTCCGACAGCGACCGCGTCCGTAGCCGCTTGACGAGCGCGGCCTCGGCGTCCTCCGCACGAGTCGCCGTGTCGGCATCCCAGGCGTCCGCCTCCGGACTGTCCTGCTCGTCCGTCCACGTCGTGTGCCACGTCGTCGACGGGGCGTCGCGGAACGGGGTCACTCCCCCGCGGTCCGCGTCCCCGACAGTCCTGTCCTCCGCAGTCGCGTCATCCGTGGCCCCGTCGTCGCGCCGGGCGTGATGTGCTCCGCCGAACAGCGGGATCACGGGGGCGAGGCCGTCGCCCCCGTCGCGCGCACCGCCCATCAGGCCGGGCGGCGCGCAGCCAGATCGTCGGCGGGCGCCGTCTCGGCCGCGCCGCGCGGCTGTCCGATGCCGAGCTTCTGCTTGATCTTGGTCTCGATCTCGGCGGCGATGTCGGGGTTCTTCAGCAGGAAGTTGCGCGCGTTCTCCTTGCCCTGCCCCAGCTGCTCGCCGTCGTAGGTGTACCAGGCACCGGACTTCTTGACCAGCGCGTGCTCCACACCGAAGTCGATGAGGGAGCCCTCGCGCGAGATGCCGATGCCGTACAGGATGTCGAACTCGGCCTGCTTGAAGGGCGGAGCCATCTTGTTCTTGACGACCTTCACGCGCGTACGGTTTCCGACCGCCTCGGTTCCGTCCTTGAGGGTCTCGATACGACGGATGTCGAGGCGCACCGACGCGTAGAACTTCAACGCTTTACCACCGGCGGTGGTCTCGGGCGAGCCGAAGAACACGCCGATCTTCTCGCGCAGCTGGTTGATGAAGATCATCGTGGTGTTGGTCTGGTTGAGCCCACCGGTGAGCTTGCGCAGCGCCTGCGACATCAGTCGCGCCTGCAGACCCACGTGCGAGTCTCCCATCTCGCCCTCGATCTCGGCCTTGGGCACCAGCGCGGCGACCGAGTCGATCACGACGAGGTCGATCGCGCCCGAGCGCACCAGCATGTCGGCGATCTCCAGGGCCTGCTCCCCCGTGTCGGGCTGCGAGACGAGGAGCTGGTCGATGTCGACGCCCAGCTTCTGGGCGTAGTCGGGGTCGAGCGCGTGCTCCGCGTCGATGAAAGCGGCGATGCCGCCCGCGCGCTGCACGTTGGCGATCGCGTGCAGCGTCAGGGTCGTCTTACCCGACGACTCGGGACCGTAGATCTCGATGATGCGGCCGCGCGGCAGACCCCCGACGCCGAGGGCGACGTCCAGCGCGATGGATCCGGTCGGGATGACCTCGACGGGGGCGCGCTCGTCGCTGCCCAGTCGCATGACCGAGCCCTTTCCGAACTGCCGGTCGATCTGGGCGAGGGCCGATTCGAGGGCCTTCTCGCGGTCGGCGGGTGAGGGCATGACGTGCTCCTTGTGCTCTGCCGTCGGCGGCTCGGCCGCGTCGGGGATTCCGTCGCCTGTAGGCTGTCGCGCTCCCACCCGACGGGAGGGACGCTGCGACAAGGCGGAGGTGTCGTGATGACGATGTCCACGCTAGGGAGCGCCTCCGACATCGGTCGGGGGCACGCCCACGGATGTGGACAAACATCTCGCTCTACCTCATGTGCAGGAGCCTACGCTCCTCGAACAGAGTTTCGAGATCGCGACACGCCGTGGCGCCGCGCACACCGTCAGCGCCGACGGGGCTCCATCATGCCCACGCCGTGGCGGCGCGCGAGAGGCACGTCGGTCTCCACGCACAGCGCGAGCCAGATCTCCCGCGGATCCACCCCGTCGGCCAGCGCCTGCGCCGCGGTGCGATGACCGACACCGGACAGGGCGAGGTCGGCGACGAGGCTCGACCCGCGGGGGCCGAATTCGTCCGCGACCGCGCGCGCGAACTCACTGCGCCGCACGTCAGCGCAGCGAGAGCTCGGGCTGGACCAGACCGCCGTCGAGGGCGGCCAGATCGTCGGGGACGACGTCGGGGAAGACCTGCAGGCCTTCGAGGACGGACAGGCGGTCGCCCACCTCGCGCATGATGGTCGAGATCGGGACGTCGAGGGCCTCGGCGACGGCGGCGAGGATCTCGCTCGACGCCTCCTTCTGACCGCGCTCGACCTCGCTGAGGTAGCCCAGGGCGACGCTCGCGCGCCCGGCGACCTGACGGAGGGTGCGCCCCTTCTGCAGACGGAAGTCGCGCAGGACTTCGCCGATCTCCTGACGAACCAGGATCATGTTCGGGCCCCCTCCTCTACTCGTGTTCCCTCGCCGGTTTCGGTACCCGGGTGGACAACAGTACCCGACTTGCTGGCCACGATAGCCCTCACGTGCTGGGTAATGGTTGGGAATCGCTCAGACGTAACCGGCGCGACACGAACGGTATTCCCCGCGACATCGCCCGCGCGCGGGCGGGCGCGTCAGAGCGCGTCGAGCACCAGTCGGATGGCGCGCGCCGCGGTCTCGGCACGGATGCCGTCCCGGTCGCCGTCGAGCTGCACCGACTCGACCCGCGAGCCCAGGGGCGTCGCGACGGCGATGTGCACGGTGCCCACCGGCTGCCCGTCGGACGAGACCGGGCCGGCGATGCCGGTGGTCGCGATGCCGACGTCGGCCGGAACACCGTCGCGTCCGAGGGCGCGGCGGGCCCCCTCGGCCATCTGGCTCGCGACCCGCGGGTGGACGGGCCCGTGCGCGTCGAGGAGGTGCTGCTCCACCCCGAGCAGGCTCGCCTTGACGTCGGTCGCGTAGGCGACCACCGCGCCGCGGAAGACCCGCGACGCGCCCGACACCGAGACGATGGAGGCGGCGACGAGACCGCCCGTGAGCGACTCCGCGGCGGCGATGGTCCAGCCCAGCTCCCCCAACCGGGCCACGAGGCGTTCGGGGTCGGTGCGGCGACCGACCGAGACGAGGGTGCTCTCGAGGTCGTCGGCGAGGCCGGTCTCGCCGGACGCGGGGGTGGGCGACGCGGTCATCGCCGGGGCTCCCCGGATCCGGCCGCCCGCGACGCGCGCGCGCCGCGCACCTCGGTCACGACGTAGTCGAGACCGCTCGCGACGGTGAGGAGGACCGCGATGACCATGGCGATCGTGTTGACCACGTGGATCCCGTCGCCGACGAGGGTCCACAGCGGCAGCAGCGCGAGCGAGAGCGCGACGGCCTGGGCCACCGTCTTGAGCTTGCCCATCCACGCGGCGGCCACGACGTGGTCGCTCGCGACGACGAGGCGATGCACCGTGATGCCCACCTCGCGCACCAGCACGAGGATCGTGACCCACCAGGGCAGCTCGCCCAGGAGGGAGAGGCCGACGAACGCACAGCCGGTGAGCGCCTTGTCGGCGATGGGATCGAGGAGCTTGCCCAGGTCGGTGACGATCTCGTACCGGCGGGCGAGGTAGCCGTCGATGCCGTCGGTCGCGATCGCCACGATGAACAGCGCGCCCGCCCACCAGCGCAGGGCCCCGTCGGCGCCCTGGTCGGCGAGGAGCATCCAGAGGAAGACCGGTGCGCACAGGATGCGCACGATCGTGATCGCGTTCGGGAGCTGCCGGGGAATCGCCACGAGCCGAGCCTACCCGCGGGCTCGTCGCGTCGCCGCGCTCAGTCGCGGCCGGTCAGACCCCAAGCATCCTCGGAGCCCTCGTCGCCGTCCACGACCTCGAGGCCCTCGAACTGCGAGGTCACGGCATCCGGACCGTACGGGTCGGCCGCCGCCGCCGCCGGCGGCGGATCGTCGCCGCGGAGGCGCGCGAGCACCTCGGGGAGCTGGTCCGGCGTGACGAGGACGTCGCGGGCCTTCGAACCCTCCGAGGGGCCGACGATCTCGCGGGACTCCAGGAGGTCCATCAGTCGTCCGGCCTTGGCGAAGCCGACGCGGAGCTTGCGCTGCAGCATCGACGTCGACCCGAACTGCGTCGAGATGATCTGCTCGGCGGCCGCCAGCAGCAGGTCGAGGTCGTCCCCGATGTCGGCGTCGATCTCCTTCTTCTCGGCGACCGCCTGCACGTCGGCGCGATAGTCGGGTCGCGCCTGGTTCTTGACGTGGGTGACGACCTTCTCGATCTCGCTCTCGGCGACCCACGCCCCCTGCACGCGGATGGCCTTCGAGGCGCCCATCGGGAGGAACAGTCCGTCGCCCTGGCCGATCAGGCGGTCGGCGCCGGGCTGGTCGAGGATGACGCGGGAGTCCGTGACGCTCGTGACGGCGAACGCGAGCCGGGACGGGACGTTCGCCTTGATGAGACCGGTCACGACGTCCACGGAGGGGCGCTGCGTGGCGAGCACGAGGTGGATGCCGCTCGCGCGAGCGAGCTGGGTGATGCGCACGATCGAGTCCTCGACGTCGCGAGGGGCCACCATCATGAGGTCGGCGAGCTCGTCGACGACGACCAGCAGGTAGGGGTAGGGCTTGAGCACGCGCTCGCTGCCGACGGGGAGGTTGATCTCGCCGGCGACCACGGCCCGGTTGAAGTCGTCGATGTGACGGAAGCCGAACGACGCGAGGTCGTCGTAGCGCATGTCCATCTCCTTCACGACCCACTGGAGCGCCTCGGCGGCCTTCTTCGGGTTCGTGATGATGGGCGTGATGAGGTGCGGCACCCCGGCGTAGCTCGTGAGCTCGACGCGCTTGGGGTCGATCAGCACCATCCGCACCTCGGAGGGCTTGGCGCGCATGAGGAGGCTCGTGATCATCGAGTTCACGAAGCTCGACTTGCCCGAGCCGGTGGAGCCGGCCACGAGCAGGTGGGGCATCTTCGCGAGGTTCGCGACGACGTACCCGCCGCCGACGTCCTTGCCGACGCCGATCGTCATCGGATGGGTCTGGCCCGTGGAGGCCGGGGAGCGCAGCACGTCGCCGAGGGTGACGATCTCACGGTCGGTGTTGGGGATCTCCACGCCGATCGCGCTCTTGCCCGGGATGGGCGCGAGGATGCGGACCTCGTTGGAGGCGACGGCGTAGGCGATGTTGTTGGTCAGCGCCGTGATGCGCTCGACCTTGACGCCCGGGCCGAGGGAGATCTCGTACTGGGTGACCGTCGGTCCGCGCGAGAAGCCCGTGACGCGGGCGTCCACGCCGAACTGCTCGAACACGCCCATGATCGCCGCGACGACGCGGTCGTTCGCCTCGGAACGCGCCTTCGGCGGCGTTCCCTGCGCCAGCGCCGCCACCGAGGGCAGCACGTAGGGCGCCTGCGGCGGGCGACCGTCGTGGTCGTCGCCGAGGGCGGAGATGCCGGGAAGCGTGCCGTCGTCGAGGATGATCTCGCCGCTGTCCTCCCGAATGCCGGTGTCGGCACGGCGGGCGGCCTTCTTGGCGTTCGCGATCACCGAGGGGTCGATGATCTCGGTGGGCGCGTCGGCAAGGGGCAGCGGCGGGACGGGCGGCACCGCGACCGCCTGCTCGAAGCCGCCGTCGCCGGTGGTGTCCAGAAGGGCCGTCAGGTCGTCGGAGCCCAGATGACCGTCGACGTCCTCCTCGCGTCCCGACTTGTTGCGGCGCCACCAGGGCAGCTCCTTCTGCGCGGCGTCCTCGCCCTCGGCGAAGGCGACGGTCGGCGCGGTCTCGCCCGCGGGTGCCGGCTCCGGCCGTTCCGCGCCGAACATCCACGCATACAGGTCACCGAGACGCCGCCCGATCCGGTTCGGCGGGGTCTTGGTGATGATGAGCACGCTGAAGAAGGTGACGACGGCGAGCACCAGATAGGCGCCGATCTCCGTCAGCAGCGTGAGCGGCTCGCCCACGGTCCACCCGAACAGGCCGCCCGCGGTGCTGAGCGCGGGAAGTCCCTCGCGCGGCTGCGGACGTCCCCCGGCGACGTGGCAGAAACCCGCGATCGCCAGGACGAACAGGCCGAACCCGATGCCGATGCGGCCGTTGTCGTGCACCGACGGCGGATGACGGAAGAGCCACCCGGCCAGCAGCATCAGCAGCACGGGCATGATGAACGCGACGCGCCCGATGAGGGCGCCGACGGTGAACGCGCTGATGGTCGTGCCGACGTCGGTCCCGATGAGGAACCACTCGACCACGGCACCGGCCGTCGCCAGCAGCACGAGCAGGAACGGGAAGCCGTCGCGACGCTGGTCCTTCTCGAGCGTCTCCTGGCCGAACGCCCGGAACATTCCGCCGACGGCATGGGCGACGCCGAGCCACGCGCGCACGGCGACGGGCGGGTGCTCCTCCTCGTCGACGTACTTCTTGGGTGCCGGCGCGGGCTTGCGGGCACGCGACGAGGAGCCCTTCGCGGACGCGCGGGCGTTCGTGGGCGTGCTCGTGGATCGTGCCATTACTCCACGGTAGGCCGCGGGGACCCCGGATCCCCGGATTGACGCGGCCCGAGCCCGCATCCGGCGCCGCCTTCCGGATCGCGCCGGCTCGCGCCGGCCTCGCCGGGGATCAGCGCAGGCGCTTGACCATCGTGTCGCGACCGTGGCCGGCCTGCGTGACGGCGAAGCCCTCGCTGCGGTAGAGCGACTGGGCGTAGTTGCCCCGCTCGACCGACAGGCTGATCCGGCCGTAGCCCTGCGCCCGGGCGTGCTCGCAGAGCCGCTGGAGCAGGGCCCGGCCGACGCCGTGGGCTCGCCAGATCGGACGCACGCCGATGATGAGCTCGGGCACGCCCGTGCCGATGTAGCCGAAGCCGGGGTCGGTGCGCGGCAGCATCCGGTACCAGGCCGCTCCGAGCGGATCGTCCTGCGCGTCGACGGCGATGAAGCCGGCATCGCCGGGCCGCATCCAGCCCGAGATGTAGCGGGTGTGGTCCGGATGCGTCAGCACCTCGTGCCGCGGACGCGCTCCGCCCTGCCGCCAGTTCGCCGCCTCGACGACCATGTCGCCGAGGAACGCGCCATCGGCCTGCGTCGCAGGGCGCACACGGAAGCTGACGGGCATGGAGCCGATGCTAGCGCCCCGCCGCGACCGCTCAGGCCTCGATGACGAGCGGCACGATCATCGGCCGCCGGCGCAGACGCTGGTTGACCCAGCGGCCGATCGTGCGGCGCACGACCTGCGACAGCGCGTGGGCGTCCCGCACGCCCGACTGCGCCGCCTCCGTGAGCGCGGCAGCGATCTTCGGCTTGACGTCGTCGAAGACGCTGTCGTCCTCGGCGAAGCCGCGGGCGTGGATCTCGGGGCCCGTGATGATCCGTCCGGTCGCGGCGTCCACGACGACGATGACCGAGATGAAGCCCTCCTCGCCGAGGATGCGGCGGTCCTTCAGGTCCGCATCCGTGATCTCGCCGACGGTCGAGCCGTCGACGTAGACGAAGCCGAGGTCGAGCTGGCCGACGACGCGGGCGACGCCGCCCTTGAGGTCGACCACCGTGCCGTTCTCCGCGATGATCGTGTTCTCCGCGGGGATGCCGGTGTCCTGCGCGAGCTTCGCGTTCGCGATGAGGTGCCGGTACTCGCCGTGCACCGGCATGACGTTGCGCGGCTGCAGGATGTTGTAGCAGTAGAGCAGCTCGCCGGCGGCGGCGTGGCCCGACACGTGCACCTTGGCGTTGCCCTTGTGCACGACGTTCGCGCCGAGCTTGGTGAGGCCGTCGATCACGCGGTACACCGCGTTCTCATTGCCCGGGATGAGGCTCGAGGCGAGGATCACGGTGTCGCCCGGACCGGGCTCGATCGCGTGGTCGAGGTTGGCCATGCGGCTGAGCACGGCCATCGGCTCGCCCTGCGACCCCGTCGACATGTAGACGATCTTGTCGTCCGGCAGGTCCTGCGCCTTCTTGTAGTCGATGAGCACGCCGTCGGGCACGTGCAGATAGCCGAGGTCCTCGGCGATGGTCATGTTGCGCACCATCGAGCGGCCGAGGAACGCGAGCCGGCGCCCGTTGGCGGCGGCCGCGTCGATGACCTGCTGCACACGGTGGACGTGACTGGAGAAGCTCGCGACGATGACGCGACGGGGAGCCTTGGCGATGACCTGGTCGAGCACCGGGCCGATGTCGCGCTCGAGCGGCGTGAAGCCGGGGACGTCGGCGTTGGTCGAGTCGACGAGGAACAGGTCCACGCCGTCCTCGCCGAGGCTGGCGAAGGCGCGGAGGTCGGTGAGGCGGCCGTCCAGCGGCAGCTGGTCCATCTTGAAGTCGCCCGTGGCGAGCACCGTGCCGGCATCCGTGTGGATCGCGACGGCGAGCGCGTCGGGGATCGAGTGGTTGACCGCGACGAACTCGAGATCGAACGGGCCGACCTGCTCCTCCTGCCCCTCCTCGACCGTGAGGGTGTACGCCTTGATGCGATGCTCCTTGAGCTTCGCCTCCACGAGCGCGAGGGTCAGCTTCGAGCCGATGAGGGGGATGTCGCTCTTCAGGCGCAGCAGGTAGGGCACCGCGCCGATGTGGTCCTCGTGGCCGTGCGTGAGCACGACGCCCACGACGTCGTCGAGCCGGTCCTTGATGGGCTCGAAGTCGGGGAGGATGAGGTCGACCCCGGGCTGGTGCTCCTCGGGGAAGAGCACCCCGCAGTCGACCACGAGGAGCTTGCCCTCGTACTCGAAGACCGTCATATTGCGACCGATCTCGCCGAGCCCGCCGAGCGGGATCACGCGGAGGGTCTGAGGGGCGAGCGCGGGGGGCTCGGAGAACGTCGTGGGCATCGTCTGCCTTTCGTGGATGCCGCGGCATCCACCGGTATCGCGGTCGCTCAGCGGGTGGTGCCGTGGACCTTGGGGAGCGCGCCGCCGGCGGCGGCGTTGCGGTCGGGTCGGAAGTTGGAGAAGTCTGCACCGTCGACGCCCGTGACGAGCGCGAGCTCGTCCTCGATGAGGGCGGCCTCCCACTCTTCGGGGCCGACGAGCGGCAGACGCACGCGCGGGCTGGAGATGCGGCCCAGGCCGTGCAGGATGTACTTCGCGCTCACCGTGCCGGGGACGTGGGTCATGACGGCGCGGACGAGCGGTTCGAGCTGCTGGTGGGCGGCCGTGGCGGTGGCCAGGTCGCCGCGGTTCACGGCATCCACGATGACGCGGTAGGGCGTCGCGGTGATGTTCGCCGTCACGCCGATCAGACCCGCGGCGCCGATCGACAGGTGCGGGAGCACATTGGCGTCGTCGCCGGAGAAGTACATGAGATCGGTCTGGTTGAGCACCCGGCTCACCTCGCTGAAGTCGCCCTTGGCGTCCTTCACGGCGAGGATGTTCGGGTGGTTGGCCAGCCGCAGGATGGTCTCGTACTTGATCGGCACCCCGGTGCGGCCGGGGATGTCGTAGAGGATGACCGGGAGGTCGGTCGCATCGGCGACGAGGCGGAAGTGCGTCAGGATGCCGGCCTGCGTCGGCTTGTTGTAGTACGGCGTGACGATCATGATGCCGTCGGCGCCGGCCTTCTCGCTCGCCTTGTAGAGCTCGATGGCGTGCGCCGTCTCGTTCGAGCCGCCGCCGGTGATGATCTTGGCGCGGCCGGCGGAGACCGACTTGCCGACCTCGACGAGCGTGAGCTTCTCGGGGTCGGTGAGCGTGCTCGTCTCCCCCGTCGTGCCGGTGACGACGATGCCGTCGGCGCCGGCGGTGATGACGTCGTCGATGTGCTTCTCGACGGCGGGCCAGTCGACTTCACCGTCGGCCGTCATCGGGGTGACGAGCGCGACGAGGACCTGTCCGAAGGGATTGCCCGAGTGCGTCATGCCTCCAGGCTAGCGGCTCGCGGGGCGGAGGTCGGAGCGGGCCGTCACCGCCCGGTCGCGGCGAGTCGCGCCGCCCAGGCCGCGGGCAGCGCGCGTGCGAGGCCGACGAGCACCTTGTAGCGCAGCGACGGGATCGACACCGCCGTGCCGCGTGCCGCGTCGCGCAGCCCCTCACGGACGACGTCGGCGGCCTCCAGCCACATCGCGGCGGGGATGCCCTCCTCCCCCGGGGGCAGTCCCAGACGCGCGTGGAAGTCGGTGTGGGTGAAGCCCGGGCAGACGGCCGTGACCGTCACGCCGCGCGGCCGGTAGACCGCGTTCGCCCAGCGGCTGAACGAGATCACCCACGCCTTGACGGCGCCGTAGGTTCCGCGCGGCAGGAAGCCCGCGACGGAGGCGACGTTGATGACGCGACCGCTCCCCCGTTCGAGCATCCCGCCGAGTGCCGCGTGGCTCAGGCGCATCGTCGCCCGCACGTGCAGGTCGAGGTGGCGCTGCTCGTCGGCGATGTCGTTCGCGGTGAAGTCGAGGTCGAGACCGAAGCCCGCGTTGTTGACGAGGATCTCGATCGGATGCCGGCGGTCGGCGACGCGCTCCGCCACCGCGGCCAGTCCCTCGTCGGCGACGAGGTCGGCGGCGAGCACCTCGACGCCGCCGCCCGTGTCCGCGCGCAATCGCGCGGCCAGGGCCTCCAGTGCGGCGCGATCGCGCGCGACGAGCACCAGATCGGCTCCGCGGGCGGCGAGCTGACGCGCGAACTCGGCGCCGAGACCCGAGCTCGCCCCCGTGATCAGTGCTGTCCTGGGCATGGGGCCACGCTAGTGCCGATCGGGAGGATCAGGGACGGATCAGCGTCATGAAGCGGTAGGGGACGCCGGTCCGCGACACCGTCCAGCCCTCGGCGGGGTCGATGCGCGCGACGCTCCAGCCCGCGCGGACCGGAGCGAAGGTGTCGCCGTCCACCTCGAGGTCGAGCTCGGTCACCTCGAGCACGTCCGCGCGCGCGATCGCCTCCGCGAACAGTCCCGCGCCGCCGATGACCCACGCCTCGGGCTCCGGCGCCGCCAGCGCCAGGGCGTCGTCCAGCGAGGAGGCCCGCTCGGCGCCGTCGTCGGCCCAGCCGGGATCGCGGCTGACCACGATGTTGCGCCGCCCCGGGAGCGGCCGGAAACGCGGCGGGAACGACTCCCAGGTGCGCCGGCCCATGATCACGGGAGCGCCCGTCGTCACGGCGCGGAAGTGCGCGAGATCCTCGGGCACGTGCCACGGCATCCCGCCGTCCTTGCCGATCACGCCGCCGCGCGCCTCGGCCCAGATCAGCCCCAGTCGCGTCATACGGCCACGGCCGCGCGGATCGCGGGGTGGTGCCGGTAGTCCTCGACGACGACGTCCTCGTACGTGTAGTCGAAGATCGACGCCGGGGTGCGGGCGAACGACAGCCGCGGGTACGGATACGGATCGCGGGAGAGCTGCTCGCGCACCTGCTCGACATGGTTGTCGTAGATGTGGCAGTCGCCCCCGGTCCAGACGAAATCACCCGGCTCGAGCCCCGTCTGCTGCGCGATCATCAGCGTCAGCAGCGCGTAGGACGCGATGTTGAACGGCACCCCGAGGAACATGTCGGCGCTGCGCTGGTACAGCTGGCACGACAGCTTGCCGTCCGCCACGTAGAACTGGAAGAGCGCATGGCAGGGAGCCAGCGCCATCTGCGGGATGTCCGCCGGGTTCCACGCCGACACGATGAGCCGCCGCGAGTCGGGGTTGCTGCGGATCTGCTCGATGACCTGCGAGATCTGATCGATCTGACCACCCGACGGCGTGGGCCAGGAGCGCCACTGGACGCCGTAGACCGGACCGAGCTCGCCGTCGGCATCCGCCCACTCGTCCCAGATGCTCACGCCGTGCTCCTGGAGCCATGCGACGTTCGACTCGCCGCGCAGGAACCACAGCAGCTCGTAGACGATCGACTTCAGGTGCACGCGCTTGGTCGTGATGAGCGGGAAGCCCTGCGCGAGGTCGAACCGGATCTGCCGACCGAAGACGCTCGTGGTCCCCGTTCCGGTGCGGTCGTCCTTGTGCACGCCGTGGGCGAGCACGTCGCGCAGGAGATCCTCGTAGGGGGTGGGGATGGATGCCGCGGTCACGCCAGTCAGACTACCGGCGCGCGCGGACATCGGCTCTGTTACGCACGGCCCGTCATCTGCCCGCGCACCGCGCCTCGAAGCCCGAAGCGGCGGTATCGTGGCAGATTGTGACCATCGTCGATGCCGTGCTCCTGCTCACGGCGCTTCTCGCCGTCACCGTCGGCGTCGGCCTCTTCCTCCGCTGGAAGCAGAGCCGTCCTCGCCGGCAGAACCCCGACGAGGTCGTTGAGCCGCAGCGGCTCGGGGCCCCGGCGCTCGGCGAGCGGGCGACGCTCCTGCAGTTCAGCACCGAGATGTGCTCCCGCTGCCCGGGCGTGCACCGCGTGCTGGGATCGATCGCCGACGCGCACGACGGCGTCCTCCACCTCGACGTCGACCTCACGCACCGCCCCGACATCGCGAAGCACTTCCACGTGCTGCAGACGCCGACGACGCTCATCCTGGATCGGCACGGCGTCGTCCAGACGCGCTTCGGCGGCACGCCGAACCGCAATGCGATCGAGCTCGAGCTCGATCGCGTCACCGCGGCCGCCGCCGTCTGACCGGGCGCTCCACGCGTCCCCCCGTTCCGTCGCGGGGCGGGCGCGTCTAGGCTCGGGAACGAATCCCCACGACATCGAGGAGCAGTCATGAGCGTCACGAGCGAAGCGTCCACGAGCTGGAAGGGATCCCTCACCGACGGATCCGGCGAGATCGCCTTCGAGAGCTCCAATCAGGGGCCGTTCGCGGTCGACTGGAAGGCCCGCAGCGAGGGCTCCTCGTCGGTCACGACGCCCGAGGAGCTGCTGGCCGCCGCCCATTCCTCCTGCTTCAGCATGGCCCTCTCCCACGCCTTGACCGGCAACGGCACCCCGCCCGAGAGCATCGAGACGACGGCATCCGTCACGTTCATCCCCGGCACCGGCATCACGGGATCGCACCTCAACGTCAATGCGGTCGTGCCCGGGCTGTCGGCCGAGGAGTTCGCGCGCATCGCCGGCGAGGCGAAGTCGGGCTGCCCCGTGTCGGCGGCGCTGACCGGCATCGAGATCACGCTCGAGGCCACGCTTGCCTGACACCGCCGCCGAGGGCCGCGTCGTCATCGCCGGCGCCTCCGGCCTCATCGGACGAGCGCTGTCGGACTCGCTGCGCGCCGACGGCATCCCGGTGACCCGCCTCGTCCGTCGCGAGAGCGCGGCCGGCGACGAGGTCACCTGGGACCCCGGCCGCACGCCCCTGCCCCCGGCGGTGCTCGCCGGCGCGCGGGCGGTCGTCGGCCTCAACGGCGCCACCCTGGGACGCTTCCCGTGGACGCGCCGCTACAAGCACGACCTGGTGTGGTCGCGGATCGCGCCGACCCAGGCGCTCGCCGCGGCCGTGCGCAGCCTCGGCGACGACGCACCGGCCTTCGTCTCGTCGTCCGCGGTGGGCTATTACCCCTCCGTCCCCGGCGCGACCCTCACCGAGTCCTCGCCGCGCGGCGAGTCCTTCCTCGCCGACCTCTGCGGCGAATGGGAGACGGCGGCGCTGCGCGGGGCGGGCGACCGGGCTCGCGTCGCGACCCTGCGCACGGCCCCCGTCGTGCACGCCGACGGCGTGCTCAAGCCGCTGCTGCTGCTCACGAGACTCGGACTCTCCGGCCCCCTCGGACGCGGCACCCAGGTGTGGCCGTGGATCTCGCTGGACGACGAGGTGCGGGCCATCCGCCACATCATCGACACCGGCACGACCGGACCGGTCAACCTCACGGGGCCCCAGCGCGCGACGGCGAACGATCTCGGCTTCGCCCTCGCACGCCGGATGAACCGGCCCTACCTCCTGCGGGTGCCCGAATGGGCGCTCACGCTCGTGCTCGGGCGCGACGCCGCGGAGGGCTTGCTGACGTGCGACATGCACGTCGTGCCGGAGGTGCTCACGGCATCCGGATTCACGTTCTCCCACCCGACGGTGGAGGATGCCGTGGCCGCCGCCGTCCCCGCGTGATCAGCCCGTCGGCGGGTTCTTCTCGATCGTGATCGCCCGGCGGATCGCCTCGCGGGCGCGCCGGCGGTCGCCGGCGCCGTCATAGGCCAGGCCGAGGCGGAACCACGCGCGCCAGTCGTCGGGGTGGCGCTCGACATCCGCGCGGTAGAGGGGGAAGACCGCGTCGGCCTGTTCCCGGTCGGGACGGCCGCTCACGCGGACGTCGAGCTCCTCCGCCGGCAGCGCCTGCTCGGCCTCGAGGCGCTTCGCGAGCCGCTCGGCCGCACGGCCGAAGGCCAGCTCGCGCCACAGGGCCCACGCCGCGATGACCGGCAGCACCACCAGGGCGATCCCCATCGCGATGCCGATCGGCTCGCCCGAGACCAGCAGCAGCCACGCGCGCTGTGCGACGAGCACGATGTAGAGCGCCAGCAGCACCGCCATCACGGCGACGCCGATGCGGGCGTTCATGCTCCGGTGACGCGGGCGACCTGGCCGGGGACCGCGCCCTCGTCGACGCGAGCCTCCGCCGTCTCCGCGTCGCGGCGGGAACCGAGCCCGAGGTCGATGAGCGCGTCGAGGCCGATGGTCACCCCCCGCGCATCGCGGGCGGCGACGAGGGCGACGCGGATGCCGGGGGCATACGCCTGGGCCGGGTCGACCGTGTCGTGCACGATCGACAGGGACTCGCCCGGACCCGACAGGATCGTCTCCTGCTTCGCGATGACGCCGGGCCGTCGCAGTGAGTGGATCGGCACGCTCGCCACCTGCTGGCCGCGGGCGCGCTGATCGACGTGCGGCGAGGCGACGGGACCGACCGCCGAGCGCGCATCGGCGATGAGCTCGGCCGTGCGCACGGCGGTGCCGCTCGGCGAGTCCACCTTGGTCTCGCGGTGGGTCTCGACGATCTCGATCGAGGGGAACAGCGGGGCGGCGGCCGCGGCGATGGCCGTCGCGACGACGGAGCCGAGCGAGAAGTTCGGGATGAAGACGGCGCCGGTGCCGGCCGCCTCGACGAGCGGGCGCACGAGCGCGATCCGCTCGGTCGACCACCCGGAGGTTCCGACGAGCACGTTCCGGCCCCGCTCGATCGCGGCGCGCACGACGTCGATCGAGACGCCGGGCGTGGAGGCGTCGACGACGAGGTCGGCGCCGTCGATCTCGGCGAGGTCGCTCGACGAGCCGAGCACGGCGACCGTCTCGAAGTCGTCCATGTCGTCGATCACGCCGGCGATGATCGCACCGAGCTTGCCGGTGCCGCCCACGAGGGCCACTCTCGTCGTCATGGCTCCAGCCTAGGGCGTGGACCCGACACGGTTACGCTCGAGGGATGGTCCGTCTCGAGCCGCTCACCGCCGACGATCCCCGTTCGCGTGCCCTCCTGGAGGAGTACTTCCGGATGCGTGCCGCGGCCTTCCCGCAGGGACAGGCCTACCAGCCGGTGTTCCCCGCGGCATCCGTGTTCACTCCCCCGGCCGGCGTGTTCCTGGTCGTCGTGGACGACGACGGCGCGGACGCGACGGACGCGGGCTGCGGCGGCATCCGTCGGATCGAGGACGGACCGGCGGGACCGCGCCACGAGGTGAAGCACCTCTACCTCCAGCCGCGCACGCGCGGACGGGGATGGGGACGGCTGCTGCTGGAGGCGCTCGAGGAGCGGGCCCGCGGGTTCGGCGCCGCGGAGCTGGTGCTCGACACGCACCACACCCTCGACGCGGCCGGTGCGCTCTACGCCCGCTCCGGTTTCACCGCCGTCGAGCCCTACAACGACAACCCCAACGCGACGGTGTGGTTGCGCAAGGCGCTGTGAATCACGGCGGCGCCGTCGGGTGACGACCGTCGGAGATCCTCACGGTCGGGGCCGCACAGCCCCCGCAATGACGGCACGTGGAGGGTCTCGGCGACAGCGAATCCGACGTTGCGCACGCCGACACTCCCGCACGCCGGAGCTCAGACGGGCGGCACCTCGGGCAGGCCCGTGCGCAGCTCCATCGGCAGGTGCGCCAGATCGTTGTGCGTCACGAGCGCCCACGGCCGCCCCTTGCGCTGGGCGAGCACCGTGAGGCCGCAGTGGGCCTGGTTGATCGTCATCCAGCGCCAGTCCGGCGCGTCGAGCACCTCCCGGACGAACCAGGCGATCACGGAGTTGTGGGTGATGAGCAGCTCGTGCGCGGCGGGCTTGCGCACGAGGAACTCCGCGACCGCGTCGCCCATCTGCGCGCGCCCCGCGTCGATCTCCGCCTCGGTGTACGACCCGAAGAACGGCTCGTAGATCGACGGCGTCTCGGGGAGCATGCCGGTCGGGATGCAGTCGAACAGCAGCGCCGACGGCTCGGGCGTCACCGACGGCAGGCGGCCCGCGACCGCGCGGGCGGTCTCGGCGGCGCGTTCGAGGGGAGAGTGCCACACGGCATCCAGCGGAACGCCGGACAGCCGGTCGGCCAGCAGCTCCGCCTGGCGACGACCGCGCGGCGACAGCGGACCGTCTTCGAGCCCGTGCTCCGCGTCGAGATGCTCTCCGTGTCGCACGAGGTACAGGTAATGCGTCACGTCAATACTCGTCTCGCCTGGGGGTGGGGCTCTTCCACCCTACGTCAGGCCGACGCGGCCCGACCGGGTCTTGACAGCGCCGCGCGCCGCCGCCACGACTACTGGATCGCGCGGGCGATCTCCGCCAGATGCGCCCGGCTCAGACGCGCTCCCACGCCCTGCACGAGCTCTTCCACATGACCGACGGCGAAGACGTTGACGATGGGTGCGACGACGGCGCGCTGCGCGAGCAGCCACGCGATCGCGACCGCGGAGGGCGGGATCGCCAGCTCGGCGCCGATCCGGTCCAGCGCGCGGAGGGTGCGGGACCCCCGCCTGTTCATCGACGCCGCCAGCTGGATGCCGCGCACGGAGTACGCGACGTTGGCGCGGTCGCGGTGCACGCCGGCGAGGTAGCCGTGCTCGAGCGCCTGCGACGGCGTGACCGCGATGCCCTGCGCCCCCGCGACCAGGCGCAGATCGCCGTCGAACTCGCTCTGGCGGAGGATGTTGTAGGGCACGTCGAGCACCGTGAACCGCGGGTATCCCGCCGAGGCGAGGATGCGGGCCTCGACGAGCTGCGCCGCCGAGTGACCGAACGCGCCGACGGCGCGCACCTTCCCCGACTCGATGAGCCACTCGACGGTCGCCAGGGTGTCCTCGAGCGTCGTCGCGTCGTCGGAGGTCGCGTCGAGGTACAGCAGGTCGATCCGGTCCGTCTGCAGCCGCGTGAGGGAGGCCTCCACGGCGCGGATCAGGTTGACCGGTCCGAGGCCGGGGTTGTCGGGGTTGGATCCGATCCGCACGGCCAGCACCATGTCGTCACGGATGCCGCGGCGACCCAGCCACTGGCCGACGATGTGCTCGCTGCGCCCGGCGGCGTACCCGTCGGAGGTGTGCACGGCGTTGCCGCCCCACTCGCGGTACGCGTCGAGGATGCCGTGGGCGGCGGAGAGGTCGACGTGCCAGCCGAACTCGGCCGCGCCGAGCATGATGGGGAAGACGTCGAGCCCGGACTCGCCGAGCCCGGTGCGGATGACGGATCCCACGGGAGCCCCCTGGACGGGAATGGGCGCGGAGGGGTGCGGCGCCGCGACGACGCGCGACCCGGCCGCCGTGGCGCCGATGCCGAAGTAACCCATCCGTTCACCCCCTCACGCTGCCGCCGCTGCGGCCCCGTGTGTCTCGATACCCACCCCCCGATGTGTAGTTCCGAGGGTAGGCCAGCCCCGCACCCGCGCCGCGCATCGCGCCGAACGAACGGTAAACATTCCATAACGCTTCCGTCACGACGCCGTCGCGGGGCACCGGATGTCCGCCATTCGGTGGACATCCGGTGAACGAACGGATGCCCGCCCCTCCGAGACGGGAGGAAGCGGGCATCCGTGTCCTTGGGCGGCGCGGCGACCCTACGGGGTGCCGCGCCGCGTGCGCTCAGCCTTCGGCGGGAGCCTCCGGGCCCTCGCTGGCGGCCGCGCGGCCTTCCTGGTCGGCGGCCTCTTCGAGCACGGGCTCGAGCGACAGCTTGCCACGGTCGTCGATCTTCGTGATCTTGACGAGCAGCTTCTGGCCGACGCCGAGCACGTCCTCGACGTTCTCGACACGCTTGCCACCGGCGAGCTTGCGCACCTCGCTGATGTGCAGCAGGCCGTCCTTGCCGGGAAGCAGCGAGATGAAGGCGCCGAACGCCGCCAGCTTGACGACCGTTCCGAGGAACTGCTCGCCGACCTCGGGGTTGGTCGGGTTCGCGATCGCGTTCACCTGGGCGCGGGCGGCCTCGGCCGAGGGGCCGTCGGTCGCGCCGATGTAGACGGTGCCGTCCTCCTCGATGGAGATCTGCGCCCCCGTCTCGTCCTGGATCGCGTTGATCGTCTTGCCCTTCGGGCCGATCAGCTCGCCGATCTTGTCGACCGGGATCTGCACGCTGATGACGCGCGGCGCCGTCGGAGCCATCTCGTCCGGGCCGTCGATCGCGGCGTTCAGGACGTTCAGGATCGTCATGCGCGCGTCCTTCGCCTGCGTCAGCGCGGCGGTCAGCACCGACGACGGGATGCCGTCGAGCTTCGTGTCGAGCTGGATCGCCGTGACGAACTCGCTGGTACCGGCGACCTTGAAGTCCATGTCGCCGAGCGCGTCCTCCGCGCCCAGGATGTCGGTCAGCGCGGCGTAGCGCGTCTGGCCGTCGACCTGGTCGGAGACCAGACCCATCGCGATGCCGGCGACGGGGGCGCGCAGCGGCACACCCGCGTTCAGCAGCGACAGGGTCGAGGCGCAGACGGAGCCCATCGACGTCGAGCCGTTGGAGCCGAGGGCCTCGGACACCTGACGGATCGCGTAGGGGAACTCCTCGCGGCTGGGCAGCACCGGAACGAGCGCGCGCTCGGCCAGGAAGCCGTGCCCGATCTCGCGACGCTTCGGCGACCCGACGCGGCCGGTCTCACCGGTCGAGTAGGGCGGGAAGTTGTAGTGGTGCATGTAGCGCTTGCTCGTGGTCGGCGACAGCGAGTCGATCTGCTGCTCCATCTTGAGCATGTTCAGCGTCGTGACGCCCAGGATCTGGGTCTCACCGCGCTGGAAGATCGCGGAGCCGTGCACGCGCGGGATGACCTGGACCTCGGCATCCAGCGGACGGATGTCCGCCAGGCCGCGGCCGTCGATGCGGACGCCCTCGGTGAGGATGCGGCCGCGGACGATCAGCTTGGTGACCGACTTGTAGGCGGCACCGAACTCGGCCAGCGCGCTGTCGGGCAGCTCGCCCGCCTCGACGGCGGCGACCAGCTGAGCCTTGACGTCGTCCTTGACGGCGTCGTCGGCGTTCTGGCGCTCGATCTTGTCGGCGATCTGGTACACCGGCACCAGACGGTCGTAGGCGCGACCGGCGACGAAGTCGTAGGTCTCCGTCGCGTACGGCGGGAAGACCGGGTACGGCTGGATCTCCTTGGCCGCGGTGTTCGCGACGACGTTCTGCGCGGCGACGAGCGCGGTGATGAAGGGCTTGGCGGCCTCCAGACCCTGCGCGACGATCTCCTCGCTGGGCTTGGTGGCGCCGGCCTTGATGAGGTTCCAGCTGTTCTCGGTGGCCTCGGCCTCGACCATCATGATCGCGACGTCGCCGTCCTCCAGGACGCGACCGGCGACGATGAGGTCGAACACGGCCTCCTCGACCTGGGCGGCCGTCGGGAACGCGACCCACTGGTCGGCGTGCTCGCCGTGACCCGGGATGAGCGCGAGGCGCACACCGGCGATGGGGCCCGAGAACGGCAGACCGGAGATCTGCGTCGACAGGGATGCCGCGTTGATCGCGAGCGCGTCGTAGTACTCGCCCGGAGCGATGCTCAGCACGGTCACGACGATCTGGACCTCGTTGCGCAGGCCGTCGACGAACGACGGGCGCAGCGGACGGTCGATGAGGCGGCAGACGAGGATCGCCTCGGTGGAGGGGCGGCCCTCGCGACGGAAGAACGAGCCGGGGATCTTGCCGGCGGCGTAGGAGCGCTCCTCGACGTCGACGGTCAGCGGGAAGAAGTCGAAGCCCTCACGCGGGTGCTTGCCCGCGCTCGTGGCCGACAGCAGCATGGTCTCTTCGTCGAGGTACGCGGCGACGGCACCCTGTGCCTGCTGCGCGAGTCGTCCGGTCTCGAACCGGATCGTGCGGGTGCCGAAACGGCCGTTGTCGAGAACGGCTTCGGCGGCGGTGATTTCTGGACCTTCCAAGAGGTCTCTCCTTCTTTGTTTAGACTCGCGCGCGCGTTTCGCGCACGAGATCGTGCGAAGGAGCAGGAACGGGCAGATCCAGACGCGCGGCGACACCGCGTGAGGCGCCGCCGGGACGGTCAGCGCTGGCCACCAGTAGAAAGCCACCGTTCGCATCGGATCGCGTCGAACGGGAACCCACCACAGGGGACCAGCTTCCTGCCGGCCTGCTCCGGATGCCGCAGAAGATCCACGGCAACCTGCCCAAGCCTATCAGTCGCGCCCTCGCCTGCGTATGGTTGGGGGCATGAGCACCGATGACACCACGGCATCCGAGGAGATGAAGCGCAAGTTCAGGGAGGCGCTCGACAAGAAGAACGCGCAGAGCCGCACCGGCGAGGCGCACCTGGACGGCGACTCGGCCGTGCACGGCACGCACGGCGCGGTCACCAAGCGGGAGTTCCGCCGCAAGAGCGGCTGACGCGCCGACGCGCCCCGCGGTCATCGCGAGTCAGCGCTGCGGCGTGCGCGCACGGTCGGACGACCCGCCGGCGGGCAGATCGACGTAGTCGGTGTGCTTCGCCGTCACGGCGTCGCCGGCCGTGCGCCCGCGCAGCCGCCGCCACGCCCACGGCAGCGCGTCGCGGGTGAGCCACGTGCCGCTGACCGGGCGGTCGTCGTCGGCGTGCAGGGCGGCATCGAGCGCACCGAGTGCCTCCACGTCGGGCAGCCCGAGCACCTCCGCGGAGCGGTACGCCACGAACCGATGCCCGCGCGAGCTCAGGTGCACCTTGTCGTGCGCCCACTTCTCGCGCTCGCCGATGTCGGGATCGCTCTCGAGGTCCAGCAGGAAGGCCCCGTGCCGGGCCGCGATCTCGCGCAGCCGCACCGCGAAGCGGGCGAACCGGCGGGAGAACAGCCGTGAGGCGCGGCGGTCGGGCAGGAACGGCGTGACCAGCAGCACATCGCTGCCCGCCGCGCGCAGGCGGCCGACCGCGTCGTCGACCCGGGCGGCCACGGTGTCGGCGTCGACGTGGTGCGACACGAGGTCGTTCGCGCCGATGAGCACGGTCGCGAGCTCGGGGCGCATCGCGAGCGCGCGCGGGAGCTGCTCGTCCAGGAGGTCGCCGACACGGCGGCTGCGCACGGCGAGGTTCGCGTAGCGCACCGGTGTCGGCGAGCGCTGGGCCAGGAGGGTCGCCAGCCGGTCCGCCCAGCCGCGGTACTCCCCCTCCGGCATCCGCGACGTGTCGCACAGCCCCTCCGTCAACGAGTCGCCGAGGGCGATGATGCGCGACCATCCGCGCGGCGGCGGCGCCGGACGCTCCGCCGCGGGGGCCGAGGTCGACCCGACGCGTGTGCCGCGCTCCGCGCCGTGCAGCCGCCGCGCTTCGAGGTAGTACTGCTCCAGCGTGTCGACGAGGGCAGGCCAGGTCCGCCCCTCGACGCCGGCCCGCGCCGCCGCTCCGAAGGCCTGACGCTTGGTCGCGTCGCCGACCAGGTCGCGCACGCGATCGCGGAGGTCATCGAGGTCGCCCGGCCGGTAGAGCCAGCCGTCGACGCTGGAGCGCACGAGGTCGACGGGGCCGCCGCGACCGGTCGCGACCACGGGCACGCCGCTGGCATGGGCCTCCTGGATGGTCTGCCCGAACGTCTCGCTCTCCCCCGGATGCACGAAGACGTCGAAGCCGGCCATCGCCTGGGCGAGCTCGGCGCCGGCGAGGTGTCCGAGGAACACGGCGCGCGGCAGCGCGCGCTCCAGTCGCGCGCGGGCGGGGCCGTCGCCCACGATCACCAGGCGGACGCCGGGGATGTCGGCGAGAACCGCCAGGTCTTCGACCTGCTTCTCGGGGGCGAGACGCCCGACGTAGCCGACGATCACCTCGCCCGGCGCGATCCAGGAACGCCACGCCTCACTGCGGTGCTCGGGGCGGAAGCGCTGGGTGTCGACGCCCCGGCCCCACAGCCGTGTGCGATCGACGCCCAGTTCGTCGAGCTGTCGCAGCGCCGACGACGAGGGCGCGAGCGTCAGCGTGGCCCGGCCGTGCAGACGGGCCACGTGCGCGGCGGTCAGGGCGGTCGCCCGCGGGACGCCGTACTTGCGGGCGTAAGCGATGACATCGGTCTGGTAGACCGCGACGGTCGGCAGCTCCAGCGCCTCCGCCGCCGCGACGGCGCGCCAGCCGAGCACGAACGGCGAGGCGAGGTGCACGACGTCGGGCGCGTAGTCGCGCAGGATGCCGGCGAGCGTCCCGGTGCGCCCCAGCGCGATGCGCACCTGGCGGTAGGCGGGCAGCGGCACGGAGGGCAGCAGGGTGGTCGTCGCATCCGAGCGCGCACCCGGCGCACCCGGCGCGATGACGAGGGCGTCGTGGCCGCGTGCGGTGAGATGACGCACGGACTGCAGGACGGATCCGGTGACGCCGTTCATGTGAGGCAGGAACGACTCGGCGACGAACGCGACTCTCATGGGTCCAGGGTCGCGGGTGCGCGGCCCCGGGGGCGTGCTGACGGGCCCCGGGAACGCAGTGTTCCCCGAACGCTCCGCGGACGGTCACCGCACGGTCATCCCCGCCGCGCGCGTTCGCCGCGCGTTCATGGGCCCGTGCTACTCCGGGACGGTGACGGACGCATGGCTCCAGGCTCTCGCGCACAGCCCGTGGGCGCTGCCGGCGATGGCGGGGCTGGTACTGGGCGATGCGCTGCTCGTCGTGATCCCCGGCGAGGCGGCGGTGACGACCTTCGGCGCGCTGGCGGTGGCCGAGGGCGCGCCGCCGCTGATCGCGGTGATCGCCGTCGCCGCGCTGGCCGCCCTGCTCGGCGACCTCGGCTGCTACGCCCTCGGACGAACGGTCGGCCTCGATCGCTGGCGATGGATGCGGGGGCCGCGCGTGACCGCCGCGTTCGGCTGGGCCCGCGACGCCCTCGCGCGGCGCGGGGCGACGCTGATGTTCACGGCCCGCTTCATCCCGTTCGCCCGCCTGGCGGTCAATCTCGCGGCGGGCGCCTCCCGCATGCCGGTGCCGCGGTACCTGCTGCTGGCCGCTCCCGCGGCGACGGCGTGGGCGCTCTACCAGGCGCTGCTGGGAGCCGCCGTCGCCGCGATCGTGCCCGGCGGCACGGTCGTCGCCGTCGCGGTCTCGATCGCCCTCGCGCTCGCCCTCGGCGCGGCCGCCGACGCCGTGGCGGGCCGCGCGCGGCGACGCCGCGCCCCGGAGGCCTGAGGACAGGCACGCCCGGACGCGGCGACGTGACCGCGCCGTCAGTGCGCGGCCGCCCGGCGGCGGGCGCGCTCCTCCTTCGCGGCGGCCTCGTCGAGGGCAGCCTGCTCGAGTCCCTGCGTGCCGACGGCGCCGGTCGCGGTGGACATGCCGTCGTGGCCGTCACCGGTGAGGGTGGACTCGTCGAAGGGCGCCCGACCGGCGAGCACCTCGCGGACGCGGTCGCGGTCGATCTGCTTCGTCCAGGTGCCGATGAGCAGCGTCGCGACGGCGTTGCCGGTGAAGTTCGTGACGGCGCGCCCCTCGGACATGAACCGGTCGATGCCCACGATCACGCCCACCCCGTTGACGAGGTCGGGGCGGAAGGCCTGGAGCCCGCCGGCGAGCGTCGCCAGACCCGCCCCCGTGACCCCGGCGGCGCCCTTGGAGGCGATGATCATGAACACGAGCAGGCCGATCTGCTCGGACCACGACATCGGCGTTCCCATGCCCGCGGCGATGAACAGCGACGCCATCGTCAGGTAGATGGCCGTGCCGTCCAGGTTGAAGGAGTAGCCGGTCGGGACGGTGATGCCGACGACGGGCTTCGAGACGCCGAGGTGCTCCATCTTGGCGATCAGCCGGGGAAGGGCGGACTCGCTCGAGGAGGTGCCGACGATCAGCAGGTACTCGCGACCGAGGTACTTCATGAGTCGCAGGATGTTCACGCGGGTGACGGCGTACAGGAGCACCCCGAGGATGCCGAAGACGAACACGGCGCACGTGATGTAGAACGCGATCATGAGGATGCCGAGGCTGACGATGGCGGCGAAGCCGGTCTTGCCGACCACGGCGGCGATCGCGCCGAACGCGCCGATCGGGGCGAGCCAGAGGATCATCCCGAGGATGCGGAACACGAGCACCTGCAGCTGCTTGACGGCGTACATGATCGGCTCGCCCTTGCTGCCGAGTCCCTGCAGGGCGAAACCGACCAGCAGCGCGATGAAGAGCACCTGCAGCACGCTCTCGCCGGTGAAGGCCGAGAAGAACGTCGTGGGGATGATCCCCATGAGGAACTGGGTGGTCGAGGTGGCCTCGATGCTGGATGCGTCGTAGGTCGAGCTCGACATGTCCAGTCCCGTGCCCGGGTGGATGATGTTGCCCACGACGAGGCCGATGAACAGCGCGAACGTCGTCATCACCATGAAGTAGCCCAGGGCCAGCCCGCCGATCTTGCCGACCGTGGCGGCCTTGGCGATGGAACCGACGCCGACCACGATGGTGCAGAAGATGATCGGCGCGATCATCATCTTGATGAGGTTGACGAACGCCTTGCCGATCGGCTCGAGCCCCTTCGCGAGCTCGGGCCAGACGAGGCCGACGACGGCGCCCAGCACGACGGCGATGATCACCGACACGTAGAGCCAGGTGTGTTTGTCCCAGGACGTCTTGCCGCGGCGCCAGTTGTAGCCGGGGAGTCTGAAAGATGTCGTCGAGAGGGCCATGTCCGCCTCCAGGTGTGAACGGGTCGTTGTTCGCGGACCGCCGACGTTGGCGGCCACGTGCCCAGAGTGCGCCCGCCGGGACCTCGTGGTTCACTTGTGGTCGTATTGGTCCCGCCCCCGGGCGGCGACGCACGCCACCGCCGTTCACCGTCGAGAGGGGCGCCATGGCCCGCAGCATCGGACGCAGCGCCGCGTCCCGGCTGTTCCTGTGGCTCGCCGGTGCGGCGCTCGTGCTGGCGCTGGGGACGGCGGGGCTGCTCGTGCTGGAGGCCCAGCGGGCGGCCCGCGCCGAGGCGGAGCGAGCGACCCAGGCCGTCGCCGCGACACTCGCGGGCCTTCCCGACGTCCGGTCCGCTCTCGCGGTGGGCGACGGCGAGGCGGCCACGCGCACGCTCCAGCCGATCGCGCGCGAGGTGATGTCGAGCGCGGGCGTCGATTTCGTCACCGTGATGGACACGGCCGGCATCCGCATCACGCACCGCGACCCGGCCCAGATCGGCCAGCACTACATCGGCACGATCCCGCCTTCGCCGCAGACGATCACCGAGGAGTTCACCGGAACCCTGGGTCCGTCGCTGCGCACGATCGTGCCGGTGGAGGCGGACGGGCGCCTCGTGGGCTGGGTGTCGGTCGGCGTGACGGTGCGCACCGTCACCGCGCAGGTCGTGCCGCGGCTGCTGGTGGTCGCGGCGGTCGGGCTCGCCCTCGTCGGGGCGGGACTGGCGGGGGCGGTGCTCGCACGCCGAGCGACTCGGAGCGTCGCCGGCGACCTCCCCGCCGGGGCGATCCGCGACACCCTCGCCTCGGCCGAGTCGATGCGCACGCTCGGCGAGGCGCTGCGGGCGCAGACGCACGAGCACGGCAATCGGATGCACGCCGCCGTCGCCCTGATCGAGCTCGGCCGGAGCGCCGACGCCATCGGCATCCTGACCGACTCCGCACGCCAGAGCCAGGCGCTGGTCGACCAGGTCGCCGCGCGGACGGACGGCGACCCGACGGTGGGGGCGCTGCTGCTCGGCAAGGCGTCCCAGGCGATGGAGCGGGGAATCGAGTGGAGCGCGGACCTCGCCGCCGACGCGCCCCGTTCGCTGCTCCGACCGATCGACGCGGTCGCCCTCGTCGGCAACCTGATCGACAACGCCCTGGATGCCGCGGCCGCGGGCCCGGAGCCGCGCTGGGTGCGCGTGCACATGTCGCGCACCGCCGAGGACGAGCTGCTGCTCAGCGTCGCCGACTCGGGCGAGGGACCCGACGAGCACACCCGCGCGCGGATGTTCGAGCGGGGCTTCTCGACCAAGCCCGCCGGCGCGGACGGCCGGGGGGTGGGTCTGGCCCTGGTGCGCGCGGTCGTCGACGAGGTCGGCGGGACGATCTCGCTGGGGCTGTCGCCGACGACGTTCCGCGTGGTGCTGCCGACGGGACTGTCATGATCGGGGTGCTGCTGGTCGACGACGAGGCCCTGACCCTCGAGCTGCATCGCACCTACGTCAGCCGCGTGCCGGGCTTCGAGGTCGTCGCCGAATGCGCCGGCGCGCGCGCCGCCGTCGCGGCGGTGCTCGAGGCGCCCGAGCGGTCGCGGATCGATCTCGTCCTGCTCGACATGACGATGCCCGACGGCACGGGGCTGGACGTCCTGCGCCACATCCGGGCGCGCGCCGCGGACGTCGATGTGATCGCGATCACCTCGGTGCGCGACGCCGACGTGGTGCGTCAGGCGATCGCGCTCGGTGCGGTGCAGTACCTCGTGAAGCCCTTCACGTTCGCCGCCTTCCACGATCGGCTGGATCAGTACCGCGCGTATCGCGCGCGAGCCCGCGCCGCGACCGGAGCGGCGACGCAGTCGGAGATCGACGCGATGCTGGGCGCTCTGCGCCCGACGGGTCCCGTCGTGCTGCCGAAGGGCCTGTCTCCGGCATCCCTCGATCGCGTGTCGGACGCCGTCCGCGACCGCGGCCCCCTCTCGGCGACGGAGGCCGCCGACGCGCTGGGGATGTCGCGCGTGGCGGCGCGCCGCTACCTCGAACACCTCGCCGACGCGGGACGGGTCGAGCGTTCGCCGCGGTACGGCACGCGCGGGCGTCCCGAGACGGAGTACCGCTGGCGCTGATCAGCGCCCGGATGCCGCGACGCCCGCGTCGTCCCACCCGATCCCGCTCGATCCGGCGGCGTACTCCCCGAGCGGCACGTCGCCGCGCCGCCAGGCGTCGCGGACGGGCTGGATGATCCGCCAGCACTCCTCGGCGACGTCGCCGCGCACCGAGAGCATCGCGTCCGCGTCGAGGATCGCGGCCAGCACCTCGGTGTAGGCCTGGTGCGAGCCCAGTCCGAGATCGGCTTCGAGGCGGGCCCGGTGCAGCGCGAACGGCCCGTCGCCGCCGTTGGCGGAGATGTCCATCGTGACCCGGTCGGGGCCGAGGGAGAAGCGGATGACGCTGCCGGCGGCGTCGCCGGTGAAGCCCGCGGGCAGGTGGCGGACCGGTCGGAGCACCACGTCGATCTCCGCACGCTTGGCATCCAGGGCCTTCCCCGACCGCAGCGTGAAGGGCACGCCCGCCCACCGCGCGTTGCGCACCTCCACGGTGACCTGTGCCAGCGTCTCGGTCTCGCGTGCGGGATCGACACCCGACTCGTCGACGTAGGAGGGCATCTGCTCGCCGCCGGCGGTGCCGGCCGTGTAGCGGGCACGGTGGGAGAAGCGCACCGCGTTGTCCTCCCAGACGTGCGTGGCGCGCAGGACCGCGGCGGTCGCGTCGCGGACGTCGGTCGCGTTCAGCGCCGCGGGCGGCTCCATCGCGACCACCGCCATGACCTGCAGGAGATGGCTCTGGATCATGTCGACGAGGGCGCCCGCGCGATCGTAGAAGCCCGCGCGCCCCTCGAGGCCCAGGGTCTCGTCGAACCGGATCTCGACCCGTTCGACGTGCTCGGCCGTCCACACGGGCTCGAGCAGGCGGTTGGCGAAGCGGACGCCGAGCACGTTCAGCACCGTGGATCGGCCGAGGAAGTGGTCCACGCGGAAGATCTGCTCCTCCGGCAGCAGCGTCCGCAGCACCTCGTTCAGCGCGCCGGCGCTCGCCTCGTCCTCGCCGAACGGCTTCTCGAGCGCCAGCACGGTCCCCGCCGGCAGGTCGCCCGGCGACAGCGCGGCGCACGCGGCCGCCGCGGCCGCCGGCGGCACGGCGAAGTAGAGCACGAGCCGACCGTCGGGGGCGTCGCGCACGACGCGGCGCAGCCCCGCGGCGGTGGTCGCGTCGACGGCGAGGTAGGGCGTGGAGGCCACCGCGGCGAACGCCTCCTCGGCATCCGCTTCGCGAAACGCGGTGCGCACGCGACGCCGCCACTGCGCATCGCTGAGCGCCGTGCGTCCCACCCCCAGCAGATGGATGCGGCGATCGGGCTGACTCTTCAGCAGGTCGGCGACCGCGGGCAGCAGCAGCCGCTCGGTCAGATCGCCGCTCGCTCCGATGATGGCCAGTGTCGACACGTCGCCCATGAGCACACCCTACGTGGCCCCCTCCGCCCCGGGGAGACGGCAGAATCGTTGCGTGGCAGATGCACCTGCAGGATCGGACTCCTCGCCCGCCCCCATCGAGGACTACGCGCTGCTGAGCAGCAGCCGCACGGCGGCGCTCGTGTCGGGATCGGGGTCGATCGACTGGCTCTGCCTGCCGCGCTTCGACTCGGCGTCGGTGTTCGCCGCGCTTCTCGGCGACGAGCACCACGGACAGTGGATGCTGCGCCCGACCGATCCGCAGGCGCAGCACACGCGGCGCTACGACGGCGAGACGTTCACGCTCGTCACGCGCTGGGAGAGCGCCGACGGTGTCGCCGAGGTGCACGACTGCCTCCCGGTCGATCCGCACCACCTCGACACCGCGAGCCGCACCGACCTCGTCCGGCGGGTGGTCGGCGTCTCCGGCAGCGTGGAGTTCGAGCAGCGCGTGCGGCTGCGGTTCGACTACGCGCGGGCCCTGCCCTGGGTGCGCCAGACCGGCACCGCCGAGGCGCCCGAGCTGACCGCCATCGCCGGCCCGGATGCGGTGGTCCTGCGCGGCGCCGCCCTCACCGCCACCGACCATCTGCACCGCGGTGCGTTCCGCGTCTCGTCGGGTGAGCGGCGCGACCTGACCCTCACCTGGCACGCCTCGCACCGTCCGGCGCCCGAGCCGCTCGACGTCGACGCTGCCCTCGCCCGCACCCGCGACTGGTGGAGCACGTGGGCGCAGCGCATCGACGTGCACGGCCCGCACCGCGAGGCCGTGGTGCGCTCGCTGCTGACCCTGCGCGCGCTGACGCACCGCGACACCGGCGGGATCATCGCCGCACCGACCACGTCCCTCCCCGAGCAGTTCGGCGGCGGCCGCAACTGGGACTACCGGTTCGTGTGGCTGCGCGACGCGTCCCTGACGATCGAGGTGCTGCTCGGACAGGGCTTCGCGCACGTCGTGGAGCACTGGCAGCGGTGGCTGCTGCGGGCCATCGCGGGAGATCCCGCCGACCTGCAGATCGTCTACGGCATCGCGGGCGAGCGCGACCTCGCCGAGCGCGAGCTGGCGAGCCTCCCCGGCTACCGGGGCGCCGCCCCCGTGCGCATCGGCAACGGCGCGGCCGGGCAGTACCAGGCCGACGTCACGGGCGAGGTGATGACCTGCCTGTTCGCGGCGCGGCAGGCGGGCATCGAGCAGTCGGACATCTCGTGGCCGCTCGAGCGTGCCCTGCTGCGCCGGGCCGAGAAGCGCATCGACGAGCCGGACAACGGCATCTGGGAGATCCGCGGCGACCCGCAGCTGTTCACGCACTCGCGGGCAATGGTGTGGGCGGCGTTCGACCGCGGCGTCCGGTCGGTGCGCGAGTTCGGCCTCGACGGGCCGGACGAGCGGTGGGAGCGTCTGCGCGATCGCGTGCGCGCCGACATCGATCGGCGCGGCGTGTCGGCGCGCGGGCACTTCGTGCAGCACGCCGGCACCGATGCGGTCGACGCGTCGCTCCTGTTGCTGCCGGTGGTCGGTTTCTGCGCCGCCGACGACCCGCGGATGCTGGCGACCGTCGCCGAGATCGAGCGCACGCTGATGGTCGACGGCCTCGTGCTGCGCTATCGGACCGAGTCCGGCGTGGACGGCCTCGAGGGCACCGAGAACCCGTTCCTCGCCTGCTCCTTCTGGCTCGTCGAGCAGTACGCCGCGAGCGGCCGGCTCGACGACGCCCGCGCGCTCATGGACCGTGCCTGCTCGCGCGCCAACGACGTCGGCCTGCTGTCGGAGGAGTACGACGTGGCCGGCCGACGCCAGGCCGGCAACACCCCGCAGGCGCTGTCGCACCTGGCGCTGGTGCGCGCGGCATCCGCCCTCGCCCGCGCCGAGGCGGCGCACGGCGACGCCCCCGACCGCGCCGGAGCGTGATCGGGGGCGTCGACGGGCGGGCTCACTCGCCGGCGAGACCGCCGAGCAGGTGGCCGAACGAGCGTCCCTCGCCGAGGTAGTTCGCCGGGTCGAACGGGTCGCCGCTGCCGGCGGGCTGACGGCGCGCGACGGCCTCGGCCAGTTCGCGGGCGCCACGCTCGACGCGCGAGCTCAGCGGTGCGACCTGATCGGCGGCGGCTCCCCAGTCGCTGGATGCCGCGAACACACCGGTCGAGACCGTCTCGGCGTGGAGGTACGCGAACAGCGGGCGGATGGCGTAGTCGATCGCGAGCGAATGCCGCGCCGTTCCCGCATTGGCCCCGATCAGCACCGGCATGCCGGTGAGGGCGTCGGGATCGAGCACGTCGATGAACGACTTGAACAGGCCCGAGTAGCTCGTCGAGAAGATCGGCGTGACCACGATGAGCGCGTCGGCCGAGACCACCGTGTTGATGGCCGACTCCAGCGCGGGCGGCGCGAAGCCGGTCAGCAGGTTGTTCGTGATGTCGTGCGCGAGATCGCGCAGCTCGATCGTGTCGACGGTGGCCTGGATGGGGGCGCCGTCGGGTCCCGACTGCTCCCCCAGCGCCGTCACGGTCGCGGCCGCGAGACGGTCGGCGAGCATGCGGGTCGACGACGGGTTGGACAGGCCGGCGGAGACGACGGCGATGCGCCGGGCGCTCATCGGGTCGCCCCCACACCGAACGCGGCGCCGGCCGGCGCGGGCGCATCCTGGTAGGGCGACGGGCCGCTGAGGTTGTCGCCGCGGTTGGCGCGCGGGGTGGCCTGGCGTGCCGGGCCGTCGCCGTACGCGGCGCGCACGAGCGAGGCGTGCGTGGGCGCGTCGGGCACGTTCTCCGGCCGGTCCTTCGCGAACTCCTTGCGCAAGGCGGGCACGACCTCGCCGCCGAGGAAGTCGAGCTGCTCGAGCACGGTCTTCAGCGGGAGTCCGGCGTGGTCCATGAGGAACAGCTGGCGCTGGTAGTCGCCGAAGATGTCGCGCATGCCCGCGTAACGGTCGATGACCTGCTGGGGCGAGCCGACCGTCAGCGGCGTCATCTCGGTGAAGTCCTCCATCGAGGGGCCGTGACCGTAGACCGGGGCGTTGTCGAAGTAGGGACGGAACTGGTTCACGGCATCCTGCGAGTTCTTCGCCATGAACGCCTGTCCGCCGAGGCCGACGATCGCCGTCTCGGGGGCGCCGTGACCGTAGTGCTCCCAGCGCTGGCGGTACAGGCCGATGAGGCGCTGGTAGTGCTCGGCGGGCCAGAAGATGTTGTTCGCGAAGAAGCCGTCTCCGTAGTAGGCGGCCTGCTCGGCGATCTCGGGCGTGCGGATCGAGCCGTGCCAGACGAACGGCGCGACGCCGTCGAGCGGCCGCGGGGTCGCGGTGAAGCCCTGGAGGGACGTGCGGAACTTCCCCTCCCAGTCGACCACGTCCTCACGCCACAGCGTGTGCAGCAGCGCGTAGTTCTCGATCGACAGCGGCAGACCCTGACGGATGTCCTTGCCGAACCACGGGTAGACCGGGCCCGTGTTGCCGCGACCGAGCATGAGGTCCATGCGGCCGCCCGAGAGGTGCTGCAGCATGGCGTAGTCCTCGGCGATCTTCACCGGGTCATTCGTCGTGATGAGCGTCGTCGAGGTCGAGACGATGAGCCGCTCGGTCTGGGCGGCGATGTAGGCCAGCGTGGTGGTCGGGGACGACGACCAGAACGGCGGGTTGTGGTGCTCGCCGAGGGCGAAGACGTCCAGGCCCACCTCTTCGGCGTGCTTCGCGATCTCGACGGTCGCGCGGATGCGCTCGGCCTCGCTGGGCGTGTGGCCCGTGGTCGGGTCCTGCGTGATGTCGCTGACGGTGAAGATGCCGAACTGCATCTGCGGGCTCTTCTCGTTCACGGTGTCCTTCGCCTTCCGGATGCCTCGGCATCCAATACATGCAAATGAATGTATCTGGTGCAACGCGGTGCTGTCCAGGTTATTCCCGCCCCGTCCTGCACCCCCGGTAGGGTGACCAGACGATGACCGACCCTGTCCCCTCGCCCGCCTCCCCGGCACCGCGCCCGGCGAAACGGCGGGTGCCGCTGTGGGACAACGCCCGCTTCGCCTGCATCGTGCTGGTCGTCCTGGGCCACGCCATCCAACGCCTCACGTACGACAGCGACGCCGCGCTGGCGCTCTAC